>NZ_CM176571.1:0-875000 GCF_058105145.1 Thioclava sp. ISO4
GAGCGGCAAGATCGGCAAATCGCCGCGAAAATCGCGCTGTCCACTTGACTTCCGGGGGTCAGAGCAGATTTAGATGCCCTGAATTGGGGACAGTTCCGAATTCGGGAGCCTTCCATGGACAAACAACCGATGACGCGCGCGGGTTTCGACGCGCTCAATACAGAATTGAAAAAGCTCAAGTCCGAAGAGCGGCCCGCGATCATTGCTGCGATCGCGGAAGCGCGGGAATTGGGCGACCTCTCGGAGAATGCCGAATACCATTCGGCACGCGAGAAGCAGGGCTTTATCGAAGGCCGGATCAAGGAGCTCGAAGGGCTTCTGGGCCGGGCCGAGGTGATCGACCCGTCGAAGATGTCGGGCGCCGTCAAATTCGGCGCGACCGTCACCATCGTCGACGAGGACACCGACGAAGAGAAGACCTACCAGATCGTCGGCGAGCCCGAGGCCGATCTGGAGAAGGGCAAGCTCAACATGAAATCGCCGCTGGCGCGTGCGCTGATCGGCAAGGACGAGGGCGACTCGGTCGAGGTTCGCACGCCGGGTGGCGACAAGGCTTACGAAATCCTCAAGATCGTTTTCGCCTGACGCGGTCGTCCCCTGTGCGGTGAGCATCTGACCGCGCGCCACTGACGGAGAGCCTGAATGGAAGGACCCGCAGAGCAGGACAAGGACCGGTTCGCCATGCCCGGCGGACCACAACCGCCTGCCGGTCGTCCACGCCTCAAGACGCGATATCCCGGCGCGCCGGAATGGATCGCGCTGGGGCTGAGCCTCCTGTGGGTCCTCATGGTCGTGGCCTTCTGGTTCTTCGCCCCGGGGATCGCGCGCGCCGCATCGCTGTTCGCCACCGTCAGCCTCGTGGTCGGGATGGCGGTGCCGATCGTGATGATCTGGGTCGCCGCCGTCACCGCGCGCGCAACCCGCGAGATGCGCGCCGAGACCGCCGCTCTCAAGCAATCCATCGAGGCGATGCGCACGGCCTGGCTCAATCAGCAGGCGCTGCGCACCGATCAGAATGTCGAGAAGAAGCTCGACGAGATCGCCGCCGTGGCCCGGCAGGCGGAGACCACGATCGCGACCTTCGCCTCGCGCCGCGATGTACAGGCGAGCCAGCCCTCGGCCGATCGCAAGGCGGCGCTGGTCGCGCCGCCCCCGCCGCGGCCCGATGACAGCGAACCGATGCTGGCGCTCGGCACCCCTGCCGAGGAGCTGCGCGCGCCGCTCTCGGTCGCGGATTTCGTCCGCGCCCTGAACTTCCCGGATTCGCCCGACGACACCGAGGGCTTCCGCGCGCTGCGCCGCGCCCTCGAGGACCGCGCCACGGCAAAGCTGCTGCGCTCGGCGCAGGACGTGCTGAACCTGCTCGCGCAGGACGGCATCTACATGGACGACCTCAAACCCGACCGCGCCCGGCCCGAGCTTTGGCGTCGCTTCGCACAAGGCGAGCGCGGGCGCGAGATCACCAGCCTGGGCGGCATCCGCGACCGCTCGTCGCTCGCGCTCAGCGCGGGCCGGATGCGCGGCGACACGATCTTCCGCGACGTGGCGCATCACTTCCTGCGCCAGTTCGACCGCACCTTCGCGGAATTCGAGAAGAACGCCTCGGATCAGGACATCGCCGAGATGGCCGAGACCCGCACCGCGCGCGCCTTCATGCTGCTGGGGCGCGTCACCGGAAGTTTCGACTGAGGGGGGCAACCCCCTCGGGCTTCGCCCTCACCCCCGGGATATTTTGGCCAATACGAATGGGCGCGGCGGAGGCAGAGCCGTCAGAGCGCGCGGCGCATCAGTTGCACCGAACGGAAATCGAAGACGAGCCGCGTCAGCCGTGACGTTCGCCGCCCCGTGACCTCGAAGCCCAGCCGCTGATACAGGGCACGTGCGCGCAGGTTCTCGTCGATCACGTCGAGGCAGAGCGCCGCATAGCCGCGCCTGCGCGCCTCATGGGACAGCGCCTCGATCAGCGCGCGCCCGATACCGGCCCCGCGCAGCTCGGGCCGCACCGCGATACCGTCGACCATCATCCCGCCCGCGGGCAGGTCATGCGCCAGAAGATGCAGGCAAGCCCCGCGCCAAAGCCCGCCGCTGCGCCCGTAATGGCTGCGCAGATCGGACCAGCTTCCGCCGACGAAAGAGCCGCGATGGGTGCGAAACCCGACCACCCCGACAAGCGCGCCGTTGCCGTCGAGCGCCGAGAGCGCGTGGCTGGGGTCGATCACGTCGGCGATGAAGCCCAAGGCGCGCGGCTCGGGGCCCATCACGCGCCCCAGCTTGCCACCGAAGGCCTGCCAGTAGAGCCCTGCTGCAGCCGTGCGATGCTCGCGTGCGAGCCCGTGCCGGATCGACACCTGAGTCACCGTGTCGCCTCCGCCAGATGCGCGGCCGCCGCTGCCAGATCTTCCGGCGTGTTGAGATTGGTGAACGGGTCGGGGTGGCCCTCGAACGCCACCCGCGCCGCGTCCGGGAAGGCCGCGCGCAAGCGCCGCTCGCCCGAGGCGAACAGCTCTGCGATGCGCGCGCGATCTTCGACCGGGCACAGCGCCACGCTCGGATGATCGCGGCCACCCGAGGCGGCACAGGCCGCAACGCCGGGGGCGTCGAGCTGCGCGACCAGATCATGGGGCAGGAAGGGCGTATCGACCGGCACGTAGAGCAGCCTCTGCGCGCCCTGCTCTGCCGCCCAGTCGAGCGCGCTCAGGAGCCCCGCCAGAGGCCCCTCGCCGCGCCGCTGGGGCGGATCGGACAGCACGGGGATCGGGGCGAATCGCAGCGCCGCGCCATTGGCGGAGATCGCGAGTCTGGCCACCTGCGGGCCGATCCGGGCCGCGACATGGGCAAACAGCGGACGCCCGGCGAGCATAACCATCGCCTTGTCGACGCCGCCCATGCGCCGCCCCTGCCCGCCCGCAAGGATCACCGCGACCACACGCGGCCCGACATCTTCGCCAGCGGTCAAGATGATTGCCTCCAATACAATCGCGCGCTTTGCCTTTGCCCGCATCCTTCCCTATCTGTCCCGCAACTGAGAACGGGAGACAAGCATCATGTCGGACATGACCGCGAACGGGACGACCCCGAAAGGCACGATCCGGGCCGCCTATTGGCGCGGATTTCGGCATGGCCTGCCGTTCCTTCTGGTAATCGTGCCCTTCGGGCTGCTGTTCGGCGTGGCGGCGACCAATGCGGGGCTCGATCTGGCGCAGGTCATGGGCTTCTCGGTGATGGTCATCGCGGGGGCCGCGCAGTTCACCGCGCTGCAATTGATGGGCGATCACGCGCCGGTTCTGCTGATCCTCGCGGCCTCGCTCGCGGTCAATCTGCGCATGGCGATGTATTCGGCGGCGCTGACCCCGCATTTCGGCAAGGCGAAGACATGGCAGAAAGCGCTGGTGGCCTATTTCATGGTCGATCAGGCCTATGCGATGGCGGCCAATGAATACGAGGCCGAGCCGGAGATGAGCCGCGCCGAGAAGCTGGCCTATTACGCGGGCGTCTGCACCCCGGTCTGCCCGAACTGGTATGTGGCGACGCTGGTCGGCGCGTTGGTGGGCGCGAAAATCCCGCCGGAATTCGCGCTCGATTTCGCGGTGCCGATCACCTTCCTCGCGATGATCGGGCCGGCGCTGCGCACGCTCGCCCATGTCGCGGCGGCGGCGGTCTCGGTCGTCGGCGCGCTGGCGCTGAGCTTCCTGCCCTCGGGTGTGGGACTGATGATCGCTGCGGTCGCCGCAATGGTGACGGGTGCGCAGGTCGAGCTTTGGGTCGCGCGTAGAAAGGCGGTGAAGGAATGACCGGGTATTCGGACGCCCTGGTCTGGGGAATCATCATCGCGCTGGGGATCGGCACGTTCTTCCTGCGCTATTCCTTCATGGGTTTTCTCGGCGATCGGCAACTGCCGGAATGGGCGCTGCGCTACCTGCGCTACACGCCGGTCGCGGTCCTGCCGGGTCTTGTGGCGCCGCTGGTGCTGTGGCCTGCGAGCACGGGCGGCGAGACCGACCCCGCGCGGATGATCGCAGCCTTCGCGACGCTGGGCGTGGGGATCACCACGCGCAACACGCTGTGGGCGATTCTCAGCGGGCTCGCCGCGCTTTACCTGTCGCTGTGGCTGGTGGGGTGAGCCGCGTCCCGGAGGGCTTCCAGTGGAAGCCCTCAGCGGCGAACGCGCCGACCGTGGAGGCGCCGGGGCGCGATTGTTGAAAGCGCAGGTCGGGGGCGCCAGTGGAGCCACCGAAGCGGCGAACCCAGATTGCGCAAGCAATGCGCCGGGGAAACCCGCTAACTCCGCCTTAAGCCTCCAGAGGGCCGCGCCCGACCTCGGGTGGGCGCTTTGCTCCGCCTGTGGCTGGGTGCTTTATCCCTCAAGCCCGAAAGGCACACGTACCCGCACTGACATCGCCAATGCGCCCTCCCCGGAGGGAGGTCGGGCGCGGCCCGGGCCGCTTCGCGGCTGATCCGGGCAGCGAGTTTCCAATACAAAAAGAAAAGGCCGTGCCCGGAGGCACGGCCTTCTAACCGTCAAGGTCAGGCGATCTTACTTGATCTTGCCTTCCTTGTATTCGACGTGCTTGCGCACGACCGGATCGTATTTGTTCACGGTCATTTTTTCGGTCATGGTGCGGGCGTTCTTCTTGGTCACATAGAAGTGCCCGGTGCCCGCCGTCGAGTTCAGACGGATCTTGATCGTCGTCGGCTTCGCCATTGTTTATCTCCTAGCTCCGGGCATCGAAAAAACTACGCACCCGCGGAATCCTTGAAGCCCGCCTTTTAGCGATGCGCGATGCGGAGTCAACCGGCAAACCGGGCCGCAGGCTGAAAATTCTTCGCCCACGGCTCATAAAGCGGTGACGCCCTTTTCCGCTCAGATCAGCGGCTTGCCCATCGTCGCGTGAATCTGGGCGACTTTCTCCGTCTCGAGGCCCAGCGCCGCAGCGAGATTCGCCAGATATTGCTTCTCCGCCTCGGTATCGACGGTGATCGGCAGAAGCGCTGCGGAATAGACCTGCGACTTCATGTGGTCCGAGGTGGCATTGGCCAGAGCGGTGATGTCGATCGGGCCGTCGAGTTCGGATTTCACGAAGGCGATCTCTTCGTCGGAGGCGTCGGACAGGTGATCGAGGATGGTCTGGCGCTCGGTCTCGTCGATCTCGCCATCGGCCTTCGAGGCCTGGATCATCGCGCGGATCATCAGCTTGGCCTGATCTTCCATCATCGCGTTGACCGGCGTGCCGGAAGTCACGGCCCCGAGCATCTCCGAGATATTGCCCGCGCCCGTTTTCGCGGCGCCGGTCATGGCCCCGATCAGCGCGCCAAGCCCCGCCTCGGTCGCCGCCGTCGCGGAGGCTGCCTGAGAGCCGAACTGGCCGAAGAGACCGCGCACGGTTTCCTTGCCGCCGGGCATGCCCATCTTCTCGGCCCACTCGCCCATCTGGTCGCCCATACCGCCGGGCTCGCCCGCCTTGCCGAGCGCGTCCTTCATACCGTCGAGGCCGCCCATCTTGTTGAAACGCTCCACGCCCTTGGCGGCGGCGAAACCCACCGCGAGCGTAGCCAATGTCTTCACGAAGCTCATATCATTCCCCCGAAATGCGGATTCCTGTTACGACAGCTTCGCGCGCAGGGGCGCGCTTGGCTAGGAAAAACTCACGCGATTTACAGCTTGGCAACAACGTCGGCGAGCATCTGGCGCACCTGGCTCGCGACCTCGGCGAGGTCGTCATTCTCGACCGCGAGCATTGAGGCCACGGGATCGACGGCGCTGACCTCGATCCCATCCTCCACCTCGCGCAGCACCACATTGCACGGCAGCATCGCCCCGATCCGCGGCGCGACGCCGATCGCCTCATAGGCAAGCTTCGGATTGCAGGCGCCGAGGATCTTGTAGCGTGGCATGTCCTTGTCGAGCTTGGCCTTCATCGTGGCGGACACGTTGATCTCGGTCAGCACGCCGAAGCCCGCCTCGGCCAGCGCCTCGCGCACTTTCGCCTCGACCTCGTCGAATGCCCCGGTCATCACCTTGTCGATCGTATAGCCCATGGCAATCTCTCTCCCCTAGTTGGTCTCGGCTGTTCGCGCCTTTGCGTCGAGCGTGGCCAATTCGATGCGAAACGCAAGTCACGATCATGGAGAGGCCTGTGCTTCAATGCGCGCTCACTGTGCCGCAGTGGCGGGAACCCGTGCGGGCGGGGGCTTGTTCCTTTCCCTCGATCTTGAAGCGGAAGAAGAATTTGCGCGGATGGCCTGTAAGCCGGATTTTGTCCCGGAGGCTTGCACCCCCATGGATGACCATTCCTCTCGCCCTGCGATTGCTCACAGGGTCTAGCTGCCAACCCGGACCGCTCGGGGCGAAGCTCCCCTGCCGTCACCGCAAGCGGCGCAGCGCGCGATCCCTATTCGGCGTTGCTCCCGGTGGGGCTTGCCGTGCCGGTCCTGTTACCAGTCCCGCGGTGGGCTCTTACCCCACCGTTTCACCCTGACCCCGGCCGAAACCGAGGCGGTCTGTTTTCTGTGGCGCTTTCCGTCGGGTTTCCCCGCCCGGGCGTTACCCGGCACCGTTGCTTCATGGAGTCCGGACTTTCCTCGGGCCCCCGGCTACCCGCATTCACGGGGCTACGGGAACTCGCGGCCATCCAGCCATCCGCGCAAGGCAGCAGATAGACACTCGCCCCCGCGCGGTCAATCGCCCCTGCGCACGCTTCGCGGGCGTCTTTTCTTCAGCCAAGACGCGCCCCTCGCATCACGAGGCCGTGAAATTTCGGGAGCAATCCGTGCAATCTCTTGCTTTTCGACTGCGGCACGTTGACGCTGGTCCTCCATGAAGTGAAAGGGAGATCACGATGGTAAAGGGAGGACTCCGCCTCGGGCTTGCGCTCGCGGCGATGGTTTGGGCTGTGCCCGCACTGGCGAGTGAGAAGATCGCCATTCAGGTGAACAGCTCCGACGCAAAAGTCATGAACATGGCGCTGAACAACGCGCTCAACATGATCAAATATTACAAAGACCAGGGCGAAGACGTCCAAATCGAGCTGGTCACCTACGGGCCGGGCCTCAACATGCTGCGCGCCGACACCTCGCCGGTGAAAGCCCGCGTCGAGGAAATGGCGATGCTGGGTCAGCCGATCCATTTCCGCGCCTGCGCCAACACGCTCGCGGCGATGACCAAGAAGCTCGGGAAGGAGCCTCCGATGGTCGAAGAGGCGGAAATCGTCCCCTCCGGCGCGGCCTATCTCGTCGATCTGCAACGCGATGGCTACGCCTATCTGCGGCCCTGACGGACGACCGCGCGGGTGGCGCTTCGTGTCCCGCGCGCTTCGAATTGAATTGCGACCAACTCGCCCCGCACGGCATCTCGTGCGGGGCGGCGTCGTTCCACGCGGGGCTGTGTGATTGACCCCCGGGCAGGATCGGCTATCCTCTTGACAAACAAGAGCAGAAACGGGCCCGCATGACCGCCCTCTCCGAATATGAACGCCTCGAGGCGATCGGTATATGGCGTCCCGATGCGGACGCGCAGCGCCGCGAGGTGATCCTCTCGCTGGGCGACGCGACGCTTGTGCTGTCGGAGGCGCGCTCCGGCACGGCGCTCGCGCATTGGTCGCTGCCGGCCATGCATCGCCGCAATCCCGGCAAACGCCCCGCGATCTTCGCCCCCTCCGAGGAGCCGGGCGAAGAACTCGAGATCGAAGACGAGACGATGATCGCCGCGATCGAGAAGGTCCATGCGATGATCGAGGCAAAGCGCCCGCATCCGGGGCGGCTGCGCGGCGTGCTCATCGGGGCGGTGCTGCTGGCAGTTGGCGCCGTGGCGCTGTTCTGGTTGCCCTCGGCGCTGGTCGATCATGCCGCGCGCGTCGCGCCACAGGCGAAACGCGTCGAGATCGGCCGCAAGCTGCTTGGGGAAATGGTGAAGATGACCGGCTCGGCCTGTCACAGCCCCGGCGGCAATCGCGCGCTCTCCGCGCTGGCGGAGCGACTGCCCGGACAATCGGTCATCGCGGTCCTGCCGCAGGCGCTCGAAGGGGCGCGGCTTCTGCCAGGCGGGATGACGGTCGTCGGACGCGACACGATCGACGGGCCGGATACGCCCGAGGTCGTCGCGGGCTACATCATCGCCGCGCAGAACAGCGCCGCCGGAGGGCGCCCGCTGCATCGGATGCTCGACCGTCTCGGCCCCGCGGCTGCGCTGCGGCTGCTGACGACGGGCGATCTTCCCGAGAGCGGCCTTGCCGAATATGCGCAGGACCTGCTGCAGCACCCCCCGGCGCGGGCCGATGGCGACACGCTGCTGCGCGCCTTCCGCGATGCCGGGGTCAGCGCGACGCCCTATGCCTATGCGCTCGACCCGACCGGAGAGTCGGTGCTGGGCCTGATCGAGGCCGACCCGTTCAAGGGCCAGCCTGCGCCGAAGCCGGTTTTGGAAGATGCGCAATGGGTGGCGCTGCAGGACATCTGCTCGGCACAATAAAAACGGCCCCGAAGGGCCGCTTGATCCGTCTTACGCCTTCACGCCTCTTCAGCGCACGAGCGCATCCGGGAAGCCAGCCCGACGCGCCGAGGCCAGCGCCGAATTCAGCTTCGCGGTATCGTAGAACGGCCCGGCATAGACCACCGTCAGCTCCTGCGTCTTGGAGGTCGCGACCGGAAGGCCCAGCGCCTGCAGACGCTTCGTCGCTGTCGCGACATTCGCGACATTGGCGAAGCTGCCGACCTGCACATATTGCTTGCCGTTCGAACCGACCGGCGCGACCGATTTGCTCGACACGGTGACGGTCGGCACCACCACGATCCGGGAGTTCGGCACCGGCGGATGAGAGCCTTCGACATAGACCTGATCAGGCGTTGCGGTGGGGCGAAGCTGCATCGGCGTCTCTTCGGTCCAGCGCGCGCGCATCTGTGCGTTGCCATGGACGGTGCGCGGGCCGCGATAAGGGTTCAGCCGCCCATCTTCGAACGCAGTCGTCCAGCCGTTCTGCGGCTTGGGCGCGCGGGTCACAACCGGGGCGAGCCCACCGACGCTCACGCTGTGAGAGACGCGCGACGGATCGCGCGGCACAGGCGGAGAGGTCGGGGTCGGCGAAAAGGGCGCGCGCATCGCCGCCGTGGCGCGGGCCGCAGGGTTCGGAGCCACGGTTACCGAAGCAACCGGCACGGTGGGCGCCAGGCTGGGCGTATGGCCGCAGACGATGCCGCGGTCGCTATTCATCTGCGGCACCCAGCGCACGGCCCCGCCATAATCCGCGCGCACGAACACGCAGCCCTGACTGTCGACATATTGCGGATCGGTATAGCTCGCCGGGGGCATTTCGGCGGGCACATATTGCTGCGCCTGCGACTCCGATGCGAAGCCTCCCAGCCCCAGCGTGAGAATCGCGCCCAGACCGGCCGCCGCTCCTGCTTTCAGTCGCATATCCACCCCCTGATGTTTTCAAGGGGAGGATAGACGGGTTTGCCTTTGAGTAAAGGGGGTTGGCCTTACTTCGTGCCGAACATCCGGTCGCCCGCATCGCCCAGACCCGGCACGATATAGGCGTGATCGTCGAGCCTCTCATCAAGCGCTGCAGTCACGATCGGCACGTCCGGATGCGCCTCTTTCATGCGCGCGACGCCTTCCGGGGCGGCCAGCAGGCACATGAAGCGAATGTTCTTCGCGCCCTTTTTCTTGATCAGGTCGATCGCTGCGACCGAGGAATTGCCGGTGGCGAGCATCGGATCGACCACGATGGTCAGACGATCCTCAAGCTCGCTCGGCAGTTTGCAATAGTATTCGACCGGCTTCAGCGTCTCGGGGTCGCGGTAGAGGCCGACGAAGCCCACGCGCGCCGCCGGGATCAGTTCCAGCACGCCATCCAGCAGCCCGTTGCCCGCCCGCAGGATCGAGACCAGCGCGAGCTTCTTGCCTGCGAGGATCGGCGCGTCCATCTCCTGAAGCGGCGTCTCGATATTCTTCGAGGTCAGTTCCAGCTCCGAGGTGATCTCATAGGCCAGCAGCAGGCTGATCTCGCGCAGCAGACGACGGAAGGACGCGGTCGACGTATCCTTCTCGCGCATCAGGGTCAGTTTGTGCTGCACCAGCGGATGTTTGACGACGGTCAGATGGTCACTCATTGTGTTGTCCCTCACAGAAAGCTTTTGCCCGGCCCTTGCGCCGGAATGTTCAGATGCGTGGCGAGCGAAGCCGCGAGATCCACATAGCCCACATTGCCCACGCTGCGCGACCCGATACCGGGGCCCGCGCCCAGAACCGGCACGCGTTCGCGGGTGTGATCGGTGCCGCGCCAGCTTGGATCGTTGCCGTGATCGGCGGTGAAGATCGCCAGATCGCCCGGTTGCAGGCGGTCGAGGAATTGCGCCGCCACCGTGTCGAACCATTCCAGCGCGCGGGCATAGCCCGAGATGTCGCGGCGATGGCCGTAGAGGCTGTCGAATTCCACGAAATTGGCGAAGGTGAGCGAGCCCTCCTCGGCCTCATCCGCCAGCCGGATCAGGTGATCGGCCAGATCGGCATCGCCCTTGCCCTTGTGCAGATGGGTGATGCCGCGATGCGAGAAAATATCCCCGATCTTGCCGATCGCATGGGTCACGCGGCCCGCATCATAGGCCCAGTCCAGAAGTGTCGGAGACGGCGCCGGGATCGCGTAGTCGCGGCGATTGGGCGTGCGGGTGAACTGCCCGTTCTCGCCGATGAACGGCCGCGCGATCACGCGCCCCACCTTCATCGCATGCAGCGTCGGCGCGAGTCCCTCGCAGAGCTTCAAAAGGCGGTCGAGGCCGAAATGCTCCTCATGGGCTGCGATCTGGAAGACGCTATCGGCGGAGGTGTAGCAGATCGGCCAGCCGGTGCGGATATGCTCGTCGCCGAGGCTTTCGATGATATTGGTGCCCGAGGCATGGCAGTTGCCCAAGATGCCGTCCGTGCCCGCGATCTCGCAGGCTTTCGCGACCAGATCGGGCGGGAAGCTGTTCGTCTGATCGGGGAAGTAATGCCATTCCCATGGCACTGGCACACCGGCCAGTTCCCAATGGCCCGAAGGCGTGTCCTTGCCGGGAGAGACCTCGGTGGCCGCACCCCAGAGCCCGACGGGTTCGACCATCAGCCCCGGCGCGTCCTCGCCCGAGGCGAGCTTCACGCCCGCACCCAGACCAAGCCCCGCCAGCGTGGGCATATTCAGCGGACCGGAACGGCCTTCCTCCGCGCGCCCTTCCGCGCAGGCCTGCGCGATATGGCCCACGGTATTCGCGCCGGTATCCGGCGCACCGTCGTTGAAGAAACGATCCGCATCGGGCGCGCCGCCGATCCCGACGCTGTCCATCACGATCAGAAAGGCGCGGCTCATTGCACATCCTCCGGGCCGATCCGTTCGTGGATCAGGGGCGGCTCTTCGGGGGCCTCGTCGCTCAATTCGATCGCGGCCAGAAGGGCGGCTTCGGCGGCATCTGCATCGCGGTCATTCGCGGCATGGATCGTCACCAGCGGGTCGCCCGCGGCCATGTCCTCGCCCAGAGCCACGATCTCCCACAGACCGACCGAGGGGTTGATCTTGTCGGTGCCGACCAGACGCCCGCCGCCCAGATGCACCACCGCCTCGCCCACCGCGCGGGTGTCGATGCGGCTGACGAAGCCCGCGCGCGGGGCCTCTACTGCGCGCATGACCGGGGCCGAGGGCAGACGATCCAAGAAGCGTTCGACGAAATCGCTCGGACCACCCAACGCCGCCACCATCTTGCCGAAGACCTCGACTGCGCGCCCGTTGCTGAGCACTTCGTCGATCCGCGCCGTACCGTCGACCGCGTCCTTGGCCAGCCCCGCGAGCACCAGCGCCTCGCCGCCCAGCGCCGCGGTCACGTCCCACAGCGCCTCGTTCACGCCGGTGCCGGTCAGTGTCTCCATCACCTCGATCACTTCCAGCGCATTGCCCGCCGAATGGCCCAGCGGCTGATCCATGTCGGTGATCAGCGCCGAGGTCTTGCAGCCTGCGCCATTCGCGGTGGCGACAAGGCTCTGCGCCAGCGCCTTCGCATCCTCGGGCCGCGCCATGAACGCGCCCGAGCCGACCTTCACGTCGAGGATCAGCCCTTCCAGCCCGGCGGCGAGCTTCTTCGACAGGATCGAGGCGGTGATCAGATCGATGCTCTCTACCGTGCCGGAGATGTCGCGGATACCGTAGAGGCGCTTGTCGGCGGGGGCGATTTCGCCCGTGGCGCCGACGATGGCGCAACCGACCTCGCCCACGACCTTGCGCAAAGCGCCGATGCCGGGCGTCGCGTCATAGCCGGGGATCGCTTCCATCTTGTCGAGCGTGCCGCCGGTATGGCCCAAACCCCGCCCCGAGATCATCGGAACGTAGCAGCCACAGGCCGCCAGCGCGGGTGCGAGCAGCAGCGAGACGGAATCCCCCACCCCGCCGGTCGAATGTTTGTCGATCACCGGGCCAGGCATGTCCCAGCGCAGGACCTCGCCGGAATCGCGCATCGCTTGCGTCAGCGCGACGCGCCCCCCGGTGCCGATGCCTTTCAGCAGAACGGCCATCGCGAAGGCCCCCGCCTGCGCGTCCGAGACCGAGCCATCGGCCAGACCGCGCGCGAACCATTGGGCTTGATCTGCGCTCAGGCTTTTGCCGTCGCGCACCGATTGGATAATGCTGCGGGCGTCCATCAGATGTTTTCCATATGGCTCATGTCGAAGCGACCGGGCAGCAGATCGCCCACCGTCGTGTCGAGCCGCTCACCTTCGGTGGTGGCCAGCGTCACCGGCGTGTCGTGGCGCGCGAATTCCGCCAGTTTCTGACGGCAGCCGCCACAGGGCGGCACGGGCGTCGGGCTGTCGGCGACCACGGCGACCTCGGTGATCTCGGTCTCGCCTGCCGCCACCATCGCGGCGATCGCGCCGGCCTCGGCACAGGTGCCTTCGGGATAGGCCACGTTCTCGACATTCACGCCGCTATAGATGGTGCCGGACGCCCCGCGCACCGCCGCACCGACCTTGAATTTCGAATAGGGCGCATAGGCGTTTTCACGCACCTGACGGGCAGAATCGAGCAACGACATCGGCGGTCTCCGGGCCATGGCCGGAGCGTAAAATTTGTCCAGCCGGTTGAGTTCTCCCGATCCTGCGCCGCGCCTGCGTCGGATGCAAGCGCTCACCTCGCGCCACCCCGCCGCCTCGCGTGGAGTTCATGCCGCAACGTAATTCGGAGGGGTTGCAATCACCCCCTTCGTGCTATCTAGAACGACGGGAGAGTCGCGCGCGAAAAATTAGTTTAGCGCTAAACCAGTTTCGGGAGGATCTCATGGAAGAGCTGCGTCAGGACAACCTGCGTCAGTCGGCACTGGACTATCACGCCAAGCCGAAACCCGGAAAACTGGAAATCCGCGCGACGAAGCCGCTCGCCAACGGGCGCGATCTGGCCCGCGCCTATTCGCCGGGCGTGGCCGAGGCGAGCCTTGCCATCAAGGAAGACCCCGACACCGCACGCGACTACACCGCGCGGGGCAATCTGGTCGCCGTCGTCACCAACGGCTCGGCCGTACTGGGCCTGGGCAATATCGGCCCGCTCGCCGCGAAGCCGGTGATGGAAGGCAAGGCAGTCCTGTTCAAGAAATTCGCCGATATCGACTGTTTCGATATCGAAGTCGCCGAGAACGACCCCGAGAAGCTCGCTGAGATCGTCTGCGCGCTCGAGCCCTCCTTCGGCGCGATCAACCTCGAAGACATCAAGGCGCCCGACTGCTTCATCGTGGAGAAGATCTGCCGCGAAAAGATGAACATCCCGGTCTTCCACGACGATCAGCACGGCACCGCGATCGTGGTGGGCGCGGCTGCGACCAACGCGCTGCGCATCGCGAAGAAGAACTTCGAGGATATCAAGATCGTCTCGACCGGTGGCGGCGCGGCGGGCATCGCCTGCCTCAACATGCTGCTGAAGCTGGGCGTGAAGCGCGAGAATGTCTGGCTCTGCGACATCGAGGGTCTGGTCTACGAGGGTCGCGAAGCTGACATGACGCCGCAAAAGGCGGACTATGCGCAGGACAGCGAGCTGCGCACGCTCGACGAGGTGATCGAAGGCGCGGATATGTTCCTCGGCCTCTCCGGCCCCGGCGTGCTCAAGCCGGAAATGGTGCAGAAGATGACCAAGCAGCCGATCATCTTCGCGCTGGCGAACCCGAACCCGGAAATCCTGCCCGACGTGGCCCGCGAGGTCGCGCCCGATGCGATCATCGCGACCGGGCGCAGCGATTTCCCGAACCAGGTCAACAACGTGCTGTGCTTCCCCTTCATCTTCCGGGGCGCACTGGACGTGGGCGCGACCACGATCAACGACGAGATGCAGATCGCCTGCGTCGAGGGGATCGCCAAGCTCGCGCGGCAGACGACCTCCGCCGAGGCCGCTGCCGCCTATCGCGGCGAGAAGCTCACCTTCGGGGCGGATTACCTGATCCCGAAACCCTTCGATCCGCGGCTGATCGGCATCGTCGCTTCTGCCGTGGCGAAGGCCGCGATGGAGACCGGCGTGGCGACCCGCCCGCTGGAAAACCTCGACAGCTACAAGGTTCAGCTCGACGGCTCGGTGTTCAAATCCGCGCTGCTGATGCGTCCGGTCTTCGATGCCGCCGCGACCGCGAGACGTCGTATCGTCTTCGCCGAGGGCGAGGATGAGCGCGTGCTGCGCGCCGCCAACGCGATGATCGAAGAGACCACCGACACACCGATCCTGATCGGCCGTCCCGACGTGATCGAGATGCGCTGCGAACGGGCGGGTCTGCCGCTCGATCTGGGCGCGGTCGAGATCGTGAACCCGGAAAACGACCCGCGCTATCGCGACTATTGGGGCACCTATCACGAGTTGATGGCCCGGCGCGGCGTCACGCCCGATCTGGCGCGTGCGATCATGCGCACCAACTCCACCGCCATCGCCGGCGTCATGGTCCATCGCGAGGAAGCGGATTCGATGATCTGCGGCACGTTCGGGCAATATCTCTGGCACCTGAAATACGTGCGCGAAATCCTCGCCCGCGACGGGCTGCATGCCCAGGGCGCGCTGAGCCTGATGATCCTCGAGGATGGCCCGCTTTTCGTGGCCGACACCCATGTCCATCACGCGCCCACGCCCGAGCAGATCATGGAGACGGTCTGCGGCGCCGCGCGTCACGTCTCGCGCTTCGGCCTGACGCCGAAGATCGCGCTGTGCTCGCACAGCCAGTTCGGCAATCTCGACAGCGACTCGGGCGAGCGGATGCGCGCCGCGATGAACCTGCTGATCCGGCGCGAGGTGAATTTCGACTTCGAGGGCGAGATGCATGTCGATGCGGCCCTCGACCCCGAGACCCGCGCCCGGCTGATGCCGAATTCGCGCTTCGAGGGGGCGGCGAACGTGCTGGTCTTCGCGAATACCGACGCGGCCTCGGGCGTGCGCAACATCCTCAAGATGAAAGCAGGCGGCCTCGAAGTCGGGCCGATCCTGATGGGGATGGGCAACAAGGCGCATATCGTGACGCCCTCGATCACCTCGCGCGGGTTGCTGAACATGTCGGCCATCGCAGGCACGCCGGTCGCTCATTACAGCTGAGTCGCGCTAACCTGCGAAATTTGCAAACCCCTCCCGGGCTGCAAAGAAGCTGAAAACTCGCCCGCAGTTTGCAAAAGTTTGCGGGCGTTTTATCGCGCTTTCTGCAAATTTTTTGGCGTCGCACCCGATTGTGCGCGGTAACATTCTTGCGCCAACGCGTTGCGCTCCGTAACACATCTCCAAATTCCTGAGGAGGAGATGTTCGCATGGGCTATAAAGAGGTCTATTCCGCCTGGCAGGCCGATCCCGAGAAATTCTGGATGGACGCCGCCGAGAAGATCGACTGGGACGAGAAGCCCTCGAAGGCCCTGTTTGACGGAAACGCGCCGCTCTACGAGTGGTTCTCGGACGGGATGGTCAACACCTGCTGGAACGCGGTCGACCGCCATGTCGAGCAGGGGCGCGGTGATCAGATCGCGATCATGCATGAAAGCCCGATCACCCACTCGACCAAGGGCATCACCTACAAGGAATTGCAGACCCGTGTGGCCTCGCTCGCTGGCGCGCTGAAGATGCGCGGCGTCGAAAAGGGCGACCGCGTCATCATCTACATGCCGATGATCCCCGAGGCGCTGGAGGCGATGCTCGCCTGCGCCCGGATCGGCGCGGTCCATTCGGTCGTGTTCGGCGGCTTCGCGGCGCATGAACTCGCGGTGCGGATCGACGACTGCACCCCCAAGGCGATCATCGCGGCAAGCTGCGGCCTCGAGCCCGGGCGCACCGTGCACTACAAACCGCTTCTGGACGAGGCGATCGAACAGGCCGAGCACAAGCCGGAATTCTGCGTCATCTTCCAGCGCGAACAGGAAGTGGCGAAGCTGATCGAGGGGCGCGACTTCTCGTGGCACGGCTTCCAATATGGCGTGAAGCCCGCGGACTGCGTTCCGGTCGAGGGCAACCACCCGGTCTACATCCTCTACACCTCCGGCACGACCGGCCAGCCCAAGGGCGTCGTGCGCCATACCGGCGGCCATCTCGTCGCGCTGCAATGGTCGATGAAGAACATCTACAACATCGAGGCGGGCGACCGGTTCTGGGCGGCCTCGGATGTCGGCTGGGTCGTGGGCCACTCCTACATCTGCTACGGCCCCCTGATCGCGGGCGCGACCACGGTGGTTTTCGAGGGCAAGCCGATCGGCACCCCGCATCCGGGCGTGTTCTGGCGGATCATTCAGAACAACCGCATCAAGAGCTTCTTCACCGCCCCCACGGCGCTGCGCGCGATCAAGCGCGAAGACCCGAACGGCGAATGGATCAAGCGTTACGCGCTGCACGATCTGCAGGCGCTGTTCCTCGCAGGCGAGCGGGCCGATCCCGCGACCGTCGAATGGGCTCAGAAACATCTCGGCGTTCCGGTGGTCGATCACTGGTGGCAGACCGAGACCGGCTGGGCGATCGCCGCGAACCCGATCGGGATCGAAGAGCTGCCGACCAAGGTAGGCAGCCCCTCGGTGCCGATGCCGGGCTACGACATTCAGGTACTCGACGAGGGCGGCCACCCGGTCGAGACGGGCCAGCTTGGCGCCATCGCGATCAAGCTGCCGCTGCCTCCGGGCACGCTGCCGACGCTGTGGAACGCCGAGGCGCGCTTCAAGAAAAGCTACCTCGAACAATTCCCCGGCTATTACGAGACGGGCGACGCGGGCTATGTCGACGAGGACGGCTATCTCTACATCATGGCGCGCACCGATGACGTCATCAACGTCGCGGGCCACCGCCTCTCGACCGGGGCGATGGAAGAGGTTCTTGCCGGGCATAGCGACGTCGCCGAATGCGCGGTGATCGGTGTGGCCGACGACCTGAAGGGCCAGACGCCGATGGGCTTCCTGTGCCTCAATTCGGGCTGCAACCGCCCGCATGGCGAGGTGATCAAGGAATGTGTGAGCCGCGTGCGCGAACAGATCGGCCCGGTCGCGGCCTTCAAGCTCGCCACCGTGGTGGACCGCCTGCCGAAAACACGTTCGGGCAAGATCCTGCGGGCCACGATGGTGAAGATCGCGGATGGGCAGGAGTGGAAAATGCCCGCGACGATCGACGATCCCGCGATCCTCGACGAAATTACCGAGGCGCTGAAAGGGCTAGGTTATCCGAAGAAATAGACAACGCTGATCATGAGTGGCGCTTATCGCGGGCGACGCGGAGAAGCGCCACATCAAAAGTTTACGCCGAGTTAAGAAGCCGCATCCACAATGGGTGCGGCTTTATGTTATTGTTTATGCTATGGAAGGTTAATTTGAGAACCGCACCCCGGAATCATCCATCGAGGGGTTATTTTGACGAACCGGAAGCTGCCCGATCCCACTGACCAAACGCCTCTCGCGACGTTGCGATGCGATCTGGGTCCTTTATGGCAGCACGATCTGCGCGCCGCTCTGGCCGATGTAATGTGTGGTCTGGACGCGGCGCTGGCCGATCCGGGCGGCAAAGGCACGCATGGGCAACTCGAACGTGCGCGCGAAGCGGCGAGCGATCTGGCGCAGCTGCTGGATCTGGACGGGGCGGATACACGCGCACCCGCCGCTCCGAGCGAGGATGCCCCAAGCGATCCGGCCAGCGAGACTGAAGCGACGCCCGCTGCGCCGCTCTTGGTCATTGCCGACGCGCTCGAACGGGTGCGCCGCCGCTGGACGGGCGCGGCCGCCGCCCGGGGCATGTCGCTCGCGATCCAAATGGCCCCGGATCTGCCGCCGGTGCTGGCGATCGATCGCGTGCCGCTCAACCGCATCTTCGCCAACCTGATGCGCAACGCGCTGTGCTATGCCGGGCGCGGCACGATCCACCTGTCGCTCGGTTTCGACCCGGCCGAGGGGCTGCTGCTGACCGTGCGCGACGAGGGCGATGGCTTCCCCGAGGAGCGCCTGCGCGCGCCCGCCTGTGCATGGCAACGCAGCGAACCCGCCACCTTCCGCAACCCCGAGGGGCAAGGTCTGGGCCTTGCGATCTGTCACGCGCTGGTGGCAGAGGCCGGCGGCAAGATAGACCTCGCCAACACGCCGCAAGGCGGGGCCGAAATCCGCGTGTCGCTCCCCGCTCGCCCCATCGATATCAGCTCCACGATGCGCGATGCCCCCCTGCCCGATCTGAGCGGGTGGAACGTGCTCGTCGCCGATGACAGCGAGATGAGCCGCGCCGTGCTCGAGCAGTTCCTGAGCGCGATGGGCGCGCAGGTGACCGGGCTGCGCCGCGGCGACACCGCAGCCGCGCAACTGCTGGCCGAACGGTTCGATCTCGCGGTGCTGGATGTCGAAATGCCCGGCAGCCGCGGCCCCGAGGTGATCGCCACCATTCGTCGCTCCGGTCTGCCTTGGGCGGAGCTTCCGATCATCCAGTGCAGTGGCCATCGCGACGTGGAGAAAGGCGCGGCCGATGCCTGCCTGATCAAGCCCGTGCTGGGCCTACAGCCGATCCTGCGCGCCTTGGAAGAGGCTGGTTGCATGACGACCGTACCACGCGTAACTACGCCGCCGCGCGGTTTGCTCGCCCACCTACGTCTGGCTGATAAGGCATTGCCAGCGGGGCTCGGACAGGAACTGATCGCCGATCTCGAGACGGTACGTCACGGGCTGTCGCTCGCACTGCCCCCTTTCGACCTCTGCGCCCTGCAATTGCTGAGCCACAAGCTCAGTGCGGTGGCCGGAGTGGCGGGTGACCACCCCCTCTCGCGGCATGCACGCGCGCTTGACAGTGCAACCCGACATGGGACTTATGAAGATATTCAAAATCTTGGCCGGGTCGCCCTCATTTTCATCGACCGGCTGATAGCCACCACCCAAAATAATTTGAACGCGAAGACTGATTTACAGCATGAGAACTAGTGACTCCGATACGACCACCCCGGACAGGGATACCAGCTCCGAGACGGATAGCCCGCAATACGGCCTCAGCCGAAGCGGGCGGAACAGCGTCGACTCCGAGGCCGAACATTTTCTATTGATCGAAGATGTGGGATCGCTCCGGGCGATCTATGACGCCTATCTGCGCAACGCCGGCTTCATCACCCACCTCGCGGCAAGCGCCGAGGAAGGGATGCGCATCTTCCGCGAGAACCCGATCCGCATGGTTCTGCTGGACCTGATGCTGCCCGATCGCGACGGCGACTCGCTGATCGCCGAAATGCTCGCTCTGCGCCCCTACACGGCGATCATCGCGGTCACCGCCGACCGCTCGATCGACCGCGCGGTGCGGGCGATGCAGGAGGGCGCGATCGACTTCCTCGTGAAACCGATCGACGAACCGCGTCTCAGCAGCGCCATCAAGAGCGCGCGCAGCCTGTCTCTGCGGGCGGATTTCGACGACGCGAACTCCGGCGAAGACACGGTCGGGGATTTCATCGGCAACGCACCACAGATGCGGGCGCTCTACGCCCGGATCCGCGCCGCAGCGCGTTCGACCGCCCCGGTCTATATCTGGGGCGAAAGCGGCACCGGGAAGGAGCTTTGCGCCCAAGCGGTACACGCCGTGAGCCCGCGCGCCGATGGGCCGTTCATCGCGCTCGATTGCGGCGCACTGACTGCCGAGCGCACCGATAGCGAGCTGTTCGGTCATAGCCGCGGGGCCTTCCCCGGCGCCTCGGAAGACAAGCCCGGCGCGTTCTCTGAGGCCAACGGCGGGACGCTTCTGCTCGACAATATCTGCGAACTTGCCCCCACCGCGCAGATCAAGCTGCTGCGGTTCTTGCAAAGCGGCCAGATCAAACCGCTCGGCGCGAACCAACCGATCGACGTCAATGTGCGCATCGTCTGCGCCTCCACCAGTTCGCCCACCGCCATGCTGCAAAGCGGCGTGATCCGCGAAGACCTGTATTACCGGCTGATGGTGCTCGCGATCGAGATGCCGCCGCTCCGGTTGCATCGCGAGGACATCGGCCCTCTGGCGCGGATGGCGCTGGAGCGGTTCGCGTCCCAGGAGGAGCGCGACTTCAGCGAGATCGAGCCGGAGGCAATCACCCGTCTGGAAGACCATCCCTGGCCCGGCAATGTCCGCCAGCTGATGAACGTGATCCGCGCCGCGATCGTGATGCATGACGGACCGGTGCTGCGCGCTCATATGCTGCCGGAATTCGATCCGGCGATGAGCCGCGCCGCGTCCACCGCTGTGCAGACTTCCGATCCCTTCGCGAACCGCACCCTCGCCGAGATCGAACGTGCGGCGATAGAGGCCGCGATCACCCGGCATGACGGATCGATCCCGCGCGCTGCGCTGGAACTGGGGGTCGCGCCCTCTACGATCTATCGCAAGCGCGAGGCGTGGCTGTCGAAGGGCTGAGCCTCAGGCGAACTGTTCGCGCATCAACCGCTCTTCGAGCCCGTGACCGGGGTCGAAGAGGATGCAATGCTCGATCTCCGGCTCGGAGCGCACCTCGACCCATTTGACCGGCTTGACCGAGCGGCTGTCCGCATCGGCCATGACCGGGCGCTTGTCGGGTTCGAGAATATCGAAGCGCACCAGCGCGGAGGATGGCAGGATCGCGCCCTGCCACCGCCGCGGCCGGAAGCTCGCGATTCCGGTCAGCGCCAGCACGTCCGAGCCGATCGGCAGGATCGGCCCGTGCGCGGAGAAATTATAGGCGGTCGATCCGGCGGGAGTGGAGACGATCGCGCCATCGCAGACCAGCTCCTGCATCCGCACCTTGCCGTTGATCGAGATCTTCAGCTTCGCCGCCTGCGGGCCTGCACGCAGCAGCGAGACCTCGTTGATGGCGAGCGCCTCATGCAGCAGCCCGTCCTGGGTCTCGGCCTTCATCGACAGCGGATTGATCACCGCCTGCTCCGCCGCCTCGAGCCGCGCGGGCAGATCGTCTGCGACATAGTCGTTCATCAGGAAGCCGACCGAGCCACGATTCATCCCGTAAACCGGCAGCCCCGTGCCCTCGTGCAGGCATTGCAGCATGAACCCGTCACCGCCAAGCGCCACGATTACATCGGCCGCATAACGCGGCACCTGCCCGTAGCGCGCGACCAGATCGGCCTGCGCCGCCTGCGCCGTCTCGGCGTGGGAGGCCGCGAAATGGATATGGGTATACTGGTTCGCCACGGCGCGTTCCTCCTGCATGTCCAAGGTGTTGCAAGGGCTTGGACGAAAGACAAGCGTCAATCCGGCGCGGAAATGACCGATTTGGTCGTTTGTCTGCTTTCAGCCCTGTGAAATCTGCGCTAAACGGTCGGCGACCGGATCTTTGCGAGGAATGGCCATGAAAGACCAACGCGATGCGGGCTTCTTCACCGAAAGCCTCTCCAGCCGTGACCCCGAACTCTTCAAGTCGATCACCGATGAACTCGGTCGCCAGCGCGACGAGATCGAACTGATCGCCTCGGAAAACATCGTCTCGAAGGCGGTGATGGAGGCGCAGGGTTCGGTGCTGACGAACAAATACGCCGAAGGGTACCCGGGCAAGCGCTACTATGGCGGCTGCCAATATGTCGACGTCGCGGAGAACCTCGCGATCGACCGCGCCAAGGAACTCTTTGGCTGCGAATTCGCCAACGTCCAGCCGAACTCGGGCTCGCAGGCGAACCAGGGCGTGTTCACCGCGCTCGTGAAGCCGGGCGACACCATCCTCGGCATGAGCCTCGATGCGGGCGGCCACCTGACCCACGGCGCCAAGCCGAACCAGTCGGGCAAGTGGTTCAACGCGGTGCAATACGGCGTGCGCAAGCAAGACAGCCTGCTGGACTACGATCAGGTCCGCGAACTGGCGCTCGAGCACAAGCCGAAGCTGATCATCGCGGGCGGCTCGGCCATCCCGCGTCAGATCGACTTCGCCAAGTTCCGCGAGATCGCGGATGAGGTCGGCGCGTATCTGATGGTCGACATGGCCCACTTCGCGGGTCTCGTGGCCGGCGGCCAGCACCCCTCGCCCTTCCCCTATGCCGATGTCGCGACCACCACGACGCACAAGACCCTGCGCGGTCCGCGTGGCGGCATGATCCTCACCAATAACGAGGAGATTGCGAAGAAGGTGAACTCGGCGATCTTCCCGGGCATCCAGGGCGGTCCGCTGATGCATGTCATCGCCGGCAAGGCCGTGGCCTTCGGCGAGGCGCTGCGCCCCGAGTTCAAGGGCTATGCCGAGCAGGTCGTGAAGAACGCTCAGGCGCTGGCAGACGAGCTGATGAAGGGTGGCCTCGACATCGTCACCGGCGGCACCGACACCCACGTGATGCTGGTCGACCTGCGCCCGAAAGGCGTGAAAGGCAACGCGACCGAGAAGGCTCTGGGCCGCGCGCATATCACCTGCAACAAGAACGGCATCCCGTTCGACCCGGAAAAGCCGATGGTCACCTCGGGCATCCGTCTGGGCACCCCGGCGGGCACCACCCGCGGCTTCGGCGAGGAAGAGTTCCGCGAGATCGCACGCCTGATCGTCGAAGTGGTCGACGGGCTCGCCGCGAATGGCGAAGAGGGCAATGGCGAGGTCGAAGAGGCCGTGAAAGCCAAGGTCGCGACCCTGCTCAGCGGCTTCCCGATCTACCCCGAACTGTGATCCGGTTTCGAGATTGAGTTGAAGGCCCCCGCGATCCGGGGGCCTTTTTCATGTCTGGGATCGCGGCCCGATCAGATCGCCCCGGTCCAGACCATCGCGGCCAGCAAGGTGCCGCCCACGATCACCACGATCACGGCGATCGAACTGGCGAGGCCAAGCGCCGCAGCGCGCAGCCGCTCCGCCGCACCCAGCGGTTCGAGATAGTCGCGACAGGTCGCGAAAGCGCCCTCCACCCTGCGGGCATCCAACTGCCGGGCGATCTTGGGCGCCTGCGCTTTGCGCTCGGCATCGACCAGCACCAGCGCCGCCTTGCGCACCTTGCGCGGCAGCGCCCGGGCCCGCGAGGCGACCCGCGCCTCGAGCGTCGGCCCCTTCGCCCCCAGCCGCTGCGCCAGAAGCCGCGAGACCTGCCCCGCCATCTGATTGATCTTCTCCGGCCCCATCCGGCCCTCTCCCTTACGCCGCGCTCAGCAATTCCGCACCGGACGCTATCCGCCGCGCGAGATCAGCGCAACTGCGCGCATGGCCGCAGATTTTTTCGCATCCGCTCTGGAAGCCCCCCGAGCGGCGATCTAGCTTAGCCCCATGTTGAACACGACCCCCTACTCCTCCGACAGCAATCCCGGCGCGCGACCGCTGATCATCGCCCCCGGTCTTTTCGGATCGGCCCGGAACTGGAACGCGATCGCCAAGCGGCTGAGCGCGGATCGCCCCGTCATCGCGCTCGATATGCGCAATCATGGCGACAGCTTCTGGAACGACGATCACAGCTATCAGGCGATGGCCGACGACATCGCCGAGGTGATCGAGGCGAATGGCGGGGTCGCGGATGTGCTGGGCCATTCGATGGGCGGCAAGGCGGCAATGACCCTCGCCCTGACGCGACCGCAACTCGTGGTGCATCTCATCGTCGCGGATATCGCGCCCGAGAACTACGACCACGGCGACAACCACAGCGCGCTGATCGAGGCGATGCAGGGGATGGATATCGCCGACCTCACCTCGCGTTCTGCCGCGGATGAGCGGCTGGGAGAGCAAGTCTTCGATCCGGGCACCCGCGCCTTCCTGCTGCAATCTCTGGTGCTGCGCGACGGCCCGCCGCGCTGGAAGTTCAACCTTGCCGCGCTGAAGGCGAATATGGACGACATCCTCGGCTGGCCCGAGGCGCTGGACGGCAAGCAGTACGACGGCCCGACGCTGTTCCTGTCGGGCGCGGACTCGCATTACGTGCGGCCCGAAATGCACGACCGTATCCGCGGCTTCTTCCCGCAGGCGCGCTTCGAGGAAATCGACAATGCGGGGCACTGGCTGCACGCCGAGAAACCCCGCGAGTTCGAAGCCGACGTGGCGCGTTTCCTCAACTCCACAAGCTGAGGAAACCGCGCCGCTGCGCTCACGCGCCCGGCTTCATCATCCGCCGGATCAGGTGATCGCGCTTGACGTATTGGTGATAAAGCGCCGCCGCCACATGCAGCCCGGCCAGCCACAGCAACAGGGTCGTCAGGATCGAGTGCGTCTCTGCCGCCCATCCAAGCTGCCCGTAATAGGCCACGAGCCCCGCAATCGGGATCGCGAACAGCGTCACGTAGAGCAGCCCGTGGACTGTGGCCGCGCCGCGCCGGAAAATGGCGGGGTCGTTCTCCGGCGGCTCGGGTGCGCCATGGGTCGCGCGCAGTATCAGGCGCCAGATCGCAAGCACGAGCACCGCGATCCCCAAGACGATGTGGCCATAGGTCAGGATACCGGCGTCAGCCGATCCGCTCTCCATCAGATCGTGGAAGGTATGGCCCATCGCGTCATTGAACAGATATTGGACGATGAGCAGCAAAACGACGGCCCAGTGGAGCCAAATCTGGGTTTTCGAATAGCCGGGAGCGTAGGACATATTACCTCTTTGAATTGACGAAACGCCGCCGCGCCTCGCCGGACTAGCGCGGCGAAGGCGCAGAGGTTCCACCCTTCACGAAGTTGGGATTGTCCCGACGCCTGTGCCGCGCCGCGCCGTCAGGCGTTTTCGCGGATCATTTTGGCGATATACCACGCAACTGGCACGGCGACGAGGAACCCGATCACCGCAGAAACGATCATCGCGTTGGTCGTGAACATGTTCATCGTCAGCGCGGCAGTGATGAGAATACCCGCGAGGGTCGGTCCGACGAGGGCGTAGATGATACCGAAGAGGCGCATGTCTGATCTCCATTGAACGGCGCATTTCGGTCGCCAGACTGACTCCGATCACGCGGATGTGACCTTGATCCGCATCAAGTCCGCGCGGTCGCCGCTGCGGCAGGGCGTCGCATCAGCAATCGAGTTGGAAGCGCGCCTCCCCCGTATCTCCGGGCAGCGAGGGCGACCGATAGAGCCCGCCCGCCGGTCCCGCGACTTTGCAACCCGACACCTGCTCTGCCGCGCGGATCATCAGGGGCGGCACGCGCGCCCGCTCTGCCCGACGCAGATAACCCATGCGCACCACCTCCGCCCGGTCGCCCTTGAGGAAGACGACGAAATCGATGCCGTCGAGCGTGATGTCATGCCGGGACGCGCCGAGGAACTGCGGCGCCGGGGAGGCACAGGCCGCGAGAAGGCAGAGGCTCAGAAAAAACAGGGCTTTAGACATTGAAAGGCTCCGGGGAGGGACAACCCGGAGCCTTTCAGAGCTTAATTAACAAGAAGTTAACCAGCTCGGGCGGAGTGTGCGGCCCCCGCGAGGGACAAAGCAGGGGCCGCAAGACCGTTCTGACAGGGATCATGCCTGGCGGGGCGGCCAGAACGGGTCATTCCTTTTGATACGCCGCTCGGTCCAGAGACCTGCGGGAATTCCTAAGACAAGTCCGACGATCACGGCGAACGCGAATTCCTGCCATCCGACAAAGCCGAAAGTCAGAGCTGCGATCACCACGACCCCGGTCACGACGAGGGCCGAGAGGGCGGCGAGGAAAAGGCGTAGCGGCTTTTTCATTCGGGCTCTCCCTTATGTGCTCGATGGCAAAACGCCGCTTCTTGCCTCCAGTTCCACGGAACCGTAAATTTTTTCGTACGTTGGCCGACAATGGCTTAATAGGAGAGCGTAAGAGATGACGAAATCGGTTCAAATGGCAGCAATGACCGTGATCCTTCTGGGCCTCGCGGCCTGCAACACGGTGCAAGGCGCGGGTCAGGATCTGTCCGTTGCAGGCAGCACCATCGCAAGCGAGGCGCGTCAGGCGCGCTAAATTCCAAGCTTGATAGCTTAGCGAAGAATCAAAGGCCCCGGAGATCTCCGGGGCCTTTTCTTGTCTCTGATTTCCGGGATGCGCCCGGCTCAGTAATTCACATGGGCGACGCGGTCTTTCATCGACTCGCCCGGATCCGACGACAGCAGAATCTTCGCGCCCGCGACCAGCGCGTTGCCGCTGTCCCAGATCTCGGCCTGATCCGCATCGAAGCGCAGCAGCACCAGCTTCGGGTCGTCCTTTCCCTCGTACCAGGCGCCGATGAAGGGGTTCCACAGCCGCTCCACGACCGCGGGATCGGCATTCTCGGTCAGACGCCCCGTGACGGTCGCGAAGACCTTGTGGCCCTTATCCGCGAAGGTGAACATCGCCCCCGCACCGGGGGCCAGCCCGTCCATCAATTCCGTGTCGCGCGCGGTGAAGAACCACACAGGGCCGGGCTTTTCCTCGACGATCGCCGTCATCGGACGCGGGGCTGCCGTCTCGACCCCGGCCCGCGCCAGCATCACGGTGCGATCCGAGTCGAGCGCGTCCCAGAAATCGTTCTCGATCTTGGCTTGGTCGGTCATGTCGTTTCCTCCTGAAATAGGTCTGGGAGGAGAACGTGAGGGTGGCGCACCATGTTCCTCAGAAAGACCCGCGCCCTGCCCTTCCGGCGCGGGCTTTGAAACGAAAAGGCCCGGCGCAATCGCCGGGCCCTTAGTCGTCAATTTGTGGAAGATCACTCGTCCATCTTCAGCGCCGCAATAAACGCGCTCTGCGGGATTTCGACCTTCCCGAACTGGCGCATCTTCTTCTTACCGGCCTTCTGCTTTTCCAGAAGCTTCTTCTTCCGGCTCGCGTCGCCGCCATAGCATTTCGCGGTCACGTCCTTACGCATCGCCGACAGCGTCTCGCGTGCGATCACACGACCGCCGATGGCGGCCTGGATCGGGATCTTGAACATGTGGCGCGGGATCAGGTCTTTCAGCTTCTCGCACATGGCGCGGCCGCGGGCCTCGGCCCGGTCGCGGTGGACCATGATCGAGAGCGCGTCGACCGGCTCGTCATTGACGAGAATCGACATCTTCACGAGGTAATCCTCGCGATATTCGGTGATCTGGTAATCGAAGCTGGCATAGCCCTTGGTGACCGATTTCAGTCGGTCATAGAAGTCGAACACGACCTCGGCCAGCGGCAGGTCATAGACCACCATCGCGCGGCCACCGACATAGGTCAGGTCCTGCTGAATGCCGCGGCGGTCCTGACAGAGCTTGAGCACATCGCCCAGATATTCGTCCGGCACGAGGATCGTCGCCTTGATGCGCGGCTCCTCGATATGGTCGACATAGGTCAGGTCGGGCATGTCGGCGGGGTTGTGAAGCTCGATCACCTCGCCGTCCTTCATGTGGATCTTGAACACGACCGAGGGCGCGGTGGTGATCAGGTCGAGATCGTATTCCCGCTCCAGACGGTCGCGCACCACTTCGAGGTGCAACAGCCCGAGGAAGCCGCAGCGGAAGCCGAAGCCGAGCGCGGCCGAGGTTTCCATCTCCGCCGAGAAGCTCGCGTCGTTCAGCTGCAGTTTCTCGATCGCGTCGCGCAGCGCCTCGAAATCGTTCGCATCGACCGGGAAGAGGCCGCAGAACACGACCGGGATCGAGGGTTTGAAGCCCGGCAGCGCGTTGGCGCAGGGCTTCTTCTCATGGGTGATCGTGTCGCCGACCTTGGTGTCGCGCACCTGCTTGATCGAAGCGGTGAAGACGCCGATCTCGCCGGGGCCCAGCTCGTCGATATTGACCATCGCGGGTTTCAGAACGGCGAGACGGTCGAGCTTGTACGTCGCCCCCGTCTTCATCATCTTGATCTGGTCGCCCTTCTTGATCACGCCATCCATAACGCGGATCAGAACCACGACGCCCAGATAGGGATCGTACCACGAATCCACCAGCATCGCTTTCAGCGGCGCGTCGCGGTCGCCCTGCGGGGCGGGCAGACGATGCACGATAGCTTCCAGCACGTCCGGGATGCCCAGACCGGTCTTCGCGGAAATCTCGACCGCCTCGGAGGCGTCGATTCCGATCACATCCTCGATCTGCTCTTTCACGCGCTCGGGCTCTGCCGCCGGAAGGTCGATCTTGTTCAGGACCGGGACGATCTCGTGATCCGCATCGATCGCCTGATAGACGTTGGCGAGCGTCTGCGCCTCGACGCCCTGCGAGGCGTCCACGACCAGCAGCGAGCCCTCGACAGCCTGCATCGAGCGCGAGACTTCATAGGCGAAGTCGACGTGGCCGGGGGTGTCGATCAGGTTCAGCACATAGGTTTTGCCGTCCTTGGCGGGATAGTCGATCCGCACCGAGTTGGCCTTGATCGTGATGCCGCGCTCTCGCTCGATATCCATCGCGTCGAGGAGCTGGTCCTTCATATCGCGTTCGGCCACGGTGCCGGTCAGCTGGATCAGCCGGTCGGCAAGCGTGGATTTACCGTGGTCGATATGCGCCACGATGGAGAAATTGCGGATGCGATCAAGATCAGTCATGGGCGCGCGTATACAGGGGAAAAAGCGGGCCGGGAAGAGGGATTGAACGCCATCTGCCATTGACCTCGGCCCGGTCGCGTCCGACATATCGCTGAGACACGAAATACCGGAGACGCAAGATGATCTATTCCGTTCCGAACATGACCTGCGGGCACTGCAAAGCCTCGGTCGAGGCCGCGATCGAAGAGGTCGGCGGCAAGGCCGATGTCTATCTGGAAGATCGCGAGATCGAGGTGGAAGGGCTGCCCGAATCCACCGTGATCAGCGCCCTGAAAGGTGCAGGCTACGAGGCCACCCCGGTCGAAGAGTGATCTGGAGGGCGGACGCCATCCAGATGTAGTGGGCCCGTTTACGCGCAACGCGACGGCTAGAAAACGGGTTCCCTCCCCTGCCCCGAACCGGCGGAATCCTGCCTGTTTTATTGCCCGCTTTTTGAATTTGAGTTAGAATCGCGGACAAATGAGCAGGCAGGATCGGCAAACACATGCCGGCCGCAACGACAAAGGGGCAGTAGATGACTTTCAAAACGACACTCGGAATCTGCGCGTTCTCGGGCGCGATGGCGCTCGCTTCGATGGCCTCGGCCGGGCCGATCGACAATGCGTGTCAGAAAGCGGGCCGCGCCAGCAATCCCGGCACCTGCGGCTGCATCCAGCAAGTCGCGGACATGACGCTGAGCCATCGCGACCAGCGCCGCGCCGCCAGCTTCTTCCACGATCCCGACCGCGCGCAGGAAGTGCGCATGTCCGACCGCAAGTCGGATTCGGACTTCTGGGACCGCTACAAGAACTTCGCCGCGACCGCGGAAGGCTTCTGCAAGTAAGCGCCTGACCGGCGGCGCGGCCTACTGCCCGCGCCGCTGTTCTTCCTCGTCGGCGAGGAGATCGGCAATCAGCTGATCCGCGCCCGCCTCGATCAGATCGAGGGCTCCATCGAAATTGCGGGTGAAATAGGGATCGGGCACATCGCGCGGCCCCTCCGGCCCGTCGATGAACATCTGCACCTGTGCGCGCATCTCGCGCGGAGCCCCGTCGAGCGCATCGCGCAGGTTATTCTCATCCATCGCTAGGATCACATCGAACCCGTCGTAATCGGCGGGCTGGATTTGCCGTGCGCGCAGGCTGCGCATGTCGTAGCCGCGCGCTTCCGCCGCCGCGATCATCGGATCATAGGGCGGCTCTCCGAGATGCCAGGAGCCGGTGCCCGCACTGTCGAACTCGATATCGAGCCCCGCTGCGGCGGCCTTGTGACGGGTCACCGCTTCGGCGGCGGGCGAGCGGCAGATATTGCCAAGGCAGAGAAAGAGGATACGCATAGAGGAAGTGATAACGGAGGGCGCAGCGATGGCCAAGGTCGTGATTCTGACCGGCGCAGGAATTTCTGCCGAAAGCGGCATCCGCACGTTTCGGGCAAGCGACGGTCTTTGGGAGGAACACCGCATCATGGACGTGGCGACGCCGGAGGGCTTCGCGCGCGACCCCGCGCTGGTGCACCGCTTCTACAACGCGCGCCGGGCGGCGGCGCGGGCGGCCCAGCCGAACCCCGCCCATCTCGCGCTGGCCGAGCTGGAGGCCGATCCGGGCCACGAGGTTCTGGTGGTGACGCAGAATGTCGATGATCTGCACGAGCGCGCCGGCTCTCAGAACGTGATCCACATGCATGGCTCGCTCTTCGGCGCGCTGTGCCACGCCTGCGACCATCGCTGGCCCGCGCCCGAGGCAATGCAGCCGCAAGACACCTGCCCCGGCTGCGGGCGCAAGGCCACGCGACCCGACATCGTCTGGTTCAACGAGATGCCCTATCAGATGGATCGGATCATCCGCGAGCTGGAGGCGGCGGATCTGTTCGTCTCGATCGGCACAAGCGGCAATGTCTACCCCGCGGCAAGCTTCGTGCAGGACGCCGCGATGTGCGGGGTGGAGACGCTGGAACTGAACCTCGACCCCTCGGCGGGCAGCACGATGTTCGACACATCGCGCCAAGGCCCGGCGAGCATGCTGGTCCCGGAATGGGTGCGCGAGCGGCTGGGGGCGCGGTGAGAGGAACGGCGGGGCGGCAGACCGCCCTGCCCTCTAATCAGTAGCTGTATTCGGCGTAGATCTTGCTCAGATCGCCATTCCACTCGCCGTGATATTTCTCGAGAAGCTCATCGGCAGGCACGCGGCCCGTCTCGACGCTCTCTTCCAGCGCGTTGAGGAAATGGGTCTCGTCGGGGATCATCCCGCCCGCGCCGGGTTTCGCCCGCGCCGCCAGACCGGATTTCGCGATCGCCACCGTCTCGCGTGCGAGGTCATGCAGCTTCACGCCGTTGAACTCGCCCTGCAGCGCATCGACCGCCGCCGCACGGCGCAGACCTTCGCGGGTCTCGTGATCGAAGCCCTTCACCAGATCCCATGCCGCATCCAGCGCGGTCTGGTCGTAAAGCAGACCGACCCACAGCGCGGGCAGCGCACACAGACGCCGCCACGGCCCGCCATCGGCACCGCGCATCTCGATGAACTTCTTCGCGCGCGCCTCGGGGAAGACGGTCGTCAGGTGATCGGCCCAATCGCTCAGCGTCGGCTTCTCGCCGGGCAGCGCGGGCAGCTCGCCCTTGAGGAAGTCGCGGAAGGACTGGCCCAGCGCGTCGATATATTTGCCGTCGCGATAGACGAAATACATCGGCACATCGAGGACGTAGTTCACGTAAGCCTCGTAGCCCGCGCCCTCTTCGAACATGAAGGGCAGCATGCCCGTGCGCGCATCGTCTAGGTTCTGCCAGATATGGCTGCGCCACGATTTCATGCCGTTGGGCTTGCCGTCGAGGAAGGGCGAATTGGCGAACAGAGCGGTCGCGACCGGCTGCAGCGCCAGCGCCACGCGCATCTTCTGCACCATGTCGGCTTCCGAACCGAAGTCGAGATTCACCTGCACGGTGCAGGTGCGATACATCATCTGCGTGCCCAGCTCGCCCACGCGGCCCATGTAATCGGTCATCAGCCGGTAGCGCCCTTTGGGCATCATGTGCATCTGGTCTTGCGTCCAGATCGGGGCCGCGCCCAGACCGATGAACTTCACACCGATATCGTCGGCGACCGACTGCACTTCGCGCAGGTGCTCGTTCACCTCGTCGCAGGTCTGGTGGATCGTCTCGAGCGGCGCGCCCGACAGTTCCAGCTGACCGCCCGGCTCGAGGCTCACATTCGCGCCGTTCAGTTCCAGCCCGATGATCTTGCCCTGCTCTTCCACCGGCTTCCAGCCGAAGCGGTCGCGCAGACCTTCCAGCATCGCCTTGATCGACCGCGGGCCGTCATAGGGCAGCGGCAATTGCTTGTCCGCGCAATAGCCGAATTTTTCATGCTCGGTGCCGATGCGCCAGTCGTCGCGCGGCTTCTCACCTTCGGCCAGATATTCGGCCAGTTGCTCGAAGCGCTCGATCGGGCCACCGCCCTGCTGCGGAATGGACATGTCTTTTCTCGCGTCGCTTTATGGAGCGCCACAGGTGGCGCGGGGGTTGGCTCAAGTCAAGCGTGAAACCTGTTTGCGGGTCCAGAGGCTCTGTGCGGCAGTCTTTTGGTCAAGCGCGGCAGAGATCTTCCCCATGTCGATCCCCGGCAGGCTCGCGAAGGCATCGTAGAGCGCATCCGCCCCCGCCGCATCGAGCGGGATCAGAAGCGCCTCGCCCGAGAGGCTGCGCAGCCGCCAATATTGCTGGCCCTGCAGCGTCAGCAGTCGGATTTCCGCCAATTCGCGCAGCGGCAACTCGCCGCCCATTCCGAGCGCCGAGACATTGCTGCCCGGCCCCGCAATGGCGCGCGCCCGGCTGGCCGCGAAATAGGAGATGCGGCCCTCGTCGATCTCGACCAGACCCGGCGCATTTGTTTCACGCGCGAAGCGCAGCCGCCGCCAGCCGATCAGCGCCCAGCCGAGCCCGAGCGCGACCGCGACCAGTCCCAGCGGCATCAGGATCAATCCGCCGAGCCAGATCAGCCACGCACCGAACGCCACCACGACGCCCGCCGCGATCACCTCGCCCCAGCGCTTGAAGCCCTCTGCGACCTCAGGACGGATCAACGCCAGTCTCCCAGCGCCGATTGCCACAATGTGATCGCCGCGCAGACCGCCGTATCGGCGCGCAGGATGCGCGGACCTAGGCTGACCGGAGTGACGAAATCGCGGGCACGGAGCATCTCGCGCTCGGCCTCCGAGAACCCGCCTTCGGGACCGATCAGGATCGCCCAAGGGCCGGGTTCCAACCCTGCCAACGTCTCAGCGGGACCGACCAAAGCCTCGTCGGCCCAGAGGATGCGACGGCTCGGATCCCAGCCATCCAGCAGCTTCTTGAGACCCTGCAAATCCTCGACCGGGGGCACATAGGTGCCCAGACATTGCTCCGCCGCTTCCTTGGCATGGGCCTGCAAACGGTCCTGCCGGATGCGCGCGGAATTGGTGAACTCGGTCTGCACCGGCAGCACCTTGGCGCAGCCCAACTCGGTCGCCTTCTCGACGATGAAATCGGTGCGCTCTTTCTTGATCGGCGCGAAGATCAGCCAGAGATCGGGCGGCGCGAGCTGCGGCGCGGCCTGTTCGACACAGGCCAGAATGCCGCGCTTCTTATGAGCCTCGACGACCTCCGCCGTCCACTCGCCATCGCGCCCGTTGAACAGCGCGACACGGGCGCCCACGGCCAGCCGCATCACCGCAAAGAGGTAATGCGCTTCGTCCTGAGTCAGAGGCACGGCTTGCCCCGCGCCCAGCGGGTGCTCTACACAGAGCCTGATCTTGGCACGTTCCATGAGGCGGACTGTATGAGCGGAAAAACCGAAACGCCAGAGGCGGCAAACGCGAGCACGGGCGAGCCCCCGAACGACGCAAACGGCACGGTCGCGGATGCCTATCGCGGCAACTGGGTCGACCGGCTGGCCCCGGCATGGACGCGGCCCTATCTGCGGCTCAGCCGTGCCGACCGTCCGATCGGGACGTGGCTGCTGCTCTTGCCCTGCTACTGGTCGATCGCGCTGGCCGCGGCCTCGACGGGCGGCTTCATCTGGTGGGACCTCTGGCTCGCAGTCGGCGCGTCGATCGGGGCCTTCCTGATGCGCGGCGCGGGCTGCACATGGAACGACATCACCGACCGCGACATCGATGCAGGCGTGGCCCGCACCCGCTCGCGGCCGATCCCCTCGGGGCAGGTCTCGACGAAACAGGCGCTGGCCTGGGCGGTGATCCAGTCGCTGATTTCCTTTGCGATCCTGCTGACCTTCAACACGCCCGCGATCATCCTCGGGGTTCTCTCGCTGGGTCCGGTCGCGATCTATCCCTTCGCCAAGCGCTTCACCTGGTGGCCGCAAATCTTCCTCGGGATCGCGTTCAACTGGGGCGCGCTGCTGCTATGGGTCGCGCATACCGGCAGCCTGAGCTGGCCGCCGGTCGTGCTCTATTTCGCGGGCATGGCGTGGACGCTGTTCTACGACACGATCTATGCGCATCAGGACAAGGAAGACGACGCGCTGATCGGGGTAAAATCCACCGCGCGGCTCTTTGGCGACGACAGCGCAAAATGGTTGGGCGGTTTCCTGATGACCTCCGTCGCGCTGATGACCATCGCCGTGATGGGTGCGCTCATGCCCGGCGCGTCGCCGCTGCGTCTCGCGATCTCGCTGCTCGCGCCCTGGGCGATGGGGTGGCACATGCTCTGGCAGATGCGCCAGCTCGATATCGACGACCCGGACACCTGCCTGAAACTGTTCCGCGCGAACCGCGACACCGGCCTCATCGCTGCGCTGTTTCTCGCCGTTGGCGCAATCGTGTAACGGCGTTTCGATTGATCCCCGCGCCCCTGCGCCTTAAGGAAACGGGATAAAGATTCCCCGGGGGAGGGCCTGAGACCGATGCGCAGCCGCGCCACCTTGTTGACGATCGCCGCCTTTGTCCTCGCACTCGTCGTGTCCGCAGTCATTGCGGGCGGCGCTGCGACCGTTGTCGAGAAATCCACGAAACAAGAAGTGCGCGTCGCGATGGAGGCGCAGGGCTACGGCTGGATGCGGGTCCATACCGACGGGCTGCAGGTGATCCTCTCCGGCACCGCCCCGACCGAGGCCGAACGGTTCCGCGCCGTCTCCGAGGTCGACAAATACGTCGACAGCTCGCGGGTCGTCGACAATACCGACACGCAGATCACCAAGCCGATCACGCCCCCCGCCTTCTCGCTGGAGATGCTGCGCAACGAGAACGGCATCTCGCTGATCGGGCTGGTGCCCTCTTCGGTCGACCGCGATGCGATCGTCGAGAAGCTCTCGAAAGTCGCGGGCGAGGATGGCGTCACCGACATGCTCGAGAGCGCCGATTACCCGGTGCCGGGCGGCTGGGACGAAGCGATGCAATTCGCGATGACCACGATCGAGACGCTGCCGCGCTCGAAAGTGTCGGTCACCGCTGGCAAGGTCTCGGTACAGGCGATCACCGACAGCCCCTCCGAAAAAGGCCGAGTGGAGACGTCGCTCGCGCGCCGCCGCCCCACCGATCTCAAGCTCAGCTTCGACATCTCCGCGCCGCGCCCCGTGATAACCCCCTTCACCCTGCGCTTCCTCATCGACAAAGAGGAAGGCCCGCATTTCGACGCCTGCTCCGCCGATACCGAGCGCGCACGCGACCACATCCTGGCCGCCGCCCGCGGCGCAGGCGCGAAAGGCACGCTGACCTGCACCATCGGCATGGGCACCCCGTCGCCCGACTGGGCCAAGGCCGCGCAGATGGCGATCAAGGCGGTCGGCGATCTCGGCGCGGGTTCGGTGACCTTCTCGGATGCCGATATCGCGCTGGACGTGCCCTCGACCGTCGATCAGCAGAAGTTCGACGATATCGTGGGCGAGCTGGAATCGAACCTGCCCGGAGTGTTCTCGCTCAAGGCCAAGCGCGAACCGTCCCCCGATGCGAAAGCCGCCGAGGCCAGCTTCACCGCGACCCGCGACGGCGACGGCCATGTCGAGCTCAAGGGCCGCGTGACCGATGCGCGCGAACGCCAGACCATCGAAAGCTACGCACGCGCCAAGCTCGGCCATGACAATGTCCACGGCGCAACCCGCGTCGACGAGGAGCTTCCCGCCGGCTGGCCGGTGCGCACGCTGGCCGCGCTCGATGCGCTGTCGGTGCTCCATGACGGCAAGGTCACGGTCACCCGCGACGGCATCTCGGTCAACGGCGTCTCGGGCGATCCGCAGGCCTCCGACACGATCTCGCGTATCCTGACGAGCCAGCTTGGCGAAGACGCGCAGATCGACCTGAGCGTGAAGTACGACAAACGCCTCGACGAGGTACTGGCCCTGCCGACCGGCAAGGAATGTGTGGCACGCCTCAATGACACGCTGAAAAAGAAGAAGGTCGATTTCGATCCGGGTTCGGCGCAGGTCGCATCGGAAAGCCTGGACGCGCTCGACGCACTGGCGAAGTCGATGAAGAACTGCACCGATTTCAAGATGGAAGTGGCCGGCTACACCGACAATCAGGGCCGCGAGGAAATGAACCTGCAGCTGTCGCAACAGCGCGCACAGGCGGTGATCCGCGGACTTCTGGACCGTGGCGTGCTGATCGGCAATCTCGAAGCGAAGGGCTATGGCGAAGCGCAGCCGATCGCCTCGAACGACACCGAGCAGGGCCGCGAGATGAACCGCCGGATCGAATTCGTCCTGCTGGACGAGACGCCGGTGGGCGACGACGCGCTGCCCAATGCCACGGCAGACGCCACGGCAGGCGCTGACGACGGCGAGCCGCATTGGAACGGCGCCGTGACCGATGACGGCGCGCCCGCCACCGAGGAAGGCGCGCAAGACCAATCCGGCGATGGGGACACCGCCGCCAAACCGGAGCAAGACGCTCCGCAAGAAGAAGAAATTCCGGTCGAGACGCCCGGCGATGAAACGCCGCGCCCGCAATCGCGGCCGGAGGACCTGTCGAAGGGCTGAAGGGACGTCATATGAACAGAACCGAATTCATCATCGCCACAGCGATCATCCTTTTCGTGGCTTTCGCGCTCGGCTGGTTCGCGAGCTGGTTGATCCACCGCCTCACCCGCGTGAGCCAGGCCGATATGGGCGAACTGGAGCAGATGGCGCAGGCGTTGCATGAAGCCGAAGAGACCCGCGATCAGGCGCTCGTCTATGTCGAGCAGCGCGAGGCGGAACTGGCCAATCAGCTCAGCCAGACCGAGGCGGAACTGCGCGCGGCGATGGATGGTCTACGCGACGCGCGCCACGAGGCCGAGGAACTGCGCGCCTATATCGAGCGCTCGAAAGAGGCCTGAGCCATCGCAGAGCCGCGCTCGCCGAGGGCGCGGCATCGCGGCCACGCCCGGCGAAACTCGGACATCTCGCGCTTTGGCCCGCCTGTCGAAAGTGGTATCGACCACCTGTCCGCCACGCGCGGCAGACCCTTCCCGCGACCGTCGCCTGTTCCTGTCGCGGCTAATCCCAGCCGCGATCGCGCTGCCGATCCATTTCTTTCAGGGAAAGAGCCGCAATGCGCCCCCTTCGAGACGCTGGTGCAGCAACTCGCGGCGCCCTACCCCTTCGCGGACGGGAAAAACTTCACCCTCTCCTTCGCGCCGGTCGTGAAGCCCGGCGATCAGCCCCGCTGAGGGGCGCGGATCTCCGGCAAGGCCGCTTTCACCAGCGGGTGCAGGTCCAGCTTGTCGGCCGCCGCGAGGAACGTGTCGCGCATCGTGGGTGCCCAGTTGGCATTGATGTGATCGGCGACGGCATGCGCCTGATCGCCGGGCTGGCTCTCGAAGAACTGTGCGATCTGATTGGCCATCCCGGCGAGTTTCTCAGGCTTCATGCGGTGGCCTCCTGCGGCGCGGTGTAAAGCGCGAGGCCCCGGCCTGCGCGCGCGATAACGGTAAGGCCCGCGTCCCGCGCCTCGCTCACCGCAAGCGCGGTCGGGGCGGAGGGGCCGACGATGACGGGGATGCCGAGCGTCACGACCTTCTGGATCAGATCGACCGAGAGCCGCGAGGTCATCACAAGCGCGCCGCCTGCGGGATCGATGCCCTGCCGGATCAGCGCCCCGATCAGCTTGTCGAGCGCGTTGTGCCGCCCGACATCCTCGCGCGTCAGCACGATTCCCTTGCCCGGCTGCCAGAAGCTCGACGCATGGGCGGCGCGGGTCTCGTCCTGCAGCGGCTGGTGGTCGCGCAGGGTCTCGAGCGCCTCCGTGGCCTGTTCCGGCGTCATGGTGAATCGCGGCGGGCGAACCGGCGACAGCTTGCGCCGCGCCTCTTCCAGCTGTTCGATCCCGCAGAGCCCGCAACCCACCGGGCCCATCGTGGCGCGGCGGCGTTCGGCAAAGCGTGCGCCCGCGGGCGCGGCCAGCCAGTTGCGCGCCTCGATCCCGGCCTCGGTCATTTCCAGCTCCTGCCGGGTGATCTCGGACGCGTCCGCGATCAGCCCTTCGGACAGCGCGAAGCCCAGTGCGAAATCCTCCAGATCGGCGGGGCTCGCCATCATCACCGCCTGCGTCACCCCGTCGAAGGACAGCGCGACCGGCACTTCCTCCGCGAGCCGCTGCACCGCGCCGCTGGGCATGTCCCAATCCGTCGCTGTCATTCAGCCGCCTCGACGCGGCGGGTCAGCTTGGTCTGCGCCGTATAAAGCTCCTGCCAGTCGGAAGGCCCGTTCGACAGCCCCACCTGCACCGCCGTCACCTTGTATTCAGGGCAGTTCGTCGCCCAGTCGGAATTGTCGGTGGTGACCACATTGGCCTGCGTGTCGGGGTGGTGGAAGGTCGTGTAGACGACGCCGGGCGAGACCCGATCCGTGATCGTCGCACGCAAGGACGTCTCGCCCGCACGGCTCGCCAGACGCACCCAATTCCCGTCGCGAATGCCGCGCGTCTCGGCGTCATGCGGGTGGATTTCCAGCCGGTCCTCGGCATGCCAGACGGAGTTTTCGGTCCGCCGCGTCTGCGCGCCCACGTTATACTGCGACAGGATGCGCCCGGTCGTCAGCAGCAGCGGGAAGCGCGGTCCGGTGCGCTCCTCGGTCGCGACATAGGCCGTGCGGATGAACCGCCCCGAGCCGCGCACGAAGCCATCCTCATGCATCACCGGCGAGCCTTGCGGATGCGCGTCGTTGCAGGGCCATTGCACCGAGCCCATCTGGTCGATCAGATCGTAGGTGACGCCCGCGAAGGCCGGCGTCGTGCGCGCGATCTCGTCCATGATCTCTGAGGGGTGGGTGTAGCTCCACCCCGCGCCCAGCGCATTGGCCAGCGCCTGCGTCGCCTCCCAATCGGCCAGCCCCGCCTTCGGTGCCATCACCTTGCGCACCGGGTTGATGCGGCGCTCGGCATTGGTGAAGGTCCCGTCCTTCTCGAGGAAGGTCGAGCCCGGCAGGAAGATATGGGCGTAGCGCGCGGTCTCGTTGAGGAAGAGATCATGCACGATCACGCAGTCCATCGCGGCGAGGCCCGCGGCCACGTGATGGGTGTCGGGATCGGATTGCAGGATGTCTTCGCCCTGAATGTAGATCGCCTTGAAATCCCCCGCGACGGCCGCGTCGAGCATGTTGGGGATGCGCAGCCCCGGCTCGGGGTCGAGCGTGGCACCCCATTCGGCCTCGAAGATCGCGCGCACCGCATCGTCGCTGACATGGCGATAACCCGGCAGTTCGTGCGGGAACGAGCCCATATCGCAGGAGCCCTGCACGTTGTTCTGGCCGCGCAGCGGGTTCACGCCCACGCCGGGACGGCCGATATTGCCGGTCATCATCGCGAGGTTGGCGATGGCGATCACGGTGGTCGAGCCTTGGCTATGCTCGGTCACGCCCAGCCCGTAATAGATCGCCCCGTTCGGCGCGGCGGCATAGGTGCGCGCGGCTTGGCGCAGCGCCTCGGGCGCGACACCTGTCAGCTCTTCGACGGCTTCCGGCGAATGGGCCGGATCGGCGGCGAATTCGGCATAGTCCGTCCATTCGTCCCAATCGCAGCGCTCGCGGATGAAGGCTTCGTCGAACAGCCCTTCCGTCACAATCACATGGGCCATCGCGGTCAGCACCGCGACATTGGTGCCCGGACGCAGCGGGAGGTGATGCCCCTCGCCCATATGCGGAGTCTCCAGCAGGTCGATCCGGCGCGGGTCGACCACGATCAGCTTCGCCCCCTGCCGCAGCCGCTTGCGCAGCCGCGAGCCGAAGACCGGGTGTCCGTCGGTCGGGTTCGCCCCGATCACCACGGCGCAATCCACCTGCTCCACAGAGTCGAAATCCTGTGTGCCAGCCGAGGTCCCGAAGGTCTGCTTCAGCCCGTAGCCGGTGGGCGAATGGCAGACGCGGGCACAGGTGTCGGTGTTGTTCGTGCCCATCACCGCGCGGGCGAGTTTCTGCACGAGGAAGGTTTCCTCGTTCGTGCAGCGCGAGGAGGTGATGACACCGACGGAATCCTTGCCGTGTTTGGCCTGCGCACGCTTGATGCCGTTCGCGGCAAACTCCAGCGCCTCTTCCCACGACACTTCGCGCCACGCATCGGTGATGCTGTCGCGGATCATCGGGTTCAGGATGCGATCGCCGTGGTTCGCATAGCCCCAGGCGAAACGGCCCTTCACGCAGCTATGGCCGCGGTTCGCCTTGCCCTCTTTCCACGGCACCATGCGCACCAGTTGGTCGCCGCGCATCTGCGCCTCGAAGGAGCAGCCCACGCCGCAATAGGCGCAGGTCGTGACCACCGAACGCTCCGGCACGCCGATCTCGTCGACGGTCTTTTCCTGCAGGGTTGCGGTCGGGCAGGCCTGCACGCAGGCGCCGCAGCTGACGCAATCCGAGTTCAGAAAATCCTCCGTCCCGGTCGAGATGCGGGCGTCGAAGCCGCGCCCGTCCACGGTCAGCGCGAAGGTGCCCTGCACCTCTTCGCAGGCGCGCACGCAGCGCATGCAGACGATGCATTTCGACGGGTCATAGAAGAAATACGGATTGGAATCGTCGCGCGGGATGTAGAGCGGATTGGCCCCCTCCGCCGCGCGCGTCTCGACATGGTTCTCACCCGGCGCATAGCGCACGTCGCGCAGGCCCACGGCCCCCGCCATATCCTGCAATTCGCAATCGCCATTGGCCGCGCAGGTGAGGCAATCCAGCGGGTGATCGGAGATATAAAGCTCCATCACCCCGCGCCGCAGCCGCGCGAGCTGATCGGTCTGGGTCTTCACGACCATGCCCTCGCGCACGGGCGTGGTGCAGGACGCAGGCGTGCCGCGCATCCCTTCGATCTCGACCACACAGAGGCGGCACGATCCGTAAGCATCCAGCATATCGGTAGCACACAGCTTCGGCACGGTGATCCCGGCCTCGGCGGCGGCGCGCATCACGGAGGTGCCCTCGGGTACGCTCACATCCATGCCGTCGATCACCAGCGTCACGGGCGGGCCCGATTTTTCAGGCGTGCCCATATCGGAGAGTTTCGGCCCGTGCACGCCGTCGGGGATGATGAAATCCTTCATTCCGCAGCCTCCTGTGAGAGCGAGAATTCTTGCGGGAAAAGCCGGATCGCCGAGCGCACCGGGTAAGGCGTGAAGCCCCCCATCGCGCAGAGCGAGCCCTTCTCCATCACTTCGCATAGCTCATGCAGCAACTCGATCGCCGCCGGGTCGCCCGCCGCCACGCGGTCGAGCGTCTCGATGCCGCGCACCGCGCCGATCCGGCAGGGTGTGCATTTCCCGCAGCTCTCGATGGCGCAGAACTCCATCGCGTAGCGGGCGAGCGCGAGCATGTCGGCGCTGTCGTCATGCACCACGAAGCCCGCATGGCCTACGAGACCGCCCTGATCGGCAAAAGCCTCGTAGCAGACCGGCAGATCGAAATCGTCCGACCCGTGATAGGCGCCCAGCGGCCCGCCCACCTGCACCGCCTTGAACGGACGGCCCGAAGCCGTGCCGCCGCCGATCTCATTCACAAGCGTGCCAAGCGACATCCCGAAACCGGTCTCGAACAGTCCGCCATGTTTGACATTGCCCGCGATCTGGATCGGGATCGTCCCGCGCGAGCGGCCCAGCCCGAACTCCGCATAGGCTGCGCCGCCATGGACCAGAATCCACGGCACGGCTGCCAGCGAAAGCACGTTATTGACCACGGTCGGCCTGCCGAACGCGCCTTCCAGCGCAGGCAGCGGCGGCTTGGCGCGGACCATGCCGCGCTTGCCTTCGAGGGAATTCAGGAGCGACGTTTCCTCGCCGCAGATATAGGCGCCCGCGCCGACGCGCACCTCCAGATCGAAGGCCGGTCCCTGCCCCATCAGGCTGTCGCCGATGATCCCACCCGTGCGCGCGGCCTTGATCGCCGCGTTCAGCGTACGGATCGCATGGGGGTATTCCGAACGGACATAGATGAAGCCCTTGGTCGCACCGACTGCGAGACCGGCAATCGCCATGCCCTCGATCAGGCAGTAGGGATCGCCTTCCATCAGCATCCGGTCCGCGAAAGAGCCGCTATCGCCCTCATCCGCGTTGCAGACGATGTATTTCTGCGGGGCCTCGGCCCCGGCGACGGTCTTCCACTTGATACCCGTCGGGAAGCCCGCACCGCCGCGACCGCGCAGACCCGAGGTGGTGACCTCCTCGATGGTATCCGCGCCGCCCAGTTCCAGCGCACGCTTCAGGCCTTGCCAGCCCTCGTCCGCCTCGTAATCGGCCAGAGACAGCGGATCGGTGCGCCCGCAGCGTGCGAAGGTCAGGCGGGTCTGTTGCGCGAAGAAGGGGATTTCCTCGACCGGGCCGAGCGCCTTCGGTTGATCGCCGCCCTCGAACAGCGCGGGCACGTCCTCGGGCGTCATCGGACCGAAGCCGTGGCGCACGCCGTCGCGTTCGATCTCGACCAGAGGCTCCAGCCAGATCATCCCGCGCGTGCCATTGCGGACGATCTCAACCTCTTCGCCGCGCAGGCCAGCCGCCGACGCGATCGCGGCAGCGACCTCATCGGCCCCACAGGCTACGGCAGCGGCATCGCAGGGAACCCAGACCTTCATGCCGAGACCTCCGCAACCAGAGCCTCGATCCGCTCGGGCGTCGCCCGCCCGACCAGTTGATCGCCCACCATCGCGGCGGGCGCGCAGGCACACAGCCCGAGGCAATAGACCGCCTCAAGGGTCACATCGCCCTTCGTTTCCCCGACTTTCATTCCCAGCGCATGCTCAAGCCGCGCGATCATCTCGGCCCCGCCCATCGACTGGCACGCCTCGGCGCGGCACAGCTTGATCACATGCTTGCCCGCGGGCGCATCGCGGAAGTCGTGATAGAAGGAGACGACGCCCGCCACTTCGGCCCGGCTCAGCCGCAAAGCATCGGCGATCGACTGGAAGCAATCGGCGGGCACGCAGCCGTAAGCGGCCTGCACATCGTGAAGAATGGGCAGCAGCGCACCCTCGCGCCCCGCATGATCCGCCAGAATCGCGGCGAGCCTGTCGTCTTCGGTCATATCCATCCTCCCGGCCCCGATGATGGGGCGAGCATGCCCCGGCCAGCAAGTCACGACTGGTTCAATCGCGAACAGGCGCGGACAGGAACCGTCATCGCCGTGCTTGCGCGGGCAGGGGTGAGCCTCTACATCCCTCACATGAGCCTGATCCAACGCCTCCCTTTCGTCAAGAAATCGCCCTTCGTCGCGGTTATCCGTCTGCACGGCGCCATCGGCGTCTCACGCCCCGGTGCACCCGGCCTGTCGGATGCCGCCATGGCCCCGATCATCGAGCGTGCCTTCGCGCGCGGCAAACCGGCCGCGGTCGCGCTGCTGATCAATTCGCCCGGCGGATCGCCCGTGCAATCGGCGCTGATCGCGGGACGCATCCGCAGGCTTGCGGATGAAAAAGACATTCCCGTCCATGCCTTCGTCGAAGACGTCGCGGCCTCAGGCGGCTATTGGCTCGCCTGCGCCGCCGACCAGATCTGGGCCGATCCGACCTCGGTCGTGGGCTCGATCGGGGTGATCTCGGCAGGCTTCGGCCTCGACGAGTTCATCAACCGCCACGGCATCCAGCGCCGCGTTCATACCGCAGGCGGCTCGAAAAGTTTCATGGACCCGTTCCGCCCCGAGAAGGACGAAGACGTCGCGCGGCTCAACAAGCTGCTCGACGACATGCATGTCAGCTTCAAGGAGCACGTGCAGTCGCGGCGCGGTGCGAAACTGCCCGAGGATCGCGACCTCTTTACCGGCGATATCTGGACCGGGCGGCAGGCGCTGGCCGAGAACACCGGGCTGATCGACGGGCTCGGCCATGCGGTGCCGAAGCTGAAAGAGATCTACGGCGAGAAGACCCGCATCGTGCCTTACGCGCCCAAACGCTCGATCTTCCGGCGCTTCGGCGCACAGATCGGAGGCGAGATGGCTGCGGCCACGGCAGGCGCTTTGATCGACACGACCGAGGAGCGCGCACTCTGGGCGCGCTACGGGCTGTAACCGGATGCTCATCAAGGGCATGACACTCTTCCTCGTCGTCATGGCGGTGCTCGCCATGTTCGGCAAGCTGCGGATGCCGAAGATCAAGGGCCCGCGCGGACCCGGCAGGCTGTCGGCGCGTTGTCCCGACTGCGGTCGTCCGAAAATCGGCCGGGGCCCCTGCCCCTGCAAGACGGCCTCCAACAGCAAGAGTGCCAAGAAGACGGAGCGCCGAAAATGATCTGGGATTTCGGCGAGATCATCGCCGGGCTGGTGCTGCTGGTCGTGGCGGGTGACCTGCTGGTGAAAGGCGCAGTGGCGATGTCGCTGCGCCTTGGCATTCCTGCGCTGATCGTCGGCCTGACCGTGGTGGCCTTCGGCACCTCCGCGCCCGAGCTGATGGTCTCGGTCGCGGCCGTCCTCGACAAGGCGCCCAGCATGGCGCTCGGCAATGTCGTGGGCTCGAATATCGCCAATATCCTTCTGGTGCTGGGCCTTCCCGCGATCATCTCCGCGATCCGCACCGATCTGCACGACACGCGCGAGAGCTTCGTGCTGATGATGGGCGCGACGGTCCTCTTCATCCTCGTCTGTTTCATGGGGCCGATCGGCTGGGCGCAGGCGCTGCTCCTGCTCTTCGCGCTTGGCATCATCCTGTTCCGGCAGGTCCGCGAAGCGCGCGCCCATCGCGCCAATCGCGGCGCAGGCTCCGACCCCGAGACCGAAGCCGATGAAGAGGTCGAAAGCGTCGATCCGAATATGCCGCTCTGGCGCATCGGGCTCTATGTTCTCGCGGGGCTCATCGGGCTGCCTCTGGGGGCGAGCTGGCTGGTCAGCGGCGCTTCCGAGATCGCCAGCGCGATGGGCGTCTCGGATGCGGTGATCGGCCTGACGCTGGTCGCGCTCGGCACCTCGCTGCCGGAGCTGGCCACGTCCATCACCGCGGCACTGAAGGGCCGGTCGGACCTCGCGCTCGGCAATGTCGTGGGCTCGAACATCTTCAACCTGCTCTGCATCATCGGCGTCGCGGGCCTGTTCGGCGACATTCCGGTGCCGAGCCAGATGCTGCATGTCGACCTTTGGGTGATGGCGGCGGCCTCGATCGCGCTGGCCCCGTTCATCTTCGGCAATCGCGTGATCACCCGCGGCATCGGCATCGCTTTCACCGCCGCGTACCTGGCCTATATGGTGGCCCTCTTCATTGGAGGCAGCGCATGAAACGAGCATTGGTGACAGGCGGCGCGAAACGGCTGGGACGCGCGATGGCGCTTTATCTGGCCGAGCGCGGCGTGGACGTCGCAATCCATTATCACGGCTCCGCAGAGGAGGCGGAGGCAACGGCGGCAGAAGCCCGCGCGAAAGGCGTACGCGCCGAGGTCGTGCAAGCCGATCTGCTGGACGAGGCCGCGACGGCGGAACTGGTGCCGCGCGCGGCGCAGGCGCTCGACGGGCCGCTCGATCTGCTGATCAACAACGCCTCGATCTTCGAATACGACACGATCCGCTCGGCCACCCGCGAAGGCTGGGACCGGCATATCGGCTCGAACCTGCGCGCGCCCTTCGTGCTGATCCAGCATTTCGCGGCACAGGCCCCGCAAGCCGATCGCTCGGGTGCGGAGCCCAAGGCCCGCGCGCTGGTGATCAACATGGTCGACCAGCGGATGCGCAAGCTGACGCCGGAGTTCATGACCTACACGCTCGCGAAGATGGGACTGTGGACACTCACGCAGACCAGCGCGCAGGCGCTTGCTCCCGCTATACGGGTGAACGCGATCGGCCCCGGCCCGACCCTTCAAGGCGCGCGCCAGTCGGAAGATCACTTCAACCGGCAGCGCGCGGCGACGATCCTAGAACGCGGCGCGGACCCCGCCGATATCGTCGCGGCGCTGGGGTATTTCATGGACGCACCCGCCGTCACAGGGCAGTTGCTCTGCGTCGATGGCGGCCAACATCTGGGCTGGCGGACGCCCGATGTATTAGGTCCGGAATGAGCCTAAAATCGAATCGCAGGCCAAAGTTGTGCACTGCGCGACGGTTTGTAACAGGACCGTCACAAAAGTATTAATCCTTTCAATAGCTTGGCAAATGTGCAGAAAATTTCTCAATGAAATCAACGCACTCATGAATTGCTCAAAAAATGGGCAAACACTCTATCAACCCTTATATTAAGGTCGGAACCCACGGTCCCACATGTTTGCCAACAGAGTTATCCCCAAATTTCGTGGACATGTTTTTCCTTGAAAACGTCTTCGCGAGGTTGCAGCCACAGGGGAGAATCGAAGCCTGCCCATGAATGACGACGTAGACAGCAACGACGCCCTCGATCCCCCGGCGGCCACGCGCCCGCAACACGGGCTGACGGGCCATGCGCTGATCGCGGATTATCTCAAGCGTCTCGACGGCTCGCCGGGCGTGTACCGGATGCTGAACGCGAAGGGCGAGGTTCTCTATGTCGGCAAGGCGCGCAACCTGAAGGCGCGCGTCTCGAACTATGCACGCCCCTCGGGACACTCGGCGCGGATCGCCCGGATGATCCATGAGACCGCCTCGATGATGTTTCTCACGACGCGGACCGAGACCGAGGCGCTGCTGCTCGAGCAGAACCTGATCAAGCAGCTCAAACCGCGCTACAACGTGCTCGCGCGGGACGACAAAAGCTTCCCCAATATCCTGATCGCGACGGACCACCCCTATCCGATGATCAAGAAGCATCGCGGCGCGCGCAAAGAGAAGGGCCATTACTTCGGCCCCTTCGCAAGCGCGAGCGCGGTGAACCGCACGCTGAACCAGCTGGAGCGGGTCTTCCTGCTGCGCAACTGCTCGGACTCGATGTTCGAGACCCGCACGCGCCCCTGCCTGCAATATCAGATCAAGCGCTGCTCCGGGCCCTGCGTCGGCAAAATCTCCGAGGAGGATTACGCGGCGCTGGTCGACGACGCGAAGCGCTTCCTGCAGGGCAAGTCCACCACGATCCAGCGCGAACTGGCCGAGGAGATGCAGAAGGCCTCCGACGAGATGGAGTTCGAACGCGCCGCTGCGCTCCGCGACCGGATCAAGGCGCTGACCAATGTGCAGCAAAGTCAGGGAATCAACCCGCGCACCACCGCCGAGGCCGATGTGATCGCGCTTCATCAGGAGGGCGGGCAGGCCTGTGTGCAGGTCTTCTTCATCCGCGCAAATCAGAGCTGGGGCAATCACGACTTCTACCCCAAGACCGGCTCCGGGGCCGAGGCGCCCGAAATCCTGCAGGCCTTCATCGCGCAGTTCTACACCAACCGCCCGCCGCCGAAGCTGATCCTGCTGTCGCACCCGGTCGAGGATGAGGAACTGGTGAGCGAATTCCTGTCCGAGCGCGCCGAGCGCAAGGTCGAGATCACCGTCCCGCAGCGCGGCGAAAAGGCCGAGCTGGTCGAGAATGCCGCGCGCAATGCCCGCGAGAGCCTCGGTCGGAAAATGTCCGAAAGTGCCGCGCAGGCGAAACTGCTGGCGGGCGTCGCGGAGGCCTTCGGGTTGGAGAAACCGCCCCAACGCATCGAGGTCTACGACAACTCGCATATTCAGGGCGCGCATGCTGTGGGCGGGATGATCGTCGCAGGGCCCGAGGGCTTCATCAAAAGCCAGTACCGCAAGTTCAACATCAAGAACGCGGACCTGACGCCGGGCGACGATTTCGGGATGATGAAGGAGGTGCTGACGCGCCGCTTCACCCGGTTGCTGAAGGAAGACCCAGAGCGGAAATCCGAGGCCTGGCCCGATCTGCTGCTGATCGACGGCGGCGCCGGGCAGGTTTCGGCGGTGCGCGAGATCATGGATGAGATGGGCGTGAGCGACGTCGCGATGGTCGGCGTCGCAAAGGGCGTGGACCGCGACCACGGCAAGGAAGAGTTCCACCGCACCGGCCAGCGGCCGATCGCCCTGCCCCGGCAATCGCCGGTCCTCTATTACATCCAGCGCCTGCGCGACGAGGCACACCGCTGGGCCATCGGCACCCACCGCGCGAAACGCGCCAAGGCGCAGATGGCGAACCCGCTGGACGAGGTTCCGGGCATCGGGGCCGCCCGCAAACGCGCGCTGCTCGCGCATTTCGGCTCCGCCAAGGCGGTCAGCCGCGCCGCCCCCATCGACCTGATGGAGGTCGACGGCATCTCCGAGGCGATGGCCGAGACGATCCACAATTTCTTCAACGAGAAGGGCTGAGATGACCGATCACAGCCGCCACCCCCGCGCGCTGACCCGCGTGGCCGATCTCGAACGCGACGGGCTGACCGCCTCGGACACCCGCGCCGATCTGGAGCGCGTAGCCGAAGAGTTCCGCATCCGCGTGACACCCGAGATGCGCGGGGCGATTGCCAATCCGACCGATCCAGTGGCCGCGCAATTCGTGCCCTCGGCTGCCGAGCTGGTCACCCGTCCCGAAGAACTGGAAGATCCGATCGGCGACGACGCCCATTCCCCCGCACCCGGGCTGACGCATCGCTATCCCGACCGGGTGATCCTCCACATCACCAAGACCTGCGACGTCTATTGCCGCTTCTGCTTCCGCCGCGAGACGGTGGGCGAAACCGGGCCGCTGCCGGAAGACCAATTGACGCAGGCGCTCGATTATATCGCGGCGACCCCGGCCATTCGCGAGGTGATCCTGACCGGGGGCGATCCGCTGACGCTGTCGACGCGCAGGCTGGGCGCGGTGCTCGACCGCCTCTCCGCAATCGCGCATCTCGACCAGATCCGGCTGCATACCCGCGTGCCGGTCGTCGCCCCCGAGCGGATCACCGAGCAGCTTTGCACCATCCTGCGCGCCGCGCCGACCGCGTGGATCGTGCTGCACACCAACCACGCGCAGGAACTCACGCCCGCCGCCCGCGATGCTATTGCGCGACTGGTGGATCGCGGCATTCCGATGCTGTCGCAAACCGTGCTGCTGCGGGGCGTCAACGCGCGTGCCGACGCGCTGGAGGCGCTGTTCCGCGCCCTCACCAAGCTACGGGTCAAACCCTATTACCTGCACCATTGCGACCTCGCCCGCGGCACCTCGCATTTCCGCACCACCATCGCAGAGGGTCGCGCGCTGATGGCCGAACTGCGCCGCCGCTGCTCGGGGACGATGCTGCCGACCTACGTGCTCGATATCCCCGGCGGGCACGGCAAGGTCCCGATCACCTCGGACCACTTCACACCGGGCGACAGCCCCGGAGACTGGTGCGTTACCGACCGCAATGGGACGGTGCACGCGTATCGCGATCCCGCGACCTGTTAACGCGCCCTCTTCCGCTTTGCGAACCACGCAGCTAGGTTGCCTCCCATGAAATGGACCCTTCCCAATATCCTGACTGTACTCAGGCTCTTGGCTGCCCCCGGTGTGGCGGTCTTGTTCCTTTATTTTTCTCGCCCCTGGGCCGACTGGCTGGCGCTTGCGCTCTTCATCAGCGCGGCGATCACCGACTGGTTCGATGGCTATCTCGCCCGGGCGTGGAAACAGGAGAGCCGCTTCGGCGCGATGCTCGACCCGATCGCCGACAAGGCGATGGTGGTGATCGCGCTGGTGGTACTGACCGGTTATTCGGGCATGAACCCGTGGCTGATCCTGCCCGCCACCGTAATCCTCTTCCGCGAAGTCTTCGTCTCGGGGCTGCGCGAATTCCTCGGCGCGGATGCCGGGCGACTGCGGGTCACGAAGCTCGCGAAGTGGAAGACGACCGCACAGATGGTGGCGATTGCCGTGCTGTTCCTCGGCACCGGGCTCGCCTATCTCGAACAGGGGCAGGCCCCGCGCGCCGGCGAAGGCGATATCCGGATGGGCGCGAGCCTTGCCGATATCGCGACCCATATGGGCCTTGCGCTGATCTGGATCGCCGCCGTGCTGACCGCGATCACCGGCTGGGACTATTTCCGCAAGGCCCTGCCCTATCTGAAGGAGCCGAGCCATGATTGACGTGCTCTATTTCGCTTGGGTCCGTGAGCGGATCGGCCTGCCGCGCGAGAAGGTCGAGACGCAGGCCAAGACCGTGGCCGATCTCGTCGAGGAGCTGAAGGCACGCGAGCCGCGCTACGAGGCGGCCTTTGCCGACATTTCGGCGCTGCGCGTGGCGCTCGATCAGGATCTGGCGGAGTTCGACGCGCCGCTCGAAGGCGTGCGCGAGGTAGCCTTCTTCCCGCCGATGACGGGGGGCTGAGATGAAAGTCTCCGTTCAGGCCGAGCCCTTCGATCTGGGCGCAGAGCTTGCCGATTTCGGCACCGGCCGCGCGGATGTCGGCGCCGTCGTCAGCTTCACCGGCATCGTGCGCGACGACACCGGCGCGATGGAGGCGCTGGAGCTGGAGCATTACCCCGGCATGACCGAACGCGCGATCGCGGGTATCGTCGATCAGGCGGTCGAGCGTTGGAACCTGTCGGACGTGACCGTCATCCACCGCCACGGACGGCTGGGCGTGGGCGAGCAGATCATGATGGTCGCCACCGCCGCGCGCCACCGCGTCGCGGCGTTTGAAGCCGCCGAATTCCTGATGGATTACCTGAAATCCCGCGCGCCCTTCTGGAAGAAGGAACACGGCCCCGAGGGCACCTCCTGGGTCGCTGCGAAGGATGAAGACGAGGACGCCCTGAAACGCTGGTGATCAGTCGCCCAGCTTGGCGTGCACCTCGTCCAGATCGACCTCGCCCACCGGCATCTTGTTGTCCGGATCGTCGAAATCGTATTGGAAAAGCTGGAAATCCTTCTTGTAGATTTCCCAGATCAAGTGGCGCGACAGGTCGTCGAAATAATCGCTGACCTTATGCGCGCGCTTCGGCCCGTGCCCCTCGGACTCGTTGAACCGCGGCACCTTGGCCAGATCGACTTTCACCGGCGTCTCGACCGCGTCGAGCACCGACTGCATGCCTTCGTTGAATTTCTCGGTGAAGAAGATGTTGTCGTAGCGCCCGCCGTTGACGATGAAGGTCGAGATATGGCCCGACATGGCCGACCAGTGAATGTCCGGCTCCATCGGGCGGCGCCAGCGGATCGTGTCGCGCGCGAACAGCAGGAAGCGGCGAAACGAGGCGATCTGGTCGAAATCGAAATTGTCCTCCGGAGAGCCGACTTCGATCCCGTATTTCTGGATCAGCTGCGGCACCAGCTTGCCGCGATATCGTTTGCCGTTGCGCTGGATGCCCGCGATCTTGTCGAAGAAGGACGACAGGATGCGCTGATAGGGATTGCGCACGCAGGTGAAGGCGTAGCTTTTGTGCGCCAGCACGTTTTCGGTGATCGGCTGCTGGCTTTCGTCCTGCGACCACTTATGCAGCCCGGTCTTGGAATCGTGGATGTCGCCGTCGAAGAATTTCCCGTGATCGGAATAGAACATGATCTGCCCGATGGAGGAGCAGGCGCATTTCGGCACGACGCGATACACCATGCTTTCGCTCTCGGTCATCCAGGTTCCGGGAAATCCCATTCAAAGCCCTCCAGAAGGTCGCATACCCGTGACCGGGTAACGCAGACATAATAAATATCGAGTAAAGAGCAAAGAAGTCCTGTCTTTTCAACGCTCATTCCGGCTAACAAGTCGGATAATACCAGCAAGTGACATCGCATCGTTTCCCGTATGGCCCGAATCGCCTTTATTCTTCTGACCCATAAGGATCCTGACGGGATCATCGCGCAGGCGGAACGGCTGACGCAGACGGGCGATTATGTGGCGATCCATTTCGACGCGCGCGCCAAGCCCGAACATTACCGCAAGCTACGCAGCGCGCTCGATGCCAATCCCAATGTCACCTTCGCGAAAAAGCGCGTCAAATGCGGCTGGGGCGAATGGAGCCTCGTCGCCGCGACCTTGGAGGCGGTAAAAGCCGCCGTCGCCGATTTCCCGCGTGCCACGCATTTCTACATGCTCTCGGGCGATTGCATGCAGATCAAATCGGCCGAATACGCGCATAACTTCCTCGATGCGGAAGAGGTCGACTATATCGAAAGCTTCGACTTCTTCTCGTCGGGCTGGATCAAGACGGGGATGAAGGAAGACCGGCTGGTCTATCGCCACTGGTTCAACGAGCGCAATCAGCCCAAGCGGTTCTACTTCGCTTATAACCTGCAAAAGCAGCTGAAGCTGTCGCGCGAGGTGCCCGGCGATCTGCAGATGATGATCGGCTCGCAATGGTGGTGCCTGCGCCGCCGGACGATGGAGCAGGTGCTCGATTTCATCAAGGCGCGGCCCGATGTGATGCGGTTCTTCCGCACGACATGGATCCCGGACGAGACCTTCTTCCAGACCATCGTCCATCACCTGATCCCCGAGACAGAGATCCGCACCCGGACGCTGACCTTCCTGATGTTCACCGATTACGGGATGCCCGCGAATTTCTACAACGACCATTACGATCTGTTGCTGGCGCAGGATTACCTGTTTGCGCGCAAGATCAGCCCCGAAGCGCGCGACCTGAAGCAGCGTCTGGGCGAGCTGTGGACGCGCGAGGGCGTCGAGTTCGCCGTCTCGAACGAAGGCCGCGCGCTGCATCGCTTCCTCACCGGGCGCGGTCGCGTCGGCCGTCGCTTCGCGCCGCGCTTCTGGGAGGCGGAGGCGACCTTGGGCCGCGAACGCACGCTGACCCTGATCCTGTGCAAGAAATGGCATGTCGCGAAACGGCTGGTGGCCGAGTTCCGCAAACGCTCCTCGATCCCCGCGCTCGATTACGTCTTCAACGAGATGGGCCCCCTGCCCGATCTCGGCGGCATCGAGACCAGCCCGGAAAAGCGCAACCGTCACCGCCGCGCGCTGATGCGGATGGTCTTCGACCACGAGAACGCCGACCGCATGGTGATCTGCGTCGATCCCGCCGAGCTGGACGTGATCGAGGACTTCACCCGCGACAAATGCCAGACCCGCATCCTCGAGATCGAATGTCAGTTCTCCGACGACTATCTCAAGGGGCACGCGCAGCGCGTCGGCCTCGCGGGGCAGCATACGCCGCCGCAGGTGCTCGATCAGATGCTGCCGACGATCCGCGCCGATCTGCACCACGAATCCGAGCGGCTCCGCGATGCCGAGTTCGAGAATTACGCCCTCATGCGCGAGGGCGGCGAGATCGAAGACAACGCCCGCGCGCTGGCCCATGCGCTCGACATCCCCTCCGATATGGCGCAGGAATTGGCCGAACTCGACTACATCTTCCGCGACTGAGGAGAGAGGCCATGGCCTATACCTATGACGATCAGAACATCTTCGCCAAGATCCTGCGCGGCGAGATCCCGAACGACACCGTTCTGGAGACCGAACATACGCTGGCCTTCCGCGACATCGCCCCGAAAGCGCCCGAGCATGTGCTGGTGATTCCGAAAGGCGCCTATGTCGCGCTCGATCATTTCTGCGCCGAGGCGAGCGATGCCGAGATCGTCGATTTCCACCGCACCGTGGCCGAAATCTGCAAGATGACCGGCGCGAGCCCGGGCGAAGGCGGCGAGGGTTATCGCGGCATCACCAATGCGGGCGAGAACGGCGTGCAGGAAGTGCCGCATTACCACCTGCATATCCTCGCAGGTCGCCCGCTCGGGCCGATGCTGCTGATGCGTTAAGTCTTGCGGCGCGCCCTTATCCCGGGCGCGCCAGACAGGCTCAGATGAGCCCGCGCTCCGCGAAGAGCGCCTTCACATCGATCTCGGGCCGTGCGCCGTAATGGCCGATCACTTCGGCCGCCGCAGCACACCCCATCTTGCCCGCGGTCTCGAGGCCCTGCCCCGTCGCGTAGCCGTAGAGGAAGCCCGCCGCGAACTGATCGCCCGCGCCCGTCGCATCGACCGGCACGACGCGCTTGACCGGAACCGTCGCGCGTTCCTCGCCACGGATCAGGATCACGTCGTCGCCCGAGCGGGTGCAGACCACCAGCTCGCATTCCTCGGCCGCCTGCTTCAGCGCCGCATCCAGATCGGTCTGGTAGAGCGATTCCCATTCGTGCTGGTTGCCGATCACGTAATCCATCTGGTCGCGCACCAGACGCCGGAAATCGGCGCGGTGACGGTCGACGCAGAACGGGTCCGACAGCGCGATACCCGCCTTGCCACCGCCCCGGTGACAGCCCTGCGCCGCCTTCAGGAACGCGGCCTTCCCGTGATCCTTGTCGAAGAGATAGCCTTCGAGGAACAGGATCTGCGTGTTCTCCACCACTTTGAGGTTCACATCCTCGGTCGAGACCTCCGCGGAAATCCCCAGATAGGTGTTCATCGACCGCTCACCGTCCGGCGTCACGAAGATCATCGAGCGCGAAGTCGGCAGCTCGCCATCCTTGACCGGCGGGTTCGGGAAATCCGTGCCCTCGCCATGCAGAGCCGCCTCGTAGAAGCGCCCCAGCGTGTCGTCGCGCACCCGCCCGATAAAGGCCGTCGTGAGCCCGAGATTGCCCAGCCCCGCGATCGTGTTGCCCACCGAGCCGCCCGGTGCCTGCGTGCGCTCTTTCATGGCGCCGTAAAGCGTCTCGCCGCGCTCGCGTTCGATCAGCTGCATAATGCCTTTCTCGATGCCCATATGCTCTAGAAAGCTGTCGTCGCATTGCGCGATCACGTCCACGACGGCATTGCCGATGCCGACGACCTGATACTGTTTCAAAGGTTTTTCTCCTCAAACTGGCACAGATCCTTGATCGGACAGGCCTGACATTTGGGTTTGCGCGCCACGCAGATATAGCGACCGTGCAGGATCAGCCAGTGATGGGCGTGGCGCTGGTATTCGACGGGCACGTTGTCTTCGATGGCGCGCTCGACCGCGTCGACATCCTTGCCCGGGCAGATGCCGCTGCGATTGCCGACCCGGAAAATATGCGTGTCGACTGCCTGCGCGGGATGGCCGAACCACATGTTCAGCACGACATTCGCGGTCTTGCGCCCCACGCCCGGCAGCGATTGCAGCGCCGCGCGCGAGGACGGCACCTCGCCGTCATACTGATCGACGAGGATCTGGCTCAGCTTGATGACGTTCTTCGCCTTCTGCCGGAACAGCCCGATCGTCTTGATATGCTCGGTCACGCCGTCCAGACCCAACTCGAGCATCTTCTCGGGCGTGTCGGCCACGGCGAAAAGCTTGCGCGTCGCCTTGTTCACGCCCGCATCGGTCGCCTGTGCGGAAAGCGCCACGGCCACCACCAGCGTATAGGCGTTGACGTGCTCGAGCTCCCCCTTGGGATGGGGCTCGGAGGCTTCGAACCGCGCGAAGACCTCTTTCATCGTGGCATAATCGAATTGCTTGGCCATGCTTTCCTAATGCCCGCCACGCGCGCGAAGGGCAAGGCCGCGCGCAAACCGCAGCTTTCGGGTCGCGCGGCTGCCGCCCGCGCCCTAGGATCGACGAGAACCAAGAGGTGCGTGATGAACGACCATAGCGACATTGCCGAGAGCTACCACTATCAGGTCATCGCCCGCGCGCTGGCAGAGATCGACGCGGCGCAGTCGGCGGGCGAGTTGCTGACGCTCGAGGCGATCTCGGCACGGCTCTCGATGAGCCCCGCGCATTTCCAGCGGCTGTTCTCGGCCTGGGTCGGGGTCTCTCCGAAACGCTACCAGCAATACCTGACGCTCGACTTCGTGCGCGAATTGCTGAGCCAGCGCCTGCCGCTCGACGAGGTGGCCGACCGTGCAGGGCTCTCGGGCACGGGCCGCCTGCACGATCTGGTGCTGCGCTGGGAGGCGATGACGCCCGGCGCGTTTGCCCGCGGCGGCGACGGCGTCACGATCCGCTGGGGGCGGTTCGACAGCCCCTTCGGCCCGGTGATCGCGATGGGCACGGATCAAGGGCTTTGCGGCATGGGCTTCACCGCCGAGATGGGCGAGCGCGAGACCTTTGACGACCTCGCCCGCCGCTGGCCAGACGCCCATTTCACCGAAAACCCCGAGCCGCTGCGTCCTTGGGTCGAGGCCGCGTTCAGCCGACACGGCGAGGCGAAGCTGACGCTGATCGGCGCGCCCTTCCAGATCAAGGTCTGGGAGGCGCTGCTCTCGATCCCCTCGGGGCAGGTCACCACCTATTCCGACATCGCCGAAGCGATCGGCAATCCCAAAGCGGTGCGCGCCGTCGGCACCGCCGTGGGCCGCAACCCGATCTCCTTCCTGATTCCGTGCCACCGCGCCCTGCGCAAATCCGGCGGTCTGGGCGGCTATCACTGGGGCCTAGGCGTCAAACGCGCGATTCTGGGCTGGGAAGGGGCCCGCGCCGAGGCCGATTGAGCGTCCCTCCGCCGGTTCTGCCGAGAAATGATGCGCGGAATTCCGCGCTTCACGAAAAGGGCATGGAACCTGCGCGATTTTTACGCGTATCTTCTCGTTAAGCCTCGAAACATGAGGCGACCAGAGAAGGCAGAGACAGAACATGACCACCGTTCTCAAGACCAAAACCATTCTTCTGAGCGCCGCCGCTGCAATGGCGCTCACCGCTTGTGTGCCGGGCGGCTACACCGGGGCGGACAATCCCGACCAAAGCCCGAACGCAAACCGCAATGCCGGCGCGATCACCGGTGCACTGATCGGCGGCGCGATCGGCGCGACGAGCAAAGGCGACGAGAAGCTGACCAAAGCCGCAGCGGGCGCCATCGTCGGCGGCGTGCTCGGCGGCGCGATCGGTTCGCAGCTCGACCGTCAGGCACAGGAACTGCGGCGCGACCTGACCACCAACGGCGTCAGCGTCGTGCGTCAGGGCAACCAGCTGATCGTGACGATGCCGCAAGACGTGCTCTTCGCGACCGACAGCGCGGCCGTGCGCCCCGATCTGCAGCGCGACCTGTACACGCTCGCAGGCAGCCTCAACCGCTATCCGGACACCACCGTCGAAGTCGTCGGCCATACCGACAACACCGGCGATGCGGCCTACAACATGCGCCTGTCGCGTCAGCGCGCGCAATCGGTGGCCAATGTCCTGATCAATGGCGGCGTCCCGAGCTACCGCGTGATCCCGACCGGTCGCGGCGAGGATCAACCTATCGCGAGCAACCTGACCGCCGAGGGGCGTCAGGCGAACCGCCGGGTCGAATTCATCATTCGTCCGAACAACTAAACCGCTCGTCAGAGTGGGAAAAGGGCCGGGGAAACCCGGCCTTTTTTCATTGCCGACGACCCGATCTGGTCATACATCTTTACCACATGGAGGGGTGCATGCCATTTCAGAAGATCGAATCCGAGAAGCTCGCGAATGCTGTCGTGCGCCAGATCGAGCAGCTCATCCTGCAGGGCATTCTGCGCCCCGGTGAGCGCCTCCCCTCCGAGCGAGAGCTGTCCGAACGCCTTGGCGTCTCGCGTCCGAGCCTGCGCGAAGCGGTCGCGGAACTGCAGGAGTCAGGTCTCCTGACCACACGCGCCGGGGCCGGGATCTATGTCGCCGAAGTCCTCGATTCCGCCTTCTCGCCCGCCCTGATCCGGCTGTTTGCGCGCAACGATCAGGCGCTGTTCGACTACATCTCCTTCCGTCGCGACATGGAGGGGCTCGCCGCCGAGCGCGCGGCGCAATGCGGCTCGGATACCGATCTCGCGGTGATCCAGACGCTGTTCTCGCAGATGGAAGCGGCCCATTCCAAGCGCAATCCCACGCAGGAGGCGCAGCTCGACGCGCAGTTCCACATGGCGATCATCGAGGCGAGCCATAACGTCATCATGATCCACATGATGCGCGCGATGTTCGACCTGCTCGCCGAGGGCGTGTTCTACAACCGCTCGATGATGTTCCGGAACCGCGGAACGCGCAGCAAGCTGCTCGACCAGCACCGGGCGATCAACGAGGCGATCCAGCGCCGCGACGCCTCTGCCGCGCGCAAGGCCATCGCGGCCCATATGGAATTCGTCGAGGTCGAGATGGCGGCGATGCGCCGGGCCGAGCGCAACGAGGCCACCGCGCGGTTACGTCTCGAACATAACCGCTGAGCCCACATCACCTCTGAGCCCAAGACAAAGAAAAACCCCGGCCCATCGGACCGGGGTTTTCAATGTCACCCGTTAGGGGAGATCAGTTCAGGCGCTGTTCGACTTCCGAAAGCGAGCTGTCGATCATCGCGGCACGGTCCGACGCGCTCAGCTGCTTGGCGAGCACATCGCCAGCGGCGGCCACGGCGACCGACACGGCACGGTCCTTGACCTCTTTCAGAGCCTGCGCCTCGGCCGAGGCGATCTGCTCGTCAGCGGCCTTCAGGCGGCGCTCGATCGAGACCTTCAGGTCTTCCTTGGCCTTCTCGGCAGCGGCTTCGGCGTCGCGCTTGGCAGCGGCGACGATCTGGTCGGCCTGCCCCTGCACTTCGCGCGACTTGCGCTCGTAGCTGGCGAGAACCGCTTGCGCCTCGTCACGCAGCTTGCGCGCTTCGTCGAGATCCGAGCGGATGTTCGTCGCGCGCTTGTCGAGCATCTTGCCCAGCATGCCCGGCACCTTCGCGTAGAGCACGATGCCCACGAAGATGATGAAGGCGATGGTCACGATGAAGTTCGTGTTCCAAAGCGAGAAGAACGGGCCCGTCGCTGCGAAGGCGGGCTGTGCCGCCACGAACGGAAGGAGAAGCGAGAGTTTCTTCATCGTCTTACCCTTTCAGCCGCGTTTCGACAGCCGCGGTCACGGCCTTGGCGTCAGCCTTGCCACCCAGAGCCGCGACGATCTCGCCGGCGGTGTCCTTGGCGACCTGATCGACCGCTGCAAGCGCGCCGTCGCGGATTTCCGCGATGCGGGCTTCCGATTCCGCGGAGCGTGCGGCGATCTCGGCATCTGCCTTGGCGATAGCCGCGTCGAGGTCCTTTTGGATCTCGGCCTTGGTTTCGCCTGCGATCTTCTGCGCCTGAGCGCGTGCTTCGGCCAGAGCCTTCTCGTAAGCGGCTTCGGCCTCTTCGGCCTTGCGCTTGAAGTCTTCGGCCGCGGCGATGTCACCCGCGATCGTGCCCTGACGATCGGCGAGAACTGCCTCGATCCGGGGCAGTGCGATGCGCGTCAGCAGCCAGTAGATCGCGACCAGAGCGACCACGAGCCAGAAGATCTGGTTCGGGTAGCTCGAGAAGTCGAGCTGCGGCATACCGGCCTTTTGCGCGGTATGTGCCGCGCCTTGGGCCGCATCAGCGGCTGCGTGCGCTGTATTTTGCGTTTCGCTTGCCATGTCGTCCCTCGACCCTGATCACAAATCCCCTTGCGGGTCACGGGATGGGCTCCGAATGAGCCCACCCGCCCTCAAGGAAAAGCGTGCTGGATCAGACGGCGAACATCAGCAGCAGCGCGACGAGGAACGAGAAGATCCCGAGCGCTTCTGCGAAGGCGATGCCGATGAAGAGGGTCGCGGTCTGGCCAGCGGCCGCCGAGGGGTTGCGCAGTGCGCCCGACAGGAAGTTGCCGGCAACGTTGCCCACACCGATAGCCGAGCCGCCCATGCCCATGCAGGCCAGACCAGCGCCGATGTAAGCACCCATTTGAACGATATTGCCTTCCATTGTCGTAACTCCTTGAGGTTGGAAGTGGCAGAAATTTGGTGAACTGGTTCGATCCGTTATCCGGTCAGTGTGCCGGGTGAAGCGCGTCGCGCAGATAGACGCAGGTCAGGATCGTGAAGACATAGGCCTGGATGAAGGCCACGAGAACTTCGAGCCCGTACATCGCGGTGATCGCGAGGATCGACAGCGGGGTGACGGCGATGCCGACGCCCGAGAACAGGATCAGCGGCGCGAAGGCGGCGAACACTTTCATAACCGCGTGGCCAGCCATCATGTTGCCCGCAAGACGAATGGAGTGGCTGACGGGGCGCACGAAGTAGGAGATGATCTCGATGATCGCGAGGATCGGGCGCAGCGCCAGCGGCGCCGAGGCCACCCAGAACAGGCTCAGGAAGCCCGCGCCGTTCTTGACGAAACCGATCACGGTCACCGCAACGAACACGGCGATCGCCAGCAGACCGGTCACAGCGATATGCGAGGTCGTGGTGAAGCCGCGCGGCAGCAGGCCGAGGAAGTTCGAGAAGACGATGAACAGGAAGACCGTGAAGATATAGGGGAAGAACTTCAGCGCGTCCTTGCCCGCCACGTCTTCGACCATCTTGTGAATGAAGCCGTAGGACAGCTCCGCGATCGACTGGGCGCGCGAGGGCACCACGGCGCGACCGCGGGTACCGATGACGAGCATGAAGAAGATCGCCAGAACGGCGATCGCCATCCACAGCGTCGCATTGGTCGGCGTGTACCAGTGAACCGGGCCATCGCCGAAGAGGGGCTTAACGATAAACTGATCCATCGGGTGGAAGGTCAGTTCACTGCGCATTTCCTGTTCAAGAGTTGCCACGGTCGTCTTCCTCTTCATCGGCCATGTCGGCCGCACGCTCTTCGTTCATTTCCTTGGCCGAGCGAAGCATCACCTTCACCCCGGCCGCGAGCCCGAGAAGCGTGAACAGCACCATCATCCAAGGCATCGTGCCCATAAGCACATCCAGCCCGTATCCGATGCCGAAGCCGATCCCCAGCCCCGAAACCATTTCGATCACCATACGCCAGGCCATATTCGCCTGGGACAGATGATGATCGGCACGTTGCGGAGGCGGTTCTTGCGTCTTTCTCACTGCCGCAAGCTTCTTCTCAAGCGCTGCGAGGCGCTCGGGATCGGGCTCGTCGGAGCGGTGATCAGGCATGGTTCGGCCCCCACTCAGGTCTCAGCCGTGATAGCCGTGCCCCCCGCCTGAGTCAATTCCGGATAGGCCTCGGAAAACGCCTCGCAACCCATTGATCCGTAAAGATTTTGAAAATAAGCCTCAAATTCGCGCCGCGCCAAGCTCACGCGAATGCGAGCAATCGCATATTCAACCGATCGGTTGACGTTTATCGCGCGCCGCCCCATCAAGGAGCGATGCTACCGCCGCCCACCCCGTCTCTCGATGCGATCTTCGCCGCGCTCGCCGATCCGACCCGGCGGACGATCCTGACGATGCTGCTCGAAGACGACATGGCGGTGACCGACGTGGCGGAGCCCTTCGAGATGTCGCTGGCGGCCGTCTCCAAGCACCTCGCGATCCTGACCAATGCCGGGCTGATCTCTCAGGAGAAACGCGGCCGGGTGAAATGGTGCAAGCTGGAGCCGCTCGCGATGTCCGCGGCCACGACATGGATCCAGGGTTTCGGTCAGTTCGAGCCGCTGGATTTCGACGCGTTCGAGAAATTCCTCGAAGCTGAACTGGCGCAGATCGAGATCGAGCCCGCCGAGCCGGTGGAGACTGGACCCGTGGAGAATGGGCAAAGCGACGCGCCGCCCGGCAGCGCGCCGCAACACGATTAAATCGAGCCCGCCTCGACCATGTAGTTGTTCGCCGTGCACATCGCCGCATCGTCCGAGGCGAGGAACAGCACCATCCGCGCGACATATTCCGGCTGGATCAGATCGGGCAGGCATTGGTTGCGACGATGCTCCTCCAGCGCCTCGGGCGTGGCCCAGAGCGTCTTCTGCCGATCCGTCATGATCCAGCCCGGCACGACCGTGTTGACCCGGATGCGATGCCCGCCCAACTCGCGCGCCATCGTGCGGGTCAACCCATGAACCGCCGCTTTCGCCGTCGCATAGGCCGGAAAGCCGCTGCCGGCCTCCCACCACGAATTCGAGCCCATATTGATGATCGACCCCGCCCCTTTCGAGATCATGTCCGGCGCGACCGTCTGGATCGCGAAGAACATGTGGCGCAGGTTGGTGTGCTGGCGCTCGTCCCAATACTCGGCATCGATCTCGCGCCAGTCGTGCCGGTCGTCGCGCGCAGCATTGTTCACCAGCACATCCGCCGGGCCGATCTTCTCGCGTAAGCGGCCCAGCGCCTCTTTCATCGCGGTGATGTCGCGCAGGTCGCACAGCTCGTAATCGACGCCCAACCGTTTCGCGATCGCCGCACTCCCCTCGGCATCGCGGTCGAGAAACCCGACCTTCGCCCCTTGCGCGGCGAAGCCTTCGACGATCAGCGCCCCGATCCCCGAGGCACCCCCGGTCACGATTACGGATTTGCCCTTCAGGCTCGGATAAGTCGCGAAGTCCGGCATCTGCTCCTCCTCTTTTCGCGGCGAGCATCGCGCCCGCTGCCCCCGCTGTCCAGAGAGCGCCTCGAAAATGACGCGCGGAGGAAAGCAGCCTTCGGGGCTTCGCTCCGCCCTACCCGCCCGGGCGAGTGTCACGAACGCTTCGCACCCGCGTCAGCGGCTTGTCACACTCCGACGTAACATGACGCCCGAAGCCCAGAGCCGACGGCCCGCCGCCCGACGCGGCACCTCGCCCTCAGGGCCTTCGTCATATCAAGTCATCTTGGGGGTATACATGCCACGCCTTTCCCGTTCGTTCACGCTGTCCGCAGCGCTCACCGCCGCCCTTCTCTCCACCGCGCTGGTGGCTCCGGCCCATGCACAATCCGCCTCCGACGCGGGCGTCCTGAAGGTCGCGCTCTGGGGCGACGAGTTCTACAGCAAGGATCCCGAGGAGAAGGCAAACTGGATCGACCAGACCGTTGCCTCGATGAACGATCACGATCTCGATTTCACGATCTTCGCCGGCGACACCAAGAGCGGCAGCAGCGAATGCACCGATCAGGCGATCGGGGCGGACGTGCAGGCGATCTTCAACCGCCTCGACATGCCGACGCTCTACGCCCTCGGCGACAATGAATGGGTCGACTGCCACCGGACCAACAATGGCAGCTACGACCCGGTCGAGCGGCTCTCTTACCTGCGCAAGACCTTCTTCGATGCCGCGAAATCGCAGGGCTCGAACCCGATCGACGTCGAACGTCAGGGTGCCCCGGGCGAAGCCTATAGCGAGAACAGCCGCTTCGAGCGCAACGACGTGATGTTCGTGGCCCTCAACGTGCCCGGCAGCAACAACAACCTTGTGGTGACCGACAAGCAGTGCACCAAGAAGTCCGACCGCACGCAGGCCGATTGCGATGCCGCAACCGCGGAGTACGAGGCGCGCAACCCAAAGAACGTCGAATGGCTCAAGGAGTCCTTCGCAAAGGCACGCGAGAATAACGACGCGGGCATCCTGATCGACATTCAGGCCGACATCTTCTTCCCCTTCGAACTGAGCGGTGGCGGCTACAAAGACGATTTCCTGCCGACACTCGACGACAAGAACGGCTTCACCGACTTCTACAAGACCCTCGTCGAGGAGACGCATAACTTCGACGGTCAGGTCCTGCTGGTTCACGGCGACTCGCATTACTTCAAGGTCGACAAGCCCATGCTCCAGCCCGATGGCCGCAGCACCGCGAACTTCACCCGCGTCGAGGTGTTCGGCAGCAGCGACAACAGCTGGGTCGAGATGACGGTCGATCCGAAATCCGATGGCGTCTTCTCGTTCCAACCCGTGGTGCTGAAGCAGTAAGCTGCGCCTGTCGCGGGACTTGCCGGTTCTCCGGCAGCTCACTCCAACCTTAGAGACGGGCGGCGGTTCATTCGTCGCCCGTGTTCCTTTTTCAGCCTCAACGACGCGAAGCGTCGCACCGCAACGAAAAAGGCCGCCCCCGATGGAGCGGCCCTGATCTTGCGCGACGACGACAGCTTACTTGCGGTTGTCGTCCTCATCCTCGTCGTCATCATCCTCGGGCAGGTTGAAGAAGCTGTCGGCGTCCGAGTAATCGGCATTGTCCGCCGCGTCGTCCTCTTCCTCGTTCTCTTGCTTGAGATCGGAGGAGGAGAAGTTCTCCAGACCGGCGATGCCAGAGGGCAGGCGCGGCTCGTCGGGCATGCCCAGCGACTGCTCGGTCGAGACCAGCTTGCGACGCTCGTCATCGCTCATCACGCCTTCGGCGGCGGCTTTCTTCGCGGCCTTCTGCACTTCGATATCCAGTTCCGACTGGCGGCAAAGACCCAGCGCGACCGGATCGATCGGGGTCATGTTCTGGATGTTCCAGTGCGTGCGCTCGCGGATCGACTGGATCGTGGGCTTGGTGGTGCCGACGAGACGCGCGATCTGCGCATCGGCCAGTTCCGGGTGGAATTTCACCAGCCACAGGATCGCGTTCGGGCGGTCCTGACGCTTCGACAGCGGCGTGTAGCGCGGGCCGCGACGCTTGTCCTCGCCGACAGCAGCTTTGTTGAACTTCAGCTTGAGCTTGTGCAGCGGGTCTTTCTCGGCCTTGTCGATCTCTTCCTGATCGAGCTGGCTCGAGGCGACCGGATCGAAGCCCTTCACGCCGGTTGCGACGTCACCATCGGCGATGCCCTGCACTTCCAGTTCGTGCAGGCCACAGAAATCCGCGATCTGCTTGAAGCTGAGCGTCGTATTGTCCACCAGCCACACGGCGGTGGCCTTTGCCATCAGGGGCTTGTTCGTCATTGCAGCCATCCTTTACATATCTCTCCCGGGCCGAGAAATCGGCTGCGGCGCGGGAATTCCCTGCCGCGGTCCATTTCTGGAAGGGGAATTGCCGCCTCATATAGTCAATCGCGCGTCGGGAGAAAAGAGAAAATGACTCGTTTGGGCCTTCTGGCCGCAGCCCTGCTTGCGCTTTCGACCGCTGCCCTGCCCGCCCATGCCGAAGGCGAGCGCGCGGGCGATTTCGACTATTACGTCCTCTCGCTCAGTTGGTCGCCCACCTGGTGCGCCCTGACCGGTGACGCGCGCAACTCGCCGCAATGCGATCCGAAGCACGATCATTCTTTCGTGCTGCACGGGCTTTGGCCGCAATACGAGCGCGGCTGGCCCAGCTTTTGCCGCACGCCGCATCGCGACCCCTCGCGCCAGCAGACCGCCGCGATGGAGGATCTGACCGGCGCGCCGGGGCTGGCCTGGTACGAATGGAAGAAACACGGGCGCTGCTCGGGCCTGTCGGCGGCGGACTATTTCGCGCTGGAACGCGAAGCCTATGCCAGCATCGAAATCCCGGACGTGCTGGCCAATCTCGACCGCGACGTGAGACTGCCCGCGAAGGTAGTCGAGCAGGCGTTTCTGGAGGCCAATCCCGGCCTCGATGCCGACGAGATCACCATAACCTGCAAGTCGGGCCGCATTCAGGAGGCCCGTATCTGCCTGACCAAGGATCTCGATCCGCGCAAATGCGGCTCCGATACGATCCGCGATTGCAGCCTGCCCAACGCGCTTATGGAAAAGGTGCGCTGAGGCGTCAGTCTTCCAGCGGCGGCTGCCGATCTTCCAACGTGGGCAGCTTGTGGCTCGCCGCAACGTCGTGGCTGTGGTCTTCCTCGGCCTTGCCGGCGGCGCAAATCCACGCCTTGGCCTGATCCAATTCGCTCAAGCGGAACAGCTTGACCGTGCCGGGGATCATCGGCGCGAAAGCCTGCACGCCCCAGCGAATCCAGTCGACATCGCTCACCAGCGCCACTGCGGCGAAATCGCCCAGATGCGACAGGCCCAGCTTGGTGTCGTCCCATGCCGCTTTCGCGGTGTAGCCGTCGAATGCGTCGCCGATGATATAGAGCAACTTCACCTTGCCCTCGGCGGCGATCTTGGCCTCCACCGCCGGGATCAGATGCTGCTCGTAAGCCTCCGCGCCGATCGTGCCCTTGGCCTCGAATGCCAGCACATCGGCCGGAAACCCGTCCAGAAATTCAAAGCGCCCTTCGCTCATGACCGCCTCCCCTCGTTGGTCCGCGCACGCCGGAAGCATACACCCGGCGCACGCGGGACGAAAGTTCAGCCGCCCGCAACTTCCAACACGATCTTGCCAATATGCTGGCTCGTCTCCATCCGCGCATGGGCTTTTGCAGCCTCGGCCAGCGGGAAGGTGCTGTCATGGATCACGCGCAGCTTGCCCGAATTGATCATCGGCCAGACATTGGCACGCAACTGCCGCGCAATCTCGGCCTTGGCGGCATCCGATTGCGGGCGCAGCGTGGCCCCGGTGATCGTGAGGCGCTTCACCATGACCTGCGCGAAGTTGATCTCGGCCTTGGGACCGCCCAGGAAGGCGATGAAGACGAGGCGCGCATCATTGGCCATCGCCTTGATATTGCGCGCAATATAGTCGCCGCCCACCATGTCGAGCACGAGGTTCGCGCCGCCTTCGGCCTTCAGCACATCGACGAAATCGCCCGTCTTGTAGTTGATCGCCGTCGCGCCAAGCTCTTCGCAGACCGCGCATTTCTCGGGGCTGCCAGCAGTGGTGAAGACCCGCGCGCCCAGCGCCGTCGCGATCTGGATCGCGGTCGTGCCGATCCCGGAAGAGCCGCCATGCACCAGGAACCGCTCGCCCGCCTGCAAGCCGCCGCGCATCACCATGGTCGACCAGACGGTGAAGCAGGTCTCGGGCAGACAGGCGGCCGATTTCAGATCGAGCCCCGCAGGCACGGGCAGCGCATGCTCCGCCGGACAGGTCACATACTCGGCATAACCGCCACCGGGCAGCAGCGCGCAGACCGCGTCGCCGACTTCCCAATCCGTGACGCCCGGCCCGATCGCCGCGACCCGGCCCGAGCATTCCAGCCCCGGCAGATCCGACGCGCCCGGCGGCGGGTTGTAGGCGCCCGCGCGTTGCAGCGCATCGGGGCGGTTCACCCCGGCATAGGCCACCTCGATCAGGATCTCCCCATGACCCGCGACCGGCACGGCGCGGGTGACTTCTTTCAGCACCTCCGGCGCGCCATGTTCGGAAATCTCGACGCAGCGCATCTCGGTCGGCATCTCGACAGGTTTCATCAATGCGCCTCCCGGCCCGGCATGTCGTCAGTGCCTTTCGGCGCACGGATGCCGCCGAGAAGCTTCGGCAGGAAAGGCAGCTTCATCGCCGCGCCCTTCACCTTTTCGAACTGCATCACATCCTCGATGCGACGGTCGAGGAAGGCCCAGGTGTCGGCCTTGCCCTCGCTCTCATCGCCCATCCAGTAGAGCACGGTCGAGCTATAGACCCCCGAAAGCGTCATCCGCTTCGTGTACCAGTTGTAATCCTCGCTGACGTCGCCCAGTGCGCGCCAGATATTGTCCGAGGTCTCCCAGATCAGCTTCGAGCCGGTCGTGGCATTCTGCGGCAGCGCGAAGATCGCGGCCCCGCGGCGCACCAGCTCCGGATCGGCCTCTTCCAGACGGAAGCGCACGGCGGTCGCGATACGGTCGCGGAACTTCATCCCCGACAGATCGGCCTCTTCGAGACGCTTGAGCATCGCGGCATCGCCCTCGCGGTGATAGGCCACCGCTAGATCGACGGCGCCGCGCGGACACACGACCCGCGCCAGCCCCGGATCGAGCCCCAGATCGGAGACCGCGAGCTTGAAGGCAGGCTCGGACCAGCCGTCGAAAGGCACATGCGGCTTGATCGCCGCCAACAGCTCGGATCGCGTGCGGTCCATATCGAGATGGTCGTTTTTCATCGCGTTTCCTCTCTCAGCTTTGGCGGTAGACAAACCGCCTTTTGGTGAATATATGGAGCGCTCCTGCAAGCAACTGCAACTCTAACTTAGGAAGGTGGTGACACCACATGCAGGTCAGCGTTCGCGACAACAACGTCGAACAGGCGCTCCGTGCTCTGAAGAAAAAGCTTCAGCGCGAGGGTGTGTTCCGCGAAATGAAGCTCAAGCAGCATTTCGAGAAACCCTCGGTCAAAAAAGCGCGCGAGAAAGCCGAAGCCGTCCGCCGTGCCCGTAAACTGGCACGTAAGAAGGCTCAGCGCGAAGGCGCGCTCTAAGCGCACCGCTCCGCGTCTGAAAAGGCGCCTGAAAATGCTGGCGGGCTTGCCCGCACCGATGACCCCCGAGGCTTGGCCGCGGGGGTTTTTGGTTTCTGGAAGACACCTCTACAAGAAAGCGCAGCCGGCGCCGCTTTGATCTTGCCTAAAGCGCCGCGCCCCCTACCCTAGCGCCAGCATTTCGTTCTGGCGGGAACCGCTTTCACATGTCCGATATCCGGCCCGTCCTGCATCTCTTCGGCCTGATCCTCGCGGCCCTCGGGACCGCTATGCTGGTGCCCGCGGCGCTGGACTTCAGCGACCTCAATCCGAACTGGCAGGAATTCTTCGAGGCGGCGGTCGAGACCGCGCTGATCGGGATGGTCCTCGCGCTCACGACCCGTACCACGAACGCAAGCGGGCTGAACACGCGTCAGGCCTATCTGCTCACGGCGGCGATCTGGCTCGGTCTGCCGATCTTCGCAGCTCTGCCCTTCATCGAGGGCGCGCCGCATGCGACCTGGACCAACGCCTATTTCGAGGCCGCCTCGGGCATCACCACCACCGGCTACACCGTCTTCGAACATCTCGACACGCTGCCGCGCGGGGTGGTGCTGTGGCGCGGGATGCTGAACTGGTTCGGCGGGCTCGGGATCGCCTTCGTCGCGATGATCTTCCTGCCGGTGCTGCGGATCGGCGGGATGCGCTATTTTCAGGCCGAAGGATTCGACACGCTGGGCAAGGTGATGCCGCGCGCCCATAACATCGCGCGCTCGCTGCTCTGGGTCTATGTCTCGCTGACGCTGGCCTGCGCGATTAGCTATGCCGCCGCGGGCATGAGCTCCTTCGACGCGATCTGCTACGCGATGGCCACGATCGCGACGGGCGGCTTCGGAACGCATGACAGCTCCTTCGCGAGCTTCTCGCCGGGGGCTCAATATGCCGGTGTCATCTTCATGCTGGGTTCGGCCCTGCCCTTCATCCGCTATGTCCAGCTTGGCCGGGGCGACCTGCGCCCGTTCTGGGACGACCCGCAAATCCACGCCTTCCTGCGCTGGTTCGCCCTCGCGCTCGCGGCGCTCCTGATCTGGCGCTACACCCATGCGCCCGAGGGGATCGAACCCACCTTCCGCTCCGCCGCCTTCAACCTGTCCTCGATCATGACGGGCACCGGTTTCGGGACCGCCAATGTCGCGAATTGGGGAAGCTTCGCGATGGTGCTGACCTATTGGGTCGGGCTGATCGGCGGCTGCACCGGGTCCAGCTCGGGCGCGCTCTCGGTCTTTCGCTTGCAGGCGCTTGGCGCAGTGATCCGCGCCGCCGTGCGCCGCCTGCAGATGCCGCACCGGGTGCTGCAACCGCGCCTTGGCGACAAGCTGCTGGAGGAGGACGTGCTCTCCTCCCTGATCCTCTATTTCACCGGCTATATGCTGACGCTCGGCCTGATCTCGGTCGGGATTTCGATGACCGGGGCGGATTTCGTCTCGGCGCTCTTCGCGACATGGGGCGCGCTTGGCAATATCGGCTACGGGGTCGGCCCGCTGACCGATCGCACCGGCACGATGATCGACTTCAGCGACGCCGCGACCTGGCTGCTGACGCTCGCGATGCTGCTGGGCCGGATCGGGATGCTCGCGATCCTCGTCGTGTTCCTGCCGCGCTTCTGGCGCGCTTAAACCGGCATCGCGGTGGTCGAGACCACGCATTTGAGCGAAAAGCTCGACTGAATCTGCGCCACGCCCGGAATATTGGCGAGTTTCGCCCGGTGCAGCCGCGCGAAATCCTCGGCATCGGCGGCCACCACCTTCAGCAGGTAATCCGCAGCCCCCGCCATCAGGTGACATTCGAGCACTTCCGGCACCTGCTGCACGCCCTTCTCGAACGCATCGAGCACCTCATCGGCCTGACTCGACAGCTTGATCTCGACATAGACCGTCGTGGTCCGCCCCAACTTGCGCGGGTTCAGCAGGGCGACGTAATCGCGGATATAGCCCTCCTCCTCCAGCCGCTGCACCCGGCGATGGCAGGCCGAGGCCGACAGATTCACCCGCTCGCTCAGCTCGGCATTGGAGATTCGCCCCTGCCGCTGCAAAACCTCCAGCAGCCGACGATCTGTCGCGTCCAGCTTGTCGCTCATGCAATATCCTGCCGATCTTTTCGTATTTCACCGAAGATACGAGCGACGCACCCCGCCCACAACCGGCAAATTGGCAAAGCACTTGCTTGTGACGGAGCGCATACTGGGGGCAGGACGTTTCCATTTTTTGGAGGAGGACACGCGATGAAGATCGGTACGGTGCGCGAGATCAAGGCGCAGGAATTCCGCGTCGGGCTGACCCCGGCTGCGGCACAAGAAGCGATCGCCCATGGCCACGAGGTGCTGGTCGAAACCGGGGCAGGTCAGGGCGCGGGCTTCGCAGACAGCGATTACGAGGCGGCCGGCGCGAAAATCCTCGGCGATGCGGCGGATGTGTTCGCCCAGGCCGAGATGATCGTGAAGGTGAAAGAGCCGCAGGCCTCCGAACGCGCGATGCTGCGCGAGGGCCAGCTTCTCTTCACCTATCTGCATCTGGCCGCCGACCCGGCGCAGACCCATGACCTGATGAAATCGGGCGCGACCTGCATCGCCTATGAGACGGTGACTGCAAAAGACGGCACCCTGCCGCTGCTCGCGCCGATGTCCGAAGTGGCCGGTCGCCTCGCGCCGCAGATGGGCGCCTGGACCCTGCAGAAAGCCAATGGCGGGCGCGGCGTGCTGATGGGCGGCGTTCCCGGCGTGTCGCCCGCGAAGGTCGTCGTGATCGGCGGCGGCGTCGTGGGCACCAACGCCGCGCGCGTAGCTGCCGGGATGGGCGCGGATGTGACCGTGCTCGACAAGTCGCTGCCGCGTCTGCGCTATCTCGATGACACGTTCGGCGGCACCTTCCGCACCGCCTATGCCTCGAAAGCCGAGACCGAGGCGCTCGTTGCAGCCTCCGATCTGGTGATCGGCGCGGTGCTGATCCCCGGGGCCGCCGCCCCGAAACTGGTCACCCGCGAGATGCTGAAGACGATGAAGCCCGGCGCGGCGATCGTCGATGTCGCGATCGATCAGGGTGGCTGCGTCGAGACCTCGCATCCCACGACCCATGACGACCCGATCTACGAGGTCGAGGGCGTGATGCATTACTGCGTGGCCAACATGCCCGGCGCAGTCGCGCGCACCGCGACCCTCGCCCTGTCGAACGCGACGCAGCCGTTCCTGCTGGCGCTGGCCGACAAGGGATGGGAACGCGCCTGCGCCGAGGATCCGCACTTAGCCGCAGGTCTCAATGTTCATGCGGGCAAGGTGACTTACAAGGCCGTGGCCGAAGCGCTCGACCTGCCGCTCGACACCCCCGAGGCGGTGATGCACGCGGCCGAATAAGGGCCACCCTGCCCCGCGAATGAAACGGCCCGGAGCGTCGCCCCGGGCCGTTCTCATATCTGCCTGCAACGTCTGCCCGCGACGTCCCGCGCCGTCACTTCCGAAGCGCGTCGCGGATCTCGAGCAGAACGTCGAGCTGGCTCGGCCCGGTTGGCACCTCCGGCGCGACATCGTCCGGCTTCTCCGCCGCGGCCTTCACGCGATTGACCATCTTCACGAGCATGAAGACCACGAAGGCAATGATGAGGAAGTTGATCACCGCCATCACGAAGGCCCCATAGGCGAAAATAGACGCGCCCGCCTTGCGCGCCTCTTCGAGGCTGGCCCCTGCGGGCACCTCCCCGGACAGAACAGCATAATTGTTGGTGAAATTGACCCCGCCCGTGAACAGGCCGATGATCGGGTTGATGATGTCGCCGACCAGCGACGTGACGATCGCGGTGAAGGCCGCGCCGATGATGATGCCCACCGCCATGTCCATGACATTGCCCTTGGCGATGAAATCCTTGAATTCCTGAATCATTTCAGACCCTCTTTGCGATGCGCCTTTTGCGCCGCAACAGGCTAGCACGATCTTGCGGTCTGCATAGTCTCCAACAGCGGGTTCCGTGGGACGCATCCGGACGGGATCGCGGCTCAGCACAGTCTCCGGCGCGCATCCTCGACAAGGCGGCGGGCGATCTGCGCCGCCGTGGTCCCCGTATCACCGCCGCGGCGAGGCGAAAGGGCCGAGGCGACCGGCAGGGCCGCAAAGCCGTCGCTGAGACGTGCGCGCGCCTCCTGTCGGGCGATATCGGCGATGGCTTCGGCATCGAAGCGAAGCGCCTGCTGGATCTGATCCGCCGCGTCCTCGCACGGCCCTGCCCCAGCGCGGCCACACGCGCAGGCACAGCCGAAATGGTCGGGCATCTGGGAAATGTTGCGCAGGCGGCGCTGCGCGGCGCGGATGCGCTCGCAGGCTGCGTCGCGCTGATCGGCGCGCAGGGAAAGCTCGAGCGGCAAGGTCTCTGCCAGAGTCGCACGCTCTTCCTGAAGCCCTTCGGCCGCCGCGCGCAGGGCCGCTGCCGTGTCCGGCTCGGCCGTTTCCGCATCCTCAAAGCAACCCGAAATCATCTCGTCCAGGAACGCGACCCGGTGACGTGCGATCAGGTCGGCCGCCTCGGCAAAAGCGAGATCGGAGACCGCCTGCCGCAACTCTTCCAACGCGCGTTCGACGGCGCAATCGCCCGCCCCGCGCAGCGCGATCAATGCGCGCTGTTCAAGCGCGAGTGACGCGGACCCGTATTCCTGTCCAACCATGGCGGCATCCCTTTCTGGTAACCGCATCAGGCTGGCACAACGGAATGAACGAAAGGTGAACTTTCGCTCACCTTTCACCGCCACAGCAAAATTTCATAGGTTTCTCAGTCGTTTGATCGAAGCGCCTTCGTGAGAGCCGGGAACATTTCGGCATTCGACGCGATCACCGAACCCGATTCGAGAACCTCGCGGCCTTCGCGCACGGCTTCCACGAAACCGCCCGCTTCCTTCACGAGGAGCATGCCCGCAGCCACGTCCCACGCGTTCAGCCCGCGCTCCCAATAGCCCTCGTAGCGGCCTGCCGCGACATAGGCCAGATCGAGCGAGGCCGCGCCCCAGCGCCGGACGCCAGCGCATTGCGGCATCAGCTTGGCAAGGTCCTTCAGCGTCGCCGGAAGCGTCGATTTGCCACCGAAGGGCACGCCGGTCGCAAAGACCGATTCGATCATCTTGTGACGGCCCGAAACCCGCAGACGGGTGTCGTTCATGTAAGCGCCAAGGCCCTTCTCGGCGAAATACATCTCGTCTTTCGCGGCGTCGAACACCACGGCCGCGATGATTTCGCCCTTATGCTCCAGCGCGATCGAGATCGCCCAATGCGGCAACCCGTGCAGGAAGTTGGTGGTGCCGTCGAGCGGGTCGACGATCCAGCGGCGCGTCGGGTCGTCGCCCGCCTCTTCGCCGGTTTCCTCGCCGAGCCAGCCATAGGAGGGGCGCGCGCCGCGCAGCTCGTCCTTGATGATCTTCTCGGCTTCGCGATCGGCCTTCGAGACGAAATCGCCCGGCCCCTTCGAGGAGACCTGAAGGTTCTCGACCTCGCGGAAATCCTTGACCAGCGAGCGGCCTGCCTTGCGGGCGGCCTTGATCATCAGGTTGAGGTTTGCGCTGCCTTGCATCTCTGGGCTCCTTCGCGTTTCAAGCGGTCGCCTTACAGGGGTTGCGTGGAAAATCCAAGACCTTTGGCGCGTCAGGCAAACTGAGAAGGGGCTCTGCCCCGCTCGCTGCCAGCCCTTTGCTTGCGCTCCGGGCGTTCGGCGGGGCGTCCTTCCACTGGAAGGCCGCCATTTTCCGCCTCACCCCCCGGGATATTTCGGTCGAGAAGAAGGCTCAGGCGCGTTGCAGCTTCACCGGCTCGGTGCGCGCAAGCCGCAGGAAATGCGCCATGAAGGGCTGGGTCGCATCCTCGGACCGCGTCGCGGCATAGAGCCGCTTGGTCAGGCCGTGTTCGGTCACAGGCTTGGTGATGTAGTCCGGCTGGTATTTCACCTCGCGCAGCACCCAGTCGGGCAGCACCGCCACGCCGCGATTCGAGGCGACCAGCATCAGGATCACCGCGGTCAGCTCCACCTGCCGCACGGCTTTCGGTTCGACCCGGGCGGGGGTGAGCAGCTGCGTGAAGATATCCGAGCGGCCCCGGTCGATCGGATAGGTGATCAGCGTCTGATCCGCGAAATCCTGCGCCTCGATATAGGGTTTCGCGGCCAGCGGCGAATTCGCGGCGGCGATGAAGGTCGGCGCATAGTCGAAGAGCGGGTTGAAGGTGACGCCGTCGATCTTCTCCGGATCCGACGAGATCACCAGATCGACCTCTTCGCGGCTCAGCGCGGGCAAGGCGTTGAACGCCAGACCGGGCCGGATATCCACGTCGATATCGGGCCAGGCGTGGCGGAAGCGCTCCAACACCGGGAACAGCCAGTCGAAACAGGCGTGGCACTCGATCGCGATATGCAGGCGGCCCGCGCGGCCTGAGCGCAGCGCCTCGAACTCGGCCTCGGTCGCGGCGATCTCGGGCAGGATGCGTTCGGCCAGCCGCAGCAGCTTCTGCCCCGCCGCCGACAGTTTCAGCGGCTTCGAGCGACGCACGAACAGCTCCACCCCGGTCTGGTCCTCCAGCCCTTTGATTTGGTGCGACAGCGCCGATTGTGTTATGTGCAGCACGTCCGCTGCCTTCGCGAGCCCACCGGCATCGTGAATCGCCTTGATTGTGCGCAGGTGACGGAACTCGAGATGCATCTTGCTGTTACACTCATAACCATTTTGAAGATTATGAGTTTGTCTCACAAAGCCCGATCTGGCACAAGAGAGCGAACGAAAGGACAGATTCCCATGACGACGCCCAAGGTCAGCTTCGAATTTTTCCCGCCGAAGACGCTCGATGCGTCGTTCCGGCTGTGGGAAACCGCGCAGGTTCTGGCACCGCTGAAACCCGAGTTCACCTCTGTGACCTACGGGGCGGGTGGCACGACGCGCAAGCTGACCCATGAGGCGGTCGGCACGATCCACAAGAATTACGGCCTCAATGTCGCCGCCCACCTGACCTGCGTGGAAGCGACCAAGGCCGAGACGATGGAGATCGTGGACGCCTATGCCGAGGTCGGCGTGACCGAGATCGTGGCGCTGCGGGGCGATCCGCCGCAGGGTGCTGCGCATTTCACGCCGCATCCCGAGGGCTTCGCCTCTTCGGTCGAGCTGATCGAGGCACTGGCCGAGGATGGCCGCTTCACGATCCGCGCGGGCGCCTATCCCGAGCCGCATCCTGACGCCGCCGACAATATGGCCGACGTGCGCTGGCTCAAGCGCAAGGTCGAGGCAGGTGCGACCTCGGCGATCACCCAGTTCTTCTTCGAGCCCGAGACCTTCTTCCGCTTCCGCGACGCCTGCGAAAAGGAAGGGATCGACGCCAAGATCATCCCCGGCATCCTGCCGATCCAGTCGTGGAAAGGCGCCAAGAAATTCGCGCAAAGCTGCGGCACCTCCATCCCCGCATGGGTCGAGGAAGCGTTCGAGGCCGCGATCCGCGACGGGCGCGAGCATCTTCTGGCGACCGCGCTGTGCACCGAACTGTGCGACAAGCTGATCGAGGGCGGCGTGGAAGATCTGCATTTCTACACGCTCAACCGCCCCGGCCTGACCCGCGACGTCTGCCACGCGCTGGGAGTCACGCCCGATACGGTGCTGGAGAAAGTGGCCTGAAAGGGCGCTCAAATGGATTGAACGGAGGGGCCCTGCTGGGCCCCTTTTTCTTTGGCTGGGGGCGGCCGCCCGGTGTCAGTCGAAGGAAATGGGCGATTGCTTGGCTCGGTTGACGTTGAGCGTGAAAACATCCGGCCGGGCGTAATGACCACTAACATCGAATTTGCGGCGTGAGGCCCTGGCGGCATCCACGTCCACCGTCGCGACCAACAGCCCCTTTTCCTTCCTCATCGGGCCTGCGTGCAGACTGCCGAAGGGTTTGTAGACCACCCCATCCCCGGGATTGATCCACTCGTTGTCGTCGGGGAAAAGCTCGTCGCGATAGGGGAGATCCGCGGGCACATCGCTTGCCTCGAGCGACGTGGCACAGCCGAGAACCCAACATCCCCCTTCGCGCGCGATATGCTGCATTGTCGCCAGCCAGGTATCGCCGCTGTCCCAGGTCGGTGCGCAATAGATGTCGATATTCTGGGCATAGAGCGCGAACCGCGCCAGCGGCATGTAGTTTTCCCAGCAGATCAGGGCGCCCACGCGCCCGACAGCGGTCTCGACGACCTTGAGGGTCGAGCCGTCTCCGAACCCCCAGACCATACGCTCAGGGTTTGTCGGCATCAGCTTTCGATGGTTGTTCAGAAGGGTTCCGTCGGCGTCGATGATCGCTGCGCTGTTGAAAAGCGTGCTGCCGCTGACCGCTCCGTCCACCTCTTGATGGCCCATCACGACCACCATCGAATGCTCTTTTGCCGCGTCCTTTATCGGCGCAAGCTCGTCTTTGCTGAGATCGATCGAATTGGCCTGCGAAAGCGCGAAGAGATCGTCGGTCTTCCTCATCCCTGCCCCCGGCGGGAGCCGCCAGACGAAAGTGGGGTAACCCGGCAACCATGTCTCGGGAAACACGATCAGTCGGCACGCCTGAGAGGCCGCCTCGGCCACCAGTTCCACCGCTCGCTCCAGGGATGCCGTCTTGTTCATGTAGACCGGCGGTTGCTGTACGATAGCAATTTGCATGAGATCGTCCTCCCAATGGCTGTCCGGCGCGCGGCCATCACAACGGAAGACGGTCAAGACGCCCCACTCCGTCCGCGGAGTGATGTTCGAGAATAGCACAAGACGCCCATCCACCGGAGAAAACCCGCAAGCACCCGTGGAGCGCCGCGCCTCGCGATGTTGGCCCCAAGGGCGATGCCGCCCTTTGCGGGACGGATTGCAAGCGCTCCCCCTTCCCTTTCCTGCCTCCTGCGATAGCTTGTCGCCCGACGTAACAGGAGCCAGACATGCCCGATCAATATTTCGCCGAAGGCCCGGAAGATTTTCTCCCGCTGGAGGAGGTGCTTTCGATGTCGGGGCTCGAATACATCCGCAAGATGGTCTCTGGCGACGTCCCCTCGCCCACCGTGCAGAACCTGATGGCCTACCGGATCACCGAGGCCGAGGAGGGCCGCGTTACCTGTCGCGGCACGCCGGGGCATCCGCAGACCAACGGCTATGGCGGCATTCACGGCGGCTGGCATGCGATGATGCTCGATACGGTGATGACCTGCTCGGTGATTACCGGGCTGAAGAAGGGTCAGACGCAGACGACGCTCGAATTCAAGGTGAACCTGATCCGCGCGATCAAGCCCGGCACCGAGGTGATCGGCACGGGCCAGCTCGATCATATCGGGCGGTCAACCGGCGTCGCGCGGGGTGAGATCCGAGGCGCCGAGGACGGACGTCTCTACGCGACCGGCACCGCCACCTGTTTCGTCATGACGCCCGAGCTCTGAGGTCGGCGCGGACCCGCGCGAGAGGCGGCGGATTTCGGGGCGCAGGATGCGCGGCCGGAAAATCGCGCGCGAGCCTTCGGGCAGGACGACGCTCTCATGCAACCCTTCCGATGGATCGCGTCCGACGACACGCGGGGCGCGCAGCCAGAACAGCTTGCTCCAGCCAGTCCACGTGCCGACCGAGGGCGCATTCGGATCGCGCGGAAACTCCGCCTGCCAGCCGGGCGGCAGGCTCAGGCCCAGCGACTCGGCGCGTTCCAGCATCCAGACCAGCGGGATATTGGCGAGCGGCCGGGCATCGCCGAAATGGCCCAGCATCCCGCCGATATCGCCATGCGCGCCGCGAAACCAGCGCTGCTCGATCCGGGGCGCGGGAGCATCCGCCTCCGACGCCCCCTCGTCGCTTTCCCACAAAAGCGGTTCCAGCACCGAGCGCCGCTCGTCGAGCGCGAGCGCCTGAAACCCGTGGCGCACATGATCGCTCAGGTGGTGGTCGTGAAACCGCACGCGCTCTTCGCTGACGATCCAGAAGAACGGCACGCGAATGCCCAGCGCCTGCACCGTGTCGAACGCGCCGACCATCTCAATCTCGACGTTCTCGTGGCACAGGCTGTTGCGGAAGCTTTGCAGGATGTCTGCGGGCGTCTCTTCCTCGTAATGGCGCCAGGCGAGGCGGGTGTTACGCTCGATCGCATGTTCGGGACGCAAGAGACCGATCCGCCCGATCATCCCGGCCAGCGAGCGCGCGCCGAAGGCTCCCCGAGAATAGCCGATCAGGAAAATCCGGTCGCCCGGACGGTAGCGCATCGCGAGCCAGCCATAGGCGCGCGCGATCTGCTGGTTCACGCCCCAGCCGAACCACACGTCCGACATGTCGTGCCAATCCCGCCAGCGCAGCCCGCGCCCGTAATAGACCGACACTTTCGGCGCGGCCCGGCGCAGGAAGCGATAGATCAGCCCGATCGAAGTGAGGCGGTCGGGCCGCAGCGAGCCGAGCGTCCCGTCGAGCAGCACGACATGATCCACCGGTCCGCGGCCCGCACCAGCTGCCGCGCGCGCCTCGGCCCGTTCCGGGCTGCGGCGGCGCAGGGCAGAGATCACACGCTCGAAGAGACCGCGCATATCAGCGCTCCTCAGATAAGTTGGGCTTATACTATCCAATGTAGGATAAGTTTCTCTTATCTTCAGGGGCAATCGCGGCAGTTTGTTGGCCCGATCGTGCCCGCCGCGCTTTTTCGGACCGCGCGCACGGGGTTTTCCTTGCCGGCTGCGCGGGCTAAACAGCCCTCAAGCCGAGCCAAGGATGCCTGACATGACGATGGACAAGACTTTCGATGCCGCGAGCGCCGAGCCGCGGATCTACGCGAAATGGGAAGAGGCCGGAGCCTTCAAGGCCGGAGCCAACGCATCGCGCGACGAGACCTTCTGCGTGATGATCCCGCCGCCCAACGTGACGGGCGCGCTGCATGTGGGCCACGCCTTCAACAACACCGTGCAGGATATCCTCGTGCGCTGGCACCGGATGCGCGGGTTCGACACGCTCTGGCAGCCGGGTCAGGACCATGCGGGCATCGCGACCCAGCTGATGGTCGAGAAGGAACTGGCCAAGACCCAGCAGCCCAAGCGGGTGGAACTGGGCCGCGAAAAATTCCTCGAGAAGGTCTGGGAGTGGAAGGGCGAATACGGCTCGACCATCATCAACCAGCTCAAGCGCCTTGGGTCTTCCTGCGACTGGTCGCGCAACGCCTTCACCATGTCGGGCGCGCCCGGTGCGCCGGAAGGCAATGAGGGCAATTTCCATGACGCGGTGATCAAGGTCTTCGTCGACATGTACGAAAAGGGCCTGATCTATCGCGGCAAGCGGCTGGTGAACTGGGACCCCCATTTCGAGACCGCGATCTCGGATCTGGAAGTGGAGAATATCGAAGTCGCCGGTCACATGTGGCACTTCAAATACCCGCTCGCAGGCGGCGAAACCTATACCTATGTCGAGAAGGACGAGGACGGGAATGTCCTCTTCACCGAAGAGCGCGATTACATCTCGATCGCGACCACCCGCCCCGAGACGATGCTGGGCGATGGCGCGGTCGCGGTGCATCCGTCGGATGAGCGTTACGCGCCGATCGTCGGCAAGCTTTGCGAGATTCCGGTGGGCCCGAAAGAGCATCGCCGCCTGATCCCGATCATCACCGATCAATATCCCGATCCCGAATTCGGCTCGGGCGCGGTGAAGATCACCGGCGCGCATGACTTCAACGACTACATGGTCGCGAAGCGGAACGGCATCCCGATGTATCGCCTGATGGACACCAAGGGCGCGATGCGCGCCGACGGGCTGTCCTACGAGGAATGCGCGGCCCGTGCGATGGACATCTCGAAAGGCGCGGAGTTCACCGAGGCCGAGATCGACGCACTCAACCTCGTGCCCGAGGAACTGCGCGGGCTCGACCGGTTCGAGGCGCGTGAAGCCGTGATCCGTCAGATCACCGACGAGGGCCTCGCGGTGACGACGACCAAGACCGTCACCGACGAAGACGGCGTTGAGACCGAGACCACCGCTCCCTACGTCGAAGACAAGCCGATCATGCAGCCCTTCGGCGATCGCTCGAAAGTGGTGATCGAGCCGATGCTGACCGATCAGTGGTTCGTCGATGCCGAAAAGATCGTGGGCAAGGCGCTGGATGCGGTGCGCAACGGCGACACCGTGATCATGCCCGAAGCCGGCGAGAAGACCTATTTCCACTGGCTGGAAAACATCGAGCCGTGGTGCATCTCGCGCCAGCTCTGGTGGGGCCACCAGATCCCGGTCTGGTACGGTCTGGACATGGACGCGCCCGATTTCCGCGATGACGAGGGCGACGGCACGATCGACCTCGTGGAGATGGGCCGCCTGCTCGTCGAGACGAAGATGGTCCATCGCGACGACCGCTATCACTGCGCGTCCGATTTCGAGAGCGTCATCGGCTGGTTCAAGGCGCAGAATGCCGAGCTGCCGACGCCGCTCAACGCCGCGCGCATCGTCGAGGTCGAAGACCGCCACAAGGCAATCGAAGTGCTCGCCGCGAGCCTCGCGCAATACGAGATGACCGAGGACCCGACGCAGCTCGTCTATCCGGTCTGGCGCGACGCCGATGTGCTCGACACCTGGTTCTCGTCGGGGCTCTGGCCGATCGGCACGCTCGGCTGGCCCGAGGATACCGAGGAGATGCGCAAGTATTTCCCGACCGATGTCCTCGTGACCGGCTTCGACATCCTGTTCTTCTGGGTGGCGCGGATGATGATGATGCAGCTGGCCGTCATGGATCAGGTGCCCTTCCACACCGTCTACCTGCACCAGCTCGTCCGCGACGAGAAGGGCAAGAAGATGTCGAAGACGACCGGCAACGTGATCGACCCGCTCGAGATCATCGACGCTTACGGCGCGGATGCGCTGCGCTTCACCAATGCCGCGATGGCGGCGATGGGCGGCGTGCTGAAACTCTCGGAAGAGCGCATCAAGGGCTACCGGAACTTCGGCACGAAGATCTGGAACGCGACGCGCTTCGCCGAGATGAACGGTGTGTTCGAAGGCCCGGTCGTGACCGAGATTCCGCAGCCCACCCACACGGTGAACCGCTGGATCATCGGCGAGACCGCCAAGATCCGCGAGCAGGTGGACGAGGCCTTCGCCGCCTATCGCTTCAACGACGCGGCGCTCGGGCTTTACGGCTTCGTCTGGGGCAAGGTCTGCGACTGGTATGTCGAATTCGCCAAGCCGCTGTTCGACGGCGAGCATGCCGAGGAAACCCGCGCCACGATGCGCTGGGTTCTCGATCAGTGCTACACGCTGCTGCACCCGATCATGCCCTTCATCACCGAAGAGCTGTGGGAGCTGACCGCGCCGCAGGGCGACCGCGCGAAGATGCTCGTCCATGCCGACTGGCCGGACTACAAAGCCGCCGATCTGGTGGACGAGGCCGCCGACCGCGAGATGAACTGGGTGATCGAACTGATCGAGGCGATCCGGTCGTCGCGCACCCAGATGGGCGTGCCGGTGGGTCTGAAGCTGCCGATGGTTCTGGCCGAGGCCGATGACGCCGCGCGTGCAGCCCTCGCCAATAACGAGGTGCTGATCTTCAAACTGGCGCGCATCGAGAGCATCACCGAGGCACCGATCCCGAAAGGCGCGATCTCGATCCCGGCGCAGGGCGCTCTGTTCGGTCTGCCGCTGGAAGGCGTGATCGACATCGCCAAGGAGAAGGCGCGTCTGGAGAAGGCTCTGGGCAAGATGGAGAAGGAAATCGGCGGCATGAAGGGTCGTCTGAACAATCCGAAATTCATCGCCAATGCCGATCCCGAGGTCGTCGTGGAAACCCGCGAGAACCTCGCACGCGCCGAGGAAGAGGCCGAGAAGGTGCGTCAGGCCGTGGCGCGTCTGGCCGAGCTGGGCTGAGCGAGGCCTTTAGCGATCAGGGCCGCGCCTGACCCTCGGGTGGGCGCGGCTCAACATGTGAGGTCCGCACTTTATCTCACGAGCCCGAACACCGGATGAGCGCGCGCGACATCGCAATGCGCCCTCCCGGGGGGAGGGGCGGGCGCGGCCCGGGGCTGGTCGCCCCGCGCCATGAGCTGATTGGAGACCTTACTCCGACACTTCCTTCATCGTGAAGGCCACGCCCGAGGCGACCACGCAGATCCCCGCATAGACGATCAGCACCATTTCCGCCCCCGCCATCGCGAGCGCCGAGCTTGCCGCACCGAAGGCCAGCAGCATCACCCCCACGGTCGTGTTGGACACCGCCGTATAGGCCGCGCGGTCATCCCTGGGCGACATATCCACGAGGTAGGTGGACCGGCCCAGCCGCACCCCCTGATAGCCGATCATCAGCCCGAACAGCGCCACCGGCGAGGCCCAGATCGTGCCCATCAGCCCCGACCAGCCCAACACCACCGCCAGCGCCAGAAACGCGGTCGCGACCAGCCCGGTGAAGATCAGCACCTTGCGCGAGGAGCGATCCGCCAGCCGCCCCCAGATGTAAGAGCTCACCAGAGAGGCCAGCGCCGAGGCCAGCACCATCGCCCCCAGCGCGCCGAACCGGTTATCGCCCGCTTGCGCCGCGAGCAGCACGATATAGGGCGGCGCGAGCGCCGTCGGCAGCAGCAGCACCCGCGCGATCACGAACTTGCCCAGATCGGCGTCCTTCCACAGCAGGCTCAGCTCGGACAGGCCGATGCTGCCCTTGTCTTCGCCCGGCTGATCTTCCTCGCGCAGCGTCGAGAACAGCGCCGCCGCCGCGACCCAGAGCACAGCGGCCAGCGAGATCGCTCCGATCACGAGGCTCATCCGCTCCACCACCCCGGTCATCAGGATGATCGCGAACAGGATCACCCCGGCGGCTGAGACGCTCGTCGCGATCCCGGTCGTCGTGCCGCGCCGCGTCCGGTCCACGGTCTTGCCCAGCACATCCTTGTAGCTCACCGAGGACAGCGAGCGCGCAATCGCCAGCACGCCCAGCGCCACCAGCATCGCCAGCCCCGCAGCCATCCCCTGCATCGTCAGTGCGATCACAACAATCGCCGCCGCGGCCAGCCCCTGGATCAGACTCCCCGCCGCCCAGGCCCATTTGCGCTGCGGCATCTTGCGCACATGCGGCGCGGTAAACAGCTGCGGCAAAAGCGAGCCGGACTCGCGCACCGGCACCAGCCAACTGACCAGCGCAGCGGGCGCACCCACCGCCTGCATCAGCCAGCTCAGCACCAGTTTCGGATCGATCAGCCCGTCGGCCAGCTTGGTCATCGACAGCGAGCCGACATGGCGCAGGAAACTGCCGGGTTCGTGCTGCGCCGCGCTGTCGCTGAGCTCTTTTACGTTCCCCGGCGCATCTCCGGTCAGGGTCTCGAAAAGGGAGGTGGAAAAAGAGGTGTCGCTGGCGCTCATCGGCTGGCTTCCCGAACTTATGTCATTTCACGATATTACGCAGGGAAAAGCATTTGGCCCAGTCCCCGGTTCCGCCGCGATCGCGCCAACCGACGCGCCCTCTTGCCGCACCCGCGCTTTGCGCTTACGCCTGTAGCCATGACCGGACCCCGTTACACAAAACTGATCGACAGCCTTCCCGCCACCGTGCCTTTCGTCGGGCCCGAGGAACAGGAGCGCCGTGCCGGTCGCCCCTTCGCCGCGCGGCTGGGGGCCAATGAAAACGGCTTCGGCCCTTCCCCGCGCGCGATTGCCGCGATGGCGGCGGCAGCGGGCGATGTCTGGAAATATGGCGACTCGGCCAGTTTCGATCTGCGCGCGGCGATTGCCGAGCATCACGGGGTCGCGGTCGAGAACGTGCTGGTCGGCGAAGGGATCGACGGGCTTCTGGGCTATCTGTGCCGTCTGGTGATCGAACAGGGCGACGCGGTCGTGACCTCGGACGGGGCCTATCCGACCTTCAACTACCATGTGGCGGGCTTTGGCGGGGTGCTGCACAAGGTGCCCTATGCCGACGACCACGAAGACCCGCAGGCGCTGATCGCGAAGGCGGCGGAGGTGAGCGCGAAGCTCGTCTATATCGCGAACCCCGACAATCCGATGGGCACCCATCACCCGCGCGAGACGATCGAGGCGATGATCGAGGCGGTGCCCGAGGGCACGCTGATGGTGCTGGACGAGGCCTATGTGGAATTCGCCGACGACGGGACCGAGGCGCGCATCAAAGCCGACGATCCCCGCGTGATCCGGATGCGCACCTTCTCGAAGGCGCATGGGATGGCAGGCGCGCGTGTGGGCTATGCCTTGGCCGCGCCCGAGCTGATCGCGGCCTTCGACAAGATCCGCAATCATTTCGGCATGTGCCGCATTTCTCAGGCGGGCGCACTGGCCGCGCTGCAGGATACGACGTGGCAGGCCTATATGCGCCTTCTGGTGGCAGGCGCGCGCGACCGGATCGACGTGATCGCCCGTGAGAACGGGCTGACCACCCTGCCGTCGGCCACGAATTTCGTCGCCATCGACTGCGGGCAGGACGGCGAGTTCGCGCGGGTCGTGCTGCGGGAACTCGATGCGCGCGGCGTGTTCGTGCGGATGCCTTTCGTCGCGCCGCAAGACCGCTGCATCCGGGTTTCGGTCGGGCCAGACGCCGAACTGGACGCGCTCGCTGCGGCCCTGCCCGACGCGCTGAAAGCCGCTCGCGCGCGCTGATCGACGCGCCCTCCCGAACACAATTCCGCCGATGAGATCGGCGAAAAAGCACCGGCCTCAGCGCATCTCGCCGCAAGGTGAGTTGCGCCGACTCGGGGGCGCTCCCATGTTTTGCTCAACAACAGGAGCAGACCCATGAGCCGCAAGACTCGCAACGCCCGTATCGCAATGCTTAGCCCGCTGGCCTTTGCCCTGGCCTTCGGCGCTTATGCAGGCATGACCCAATCCAGCCGCGAGATGAAGCTCTCGACCTCGCGCACCGAAGCCCCGCAAGTGTCGCGCGAAGCCTCGGAAGAGGTCGAACAGCTCACCGACTGGCTGGAGCGTCACGGTCAGGCCTGACCGGCGCCTTTCGCGATAGCGCCCGCCGCCGCGGCGATGCCGCCGGGGTTGTGCGGGATTTTCAGCGCCTGCATCCCGGCCTCCATCGTCGCCAGCGCGCCCAGCGTCATATGGGCGTTCACATGGCCCATATGGGCGACCCGCAGGAAATCGTTGGCCTCGGGCGTGCCGGGTTCGGCCATCCCGAGCCCGATCCCCAGCGTCACCCCCGCCTCGCGTTCGAGCCAGCTGCGCAGCCGCTGCGCATTGCCCGCCCCGATCCGCGCCGCTGTCACCGAATGGGCGCGATGGGCCGGGTTCGCGATGTTGAGCGCGATGTCGCCCTCCTGCCCCCAGGTCTCGAAAGCGGCCCAGACGGCGGAGGCGAGCGTCGCGTGACGCGCCCAGATATGGGTCAGCCCCTCTTCCTCGAGGATCATCTTGAGCGACTCATCGAGGCCGAAGAGGTGATGGGTCGGCGAGGTGCCCCCGAAATACTGATAGACCATCTCGGGGAAGGCGCGCGGCTGCCAGTCCCAATAGGGCGTGACCAGATCGGCCTCGCGGCTGGCGGCCAGCGCCTTGTCGGAGAACCACACGAAGCCCAGCCCCGGCGGCACCATCAGGCCCTTCTGGCTGGCGGCGACCATCACGTCGACGCCCCAGTCATCCATCCGGAACTCGTCGCATCCCAAAGAGGCGATGCAATCGACCATCAAGAGCGCCGGGTGACCCGCCGCGTCGATGGCTGCGCGGATCGCCGCCACGTCATTGACCACCGAGGTCGCGGTATCGACATGGGTGAGCAGCACGGCCTTGATCTCGTGATCCTTGTCGGCCCGGAGCGCCTCTTCGACGCGGGCCGGATCGGCCGGAGCCTTGATGCCGAATTCCAGCCGCTGAACGTCCACGCCCATCGTGGCCGCGTTGCGCGCCCAGATATTGCCGAAGCGCCCGGTCACGAGGCTCAGCGCCTTGTCCCCGCGCGAGAACACGTTGGAGATCGACGCCTCCCAGGCGCCGTGCCCGTTGGCGATATAGATCGCGACATGGGACGAGGACATCGCCACCCGACGCAGGTTCGCCGCGACCCGGGCCGCGATCTCCTCGATCTCGCCTTCATAGATATTGGGCGCGGGACGATGCATCGCGGCCAGAACACGGTCAGGCATCGTCGAGGGTCCGGGAATGGCGAGGTAGGGGCGACCTTGGGCAAGGCTCATCGGGTATCTCCGTCTGGCACAACGGACAATCGGTAATCCCGCCCGCGCGCCGCGTCAATCTCGCGCCCGGCTTGCGCGTGCCCCCTATCTCGCGGTACTTCACGGGCTTAACCGCGCGCCGACAGGCGCGCCTATCGCATGGTGCCTCGTGGCCAAGACTGCAAACCCTTACACGTCGAAACACCTCGCGGGCCGGATGTGGCGCGACTATCTGCGCAAGCACCTGCCGATGATCGGCGTGTCAATGGTCCTTCTGATGATCGAAGGCTCGACGCTGGGCGCGCTGAGCTGGATGCTCAAGCCGCTCTTCGACAAGGTCTTCGTGCAGGGCGAGAGCGAGTTGATCTGGTGGGTCGGCGCCGCGATCTTCGGGCTGTTCCTGATCCGCGCGACGACCTCTGTGGCCTCGCGCACGGTGATGACGAGCGTCTCGCTGCGCACTTCGAGCGATATGCAGACCGATCTGTTCCGGCACATGCTGCGGCTCGACCAGCATTTCTATCAGGCCAACCCGCCCGGCGCGCTGATCGAACGGGTGCAGGGCGACACCGCCGCCGTGCAGAACGTGTGGAAAATCTTCATCTCGAGCACCGGGCGCGACGCGGTTTCGCTGATCTCGCTGTTCGCCGTGGCGGTCGCCATCGACCCCGGCTGGACGCTGGGCGCGGTGATCGGCGCGCCGCTCCTGATCCTGCCGGTCGCGATGGCGCAGCGCTATATCCGCCGCAAGACCCGCCAAATGCGCGAAAGCTCGTCCGAGCGCGCGACCCGGCTCGACGAGGTCTTCCACGGCATCGCCGCCGTGAAGCTCAACGGGATCGAGGACTATCAGGCGGGGCGTTTCGCCCGACTGGTGAACGAAGTCCGCGTGGCGCAGATCAAGACTACCTTCATCTCAGGCCTCGTGCCCGCGATGATCGATATCATCACCGGGCTGGGCTTCTTCGTGGTGCTGATCCTCGGCGGCCAGCAGATTCTGGCGGGCGAGCGCTCCGTCGGCGATTTCATGTCCTTCTTCACCGCGATGGCGCTGGCCTTCCAACCGCTGCGCCGCCTCGCGAATTCAGCGGGCGCATGGCAAACGGCGGCGGCGAGCCTCGAGCGGATCTATCGCCTGTTCGACACGCAACCCGCGATTACCTCGCCCGCGCAGCCTGCCGCGCTGCCCGAGACCACGCGGATCGAGTTCGACGACGTGCATCTGCATTACGGCGACAAGCACGTTCTGCGCGGTCTCAGCTTCGTTGCCGAACCCGGCCAGACCACCGCGCTTGTCGGCCCCTCGGGTGCGGGCAAGACCACCGTGTTCAACCTGCTGACCCGGCTCGTCGATCCCGATAGCGGGCGCATCACGCTGGGCGGCACGCCGCTGAACGATCTCGGCCTTGCCGAACTGCGCCAGCATTTCTCAACCGTATCGCAAGATTCCGCGCTGTTCGACGAGACGATCCGCGAGAATGTCCTTCTCGGGCGGCAGGAGGTCGATCCCGACCATATCCAAACCGCGCTCGAAGCGGCTCATGTGACGGAATTCACCGACCTTCTGCAAAACGGCATCAATACCGGCGCAGGCCCGCGCGGCTCGGCGCTCTCGGGCGGGCAACGCCAGCGGGTCGCCATCGCGCGCGCGGTGCTGCGCGACGCGCCGATCCTGCTGCTCGACGAGGCGACCTCCGCCCTCGACACCGTCTCCGAGGCCAAGGTCGCGCAGGCACTGGCGGACCTGAGCCAGGGCCGCACGACGCTGGTGATCGCCCACCGCCTGTCGACCGTGCGCAATGCCGACAAGATCGTCGTGGTGGTCGAAGGTCAGGTCGTGGAACAGGGCACGCATGACGAGCTGCTGGCCAAGAACGGGCCCTATGCGGGGCTGTGCCGGATGCAGCTTCTCGATTGAGTTGGCATTCCCGTCCCGGCTGCCTACATGGGCGGGGAAAGGAGACCTCTATGGCCGAGCGCATTCTCTACGAGATCACCGGTGCGGATCGCGAGCACTTCCTGCAAGGGCTGGTGACGAACGACGTGAGCCACGTGAAAGACGGGCTGGTCTATACCGCCCTGCTGACGCCGCAGGGCAAATACCTTGCCGATTTCTTCCTGCTGGCGCGGGGCGAGGCGATCGTGCTCGATATCGACGAGAGCATCGCCGAGGCGACGATCAAGCGGCTGAGCATGTACAAGCTGCGGGCCGATGTCGCGATCGCCCCCTCCGATCTGAAGGTCTATCGCGGCACCGGACCGGCGCCCGAGGGCGCACTGGCCGATCCGCGCCATCCCGACATGGGCTGGCGGCTCTACGGGGACGAAGCGGGCGATGACGGCACCGATTGGGACGCGATCCGGGTTGCGCATTGCATCCCTGAGACCGGTGTCGAGCTTACCCCCGACACGTTCATCCTCGAGGCCGGGTTCGATCGGTTGGCCGGCGTGGATTTTCGCAAAGGCTGCTATGTCGGCCAGGAAGTCACCGCGCGGATGAAGCACAAGACCGAGCTGCGCAAAGGCTTCGTCACGGTCGATGTCAAAGGCCCCGCCGAGCCGGGAACCGAGATCACCTCGGACGGGCGCAGCGTCGGGCGTCTTTTCACCCGTTCGGGCGATCGCGCGATCGCCTATCTGCGCCTCGGGCGCGCAACGGGCGAGATGTCGGCGGGTGACGCATCGGTCACTTATTTATGACCAACGAGGATCAAATGTTTCAAAAAGCGCAAGCCCCGCGGCTGCGTTTTGCAAGACATCGTGACGCGCAAGAAACGGCAGAGAAAATTCTTCGTATATCGAATGATTTCCCCCTGACGACCTCGCGAAAATAAGAAGCATTTTCTGATGCTTACACGGGATATTCGGCTTTTTGAGGTTCGCGCTTTGCGAATAGCTGCCCTTGAATTTCGTCAGCGCGCGCTTAATTCGCGTGAAATGTGATCCCTTTCAGGGGGGCAGGCTTTGACGACGGGCAAGGGTGCCATGCGCATGGCGCATAGCTGCCATGTGGCCCAAGGCATATCGAATCGGGGGCCGAACGGCCTAGATGGCCCTCACGCCAGGAAACGCAAGAGCAATAACAAAGGACGGAAGAATGCGCGATTTCGTTGACGGCTCGGCCTTCAATTACGAGCAGGGCCAACGAGCCCGCAAACTGTTCGCCGCTGTGGTTCTCGCGGCGCTGGATGATGCGATTGCAGACGACAAGAAATACGGCAACGGTCCCGAGCAGATCGCCCGCTGGGCACGCTCGCGCGATGGTCGTGAAGTTCTGTCCTGCGCCGGCATCGATCCGAACGAGCGCGTCGTCCGGGGTTTGATGGAATTCGTCGGCAAAGGTGTCCGCACGTCGGTCGCCCTGTCGCGCGAAGAAAGCGAACGCCGCCTCGCCGCGATTTCGGACGAGCACGAGGCCGAAGCCGCCTGATCCTGTCAGGCGCCACGGCGACAGTTGGATACACAAAACGGCGCGTCCCACAGGGCGCGCCGTTTTGAATTTCTTGGGCGTGTTTTTCTCTAGCAGTCTAAGCCGTGTCCTGGGGCCGTGCCTTCGATTTCGCTTTATTTGCGACTGCGCGAAACATGTCGGGGCAGCCAACACGTCACTCTCGCGACGCGGGCCGTGGCACAGTCCCGAAGGGGAAAGGTCAGTCCAGATCGCGGCTCATCAGCGCGCGCTGCACTTCGCGACGCACCATCTTGCGCAGGTTACGCGTGATCTTCGCGCCGAGCGCGCCCTGGAGCTCTTCGCGCAGCAGCGACGAAACGAGCTGCCGAAGCTGGGTCTCGGTCATCGATTGCGCCAGCGGATGCAAGGCGGCATCGGGCTGGTCCGAGGTGGACGCAAGCTCAGCCTCGAGCGCGGCGATCTCATCCGCCTCGAAATCTTCCTCGAGCGTCGCACGCAACTCCGCATAGCTGGACGTCCGCGGCTCCGGCTCCGGGGCACGCGCCCCGGCATCGCTGAGATGCAGGCGACGCGGCGGCGTATCAGCCTCCGGGTCGCTCGCCTGCATGAACGCGGATGCACTGTCAGTGTCGTCGTCCATCTCCGGCGTGAGATCTTCCCAATCCTGCACTGCGGTGGCGTCCTGCAGCGACTCAGGCTCAGGCTCTGCCTCGGCCCCTGGCGGCACGTCGAAGCCGATCACGGCCTCGGTCGCGAGGGGCTCATCGTCGGTGCTGATGTCTTCCGGCTCGGCCTCTGCGGGAGCGGCGTCATCGAAATCGAGCCCTGCCAGAGGATCATCCTCGGCGGACGTATCGTCCTCCGCGCCCTCGAGCGCCTCGGGGGCGGCGTCCGCGTCACTGTCCGCTTCGTCGGCTTCCGGCGCTTGAGGCGCGACGAAACCGGCCACGTCCTCCCACTCGGCGCTGGTGAAGGTCTGCTCCGGATCGGAGCCCTGATCCCAAACCGGCGTAAAACTTTCGGGCAGTTCGGTCAGCGGCGCGGTGCCTGCCGGTTCGAACGCGTCGCCCGTCTCGGATTCATAATCGGAACCATCGCGCGCCACTTCTGCCTCAAGCTGGGCGAGCGAGCCCTCCAGCCGCTTGAGCTCATCGTCAAAGCTGCTCTGAGGCAGTTCCGCCTCCGACGGCCAGGGCTCGGCCTCGGCATCATCGAATTCGGGTTCGAAATTCTGCGGCTTGCGACGCGCCTCGGACAGCGGTGCGGGCTCCGCCGACTCGGCAGACGCCTCCGACAGATCGGCCGCGTCATCCTGCGCCTCTGCGGCTTCCTCTTCCGGCGAAACACCCGGCGCGGACCATTCGAGATCGTGGATATCACCCTTCGGTTCCGCCTGAGTGTCCGACACGAGATGCGCGGGCGTCAAAACCAGAGGATCGGGCGTCGAGCCCTCCCCTTTCGAGGTCGGATAGCTCTCGGCCACACGCGGGCTGTCCTGCGACACCAGTCGCCGGATCGATGCCAGCACATCTTCGATTTCGGGTCTGGGTCGCGTATCAGCCATGATCACTCCATCCTGCAGCGCGCACGCGCGCCTGTCCAGCCGTGACGGACCCGAAACTGCGAGGGACACCCGGAGGCTGCAATGCCTGCGCCACATCGGCGCGGCAGGCGGGCCCGAAAGCCCGCCGAAACACCGTTCGGTCGTTACTGGCCGATGGCCTTGAGCACGCGATCCAGACGCTTGCCCTGCGGGCTGAGCGTGAGGGGCGCGGAGCGGACCGAGTTGTAATAGGCCGCGGGATCATAGGTCGGAATTCCAAGCTTCAGGTTTTCTACCGTCAACAGACCCATAGCGGACAAAAGTTGATAATAAGCTACCTGCAAAGTGGCCGCCGCGTCGATCCGGCCCGCCTGCGCATCCAGCAGGTCCTGTTCGGCCGAGAGCACGTCGAGCGTGGTGCGCGCGCCTAGAAGCGCCTCTTCCTTGACGCCCTGATAGGCGGTGCGCGCCGCGCTGATCTGCTGGTCGTAAGCCGAAATCTGCGCCTTCGCGATGTCGATCGCCGCCCAGGCGCTGGCCACGTTTTGCGAGACCGTCACGCCGGCCTGGCTCAGCTGCGCGCGGGCCGATTGATCGTTCGCCACGGCCTGACGCTGCGCTGACATCAGCGCGCCACCCGAATAGAGCGTCTGGTTCAGCTCGATCCCGGCGGATTGCGTCTGAACGCCCTGCTCTTCCTGTCTCAGACCAAGCGAACCGGTGATTTTCGGCAGGCGATTGGCGCGGGCGTAATCCACGCCGAGGTCATAGACCGCGACGGTGTGCTGCAGCTGCTTGATGCTCGGATGGGTGCGCAGCGCGATGTCGCGCGCCGCATCGAGCGAGCCCGGCAGAGACGGACGCTTCGGGAAGGCCGCGAGGTTGTTCGGGTAATGGCCGGTCGCCGCCTTGTAGGCTTCGCGTGCGGAGCGCAGGTTGCCCTGTGCCGCAGCGAGCGAGGCGCGGGCGGAGGCCAACTGCGCCTGTGCAAGCGAAACGTCGGTCTTGGTGACTTCGCCCACTTCGAAACGGTCGTTCGAGGCCTTGAGTTCTTCGTTCAGGACGCGCGCCGAATTCTGGTTGATGGCGACCTGCTCGGAGGCCGATTTCACGTCCGAATAGGCCTGGATCGCCGACAGCAGCACGTTCTGCTCGACCGAACGCAGACCCTCGCGGGTGGCCAGAACGGTCTCTTTCTTCATCGAGACATTGAGCTTGTTGCGACCGAAATCGAACAGCGTCATCGACGCGCCGAGCGAGGTCGAGGCGCTTTGCGAGATCGCCCCGGTGGCGTCGGAATTGAGGTAGTCGTAGCTCGCGGTCCATTGCAGGACCGGGCGCAGATTCGCGACGGCTTGCGCGACGTCTTCATCGGCGGCCCGCAGCGCGGCCCGGTTCTGCTCCAGCAGGTTCGAATTGCGATATGCCGAAACCAGAGCGTCAGCGAGCGTCTCCGCCCCCGCCGCGACCGGCCCAAAAGCGGTTGCCGCGACCAAAGCGGTCAAAGTCAGTGTCTTGCGCAGCATCGAATATCCCTCGTTTCCAGTACCGCCGCAGATGCAGGTGTCCCTCTGCCGCCGGGCGCGATTGCTTCAAATTCTACCGGCTCAGCGCCCGATTGCATATCCTGCAAAACAGCTAGCCTATTCGATGTGCTCCTCAGAGCACGAATTCACGCGGCTTCACGAACCCCTGGAGGACAGGTGCGGTGCCATTGAAAAGATCGCGCCAGCTCATCGCACCGTCGATCTTGTAACCGATCCGAGCGACCCCGAGAGCGCCTTCCATGAAAATCGCGGTGATCCGGCCGCCTTCCTTGAGCTGCTCGATCAGCGCGGCGGGAACGGTTTCGACCGCCCCTTCGATGAGGATCGCGTCATAGGGGCCGTGCTGCGCCGCGCCCTCGGTCAGCGCGCCGGTGACGACGGCGACATTGTCGGACCCGGTCTCGGCCAGTGCGGTCTCTGCCTGCGAGGCCATCTCTTCCTCTTCGAGCGCGACGACCGCCTCGGCCATCCGCGCGATCACGGCGGAGGAATAGCCGAGCCCCGCGCCCACATCGAGGACCAGATCGTCGGGCTGGATGTCGAGCGCATCGAGCATCTTCGCGAAATTGCGCGGCTCGAGCATGACGCGGCCCGGCGCCAGTTCGAGGTTTTCCCCGATATAGGCGGCTTCGCGCTTGGCCGCGGGCACGAATTGCTCGCGCGGCACATGCAGCATCGCCGCGATGATCGGGAATTTGGTCACATCGCTGGGACGGACCTGCGTGTCGACCATCATGGTGCGGCGCGTAGCGAAATCTTGCATGTCGAGAACTCTTCGGTAGCAAACCCTTGTGGCCGGTTTTGCCACAGAAGCAGGGTCTGAGCAAGTTGTGCGAGAGGGCCTTCGGACCTGCTCTTGCGCTCAGAGCCGACGTCGCCTGCGCACAATGCATCGCGGGTGCAACTCACCTCTTGCGCGGACGCTTGCGATACCGTATCTGACGCCAACACCACGGTGGCGAGTTGGCGGAGTGGTGACGCAGCGGATTGCAAATCCGTGTACACCGGTTCGATTCCGGTACTCGCCTCCACTACTTAGCTGAAAATCGGGGCACTGGTTTACAGGTCGGTTTACAGAAGCGACCCGGAATCTGGTTATTCGGCTGACATTTCAGATGCCCAATCGTGGCCTGGCGCCATGTCAGGCGAGCACTGAAGTGAGACGGAAGACGCCGCGTTCAACTTCCAAGGGTCGCGCGAAGCCGTTCTGCATGAACTTTCCCGGTGCGGTGTCTTGCCATGCGATCCGACGCTCGGAGCAATACTCGGACCAGGCACTGCAAACGGTCTCTCTTCGCTCTCGAGAGAGCCGATAGCCCATTCGGGCCAGGCAGCAACCTGACCCGAAGCCTTCGCTCAGAAGGTCATTCCGCGACGAGTTCGCCGCTTTCGATCTGCTCGCGCTCGATCGACTCGAAGAGCGCCTTGAAGTTCCCTTCGCCGAACCCGTCATCGCCCTTGCGTTGGATGAATTCGAAGAAGATCGGCCCGATCACCGTCTTCGAGAAGATCTGCAGCAGGATCTTTGTCTCGCCGCCGCCAAGGACGCCTTCGCCGTCGATCAGGATACCGTGCTTCTTCATTCGCTCGACCGGCTCCTCGTGCCCGGTCACGCGGTCATGGCTGAGCTCGTAATAGGTCTCGGGCGGGGCCGGCATGAAGCGGATGCCGCGATCGGCGATCGCGTCGGTCGCCTCGTAGATGTCGCGTGCGCCTACGGCGATGTGCTGGATGCCTTCGCCCTTGTATTTCTTGAGATAGGAGACGATCTGGCCGGTTTCGCCGCGATCCTCGTTGATCGGGATGCGGACACGCCCGCAGGGCGAGGTCAGCGCCCGGGAATAGAGACCGGTATATTTCCCCTCGATATCGAAGAACCGGATCTCGCGGAAATTGAACAGATCGCCATAGAAGTTGAACCACTTGTCCATGTTGCCCTTGAAGACATTGTGGGTCAGGTGGTCGAGGTAATAGAAGCCCACGCCTTTCGGCTTCGACGTCTTCAGCCAGTCGAATTCCGCGTTATAGGGTGAGGTGTCGTAATACTGGTCGGTGAAATAGATCAGGCTGCCGCCGATCCCCTTGATCGCGGGCCAGTCGACGGTCTTGTCCGCCCCTTCGTAAGGCTCCGCGCCGTTCTTCACCGCGTGATCGAAGGCGTGCTGCGCATCGACGACGCGCCATGCCATCGAGGGTGCGCAGGGCCCGTGCTCCTCCACGAAACGGGCCGCGAAACTGTCCGGGTCGGCGTTGAGAACGTAAGTGATGTCGCCCTGCTGCCAAAGCTCGACCGGCTTGGATTTGTGGTTGGCGACATGCTCGTAGCCCATCTTCGCGAAGAGATCGCGCAGCTCTTGCGGATCGGGATGGGCGAATTCGACGAATTCGAACCCGTCCGTGCCGGCGGGGTTCTCCTCGGTGATGGTCGATTGCGGGGCATCGTGCGGGAACGGTCCCATGGATTTCTCCTCCTGTTTGCGCTGCGAAGAGGATAGCCCGGGACGGATGCTCGTTCCGCGCGAAGTCGCGCATACAATCCCTAAGATTTGCGGGAATATTGCATCTTCTTAAAAAAGGGCGCAAAATTCCCGCATGATCGACGAAATCGACAAACGCCTTCTCGCGGAATTGCAGCAGAATGCCCAGCTGACCTCGCAGGATTTGAGCGAGCGACTGAACCTGTCACCCAGTCAGGTGGGGCGCAGGCGGCAGCGGCTCGAGGCCGAGGGGCTGATCCGAGGCTATGGCGCGCGGCTCGACGCGGCGCGGCTTGGGCTTGCGGTTCAGGCCTTCGTGCAGGTGCAGATGCTGCGCCACGGGGCGGAGCCCGCGCAGCAATTCTCGCGCCTGGTCTCCTTGCAGCCCGAGATAACCTCGGCCTGGACCCTTACCGGGGAGGCCGATTATCTGCTGCGGGTCTATTGCGCGGATCTGGCGGCGCTCCACCGGCTGATCCACGACGTGCTGCTGGCCCACCCCACCGTCGCGCGGGTGCAGAGCCAGATCGTCATGCATCAGTTCAAGCAGGATGCGCCGTTGCCCATCTGAATGCGGACCGCGTTCTGGAACGTCATCTCATTACACGTGACCCCGGGCCCATCCGCACGCGCCGTCAGCCGAGAGTGAGCCCCTTGCGCAGGGCGATCAGGTCGATGTCACGTGAGACGAAGACGGCACCGGCCTCGAGCGCACGCTGATAGACCTCATCGTCGGTGGTCAGGATGCCCGGCGGCAGGCCCGCGGCGCGGATGCGCGCGATCGCGTCGAGCACCGCCGCAGTGGTCTCGGGGTGCGAAGGCTCGCCCGGATGCCCAAGCGAGGCGGCCAGATCCGCAGGCCCGACGAAAATTCCATCCACCCCGGGCACGGCGGCGATCTCCTCGAGATTGGAGAGCCCTTCGACGCTCTCGATCTGCACGACGAGACAGATCTCTTCCCGGGCGATCTTGTGGTAACCGGGAATCTTGGCGAAGCGCGTGGCGCGGTTCATGCCGGAAACCCCACGCATGCCCTGCGGCGGATATTCGACCGCCGCCACCGCCGCGCGCGCCATCTCTGCATCGTGCACCATCGGCACGAGGATCGTCTGCGCGCCGAGGTCGAGTAATTTCTTGATCTCCGCCGCGTCGAGGGATCCGGGCCGCACGATCGGCGAAACAGGATAGGGGGCCACCGCCTGCAGCAGTGGCAAGACACTGCGCGCATCGAGCGCCGAATGCTCGGTGTCGAACATCATCCAGTCGTAACCGCAGCCAGCGATCAGCTCGGTGGCGAGCGGGTCGCTCATCGTGCACCAACAGCCACGCTGGACCTCGAAGGCTTTCAGCGCCGCTTTGAACGAATTTCTTGGCAGATCGACCATCGTGATTTTCTTCCTTGTTGACCTCGGCACCCGCTGAACGGATACGCGGGGCCGTCCATAAAAGGTTGCTTGAGCTTATTCGAAACGGACGCCGATCGCACCTCGCGAACAGCAATCCGCCGGGCTGGCATGACCTGCGGCCTCAATCGAAGGCGATGGACACGTCCCCGAAAGCGCCGAAATCGGCCTCGATCCGGGTCCCCGGGGGGCACTCGATCGGTGCGATGAACGACCCCGACAGGATCACCTGCCCCGCCTCGATCCGCTGGCCGTATTGGCCCATTCGCCGCGCCAGCCAGACAAGTCCCTGCACTGGATCGTCCAACACCGCCGCGCCTAGCCCGGTCGTCTCGACCTCGCCATCCTTGCGCAGGATCGCTCCGGTCCAGCGCAGATCGACCTGAGATGGATCGTGACGCGCCTCGCCCAGCACGATCCCCGCATTCGCCGCATTGTCCGACACGGTATCGACGATTACACGCGCCTGCCCGGTCGCGGGATCGGCGCGCAGAATGCGGGTGTCGAGGATCTCGAGCGACGGGGTCACGTAATCGGTCGCGGCCAGCACCGCCGCGCGATCCGCCGTGGCGTCGAGCGGCGCTTTCATGACGAAGGCGATCTCGGCCTCGACCCGCGGCTGGATGAAACGTCCGGCAGGCACCGTCGCCCCGCTGGCAAACAGCATATCGTCATAGAGCACGCCAGAATCCGGCGTGTCGATCTTGAGCGCGGCCTGCATCACCTTCGAGGTCAGCCCGATCTTCCAGCCAAGGATCGACCGTCCCACCGCCAGCTTGCGCGCCATCTGCGCCGACTGGATTGCATAGGCGTCGTCCAGCGTCATGCCGGGATGGCGCAGGCTCAGCAGCCCGATCTGTTTGCGCGCCTCTTCGGCGGCCAGCAGGTCATCGGCGGCCTGTGCGATCTGATCGGGGCTCAGCATGTCGACTCATCCGCAACGGTGTTGCGCAGCAGGCCGATGCCTTCGGCCTCGACTTCGATCACGTCGCCCGGTTGCAGCCAGATCGGAGGATCGAACCGCGCCCCTGCCCCGGTCGGCGTGCCGCACACGATCACGTCGCCCGGCACCAGCGTCGTGAAAGTGGAGACGTAATTCACGATATAGCGGAAATCGAAGATCATCCGGCCTGTGCGATCGTTTTGGCGAACCTCGCCATTCACGCGCGTGGTCAGCTCGACATCGTCCAGCTGGGTCGCGTCGCGGAACGGCACCAACCACGGGCCCATCGCGCCGGAGCGGTCCCAGTTCTTGCCCTGCGTCACGTTGAACTTCGCATGACGCACCCAGTCGCGGATGGTGCCCTCGTTGCACAGGGTCAGCGCGGCGATGTGACCGTAGGCGTCTTCCTTCGCGATCCGGCGACCCGCCTTTCCGATCACGATCACAACCTCGCCCTCGTAATCGAGCTGCGGGCTTTCCGGCGGACGGATCAGCGGCTGGCCGTGGCCCGTGAAGCTGCGCGGGAAGCGGATGAACATCGAGGGATAAGGCGGCGCGGCCTGCCCGTCTTTGTATTCGGCGTTACGGTCGGGAAAGTTCACCCCGATACAGATCAGCTTTTCCGGGGCCGCCATCGGGATCAGGAACTCGACCTCGTCGATGCGATAATCAGACGCGCGGCCCTCCGCCGCCGCGATGACCTCTTCCAGCGCGCCGGCCTCGACGACCTGCTGAAGGGTCGCGAACCGCGCGCCGAACTCTGGAGTGAGATCCACGATGCCGTCATCCTGCACCACGCCGTAGCGATCCGTGCCACCGGTGCGAAACGCCGCGATGCGCGGCAGTGCCAGAGTCATGACAGTCCCTCCTGTGAAAGTCCCAGCCCGTCGAGAATGGCGCTATAGGCGATGTCGATATCGGATTCGCTCATCGCAAAGGACCCAGCCTGAAAGCGGATCGCAAGCCGGTTGCCGACCCGCGTTTGGGTGAGATAGATGCGCCCGTCATCATTGATCGCGCTCACATGCGAGATCGTATCGTCATCCGATGCGCCCGCCCGGCGAAACGAGAACAGCGACAGCACCGGGGCGGTCACGATCTCAACGCCCGGGGTCGCAGCCAGCCGGTCATGCAACATCCCCGCCCAGCGAACGTGATCGCGGATCATCGCGCGCAGCCCCTCAAGCCCATGAAAGCGCAGCAGGAACCACAGCTTGAGCGCGCGGAAACGGCGTCCCAACGGTACGGACCATTCGGAATAGTTGACGATCCCGTCGCGGCCATGGGTCTTGAGATACTCGGGCTGGATCGCCAGCGTGCGCACCAGCATCTCGGGGTCGCGAATGAAATGGGCCGAGCAGTCGAAGGACGCGCCCAGCCATTTATGCGGATTGAAGACGACGGAATCCGCACCCTCGATCCCGGCCCAAAGCGTGCGGAACTCGGGACAGATCATTGCAGAACCGGCCCAGGCTGCATCGACATGGATCAACAGATCATGGGCATGCGCGACCGCCACCAGCGCTCCGATATCGTCGCATGCCCCGGTGCTGGTCGCCCCCACGCAGCCGATTACCCCGGCGGGCTGATACCCGGCCGCCAGATCCGCGCGGATCGCCGCCTCCAGCGCGTCGGGCGGGAGCGCGCCGCTGCGCGGATCGGCGGGCAGTTTCACAAGGTTGTCCTGACCGATCCCCGCGATCCAGATCGCCCGGTCAATCGAGGAATGCACCTGATCCGAGCAGTAAATCCGCAAGCGCGGCGCTTGGCTGAGCCCCACGCGATTGCCCTGCCAGTCCAGCGCACGCTCACGCATCATCAAGACCGCCGCCAGCGTCGCGGACGAGGCGCTGTCCTGAATGACGCCCGAGAACGCTTCGGGCAGCCCCAGCCCGTCGCGCAGCCACTCCATCATCCGGGTTTCCAGCTCGGTCGCCGCCGGGGAGGTCTGCCAGAGCATGCATTGCGCGGCCATAGCGGTGACCAGATATTCCGCCACCACCGACACGGGGGCTGCATTGCTGGGAAAGTAAGCGAAGAAGCGCGGATGCTGCCAATGGGTCATGCCCGGCTCGATCAGGCTCTCGAACTCGTCAAAGATCCGCTCCATTTCGCAGCCGGTTTCGGGCGGCTTGGACGGGATCGCGCGGTAAATCTCGCCGGGCGCCGTGCGCGCGCGCACCGGGCGGGCATCGAGTGTTTCGCGATATTTCACACCCCATGACGCCGCGCGCCGCGACCATGTCTCGAAGTCCTGAACATCCATCCTGTCTCTCCTGCAAGGGCTTGTCTGCGGGGACCCGCTCACGGCGCGATGATCGGAGTGGCCTTCATATCGCTGGCGACCGGCTCGACATCTTGGAACAGCGAGCCATGCTCGAACCACGAGCGCGGCGCGGGCGCCCCCCACAGCGTCTGGCGCTGCGGGTCCTTCAGATCCCAGCGGATCGCCTCGAGATCGGGATCGACGGTCTGATAGTCCGAGCAGTAGATCTCGATCCGGTGGCCATCGGGATCGAGGATATACAGGAAGAACGCGTTCGAAATGCCGTGACGGCCCGGTCCGCGCTCGATATTGGCGACATAGCCGGTGGTCGACATCAGGTCGAGCAGATCGATGATGTTGAGCGGCGTCGGCACCCAGAACGCGGTGTGGTGCAACCGCGGGCCAAGGCCGTTGGTGAAGGCGATGTCATGCACGCCGCCCTTGCGATGGGTCCATGCCGCCCAAAGCCGTCCGCTCTCTTCATCCTCGGTATATTCGGTGACGCGGAAGCCGATGCGATTGTAGAACTCGACCGCCTTATCGACATCGCTGGCAAAGCAATTGAAATGGTCGATCCGAAGCGGCTTCACGCCGTGATAGAGCGCGTATTTCTGGTGGATCGGTTCCAGACGGTCCATCTGGAAATAGAACTCGATCGGCATTCCGAAACAGTCATGGGTACGCAGGGTGCGGCCCTGATAGGGACGCTCGACCCATTCGACCGAATGCCCCTCGGACGTGAACCAGTCATGCGCCTTGTCCAGCTCGCCCTCGTCGAAGAGCTTGAAGGCGAGCGAGCGCACATTGGCCTCGGGCGTCTTGACCAGAACGACCGAGTGATGCCCGCGCTCTTCCATCGCACGCAGGAAGATATGACGGTCGTCCTCGTCGGTCACCTGAAGCCCCAGCGTATCGACATAGAAGGCGCGGCTGGCGGCCAGATCGGTCACGCCGAAGACGACATGGCTGAGGCGGATGATGTTGAACGGCGGATACAGATTCGGGGCCGGAATGGGCATGTCTCGCTCCCTTGAGGAAAGATCGGGGCGGCCTCCTCCGACCGCCCGCTGTCGTTAGCCGAGGCGCGGCACGCGATGCGCCTGACGCGGGAAGGAAACGTTGACCGTCTCCATGTAGAAATCGAAGGACCAGTCACCGCCATCGCGGCCGATCCCGCTGGCCTTCACGCCGCCGAACGGGCTGGGCAGATGGCGCACGTTTTCCGAATTCACCCAGATCATGCCCGCCTCGAGCGCGTCGGTCATCCGCATCGCGCGGTCCAGATCGGCGGTCCACAGATAGGCGGCCAGCCCGTAATCGACGCCATTGGCCAAGGCGAGCGCTTCGTCTTCGTCGGCGAAGGGGATCGCGGTCAGCACCGGGCCGAAGATTTCTTCCTGCGCGATGGTCATATCGTTGCGGGCCTGCGTGAACAGCGTGGGCGCGACGTAGCAGCCCTGATCGCCGACTTTCTCGCCGCCGGTCGCGATGGTCGCGCCTTCGTTGCGGGCGGTCTCGAAATAAGACAGCACCTTGGCCTCGTGCTCGGGATGGATCAGCGGCCCCACCACCGTCTCCGGATCGAGCGGATGGCCGACCTTGATATTCGCCGCCACCTTGGCGACGCGCTTGCAGACCTCGTCGTAAATGCTCTCCTGCACGAGAAGCCGCGAAGACGAGGTGCAGCGTTCGCCGTTGAGCGAATAGATCATGAAGCTCGCGGCATCGACGGCGCGGTCGATATCGGCATCGTCGAACACGATCACGGGGTTCTTCCCGCCGAGTTCGAAATGCACGCGCTTCAGCGTCGCCGCCCCCTGCGCCATGATCATCGAACCGGTGCGGCTTTCGCCCACAAAGGCGATCGCCTTGATGTCGGGATGTTCGGTCAGCCGCTTGCCCGCATCCTCACCATAGCCGTTCACGAGATTCAGAACCCCTTTCGGCAGCCCCGCCTCTTCGGCGATCTCGACCAGCAGCTTGGCGGTCATCGGCGAGAATTCGGCGGGCTTGTGCACCACCGTGCAGCCCGCCGCCAGCGCTGGGGCGATCTTCCAGGTGGACAGCATGAAGGGCGTGTTCCACGGGGTGATGACGCCCACGGGGCCGATCGGGCGGCGCGAGGTCACGTTCATCTGCGTCGCGTTGCGCAGAGCCTGACCATCCTCCGCCGCCGGGGCTTTGTCCGCAAAGAACCGGAAATTGGCCGCACCACGCAGTGCCGCTTTCGACATGAAGCGCAGCGCCTGTCCGGTGTCGAGGCATTCGGTGAAGGCGATGCGCTCGGCATTCGCCTCGATCGCCTCGGCGACTTTGATCAGGATTTTGCGGCGGTCCGCTCCGGGCATCTTGCTCCAGGTCTTGAACGCCTCTTTCGCGGCAGCGACCGCGCGGTCGATATCCTCGGCTCCGCCTTTCGCGACCTTTGCCAGCGGCTTCAGATCGACGGGCGAAAGCGTGTCGAAGGTGGCACCGGATGCGGCCTCGACACTTTCACCTCCGATGTGATTGCGCACGCCGGTTTGCGCGAAATGCGCGATATAGCCTTCGGCGCGGCGCAGGTTTTCCGTCAGATCGGTCATCACTTACCCTTGGCTTGGCCCGACAGGCGGGCGTGAATCGGTGTCTGCTTCCAGCTCAGCTCCGGGTCGATCACCCGGATTTCGAGCGAGAGCGCGAAATGTTCGGTGGCCAGCGGAGCGGCAAGCGCGGTCTGGGCGGCGGCAAAAATCGCATCGCCCCCCGCGCGCAAGGTCGCCGTGTCGCGCCCCGCCCCCACCGAAAGCGTCAACGCGGCGAAATCGTTTTCCGGCAGCCCGTCGGCCACGATCGCATGATCGGCGCAAAAGGCGCGCACCCGAATTCCGGCCACCGGGAAGAGACCACATTCGACCATCGCGGCATGCAGTGCATGGCAGACCGCCGAAATATCGACGCGCTCCGCCAGCCCTGCGGAATATTCGATCTTGAGATGCGGCACGATTCTCCTCCCGTGACTTTTATTAACATGTTAAGTTTATCGAGACTTGTCAACTGCCCCAAACCCACCGATTTTGCCCGCCACCTGACAGGAACGAGGTTTCGATGACCCAAGACAGCGCCCCCCGACAGCGGCCGGACGGGTTCGAGTTGAACGCCCCGCGTCGCTCCTTGCCGATCGCCCTGCTGCGGGCGCGGGAATTGGTGATGGAGCGTTTCCGCCCGATGCTCAACGCGCATGACGTGACCGAGCAGCAATGGCGCGTGTTGCGAGTGCTGCGCGAAAGCGGGCCGCTCGATGCTTCGATGCTTGCCGAACGTGCCTGCGTGCTGGCTCCTTCGCTGACGCGCATGTTGCGCGCGCTCGAGACCCGTGGACTGATCGAAATCCGCCGCGATGGCGAAGACCGCAGGCGCGCCAGCGTCGGACTGAGCGAGGCTGGCACCGCCTTCCTCCGCGACGTCTCGCCCCAAAGCGCCGAAATCTATGCCAAGCTCGAGGCCGAAATCGGCGCAGAGCGGATCACCCGGCTTCTCGACGAGCTCGAGGCCTTCGTCGCTGCCCTGGAGCATGACGATCGCGCGTGAGATAAGTCATTTCATTGCGAACGAAACGGTCGTAGGGTTGGGTGTGTAAATCGGAGACTGCATGAAGCTCGAAGAGTTCTTTCCCTACCGTCTGGCCGTCGCGGCAGAAGCCTTCTCCCGTCGTCTGCAGGATGTCTACTCGCGCGAATATGGCCTGACGCGCGAGGAATGGCGGCTCATGTCGATCCTGGACGGGGTCGGTCGGATCAGCTCGCTCGACATCGCGCGGCGCACCACGCTCGACAAGGTGCAGGTGAGCCGTGCGGCGACCCGGCTTGAAGCGCGGGGGCTGATCGAACGGTTCGTGCCCGACAGCGACAGACGACTGCGGGAGTACGAATGCACCCCGGAGGGCCGCGCCCTCTATGCCGAAGCGCGACCAAAAGTGAACGCGCGCGCGAAGGCGATGCTGTCGGCGATGCCCCCCGAAGCGCAGGTCGCCCTCGAATACGGGGTCAACAGCCTGATCGACTCGCTCGCTCTCGATATCGAAACCCGTAACGAGAGCGCCGAGACCTGACCAGCTGCCGGGCCCGTCAGGGCCCGACCAGCCAGAGCGAGATCGCCGGGAAGGCGATGATCAGCACGATGCGCACGATATCGGCGACCCAAAACCACAAGATACCGCGGAACATCGTCATCAGCGGCACATCGGGCAAAACCGAGCGCAGCACGAAGACGTTCATGCCAACTGGCGGGGTGATCAAGGAGATCTCCGTCGCCACCACCACGATCACTGCAAACCAGATCAGAGCGTTATCGGGATTGGCAAGAACGCCCGAGCCGAAATCGAGTTGGTAAATCAGCGGATAGAAGATCGGCACCGTCAGAAGGATCATCGACAGGCTCTCGAGCACCATGCCGAGGAGCATATAGATCAGCACGATGATGATGATCACCTCGAAGCCGCCAAGGCCCAGGTTGTAGACGATATCGGCCAGCGCGTCGGGCAGACCGGCAAACGTGACGAAATTCCCGAAGATCTCGGCCCCGATTATGATCGCGAAGATCATGGCGGAGGCGATCGCGGCATCCTTCAGCGCCTCCCAGAGCGCGCGCACCTTCAGCCCGCCCACAGCCGCCGCGATCACCACAGCAGCCGCAGCCCCCATGCCCGCAGCCTCGATCGGCGTGAAGAAGCCGCCATAAATCCCGACCATGATGAAGACGAACAGCGCCAAGGTCGCGAGAACGCCGATGAAATCGGTGCGCTTCATCGGCAGGGGCTCCCGCACCTCGGGGGCGAGTTTCGGGTTCAGCCGCACTGCGACCATGACGGAAACGAGATACAGGCCGATGCCCAGAACACCGGGAATGATCCCGGCGATGAACAGCTTGCCGATATCGCTTTCGGTCAGCAGGCCGAAAATGATCATGATGACCGAGGGCGGGATCAGAATGCCCAGCGTGCCGCCCGCGGCAATTGCGCCCGTAGCGATCGAGTCATGGTAGCCGAAGCGGCGCATCGAGGGCATCGCGACCTTTGACATCGTGGCCGCCGTCGCCAGAGACGAGCCGCAAACCGCCGAGAAACCGCCGCAGCTGAGGATCGTGGCCATGGCGAGGCCGCCGCGCATCCGCCCGAACACCCGGTCGGCACCGGTGAAAAGACCGCTGGCGATGCCGGACCCGGCAAGTACGTTGCCCATGAAGATGAAGAGCGGCACGACGGAGAGCGAGTAGTTCATCCCGGTCTCGAAGACGGCGCTGCCGACCATCGAGCCCGCAGCATCTGCCCCGCGCATCCACGCGAACCCTGCCCCGCCGACAAGCGCCATCGCGAAGGCGATCGGCACGCGCAGAAAGACGAGGGCCAGAAGAATGGCAAAGGCGATCAGAGAAATTGTCATTCCGGTCTCCGGAGCAGGGCGACCACGGCGGAGGCGGCAAAGCTGACGATGCCGATCACGCCGAAATACCACAGTTTGATTCCAAGGCCCGAGGTTGCGAGCTGGGTGTGGAACTGATCCTCGGCCAGGATCACGAGTCGCCATGCGAAATAGCCCATGACGAGGGCTGCCACCACGCCGCCAATCCGCCCCAGCGCCCGGCGGACCGCCGTAGGCAGAAGCGGCATCAGCAGGTCCACCTCGACATGGCCGCCTTTGCCCGTGGTCAGCGGCATCGCCACAAAGACCAGCGCGCCCAACAAGACCTGCGTGATCTCATAGGCGCCGGTCAGCGGATTGTTGAACAGGTAGCGGCCGACCACGTCGACGCAGGTGACGAGGATCAACCCCGTCACCAACCCGGCCGCGATCGCCTCGAGAACGAAGCGGGCGCGTGCAATCATGCGGACACGCCGGTCTGCTTGCGGAACTCTTCCAGCGCCGCGCGCCCGTCATAGTCACCGCCCAGGCTATCGGCCCACTGCCCTTCGAGGACGGCGGCCTGCTCCTTGATCGCATCGAGCACGCCCTGCGGCGCGGTCTCGGCGACCATACCGCCATCGGCCGCGGCCTTTTTGCCGCGCTCATCCGCACCGTTCCACGCCTTGCCGACGCGGGTTGCGAAGGCGAGACCCGAGAGCTTGTTGATCGCCTCCTGATCGGCCGAGGAGATCGAATCCCACTTGCCGGAATTCATCACGAGGAACCATGTGGTGTTGTAGATGCCACCTGGGATCGTCGTGGTGTATTTCAGATAATCCGCGAGGTTGAACGAGGCGATCGCGTCATAGGGGAAAGTGACCCCATCGACGACGCCGCGCGAGAGCTTCTCATAGACCTCGCCCGAGGGGGTGAAGATCGTCTCGACCCCGAAATGGCTCATCAGATCGGCGATGTAGCCGCCCGGCACACGCATCTTCAGACCCTGCAGGTCTTCGATCTTGTTGATCGGGCGCTTGTTGTTGTGGATCATCCCGGGTCCGTGGTTGAACAGGCCCAGCAGGTGGGTGCCGGCATGTTCCTCCTTGGCACCGAGTTTCTCGGTGTAGACCGTCCAGAAGGCTTCCGACATCGACACGGCGTCATTGCCGAGGAAGCTGAACTGACCCACGCGCGAGTTCTTGAAGCGGTCGTCCTGCGTGAAGCTGTGCAGACCGTAGGTGATGTCGGCCACACCGTCGCGCGCCATGTCGAAATGCGCAGGCGGCGAGCCTAGCGGCTTGGCGAGGACGCGGATGCGCACACGGCCTTCGGTCGCAGCCTCGATATCCTTCGCCCAGGGCTTGATCGCGTCCACCACGATCGGGTGGCGCGGTGGCAGCCAGCTGGACAGCACGAGGTCCACACCCTCTGCCCGCGCCGGAATCGCCGGGAGCGCAAGGCTGGCCCCGGCAAGCGCCGCGGTGCCGAGCATCGAACGTCTGGTCAGTTTGGTCGTCATTTTTTCCTCCCCTGATGACGAAGCCTCGGGCCGAGCCCGATTAACTTAACGTGTTAACTTCATTCGCAGTCGTGTCACTTGTCAACTTCGCCTTGCGTCCGCTTTGCCGTGCGAGCGCAAAAGCTTCTTCCAGAACCTCCGGATCGCCGACGTGATTCATCAAGATCAGAACGAGCCGCGCGTTGAGCGCTGCACTCTCCGCTTCCGTCAGCCCTTTATGCGTCGCGATCAATTTCTCGTAGAGCGCGTCGTGATCCTTGATATTGAGTTCGGTCTGCAAGCTCATGCCCGTCCCTCCTTGATCGCGGTGAGATGGTCGATGATCTGGGCGGGCTCAGCCGTTTCCCAGCGCGCCGCGATGATCTGGTCGGGGCGGATCAGGTAGAGCCCTGTCGTGGCCTGCCCGAGATAGCGCGCGCTCAGCTCCGGCGTGACCTCGAGCGTAAGCGTATTCAGCCCATCAACCTCAGGCGCCTTGCAGCCAATCGCGAGCAGGGTGAACTGGCCCGCAAGTTTTTGCAGGAGCCACTCGTTCCCGAGAGGCGCGTCCGGCGCGACTTTCCCGGGGCGGCTCACCTCCGGCATCGCCGCGACGTTCGGCGCAGCATCGAGCGGATAGCAACACGGGAGGCTGAGCCGCCCGGAATTGACCATCGGCCGCGCAAAAGGCGCATGTTCCGAAAGCGCCAGAACCGCGTCGCGGAACCAGCGCTCAGCGCCGGCACGAGGCGACATAAACCGTGTCGTCCGGCTGGAATTGGTCAGGTTCTCATCCGAGCCATAGGTCCGTTCCGCATCGTAGCGCTCAAGAAGTTCCGGGCTCGCTCCATCATTGATAATCGCAGCAAGCCGCCAACCGAGCGCATCGACATCTTGCAGGCCGCCATTGCCGCCACGTGCGCCGAACGGGGAAACGACATGGGCGCTGTCGCCCACGAAGATCACACGATCATGCACGAACTTCTCGAGCCTGCGGCACTGGAACGTGTAGATCGACGTCCAGTCGAGCTTGAAGTTCGAATGACCCACTGCCTTCTCGATACGCGGGATGATCCGCTCGGGCTTGCGCTCTTCCTCCGGGTCTGCCTCCCAACCGAGCTGAAGGTCGATGCGGTAGATATTGTCGGGCTGCTTGTGCAAAAGCGCCGACTGCCCGGCGTGGAATTCCGGCTCGAACCAGAACCACCGCTCGGACGGGAAATCGGCCTGCATCTCGATATCGGCGATGAGGAAACGCTCCTCGAACAACTCGCCTTCGAAATCGAGCCCCATCATCTGGCGAATGGGTGAACGCGCCCCGTCGCAGGCCAGCAGATAGTCTGCTTCAAGCGCATACTCACCATCGGGCGTTTCGATCTGCACAACCGCACAATCGTCGGTCTGGCTCAGCCCGGTGACCTTGTTCTTGAAACGGAGGTCGATCAGCGGATTGGCCAGCGCCGCCTCGACCAGATACTCCTCGACATAGTATTGCTGCAGGTTCACGAAGGCGGGCATCTTGTGGCCGTCTTCAGGCAGCAGGTCGAAGTTGAAGACCTCGCGCGCGCCGTGCCGGGTGCGCCCGACCTTCCAGGTCACGCCTTTCTGCACGCAGGCATCGCCCACGCCGAGACGGTCGAGAATTTCGAGCGAGCGTTTCGACCAGCAGATCGCGCGGCTGCCGACCGAAACGACATTGTTGTCATCGAGGATGACGGAGCCCACGCCGTGGTTCGCAAGCTCGATCGCAGCCGCAAGACCAATCGGCCCAGCGCCCACGATGATGACCTTGTGGCGTGCCTCCGGCCCCGAAAGGCCGGGAGGCGCTACATAGTCGAACGGTTTGTAATCATACGGCATCGCTCTCCTCCCTCCCGGCTCTCCTCAGCCTTGCAAAGCGTTCCACATTTCCTGATCGCGCTCAGCCGTCCAGACACGCGGGGTGTCGATGCCGCGGGCCTCGTCATAGGCGCGCGCCACATTGAACGGCAGGCAATGTTCGTAGATCGCGTAATCGGCGAATTTCGGATCGCAGGCTTCGCGCACCGCGTCCCATGCCTCTTTCAGGGTGCCGCCGCGGGCCACCACACGTTCCACCGGCTTGTAGCTCGAGCGGATGAAGTCGGCGGTGTTTTCCAGCGCCTCGGTGACCATCTTCTCACCGACCAGCGCATCGCCCCGACCGGGCGCAATCGCCTTGGGCTCGAAAGCCGCGATATTGGCAAGCGTCTCGGGCCAGTCCTGATAGTGCCCGTCGCCGCAATAGCAGGCCGAGTGATACTCGACGATGTCACCGGTGAACATGACCTCCTGATCCGGAACCCAGATCACCGCGTCGCCTGCGGTATGGGCGCGGCCCAGATGCATGATATCGACGCGGCGGTTGCCCAGATAAACCGTCATCTGGTCTGAGAAGGTCGTGGTCGGCCAGGTCAGACCCGGAATTTCCTCATGGCCTTGGAACAGGCGCGGGAAACGACCGAATTCACTGTCCCAGTCTTCCTGACCGCGTTCAGCAACCTGAGCGCGCGAGGTGTCGGACATGATGACTTCGCGGGCACCATAGGCCGATGCGCCGAGAACGCGCACGGCATGGTAGTGGGTCAGCACGAGGTGGCTGATCGGCTTGTCGGTCACCGAGCGGACGCATTCGATCACCTTGCGCGCAAGGCGCGGAGTGGCCTGCGCCTCAACGATCATCACGCTGTCGTCGCCGATGATCACACCGGTGTTGGGGTCACCTTCCGCGGTGAAGGCATACAGCCCCTCGCCCACCTGGGTGAAGCTGATTTTCTTGTCTTCCATGTCGCCTTGCGACGCGAATGCCTTGGCCATGAGATGCCTCCTTATTCCTTAGCCCAGTCCGGCAAGGCGCGCGCGGGCAATACCTGCCCCGCACAATCACCGAACCCGATGCGGTATCCTTCGCCCTGCGCAGCACCGCGCAGGGTCAGCGTGTCGCCATCCTCGATGAAGCTGCGGGTCGAGCCATCGGGAAGTTCCAGCGGCTCCTTGCCCGACCAGCTGAGTTCGAGCAGCGAGCCCCGGCTGTCTTTCTCGGTGCCCGAGATCGTGCCCGAGCCCAGCAGATCGCCCACGCGCATGACGCAGCCCGACGTGGTGTGATGGGCCAGCTGCTGCGCGGCGGAGTAGTAGAGCATCGAGGTATTGGTGCGAGAAATCACCGCTTCCTCGCCGCCCTCGGGGCGCAGAGCGACCTCCAGGTCGATGTCGTAATTCATCGGCCCCGGCTCGCGCAGATACGGCAGGAGCGGTCGCTCGCGCTCGGGCGTCGAGACCCGGAACGGCTCCAGCGCGGCGCGGGTCACGATCCACGGGCTGATCGTGGTCGCGGTCGCCTTGGCCTGGAACGGACCGAGCGGCACGTATTCCCAAGCCTGGATGTCGCGCGCCGACCAGTCGTTGAGCAGCACATAGCCGAAGATCATGTCATCGGCCTGACCGACCGAGATCATGCCTTCGGAGGGCTGGCCGACGATCGCGCCGAATTCCAGTTCGATGTCGAAGCGCGCCGAGGGGGCGAAACGCGGCAGATCCTCGTTCGGGCCTTTCACCTGCCCGTTGGGGCGGGTAACCGGCGTGCCCGAGACGACGACCGACGAGGCGCGGCCGTTATAGCCGATCGGGATCGACAGCCAGTTCGCGGGCAGCGCGTTTTCCGCCCCCCGGAAGATCGTGCCGACATTGGTCGCGTGGTTTTTGCCTGCGTAGAAATCGGTGTACTCGGCCACGCGGAACGGCATCAGCATCTTCGCGCCGGACTGCGGCACCAGATGCGGCTCGACCGCGGACTTGTGCGTCTCGTCGGAGAGAAGCTCGGTCAGACGCGCGCGCAGCTTGGCCCAGGTCTCCGGGCCGGCTTCCATGACGCGGTTCCAAGCGGGCTCGGCAAAAAGCTCCGCCGGAAGCCCGTGATCCACCTTGGCCACATCAAGTATCATATCCCCGATCGCGACGCCCATCCGCGCCCCCTTGCCGTCGTCGAAGACGCCGTAGGGCAGGTTCTGGATCGGAAAGTCGGTGTCGCCCTGTGCGGACGACACCCAGCTGGTCTTGTCGGTCATTTGATCCCCGGTTTTCCGTCGAATTTCTTCTCGATGCTGTCCCAACAGTCGATGTAATCGTCCTGAAGGGGCGCTTCCTTCGCCGCGAATTCGGTCAGCATCTGCGGGAAGCGCGTCTCGAACATGAATTGCATCGTATCGGCCTGATAGACCGGCTCCATCGGCTCGTTCGATGCATGTTCGAAGGCGTTGCGATCCGGCCCGTGCGGCAGCATCATGTTGTGCAGGCTCATCCCGCCCGGCACGAAGCCCTGCGGCTTGGCGTCGTAGATGCCGTAGATGTTGCCCATCAGCTCGGACATGATGTTCTTGTGATACCACGGCGGACGGAAGGTGTGCTCCGCCACCATCCAACGCTCGCGGAACAGCACGAAATCGATATTCGCGGTACCTTCCTGCCCCGAGGGCGCGGTGAGCACGGTGAAGATCGACGGATCGGGGTGATCGAACAGGATCGCGCCGACCGGGCTGTAGGTACGCAGGTCGTATTTATAGGCGCAGTAGTTCCCGTGCCATGCCACCACGTCGAGCGGGCTGTGGCCGATGAAGGTCTCGTGGAACTGCCCGCACCACTTGATCACGACCCGGCTTTTCGCGTCACGGTCTTCGAAGGCCGCGACGGGGCATTTGAAGTCGCGCGGGTTGGCAAGGCAGTTTGCGCCGATCGGACCGCGGCCCGGCAGGTCGAACTTCTGGCCGTAGTTTTCGCAGACAAAGCCGCGTGCAGGCCCGTCGAGAAGCTCGACGCGATACACGAGACCGCGCGGCAGGATCGCGATTTCCTTGGGCTCGAGGTCGATGATCCCGAGCTCGGTGCAGAAGCGCAGACGCCCCTCCTGCGGGACCACCAGCAATTCGCTGTCGGCCGAAAAGAAATACTCGTCTTCCATCGATTTGGTGACGAGGTAGATATGGCTCGCCATGCCGACCTGAGTGTTCACGTCGCCGGCCGTGGTGACCGTGCGCATCCCGGTGATCCAGGTCAGCTCTTCGTCGGTATGCGGCACCGGATCCCAGCGATACTGACCAAGGCTGATCACGTCGGGGTCGATATTGGGCGCCGATTTCCAATACGGCACGTCGATCTTCTCGAACCGACCGGTGTGCTTCACCGAGGGTCGGATACGGTAGCACCACGTGCGCTCGTTCTGGCCGCGCGGCGCGGTGAAAGCGGTGCCCGAAAGCTGCTCGGCATAGAGGCCATATTCGACCTTCTGCGGGCTGTTCTGCCCCTGAGGCAGAGCGCCGGGCAACGCCTCGGTTTCGAAGTCATTGCCAAAACCGGGCATATAACCTTCATGCGTGCCGGTGGTGCCGGTCGCGCGGATCATGCCCTTCGGAAGCGCCTGATCGGTCATGAGATCCTCCAATCCCTTGGTCACGGGCAGCGCGGAAAGCTGCGGTTTCGAACCTGACCTGATTTTTCGTTTCATTCGCAACGAAGTCAAGGATATTTATTGCACTCGCAATGAATTCGCCGCTGTATTATGATGGTGCGTATATAAAAACATGTGCGAAAGCAGGGGGTTGAGGATGTCTGAAGATGCAACTGAGATGCCCGAATTTGATCTCTACAGCTTTACCCCCTATCGGCTGGCCGTAGCTGCCGAGAAACTTTCGGAGCGGCTCGCCCGGCAATATCGAGACCGGTTCGGCATCTCGATTCCCGAATGGCGCGTCCTCGTCCATCTCGCACAGAGCGATGACGTATCGGTGCGGGACATCGAAGCGCGGGTGGCGATGGAAAAATCCAAGGTCTCGCGCGCGGCGTCCCGCCTCGAGGCCAGCGGGCTGATCGCGAAGACCCGCCACGAAGGCGACAAACGACTGGTCAAGCTGCGTCTCACCGCGAATGGCCGCGCAATGATGGCGGAGCTTCTGGTGCTGGCGAACGCCTTCCAAGCCGAGCTGGTGGCGGAACTCGGCGACGCGGCCACAAAGCTGGAGACCGGTCTGGACCGGCTTCTCGCACTCCCACCACGGTAAACGACATGGCTTCCCGGTCTTTTGGTGCAGTCGACTGCACGTCGCCGCCTCTTTATCGTTGCAAATGAAACGTGTTTTGTGCTTCTTTGTTGCAAGCGCAACAAAACACAGATGCCCACGCGACGATGACCCGACACGAGACCGATACGCCGCTGCCCGAGTTCCAGCTCGATGATTTCCTGCCCTATCTGATGGCGGAGATCGCGGCGAAGCTGAGCGACGAGTTGGCTCAGGGCTATCGCGAAGCCGGGCTGAGTATGCCGCAATGGCGAGTGATGGTTCACCTCAGCCATGCCGGGCCGGTGTCGGTCCGCGATATCGAACGGCGCGTCTCGCTGGAGCGGCCCAAGGTCAGCCGGGCCGCAGCGGCGCTGGAACAGGCGGGACTTGTGACGAAACGCCTCGACCCTTCCGACGGACGCCTGATCGCGCTTAGCCTGACCCCGGTCGGACGCGAGTTGATGGCCAAACTGCTTCCGCGCGCCATCGCCTATCAATCGGATCTGGAGACACTACTGGGCCGCGATCTGGCGGGGCTGCGACGCGGTATGGACAAACTGCTTACAAAGAAGGCGGCACAATGACGGTGCTCTATGATTACTGGCGGTCCTCGGCGAGTTACCGGGTGCGGATCGCCCTCGGTCTGGCCGGAATGGACTGGACGAGCGTTTCCGTCGACTTGACCAAGGGCGAGCAGACCGAGCCCGCGCATCTTGCGCGCAATCCGCAAGGGCTGGTTCCTGCGATAGAGCTCGACGGAAAGTGCTTCACCCAATCCATGGCGATCCTCGAATATCTCGATGAGACGCGTGAACTGAACCTTCTGCCCGGCGATGCCGCTGAACGCGCGAAGATCCGTGCTCTCGCCCATGCCGTCGCCATCGATATTCACCCGATCTGCAACCTTCGCGTCGCCAAACATGCAGTCGCCGCCTCTGAGGGAGCGATCACGATGGAGGGCTGGATGCAGGCGTTTATCGGGCCCGGCCTACAGGCCCTCGAAGCGATGGTGGATGCAGGCGATTACTGCCACGGATCGTCGGTCACTCTGGCCGATCTGTGCCTCGTGCCGCAGCTCTACAATGCGCAGCGCTGGAAGGTCGACCTGACAGGGATGCCGAAACTGACCCGGATCGGCGCGCATCTCGAAAGCCTGCCTGCCTTCGCCGCGGCGCATCCCGACAAGACCCCGCATTGAGGCGCGTCCAGACGGCTTGAATGCACCCGGCCCGCAGATGCAGGCCGGGCGTTTTTGTCAGACCGCCGACAGCCCTGCGTCGAGCGCGCCGAGGATCGTGGCGATGTTCTCTTCGGTCACGATCAGCGAGGGGGACAGGATCACGTTGTTGCCCGAGATCCGAACCATCGCGCCCGTCTCGTAGGCACCGCGATGAACCTTGGCGATGCTGGCCTTGTCGATCGGCGCCTTGGTCGCGCGATCCGAGACCAGTTCCAGCGCACACATGAGACCACGTCCGCCACGCACGTCGCCCACGATGTCGTGCTTTTTCTGAAGATCGAGCAACCCTTCATAGAACTGGGTCCCACGCGCGGCTGCGTTGTCCTTGACGTTGAGCGCCTGCGTCTCTTTCAGGCAGGCAATGGCCGCTGCCGCGCCGACCGGATGGCCCGAATAGGTGTAGCCCGAGCCGATCGCCGCCTTGCCGGTGGTATCGGTTTCGAACACTTCGGCCACGCGCCCCGAAATCATCACGGCGCCGAAGGGGAAATACCCGTTCGTGATCGCCTTGGCGGTCGTCATCATATCCGGCTGCACACCCCAGAGCCGCGAGCCCGACCAGGCCCCCGTGCGACCGAAGGCGGTGATCACCTCATCGGCGATCAGCAGAATGCCGTATTTGTCGCAGATCGCCCGCACGCCGGGCATGAAACTCTCATGCGGGACGATCACGCCCCCTGCCCCGAGGATCGGCTCCATGATCATTGCGGCGATTGTCTCGGCGCCCTGAAACTTGATCTCGTCTTCCAGCGCAGCGAGGCAGAGCTGCGCCAGCTTCTCGGGATCGGTTTCGTTGAAGGGGTTGCGGTAGGTATAGGGCGCCGGGATGTGGTAGCAGCCCGGCATCAGCGGTTCGTACTGAGTGCGAAAATTGGAGTTGCCGTTGACGCTCGCCCCCAGCGTATGGGTGCCGTGATAGCCCTTCTTGAGCGAGAGGTATTTCACCCGGCCCGCCTCGCCGCGCAGCTTGTGATATTGCCGCGCCAGACGCAGCGCGATCTCGACCGAATCCGAACCGCCCGAGGTGTAGAAGGCGCGCTCCAGCCCGTCGGGGGCGAAGAACTCGGCCAGCATCTCCCCCAGTTCGATCACCGCGTCGTTCGTGGTGCCGCGAAAGATCGAGTAATAGGGCAGACGGTCGAGCTGTGCGGCAATGGCGTCCTTCACCGGTTGGCACGAGAACCCGAGATTGACGTTCCAAAGCCCGCCCACACCGTCGACCGTCTTGTGGCCATCGACATCGGTGATCGTCACACCGTCGCCTGCCACAATGATCTCGGGCAGATTCTTCTGGCTGTCCGCAGGGTGAGCCATCGGGTGCCAGATCGAACGGGCGTTGCGCTCTTTCAGGAAATTCTCGTCTTTCATGTCGGTCCTCATCATAGGCCCAGCAGGCGCAGCGCGTTGGCGTAGCCCTGAGCGGGAGATTGCACATCGAAGTGAACGGGGATCATGCCGACGGCCTCGGCGCCGCGAATGTTGCGCAGCTGGTCATCGACGAAAACGCAGGCTTCGGCCGGAAGCTCGAGCGCCTCGAGCACACCATGATAGGCGCGCGGATCGGGTTTCAGAATCTTGGTATAGGTCGCGTCGATCACAGCATCGAACCGGCGCAGGAAGGGCAGCTTCTCGCGGAAATCCGCGCCGTAGAACAGATCGAGCTCGTTGGACAGGATCGCGAGGCGGCACCCTGCAGCCTCGGCCCTGTCGATCGCTGCGAGGAATTCCGGGCGGATCACATCGGCAGGGCTCGCCCCGCGCGCCGCGCGCACGAAATCGGACATCTCGCTCCAGTCGCGTCCGACCAGAGCCGCCACTTCCTGCGTGCGCTGGCGCCAATAGTCGCGCTCCGAGATTTCATCCGCCTGCATCGCGCGCCAGAGCGGATCGGTCTGAGGCTCGAACGGACCGCGCCAGGTCAAGCTTCCCGACGCAAGACCCAACGCAGCCTCGGTCAGATCATGCGTTTCGAACAACGTGCGTGAGATCACGCCACCGAAGTCGAGCACGAGCGCGCGCTCAGCCATGCGTCACCTCGCGTTGTTGATAATCCGCAGGAAGCGAACCGCCCATGAGCTCGGACAGGCGGGGCACCCATTTTCGCAGAGCCTCCACCATGGCTGCGTGCTTCTCGGATCCCGCGCGCGACGAAGGAACCGCGATCGAAACCGCGCCGATCACCGCACCGCCGAGCCCGAAGATCGGACCAGCAAGGGAGGAAACCTCGTCGTCGAAGCCCTTCTCCACCCACACACTGCCATTGGCACGGCATTCCGCCAGCTTTTCGCGCAGGCTATCGGGATCGACGACGGTCTGGGCGGTGAAGCTCTCCAGCGGCGCATCCAGAACCCGCGTCCGCAGATCGTCTCCGCCGAAGCAAAGCATCACCAAGCCCGAGGCTGTCGCGTGCAGAGGCAGAAGCTGCGACTCGTCGAAAGCGACCTGCGTCCCGTGCAGGCGCGGATCATGATGCACGACCGGCGATAGCTGCTGGCCTTGCAACAGAGAGACATGGACCAGCTCGCCAACCTCCTGCGCCATCTCTTCGATAAAGGGACGCAACACCGAGCGCAGCGGCATATTCGCCTCGCGCACACCATAGAGACGCAGAATCGCGGGGCCCAGCCGATAGCCACGGGTCTCCGGGTTCTGTTCGAGAAAGCCGCATTCGGCCAATTCGACGAGATGACGGTGCACCGTAGCCTTATCGCGCTGCGTGAGGCGAACATATTCGCTGAGCCCGATCTCGGGGCGCTGAGTGGAAATATAATCCAGCAATTCCAATGCCTTTGTGATCGTTCCCATCGCGCCCTTTGGCAGCCTCTCGTAAAATTTCTGTTCGTTTCAACTGAAACGTTGACAGAAAAGAAAACCCGATGCAAGAATATTTGATACCAACGGTTCAATTAATAAACCACTCAACAGGAGAGCTTCATGACTTCGACCTTCAAGCTGCTGGCAGGGGCGCTCGCCCTCGGCCTCCCGCTTGCCGCGGGCCTGCCCGCGCAGGCCGAATACCCCGAGAAACCCGTCGAATTCGTCGTCCCGTTCCCGCCGGGCGATCTGGAAGACGTGCTGACCCGGATGATCGCGGACGAGTTCCAGAAGACCTATGGCGTTCCCGCTGCGGTGGTGAACAAGCCCGGCGGCGGCGGCGGCCCCTTCCCCGGCGCGGCCGAAGTCGCGCAGGCTCCCGCCGATGGCTACACGGTCGGCTCGTTCGTGATTGACGTGCCCGTGGTCGGCCCCTCAGTTGGCATCCCCGCACTCAGCCCCGATCCTTTCGAGCCGGTGGGCATTTTCCTGACCTACCCGTTCGTCATCGCCGCCTCGAAGGACGCGCCCTATGCAACGATCGACGAGCTGGCCAGCTATGCCAAGGACCACGACGTCGCACTCGGCCACTTCGGCTCCTTCCTGATCCCGACGCAGGTGACCTTCGCACTCGCGAAGAAAAAGGGCTTCGATTTCGGATCCGAAGCGGCGTTCGACGCGCTCGACTGCAACACGCTGGCCTCGGGCGATGCGGATGTGATCAACACCACCCTGCAACTGATCCTCCCCTGCCTCGACGATATCAACGTGATGGCATCGATCGGGGAGAAGCGTATTCCACTGACGCCCGACACGCCGACGGTCGGCGAGTTGGAACCGGATCTCGACCTGGCGCTGTGGAATGGCCTCTTCGTCAAGAAAGGCACCCCCGACGATGTGCGCGAAAAGATCGCAGCCGTCGCCGAAAAGGTCATGAGCTCGGACAAGGCCAAGGAGCTGGCCGATCAGACGGGCGCGCTGATCTACTGGCAAGATGCCGCGACCGCGACCCAGCGCATCGCGCATGACAGTGAAACCCTCGGCACGATCGACGGTCTCATCAATGGCGAATGAGCCATCCTCTCCAGGCCCCGCGCGCGAGACCCCTCCGCGCGCGGGCGCCCGCTTTGCCCGGGCGATCCGCACCAAGAACCTGGAGGATTTGTTCAAGCGCTATCGCCGTCCCGGTGACATGGCCTTCGCCGTGCTGTTCTTCGCGCTCTCCATCGGCTTGTTGATCGCCCTGCCGTGGCAGACCGAATGGGTCAAGCGCACGAAGACCTACGCGCAACCCGCCTTCTGGCCGATGATCTCGATCATCGCGATGGTTGTATTCAGCATGTTTCACCTTCTCGGCTCGTTCGTCTCGGAGCGCATTCCCGGCCGATGGCGCGAAGTCATGCAGTGGCTACGCTCGCTCGAATATGCGGTGTGGTTCATGGCCTATGTCGCACTGGTCCCGCTCATCGGATACCTGCCCGCCACGATCCTGTTCAGCTGCGCGATGACGCTGCGTCTGGGATACCGCGGCTGGCGCTGGATGCTGATCTCCGTCCTGTTTTCGGTCGTCGTCGTGGTGCTTTTCAATAGCTTCCTGCAAGTCAAAATCCCCGCCGGACTGATTTACGAGGCCGCCCCTGCGCCCTTCCGCGCAATTCTAATGACCTACTTCTAAGGAGCGTCCCTCATGGACATGCTGCTTTCCGGCGCAGAGATGCTGATGCGCCTCGACGTTATGGTCGCTCTCTTGATCGGTTCGATTGGCGGGGTGATCATCGGTGCGATCCCCGGCGTCGGCCCGGCCGTCGCAATCGCCATCCTGCTGCCCGCGACCTTTGCGATGCCGCCGCTGGTCGGCTTGACCATGCTTCTGGGCATCTACGGGTCGTCAATGTTCGGCGGATCGCTGCCCGCGATCCTGATCAACACGCCCGGCACGGCGGTCAACGCGCTGACCACCTATGACGGTCACCCGATGACGAAGAAGGGCGAGGCGTTGCGCGCGCTTGGCCTCGCCTATGGAGCCTCGTTCTTCGGCGGCGTCGCCTCGATCATCGCTCTGATCCTGCTGTCGCCCGTGCTGGCGAAAATCGCGCCGATGTTCGGCTCGCGCGAGATTTTCCTGGCCGCGCTGCTGGGTATCGTCCTGGTGATCCTCGCCCATCGCGGCCAGACCTTTGCGGCCGGGATGCTGGCGGCCTTCGGAATCTTTCTGCAGACCGTCGGGCTGGAGCCCGTCAAATACACGATGCGCTTCACCTTTGGTTTCGATTTCCTGAATTCGGGCTTTGATCTGATCGTGGTGGTTCTGGGGCTCTTCGCGCTGAGCCAAGCGTTCCTCCTGCTGATCGAGCCGGAATCGGCACCGCATGCGCAGCGCATCGAAGGCTCGATGGGGCGAGCGATGATGGGTGTCCTACGCCACAAAAGGGTGGCGGGCTTTGCCGCCAGCTGCGGCGTGATGATGGGAATGATCCCCGGCGTCGGCGAGTTCACCGCGCAATTTCTGTCCTACACCTACGCACAGAAAACCTCGAAGACGCCCGAGGAATTCGGCAAAGGCAGTCCCGAAGGCCTGATCGCCTCGGAGGCCGCCAACAACGCGGTGCCTGCCGCCGCGATGATCCCGCTGCTGGCGCTCGGCATCCCGGGCGAGGCGCTCACCGCGATGATGCTGTCGGTCTTCTACGTCCACAACGTAATCCCCGGCCCGCAGCTGTTCCAGAACAAGCTCGATTTCGTCTACGCGCTCTATATCGCGATGATCTTGCTCAACATCATCGTGGTGTTGTTCATGCTCGTCTCGTCGAACTGGCTGCTCAAGATCATCCAGATCCCGACGCGTTTCCTTGGCATGATGATCCTCGTGCTCAGCTTCGTCGGCGTCTATTCACTGCGCAACTCGATTGTGGACTGCGCGATTGCTGCCGCGTTCGGTGTCCTCGGACTGATCCTGAAACGGCAAAACCTGCCGATCGTCCCGATCGTTCTGGGCATGGTTCTGGGCGGCATCATGGAAACCAAGTTGCGGTCGTCGATGGCGCGCGTGCACGTGCCGATCGACTTCTTCGACCGTCCGATCGCGGCAATCCTCGGATTGGCCATCGGCGGACTTCTGATCGCCCATTTCGCGAGCCTTTACCGCGAGCGCCAGAACCGCGAGCCAGAGAGCGCGCACGATCACGACATGCATGACAGTTTCACGAGGTAAGCAATGCTCGATACTGACAAGATCGCGGCGCTGCGTAGCGCCGACATCCCCCCTGCCCTGCATCTGATCGAGGGCGCGGCACAGCCCGCCTCGGACGGTGGCACATTGCCGGTGATCTCACCGCTCGACGGGCGCGAGATCACCACGCTGGCGCGCGGCACCACCACCGATGCCGAAGCCGCCATCGCCAGCGCGCGCGCGGCCTTCGATGACGGGCGCTGGTCGGGGCTGGCCCCGGCTGCACGCAAGGCAGTGCTCATGAAATGGGCCGCGTTGATCGAGACCAACGCGCTGGAGCTTGCCGTTCTCGGCGTGCGCGACAACGGCACCGAGATCGGCATGGCACTGAAGGCCGAGCCGTTCTCCGCCGCCGCAACGATCCGCTACTATGCCGAGGCCATCGACAAGATCTATGGCGAGATCGCCCCCACCGCGCCCGATGCGTTGGGGCTGGTGCATCGCGAACCGGTGGGCGTGGTCGGCGCGATCGTACCATGGAACTTCCCACTGATGATCGGCGCATGGAAGCTGGGCCCGGCGCTGGCGGCGGGAAATACCGTCGTTCTGAAACCGGCCGAGACCGCGTCGCTCACGCTGCGCCGTATCGCCGATCTGGCGCTCGAGGCCGGGATGCCGCCGGGCGTGTTCAACGTCGTGCTGGGCGAAGGCGCGGTGGTCGGCGAAGCGATGGCTCTGTCGATGCAGATCGACGTGATCGTGTTCACTGGCTCGGGTCCGGTCGGGCGGCGTCTGCTGGAGAACGCCGCGAAATCGAACCTCAAACGCGTCTATCTGGAACTGGGTGGCAAATCGCCCAACATCGTCTTTGCCGATGCGCCCGATCTGGACACGGCGGTGAAGGTCGCGGCCAACGGCATCTTCCGCAATTCCGGCCAAGTCTGCATCGCGGGGTCTCGGCTGCTGGTCGAGCGCTCGATCCACGACGCCTTCGTCGAGAAGCTGCGCGCCTTCACCGAGACGATGCAGGTGGGCGATCCGCTCGACCCCGCGACGCAGGCCGGTGCGGTGAACTCCGCCCGTCAGCTGGAGCAGAACCTCCGCTTCGTCAGCGAGGCCGAAGCCGCGGGCCGACAGGTCTTCGGCGGCAAACGCATCCGTGAAGAGACAGGCGGGTTCTTCATGGAGCCCACGATCATCACCGGGGTCGCCCCCGACGATCCGATCGCACAGCGCGAAGTCTTCGGCCCGGTTCTGGCAGTGATCCCGTTCGACACCGAAGAAGAGGCCCTGCGCATCGCCAACGGCACCGATTACGGGCTGGCTGCGGCCGTCTGGACCGCAGATCTGAGCCGCGCGCACCGGATGATCCGGGGCATCCACGCGGGCGTCGTGCATGTGAACACCTATGGCGGATCCGACCTGACCGTGCCCCTGGGCGGGGTCAAGCAGTCGGGCAACGGGCATGACAAGTCACTGCATGCGTTCGATAAATATCTCGATCTGAAAACCGCTTGGATCAAACTTTAAGGGGGCGCGCATGACTGATCGCACCATTCTCGTTGTCGGCACTTACGACACCAAGGACGATGAACTGACCTATCTGCGCGAGGTGATCGAAGCACAGGGCGGGCGTGTCCTGCGCATGGACGTCTCGGTTCTCGGCGACCCCTCGACCCCGGTCGACTACAGCAAGCATCAGGTGGCCGAAGCGGGCGGCTCTTCTATAGAGGCTGCGATTGCGAGCGGCGACGAAAACCAGGCGATGCAGATCATGGCGCGCGGGGGCGCGACGCTGGTCGCGCAACTCCACGCCGAGGGCCTGTTCGACGGGATGGTCGTGCTGGGCGGAACGATGGGCACCGATCTGGCGCTCGACCTATGTGCGGCGCTGCCGATCGGGGTGCCGAAATATATCGTCTCGACGGTCTCTTTCTCGCCGCTTCTGCCGCCCGAACGGATCGCGGCGGATGTGCAGATGATCCTCTGGGCGGGCGGGCTTTACGGGCTGAACTCGATCTGCAAAGCCTCGCTTAGTCAGGCGGCGGGCGCGGTTCTGGGCGCGGCCCGCGCGGTAGAACGGCCCGATCATTCGAAACCGCTGATCGGGATGACGTCCTTCGGGAAATCCTTCCTGAAATACATGGTGACGCTGAAGCCCGAACTGGAAGCGCGCGGCTACGAGGTCGCGGTATTTCACGCCACGGGCATGGGCGGGCGCGCCTTCGAGAGCCTCGCGGCACAGGGGGCCTTTGCCTGCGTCTTCGACTTTGCCACGCAGGAAATCGGCAACCACCTGCATGGCTCGTCCATCAGCGCGGGTGCCGACCGGATGACGAATGCAGGCGCCTCGGGCACGCCGCAGATCGTCGCCCCTGCCTGTCACGATCTGGTCGACATGGTCGGCTGGCAGCCCCTGCCCGACAAATGGAAAGATCATCCGAGTCACGCGCATAACCGGCTGCTCACCTCAGTCGTGCTCGATCATGCGGAGCGCCGGGCCGTGGCGCGTGCGCATTGCGAGAAATTGGCTGGGGCAAAGGGACCGACCGCGCTGCTGCTGCCCTTGGGCGGGGTGCACGAACTGGACCGTCCCGGCCACGATCTGCACGACCCCGAGGGGCTATCGGGCTTTTTCGACGAAATCCGCGCCTGCGCGCCCGACAATGTCGCATTGCACGAGGTGAAGGCCCATATCAACGACCCCGACTTCCCCGCAGCCGCGCTTGAGATCTTCGACGCGTGGCGCAAGGAGGGACTGGTTAAGGGCTGAGTTAGAGCAGCATGGGCCGCAGGTTTCGTGAGATAGCTTCCTGGGTGAGGTCAGGCGGACAGGAAACCACCATCGACCGGCAGCACAGCACCGGTGAGCAAACCGGCCTCGTCGGAGAGCAACAGCGCGATTGCCTGTGCGACCTCATTGGCCTCCGCAATAGCTTTCGCCGCTACGGTCATCTATTGGCTATGCGTCCTGAGCCTAGTCGGGGAAGCAACGTCGAATTGTCGCCCCAGAGGGATGTCCAACTCGAGCGGAAACTTGTCGCCTGAAGCCGCTGTCTGGTGCCAGCCGCCGATCTCCGCCTCGATGCTAGACAGTTTTTCCGGGCGAGATTCACCGAATATAGCCGATACCGACCCAATTTTCGCTACAAGCCCGGGCGGTTTACAACTCGCCCTTTAAGTCACTGATATTACAGCAAGCCAAACTCACTTAGTTTACAAGTAAATTCAATGAAATCAGCGGGAAAGCGCGGATCACAAATCCGTGTACGCCGGTTCGATTCCGGTACTCGCCTCCACTACTGCATCTCCGACAAGTCACCAGTGATCCTGGCCGCGTCAGGCCACAGGTTTCATTGGGAAACAGGCGGAAGCACATCTTCCCAGGCTCAGGATCCGTTGATTTCAGGTCGGTCGCTTGACGGCCTGATCGCTGGCACCAAGACCCGCATCCGGGAAAGCTGCACCTCGGGCCTTCAGATCGCGGGAGTCTGCACATCGGCGGACACCCCGCGCAGGCACGGACGACCGAAGACACTGCGGCCCATGCTTCACCGTTCCCGAAGGCGCGAAATAGTGAGGCGGGGGCCGCGCCTGCTGCCCCCGCCTGCTCAACCTGATCCCCGATCAGAGGTCGAGGAACACCGTCTCGCCCTCACCCTGAAGCCGGATGTCGAAGCGGTAACGCCCCGGACCTTCCTTCTTCGCGATCAGGGTCTCGACTCGCGGGCGCTGCTCGATCCGGGCCAGAAGCGGATCTGCGGAGTTGTCCTCATCCTCGAAATAGATCCGGGTGTTGAGGCCGATATTGATCCCGCGCGCCACGATCCAGAGCGAAATATGCGGCGCGCTCACCTTGCCGCCGCGCCCCTTGACCGCGCCGGGCTTGACCGTGCGCAGAGTGAATTCGCCACTCTCGGCATCCGCCGCGAACCGGCACAGACCCAGGACCGCCGGATCGGCGCCTTCCTGACCGGGAAAGCGGCCCTCTGCGTCGGGTTGCCAGCTTTCGATCATCGCGTCGCGCAACGCCCAGCCGGTGCCATCATAGACCGAGCCTACGATTTCGATGACTTCGCCCTGCACGCCCTCGCCGATCGGGCTTTCGCCGATCTCTTGATCGTAGGCGCCCGCATTGCCCGCATAGGTCGGCATCAGCCCGATATGGACGTAAGGCCCTGCGGTCTGGGACGGGGTTTCTTGAAGCGTTTCGAGTTTCTGGACCATCTCACATGCCCTCCAGCTTGTTTTCGAACATGGTCTGGCGGCGGCCGCGCAGCACGATGTCGAACTTGTAGGCGAGGAAATCGAGCGGGCGCGAATGCGCCAGATCGAGCGGCGCGACCAGCCGGTCGAGCTGCGATCGCGACTTGATCGTCGCCGCGATCGGGCAATGGTCGATAAGCGGATCGCCTTCGAAATACATCTGGGTGATCAGCCGCTGGCCGAAGCTGTGACCATAGACCGAAATGTGGATATGCATCGGACGCCAGTCATTGCCGCGGTTCGGCCACGGGTAGGCGCCGGGGCGGATCGTGAGGAACTGGTAATAGCCGTTCTCGTCGGTCATCGTGCGCCCGCAGCCGCCGAAATTCGGATCGAGCGGCGCGAAATAGCTGTCCTTTTTGTGCCGGTAGCGCCCGCCCGCATTGGCCTGCCAGATCTCGATCAGCGTGTTGGGCACCGGACGCGCATTCTCGTCGAGGACACGGCCATGCATCATGATCCGCTCCCCCACCGCAGGCGCCGCCCCCTTGGTCCAGTTCAGGATCAGGTTGTTGTCGAGCGCGCCGAAGCGGTTGTGCCCGAAGGTCGGCCCGGTCTCTTCGGAGGGGCTGCTCTCCATCGACAGCAGCGGCAGGTTGGGCGAGCGCGACACGCTCGTCTTGTAGGCCGGATCATAGGGGGTCGGGTGGATCGCGCGGTTGCGCGGGATCAGGGGGCCTAGGTCATTCATCGGCGGTCTCCTCCATTTCCGCATAGGTCTGTTTGGCAAGTTTCAAAGCGTGGTTGGCGCGCGCTGGCCCGGACATCGATCGGGATTGCGTCGAAGTTACCGGTCGCGGCGAACCGCGCCAAGGTCAGCATCGAGCGCGCGCGCTGGTCGATCCGGTCCGAGGCCGAGACGTTAACGAGCTCCTGAAACGGCTCGTCGACCGGCCTGCGCGCGGCTGCGGCGCGGTTCACATGCGCATGTCCGAGAACGGCGCGGCGCAGCTCCATGCCTTTATCGAGACGGTCTTTCATTCAGAGGATCCTCTCGACACAGGCAGCAAACGCGCCAGCTCGGATGCGCGACTGCGCAATGAACACGGCCCGGCCATCGCACAGCGCCGCGTTTCGAGACTGCAAACTGCAACCGGATGGGGGCATGGTTACCTGCATGGATCCTCCTGCCTCAGGTATACGCTGGCGGGCAGCGCGTAGAAATTATATTATTCGTCGTCTAACTTAACTTCAGGGTTATGAATTGCTCGACCCCCTTCTCCGGCTGCGCCATCTGCGCGTGTTTCTCGAGACCGCCCGGCGCGGGTCGCTTTCGGCAGCGGCCGAGGCGCTGCATGTCAGCCAGCCCGCCGCCTCCAAGACGATCCGCGAGCTTGAGGAGCTGCTTGGCGCCGCCTTGTTCGATCGCACGGGGCGGCGGCTGGTTCTGACCCCCGCAGGCAAGATTTTCGCCACCCGCGCGGGCGCGGCGCTTGCCGATCTGGAAGAGGCGCAGCGGCTCGTCGTGTCTCCGCCCGCCCCGCGCCCGAAACTCGCGCTTGGCTTGCTTCCCACCGCTGCGGGGGCGCTGGCGCCGCGCGCCGTCATGGCCTTCAAAGAGGCCCATCCCGACTGCCTCCTGCGTGTCGCCACCGGGCCGAACTGGCTGCTGCTGTCGCAACTGCGCGAACGCAGCCTCGACCTCGTGGTCGGGCGCATGCCGCCCGAGGGCAATATCGAGGGACTGGTCTTTCGCCAGTTGTTCTGGGAGCGGGTCCTGCCGGTGGTGCGCCCCGGCCATTCGCTGCTGCGGTCCGACTGGTCGGTGGGCGACCTGGCCCGCCACCCGCTGATGCTGCCGCCCAAAGGGGCGATGATTGCCGGACAGGTGCACGCGTGGCTGCATTCAGTCGGGCTCAGCGACCCCGGCCCCGAATACGAGAACGTCTCGCATGAATTCGGCCGCGCGATCGTTCAGGGCACCGATACGGTCTGGTTCATCTCCGAAGGCGTGGTCCGCGACGAGATCGAGTCCGGGTCGCTGGCGGTGCTGCCCCTGCGCCATGCGCCGCTGGGCGGACCGGTCGGGATCACCCTGCGCGGCACCACCCAGCCGGGGCGCGAGCTGTCGGCATTGATCGACGCGCTCGAGAGTGCCGCGACCGGCATGGGCGGGTGATGGCGAAGGCGCGATGATGTGGATCGGCCCGGCTCGGTCAGGCCGGATCTGCGTTGGGCGCTGGTGAAGCCGTTCGTGAACCTCCAGCTTGCGCCTTCAGTGCTTGTAGGTCGTCAGCGAGACTTGGTAGCCATCGAGCACCCCCTGCACCTGCGTGTCCGCAGCTAGCGGTTTCGGACCGATGCGGGCTCCTGTGACCACGTAGTGATCCGCCCGCAGCCCCGGGCCGATCACCGAGGCGCGTTCGGCAAGGAAGCTGAGGAAGCTCACGATCTCGGAGAACGACATGCCTGCAGCCATCGCGGACGGGTCTTCGGGCACGCCGATCGAAAGCGGCAAGCGCGACAGGTCGCGCGCGCGCCAATCGGGGATCTCGTCGCCAAGAATGATTGCCTGGTTCGAAAACCGGTCCGCCATCTGGGCAATCGGCGGCTGGGTCTCGCGCGCGGTGAAGCGCGATTGCAGCAGCTCGAAAGCGATATGCAGGCCGCCGATCGCCTCGAAAATCTCTACCGGCTTGGCCTCGGGCGCGATATCGGCGCGCAGTCGTACGGCGATTTCCAGTTCAATCCGCGCATCGGGCGCTAAGGCGAGGCTTGCGCCCGAAGGATGGATTGCGGCCGCCAATACCGGCGCGCAGGACAGGTCGCGGCCTCCCAGAAGCGCGTGTTTCCAGCCGCCCACAGGGCCGAGGTGGCGCAGACTCTCGGCCTGCACCGCGTAGGCCTCCGCCGGAAATCTCGGCAACGCCGTCAGCCCATCGAGCGTCTCCCCGGCATGCGCCGCGGCCAACGCCTCTCCAGCACTCGCGATCTCGTCAGGATGCATGATGTGCGACCTCCCCCAGCATGACCTCGCGCGGGGTGATCGCGCGGGGATACCGAACCACGTAGTTTGCATAGCGTGCACCGTCGAGTGGCGTCGCCTGCTGCAGTCATATCGTTGGCCAGAACAGGCTCGGAGAGCGGTAACTTCTTGTTGAGGTGGCCCGGCGCGGGGCCAGCCCGAGCCCCTAGCGGTAGTGTTTCTGCGTCATGTCGAAGGCGCCGCGCTTCAAATCCATCTTGAAGAACTTGTGATCGCGCTTGAGCCGCTTGACCGCCTCGCGCCCGAAACACAGCAAGTCGTCAACGAACAGGTCGAAAGGCTGCATCGCCTCGATGATGCGCGGTTCGATCCGGTAATCCAGCTCGCCCGCATCGTCGGAGCGCGCATGGGCCTGCGCCAGCGCCTGACCGCAGGCATGGGCATAGTCACGCCAGCTGCCCTTCGACAGATCGTCGAGGTCGATATCGTCGCGGAAGGGCGCGCGCTCGCGCGACATGAAGCTCATCTCGTCGATCTCCACGCTGCCGTAGAACACGTCGCCCTGCGCCAGATGGACCCGCTGGCCATGCGCGATCCGGTCGCCCTTATCGCCGGCGACGAAATCATTCTCGGGCACGAGGCCTTCCAGCGCGGATTGGCGGGCGCGCTTGAACTCGATGATCAGATCGTCGCTGGCATCCTTGCTCGGACCTTCGATCAGGCAATAGTAGCGCGGCAGCCCCAGCGAGGCGGTGCCCTGCCCGTGGCGGATGCAGACATCCTTCACCTTAAGCTCACCCGCGCGACCGCCCGGATCGATCCCGTTCTGCTTGGCCACGTCATTGATGTATGCCTGAAACTCCGAGATCCGGCTGGAGATCGGCGTCAGCTCGTCATTCGCCCGGAAGCCCCGCCCGGTCTCGTTGAGATAGCGATCCCAGAGCCATTTCTTCCGGCTCTTGCGCGCCTTCTTGAACATCCGCCGGATCACCTTCGGGCTGTTATCGGGGCGCATCTGCTGGCTCGCCTCCTTGTCGTGGCGGGCATAGAACTCCATACCGTCGCGATAACCCTCGACGAATTTTCGCACGATCTTCTCGCGGTGCTTTTTCTTCTGATCGCCCTCTTCCTTGGCCGCGATCAGGAAGCCCGTGATCCCGCGCTTCAGGTCCCAGGTGAAAGGCCCGTAGAGCACGTCATCGAAATCGTTCACGCCGAAGATCGGCACGTTATCGGCATTGGGCATGATCCCGAAATTCTCCGGATGAACGTCCCCGAGCGCCAGCACCGTCGGCATCCGCTCATCCTCGCCCAGCATGTCGCGGTGAAACAGAAGCGAGGTGCCGCGGAAGAAGGAAAACAGCGAATCCGCCAGTTCCTCGAACTTCTCGCCCGCGCCCTCGGCCTTCTCGTCGATACGCACCGCGTGGTCCTCGATGATCGTCGAGCGCACATGCAGGCGACGCGCGAGCCCCGTCAGATCGCCCGGCCGCATCACGCAGGGGTATTTCACATAGGCCCCGGCAAGCTCGCGATAGGCCTCGACGCGGCTCTGGAGCTGTTCGACGGGCGCAACCCCGGTCGCCTTGCGCGCCCGCTTTTGGCTAGGCAATTTCGAATTGGAGGATTTCGGTTTGTTATTGCCGTCGGCCATGGGAGGGGCTCCTTTTCGGGGTTCGCTCTCCTAACGGAAAGGCGGGCGAAGGCGTTCCGAAAAACCGGCGTGAGCCCCTCAGATCAGGGCGTGTATTCTCCGCAAAGCGCGCGGGAAAGGCGTGCAGCCCGCGCCTGCGGGTCGTCGAGCGAGAGGACATGGGAAAGCTTGGTATAGGCCGCCTCCGGCGTCATGTCGCGCCCGTCGATCACGCCGTGATCGCGCAGCACCGCCCCCGCCGCATAGGTGCCAAGCGCCATGCCGCCCTCGGGGCATTGGCTGACCGCGATGACGGGGATCGCGCGTTCTTGCGCAGTGACGAGCGCTGCCCGCACGCCGGGCGTGTCGGGCGCGGTGCCCGAGCCGTAGCAGCGCAGCACCAGACCGTCGCAGGTCTTGGCCGCATGCTCGAGAAGGCTCTCCTCCGCCCCCGGCGCGACAGCCAGAACGGCAATCCGGGCGGGCCGGATCGGGTGGCGCGTCAGGCGCTCTCCCGGCTGGCGGGGCGGGATGTCGGAGGGATCGGCGGCGAAGGCGTCGAAGGCGCGCGAATGGCTTTTGCGGACCCGCGCGCCGTGCAGCAGGCGTCCGGCGAATTGCACCCAGACGCCGGGCTCCGCCTGCCCCGCCGCCGCGATCGCATCACGCAGATTGCGCGCGCCGTCATTGCCCTCGACCGACAGCGGCAGCATCGAGCCGGTCACGATCACCGGCTTGCCCAGCCCTTCGAGCGCGAAGCACAAAGCCCCCGCCGTATAGGCCAGCGTATCGGTGCCGTGGGTCACGATCACGCCGTCGCAGCGGTCGTGATGCGCGGCGATGGTCTCGGCGATCCGGTCCCAGTCGGCGGGCGTGGCATTGGCGCTGTCGATCAGCGGATCGAGGCGCAGGGTCTCGACCGCGCGCCCCTCGGGCAAGGTGGCGAGGAACGCCTCGACCACACCCTGCTGCGGCACGAAGCCCGCATCCGAGGCGACCATGCCGATCGTGCCGCCCGTATGGATCAGCAGCAGCGCCACGCTGCGTCCCTCAGTTGCGCGACAGAACGCTGGAGGGGCGTGCACGCGCCAGCGACACGGTCAGCGCCGCGACGACCGCCGCCTTGATCAGATCGCCCGGAATGAAGACCAGCATCAGCGAGGTGCTCTCGATCAGGCTCTTGCCAAGCGCGAGCGACAGCCCGACGACCCCCATCGCGTAGGACAGCACGATCCCGCCAAGGATCGCCCCCACGAAGACCGAGGCACCCAGCGGCACCGAGCGCCACTTCTCGACGATGAAGCCGGTCAGCCACGCCGCCAGCGGCCAGCTGAACAGGAAGCCGCCCGTCGGGCCGAAGAAGACGCCAAGCCCGCCGCGACCGCCTGCGAGCAGCGGCAGCCCCACGGCCACCAGCAGCAGGAACAGCAGAACCGCGAGCGCACCGCGCTTCGAGCCCAGCACCGCCCCGGCCAGCATGATGCCAAGGCTCTGCGCCGTGATCGGCACCCCGAAGCCCAGCGTGATTTTCGGGATCAGCGCGAGCACTGCAATCAGGGCCGCAAACAGCGCGATCAGCGCGACATTCTTTTCCATCTCAAGTCTCCCTCTCGGATGTGAGCCCTCCTCGGGCCCGAAGCGCATCGCCGACATGGTCGGCATCGTCAAGCGCAAGAAGTGTAAAGGGCAGCACCAGCCGCCAGCTTGGCCGCCGGGTGGCGCGGGCGCGCCAGCTCTCGGTGAGGCGCCCCCCTTTGTTGGTCAGCACCGGCACCATGCGGATCACCAGCGCGATTGCGATCTCCAGCGCGGCGGTAGACAGCCCGAAGCGGCGCAACGGTGTCGTCAGCCAGCGCACGACCGCGATCATATCACTCAGCCGCGTCGTCATCGACACGAGGTTCGCCAGCGCCACGGCAGAGATCATCCGCATCACGATCACCGCGCCCTGCACCAGCTCGCCGATCACCACCTGCCAGATCGCGACGATCACGATGAAGGGCCAGAGCAGTTTCAGCGCCGCCAGCCCCGCGCGCAGGAAGGCGCGGCCCGGCAAGGCATAGGCGATCGCGATCGCGGTCACGACGCCCGCAAGGATCAGCGGGTTTTCGATATAGAACAGGCCCACGGTCGCCACGCAGAGCGCTGCGAGCTTCAGGCCCGCAGGCCAGTCATGGGCGGCTGTCTTAACGGGAGAGCTGAGCGATATCATCGGCCTCTCCCGCGCGGGTCATCTCTTCGACGTAGGCAGGCAGCACCTCGCGCGCCGCGCCATGCATCCGCAACCGTCCTTGGTCGAGCCAGAGGATTTCGTCGTAATGTTCCAGCTCGCGCGGATCGTGCGTCACCTGCACCAGCGTCCCGCGATAGAGCGTCAGCGCCCGGCCCAGCTGCGCCTTGGTCGGGATGTCGAGGCCCGAGAAGGGCTCGTCGAGGATCAGCAGGTTCGGCGCCATCGCGCTCACCGCCATCAGGCACAGAAGCTGCTTCTGGCCCTGGCTGAGCGTCGTCACATAGGCATCGCGCCACGCCGCTTTGCCGAACTGTTCCAAGGTACGATCGGCCGCAGCTTCGGCCTCGGCCTTCTTCATCCCCTGCTGACGCAGCCCGAAGGAAATCTCCTCGATCACGGTCGGGAAGATGATCTGATGATCGGGGTTCTGGAACAGGATGCCGACCTCGTGCAGCGCGGCCTTCCGGTCGGCGGCCAGATCGTGCCCGTTGATCCGCAGACTGCCCCGGCTCGGCGCGATCAGCCCCGCCATCAGCCGCGACAGGGTGGATTTTCCCGACCCGTTGCGCCCCACCACGCCGATGCGGCGGGCGCGGGTCTCCAGCGAAATCCCCTCCAACACCGGACGACCGTCAAGATCGTGGCCGAGATCGGAAATCGCGATATGGCTCGCGGAGGATGGGGTCGCGCCGTCAGACATGCGCCGGGTCATATACGCAGACGCGCCGCGTTTCCAGACGCCGCGCGACATAGGAAAAGGCGCGCGAGGTTTCCCCCGCGCGCCTCTGTCTCGATAATCGGTCAGCTTAGCGTGGTTCGCTGCGCAGACCTTTCCAGATCGCCCAACACATCACCAGCAGAACCAGCGTGAAGGGCAGACCGGTGGAGATCACCATCGCCTGTAGCGCGCTCAGACCGCCGCCGATCAACAGCACGATCGCGACTGCGCCCTCGAAAGTGGCCCAGAACACACGCTGCGGAACCGGCGCATCGACCTTGCCGCCTGCCGTGATCGTATCGATCACGAGCGAGCCGGAGTCCGACGAGGTCACGAAGAACACGATGACCAGGATGATCGCGATGACCGAGGTGATCGAGGCCAGCGGCAGCCCGTCCAGCATCGCAAACAGCGACAGCGGCGGGTTGTAGCTGTCGATCACGTTCGCCTTCACCATCGAGCCCGCCGGGTCCGAGATGACTTGGTCAATCGCGACGCCACCGAAGACCGCCATCCACAGGACGCAGACGAGCGACGGGATCAGCAGCACGCAGATGATGAACTCGCGCACGGTGCGGCCACGCGACACGCGGGCGATGAACATACCGACGAAGGGCGACCAGGAAATCCACCACGCCCAGTAGAACGCGGTCCAGCCGTCGCGATAGCTGTCATCCGTGCGCCCGATCGGGTTCGACAGCGGGATGATGTCTTTCGCATAGGCCAGAAGCCCCTGACCGAAATCGGTGAAGATCATCAGCGTCGGACCCGCGAAGAGCACGAAGAGCAGCAGCAGCGCCGCGATCCCCATGTTGATCTCCGAGAGCAGCTTCACGCCGCCATCGAGGCCGCGCAGCACCGAGAACAGCGCAACGCCGGTGATCAGCGTGATCAGGATGATCTGGACCGTTGTGTCGATCGGAACGCCGAAGACGTGGTTGAGGCCCGCATTCGCCTGCTGCGCGCCGAAGCCGAGCGAGGTCGCAAGGCCGAACAGCGTCGCGAACACCGCGATGATGTCGATGATATGGCCGGTCCAACCCCAGACCTTCTCGCCGAAGATCGGGTAGAAGGCCGAACGGATCGTCAGCGGCAGACCCTTGTTATAGGAGAACAGCGCCAGCGCGAGTGCCACGACCGCATAGATCGCCCAGGGGTGCAGACCCCAGTGATAGATCGTCGCGGCGAGGCCCATTTCCTTGGCCCGCGCGACATTCTCCGGGATCAGATTGCCATCCGCATCGAAGGGCGAAGGCGTGCCCAGAGGCTGCGAGACCGCCATGTGATAGACCGGCTCGAGCACGCCGAAGAACATCAGGCCGATGCCCATACCGGCTGCGAAGAGCATCGCGAACCACCCCATATAGGTGAAGTCCGGCTCCGCATCCGTGCCGCCCAGACGCACTGCGCCATAGGGCGAGACGATCAGCGCGAGGCAGAAGATGACGAAGATATTCGCGGCGCTCATGAAGAACCAGTCGAAGGTCGAGGTCAGCCACGGGCGCATCGCGCCGAACAGCGAACTCGCCTGCTCCGGCAGAGCCAGCGCGTAGAAGACGAAGGCCACGATGGACAACGCCGAGATCATGAAAACAGGGTTGTGAATGTCGAAACCGAAGGGCCCTACATGCCCTTCGACGTTGTCTTGACCGATCTCATAATCGGTCTCGATCAGTTGTGTGTCCCCTTCGGGGGCAGGGATGCCCTGAACTTCTTCAGGTTCGGCCATATGCCGTCCTCCTGTCCTTATTGGTTATATTGGTCCGCGTTATCCACGTACGAGAAACACCGACGCATCGCTGTGCGCGGCGAGGTGGCCGCCATGCGACGCAAAGAGATAGTTGGCCGCGTTGGGCACATGCGTGGCCATCACCACCAGATCGGCCCCGAGCTCGTCGGCCGTCTTCAACAGCGTCTTGTCGAGATCAACGGCCGGGTCGGGCACGATGACCGCCTTCGACGACCCCTTATGCCCAAACTCGTTGGCATGGCCTTGCGCGAAGGCGTCCAGCTTCGCGGCATATTCCTTGGCATTGTGGCCGAATTCGCTCGGCTCTTGGCTTGTAACACCGATAAACACGACTTCTGCATCGTGTTTCGCAGCGATCTCCGAAGCGACTTTCAACGTCTTGTCCATCTTCTCGACGTGACGCAGGTCGATCGGAACCATAATCTTTTCAAACATATCGATCCGTCCCTCAGTCTTGAAGCGCGGCACCCTATTTCAGGATGCAACGATATCCAACCAACCCAGTGTGTCACATTCGGTTCCGGATTTCGTGAAGAAAAATTAAAGAAATGACATGCCGTTACGTGGACCTGCGGCGCGCGGTCACATCGGCGGCAACTTCCGCCATTCGCACGAATATTACGCTCGACTGTCCCGAGACGGAGTGGCCGAGGTGTTTTCACTCCCGATATGGAACAGGATTTCGGCGCGATGATCACCGTGATCGCGATCGTGGCACTTAGTGCATCGCCGGCGCGAGCGCCGCTCATATCGGCAGAAGATCCGGTCCTCCTCGCCGCACTGATTGACATGTATCACACGCTGTCGACCGGAAGCCTCTCCCCCACCGAGAGCCACACTCCACGAATGCAAAACGCCCCGGCCTTTCGGTCGGGGCGTTCCGTTATTCAGACGAACCGGTCGGCTCAGCCGCGCTCTTCGACGATTTCGACGAGGTGCGGGATTTTCGCGACCATACCGCGCACGGCCGGGGTATCTTCCAGCTCACGGGTACGGTTCATCTTGTCCAGACCCAGACCTTTCAGCGTAGCACGCTGAATGGCGGGGCGACGGATCGGCGAACCGATCTGCTTGACGACGATGGTAGCCATTGATCGCTCTCCTTACGCTTCCGTGGCTTCGGCAGGTGCCTCAGCCTCGGGCTTCTTGAGGATGTCGGCCACTTTCTTGCCGCGGCGCGCAGCCACCTGACGGGGGCTTGCTTCGCGGGTCAGACCGTTCAGCGTGGCACGGATCATGTTGTAGGGGTTCTGGGTGCCGGTCGATTTCGACACGACGTCCTTCACGCCCAGCATCTCGAACACGGCACGCATCGGACCACCGGCGATGATCCCGGTACCTTCCGGTGCGGTGCGCATCACGACCTTACCAGCGCCGTGACGGCCCTCGATGTCGTGGTGCAGCGTGCGGCCATCGCGCAGCGGGACGCGGATCAGGTTGCGCTTCGCTTGCTCGGTGGCTTTGCGGATCGCTTCCGGAACCTCTTTGGCCTTGCCTTTGCCGAAGCCGACACGGCCACGCTGGTCGCCGACGACCACGAGGGCTGCGAAGCCAAAGCGCTTACCACCCTTCACGGTTTTCGACACGCGGTTGATCGCGACGAGGCGATCGGCGAATTCCGGGTTTTCGTCGCGGTCGTCGCGGCGGCCCCGGCGGTTGTCACGTTCTGCCATGAGGCATTCCTTCTCGTGATGGCGTGGTTTCACGCCGTTTGTCTCAATCCAGGTGCCCCGCCCCGAAGGACGCGGCCCGGATCATCGGGGGGACGCGAACGTCCCCCACCAGTCTTAGAACTTCAGACCGCCTTCGCGGGCTGCGTCGGCGAGCGCCTTGATCTTCCCGTGGAACAGGAAGCCACCGCGGTCGAAGTAGCAGGTTTCGACACCGGCCTTCTTCGCACGCTCGGCGATCGCGGCACCAACTTTGGCTGCCGCTTCGACGTTGTTCTTGCCGACCACACCGAGATCTTTCTCGAGCGTGGAAGCGGCGGCCAGAGTGCGACCGTTGACGTCGTCGATCAGCTGAACGCTGATGTTCTTCGACGAACGATGCACCGAAAGACGGGCGCGACCAGCGGCCATCTTGCGAAGCTTGTTCCGGACGCGCAGGCGGCGCTTGAGGAACAGATCCCGTTTGCTGTTTGCCATTTTCGCGTTCCTTACTTCTTCTTACCTTCTTTGCGGAAGATATACTCACCCTTGTAGCGGATGCCCTTGCCCTTATAGGGCTCGGGAGCACGCCATTCGCGGATATTTGCCGCGACCTGGCCCACCTGCTGCTGGTCAGAACCTTCCACAACGATCTCGGTCTGCTTCGGAGCGGTGACAGTCACGCCCTCCGGAACCTCGAAGTTGACTTCGTGCGAATAACCGAGCGACAGCTTCAGGACGTTGCCCTGCATCTGCGCACGATAACCAACACCCTGAATCTCCAGCTCCTTCTTGAAGCCTTCGGTCACGCCCTGCACGAGGTTCGCGACCTGCGAGCGGGTCATGCCCCACTGCTGGCGCGCACGCTTCGAGAGGCCACGCGGGGTGATGGTGACGATGTTATCCTCAAGCTTGAGGCTCACATCGTCGGTCGCGGTGAAGGAACGGGTGCCTTTCGGCCCCTTCACTTCGATGGTCTGGCCCGACAGCTGCGCCGTAACGCCGCTGGGAAGCTCGACCGGTTTCTTACCAATACGAGACATTGAGCCCTCCTTAGAACACGGTGCAGAGCACTTCGCCGCCAACATTGGCGGAACGTGCGTTTGCATCCGACATCACGCCCTTCGAGGTCGAGACGATCGAGACGCCGAGGCCCTGACGGACCGACGGAACGTCTTTCGCGGCCATGTACACGCGGCGACCGGGGGTCGAGACGCGCTGCAGCTCGCGGATGACCGGGGTGCCCTCGTAGTACTTGAGGCTGATTTCCAGCTCCGGATGGCCTGCAGCAGACGTCGCCTGCTCGTAACCACGGATGTAGCCTTCGTCAGCCAGCACGTCGAGAACCCAAGCGCGGAGCTTGGAGGCCGGGGTGCGGACGGTGGATTTGCCACGCAGTTGTGCGTTGCGGATGCGGGTCAGCATATCGCCGAGAGGATCGTTCACAGACATGTCGCCCTCCTTACCAGCTCGACTTCACCATGCCGGGGATCTGACCGTAGGAGGCCAGGTCACGCAGCATGATCCGCGAGAGTTTGAGCTTACGGTAGTAAGCGTGGGGACGACCCGTGAGCTGGCAACGATTGTGCAGCCGGACCGCCGACGAGTTGCGCGGGAGTTCCGCGAGTTTCAGCGACGCCTTGAAGCGCTCTTCCATCGGGCGCTCCTGGTCGTTGATGATTTCCTTGAGCGCGGCCCGCTTGTCAGCGTACTTGTTCACAAGACGCTGGCGCTTCGCTTCGCGCGCAACCATGGATTTCTTAGCCATAAGTTTCGTTCCTCCGCGATCAGGCGTTGAAGGGCATGTTGAAATGCTTCAACAGCGCCTTCGCTTCGGCATCCACGTCAGACGTGGTCACCATGATGATGTCCATACCCAGAACCTCATCGACCTTATCGAAGTCGATCTCGGGGAACACGATGTGCTCCTTGAGGCCCATTGCGAAGTTGCCACGACCGTCGAAGGACGGCTTCACGCCGCGGAAGTCGCGAACGCGCGGCATAGCAACGTTGATCAGGCGATCGAGGAATTCGTACATCCGGTCACCGCGCAGGGTCACTTTCGTACCCAGCGGCATCTCTTCCCGGACGCGGAAGCCAGCGATCGACTTCTTCGCCTTGGTCATCACGGCCTTCTGACCAGCGATGAGCGAGAGCTCTTCGGCGGCCTGCTTGACCTTCTTGGTGTCTTTCACGGCTTCGCCGACGCCCATGTTCAGCACGATCTTGTCGAGCTTCGGGATCATCATGTCGTTCTTGTAGCCGAACTCTTCTTTCAGCGCCGCCTTGATGGTGTCGCGGTAAAGAGCGCGAAGACGCGGAGTGTAGGTAGCTTGATCGAGCATCAGATCGCATCCCCCGTGGTCTTGGCGAAACGCACCTTCTTGCCGTCTTCCTCGCGGAAGCCGACGCGGGTGGCTTTGCCGTTTGCGTCCATCAGAGCCAGGTTCGACAGGTCGATCGGCATAGCCTTGGGCTGGCGACCGCCCTGGTTGGACTGGGTCTGACGCTGGTGGCGGATCGCAACGTTCACGCCGTCGACGACAGCTTTGCCGGCTTTCGGGTCGACAGAGGTGATCTCACCCTGCTTGCCCTTGTCCTTGCCAGCGAGAACGACGACCTTGTCGCCTTTGCGGAGCTTAGCAGCCATTACAGCACCTCCGGAGCAAGCGAGATGATCTTCATGAAGTTCTTCGCACGCAGCTCACGCACGACCGGCCCGAAGATACGGGTGCCGACCGGCTCGCCCGCGTTGTTCAGGATGACGGCGGCGTTGCGGTCGAAACGGATGGCGGTGCCATCGTCGCGACGAACTTCTTTGGCGGTGCGCACGACGACGGCCTTACGGACGTCACCTTTCTTCACGCGGCCGCGCGGGATCGCTTCCTTGACCGACACCACAATGATGTCGCCCACGGATGCGTAACGGCGGTGCGAGCCGCCGAGGACCTTGATGCACTGAACCCGGCGAGCGCCGGAGTTGTCAGCAACATCCAGATTGGTCTGCATCTGGATCATGGGGTTACTCCCGACCTTTGGGGACGCCTATGCAGTAAGGGCCCCAGGGTTTCGAATACTGGCGAATGGCCCCGGCTTACGCCGAAACCACAACCCGCCAGCGCTTGGTCTTCGAGACGGGTGCGCACTCTTCGATGCGAACAATGTCACCGGTCTTGAACTGGTTTTCCGCGTCATGGGCGCGGTATTTCTTGGATTTCCGGATCGTCTTCTTGAGAACCGGATGCGTGAAGCGGCGCTCGACCGAAACGGTTACGGTCTGGTCGTTCTTGTCCGACGTCACGGTACCTTGCAGGATGCGTTTGGGCATAGGAAGCTCTCCTTACTTCGCGGCTTCAGCGGCTTTTTGGTTCAGCACGGTTTTGATACGTGCAACGTCCCGACGAACGGTGCGCATGCGCGCGGTGTTCTCGAGCTGGTTCGTGGCCTGCTGAAAGCGGAGGTTGAAGGCTTCTTTCTTCAGCGAGACGAGCTGATCACGCAGCTCATCAGGCGTCTTCGCCTTGAGTTCTTGGGCGTTCATCCCGGGTCCTTTCTTGGCATCAGAGGGCCCCTCGCGGGTGACCCTGCTTTCTGATGGGTTATGTCGGTCCTGATTTCAGGAACTTGGGGCCAATATCAGAGCGAATCGAATATGGCAAGGATTGTTTGGCCTTCGGCCCGCTTTGGCGTAACAGGGGGATAAATCCACGCCCAGTTGCGAGAGCCCTTATGTCCGAGCCCAAGCCCCAGATCGAGTCCCTCTTCGTCACCCGCCTCTACCGCTCTGCCCTATCCGAATTCGGCCCGAAGGTCGATACGGGCGAGCTGGAGGCGTCGTGCTACGCCATCGCCGAGGATGACGAGGCCGGGCAGGACTGGTGCGAGGAGAACGGCTATCCGGGCTATACCTCCTACGCTTCGCTCACCGACCTGCCCTGGCGCTTCCCGATCTTCGCGGACATGGTGAAGGCGCTCGACAAGCACGTCGCGGCCTTCGCCGAGGATCTGCAATTCGATCTGGGCGAGGGCAAGCTGGTGCTCGAAGACCTCTGGATCAACATCCTGCCCGAAGGCGGCACCCACAGCTCGCACCTGCACCCCCATTCGGTAATCTCCGGCACGACCTATGTCGCGATGCCCGACGGTGCCTCTGCGCTGAAGCTGGAAGACCCCCGCAGCGCCCGGATGATGGCGGCCCCTACCCGCCTCAAGACCGCCCGGCGCGAGCTGCAACCCTTCATCTACATCACCCCCGAGCCCGGCGAGGTGCTGCTCTGGGAGAGCTGGCTGCGCCACGAGGTGCCGATGAACATGGCCGAGGACGAACGCATCTCGGTCAGCTTCAATTACAAATGGGTGGACTGAGCCCGGCGCTTTGATCGTCATCATAGCCAAGCCGCGTCTCACCTGATTTTCTTGCTGCGCAACCAGACACCGGGAGCGCAGCATGAAAACACTCGTCGCCTATGCCTCCAGCGAGGGGCAAACCCGCAAGATCGCGCGGCGCGTCGCCGATCGCATCGCCGATTTGGGCCACTCCGCCGAATTGATTTCCACCGATGAGGCGGAGGGGATGAACCTCGACCGGTTCGACCGGATCATCCTCGCGGCGTCGATCCATGTCGGACATTATCAGGGCCGCTTTGCCGATTTCGTCGCAGAGCAACGCGACATCATCCGGAACCGCCCGAGCCTCTTTCTCTCCGTGTCCCTGGCCGCCGCTGGCCACGACGCAGAGGATTGGCGCGGCCTCGACAAGATCCTGAAGGATTTCGAGGCAGCGACCGGCTGGACGCCGGATCTGACCGAACAAATCGCGGGCGCCTACCTGCCGTCGAAATACGATATCTTCCGCCGGTTCGTGATGCGCCGGATCGTGGCGAAGAAGGACCCCGATGCCGATCTCGACGCCGATATCGAATATACCGACTGGGAGGCGCTCGATGCGCTGATCGACGGCTGGATCTCCGACGGAGCCTGATCGCCCAACCTTCCAAAGCAAAAGCCCCGCCATCTCTGGCGGGGCTTTCGTTTGTCTTCAGCAGTCAGACCGGGATTACCAGTCCTGACGCTCGACGATACGGCAGGCGACCGGAAGCTTGGCCGCGCCGAGGCGCAGAGCCTCGCGAGCGGTCTCTTCGTTGACGCCGTCGATCTCGAACATCACGCGGCCGGGCTTGACCTTGGCGGCCCAACGGTCGACCGAACCCTTACCTTTACCCATACGGACTTCGGTAGGTTTCGCGGTGATCGGGGTATCCGGGAAGATCCGGATCCAAACACGGCCCTGACGCTTCATGTGGCGGGTGATCGCACGACGCGCAGCTTCGATCTGACGGGCGGTGACGCGCTCGGGCGCCTCTGCCTTGAGGCCGAAGTGACCGAAGTTCAGGTCGAAACCACCTTTGGCTTCACCGTGAATCCGGCCTTTGTGCATCTTGCGGAACTTCGTCCGTTTCGGTTGCAGCATAACTATCTACTCCCTCAGCGATCGCGACGCGGGCCGCGCGGTGCCGGGCCCTCTTGGGCTTCAGCGTGCTTGCGGTCACGAGCTTGCGGATCATGTTCCATGATCTCGCCTTTGAAGATCCAGACCTTCACGCCGATGATCCCGTAGGGGGTCGACGCTTCGGACAGCGCATAGTCGATGTCGGCACGCAGGGTGTGCAGCGGCACGCGACCTTCGCGATACCACTCGGTACGTGCGATCTCGGCGCCGCCCAGACGGCCAGCGACGTTCACACGGATACCAAGACCACCCATACGCATCGCGTTCTGCACCGAGCGCTTCATGGCGCGACGGAACGAGACACGACGCTCGAGCTGCTGTGCGATCGACTCGGCGACGAGCTGCGCATCGAGTTCCGGCTTGCGGACTTCGACGATGTTCAGGTGCAGCTCGCTGTCGGTGAAGTTCGCCAGCTTCTTGCGGAGCGCTTCGATGTCAGCGCCCTTCTTGCCGATGATGACGCCCGGACGTGCAGCGTGAATGGTCACACGGCACTTCTTGTGCGGACGCTCGATGATGACGCGGCTGATGCCGGCCTGCTTGGCTTCCTCGTGGATGAACTCGCGGATCTTGATGTCCTCGAGCAGCAGGTCGCCATAGTCTTTGCTGTCGGCGTACCAGCGGCTATCCCAGGTGCGGTTGACCTGGAGGCGCATGCCGATCGGATTAACCTTCTGACCCATTACGCTTGCTCCTCAACCTGACGCACCTTGATGGTGATTTCCGAGAACGGCTTCATGATCTTGCCGAAGCGACCACGTGCCCGCGGACGGCCACGCTTCATCACCAGGTTCTTGCCAACCCAGGCTTCCGCCACGACGAGCTCGTCCACGTCCAGGCCGTGGTTGTTCTCAGCGTTGGCGATTGCCGACTGAAGGCACTTCTTCACGTCGAGCGCGATGCGCTTCTTCGAGAAGGTCAGGTCCGAAAGGGCCTTGTCGACCTTCTTGCCACGGATCATCGCGGCGACGAGGTTCAGTTTCTGCGGCGAGGTGCGAAGCATGCGGGTCTTCGCCATCGCTTCGTTCTCCGCCACGCGGCGCGGATTCTTTTCCTTACCCATGACGATTACTTCCTCTTGGCTTTTTTGTCGGCCGCATGCCCGTAATAGGTGCGGGTCGGCGAATATTCACCGAACTTCTGACCGATCATTTCCTCGGTGACGTTCACCGGGATGTGCTTGTGGCCGTTGTAGACCCCAAAGGTCAGACCAACGAATTGCGGCAGGATGGTGGAGCGACGCGACCAGATCTTGATGACGTCGCCTTTGCCCGACTCGCGAGCCTTCTCTGCTTTTTTCAGCAGGTAGGCATCAACGAAGGGGCCTTTCCAAACAGAACGAGACATATGTTAGCGACCCTTCTTCTTCGCGTGACGCGAACGCAGGATATACTGGTCCGTCTTCTTGTTGACGCGCGTGCGCTTGCCCTTGGTGGGCTTGCCCCACGGCGTAACCGGATGACGGCCACCCGAGGTACGACCTTCACCACCACCGTGCGGGTGGTCGATCGGGTTCATCGCGACACCGCGGACGGTCGGACGGACGCCCATGTGGCGCTTACGACCGGCTTTACCGAGGTTCTGGTTCGAGTGGTCGGCGTTCGACACGGCACCGATGGTCGCCATGCATTCCTGACGCACGAGGCGCAGTTCGCCCGACGAAAGACGCAGCTGAGCGTAGCCACCGTCACGGCCGACGAATTGGGCGTAGGTGCCCGCGGCGCGTGCGATCTGGCCACCCTTGCCGGGCTTCAGTTCGACGTTGTGGACGATGGTACCGATCGGCATACCCGAGAACGGCATCGCGTTGCCCGGCTTGACGTCGTGACGCGAGCCCGAAACGACCTTGTCACCGACAGCGAGACGCTGGGGTGCGAGGATGTAGGCCTGCTCACCATCTTCATAGTTGATCAGCGCGATGAAGGCGGTCCGGTTCGGATCGTATTCGATCCGCTCGACGGTGCCCGGAACATCGAACTTGCGACGCTTGAAATCGACGATGCGATAGAGACGCTTCGCGCCACCACCCTTGTGCCACATCGTGATCCGCCCGGTGTTGTTCCGGCCACCCGACTTGGTCAAACCCTGCGTGAGGGCTTTGACCGGACGGCCTTTCCAAAGCTCCGAACGGTCGATCAGAACCAGCCCACGCTGGCCCGGCGTCGTCGGCTTATACGACTTGAGTGCCATGCTTTCTGTCTTCCGTTGGTTTGCGGCGAGTTGCCTCGCCTGTCTGTGTGTATAGGGCCCCGAAGGTCCCCGAATTCAAAAATCACGGGCCCCGGAACGAATCCGAGGCCGCGAGACTGGCGCGATGTAGCAGGGATGCGGGGGTGAGTCTATAGGCTTGGCCTGTTTTTGCGCGCGATGGACCAAGCAACTGGCGCTTCGCGGTCCGGGCGGGCAAAATGGCTCCCGAGGCAGAAGACATAACAGGAGCAACCAATGCGTCCAACCCGAGCAATCCTCCTCGCAGCCCCGCTCTGCGCGACAGCCACCCTCGCCACCCCCACCCTCGCCGACGCATGGCGCGGCACCTATGAGGTCGCCGGGGTGAAGGGGCAGGACATGCTGAAACTGCGCGCGGGCCCCGGCACCGGCTACAAGGTGATCCTGGGCCTTCCCAACGGCGCGATCGTCCACGTGCGCAGCTGCGAGCGCAGCGGCAATACCCGCTGGTGCAACGTCTCGCTCGACGCCGCCCGCAACCTGCGCGGCTATGTCTCGGAGAGCTACCTGCGGGAGAAGTGACGCGCAGCGCCCGGGCGCGTCCCTTGAGGGGTAAGCGCCCCCTCCCCCACCACCGCAAACGAAAAGGCCCCCGCAGATCGCGAGGGCCTTTCCAATGTCTCGGTCCTACCGGATTACAGGCCGGTGGTGACGTCGATCGTGTTGCCTTCTTCCAGCGTCACGTAGGCTTTCTTGAAGTCCGAGCGACGGCCGGGGGTGCCCCGGAAGCGCTTGGTCTTGCCCTTGGTGATGGTGGTGTTGACCGCCTTCACCTTGACGCCGAAGAGAGTCTCGACAGCTTCTTTGATCTGCGGCTTCGAAGCGTCTTTCGCGACTTCGAAAACAACAGCGCCGTTCTCCGAGGCCATGGTGGCTTTCTCGGTGATGATCGGCTTGACGATCACGTCGTAATGTTCGGGTTTCGCGCTCATTTCAGACGAGCCTCCAGAGCTTCGACACCCGCCTTCGTGAGCACGAGCGTGTCACGCTTGAGGATGTCATACACGTTGGCGCCCATCGAAGGCAGCACATCGATGCCGTCGATGTTGCGCGCGGCTTGGGCGAAGTTCTCGTTCACCTCGGCCCCGTCGATCACCAGCACCTTTTTCCAGCCCAGCTCCTTGGCGGCTTTCGCCAGCAGCTTGGTCTTGGCTTCGGCGAGCTGCGCGTCCTCCAGGACGATCAGTTTGCCAGCGGCGGCTTTCGACGACAGCGCGTGCTTCAGACCCAGAGCCCGGAACTTCTTGGGCAGGTCATGAGCGTGGCTGCGCGGGGTCGGGCCCTTGTAGACACCACCCTTGCGGAAGATCGGCGCCTTGCGGGAGCCGTGACGTGCGCCACCGGTGCCCTTCTGACGGTAGATCTTCTTGGTCGAGTAGCTGACCTCCGAGCGGGTGAGAACCGAGTGGGTGCCCTGCTGAGCCTTCGCGCGCTGCCAGCGCACGACGCGATGCAGGATGTCCGCACGCGGCTCGAGCCCGAAGATCTCGTCGGCGAGGTCGATCGAACCGGCCTTGCCGGCGTCGAGCTTGATCACATCGAGTTTCATTACTTGTCTCCTTCGGGCGCGTCGCCGCCGTCTTCGCCTTTTTCGGCTTCGATCGACTCTTCAGCTTCCTTCAGCGCAGCAGCTTCCTGAGCGGCCTGCTCCTCGGCGAGACGCTTGGCTTCGGCTTCAGCCTCGGCAGCAGCAGCGGCAGCGGCTTCTTCAGCAGCTTTCGCAGCGGCTTCGGCAGCCGACTTCAGCGCGGCGGGGTAGATGATGTTCTCGGAGAGCGGCTTCTTGACCGCATCCTTGACCGTCACCCAGCCACCTTTGGCGCCCGGCACCGAGCCCTTGACCATGATCAGGCCACGGTCGGCATCGGTCTTGACGACCTGAAGGTTCTGGGTCGTGACGCGCACGGCACCGAGGTGACCGGCCATCTTCTTGCCCTTGAACACTTTGCCCGGGTCCTGACACTGACCGGTCGAACCGTGCGAGCGGTGCGAGATCGACACGCCGTGCGTGGCGCGCAGACCGCCGAAGTTGTGACGCTTCATAGCACCGGCGAATCCCTTACCGATCGAGGTGCCCGCGATATCCACGAACTGACCTTCGAAATAGTGGTTCGCGGTGATTTCCTCGCCCACTTCGATCAGGTTTTCTTCAGCGACGCGGAATTCCGCGACTTTGCGCTTCGGGGCGACATTGGCTTTCGCGAAGTGACCACGCAGAGCGGCGGTCGTACGCTTGGCCTTGGCTTCACCAGCGCCGAGCTGAACGGCCGTGTAGCCGTCGGTCTCGGAAGTGCGCTGAGCCACCACCTGAAGCTTGTCGAGTTGGAGAACGGTCACAGGAACCTGCTTGCCGTCCTCAAGGAAGAGCCGGGTCATGCCCAGCTTCTTGGCGATAACACCAGTCCGCAGCATAATGCCCTCCTTACACCTTGATCTCGACGTCGACGCCCGCTGCGAGGTCGAGCTTCATCAGCGCGTCCACGGTCTGGGGGGTCGGATCGACGATGTCGAGAAGACGCTTATGCGTCCGGATTTCCCACTGGTCGCGCGACTTCTTGTCGATGTGCGGACCACGCAGAACCGTGAATTTCTCGATCTTGTTCGGGAGCGGGATGGGCCCGCGAACCTGGGCACCCGTGCGCTTCGCGGTGTTCACGATTTCCTGGGTGCTGGCGTCCAGCACGCGGTAATCGAACGCCTTGAGCCGGATGCGGATATTTTGGCCGGTCATATGTCATGCCTCTTCGCATGGCGTGAAGGTTGAGAGGCAGACGGCACCGAATGTAGCGCCTGCATCGAACCTGAAAATCTTGGCAGATCAGGCGCGTCCTCTATGGCGTCACCCTGAGTCTGTCAAGAGCGAATGGCGCGCCTTTCGGCGCACCATTCAAATTCTCTCCAACTGTCGTTTTCGGGGCCCCGCAGAGGGCCCCGAAACCATCGATCACTCGATGATTTTGGAGACGACGCCGGCACCGACGGTGCGGCCACCTTCGCGGATTGCGAAGCGCAGACCGTCTTCCATCGCGATCGGGGCGATCAGTTCGACTTCGAACTTCAGGTTGTCGCCCGGCATGACCATCTCGGTGCCCTCGGGAAGGGTCACGGTGCCGGTCACGTCCGTCGTGCGGAAGTAGAACTGCGGACGGTAGTTCGCGAAGAACGGGGTGTGACGGCCACCTTCCTCTTTGGTGAGGATGTAGGCTTCTGCCTCGAACTTGGTGTGCGGCTTAACCGAACCCGGCTTACACAGAACCTGACCACGCTCGACGCCGTCACGGTCCACACCGCGCAGCAGCGCGCCGATGTTGTCGCCAGCTTCACCACGGTCCAGCAGCTTGCGGAACATCTCGACGCCCGTGCAGGTCGTCTTCGAGGTGTCGCGGATACCCACGATTTCCAGTTCGTCGCCGACGTTGATCACGCCACGCTCGACGCGGCCGGTCACAACCGTACCACGGCCCGAGATCGAGAACACGTCTTCGATCGGCATCAGGAAGGGCTGGTCAACGGCGCGCTCCGGCGTCGGGATGTAGCTGTCGACAGCTTCCATCAGAGCCTTGATCGAGTTCTCGCCGATTTCCGGATCACGGCCTTCCATCGCGGCCAGAGCCGAACCCTTGATGATCGGGATATCGTCGCCGGGGAAGTCGTAGGACGACAGAAGTTCGCGAACTTCCATTTCCACGAGCTCGAGCAGTTCCTCGTCGTCGACCTGGTCAACCTTGTTCAGGTACACGACCATCGCCGGGATGCCGACCTGACGGCCGAGCAGGATGTGCTCGCGGGTCTGCGGCATCGGGCCGTCAGCTGCGTTCACGACCAGGATCGCGCCGTCCATCTGCGCTGCACCCGTGATCATGTTCTTCACGTAGTCGGCGTGGCCGGGGCAGTCGACGTGCGCGTAGTGACGCGACTCGGTCTCGTACTCCACGTGCGCGGTCGAGATCGTGATCCCGCGGGCCTTCTCTTCCGGCGCGCCGTCGATCTGGTCATACGCGCGGAAATCACCGAAATACTTCGTGATCGCAGCCGTCAGCGTCGTCTTGCCGTGGTCAACGTGGCCAATCGTGCCGATGTTGACGTGCGGTTTGTTACGTTCAAACTTTTCCTTTGCCATGATGGCCTCCTGTCAGTGCGTTGGATTGGAAAGGCGCCGGGTTGCCCCGGCGCACGTCCCTTACGCGTATTTCTTCTGGATCTCGTCCGAGATGTTCTGCGGCACGGCTTCGTAATGATCGAAGAGCATCGTGAAGACCGCGCGGCCCGAGGACATCGAACGCAGGTTGTTGATGTAGCCGAACATGTTGGCGAGCGGCACGAAGGCGTTCACGACGACCGCGTTGCCGCGGGTGTCCTGACCTTGCACCTGGCCCCGACGCGAGGTCAGGTCGCCAATGATGCCACCGGTATATTCTTCCGGGGTCACCACTTCGACTTTCATCATCGGCTCGAGCAGCTTCGCGCCAGCCTTGCGCAGACCTTCACGCATCGCGGCACGCGAAGCGATTTCGAAGGCGAGCACCGAGGAGTCGACGTCGTGGAAAGCACCGTCAACCAGCGCAACCTTGAAGTCGATCACCGGGAAGCCTGCCAGCGGACCGGAGTCCATGACCGACTTGATGCCCTTTTCGACGCCCGGGATGTATTCCTTCGGAACAGCACCACCAACGATGCGGCTCTCGAACGAATAGCCTTCGCCCGGCTCGGTCGGCGTGATCTCGAGCTTGACGCGCGCGAACTGACCGGTACCGCCGGTCTGCTTCTTGTGCGTGTAGTCGATCTCGGTCGCGTGGCTGATCGTCTCGCGATAGGCCACCTGCGGCGCACCGATATTCGCCTCAACCTTGAACTCGCGCTTCATGCGGTCGACCAGGATGTCGAGGTGAAGTTCGCCCATGCCCTTCATGATGGTCTGACCCGACTCGAGGTCGGTCTCGACGCGGAAGGACGGGTCTTCGGCTGCCAGGCGCTGAAGGGCGAGGCCCATCTTTTCCTGGTCGGCTTTCGACTTCGGCTCCACGGCGATCTCGATCACCGGATCGGGGAAGGTCATCGTTTCGAGAACGACCTGGTTGTTCGGGTCGGACAGCGTGTCACCGGTGGTGGTCTCTTTCAGACCGGCCAGCGCGATGATGTCGCCTGCATACGCTTCTTCGATCTCGGTCCGGTTGTTCGAGTGCATCATCATCATACGACCGATGCGCTCTTTACGACCTTTGGTCGAGTTCAGGATCGAGTCGCCCTTCTTCAGCGTGCCCGAGTAGAGGCGCGTGAAGGTGAGCGAGCCCACGAAGGGGTCGTTCATGATCTTGAACGCGAGACCCGAGAGCGGCTCCGAGTCATCGGCGTGACGCGCGATGTTACGGGTTTCCGTCTCGTCATCCGGAGAGAAGCCCATATAGGCGGGCACGTCGAGCGGCGAAGGCAGGAAGTCGACCACGGCGTTGAGCAGCGGCTGGACACCCTTGTTCTTGAAGGCCGAACCACCCAGAACCGGAACGAAGGACAGCGACAGCGTGCCCTTACGGATCAGGCTGCGCAGCGTTGCGATATCGGGCTCTTCGCCTTCGAGATAGGCCATCATCGCGTCGTCGTCTTGCTCGACGGCGTTCTCGATGAGGTGCGAACGCCATTCGTCCGCGGTCGCCTTCAGATCGTCACGGATCGGCTGACGAACCCAGGCAGCGCCCAGGTCTTCGCCTTTCCAGACCCACTCTTCCATGGTGACCAGATCGACGATGCCTTCGAGTTGATCTTCGGCACCGATCGGGAAGTTCACCGGAACCGGGGTCGCACCGGTGCGGTCTTTGATCATCTTCACGCAGTTGAAGAAGTCCGCGCCGATCTTGTCCATCTTGTTGACGAAGACGAGGCGCGGAACCTTGTAGCGGTCAGCCTGACGCCACACGGTCTCGGTCTGCGGCTCAACACCGGCGTTCCCGTCGAGCAGCGCAACAGCGCCGTCGAGCACGGCCAGCGAACGCTCCACCTCGATGGTGAAGTCGACGTGGCCGGGGGTGTCGATGATGTTCATACGGAACTTGGTATCATCCGTACCTTCGGCGGTCGGATCTTCCTGCCACTGCCAGAAAGTCGTGGTAGCTGCCGAGGTGATCGTGATGCCGCGCTCGGCTTCCTGCTCCATCCAGTCCATGGTGGCTGCACCGTCGTGCACTTCGCCGATCTTGTGCGACTTGCCGGTGTAGTAGAGGATGCGCTCGGTCGTCGTGGTTTTACCAGCGTCGATATGCGCCATGATCCCGAAGTTGCGGTAACGCTGTAGGGGATATTCGCGAGCCATTGTGGCGTCCTTCCGTTATTACCAGCGATAATGGCTGAACGCTTTGTTCGCGTCGGCCATCTTGTGGGTGTCTTCGCGCTTCTTGACCGCGGAACCACGCGAGTTCACCGCATCCAGAAGTTCGCCAGCGAGGCGCTCTTCCATGGTGTTCTCGTTGCGGGACTTGGCGGCAGCGATGAGCCAGCGGATGGCCAGCGCTTCGCGACGGGTCGGGCGCACTTCGACCGGAACCTGGTAGGTGGCACCACCCACACGACGCGAACGCACTTCGACCGAAGGCTTCACGTTGTCGAGGGCTTCGTGGAACACCTCGATGGGCTCACGCTTGAGCTTGCCCTCAACGCGGTTGAGCGCGTTGTAGACGATTTTCTCGGCGGCGGACTTCTTGCCGTCGATCATCAGGTTGTTCATGAATTTGGTCAGCACGCGATCGCCATATTTGGCGTCGGGCAGGACTTCGCGCTTTTCAGCGGCGTGACGACGAGACATCTCGAGATCTCCTTACTTCGGACGCTTCGCGCCGTATTTCGAACGGCGTTGACGACGGTCTTTGACACCTTGCGTATCGAGCACACCGCGCAGGATGTGGTAACGAACGCCCGGAAGGTCTTTCACACGGCCGCCACGGATGAGCACAACGGAGTGCTCCTGGAGGTTGTGCTTTTCGCCCGGGATGTAGGAGATGACCTCGAAGCCATTCGTCAGGCGCACCTTGGCGACCTTACGCATAGCGGAGTTCGGTTTCTTCGGCGTCGTGGTGTAGACGCGCGTGCAAACGCCACGCTTTTGCGGGCATTCTTGGAGGTGCTGCGACTTAGAGCGCTTCACCTTGGGCTGCCGCGGTTTGCGGATCAGCTGTTGGATCGTCGGCATTCGGTTCCCCGTTCTGCTGTCAATACTCGCCCCGTTTCCGGAGGCGCCACTTCTCGACACGTTTCCGCGCGGATTCGCGAAAACGCCAAATCGCACTCCTCCCCGGCCCGAGGACCGCGGCGAATGCGTTGAATTCCAGAGGATCGGGGCGAAGGCCCGGATCATGACCACTAGAAATCGGCGACCCTCCGGGCAGACTTCGCCCGTCAGGTAGCGCGGCGTATAGGGGGAGTCGTTTGGGTTGTCAACTCTCGCGGCGGGTCCGCGCGAGGAGCTGCGCGCCCCACCCCGCAAACAGGATCCCCCAGAGCAGCCAGGCCACCGAAAGGGACACCAGCCCGGCGAAATAGGCGTCCGACAGGAAGTGCCGTCCGGTGCCGACCCGCTGCACGATGATGAAGACCGCGACGAAGACGCCGACGGCCCGCAGATAGAGCAACCCCCAGCGCGGCAGACGCAGCCGCGACAGCTCCGCGCCGAGCCAGATCAGCAGCCCCAGCGCCACCGCCGCCGCCACCTCGCCCGACACGAACGAGCAGTTCCGCGAGCATTGATCGGTGAAGGTCCCCGCGAGGCTGAAGTGATGCGCACCGCCGAAGAGATCGACATCGGCCGGGCGTGCGCGCCCCGAATTGGCCTTCAGGACCCCGTTCACGACCACGATCGGGCCGAGCAGGTAGAGCAGGCAGATGAAGGCCCAGATCCGCGCGGGCAGGCGCAGCACCGTGCGATGGCGCAGCCCCGCCCAGGGCCAGGCTACGAGCGAGACGAGGAACAGCACGATCGAGACATCCCAGATCCGCTGGCGCAGCCATTCCCAGAGCGGATTGGTGATCACCGAGAACCCCTCCCCTGCCCGGTAGAACAGCCCGGCGACGCCGAGATCGAGCTCCGGCACGAAGCGGAACAGCAGAAAGCCCCCGATCCACGCCGCCAGCAACAGGCGGCCCGCGAAGATCATGTCAATTTTCGGAACGGACACAGCGCGCCTCCACCAGATAAGCCGCATAGCCTTTGCCCGCCCATGTCCCGGTCGCGTCGAGTTGCGCCTCGGGCGCAACCGGACCGCTACCGCAATCGGGCGCGCTATTGGCGATCACCAGCAAACGACCATTATAGTCCTGTGGCAAGGGCCACATCTGCTCGTAATAGCTGTCGGCGCGCTGCTGGGGGTTCGGAGCGTAGACGGTCACGCCCGAATCCTGCCCCGTATAGTAAAGGTCGGCGAGGATCGCGCGATTGCCCGTGTAGACCGGCACGTCGGCCGCTTCCGCGAGCGTGAGGATCTGGCGACTCAGATCGGCCTGCCCCAGCCACCGCTTCAGAAGCGGCGCGCCATCTCGATCCGGATAGGGCGCAAGGACCGTCAGCAGCGGGATCGACAGCGCGATCAGCCCGTTGATCACGATCGCGATCCAGCGCCAGATGCCGCGCAGCACCATCACCGCCAGAACGGTCCCGGCGAAATAGGCGGCGACCGCCCAATTGGCATAGGCCCGGTCGAGCAGCGCCTCGATCGTCACCGCGACCAGCGGCGGCACCGAGAGCATCGCCAACCCGCGCTTGTCCGGGTCACCCCAGCCCGCGTAACCGATCAGCAGCGCCACCATCGTCACCGGCCCGAAGACCGCGAATTGCGAGGCGACGAACTCCACCATCGAGCCGAAATTCAGCGCAGCCCCTTCGCGGACCCAGCCGACATTGTCCATCGTATGCGAGACCGTGGTCAGCCCGTTATTCAGGTTCCAGACCACGTTCGGCGCGATCACCAGCCCGAAGGCCAGCGCCGCGATCACCGTGTTGCGCCAGCCGATCCGCCACGCCGGCGCGACAAGGGCAGCCAGCGCCAGACCGGGGATCAGGTAGATCGCGGCGTATTTCGCCATGAAGGCCAGCCCCGCCGCCACGCCCGCAGCGAGCGCGTCCGACCAGCGGCGGCTCTCGCCCGCGCGATGCAGGAACAAAAGGCTCAGCGCGTAGAACGGGGCCATTACCGTATCGGTCGAGATCAGCACCGAGCCGACTGCGACGAAGGGTAGCGTGACATAGATCGCCGCCGACCAGATCGCGACCGAACGGCCCGCGATCCGTGCGCCCAAGGCGCCGAGTACCAGCGCCGTGATGCCGTGCAGCACGGCCCCCGGCATCCGCACCCAAGACGGCGCGTCCGAGCCCGCCAGATCGGTCACCGCGCGGAGCAGCCAGCCGATCAGCGGCGGTTTCGAGTAATAGCCGAAATCGAGATGCTGGCCCCAGAGCCAGTATTGCGCCTCATCGACGAAGAGATCGGTCTTGTTGAACGCCAGAAGTACCAGCCGCAGCGCGGTGACTGCGGCGACGACGATCAGAGCCGGGACGAGCCAGCCGTCCCGATCCGCCCTGAAATCAAGCTTCGCGCCGGCGCTTGGCATAGATCAGCCAGAGATTGCGGGAATAGATGAGCACGCCCAGCGACTGGCCAAGAATGAAGACCGGGTCCTTGCGATAGACCGCATAGCTGAACAGCATCACGCCGCCCGCGAGCGAGAAATACCAGAACGCCAGCGGCACCACGGATTCGCCTTTGCGCTCGGACGCGATCCACTGGACGAGAAACCGCCCCGTGAACATGAGCTGCGCGAGCAGGCCGAAAAGGACCCACCACAGCTCGAGAACGCTGTCCGCGTGAAGCATATCCATCAGCCAGTCCATCGGCGTCACTCCTCGCGCGTCACTTCGCCGGGCTGCGCTTTCTTGCGCCGACGGAGAAGCCACGCGACGCCCATCAGGTCGACGATGCCAACGAGACCGCGCTGCAGGTTGTTGTAATTCGAGCTGCCGCCGCCGCGCGAACGGTGAGCGACGTCGACATGGGCTACCTGCCACCCGTCGCGCGAGAACAGCGCGGGGAGGTAGCGGTGCATATGGTCGAAATAGGGTAGCGCGAGGAACGCCTCGCGCCGGAAGGCTTTGAGGCCGCAGCCGGTGTCGCGGGTGCCGTCTTTCAGGATCGCGCCGCGAATCTTGTTTGCCGCCTTCGAGGCGAGTTTCTTGGACATCGTGTCCTGCCGCCCGACACGCTGGCCCGCGACCAGACCGATCTTCTCGGAGTTCGCCGCGCGCAGCGGTGCCATCAGGGCGGGAAGCTCGGAGGGCGGATTCTGCCCGTCGCCGTCCAGCGTGCAGATGATGCTGCCTTTCGCGGCCCGAACGCCCGAATGGACGCCCGCACTTTGACCGCCAGACGCCCGCTGCCCTGCCGCATTCTTGTGCTGCAGCAGGCGCAGGTTCGGATGGGTCTTCATCCGCTCGCGCAGAATCTGGTCCATCCCGTCATCCGAGCCGTCATCGACCACGATCACCTCGTAGTCGCAGACCGGCGCGCAGGCGGCGTCGATCTCGTCGAGAAGCCCCGCGATGTTGGGCGCTTCATTCTTCGCAGGGATTACGATCGAAATCTCGGGCATGGGTGCCGGAACTCTCTTGCCGCTGGGCCGGGATGGCGCCGAAGGTGCGGCTCTATTAGACCCGCCACCCGGTCTTGTAAACGGATCATCCCGGGGCAGCCGCGTCCCTGTGGCGGATCAGCCGAATTTCGCGAAAAGCTTCGAATAGCTCGGCTTGAGGGCGTTTCGCATCTCCATTGCACGCTCCATGTCGCCCGCCATCGCCGCATCGTAGAAGAACGCAACAGAGACCGCGAAACCGTCCACGAGCTTTTGATAACCCATGTCGGTCTCGGCCTCCGGGGCGGGATGCTTGACGATCTGCGCCGCGAGATAGCTCAGAAGCGAGGCATCCGCGATCAGTTGACGCGCGCCCTCGCTGCCCATCCCGGCGTAATCGCGCGCGAGCACCTCTTCCATCTCCGCGTGATAGGCGTTCATCCGGTCCGAGAAGCCCACGATGCCGTTGCGCACATGCAGATCGCCGATGCTCTCGCGCACCCCTTCGAGGGTCTCATGCGCCTCGGGCAGTTTTCCGGCGGCCACCTCTTCCTCAGCCTTCGCCGCGAGCTCGCTGACCTTGTCGAAAGTCGCGCCGAGAACCGCGTCATCGGCATATTGCGGCGGCGGCTCGGCGGTCCAAGCGTCGGACAGCGTCTGCCATTCGCCGACGAAGCGATCGAGCGCGGCCTTGGTTTCCGGCTGCTTGCCCTGGTTCGACAGGAACAGCGCCGCGCGGTAGTCGCCATAGGCCTTGCGCAGCTGCGCCTCCGCATCCTGATAAGCGCCCGCAAAGGCAGGCATGGCGATCAGCGCGCTCAGCGCGAACGGGGTCAAAAAGCGGATCATCGGGGTCCCTCCTCCGGCAAACAGGCTTTCGCCTTTTCGACGCTACCCTGCCCCAGAGATCGGGTTCGCGCAAAGAAAAACCCCCGCGCGATCGCTCGCGCGGGGGGATGATTCAGATCGTCTCCAACCGGAGGTGGATCAATCGCGGCTTTCCGGCGTCTCGACCGGACCGAAATCGGCCTCTGCCTCGGCCGGAGCCGCCAGCGCTGCCGCGGCTTCCGCCTCGGCCTGACGCTGCTGGATGACCTTGGAGTCACGCTCGGTCGCGATCTTGCGGACCTTGGTGGTCGCGCCACCGGTACCCGCCGGGATCAGACGGCCGACGATGACGTTCTCCTTGAGGCCCACGAGCTTGTCGCGCTTGCCCTGCACCGAAGCCTCGGTGAGAACGCGGGTCGTCTCCTGGAAGGAGGCCGCCGAGATGAAGGACCGGGTCTGCAGCGAGGCCTTGGTGATGCCGAGCAGCACGGGTTCGCCATGCGCCGGACGCCCACCACGGGCTGCGACCTTGTCGTTCTCCTCGTCGAACTCGACCTTGTCGACATGCTCGCCCTTGAGGAGCGTCGTATCGCCGGAATCGAGGATCTCGATCTTCTGCAGCATCTGGCGAACGATCACCTCGATGTGCTTGTCGTTGATCTTCACGCCCTGCAGTCGATAGACGTCCTGCACCTCGTTGATGAGGTAGTCGGCCAGAGCCTCGATCCCCATGATGCGCAGGATGTCATGCGGCGCCGGGTTGCCGTCCATGATGTAGTCACCCTTCTGCACGAAGTCGCCTTCCTGCACCGGGATGTGCTTGCCTTTCGGCACCATGTACTCTGCCGGCTCCAGACCATCATCACGCGGATCGATCGCGATCCGACGCTTGTTCTTGTAGTCCTTGCCGAAGCGCACATAGCCATCGATTTCGGCGATGATCGCGTGATCCTTGGGACGACGAGCTTCGAAGAGTTCGGCCACACGCGGCAGACCGCCGGTGATGTCCTTCGTCTTCGCGCCTTCGCGCGGAATACGCGCAACGACGTCACCCGCCTTCACGTCCTGACCGTCTTCCACCGAGAGGATCGCGTCCACCGACATGGTATAGGTCACCGGGTTGCCCGCTTCGTTGCGGACCGGCTCGCCATCCTCGCCGAGGATCAGAACTTCCGGCTTCAGTTCGTTGCCCTTGGGCGCAGCGCGCCAGTCGGACACGATCTTCTGGGTCATGCCGGTCGCATCGTCGGTATCCTCGCGCACGGAGATGCCCGAGATCAGGTCGACGAAGCGAACCTTACCGGGCTTCTCGGCGATGATCGGCAGGGTGTAGGGGTCCCATTCGATCAGCTTGTCGCCGCGACCGACCGCCTCGCCATCCTTCACGAAGACCTTGGTGCCGTAGCCGATCTTGTGCGAGGCAAGCTCTTCACCCTGATCGTTCACGATCACGAGCTGCATGTTCCGGCCCATGACGATCTGCTCGCCCATCTCGTTGAGGATGATGTTGGCGTTGCGGAACTCGATCTTGCCTTCCTGGCTGGCCTCGAGGAACGACTGCGAGCCACCCTGAGCAACACCGCCCAGGTGGAAGGTCCGCATCGTCAGCTGCGTACCGGGTTCACCGATCGACTGCGCGGCGATGATGCCCACCGCTTCGCCCTGGTTCACCAGCGTACCGCGTGCGAGGTCGCGACCGTAGCAGAGCGCGCAAACGCCCTCTTCGGCCTCACAGGTCAGCGCCGAGCGGATACGGACGGACTGCACGCCCGCCTGCTCGATCGCGTCGGCCTTGCGCTCGTCGATCAGCTCGCCGGCGCGGACGATTACCTCGTCCTCGCCCGGAACCGTCACGTCGTCAGCTGCGACACGGCCCAGCACGCGCTCCGAGATCGGAGCGACGATTTCGCCGTCATTCACAGCAGCAGACGCGGTGATCGCGCGGTCGGTGCCGCAATCATGCGTGCGCACGATGCAGTCCTGAGCGACGTCCACCAGACGACGGGTCAGGTAACCCGAGTTCGCCGTCTTCAGTGCGGTATCCGACAGACCCTTACGGGCGCCGTGGGTCGAGTTGAAGTATTCAAGAACGGTCAGGCCTTCCTTGAAGTTCGAGATGATCGGCGTCTCGATGATTTCGCCGTTCGGCTTGGCCATGAGGCCACGCATGCCGCCCAGCTGCTTCATCTGCGTCACCGAGCCACGAGCGCCCGAGTGGGCCATCATGTAGACCGAGTTCGGTTCCTGCTCGGCACCGTCCTCGTCGTATTTCGGCGCGGAGATGGTGTTCATCATCGCGTCGGTGACCTTGTCGTTACACTTCGACCATGCGTCGACGACCTTGTTGTACTTCTCACCCTGGGTGATCAGACCGTCCATGTATTGCTGTTCGAAGTCCTTGACCTGATCGCGGACGGTTTCGACGATGTCCCACTTGTTGTCGGGGATCACCATGTCGTCCTTGCCGAACGAGATACCAGCCTTGAACGCTTCCTTGAAGCCCATGCCCATGATCTGGTCACAGAAGATGACCGACTCTTTCTGACCGCAATAACGGTAGACGGTGTCGATCGTGTTCTGCACGTCTTTCTTACGCAGAAGACGGTTCACCAGTTCGAACGGAGCTTTCGCGTTCAGCGGCAGCAGCGCGCCGAGGCGCACACGGCCGGGCGTGGTCTCGAAACGCTCGTAGACCTCGTTGCCGGTTTCGTCGATCTGCTTGATCCGCGCGTTGATCTTGGCGTGCAGATGCACTTCGCCCGAATTGAGCGCGTGCTCCACTTCCTCGACCGAGGAGAAGGACATGCCTTCGCCCTTCATGCCTTCGCGTTCCATGGTCACGTAGTAGAGACCCAGAATCATATCCTGCGAAGGAACGATGATCGGCGCGCCGTTGGCGGGCGACAGAACGTTGTTCGTCGACATCATCAGCACGCGCGCTTCCAGCTGGGCTTCCAGCGAGAGCGGAACGTGGACGGCCATCTGGTCACCGTCGAAGTCGGCGTTGAACGCCGAGCAGACGAGCGGGTGCAGCTGGATCGCCTTGCCTTCGATCAGCATCGGTTCGAACGCCTGGATACCCAGACGGTGCAGCGTCGGCGCACGGTTCAGCAGAACCGGGTGCTCGCGGATGACCTCGTCGAGGATATCCCACACCTCGGGACGCTCTTTCTCGACCAGCTTCTTCGCCTGCTTCACGGTGCTCGACAGGCCTTTGGCCTCGAGGCGCGAGTAGATGAAGGGCTTGAACAGTTCGAGCGCCATCTTCTTCGGCAGACCGCACTGGTGCAGCTTGAGTTCCGGGCCGGTCACGATGACCGAACGACCCGAGAAGTCGACGCGCTTACCCAGAAGGTTCTGACGGAAGCGACCCTGCTTACCTTTCAGCATGTCCGAGAGCGACTTCAGCGGGCGCTTGTTGGTGCCCGTGATGACGCGACCGCGACGGCCGTTGTCGAACAGCGCATCGACCGATTCCTGCAGCATCCGCTTTTCGTTGCGCACGATGATGTCGGGTGCACGCAGTTCGATCAGACGCTTCAGACGGTTGTTCCGGTTGATCACACGACGATAGAGGTCGTTGAGATCCGAAGTCGCGAAACGGCCACCGTCGAGCGGGACGAGCGGACGCAGTTCCGGCGGAATCACCGGAAGCACGGTCAGCACCATCCACTCGGGACGGTTGCCCGACTCGAGGAACGACTCGACGATCTTCAGACGCTTGATGATCTTCTTCGGCTTCAGCTCGCCCGTGGCTTCCTTCAGCTCCTCGCGGAGCTGCTCGGCCGTGGCTTCGAGATCGATGCCAGCAAGCATTTCACGGATCGCTTCCGCGCCGATATTGGCGGTGAAGGCATCCGCGCCGTAGGTGTCCTGCGCATCGAGATACTCTTCTTCGGACATCAGCTGACCGTATTGCAGGTCGGTCAGACCCGGTTCGATCACCACGAAGTTTTCGAAGTAGAGGATACGCTCGAGGTCGCGCAGCGTCATGTCGAGCATCAGGCCGATGCGCGAGGGCAGCGACTTGAGGAACCAGATGTGAGCGACGGGCGAGGCCAGTTCGATGTGGCCCATACGCTCGCGGCGCACTTTCTGGAGGGTGACTTCGACGCCGCATTTCTCGCAGACGACGCCGCGATACTTCATGCGCTTATATTTGCCGCACAGGCATTCGTAGTCCTTGATCGGGCCAAAGATGCGCGCGCAGAACAGACCGTCACGCTCGGGCTTGAACGTACGGTAGTTGATGGTTTCCGGCTTTTTGATTTCACCGAAGGACCAGCTCAGGATCCGCTCCGGCGAGGCGAGCGAGATCTTGATCTCGTCGAACGCCTTCGGCTGCGCGAGCGGGTTGAACGGGTTTTGGGTCAGTTCCTGGTTCATCTGTAAATCCTTGAATGAGGGCGGAAGGGCTTAGAGGAGGGCCGAAGCCCTCACTCGTCATCCTCCGCGTCCAGGAGTTCCATGTTGAGGCCGAGGCCCCGGACCTCTTTGACGAGAACGTTGAACGATTCCGGCACGCCGGCTTCGAAGTTGTCCTCGCCCTTGACGATCGACTCGTAGACCTTCGTCCGGCCGGCCACGTCATCCGACTTCACCGTCAGCATCTCCTGCAGGGTGTAGGCGGCGCCGTAAGCTTCCAGAGCCCAGACCTCCATCTCCCCGAGACGCTGACCACCGAACTGCGCCTTACCACCCAGCGGCTGCTGCGTGACGAGCGAGTACGGACCGGTCGAACGGGCGTGCATCTTGTCATCGACGAGGTGGTGAAGCTTCAGGAAGTACTTCACACCCACCGTGACCTGCCGCGCGAACTGCTCGCCGGTGCGGCCGTCGAACACGGTCGACTGACCGGATTCGTTGAAGCCCGCACGCTTGAGCGCGTCGTTGATGTCGGCCTCTTTGGCACCGTCGAAGACCGGGGTCGCGATCGGAACGCCGGTGCGGACGGCTTCGGCGCTCTCGATGAACGCCTCGTCATCCATACCTTCGATGATCTCACCGTAGGTCTCGTCGCCATAGCCGATCTTCATCGCCTCGCGAACCGGGGTCAGGTCGCCGTTACGACGATAGGCTTTCAGCGCCTCGTCGATCTGGTTGCCCAGACCGCGCGAAGCCCAGCCCATGTGCGTCTCGAGGATCTGACCGACGTTCATGCGCGACGGCACGCCCAGCGGGTTCAGCACGAGATCGACAGGGGTGCCATCGGCGAGGAACGGCATGTCTTCCATCGGAACGACTTTCGACACGACGCCCTTGTTGCCGTGACGGCCAGCCATCTTGTCGCCAGCCTGAAGCTTGCGCTTCACGGCCACGAAGACCTTGACCATCTTCATCACGCCCGGAGGCAGATCGTCGCCCTGACGGACCTTCTCGACCTTATCCTCGAAACGCAGGTCGAGCGCGCGCTTCTGCGCCTCGAACTGGTCGTTGAGGGCTTCGACTTCCTTGGCGTCGCCCTCGTCTTCGAGCGCGAGCTGCCACCACTGGCCCTTCGACAGGGTGCCCAGCAGTTCTTCGTCGATGGTCGAGCCAGCCTTGACGCCTTTCGGCCCCTTCACGGCGGTCTTGCCGGTGATCAGGGTCTTGAGACGCGCGTAGATGTTGCGCTCGAGAATGGCGAGCTCGTCGTCCCGGTCACGGGCCAGACGTTCGACTTCCTCACGCTCGATCTGCAGCGCACGCTCGTCCTTGTCGACGCCGTGACGGTTGAAGACGCGGACTTCCACGATCGTACCGTAAGCCCCCGGCGGCAGACGCAGCGAGGTGTCGCGCACGTCCGATGCCTTCTCGCCGAAGATGGCGCGGAGGAGCTTCTCTTCCGGCGTCATCGGGCTTTCGCCCTTCGGCGTGATCTTACCGACGAGGATGTCACCCGGCCCCACTTCGGCGCCGATATAGACGATCCCGGCTTCGTCGAGGTTGCGCAGGGCCTCCTCGCCGACATTCGGGATGTCGCGGGTGATCTCTTCCGGGCCGAGCTTGGTGTCGCGGGCCGCCACTTCGTATTCGTCGATATGGATCGAGGTGAACACGTCGTCGCGGTGGATCCGCTCGGAGATCAGGATCGAGTCTTCGTAGTTGTAGCCGTTCCACGGCATGAAGGCGACGACCACGTTACGGCCGATAGCCAGTTCGCCCATGTCGGTCGACGGACCGTCAGCGACGATCTGCCCCTTCACCACCCGGTCGCCCACTTTCACGATCGGACGCTGGTTGATGGTCGAGGACTGGTTCGAGCGCTTGAACTTGCGCAGACGGTAGATGTCCACGCCCACGTCGCCCGCTTCGAGATCGTCGGTCACGCGGATAACGATACGCTGCGCATCGACCTGGTCGATGATACCGCCGCGGTTCGCCATGATCGCAGCGCCGGAGTCGCGTGCGACGGTCGCTTCCATGCCGGTACCGACATAGGGCGATTCCGAGCGCAGCAGCGGCACGGCCTGACGTTGCATGTTCGCACCCATCAGAGCGCGGTTCGCGTCGTCGTTTTCGAGGAACGGAATGAGCGCCGCACCGACCGAGACCAGCTGCTTCGGCGACACGTCGATCAGGTCCACCGTTTCCGGCGGGTTGAGCGCGTATTCGCCCGACTGGCGGGTCGAGACGAGATCGTTGATGAACTTGCCGTTCTCATCGAGCGTCGCGTTCGCCTGCGCCACGGTGTGACGCATTTCCTCGGTCGCCGACATGTAGACCACCTCGTCGGTGACCTGACCGTCGTTGACCTTGCGATACGGGGTTTCGATGAAGCCGTACTTGTTCACGCGGGCGAAGGTGGCCAGCGAGTTGATCAGACCGATGTTCTGACCTTCCGGCGTCTCAATCGGACACATCCGACCGTAGTGGGTCGGGTGAACGTCGCGCACCTCGAAGCCGGCACGCTCACGGGTCAGACCGCCCGGGCCGAGCGCCGAGAGACGACGCTTGTGCGTGACTTCCGACAGCGGGTTGGTTTGGTCCATGAACTGCGACAGCTGCGAGGAGCCGAAGAATTCACGCACCGCAGCCGCGGCCGGTTTCGCGTTGATCAGATCCTGCGGCATGACCGTGTCGATCTCGACCGAGGACATACGCTCCTTGATGGCGCGCTCCATGCGCAGGAGACCCACGCGATACTGGTTTTCCATCAGTTCGCCGACCGAACGCACACGGCGGTTGCCGAGGTGGTCGATGTCGTCGATCTCGCCCTTGCCGTCGCGCAGTTCCACCAGGCCCTTGATGCAGGCGATGATGTCCTCTTTGCGCAGCGTGCGCTGGGTGTCCGGCGCATCGAGGTCGAGACGCATGTTCATCTTCACGCGGCCCACGGCCGAGAGGTCGTAGCGCTCGGAGTCGAAGAACAGGCTGTTGAACAGGGTTTCCGCGGCCTCGACGGTCGGCGGCTCACCCGGACGCATGACGCGGTAGATATCCATGAGCGCGGTTTCGCGGTTCATGTTCTTGTCCGACGCCATGGTGTTGCGGATGTAGGGACCGACATTGACGTTATCGATGTCGAGCACCGGGATCTCGGTGATGCTGTTGTCGATCAGGGTCTTGATCGAACCGCCCGAGAGCTCGCCGTTCTTGTCGTATTCCGCCGTCAGCTCGTCGCCCGCTTCGATGTAGATGAAGCCGGTTTCGTCGTTGACGATATCCTTGGCGCAGAAGCGGCCCATGATGTGGTCGAACGGCACGAGCAGCTCGGGAACCGAGTTGTCGTCACGCCATTTCTTGACCATGCGCGGGGTCGCTTTCTCGCCCGCTTTCAGGATCACTTCGCCCGACGCCGCATCGACGAGGTCGAAGGTCGGACGGGTGCCGCGCACGCGATCGGGGAAGAACTTGGTGACCCAGCCCGACTTGCCCTTCGCGGTGTAGGTGACGGTGTCGTAATAGGCATCCATGATGCCTTCCTGATCGAGACCCAGCGCATAGAGCAGCGTGGTCACCGGCAGTTTCCGACGACGGTCGATACGCGCGAAGACGAGGTCCTTGGCATCGAATTCGAAGTCCAGCCACGAGCCGCGATAGGGAATGATGCGGCAGGCGAAGAGCAGCTTGCCCGAGGAGTGGGTCTTGCCGCGGTCATGGTCGAAGAACACGCCCGGCGAGCGGTGCATCTGGCTCACGATGACCCGCTCGGTGCCGTTCACGATGAACGTACCGTTCTTGGTCATGAGGGGCATATCCCCCATGAACACGTCCTGTTCCTTGATGTCCTTGACCGAACGCGCGCCGGTTTCCTCGTCCACATCGAACACGATGAGGCGCAGGGTGACTTTCAGCGGCGCCGAATAGGTCATGTCGCGAGCCTGGCACTCGTCGACATCGTATTTCGGTTTTTCGAGCTCGTATTTCACGAACTCCAGGATGGCGTTGTCGTTGAAATCCTTGATCGGGAAGACCGACTGGAAAACGCCCTGGATACCCTCACCATCGGTGGGCTGATCCACTTCGCCGGAGCGCAGGAACAGATCGTAGGAGGATTTCTGAACCTCGATGAGGTTCGGCATTTCGAGGACTTCGTGGATTTTGCCGTAATAGCGACGGATGCGTTTCTGACCAACGTAAGCTTGAGCCATGCTCTGCGTGACCTTTCGTCTCTTCGCGGCACATGCAATGTCGGGGCCCATTGCACGCCGCAAGGCGAATGAAGGGGGGGCGGTTCCATACCTGCCTTTCGTCCCACCGAAAGGCTCCCGAACCGCGAACACCGCCTTGGAGAGGGCTTCAGGGCGCCAAAGCCCTCTCCGAGACAGGTTCGGCTGGGCCCGGGAAACCCCGGACCCAGCCCTTTTTTCAGATCGGATGCAGTCGCATCCGGCTCGCTTACTTGAGCTCGATTTTCGCGCCAGCGTCTTCGAGCTTTTTCTTGATCTCTTCGGCTTCCGCTTTCGCAGCGCCTTCCTTGACCTTGCCGCCAGCTTCAACGAGCTCTTTGGCTTCTTTCAGGCCCAGGCCGGTGATGCCGCGGACTTCTTTGATCACGTTGATCTTCTGAGCGCCAGCTTCGACGAGAACGACGTCAAATTCGTCTTTCTCTTCAGCAGCTTCTTCGCCACCAGCAGCCGGACCGGCCATCATGACAGCGCCACCAGCGGCGGGCTCGATGCCGTATTCGTCTTTCAGGATGGTTTTCAGTTCCTGGGCTTCCAGGAGGGTCAGACCCACGATTTCTTCGGCGAGTTTTTTCAGATCAGCCATTTTTCAGTTCCTAGATTTGGGTTTCCAACGTCGCGGTTTCAAGCCGCTACGGGACAAGTCGATTGCTTACGCAGCCTTTTCCTCGATGGTCGAAAGGATGCTCGCGATGTTCGAAGCAGGCGCGCCAACGGCACCGGCGATGTTCGAAGCGGGTGCGCCGATCTGCGACACGATCTGAGCGATGAGCTCTTCACGCGACGGCATGTCAGCGACAGCTTTGACACCAGCGATGTCGAGTGCCGAGTCTCCCATTGCGCCGCCGAGGATCGAGAGTTTCTCGTTCTCTTTGGCATATTTGACGACCACTTTCGCCGCAGCGACAGGATCCTCAGAATAGGAAAGCACGGTCATGCCCGTCAGGTATTCAGCGATGCTTTCGCAGGGCTGACCTTCAAGGGCGATCTTGGCGAGCTTGTTCTTGGCAACACGAACCGAACCACCCGCTTCACGCATGCGCGCGCGGAGGTCCTGCATGTTAGCAACCGTCATGCCTTCGTAGTGAGCAACCACTACGACGCCAGAGCTTGCGAAGATCTGGCCGAGTTCCTCGACCACTTTCTCTTTTTGGGCTCTATCCACAGTTACACTCCAAGTATGGGGGTTTCCCCCCGGCTCTCATTGTCCCGGTTTCCCGGGGTCGGGTCCGAAGGGCCCGAGGCCAGATCGCCCGAGATCGGCCCGAAGGCCCAAACCCGGAATTGGTCTCGATCCCCATCTCAGGAAGGAAATTAAGCCGTCACCTTTGCGGGATCAGGCACCCTCCGTCTCGGACAGGTCAGGGCGGAAGCATCAGGCCACCGCCCTACCACCCACCGAGGTTTCCCCCGGTGGAATTCTCTTAGTTGCCGGTCGCCGACGTGATGTCGACGGCGACGCCCGGGCCCATCGTCGAGCTCAGGGACACCTTCTTCATGTAGGTGCCTTTCGCGCCGGCGGGCTTGGCTTTGGTCACGGCATCCACGAAGGCGCGGATGTTTTCGGCCAGCTGCTCCTCGGAGAAGGAGACCTTGCCGATGCCGCCATGAATGACGCCGGCCTTCTCGACCTTGAACTGAACCTGGCCACCTTTCGCCGCTTCGACAGCCGCTTTCACGTCCATCGTCACGGTGCCGACTTTCGGGTTCGGCATCAGGTTGCGCGGGCCCAGGACCTTACCCAGACGGCCGACGATCGGCATCATGTCCGGGGTCGCGATGCAGCGATCGAATTCGATCGTGCCGCCCTGAATGGTTTCCATCAGGTCCTCGGCGCCGACGATATCGGCCCCGGCTTCCTTGGCCTCATCCGCTTTCGCGCCACGAGCGAAGACAGCCACGCGGACGGTCTTGCCGGTGCCGTTCGGCAGAGCGACGACGCCACGAACCATCTGGTCGGCGTGACGGGGGTCGACACCGAGGTTCATTGCGATTTCGAGGGTCTCGTCGAATTTCGCGTTCGCGTTCGACTTGATCAGCGAAACAGCTTCCTCGACGGAGACGTTGGACTTGCCGGCGAAGGCTTCGCGGGCGGCTTTGGTGCGTTTACCGAGCTTTGCCATGACTTAGCCTTTCACCTCGATGCCGATCGACTTCGCGGAGCCGAGGATGATGTTCATCGCGCCTTCGATGTCGTTGGCGTTCAGGTCCTTCATCTTCGCTTCGGCGATCTCACGCACCTGAGCGGCGGTTATGGTCGCGGCGACGACGCGGCCCGGAGCTTCCGAACCCTTCGGACGGTTACGCTTGCCGACCGGCTTGAGGCCGGCTGCCTGCTTGATCATGAAGCTCGCGGTGGGCTGCTTGATCTCGAAGGTGAACGACTTGTCGGCGTAGTAGGTGATGATCGTCGGGATCTTCGCCTGCTTGTCCATTTCCTGCGTCTTGGCGTTGAACGCCTTGCAGAATTCCATGATGTTGATCCCGCGCTGACCCAGCGCCGGACCGACCGGCGGGGACGGGTTCGCGCCGCCTGCCGGAATTTGCAGCTTGAGCTGCCCAACAACTTTCTTGGCCATGTGGCCCTCTCCTTATCACTGTCACGCCCCTAGGGGGTCGCGAAGTTTAGTGGTTCGGTCCGGGCGTCCCTGTCGCGCAGGGCCCCTCGCCTCCCACGGCTCACACTCAGGCGGTTTTCTGCACCTGCGTGTATTCCAGCTCGACCGGCGTCGGCCGGCCGAAGATCGAGACGGTGACTTTCAGGCGGCTCGCCGCCTCGTCCACTTCCTCGACCATGCCCGAGAAGCCCTCGAAGGGCCCGTCGGTCACATTCACGTTCTCGCCGACCTCGAAGGTGATGAGGCTGCGCGGCGCGGCCTGCTCACCCGATTCGTCGACACGGCTGAGGATGCGGTTCACTTCCGCATCGCCCATCGGCATCGGCCGGCCCTGCGGCCCGAGGAAGCCGGTGACCCGGTTCGTCGAGTTGATCAGGTGATAACCCTTGTCGGTCATCTCCATCCGCACCAGCACGTAGCCCGGCATGAAGCGACGCTCGGAGGTCACTTTCTTGCCGCGACGCACCTCGATCACTTCTTCGGTCGGCACCAGAACCTCTTCGATCTGGTCTTCCAGACCCTGATCGATCACGGCCTGACGGATCTGCTCGGCCACTTTCTTCTCGAAGTTCGAGAGAACGCTTACCGAATACCAACGCTTCGCCATGCCGATTCTTTGCCTCTTGCCGCCGACGCCGGAGCGCCGAAAATTCCTGTTATTTCACGGGATTACCCGCGTCTCCCAGAATAAAAAACAGCGCGCACCACGCGAATCGATGCACGCCGCCTCTGGGAAAGTCCCGCCCCTTTACCGCCGGAGCCCTGTGATTTCAAGAGCGTAAGGCCGGAGCGCGATCACTTCCTCGCCGCAACTGCGAATGAGGTCTGGCGGAGAGCGCCGGGGGCCTATCAGCTCCCGATCACCTGCGTCACGCCGAGACGGATCACCCAGTCCACGAGCGAGAAGAAGATTGCCGTCAGCGCAGCCATCGCCAGCACCATGCCGGTCGTCAGCAGAACTTCGCGGCGGCTCGGCCAAGCCACTTTGCCCGCTTCCGAGCGCACCTGCTGGAGAAACTGGAGTGGGTTTGCCATCGTCGTCGTTCCTTACGCGCCCAATGCGGCGCCCTTGAGCCGAAAATACCGCGCCGCTTTCGGCGCAACTGCCGCCAGATACTTGCTCCCCTCGCGGATTTCAAGGCTGTTGCGACCACCCGCCCCTCCGCAGACGCCATGCGCCCACTGCAAGCCGGCTTTGATAACGGAAAATCCATCGATGCGCGTGCAACTTAACATCCGACACCCCGCGCTGTCAGCACAGCCGCGATTCGACAGGAGCCATCGATGCCCGCCATCCTCAACCGCTACGCCACGCCGTTCATCACCGGCCTTTTCCTCGTCTCATTGATTTCAGGAATCGCCTTATTCTTCCATTGGGGCAGCGCGTGGTTTCACGGGATGCATGAATGGCTCTCGATGGTGCTGATCGTGCCCTTCGTGCTGCATATCTGGAAGAACTGGCGCCCGATGACCACCTACTTCAAACGCGCGCCGATGGGGCTGGCGCTCGCGCTTTCGGTCGTGGCGGCGCTGGCCTTCGTCCTTCCCGCCGCGACGAGCTCTCAAAGCGGCGCGCGTGGCGGGCCGCCGCAATTCGCGATCGCGCAGGCGCTGTTCGACGCGCCTTTGTCGGAGGCCGCGCCCGTGCTCGGCCTCTCGGGCACCGACGCCGCCGCCAAGCTGAACGCCGATGTGACGCAAAGCCTGACCGAGATCGCCTCGGCGCGCGAAAGCTCCGCCACGACGCTTGCCCAGCAACTGATGGGGCAGCCGCAATAACGGCCCGTCGCGCCGTGCGGGGCATCTCGGGCGGCGCAAGACGGTTGCGACTGCCACGCAATCGACTAGGGTGATTCTACCAAAGGTTGTTTTTCATCAAGGAATTGCATGTCGACTTTCGTTCCGCCGCCGTCAGCCGTCTCACTGCTCCACCGCCTGCGCGGCTATCGCGGCGCGCTGGAGCGGATCGAGAACGGGAGGGTGATCGGCTGGATCGCGAAGAAAGGCGATAGCACTCCGCTCGACATTGAAATCCACTGCAATGCCGGGCGGCTCACCTCGGGACGCGCGGCGATGTTCCGCGCCGACCTTGCGCAGGCTGGCATCGGCGCGGGCAATCACGGCTTCGCCTTGCCGCTGTCGGCAGCCCTGCAAGAGGCCGCGGGCGGCGAAATCAGCCTCCATGTCCCCGGCAGCGGCCCAATCGCCACGCTGCGCTTCGATCCCGACGCGACGCCGCTTCCGAAAGAGAAAGATGCCCTGCATCGCTATATGCATGGCCCGATCATCACGCTGCGCGCCGCGTCCACCGCGCAGGCGGACATACCCGATCTGACCGCGCAGCAACCGCTTTTCGCGGCACGGTCCGCGCATGGCGAAGACCTGCCCGCGCCTCTCTTTTCCTACATAGATTACGCGCGCCATCGCGCGGGCATGGCAGAGCACCTCGCCCTCGATGGCAGCGACGCGGCGGTGGCGGACATCCTGCGCTGGTATCTCGACAGCTACGCCGCGCAGCATCCGTCGCAGCAAATCCCGCTGAGCCGCGCCGCGATCGACTGGCTCAATTCGGAGACCCGCCCCGGCGGACCGAGCCGCGCGATGGACCTCTTCGGTAAGACCGGCGACCCGGACGCGGCGACCGCATGGGCGCTTCGCGACACCCCGTCGCTTGGGGTCGGCGATTGCCTCCTCCCCGACAGCCTGATCGAGACGCTGGCAGAGACGAAAGGCTCCAGCCCCTGGCCGATGACCCGCGGGCTTCTGGGCCTGCGCGAGGCGATCCCGCCGCTCGCACAATTCTCGCCGAAGACTGAGCGCCACCGCCGAATGCTGCATGTGCTCGCGATGATCCTTGCGGTCGAACGGCCCGAGATCCTGCTATTCCTGCCCCGCAGCGAAACGAAGACGCTGCTCGAAGGTGGCCGCCTCTCGGATGTCTGCTCGCAACTGCATCCCGGCCCGCCGATCACCCGCGCGCGCTATGCTGCGGCGCTGCGCGCGAAGGGTTTCGACCTCGAGAGCATGTCCTTCCTGCGCACGCCCGACGGCCACCGGATCGCCGCCGCCACGCGCCCCATCCCCGAGCCCCCCCCCGTCGACGTTCAGATCCACGGCCCCTTCGCGAAAGCCTCCGGGTTGGGCCAATCGACGCGGCTCTCACATGACATTTTGTCCCGCTGCGACGTCACGCTCAACGCGGTGGAAAGCGCGCGCGACAATCCGACGCCCGTGCAAGACGGCGCCAAGACCGGCGCGCCGCGCCCCGCGCGCATCAACCTGCTGCACCTGAATGGCGACGCGGTCCCCCCGGCCTTCGCCTTCGACGCCGACAGCTACTCCAATGCCTACAACATCGCCTATATGCACTGGGAGTTGGACCGGGCCCCGGCCTGCCATCACCTCGCGCTCGACCTTGTCGACGAGGTCTGGGTGCCCTCGGAATACTGCGCCGAGATTTACCGCAAAGAGACCGACGCGCCGGTGGTGAATGTCGGGATGTGTTATCCCGAACCGCCCGCCATCGACCGCGCCCACGCGCGCAGCGCCCTGCGCCAACGCAACGATTGGCCCGAGGAAAGCTTCGTCTGCCTTGCCAGTTTCGACAGCTTCTCCTTCGTGCAGCGGAAGAACCCGCTCGGCACGATCCACGCTTTCCGCGAAGCCTTCGCCGAAGATGCGGAGGCGCGCCTGCTGATCAAGACGCAAAATCGCAGCAATGTCTGCCATGCGGCGCAGGCCACGCTCTGGGCCGAAATCGACCGGCTCGTCGCAGCCGACCCGCGCATCGCTTTGCTCGACGACACGCTCGATCACGCAGGGGTGCTGGAGCTGATGGCTGGCGCGGACCTATACGTTTCGCTGCATCGCTCCGAGGGCTGGGGGTTCGGCATGCTGGAGGCGATGGCGCTTGGCGTGCCGGTCCTGTGCACGGGCTATTCCGGCAATCTGGAATTTTGCAACGAGGTCACTGCGTGGCTCGTGCCCGCGTCCGAGATCGAAGTCGCGCCGCAGGACTATCTCTATGTCGAGCCCGGAATGCACTGGGGCGAGCCGGATCACGCCGCCGCGGTCGCCCAATTCCGCGCGGCACGCAGCGACCCGGAGGCGCGCAGAAAAAAGGCGGCGCAGGCCGAAGCCTTCGTGCGCCGCCACTTCTCTGCCGATGCGATTGCCGCGCGCTACGGTGCCCGCCTGTCCGAGATTTTCACCCGGCTCGACGGGGCGCGCAAACCGCTCGCCCGCCCCGCCGAGTAAGCGTCACACCCAGCGCCCGATCGCGGTGACGCTCAGATCACAGCTCTCGCCGCTGAGGAAACTCGCGCCATTCGCGGCATAGACCACGGCGCGCGCGCCCGAGCTTGTGACGCCCTCGACCCCTGCGAAGGAGATCGCGCCCGCGCCGATGGCACTGCCCGCCGCTAGGCTGTCCGCATCGAGCGCGACACTCAGAGAGGGCGCCTGCGCGAATTGCGCCGGATAGGCCCAATCCTGCTTGAGTGCCCAATCCGCGACGTAAGCAAGGCTCACCTGCGCTGAGCAAATCTGCGTGCCATCGGCAAAGCGGATATAATCGCCCGAGGCAGTGCTGCCATGCTCGATCACGGCGCCCGTCGACATGCCACCAACCTGCGCAACCGTGCCGACGACACCGCTTCCCGTGAGCGCCCCGTCGATCACCGCGCCTTGCGGCATCGCCGCGCGCCCGGTGGCCGCGTCGATGCGCAGCCCCTCGAACCATGTCGCGCCGTCCGCGCTCGCCTTGATCGCGAAATCGTCGCTGCCCGCCAGCCCCATCTCGGCCCGGCCCGACCAGTTCGACTGGAACAGAAGACTTGCCGTCTCGCCCGCCGCCGCCTTGTTCAGCTTGAGCTGATGGCCTGCCCCGGCATGGCTCAGAAGTGTGGCCTCCGCCGCGACGGAAAGCCGGTTCACCGCGTCATAGCCGGTCATGATCCCGACCCCGTCGAGCTGGCTCAACTCCGGCAACGGCGGCACGCCCCAAGCGCCTGCGGCGAAGACCAGCTCCACCGCCTCATCCAGCACGAAAGCGCGCCAGCCCTCACGCGGGGTCAAGAATTGCCACGCCCCGGCGGCAAAGATCGCAAGCGCCCCGTCCTGCCCCGCCCATGCGCCCAGCGCCCCGGTCGGCAGCAGATACCGCGCCCCATCGGGCGGACCGATCGGCGGTTCGGTCACGCTGCGCGAAATCACCGCAAGCTGCACGAGCGCATCGAGCCGTTGCAGCGCCTCGTTATGGGTGACGTGTTTCTGGGCCTGGCTGCCAAGGATAAGCGGCAGCGCGAGATTGGCGGTTTGATCGGACATCGGGAGTTCCTGCGCTGGGTTGCGATGGAGGCCGACGATAGGAACCCGGCGTTAACCGTGTTTGAGAGCGGCGCACGGTGCTTGCCTGTCCGCCCCCCTCCCCCTAGGTTCGGCCCGATTTCAACGGCGCAGCATTCGAGGACATATGGCACCGAAATTTGGCACCAGCGGCCTGCGTGGCCTCGTCACCGAACTGACCGACGCGCTGGTCACCGATTACACCCGCGCTTTCATTTCGGCCTGCCCGCAGGGCGAAGCCGTTCATGTCGGCTGGGACCTGCGCCCCTCCTCCCCCGCAATCGCCGAGACCGTCATCGCCGCGATCCGCGCTGCGGGCCTCACCGCCATTCGCGAAGGCGCGCTGCCTACGCCCGCTCTGGCGCTCGCTTCGATGGGGGCGGGCAATTCGGCGATCATGGTCACCGGCAGCCACATTCCCGCCGATCGCAACGGGCTGAAATTCTACATCCCGCATGGCGAGATCGCGAAGGAGGACGAGGCCGCGATTCTCGACCGGCTCACTCAGGACCATCCCGCAGCCGAAAAACCGGGGCCCGAAATCCCGGGGGCGGACAGCGCGGCACGCTACATCGCGCGCTATGTCGACGGGTTCGGGGCCGAGGCTCTCGATGGTCTGCGCATCGGTGTCTATCAACACAGCTCGGTCGCGCGCGACATCCTCGTCACCGCGGTGCAGGCGATGGGCGCGACCGCCGTGCCGCTCGCACGTTCTGACGTTTTCATTCCCGTCGACACCGAGGCTGTCGATCCTGAGACCCGCAAAACCCTGCAAGGCTGGTGCGCCGAACACCAGCTCGATGCGGTGATTTCGACCGATGGCGATGCCGATCGTCCGATGCTGAGCGACGAGACCGGCACGCTGATCCCGGGCGACGTGCTGGGCGCGCTGACCGCGCGGCTGCTTGAGGCAAAAATCCTCTGCACGCCGGTCTCCGCCAATACGATGGTCGATGCGATGCCCGAATTCGACAGTATCCATCGCACGAAGATCGGCTCGCCCTTCGTGATCGCCGCGATGGAAGCGGCGCGCGATGCCGATCCCGCCGCGAAGGTCGTGGGCTATGAGCCCAATGGCGGCTTCCTTTTGGGCTTCACCGCGACGGGTCCAGCGGGGCCGATTGCGCCGCTCGCGACGCGCGATTGCCTCCTGCCGATCATCGCGCCGCTTGTTGCAGCGAAACAGGCCGGCACCGCGCTCAGCGGCCTTGTCGCCCAGCTTCCCGCCCGTTTCACCGCGGCCGACCGGGTCGCCGAAGTCCCGACGGACCGTTCGCGCGCCTTCATTGACCGCCTTGCCGACGACCCCGCCGCACGGGCGGAATTCTTCAGCGATTTCGCCCCGGCCGAACAGATCGACCGCACCGATGGGCTGCGCCTGACCTTCCCCTCGGGCGAGATCGTCCATCTGCGCCCCTCGGGCAACGCGCCCGAATGCCGTTGCTATGCCGAAGCCGCGACACCGGAGCGCGCGCAGACCCTCGTGGCGCGCTACCTCGCGGCGCTACGAACCGAACTCACCTAGCCCGAGACGTCGAACATCCCGTCGGTGAACAGGCCGAGATCGGCATCGATGAACTCGACCGTGACGCCCTGATCGGTGAAGGTCACGCCGGAGCCCGCTTCGACCATATGGCTGCGGGCTTCGGCGGCAGAGCTGTAGTTGAAGCCATCGAAGCTCAGCCGATCCCAGGGCTCGATATCGATAATGACGTGGTGCCCGTCCTCATCCGCGCGGAAGACGAACTGATCCGCCATCGCACCGCCCTGCAGCAGATTGTACCCCTCGCCGCCATCGAGCTGATCCTCGAAGCCGAAAGATCGGAACCAATCGATCTGCGGCTGCGCCGTCTGGGTGATCATCTCGGGGCTTTGCGCAAATGCGGCGACCACTTTCTCGCGGGTGTAGCCCCCGCTGTCGAGCTGATCGACCCACCATGTCAGCCCCTCGCTGTCCGGTGCCCGCCCCAAGACGTTCTGATAGAGAAGCGAGACGAAAACGGCATCGTCGAGATTGCCATAGGTCGAGGTGAATTCAGGCGAGTTGACGAAGCCGGAGACGACATCGAGGAACTCCATCCCGTCCGCCTGCATCTCGCTCCAATACATCATCCCGCCAAGGTTCGGCTCGCGCCCCAGCGTCGCTTGGTACAAACGGAACACGTCATCGGTGAAATCCGTCTGCGCGCTGGCATGGCTCAGCATGAGCGTGTCGATCTCTGTCGAATCCCGAAATTCCGGGCTTTCCGAAAATCCCAAAACAACTTCCTCCCGACTTTTTACCCCCTGATCCAGCTGGTCGAGCCAATAGGTCAGCCCCCCGACATCGGGGTCCCGATCCAGCACATTCTGGTAAAGCAGCGTCAGGAACTCCGCGTCGCTCGTCTCCGCGTAGTTCGACTGGAATTCCGGCGAGTTGATGAACCGATCCGCGACCTCCTGCAGTTCGACCGCGCCGCTCGACAGAAGGTCCGTCCAATAGTGCAGACCGTTCCCATCCGGCGCCCGGTCAAGCGTCGCCTGATAGACCCGGAACACCTGTGCCGCGAACGGGTCGTAGCTGCGATCGATCCGCCCGCCATTGAGCAGATCATCCCCCGCCATGCCTTGCAGGATATCCGACCCGTCATTGCCGACGAGCAGATCATCGCCGCCGCGCCCGTCGATCAGATCTCCCTGCGCGGTACCTTCCTTGTGGATATCGCCGACCTCGAGCGGGTTGATTGCGGAATGCCACAGATCACGCAGCTCCGAGGTTTCGAAATCCGCGGCGCTCAGGCTCGAGCCGTCCGCGGTATTCACGATCACCCGCTCATCGCCGATCCGGATATCCGCCCCCGTCGCGGTCGGGGCGATGTCCAAAGCCTCCTTGGTGTAGAACCACGCCATGCTCGAGAGGTCGAGCCGATCGATGCCGGGCTCGTAATCCATGATGAAATCGGTGCGCCCGTCCGCGTCGAGCACGAACACATCCTGCTCCTCGCCGCCCCAGAGGGAATCCGCGCCACCGCCGTCTTGCAGAATGTCGGCCCCCGCCCCGCCACGGATTTCATCATCGCCAGCGCCACCGGAAATCTGATCGTTCTCGACGCCTCCGTTTGCGGTGTCGCCGCCATCGCCAAGCTTCAGCGCCAGACCGGCAGGGCCCAACTCCACCTTGATATGGCTGATCCCCATCCCCTGATCGCTCACGCTCGCGGGCACGTCGCCCGCCACGAAAATATCGAGCCCGGTCGCATCGGCGATCATCGCCGCCGCAGCCGGATCAGAAAGCGCAGTCTCGAGCCCGTCCGCCAAGGTCCCGATCTGGACCAGTTTGCCGCCGGGCAGCAGCGTCAGCAGGCTGACCCCGTCATCGGCGCCTCCGGCCAGCACATAGACCTGATCGCCCATCATCACGGTTTCGAGCGTCGTCATGCCGTCGAACCGCGTGCCCAGATCGTCATTGATCTGATCGGTGACCTCCATCCGCCCGCCCGGACCGAGCGCCACGACAGAGATCGAGCTTGTGCCCGCCGCCCCCAGAACCGCGTAGGCCTGTCCGCCCACCTGGATCGTCTCGATCGAATTCGGGGTGTTGATGAAGAGGCCGTCGCGCGCATCGATCTGACTGGCGATTTGCAGCTGTCCCTGCGTATCGAGCGCGAGCGTGGTCAGCGAATTATCCGTCACCGAAGCCGCAAGGACATACTGCGCGCCCTCGATCTCGACCGTATCGAGCGCATGGACGTCATTCTCTGACCAGACCTCGCCCGCGATGCCCTGCGCGATCTCGGTCATCCGGCCTCCGGCACCCATCTGCCAGACATGCAGCCCGCTGCCATGCGACAGGGCCCCGACGAAAAAGCTCTGCGCGCCCGGTTGCAGCGGCGCGATCGCAAGCACCGCACCGGGCGCAACCGCCCCCGGCAGCGTGAACACATCGCTGATTCCGCCGTCATTCTGGTTCAGCCAGACCGCCTGAAACGCGCCCGACGCCGAACCGGTCACCATCAAGGCAGGGCTGCCGTCGATCGAAATCTCGGTCAGCGTTCCGGCCGCATCCAGCCCCGCACTCTCGCTCAGATAAGCCAAATCGCTCGAATTCAGCCGCGCAGTCAGCGGGATCTGCGAGATACCGCCCGGCGCATTCGAAATCGAATAGAGCGTCGGCCCCGTCTCGCCCTGCACGAGAAGCAGGTCGGTGATCGACGTCAGGAAGTTTTCCGCACCATTCGTCACAGTCGCGACCGGCGTCAATTGAGGCATGCTCACCTCCGCTTTCCATGTTCACACTGTCTCGACTGTGAGGCGCCGCTGGGCACAGAGCGCGGAGGAAAAGCGGCCCCAAAGGGGTTTTCTCTCAATATTTTAATCGAATGCGACGGCTCACAGCGCCCAGCTCAAAGCATGTTGCGTTCGTGGCAGGCAATCGCGGCGTTGAGATCGTCGAAAAACTCAAGCCGCCCATGCTCCAGCACCGCGCCGCAATCGCAAATCTCGCGCAACTGGTTCATCGAGTGGCTGACCACCACCGCCCCGGCGTCTTTCAGCCGGTCGCGAAGCAGGGCTGCGCTCTTCTCGCGAAACGCGGCATCGCCGACCGCCGTGATCTCGTCGACGAGATAGGTGTCGAAGCTGATCGCCATCGACGCCGCAAACGCCAATCGCGCGCGCATCCCGGAAGAATAGCTGCGCAGCGGCATCCGGAAATGCGCCCCAAGCTCGGCGGTCGTCTCAACGAAAGCCACCATCTCATCGGTATCCACCCCATAGATACGCGCGATGAAGCGGCAATTCTGCGCGCCCGTCAGATCGTTGTGAAACGACCCAGCGAAGCCCACCGGGAACGACACGCTGCCCCGCGTGATCACCCGCCCCCGATCGGGCCGCGCGGTGCCTGCGATCATCTGCAGCAGCGTCGACTTTCCGGCCCCGTTTCGCCCGAGCAAAGCGACGGATCGTCCGCCTGGAAAACTCGTGCAAATATCGCGCGCCACGACCTTCTCGCCACCGGGAACGCGGAAACTCTTGCTGAGATTTTGCAGCCGGATCATCGCCGTTACCGACGGTCCCGGATCGCGTAGCCCACCAGGATGCCAATCGCCCAAAGCAACACGAGGCTGCCCGCGATCAGCGCCAGAAGCGTCTCGCGCCGTGGATATTCGGCACTTTCGGCAAGGGTCGGCGCCATGAAGGTCGCGAGAAAGCGGCTTTTACGGCGGGCCTCGGCTTCCGCCGCATCATAGCTTGCGCGGGTCGCCGCATAAGCACGCTCTGCGAATTCGCGCTCCGCCATAAGCCGCTCGTACTCGCCAACGATGTTCGCGAACGCCTCTTCCTGGGAGCCGCCATCGATCCCGAGCTTGCGTCGCTCCGCCCCGATTCTGTCCTCGATCACCGCAAGTCGCCGCTCCGCCTGCTTCAACCGCGGGTCCGTCCCGCTGCGCACCGTGCCGCGCAGCAGATCACTCTCAATCATCACCTGCGCCTGCTGTTCGAGCAGCGACCCCAGCACCCCCGCCTGACTCTGCAAATCCATCTCCGGACTGATCAGTTGGTGGCGATTGCGGAAGGTGGTGAGCGCCGTGCGCGCCGTCGTCAGACGCGCCTCGGCGCGCCGTAACTCCCCGCGCGCATGGCGAATCGCATCCTCGCGCGCGGCGTTGCTGAGCCGGTTAATCATCGCAGAGCTTTGTGTCATCAAGGTTTGCGCGATCCGCTGTGCCGCGCCCGGATCGAAAGCGCGCACCTCGATGTCGAGCAGCCCCGCGCCCGCCCCGTGCCGCACATGAACCATGCGATTCCAATAGGCGACAAGCTCCTCCAAAGTGGCGTCGCCAGGAAGCCCGAACACCGGATCGGATCGGTCGCGCGACCAGATCGTTCTCAGGTCGAGCGCATCGTCGATCTGCGCAACAAGGCTCGGGCTTTGAATGAATTCATAGAGGATGTCGGTGTCGCTCGAAGACGCGCCCGACAGGCTGGACAGACCGCCGAAAAGATCGAGCGCCGGCGCCATTTCCTCCCGCTGCACCGTGAAGCCGACGCGTGAAACGAACTGATCCGCCGCCTGCGCGTAAAGATAATAGGCCGCCACCAGAACCGGCGCGATCACCAGCGCCAGGAAGCTTAACGCCACAGTCTGATGCCGCCGCCGCCAGCGCGCCTTGCGTGCGGGGGGCGCGTATGCGCTCGGCACCGGCCGGAGCGGCACTGGCACTTCGCGCAACCCAGCCCCCTTTGCGAGGACGAGCGTGGCCTGCGCAGGCTCGTTAACCGCGTGTTTCACAATTGGCTCCACTATCGGTCGCGTCAGGGTCCAGCGAACACGATCCGAATTGAAAACCGGTAAACGAGGCTCGAAATGTTCACCTCCCGCGCGGCGCACGCCCCTGCCCGGTCCTTCCCGGCGCTCCGCGCCATCGGTGCGCTCATTCTGCGCGAGATGTCGGCAAGCTACGGTCGCTCACCGGGGGGCTATCTTTGGGCGTTGCTCGAGCCGATCGGCGGCGTCGCCCTGTTGACGCTGTTCTTTTCGCTGACCTTTCACGCCCCGCCGCTCGGGGCCAGTTTCGCACTTTTCTACGCGACGGGGTTACTACCTTTCATGTTGTTTTCAGACGTTCAGTCGAAGGTCGCCAATGCACTCACCTACTCCCGCGCGCTCCTCGCTTATCCCACTGTGAGCTTTGTCGATGCGCTCATCGCACGGCTCGTTCTGAATGCGCTGACGAAACTTGTTGTTTCTTACCTCGTTCTTCACGGATGCCTCCTGATGTTCGACACCCGCGCGAGCCCAGATCCGCTGCGTATCTTCGAAGCGGAAGGTCTCGCCGTATTGCTATCCTTCGGGGTCGGCACCCTGAACTGTTACCTCTTTCTTCGCGCGCCGGTCTGGCAGCAGATATGGTCGATCCTGATGCGTCCGATGTTCCTGATTTCCGGAGTCTTTTTCCTCACCGACCAGTTGCCGCGCTGGGCCGCGGACACCCTATGGTTTAACCCGCTGGTCCATGTGATCGGCTATCTGCGACGCGGCTTTTTCCCGACCTATCAGCCCGACTATCTCTCTGCGCTCTACGTAGTCGGCGTGTCGCTCGTGGCCCTCGCCCTTGGCCTTTTGGCCCTCAGGACGAGCTACCGGGATCTCCTCGCAAGGTGAACGATCTGGGCCGCGGCGTTTGATCTCGCGGCGCTCCAAGGAGCGCGGTCCGCCACCGATGAGAACGGTCCTCGCGCAAAAGGACACCGAGCCGCTCCGCTATAAACGCGTCGAGCGCACCGAGCTCGGACCCGTCGGGCAACGGTTTCGAGCGAAGACCTCCCGCGAACGCGCGCAATTCGTCGAGATCATGCAGCGGCGCCGGGCCGCGTTCGATTTCAGGATGATACGGATATGGCGCCGTCCAAAGCAGGTCGTCGAATATTTCCTCCGCTTGAACGGCGGGTAAGACGCGCTCGAGCTCTCGACGATGGCTCTGTGCAAGCCGCTGCAATGTCTCGACGTGATGTGGCGCGAGCGCCCATGCGCGGCGCAACGTGGGGCCGTTCGCCAATTGCCGTTGCAATACGAACTCGATCTCTGCGCGATGGCTATCCGGCCGAAAACGGCGATTGCGCAGCAGAAAACCAAACTGTGCTGCGCTGCCCGTGCTGTGGCACGGTCCGATTGCGTTGCCCGGCGTTCCCAGCAAAGCGTCGGCGAAGGTGACCACATCCTGCTTTGCCGGCGCGACCTGCAGTCTTACGTTGGGAATGCGCGCCCAGGCTGCGAGATCTTCGCCAAAGCTGAACGGGACAGGGCGGGACGAAAACCAATCGTCGAAGCGGGGCCGGCTCCAGACGCCCCATTGCCAGAACGCCGCGTTCATCCATGTCAGGGGAGGACGCAGAAAGGCCAGCACCGTCACGGGCGGATGGCCAAGGTCAGAAAGCAGCCGCGTGAAAAAATCGGGCCGACGAATCCAGCCCTCATTCGAGAAGAACGGGATGTAGCCGCGCCGCCGCGCGCGTGCGACCTCGCGCAAGACGAAATCGCCGAGCGATTTCGCTGCGACCTCCCGGCCGGGATCGGGCATCGAGACATAGCCATAGGGAGATAGCGCTGCGGCGCGGCGCACGGCCCTGCCACGCAACGGCATGAGTTTGCCGCCCACCCGCACCGCGCCGATATAGCGCACAAGCAAACCAGCGCGCGATAGCCGGTCCGGTTCCGCGCTCCATGCTGCTTGAAGAGCCGAACTGCCGCATTTCGGGGCGCCTATATGGAAGATCGCATGACTGTCCTCGAGGGTCATGCCACCCACCTCTGCGTCTCGGGCGCTCCAAGGAGGCGATCGATGTCTATATCCGATGGCCAGCGTGGCACCGGCAAGACGCCCCCTTTTGCGCCTGCGGCTCTGACCGCTTCAGCTTGGGCACCAAGGTCGAAACAGTACACGGGTAGGCCGGTGGCGAGCGCCTCATGCGTGGTGAAGGAAAAGGTCTCCGGCCAGAGCGATGGGATCAGCCATCGGTCAATTCCGTACCGCGCGATCAGCATCTGCAAATCTAGGGGCTCAAACGGGCCGTGGACGTGGTTCGGCGTGCCCAAATGAAACCGCGGATCGAGACTTCCCAGCAGCACCAGCCGCGCGCGGCCGTCCGCAGCGAAGGTATTACCCAAGGCCTCGACAACTGCGGCGCCTTTGTGGACGCCGATATGACCGAGCACGCCAAGAACAGAGCCCGCGGTGCGGGCGCCCGCCTGGGGTTCAGGAGGCGGGCGGATGAGAAGCGCAGGCCGGGCCACATCATGCGGTTTGCAGTCGAGCTTTTGCGCGACGTCGGGGCGGGCCGAGGCCACAATTTCTGCGGAGCTGCGCGAAAAAACCTGCAATCGCGTTGCGCTGGTCAGTGCCGCGCCCCAAGCGCGTTCCCAATCCGAGAGTTCGTCGGTTGAAGAGAGCTGAAGCTGCTTCCGAGACTTGACCCGAGGGCCGATGTATTCGGGGATCTCGCGCAAGCTTTTTGGCGCACGCAGGAGCGTGTAGGCCTCGCTCAGGGGCAAGTAGTCGTGAAACAGGATATCGAGCTGCTACCGCGCGGATAGTTCCGTAAGCAGTGCGGGTATCTCGAGCGGGTCCGGGTGGTCAACGCCGCAGGAATAGATGACGTGGCGATCCGGCAGAAGCCGCAGCAGGGATAGCGCCACCGCACGATCCATTGTCTCGATCGTGCTCTGGCCAAGTGGGTCGTGAAGCTCGATAGACCAGCGCACGGAACCACCGACGCGAAGAACGACGCCCCGCCGCCCGGCGCGAAGCTCCGAGGCGATTTCTTTGCGTAACCACATCTCCGCGCCGCCGCCGAGGGAATGTCCGAGCCATATCTTGATCGGCTCGGTTTGCAGCGCGCCCGCTCGGGCCAGGGCGAGCGCGAAACGCGGGGCCGCCAGCGGATCAGTGGCGAGGAAACGATCGACGGCGCGCGGATAGCTTGGATAGCGCCTCTCGATTTTCGCCTGATTGGCGTCCAGAAGCTTTCGCCGCGCCGCCGCGCCGAAGGAGGCGCTACCGCGATGCTCCACGAAGAGCGAGCCGATCCCGATATGCCGCCCCCCGAGCCGCCTTACTTTCTGACACCAATCCGTCTCCTCCCCGTAGCCGCGCCCAAACGCAGGGTCGAATTGCGGGAGCTCGGCAAGAAAGCGCGGCGCAAGCGCCATACAAAAGCCGACCCCGGTCGGCAGGTCGGCGCGCGCCTGCACCGGGTTCATGCGCGCGGCGACGGCGTCGATCTGATCGACAGCCCCGAGCGGCAGATCGCTCCGCGCTCGGGCTTGCGGCACGGACAATATCTGTGCGTCATTCGACATCGGCGTGACGCTTGCGACCTGCGGATCGGAAAGCGGAGCCACAAGCCGCGACGCCCAGCCCGCAGGCACAAGGGCATCGGAATTCAGCAAGACCACAGGGCGGTCGGGAAAGCGCCTGAGCGCCACCTCAAACCCGCGATTGACCGACGCGACGAAGCCGAGATTTGTGTCATTTTCCAGAAGCGTCGCGTTCGCCCGACCGTCACACCAATCGCGCAGAAACGGCCGCATCTCGGGATCGGTCGAGCGATCCTCGATCACGATCAGATGCCAGTCGAGATCGGTGTGCTGCATGACGCGGGCAAGCGCCTCGCGCAGCAGCGCCCGCGCATTGAACACCGGCAACACGATCACGATCCCGGGGAACGTGGACGGCTCAGTCGGCGCCGTGGCGCGGAGCAGGTCGGACGGCAGCGTCGCACCCCGCAACTGCCCCACGAAACCGAGCGCGGATTTCACGCGGAACCCCGCGGCACTGTCGTCGTGGTGTCGCCAGCGCCAGATATCGCGAGCATGACGGGCGATTCGCCAAAGGAACACCGGGGCGAGGCGCAGCCGCCCCCATGCGAGGCGAACCCTGCCGATCGGCGGCAAAACCCAGCTTTCCTCGCCTTGCCCATCGGCACCCGTATCGGGAATGACCAGCTCCACCTTGCCGGGCCAGAAAGGCACGTCGAAGGCAAACTTCGCCGGCCCCGATGGATCAGGCTCGAGCGCGCAGCGCTGCGCCACGCCCCCCAACTGTAAAATCACCTCGCGCGCATCGATTCGCCCTTCCAGACGAAGACGGTTGCCGCGGAAATCGTAGCGCGTGACATGCAGCCCCCGAGCCACCGCGGGCGGCCCCAGATCCGGCACCCTTCGCGAAATCCGGAGATTCGCATCCACATATCGCTGAAAGACCCGGAAAATTCTGCCAAGCACGACGGTTCCTCGCGACAGCGCCCAAAACCGGCGTCACAGGACGCCACTTCGGGAACGTTAGGCGAACGAACGTAAATTTTCAGGAAACGGCTGGCAGGGGCAGAGGGACTCGAACCCGCGACCCTCGGTTTTGGAGACCGATGCCTCTTATTGAGAAATAATAGTATTTTCCCCAAACATAGCGAAAATCGACCTATTTGTTTCAATAGGTTACGGGCGTAATTCCAACTGACTTTGGAGTCAGGGACGTTTGTGGTCGATAGAAACAACTGTGCCACGCGATGCCCAGCCGCCTCGACCTGCGCACGGGCCAACATCATCCATGGCAATGCGTTGCCTCGCGCTCCCTCTGTCGAAGGCTCGATCGGCAGTTACTGATCACAGAGCGACGAAAAGGGCGTATTCCGTTGAAAAACTCGCGCTTGATTGCTGGGCGTGGCGCTGATTCAATTCCGACATCAGGTGGGAGGATTGGCGATGATGGGACCGAAGCAGGAAGCTCAGCCAGCGCTGTTCTACGAGTTTTCGCTGGAGGATCATGTTCCGCAAGATCACCTGCTTCGATCCATCGACCGGTTCGTCGACCTGAGCGGCATCCGTGCTCATCTTGCGGATTTCTACAGCCACACGGGCCGTCCGTCTGTCGACCCCGAACTGCTGATCCGCATGCTCCTGGTCGGCTATTGCTCCGGCATCCGGTCCGAGCGGCGCCTCTGCGAAGAGGTGCATCTGAACTTGGCGTATCGCTGGTTCTGCCGCCTCGACCTTGCTGACCGGGTGCCGGATCACTCCACCTTTTCGAAGAACCGCCATGGCCGGTTTCGTGACAGCGAGCTGCTACGCCACCTGTTCGAGATGACGGTCGCACGCTGCATCGAGGAAGGCCTGGTGAGCGGGCAGCGCATGGCGGTCGATGCCAGCCTGATCGAGGCGGATGCGAACAAGCAGAACTCGACGCCGAAGGAAGAGTGGGACGCCTCGCAAATCGACCCGACGGATGCGCCCCGCGCCGTTCGCGAGTATCTCGAGACCCTGGACGAGGCCGCCTTCGGTGCCGCCAGCGAGGTCCAGCCCAAGTTCACCTCGCATTCCGACCCGGCCAGCCAGTGGACGGCAGCGCGCAAGGGTCCGGCATTCTTTAGCTATTCAGACAACTACCTGATCGACACGGATCACGGCGTCATTGTGGATGTCGAGGCGACGCGGTCGATCCGGCAGGCGGAGGTCGGCTCGACACGCACCATGCTGGACCGGGTGAAGGCCAAGTTCGATTTGCATCCCGAACGCCTGATCGCGGATACCGCCTATGGCACCGGGCCGATGCTGGGTTGGCTGGTCGAGCGCAAGATCGCGCCGCACATCCCCGTCTTGGACAAGTCGGGCCGTAACGATGGCACCTGGACGCGGGCCGACTTCGAGTGGGACGCCGAAAACAATCAATACATCTGCCCAGAGGGCCAGACGCTGAAGCAGTTCCGCCGGAACTATTCCGACCCGAACAGAGGACCGACCGGCAAGGGCGTCGCCAAATACCGCGGCTTGAAGAACATCTGCCAGGCCTGCCCGTCGAAGCAGCACTGCTGCCCGAACATGGACTTCCGGTCCATCACCCGCGAGGAACACGAAGACGCCCGCCAGGTCGCCAGGGACATCGCAAAGACCAGGCAATACGAGGTCTCGATGAAGCTCCGGAAGAAGGTCGAGATGCTCTTCGCGCACCTCAAACGCATCCTTGGCCTCGGACGCCTCCGACTACGTGGCCCGTGCGGCGCAAATGACGAATTTCTCCTCGCCGCAACCGCTCAGAACCTCAGGAAGCTGGCAAAGATCCTTCCCGCACCGCAGCAACCGCGAAAAGCCTTATAGGAAAGGCAGTCAAACATCACGAAAGCTTCCAATTTCTGCAATCGCGAACGGGTGTTTTTCCACAGAATCGGCGGGGAGCCGACATTCGCTGCGTGAGAGCCCAAGGTCCAGGCATGCGAGGTTAACTGGAGAGAGTGTGTCGACTTTGGCCAACTGGGAACAGCCAATCGGCCTGGCTCAGCAGAACTGTCGCCAGTTCTCATCATATCCGGGTTTCACTGACCAGACGCAGGCCGAGATGCGCGGGCGGACTCCCGACCGCGCAGCCGCCGCGCGCCGGGTCGCGGACGAGAAAGGGGATCGCAGCGACATGCTCGCCGCCTGCGAAGAAGGCCGCGCATTTCTTCGGATCGACTGCACCGCCACCCTCCCCGCCATAGCAGTCCTGCGTCCATTCCCAGACCGAGCCGTCGAGATCGACGATTCCCTCGGCGCTGGTCGAGAAGCTGCCCCGCGGCGAAAGCTTGCGCGGCGCGAGGCTGGCGGTCAGGTAGGTCGAAGCCCATGTCAGATCGGGATCGGTGAAGATCGGATCTTCCTTTTCCGGTAGCACGTCCTTGGCCATGAACTGCCATTCGGCAATCGTCGGCAGCCGGAAGTCATGGCGCGCCTTGCGATTGATCCAGCCGAGATATTGCTCGACATCGACATGGCTCAGCCCGGTGGCCGGCGTCGTCGCCGTCTCGCTGCCGGGCGGAGCGCGCAAGGCAAGCTCGCAGGCGCCGTCTGCGTGGCAACGGTTCCACTCCGCGACTGTCACTTCGTATTTCTGAACGTAGATCGCATGGCCGTCGGGCAGCGTCACCACCCGCTCGGCCATCTGCGGCACATAATCGAGATCGGGGCCGCGCAGGAAACCCCACGCGGCCCCGAGGGCGATGATCGCCGCCCCCGCCGCAAGCACCTTCCGAAGGGAAAGACGGAGCGCGAGAGAGGCGAGCTTGGCGATCATCTCCGGTCTCCTTGGCTCAGGTTTCAACCACATAGGGCGGCGTCACCTGCTCCATCAGGGCGTTGTCCCATGCGCCGTCCACCACGAAGTGGGCCGTGGCACCCAGCAGGGCCGCCTCGATCAGGTTGTGGTTGACGTAGGCGTAGACACCCGGCTGCAGGAAGGTATACATCGCGGCCCCCGCGCTACCGCCGCGGATGAACCAGGTCTCCTGATCCTTCTGCGGAGGGTTGGCGAATTTACCGTTCTCCCAGACATGGTCGCCATGACCGCCGATCAGGTGCGGACGGCTGTCGCGGTTGGCCTGATTGTGGACCATCAGAACCGTGTCGCCGACCTTGGCCTTGAACGCGTTTTCGCCCGTGAGAGCCCCGACCGAGCCGTTGAAGACGGAGTGGGTCGGCGTAAGCGTCCGCATCGCTTCGACGCTGTCGGCGAAGTCCTCACCGGCGACTTCGTAGGTCTTGTAATCGCCGTTCTCGTCCATCGGCAGGTAGAAGTCCTGCTCGCCGATATAGGCGATCGTGTCGTAGCGCAGCGGGTTGCCATCGGCATCCTTGAGCCCATCACGCGGCAGCACCATCAGCGTCCCGTTCATACCGTGGGTGACGTGATAGGGGATCATCGCCCCGCCCGGCGCGCAGTGATAGGTGAACACGCCCGGCCGCGTCGCCTTGAAGCGCAGCACCGTTTCCTCTCCCGGATAGACGTGGGTCAGACCGCCGCCGCCCAGAGCACCCGAGGAAGCGTGGAAGTCGATATTGTGCTCCATCTGCGAAGCGGCGGGGTTGCTCAGGGTCAGTTCGACATAGTCGTCCTGATGCACGATGATCAGCGGGCCGGGAACCGAACCGTTATAGGTCAGCGCCCAAATGCTGGCGCCGGTATCCTCATCCACCGTCAGCAGGACCTCCTTGGTCTCCATCCGGATCTCGACGATTTTCGGACCGCCGGTCGCGACCTGCTCGTGCTTCGGAGCGAAGGGTGGTGCCACCAGCTCCTGCCGAACGCGGGTATATCCCGACAGATTCACCTTGGGCGCGGCCACCTGAGCCTCGGCCTCGGCGAGGATGAATTTCGGTGCGGCAGGGCGCGGCGCGACATGGGGCGCCATGCGCTTCGACGCGGTTCCGGCCATCCCGGCCCCCGCGGTCATCGCCGCGGCGCCTGCCAGAAGAGAGCCGCGCAGCACGTTGCGGCGGTTGGTTTTCACGAGAGCTGGATTGACATATTTCGGCATTTTAGCCTCCACTGGTTAAACGTAGCAGGAAGATGTCGCGCGTTTCCTGCCGCGGGCGCTCACAGCGCGCCCATTTCCTCTTCAAAGCGTTCCTTGGCCTTCTTCGGCACACGGCCCTCGAAGAAATTGTCGGGGGTGGTTGCGTCGCCCACCGCGATCACCATTACCATGCCCATCGCGTAATGCGGCTTGCAGCGCACGGCGTAGAGCCCCTCGGCGTCGAGCGTCACTTCGACCTCTTTGTTGATCTTGCCGGTAAACCCGTCGACTCCTTCGGGGATCATCCCGTCGATGCTTTCGGCGTTGTGACCCTTGTCGGTCGGAATGAAGCGGATCGTGTCGCCGGGAGCGGCTTTCACAAGCGCGGGCTCGAAGACCATCATGCCTTTTTCGCCTTTGTTGAGCATGTGAACCTCGTGGGTCTCGGCGCTCGCCGCACCACCCAGAAGAGCGGTCAGCGCGAGGGCGGAAATCAGGGTGCGGATCATCTTTTGTCCTTTCCTTGGATCCTTGAATTGCCCTCTGTTTAGTGAGCTTGGACGCGTGGCTTTTTGCTCTGGCGCAAACTTCGCGACGCTTTCTCACGAAAACGCGAGAAATATTCAAACCCCGTTCGCGACGACGTGACGTTTCATATTGGACGCAGCGCGGGGCGTATGTTTAGAGAAGGCATGAGCGCGCCAATCCCCCGTAAAACCATGCCGCGGCTCGACGAGAGCCTGCTGACGCCGATGCCGCCTTTCTCTCGGCTGGAGAAGCGGCAGATCCGCGAGATTCTCGACCTCGCCAGCGTGCGCCGCTTCGACGAGGGCGTGGCGGTCTTCGAGGAAGGCGCTCCGGCAGAGCGGTTCTACATGCTGCTCGACGGCTATATCCGGGTGATGCGGATCACGCCGACGGGCGAGCAGGTGATCGCGCTGCATATCCCTTCGGGGCAGCTCTTCGGGATCGCGCAGGCGCTTGGGCGCACCACCTACCCTGCCACTTCGGTCACCGCCTCGGAGGCGATCGTGCTGGGCTGGCCGATGCGGCTCTGGGATCAGTTCGTGGCGCAATATGACGGCTTCGCTTCCGAGACCTACAAGACTGTCGGTCAGCGCATCGGTGAGATGAACACCCGCATCGTCGAAATGGCGACCCAGCAGGTCGAGCAGCGGGTGGCCAATTCGCTCTTGCGCCTGATCAATCAGACCGGGCGCAAAGTGGAGAACGGGATCGAGATCGACTTCCCGATCACCCGGCAGGATCTCTCGGAAATGACCGCGACGACGCTGCACACGGTCTCGCGCTTGTTGAGCGCGTGGGAAAAGCAGGGAGTGGTCGCGAGCCGTCGCAAGCGGATCACCGTCACCGATCCGCACCGGCTGGTGCTGATTTGCCGGGGCGAGGCCCCGCCGTCTCGATAGACGCTGCAATAGCCTCGTCCAGCTCGGCGATGAAGTCGTCGAGATCGAGCCGATACTCGGTGCAGGCATCGTCGATCGTGTGGAACGGGTTCACGAGGCAGCCCACACAGAGCATCTTGTGACGCATGAACACCTCGATCGTAGCAGGCCAATCGCGCATCAGCGCATCGAGCGTGGCATCGGGATTCTTCCAGCTGGCTTTTGACATGGCGGGACCTCTCTGCCGACCAAGCTAATCCCGGCAATCCAATCAAACGTTGTGCTGGCGCAAACTTCCCAACTGCGAACGCCGCTATCCCTCGGGCCATCGACTGACCCCCAAGGGAGGCCCCAATGGCTGAAATCCTGACCAAGTCGCGGGCGCGAAACATCTTTTACGGAGGATCCATTTTCTTCGTGCTGGTGTTCATCGCACTGACCGCGCAAAGCCACTTCTATATCGTGAACAACTCCACCGCCTCCGCGCCGCTGACCGAACAGATCGCACGCGGCAAGGGCGTGTGGGAACGCAATTCCTGCATCAACTGCCACACCCTGCATGGCGAGGGTGCCTATTTCGCGCCCGAGGTCGGCAACGTGATGACCCGCTGGGGCGTCGCGGACGATCCGCAAGGCGCCTACGAGACGCTCGACGCCTGGATCGCGGCGCAACCCTCCGGAATCGAGGGCCGCCGCCAGATGCCGCATTTCGACATCAACGAAGAGGACATGCGCGCGCTCGCGGAATTCCTCCGCTGGGCCGATCAAACCGACACGCAGGGCTGGCCGCCCAATGATGCGGGCTGAGGAGAGAGACCGATGAAATACCAATCCCAATCCGTGGCGAAAGCCTATTTCTACTGTGCGATGCTGCTGTTCGGCGTGCAGGTTCTGGGCGGTCTTCTGGCCGGCTGGATCTATGTCTCGCCCAACACCCTCTCCGAGATCCTGCCCTTCAACGTGATCCGGATGATCCACACCAATGCCCTGATCGTCTGGCTGCTGCTGGGCTTCTTCGGCGCGGCCTATTTCCTCGTGCCCGAGGAAAGCGAGCGTGAGATCTTCTCGGTCAAGCTCGCCTATCTGCAACTCGCGATCCTGATGATCGGGACGCTGGGCGCGGTCGGCTCCTATCTCGTCGGCATCCATGGCGGGCGCGAGTTCCTCGAACAGCCCCTCTGGGTGAAATTCGGTATCCTCGTCGCCGCGGTGATCTTCCTGATCAACATTTCGCTGACGGTGCTGGCGGGTCGCAAGACCGCGATCACCAATGTGCTGCTGATGGGTCTGTGGCTGCTGTGCCTGCTGTGGATCTTCGCCTTCATCAACCCCGACAACCTGTCGCTCGACAAGATGTATTGGTGGATGGTCGTCCATCTCTGGGTCGAGGCGACCTGGGAGCTGGTGATGGCCGCGATCCTCGGCTTCCTGATGCTCAAGCTGACCGGCGTCGACCGCGAGGTGGTCGAGAAATGGCTCTATGTCATCGTCGCCACCGCGCTCTTCTCCGGCATCCTCGGCACCGGGCACCACTTCTACTGGATCGGCACGCCGGGCTACTGGCAATGGGTGGGCTCGATCTTCTCGACCTTCGAGGTGATCCCGTTCTTCCTGATGATGTCCTTCGCCTTCGTGATGGTCTGGAAGGGCCGCAAGAACCACCCCAACAAGGCAGCACTCCTGTGGTCGCTGGGCTCGTCGACCGTGGCCTTCTTCGGCGCAGGCGTCTGGGGCTTCCTGCACACGCTGCACGGGGTGAACTTCTACTCCCACGGCACGCAGATCACCGCCGCGCACGGCCACCTCGCCTTCTACGGAGCCTATGTGGCGCTCAACCTCGCGGTCTTCACCTATGCGATGCCGATGCTGCGCGGGCGCGATCCCTACAACCAGGTGCTCAACATGGGCGCATTCTGGCTGATGACCGGCGGCATGGCCTTCATGACCTTCGTGCTGACCTTCGCGGGCACGATCCAGACCCACATGCAGCGGGTCGTGGGCGACTACTACATGGACGTGCAGGACAGCTTGTCGATCTTCTACCTGATGCGCTTCGGCGCGGGGGCGGCGGTCGTGCTGGGCGCGCTTCTGTTCATCTACTCGCTCGTCGTGGTGCGTCGGCGTGAAGTCATCGCACCCGGTCCCGCAACCCCCGTCGCAGGAGAATGACGATGTCCCTCGACATGACGAATGCACAGATCCCCTACTACCACCCCACTGGCCGCGAATGCGCCCTGTTCGAGCGCGCCCATGACAACGGTTTGCCCCTTCTTCTGAAGGGGCCGACCGGCTGCGGCAAAACCCGCTTCGTGGAGCATATGGCGGCGCGGCTGAACAAGCCGGTCTACACCGTCGCCTGCCATGACGACCTGTCGGCGGCGGACCTGATCGGGCGCTACCTGCTGAAGGGCGGCGAGACCGAATGGGTCGACGGGCCGCTCACCCGCGCCGTGCGCGAAGGGGCGATCTGCTATCTCGACGAGGTGGTGGAGGCGCGCAAGGACGTGACCGTGGTGCTGCACCCGCTCACCGACTCGCGGCGTCGCCTGATCATCGACCGCACCGGCGAGGAACTGGTGGCCCCCGAGGGCTTCATGCTCGTGGCCTCCTACAACCCGGGCTACCAGAGCGTGCTCAAACGGCTGAAGCCCTCGACGCGGCAGCGGTTCCTGTCGATCGCCTTCGACTTCCCCGAGGCCGATGCGGAAACCCGCGTGATCACCGCTGAGACCGGCCTGCCGGTGGCGCAGGTGGTGCCGCTGGTGCGCCTCGCCGGGCATATCCGCAAGCTCTCGGGCATGGATCTGGAGGAAGGCGTCTCGACCCGGCTTCTGGTGTATGCCGCGCGGCTGATCGGAGCGGGCATCGCGATCGAGGAGGCGCTGGAGACCGCCGTGGTCCAGGCGCTCAGCGACGAGCCGGATGTGCAGCAGGCGCTGCGCGACCTGATCGCCACGATCTACGGCTGAGGAGCACGTCATGAAACTGATGGACCTGATGGAGCCCGAGGAAACCGTAGGCGAGATCTGGCACGATCTGGCCAAGGATATCGGTCAGGACGATCGCCATCCCGACGCCGCAGTCGAACTGGCTGCGTTGCGCCCCTCGCTCGCGCTGTTGCTGCGCGCGCTTGGCGGCGGTGCGGATGTCGAGATCGTCGAGGCCCCGGTCACGCCGGTCCGTCACCGCCAACCCGTCCGGCGCCGCCTTGGCGCCGGGCGCGAGACAGAGCGCGTCGCGCGCTTCGATGGCGCGCGGCTGCGCATGCCGCCGGTGATGGATGTCTTCCCCCGGCCTGATCTCAACCGTGCCGCCTATTTCTGGCTGACGGCGTTGGCGGCGCTCAGCCGCGATGCGATGCCCGAGCTGCCCGACGAGACCGACGGACCGGCGATGGATTGCGCGCAGATCCGCGCCAATGCGCAGGCCTGCGATCTGGCCTATCGCCGCTGCATCGGGCTGCGCGCGCCCTACCGCGAGATGGCGGCGCTCACCCTTGCACGTCGCCGCAGATTGTCGCGCCCGGCGGCTGAGGCCGCGCTGGAGACCGCGCTCTGCGACCAGCTTTCCGCCGATGCCGCCCCCGCAGCACTGCCCGAGACTGCGGAGGGCGCACGCGGTTACATGCCGCTCGCCCCGGTGCCGATCTGGCTGCAATTCGCTCCCAACACCGCAGGCCGCAGCGCCGCCTCGGAAGAGGCCGACGCCCCCGCCTCCGCCCCGACCGCGATGGCCAGCACGCAGCGCAAGCATGGCGAGCGCCGCGATCTCGATCAGGCGCGCCGCCGCGACAGCTTCATCATCCACCGTTTCGAGTCGATCCTGTCCTGGGTCGAGGCGCTCCACGTCAATCGCTCGGTCGACGACGATGACGAGGACAACGCCGCCAAGGCCGCCGAGGATCAGGACCAGATCACCCTGACCCGCCACGACCGCAAGGCCGCGACGCGGCTGCGGCTGCATCTCGACCTCTCGCCCGCCGAGGCGGAGCACGAGGTGCTGGCGGGCGAGCATGTCTATCCCGAATGGAACCACCGCAGCCGCGCCTATATGGAAGGCCACTGCCGGGTGCTCGACGCGTCCGCGCGGCCCGAGGCCAAGCAGAGTTTCCGCGCCGATCCGCGCTATATCCGCGCCGTGCGCCGCCAGTTCGAGGCGCTGCAACCGCGCCGCATCCTGCGCCCGCGCCAGATCGACGGGACCGAGCTGGATCTCGACGCCGTCATCGCCAGCCGCGCCGATCTCGCCGCGACCGGGCGGGGCAGCGACCGGATCTGGCAAAGCCTGCGCAAGGTGGAACGCGACCTCGCCGTGGCCTTCCTGATCGATACCTCACGCTCGACCGAGGCCGCGATCGGCGAAAGCTGCGTGATCGACATCGCGCGCGAAGCGATGTCCGCGCTGGCCGAGGGGTTGGATGCGGCGGGCGACCGGTTCGCGATCTGGGGTTTCTCGTCACTGAAGCGCGACCGGGTTTTTCTGACACGGGTGAAAGGCTTCGAGGCCCCGATGGCGCCGCCGATCCACAGCAATATCGCGGCGCTGCGCCCGGGCCATTACACGCGCCTCGGCACCGCGATCCGCCACGTCTCGGCACAGCTCGCGCAGGAGAGCGCGAGCCGCAAGCTGCTGATCGTGCTCACCGACGGCAAGCCCAACGATCTGGACCATTACGAGGGCCAGCACGGCATCGAGGACAGCCACATGGCCGTGCGCGAGGCCCGGCGCGCGGGCCAGAGCCTGCACGGCGTCATCATCGACGAGGACGGGCAGGACTGGTTCGCGCGCATTTTCGGGCGCGGCGGCTTCACCCTGCTGCCCCGGCCCGAACGGCTGCTGCGCGCCCTGCCCGACATTTACCGCTCGCTCACACAGGAGACCTGACATGCGCAAACTGCCTCTTCTTCTCGCCCTCGCCCCGGCCGCCGCACAAGCTGCAAGCTTCGAGCGACCGATCCCGCAGGCGCAATCGGCCACCGCCGAGTTCTGGTTCGCATTGGCCACGCTGGCGCTCATCGCGGCGCTGGCAGTGGTGGCGCGGGTGGTCGCCCGGCGATGAGCGCGCGCTGGTCCTCCGCCCGGATCGCGCTGCTGCTCTACCCGTTCGGCTGGGGCGCCTTCGCGGTCAACGTATTCTTCGCCTCGCTCATCGGGTCGTGGGTCGGGCTGCCGGTCGCGACTCCGGTCGTCTCGCTGGGTCTGGGCGCGGTGGTCGCCGTGCCCACGACCTACGCCTTCGCATGTCACATCCGGCGGCTGATGGACGCCGCCGAGAGCTGAAAGGAGCCGATCATGGCCCTATCATCCGCAGAACTGATGCGCCGCTGGCAGTGTCCGGCGCTGCTGTCGGGCGGCTTTCGTCCGTTCTTCTTCTTCGGCGCCGTCTGGGCTGCGCTGGCGATGGCGCTTTGGGTGCCGGCACTGACTGGGCTGATCGAGCTGCCGACGCGGCTCGACCCGGTCAGCTGGCACGCCCATACCTTCCTCTTCGGCTATCTCGGCGCGGCGATCGCGGGCTTTCTGCTGACGGCGGTGCCGAACTGGACCGGGCGGTTGCCGGTCGTGGGCTGGCCGCTCCTTGGCCTCGTCACGCTCTGGGCGCTCGGGCGGCTTGGGCTGCTCGCCTCGGCGCATCTGCCCTTCGCACTGGTCGCGAGCGTCGATCTCGCCTTCCCGCTGGCGCTTGGCGGAGTGGTGCTTCGTGAGATCGTGGCAGGGAAGAACTGGCGCAACCTGCCGGTGCTGGTATTGCTGAGCGTCTTCACCCTCGCGGACCTTCTGTTCCTGATCGAGGCGGCCCGCGGCGGCTATGCGGCAGCGGGTATCGGGATGCGACTGGGGCTTGCCGCCGTGCTGATGATGGTCGCGCTGATCGGGGGGCGGATCATCCCCTCCTTCACACGCAACTGGCTGGTGAAGGAGAACCACCCCGCGCGCCCCGCCCCGCCGATGCAACGCTTCGACAAGCTTGCGATGGTGGCTGCGGGTGCGGCGTTGCTGGCCTGGGTCGCGCTGCCCGAGGCGGGGCTGACTGCGGCGCTGCTGCTCGCGACCGGTATGCTGCACCTCGCGCGGCTGTGGCGCTGGAAAGGCGGGCTGACGCTGCGCGCGCCGATCCTGTTCGTGCTGCATCTGGCCTATATCTGCCTGCCGCTCGGGGCGCTGGCGCTTGGGCTCGCGATCCTGTTCCCCGCCGCCCTCACTCCGGCCACCGCGCTGCATCTGTGGACGGCGGGCACGCTTGGCGGGATGACGCTCGCGGTGATGAGCCGTGCGTCGCTCGGCCATACCGGACGCCCGCTGGAGGCCAGCGCCGGAACCGTCGCGGTCTATGCCGCCCTCTTCGTCGCGATGATCGCGCGGCTCCTCGCGGGATGGCTCGGCGTGAGCGCGCTTTATTCGGTCTCCGGCGTGGCTTGGTGCGCGGCTTTCCTCGGCTTCGCGATCCTCTATGCTCCGGTGCTGTGGCAACCCAGACGGAGGGCGCAATGATGTGGCTGGCTTATGGCGGAGTTTTCGCGGCCTTCCTCGCGACCCATTCGATCCCGACGCGCCCGACGGTGAAGGCGCGACTGATGGCGGCGTTCGGCGCGTCCGGTTTCACGCTTGGCTATTCGCTCCTGTCGACGGCGATGCTGCTGATCCTGATCCGCGCCGCCGCATGGCCCGATCCGATTTACCTGTGGCCCACCACCCTTTGGGCGATGGAGGCAACAAAGGCTGGGATGGCGCTGGTCTGCATGTGGTGCGCGGTGGCGCTCGGCCATGCCAACCCGTTCTCCTTCGGCGGCAGCCGCCGCAAGGAGTTCGACCCCGACCGCCCCGGCATCGTTCGGCTGCATCGCCACCCGATGCTGCTGGGCCTCGCCACCTGGGCCGGGTTGCACCTGCTGCCGAACGGCGATCTGGCGCATGTGCTACTGTTCGGGACGCTCGGAGGGTTCGCGCTGCTTGGTATGCGGCTGATCGACCGCAAGCAACGCCGGGAGATGAGTCCGGAGGTCTGGGCCGAGACGCTACGCCGGACGAAAGCCGCGCCCCTGTTTGCGGGGTTCACGCTGGCCGATCTCGGTCGGGCGGCGCTTGGCCTCATCGCCTATCTGGCGCTACTCCAGCTGCATGAGTATTTCGCAGGCGTCGCTCTGGTGTAAGAAACGCGCGTTTCAAACTTTTCGGAGACGATCGTTGGTGCTGGCGCGCAACGTCAGGCTCTACTCACGTCGTTTGTGCAGCAGGGCTGAGATGACACCGAAAGTGCCGCACCATTTGCTCTATCTGCTCGCCGATCATCGGCTTTTCGAACTCGGCGACGATGTTCGGAAATTTCGATTGTTCGAAATCGATGACCTCTGCGCCGCTGCGAATGATGATTGTCGGGATCTCGTGCCGTTTCAGCCAAGGTAGAGCCTCGGCCGCTTCTGCTTCGTGGAGCGTGACGTCGACGACTGCGGCCAAGAATCCGTCTTTCCCATGATCCTTCAACTCTCCCGCGTCACACGTGACGCAATGCCACGTGGGATACCCTGCCTTCCCCAGCACCTGCTCAAGATCGAGCGCCAAAATTGTTTCGCTCGTGAATAATGCAACCGGGCGAGGCTGAACCAGATTGCCTCTATATGTCTCCGCATTTTGCTGTTCCATACCCGCAACGTTATCATAAGAAGAAGAATTTATAAATTATTTCGAATGCATAACTTGAAGCTGCTGAGTTATCGAACAACCTTGCCTGAAAGCAGTCTGTGACGTTTCTGGCTTCGGTTGACGTTTTTCTGCTATACACTAAGCTTTGTAACCTTGCGTCAATTGAGTAGATTGAGTCTCACCGGGGCGTTTCATGACAAGTGAACACGGCAAGCGCCTGACGAGGCTGCAAATCATAGTTTCGGATGACGAAATCCGAGCTTTGGATGATTGGCGGTTTTCCGAAAGGATGCCCAGCCGCGCTGCCGCCATACGCGAGTTGCTGCGGCGGGGCCTTGGAGCTGAAGGCTACAATGGAGAAGCCGGCAAGCAGGGAAATTCGGGTAGCTTCGGTGTGATTAACACCAACGACGACAAATAAGCGCGCGGTTTGCCGCGGCCACTTGCGCCGGATGGTAAAGAGCCTCGTGCATCGTGGACGCCTTCTTCGAAAATTTTGAGCCCATGAGACCATTGCGAACTTCAGCAAGTTCGGCGGGCAGTCACTTAGAAGTGCTGAGCGGATGGCAGGTCTCGAGAAACTACGCTGAAGCAAATTGCGGCAGCCTGGAAGTCGGCAATGGACAGAGAACGCTCTTCTGTCCCAAAGGGCGGGGAGCAGCCGTTCGCTGCGCCTGTCGCGGGCGTCCGCTGTCGGTCCATTTTGAGCCTCGCGGCCTAAAGGGCACCAATCGAACATTCGCTGCGCCGTATGTGAAGGTTTCTTTGTCATAGTATGATGCACACTTACGAACGTCGGTGCTGGAACACGCTGAAACGGGTGGTCACCTTGCAGCATTTCGACTTAGAACAACGGAACGAGACATTAGGAGGCTCAATGCACTACGGCGACACCCGCCCCGACATTCTGCGCTACGATCCGTTCAAGGCCATCATCGCGCCGCGACCGATCGGCTGGATAGGAACGCGCAACGCCGACGGCATTCCCAATCTCGGACCGTATTCCTTCTTCAACGCGATCGGAAACCACCCCCACATGATCTGCTTCACCTCCGAAGGGCTGAAGCACTCGGCGAAGAATGCGCGCGATCAGGGGGAATTTACTTTCTCGCTGGCCACCGAAGAGCTGGCGCAGGCGATGAACATCTCTTCGCAGGCAATGGCCGACGGCGCGAACGAGTTCGAAAAGGCGGGGCTCACGATCGGGAAGAGCATCGAGACAAATGCGCCCATTGTGGCCGAGAGCCCGGCGGCGCTGGAATGCGTCACGCTCTCTGTTACCGAACTGAAGGATCGCGACGGCACGCCAATCAATCGCTTCATGATCATCGGCCAGGTCGTTCAAACCCATATTCAGGACGCGTTCATCAAGGACGGCCGCTTCGACACGGCAGGTGCCCGCCCGATCGCGCGGATGGGGTATCGTGACTATTCGACCGTGACTGAAGCTTGGGAGTTGATGCGACCGGATGACTGACGATCCGGACAGCTTGCCGGAATTCGGCGACAGCAGGCGACTGACAGCGGACTGGCAGCCGGAGCTGCGCTCATTGCGCTATTTCCTCTGCGTCGCGGAAGAGAAGAACATGACCCGCGCCTCCGAGCGGCTGCGCATCGCGCAGCCCGCGCTCAGCCGCCAGATCGCGCGGCTCGAGGCAGAGCTGGGCGTAAAAGTCTTCCGACGCAATGCGCGCGGCATGGACCTGACCGATGCGGGCGAGATCCTGCAACGCCGCGCCTACACGATCTTCGCGCAGATCGCACAGGCGCATCACGACGTGACCATCCATGTCGATGAACCGCGCGGGGTGGTTGTCGTGGGCATGCCGCCGACCCCGGGCGAGTTCATCACGCCACCACTTCTCGCGCGGGTGAAGGCCGAATATCCCGGGATCGAGCTACGTTTCGTCGAGGGGTTCTCAAACGCGCTGGCGCAAAAGCTCCATAGCGGGGAGATCGGTCTCGCAGTCATGCATGACGCGCCGATGCAGGCCGATATCGTGACCTCCGATCTCTTGGTGGAGAGGCTCTTCGTGATCGGGCCCTGCGGATCGCTGGAACATCGCAGCTACACCCTAGCCGAAGCGGCAGCGATGCCGCTGATCATGCCGAGCCGTCCGAATTACCTGCGCGTGCTGGTCGACAAGCACGCTGACCAGATCGGCGCGGAGCTCAACCTCGTGCAGCGCGTCGACGGGGTCTGGCACCTCAAATCTCTGGTGCGAAACGGCCATGGCTTCACGATCCTGACCTATGGCGGCGTGCTGTCGGAGGTGCAAAACCAAACGCTCGAGGCGCGTCCGATCACTGATCCCGAAATTAGATGGACGCTCTGCACAGCTACCAAGGCTGATCAGCGCTCCAAGCGCGCGATTCAGGTCGTGGAAACGCTGGTTCGCAATATCGTCAGCGAATTGGTCGACGAGGGTGTCTGGAAGTAGCTATCGCAGAAAAGCATAGCTTCAATCATATTATAGTATTTGTGATATCTCCTGCCATTTCCCATGATCTGCGGGCAGGCCTTGAGGAGGGCCAAGACATCAGGGAGGAACCATGTCTTTCAAATCAGTATTCCGCACATCTGTGCTGGCCGTCGCCGCAATCGCGGGCCTCGCGAGCATCGCTGAGGCAAAAACCTACAAGTGGATCACCTTCAAGCCGCAGGGCGCGGGCGACGCGCAGGCGGTGACGACTCAATGGCTCGTCGACGAATTCGCTAAGCGCACCGACGGCAAGGAGAAAATCGAGGTGTTCTGGGGTGGCTCGGTCGCCAAGACCAAGGAAATCCCCGACGCGCTGGCCGCGGGCGTAGGCGATTTCGGCGACATCATCACCCCCTATTTCCCCGACCGGATGCCGCTCAACAACGCGGTGGGTTTCTTCATCCCGCAACCGATGAACACGCTCGAAGTCGGCCAGTTCATGGAAAAGATGCACGCCGAATATCCGCAGTTCGACGAGGAGCTGGCGAGCCAGAACCTGCACGCCTTCGGTTTCCGCCCACTGGAGAATTACGGCCTCCTTTGCACCAAGCCAGTGCACAATCTCGAAGAGATGAAGGGCCTGCGCATCCGCTCCTACGGCTTCGCTTATCCGGCGCTGATCGAAGCGATGGGGGCCACGCCCGTCTCGATCGCGACCGCCGAAGCCTATGAGGCGCTTCAGCGCAACATGATCGATTGCACCCCGATCGGTCCGGCGCTTGCCCGCGGCTGGAAATACGACGAGGTCGCCAAGTATTACATTGAAGTGCCCTTCGGCGCCTCCTTCGGTCACCTGCTGGCGATGAACCTGGATATCTACGACTCGATGGACGACAAGACCAAGGCGATCGTCGACCAGCTGGGTAAAGATTACCTCGTCGAATACGCGAAGGTCCTCAAGCAGGACGAAGAGCGCGTGCGCGAGGAATGGAAGGGCAAGCTTGGCGTGGAAGTGATCGACTTCCCGAAAGACGAGCTGCTCAAAGTGATCGACGATCCGAAGATCCAGTCGGTCCGTCAGGAATGGGTCGACAAGGCGAATGCCGCAGGCGTTCCCGCGGACAAGATCATCAAGAATTTCCAGTTCGACTCCGCTCAGTGACAAAAGCCCGCGCCCTTGGCGGTCGATGAACCCATCGGCCTTTGCGCCCCGGGCGCGGGTGACATCCGTTAGGATTTACACCATGCAAACCCTCGCTTCGCTGCGCAGGCTCTATGCCGCGTTCCTGATGATATGCGGCTCGATCGCGGGCCTAATGGTCTTCGCCACGATGCTGCTCGTGGTTGCGAATGTGACCATGCGCTACGCGTTCAACCAGCCGATCACGGGCACCCTGGAGCTGACCGAAAGCGCCCTGCCGCTGATCGTCTTTCTCTCGCTCGGCCTGACACAGGCCCACGGCGGCCATATCAAGGTCGTGCTGCTGACGCAGCGCATGTCCGGCACCGGCGCGCGTCTGGCCGCCGTGCTCGCGATGTTGGCAGGTGCGCTCTTCTTCGGCTGGGCGGCATGGGCGGGCTGGAACATGTCCGTCAAGAGCCTCGCCATCGGAGAACTCGAACGCGGCTCGATCCGCTTTCCGATCTGGCCGGTGAAATTCGCGGTCTTCTTCGGTCTTGCGCTGATCGCAATCCAATTCCTGCTCGACGCGCTCTGGATCGCGATGGGCGGCGAAACCGAAACGAGCGAGGTGATGGAATGAGTTCGCTTCTCATCGGCGGCATCGGCGTTTTCGGCCTGTTTGCCGGAATTCTGCTGGGCATCAACGTGATGGTGGTGTTGGGGCTGGTCGGGGCCCTGGGCCTTGCGGGGCTGGTCGGGCTGAAGGCCGCGACCGCCATCCTCGGCACGGTATTCTTCGACACTACCCATTCGTTCCACTTCTCGGTGATCCCGCTGTTCCTGCTCATGGGCTTCTTCGCGATGCGCGCAGGTCTGGGCGAGGATCTTTTCGAGGCGACGACGAAATGGCTCGGCAACCTGCGCGGCGGGCTGGCGATCTCCACCACGCTGGGGGCGGCCGCCTTCGGCGCGGCCTCGGGCTCATCGGTCGGCACGGCCACGATCTTCACCAAGCTCGCGCTGCCCGAGATGCTGGCGCGCGGCTACGACAAGAGCCTCGCCTCGGCCTCGATCGCGATTGCCGGGACACTGGCGGTGATGATCCCGCCCTCGTCGCTCGTGGTGGTCTATGGCATCCTGACCAACAGCTCTATCGGCGCGCTGCTGATCGCGGGCTTCGTGCCCGGCATCCTATTCGCGATCGTGTTGTGCGTGGCGATCTGGCTGACCGTGCTGCGCAATCCCGCGCTCGCGCCTCTCGAGCGGCAGAACTTCACGCTGCGCGAAAAGCTAGCCTCGCTGAAACTGGCGGGCCCGCTCGTGCTGATCATCCTGCTAATCGTCGTGGGCCTCTACCTGGGTATCTTCACGCCGACCGAGGCCGGGGCGGTGGGCGCCTTCGCGACCTTCATTCTGGCGGTGATCCGGCATCGCGGCTTCGCAGGCGTCGAGCTGCGCAAGACATTGCTGGAGACCATCCAGACCTCGGCGATGATTTTCGGCATCCTGATCTGCGCATTGGTCTTCTCGAAATTCCTCGCACTGTCGGGCGTGGCGAATGCGGTGGGCGGGTTCCTGACCGGGCTCGACGTGAACCGCTGGGTCATCGTGGCACTGGTTTCGCTGATCTATCTCGCGCTCGGGATGATGATGGATGCGCCGGCGCTTCTGGCCATCACCCTGCCGATCACCCATCCGGTGATGATGAACCTCGGCTTCGATCCGATTTGGTTCGGCATCTTCGTAGTGCTGCTGGTTGAGATCGGCGCGGTGACGCCACCGGTCGGGATCAACTGCTTCGTCGTTCAGGCCTCGTCGAACGGGCGAGTGAGCCTCGAGCAGATTTTCAAAGGCCTGATCCCATTCGTGCTCGCAGGGTTCGCGATGCTGATCCTGCTCTGCGTGTTCCCGCAGATCGCCCTCTTCCTGCCGGAGTCGATGTAATGCCCGTGATGACCGAGACCGCCCTCCCCCTTGATGGTCCTGGCCGGGACGGGCGCGCGATCCTGCGCACCACCCTGACCTCTCCCTATGGCCGCAAGACGCGCATGGCGCTGGAGGTTTTGGGCCTGAGCGACCGGGTAGAGATCGTGCCCGCAGATACGCGCGACCCGGAAGACGACCTGCGCGCACAGAACCCGCTGGGCAAGATGCCCTGCCTGCTCGTGGACGGTCAGACGCTCTATGACAGCCGGGTGATCGTGGAATATCTCGACGCGGTGGCCGGTGGCGGCCGCCTGATCCCGCGCACCGGAATGGACCGCTTCCGCTGCCTGACGCATGTCAGCCTCGCCGATGGCGTGACCGATGCGGCTCTTCTGATGGTCTATGAGGGCCGCTTTCGCGACGAGGCGCAAATCTCCGAGCGCTGGCTCTCGCATCAACGCGGCAAGCTGCAACGGGGCCTGACCCGCTTGTGCGACATCCTGCCCGATCCACAGCGCACCGATGCTTTCGCGATCTCGCTGGCCTGCGGGCTTGGCTATCTCGACTGGCGTGCCCCGATCGAATGGCGTGAGGACTGGCCCACACTTGCCCGATGGCTCGCGGATTTTGCCGCCGCCGAACCTGCATTCAAAAACACGGAGGCGCCGCAATGACAGATTGGCCCACGCAACGGCTCGCAGCGCCGGACCCCGCCACCTATTCCGACCGTCAGCGCGAGATTCACGACGAGATCGCGAGCGGCCCGCGCGGCGGCGTGCGCGGCCCACTGGCCGTCTGGCTGCACCGCCCGGAACTGGCGGCCAAGGCGCAGGCACTGGGGCGCTATTGCCGCTATGACAGTGCGCTGGAGCCGCGCCTGAGCGAGCTTGCGATCCTGACGATGGCGCGCCACTGGAGCGCCGAATACGAATGGTTCGCGCACAAGCCGCCGGCTCTGAAGGCAGGCCTTTCGCCCGATCTGATCGAGGCGCTGCGCACCGGCGCGAAGCCGCCCTATGCTGATGCCGACGAACGCCTGATCCACCGCGTCTCGACCTCCGTTCTCACGACGAACAACGTCCCCGACGCGCTTTACGCCGAGGCGATCGAGGTTCTGGGCGAGCAGCGTCTCGTCGATCTGGTGGGTCTCATTGGCTATTACACGCTGATTTCCGCGACGCTGAACGTGTTTCGCATATCTCCCCCCGAAGACGCTCCGAAGGAATTGACATGAACGACGCTCCGCTCACATGGAACACCGCGCCGTCGCAGCCCAAGCTGTGCCTGCCGAAAGGGGCCACCGATTGCCACGTCCACGTCTTCGGCCCCACGTCGCGCTTTCCCTTCGCGCCCGAAAGTCGCTTCAAGCCCGGCGATGCGCCCAAGGAAGAGCTGTTCAAGCTGCATGACATGCTGGGGATCGACCGTTGCGTGATCGTCCAGTCTGGCTGCCACGGTTTCGACAATTCGGTGGTGGCGGATGCGATGGCGGCACGCGCCGGGCGCTATCGCGGCATCGCTCTCGCCCCGCCGGATATCTCGCCCGCTCGGATCAAGGAGATGCATGCGCAGGGCTTCCGCGGCGTGCGCTTCAACTACATGTCCCACCTCGCGCCCGGCGCGAGCCATGACGAGCTGCGTTCCCTCGCGCCGCGTCTGGCCGAGCATGGCTGGCAGTTACTGATTCACATGGAGGCGGGGCTGATCGCGGAGCTGGCGCCCGTGCTGGCCGACCTGCCCTGCCCGGTGGTGATCGACCATATGGGTCGTGTCGAAGCCCGGCTGGGCATGGATCAGGCCCCGTTTCAGGAGCTGATCCGACTGGGTGAGAACGAACATATCTGGCTCAAGGTCTCCGGCTCCGAGCGCAGTTCCGAGCTCGAACCGCCTTACGCGGATGCGACGCCCTTCGCCGCCAAGCTGGTCGAGCTTTACCCGAACCGAACGATCTGGGGGACTGACTGGCCGCACCCAAATTTCCGCGCGGCCCCACCCGATGATGGGCTCTTGGTCGATACCCTCACCGACATCGCCCCAACCGAGGAGGCGCGCCGACGCCTGCTCGTCGAAAACCCGCAGACCCTTTATGATTTCGAGGTGAGCGCATGAGCGGACGTCTGGAAGGAAAAGTTGCCATCATCACCGGCGCGGGTTGCGTCGGCCCCGGCTGGGGCAATGGACGCGCCGCCTGCGTGCGCTTCGCTGAAGAGGGCGCGAAAATCTTTGCGGTCGACCTGCGCGCCGACACGATGAAGGAAACCATCGCCCGCACCAAGGAGGCCGGTGGCGAAATCGAGACGCATCTATGCGATGTGACCGACCGGGAGGCCGTCGAAGCGATGGTCGCCGCCTGCATCGAACGGTTCGGACGCGTCGATTGCCTCGTGAACAATGTGGGCGGCTCCGCGAAAGGCGGCGCGGTCGATCTGTCCGAGGAAGACTGGGACCGCCAGATGGCGTTCAACCTGAATTCGGTCTACCTCACCTGCCGCTCGGTTCTGCCGCAGATGGTGGCGCAAGGCTCAGGTGCAATCGTCAACACGTCGTCGACCTCGGGCCTGCGTTGGACAGGTGCGGCACAGGTGGCCTATGCCTCCGCTAAGGCGGCAATCATCCAGTTCGGCAAGGTCACGGCGGTCGAATACGCGCCGAAGGGCATCCGGGTAAACACGGTCGTTCCGGGCCAGCTTCACACGCCGATGGTCGAGGCACGGCTTGCCGGGCAGCGTTCGGGCGGCGATGTCGATACGCTGCTGGCGCAACGGCTCGGGCGGATCCCGATGGGCTGGATGGGCGACGGGCGCGACACCGCGAATGCTGCCCTCTTCCTCGCCTCCGAAGAGGCGCGCTTCGTCACTGGCACCGAGATCGTGGTCGATGGCGGCATGTCGGTGCGCTGCGACTGATGGCCGGCGCACTCGAGCCACTGCGTGTGATCGACACGACGCATGTTCTCGCGGGACCTTTCGCGGCCTATCAGCTTGGCGTGCTCGGCGCAGAGGTCGTGAAGATCGAGGATCCGAACGTTCCCGATCAGGCACGGATGCAGGGCAGCGATCCAGCACTGACAGCTGCGAAGATGGGCACGGCGTTCCTCGCGCAAGGCTCGAACAAACATTGCCTCGCACTCGATCTGAAGACCGAGGCGGGGCGCGAGCAACTTCTCGAGCTGGTCGATGGCGCCGATGTCTTCGTCGAAAACTACCGCCCCGGCGCGTTCGAGGCGCTCGGACTTGGCTACGAGGCGTTGCGCACACGCAATCCCGGGCTCGTCTATTGTTCGATTTCCGCGTTCGGCGCGACCGGACCACGCCGCGCGCAGACAGGCTATGACAACGTCATCCAGGCCTTTTGCGGCATGATGGCGATGACCGGCACCGAAGCGAGCGGCCCGTTGAAATGCGGCGCACCGGTGATCGATTACGCGACTGGGACCACTGCCGCTTTCGCGATCACCGCCGCGCTACTGCAGCGGACGAGGACCGGACGCGGTCAGCATGTCGATGTTTCGATGCTCGACGTGGCGCTGATACTGATGAGCGCACCCCTCACCGGCTATCTGTGGAACGGTGCGCATCCCGAAGCGGTGGGCAACGATTTCTTTTTCGCGACTCTCGGTTGCTATGACACCGCGGACGAACCGTTGATGATCGCAGCCTCCAATCTCGCGCAGCAGGACCGGCTTTGGCACCTTCTGGGCCATCCCGAGATGATCCAGACCGACAACAACGCACGGATTGCGGCCCACGCGGCTGAGAAGGCATTGCTGACGGAAATCTTCGCGACCCAGCCCGCTGCCGTGTGGGAGGACGCTTTCCTTGCTGCGCGCATTCCGGCCGCACGCGTGCGGCGACTGGAAGAGGCGCTGGCGGACCATCAGATCGCGTCGCGCGGTCTCTTAGGGGAGCATCCCGAATGGGGCGCAGACGGACGCCGCCTCACCGTGCCGATCGCGGGGTTCACCCTGTCAGACACTCCGCCCGAGCTGCGTTCGCCGCCTGAGACAGTTGGGGCGCAGCCGCAATATGATTGGAAAACATAGTAAGTAAGTTCTGGCGGTCTATTCACTTCGGGCGGATTCCGGAAGTTCGCCGCGAGCGCGAACCGGCCCGAGATTCACCTTGGAAGCGGACATTCCGCCAAGCCTGCCTCGCCGAGATTGAGGTGCTTGGCACTGAGGGCGTAGAGCCGTCAGTCGCTACAGCCGCGAGGGAAATCCCGACGCACTGCGTAAGCAGACTTTCAGCCACGGCTTCAGCTCGCATATGTCTGCTCGACATTCAGGGTAGAGCAACAAAACCCTTTGCTGACGCCGCCGACCCGGGACCTGCGACGAAATTCAACACTCGCTGCATTTGCGAATGCCGCATATTGCTTTCAGGCACACTGGGCACCCGCCATTTCTAATTGGACAAGTTCAGCTTCCGCCCGAACCCGGTCGCATAGTCCATAAACACATCAACCGTATATCTTACGACCGCTCGAAGTTCTCCATTGGCGAAATCGTCATATATTGAAGCCGTGAAACTCTCCGCAGATGTTGCAAGGAAGTGAGGTTCTTGGCTTCCCGACGCGGCAAAAAGGCCGCCCGGCGGGCGGCCCTACGTCAAGTCGAGGTCAAGTTAAGCTCGCTACGCCTTCACGCGCAGCGCCGACCAATCACGTTTTTGCGCGAATACTGGGAGTCGTGCGCATCGCGGTGTGCAGGCTCGCGCAGGGCGGCCTGAATCATTTCGCTCTTAGACCAACGCTCCAAGGCTGCCGCGCGGCGCTCGCGGGCATTCTTCATGAACTCGATCTGCTCATCTCTGTTCAAAGGTGCTTGACCCATGACAATCTCCCAATGCGGTTCCACGATTCGTGCACGCATGCGTTAGTATGTAGGACAGAACCTAACACTTTACAAACATCCAGATGCGTTGGCCGTTGAAACTGTTGCCTTCACCACCTTCGTATCCGGCATTTCGAATCGCCTCCGAAACATATCCGTATTTTCTCAACGCTTTGCCAGGCAGGTTAGACTGAGAAGTTGTCATCACAATGGCGTCAGGTTTTCGCTGTGACACGATGTTCACAGTCACTCCACATATCACTTCAAGCACGGCCCTCCGATCCGCTCCGACAAGAAAACGTTGTGTTTCAAGGCCGTTATCGAAAAACTGACTACCGTCATCGTTCGCTTCGATGATGTCAAACATCAGTTCGGATTTGTTCGGGCCTTCGAACGGCTCAAGGCGAATCAAGCCTACGTGAGCGCTGTATAGGTGCCCATTTTCGGGATCGTGACCGATCGGAACAGTCGCAAGTATTTCAAGATTATTCTTGTGAACTCTAATCTCAAATGGCTCATCATCACAGATGTCGAGGATGAATGGCATTCGCACCCCAAATGTCGTCGGCTGACGCAACCTACACTCGCATTGCGTTCAAACACAACTACATTGGGCCTGCCACCAACTTATTCTCGGGCGCACACACACGGTGGACAAACGACAGCAACACAAAATCTGCAACCCAGCATCAAGCCGTGACGCGAACGGCAGCTCTGGGTCGTGTGCGTCTACGGCGGAGACAGTCCTCGATTCCGATTTGGCGGCGCCGCGTAGATCCGCTCCGGCCGATGTGCCGAGTTCAGTAAACTCGCAATTTAGGCGCATGGGCGGGGCACTCAGAACGGAATTTCGTCCTCATCATCAGCAGTTTGGATGCTCGACGCCGCCGCATGATCGACGATAAATCGAGCACGCTCATAGAGCTCGTCGAAGGTGAGGATCTCTGGTTGCCGGAGGTTGCGGCGGAAGTCCTCGAAGGCCCTGTAGCGAGCAGAATTCACGCCGTGTTTAGTTTGGAACTGCCTCAGGCTGCCAATGACGAGAAACGATCTTGGCTGGACTGACATAAGCTCTTCGCCGGTTGGGTTGCCTTGCTCATCGGTAAGCCGGTGATGCGTGTCGAGAACTTCGCTCGCGGCACGCAGAGTTTCCTGGCATTGCGCCACTGATCCGCCAAGCTCGGTCGAGGGAGCCCAAGTCCCAGGGCGGTATTCGCTTTTCCTCAGAAGTTCGGTGGAGCTCTTCTTGATCTCGACGAGGCACAACGCGTTGATAGCGGCACGTGTCTTCATGATACCGTCTGGGATTTTACCGGGCGTGACGAGACTCGAACCTCTAATCGTTTGTTGCAGCCTCCGGCCGTCAAGGCCCGTCGTGAAAATGTAGCTGAGTCCATAACCGAAAATCCATTGATTGCGCTCAAAGAACGCCTGCCAATCGTTCTCGGAAATTTCGGCGTGATCGTCGAGCATGTCAGAGAATACCTTCAACTGCTCACGACGGAAAGCGAGCGCCACCACGTCTTCGGTGGTGATCTCGCTGCGTGCAAATTCGGCCACGATATCGGGCCGATTTTCGAGGAGCTTTCGGGCCGCATCATCTGGCATATGAACAAGTCGCAGGTCGGCTTCGTCGACGGTAAACTTTTCCGGGCCTGGGATTTCGACGCGCCGAAGATTATCCAGAAAAGTCATTAGCCTCGCGATCTGCTCACCATATAGCACGACCTGATCGCCAATCGGATTCCCGGTCTTCGTGCTCCATCTCTGGATGTGGAGATGGGTGATGCCCCGCCCGTCCTCGACGAAGCGCGCCTTTACCTGCTGAATACCGGTCTGCGTCTCATGAAGAACGCATTCTTCTCCTTCCTTTACGAGCTCTTTCAAGGGACCCACCTCGAAACGTTTCCAACCAAAGCGGTAGACGGTATCACGCCCTGGGAAACCGAAGCGCTTCGAGATGTATAACCTGTGCGGCCGACGGTTGTGCGCATGCTCGAGTTCCTTGGGGTCGATTTCCTGCATCAGATGTTCCACAATCGGGGTATATACCGATTCTACCCGCCGATACGGTTGGATCGCAACATCGCCGAATAAATGGGCGGCTCAACGCGGCAACTCGTTGACTCGCGCCGGCCTCCAGAACACGCGTATGCAAAGAATGTCAGGTTCGGTGGGCTGCGCCGCAGCATAGCGATAATAGGGGAACGGCCGCTTTGGGCCGTCCATGAAGACGGCCCGTAGTCTCAGATTTCAATGGCTTCGGCGATAGCAAGTGCGTCTTCAAGCTCGACACCCAAATATCTGACCGTGCTGTCCATCTTGGTATGGCCCAGCAGGAGTTGAACCGCGCGCAGGTTGCCGGTCTTCTTGTAGATCTGAGTGACCTTGGTCCGGCGCATAGAGTGCGTGCCGTATGCGCTCGCCTCCAGCCCGATTGAGATCACCCAATCCCTGACGATGCGTGCATATTGCCGGGTCGAGATATGAAGTCGTTCGTGAAAACGCCCAGGCCATAAATACTCTGATCCGACCATCAAGGGGTCTTGCATCCACTTGTCCAATGACGCCCGCGTGCCATCCGAGATTTCGAACCGCACTGCTTTCTGCGTCTTGCTCTGCAGGACCGAGGCACGTTCCTTGATCTGGCCGGAAGCCATGACATCTACGACCTTCAGTTTTACCAGATCGCACCCGCGCAGCTTGCTGTCGATAGCCAAGTTGAAGAGCGCCAAGTCGCGATGGTTCTCGGCCAGTTCAAGCCGAACCCTGATCGCCCAAACATGCTTGGGTTTTATAGGCCGCTTCTGGCCAACGATGCGCCCCTTGTTCCAAGCAGGGCGAAGCGCGCGAATGGCAGGTAAGTTCGGTGTTTGCATGACTGATCCTCCGATCCGCCACGCCCTCCACATCGACAACCCGACGTTGACGGATCATCATATCATGAAATGCTGCGGCGCATCCGAGCTCCGCTTCGAGCCCTTCTTGCAAGATGCTGCAATGGGCACGAACGGCGGCTATCGAATATCGATGATATCCTGTGCTTTTCATTCAATAGCCGATTTTGAGGTCGCCGAGAAAGCTTGCCGCTTCGGTATGGATTAGCGTGGCGGGCGTTTCGTTCGGATGCGCGATGAGATGCCTCTCAACCAGGGCATATCCAAGGGCATAGCCCCGCCACGCGGGATCCGTTCCGAAAAACCATGCGGCGTGGTCGTAGGCTTCATCGTCCCAAGCAGCCGCTGCGTCACTTGCGGCTTGCGCGAGGGCTTCGTCATCAAGTGACGACTCCCACTTTTCCGGCGGCCCCCCATAGAGCTGCTGCGCGAAGTGACCTGCCAACCCTTCGGTGACAAGGGCCTCGCCCAGCGTGCGGCCATAACCCGGCCCGCGCCACCGCAGCGCATGGTGCAATTCGTGAACAATGGTTCGCTCAAGCGGTTCGCCCAGATTTTGCGCACAGTTCGAGTTGGCAGGATCGAAGGTTAGTTGGATCATATCGGCGGTCGGGGCATAGCCCGCGTGCCCCAGATGCGCGATGACGCGGCCCGGCCAAGCCTGTATCACCACGTCGAGATTTACGGGTTCGGTAACGGCCTCTGCGCGCGCTTGCGCACGATCAATCGCGGCGCGGATCGGGGACACGAGGCCGTTGAGGCGACCCGAGGAATTGGCAATGTGGATGGTCCAGGTCATGAGACCTGAATACACAGGTAGAGCTGGCCGGTCCAATCCACGGGAGCGGACCTTCGTGCAAAATACAGCGAACGCCCGCTCTGTCCGCACACCGACGTTTTAGTCGAAAAAATGCTGCGCGATGCGCGAACGGCTGCTTCGACGGGCCGCACCGCAGCATTCGGAACGTGGGGCCAAGGTCGCCTGTGGGCCGTTCACTGCGCCCAAGCAGGAATGGTGGAAGTTGAGTTCCGCTGCACACGCCACGAACGTCGGAATAGCGCGTCAAAGAAGAAAAGACCGAATATTTCCAAGATGGCGTAGAAGCTCCTTTCTGGAAACTAATGATGAAGCCACACTGCGCGACGACGCCCGATAGTTCCTTGCTACGCCTGCGCCAGCCCCCGGTAATGCGCTACAAGTTCGCGCGCGTTGTCGGGGTGATGCCTGCGCCGGCCGGCCTCAATCTCCTTCGCCATCTCCACGACCTTGCGGTTCATCGGCGCCTCCTTGCCGCGCGCCTCGAGGAAGTCGACCACCAGCCCGTTCACCTCGTCGACCTCGGCGCGACGGCCCTTGCGCCAATCCTGCAGCGAGGTCGTCAGCGTGTCGTCCCTTGAGAAGGTGCGAACGACCTCGTCGAAGATCTCGTCGACATAGCGTTCCGGGTGGTTACTCATCACCGGCGGCATCCCGATGATCGGCATGATGGTGGCGCCGTCAGCGAGTGCTGCCTCCATTGCTTCATAGCCGGCGCGCCGCATCACCTCGAGAAACTCGGGATCGCGGACGCTGTCACGCATAGCTGTGTCGATGATCGCCGTGGGGATCAGTTCGGCTGCATTCACCACCAGCTTCATCCATTTCGCCGAGCGGATATCGTCCACCACCTGAACGGTGCCGGAATGGCGCAGGATATCGGCGACGTCGTGCACCCGCGGCTGTTGCTCGGGGTCGAGCGCGCCAAGCGCGAACCAGCTTTCGTCCGTGTCGTTCTGGCGGGTCGTGATCCCCGGCTCCCACATGTTCGACGCAATCTGGATAACCGCGCCGATCGTGCGATGCGCGCCGACGATGTCGGCGATCGCCTCGTGGGTCATGCCGTTCTGCAGTCCCACGACGAAGCCGTGCTCCGCCAGAACCGGCTTGATCATTTCCGCCGCCCAGCGGGTGTCATAGGCTTTCACCACCATGAAGACGAGATCGAAGGGCTCCTTGATTTCGGCGATCTCGCACAGGTGCAACGCCTTGACCGGCGTGTGCAGCTGCCGTGTCGGCAGGTTGACCGTCAGCCCCTTCTCGCGCATCGCCTCGACATGCGCCGGCCACTGGTCGATGAAGGTGACGTCGAGCCCCGCCAGCGCGAAATCGGCGGCGACCGATGCGCCCTGCGCACCGGTCCCGATAAAGGCGATCCGAGGGAAAGGGGGTTGCTTCGTCATCGGGCGTATCTCCTCGGTTGCGGTCATTGCATGATCATCCCGCCGTCGATCTGCAGGCATTGGCCGGTCATGTAATCTGAGTCCGGCGAGAGCAGGAAAGCCACCGTTCCGGCGACATCGGCGGGCGTCGAAGTCCGGCCGAGCGGGATCCCGGCGGCGAAGTTGCGCAGGGCCTCACCCGGCTCGGAGGAGACGCCCATTTCCATCAAGTCCTTGTCGAGCACCGTCCAGAGGTCGGTCTCCACCACGCCGGGAGCGAAGGCGTTGGCTGTGATTCCGTGCGGCGCGAGCGTGCGGGCCGCCGCCTGCGTCAGGCTGATGACCGCGGCCTTGCTTGCGCAATATGGGGCGAAATCACCGAAACCGGCGCGGCCCGCCATCGAGGCGGTGCTGATGATCTTGCCTTTCCGCTTGGCCGCGATCATCGCCTTCGCCGCTTCCTGGATGCCGATCATCACGCCCATGCCGTTGACCGACATGACCTGCGTCCAATTTTCTTCGGTCGTCTCGAGGAACGGCTGCGGACGGTTGAAACCTGCGTTGTTGACGATGGCATGGAGAAAGCCGAACTCCGCCTCGCAGGCGGCAATGGCCCCGCGGGTGGCAGCCCGGTCTGTCACGTCGGTCTTGCAGAAAATCGCGCGTCCACCGTCGGCGGTGAGGGCTGCGGCGGCCTCCGCGCCGGCCTCTTGATCAAGATCGGCAATCACCACGCCGTATCCAGCCGCCGCGGCGCGCCGCGCAATCTCGAGACCAATGCCCCGTGCGGCACCCGTAACGACAACGCCGCCCATTTGCTCTTGTTCAGACATGATATCCTCCCCTGCTCAGGTCGCGCGGTGCAGCACGAAATCGTAGTTGGACTCCCACAGCGTTTCGCCGTTTTCGACCGGGGTGAACTCGGCGATCAGGGATTCCTTGACGCCGAACACCGCATCCGAGGTCAGGTATTTGTCGCCCGCCACGAAAGTATGGGTCGTCACCGGATCAAAGCCCTCGGCGCTGACGATGAAATGCATATGCGCCGGGCGATACGGGTGACGCCCGAGCTTACCCAGCATCTTACCCACCGGACCGTCATCGGGGATCGGGTAGGAGACCGGCTTGATCCCCTCAAACCAGTAGCGCCCGTCCGGCCCCGTGGTGAACACGCCGCGATTGTTGTTGCGCGGCTGAATGTCCGGCTGCTGGACGTCGTAGAAGCCGTCCTCGCTGTCCGACCAGACGTCGATCCGCGCCCCTTCGACCGGGTTGCCGTCGAGATCGGTGACCGTGCCATAGAAGCGGCAGGTCTCGCGCCCGCCCGCTTGCGTGATGTTCGCGCCCATCTCGTATTCCGGCACGCCATCGACATGGAACGGGCCGAGCACCGTGTTCTCGGTCGCCCCGGTCGGGCGGCGGTTGTTGATCGCATCGACCAGCATCGAGACGCCAAGCACATCAGAGAGCAGGATAAACTCCTGACGGTTCTCGTCGCAGATCTGTCCGGTCTTGGTGAGGAAATCGATCGCGATGTCCCATTCGGCCTGCGTCAGCTCGACGTCCTTCACGAAAGCATGCAAGTGGCGGACGAGGCTCGCCATCACGGTCTGGAGGCGCAGATCGGTGCTCTCCGAAACCCGGGCGTTGACGGTTTCGACCGAGGCGTCCTCGGTGAAATAGGCGATCTTCGGCTCTTGGGTCATGTCATTCATTCCTATCAGGTCGTGACGGGGCGCTGCCCGGCATGGGCGCGGCTCAGCAGGTCGAGAATGCCGTCGCGCGTGATTTCGCGCGGGTTCTTGTAGGGGTTCTGGACGGCCATATCGGCGGCGCGCGCCAGATCGCTTTCCTTGAGGCCATAGTCGGCCAGCGCGAGAGGGGCGCCGATGGAGCGCGCGAAGTCGTAGAGTCCGCCGCCCAGATCGCCACCAAACAGCTCGGTCGCGCGCGCCAGTTCGGCAGACGCCGCCGCGGCGTTATAAGCGGCGGTATGCGGCAGCAGGATCGCGTGCGTTTCCGCGTGGGGCATGTCGAACCCGCCGCCGAGCGTGTGGCAGAGCTTGTGATGCAGCGACATCGCGACCGCGCCCAGCACGGTGCCGCAGAGCCACGACCCGTAGAGCGCATCGGCGCGGGCATCGCGGTCCTCCGGCGTCTCGACGATCCGCGGCAGCGCTGATTTCAGCGCGCGCAGCCCTTCGACCGCCATCAGCGACGTGACCGGGTTCGCATCGGGCGCGTAGAGCGCCTCGACCGCATGGGCCATCGCGTTCAACCCGCTCGCAACGCTCATCGCGACCGGCAGGCCCAAGGTCAGATCGGCGTCGTAGATCACAGTTTCCGGGCGGATCTTGGGGGCGCGGACGGTCGTCTTCTGCCCCTTCTCGGTCTGGCCGAGAATGTCTGTCACTTCCGAGCCGGCATAGGTCGTCGCGATCACCACCTGCGGTGCGTCATTGCGCCAGGCGATGGCCTTGCCCAGACCGATGGTCGAGCCGCCGCCGAGCGCCACGACGCAATCGGCCTTGGTTTCGTTATAGATCTTGAGCGCAGCCTCGGTCACTGCGACGGGCGTGTGCATCGCGGCTTCGGTGAAGGTTCCGGCCGCCATCTCCCCGAGGTCTTTCGCAAGCGCCTCGGCGTCGTTTTTCTGGAACGGCGTCGACAGGATCAGCGCGCGGGCGCAGCCCAGTCTCTCCACCTCCTCGGCGACCTTCACCGAGGTCCCGGAGCCAAAGACGATACGCCCGGGGCTGGATGTGTAAATGAACGCTTCAGGCATGGTTCCTCCCTGCGCCTCGCACAGACGAGGCGTTGAATTGAGCCAGCGTGGTCCGCGAGGTTACTCCTCGCTGCGCCGACGCGCGGTCGTGTAGATGAGCGCCGCCACGAGGATCAGCACCCCTTGGAAGCCGTATTGGTAGGCCTGCGACAGCCCGAGGAAGGACACGGCGTTGAGCACTTCGGTGAGAAGCACCGCGCCCAGCAGCGAGCCGATGAAGGTGCCGCGCCCACCGAGAAGGCTGGTGCCGCCCAGCACGACCGCGGTGATGCTGCCCAGCGTGTAGTTCACGCCCTGCGCCGGGTCGCCGACGCCGATCTGCGCCATCAGCATGATCGCACCCAGTGCGGTCAGCAGCGACACGGCGATATAGCCGAGCACGAAGGTCCGATCCGTGCGTATCCCGATCCGCCGCGCAGATTCCTCGTGCGAGCCGACCGCGCGAAGCTGCCACCCTGCCCGCTTGCGGCGCAGACCCAGCTCCATCGCGATGGCGATCACGATCATCACCACGAAGGCGATCGGGATCGGCCCGAAGCTCCGGGTGAGCGTATCGATCACGTCGAAGGAGATGTAGCCGCCCGGACCTTCGCGCAGCACGAAGCTCAGGCCCTGGAGGCCGATGAACATCGCCAGTGTCGCGGCGATGGGTGTGAAATTGGCGAAACGGATCAGCACGCCGTTGATCAATCCGACGACGATCGCCGCGCCGAACATCAGCGCGAAACCTAGCGCCATTGTCGAGGTCGGGCTGCCATCGTTGATGAAGAAAGACCCGATCACCACGAGGAAACCGGCGAGAGGTCCGACCGACAGGTCGATCCCGCCCATCAGCAAGGCAATGGTCTGCCCCAAGGCGATGAAGCCCAGTGCAGTGGCGAGGATCAGGATGTTCGAGACGTTGAAGGACGATAGGTAATTCTCGTTCTGCGCGCTCACGAAGAGCGCGAGCAGCACGGTCACCAGCGCAAGCGGCACGATTGTCGCATTATCTGTCTGCACGAAGTGCCGCAGCTTCGCGCCGAAGCCCTCTTTCGCGCTCCGTTCCTCGGCCACATGATGGGCATGCGTGTCCGCTTGGACCGCTGCGCCGACGATGCGAGCCTCGGTGATGTCCTCGCCGCGCAGCGTCTCGACGATACGGCCCCGCGACATGACCAGAACGACGTCGCAAAGCCCTTCCAGTTCGGCCGCGTCCGAGGAGTTGACGATCACCGGAGTGCCCGCGTCGGAGACTTCGCGCAGGATCCGGTAGATCTCGAAGCGCGCGCCGACATCGACACCCTGCGTGGGTTCGTCAGCCACGATGAAGCCGGGCTCCGAGAGAAGAGCGCGGGACATCACGATCTTCTGCTGGTTGCCGCCCGACAGTTGGGAGACCTTCGCTTCGACGCCTGCGGCCTTCACCGCGAGTGAGGAGAAGACCTCCTGCACTTTCTTCATTTCCTTCTTGCGATCGAGCACGCCGCTTGAGGCATATTTGTCGAGAGAGGCGAAGGTCGCGTTTTCCCGGATCGTGAGATCCGCGGCGAGGCCTTCCGAATGACGATCCGAAGGCATGAAAGCCGCTGCGTGCTTGAGTTCTTTGGATGCGAGCGTCCGGCCATGAAGCTTTATCGCGCCGCGATAGGGCTGAAGGCCGACCAAGGCGCGCATCAGATCGGACTGGCCGTTGCCTTCGACGCCAGCGACGCCAATGATCTGGCCCCGCCCGAACGAGAATGACACGTCCGAAAATTTGCGACCGCTGAGGCCTTCCACCTCAAAGTTGATCGGGGGATTGGCGTCGGCGCATTTCGGCGGGAACGCAGAGGCCAGGCGGCGACCGACGATCAGATCCAGAAGTTGGGAATTGCTGATCTCGCTCGCAGGCGCGCTGCCCCGGTGACGGCCATCGCGCAGCACGGTCACGCGATCCGCGATCTGACGCAGTTCGGCCAGACGGTGGGTGATATAGATGACGGCGGTGCCGGAGGCCTTCAGCGCCCGAACCTTCGCGAAAAGCATATCCGTCGCGTCCTGATCGAGCGCGGCCGTCGGTTCATCCAAAATAAGCACACGGGGCTGGACGGCGAGCGCTTTCGCCAGTTCCAGCAGGTGTTTCTGCGCGATGGTCAGCGTATCGACACGCGCGTTCAGCGGCACCTCAAGGCCGACCTCTTCCAGCAGACGCTTACCGACGCGGTCTTTGCGGTCGCCTTGGAAAACAGAGGCTGGCAGTGACACCTGCAGGTTCTCGAGCACCGTCATGTCAGGCAAGATCGCCGGGTGCTGATAGGAGATCGCGACGCCAAGCGCCGACGAGCTTTCCGGCGAGAGCGGCATCACATCACGCCCGTCGAATTCTATCCGGCCGGTGCTGGGCTGCAGAACGCCTGTGATCAGGTTCATCAGGGTCGATTTCCCGGCCCCGTTCTCGCCCAGGATCGCGTGCACTTCGCCCGCGTGAATGTCGACGCTCACATCACTCAGGGCGCGGACCGCCCCGAAGGATTTCGACACACCGCGCAAGCGGATCACGGGGGTGCCCGTTGACGTTTCGCGGAGCCCGTCCGCCTTCTCCATCGGTTCGATTTCAGCCAATGCTATCATCCGTTTAGTTCCGCCGATCTGAGGGGTTGGCGCGGGTATCTCCGGGCGGATCGCGCCGCCCGGAGACAGGGGAGGTTACTGGCCGACGGCCTTCGCCTGCTCGTCACCCGAAAGCTGAGCAGAGAGATAGATCGCGCCGGGCAGATCCGAGCGACACTGAACGGGGTTCGGATCCCCATCGGTCGAGTCCTCGAAGTTCGGGGCCTTGAAGACTTCCTCCGACGGCGGGGTGCCACCGGTCGCTTCCGCGATCGCCCATTGCACGGCGAGACGAACGTTGTCGTTGCCGGTCGCGACCGTGAAGAGCTTGAAATCGGGGTTGTCGGCGTGGACCTTCTCCCAGAAGCAGCCGAGCGAGTTGCCATCGGACGTGGCGATCGCCGGGATCGAGCGGTCGAAGTTCGCAAACACCGGCAGCGCACCCACGAGCGACGGGCCGAAGTCGGACACGATAACGTCGATATTGTCATGCTGCGCGATAGCGGCCGATAACACCTGCTGCGTCAGGGACGGATCCCAGTTGGTAACCGCGAAGGGGTCCGGGTTCAGGAACTTGTAGCTGTCGTCGAGGATGTTCTTCATCCCCTTGAGCTCGTCCAGACCCTGGCTGTTGCCCGCCGGGCCCGACAGGAACAGGATGTTCGCGCCGTCCGGGAAGTTCTCCTTGATCCACTTGCCCCAGCTTTCGCCGTCATAGACGAAATCGGCACCGACGAAGCGGGTGTAGTTCTTGCCGGCTTCCCCGCCGACATTCACACGGTAGGGCACGACGACCGCGCCCGAGCGATATGCTTTGGTCAGCGCGGGCAAGATCGCGGGACCGGCATCGCCGAAGACAACCATTGCATCGACACCGCGTGCCGCCATCGAGTTGATGTCGGAGATCGCCTTCTGCGTGTCGCCCTGACCGTCGGCATAGTAGTAGTCGGTGATGCTCGGACACTTCGCGGCTTCCTCCTTGCCCGAAGCGGTCGTCACCAGACGCCAGCTATTGCCCCCGAAACCGTCGAGCAGCGCCAGCGAGGCCTTGTTCGGGCCGCACCAGGAGGGTGCGTCCTCTGCGCTGGCCGCCGAGGCCGAGAGGGCAATTCCAAGCCCCAGCGCCATATAGGCAGCGCATCCTTTCAGGTTAGACAGTTTCATGGTTCTCCTCCTCTGTAGAACTTGTTTGTTCTGTCTTGAAACGGTTCGTCCATTCGATCGAGTAGACCCCGATGCCGAATACAAGAGCGAGCGCCTGCACGATGGTCTGCGCCGAGTAGGGCACACCGATCGACAGAGCGAACTGGCTTAGCTGATTGAGAAAGAAGGCGGCGATGACGACCGAGATCGGAAAGCCGCGCCCTCCCAGAAGCGATGTCCCTGCCAGCACCACAACGGCGACCGAGGGCAGAAGCAGGCTGTTGCCCTGAAATGCCGTGGGTTCGCGGGTGATGCCTGCGATCAGGATGCCCGCGGTGCAGTAAAGGATCTGCGCCGCCACATAGGCCATCGCCTGATACGGTTTGACGCTCAGACCCGCCGCGCGGGCCGCCTTCGGATTGGCCCCGATCGCCTCGAAGCGACGGCCAGCCACCGTCTTTTTCAGACCGAAGGACACGAGAGCCAGAATAGCGAGGGCGAACAGGACCGAATGGGGAATGCCCAGGCTCTGACCGCCCGCGATATGGGCCAGCAGGTTCGTGGTGATCCGCGGCACACCGCCGGAGATCGCGAAGACCGCCGAGAACAGAAGCGCGTTCATCCCGATGGTCGCAACGATCGCGTTCAGGCGGAAATAGGCGACCATGATGCCGTTCAGGATCCCTGCCGCGAGCGCGAAGCCGACCGCGATGACAAGTGCGGGCAGAAGCCCGGCATCCTGCCCGTTGGGCATGTGGGTCGCGATCACCACCGCAAGCGATACCGACCCCGGCACCGACAGATCGAAGCCGCCCTGCTGCACCACAAGCATCTGGCCGAGCCCGACGATGCCAAGCACCGCCGCGAAAGGCAGGCTGCCCATCAGCGACCCGGCGGTGACCGCCGAGGGTGCGAAGATGACGCAAAGAAGGATGAGCGCCAGCGTCGAGGCGACGATGGTGACGAAGCCCTTCGACAAGGGCATCGACATCAGACCCGTCGGGCCTCCGAAGCTATGCGGCGTCGTCTCAGCCATGATTTCTCCTCCTCCCTCGCGTCGCGTCTCAGCTGATTTCCAAGGTGACCTTGACCGCCTTGTCGGGCGACTTGCCAAGCTCCAGCGCGGTCATCGCGTCATCGATGTTGTAGCTGTGGGTCTGGATCGGCGAGAGATCGAGCCCGGTGCGCTCCAGGAACCGGATCGCCGCCGGCCAGACGCCGGGAGAGCCGATGCAGCCGCGCACGTTGAGGTTCTTGATCTGGATCTTGCCCAGCTCGACCGGGAATTTCTGGCCGATATTGATGCCGACCATAGAGACATTCCCGTCGTCGCGGGCATAGTCGAAGACATTGGCCAGCGAGGCCGGATGGCCCGCGCATTCGACCACGAGATCGGCGCCGCCCTTGGTCATCTCCTGCACCGCTTCGATGGGATCGCCGTCGGTCGGATCGATCGTGCCATCCGCACCGAGCTTCATCGCGATCTCACGACGCAGCGGCACCGGGTCGACCACGATCACGCGGGCGCCCATGCCGATTGCGGCGGCAGCCGAGACGAGGCCGATCGTGCCGCCGCCAGAAACGACGACCGTATCCGCCGCGCAGACGCCGCCATGGCGCATCACCGCGTAATACCCGCAGGTGAAGGGCTCGATCAGCGCGCCTTTCGCATCATCCACCGCATCGGGCAGCTTGTGCAGCCATTCGGGACGCGCGGCGAAGAATTCACGATCCGCACCGTCCATCGAGAAGCCAAAGTGGTGGATGCGCTCGGGCGTGTTGATCACGCATTCGCCGACCACACGATCCCCGGGCTTGAGCCCGTCGACATTTTTCCCGACCTCGACGACTTCGCCGACCCATTCGTGGCCCGGAACGACCGGGTAGGAAATCGGGATAATGTATTGACCGGCCAGCAGCTCGTAATCGGAATGGCAAATCCCGACGCGGCGCGACTGGATGAGCACCTCGTTGTCGGTGATGCCGGGCGTCTGCACCTGCGTCACGATGGGCTTGTTTGGTTCGTCGAAGATCAGGGCTTTCATGTCAGGCTCCAACTTTCGCTGCGGCGGGTTGCGCCACGCGTTCGATTTGACCACTGCGGGAGGAGGCGAAGACCGCCTCGAGCAGCGCGATATTGTCGACCAGATGATCGGCGGTAATCGGGTAGGTTTCCTGTCCGCGCACGGCGCGGGCGAAACTTACCAGATTGTCCCTCACGGGCTCGGCCTTGCCGATCTCCACGGTCTCGATCGGGCCACCGGCCATGGCCGAGGTCACGATCCAGCCGTCAGGCGCTTCGACATGCGCCTTGTCGCGAATGTCGATCCAGCCTTTCGATCCGTAGACAGTGAAGCGGGACATGAACGGGTTCGACAGCGAGGCCGACACGTAGGAGGTCCCTCCCCCGGCGAATTTCACATAGGCTGCGACCGTGTCGCCCTGCGGCAGTTTCGAAGACAGCTGCTCGCAGATGCACAGCACGCTTTCCGCGCGGCCCAGAAGGCGGACCGACAGATCCAGCAGGTGAATGCCCGTCGCGGTCATGCCGCCTGCCGGCGCCTCGCTCGCCTGAACACGCCAGTTGCTCGGGTCCATGCCGACGAACTTGTCGTGGCTGAAATTGGCCTCGATCTGCTGGATACGTCCCAGGTCACCCGCATCGGCCTTCGCCAGCATCTCGGCGATCGGCGGCTCCCACCGGCGCTCGTGGCCCATGCCCAGGACGAGCCCGGCCTCGGCACAAAGCGCAACCGAACGAGCGGCTTCTTCCGCAGTGAGCGCGAGCGGCTTTTCGCAGAAGATGTGCTTGCCTGCGGCGACCGCCTTTGCGATCTGATCCGTGTGCAGCGAGTGCGGCGTTGCCAAGACGACGGCCTCGACTTCCGGATCGTTCAGCGCATCCGCGTAATCCGCGCTGAGCGTCACGCCCTTATCGGCGCAGAGATCGCGCACCGCGTCCATGTTAGGCTCCACTGCGCGGACGACTTTGATATCCTCGGGGGCGCTCGACAGAACGGAGAGCATTTTCTGCCCCCACCAGCCGAGCCCGACGAGGGCGATTTTGACTGGCCCCGACATCAGCGATTGTCCACGCGCTTCGAGAACGGACGGATCGAGACGGACTTCCACAGACCGACCTTCGCGAAGGGATCGTTGCGGTTGAAGTCTTCGACCTCTGCAAGGCTGTCAGCCTCCAGCACGAAGCAGCTGCCGATCATGGTTTCCTCGTCATCCGCGAGCAGCGGACCCGAGATAACCGTCTTCACCGGCGCCTGAGCCAGATAGGCCTTGTGGTCCTCGTAATTGGCCAGCCGCTTATCGACGGCACCATCGTGGTCGAGGCAATGGATCACGTAATGCATTGTGGTCTCCTCAGTTTCCGGCCGGGATGATCTTGCGCGCGCGCAGCTCGTCGAACACATCGAAGAAGCTGTCCGGCGTGCTCTGATAGGCGTCGAAGCCCAGTTTCCGGCTGTTCGTCATATCGGTGAAGCATTCCAGCTCGCGCCCCAGATCGGCGTCGCTGTGCCACCACGAGGCGAGCTTGGTCACAGGGATGTCCTGCAGCCCATATTGCGCGACCATCTCGGACCAGATCGCGGGCGCATCCGCCATCTGCTCTTCGAGCGGCGTCGTGTGACCGGGGTAATCCGCGACCTCGAGGCCGAAATACTCGGCGATCCGCGCCCAGAGCCAAGTCCAGCGGAAGACGTCGCCATTCGCAGTGTTGAACGGCATGTTCGCAGCTTCCGGCGTCGTCGCCGCCCAGTAGAACTGTTTGGCGAGGATGCGCGCATCGGTCACGTCGGTGACCGCGTTATATTGCTCGGGCGAGCCGGGATAGAGGAACGGCTTGCCAGTGTGCTTGCAGATCGACGCATAGACCGCGAGCGTGACCGCCATGTTCATGTAATTTCCGACCGTGAAGCCGATCATCGTGTGCGGGCGGTGCACCGACCAGGTGAAGCCGTATTTCTCGGCCATCTCCAGCAGCACATCTTCCTGCGCGTAGTAGAAGTTCGGCCCCGGCAGACGCGGACTTGATTCAAGGAAGGGCGTGTAGGGCGTAACCTTGGCGTAGTCGTCGAACGAACCCAGGTAATGCTTGAGGCCCGTGACCAGCGCCCCGTGCTTGATCGGCGCGCCTGCGATTCCCTCGAATAGGTTGCGCACCATCATCCCGTTCACGCGGACGTTCTCTTCCTCGTTCGCCTGACGCGACCACGTGCAATAGAACACATGAGTCACATCCTTGGCCGCAGCCAGCGCGGCCTTGCTGCCCTCTGCATCGGTCAGATCCGCGGCGATATGACGGTCGGACCACTCAAGATCGACGTCGCTGCGCGACACCGTGACGACCGTCCAACCATGAGATTTCAACTCGCGCGCGGTGTAGCTGCCCGAGAGACCGGTAGCCCCGACAATCAACGCAATATTCTGTTCAGCCATGGGTCTTCGCCCCTTTCTTGCAGTTCGGTTTCGTCAGGTGGTGACGAGAATTTTCAGATGTTCCCCGGCAGGATCGAGCAGCGCCTCGAAGCCTTTCTCCACGACGTCCTCGGCACGGATGCGGGCCGTGATGACTTTCTCGATCGGGAAATTGCCCGAGGCGACCATACGCGCGATGCGCGGCCAAATCTGGGTCGGGTAGCACCAGGTCGCTTCGACCGTGATATCCTTGAGCGCCCAGAGCATGGCGTCGATGCTGGCGGGCTTCATGTGCAGACCGACCTGAACGACTTTGCCTTGACGGCGCACCGCCTCGACGCAGGCGTTGAGCGAGCGCTCGAGCCCCACGCATTCCAGCGCCACGTCGACGCCGACGCCTTCCTCGGTCAGATCGCCCACGACTTCCTGAAGGTTGCCCGCGCCGGGATCCACGACGAAGGCATAGGGAGCAATCTCGGAGATGATCCGGCGGCGGTTCGGATTCGGCTCGGAGACGATGATCGTGCTCGCGCCCGCTGCATGGGCCGAAAGCACTGTCAGCGCGCCAATCGGCCCTGCGCCCGATACCAGCACGGTGGAGCCTGCCGTCACCCCGCCCCGATCGACGCCGTAAAGCGCAACCGCCGCCGGTTCGATCATCGCAGCCTGCTCGTCGCTCAGCGCGTCGGGCACGGGCTGGGCGTTGTAGTCCTTGACCACAGCCTTCTCGCCCATGCCACCCCAGGCCCAGCTGAGGCCGATGCAGCCGAGCTGCGGCGAGAGGTGATAGAGACCGCGCTTTCCGTAATAGTCATTGCGTGGCGCTACGAGCGGTTGGATAGAGATCCGATCGCCCTGCGCAACATCGCTGACCGCATCACCGACCTTCAACACGCGGGCCGAAAACTCGTGCCCGAGGATCTGCGGGTTGCTTGCTCCGGTGTAGACATGCGGCTCAGCGGGCGTGACGATCGGCCCCGCGATATATTCATGAAGATCGGTGCCGCAGATGCCCGTGATGATCGGCTCGATCAGCACGTCATCGGGGGCAAGCTGCCCGGACGGCTCCTCCACATCCTCGACGCGGATATCCTTTGCTCCGTGAAAACGAACGGCTTTCAATTCGACCTCCTCCTGTCCTGTCGGCGCGGCGACTGCGGCCTGTGATCCGCTCGGCGGACCGCGGCACCGTCGCGCTGCTTGCCATGATTCGTAGCAAACCGATCCGATCGCATCAGGAAAAAAATCTCCGCTCCGGAAAAATTATTTCAGCGTTCGCCGAAGCGGCATCTTAGGGTGAGGCAAGACAAACGGAGACATATGGATGAGCAACATGGCGAGTGCGCCCCACCTCCCCCAATCCGAATCTCGCGCGGTCGGCTGGATCGGCGTCGGGAAAATGGGCGGGCCGATGGCGCGAAATCTCCTCGACAGCGGCGTCGGGCTTACCGTTGTGGAACCCGATTCGGGCAACCGTGCGAAGCTTGCCGAGAAAGGCGCAAAAACCGCCGACTGCGCGCGCGATCTGCGCGATGTGCAGGTCGTCTTCTCTACGCTGCCCAATGACGACGCGCTGATAGCGGTGGTATCGGGAGAGACCGGGCTAATTCACGGCCTACCGCGCGGGGCCTTGCTGGTGGAAATGAGCACCGTCTCGCCGGAATGTTCCGAGCGCGTTGCGCAGATCCTGAGCGAGGCGGGCCTGCGCTACCTGCGTGCCCCGCTCTCCGGCAGCACGGATCTCGCCGCAAAAGCGGCACTGACGGTTCTTGCGTCGGGCGATCGTGCGGGCTGGGACGAGGTGCTCCCCCTTATCAAGACCTTCTCGGCACGGCAGTTCTTCCTCGGAGAGGGCGAGGAAGCACGCTATATGAAGCTCGTGCTAAACACCCTCGTCGGCGCTTTCTCGGCCGTGCTATCGGAGGCGCTGGCCATTGGCGCGAGCGGGGGGCTGTCGCGGGCCGACATGATGGAAGTGATCTGTGAAAGCGCCGTTGCCTCGCCGCTGTTCAAATACAAGCAAGAGGCCGTGGTCAACGATGACTACACCCCCGCTTTCACCGTCTCGCAAATGATCAAGGATTTCACGCTGATTAGCGATGCCGCGCGCCGCAATGACGTGCCGCTGATGACCACCGGCCTGATCCTCGAACTCTATCGGAGCGCGGCGAATGCTGGCATGAGGGACGAAGATTTCTTCGCATTGGTGAAATGGCAGGAAAAATTGTCGACAAGGTGACTCCGGTCGGGCAGCATCCGGACGCAATGCAACCACAGGATGCTGATCTGACGAGCCACGAGCTTTCCAGAATCGTCGATTTTCTTCGACGGTTGCGGGCTCCGTTCGACCATCAGATGCCCGGTGCCAAGCCCGACGTCTATCAGAATATCACGCTGGAACTGGTCGACGCACATCTGCGACTGAGCCCAATCGACAAGTCAGGGCTCATCAGTCTTGCCGATGTTCCCTATAGCACCGGCAACCGCATGATCATGAAGATGATCGATGACGGGCTGATACGGCAAGTGCCGCGCGGGAACGGCTTGAAGACGCATTTCCTCGAGCCGTCGGAAAGTTTGCTCAGCGCCTTCATGAGCTATGCCATCCACGTCAAAGGTCACATGGCAAAGACCTTCGGACTACGGCAAGGCACCGAGACGAGCGAATACTATTTCGGCGGCAGCTATTTCGCAGCGCAGATCATCTCCCCTGTGCGCGGCGAGGACATCACCGGACTCAACCTGAGCGACATCAAGTTCCTGCTCAACGACGACAATTACTTCATCGCGATGCGCAACATGTGGTCGGATTTCCGCAACGAATTCGGCAAGCGCAGTAGCTTTGACCTGCAACGTCTCCCCAATCTCTACGCCAAGTCGCGCCAGACCTTCTCGGAGATGACGCCGCGCTATGACGTCATTGCGATGAACATGCCGTGGCTGGGTGAATTCGCCGAACGCGGAGAGCTCGCGCCCCTCGACGACCTGATCTCTGATGCCGCCATCAACTCGCTCGATTTCCACCCCTCGGTCTGGGGGACGGGCAACTGGAAGGGCACGCAATACGGCATTCCGCTCTATTGCACGATCGAAATCCTCGCCGCGCGCAAGGACTTGTTTGACGCAGAGGGGGTCACCTATCCCAAGACCTTCGACGAGACGATCGCGGCCGCCCGCGCCTTCCACGATCCGCAGAACGAATTCTACGGCATCGCTTGGAACGGACAACGCGGCATGCCGATCGCGAATTCCTTCATGTTCTTCCTCGCTGCCTGTCGCACCACCGTCATCGACATGCCGCTGCGCAATCAGGAGAGCTGGAGTTTCGATACGTTCGACTCGCTCAAGCTGCAGATCGACACCGAGGACGCGCTCGAGGTGATCGAATACATGAAGCAGCTTGTGGAGGTCTCGCCCCCGGATATCGCGAGCATCGACTGGGAGCGACGCATCCATTACTTCATGTCCGGTCAGGCCGCGATGACCTATTGCTGGACGATGCGCGCCGCGCGCTTCGAGCACGAGCTGAGTTCTCGCGTGGCCCGGCGCGTGGCTTACCTTCCGCCTCCTTCGCGCCGGATGCGGCGTGTCTCCGCGCCGGTCGGGGGCTTTCTGTTGACCATCCCCTCCTATGTCGAGCCGACCCGCCAGAAACAGATCATCGACGCGATTGCCTGGATGGTGTCTCCCGAAGCGATGAAGGAGCACGTGAAGAACGGCTTCCCCGTCGCGCCGCGCTTCTCGGTCTGCGCGGACCCTGAAGCCCTCGCCTCCTCGCCGATCGTCAGCATGGTGGACCGGATGGCCCGCAAAAACGAACTGGTGACCTGGGCGCGCCCGCCAGTGCCCGCCTTCAACCTGATCGAGCGGACCTTGGGCGAGGAAATCCACGACATCGTGTTCCACGGCAAGTCTCCGCAACGCGGCTTGAGAGATGCCGAGAACCGGATTCTCTCGGCAATCAGGGCAGAGGCCTGAGCCCGCCAAAGCTGTCAGGAGTAACCCGCCGCTAAGTCTGGCGGCACTGGAGGAATGCTCGGGGTTCTCGGAGAAACGCTCCCTTCTTCAGCGTTCGAGTTCCGCAACAAGATGGACGGAAAATAGGGAAAGCACTTGGCTCAGTCTCGACGCGGGGCGATAACCGTCGGGAAGGAACACAAGGTAGCGGCCTCAAACGTGAAGATTCATAAGTTCGATATCAGTGGCCATCCGGGAGAAACCGTCGGGGACATCACCCATCGGCGCCTTCGTGGGGACATCGTGCACGGGCGGTTCAAGCCGGGGCAGAAACTGAAGCTCGATCTGCTGCGCAAGAAATACGATGTCAGCGTGACGACCCTGCGCGAATTGCTCAGTAGCCTGACGAACGAAGGGCTCGTCACCGCCGAGGGACAACGCGGCTTCGAAGTGGCGCCGATCAGCAAGGCCGACCTGCGCGATCTGGCCGACCTGCGTCTGCTGCTCGAGACCCACGCCCTGCGCCAGTCCATAGCGAACGGCGATATCGAGTGGGAAGCGGGGGTCGTCTCATCGCATTACAAACTGGAGATGATCGAGCGAGAGCTGATCGCGGGCGGTGAAGGGCCGGTGCAACCTTGGGTCCGTCACGACTGGGATTTTCACTTCGCGATGATCGCAGCTTGCGACAGGCCGAACCTGATGCGCACGCATTCCTCGGTCTTCGATCGCTTCATGCGCTATCACATGATCATTCTGGAATTTCGCGGCGAAAAGGCGAAGGAAGACCACATTCGCCTGCGTGACCTGACCTTGGCCCGGGATGCGGATGCCGCCGTGGAATTGCTGATCTCCCATGTTGAAAGCGGCGTCGACCACATTCTGGCGACCGGTCGCGTTCCCTGAGCACCTATAACGACGGCATCTGACAGCCGGCGCAACGGGTGGATGAAAACACCCGCTCGTGATTTTGTGCGTCAAAAATAAAAATGTATGATATTTTTGAAGTTGACATATGAAAATCGAGATGTCGAATTGGATCAGCCGCTCTCGATGCGGCGAAAGGGAGGAACTATGACCAAATTGACTCGCCGCAGCGTGCTGGCGACAGGGGCCGCCGGCGCAGCCGCGACCCTGATGGCTGGCACTGCACTCGCTCAAGATCGCAAACGACTCCGCCTGTCTTCGGTGGTGTCGAATAACGATATTCGCGCCAAGGCCTTTGCCCGCATTTCCGAAGACGTTGCCAAGGATTTCGACCTGCAGGTCTACAACCAGTCGACGCTCGTCCCGCAGGGGGGAGAACTGACCTCGATCCAGCGCGGGACGCTGGAAATGGGCCTCGTCGCGCCGCAGAAGCTGGCCGATCAGGTGCCGGAATGGTCGATCCTGACCGCGGCCTACGTGCTGCGCGATGCGGCCCATATGAAAGCCGTCTTCGACAGCGACGTGGGCAAGCAACTCAATGACCTTGCCGCGAAGGCCGGGCTGCATGTCCTCGCGCCGGTCTATTTCGGTGCACGTCAGGTCAACCTGAAGCCCAAGAAGAAGATCAACACGCCCGAAGATCTGAAGGGTATGACCCTGCGCATGCCGGGCGGCGACGCGTGGCAGTTCCTTGGCGAGGCGATCGGCGCCAGCCCTACGCCGCTGGCCTATTCCGAGGTCTATACCGCCCTCCAGACCGGGGCGATCGACGGTCAGGACAACCCGTTGCCCAATGATTACAACATGAAGTTCTATGAGGTTACGAGCCAGATCGCACTGACCAGCCACCTCGTCGGCTTCGACGTGCTGGGTATCTCCAAGAAAATCTGGGATGACATGAACGCCGATCAGCAGAAGTTGCTGAAGGACTCCGTGGACAAGGAAATCGCCGCCAGCACCGAGGAGCACCTCAAGCGCGAGCAGGAACTGGTGGACTTCTTCAAGAAGCAAGGCCTCGAGGTCTATGAACCCGACCGCGCCGCCTTCCGGGATTACGCCCAGAAGAAGTATCTCGCCAGCGACTTCGCCAAGAGCTGGCCCGAGGGGATGCTCGAACAGATCAACGCGATCCAGGCCTGAACCCCGGACAAGCTGAGGGCGGGGGGCCGTGTCGGCCCTTCGCCCCTCGAAAGGCAAACCGATGCAAAACACGAGACGCCGCTGGCGGAACGTAGCGCGCCGTCTGGCGGACGCCGTTCCGGCGCTGCTTCTGGCCGCCATGTTCCTGGCCTTCATCGTTCAGGTTTTCATGCGCTACGTGCTGAACCACCCCGTCGGCTGGACGGTCGAGCTCTGCGTCATCGCGTGGCTCTGGGTCGTGCTATGGGGACAATCCGTCTCGGCGCGTGAAGAAGACGAGATCCGCTTCGACATCATCTACGGCGCTGTCCGGCCCAAGGTTCGCCGCGTCTTCCGCATTCTGTTCTCGCTCTTCATCGTCGGCATCTATGCGGCCTCACTGCCGGATGTCCTCAGCTACATCTCCTTCATGAAGATCGAGAAGACGGCCTACATGAAGATCCCCTTCAGCTACGTCTTCTCCGTTTTCGCAATTTTCACGGCGGTCACGATCCTGCGCTACGGCTGGATTCTCGTCAAAGAGCTGCGCGGTCCGGGCCCCGAAGATGACAGCCCCGATCTGACGCAAGTCGCGCGCAAGGATTTCTCCGAATGAGCTGGGAATTCACCCTCGCCGTGGCGGCCATCGTCGCCACCGCCATCGTCGGCCTGCCGATCGGGCATGCCATGCTGGGGGCCTCGATCCTCTATCTTCTGCTCGAGCATCAGGACATGAGCATCGCCGCCGAGCAGGTCCTGCGCGGGCTCTACGGCTCCTACGTTCTGCTGGCGATCCCGCTCTTCATCTTTGCGGCTGACCTGATGAATATTGGCTCGCTCTCCGACCGGCTGCTGGATTTCTGCCGTGCACTGGTGGGCCGCTTCCGTGGCGGGCTTGGCCATGTCAACGTCGTGTCATCGCTGATCTTTTCGGGCATGTCGGGATCCGCCATCGCCGACGCGGTGGGCATCGGCAAGATCATCATCCAGCTGATGACGAAGGACGGGAAATATCCACCCGCCTATGCTGGGGCCATCACCGCCGCCGCCGCGATCATCGGCCCGATCATACCGCCTTCGATCCCGATGGTGCTCTATGCGCTCGTCTCGGACACCTCAATTGGATACCTCTTTCTCGGCGGCGTGGGGCCCGGTCTGATCCTCGCGCTCCTGCTGATGGTAATGAACGCGATCCAGGCACGGCGTCACGGCTTCCCAGTGGAAGTGCCCGTCCCGGTGCGAGAAATGCCCCGCATCACGTTGCGCGCCGTGCCTGCGCTGCTGATGCCGGTGATCCTTCTGGTCGGCATCTACGGCGGCATTACCACGCCTACCGAAGCGGCCGCACTCGCCGCGCTCTATGCCTTCCTGATTTCGACTTTCCTCTACCGCTCCGTCAGCCTGCGCGCGGCCTATGAAACCGTGTGCCAATCCGCCCGCTCCACCGCGAGCGTAGGCATCCTGATCGCAGGGGCGCTGGCCTTCAACTACGTGGTCACGGTCGAGCAGATCCCGAACGAGATCCGCGGCGCGTTGGGCGACATGCAGCTCGACCGGATCACCTTCCTGCTGATGGTAAACGTGCTCCTGCTGGTGCTCGGGTGCTTGCTGGAAGCCAATGCAATCCTCCTCGTGATCGTGCCGATCCTGCTGCCGACCGCAGTCTCGCTCGGCGTGGACCCGGTGCATTTCGGGGTGATCGTCGTGGTCAACACGATGATCGGCCTTGCAACGCCCCCCTACGGATTGCTGCTCTTCGTCGTCAGCGGGATCACCAAATCCCCGATCGGCCAGACGATCCGCCATCTCGTGCCCTTCCTGATCATCATGATCGTCGGGCTCGCAATCATCACTTTCGTGCCGGGCACCGTGCTGTGGCTGCCGCGGCTTTACGGTTACGGCGGCTGACAGGGCCGCACATCAGGAGACCTCTCATGGCCCAGAAAGACCTTCCAATCCTGGTCATCAATGGCCCCAACCTGAACCTGCTCGGCACGCGTCAGCCAGAGATCTACGGGCACGACACGCTCGAGGATGCAGAGCGGTTGAGCCGCGACGCGGCGGCCGCGGCGGGGGTGGAGATCGACTTCCGCCAATCCAACCACGAGGGTGAAATCGTCGACTGGATTCAATGGGCCCGCACGAACGCCTGCGCCATCCTGATCAACCCGGCGGGCTTCACTTCGACCTCGATCGCGATCCTCGACTCCCTGCTGATCTTCGACGGGCCTATCTTCGAGGTTCACGTCTCGGCCTTGTTCCGGCGCGACGAATTCCGTCACCCGTCCTACGTCTCGAAAGCGGCAACGGCGAAGATCGAAGGTTTCGGCATCGCGGGCTACGGCTTCGCGATCAACCGGATCGCCCAACTCGTGAAAGGCGCCAAGTGATGCCTGCCCCCGAGAGCCCTTCTGAGACAGCGTCAGACGATGCAGTCATCCGGCTGGGTCTGATCGGCGACAATATCGCCGTCTCGCAGGCTCCGCGGCTTCATCGGTTGGCCGGGCTGCAGAACGGACGGAAGGTGACCTATGACCGGCTTGTCCCGCGCGAGCTCGGACAGGGTCACGCGACGATCCTCGCCGAGTGCGCGGCACAGGGCTATCGGGGTCTCAACATCACCTACCCCTACAAGGAGAAGGTGGCGGCGCTGGTGCGTATCTCTGACCCGATGGTCCGGCGGCTGGGTGCCGTGAATACCGTCCTCTTCGAACCCACCGGAGCCGAGGGCCACAACACCGATCACTCCGGCTTCATCTCCGCCTATCGCGCCGCACGCGGTTCCACTCCGCCCGGAGCAACTCTGCTTATCGGCACCGGCGGCGTGGGGCGGGCCATCGCCTTCGCGCTGGTCGCGCTCGACGCTTCAGAGATCCGCCTTGCGGACCGTGACATCCAGAAGGCCGATGTCCTCGCCTCGGAACTGAAGGCGGCGAGACCGGGACTTCGCGTCACCGTGGGACGGGACGCCGCCGAGATGTCCGAAGGCGCCGAGGGCCTCATCAACGCGACCCCGGTCGGTATGACCGGCCATCCGGGATCGCCGCTTCCCAAATCCGCCATCGCCAGCGCATGGGCCTTCGACGCCGTCTACACGCCGGTCGAGACCGAATTCCTCGCCGCGGCGCAAGCGGCAGGCCTGCAGGTCATTTCCGGTTACGAGCTGTTCATCTGGCAAGGCGTCGATGCTTGGAAGCTCTTCACGGGTCTGCCGCTCGACGTCGCCCGTTTGCGCAGCGATCTCGCGAAAACCGTCCCGGCCACATCCTGAAAGGAGGCCTCCAATGAAAACCGCCATCGCAACTGTCTCGATCTCGGGAACGTTGCAGGAAAAGCTCGAGGCGATTGCTGCAGCGGGATTCGACGGGATCGAGATATTCGAGCAGGATTTCATCGCCCATGACGGCGGGCCGCGCGAAGTCGGCCAGATGGTGCGCGATCACGGGCTGGAAATCTTCCTCTTTCAGCCCTTTCGGGATTTCGAAGGGCTTCCGGCTCCGCTGCGCCACCGCGCCCTGAAACGCGCTGAGCACAAATTCGAGCTCATGCGCGAGCTTGGCACCCGCGACATGCTGGTCTGTTCCTCCGTCCATCCCGAGGCGCTCGGCGGGATCGATCGCATGGCTGGCGATTTCGCCGCCTTGGGCGAGCTTGCCGCAGATTACGACATCCGTGTCGGGTTCGAGGCGCTCGCGTGGGGGCGTCATGTCTGGGACCACCGCGATGCGTGGGAAGTGGTGCGCCGGGCGGACCATCCCAACGTCGGCCTGATCCTCGACAGCTTCCATTCGCTCGCCCGCAAGATCGACCCGGATACGATACGGCGGATCCCGGGCGACAAGATTTTCTACGTCCAGCTTGCCGATGCTCCGGCGATCGATATGGACCTGCTCTATTGGTCGCGCCACTTCCGCAACATGCCGGGCGAGGGTGATCTGGACGTCTCCGGCTTCATGCGCGCCGTGATGGCCACCGGCTACGACGGACCGGCGAGCCTCGAGATTTTCAACGACCAGTTCCGCGGCGGCCCGACGCGGACCATCGCACGCGACGGCTATCGCTCACTGGTGGCGCTGATGGACGATGTCCGCCGCACCGAGCCCGGGCTGGAAGAAAAGATCAGAGAGATTCCGGCACGCGTTGCAGTGGAAGGTGTCGAATTCATCGAATTCGCGGCCCAGGGCGCCGAAGCGGAGACGCTGAAGACATTGCTCTCCACCCTCGGCTTTCACATGTCGCGACGGCACCGCAACAAGAAGCTGGAAGTCTGGCGGCAGGGCGATATCCGGATTCTCATCAACGCCGAGACAACGGGCTTCGCCGCCTCCACTTGGACCGCGCGCGGCACCAATGTCTGCGATATCGGTCTCAAGGTCGCGGATGCCGCGGCGACGGTTACGCGTGCACGCGCCCTCGGCGCGAAGACCTTCTCGCAACCAATCGGGCCCGGGGAATTGGAAATTCCGGCGATCCGCGGTCTTGGAGGTTCGGTTCTGCACTTCGTGGATGGCTCCAGCGGCCTCAACGACGTCTGGGACGTGGAGTTCGAGCCCGCGGAAGAGACATCGCAATGCGAGGCCGGTCTGATCTCCATCGACCATTTGGCCCAGACGATGGAGTATGATGAGATGCTCAGCTGGACCCTTTTCTACACGACGCTATTCGACATGCAGAAGGCCCCGATGGTCGATGTGATCGACCCCGACGGCCTGGTCCGCAGCCAAGCCATCGCATCGCGCGGGTCCGGGAACGGAAAGGGCCTGCAGGTCACTCTCAACGGCGCCGAGACGCATCGAACCCTCGCGGGAGATTTCCTGACACATGGCTTCGGAGCATCGGTTCAGCACATCGCTCTGAGAACCACGGACATGCTGAAGACCGCTGCGTCGCTTGCCGATCTTGGCTTCGATCCATTGCCAATACCATCCAACTACTACGCCGATCTCGAAGCGCGCTTCGAATTGTCGCGCGAATTTGTGCAGAAGTTGCAGTCCGCCAACATCCTCTATGACGAGGACGCGACGGGCGCCTTTCTTCAGCTCTATTCCCGCCCATTCGCGGGAGGAATGTTCTTCGAAATCCTCGAACGAAGAAATGGTTACGAAGGGTTCGGAGCCGCCAATGCCCCCTTCCGGATCGCGGCGCAGAAGCGGTTTGGCCGCGTAAAGGGAATGCCAGAGGTTTGAAGAGCAGCGAGTTATCGCGAGACGCCTGGCTCCGCGAACTCCGGCACCCCGGTTCGATGCGCGCCGGGGTTTTTAGGATTATGCACTTGGGCTCATCGAAAGTGTCTGGAAGGCCCTTTCGAGGGCGGAATTTGCGCTCTTCAGCTCAATATTTTTCATCCGAAGCTCTTCGACCTCAACTGCGTATTCTTCAGCCCTGCGGATCGCTTCCTCGAGGTCCTGAGTGCATTTTTCAAGCTGATCACCCTGATCGACAAGCTGTTCTTCCAGCCTGCCAATTTGCCGATCACGCAACCTGATCCACCCTTCTGCTTCCTCCCGAGAGCGGTTTTCAGCTTGTTGCGTCTGCTCGTGCACCTTGGCCACCATCAGTTGGAGGTGCGAAGTCAAAGCGGCCACGCCGGGTTCGAGCTCATTCTTGATCCAAATCGGCAATCCGTTAAGCAACCGCCGCTCCTCCTCTTCTCGCTCGCGATCAAGAACCTCTTGCATGACCTTCTTCACAGATTCCGAGCTAGGGGATTTGGCGATCCCGGCCTCTTTGAGCCATTGGACAACACTAGCAGTCTTAATGGCCTCCTTTTTACGACGCAGATCAGCGATAGCGTTCGCGATATCGGCTTGGTTGAAATTGGGCTTCCGCCCGGCAGTGCTCTTCTCAGTCATTCGAACCTCTGTATTCGTGCAATCATTCGTTGATTTACTTGAGGAATGTAATTCAACGAATGGCCGCGTGCGGCCTGACACAGCGCCAAACCTGAACGGGAAGTGGGAGTGGTCTGCAAATCCCAAAACGGTTTGTTTCGAGGAGACGGTTCAGCCCTCGATCACGGCATGCGTTCGCTTCACTTGCCCGGGAAATCTTTTCTAAGGAGGGGTTCTAATACAGTTCCAAAAGTTGTTCTCGACCGGAGTAAATTCCACAAAACAACAACTTGGACACATGCCTGTCTCATGGAGCACGCTTTGACACCGTGCTTTCGCGGCTGATTGCCGGATTTTTTACGGATCAGAACCGGATCTTCACGGACACTCGAGGATTTTCACGGGCGGTCAGCGCAGTTCCACGGGGAGCAGCCGGATTTTCACGGATCAAACATTTTCTTCCCTCGCCGGGGAACAGGACGACCTTCCTGAGACACCAAACAGGAGACCGTTGTGAACGAAGACTACTACTCGATGCCGGTGGGCATGATTGACTTGTTGAACCGCGAAACTCTTAGCTTGAACGCGTTGCGGCTCGTGCACGGACTATATCTCGCTGTCGGCATGACACTGCCCGACAAGAGAGCGTGGGGCATTGCCGCGTCGAAAGGGTGCCGGATTCGGCTTTCCAGCCTACGCAAGACCATCGGGCCGCGAGGTGCAACGGACAATCGCGTCTACCATGCGGCTATCTCCGAGCTCCGAGATAAGAGCAAACTGTTTACGACACTCGAACCGATTGCCAACGGGCAAGGCGTTCTGTGCCGATTCGCGTCGCATGTGGTGAATTGCGGACGGGGAACTAACGTGGCGTTTGCAGGCTTCAAAGTCGAACACATCGCACAGTGCCGATCCTCTGCTGAGTTGCAGTTCCTCTCGAATGTGCTTCTGCACCGCAACAAAAGATACCCGCTCTTTCTTCTCCCAGGTTATGACAGCAAGCAATCCGCGTCGCATTGGCCGAAGGATCGAGATCGCTGGCTACGGGCGGCGCAGAAGGTGGCGTGCAAGACCGGCGACAGCTTCCTATTCGCGCTTCAAAGCGACGACTGGGAGACGGACAAGCTGACGATCAAGATCAAGATCAGCCATGTCGACACGACTTGGGATCCCGGAAAACTCTATTCGATGGGTGCGATGACCCGGCTCATCGAGGTGGATGCAACCGGGCATCGATACCTCGACGCTGAAACGGCGGTGTCTCGGCGCCTCTACACGAAAGTGCCGCACCTGCAGAACTGAGCCAGAACCGCCAAAATTTGGATTACCCGCCGGCTTTTCCTTTCTCCTCCTCCGGAGGTGAAACATGGCACAACACTCAGCGACGCGTGACGATCTTCGGACGTTCTTCAACGTGCAAAGCGACCGATCGGTGCCGGTCATTCTGCGAGAACTTGGGGTCTCCTGTCCGGGCCGAAAAATCCCTTGGGCTCTGGTCTGGAAAGCGATCGGTCTCTCACCGGACCAGGATCCGCAACATCATGATGAGCTGACGGCGCCCCTCATGACCACTCGGGAAGTCGCGGACGATCTCGGCGTCGACCCGGAGACGGTCTACCGGTGGGTGCGAGAGGGCCGACCGGACATGCCGCCCGCCATCGTGCTCGGGAAGAGACGAATACGCTGGCGCAAGAGCGACATCCGCGCTTGGCAGGGTCTACGGCCGATACCTTCCTACCCCAAGCAAAACAAGCGCAGAAAACCTGCTTTCGGAGCTCTCGCACCGAGGCCGGGGCAATGATTGAGCTACCCCCTGAAATTCGGACACTGACATAAGCTACGATTTGCAGTCTGCTGATCTTCGACGAGAAGGAGATCAGAGATGTCGAAACGCAAGCAGCACGCGCCCGAGTTCAAGGCAAAGGTCGCGCTGGAAGCCCTGAAGGGTGAAGAGACAGCGGCCGAACTGGCGAGCCGGTTCGGGGTGCATCCGACGATGATCCATCAATGGAAGCGGGCCCTGCTCGAAGGCGCGTCCGGCGTGTTCGAGCGCGGGGGCCGCAAGAAGCCCGAGATCGACGAGGAGCAGGTGAAGGAGCTCCACGCCAAGATCGGGGAGCTGGCGGTGGCCAACTCTTTTTTGGAACGAAAGCTGAAGCCCTGGGGCGGGAAGTGAGGCGCGGCATGATCGAGCCTCACCACCCGGACCTGTCGATCGGCCAGCAGTGCAAGCTGCTGTCGATCGCGCGCTCGTCTTTCTACTACACCCCCAAGGGCGAGACCGAACAGAACCTCGGCCTGATGCGACGGATCGACGAGCAGTTCCTGGAGACCCCGTTCTTCGGCGTCCGGCAAATGACCTGGCATCTGCGTAACGACGGACACTTGGTGAACGAGAAGCGGATACGGCGACTGATGCGCCTGATGGGGCTGATGCCGATTTACCAGAAGCCCAACACCAGCAGGCCCGCAAAGGGCCACAAGACCTATCCCTACCTGCTGCGAGGTCTGCGAGTGGATCGCCCGAACCAAGTCTGGTGCTCGGATATCACCTACCTGCCCATGAGGCGCGGATTTCTATACCTCGTTGCGATCATGGACTGGCACACGCGAAAGGTCTTGGCCTGGCGGATCTCGAACACGCTGGAGGCCGACTTCTGCGTCGAAGCGCTGAACGAAGCCGTCCACAAGTTCGGCCCGCCCGAGATCATGAATACCGATCAAGGGTCTCAGTTCACGTCCTTCGCCTGGACGGACACGCTGCGTCGATCCGGCGTGCGCATATCGATGGATGGGAAAGGCCGCTTCCTGGACAACATCTTCATCGAGAGGCTGTGGCGCACCCTGAAATACGAGTGCGTCTACCTGCACGCTTGGGAGACAGGATCGGAGACGAAGGCGGCCATCCGGAAATGGATGACCTTCTACAACCACCAGCGCCCTCACTCAGCCCTCGGCGGCAAGCCACCGGCGCTGGTGTATTGGCAGAGAAATGATATCAACCAACCCGGTCAGCAGGTGCAACGAGTAGCTTAATTTACGTCAGATCCTGTCCAAGAGATGGGGAGTAGCTCAGATTCACCGCTACTCACGCCCGCAAAATTCGTCGATCCGATACATCGGATACGGCCAAGTCACACCGATACCGGCAAGACCATTCCGATACGAACACCCCAAGGGTTTCTCGGGCGGCAACCCTTGGGGTGTCTGTATCGGCGCGGCGATTTTGCCATGAAATCACCGCTTAGACACGGACACCCCCGATGCTGAATCTCACTAAGCCTAAATCCGCAAAACCCGCTCTGCCAAAGGTGCCGACCTATATTGAAGTGATCGCCGACGTCACCGCGCGCGAAGCGCGCGGCAATATCACGCCAAGCGTTGCCGAGAGCTATCGCTCAGCGCTTCGAAGCTGTGCACGGCGGCAGAACATGCCTTTAGAGATATGCGTCGCTGATCTTGAGCGCTTTGACGCGGCTTTTCCGGAAGATGGGTTCGACCCGGGCAGAAACGGCAGTGCTCAAGGCTATCTTCAGATGCGGAGGCGCGCGCGTTGTAGCATCGCGAGTTTTCTGTCGGCGCGGGAAGGAATAATCCGCCCAGCGATCGACCTGGACGACGCCTGGGCCGAATTGCTCAGCAAACTCAAGCCGCTCACGCAAGACCATCCCACCCGCTGGGAGCTTGCGCCGCAAAAACTGATCCCAATCGCCAACCTCGCGAAAGCCTGTCGCGCTCTGGGCGTTCAACCGCGTCAGCTGGATAGCGGTGTGATGGAGACGCTAGAGACGCACTACCAGGGCGGACGTCGTGACAGCCATCGCTCGGCGGCCGGGATTCTCGATTCATTGCGTAGAAATTCGCAGCTGCAATCGCTGTTGCCCGCCCAGCCGATAGGTTTCGAACGCGCGCAGCAGCTGTCCGCGCTCCGGAGGCTGCCGGTGGCGTTCGAGGCGGAGCTGTGTGAGTGGGTGAAAAATGTAACAGTCGGCGACTGGGACCCTGTCTCCGAAGAGCATACCGACGAGCGGGTAAAGCATGCGCATGTCGCACGGGCCGCGTTCCGGACCTATTTACGCATGGCCCTCGATCTTGGATTGCTCGACGCCACCACATCTTCCTGCCTGTCGGCATTCTCCGATGACGTGGCGCCCAGGGTGATCGGCGCGCTGCTAGACCGAGATAACGCGCCGAAGAACGCGGGGCGTCTCGCTGGGCGCACGACGCGCAAATATCTCAAATGCATCCGGCAGACGTTGGAGCATGCTGGATATCAGTGTGATGCACTTTCGCAATCGCTCAAAGGCAACAAGGCCCTGAAAGCCGCCGCAAGGACAGACAAACAGATGGCGCCGAAGAACCAGGCATTCTGTCTCAACCTGATCGGGACCAAACACCTGCAGAAACGGTTTCTCACGGCGCACCGTCCGTTGCGCGAGGCGGCGGAGCACCTGCTTGAGCAAGCTGGTGGGCGGCAGCTCACACCGCGAGAGCGCTCGAAGGTCTTTGTGCTCGGGGCGGCGGCTGCCTTCGCTGCTCTTGAGATCGCCGGGGCTCCGCTTCGTATCGACAACGTTTTGCAGGCGTCAGTCGTAGGTCAGGACGCCTGGATCAGGGCCCCGGAGAAGGGGAAGGGACCGATCTCGGTCTTCATCCCATTTATGTCCACCAAGGCGAAACGCGAGGATGTTCGGTTCTCGATCAAGCCCGACAAGTTTGCAGGCCACGACACTCTGCTTTGGTATCTGCGACGCATCCGACCCTTGGCTCCCGGTGCTGCGAGCAATCGGTATTTCCTGCCGTCGCCGCGCGCAGACGGACAGCCGCTTTCGGATCAATGGTTCGGATCGAAGTTCAAAGAAGTGATGCGGGAGGTGGTGAACTTCCCCATGACCCCACACCAGTTCCGGCATGGTCAGACATCGCTTCTGCTCAACCGGCATCCCGAAGAGGTCGTGGTCATTGCGCGTCGGATCGGCGACCGGACTGACACCATGCTCAGCTTTTATGCCTTCATCGACGCGGTGGGCGCGATGGAGCGCGGCCAGTCGCTCGTCGCCGGCCTGATAGAGGAATGACAAATGACAACACGCACCTACGACACTCGCTCGGCCCAGGAGATCATCGCAGCGCCCATCTTTGACGGGCTGCGCGAGCTCCCCGGGCTGGCGGGCCTCCCAACACGCGAATTGCGGATGCTCGGCCGTTTCCTGACTTGGGCCTCAGAACTCCAAATCGAGACACCGGGAAAAGAAGACTTTTTGTGCTTTGCCGAACGTGCCGAATCGAAGCGCGCGCTCGCGGACCTCCGTTCTGCATTCAATCGGATCCTGCCGCCCGACGCGGCTGTTCTCGGTGAGCTACGTGATGCATTGCGGGAAATGCGCCCTGCGTCTCGTCGCTGCGATTGGCGTGATCGCGACACAATTCTCTCAGATCCGCAATTTGAACCCTACCGAGATGCTCCAGGTCTCGGTGAGGTCTCGCTTGAAGATCTGCGCGCGCTTGATCGCTTTCTCGCCTTCGCCGAGGAGCGGCGGATCGAGGTGCCGACGGTGGACAACTTCCTCGCCTTCGCGTCAGACGTGAGATCCACCCGGCGCCTGCGTGCGGTCGAGGCAGCGCTTACGCGCATCATTCCAGGCAACCCGGCTGTGCTGTTGACGCTCCGAGCGGCGATTGAGCGCAAGGCGCCCCGTGCTCCGAGATCGGACGCGCCGCCGCGCCCTTGCATCCTCGGAGTCGACCGACACGATCTGCCCGCGGAATGGCGAGAGACACTCGAGGACATTCGAACGAATGCGCTCTTCGCGCCGAGCACGGTGAAAAGCATGGAGGACGTCCTACGGTCCTATGCCGGGTCGTTGCGCGATGCCGGCATGCCGTTCAACATTACCGTCGAGGGTCTGCGGATTCACGAAAAACGGCTGAGAGATCGGAAAGGACGGCCAGCGACGCTTGCAACACATACTCTGCGGCTTTGCCAATTCGCCAGACATCACGGCGTGGCCGACGCCATTAGTGAGGATCTACGTCGACACCACCGACATCTGTGCAAAGGCCTCGGTCGCGTTGTCCCGCTGAAGGAGGTCAGATATGCAGCACTGCCGAACCTCGCCGAGACCTGGAGCCTGGCGAAGCTCTTGCTTGCGGACGCGCGCAAGGCTCCGCATCGTGGTCCCGCGCGACGTTTGCGTAACGAAGCTGCGGTCATCGCGCTCTGGTCGTTTCTGCCCCTGCGACTTGCCGACAGCGCCCTTCTCTGGGGCGAGGATATCTGCTGGGACGACGATGCCTACAGGGTGAGCATCGTAACTCAGAAGGCAGACGTGCCACTGTCAGGGCGATTGCATGCGCGCCTAATCCCATTCCTCGATGCGTTGCTGCTCGAGGGGGTGTCAGTCGAGTATCTCGAAGAGATGCGCGCACGCGCAGAGACGCAGCGATTGCCGCTTCTGCGCCGTCACGACGGCCAGCCCTTGGCGCACGACTACCCCTCGACGGTCTGGCGCAAGCACTTCGGAACGGGAGCGCATATCGCGCGAACTCGGATCCACACCGAGCTCGGAAAATTGGGTCCAGCCGGGGTGGAAAGCGCCCTGGCGCTCTGTGCCCAGCGAGACCCACGAACCCGGGAATTCTACCAGGCACGCTCGCTTGCCGATCTCGAGATGCAGCGCGGGCAAGAGTTGATAGGCGAACTCTTCAATGATCTCGGCTGCCTTGAGTGACATGACGCGCAGACCCTAGCCGAGTCTCGACTGAGATCCTTGAAAGACGGCCGATTACAAGGCCACCTCCTCGGCGAGCCCTTCTTGCGAAGCTCGCCGGCCAGATGGCCTCGCAACCAACCAATCCCGCGGCGGGAGAAAAGGAGTTTTCCAAGCCGATCTTGAAGCCTCGCGAAGATCGCGAGGCATGACAGGAGGAATGCTGTCATGAAACATTTTACCCCCCTCCAACCGCAACTCTTCGCGCTGTCGTCGTTCCTCGTCGAACACGCAGAGCCGCTGATGAACGCCGCTGGTGTGCTCGGTGGCAAGCGAGCCGTCCAGCAGGTCGCCGAGCTGATCCGCGAGCTTCCTGAGCAGCAGGCTCTGTCGCGGCGCCTTGCCCGGAAGCTCGAAAGCTTTCGGGACCTGCTGACGCTCGAGCATGTCGCCGACGTTGAGTCGCTCGAGGCGGTGCATTTTGCGTTGATCGATCCGGAAGATCCGGTCGTTCCCGAGATCTGCTGGCTGACTGACCAGTTCAGCGGCTATCTCGACGCACTTCGCGACGCGGACCCCGTCGCGTTTCAAGCTCAGCCTTTGGCGGCTTGACTGACAACCCCGTGCCGCTGCCTGCGAGCAGATGGCGGCACGTTCTTGAGGAGCGGAGGTGATCTCCGCTCATACGCACGGAGGTCTCAATGCGTATGTTTGAAAAGTCCCTGAACACACAAGAAGCTGCTGTGAAGGCTATCGTCTCTGCGCGCGATCTGGCCAAGGTAATGCGGGCTGCACCATTCGAACAGTTCTCGCGACATGAACTGATTCCGAAGCTGGAAGCTGGCGGGCTCTTGCTCGATCCGCGTGAAGGTGATCCTGACGCCCTCGCAGAGCTGGTTCTCGAAACGCTCGAGGAACTTGCCCCCGGGTATAGGGAAATCGCGCTCAACTACGACACCGATGGATTCCAGTTCGCCGACGGTCTCTGTGAGGCCACGCGGAAGTTGTGGGCGCGGCTGGATGAATTCAGGTGCCTGCGTCAGCGCCTGCTCGACTATGCGGAGGCAGAGCGACAAATTTTTCGTCTGAATCTGCTGGCGATTGAGCGTGGGCGGGGCTGAAAAACATTGGTTGGTCGGGCCGGATATCGGCGGCTCGGCCATCAAGACACAACAAATAGAGCAATATACACCTTCACACCTCTACATTTAGTAGAGAGGTCAAACCAAATCGCGCCAGTTCCCAGGTGCGTCGGTTTCTGCCATCAAGCCTCAGAAAACCAATACAGGGCACATTGGCCGCTCCCGCCACGACGACGTGCTCGCTTATCAGCCCCTGAGAATTTCCATGGCCAGATCCACCTCAACATTCAAGCAAACCGACATGCGGACAGCATTGAAAGTAATGCAAGCAGCTGGCCTGACCGTCGCCGGTTCAGAAATCGCGCCGGACGGCACGATCCGCATCTTCACCACCGTGGGGCTAGTCTCCGTCACAGCCCTCCTCTCTCGAAAAATGGAAGGCAAAGCGAAATGCAAGTTCGACTTAAAGGTCTCAACAGGGTCCAGAAGACCTTGGCAAATGGTAGAAAGGTCACCTACCACTATGCTTGGAAAGGAGGCCCCCGGTTGCCGGGCAAGCCGGGGGATCCCGAGTTCGTGGCGGCTTTCAATGAGGCTGTGGCAACGAAAGCTGCTCCGGCCCAAAATGTGCTGCAAGCCGTTCTGACGAAGTATCAAGCCTCGCCGAAATTTGCAGAACTCGCAGAACGAACGAGAAAAGACTACATCAGAAACATTTCAAAGATCGAAGCAGAGTTCGGCGATTTCCCGTTGTCTGCAATGTCCGAACCAGGGGCAAGAACCGTCTTTCTCGGCTGGCGCGATGAACTTGCAAAGCAGTCTGCGCGTCAAGCCGACTATGCGATGACCACACTTGCAGCAATTCTCTCTTGGGCCCTCGATTATGGCCTCATTGCTGCGAACCCGTGCAGGCGTGTCGGCAAAACCTATTCCGGCGACCGTTCTGAGATCACATGGAGCACTGAGCAGAAGGACGCGTTCTTGAAGGCGGCCCCTGAGAGGATGATACTGCCCTTCCTGCTCGCGGAATGGTTGGGACAAAGACAAGGGGACCTCATCCGCCTGACATGGTCAGCCTATGACGGCAGCTACATCAAGTTACGTCAGAGCAAGACCAAGCGTCTGGTTACACTCCCCGTGCCTGCGGACCTGAAAAAACGTCTTGATGACCTCAAGCCCAAAGACGAAACCAAATGGTCAGAGACTATTCTCAAGAACTCCCGAGGCCTGAGCTGGACATCCGACGGGTTTCGCACCGAGTGGCGGAAAGTCCTGAAAAAAGCAGATATCAAGGGGGTCACCTTTCATGACCTACGAGGGACCGCGGTGACTCAGTTCGCTTTGGCCGGCTGCACCGTCGCGGAGATCGCCACTTTCACCGGGCACAGTTTGAAAGAAATCAATGCCATTCTGGACAAGCACTATTTGAGCCGCAACGTGAAACTCGCCGAATCTGCTTCGAGGAAGCGTGAAGCTTATGAAGCAAGGCAAGAAACGGGCGGTGGAGCCCACAAACAGTCGACAAAGCCATTTTATGGCAAAGACAAAAGGAACAAAAAATGAACACACCCTCCGAAACTACCCTCAGCACCGACAAAATCTGGACACCAGCGGATGAGGCCGCTTTTGTCGCGGTGGCCTCGCCACAGCTAAAATTGGCGTTTTATCTTGCTACATGGACCGGCCAACGTTTGGGCGATCTTCTCCCGCTCGAGTGGCACGCCTACGATGGCGACACCCTGCGCATTCGAAGACGCCTGGATGATCGTCTCATTTCCATCCCTGTAAGTGCAGAGTTGAAGGACATTCTCGACGCGTCAAAACCAATACGGCAAGGACCTACAATTCTCGCATTAAAAGACGGGAAGGCATGGACTATTGCGGGGTTCTCGTTCGTCTGGCGGAGAACCATGGCGAAAGCTGGCCTGACCAACCTGTCGTTTCATGATCTGCGGCGCAGCGCATTTCAGAGACTTTCTGACCAAGGCTTCAGTGACCTGGAAATCTCCAAAGTTCTCGGCCTCGATGTGAAACTTCTGCGGGGCATCCTGACGGCGAACACTTCATCTCGACCGGCAGGCATCGATGATTCCGCAGTCAAGCACGCTGAGCGGGAAAAATTCCCAACCAAACGCCCAACTGCAGATGAGAACGGACCTCGCCATTGACGTTTCTTCCAAAAAATCAATGGCAGGGGCAGAGGGACTCGAACCCACGACCCTCGGTTTTGGAGACCGATGCTCTACCAACTGAGCTATACCCCTAGGCCGTGGCGTGGGTGCTAAAGTCTCACGCGACCGAAATCAAGTGCCTTTCCACCGATCTTTCGCATTTCCCCGCCGAAGAAATCGTCGTGGAACGCATGCCGGGCGCAGATCGTTTTTCTCCCGAACCTGCGCAAGCTGCGCCTCAAGGAAAGGAAAGCAAATGCCCAAGATTTCCGAAGCCCGCATTCTGATCATGGCCACCAACGGTTTCGAGCAAGCCGAGTTGACCGTTCCGCGCGACAAGCTGACCGAGGCTGGCGCGCAAATCGACCTCGCCTCGCTCGACGGCGAAGACATTCGCGGCTGGGACGAGACCGACTGGGGCGAGACCGTTTCGGTGCAGTGCAAGATCTCCGACGTCGTCGCCTCCAACTACGATGCGATCGTTCTCCCCGGCGGTCAGATCAACCCCGACCTCCTTCGCGTCGAGAAAAGCGCGCTGGACCTGCTGCGCAGCTTCTACGACCAAGGCAAGGTGGTCGCCGCGATCTGCCACGCACCATGGCTCCTGATCGAGACGGGAATCGCCAAGGGGCGCAAGATGACCTCGTATCATTCGGTGCGCACCGATGTCGAAAACGCCGGTGGCGACTGGGTGAACGAATCCGTGGTGTCCGACAATGGCGTCGTCACCTCGCGCAACCCGAAGGATCTGGACGATTTCGTCGCGAAGATCATCGAAGAGGTTCAGGAGGGCCGCCACATGCGCGAGGCCGCCTGATCGCGCGAACTACCGCTTCCCGCGCTTCGAATAGAGGCGCAGGAGGCCCATCACCATCAACGGAGCCGCGACGATCAGAACGCAGGCGATCACCAGATAAGTGAACGCGTTGTCGGAGTTCAGCCCCGGCATCCCGCCAATGTTGACCCCGAACAGACCGGTGAGAAACCCGAGCGGCAGGAAGATCGTCGACACGACCGACAGGACGAAGGTGTTGCGGTTGACCCGGTCCGAGAGTTGGCTCGACAGTTCTTCGCGAAGCACCTGCGCCTGATCGCGCAGCTCGTCCATATCTTCCGAAATCCGAGTCATCTTCAGCGCTTCTTCCTCGATCTCGCGCCGCGTGACCTCGTCGATGATCGGGCTCTCCGCCTGTGTCAGTCGGATCAACGCCTCGCGTTGCGGCGCGAGGTACCGCCGCGCCGCGATCACCTGCAGCCGCAAATCCAGAACGTCGCGGCGCATATGGTCGGCCTGCCCGCCATAGACCTGATCTTCCAACGCCTCGGCACGCTCGTCCAACTCGGTCTGGAACACCCCGATATTGCCGACGATATCCTCGGTCAGTCGCACGAGGAAGGTTCCCGCATCGCTGGGCCCTTTGCCGTCGCGGATCGCCGCGTTCATCCCTTCGATCGCGCGCACACGCTTGCGTGAAATCGTCAGGATGCGCTGCCGGTCGAGATACATGCGCAGCGAGACCATATCCTCGGGGTCTTCGCCCTCGTTGAAGTTGATCGCGCGCAGGATCACCAGAAGCCCCTCGCCGATCTGGCTCATGCGCGGGCGCGTATCGACATCCAGCAACGCCTCCACCGCCTGCGGGTCGAGGTAATCCAGCTCCTCGCGAATCCAGCGCTGTGCCTGCGGATGCGTCCCGTCGAGATGCGCCCAGGCGAGCCGCTCGTCCCGCAACGCCTCGACGATGTCGGCGGGCCCGTCGGGATCGGGCGCGCCCGTCAGGATATGCGAGAAGAGGATCGGGCTGTTGGTCATCCGGGCTCCGGGAGAATTCGTCGCGCTGCCCAGAGCCTAGCGTCGTTGCGCGCAGCGGCAAGCCTCTCGCTCAAGGCGCGTGTTCGGCCAGCGCCGCCACATCTCCCGCTTCCAGCGCGGGCAACGCCCTCTGGATCGCCTCCACCGGCCAGTCCCACCACGCCAGATCGAGCAATCGTGCAATCTCATCGGGGCTGAACCGGGACCGCACCACGCGCGCCGGATTGCCCGCGACGATGGCAAAGGGCGGCACGTCCTGCGCGATAACCGAGCCAGCCGCCACGATCGCCCCCGCCCCGATGCGCACACCGGGCATCACCATCGCATTGAAGCCAAGCCAGACATCCGGCCCGATCACGGTGTCGCCGATCGCGGCATTCTCCTCGAGATATTTCCCCGCCGTCTCCATGTCGAAAATCCGGAACGGATAGGTCGTAATCCCGCCCATCGGGTGATTGGCCGAAGCGGTGATGAAGCGCACCCCATGCGCGATCTGCGCGAAAGCCCCGATCACCAGCCGCTCGGGGCAGCCGGGATAGAGGTATGGCGCAAGCTCCGCCGCCGCGTCCGCCACGGGGGCAAGCGGGCTGTAATAGGCATAGCGCCCGACCTCGATATTGGGATGGTCGATCACCGCCTGCAGGAACACGGTGGGTTCATGCGGCGTGCCATCGGGCAGAATAACGGGATTGCGGGTATCGGGCGCAGGAAAGCGCCGCGGCAGCGGATGGGCAGACATGGAGAGACCTCTCTCGATCAGGGTTTCAGGGAAACGGGATCAGAAAAGGGTCTTGTCCATCGGAGCCTCCATCGTGCGTCCCATCAGTCTAGCGCAAGCGGCGGGGCCGCGCCAGCCGCCCGCTCAAAGCTTGCGCGCAAGCCAATCCTTCACCGCCTCCGCGATCTGCTCCGCCGCCTCCGGGTCGAGGTGGAAGTGGTGGTCGCCCGCGATCTCGATGCTCTCGTAATCGGCGATCAGCTCGGCCCCCCATCGCGCCAGCTCCGCCGTGCCCTCGCGCTGCGCCCGGATCCCGTCCCCGGCCCAGATGTTGAGGACCGGCGCGCGGATCGCCCGCAGCACCGCCTCCACATCGTCGCGGTCGAGCTTCACCGCAGAGCTCGCGAACAGCCGCCGGTCGCCGCGCAGATGCCAACCCTCCGGGCCTTCTTCCAGTGCACGGTCCGCCAGCGCCTCGGCCACCACGCGCGCATTGCCCTGCCCCGCGCGGCGCGCGATATAGTCCTCACGCGTCGGGAAACGGCGCGCGGGCCGCGCCGCCTGCGTGGGCACCTCGGTCAGATAGGCGCGCAGCGTTGTGACGAAATCCCGCGCCACCGGCTCGGGGGCCAGCGAATCGAGCGCGATGACCCCGCGCACCCGCTCCGGCATCGCCGCCGCCAGCAACGCCGAGATATTGGCGCCGCGCGAATGGCCCAGCAGCACGCACTCCTCCCAGCCCAGAGCGTCGAGCACCCGCAGGATCTGCGGCAGGTCGTCCCAGATATTATAGCTCGCATGGGCCGCGCGATGCCCGCTCAGGCCCTGCCCGCTCAGATCGAGCGCGACGACGCGGCAGCCCTCGAGCCGCGGCGCGAGCGCGGCAAAGCTGCCCGCATGATCCATCCAGCCATGCAGCGCCAGAACCGGCAGACCATCCCTTGGGCCCCATTCGAGCCCCGCGATCCGCAGCCCGTCCACATCCCAATGGCACTCGCGTGCCGCAGTTGCCTCTGCCATGTCCCACATCCTCCCCCATGGTCCGCCCGCAGAAGACCTAGCGCGACACGCCCGCGATTACGACCACCCGCGCAAACCCCTCACGCAAAGCAAAAGGGCCGCCCAACCGGGCGGCCCTTCGCAAATCGCTATGATCCGAGGATCACTCGATGATTTTCGAGACGACGCCGGCGCCGACGGTGCGGCCACCTTCGCGGATTGCGAAGCGCAGACCGTCTTCCATCGCGATCGGAGCGATCAGTTCGACTTCGAACTTCAGGTTGTCGCCCGGCATGACCATCTCGGTGCCCTCGGGAAGGGTCACGGTGCCGGTCACGTCCGTCGTGCGGAAGTAGAACTGCGGACGGTAGTTCGCGAAGAACGGGGTGTGACGGCCACCTTCCTCTTTGGTGAGGATGTAGGCTTCTGCCTCGAACTTGGTGTGCGGCTTAACCGAACCCGGCTTACACAGAACCTGACCACGCTCAACGCCGTCACGGTCCACACCGCGCAGCAGCGCGCCGATGTTGTCGCCAGCTTCACCACGGTCCAGCAGCTTGCGGAACATCTCGACGCCCGTGCAGGTCGTCTTCGAGGTGTCGCGGATACCCACGATTTCCAGTTCGTCGCCGACGTTGATCACGCCACGCTCGACGCGGCCGGTCACAACCGTACCACGGCCCGAGATCGAGAACACGTCTTCGATCGGCATCAGGAAGGGCTGGTCAACGGCGCGCTCCGGCGTCGGGATGTAGCTGTCGACAGCTTCCATCAGAGCCTTGATCGAGTTCTCGCCGATTTCCGGATCACGGCCTTCCATCGCGGCCAGAGCCGAGCCCTTGATGATCGGGATATCGTCGCCGGGGAAGTCGTAGGACGACAGAAGTTCGCGAACTTCCATTTCCACGAGCTCGAGCAGCTCCTCGTCGTCGACCTGGTCAACCTTGTTCAGGTACACGACCATCGCCGGGATGCCGACCTGACGGCCGAGCAGGATGTGCTCGCGGGTCTGCGGCATCGGGCCGTCAGCTGCGTTCACGACCAGGATCGCGCCGTCCATCTGCGCTGCACCCGTGATCATGTTCTTCACGTAGTCGGCGTGGCCGGGGCAGTCGACGTGCGCGTAGTGACGCGACTCGGTCTCGTATTCCACGTGCGCGGTCGAGATCGTGATCCCGCGGGCCTTCTCTTCCGGCGCGCCGTCGATCTGGTCATACGCGCGGAAATCACCGAAATACTTCGTGATCGCAGCCGTCAGCGTCGTCTTGCCGTGGTCAACGTGGCCAATCGTGCCGATGTTGACGTGCGGTTTGTTACGTTCAAACTTTTCCTTTGCCATCTCGCGGGGCGCCTCTGGTTAGGGGGCCGCTAGCAGCGAGCCCGAGTCAATATCGCGCGCTACCTATTGCGCTGGCGGGGAAAAATCAAGCCCGGAATGCAGGGTTTCCCCTGTCTGTGTTCGCGGTTTCCCTTGGGCAGCGACCGGTGCCGCACTACCATCTGCTCATGGATTACGCTGCGACAGACGACACCCACCGCCTTCCGACCCGTGCGCCCCTTGCCGAGCATCCGCTGGGCATCTTCGCGAGCTTCCGCGCCGCGCGGCGCAACCTGTTGGAAATCATACCGGAACTGGCGACCCATGCGCCGATCATCTCGGGTAATACCGGGGCGCGCTGGCATATGGTCATGGACCCAGACAGCCTGCGCCACATCCTCAAGACGCGCGTCGAGGATTATCCGAAATCGGTGGTGACCAAGCTCATCCTCGGGCCTGCCGTGGGGGAAGGGCTGTTCGTCGCCGAAGGGGCCGAATGGCGCTGGCAGCGCCGCGCCGCCTCTCCGGTCTTCGCCGCGCGCAACATGGAGGCGCTCGCCCCCGTCATGGGCGCCGCAGCGGAGGCCTCTGCCGAACGCATCAGCACCGCCGCCGATACCGGCCGCGCGGTGGACCTGCATCAGGAAATGGTAGCTGCGACCTTCGAGGTGATCTCGGACGTGACCTTCTCGGGCGACGAGGGTTTCGACCGCGCCGCGATCCACCGGGCGATCGACGCCTATATCGCGCAGACGGCGAAGGTCTCGCTTCTGGATCTCTTCGCCCTGCCCGCCTGGGTGCCGCGCCCGCATCGGGTGATCTCCTCGGGCGTCGTGCGCGACCTCAAGCGCCATGCCGACCGCGCCATCGAGGCCCGGCGCGCGGGCGAGGCGAAAGCTGTGCCCGACCTTCTGGACCTGCTCGACGGCGCGCAGGACCCCGAAACCGGCCGCGAGATGAGCCCGGCCGAGCTGCGCGACAACCTGCTGACCTTCATCGTCGCAGGGCATGAGACGACCGCGCTGACGCTCGCCTGGGCGCTCTACCTCTGCGCCTTCGACCCGGAGGTGCAGGAGGCCGCCCGCAGCGAGGCGCAGGCGGCGCTCGGCGCGCATGCGGCGACCGTCGACGACCTGCCGAAAATGCCCCTCGTCGCGCAGATCGTGAACGAAAGCCTGCGGCTCTACCCGCCTGCGGGCTTCCTGTCGCGCACGGCGCGCAAACCCGACACGCTTCTGGGGCGCGAGGTGCGCGCAGGCGACACGGTGATGCTGCCGATCTACGCGCTCCACCGCCACCACGCGCTGTGGGACGACCCGCATGCTTTCCGTCCGGAGCGTTTCGCCAATCCGACGCATGACCGCTTCGCTTTCCTGCCCTTCGGGGCCGGGCCGCGAATCTGCATCGGCGCAGGCTTCGCGATGCAGGAGGCGCAGATTATCCTCGCCACGCTCCTCGCCCGGTTCCGCTTCACCGCCGTGCCTGGGCGCGAGCCTGTGCCGGAGATGATCCTGACGACACGCCCAAAGGGCGGCATCTGGCTGACGGTAGAGCGCGCGTGACGGGAGAGAGCAAACACGCGCCCTTCGCCTTGGTGAAAATATCCCGGGGGTGAATTGCCCGACAGGGCAAGAGGGGGCAGCGCCCCCTGGCGGATCGCCCGGACCTGCCCGGACGATCCCTCAGGCAAAGCCTCAGGTGAACCTGTTATCCCGCGGGAAGCCACGCGGCGCCATGCGGCCCGCCGAGGCCCGCTTGCCGGTCCATTCGGCGAGATCGGTCTCGGTCCGGGTGCGGCCCGCCGGATCCTTCCAGCTCAGCCCATCGGCCAGGGTGAAGGTCTTCGCGTCGCTCAGGCCACCGTCCTTGTATTTCTGCAGCCGGACACCCTTGCCGCGCGCCATTTCGGGCAGTTCTTCCAGCGGGAAGACCAGCAGCTTACGGTTCTGACCGACGCAGGCGACCGTATCGCCGTCGATCTTCGAGCAGACGGTGGTTTTCGCCGCGCCCTTCATGTTCAGAACCTGCTTGCCCGATTTGGTCTGCGCCACGAGCTCCTCGCCCGGACAGACGAACCCGTCGCCATCCGAGGAGGCCAGAAGGTATTTCTCGCCCGCCTTCGGCAGCAGCAGATGGGTCACCTCCGCCTCGTTGGGCAGATCGACCATCAGCCGCAGCGGCTCGCCCATGCCGCGCCCGCCGGGCAGATTCGCCCCCAGCACGGTATAGGCGCGCCCGTTGGAGCCCATCGCGACGATCCGGTCCGTGGTCTCGGCATGCATGGCGAACATCGGCCCGTCGCCATCCTTGAACTTCACCTCGGCATCGAGCGCGTTATGGCCCTTCATCGCCCGGATCCAGCCCATTTTCGACAGGATCACTGTGATGGGCTCGCGCTCGATCATTGCCTCGATCGGCACTTCCTCGACCTCGCCCGCCTCGGCGAAGCCGGTGCGCCGGGCGCCGCCCTCGGCATTGCGGCCGAATTTCTTGTCGATGTCTTTCAGCTCACCGCCGATTGTCTTCCATTGCAGCTTTTCGGAGGCGAGCAGGTCTTCGAGCCCCGAGCGCTCTTCGATCAACGCATCGCGCTCGCGTTTGAGCTCCATCTCCTCGAGCTTGCGCAGACTGCGCAGGCGCATGTTGAGGATCGCTTCGGCCTGCACGTCGGACAGCTCGAACTCGGCCATCAGCATCGCTTTGGGTTCGTCCTCGTAGCGGATGATCTCGATCACCCGGTCGAGGTTCAGGAAGGCGATGATATAGCCTTCGAGCACTTCCAGACGTGCGTCGATCTTGTCCATCCGGTGCTGCGAGCGGCGCAGCAGAACCTCGCGACGGTGATCGAGGAAGGCGCGAAGCACCTCCTTGAGCGAGCAGACCTTCGGCACCCGCCCATCGATCAGCACGTTCATGTTGAGCGAGAACCGGACCTCCAGATCGGAGTTCTTGAACAGCATCCCCATCAGCATCTCGGGCTCGACGGTGCGCGATTTCGGCTCCAGCACGATGCGGATATCGTCGGCGCTCTCGTCGCGTACATCGGCCAGCGCGGGCACTTTGCGGGTCTGGATGACCTCGGCCAGACGCTCGATCAGCTTGGATTTCTGCACCTGATAGGGGATCTCGGTGACGACGATCTGCCATTGACCGCGGCCCAGTTCCTCTTTCTCCCAACGCGCCCGCAGGCGGAACGCGCCGCGGCCCGTGCGATAGGCGTCGCGGACATTCTCGGGCGGTTCGACCAGCACGCCGCCGGTCGGGAAATCGGGGCCGGGGATATGCTCGACCAGTTCGTCATCGGTGATGCCGGGGCGCTTGATCATCTCCAAAAGCGCCTCGACCAGCTCGCCAAGGTTATGCGGCGGGATATTCGTGGCCATGCCGACCGCGATGCCGCTTGCGCCATTGGCCAGGAGATTCGGGAAGGCGGCGGGCAGCACGACCGGCTCGGTCAGCGTGCCGTCGTAGTTCGGGCGGTAATCGACCGCGTCCTCGGCCAGACCTTGCAAAAGCGCCTCGGACGGGGAAGCCAGACGCGCCTCGGTGTAACGCGAGGCTGCCGGGTTATCGCCGTCGATATTGCCGAAATTGCCCTGCCCGTCGACGAGCTTGTAGCGCATCGCGAAATCCTGCGCGAGACGCGCCATCGCGTCGTAAATCGCGGCATCGCCGTGGGGGTGGTAGTTCCCCATCACGTCGCCCGAGATTTTCGCGGATTTCCGGAAGCCGCCGGTGGGCGACAGCTTCAGCTCGCGCATCGCGAACAGGATGCGCCGATGCACCGGCTTCAACCCGTCGCGCGCATCGGGCAGCGCCCGGTGCATGATCGTCGAGAGCGCATAGGTCAGATAGCGCTCGCCGATCGCACGGCTCAGCGGTTCGGAACTGGTGGAGAGGGGATTTTCTTCGTCACTGCTCATGCGGATTTACTAAAGCCGCGCCCGATCCCGGTCCAGCGGGAAAAGCAGGAATAGGAATTTCCACGGAACTTTTCCCCCGTCGGCGGAATTTCACCGACGTAGAGCAGAGAGAATCGTGTTAACATTTTTCACGCTTCCCCAGCTGCCAAGTCGGAATCAGGGGGTTGATCATGGGTAAGTTATTGCTGACCACGTTGGCGGGTATTTACGCTGTTATGGCCATCGCCGGACGCGACGTTCCCGGGAACGTCGAACAGGCCTCGGCGGCTACCTCGAATGACACCGTACAGGTCTCACGCGCCGCGAGTGACAATCAAGAGCTTTCAGCCAGCGAGGCCCCTCAAATAGTTGCGAAGGCTGCCGCCGCATCGCAGACCAACACGCCGAAAGTCGAGAAGGCCTCCCTGATCACCCGCATCACGCCGAACACGCGGATGCCGGGCCCCGAACTCAAACCGTCGCCGGAATATCGCGACACCTCGGCGCCGAAAGTCGAGGGCGGCACGCTCTGGAGCGTGACGGCCAATGCGCTCAACGTGCGCTCGGGCCCCTCGACCAGAAACGCCGCGATCGACCGCGTCCGTAAAGGCGATGAAGTGCTCGTCGTGGCCGAGACCGGCGGCTGGGCGCATGTGAAGATCGAGGGCGACGGCACCGAAGGCTGGGTCTCCAAGAAGTACCTGCGCCCGGCAAATTGACCTAAACCGGTCTGCCAGCCGCTAAAATCTTGCCTTTTCAAATGGCTCGAAATACCCCCGTCGGAGGCAAACCTCCGGCGGGTTTCTCTTTGCACCGCCGAACCACTGGGAAGGCGCGCGCATGGCCAAGACGATCCTTATCACCGGATGCTCCTCGGGCATCGGCTACGACGCGGCCCATGGGCTGAAAGCCGCGGGCTGGAAAGTCTTCGCCACCTGCCGCCGTGAAGAGGATTGCGAGCGCCTGCGCTCCGAAGGGCTGATCTCCTTCCAGCTCGACGTGGCCGATCCCGAAAGCATCGAGGCGGGCTTCAACGAGGCGCTGGCGCGCGGGCGCGGTCGACTCGACGCGCTCTACAACAATGCCGCCTTCGCCTGCCCCGGCGCGGCCGAGGACATTCCGCCCGGCGCGCTGCGCGAGATCTTCGAGACCAACCTCTTCGGCCTGCACGACCTGACGACCCGCGCGATCAAGGTGATGCGCGCGCAGGGCGACAATGGCGAGGGGCGTATCCTGCAATGCTCGTCGGTGCTGGGCTTCGTCGGGCTGAAATGGCGCGCGGCCTATGCCTCGACGAAATTCGCGCTGGAAGGGCTGACCGATGTGATGCGGCTCGAAATGGCCGATACGGATATCAAGATCGTGCTGATCCAGCCCGGCCCGATCACCTCGAAAATCCGGGTCAACTCGATCCCGCCTTTCGAGAAATGGGTGGATTGGGAGAACTCCGCCCGCCGCGCGCAATACGAGGGCAGTCTGCTCAAGCGCCTCTACCAAAGCCGCGGCAAGCCCGACACGTTCGAGCTGCCGCCCTCCGAGGTGACCAAGGCGATCCTCAAGGCGCTCGAGGCTCCGAACCCGAAGCCGCGCTACAAGATCACCACGCCGACCAAGGCAATCAGCGTCGTGCGCCGCTTCCTGCCCGACCGAATGCTCGACTGGGTGCTGGACAAGGGCTGAAAATCCTTTCGCATTTTCGTGATCTCCAGCTATGTCTTGAGCCCAGAGGGAGAGAGACTACATGCGCAACGACCCGTTATTTTATGTCGTCGCTCTGGCGAGTTTGGCGGTTCTGGTGATCTTGATGATCGGCATCGCGGGCTTCGGACGCGGGGGCGATTTCAACAAGAAACATGCCAACAAGCTGATGCGGTTGCGCATTGCCGCCCAGGCGGTCGCGATAGCGCTGATCCTGTTGTTCGTTTATCTTAGAAGGGGTGGCTGATGGTCGTTCTCAATCGCATCTACACGCGCACCGGCGATGCCGGGGAAACCGCGCTCTCGAACGGGGTGCGCGTCGCCAAACATTCCGCGCGCGTGACCGCCTATGGCACCGTGGACGAGCTGAATGCGACCGTGGGCATTGCGCGCCTGCATGCGGATGAGGCGCTGCAAAAGCAGCTTTCCGTGATCCAGAACGACCTCTTCGATCTGGGCGCCGATCTGGCGCGGCCCGATATGGAGCATGACGACGAGGCGGGCTACCCGGTCCTGCGCATGGTCGAGTCCCAGGTGACCCGGCTCGAGACCGAGATCGACGCGATGAACAAGAAGCTGGAGCCGCTGCGCAGCTTCATCCTGCCGGGCGGGACGCCGCTTGCCGCGCACTTGCATATGTCGCGCACCGTGGCGCGTCGTGCCGAGCGCGAGGCCGTGTCGCTGGCCGCGATCGAAGGCGTCAACGAATGGGCCGTGAAATATCTCAACCGCCTTTCCGACTGGTTCTTCGTCGCAGCCCGCATCGCGAATGACGACGGCAAGGATGATGTGCTCTGGGTTCCCGGAGCGAACCGCTAAGCGCCGTCAAAGGAAGCTCTGCGGATCGATATCGACCGCGAGCCGCGCATTGGTCGGCAGTTTCAGCCCCTTGAGCCAAGCCTTGAGCGCGCCCTGCAGCGGCGCGCTTTTCTCTGCCTTCACCAAGAGCCGCACCCGATGCCGCCCGCGCACCCGTGCGATCGGCGCAGGCGCGGGCCCGAAGACCTGCGCCCCTATCCGGCGCAGCGCGGCATCGTTGCGCGCGAGGTGGTTGCCCACCTCAAACAGCGGCTGCAAATCCGGCCCCGACAGGATGATCCCCGCCATCCGCCCGTAAGGCGGCACGCCCTGCGCCTGCCGAGCGGCGGCCTCCTGCGCCCAGAACGCCTCCTCGTCGCCGCCCAGAATCGCGCGGATCACCGGATGCTCGGGCTGATAGGTCTGCAACAGCGCCGCGCCCTTCTCCTCGGCCCGGCCAGCCCGGCCCGCCACCTGCCGCATCAACTGGAACGTCTTCTCCGCCGCGCGCAGGTCCGAGCCCTGCAGGCCCAGATCGGCGTCGATTACCCCCACCAAGGTCAGCCGCGGGAAGTTATGCCCTTTAGCCACGATCTGCGTGCCGATGATGATATCGGCCTCGCCCTGCGCGATCTCCGCGATCTTTTCCTTCAGCGCACGGGCCGAGCCGAACAGGTCCGAGGACAGCACCGCCAGACGCGCCTCGGGAAAGCGCTCCGCGACCTCCTCGGCCAGCCGCTCCACCCCCGGCCCAACGGGGGCGAGCTTCCCTTCCACCTCGCAGCTCGGGCATTTTACCGGGATCGGCTTGGTCTCGCCGCATTGGTGGCAGACGAGCCGCTTGAGGAAACGGTGCTCCACCATCCGCGCATCGCAATGATCGCAGCCGATCTGATGTCCGCAGGCGCGGCAGATCGTGACCGGCGCATAGCCGCGACGGTTGAGAAACAGCATCGCCTGCTGCCCCTCGGCCACCCGCGCCAGAACCTCCTTCACCAGCGTTGGCCCGATCCAATGCGCGCTCTCGATGGCTTCGTCACGCATGTCGATCGTACCCATCTCGGGCAGCTCCGCCGTGCCGAACCGCGCGCCAAGATCGAGCCGCTGATATTTCCCGGCCTCCGCGTTCGCCCAAGTCTCGAGGCTCGGCGTCGCCGAGGCCAGAACCACCTGCGCGGAACAGCCCGAGGCGCGCAACACCGCCATGTCGCGGGCGTTATAGAGAACGCCCTCCTCCTGCTTGTAGGAGCTGTCATGCTCCTCATCGACCACGATCAGCCCCAGATCGCGGAACGGCAGGAACAGCGCCGAGCGCGCGCCGACGACAAGCTGCACCTCTCCCGCCCCGCAAGCCTTCCATAGCCGACGACGTTCGGATTGCGTGACGCCGGAATGCCACTCGCCGGGACGCGCGCCGAACCGCGCCTCGACCCGTGAGAGAAATTCCGAACTCAGCGCGATCTCGGGCAGCAGCACCAAAGCCTGCCGCCCCTTGCGAAGACATTCCGCGACCGCCTCCAGATAGACCTCCGTCTTGCCCGAGCCGGTCACGCCCTTCAGAAGCGTCGTCGAATAGGCCCCGGAGCCCGCGCGCAAAGCCTCCGCCGCGGCGGCCTGCGCCTCCGACAGCGCCTTGCCGGGCCGCGCCGGATCGAGCCGCGGGAACGGCTGATCGCGCGGCACCTCCGCCTCGATCAGCGCGCCGGTCTTCACCAGCCCCTTCACCACCTGCGTCGTCACCCCCGCCAGATGCGCCAGCTCGCTCAGGTAGAAGCCGGCACCGCCATGCTCTTCCAGCACCTCCAGCACCCGCGCCCGCGCATCGGTCATCCGCGACGGCTCCCGGTCGCCCAGCCGGTAAATCTTGCGCATGCCCGGCGGGTCGCCCAAGCCCGGCGCCCGCGTCGCGAGCCGCAGCACCTGCGGCAAGGGCGTCATCGTGTATTCCGCCATCCGCTCCAGAAAGACGCGCAGCTCGTCGCGCATCGGCGGCACGTCGAAGACCCGGTTCACCGCGCGCAGCTTGGCGGCATCGAAACCGCCCTCGCCCGGCCCCCAGACCACACCCAGCACCTTGCGCGGCCCCAGCGGCACCTCGACGAAAGCCCCGCTGAAACACCCGCCCTCCGGCGCGCGATAATCGAGCGGCCGCCCGATCGGCTCCGCCGTCAGCACCGCGACCCGCGCGCCCTCTTCGAACCAACCGGGCTCAGACATCGCCCTGCCTTCCAACTGCCCTAAATATCTCGGGGAGCGGCGACGCCGCGGGGCGGAGCCCCTCTCCCGTTGCGACCTCTTTCACCCTCGCCGCTTTTGCGCTAACACGCTCGCGACTGCCGCCAAGGAGAGCTGCCATGAAATTCTTCGTCGATACCGCCGACACCGCCGCGATCAAGGAACTCAACGATCTGGGCATGGTCGATGGCGTGACCACCAACCCCTCGCTGATCCTGAAATCGGGCCGCGACATTCTCGAAGTCACCAAGGAAATCTGCGACATGGTCCACGGGCCGGTCTCGGCCGAGGTCGTCGCGACCGAGTCCAAGGACATGATCGAAGAAGGTATGAAGCTCGCCAAGATCGCCCCCAATATCGCGATCAAGGTTCCGCTGACCTGGGACGGCCTGACCGCTTGCAAGGCTTTCGCATCCGAAGGCCACATGGTCAATGTCACGCTGTGCTTCTCGACCGCGCAGGCGATCCTCGCCGCGAAGGCGGGCGCGACCTTCATCTCGCCCTTCATCGGCCGTCTCGACGACATCAACCTCGACGGGATGCAGCTGATCGAGGACATCCGCACGGTCTATGACAACTACGATTTCTCGACCCAGATCCTCGCCGCGTCGATCCGCTCGGTGAACCACATCAGCGACGCTGCGCGCATCGGCGCCGACGTGATCACCGCGCCGCCGGCGGTCATCAAGTCGATGGCGAACCACCCGCTGACCGACAAGGGTCTGGCCCAGTTCCTCAAGGATTGGGAAGCGACCGGCCAGAAGATCTGATCTTCTCGCGTGAGTCCGAAACGGCACAGGCCCGCCTCTCCGGCGGGCCTTTTTCGTGGCACGGGCCGTTTTTTGGACTGCGTCGCGGGGCGCATCGTGTATGCTTGGAAAAAATGATGCATCGACCAGCGACGAGACAGGCATGACCGAACCGGCCCTCGTGGAGCAACTCCGCGACAAGATCATTTCCGACCCTGACGTGATTCTCGAGGACCGCGACCTGATGCGGGCGCTGATCGCTGCGAACGAGGCCGCGATGGGCGGCAATATCGTCGACCTGCGCGGCGCGGCCATGTCGAGGCTCGAGGCGCGGCTCGACCGGCTGGAAGACACCCACCGGTCGGTCATCGCGGCGGCTTACGAGAACCTCGCGGGCACGAACCAGATTCACCGCGCGGTGCTGCGGATGCTCGACCCGCATGACTTCCAGTCCTTCCTGTCGAATCTCGCGACCGAAGTGGCCGAGATCCTGCGCGTCGACGCGGTGCGCCTCGTGCTGGAAAGCCACCAGAACGAGAACGACCCGGCGCTGCGCCAGCTGGGCGAGGTGCTTTGCGTGGCCGAACCCGGCTTCATCACCGAATACATGCGCGGCGGGCGTGGCGGACAGCCGCGACAGGTCGTGCTGCGCCAGACCGTGCCGGGCTCCGAGGCGATCTTCGGCGAGGCGGCGAACTGGGTGCGCTCCGAGGCGCTGATGCAGCTTGATCTCGGCGAGGGCCGCCTGCCCGGCATGCTGGTCATGGCCGCCGAGGACCCGCATCAGTTCAAACCCTCTCAGGGCACCGATCTTCTGGCCTTCTTCGCGGGCGTATTCGAACGCACGATGCGCCGCTGGCTGGATTGATGGCGGAGCCGTCCGCAGGGCTGCAAGACGCGCTCGCCGAATGGCTGAGCCATTTGCGCGGGCTGCGCGACGCCTCCGATCACACGATCACCGCCTACCGGCACGACGTGGCGAGCTTCCTGGGTTTTCTGCAAACCCATCACGGCGAGAGCCTGGGCACCGCCCGGATCGCTCAGCTTGTACCCTCCGATATGCGGGCGTGGATGGCGCATGAACGCGGCCGCGAGGTCTCGTCACGCTCGCTCGCCCGCGCGCTTTCTTCGGTGAAAAGCTTCATCCGCTGGCTCGCCGATCGTGACGGGTTCGATGCGAGCCATATCCTCTCGACCCGCAGCCCGAAATATCAGCGCAAACTGCCGCGCCCGCTGAACGAGGACGCCGCAGCCGGGATGATCGAACAGGTCGACACGCAGGCGATGGAGCCGTGGATCGCCGCGCGCGACGCCGCCGTGCTGACCCTGCTCTACGGCTGCGGACTGCGAATCTCCGAAGCGCTCGCCCTGCGTGCCGAGGCTCATCCCCTGCCCGAGGTGCTGCGCATCCGCGGCAAGGGCGACAAGGAGCGGCTCGTGCCGGTCGTGCCCGCCGCGCGCGAGGCCGTCGCGGAGTACATGCGCCTGTGCCCCTACCCCGCCGAGCCGGATGCGCCCTTGTTCTACGGCGCACGCGGAAAGCCGCTCAATCCGCGCATGATTTCCAAGGCGATGGAGCGGGCGCGGATGTCGCTGGGCCTGCCCTCCACGGCGACCCCGCATGCGATGCGTCACAGTTTCGCGACGCATTTGCTGGCGGCCGGCGGCGACCTGCGCGCCATTCAGGAACTGCTGGGCCATGCGAGCCTCGGCACGACCCAAATCTACACCGCCGTCGATGCCGCGCGGCTGATGGAAATCTACGACAAGAGCCATCCGCGCGCCTGAAGCGACGCTTGCCCCTGCGTCGCAAATCCGGCATCAGGGGACGCATGGATATCCGCATCAAAGCCCTGTTCGTTCACCTCCTGACCGCCACCGGCGCCGTGCTGTCGATGCTCGCGCTTCTCGCGGCTGCGGAGGGCGAATGGTCGCTGATGTTCCTCTGGCTCGTCGCGGCGTTCTTCGTCGACGGGATCGATGGTCCGCTCGCGCGGCGCTACGATGTGAAGGCGAATTTCCCGCTCTATGACGGCGTCCTGATGGACCTGATCATCGACTATCTGACCTATGTCTTCATCCCCGCCTTCGCGCTGTTCCAGTCGAGCCTGCTGCCGGGATGGACGGGCTGGCTCGCGATCATCGCGATCACCTATGGCAGCGTCGTCTATTTCTCCGACACCCGGATGAAGACGAAGGACAACTCGTTCCAGGGCTTCCCGGGCGCGTGGAACATGCTGGTGCTGGTGCTGTTCGCGCTCAAGCCGGGCTATTGGACGATCCTGCTCGTCGTCGTGGCGCTCGCCATCGCGATGTTCCTGCCGCTCAAGTTCATCCACCCCGTGCGTACGAAGCGCTGGCGCGTGGTTTCCTTGCCGATGGCGCTTTTGTGGACCTTCTTCGCGGGCTGGGCCGCATGGGTCGATTTCGATCCGGCAAGCTGGGCGCATTGGGGGCTGGTCGTCACGTCCATCTACCTGCTGCTCGTCGGCATCGTGCAACAACTCGTGCCCGAGCGAAGCTGACTCGAACTGCGGCCCCGGCGCGGCGACCCATGCCGCACGGGCCGCGAAACGGAGGTCGCATGCGCCGCAGTCTCGCACTTCTGGCTCTCGTGTTTTCCGCGCAATCGGCCATGGCCGCGCCGGACTATCTCGACGACCGTTCGACCCCGTCCGCGCTGATCCGCTCGCTCTATAACGCGATTTCGCTGCATCACTACGCCCGCGCCTGGAGCTATTTCGCCCATCCCGAAAAGAACGGCGATTATGCGGATTTCGCGAAAGGCTATGCAAACACCGCCGAGGCCTCGGTCACGATCGGCCCGGTCATGTCGGAAGGCGCGGCCGGCTCGATCTATACCACGCTCGGGGTGACGGTGAGCGCCCGGACGCGTGACGGCAAGACCGAGAGTTTCGGCGGCTGCTATGTGACCCGCCAGATCCAGCCCGCGCTTCAGGAGCCGCCCTTCACGCCGCTGCAAATCGTGACCGGACACCTGATCGCGCGCCCGGCGGACGACGCCATGCCTGCCAGCTGCGACGACCAAGGCCAGCCGCGATTTTAATCGCTCAGACCCGCGTCAGCACCACGCCCGAGACGATCAACAACGCCGCCAGCGCCTTCGTCATCCGCATCTTCTCGCCGAAGACGAGCCAGCCGATCAGCACCGCGAACAGGATCGAGGTCTCGCGCAGGGTCGCGACCAGCGCGATCGGCGCGCGGGTCATCGCCCAGATCGAAATCGCATAGGCCGCATAGGAGGCCGCCGCCCCAAGCGTCGCGATCCCCCATTCGCGCGGCGCGGAGCGCAGCATCGCGGTTCCACGCAGCCCGACCATGCCCATGGCGAAGAACACCCCGCCCAGCACCATGATCCATCCGACATAGCCCACGGGCTCGCCCGAGATCCGCGCGCCCATCCCGTCGACCAGCGTATAGCTCGCGGTCGCCAGCGCCGAGCCCAGCGCATAGGGCAGCAGGCGGCGGCTTTCGCCATCGGTGAACACGCCGCGCGCCATCAGGGCGATCCCGAGCCCCAGCACGGCGATCCCCGCATATTCGAGCCCGCTGATCGCATCGATCGCCAGCGCAGCGGAGACGATCGCCACCATCATCGGCGCGGTTCCGCGTGCGATCGGATAGACCCGGCTCAGATCGCCCTGCTCATAGGCATGGGCGAGGAAAAACTTGTAGCCGAAATGGATCACCCCCGCGGCGAGAATCCAGCCCAGCGCGGCGCTGTCCGGCAACGGGCGCGACAAAGCGACGACGAGCCCGATCAGGGCCTCGGCAATGGACAGCATCACCATCGCGCGGATTTTCGAGCCGCCCAGGCGGATCAGCGCATTCCACAAGGCATGCAGGAAGGCCGCGCCCAGCACCGCCGCCATGATCGTCAAACTCATATCCGCGCCCTTCTCTCCCCGACCGGCAATCGGTAGCTCCGGGCCATGACGAGGGCAAGCCGCCCCGTGCAGGGGCCCGCAATCGCGGCGCGTGGCCGGGAGGGGATTGCGAAACGGGGCGCGCTCGGGCTATGGCCGCTCCATGCCGAGATACGCGTTCAAAATCGAATATGACGGGGGGCCCTTCGCCGGGTGGCAGCGTCAGGCCGACCAGCCTTCGGTGCAGGGCGCGGTCGAGGCGGCTTTGGCGAAGCTCGAACCCGGCCCCCATACGATCGCGGCGGCGGGGCGCACCGATGCGGGTGTTCATGCCACCGGGCAGGTCGCCCATGCCGATCTGACGAAGGATTGGGACCCGTTCCGCCTGTCGGAGGCGCTGAATTATCACCTGCGCCCGGCGCCGGTCGCGATCCTCGCCTGCGCCCGGGTCGAAGACGAATTCCACTCCCGGTTTTCTGCACTAGAGCGGCGCTACCTGTTCCGGCTCGTGCAACGCCGCGCGCCGGTGACCCATGACCGCGGGCTGGTCTGGCAGGTGCTCAACCCGCTCGATATCGAGGCGATGCGCGAAGGGGCCGCGCATCTGATCGGGCATCATGACTTCACCACCTTCCGCTCGACCATGTGCCAGTCGAACTCGCCGGTCAAAACGCTCGACGAGATCCGGATCGAGGCGCTCGACATCCCGCACGGGCGCGAGGTCCGGTTTCACCTGCGCGCGCGCAGCTTCCTGCACAATCAGGTCCGCTCGATTGTCGGCACGCTGGAACGCGTCGGCGCCGGGTCCTGGCCGCCCGATCGCGTGGGCGAAGCGCTCGCCGCGCGCGACCGCGCCGCTTGCGGACCGGTCTGCCCGCCGCAGGGCCTCTATCTAAGCGCGGTCGGCTATCCCAGCGATCCCTTCGCCTGACGCGCCCCGCGCGCCGGGTGGAGCGGGACCTGATGGCATTGGCGTTGGCAGGGCGATGCCGCGCGTCTGAGTGAGGCCGAAGCTCCGGCCCTCCGTCACGGAACACGCTACCCGGCTTCCAGACGTTTCATCTTGCCAGCGCGCCTCGCTATCGGACGGCTCAAGGTCGCCCTCATCCGCGCCTGATGCGCTGAACGCCTCACCCAGACACGGCGCGGGGACTTGGCTTTCCTCGCCGCGCAGCCGCGACATGAGCGCCTCCAGCCGCTCCCGGCAGCGCTGCGCCAGGGTGGCATCGAGGTCGCGCAGAAGCAGGGCGGTCTCGCGCTCCGAGAGATGGGTCACGGGGGCATGCCTGATCTTCGGATGCGCGGTTGCGCGACTATGCGCGCCGGTCACGGGGGCCTCGTGCAACTTCTCCCCCCTTCGCAAACCGATCCGCAACAGCTCGATCTCTCCCTCGGGGCAGTCCGGCCCGCGCAGCCATAACCCGCGCGCCTCGACCATCTGCCGGGCGAGATCCCCGATCCGGATCGGCGCGCCCATATCGAGCGCATAGACCCGCCCCGAGACCTCCCAGCGGCCCGCGATCAGCACGAGCCGCGCCGCTTCGGCGATGGTCATGAAATAGCGTGTGGCGTCAGGATCGGTGAGCGTGATCGGCCCGCCTTGCGCGATCTGCCGCTCGAAAATCGGCACGACCGATCCGGACGAGCCGATCACATTGCCGAAGCGCACGATCGAAAAAACCGTCGCGCCCGCGCGGGTCGCAAGATCCTGCACCACCAGCTCGGCCATCCGTTTCGACGCCCCCATGGCCGAGCGCGGTGCAATCGCCTTATCGCTGGAAATCAGAACGAACCGCGCAACTTTCGCGGCCCGCGCCCCCCGCGCGAGGCAGACCGTGGCAGTAACGTTATTCGCGAAACCGGAAAGCGGGTTTTCCTCCACCAGCGCGACGTGCTTGTAGGCGGCGGCGTGGAACACCGCGTCGATCGCCTCGCGTGCAAAAATCTCCCGCACCAGCGCCGCGTCCCCGGCGGAGCCGAGCCGGGTGACGAGATCGACACCTGCGCGTGCGGCAAGCGGCGTCAGGTCGGACAGGAGGGCGAACAGCGCGGGCTCCGAGAGTTCGAGCAGAACGAGTTTCGCCGGGCCACAGGCGAGAATCTGACGACAAAGCTCTGCCCCGATGGAGCCGCCCGCCCCCGAGATGAGCACGGATTTTCCGCGGTAGAACTCCGCCTCGGGCGGGTCGCCCCCGGTGATCTCGCTGCGGCCCAGCCAGCGCTCGGGGCGCACCGGTTCGAGCCGCGCGGCAAGGTCCGCCCCGCCGACCAGCAGGGCGAAATCCGGCAGCGCCTCGCAGCGCAATCCAAGGCGCGAGAGGTCTCGCGCCAGCGCGGCCTTGCGCGGCTCGGGCAAGCGCGGATCGGCGAGGACGACGCGATCGACATTGAACTTGCGGATCAGCGCCTTGCGCGCCGCGGGGCCTAGGACCGGCACCCCGTCCAACGTCGCGCCACGCAAAACCGGGCTGTCGTCGAGATAGGCGCAGGTCAAAAACCCGGATCGGTCGCGCAACGCCCGTGCCAGCGCGATCCCCTCCGGCGTCGCGCCGTAGATCGCGATGCGCGAGACGACGTTCGAGCGTCGATAGAGCCATCCAGTGAGCGCCAGAAGCGCCCGGCGCTGCACCACGATGCCCGATAGAAACGCGCAACCAAAGAAGAACGCAGTGTCGCCGCCTTGCCATCCGAGACCGGCCCAGAGGGCCATTGCAAGGAGGCAGGAAAGGACGACCGCTTTTCCCGCCCCCAGCATAGCGAAGTCCTTCAGGGGCAGGCGCGCCAAGCCGGAGCCAAGACTTGCCACTGCCGCGAGACCGCTTCCGATCGGGACCAGGAGCCAGGCACCCCCTCCGAGGCCCCCGCGGCTCAAGGCAGGCGCGAGTTGCAACACCAGCGCAAGGCACGCCATCGCGAGCAGCGCATCGAGCGTCGCGATGACGACCGCCTTGCGCGGACGCGACAGCGCGATCAGGCGCGTCGCGATCGTGTCGGTGAGCGCTTCCCTCACGCGATCCCTCCGCGCAAGGTTTGCCAGATCAGCGCCAGATCGAGCCGCCACGAGGCCTGTCTTTGGTAAAGCAGATCGAGTCGGGCTTTCTCGGGGACGCAAGCCTGATCGTAGATCCGCCGCGCCTCTTCGGCCGTTCGACATCGCGCCAGCAGCCGCGCCTCTTTTTGAGCAAACTGCACGCTCGCGAGGCCGGTGATCCCCGGCGGGCTTGCGAGCACCTGCGCGTAGAGCTGTGGGAAACGCGCCACCACCTCGCTCAGCGGCGGCCTCGGGCCAACGAAGCTCATATCGCCGCGCAGGACATTCCATATCTGCGGCAGCTCATCCGCGTGGCACCGCCGCAGGATCTGCCCGAGCGGGGTGATCCGCGCGCGCTTATGCCCGGCGGTGATGCCGTGATCGCCCGCCTCCGCCTCCATCGTGCGGAACTTCCACATCCGGAAGCTGCGCGTGGGGCTATGCATCCGCTCGCCGCCGTAGAACCACGGTCGCCCCTGCACCAGCGCGACGGCCAGCCAGACCAGCGCGATCAGCGGCAGCACCACGGGCAGCGCCAGAAGTGCCAGCGTCAGATCGAAGAGACGTTTGCGCCTGCGCCGGGCCGGGGTCATGCGAAATCTCCTGCTGCTGCGCCGCCGTCGAGTAGGCGACACTTTCGCAAGCCTAGGCAGGTCGCGGTTGCCATGCGGTTAACGCTCAACCGCAACGAGACGCGACCGGACCTCACGACACCTGACACCGATACAATCGGTCGTATGGACTTCGCGGGGCGCGAGTGGTTGGATCGCGCCCGATACGAAGGAGGCACCGATGGCATTCGGCAAAAACATCCGCACTTGGTTCGAAGGCGCATGGCACGAGGGCGATATCGCCGTCATGCGCGCCGCCGATCACGGGCTTTGGCAAGGCAGCTCGGTCTTTGACGGGGCACGGCTTTTCGATGGGGTCGTCCCCGATCTCGACGCGCATTGCGCGCGCACCAACCGCTCCGCCGAGGCGCTGATGATCACGCCGACCATCGCGCCCGAGGAGATGGTCGAGATTGCGCGCGAGGGCCTGCGGAAATACGACAAGGGTGCCGCCGTTTACGTGCGCCCGATGTACTGGGCGATCGCCGGGTCCGATCTGGGCGTCGCACCGAAACCCGGCGAGACCGGCTTCGCGCTCTGCCTCGAAGAAGTGGCGATGCCCGACCCGAGCAAGGCGACGACGCTGACCACCACGCAATTCCGCCGTCCCGTTCTGGCCGATAACGTCACCGATGCGAAGGCGGGCTGCCTCTATCCGAACAACGCGCGGATGCTGGTCGAGGCGCAGCGCAAGGGCTTCGGCAACGCGCTGGTGCAGGACGCGATGGGCAATGTCGCCGAAAGCGCGACCGCGAATGTCTGGATGGTGAAGGATGGCGAGTATTTCACGCCCATGCCGAACGGCACTTTCCTCGCGGGGCTCACGCGCAAGCGGATCATGGGCCTTCTGCGCGAGGGCGGCGAGACGGTGCATGAAGCGGTGCTGACGCTCGACGATTTCCGCAATGCCGACGAGGTCTTCCTGACCGGCAACTTCGCCAAAGTCACCCCGGTCGCAGGTTTCGACGATGTCAGCTACGCGCCCGGCAAGGGCACGCAGCGGGCGCGCGAGGCCTATATGGACTGGGCGCAAGGGTCGCCGCTTTGAGCCTCGACACCCCCGCGGTTGCCAAAGACCTCGCGCCGGGCGATGATCCACGAACACCCCGTCCCGGAGGAGCCATGCGCAAGTTTCTGGTTGTGCTCGACGATACCCGCGAATGCCTCAACGCGATGCGGTTCGCGGCGATGCGCGCGAACCATACCGGCGGCGGCGTGATCATCCTCTCGGTGATCCCGCCCGACGAATACCAGCACTGGATCGGCGTGGCCGAGATCATGCGCGAAGAAGCCCGCGAGCGGATCGAGGCGCATTTCGAGGTCTTCGCGAAATGGATGCGCGACCGTCAGGGCGTGGAGCCGGAACTGGTGATCCGCGAGGGTGAACCGGTGCCCGAGATCATCGCCGTGATGGACGAACATCCCGAGATCGGCGTGCTGGTCCTCGGCGCAGGCTCCGGCAAGGGCGGCGCGGGGCCGCTGGTGACGCAGATGGTGAAACAGGGCGGAACCCTGCCCTGTCCGCTGACCATCGTGCCGGGCGAGATGTCGAAGGAAAAGCTCGAACAGATCACCTGACCGATGCCGATGCCCTGGACCTATCGCCATGCGCAGAAGGAGTTCGCCTCTTTCCTCGCCGATGCGCGCGATCGGATGGGCCTCGACTCCGACAACATGACCTACACGGCGATCGAGGGCGTCTTCGTAACCTTCCGCGCACGGCTGCGCCCTGTCGAGGCCATCGCCTTCGCCGATTGCCTGCCCGCCGTGTTGCGCGCGATCTTCCTGTATCACTGGGTTGTGATGGCGACGCCGCGCCCGTTCGGCAGCCGGACCGAGATGACCCGCGAAGCGCAGGCGTTGCGCCCGCATCACAACCTGACCCCCGACAACGCCATCGAGGCCACGGCCTTTGCGCTCTGGCGTCATGTCAATCATCGTGACTTCGAGGCCGCTCTCGCGCGGATCGGACCGGAAGCGGAGGCGTTCTGGCGCCCGGAGGTCACCGATCCCGCCGAGATCGCGCCGCGCATCATCTAGCGCATAGCCGCGATTACTTGATTAATTCAGTCGGAAGGCGCATATGAGCGGCAAGCCAAGGAGGCACGCGATGTTTATTCAGACCGAGACGACCCCGAACCCCGCGACGCTGAAATTCCTGCCCGGCCAGACCGTGCTGGAGACCGGCACCGCTGATTTCCCCTCCGCCGAGGCGGCGGCCAAATCGCCGCTGGCCAAGCGCGTTTTCGCAGTGCCCGGCGTGACCGGCGTGTTCTTCGGCTCGGACTTCGTGACCGTGACGAAAGATGACGCGACCAGCTGGGATCACGCGAAACCGGCGATCCTCGGCGCGATCATGGAGCATTTCCAGTCCGGCGCTCCGGTAATCGAAGGCGAAGCTGCGCCCTCGGGCCATGCCGAGCATGACGGCGAGGACGGCGCGATCGTCTCGCAGATCAAGGAACTGCTCGACACCCGCGTGCGCCCAGCCGTGGCGCAGGACGGTGGCGACATCACTTTCCACGGGTTCGAGCGTGGCGTGGTCTACCTGCACATGCAGGGCGCTTGCGCCGGTTGCCCCTCGTCGACGCTGACGCTGAAGATGGGGATCGAGAACCTGCTCAGACACTACATCCCCGAGGTTTCAGAGGTGCGTCCGGTCAATGCCTGATCTGACGCTAGGCTTCGACACATCGGCCGCGCATTGCGCGGCCGCTTTGCTGTCGGGTGATGACTGCCTCGTCGCGCGTCACGAAGAGATGGGACGCGGGCAGGCCGAACGGCTGATGCCGCTTCTGGAAGAGGTGCTCGCCGAGGCGGGCGTCGGCTGGCGCGACCTGACGCGGATCGGCGTCGGGATCGGACCGGGGAATTTCACCGGCGTCCGCATCGCCGTCTCTGCCGCGCGCGGCCTGTCGCTGAGCCTGCGGGCCCCGGCGCTCGGCGTCTCGATCACCGATGCCGCACAATTCGGCAGCGACGGTCCGGTGCTTGCAGCGGTCGCAGCACCACGGGAACGGGCCTATCTCGAAGGGTTCCGCACCGCACAGGACATCCCGCTCGATCTGCATGAGCTCGACTCACTGCCGGAAGGTCTGGCCGAACCCGGCCTGACCTGCATCGGCTCCGCCGCCGAAGAGGTCGCCCAACGGATCGGCGCTGCTGCCGCGCCCGCGGCTTTCGCGCCTGCCGAAGCCATCGCACGGATCGCGGCCTCTCGCGAATTCATCCCCGGAGAGCGCCCCGCGCCACTTTATCTGCGTGCGGCCGATGCCGCTCCGCCCTCCGACCCGCCGCCAAGGATCCTCGACTGATGCGCGCCGAAGCCCTCGCCGAGCTGCATGCCGCCTGCTTCACCACACCACGCCCGTGGAACGAGGCCGAATTCCGGGATCTGATGCGCGGCCCCGGCGCCTTTCTGTTGAACGAGAACCGAGGCTTCCTGCTGGGACGCGTCATCGCGGGCGAGGCCGAGCTTCTGACCCTCGCCGTCGACCCGAAAGCGCGGCGCAACGGCACCGGCCGCGCGCTGGTGGAGCGGTTCGCACAGGAAGCCGAGGCGCTGGGGGCCGAAAGCGCCTTCCTCGAAGTCTCCGCCGAGAATGACGCCGCACGCGCGCTTTATGCCGCGACCGGCTGGAAGGAATCGGGGCGTCGCAAGGGCTATTACCGCAGCCCTGAGGGCGATCGCATCGACGCGCTGGTTCTCACTTTGCCGCTCGCTAGAGCGACAAGCTGACCGTTCAATCAATTTTGTCTTGCGACCCCGCGTCATCCACAACTTGACGCTTGACCCCTTTGGCAAGCTCTGCCCAAATCGCCGGGTCCGCGCGCTGAACCGAGCGCGCCAACAGGCTTATCCAACAGGGCCATAACGTTCGGGAGTAATCCATGACCTATTTCACCAAGTTCCTCGGTGCCGCGACCGCGCTCGCGCTGAGCGCCGGGGCCGCGCTGGCCGATCCCGCGATCATTTACGATCTGGGCGGCAAATACGACAAGAGCTTCAACGAGGCCGCCTTCAACGGCGCCAAGCGTTGGGCCGAAGAGACCGGCGGCTCCTACAAGGAACTGGAAATGCAGTCGGAAGCTCAGCGTGAGCAGGCCCTGCGTAAACTCGCCGAGTCCGGCGCCAACCCGATCGTGATGACCGGCTTCGCCTTCGGCGACACGCTCAACACCGTCGCTCCCGACTACCCCGACACCAAATTCGCGATCGTCGACATGGTCGTCGACCAGCCCAACGTCGAGTCGATCGTCTTCAAGGAAGAGCAGGGCTCCTACCTCGTCGGCATGATGGCCGCGATGGCGTCGAAGACCGGCACCGTCGGCTTCGTCGGCGGCATGGACATCCCGCTGATCCGCAAATTCGCCTGCGGTTACGTTCAGGGCGTGAAAGCCGTGAACCCCGACGCGAAAGTCATCCAGAACATGACCGGCACCACCCCGGCGGCCTGGAACGACCCGGTGAAGGGCGGCGAAATCGCCAAGGCCCAGATCAGCCAGGGCGCGGACGTGATCTACGCAGCCGCCGGCGGCACCGGCATCGGCGTTCTGCAGGCGGCCGCGGATGGCGACGTTCTGTCGATCGGCGTGGACAGCAACCAGAACTACCTGCACCCGGGCAAGGTCCTGACCTCGATGCTCAAGCGCGTCGACAACGCCGTCTATGACGCGTTCACGGCGGGCCCCGATCTGAAGCCGGGCATCAAGGTGATGGGTCTGGCCCAGAACGGCGTCGGCGTCGCGATGGACGACAACAACAAGTCGCTCGTCACGCCCGAGATGGAAAAAGCGGTCGAGCAGGCGAAAGCCGACATCGCTTCGGGCAAGATCGAAGTGCATGACTACATGTCGGACGACAGCTGCCCGGTCGAGTGATGAGCACAACAGAGTCGAACAACGCGGGGCGGCAGGCAACTGCCGCCCTTGCCACTGAAAACGCCAGCGATGCGGCTGAGGCGGCCCACGCTGCCGCCACGCCCACGGGCGCGCCCGCGATCGAGCTGAAAGGCATCTCGAAAGCCTTCGGCACGGTGCAGGCCAACAAGGACATTTCGATCCGGGTCATGCCCGGCACGATCCACGGCATCATCGGCGAAAACGGCGCGGGGAAATCCACGCTGATGTCGATCCTGTACGGCTTCTACAAGGCGGATGCGGGCGAGGTCTGGATCAAAGGCAAGCACACCCATATCCCCGACAGCCAGGCTGCGATCAGCGCCGGCATCGGCATGGTCTTCCAGCATTTCAAGCTGGTGCAGAATTTCACCGTGCTCGAGAACATCATCCTTGGGGCCGAGGATGGCGCGCTGCTGCGCCCCTCGCTCTCCAAGGCCCGCAAGGAACTCAAGCGCCTCGCCGAGGAATATGAGCTCAACGTCGACCCCGACGAGAAGATCGAAGAGCTCTCCGTCGGCCACCAGCAGCGCGTGGAAATCCTCAAGGCGCTTTATCGTCAGGCGGATATCCTGATCCTCGACGAGCCGACCGGGGTGCTGACGCCCGCCGAGGCCGATCACCTGTTCCGCATCCTCGATTTCCTCCGCAAGGAAGGGAAGACGATCATCCTGATCACCCACAAGCTGCGCGAGATCATGGAGATCACCGACACGGTCAGCGTGATGCGCCGCGGCGAGATGACGGCGACGGTGAAGACCGCCGAGACCTCGCCCGAGCAACTGGCCGAACTGATGGTGGGCCGCAAGGTTCTGCTCAACGTCGACAAGACGCCTGCGCAGCCCGGCAAGACCGTGCTGGAGGTCGAGAACCTCCGCGTGAAGGACGAAGACGGGATCGAGCGCCTCAAGGGCATCAATCTCGAAATCCGCGCGGGTGAGATTCTCGGCATCGCGGGCGTGGCGGGCAACGGCCAGTCCGAACTGCTGGAAATCCTCGGCGGTTTCGCCAAGGGCACCGGCAATATCCGCATCAACGGCGAAGAGATCGACCTCACCGGCAAGCATAGCGACGGTCAGTCGCGGCGGCGCCGGGGCATCTCGCACGTCCCCGAAGACCGCCACCACCTTGGCCTGATCCTCGATTTCGCCGCGTGGGAGAACATGGTCTTCGGCTATCACACCGATCCGGCCTATCAGAAGAACCGCTTCGTGATGGACAATGCGGGGATCGTGGCCCACACGGCCGAGGCGATGGAACGCTTCGACGTGCGCCCGCCGATCCCAAGCCTGCCCGCGAAGAGCTTTTCGGGCGGCAACCAGCAAAAGATCGTGCTGGCCCGCGAGATCGAACGAAGCCCGGCGCTGCTGCTGGTGGGGCAACCCACCCGCGGCGTCGATATCGGCGCGATCGAATTCATCCACAAACGCATCATCGAACTGCGCGACCAAGGCGCCGCGATTCTGCTGGTCTCGGTCGAGCTCGACGAGATCCGGGCGCTCTCGGACCGCGTCGCGGTCATGTTCGACGGGCAGGTCATGGGCATCGGCCCCGTCGAGACCGCCACCCAGACCGGCATGGGCTGCCTGATGGCGGGCATGGGCGGCGAGGACGTGCGCGGCATGGACGGCTGGACGATCGCCGCGCCCGAGGAGAGCCAATAATGGAAAAGACACCGAAATGGGTCGACGTGGCCCTGATCCCGCTCCTCAACCTGCTGATCGCTTTCGTGATCTCGGGGATCGTGGTGCTGCTGATCGGCGAAGACCCGATCAAGGCGATCAAGGTCATGGTCTCGGGCGCGCTCGGCTCGCCCTATGGCTGGGGCTACACGCTCTATTACGCGACGAACTTCATCTTCACCGGCCTCGCGGTCGCGGTCGCCTATCACGCCAGCCAGTTCAATATCGGCGGCGAGGGTCAGGCGACGCTCGGCGGGCTCGGCGTGGCGCTGGTGCTGCTGGCCTTCCCGTGGCCGCATTGGACCATCGCGCTGATCGCGGCGATGGCGGGCGGCGCGATCTTCGGCGCGGCCTGGGCGGCGATCCCGGCCTATCTGCAGGCCAAGCGCGGCAGCCATATCGTGATCACCACGATCATGTTCAACTTCATCGGCGCGGCGGTGCTGAACTACATGCTGGTCAACGTGCTGCGTCCGCGCGGCTCGATGGACCCGGCCACCGCACGCTTCGGCCCGGCGACGCATCTGCCGACCTTCCATGACTTCCCGCTGATCGGTCAGTTCTTCTCGAAATCGGTCCCGGCAAACGTGTCGTTCTTCGTGGCGATCCTCGCCTGCTACCTCGTCTGGGTGCTGATCTGGCGCACCAAGCTGGGCTTCGAGATCCGCGCCTTCGGGCGGTCGGAAACGGCGGCGCGCTATGCCGGCATCTCGCCGGTGAAGATCGTCATGGCAGCGATGCTGATCTCGGGCGGCCTCGCCGGTCTGATGGCGATCAACAACGTGATGGGCGAGGCGCATCGCCTCGTGCTGAACTCGGTCGAGGGCGCAGGCTTCATCGGGATCGCAGTCGCACTGATGGGCCGCAACCACCCGTTCGGCGTGTTCCTCGCCGCGCTTCTCTTCGGCTTCCTCTATCAGGGCGGCGGCGAGCTGGCGCTGGAAACCACGATCCCGCGCGAACTGATCACCGTGATCCAGGCGCTCGTGATCCTGTTCACCGGGGCCTTCGACAACATGCTGCGCGCACCGATCGAGAGCTTCTTCGTCGCGCGCGCCAACGCCCGGAAGGAGGCCTGAGATGGATTTCGCAACGATCATCGAAATTCTCGATAGCGCCGTTCGCCTCGGCACGCCGCTGCTGCTCGCCTGCCTCGCAGGTCTGTTCTCGGAACGCGCGGGCATATTCGACATCGGCCTTGAGGGCAAGATGCTGATGGCTGCCTTCTTCTCCGGCGCGGTCGCGGCGGTGACGGGCAATGCGTGGCTCGGGCTGCTGGCGGGCGTGGGAGGCTCGATGAGCCTCGCCTTCGTGCATGGCCTCGCCTCGATCACCTTCCGTGGCAATCAGCTGATCTCCGGCGTCGCGGTAAACTTCCTTGCCTCGGGCTTTACCGTTCTGATCGCGCAAAGCTGGTTCCATCAGGGCGGTCGCACCCCGCAACTGTCGGGCAACGGGCGCTTCGATCCGATCACCCTGCCCGGCGCCGACGCGGTGAAGGATGTGCCCTTCCTCGGTCCGATCTACTCGAACCTGCTCTCGGGCCACTCGATCCTCGTCTATGTCGCCTTCGCGATGGTGCCGATCACTTGGTGGGTGCTGTTCCGCACCCGCTTCGGCCTGCGCCTACGCGCGGTGGGCGAGAACCCGGAATCGGTCGACACCGCGGGCATCTCGGTCATCCGGATGCGCTACACCGCCGTCGCCATCACCGGCGTTCTGGCGGGTCTGGGCGGCGTCTATCTGGCAACCGGTCTGGCGGCTGGCTTCGTGAAGGAAATGACCGCCGGGCGCGGCTATATTGCTCTGGCGGCTCTGATTTTCGCCAAATGGCGGCCTGTTCCGGCGCTTGGGGCGACGATGCTGTTCGGCCTGTTGGAGGCGATCTCGAACCGCTATCCGAATATCGATCTGGGCGTCGTGACCTTGCCGATCCAGTTCATGCAGGCGGTGCCCTACATCCTTACCGTGATCATCCTCGCGGGTTTCATCGGCAAGGCGATCCCGCCGCGTGCAGGGGGGCAGCCCTATGTCAAAGAGCGCTGAACTCGCGCAACTGATCCGCGAACGCGCGGGCGACGAGGCCCCGCGCCTCGGCCTGATCCTCGGCTCCGGCCTCGGCCATCTGGCCGAGGAGGTCGAGGGCGTCGCGATCCCCTATTCGGAGCTTCCGGGCTTTCCCCATGCGGGCGTCTCGGGCCACAATCCGAAGCTGGTGATCGGCACGCTCGAAGGCGTCCGCGTGGCCGTTTTCGGCGGTCGGGTTCACTATTATGAACACGGCAACCCCGCCGAGATGCGCCTGCCGCTGGAGATCCTCAAGGAGCTTGGCTGCGAGAGCCTGCTGCTGACCAATGCGGCCGGCAGCCTGCGCGAGGACATCCAGCCCGGCGGGTTGATGATGCTGAACGATCACATCAATTTCTCGGGAAACAATCCCCTGATCGGCGAGCCCTCGGACGCGCGTTTCGTCCCGCTGACCGAGGCACATGACCCGGAGATCCGCGCCGGGCTCAAAGCGGCGGCCCAGGCCGAAGGGATCGAACTGCCCGAAGGCGTCTATTGCTGGTTCTCCGGCCCGACCTTCGAAACCCCTGCCGAAATCCGCGCCGCGAAAGTCTTCGGCGCCGATGCGGTCGGCATGTCCACGGTTCCGGAAGTGATCCTCGCGCGGTTCCTCGGGCTGCGCGTGGCCGCCGTTTCCGTCATCACCAATATGGGGGCGGGCATGGCGCAGGAGAATATCAGCCACGAGCAGACCAAGGCGATCGCGCCGATGGGCGCAGCCAAGCTCGAACAGGTTTTGCGACGATATCTGCAACAGTTGTAACCCTGCGGCACGGCGGGGTTTGACTTCGCCTGCCCTTCGGGGACACTAACGATGCAACCTCCTCAGCGGGTGCAGCTCATGCAGATCTACCTGCCCATCGCCGAAGTCTCGGTCAATATCTTCACCCTGCTGGGGCTCGGCGGCATCGTGGGGCTGCTCTCGGGCCTGTTCGGCGTGGGCGGTGGCTTCCTGATCACTCCGCTTCTGTTCTTCATCGGCATCCCCCCTTCCGTCGCCGTGGCGACCGGCGCGAACCAGGTCGTCGCCTCGTCCGTGTCGGGCGTTCTGGCGCAGCTCAAACGCAAGGCGGTCGACATTCCGATGGGGCTCGTGCTGCTGGTGGGTGGTCTGCTCGGCTCGGCGAGCGGCATCTACGTCTTCAACCTGCTGACCGAGCTGGGCCAGATCGACCTCGCGGTGCAGCTTTGCTACGTCGTCTTCCTCGGGCTGATCGGGCTTCTGATGCTGCAAGAGGGCATCCGCACCCTGCAAAAGCAGCGCAAGGGCGGTGGCGTGCGCAAGAAGCGCGTGCAGCACACCTGGGTCCACAAACTGCCCTTCAAGTTCAAGTTCCGCGCCTCGGGCCTCTATATCTCGGTGATCCCGCCGCTGCTGGTCGGGGTCGCGGTCGGCATCCTCGCGGCGATCATGGGCGTCGGCGGCGGCTTCATCATGGTCCCGGCGATGATCTACCTGCTGAACATGCCGACCAAGGTCGTGATCGGCACCTCACTGTTCCAGATCCTGTTCGTATCGGCCTTCACCACGCTAATGCACGCGATCACCAACCAGACGGTCGACGTGATGCTTGCGCTCCTGCTGATCGTCGGCGGCGTGATCGGCGCGCAGATCGGCTCGCGGCTGGGCGCACGGCTGAAGGCAGAACAGTTGCGCATCCTGCTGGCGCTGCTGGTGATCCTCGTCGCGGGCAAGCTCGGCCTCGACCTCGTGCTGCATCCGAGCAACCTCTACTCCATCGCGACGGGGGGCGAATGATGATCCGTGCCGCCCTCCTCGCCCTCGGCCTCTGCGCCGTCGCCCTGCCCGCTCTGGCACAGGACCAACAGGTTCTGCCCGCGCGTCCGGGCATGCCGATCACCAATCGCCCCGAACCCGACGAGCAGATCGTGGCGGGCCTCAGCCGCGACAATATCGGGATCACGACCTCCTTCGACGGGTCGCAAATCCTGATCTACGGCGCGATCAAGCGCGAGACGCCGGAGCCCGAAGGGCAGAAACTCGCGGTGATCGTGACGCTCGAAGGGCCGCTCGGCCCGGTCACCATCCGCAAGAAATCGCGCGAATTCGGGATCTGGGTGAACACGGCTTCGGTCGGCGTCGCCGCAGCCCCCAGCTATTACGCCGTCGCCACCTCCGGCCCGCTCGGCGACATCCTCGACCGGCGCACCGACACCCAGCAGCGGATCTCGATTCCGCTCGCGATGCGCGCCTTCTCCGGTCCGATCACCGTCGACGATTCGATCCCCTTCACCGAAGCGCTCGTCGATATCCGAAAGGAGCAGGGGCTCTACAAACTCGAGACCGGCGGCGTGCATATCGTGGACAACACGCTATTCCGCGCCGATTTCGCGCTGCCGGCGAACCTCACCGAGGGCGATTACAAGACCCGCATCTTCCTGCTGCGCGACGGCAAGCTGGTGGACAAATACCAATCCGCGATCGAGGTGCGCAAAGTCGGGCTGGAGCGCTGGCTCTACACGCTCGCGCATGAGAACGCGGCGCTTTACGGGCTCTTGTCGCTGGCGCTTGCAGTCTTCGCAGGCTGGGCCGCCGCCGCGATCTTCCGCTTCGTGCGTTAACCGCGCCCGACGAAGGGCATCGCGCTCGCCATCACCGTCATGTTGAGCACATTCGCCTCGAGCGGCAGCGACGCCATGTGCAGCACCGAACGCGCGACATTGGCTACGTCCATCGTGGGCTCCGCCGTCTTGGTCGCCGCCGAATCCATATTCTCCAGAAGCCCCGTGCGCGCGTTGCCGACGTCGATCTGCCCGCAGGCGATGTCGAAATCGCGCCCGTCCAACGCGATCTGCTTGGTCATGCCGTTGATCGCGTGTTTGGTGGTCGTATAGGCGAGCGATTTCGCGCGCGGCACCTGCCCCGAGATCGAGCCGTTATTGATGATCCGCCCACCGCGCGGCGCCTGCCTGCGCATCTGCGCGAATGCGGCCCGGGCGCAGAGAAACATCCCCGTCAGGTTCACCGCGATACAGGCGTCCCAATCCTCGAGCGTGACCTCGTCGGGCAAGGCCGCAGGCGGGAACATCCCGGCATTGTTGAACAGCACGTCGATCCGGCCGAACTTGGCGACCACCTCGGCGAAGGCGCGCTCCACCGCTTGCGCATCGCTCACGTCGCAGGCCACGGCCAGCCCGTCGCCTTGCGCGGCGACCTCCGCCAGCTTGTCCTCCGAGCGCGCCAGACAGGCGACCTGCCAGCCCTCGGCCAGCGCGGCCTCTGCCACCGCGCGCCCGATCCCGGCGCTCGCCCCGGTCACCACCATCACGCCCATCTCGCCCCTCCTTCGCCTTGGCTCAAATATCCCCGCCGGAGGCTCCTGCCCTATCCGTCCTGCGGCTCGGCTTTCAGTTCCAGCTTACCGCCGCCTTTCGGCAGATCGTCAATGGTCAGCGGCGCCGAGGGCCGCGCCAGCCGCGCCCGCACCACCCACAAGAGCCGATGCTGCGCCCGGGTGATCGCGACATAGGCCAGCCGCTTCCACAGCGGGATACCCGCCTCGACGCGCCCTGCCCTGTAGGCCGCGTAGATATCCGGCGCGAAGACCTGAACGTCCTCCCATTGCGAGCCCTGCGCCTTGTGGATCGTCACCGCCGCGCCATGCAGGAAGGTCGCGCCCATCCGGGCCGCGAAAGGAATGAACGGCTCCTCCTCGTCGGGCATCTCGATCTTCACGATCGAGGCCGCCGAGAGCCGCGGGTCTTCCGCCCCCATCACATGCAGCCGCGAGAAACCGGGCTTCTTGCCGGGGCCGAGATAGATCACCTGCGCACCCTTGATCAGGCCGCGCGCCTCCAGATCGATCCGCTTCTTGCGGTGCTTCACCGGCAGTTCGATCCCGTCGCAGATCAAGGGCTCGCCCGGCAGCATCATGTCGGCCGGGGCGGAATGGGCGGCGCGGAAGGCATGGATCAGCCGGATCCGCGTGGCGTTACGCCAGACCAGCACCGGCGAGCGCGCCATCAGATCGCTTTCCACCCGCTCGGCCCAGACGACGCGGTCGTCCTTGGCGGCGGCCTTCTCGATCTCGCGCTCGAACTGCTCGAAGGTGAGGCTCTCATCGCCCAACATATGCGCCAGATCGAGGATCGGGTTATCCTCGGCCTGCCGGTGGATGCGGTGCAGGATGTGTTTCCGCTCGTCGGGCAGGCGCTCGAACACCATCTCGCCCGACTGGTTCACGGGCGCCAGCTGCGCCGGGTCGCCGAACAGCACCAGCGTCGGGAAAATCTCGCGCAGATCGTCGAACTGGCGCTCGTCGAGCATCGAGGCCTCGTCGACGAAACCGATATCGAGCGGGTCTTCGCGCCGCTTCCAGCCATTGATGAAATCCGAGCCGCGCAGCCCCGCCGAAGCCAGCGCCGCCGGGATCGACTTGTGCAACTCGTAGAAGGCTTTCGCCCGGTCGAGCGTCGCTTCGGTCAGGCCCATTTCGATCAGCAATTCGGGCTTGGGCCGCTCGCCCTGCCCGGTCAGCCATTCCGCGATCCGCTCGTATTCCGGGTCGTAGACCGGCGTGTAGAGAATGCGGTGGATCGTCGTCGCGGGCACGCCGCGCGAGCGCAACACGCTCGCCGCCTTGTTCGTGGGCGCGAGGATCGCCAGTGTGCGCTTTTCCTTGCGCCGCTTGCCCTCGAAATCGCCCGAGACCAGATCGACGCCTGCCGCCTCCAGCGCTTTATAAAGCTCCGCCAGAAGCAGCGTCTTGCCCGACCCCGCCTTGCCGATCACCGAAAGCACGCGTTTGCTGCCGCTTTCGGGCGTCATCGCGCCTTCGAGAATATCGACCCCCGCCGCCTCGAGCGCGGAAGCAACGGCATCCCAAGCCTCGGCCTGGTCCTCGGAAAACTGGATCATGGGGGTCGTCATGGCGCGACCTTACCTGCGCGCCTTGGCGGGCGGAAGGGCGAAAGGGCGCGGTTTTCGCGGGGTCCGACGCCGGGAGCCTCCGGCGGGGATATTTGGGTCGAGAAGAAGACGCCTGCTTCTTCCCGATCCCAAATGGGCTGCGCGCTCAGGCGGCTTTTTCGGCCGGGGTCGCGAGCGTCACGATATCCATCATGATCCGGTTCAGCTCGAAATCCTTGGGCGTGTAGACGCGCGCGACGCCGAAGCTCAGGAGCTTCTTCGCGTCCTCATCCGGGATGATCCCGCCGACGACGACCGGGACATGGTCGAGGCCAGCCGCGCGCATCCGCTCCATCAGTTCCTCGATCAGCGGCATATGCGAGCCCGACAGGATCGACAGCCCCACCACATGCGCCTCGTCCTCGATTGCCTTGGCGACGATCTGTTCGGGCGTCAGACGGATGCCGTCATAGGTGATATCCATGCCGCAGTCGCGGGCGCGGAAGGCGATCTGCTCGGCGCCGTTCGAGTGACCGTCGAGGCCCGGCTTGCCGACGAGGAATTTCAGGCGGCGGCCCAGCTGCGAGCTCACCGCATCCACGGCCTCGCGGATATCGTCGAGCCCTTCGGTCTGGTTCGAGGGCGAGCGCGAGACGCCCGTGGGGCCGCGATACTCGCCATGAACGGCGCGCATCACGCCCGCCCATTCGCCCGTGGTCGCGCCCGCCTTGGCGGCGGCGATCGAGGCTTCCATGATGTTCTTTCCGGCCTTCGCGTCCGCCTTGAGCTGAGTGAGTGCGGCCTGCACCGCGGTCTCGTCACGCTCGGCACGCCAGGCGTTCAGACGGTCGATCTGCTCCTGCTCCACCGCCGGGTCGACGACCATGATGCCGCCATCGCCTGCAGTCAGCGGCGAGGGCTCGCCCTGCTGCCAGCGGTTCACGCCGACGACGATGGTTTCCTCGGCTTCGATCCGGTTGATCCGCGCGGCGTTCGATTCCACCAGACGCGACTTCATGTAGTCGATCGCGGCAATCGCGCCGCCCATACCGTCGAGCGTTTCCAACTCGGCGCGCGCGCCGTCCTTCAGCGCCTCGACCTTGGCGGTCACGGCCGGGTTGCCGTCGAACAGATCGCCATATTCCAGAAGGTCGGTTTCATAGGCCATGATCTGCTGCATCCGGAGCGACCATTGCTGATCCCAGGGGCGCGGCAGGCCGAGCGCTTCGTTCCACGCAGGCAGCTGCACCGCACGGGCGCGGGCGTTTTTCGACAGCGTCACGGCCAGCATCTCGATCAGGATACGGTAGACGTTGTTCTCGGGCTGCTGTTCGGTCAGGCCGAGCGAGTTCACCTGCACGCCATAGCGGAAGCGGCGGAATTTTTCGTCCTCGACGCCGTAGCGATCACGGCAGATTTCGTCCCACAGCTCGGTGAAGGCGCGCATCTTGCACATCTCGGTCACGAAGCGGATGCCCGCATTCACGAAGAAGGAGATCCGCCCGACCATCGCGGGGAAAGCCTCTTCCGGCACCTTGGTTTTCAGGTCGTCCAGCACAGCGATGGCGGTCGCGAGCGCGAAGGCCAGCTCTTGCTGCGGCGTCGCCCCCGCCTCCTGCAGGTGGTAGGAACACACGTTCATCGGGTTCCATTTCGGCAGGTGCTCGCGGGTATAGGCCGCGACATCGGTGATCATCGCGAGCGAGGGCTTCGGCGGGCAGATATAGGTGCCGCGCGACAGGTATTCTTTCACCAGATCGTTCTGCACCGTGCCCTGCAGCTTCGACACATCCGCGCCCTGCTCCTCGGCCACCGCGATATAGAGCGACAAGAGCCATGGCGCGGTCGCGTTGATCGTCATCGAAGTGTTCATCTGTTCGAGCGGAATTTCATCGAACAGCGCGCGCATGTCGCCCAGATGGCAGACCGGCACACCGACCTTGCCCACCTCGCCGCGCGACAGGACATGATCGCTGTCATAGCCGGTCTGGGTCGGCAGGTCGAAAGCCACGGAGAGGCCCGTCTGCCCCTTGGCGAGGTTGTTGCGATAGAGCGCATTCGAGGCGGCGGCCGTGGAATGGCCCGCATAGGTGCGAAACAGCCAGGGGCGGTCTTTGGCGGGCATCGTGTCGGTCATGGCGGCCTCCATCGGAATACGAATCTTCGTTGCGCAATATTGTTGCGCGTTGGGATGGTTTAAATTGAATTTTGTGATCCTGTCAATTCGCTGCAACGCGGCGTGGCTGGCTTTCACGCAGCGTCCGCAGCGCGAGGCTTGATAAATAGGGGTTTGCCCGCAGCTATAAAATCGCGAGGGACATAAAATTACAAAAACGGAACGTCAGGGATTGAAAAGTTGCGCAGCCATGCGTATCCCTCTGAACGAACACCGCCCGATTCTGCGGCGCGGCAAGGACAGACAGGAGAGAGCCATGGCCCTTGATCAGGAAACCGGTATCGCGCCCTACGATGCGCCGGAGAAGGACCTCTACGAGATCGGCGAGATGCCGCCCCTCGGCTACGTCCCCCCGAAAATGTACGCTTGGGCGATCCGTCGCGAACGCCATGGCGAGCCCGAGCAGTCGTTCCAGCAGGAAGTCGTCGACACCTGGGAGATCGACAGCCACGAAGTGCTCGTCCTCGTGATGGCCGCGGGCGTGAACTATAACGGCGTCTGGGCCGGTCTCGGCGTGCCGATCTCGCCCTTCGACGGCCACAAGCAGCCCTATCACATCGCGGGCTCCGACGCGGCGGGCATCGTCTGGAAAGTGGGCGACAAGGTCAAACGCTGGAAAGTCGGCGACGAGGTGGTGATCCACTGCAATCAGGACGATGGCGACGACGAGGAGTGCAACGGCGGCGACCCGATGTTCTCGCCCAGCCAGCGGATCTGGGGCTACGAGACGCATGACGGCTCGTTCTCGCAGTTCACCCGGGTGCAGGCGCAGCAGCTGATGCCGCGCCCGAAGCACCTGACCTGGGAAGAGAGCGCCTGCTACACGCTGACGCTGGCCACCGCCTACCGGATGCTGTTCGGTCACCACCCGCATGAGCTCAAGCCCGGCCAGAACGTGCTGGTCTGGGGCGCCTCGGGCGGTCTGGGCTCCTACGCGATCCAGCTTGCGAACACCGCAGGCGCCAACGCGATCGGCGTGATCTCGGACGAGAGCAAGCGTCAGTTCGTGATGGATCAGGGCGCCAAGGGCGTCATCAACCGCAAGGACTTCAAGTGCTGGGGTCAGCTGCCCACGGTCAACACGCCGGAATATAACGAGTGGCTGAAAGAGGCCCGCAAGTTCGGCAAGGCGATCTGGGACATCACCGGCAAGGGCGTGAACGTGGACATGGTCTTCGAACACCCCGGCGAGGCGACCTTCCCGGTCTCGACGCTGATCGTGAAGAAGGGCGGCATGGTCGTGATCTGCGCCGGCACCTCGGGCTTCAACTGCACCTTCGACGTGCGCTACATGTGGATGCACCAGAAGCGCCTTCAGGGCTCGCACTTCGCCAACCTCAAGCAGGCGGCCTCGGCCAACAAGCTGATGGTGGAGCGGCGTCTGGACCCCTGCATGTCCGAGGTTTTCCCGTGGGATCAGATCCCGCAGGCCCATACCAAGATGCTGCGCAACGAGCATAAGCCGGGCAACATGGCGGTGCTGGTTCAGGCCCCGAAGACCGGGCTGCGTACCTTCGAGGACGCGCTGGAAGCGGGTCGCCGCGGCTGACGATCCCTTGATGTTTCACGGGAAACCCGCGCTCGGGAGGGCGCGGGGTTTCTTTTGGGGCTGAGGGGTGCGCCCGAGCCTTGGGTGGGCGCTTTGATCGGTTCGTGGCTGAGCACTTTATCTCGCAAGCCCGTCGCTCATTCGTGCCTGCGCTGGCATCGCCAATGCGCCCTCCCAGGGGGAGGGTCGGGCGCGGCCCGGGGCTGGTCGCCCCGCGCCAAGGACACAGCCCCAAACGAAAAACGCCCGGCCGATCCGACCGGGCGTTTCGTGCTCTCTTGCCTGCTCTCAAGCGGCTTCGTTCGCATCCTCGGGCTGCTTCGCGCCGGTCATGTAGGCCACCGCATCCGACATAGAATGGTTCTTCGGATCGATCACGCAAAGCCGCTTGCCCAACCGGTGGACGTGGACCCGATCCGCCACCTCGAAGACGTGCGGCATGTTGTGCGAGATCAGGATGATCGGCAGACCTTTTGCCTTGAGATCGAGGATCAGGTTGAGCACCTGACGGCTTTCCTTCACGCCCAGCGCCGCCGTCGGTTCGTCCATGATGATCACCTTCGACCCGAAGGCCGCCGCGCGGGCCACCGCCACGCCCTGACGCTGGCCACCCGACAGCGTCTCGACCGCTTGATCGATGTCCTGAATGGTCGCCAGCCCCAGATCGTTGAGCTTCTCTCGGGCGAAGGCGCGCATCGCGGGTTTGTCGAGCATCCGCAGCCATTTGCCCATCGGACCGGCGCGGCGCAGCTCGCGCCCGACGAACATGTTATCCACGATCGACAGCGCGGGAGAGAGCGCGAGAGTCTGGTAGACCGTCGCGATCCCCGCATCCTGCGCCTCGAGCGGGCTCTTGAAGGAGATCGATTTGCCTTCGAGCTTGATCTCGCCCTCGTCGGCCGTAACGGCCCCGGAAATCGCCTTGATGAGCGAGGATTTCCCGGCCCCGTTATCGCCGATCACGGCAAGGATTTCGCCCGGGTAGAGATCGAAGTCGCATTCGTCGAGGGCGGTGACGCGGCCATAGCGTTTGACCAGACCGCGTGCGGTGAGAATGGGCTCTTGCGTCATGCCGAAACCTTTCTGATCCATTGGTCGATAGCGACCGCGATGATGATGAGCCAGCCGATGGCGAAGACCTGCCAGAGCACGTCCACATTCGCGAGCCGCAGCCCCGACTGGAACACGCCCACGATCAGCGCCCCGAACAATGCGCCGAGGATCGAGCCGCGCCCGCCGAAGAGCGAGATGCCCCCGATCACGACGGCGGTGATGGAATGCAGGTTCGCCTCGTAGAAGGCCTGCGGCGAGATCGAGCCCACGCGGCCGATCGATGCCCAGGCTGCGATCGCGCAGACGAGCCCGGCCAGACCGTAGACCGACAGCAGCGTGCGGTCGGTACGGATGCCGGCCAGTTCCGCCGCGTCCTTGTCGTCGCCCACGGCATAGACGTGGCGGCCCCAGGCGGTCTTGTTCAGCAGATACCAGAGCACGAGGAACACCACGACCATCAGGACCGACCCATAGGTCAGCCGCGCATTGCCGACGGTGATCGTGTTGCCGAAGAATTTCAGGAGGGGCGCGAACTTGTCGATATCCTGCGAACGGATCGACTGCGCGCCCGAAAGCCACAGGTTCAGCGCGTAGAAGATCGACCAGGTGCCGAGCGTGGTGATGAAGGGCGGCAGTTTCACCTTGGTGACGAGGAAGCCGTTCAGCAAACCGGCGCCGGTGCCGCCTGCGAAGGAAATCAGCAGCGCGATCGGTGCGGGCACGCCCATATAGACGGCAAGGTTACCCGCGATGACCGACATCAGCACCATGATCGCGGCCACCGACAGGTCGATGCCAGCGGTCAGGATAATCAGCGATTGCGCCGCAGCCAGCATCCCGATGATCGAGACCTGCTGCATGATCAGGGTCAGGTTGAAGGCCGAGAAGAACTTGTCCCCTGCGACCAGGCCGAACACGGCGACGGACAACAGCAGCACGATCACCGGCACCATCGTCGGATTGCCGTGCAGCCCGTGCTGGATCGTGCCGAGAAGCCCGCGTTTCTTAGTCTTGAAGGCCGCGACAGTCTTGTCGCTTTGGTCGAGGCCGTGCTCGAAGGACTGGCCGCGAGGCGGAACGGTCTGGGTCATGTCCGTCATCCTCTTTGTGCAATGTGGGGTGAAGGGCCGTCATCCGGCCCAATGGAAAGGGCCACCGCGCACGGGCGGCCCCTCCGATCTTTCAGGCGGGGATCAGCCCCAGCACTGCTTCAGGCCTTCTTCCGACGAGATCGAGTCGACGCCGTCGACCGGCTGGTCGGTGATCAGCGTCACGCCGGTGTTGTAGAAGTCGAGACCTTCGGAGTTCTGCGGCTTGGTGCCGTCCTTGGCGAAGGCCGCGATCGCTTCGATACCCATCGAGGCCATCTTCAGCGGGAACTGCATCGAGGTCGCGCCGATGATGCCTTCCTTGACGTTCTGCACGCCCGGGCAGCCGCCATCGACCGAAACGATGATCGCCTGATCCTGCATGCCGACCGATTTCAGCGCCTCATAGGCACCGGCCGCGGCGGGCTCGTTGATCGTGTAGACGACATTGATGCCCGGATCTTTCTGGAGAAGGTTCTCCATCGCGGTGCGGCCGCCCTGCTCGTTGCCGTTGGTCACGTCATGGCCGACGATGCGCGGATCGTCTTCGTCGCCGATCTTCTTGGGGTCTTTGATGTCGATGCCGAAGCCCTTCATGAAGCCCTGATCGCGCAGGTAATCCACCGAGACCTGGCTCGGGTTGAGGTCGAGGAAGCCGATCTTCGCATCCGCGGCCTTGTCGCCCATTTTCGCCTTGGCCCATTGGCCGATCAGCTCGCCTGCCTTGAAGTTGTCGGTGGCGAAGGTCGCATCGGCGGTGTCGGCGGGCTCGAACGGGGTGTCGAGCGCAATCACCAGCGCACCGGCGTCACGCGCCTTCTGCACCGCAGGCGCAAGCGCGCGGCTGTCGGACGGGGTGATCAGGATCCCCTTGGCGCCTGCCGCGATGCAGCTTTCGACCGCCGCGACCTGGCTTTCCACGTCGCCGTCGAGCTTGCCCGCATAGGTGTTGAGCGTGATGCCCATCTCTTTGGCCTTGGCCGTCGCACCCTCTTTCATCTTCACGAAGAAGGGGTTGGTGTCGGTCTTGGTGATCAGGCAGGCGGTGGTTTCCGCCCAAGCGCCCGTCGCCATCAGGCCAAGCGCGGTTGCACCGAGAATTGCGGTTTTCTTCATCATGTCAGGTCTCCTCCCAGAAACGAATTGAGCCGTCCCTCCGATCGGCTTCGAGGCAAATCATGTGCGAAGACGGGGCGACTCGTCAATAGATAAATCACGTGGATTTATTAATTGACAGAACACCCACTGGAAGCCGATAAATACTCAGCGTAACTTAAGCGCGAGCAGCCTCGGAGAATGAACTGTGCCCCAGCGCGTGATGGAAATGATCAAGACCGCCCCGGTGAAAATTGGCACGGATCATTCCTCAATGCGCAACCGCAACGAACGGCTGGTGATGTCACTGATTCGCCGCCGCGGCGCCCTCGCGAAATCCGAAATTGCGCGGATGACGGGCCTCTCGGCGCAGACCGTTTCCGTCATCATGCGCGCGCTCGAAGATGAAGGCTTCCTGCTGCGCTGCGACCCGGTGCGCGGCAAGGTCGGTCAGCCCACGGTGCCGATGCGCCTGAACCCGGATGGCGCCTATTTTCTGGGGCTGAAAGTCGGACGTCGCCGCACCGAAGTGATCTTGATCGACATGATGGGCACGCCGATCTCGCGCAGCGTCTCGCGCCACGACTACCCCACCGCCGCCGACACCATCGCCTTCGCCATCGACGCGATCGCCCGGATGGTGACGGAATTGCCCGCGTCGAAACGCGAGCGCATCTCGGGCCTCGGCATCGGCGCGCCCTTCCGGATGTGGGACTGGGGCGTGGCGCTCGGACTGGAAGAAAGTGCAATGGCCGATTGGCGCGAACGCGACATCCGCGCCGAGCTGGAGGCGATCTACCCCTTCCCCGTGGTGCTGGAAAACGACGCCTCCGCCGCCTGTTCGGCAGAGCTGTTGCTGGGCGACCAGACCCTGCCGGACGATTTCCTCTATGCGTTCGTGGGCTTCTTCGTGGGCGGCGGGCTGGTGATGAACGGCTCCCTTGTGACCGGTCCCAACAACAATGCGGGCGCGCTTGCCTCGATGCCGGTGCCCGACGGTCACGGCGGCCAGTGCCAGTTGCTCGACGTGGCCTCGCTCTCGGCCATCGAAGCGGCGATGGCGGAGCAGGGCCTCGATGCGAGTTTCCTCTGGGAGCGGCGCGATGTCTGGGATCTTCCCGAAGACATCGTCGAGGACTGGCTCGCGAAAGCGGCGCGCGGTCTCGCGACTGTCGCCGCCGCCTCGGCGGCGCTGTGCGACCTCGATGCGATGGTGATCGACGGCTGGATGCCCAACGATCTGCGCGCGCGGCTCGTCGCCGCCACCGAAGCGGAACTCGCGAAAATCAACCTCTCGGGCGCGGGCGTTCCGATCGTGCGCGAGGGTCAGGTGGGCCCCGATGCGCGCGCGCTGGGAGCCGCGACCCTGCCGCTGAGCCTGCGTTTCCTGACCGAGATCGACCTGCCCGATCAGGCCGACTGACCCGGCGCGGCGAAGCGCAGCGACACGATCAGGCCGGGGCGATTGTCGGACAGTTCCAGCTCCGCCTCATGCAGCCCCGCCACAGCATGAACCAGCGCAAGCCCCAGCCCGTTGCCCGGCGTCGTACGCGAGCGTTCCAGCCGATAAAGCCTGCGCAGAACCTTCTCGCGCTCGGCTGCAGGAATCCCGGGGCCATGGTCGGCTACGCTGAGAATAATCGCGCCGTTCTCGCGCGACAGGCGCACCGTGATCTGCGGCGCAGGGCCACCGTGACGGATCGCATTCTCGATCAGGTTCGACAGCATCTGCCCCAGCAGCCCGCGATCGCCATGCACCATCAGCGGCGCATCGGGCCGTTGCAGGGTCAGCGCCCCGCCCGCCTCTTCGGCGCTCGCCTCGTAAAGCTCGGTGATATCGGCCGCGAGCGCGCCCAGATCGACCCGCGCAAACCGCGCCTTCGGACTGCCGCCTTCGATCTGAGCGATCCGCAGCTGCGAGTGGAACACGGCCACCGCGCGTTCGGCCTCGGTGCCCGCCTGCTCGGCCAGCGCCCGGGGCGGCGTATCCTCGGGCAAAGCTTCCTTCAGCTCCGACAGAAGCACGGAGATCCGCTGCATCGGCGTCTTTAGGTCATGCGCGATATCGGCGGAGACCTGACGCAGCGCCGCCACCGTCGCCTCCTGCGTCTCGGCCATCACGTTCAGCCGCGCCCCGATCCGTGCGAGGTCGTCGCCGCGCTTAGCCTTGATCTCGTCACGCGGCACCCGCGCCTCCAGCCGCCCTTCGGTCAGATCGTCGAGCGTCTCCTCGATCGCGCTCACCCGCTTGCGCGCCCGCATCCCGACCCACGCGCCATAGGCGGCAGAGACCAGAAGCGACGGCACGAAGGAGAAGACGAGGATCGCGAGGAAGGTCGAGGTCAATTCCGCAATCGGCGCGCGGCTCTCGCCGATCACCAGCAAACCACCCGCGAGCGGCATGGTCAGCGTGAAATATCCATGTTTCGAGAGCGGCGCATATTCGGGATGCCGCGAGATGACCCAACGGTCGCCCTCATGCGTGACCCGCACATTGCCGACCTGCCGCCCGTCGGACATGACGAAGGCGATGGCGCGCTCGGACGGATCGGACGCCCGCGCCTCCGCCGAGACGATCACCGAGAGCGTCTCGGGGTTGGCCGCGACCTGAAACACCGCCGTCTGCTGCTTGAGATCGGCGCGGATCGAATCCTCGGTCGAGGAGCGCAGCGCGACATAGGCAAAGCCCAGCGTCACCAGAAGGATCGCGAAGACGATCCCCATCAGCCCGAGCGCCTGCCGCAGCGGCGTCGAGGCAAGGATTTCCGCGCGGTTCAGACGTGCCTTCATCAGCCCTCAATCCGGTAGCCCGCACCGCGAACGGTGTGGATGAGGTCACGGTCGAACGGCTTGTCGACCTTGTTCCGGAGCCGCGAGATATGGGTTTCGACGACATTGGTCTGCGGATCGAAATTCAGATCCCAAACGCCCTCCAGCAACATCGTCCGGGTCTGCACCCGACCCTTGCGGCGCAGCAGGAATTCCAGAAGCGAGAACTCCCGCGGCAGAAGGTCGATCTCCTGCCCGCCGCGCGTCACCTTGCGCGCGATCAGGTCCATCTTCAGATCGCCCGCCTCCAGCATCACCTGCTCCGACTGCGCCTGCGGGCGGCGCGCCAATGCAGCGAGCCGCGCCGACAGCTCGCCGAAGGCGAAGGGTTTCACGAGGTAATCGTCCGCGCCTGCGTTGAGCCCCTCGATCCGGTCATCCACCCCGCCGATCGCGGTCAGGAAGATGATCGGCGTCGTGACCTTCGCGGCGCGGATCGCGCGGGTGATCGAAAGCCCGTCCAGCTCGGGCAGCATCCGGTCCACGATCATCACGTCATAGCTGCCGCCCAGCGCTTGGGTCAGCCCGTCGCGGCCATTGGCGAGATGGTCGACCGTATGGCCCTCTTCGCGCAGGCCCCGCAGCACGTAATCGGCGGTGGTCGCGTCGTCTTCGATCAACAGCAGTTTCATCGCACTCGCTTTCTCGGTTCGCGACATATGTGGCCGATGCCACCGCACAAGTCACGCACCCCTCCCCTAAAGGTGAAAAGGATAACAGCTCTGCAATCTTCCCGCAGAGTTCCTGACAGGCTAGGCCCTCACATAGGGTGCATCCCTGTCAATAAGGAGAGAAAGATGCAGGACATTCGCAAAGCTCCCCTGCTGCGCACCCTCGCGACCACCGCAATGCTCGGCGCCGGCGTCGTGGCGACGAGCGGGCTCGCACTGGTCCCGAACGTGGCCGCCGCCGAAACCTTCACCAACACCGTCGATCTGGTGAAGAAGGTGATGCCCGCCGTGGTGACCATCGAGATCAAGAAGCAGGCCAACGATCAGGAAATGGCCCAGATGGGGATGCCGCAGGAGTTCCCCTTCGAGTTCTTCCAGCGTCGTTTCGGCATGCCCGACATGGGGCCCAACGGCCAGGGCCAGCAGATGCAACGTCCTGAGATCACCGGCCTCGGCACCGGCTTCATCATCCAGAAAGACGGCCATATCGTCACCAACGCCCATGTCGTCGACGGCGCAGAGAGCGTGAAGGTCACCTTCTCCGACGGCTCGACCGCAGATGCGAAAGTGATCGGCGAAGACAAGGCCACCGATATCGCGCTGATCAAGGTCGATACCGACAAGGACCTGCAGACCGTGGGCTTCGGCGACAGCCAGACCGCACAGGTCGGCGAGCCCGTCGTGGCGATCGGCAACCCGTTCGGCCTTGGCACCTCCGTGTCGACCGGCATCGTCTCGGCCAAGGGCCGCGACTTGAAATCGGGCCCGTTCGATAACTACATCCAGACCGACGCAGCCATCAACAAAGGCAACTCGGGTGGCCCGCTCTTTGACGCCCAAGGCGAAGTGATCGGCATGAACACCGCGATCCTGTCGCCCACCGGCGGCTCCGTCGGGATCGGTTTCTCGGTGCCCTCCGACACCATCAAGGGCGTCGTCGCCGATCTGCAGAATGACGGCACCGTCAAGCGCGGCTTCCTCGGCGTGCAGATTCAGCCGGTCAGCGAAGACATCGCGGCGGCGCTGGGTCTCGACAAGCCCGAAGGCGTGCTCGTGGCCGATGTGTCGCCCGATACGCCCGCGAAGAAAGCTGGCCTGAAGCGCGGCGACATCATCGTCGGCGTCGATGGCAAGCCGATGAAAGAGCCCCGCGATCTGACCCGTGCCATCGGGTCCGACGAGCCGGGCACCGAAGTGCAGCTCTCGCTGCTGCGCGCGAACAAGCCGCTCACGCTCTCCGTCACTCTTGATGAGCGGCCCACCGAGAAGACCAAGTCGTAATACTTGACGTCTATCGGTTAGAAGGCACGCCCGGAGCATCTGCTTCGGGCGTGACTTTTATTTTGAAGGGTCAGTTTGCGCTGTCGGGCGCGGAGGCCGGCCCAGTCTCGGGAGTAGCCTCGGGAGCAGCCTCGGGCGCGGCTTCAGCGGGCGGCGCGATCGTCTCGGCCACCTGATAGAGACGCCAGTCGTCCTGCCGGAAATGCCGCTCAGCAATCTGGCTGAGCCCGTCGACGCCCTCGATCGGCTTCGCCGCGAGCACGAGACCGCCGGGATGATCCGCCATCCAGCGCCCCAGATCGGCGCTGTTGCCAAGCACCGTCACGGGTTTCTCCAGCCGCGCGACAAACGAGAACTGCCCCGCATAGCCGCGATCGGTGGTGGCCACGCCATTCTCGGAATGCGCCGCGATCAGGCTCGCGATCGGGGCCGGATCGTAGACTTTCCAAAGGATCGGCCAGACCATGATCTGAATGGCGATCAGCACCAGCGGCGCGACGAATGCTTCCGCGAACCACCCCTGCCGCGCCTTCATCACGATCAGCGCGCCGCCCACGAGCAGCGCCACACCCGCAATCACGAAGAGCCACGAGCCGGTGCCCTCGGGCAGTTCCGGGAACGCCCCGAAATGCACCGATGCCGCAGCGATTGCCGTCGCTACGCCGGGCAGAAGCCACAGCAGGCGCAGCCAGCGCATCCGACGCTCTGCCGTGGGCAGCAGCCCCGACAGGATCAGCGCCAGCGCGGGCAGTTCCGGCACGAGGTAATGCGCCTGCTTGCCCGAAATCAGCGAGAAGGCGACGAAGGCGGTGGCGAACCAGACCGCCACCATGCGCGTGCCCGCATCCTCCCAAAGCCGCGAGGGTTTGAACGTGGCCAGCCCCGCGCGGCTCCAGCCCCACGGCCAGAGGAAGAAGGGCAGCAGCGCCACGAAGAACCAGACGGGGCGGCCATGGGCGAAGCTTTCCACCATCCGCCCGGCGCTTTGCTTCCACAGGATCTGCTCGCGATATTCCGCCCCGCCGAAGATGATCGCGGGGCCAAGCCACAGCAGCACGATGCCGAAACCGATCAGAAAACCGACCCCGATCCGCGCATACCATTGCTTGAGCGCGGGCCGCTCCGCCCCCGTCGCCCAAAGCGGCATCAGAAGCGCAGTCGGCAGCACATGCACCAGGATCACCGGCCCCTTGGCGAAGACGCCGAAAGCCAGCGCAATGCCGAGCCCGATCACCGGGGCGAAGCGATCCGTGTCGCGCATCGCCCAGACCGCGAGCATCCCCAGCAGCGTCGCCGCCGTCAGCATCGTGTCGAACATCGTCGTGGAGCCGAACAGCAGGAACACCCCGCTCGTCCCGAGGATCAGCGCGGCGAGCCCGGCGCGCTCGGGTTCCTCCGGCCAGAGCCTGCGCGCGAGCATCGCGACCAGCCCGACCGACAGCAGCCCGAAAGCTGGCGCGACCAGCCGCGCCGCCCATTCGCTGGGGCCCGTGACGCTCCAGACGATATTGATGAGCCAGAACAGAAGCGGCGGCTTGTCGGAATAGATGGCCCCGTTGAGATGCGGCACCAGCTTGGAGCCGCCCTGCCACATCTCCCAGGCGACGGTGACATAGCGCGTCTCGTCGATCGCCATCAGCGGGCGCATGACCATCAACACCACCGCGCTCAGCGCGAAAAGGAAAAGCGCCCCGATCAGGGGAACGCGCCAAGCGGTCGAACTCATAGGCGTGTCTTTCTGTCGTCTGTGTCGAAGGGTTCCATATTGCTTGACCCTCGAATGACCCCGCATGTCAAGCCACACGACCATCACGCCTGCAGGATGGGCGCTCAAAATGAATCAAGAAAAACTTGGAACTGCCCGGAGCGGGGCGACGTTGGATATCCGAAGATACAGAAGGGAGACACGTACCATGAAGAAGATGTTCCTTATCCTGCCGCTCAGCGCCACCGTTGCCGTCGCAGGCTGCCAGATGTCGCAACAAGACCGCGCTGCCGCGACCGGCGGTGTTGCCGGTGCCGCGATCGGCGCTGCTGTTTCGGATGACGGCGACCGCCTCCAGAACGCCGCGATCGGCGGCGCAGTCGGCACCGTTGCAGGCGCTCTGATCGGCAAAGCCAACGAGCCGGGTCAGTGCCGCTATCGCGACTCCTATGGCCGCGAGTACATCGCGCCCTGCTAAGGCCCCGCTACAGGTAACCTCGAAAACCGTTCGGACCCTCATCCGAACGGTTTTTTTCATGCGCGATTGGCGGAACGTGCCGCAGACGTGACAGGCGCGGATTGTCGCACGCCATTGCCGCAGACCCTCTGCCCGGCTATCTCCACAGCCAAGCGCGACAGAGAAAAAGACCCCTAAATTCCTATGACAGACGCCACGACCGAAGCGCCGAAGCCGAAAGCCGTTCTGGCCCGTATCGCTCAGCCGGTGGCGGGGAAGTTGAAGCTCGCCGGGTGGCTCGGGGTGGCCTCGGCGCTGATCTGGCCCGCGCAGGCCGCTCTGATCGGGCTGGTGCTGGGCGATCTGGTCGCGCCCGGGGTAAGCCCCGCGCTTTCGCCGCTTGCCGGGGCCGCGGGTTTCGTGGCGCTGGCGCTCGTGCGGATCGCGCTCGACTGGGTTTCGCAGAAACTTTCCGCCGATGCCGCCGAGGTCGTGCTGCGCGAGAGCCGCGAGACACTGATCCGAAAGGCGCTGCGTCAGGCCAGCGGAGCCGCCGCGCTGTCGCCTGCGGAACTGGCCTCGCTCTCGGCGGAGAAGCTCGGCGCACTCGGTCCTTGGGCCACGCGCTACCAGCCCGCCTTCCTGCGCGCCCGGATCATCCCCCTCGCCTTCATCCTGCTCGCCGCCACGCAAAGCTGGGCGGTCGCGGGCATCTTGCTGATCGCGGGGCCGCTGATCCCGCTCTTCATGGCGCTTGTGGGCATGGCCGCGCAGGATGCCTCGGAAAAGCAGATGGTCGAGATCGGCTCGCTCAACCGCCTGCTGATCGACCGGATCGCCGCGATCACCGATCTGCGGCTTCTGGGCGCGGAGGCCCGCTCGCGCGCCGATCTGGAGACCAAATCCGAAGACCTGCGCGTCCGCACGATGGCGGTTCTGCGGGTGGCCTTCCTCTCTTCGACCCTTCTGGAACTGTTCGCCGCGATCGGCGTGGCGCTGGTCGCGGTCTATGTCGGCTTCTCGCTGATCGGCTGGATGAATTTCGGCACATGGGGCAGCAAGATGACCCCGGCCGAGGGGATTTTCCTGCTGATGATCGCACCCGAATTCTTCCAGCCGCTGCGCGATCTTGCAGCGGCGTGGCATGACCGGGCAGCCGCACTCGCCGTGGCCTCCGAGCTGGAGACGACCGAGACCGAAATCGCCAAGGCCAACACGCTGATGGGCACCGGCGGCGAAGGTACGGCGCCGCAGCTCGGGGCGCTGCACTGGCACGGCCTGCAAATCCGCCCCGGCGAGGCCGCCGATCCGATCCCCCTGCCCGATGGCGACATCGCCCCGGGCGAGGCGGTGGCGATCACCGGGCCGTCGGGCGCAGGCAAGACGACGCTTCTGACCGCGCTGGTCGGGCTGATCCATCCCGAGGCGGGGGAGATCACACTGGGCGACACCGCGCTGACCGAGCAAAACGCCGATGACTGGCGCGCGGCCTTCGGCTGGATTCCGCAAAGCCCGCGCTTCGCCGATGCGAGCCTGCGCGAATTGATCACGCTGAACCGTCCCGGCGATCTCGATGCGGCGCTGGACGCCGCGCAGGCCACCGAGGTCGTCGCGGGCCTTCCCGGCGGGCTCGACGCCCGGCTGGGCGATATGGGCGGCGGCGTCTCGGGTGGCGAGGCGCGGCGTCTGCTGATCGCACGCGCCCATTACGCGGGCCGCCCGATCGTGCTGGCCGACGAACCGACCGCCGATCTCGATGCCGAGACGGGCGCCAAGGTGATCGCGGCGCTGCTGGCGCTGCGCGCCCACGGCACCACCTTGATCGTCGCGAGCCACGACCCCGCGCTCGTCGCCGCGATGGACCGCCAGATCGACTTGGAGGGCGCAGCATGAAGACGCTTCTGACCCTCACCGCCCGCCTGATCGCCGATCAGAAATGGGCCTTCAGCCGGGGCCTCGCGCTGTCGTTCCTCGTGCTCGCGATGGGGGCGGCCCTGCTCGGCCTGTCGGGCTGGTTCATCACCGCCTCGGCCTTGGCCGGGATCACGGGGCTGGGCCTCAACTTCAATTTCTTCACCCCCTCGGCAGGCGTGCGCGGCCTCGCGCTCGGCCGCGCGGTCTCGCGCTACGGCGAGCGGTTGCTGACCCATGACGCCACGCTGCGCGCGCTGGCGAAGCTGCGCATCGACCTGATGGATGGCGTCTCGCGCCGCCCGCATGAGGAACAGGCGCGGCTGCGCGGTGCGCAGGCGCTGAACCGGATCACCTCGGATGTGGATGCGCTGGACGGCGTGTTGCTGCGGCTGGTGATCCCCTTCCTCGCAGGCGGCATGGTGCAGATCGCGGCGCTTGTGATGCTGTGGTGGCTCGAAGGGCTACCGATCGGGCTGGCGGTATTCCTGATCTATTTGCTGGGCGGCGGGCTCGGGCTGATCTGGGTGGCCCGCGCCGCCCGCCACGATGCCCGCGCCGCCGAGACCGCGCTGCAAAATATCCGCCGCCGCGCACTGGAGACGATGCGTGCGCGCGCCGATCTGGCCGTGGCCGGACAGTTGGAGACCGCCACCGCGCAGACCTTGGCCGAGGTCGAGGCCGAGGCGCTGGCGCGGCGCAATCTCGAGGCGCTCGATAGGCGCGTGGGAGCCGTGATTTCGGGAACCACCGCGCTTGCCGGAGCCGCCGCTCTGGCCATCGCCGGACAGATGGCGCTGGCCGGGCAGATCACACCCGCCCGCGCCGCGGTGGGCCTGTTCGTCGCGCTGGCGCTGGCCGAGTCGCTGATGCTGCTCCGTCGCGGCATGGCGGAAATCGGGCGGATGCAGGAGGCGGGCGCGCGGGTCATGGACCTGACCGATACGCCCGAGCGGCCGCAGCCCGGCGGCCACGCCCCCACCGATACGGACGCCCCGCTGATCGAGTCGCGCAACGTGGCCTTTACCCGCGCCAAGAGCGCCGCGCCACTCTTTTCCGATCTGACCTTCAGCCTCGCGCGTGGCGAGACGGTGATGCTCGCCGGGCCTTCGGGGGCGGGGAAATCCACCGCGCTCGCCGTGTTGTCCGGCCTTCTCAAGCCGTCCGGTGGCGAGATCACGGTGATGGGGCGCGCGCTGCCCGACTGGCCGGAAGGCGACCTGCGCGATGTGCTCACCATGGTTCCGCAGCGCAGCCAGCTGATCGGCGGCACCATCGCCGAGAACCTCGCGCTCGCCCTGCCGCCCGAGGCGCAGCTCGATGAAGACGCGGCCTGGGCCGCACTGCGCGCCGTCGCGCTCGATGAGGTGATCGCCGCGCGCGGTGGTCTCGAGGCGCGGCTTGGAGAAGGCGGCACCGGTCTTTCGGGCGGTCAGACGAAACGTCTGGCGCTGGCCCGTGCGGCGTTGCGCCAGCCCGACATCCTGCTGCTGGATGAGCCGACCGAAGGGCTCGACGCGCCGACGGCCGCCGCGACTCTCTCCGGATTGCGCGCGCTTTTGCCCGAAGCAGGCTTCCTTCTGGTGTCTCACAGACAGCCCGATCAGAGCGCCGCCACGGGCACAATCGCGCTCAAATGACGCACGACCTGCGACGATAAGTCACTAAAATCATGTGACATATTGTCGTTCACCCCTGTTCACGTCTCCGTGCGACACATCGTCAATTTGATTTGGCTCAATGTCAGGCGCAGACCGCCCGCCCATAAGCTGCATCCAGGAATAATATTTCCGAGAAACTCGGCTTTTGGCGAGGTCGGGTGCAAGTAGGGAAACGGAGAACGAGAATGGATTTCGGGATCGTCGAGCTGTCACGGCTGCAATTTGCCATGACCGCCATGTATCACTTCCTCTTCGTGCCGCTGACGCTTGGTCTGTCGATCATCGTGGCGATCATGGAGACGGTCTATGTGATGACCAACCGCCCCATCTGGCGGCAAATGACCAAGTTCTGGGCCACCCTGTTCGGCATCAACTTCGTGCTGGGCGTGGCCACGGGCATTACGATGGAATTCCAGTTCGGCATGAACTGGAGCTACTATTCGCATTACGTGGGCGACATCTTCGGCGCGCCGCTCGCCATCGAGGGCCTGATGGCCTTCTTCATGGAAGCGACCTTCGTCGGGTTGATGTTCTTCGGCTGGGAGAAACTCTCGCCGGTCAAGCACATGGTCGTCACCTGGCTCGTCGCCATCGGGTCGAACTTCTCGGCGCTCTGGATCCTCATCGCCAATGGCTGGATGCAGAACCCCGTCGGGGCGCATTTCAACCCGCTGACGATGCGGATGGAGATGACCTCCTTCTTCGACGTCGTGTTCAACCCCGTCGCGCAGGCCAAGTTCGTGCACACGGTGTCGGCAGGCTACGTCACGGCGGCTGTGTTCGTGATGGGCGTGTCGAGCTGGTACATGCTCAAGGGCCGTCATTTCGAACTCGCCCGCCGCTCGATCGCGGTCGCGGCCGCCTTCGGTCTCGCCTCGGCCCTGTCGGTCGTCATCCTCGGTGACGAGTCGGGCTACGAGACGACTCACAACCAGAAAATGAAGCTCGCCGCGATGGAAGCGATGTGGGAGACCGAACCGGCCCCCGCCTCCTTCACCCTCTTCGGCATTCCCGATCAGCAAGATCGCGAGACCAAATACGCGATCCACATCCCGTGGGTGATGGGCCTGATCGGCACCCGCTCGCTGACCGAGCAGATCACCGGGATCGACGAGCTCGTGAAAGGCTCGGAAGAGCGGATTCGCAACGGTATCGTCGCCTATGACGACCTTCTGAAAATCCGCGAAGCCAAGGGAGATGTCCCGCCCGAAGTCACCAAGCAGTTCAACGAAAACGTCGGCGATCTGGGCTATGCCTATCTGCTCAAACGCTACGTGGACGATCCGCGTCAGGCGACCGATGCGCAGATCAAGATGGCCGCGGACGATACCGTGCCGACGGTCTGGCCGATCTTCTGGTCCTTCCGCCTGATGGTGGCGCTTGGCTTCTCCTTCATCGCGCTGATGGTCTACTTCTTCGTCGTCTCGAACTGGAAGGGCATGCAATACCCGCGTTGGGCGCTGCGTCTGGCCGTGATCGTCATCCCCGCCCCGTGGATCGCCGCGGAACTGGGCTGGTTCACCGCCGAGTTCGGACGCCAACCCTGGACGGTGGACGGCGTTTTGCCGACGGCACTGTCGGTCAGTCACCTGTCGGTGGGCGACCTGCTGTTCACGCTACTGGGCTTCGTGGCCTTCTACACCGTGCTCTTCATCATCGAGATGGGCCTGATGATCAAATACATCAAAAAAGGCCCGTATCAGGATGTCGAAGTCACTCAAGAATGGCTGCAGCGCCATGACGACCGCCTGTCCGGTCGCGATGGCAACGCCCCTGTCACCATGCCTGCGGAGTAAGGAACATGATCCTCTTTGAACTTATCCCCTTCGACGTTCTGCGCGTCATCTGGTGGCTGCTGCTGGGCGTCCTGCTGATCGGCTTTGCGCTCACCGACGGCTTCGATATGGGCGTGGGGGCCCTTCTGCCCTTCGTCGGCAAGACCGATAGCGAGCGCCGCGTGGCGATCAACACGGTCGGCCCGGTCTGGGAAGGCAACCAGGTCTGGTTCATCCTCGGCGGGGGCGCGATCTTCGCGGCTTGGCCACCGCTCTACGCGGTGAGCTTCTCGGGGTTTTACCTCGCGATGTTCCTCGTGCTCGCGGCGCTGATCCTGCGCCCGGTCGGCTTCAAGTATCGCTCGAAGCGCGACTCGGCTGCGTGGCGCAACGGCTGGGACTGGGCGCTCTTCGTGGGCGGCGCGGTGCCGGCACTGATCTTCGGCGTCGCCGTGGGCAACGTGCTGCAAGGCGTGCCCTTCGAGCTCAACGACATGCTGATGCCGCTCTATCCGGGCAACTTCATCATGAAGCTGCTGGGCCTTCTGAACCCCTACGCGCTGCTTGCGGGCGTGGTGTCGCTGTCGATGCTGATGATGCATGGCGCGGCGTGGCTCTCGGTGAAGACCGAAGGCGCGGTGAAAGTCCGCGCGACCGAGATCGGCTCCGTTGCGGGCATGGTGGCCTTCGTCGCCTATATCCTCGCCGGGATCTGGCTCGCCTTCGGGATCAAGGGCTACCACATCACCTCGGTGGTGCCGGACAACGGCCCCTCCAACCCGCTCTTCTCGACGGTCGAGCATAGCGGGAGCTGGATGCAGGCCTATGCGGACCGCCCGTGGATCGCGATTGCGCCGATCCTTGGCCTCGTGGGTATCGCGATGGCGGTGCGGGGGCTGCGCGCCGGGCGCGAAGTCTCGACGCTGCTCTGGTCGAAACTGGGCATCTTCGGCGTGATCTCCTCGGTCGGCCTGACGATGTTCCCCTTCATCCTGCCGAGCTCGAAAATGCCCAACGCCTCGCTGACGGTCTGGGACGCTTCGTCCTCGCACCAGACGCTGTTCATCATGCTCGTCTGCGCGCTCATCTTCATGCCGCTCATCCTCGCCTATACCGCATGGGTCTATAAGGTCCTGTGGGGCAAGGTGACGGTCGAAGATGTCGAGCGCGACAGCCATACCGTTTACTAAGGAGACAGACAGATGTGGTATTTCGCATGGATCCTCGGGCTTCCGCTGGCCGCTCTGGTCGCCGTCGCCAACGCGATGTGGCTCGAGATGCAGAACGACTGCAAGATCGCCGGTGAGTGCAAGGACGACTGACCTTGCCCGGCAGACAAACGCAAAAGGCCGCCTTCGGGCGGCCTTTTTCATGGGCGGATCGTGGACACAGCGCGACGCTAGGGCAATTTGCACGCACCGCTAGCGCAAACAGTCGAAAAGACGTGACGTTTCAGGGCCAAAACGAGGCGTTTTCCCCCTGTCCCTTCGCCCTTTGCTCTTGTAACAAAATTGCCGAATGAATCCGTTCGCCGCAATTTGGCGGACTACACAAGGGAGACACGCCATGAAGGTTCTCGTGCCTGTGAAGCGCGTGATCGACTATAACGTGAAAGCTCGCGTGAAAGCGGACGGAAGCGGTGTCGATCTCGCCAATGTCAAAATGTCGATGAACCCGTTCGACGAAATCGCTGTCGAAGAGGCGATCCGTCTGAAGGAGAAGGGCGCCGTCGAAGAGATCATCGCGGTCTCCATCGGCGTGAAGCAGGCGCAGGAAACCCTGCGCACCGCGCTCGCGATGGGTGCGGATCGTGCGATTCTCGTGGTCGCCGCCGATGACGTGCAGACCGATATCGAGCCGCTGGCCGTCGCCAAGATCCTCGCCAAGGTCGTCGAGGAAGAGCAGCCCGGCATGGTGATCCTCGGCAAGCAGGCGATCGACAACGACATGAACGCGACCGGCCAGATGCTGGCGGCGCTTCTGGGCTGGGGTCAGGCGACCTTCGCGTCCGAAGTCGTGGTCGAGGGCGAGGCCGCGAAGGTCACCCGCGAAGTCGATGGCGGTCTGCAGACCATCGAGGTCAAGCTGCCCGCGATCGTCACCACCGACCTTCGACTGAACGAGCCGCGCTACGCGTCGCTGCCGAACATCATGAAGGCGAAGAAGAAGCCGCTCGACGAGAAGACCGCCGACGACTACGGCGTCGACGTCTCGCCGCGCCTCGAAGTGGTGAAAACCACCGAGCCCGAAGCGCGTCAGGCTGGCGAAATGGTGCCGGATGTCGACACGCTGGTTGCGAAACTCAAAGAGAAGGGGGTCGTGTGATGGCCGTTCTGCTGCTGGGTGAAGTGAATGATGGCGAACTGTCGGTCGACGCGACCGCCAAGGCCGTCTCCGCCGCAAAATCGCTGGGCGATGTGACCGTGCTCTGCGCGGGTGCGTCTGCTGCCGCCGCGGGTGAAGCCGCCGCCAAGATCGAAGGCGTCGCGAAGGTTCTCGTGGCCGAGGATCCGTCGCTGAGCCACCGTCTGGCGGAGCCGACCGCCGCGCTGATCGTGTCGCTCGCAGGCGACTACTCGCATATCGTAGCCCCCGCCACGACCGATGCGAAGAACGTGATGCCGCGCGTGGCCGCGCTTCTCGACGTGATGGTGATCTCGGATGTCTCCGGCGTCGTCGATGCCGACACGTTCGAGCGCCCGATCTACGCGGGTAACGCGATCCAGACCGTGAAATCGAAGGACGAGAAGAAGGTCATCACCTTCCGCACCTCGACCTTCGACGCCGCCGGCGAAGGCGGTTCGGCTTCGGTCGAGACCGTCGCCATGTCGGACGCGCCCGCTCTGTCGAGCTGGATCGAAGACAAGGTCGCCGAGAGCGATCGTCCGGAGCTGACCTCGGCGAAGATCGTCGTGTCGGGCGGCCGAGGCGTCGGCTCGGAAGAGGACTTCAAGGTGATCGAAGCGCTGGCCGACAAGCTTGGCGCTGCTGTAGGTGCCTCGCGCGCCGCCGTCGACTCGGGCTTCGCTCCGAACGACTGGCAGGTCGGTCAGACCGGCAAGGTCGTGGCCCCCGAGCTCTACATCGCCTGCGGCATCTCGGGTGCTATCCAGCACCTCGCCGGCATGAAGGACTCGAAGATCATCGTCGCGATCAACAAGGACGAAGAAGCGCCGATCTTCCAGGTCGCCGATTACGGCCTGGTCGCGGACCTCTTCGACGCTGTTCCGGCGCTGACCGAGAAGCTCTGATCCACGGAAGGGGCGCTGCCCCCCGGGAGAGTTGAACCAAATCGAAAGGGCGGGGAATTTCCCCGCCCTTTCCTGTTAGAGAAATGGCCGCAGCGCAGGCGCGAGCGCCGCTGCGATCTCCTCATGCACCAGCGGCCCCGGCACCATTTCCGCCGCCGGCTCTTCCAGCGGGGAGAAATGCATCCCCGTCGTGCCCGCGCTGCGCGCCGTCACCGACGGCTCGACCCGCACGATATCGGCCACGAGCGGTCGCAGCGTCTCCACCATCGCCTCCGTCACCATCAGCGGCTCGTGCCCGAGCGTGTCGCTATGGGCCGGATCGTGGAATTCGCCCAGCCAAAGCAGCAGCTTGCGTCCCTTGATCTTGGCCAGAAGCGCGGTCATCCGCTGCAGCCACGCCTCCTGCAATTCGACCTCGAGCAAGGCGAATTTCTCGGGCTCGCGCTCTTTCAATGCGCTCAGCATGTGACGCGTGAAATTGAATTCGGTGAAATCTACGCCGCGGAAGATCGAGCGCATCAGGCTCGACGCGCGCAGGAAGCGGTCATTGCGGCGCGGATGCACCGCATAGAAGCGGTTCGACATGTTCTGCGCGCCGAGCAACTGGATCACCGTGACCTTCGCCGCCTCCGATGCGGCGGCCAGTTGCGGCTCGTGCAGGAACACGTCGATCCCGGCATTCAGATAGCCGAAATTCACCACCGGCATCTCCAGCCGCGCCTCGAGCAGCGCGGGCCAGGGATGCTCCACGAATTTGCCATAGGTCTCCGTCCCGCCCATCGCGGCGATGAAATCCCCCTGCAGCGCACGGCGCGGCCCGCGGAACAGCAGTTTGGACTTCCCGTATCTGCACGGAAAGTAATCGAGGGCGCCATCGCCCGTATATTCGAAAGCCATTTTCCCACCTCAGTCTGAGTTCGACTCACCCGAGGCCAGATTGCGCCCAAAATCTTGCCAAACGGCTAATGTTAAAATGATCTCAGCCCTGCGTTTCGCTTGCATGGACCGAGCGGAGAACTATGGTCAGGGCGCAAAGCGTGAGAGGGAAAATTATGGCGATCGAGAAAGTGGGCATCGTGGGTGCAGGGCAGATGGGCAACGGGATCGCCCATGTCTTCGCGCTGGCCGGATATGACGTTCTGCTGAATGACATCAGCGACGAGGCGCTGACGAAAGCGCTCTCCACGGTCACCAAGAACCTCGATCGGCAAGTGTCGCGCGGCAAGATCTCGGAAGACGAGAAAACCACCGCGCTGAAGCGGATCACCACGACCACGAAACTGAGCGATCTGGGCCCGACCGATCTGGTGATCGAGGCCGCGACCGAGCGCGAGACGGTCAAGCAGGCGATCTTCGAAGACCTGCTTCCGCATCTCAAGCCAACGACGATCCTGACCTCGAACACCTCGTCGATCTCAATCACGCGGCTCGCCTCGCGCACCGACCGGCCCGAGAAGTTCATGGGCTTCCACTTCATGAACCCGGTGCCGGTGATGCAACTGGTCGAACTGATCCGCGGCATCGCGACCGATCAGGAAACCTACAAGGCACTGCATGAGGTGGTGGAAAAGCTCGGCAAAACCGCGGCCTCGGCCGAAGATTTCCCGGCCTTTATCGTGAACCGCATCCTGATGCCGATGATCAATGAGGCGGTCTATACGCTCTATGAAGGCGTGGGGAATGTGCGCTCGATCGACGAGTCGATGAAGCTCGGCGCGAACCATCCGATGGGGCCGCTGGAGCTGGCCGATTTCATCGGGCTCGACACCTGCCTCGCGATCATGAACGTGCTGCATGACGGGCTGGCCGACACCAAGTACCGCCCCTGCCCGCTTCTGACGAAATATGTCGAAGCCGGCTGGCTCGGCCGCAAAACCGGGCGCGGCTTCTACGACTATCGCGGCGAGGAGCCGGTGCCGACGCGCTGAGGCGACGGCGTCGAGGGGCGCTGCCCCTCGCGGCTTCGCCGCTCACCCCGGGATATTTCGGGCAGTCGGAAGACTGTTAAGGCTTTCTAAACCCTGCCCCCCTTAAATGGGTTCACGGAACAGGCGGGGACGCCGATGACCGTGCAGTTGGAAGCGCCCGGTTCGCCGCCACCTAAGGGGCATAACCGGGCGTTTTTCTTTCCAACTGCGTCAAATATCCCGGGGGGCGGTGAAACCGCGGGGGCAGAGCCCCCTCCACCAATCGCCTTACAGCGCCAGCGTTTCCGCGCGCAGATCCGCGAGGAACTTGCGCGGGTTTTGCAGCGCCTCGGCGATCTCTTCGGGCCCCTTCGCCGGACCGATCGCGGGGTTCTGGGGCTTGTTCAGCGCGCGTTTGATCTCATAGAGCAGAAGCCCCTGCCGCACCGTCGCGCTGAGCTTGTTGGCGATCTGATAGGCGCGCGAATTCTGCCCCGGGAAATGGATCGGCAGCACCGAAGCGTTCGACCGAGCGAGCATCTTCGCGGTGAAGGGGTTCCATTCCTGCTCGATCACCGGCCCCATCAGCGTCTCGGAATGTGCCACCTGCCCCGCCGGGAACAGAACCACCACGCCGCCGCGCTTGAGCTGCGCCATGCAGGCGGCGCGCATCTTGAGGCTGTCCTCGCGGGCATTGGGCTCGTGCGGGAAGGGCACGGGCAGCATGTATTGCTCAACCTCGGGAATCCCGGTCAGCAGCGAGCGGGTGAGGATCAGGAAATCGTCGCGCACCTGCCCGATCAGGTAGGCCAGCACCATGCCGTCCACCAGCCCGTGCGGGTGGTTGGCGACGACCACCAGCGGGCCCTCTTTCGGGATATGGGCGATCTGTTCGGGCGGCGTCGTGACATCGATCCCCATCACATCGAGCGCCTGCGGCCAGAACTCGGCCCCGACCGGCGCGCCGCGTTTCTCGAACTTGCGGATCAGATGCAGAAGCTGTGCCTTCGCGGTCAGCCATTCCAAGGTGCGGATCGTGCCGACCTTGAACGGATTGGAAAACGTACCCGCATAGGACAGACGGCGCTTGTCATAGGGTCGCGATACCGCTTGCGCGGCGTCGATTGCGATGTCGCTCTCTTGGTTCATTGGGCGAACCCCCTCGCTGGGTGCGGAGCGTCACATACCTTCGCCGAACTTGTCGGCCACCAATGCCTGAAGCGCATCGGCGAGCTTTTCTGCCTCGGCCCCGCTTGTCGTCACTTCAATAGTGGTTCCACGCGAAGCTGCCAACATCAAAAGCCCCATGATCGAGTCGCCCGAGACCGACTGGCCATCCTTCGCTACCGTGGCACGGGCGTCGTGATCCTCGACAACCTCGACGAAACGGGCGGAGGCGCGGGCATGCAGGCCCTTCTCGTTCACGATCTCCAACTCGCGGGTCACGGACATTTCACCACTCCCGCTTGGGCATTGTAACTATTGATATATTTTCGTCCCGCATCGAGCGCGGCCTCGACCGCGGCATGGACCGCGAGGCTGCGCGATTTCGCCAGCTTGATCAGCAGCGGCAGGTTCGCACCGTAGATGATTTCGCGGTCTCGCGCCTCGCAGGCCATCAGAGACAGGTTGGACGGAGAGCCGCCGAACATGTCGGTCACAACCACGACACCTGTGCCGTCATCGACCGCATCGGCGGCGGCGCGAATCTCCGCCTGCTTGCCCGCGCGGTCGTGATCGTCCTCGATCGTGATGGCACGAATGCCGCGCTGCGGGCCCACGACATGCTCTATAGCGGCGAGATATTCGCGCGCCAGACCACCATGTGCCACGATCACGATACCGATCACGCGCCCGACCTCACCTTCGTTTCTTCGTTCTCGGCATGGCCGAGACGCTCCAATTCCCTATGACGTTTAGACACGCGCCACCCTGCTTCCGCAAGCGCTTTGGCGATGCTCTCGGTCATTGCGACCGAGCGGTGTTGCCCCCCGGTACACCCGAAGCCGACCGAGAGGTAGGCCTTGCCCTCCGCGACATAGGCGGGAAGCAGGAACAACAGCAGATCGTGGACGCGCTGGTGGAACTCCGCAAAGCGCGGATCGGCGGCGACATAATCCGCGACCGCCGCGTCGCGACCGTCAAGCGCGCGCAGCTCCGGCTCCCAATGGGGATTGGCGAGGAAGCGGCAATCAAACATCAGATCGAGCCCGCGCTGCACCCCGCGCTTGTAGCTGAAGGAATTCACCGTGACCGAGAGCGCCTCGGTGCGGCCCGTGTCGAAGAAGCGCCCGACCTCGGCGCGAAGATCATGCGGGCTCATCTCGGAGCTGTCGATCAGGACATCGGCGCGCATCCGGATCGGCGAGAGCAGGTCCATCTCCTGCGCGATGCCTGCGCCGGGGTCTTCCTCGGGCGATAGCGGATGGCGACGGCGGGTCTCGGAGTAGCGCCGTTCGAGCACATCGGGGCGCGCATCAAGATAGAGCAGGTCGAGATGCAGATCCGGGCGCTTGGTCAGCATATCGACCAGTTCGATCAGCGCCGCGGCCGAGAAATCGCGCCCGCGTACATCGACGCCAAGCGCGACGGGGCCGGTCAGATGGCCCTTGAGAAGGCGCGGCACGAGACTCAGCGGCAGGTTGACGATCGGCTCGTAGCCCAGATCCTCCAAAGCGCCGATTGCGGTCGTGCGGCCCGCACCTGACGGGCCGGTCACCAGCACGACGCGCTGGCCAGCCTGTGCCCATACCGGATCGGATCGCGTCACGCCCATCGGCCCCCTTTCAGCCATTGCAAGATTGCCACATCAAGATGACCATGCTGCACGCGCAGCACAAGGGGCAGATTGACCCCCAACACCATGTCTTTTCGACAGGTTGGCAAGCGTTCGACCTCTTCCCGATCGAGATCGACCAGCAAAGTGATGCGGGCTTGCGACAGGTGATCGGCGCGCAGGATACCCACTCCGCGCGCCTCGATCCGGCCCGCGATCGCCTCCGGTGCGCTTGCAATCAGCGCCCCGCCTTCGGCGCGCAGATCGACCCGATCATCGGCGACGAGTGACGCCCCCAGCGCCATCAACCGCAACGCGAGAAGCGATTTGCCGCTGCCCGAGGCGCCACGAATGAGAACGCCGCGCTCGGGGTCGAGCGCGACGGCACTGGCATGGAGATTGGTCGAGAGGTCGTCCGACCCGGTCATTCAGCTGACCGGCAGGCCCACGACGAAACGCGCGCCCAGAGGATCGGAGGTCCGGTCGGCATCGGTGGGGCGGATATTCTCGGCCCAGATCACGCCGCCATGGGCTTCGACGATCTGCTTGGAGATCGCGAGGCCGAGACCCGAGTGATCGCCGAACTGCCCCTCGGGGCGTTCCGAATAGAACCGCTTGAAGACCTTGGTCAGCGCCTCTTCGGGAATGCCCGGCCCGGTATCCTCGACCACGACCAGCACGCGATTGTCGCGCTGGCGCGCCCAGACCCGCACCGCGTCGCCCTCTTCGCAGAACGAGGTCGCGTTGGTGATCAGGTTGACGAAGACCTGCGCCAGACGCGCTTCCAGCCCCGAGATGACCACGGATTGCGACGGCAGGTCTGTGATGAAATCGACGCCCTTCTCGCGCGCCTGCTGCCCGAGGAATTCGCTGAGATTCGACACCATCTTGATCAGGTCGAACTGCTCTTCCTCTTCTTTCACCAGCTCGGAATCGAGCCGCGATGCATTGGAAATGTCACTCACCAGACGATCCAATCTGCGCACGTCGTGATCGATGACCTCGAGAAGACGGGTGCGCTGTTCGTCTTTCTTGACCATATGCAGCGAGGCTACGGCAGAGCGCAGACTGGCCAGCGGGTTCTTGATCTCATGGGCAACGTCGGCGGCGAACTGTTCGTTCGCGTCGATGCGTTCGTAAAGCGCGCCGACCATGCCGCGCATCGCGCCCGACAGCCGCCCGATCTCGTCAGGTCGCGCGGTCAGGTCGGGGATGCGCACCCGGGCGGGTGCCATTTTGCGCGCGTTCTTGTCGCGCCCGATTTCGGCAGCGGCGGCAAGATCGGAAAGCGGGTTGGCGATGGTCGAGGCCAGCACCAGCGACAGCCCGATCGAGACGATGATCGCGATCACGAACATCTGCAGCACCTGCTCGCGCTCGACGCGGACCAGCGCGTCGATCTGCCCCGCGACGGAGATCAGCCCGACTACGCCTACGACGCGATCGCCCTGCCGGATCGGCGTGGCGACGGCGAAGATGGTCTCGCCGGCGGCGTTCTTCTGCGACGCGATCTTGGTGCGGCCATCCAACGCCGAGGGCACCAGATCGCGCACCATGTCGAGTGCGCTATTGGCGGCGGTGCCGCCACCGCGCTCGAACAGACCCGCGACCGAGTCCCAGATCTGACCGAGAAAATCGCTGAGCACGGTGGAGCGTTTGTCGAAATTGAGCCCGTCGACCTCTTCGACCGGCGCGCGGTCGCCCGTGGTAGTGGTGCCAAGCAGCGCCGCACTGGGATCGAACAGGTAGAGATCGGCGCCCTCGGGCAGCTCCATCCCGCGGATCGTCGCGAGCGGGTCGAGCCCGTCTCCCGCCGCCAGATTAACCGGAGCCCCCGCCGGAAGCTGCGCCTCGAACACGTCGGCGGCCAGCTGCGCCTCGTTCACCAGCCCGCTTTCGCGCTGCAGCACGAGGCTGTCGCGAAACGGGTTGAGATAGAGCACGCCGGTCACCAGCACGATCATCGCCAACAGGTTGAAGGTGATGATCTTGCGCGCCAGCGGCGAGCGGTTGAGCGAGAACATCGACCGCCGCGCCCGACCCTTGCGCAGATCGTCGTCGACGATATCGGCCGGGCCGACCCAATCCTCGCCGAGCACGACTTCCGTTTCCGGCGCGTGACGGGCGAAGTTTGAGGAGCGCTTTCGAGCCAATCCGATCTTCCCGGCAATACTCATCAACGTAGCATCACTCTTCGTTATACCGGTATCCGATGCCGTAGAGTGTCTCGATCGCCGTGAAATCATCATCGACGCTGCGCATCTTCTTGCGCAGGCGCTTGATGTGGCTGTCGATCGTGCGGTCGTCGACATAGACCTGATCGTCGTAAGCCACGTCCATCAGCTGATCGCGGGATTTCACGAAACCGGGCCGCTGAGCGAGTGCCTGAAGCAGCAGGAATTCGGTCACGGTCAGCGTGACGTCCTTGCTCTTCCAGGTCACTGCGTGGCGCAGCGGATCCATCTCCAGCGAGCCGCGCACCATGACCTTGGTGTCTTCGGTCGAGGCGACCTCGCCGGTCGAGATCGCTTCCTGCCGGCGCAGCAGCGCGCGGATGCGTTCGACCAGAAGACGCTGCGAGAACGGCTTCTTGACGTAGTCGTCCGCGCCCATGCGCAGACCGAGAACCTCGTCGATTTCGTCGTCTTTGGAAGTCAGGAAGATCACCGGGATCGCGGTCTTCTGGCGAAGTCTCTGCAGCAGCTCCATGCCGTCCATCCGCGGCATCTTTATATCGAGAACCGCCATGTCCGGGAGGCGCTTGGTGAACGCGTCGAATGCAGCCTGTCCATCGTTATACGTTTCGACATCGTAACCTTCGGCCTCGAGCGTCATCGAGACAGAGGTCAGAATATTGCGGTCGTCGTCGACCAGCGCGATTCTCGACATGTCGGAATATCCCTTCACTGCTACTTTATAGTTATTACACGCATATTCCGCGTTCGTTGCCTTCAAATCAACAAAAAGCTGCGAATCACCAAGGTTTCGCGAATCATCAGAGCCAGAATTTCCGAACCTTTGACTAATTTGCCTCACCTTTCCGCGACATTTCGCCGTGATTGCGCTAAACCTAGAAATGGTTGCGCTAACTCCCCCTATCCATTCTGTTCCTTCGCAAAATTGTCATGCTATAGGCGATCCATCCGGGTAACATTGTTGCTCGGATCGGCGCTTCGAGGCCCCGAGGCGCCGGGAATAACCCTGTAACGCCGCGCGACGGCATCGGGAGCATCAGATGGACATTGGACGCGTTAACCCCGCGAAACGACTGGAAGATCAAGGGATCAAAGGTCTCGCGAATGTCTATTACAACCTGCTGGAACCGGCGCTGATCCAAGAAGCGATCAAGCGCGACGAAGGTACGCTCGGCAAGGGTGGCGCCTTCTACTGCACCACCGGGAAACACACGGGCCGGTCGCCCAAAGACAAGTTCGTCGTGCGCACCGCCTCGGTCGAAGACAGCATCTGGTGGGAGAACAACTCCCCGATGGAGCCCGAAGCCTTCGACCGCCTCCATGCCGACATGCTGGAGCATATGAAGGGCAAGGATTACTTCGTCGAGGACCTCTTCGGCGGCGCCGATCCCGAGCATCGACTCGACGTGCGCCTCGTGGCGGAAATGGCCTGGCACGGGCTGTTCCTGCGCACCATGCTGCGCCGCCCCGAGCGTGAGGAGCTCGACACGTTCAACCCGGAATGGACGATCATCAACTGCCCGAGCTTCAAGGCCGATCCCGAGAAGCACGGCTGCCGCTCGGAAACCGTGATCGCGCTGAACTTCGAGAAGAAGACGATCCTGATCGGCAACACCGCCTATGCGGGTGAGAACAAGAAGGGCGTCTTCACCCTTCTCAACTACATCCTGCCCGGCGAAGGCATCATGGCGATGCACTGCTCGGCCAACCACGCGATCGACGACCCCGATGACGCGGCGGTCTTCTTCGGCCTTTCGGGCACTGGCAAGACGACGCTCTCGGCCGATCCCTCGCGCATCCTCGTGGGCGATGACGAGCATGGCTGGTCGCATAACGGCATCTTCAACTTCGAAGGCGGCTGCTACGCGAAGACGATCAACCTGTCGAAAGAAGCCGAGCCGGAGATCTACAACACCTGCTCGATGTTCGGCACCGTGGTCGAGAACATGGTGTTCGACGAGGAGACGCTGGAGCTGGACTTCAACGACAACTCGATCACCGACAACATGCGCTGCGCCTATCCGCTGCATTACATTCCGAACGCCTCGGATACCGCGATGGCGGGCCAGCCCAAGAACGTGATCATGCTGACCTGCGACGCTTTCGGTGTCCTGCCGCCCATCGCGCGGCTCACCCCGGCGCAGGCGATGTATCACTTCCTGTCGGGCTTCACCTCGAAGACCCCGGGCACCGAGGTCGGCGTGGTCGAGCCGCTCCCGACCTTCTCGACCTGCTTCGGCGCGCCCTTCATGCCGCGTCGCCCCGAGGTCTATGGAAAGCTGCTGCAGGAAAAGATCCGCGACACCGGCGCGTCGTGCTGGCTGGTCAACACCGGCTGGACCGGCGGCGCCTTCGGAACCGGCTCGCGGATGCCGATCCGCGCGACCCGTGCACTGCTGAAAGCTGCGCTCGACGGCTCGCTGCATGACGTGCAGTTCCGCAAGGATCCCAACTTCGGCTTCGAGGTTCCGGTCTCGGTCCCGAATGTTTCGGACGTGCTTCTGGACCCGCGCCGCACCTGGGACGACGCGGCGGCCTATGACGCGCAGGCGCAGAAACTGGTGGAGATGTTCTCGGACAACTTCGCGCAATACGTGCCCTACATCGACGACGACGTGAAAGCCGCCGCGATCGGGTGATCCGCGGAGACCGGAACACGAAAATTTGGAAGGGCCGGCGATCACGTCGGCCTTTTTCATGCGCGAAGCCCACTTTCCTAAACCCTTGAACCGCCTACATGATGCCAGCCATGGAACGGGAACTGCTTCATATTCTGGGCTTCGCCCTGATCGCCGGCCTCATCGCGCTGGCCGGTCTGACGCTGATCGTCGCAAGGCTGTCGCATCGGCGCCCCAAGGGTCCGTTCCCCAAGTCCCATATGCAGCTCGCCCCCGAAACCGGGCGCTTCGCGACCGCGCTGCAGGACCGACTCGCGGGAATTGAGACAAAGAGCGCGGTCCAGCTGCTTGCCGATCCGCTCGACGCGCTGGCGGCGCGGCTGGAACTGATCGACGCGGCGGAGGTCTCGCTCGATCTGCAATACTACATCTGGCAGAACGACACGGCGGGCGCGATCATGCTGGGCGCTCTGCGCGAGGCGGCCAAGCGCGGGGTCCATATCCGTCTGCTGATCGACGATAACGGCACGGCGGGAATGGACCGCACGCTGGCTGCGCTCGATCAGTTGCCCAATGTCGACGTGCGCCTGTTCAACCCCTTCCCGATCCGGACCGCGCGCTTTCTTGGCTACCTGTCCGATTTCCGCCGCCTGAACCGCCGGATGCACAACAAGGCGATGATAGCGGATGGCCGCATGGCGATCCTCGGCGGGCGCAATATCGGCGACGATTATTTCAACAGCCTCTCCGAGAGCGGGCTCTACATGGATCTCGACGTCGCCGTCGCGGGTCCGGTTCTCGCGCAGATCGGCAAGCAGTTCGATCTGTACTGGAACGCGCCCCCCGCAATCCCTGCGGAAAAGATGTTGGGCAGCTGCGAGGCGAAAGAGGCCGAGACCATCATCAAGACCGAAGAGCTCCGCCTTTCGGCGCCGGAGGCGAAGCGCTATGCCGACGACCTTCAGCATCCCGACCGGCTGTCGCGACTGCTGTCGGGCAAGGCGCGGGTGATCTTCGCCGAGGCGCAGTTGATCTACGACCACCCGTCGAAAATCCACGGGCTTTTGCAGGGGCGCAAACTGCTCTGGCAATATCTGGTGCGCGCCTTGGGGCAACCGCTGGAGGAACTGGTTCTCGTCACGCCCTACCTCGTCCCGACGCGGACGGGGGTGCGGTATCTCAAGCGGATCGCGCAATCGGGGGCGACCATCAAGGTGCTGACGAATTCCTATGCCGCGACCGATGTGGCGCTGGTCCATTCCGGCTACGCGCATCGCCGCAAGGGGCTGTTGCGTGCGGGCATCGAGCTTTACGAATACGCCGCCGATGCCGAAGAGCGCCGCCCGAGCGAGCGCAACCGCCGCGAGCGGCTGCTGGGCTCCGACATTCGCGGCACCTCGCCCTTCTCGCGCAACAAGCTGCACGCCAAGGTTTTCGCGGTAGATCGCGCGCGGGTCTTCATCGGCTCGTTCAACTTCGATCCGCGCTCGATGCGCCTGAATACCGAGCTGGGCATCGTGATCGACGCGCCCGAGATCGCGACGGAAATCTCCGAGGCCTTCAAGGAATTCATCCCCGCCCGCGCATGGCGGCTGCGCCTCACCCGCGCGCAGCAATTGCGCTGGTCGCGGCCCGGGCATGGCGTGCGCAAGCGCGAGCCGGGCGTGCCCTTCTCGCACCGCATCTTCCTGTGGATCGCGCAGCGCCTGCCGATCGAGTGGATGCTGTAAGCCTCAGCTCTTGCGCGTGCGTTTCACCTTGCGCGCGACCGCCTTCTTCTTGGCGGCGTCGCGGGCCGGTTTGCGCGGCCCCTTGCCGGGCCCCTTGCGCGGCGGACGCGTGCCGGGGCGGCGGCCCTTGCGGCGCTTGCCGTCGCCCGAGGGCATCCCCTGCCCTTCGACTTCCAGCAGCTCCAGCATCAGCCCGCCGGTGATCGGCACGGCCTCGGACAGCCGCACCCGGACACGCTGCCCGATGGTGATGACCATGCCGGTATCCGAGCCGACCAGCTCCTGCGCCTCGCGGTCGAAATGGAAGAATTCGCGCCCGATCTCGCGGATCGGGATCAGCCCGTCCGCGCCGGTCTCGTCGAGCTTCACGAACGCGCCGAATTTCTGCACGCCCGAGATGCGGCCGGTGAACTCGCTGCCCACGCGATCCGACAGGTAAGCCGCCAGATAGCGGTCGGTCGTGTCGCGTTCGGCCACCATCGAGCGGCGCTCGGTGTCGGAAATCTGCTTAGCGGTCTCGTCGAGATTCTCGATATCCCACGCGCTCAGCCCATCCTTGCCCCAGCCATGCCCGAGGATCAGCGCGCGGTGCACGATCAGGTCGGAATAGCGCCGGATCGGCGAGGTGAAATGCGCGTAGGAGCGCAGCGCGAGGCCGAAATGCCCGTAATTCGTCGGCGCATAATAGGCCTGTGTCATCGAGCGCAGCGTCGAGATGTTGATCAGCTCGTCGAACTCGGAGCCCTCGGACTGGCTCAGCAGGTTGTTCAGATGCGCGGTCTGCAGCACCTGCCCCTTCGCCAGCGTGAAGCCCGACGCCTGCGCCACTTCGCGCAGGCTCTCGATCTTCTCGAGGCTGGGTTCTTCGTGGACACGATAGAGCAGCGGACGGCGCAGCTTCTCCAGTTCCTCGGCGGCGGCCACATTGGCCAGCACCATGAACTCCTCGATCAGCTTATGCGCATCGAGCCGTTCCTTGAACCGGATCGAGGCGACATGGCCATCGTCGCCGATCACGATCTGCCGCTCGGGCAGGTCCAGTTCCAGCGGCTGACGGATCGCGCGGGCATGTTTGAGCGCCTCGTAAGCCTCGTAGATCGGGTCGATGATCTCCTCGACCATATCCTCGGTCTTCTCATCCGGGTTGCCGTCACGCGCCGATTGCACCTGCCCGTATTCGAGCGAGCCGACCGAACGGATCATGCCGCGCGTGAAGCGGTGGCTAACCTTACGCCCCTGCGCGTCGATCTTCATCCGCACCGCCAATACCGCGCGGTCCACGTTCTCGTGCAGCGAGCACAGGTCGCCCGACAGACGATCCGGCAGCATCGGCACGACGCGGTCGGGGAAATAGGTGGAGTTGCCGCGCTTGCGGGCCTCGCGGTCCAGCTCGGAGCCCGGCGTGACGTAATGCGCCACATCGGCGATCGCGACCCAGATCAGGAAGCCGCCCTCGTTCTTCGGATCGTCGTCGCGGATCACCAGCACCGCATCGTCGCGGTCGCGCGCATCCGCCGGGTCGATGGTGACGAAAGACAGCTTGCGCAGGTCTTCGCGATCACCCAGAGGCGCGGGCTCTGCGGCATCGGCCTCGGCCACGACCGCATCGGGGAAATCGTCGGGGATACCATGCTGGTGGATCGCGATCAGCGAGACCGCCTTCGGCGCGGACGGATCGCCCAGCACCTCGATGACGCGCGCCTTGGGCAGGCCCATGCGCCCGCGCGGCCCGGTCTGTTCGGCCTCGACCAGCTCGCCATCCTTGGCGCCCTGCGTGACCGCCGTCGGCACTTGCCATTCGTTGCCGACCCCCTTGTCGATCGGCATGATCCGTCCGCCCTCGGCATTCTTGCGGAAGATGCCGACGATGCGATGCGAGGCCTGCCCGATCTTGCGGATCAGCCGCGCCTCGTAGCTGTAATCCTCGTCGTCGACCGGGGTCAGGCGGCCGAGGATGCGGTCGCCCTCGGCCAGCGTGGGATCGCCGTCCTTCGGAACGAAGAGCACCAAAGGCGCAGGCCCCTCGCCAGTCCATTCCGCAGGCTCGGCCCATTGGTCGCCCTGACTGTCCTCGCGCATCACGCGCAGCACGGACACCGGCGGCAGCACGTTGGGATCACGGAAATTGCGGCGGCGCTTCTCGATCAGGCCTTCCTCGGCCATGTCCTTGAGAATGCGCTTCAGCTCGATCTTCGCCTGCCCCTTCACACCGAAAGCCCGCGCGATGTCGCGCTTGGCCCCTTGGTCGGGGTTGTCGTTCAGCCAGTCGAGGATTTGCTGGCGCGAGGGGATGGGGGCGGGTTTGCTCATGGGTTTGCCTAACATGGGGCGTGAGGGGCGTCACTCAAAGAGTGTTGCGCTATTCGTGGGTGTCGAGCCCTGCGCTTGCGCTTCGGGCGTTCGCCGGGGCGTCCTTCCACCGGAAGGCCGCCGACCCCGGCTCACCCCCCGAGATATTTTCGCCAAGAGGAAGCTAAAGCGGCTTTTCCATATCGCGATGCGGGATGCCCGCGTCGTCGTAATCCGCGCCGTAGGGCACGAAGCCGAGCTTTTCGTAGAACGGGATCGCGTAGCTCTGGGCCGAGAGATAGGCGCGGGTGCAACCCATCTCAGCAAACCGTTCGCAGGCGTCGCGCACCAGCGCCGCGCCAAGCCCGGTGCCACGCGCGGATTTCGCCACGCAGATGCGGCCGATCTTGCCGGTCTCACCCTTGCGGATCAGCCGCGCTGTGCCGAGCGGCGTGCCCTCCTCGCTGGCAAGCAGATGGACCGCCTGATCGTCGAGATCGTCCCATTCCTCGGGCTCCGGGATGCCCTGTTCTTCGATGAACACCGCCCGGCGCAGCGCGTGGCAGGGCGTGTAATCGGTGACCGGCTCGATCTTGATCATGCGAAATAGTCTCTCAATATGCGGGCATAGACGCGCGTGAGGGCTTCGATCTGATCGAGCGGCACACGTTCGTCGACCTGATGCATCGTCGCGCCGACGAGGCCGAATTCCACGACCGGGCAATGATCCTTCACGAAGCGCGCATCCGAGGTGCCGCCCGAGGTGGACAGCTCCGGCGCGCGGCCCGTTTCCGCCTCGACCGATTTCGCGACGAGATCGACGAAGGGCCCGGGCGGCGTGACGAAGCTCTCGCCGGAGATGTCGGGATTGAGCGCGATACGGATGCCAGTCTCGGCGGAGATCTCGGCGGCCATCGCCTCGGCCCAGGCGATCAGCCCCTCACCGGTATGGGCGTCGTTGAAGCGGATATTCACGGTCGCGCGCGCCTTGGCCGGGATCACGTTATTGGCCGGGTTGCCGCAATCGATGGTGGTGATCTGCAGGCTCGACGGCTGGAAATGATCGGTGCCGTGATCGAGCGGCTCTGCGGTCATCCGGCCCAGCAGATCGACCAGCGCATGCAGCGGGTTCTTCGCCCGATGCGGATAGGCGGCATGGCCCTGCACGCCCTCGGCCTCGATATAGAAGCTGAGCGAGCCACGCCGCCCGATCTTCATCATCTCGCCCATCTCGTTCGGGCAGGTCGGCTCGCCGACGAGGCAGACCGACATCGCCTCGCCCTCGGCCTTCATCCAATCCAGAAGCGCCCGCGTGCCGTCGCGGCCCGGCCCTTCCTCGTCGCCGGTGATGGCGAGGATCACCGCGCCGTCGGGCGGCGTCTCGGTCACGAAATCCACCGCTGCCGCGGCAAAGGCCGCAACGGCGGTCTTCATGTCGGTCGCGCCGCGCCCCCACATGACGCCATCGACGATCTCGGCGCCGAAGGGATCATGCGTCCAGGCAGCGGCATCGCCCACCGGTACGACATCCGTGTGCCCGTTGAAGCCGAAGCTTTTCGCCGCCCCCTTCGCGCCCCAGCGCGCATAAAGGTTCGGCGTACCATTGCGATCGACGCGGGTGCAGGTGAAGCCTGCCCCGCTCAGCAGGCCTTCCAGCAAGACCAGCGCGCCGCCCTCCTCCGGGGTCACCGAGGGGCAGCGGATCAGATCGGCGCTCAGGCGGATGGGATCGGTCGTCATGGGCACTCCTTTTCAGCGCTACAGGCTTAGAGCGACGAAGCCCTCGGGGCAATGGCTGTTGCAGGCTCGACACCGGGCGCAAGTGACGCGGAGACAGGGGCTACCCAAAGGCAGGTCGCGGTGTCATGATATGTCAAAAGCAAAAGCCCGAAATCGGGCATATCGAGCAGGGCAAAGCCCGGAGTCAGACGCAACAGACCCACGCGCGGCCTATTCAGGCGGCGTGCGTTTTCCGTGTCGGCTTCCCCGGGCGCGGAGACAGGCATGGGATCAAAGCAGCATTCGGAGCGTCGCGGATGAGGGCGCAACAGGGCTGGATAGGTGCGCAGATCGCACATCGCGGCGCGGTCAGGTTCGACGAGCGCAGATTGCCGGAGCTGCTCGCACGCGGCAGCCTGATGCTGGAATTCACCCTGATGCGCGGCGAGCAATCGCCCCTGCCGCTGATCCATCTGCATCAGCGCGAAGGCTGGCGGAATTTCCTCTCGCTCAATCTCGATGTCGACGGGCGCATCGTGCTGGCGCAGCGGCGCGGCTCGGCGGTCCATGCGATCTCGATCGACGCCACGCAGGAGCGACTGACGGGCGGGCGGATGCGGCTCACATGGCGCTGGGACGGGCCGGGGCGCGAGAGCCTGCTGACGCTGGAGGCGCTCGACCAGCGCACGATCCGGCAGCAGGCGGGCGTGTCGCCGCTGCCGCTGACGCGTGACGAGGCCGCGGCCCTGATCGATCCGGCGGGGCCCGCGCGGATCGGGCCGCGCGTCGATTGGCTGGCGCTTGGAGATCATCTGCAACCGATGGGACCGGCGGGCTGTTTCGCCCCCGCGACCCCGATCCAGACGCCGGAGGGCGTAGTGCCGGCGGCGCGGCTGCGCGCGGGTGATCTGGTCGAGACCGTTGATGCCGGGCCGCAGCCGGTACTCTGGTCGGGGCGGGTCAGCCTGCCTGCGATCGGGCATCTGCGGCCGGTGAAACTCTGTGCGCCGGTCTTCTCGGCGCGGCAGGATCTGTGGGTCATGCCGCAGCACCGCGTGGCGCTCAGCGGGCCGTCGGTGGATTTCATCTTCGGCGAGGACGAGGTGCTGATCGAGGCGCGCTCGCTGGCCGATGGCTGCGCCGCGCTGCAACCCGATTGCCCCGGCGTGCTCGAATGGCACGGGCTGCTCTTGGGCGGCCACCACCTGCTGATGGCGGATGGCTGCAAGCTGGAGAGCCTGCATATCGGGCGGCTCGCCCGGCAACCGCTTCTGGCGGCGACCACGGCCTTTGCGGGGCTGGTGCGCGAAGGCGGGGTGCCGCTCCATCGCAAGCCGGTACGCAAGATCGTCTCGGGCTATGAGGCGAAGACGCTGGCCTCCGCCCGCCGTCAGGGGCTGCGCCCCTTCGTGGCTTAACCCATCAGCGCACGGCGCAGCAGGTTCAGCCCGGCCACGCCCAGCAGGATCAGTGTCCACCACCGGAATCGCACCGGGTCGAGCCGGTCCTGCGCCTTGAAGCCCAGCTTCATCCCTGCCAGCGCGGGCAGGATCATCAGAAGCGACAGCGGGATCGTCTGCGCGTTCAGCACGCCCGAGACCAGATGCGAGCCGGTGAGGATGATCGCGCCGGTGAGGAAGACGACGCCAAGGATGCGCACGGCCTCCTGTTTCGGCGCGTCGATCGAGATCAGGTAGATGATCAGCGGCGGCCCCCAGATCCCGGAAATCCCGCCATAGAGCCCCGCGACGATGCCCAGCCCCGTCTCGGTCACCGCCCGGTGGCGCGTGGGCATCGGGATCTGCCGTCCCGAGATCTGCCAGATCGAGAAGGCGACGATCGGCCCGCCCAAAAGCGCATACATCACCGGCTGCGGGATCACGTCGACGAGGGTCGCGCTGATCGGGATGAAGACGATGATCATCGCGATGAACAACCGGTAATTCTTGATCGAGCCCACCGCCGCGCCGACACCCTGACGGAAGGCCTGCATCACGTTGGTCACCAGCGTCGGCAGGATCAAAAGCGCCAGCGCCTGATGCGGCGGCAGGAAGGACGCGAAGCTCGAGAGCATGATCATCGGCATCGCGAAACCGACCGCGCCTTTCACGAAACCTGCGAAAAGCGTGACGCCAAGCGCCGCGAATATTTGCCAAACTTCCATCCCGAACATGCGCGTTCCCTTCTGTGTCCCGCGTCGCTTCTAGCGGGTTACGCGGCGGGATGCAGCCGTGAAGCGACGTGAAATCAGGCGGATATCCGACCGCGCCGACAACCACTGCGACATTATCCGTCGCAATCGTCGCTACTGGCGAATTTTTATTGCGCTGCGGTTGCGAAGTAACTAGACAGGCTGCAACTGCAGAATAAGGAGCCGACTCATGGCACATGACGGGGCCGATATGCCGACGACGATCATTCTGGACGACCTGATGGGCCTTGCGGAGGCGAGCTTGCCCGAACTGGAGACGCTGGTCTCCGACGCGACCGCGAGCCTGCGCGCTGCGACCGAGAAAGACGGCCGCATTTCCGGCGCCGCGCTCGAGGCGAACCAATATCGCGCCCATGGCCTTGCTTGGCTGACCACCTACCAGCAGTCGCTCAAGCAGCTGCACGGCTGGGCCGCGCGTCTGGCCGAGGAAGGCAAACTGGGCGAGATGGAGAAGCTGATCGTGCAGATCGGCTTCGGTGAATATCTCGCGCAGATCGCGGGCGGCATCCAGATGAACCAGGGCGAGATGGTGCGCCTGGCCGATATGGACGTCAGCTGGACCCCGTCCGAGGCTGCCGCGAAGCTGATCGCCGAGGGCAATTCCAACGCCGCCCGGATGCGTCTGGTCGAGCTGATGCGCGACGTTCAGGGCCGCTCGATCTTCGGGCAGTCGGGTCTCGACGAAGACCTCGAAATGATCCGCGAGCAGTTCTACCGCTACGCCGAAGATCGCGTGAAGCCGAATGCGCATGAATGGCACCTCAAAGACGAGCTGATCCCGATGGAGATCATCGAGGAACTGGCCGAACTGGGCGTCTTCGGCCTGACCATTCCGGAAGAATATGGCGGGCTCGGCCTGTCGAAAGCCTCGATGGTCGTCGTGACCGAGGAGCTTTCGCGCGGCTATATCGGTGTGGGCTCCTTGGGCACCCGGTCCGAGATCGCCGCCGAGCTGATCATCTGCGGTGGCACCGAAGAGCAGAAGCAGAAATGGCTTCCGGGCCTGTCCACCGGTGAGATCCTCTCGACCGCCGTGTTCACCGAACCGAATACCGGCTCGGATCTGGGCTCCTTGCGCACCCGCGCGGTCAAGGATGGCGACGACTGGCTGGTGACGGGCAACAAGACGTGGATCACCCATGCGCAGCGCACCCATGTGATGACGCTGCTCGCGCGCACCGATCCCGCGACCGACAACTACAAGGGCCTGTCGATGTTCTTGGCGGAGAAGACGCCGGGCACCGATGACAATCCCTTCCCCACCGAGGGCATGACCGGCGGCGAGATCGAAGTGCTCGGCTATCGCGGCATGAAGGAATACGAGCTCGGCTTCGACAATTTCCGTGTGAAGGGCGAGAACCTTCTGGGCGGCGAAGAGGGCAAGGGCTTCAAGCAGCTCATGGAGACGTTTGAATCCGCCCGCATCCAGACCGCCGCCCGCGCCGTGGGCGTGGCGCAATCGGCTCTGGAGATCGGGATGCAATACGCGATCGACCGCAAGCAATTCGGCAAGTCTCTGATCGAATTCCCGCGCGTCTCCTCGAAGCTCGCGATGATGGCGGTGGAGACGATGATCGCCCGCCAGCTGACCTATTTCTCGGCCTGGGAAAAGGATCACGGACATCGTTGCGATCTGGAAGCCGGCATGGCGAAGCTGCTGGGGGCCCGCGTGGCTTGGGCGGCGGCGGATAACGCGCTGCAGATCCACGGCGGCAACGGCTTCGCGCTGGAATACCAGATCAGCCGCATCCTCTGCGACGCGCGCATCCTGAACATCTTCGAGGGTGCCGCCGAAATTCAGGCGCAGGTGATCGCGCGCAGACTGCTTGGGTGAGTGCCGCGCCGCGCGTCGCGGCGCCGGAACCAGACTGAAAAATACGGGGCGATGCGGGCAAATCTCGCATCGCCCCGTTCTGATTTGACACCCGCCCAACGCCCCCGCAAGTTGAACGACGAGGTTCAGCACAACGGAGGGCGCATGGCTCGCACAATTCTGGTCACAGGCATCACCGGCTTCATCGCCAAACGCATTGCCTATGACCTTCTGGCGCAGGGCGAGATCGTGCGCGGCACGCTGCGCAAGGCCAGCCGCGGCGAGGAGGTGAAAGCCGCCTTGAGCGACCTTAGCCCCGAAGCGCTGGAGCGGCTGAGCTTCGTCGAGGCCGATCTGATGGCGGATAAGGGCTGGGACGCGGCGATGGCGGGGGTCGATGCCGTGATCCACACTGCCTCCCCCTTCCCGCTCAGCAAGCCCAAGAACGAGGCCGAGGTGATCCAGCCTGCGGTCGAGGGCACCAAGCGGGTGCTGGCTGCGGCGCAGGCCGCCGGTGTGACCCGCGTAATCCAGACCTCCTCGATGGAGGCGGTGATGCATGGCGTGACCTCCGACCCGATCACGGAGGTCGACTGGTCGAACCCGCGTGCGCCGACCTGCAGCCCCTATACGCGCTCGAAGATTTTCGCCGAGGAAGCGGCGTGGGAATTCATCGAGGATCATCACGAGATGCGGCTGACCGTGATCAATCCCGGCCTCGTCTGCGGCACGCCGATGGACCGCCATACCGGCTCGTCGGTCGCGGTGATCGAGCGGCTGATGGCGGGCAAGGACCCGATGGCGCCGGAATTCGATATTCCGGTGGTCGATGTCGCCGATGTCTCCGCCTGCCATGTCGCGGCGCTCGACCGGTCCGAGAGCATCGGCCGTCGCTATGTCTGCGCGGAAAGCTTCATGTCCTTCCTCGAGATGGCGAAGGTGCTGAAGGCCGAGTTCCCCGACCGCAAGATCCCGACGCGGAAGGCGCCGAACTGGATCGTCTCGATCCTCGCGCTGTTCGACGAGCAGATCGCGTTGATCAAGCCGATGCTCGGGATGAAGATGCACCTCAGCCACGCGGCCGCGACCCGCGATCTGGGCGTGGAGTTCGTATCCGCCGCCGAGGCCGTGCGCCGCACCGGACATTTCGTCGTGCAGAAATAGCGTTGCGCTCGCCCGGTTTCGCGGCCAAATCTGGCGCGACAGACTGGAGGGGCGCAGATGATCCGCGACGCAAGACCGCAAGACGCTGAGGCGATCACCGAGATTTACAATGACGCGGTGCGCAACACGACCGCGATCTGGAACGAGATCGAGGTCGGCCCCGAGAACCGCCGCGCCTATATCGCGGATCGGCAGGCGGCGGGCTATCCGGTGCTGGTCTGGGAGGAAGACGGGCGTGCCGTGGGCTATGCGAGCTTCGGCCCCTTCCGTCCCCATGACGGCTATCACCTGAGCGTCGAGCATTCCGTCTATGTCCATCGCGACCACCGCGCGGGCGGCAAGGGCGCGAAGCTGATGGAGGCGCTGATCGCGCGTGCCAAAGAGGGCGGGTTTCACGTTATGGTCGGCGCGATCGACGCTGCGAATGAGGGCTCGATCCGGCTGCATGAGCGGCTGGGCTTCACGCAGGTCGGCTTGATGCCGCAGGTCGGCAAGAAGTTCGGGCGCTGGCTGGATCTGGCGTTGCTAACGCTGCTGCTGGACGATCGCGAGCGGCCTTGAGCACCACTGCGGGTTTCCAACTATAGCACGGGGCGACCAGCCCCGGGCCGCGCCCGACCCTCCCCCCCGGGAGGGCGCATTGGCGATGACATCGCGGGCACCACCGACCTACGGGCTTGAGAGATAAAGCGCCCAGCCACGAGCCGAACAAAGCGCCCCCCTGAGGCTCGGGCGCGTCCCTCCGTCAGCGCGCACTCCGCCCCAGCAAATCCACAAACCGCTGCCGCGCCTCGGGCAAGGGCCGATCCCCCAGATCCGGCGCCATCCGCTCGCCAAGGAAGAACCCGGTCAGCCGCAGCCCCTGCACGATCTCGCCCATACTCGCGGGCCCCTGCCCCAGCAGGCACAGCGGCAGCGGCAGCAGTCGCGGCGCCCATTCCCCGGCGCCCTGACGGCTCACCGCACGCCCCGAACGCGGGCTGACATAGGCCAGATCGTCGCGCGACCCGGTCACCGCGCAGGAGGACAGGTCGAGCCCGTAGCCCATCTCTTCCAGCAGCCCCAACTCCCAGCGCAGATAGGTCGGCACCCAATCGCCGCCCTCGGCCATCGCGTCGAACAGCGCCTCGGAGGCCAGAAACAGCGCGTCATGCGCCTCGCGTTCGGGCAGCGTGAACCGCAGCAAAGCCGTCGCGGCGTTCAGCCCGGCCAGCGCCTGCCGGTCCGACAGGATCACCGCGCGGCTTTGCAAAGGCTCGATCGTGTAGCTGCCAAGGTGATCTTCCAGCCGCGCGCGCCACGTCGCCGTGACCCGGTTTCCCGGCTGCAAGATCCCCGTCATCTTCCGCGACGCGCCCCCGCGCACGACCCCCGCGTGACGCCCATGCGCCGAGGTGAACAGCTCGACGATCATCGAGCTTTCGCCATGCGGTCGTGCCGAGAGGATCGTGCCGAGGTCTTGCCAGTCCATGGCAGCGACTATCCTTTCCGTGACGTTGCGGCGCAAGCAGCTTCGTGAGTTGCGCGAGCGACCCGCGCCGCACTAGCGTCATCGCCATGACACGCGCCTCGATCCTCTTCGCCGCCCTGATCGCCCTCGTCGAATTGGCGGCGTTCGGCGCGAGCTTCGTCAACAACATGGCCGAACACCCCCACGCCGCCGTGCCGCTGGGCATCCTGTGGCTGATGTTTCGCTATTTCACGATCTGGACGAACACGCTGGTGGGCCTCGCCTTCGGCTGGATGGCATGGCGCAAACGGGCACTGGCCAAACCGTTCCTCGCGGCGCTGGTGCTGTGGATCCTGATCGTGGGCGTGGTCTATCACCTGCTGCTGGCGGGTGACGCGCCGCTGCACGGGCTCGATTACGTCTCGAACCTGCTCTACCACACGGCCGCCCCGATCCTCGTGCCGGTCTGGTGGCTGGCCTTCGCGCCTAAAGGCGGGCTGACGAGCCACCACGCGGCGATCTGGCTCGCCTGGCCGCTCGTCTATCTGGTCTATGCGGTGATCCGGGGGCTGGAGACCGGGTTCTACCCGTATTTCTTCCTCAACCTCGACAAGCTCGGATGGGGCGGGCTGGGCCTGTGGTGCGCGAAGTTCCTCGTGGCCTTCTGGATCGGCGGGCTGGTGATCGTGACCTTGGGTCGCGGGCTCAACCGTCTCGGGATCAGCCGCTGAGGCCATCCTCGTCCAGCATCGTGCGCCCGTCGCGGCTCTCGATCTCGATGACCCAAAGGTCGGGGTCGAAACTGCGTTGCTTGCGGATGCTGGCATCGACCTCGGCCTCGGGACCGTCATGCAACAGCATCCATACGCTTTTGCCGGTCATCAGGTCGGCGCGCCGCTCGTAGCTTTGGGCGGTCCCGTCGAGCCGCGCGCATTTCACCAGCACGGCCCCCGAAGACGCCTGCCCATGCGCGGTGACATAGGCCGGGATATTCGCCAGCTCCAGCCGCTTGAGATAGGCGCGGACCCAGAAATCCGTGGTCAGCCGCGCCTCGCTCATCACTTCGAGTCCTTGAAATCGAGACCCATCTCGGAATAGCGCTCGGCCTCTTCGAGCCAGTTCGGGCGCACCTTAACCTGCAGGAACAGATGCACGGGCCGGTCGAGGAACTCGATCAGCTCTTCGCGCGCGGCTTTCGAGATCGCCTTGATCGTCTCGCCGCCCTTGCCGAGGATGATCCCCTTGTGACCGTCGCGCGCGACATAGATAACCTGATCGATCCGCGCAGAGCCGTCCTTGCGCTCTTCCCAGCTCTCGGTCTCGACGGTCAGCTGGTAGGGCAGTTCTTCATGCAGGCGCAGCGTCAGCTTCTCGCGGGTGATCTCCGACGCGATCATGCGCATCGGCAGGTCGGCGATCTGGTCTTCGGGATAGAGCCACGGCCCCTCGGGCATCTCACCCGCAAGCCATTCCTTGAGATCCTGCACGCCGTAGCCGCGCTCTGCGGAGATCATGAAGGTCTTGGTGAACTCGAACGCTTCGTTGAGCTTCGCGGTCAGGCCCAGAAGCTCCTCGGATTTCACCTTGTCGATCTTGTTGATCGCAAGCGCGACCGGCTGCGAGCCGTCGCGTTCGCGGAGTGCTTCGAGGATGCTCTCAACACCCGGGGTGAGGCCACGATGCGCCTCGACCAGCAGGACGATCATGTCGGCATCGGCCGCCCCGCCCCAAGCCGCGTTGACCATCGCGCGATCCAGACGACGGCGCGGGCGGAAGATGCCGGGCGTGTCGACGAAGACGATCTGGCTCTGGCCTTCCATCGCGACGCCACGGATGCGGGCGCGGGTGGTCTGCACCTTATGGGTGACGATCGAGACCTTCGCGCCAACCATCGCGTTGAGCAGCGTGGATTTGCCCGCATTGGGCTCTCCGATCAGGGCGACGAAACCGGCGCGTGTGGTCATGGGTGTTCCTTTTTGGCGATACGCGAAGCGATACGGGGCGCGGCGTAGCTTATAACGGCCCGCGTTGCCAGTCATCTTGTCATGTGGCGGAGGGTGGCGGCTGACCGCCGGGTGGGCGTGATACCTTCGTGGTCTGCGCTTGATCGGGCAAAATCCGCAAGAGCTGTCCACGCGCGGTGGTGTCGAAAGCGCCCGCCCGAGGGGGCGGTCGGGCGCTGCCCGGGCCGCTGCGCGGCTGATCCGGGCCTTGGCTCAGCCCTCAGCGCCCTCTTCCAGACGTTTCAGCAGCGTCTTCGCCGCCGTCATCTCGCCCTGACGCTTCGATCCGGCCTTCGCCGTTTCGCGCGCGCCGTTTTCCAGACGCACCTCGATGGTGAAATTGGGGGCGTGATCGGGACCGTCGCGATGGATGATCTCGTAGCGCGGCGGCGGCAGGCCGCGTGCCTGCGCCCATTCCTGCAGCGCGGTTTTCGGGTCGCGCGCGTCTTCCTCGACACTGTCGAGCCGGTCTTCCCAAAGCCGCAGGATCAGCACCTTCGCCGCGTCGAACCCACCATCGAGATAGACCGCGGCGATCACCGCCTCCATCGCGTCGCCCAGCAGGGCGAGCTTGCGCCGCCCGCCGGTCATCATCTCGGACCGGCCGAGCTTGAGCACCGCACCGAGGTCGATCTTGCGGGCGATATCGGCGCAGGCTTCCTTGCGCACGAGAGCGTTGAAGCGCGGCGCCATCTGGCCCTCGGAAGCGGCGCGATCGCCCAGGAACAGCGCCTCGGCCATCACGAGACCCAAAACGCGATCGCCCAGAAATTCCAGCCGCTGGTTGTCGGGCCGGGTCGGCGTGGAGATCGAGCTATGCGTCAGCGCGCGCGCCAGCAGCTCGGGCCGTTTGAACTCATGCCCGAGGCGCTGCTCGAATGCCTTGATCTCCGCGCTTAGCTTCAATTGATCGCCTTGAAGAACCGATCCGGACGCCAGGTCCAGAAGTAGAACAGCGAGCGACCCGCCGAGGAGAACATCACCCGGTCGGCCCGGCCGATCAGGTTCTCTTTCGGGACGAAGCCGAGACCGCCCACCGATTGCGGGAAGCGGCTGTCTTCGGAGTTGTCGCGGTTGTCGCCCATGAAGAAATACATGCCCTCGGGCACGGTGTAGACGGGCGTGTTGTCCACGGGGCCGTCATTGTTGATCTGCAAGATGTCATGCGTGACGCCATTGGGCAGCGTCTCGGCATAGCGCTTCTTGATGCAGGTATCGCCCATGCCCACCGGCGAGTTCGAGCAGCGCGGCAGTAGCCCCTGCGGACCCTGCGGTTGCATGACTTCCTCGAAATCGGGCTCGGGCTTCATCTCGACGGCCTTGCCGTTGATCTGCAGCACGCCGTTGATCATCTGGATCTTGTCGCCCGGCAGGCCGATCAGACGCTTGATGAAATCGACGTTCTTGGTCGGGTGACGGAACACCACGACGTCGCCGCGCTCGGGGTCGCTGGCCAGCAGGCGCCCATCGAAGGGGCAGGCCGAGAACGGGCAGGAATAGCGCGAATAGCCATAGGCCATCTTGTTCACGAAGAGGAAGTCGCCGATCAGCAGCGTGTCCTTCATCGAGCCGGAGGGAATCCAGAAGGGCTGGAAGAACAGCGTGCGGAACACCCCCGCGATCACCAGTGCCCAGACAATCGTCTTGATCGTGTCGAGGATACCGCCCTCGGCCTTGTTCTTCGCCATTATCTCTTACCCTGCCTCAAAATTCCTTGGCCTCAATACGCGGCCTCGCGCCCAAGTCAAGAAAGCTTGCGGGCCTCGATCACGACGAAGGCCTGCGCCCAGGGGTGGTCATCGGTCAGCGTCACATGGATGACGGCCTCGTAACCCTCTGGTGTCATTTCCTTAAGCCGGTCCGCCGCCCAGCCCGTGACCTGCATCACCGGCTGTCCCGTTGGCAGATTCGTGACCGCCATATCCTTCCATGCGATGCCCATGCGCAACCCGGTCCCAAGCGCTTTGGAACAGGCCTCCTTCGCCGCCCAGCGCTTGGCATAGGTGCCCGCCACATCCTTGCGGCGCTCGGCCTTGCGCTGCTCGGTCTCGGTGAAGACCCGGTTGCGGAAGCGGTCGCCGAAGCGCTCGAGCGTGCGCTCAATCCGCTCGATATTCGCGAGATCAGTGCCGATGCCGAGGATCATGCCGCCTCAGCCCCGCGCCGCATCCATCAGCTTGCGCATATGCACGATCGCGGGACCGAGCCCCACGAAGATCGCCTCGGAGATCAGGAAATGGCCGATGTTCAACTCGCGAATCTGCTTCATCTCGGCGATCGGCTCGACGGTCTCATAGGTCAGACCGTGGCCGGCATGAACCTCCAGCCCGAGGCTGTCGGCATAGGCGGCGCCCGCTTTCAGCGCCTCCAGCTCGGCATCGCGCGCGGCGAAATCGCCCGCGTAATGCATGTCGCAGAAATGGCCGGTATGCAGCTCGATCACCTGCGCGCCGATCTTGGCGGAGGCTTCGATCTGCGCCGGGTCGTGACCGATGAACATCGACACGCGGATGCCCGCCTCGACGAGCGGTCCCACGTAATCGGTCAGCCGCGACAGATCGCCCGCGACGTCGAGGCCGCCTTCGGTCGTCACCTCTTCGCGCTTTTCCGGCACGATGCAGCAGGCATGGGGCAGATGGCGCAGCGCGATCTCCTGCATCTCGGGCGTCGCGGCCATCTCGAAATTCAGCGGGATGTCGATGCCGCTGCGCAACGCGTCGATATCCGCGTCGCGGATATGACGGCGGTCTTCGCGCAGATGCGCGGTGATCCCGTCGGCCCCGGCCTGTTCGGCCAGACGCGCGGCGCGCAGCGGGTCGGGATAGGCCGAGCCGCGGGCATTCCGCACGGTGGCCACGTGGTCGATATTCACACCAAGGCGCAAAGGTTTGGGCATCGGGCTCTCCGCAATAAGTCTCGCAGGAGTATGCCTGCGCGCGCAGGCGGGGAAAAGACCTGCGATTGTATCGGTTTCAGAACTGGACCGGCGCGGTGAAGGTCATATGCATCCCGCCATCGGGATGCCGGAAGCGCAGGGTCTCGGCATGGAGCATCAGGCGCTCGAACGCCTGCGCCGGGCCTTCGGCATAAAGCGGATCGCCGAGGATCGGATGGCCAAGCTCGGCCATATGCACCCGCAGCTGGTGGCTGCGCCCCGTGATCGGCATCAGCCGCACCCGCGTCGTGCCGTCCTGATGGCGCATCACCCGCCAGTCGGTCTGGGCGGGGCGGCCGTTCTCATGATCGACATGCTGGCGCGGACGGTTCGGCCAGTCGACACAAAGCGGCAGGTCGACCCGCCCCTCCTTCTCGGCCAGCTCACCCCAAAGCCGCGCCTGATAGGCTTTCTTCGTCTGGCGCTTCTCGAATTGCAGACCGAGATGGCGCTGCGCATGGGGCGTCAGCGCGAAGACCATCACGCCCGAAGTATCGGTATCGAGCCGATGCACCAGCAGCACCTCGGGGTAAATCCCCCGCAGCCGCGCAATCAGGCAGTCGGCCTTGTCCGGCCCCTTGCCGGGCACCGAGAGCAGCCCCGCCTGTTTGTCGACCACGAGGATTTCGTGATCGGCATGAAGGATGCGCGGGGCCTCCTGCGGCGGGTCATAGACATAACTCATGCGCGGGGGATGCACCGCCCCCGCGCGGCGGTCAAGTCAGAGCGCGCCGAACACGTCCTTCAGGATCGCTTCCAGCGCCGCGGCATCCGCTTCGGTGAAGGCGTCGGGCTGATCGCTGTCGATGTCGAGCACCGCGATGATACCACGCTGCGCATAGACCGGGATCACCAGTTCCGAGCGGGTGGAGGTGGCGCAGGCGATATGGCCGGGGAAGGCCTCGACATCGGGCACCAGCTGGGTAGCTCCCTCGCGGGCAGCCGCCCCGCAGACCCCGCGCGAAAACGGGATCACGAGACAGCCATGCCCGCCCTGATAGGGGCCGATCTTCAGCAGTTCCGGCTCGGTGACCCGGTAGAACCCGGTCCAGTCGAAACGGTCATCCGCATGATGGATTTCGCAGGCGAGCGTCGCCATCAGCGCGACCTCGTCGGTCTCGCCTTCGGTCAGCGCGGCGATGCGTTTCGCCAGATCGTCGTAATCCACGCTCATACCCGTTCGATCGCGATGGCCGTGCCCTCGCCCCCACCGATACAGATCGCGGCCACGCCGCGCTTGAGATCGGCCTTTTCCAGCGCATTGAGCAGCGTCACGATGATCCGCGCGCCCGACGCCCCGATCGGATGGCCAAGCGCACAGGCGCCGCCATTCACGTTCACCTTGTCATGCGAGATGCCCAATTTGTGCATGAAGGCCATCGGCACGACCGCGAAGGCCTCGTTGACCTCCCACAGATCGACGTCATCGACCGTCCAGCCGAGCTTTTTCAGCAGCTTCTCCGCCGCCGGAACCGGCGCCGTCGGGAAATCGGCCGGCGCCTGCGCATGGCTCGCATGGCCCAGAATGCGGGCGCGGATCGGCAGGCCCTCGGCCTTCGCCGCAGCCTCCGAGGCCAGCACCAGCGCCGCCGCCCCATCCGAGATCGAGGACGAATTCGCCGCCGTCACCGTGCCGTCCTTGCGGAAGGCGGGCTTGAGATGCGGGATCTTGTCGGGGCGCGCATTGCCCGGTTGCTCGTCGATGGAAACCACCGTCTCGCCCTTGCGGGTCTTCACGGTCACCGGCGCGATCTCACCCGCGAAAGCCCCGGATTTCTCCGCAGCAACGGCACGGTTCAGCGAGGCCACCGCGTAATCGTCCTGCGCTTCGCGGGTGAACTGGAACGCCTGCGCGCAATCCTCGGCAAAGGTGCCCATCAGACGGCCCTTGTCATAGGCATCCTCCAGCCCGTCGAGGAACATGTGATCGAGCGCCTGAGCATGGCCCAACCGCGCCCCTGCGCGCATCTTCGGCAGCATGTAGGGCGCGTTGGTCATGCTCTCCATGCCGCCCGCGACCATCACCCCGGTCTGGCCGAGCGCGATCTGGTCATAGGCCACCATCGCCGCTTTCATGCCCGAGCCGCACATCTTGTTCAGCGTCGTCGCGGGCACCTCTTCGCCGAGGCCTGCCGCGAAGCCTGCCTGTCGCGCGGGCGCCTGCCCCTGACCTGCGGGCAGCACGCAGCCCATCAGCACTTCCTCGATCCGCGCAGGCGCGACGCCCGCGCCGTCCATCGCCGCCTTGATGGCAGCCCCGCCCAGTTCCGACGCAGGCACAGCTGCAAAGACGCCCTGCATTCCGCCCATCGGCGTGCGCGAGGCTCCGACGATCACCACGTTTTCCATGATACCCTCCAAAATTCTGTCCCACGGATACCGAATGGTAAGCATTGCCGTCTAGCCTTCCCGTCAGATCAACCGTGGGAGTCGGACATGAACCTCACTGCCGAAGCGCTGGAAGGCGCGCTCGTCGTCCATCTGGCCGAGGCGCGGCTGGACGCTGCCATCGCGATCCGGTTCAAGGAAAGAATGCGCGATGTAACCGTGCAACCGGCAGCGCGGGTGCTGCTGGACCTCTCGAAGGTGGAGTTTCTCGACAGTTCGGGCCTCGGCGCGGTGGTGGCGGTGATGAAATCGCTCGCGCCAAACCGACAGCTGGAGCTTTGCGGGCTGACGCCGAATGTCGCGAAGGTTTTTCGCCTGACCCGCATGGATTCGGTGCTGCCGATCCACGCCGACATCGAAGCCGCGCTGGGGGAGGGCCGGAAATATGCGTGAGCGTGTGAGACCGAAATCGCCCCCCAGCACCGCGCGCCCAAGCCCGCACCCGCAGCAGACGGAAGTGCGGGTCTTCAACCTCAGCTTCGCGGCGACACCGATCGCGGTGCGCGACGCGCTGCGGGCCGCCGTGGCGCGCTTCATCCGTCTGATGACCGAGGAAGAGGCCGGGCCGCTGGAATTGATTCTCGCGGAAGTCCTCAACAACATCGTCGAGCATGGCTACGGCGATAGCGGCAAAGGCACGATCTCTCTCTCCATCGCGCGCGACGGTAAGGGGCTCACCTGCTCGGTCAGCGACGACGGGGTCGCGCTGCCCCCGGCCTGCCTCGATCTGGAAGACCGCGACCCGGAGCGGCCAGACCCGACCAGCCTGCCCGAAGGCGGCTTCGGCTGGTTCCTGATCCGCGATCTTGCGACCGATCTGGGCTATCACCGCGAGGAAGGGCGCAATCTGCTCGCCTTCCGCATGCCGCTAGACCCGATCGAGATGCGACAGGCGGGATAGGCCCCCTGCCCGACCCGCGGCCTCGCACCATGGAAGGCGCGGTTCAGTTCAGTTGGAATTGCAGCCGGTAGGAGCCATTGCCGAATTCGCCGAAGAGATCCTCGAGATCGGGATGGCTCACCGGTTCGCCGGAGAAATCCGCAACGAGGTTCTGCTCGGACACATAGGCCACGTAGTAGCTCTCGTCGTTCTCGGCGAGCAGGTGGTAATAGGGCTGGTCCTTGGACGGGCGCGACTCCTCGGGAATCGCGTCATACCATTCCTGCGAGTTGGAGAAGATCGCATCGACATCGAACACCACCCCGCGGAACGGGTGGTTGCGATGTCGCACCACTTGGCCGATGTGATATTTCGCGTGCGTGGTATGCATATCTATCCTCATACCTTAATTCTAAATCGTGAAACCGCTCAGGTCCACGTTTTCGCCTCATTTCCGCCGGAAACAGATTGTCCGATTCGTCGCGACAGTCCGCTGACCCTGTGCGTTTCCTGGTTTTCGAACGGGCCAATTACGCATAGACTTGCAAAAAACAAGGCCGTCAGAGCAAAGAAGAGCAGCTATGAAGAAATACCTCGCCCTCGGCGTAGTGCTTGCGGTGGCCGCCTGCGGAGGCGGACCGTCCAAGCCCCCGCGCAATCTTGATGACGCCTGCGCGATCATCAAAGAACGCCCGCAATATTTTAACGCCATGCGCCGGACGGAGGCCCGCTGGGGCGTGCCGGTCGCGGTGCAGATGGCCACGATCCACCAGGAAAGCAAGTTCGACGGCAATGCGAAGACGCCGCAGCGCTTCGCGCTCGGGATCATCCCGCTGGGCCGCCAGAGCTCCGCCTATGGCTACAGCCAAGCGCTGGATGGCACCTGGGACGAGTATCGCGAAGACACCCATCGCTTCGGCGCAAGACGCAACCGCATCGCCGACGCGACCGACTTCATGGGCTGGTACATGGACGGCACGCAGAAGCAGCTCGGCATCTCCAAGGCCGACGCGCGCAACCAGTATCTGGCCTATCACGAAGGGCGCGGCGGCTATTCGCGCGGGTCACACCGGTCGAAATCCTGGCTTCTCGCCGTCGCCAACCGTGTCGCATCCCGCGCGCAGATGTATCAGATTCAGCTGCAATCCTGCCGGCGCTGAGCAATCAGCGCCGCTGGGCCAGCGCCTGATCGATGGAGAACATCGACGTGGCGAAGTTGCCGCCCTTCTGCAGGTTGTTCAGGATCGTCGTGGTCTTCTCGCCCGACTGGTTGGTGATCACCCACTGGCGCAGCTCGACCGGCCCGTCGGTAAAGATCAGCTGAATATTCCCGTATTCGGGATGCTCCGGATCCTGCGCGGTGACGATCGTCTTCGGTCCATCCGTCGTGTAGCCCACGACCATGCCGTTGCGATTCAGGTCGATATTCCGTCCCAGGATCAGGTTCAGCGGCGTCTTCACCAGCGGATATTGCTCCGGCGGCTGGTTCGATTTCGGATCGAACACTGCAACCCGGTTGGCTGAGGCCAGCACCAGCGTCTTGTCGTTATTGTATTGGAAGCGCGCCCGGCCGGGGCGCTTGATGAACAGCTTGCCGGTCGAGATCGACCCGTCCGAATTGACCTGCGTGAAATCCGCAGAGGCGGAGGTCAGCGCGTTCAGATAGGCCGAGATTTCATTCAGCGAGACTTTCCCGGCCGAGGCCGGAAGGGCGAGCGCCAGCGTGAAGATCGCGGCGAGCAGGATGCGGATCTGTTTCATGACCATAGATTTAGGCACTCCTTGCGAAAGCGGAAGTCCCGCCGTAACGCGCCAGTCGCGCTGCGGGTCCGTCTTGAGCGCATTTGCGCCTAACAGGAGATGTCATTCAATAACAGCGCCCCCGTATCGGATGACGTTCGGCAGCATTTGGACGGACGCGGCGCCCGCTGAAATGCAAAACGCCCTGAGGTCTCCCCCGGGGCGCGTCGCATAGCTCAGTGGCCGCTTTATTGCTGTTCGGGCACGAGGATTTCGCGCTTGCCGACATGGTTGGCCGAGGACACCACGCCCTGATCTTCCATCTGCTCCACGAGGCGCGCGGCCTTGTTATAGCCGATGCCCAACTTGCGCTGGATATAGGAGGTCGAGCATTTGCGATCCTTTATCACGATGCCCACCGCCTGATCGTAGAGCGCATCCTCGCCGCCGGTATTGCCGCCGGTGTTGAGGCCGAGCACCGCGTCGATATCGCTCGCCGTGTCATCATCGGGGCCTTCGACCACGCCCGACATGTATTCCGGCGGACCGAAGCTCTTGAGGTGGTTGACGATTTCTTCGACTTCCTCGTCGGACACGAACGGCCCGTGGCAACGGGTGATTTTGCCGCCGCCCGCCATGTAGAGCATGTCGCCCATGCCCAGAAGCTGCTCGGCGCCCTGCTCGCCCAGAATGGTGCGGCTGTCGATCTTCGACGTCACCTGGAAGGAGATCCGGGTCGGGAAGTTCGCCTTGATCGTGCCGGTGATGACATCAACCGAGGGGCGCTGCGTGGCCATGATCAGGTGAATACCCGAGGCCCGCGCCATCTGCGCCAGACGCTGGATGCAGGCCTCGATCTCTTTCCCTGCGACCATCATCAGGTCGGCCATCTCGTCGACGATGACGACGATATAGGGGAAGGGCTCGGGCTGGAATTCATCCGTCTCGAAGATCGGCTCGCCGGTCTCCTCGTCGAAGCCGGTCTGCACGGTGCGCTTGAACATCTCACCTTTCTCAAGGCTTTCCTTCACGCGGCCGTTGTAGCCCTCGATGTTGCGCACGCCCATCTTGGACATCTTGCGATAGCGCTCTTCCATCTCCGAGACGACCCATTTCAGCGCGACCACCGCCTTCTTCGGATCGGTCACAACCGGCGACAGAAGATGCGGGATGCCGTCATAAACCGAGAGTTCGAGCATCTTCGGGTCGATCATGATCAGGCGGCACTCTTCCGGCGTCAGACGGTAGAGCAGCGACAGGATCATCGTGTTGATCGCCACCGACTTACCCGAGCCGGTCGTCCCTGCGATCAGCAGGTGGGGCATCTTGGCGAGGTTGGTCACGATCGGCTCGCCGCCGATGGTCTTGCCCAGAGCCAGCGGCAGCTTGATGTTCTTGTCGTCGAAATCGCGCGCCGAGAGGATCTCGCGCAGCACGACCTTCTCGCGGTGGTCGTTGGGCAGTTCGATGCCGATCACCGAGCGGCCCGGCACGGTCGAGACACGCGCGGACAGCGCCGACATCGAGCGGGCGATATCGTCGGCCAGACCGATCACCCGGCTGGCTTTCAGACCCGGCGCAGGCTCGAGTTCATACATCGTGACGACGGGACCGGGGCGGACCGAGACGATCTCGCCCTTCACGCCGTAATCGTCGAGCACGGTTTCGAGCATCCGCGCGTTCTCCTCCAGCGCCTCATCCGAGAGCTGGTGGCGCTGGATCGTCGTGGGGTTGGTCAGCAGCGACAGCGGCGGCATCTCGAAGGGCGCGGTTTTCGGCTTCTCGAAAGCCATCTTCGGCTGCGCCTCTTCGATCGCGCGACGCGAGGGGGCGGCGGGTTTCGCCGCAGGCTGCACGACGCGCTTCGGCTCGGGCTGCTTGATCACCTGACGGTCGAGACCGCGCGCGGAGGCCGGGATTTCCGGCACCACGTCTTCCTCGATCCATTGCGCAGCGCCCGTCTCGTCGAAGGAGTGCGGCTCGCCGGCGTAGAAATGCTCGGTGCGCATGTCGCGGGGATCGGCCTCGAAGCCTTCGTAATCCGGGTGGGTCCAGTCGTGGCTGTCGTCGCCCGCGTAGCCATAGTCCTGCGCGACCTGCTCCGCCGCCGTCATATGCGGCTCGTCGGCACCGGCATAGGCCATTTCGGGCGCATGCTCGGGGGCGGCAGCGGCAGGCGCGCCGAAGCCCGGCATGAAGCGCGGCTTGGCCTTGAGCGGCGGCTCGGCGCGCAGCGGCGGTTCCTGATGCACGACCTGCGGCTGACGCGGCGCGCGTGCGAGGCGCTTGGCGACGGCGGCCAGCACCGAGGCCGAGGGACGCGGCGCCTCCGGCTCGGGGTCGGCGAAGGTCTCGGGAATATCGTGATGCAGCGGGGCCTCGGGCTCGGGCGCGTAATCGGCCACGATCGGCGCCGCCTTGCGGTTCTGCACCGCCTGGCTGATCCGGGCGCGGATGCGATCCTCGGACGGCGCAGCGGGCTGCGGCTGGTCGTCCCAATAGGGCTCGGTCTCGAACAGTTCGGGCGAGGCATCATAGGGATCGTAATCGGGTTCCACCGGGCGACGGATGCGCGACAGGAAGGACGGGCGTGCCGCCGGGGCCGCTTCGACCTCGGGCGCCCAGTCATGCGTGGCGTAGGCCTGCTGCTCTTCCCAAGCTGCCAGCTCTGCGGCGCGTTCGGCCGCTTCGGCGCGGCGTTGACGCGCCCGCTCTGCGGCCGAGCGAGCCCCCGTGACCGAGGCCGACGCCCCACGACCCAGAAGGTTCATCGCGCCGACATAGATCGCGACCGTGCCCAGCCACATGAAGCGCGTGATTGCTTGCAGCTCGGGCTTGGTGAAGCCGAGAACGAAGGTCGCCATGGCCAGCATCGCCGCTGCGAGGACCAGCGACAGAAGCTTCAGCCCGACCACGCCAGAGATCGGGACGATCCCCAGCATCGCGCCCGCGATCATGTCGCCGAAATGCCCACCGAGGCCGAAAGCCTGACCCCATTGGTCGCCCGGCACCAGAAGGGCTGCGTAAACGGCGGCAACGGCCACGGCGATCGGGAAGAAGATCATCCGCGACACGAGGCGCTCTTCGCCGCGATGGGTGATCATGCGCAGGCCCCAGGCCACCAGCGCCGCGGGCAGCAGCCACGCGCCGTGCCCGACGATCACGAACAAGGGCGAGGCGATCCCGGCACCGATCCGGCCCAGCCAGTTCTGCACCGGCTCATCCGAGGCTGCCATCCAGCTTGGATCTTCGGGATGATAGGAGAAAAGCATCATCGCGGCGAGCAGGCCGAAGACGACCAGCAGCCCCCCCACCAATTCCTTGCCACGCCGTTCCAGAACGGCTTGCGTGTCCTGATCGAAAAGCGGATCGCGCTGTCGAACCTGATAAGATGCCATAACCTACCGTCCTCAACCGTATAGGCAGTCGCGGAGCTGCATCAGCCCGCGCTGCGTTTCTGCTTTTGGAGCGACCAGAGCCACTCTGATATATTTCTGGCCGGGGTTTTCCCCGTTCACCTCGCGCGCGAGATAGGCGCCCGGCAGCACGCGAATGCCGGTCTCTGTCCAAAGCTTGAGCGCCGCTGCCTCCCCGTCTTCGACGGGAAGCCAGAGGAAGAAGCCGCCCTGCGGCAGCTGGAAGCCATCGACGCCGTCGAAGATCTGTCCCGCGATCTCGTATTTCTCGGTGTAGAGGCGACGATTTTCCGTGACATGGGCCTCATCCGCCCAAGCCCGCTCGGCCACGCGCTGCAGCGGCTGCGGCAGCGGCGCACCGGCATAGGCGCGCAGGCGACGGATATGTTTGATGCTCTGCGGCCCGGCGGCAAGGAAGCCCGAGCGCAGCCCCGGCAGGTTCGACCGCTTCGAGAGCGAATGGAAGATCACTACGCGCTCGGGGTCGATACCCTCCTCGGCCGCGACCTGTGCCGCACCGAGCGGCGGGGTCTCGCGCCAGATCTCGGAATAGCACTCGTCGGCGAAGACGATGAAATCGTGCTTCTCGGCCAGATGCAGCAGATCGGCCAGATAATCGCGGCTCGCGACTGCGCCCTGCGGGTTCGAGGGCGAGCACAGATAGGCCACGGTGATGCGGTCCAGCACCTCGGGCGCAAGTGCCGCATAATTAGGCAAAAACCCGGTATCGGCGCCTGCGGGCACGAAAACCGGCTCTGCGCCGACGGCTGCCGCCGCCACCGCATAGACCTGATAGAACGGGTTCGGGATCGCGATCACGGGCGTTTTGCCGCGCTTTTGTTCGGGCGAAAGCGCCATCGCGGCGTTGTAGAGCCCCTCGCGGGTGCCGTTGAGCGCCATGATCCGCTCGGGGCCGATCTCGACCGAATAGCGCCGCTTCAGCCAGTCCGAGATCGCATCCAGCAATTCGGGAGTGCCGTCATTGGCAGGATATTTCCCAAATTCTCCAAGGCTTTGCGCGATCACATCGCCGACGAACTCGGGCATGGGGTGGCGCGGCTCACCGATGGACATGGCCAAGACGTCGCCGCCCGGTTCGTGCGAATCGAGCAGCGCGCGCAAACGCGGAAATGCGTATTCGGGCAGGTTCGAAAACCGCTCGGGAAAGTCCATCTGTGCCTCATCGAATGGGGTCTATGTCGCCCCTTATTGCCGACGAGGTTACAAAAGCTCCGCCGTTTCGTCCAGAAAAAGACAAGCTCCAGAGCGGGTTGACCACAAGAAATGTGGTTTTCAGGCCAGCGACGATTCGGCGGCCATGCCCAAACGCAGCAACCGATCCTCCGTCATCGGCGGCGCCATCAGCGAAATCCCGCAGCTTGGGATGCCCGTCGGGAGGTTGAGCGCGCACAGCCCCAGCACGTTGCCGATCCGGGTGTTGCGCAGCGCGAGCACGTTCTCTTCCTGGAAATAGGTCTTGTCGCTGAGAAGGCGGCGGACATCGGGCGGCAGGATCGGCGAGGTCGGCACCAGAACGGCGTCATATTCCGCGGTCGCCTCGAGATAGGCGGCGCGATAGCCCGCCAGTTCGTGCCAGCCTTTCGCATAATCCGAGGCCAGCGCGTCGCGCCCGCTGCGGAACCGCTCGAGGATCGCCGCGAACATCTTCTCGGGCGCGGCTTCGATTTCGTGCTTCCATTCGCCATAGGCTTCGGGAGCGAAGAGAACACCGGAAAGGTCCATCGCCGGGCGCACCATCGGCAAGCCCCGCCGCTCGATCACCGCGCCCGCCTTGGCGAAGGCCTCGACGGCCCGCTCGAAGCCCTGCACCGGCTTTTCGCGCGTGCCCTCGAACGGCAGCCCTTCGAGCACCAGAAGCCGTTTTCCCTTGAGGCTCGTCTCGCGCAGGTCCGGCGCGGCGCGCCGCTCCAGCAGCGCCAGCACGTGGGCGGCATCCTCGACATTGCGGGTGATCGGCCCGACCGTGTCGAAGGTCCGGCACAGCGGCACAACGCCTTTCGTCGTGATCCGCCCATGAGTCGTCTTGAGCCCCACGATATCGTTCCACGCGGCCGGAATACGCACCGAGCCGCCCGTGTCCGAGCCCACCGCCGCCGCCGCCAAGCCGCGCGCCACCGACAGCGCCGCGCCCGAGGACGAACCGCCCGGCGCGAGTTCGGGATCATGGATATTCGGCGGCGTCGCGGTCATCGGGTTCACGCCAAGCCCCGAGAAGGCCAGTTCGGTCATATGCGTCTTGCCCAGACAGACCGAACCGCCCAGCGTGGCCTCGATCAGCACATCGGCATCGCGCGCAGGCACACGCCCCGCCAGCAGCCGCGAGCCCGCCTCCGTCGCGACGCCGGCGGTGTCGAACAGGTCCTTCCAAGACAGCGCGACCCCGTCGAGCATCCCGCGCCTGGTTCCCTGCTTGGCGCGCTGATGCGCGGCCATCGCCTCGTCGCGCGCCCGCTGCGGCGTGAGACGCGCATAGATGTCCTCCGAGGCTTCAGCCACCTCCAGATAGGCCTCGGTCTGCTCCACCGGATCGAGCTGACCGGCGGCAATCGCCCGTCCTTGTTCCGCAGCCCCTGCCAACCGCCATTCCATGCCCGCCTCCTTCGTTCTTTCCGCCACGCTAGCGACAGTCCCGCGCATGGACAATCCCGCTTCCAGCGCCATAGTAAGCGCCATGAAACACGATTCAGACGTCATCATCGCGGGCGGCGGGCTCAACGGCCCCGCCTTGGCGCTTGCACTGGCCTCCGCCGGCCTTTCCGTGACCCTTGTCGACGCCGCGCCTGCGCGCCAGCGCGCGACCGACACGTTCGACGGCCGCGCCTATGCGCTGGCGATCGCGTCGCAGAAATTGCTGCGCGCGATTGGCGTCTGGGACGGGCTGGCCGAACAGGCGCAGCCGATGATGGAAGTGAAAGCCGCCGACGGTCACGCAGGCGAAGGGGCGAGCCCTTTCTTCCTGCATTTCGACGCGCGCGAGCTGGATCAGGCGCCGGTCGGCTACATGCTGGAGGACCGCTACCTCTATCGCGCCTTCCTCGATGCGATGGAGGCGAGCGACAAGATCACGCTGCTGCATGAGACGCAGGTAACAGGGCAGCAGGTCGTGCCGGGCGGGGTCGAGGTGAGCCTGTCCACCGGCAAGACCCTGACCGCGAAGCTGCTGATCGGGGCAGACGGTCGCCGGTCGGGCGTGGCCGAACGCGCCGGGATCACCCGCGAGGGCTGGGGCTACTGCCAGACCGCGCTGGTCGCGGCGGTCGAGCACGAGAAACCCCATAACGGCATCGCGCAGCAGTTCTTCATGCCGAGCGGGCCGCTCGCGATCCTTCCGCTGAAGGGCAATCGGTCGTCGATCGTCTGGAGCGAGACCGAGGAGAACGCGAAGACGATCTCGGCGCTGGATGACGAGGATTTCCTCGCCGTGCTGCGCCCGCGCTTCGGCGATTTCCTCGGCGAGATCAAACTGGCGGGTCCGCGCTTCTCCTACCCGCTGAACCTGACGCTTGCGAAAGCCTATGTCGCGCCGCGCGTGGCGCTGGTGGGCGATGCGGCGCATGGCGTGCATCCGATCGCGGGCCAGGGCCTGAACCTCGGGCTGCGCGATGTGGCGGCGCTGGCGGAGATCGTCGTGGAAGCGATGCGCCGCGGCGAGGATATCGGAGCCGAGGACGTGCTGGAGCGCTATCAGGGCTGGCGGCGCTTCGACTCGACCTCGCTCGCTCTCGGCATGGATACCGTGAACAAGCTTTTCTCGAACGACAATCCGCTGCTGAAAGCGGGGCGCGATCTGGGGATGGGTCTGGTGCAGGCGATCCCGGGGCTGCGGCGCGGCTTCATGCAGCAAGCGGCGGGCCTGTCAGGCCCCCTCCCCCGCCTGTTGCAGGGCCGCGCGCTTTAAAACGCCGCGCCTTACTCGTCGATCCGGCGGGCCTCGTCTGCCAGCAGGATCGGAATGCCGCCTCGGATCGGGAAGGCCAGCTTCGCGGGCTGCGAAACCAGTTCCTGCTTCTCGGCATCGTATTTCAGCACCGCATGGGTCAGCGGGCACACGAGCGCCTCCAGCATGTGCCGGTCGAACAGCGGCTTCTCGCGAGCCGTCTCGGGGGCCGCCGCGGGGGTCGATGCGCTCTCAGTTTCGTCGCTCATTGCAACCGCTCCTCTCCGCCGCCATGCAGCGCATATTCGATCAGGGTCACCAAGGTCTCGCGCCGGGTGGCCAGACAGGGCGCTTCCAACAGCGCCTGCTTGTCCTCCGGCTCCAGCGGCAACAGCATCCCGAGCGAGTTGATCAGCAACTCGTCATCGGCATCTTTCAGCGTTTCCCAGTCGGTATCCAACCCCTGCGCGTGGAAAAACTTCGCCAGCAGGTCGAGAAATTCATCGCGGTCGAAACCGGTGTCATGCTCGGCCGCGCCCAGATCGCGCTCGAACCCGGACCAACTGACCTCGGCGCGGATATAGGGGGTGAAACCCTCGATCTGTTTCACGATGCGATAGCGCGAGATCCCCGACAGGGTGATCATGTAGCGCCCGTCCTCGGTCTCGGAAAACCCGGTCAGCCGGCCCGCGCAGCCGATCGCATTGAGGTGGTTTTGCCCCTCCGGCCCCTTGATCGGCTGGATCATTCCGATCAGCCGAGACTTGGTCTTCATGCAATCTTCGATCATCTGCAGATAGCGCGGCTCGAAGATATGCAGCGGAAGCCGCGCCCGGGGCAGCAGCAGCGCACCGGGCAGCGGAAAAAGCGGAAGGATTTCGGGCAAGTCGCCTTTCTTCATCATGTTGATGAAACTAGCGCGTCCCTGCCCTCAGGCAAATATCATCGACGACAGACGACGGCGGCCTTTTGCCACGATCGGATCGTTCGGCTTGAGCGCGTCGAAAATGGTGAAAAGCTGCGTCTTTGCGGCCTCGTTGTCCCACGCGCGATCACGGCGGAACAGCTCGAGAAGCTGGTCCACAGCTTCCTCGACATTCCCCGCCGCATAAAGCGCCTGCGCATAGTCGAAGCGCGCCTGATGATCGTCGGGATTGGCCTCGACCTTGGCTTTGAGATCGTCGAGCGGACCGGCCGATTGCGCCTGTTTCGCCAGATCGAGCTGCGCGCGCGCCGCCTCCACCGGGGCGCTGTCGGACAGTTTCGGGGGCACCGCGGCCAAGGCTGCGCCTGCCGCATCCAGTTGGTCCAGCGCGATGCGCGCGCGGATCAAGCCGCCATGGGCCTCTGCCAGCTCGCCATCTTCCTCGAGGATCGCCGCGAAGGTCTCCGCTGCATCTTCCGCCGCGCCCTCGGCCAGCATGGCTTCCGCCGCCTCGACCGCATCGCCCAGACCGTTGCCGGCCTCACCGCCGGACGCTTCGATCAGCTTGGCCACGAAGCTCTTGATCTCGGAGGGCGGCAGCGCGCCCTGGAAACCGTCGATCGGCTGACCCTGCCAGAAGGCGTAGACGGTCGGGATAGACTGCACGCGCATCTGGCCTGCGATCATCTGGTTTTCGTCGACATTGACCTTGGCCATCACGACCGCGCCTTTCGCGGCTTCGACCTGGGCTTCCAGCGCCGGGCCGAGCTGCTTGCACGGGCCGCACCACGGCGCCCAGAAATCCACGATGACCGGCACGGTCTGCGATTTCTCGATCACCTCGGCCATGAAGTTGGCTTCGGTCACGTCCTTGACGTATTCGCTCTTGCCTGCGGCCTTGGCGCCGCCACCCAGTTCCAGCATGTCCGTCTCCCGAAATTGCGGAGGATTTGCTTTCCTATATGGCCTCGCAGGGGCCGAACGCAAACCCGTTTGACCGCGGCGCGCTGCCGCAAGCGATTACAGATCGAAGGTTGCGAAAACCGGCGCGTGATCGGAAGGCTTCTCCCAACCGCGCGCCGCCCGCAGCACACGGCTGCCATGGGCCGCGTTCGAGATATCCGGCGTCGCCCAGATATGATCGAGCCTGCGGCCCTTGTCGGCGGCATCCCAGTCGCGCGCCCGATAGGACCACCACGAATACAAAAGCCCCTCGGGGATGTCCTGCCGGGTGATGTCCACCCATTTGCCCGCCTCCATCGTGTCGTGCAGATGTTCGACCTCTATCGGCGTGTGGCTGACGATCTTCAGAAGCTGCTTGTGGCTCCAGACGTCATCCTCGCGCGGCGCGATGTTCAGATCGCCCACGAGGATCGATTTCTGCGGCGCTTCCGCTTTGAAGTAATCGCGCATCTGGGTGAGGTAATCGAGCTTCTGCCCGAACTTCTCATTCACCTCGCGGTCCGGCACGTCGCCGCCTGCGGGCACGTAGAAATTATGGATGGTCACCCCGTTCTCGAGCGTCCCCGCGACATGGCGTGCATGGCCGAGATCGGCGAAATCATGGGCGCTGTTCTCTTCCATCGGGATTTTCGAGAAGATCGCGACGCCGTTATAGCCCTTCTGACCGCGCGCGACCATGTGGGTGTAGCCAAGCGCCTTGAACCCCTCGAGCGGGATCTTCTCGACCGGGCTCTTGCACTCCTGCAGGCAGAGCACGTCGGGCGCCTCTTCCTCCATCAGCTTGCGCACCAGCCCCTCGCGCAGCCGCACCGAGTTGATGTTCCAGGTCGCCAGCGTGAAGCTCATCTCATTCTCCCGTTCCAAAAGCCGCGCGATCATGTCGAAGGGCGGCCGCTTGCGCAACCGCCCCTCTTCTTCTCGATAAAAATATCCGCAGGTGAATTGGCCGATAGGCCAAGAGGGGCAGCGCCCCTTATTCCGCCCAGCCCGAGATCGATTTCACGTCGCAGAATTCCTCGATGCCCCAGCGGCCACCCTCGCGCGCCCGGCCAGAGGAACCGACGCCGCCGAACGGCGCCCCCGCGCCACGGTCCTGGCCGTTCATCTCCACCATGCCCGAGCGCAGCTGCCGCGCCAGACGGTTGCGCCGCGCGCCATCGCCCGATTGCAGGTAATTGGTCAGACCGTAAGGCGTGGCATTCGCCACCTCGATCGCCTGCTCCTCGCTGTCGAAGGGCATGATCGACAGGACGGGGCCGAAGATTTCCTCGTTCATGATCGTCATCGAGGGATCGCAATCGGCGAAGACCGTCGGGCGGACATAGAAGCCGCGATTGAGATGCTCGGGCCGCCCGGGGCCACCCGCGACGAGCTTCGCGCCCTCCGCGATGCCGGTCTCGATCAGGCCTTGAATCTTGTCGAACTGCGCCTTGTTCACGACCGGGCCGATATGCTTGCCTTCCTCGCGCGGGCTGCCCACCTGCGTGGCCTCGGCGGTCTGGCGCGCGATTTCCACGGCCTTGTCATAGGCCGAACGCTCGACCAGCATCCGCGTCGGCGCGTTGCAGCTTTGCCCGGAGTTCTGGAAGCAATGGCGCACGCCGCGCTTGACCGCATCCTCATCCGCATCGGCGAAGATCAGGTTGGCGCCCTTGCCGCCCAGCTCCAGCGTCACCCGCTTGAGCGTATCGGCCGCCGCCTTCGAGATCGCGCGCCCCGCGCGGGTTGAGCCGGTGAAGGAAATCATCTCGACATCGGGATGGGTCGAGAGCTGCGTGCCGACGCCCACGCCATCACCGTTCACGAGGTTGAACACGCCCTTGGGCAGACCCGCCGCGTCGAGGATTTCCGCAAACAGCAGCGAGGATAGCGGCGCTTCCTCGGACGGTTTCAGCACCATCGTGCAGCCTGCGAGGATCGCCGGGATCACCTTCAGCGTCACTTGGTTCATCGGCCAGTTCCACGGCGTGATCAGCCCGACGACGCCAACCGCCTCATAGGCGATCATCGCGCCCGGCGTGCCGTCGCCCAGCGGATGCACCCAATCGAAAGCCTTCGCCGCGTCGATGAAATTCTTGATGTGATAGGCGCCCGCGCCCCACTGGTTGCGGCGCGCGAGATCGATCGGCGCGCCCATCTCGAGGCTCATCGCCTGCGCCATGTCCTCGGCGCGCTCCGCGTAGACCTTGGCGATCCGCTCGACCGCCGCGATCCGCTCTGCCGGGTCCGTGGCCTTCCAGCCGGGCAGCGCGGCCTTCGCCGCAGCGACTGCCGCATCCGTATCGGCTTGGTCACCCAGCGAGATCACCGCGCAGGGATCCTCAGTGGACGGGTCGATCACCTCGTACTCGCGCGCCGCCTTGGGAGCGACCCACGCCCCGTCGATGTAGAAATTCCGCTTCTCGATCATATCAGCCTCCGGCACACAGATGTTGCGCGCGAGCGTTTCACCACTCCCCGTCCTGCGCAAGGCCTGACGAAAGGTCGCAGCCTCCGAGTTTAAAAAGGTTCTAAACTGGCTGGAATGGATCCCGGCGAGGGCTTATATCCCGGAAAGACGTGATTTTACGCAAACACAGGAGGTTTTTCATGGGCCTGCGTATCAATGACACCGCTCCCGATTTCACCGCTGACTCGACCGCTGGCGAGATCAAGTTCCACGACTGGATCGGCGACAGCTACGCCATCCTGTTCTCGCACCCGAAAGACTTCACCCCGGTTTGCACCACCGAATTCGGCGCCGTGGCGCAACTCGCCCCCGAGTTCGAGAAGCGCAACACCAAGGTCATGGGCGTCTCGGTCGACAGCGTCGAAGAGCACGTGAAGTGGAAGTCGGACATCGAGCAGGTCGCCGGCGCGCCCGCGAACTTCCCGATCATCGACGACACCTCGCTGAACGTCTCGAAGCTCTACGACATGCTGCCCGCCGATGCCTACATGCCCGACGGCCGCACCGCCGCGGATTCGGCCTCCGTGCGCACCGTCTTCATCATCGGCCCGGACAAGAAAGTCCGCCTGACCATGTCCTACCCGATGTCGGTCGGCCGCAACTTCGCCGAGATCATCCGCGCGCTCGACGCCGTTCAGGCGACCGACGGCAAGCCCTTCGCGACCCCCGCGAACTGGGTGCCGGGCCAGGACGTGATCGTCGCGCTGTCGGTCTCGACCGACGAGGCGAAAGAGAAGTTCGGCGAAGTCGACGTCAAGCTGCCCTACCTGCGCACCGTCAAGTCGCAGGGCTGAGCCCAGCTTACCCGCATCGTCAGGAAGGTCGAACGCGTTCAGCCTTCCTGATCGCATCAGGCGCCCGGAAGCATTTCAGATGCTTTCGGGCGTCTTGATATTATCGCCCCGTCACATTGGTGTATTGCCGGGACCGGTAGCCGAAAAACAGCCCGGCCTGACCAGCGACCGACCCGGCCAGCATGACCATCGGCAGCAACGTCTTTCCCTTCGTGAAAGGGATCGCGATGGCGAGAAGAACGACTTTGAGACTGCGCAGCACGATCTTCGGAAGCAGACGCCATCTCGATTTCCTGCCGCGCTCGACCTTGTCCCACAAATTCGTAACGGTCTTGTCGCGCGCATTTCTGAATTGGTATCCGAGCGTCAGCCGCGCCGGCGGTTGTTCCTCATATACGAGAGCGTCAGCCACCCAGCCTGTCGGAAATCCGGCGGCGATCACCTCTCGATAGAATTTCATGTCCTCGCCACCGGCGCTTCCGAGAGACTCGTCGAACCAGATATTGTCCTGCGCAAATATACTGATTTCGGCGCACCAGTTTCCGGTAGCGATCAGTTTTCCTGCACTATCATCGAGAGTTCTGATCTCGGCATCGGAACGCCGCCTTTTTCGGAAATGCTCCGCCAAGCCTTGATGGATCACCCTTTGAAGGCCGCTCAGTTGCTCGCGCGGGGGCGCGACCAGCACTGGGCCACCAAGCAGCCGCGCACCGCCGGAACGATAGCCCGCGACGAGTTTGACCAACCACTCCTGCGTGACAACCTCGTCGTCATCGACAAAAACCAAAATATCCGAAGCCGCCGCGATCGCGTCTCGCGCGGCTCGATTGCGCGCGAAGGCAATGCCCAGATTGTCCTCCTGCACGTAGTGAACCGTCAGCCCGTTCGAAAGCGGGCTTATCTCGGTGACACGCGCGCGCGAAAGCGGTTCTTTGTCATTCTCGACGACCAAGCAGCGCACATCTGCATCGGTCGGCAAATGCATGTCGCCCAGCGACCCGATCAGCCTCCGCAACATCTCGGGCCTGCGCCGCGTCAGCGTCGCGATGGTTATCTTGAGCCTGCGATCCTGACGGGGGGCGGACATCTTGGCGCCTCTAAAAAGAAAAAGTGCCCGCAACATGCGGGCACTTCAGTCTTAGTCTGTCAGCGATTTTCGATCAAACCGATCAGTCGGCTTTCTCTTCACGCTTTTCCGGCGCGATTTCTTCGCCGGTTTCCTGATCGACCATCTTCATGCCAAGGCGCACCTTGCCGCGATCGTCGAAGCCCAGAAGTTTCACCTTCACTTCCTGACCTTCCTTGAGCAGATCGCTCGGATGGTTCAGGCGCTTGTTGGCGATCTGGGAGACGTGGACGAGACCGTCACGCTTGCCGAAGAAGTTCACGAAGGCGCCGAAATCGACGAGCTTCACGACCTTGCCGGTGTAGATCTGGCCTTCTTCGGGCTCAGCCACGATGGCGTGGATCATGTCATGCGCTTTCTTGATGGCCTCGGCATTGGCCGAAGCGATCTTGATCACGCCGTCGTCGTTGATGTCGACCTTGGCACCCGAGACTTCCACGATCTCGCGGATGACCTTGCCGCCCGAACCGATCACTTCACGGATCTTGTCGGTGGGAACGGTCATCGTCTCGATGCGCGGAGCATGGGCGGAGAATTCCGTGCGGCCCGCGGAGAGCGCCTTGTTCATCTCGCCGAGGATGTGCATGCGGCCAGCGCGTGCCTGCTCCAGAGCTTTCTCCATGATCTCGGCGGTGATGCCGGCGACCTTGATGTCCATCTGCAGCGAGGTGATGCCCTCTTCGGTGCCAGCGACCTTGAAGTCCATGTCGCCGAGGTGATCCTCGTCGCCAAGGATGTCGGTCAGAACGGCCCAGGAGCCATCCTCTTCGAGCACCAGACCCATCGCGACACCCGCCACGGCCGACTTCAGCGGAACGCCCGCATCCATCATTGCCAGCGAGCCACCGCAGACCGACGCCATCGAGGACGAGCCGTTGGACTCGGTGATCTCGGAGACGAGGCGGATCGTGTAGGGGAAGTCGGTCGCAGCCGGGAGAACCGCCTGCAGCGCGCGCCATGCGAGCTTGCCGTGGCCGATCTCACGACGACCGGGCGAACCGACGCGGCCCACTTCGCCGACCGAGTAGGGCGGGAAGTTGTAGTGCAGCAGGAAGTTCGAGCGCGAGTTGCCGTGCAGCGCGTCGATGATCTGCTCATCGTCGCCGGTGCCCAGCGTGGTCACGACCAGCGCCTGCGTCTCGCCGCGGGTGAACAGCGACGAACCGTGGGTGCGCGGCAGCAGACCGGTTTCCGCCACGATCGGGCGAACCTCGTCCAGCGCACGACCGTCGATGCGGCGACCGTTCTTCACGACATCACCACGCAGAACAGCCGATTCCAGCTTCTTCATCGCGGTGCCGAGGGTCGGATCTTCGAGCTGCTCTTCGGTGAGCTGCGACTTGATCTCTTCCTTGGCGGCGTTGACCGCGGCCACGCGCTCTTGCTTGTCCGAGATCGCGTAAGCGGCACGCATCTTCTCTTCGCCCAGACCTTTGACGGTCTCGAGCATCGCCGAGTAGTCGGGCGCCTTGAAGTCGAAGGGTTCTTTTGCGGCGGCTTCGGCGAGGTCGATGATCATGTCGATCACCGGCTGCATCGCGTCATGGCCGAACTTAACCGCACCCAGCATCTCGGCTTCGGACAGCTCGTAAGCCTCCGATTCCACCATCATCACGGCGTCCTTGGTGCCCGCGACGACGAGGTCCAGACGCTGCTCGGGGTTCTCCCGCAGCTTCTGCATGTCGTCGACTTCGGGGTTCAGGATGTATTCGCCATCGGCGAAACCGACGCGCGCGGCGGCGATCGGGCCCATGAACGGCACGCCCGAGATCGTCAGCGCGGCCGAAGCGGCGATCATCGCGACGATGTCGGGCTCGTTGACGAGGTCGTGGCTCAGCACGGTGCACATCACGAGCACTTCGTGCTTGAAGCCTTCCACGAAGAGCGGACGGCACGGGCGGTCGATCAGGCGCGCGGTGAGCGTCTCTTTCTCGGACGGACGAGCCTCGCGCTTGAAGAAGCCGCCCGGCACTTTACCGGCGGCATAGTATTTCTCTTGGTAATGAACCGTGAGCGGGAAGAAATCCTGACCCGGCTTCGGTTCCTTGGCGAAGGTCACGTTGGCCATGACGGAGGTTTCGCCCAGCGTGGCGATAACCGAACCGTCAGCCTGACGTGCGACCTTGCCGGTCTCCAGCGTGAGCTCTTCTTCGCCCCACTGGATCGATTTTTTAACGGTGTTGAACATTCAGCGTATCCTTCTGGGAGCTCTCACAGGCGTATCCCGTGTCTCCCGATTTGCATGGCGGCCCCATTGCCGCCGCCCCCTTATCCTGTTGCACGCGCCCGGGGGCTCGAGGCGTCACGTCTCAGATGGGCCTGCCAATACAGGAAATGAAGGGGTTTGGGAAGCGAAGAGTCCTTAGGGAAAGAAATGGCCAACGCCCAATTCTGGTCAGATTGGCGCGCCATCCTCGGCCCGTAGTTATTAACATTGAACATTGTGACCCCATGAGCAAACCCACCGCCCTTTTCATCGACGGCGAGAATATCTCCGCGACTTTTGCTTCCCAGATCCTCAAGTTCGCGCCAGACGCTTTCATCCGGCGCGCCTACGGTGATGTCGCGCAAATCAGATCTTGGGGTGACAGCCCTTCGATCCGGCTGGTGCATTCCGGAAGCGGCAAGAACGCAGGGGACGTGTTGCTCGCCCTCGACGCACTCGAGCTCGCTTTGGAACGACGCGCCGAACGGTTCGTCATCGCAAGCTCCGATGGTGACTTCACCCACCTCGCGACCAGACTCCGCGAAAAAGGGATGGAAGTGCACGGCGTCGGACAGCAGAAAGCGCCGAAGGCATTTCGTGAAAGCTGTTCAGTGTTTCATCTGCTGAAATCGAAAACGACCGCAGCTCCGGCACGACCGCCAGCAGTCAAGAAATCTGCCAGTCTCGATGAAAAAATTTTTGCAGTGATCGAGGCACACAGCAAGGACGGCGCTGGAGTGCCTCTCACGGAACTGGCCACGATCATGAAGAATGACCACGGGGTCTTGATCGGGAACTTGCCGGATAAAAAGTGGCGTCCCTATTTTTCGAACCGTCCGAACCTCTTCGCGCTTGAACCAAAGGGGCCCAAGGCACGCGTGCGATGCCGTCCTAATGGATTTTCTCGTCTTTCCGCCGCAGCGAAATAGCCAGAATGCAAAACGCCCGCCCCTTTCGGGACGGGCGCAATGATGCGCGTAAGCGCTTCGATCATTCGATCGGGCGGAACTCGCCTCTGTCTTCGGACGCGAGGCTCACCACGACGATCGCGATGAAGGCTGCGATGAAGCCCGGGATGATCTCGTAGAGGAACGAGCCCCAGCCCAGCGAAATCCAGACGATCACGGTAAGCGCGCCGACGACGAGGCCAGCCACGCCGCCCAGACCCGTCATTCGCTTCCAGGTCAGCGACAGGATGATCAGCGGACCGAAGGCGGCACCGAACCCGGCCCATGCGTTCGACACGAGGCCAAGCACTTTGCTGTCGGGGTTCGACGCGATGATGATCGCAGCAATGCCCACTGCCAGCACCGCGAGGCGGCCGACATTCACCAGCGTGCGGTCCGAGGCGTCCTTGTTGAAGACGATCTTGTAGAAGTCTTCGGTCAGCGACGAGGACGACACCAGAAGCTGGCTCGACACGGTCGACATGATCGCCGCCAGAAGCGCGGCATAGAGGAAGCCGGTCACCAGCGGATGGAACAGCAGGTTCGACAGGATGATGAAGATCGTCTCCGGATCCTGCACGTCGAGCCCGTTGCGCTGCGCATAGGCGCGGCCGAAAATACCGACCGAGATCGCGCCGATCAGCGAAATCGCCATCCAGCCCATGCCGATATTCCGCGCTTTCGGCACATCGGCGACCGAACGCACGGCCATGAAGCGCACGATGATATGCGGCTGGCCGAAATAGCCCAGACCCCAGGCGACTGCCGAGAGCCAGCCCGCGAAGGTCAGCCCGTTCGTCATCGACAGGAAATTCGGGTCGATATTGCTAAGCCGGCTCGCAGCCGCGTCCACGCCGTCGCCCTGACCGGTCGTGAGGATCACGATCGGCATGATGACGAGCGCGAGCATCATGATGCAGCCCTGCACGAAATCGGTGAGCGACACGGCGAGGAAGCCGCCGATCACGGTGTAGACCAGCACGACGCCAAGCGTCAGGATCACGCCGGTCATGTAACTGCCACCGAAGGCGCTGGCGAAAAGCTTGCCGCCACCGACGAGGCCCGACGCGGTGTAGACCGCGAAGAACACCACGATGATCACCGCCGAAACCATCCGCAGCAATGTCGCGTGGCTCGGGAAGCGATTGGCGAGGAAGCCGGGGATGGTCAGCGCGTTGTCATAGCGCTCGGTCTGCTCGCGCAGGCGCGGCGCCACGATGACCCAGTTCACGAAAGCGCCGACGAAAAGGCCGATGCCGATCCAGCTTTGCGTCAGGCCCGACACGAAGAGCGCCCCCGGCAGGCCCAGAAGCAGCCAGCCCGACATGTCCGATGCGCCTGCCGACAGGGCGGCAACCGCGGGCGGCAGGTTACGCCCACCCAGCATATATTCTTCGGAGCTCGACGTGGACTTGCGCCACGCATAGACCCCGATGGCCAGCATCAGCACGAAATACAGTGCCAAGCTGATCCAGACTCCGATCTGCATATCTAAAACCTCCCTGTTAACGCACCTGCAAGGTAGGGCAGGTGCTTGCGTTGTCCCGTTTGGAGCGGACGATACAGGAGGACAAGAAGTCGAACCGACCAAAGTTTTTTGGTAGGAAGGCCATTCACCCAAAAGTTTTGAAATTGGCAGCCAGAAGGGCTGTTATTGCCGATTTGCGCAATTCAGTCGGAATAGCGCAAATGAAAACGCCCGCGCCAAAGGCACGGGCGTTTCGAATTCCAATCCGAGGCGGATTAGCGGCGCAGGCCGAGGCGCTGGATCAGCGACTGGTAGCGTGCGACTTCTTTCGCCTTCAGGTAGTCGAGCAGCTTACGGCGCTGCGCGACGAGCATCAGAAGACCACGACGCGAGTGGTTGTCTTTCTTGTGCTCTTTGAAGTGCTCGGTCAGGTTCGCGATACGCTTCGTCAGGATGGCGACCTGAACTTCGGGCGAACCGGTGTCGCCTTCTTTGGTGCCGTATTCCTTGATGATCGCGTTCTTGTCTTCGACGGTGATCGACATCGGGATCTCCTTACGTTGAGGGTTCGGGCACAAGCCGGGATGTCGTCCAGCAGGGTCCATATACCTGCCCCAATCGGAACAGATGCGCGCGTATAGACGCGAATCGTCGTGTTGAAAAGCCTTATTTCAAAGCGCCATGGCCTGCTGCGCCGCGAATTGCGCAGGCGTGAGCAGCGCCACGTCCTGCGCGCTCAGCTCCGCCGCGTCCAGCACCTCGGCCAGCCGGACGCCGTTGAGCAGGATCCACGCCGCATCGGGATGCGCCTCCGAGGGCTCGATACTGATCTGAGGCGCGGTCGTGCCCTGCGGATCGTAGATGACCGCCAGCCGGTCTTGGCCCGCCATGTAATCGGCGATCGTCGCAGGCGCGTCCGGGTCGATCCAATCGCCCAGCGCGAAGCTGTCGCCCTCCTCGCCGCCATGCAACCAATCGCCCGAGCCGCCGAGCAGCACGTCCTCCCCTGCCCCGCCATTGAGCGTATCGGCATCGGCCGCCCCCGCATCGCGCGTCTCCGGCGTGACACCGATCAGCAGATCGTCCCCGGCATCGCCGTTCAGCTCGTCGCGCCCAGCATCCCCGGTCAGCACATCTGCCCCGTCCGCGCCGATCAATGTGTCGTCGTCGGCGCCACCCGAGAGCGTATCATTCTCCGCACCGCCGATCAGCGTATCCTGCCCGGCCTCGCCATAAAGCCGGTCCGCGCCGAACCCGCCCGAGAGATGGTCCGCCCCCGCGCCGCCGCGAAGGTCATCCGCGCCATCGCCACCGCTCAAACTGTCGTCCCCGGCATCGCCCTGCAGCACGTCGTCCCCCCCCGCGCCGAAAAGTCGATCCGCGCCGAGCCCGCCCCACAGGCTGTCATCGCCATCATAGCCGTTGATCTGATCGTCACCCGCCTCACCGGCGATCGCATCGTCGGAGGCATCGCCCCAAGTGATGTCATCCCCCGGTCCCGGCTCGGACGGTGCGACCGGCGCGGGTGCGATTTCTCCGGCGCTGACCTCGGCCAGCAGAGAGACCTCCCCAACCTCGGCATCAGCGGCCTCGAGATCGTCCGGCGGCGTGTCCTCCTCGGGCTCCGAGGAAACCACCATGAGGCCCGCCGTGGCGCCCGCCATCAGCAGGCCCAGAACACCCGACAGAAACAACATCTCTCTCACCCCCGTGAAGACGCGAGAAATCTACCGCTGCCGGTGCGGATACCCTAGAAAACAAGCGTTAAATGCTTAACGGCGCACTTAGCCTTCGGGGGTGAACCACAGCTCGGGTTGATGCTCGTAGGCGATATAGAGCGGATGTTTCGGCGCGCCCGCCTTGGTCAGCCCGAGGTGATGCAGCGCCCGCCCGCTTTCGCGCAGCAGGTCTTCCACTGCAGCGCCCCGCGCGAGATGCGCCCCATGCGCGCCCCAGGCGCAGATAATCCGGTCCTCGGGACCGCCCGCCCAGTCGAGGCTCTCGCGGATCGCCGCATCGTTTTCCGGCCCGACCGGGTCCGGCTGCGCCCGCATCACCTTCGGATCGGTCGCACGATAGGCGAAGATATTGGTCACCCGGAACGCCCCGAAACCCAGCGCCCGCGCGCGGCGCTCGCAGCGCTCCACGGTCGGGTCGTTCTGTACCTCGGTCGCGGTCGAGGGGTTGAGCATGATGAACAAAGCCCGCGGCTTGCTGTCATCCCAGACCCGCGTAAGCAGATAGCGGTAACTCTCGCAATCCGAATAGACCGCGATGGAGGGGGCGTCGCCTTTGATATGCTCGCGGGTGATCATCTCTCGTCCTGACCGTTATGTGCGTGACAGAGGGCGGATGCCTCCGGCGGGGATATTTGGACCAAGGCGAAGGGGCGCGTCAAAGGTTGAACACGCGGCTCGGATGGACCTCGCCGGATTTGTAGATGCCGACGGCAAGCGGCTTGCCCTCATGGCTGACCCAGACTTCCTCGCCCCATTCGGCCTCGCCCGGCAGCACCATGCCCGGATTGCCGTTCTTCAGCCGCACCGCGCCCTCGGGCGTGGCTTTCAGCTGCGGCAAATCATCGAGCCCCAGTTCCACGGGCAGCAGTTTCTCATCGAGCTCCGGCGTCTTCGCCAGTTCCTCGATCTCGGCCAGCGTGATCCCGTCGCTCGCCTCGAAAGGCCCCGACCATTCCCGGCGCAGCCAGAGTACATGGCCGAGACAGCCGAGCTTTTGTCCCAGATCGCGCGCGATGGAGCGGACATAGCCGCCCTTGCCGCAGACCAGTTCCAGCTCGACCGTGTCGGCATCGGGACGGCCCAGCATCACGAGGCTTTCGACGTAAAGAGGCCGCGCGGCGAGATCCATTTCCTCGCCCGCGCGCGCCAGCGCATAGGCGCGCTCGCCATCGACCTTCACGGCGGAAAACTGCGGCGGCACCTGTTCGATATCGCCCTCGAAGGCGGGCAGCGCGGCGGCGATTTCTTCATCCGTGGGGCGCAGATCGGAGGTCCGGGTCACCTCGCCCTCGGCATCGTCGGTCTTGGTCGCAGCGCCCAGCCGCACCTGAAACCGGTAGCATTTCAGCGCATCGGTGATGAACGGCACGGTCTTCGTAGCCTCGCCCAGCGCGACCGCCAGAACCCCGGTCGCCGCCGGGTCGAGCGTGCCCGCATGGCCCGCCTTCTTGGCGCCCAGCGCCCAGCGCACCTTGTTCACCACCGAGGTGGAGGTGATGTCCGCGGGCTTGTCCACGATCAGCCAGCCGGAAATGTCGCGACCCTTCTTGCGTGCCATGAGGCCTCCATATTCGACAGGGTGCGCCTGCTAGCCCAAGCGGCGCGAGCCGTCAATCTCCAGCAGTGGGGGCGGCAGGCGCGATCAGCGCCACGATCGGCCCCATCGGCAGGCCCATATCCTCGCGCCCCTGACCGGGCACGGTCAGCCGCGAGATCTTGCCGTCGAGATAAAGCGCGTTGGGCACCTGCATCTCGTCGCGGAAGAAACGGCCGAATTCGTGAAAGCTCACCGGCGCATCGGAGATCGCGAAATAGGCGGTCTTGCCATCGGCCGAGACCCCAACCCCGTTGCGGATATTCTTCGACGTGCCATCGGCGAGGAACTTGGGATGCAGCGCGCCGTCGATCACCAGCATCGGCCCCGATTGGGTCGCATAGGAGCAGTCCTTCGGATCGGCGGCGAAGGCGCGCGATTCCGTCACCGAGAACCTGTCTCCGATGCAGAAGACCCCGTTGGGCAGCAGACCGAAATTGCCCGGCCCTTCCGAGGTGACGATCGAATGCAGCTCTTTGCCGTTCTCGATGAACAGGCCCACCGGCTTGCGGTCGGGATGATACATCCCCGCATTCATCGCGAAGACGACGCGGTCGCCCTTGGGCACGACCTCGGAAAGCCGCTCGGGCGTGCCGATCAGATTGCCATCGGGATCGTCGAGGAACAGCTTCAGGTCCTGCCCGAGCCTGGCTTCGCAGACCGTGTAGGTCGTGCCGTCGAAGCTGCGATCTGCGCAAGGTGCATCGGCCAGCGCAGGCGCGGCCAGCAGCATCAGCGCCGCGGCATTAGTCGCGATCGTCTTCATCGTCTTCGTCATCGTCGCGCGCAGCGATATCGCGCTGCACCGTCTCGTCCGAGAAGATCCGACGCGTCTCATCGAGACGGTCATAGGTCTCGTCCAGCCGGAAGCGCAGATCGGGGCTGTATTTCGCGGTCATTTCCTTGCCGAGCAAGCGGCGCAGCTCGCCCTTGTTGCGCGCAAGCGCCGCGATCAGCTCCTTGCCGCCTTCGCCGCCCAAGGGCGTCACATAGGCGGTCGCGACCTTCAGGTCGGGAGAGCAGCGCACCTCGCCCACCGTCACCGAGACGCGGTTGAGGTCGGGATCATGCACATCGCCGCGCATCAGGAGGTCCGACAGCGTGCGCCGGATCAACTCGCCCATGCGAAGCTGGCGTTGCGAAGGGCCATCGCCCGAGGAGAAACGGTTCTTTGCCATGGCGCTCACATAGGGCGTCTGCGCCTTTTGCGCAACGGGGGCTTTGCCAAGCCCGCCTGCTCAAGCTAGATAGCGCGAAACCGTGAAGGAGAAAGACATGAGCGACCTGCCGGGCATCGTGATCACCGGAGCGTCGGGCCGGATGGGCCAGATGCTGATCCGCACCGTGAGCGAGAGCGACAAGGCGCGCCTTGTGGGCGCCGTCGAACGCACGGGCCATGACTGGGTCGGCAAAGATCTTGGCGAGGCGATGGGCGGCGCGCCGAACGGCGTGATCGTGACCGACGATCCGCTCGAGGCGTTTTCCGGCGCGCAGGCCGTGATCGACTTCACCGCGCCCGCCGCCACCCGCGAATTCGCCAAGATCGCGGCGCAGGCACGCCTGACCCATGTGATCGGCACGACCGGCATGGACGAGGACGACATCGCGGCGCTCGCGCCTTGCGCGCGGCACGCCGTGATCGTGCGGGCGGGGAACATGAGCCTCGGGGTGAACCTTCTCACGCAGCTGACGAAGAAAGTCGCAGCCGCGCTCGATGCCGATTGGGATATCGAGATCATCGAAGCGCATCACAACAAGAAGGTCGACGCGCCCTCTGGCACCGCGTTGATGCTGGGCGAGGCGGCCGCGGAAGGCCGTGGCATCTCGCTCGAAGACAATCGCGAGTCGGGCCGCGACGGGATCACCGGCGCGCGCAAGCACGGCGCGATCGGCTTCTCGGCCATTCGTGGCGGCGACATCGTGGGCGAGCATGACGTGCTGTTCGCCGGTATGGGCGAGCGGATCATCCTGCGCCATGTCGCCACCGACCGGGCCATCTTCGCGCGCGGCGCGCTCAAGGCCGCGCTCTGGGGTCAGGACAAGCGCCCCGGCGAATACGACATGCTCGACGTGCTGGGGCTCTGACGCACAGCACTTTCGGATTGGCTAAAATATCCTGGGGGTGAGGCGCAACGCGCCGAGGGGGCAGCGCCCCCTCCCCGCCATCATGCGGCGCCGCGATCAGAAGTCGATCGCGAGGCCCTTCTTCTCCCAATCGCCGTAGCGCACGGGCTCGGGTCCGTCGCGACCGCCAAGCTCGGTCGGCAGTTCGGCCGCCTGCGCGTTCTTGCGGCGCTCTTCGGCTTCGGCGAGCGCACGGATCGCGGCGGGCGGCAGGTCGCGGGTCTCTTCGGGCTGATCGGACATGGCGCGTCCTTTCTTGTCTGTGGATCGGGGCATGATATAGGCCCGTGCTTAAGCCGCAACAAGCCAGGAAGCCGCAGCCCATGTCCAGACCCGACCCCGCGCGCCGCGCAGCCCTTGGCCTGATCGTGGGCGTTCTCGAGGATCGCGAGAGCCTCGCCGAACAGATCGGCGCGGAGGCGCTCGACGGGCTGGAGCCTGCACAGCGCGCCCGCGCCCAGCGCCTCGCCACGACGACGCTGCGCCATCTCGGCCGCGCCGACCGGATCATCAAACCGCATCTGCGCCGCCGCACGCCAACGGATGTGATGGCGATCCTGCGGCTGGCCACGGTCGAGCTGCTGGAGGAAAAACAAGCCCCACATGGCGTGGTCGATGTTGCCGTGACGCTGGTGAAATCGGCCGGGCCGAAGCTGCAAAGCTTCTCGGGGCTGGTGAATGCCGTGCTGCGCAAGGTCGCCGAGGAGGGCGAGAAATGGGCCACGACGCCTGCGCCGGAAATGCCGGGCTGGCTGCGCGGGCGCGTCATGTCGTCCTTCGGCAAGAAGGCCGCGCAGGCGATGGAGGTCGCGCATCTGGCAGGCGCGCCGCTCGATCTGAGCGTGAGAGACGATGCCGCCGGCTGGGCCGAGACGCTGGGCGCGACGATTCTGCCGACGGGCTCGCTGCGGCTGACCGATCCGGGCAAAGTGTCCGAGCTGGCCGGTTTCGAAGACGGCGCGTGGTGGGTGCAGGATGCCGCCGCCGCGCTGCCTGCGAAGCTGCTGGCCCCTGAGGCGGGCGCACGGGTGCTCGACCTTTGCGCAGCCCCGGGCGGCAAGACGCTGCAACTCGCCGCGATGGGGGCCGACGTCACCGCCCTCGATATCTCCGAGGCGCGGCTGGAACGGCTGGCGGAAAACCTCGACCGGACGCAGATGGAGGCCGAGATCATCGCGGCCGACGCGCTCGAATGGGAGCCTGACGCCCCCTTCGACGCGATCCTGCTTGATGCGCCCTGCTCGGCCACCGGCACGATCCGCCGCCATCCCGACCTGCCCTTCATCAAGGACGGCGCCTCGATCAAGCCGCTCTTCGCGCTGCAGGAACAGCTTCTGGACCGTGCGCTGCAATGGCTCAAACCCGGCGGCACGCTGGTCTATGCGACCTGCTCGCTTCTGCCCGAAGAGGGCGAGGCGCAGATCAAGGCCGCGCTTGCGCGGCATCCGGACCTCACCGTGATCCGTCCCGACCTGCCCGGCATCGCGCCGGACTGGATCACCGAAGAGGGCGGGCTGCGGCTGCGGCCCGATTTCTGGCCTGATCTCGGGGGGATGGACGGGTTTTACATGGCGCGACTGCAACGCTCTGCGTGAACCGACCGCCGAGGCGGTGACAGCGCGCCCGCCTCCCAGTAACGTGACCGCATTCCCCGACAGAAGGGCATGCAAGCGGCTACGGAATGGGCAAGGACAGAACCCGATCATCGGCAAAACTGGGCACGGCGCTGAACCGCCTTGCCGCTGCGCGCGCAGGCCGTGCGCAAACCGCGACCGGCTTCGTCAGCCAGCCCGAGCCGCGCACGATCGGCTCTTACGCGAAGGGCCGACAACTCGTTCAGGGCAATTTCCTGTTTGCGGGTTCTCTGATCGAAGGTCCGGGGGTCAATATCTGGGACCTGCCGATACCCGGCCCGGCTTTCGAGGATGCGCTGCAGGGCTGCGGCTGGCTCGACGATCTCGCGGCGCTGGGCACCCGTGAGGCCCGCATCCGCGGGCAGGAATGGGTCTTCGGCTGGATCGAGCGCTTCGGCGACGGCAGCGGGCCGGGCTGGACGCCCGACCTGACGGGCCGCCGCCTGATCCGCTGGATCAACCACGCAATCCTACTGCTGAACGCGCGCGAGCGTGACGATGCCGACCGCTTCTTCCGTGCGCTCGGCCAACAGACGATCTTCCTGTCGAAACGCTGGGCGGGCGCGGCCTGCGGATTGCCCCGCTTCGAAGCGCTGACCGGGCTTGTCTATGCGGGCCTTGCGCTGACCGGAATGGAGCGCCATGCCGACCCCGCGCTGGAGGCGCTGTCGCGCGATTGTGCGCAGGAGATCGACGCCGAGGGCGGGATCGCGACCCGAAACCCCGAGGAACTTTTGGAAATTCTGACGCTGCTGAACTGGGCAGCGGAGGCGTTGCAGACGGCAGGGCGCACGCCGCCCGGTCCGATCCTCGATGCCATCGCGCGGATCGCGCCGACCCTGCGCGCGCTGCGCCATGCGGATGGGGCGCTGGCGCGGTTTCACGGTGGCGGGCGCGGCCCCGAAGGGCGGCTCGACGCGGCGCTCTCGGCGACCGGCATCCGCAGCGTCCGGCGCGAGCCGATCGCGATGGGCTTCGTGCGGATGCAGGGCGGGCGCGGCTCGCTGATCATCGACGCGGCGCGACCGCCGCAGGGCGAGGCCTCGGCCAATGCTCATGCCTCGACGCTGGCCTTCGAGCTGACCTCGGGCCGTCGCCCGCTGATCGTCAATTGCGGTTCGGGCGCGCAGTTCGGCTCTGACTGGCATCGCGCGGGCCGCGCCACCGCCAGCCATTCAACCCTCTCGATCTACGGCTATTCGTCCTCCCGCCTCGGCCCCGAGCGTCTGTTCGGGCGGGCCCCGCGCGCCTATCTCGACAAGACGCCGAAGAACGTCTGGTTCAAGCCCGACGACCTGTCTGAGACCGGGATGATCTTCGGCCATGACGGCTATGCCGAGACCCATGGCATGTCGCATATCCGCGAGCTGGACCTGTCCGTCGACGGGCGCGAATTGCGCGGGCGCGACACGCTGGGCGCGATGACGCCTCAGGATATCGAGCGCTTCGACCAGATCTTCGAGCGTGAAGGCCTGCGCGGTATTCCCTTCGACATCCGCTTCCACCTGCATCCCGATTGCGACGCGGCGCTCGATCTGGGCGGCACCGCCGTCTCAGTCGCGCTGCGCACCGGAGAAATCTGGATTTTCCGCCATGACGGGGTCGCCGATCTGGCGCTGGACCCCTCGGTTTACCTCGAAAAAGGGCGCATTCGCCCGCGTCCTGCGCAACAGATCGTGCTTTCCAGCAAGGTTCTGGACCGGGCTTGCCAGATTGGCTGGACCTTTTCGCAAGCACGCGATAACTCCACGGCCATCGACGCGCCCTGACCTTGGGGCAGATCCCGAGGATGGCCCTGGGCGCCCCTGACCTGAGCCTTGCGAGGAGCTGCCCGTGACCCGCCCGATCCCCCTGACCCGTGCGCTGATTTCCGTTTCCGACAAGACCGGACTGGTCGAATTCGCCCAAGCGCTCGCCGCGCGCGGCGTCGAACTTCTCTCGACCGGCGGCACCGCCAAGACCCTGCGCGAAGCCGGCCTCAGCGTGCGCGACGTCGCCGAACTGACGGGCTTCCCGGAGATGATGGACGGGCGCGTGAAGACGCTCCATCCGAAAGTGCATGGCGGCCTGCTGGCGCTGCGCGACAACGAAGAGCATCTCGCCGCGATGGAAGCGCATCAGATCGAGGCAATCGACCTGCTGGTGGTGAACCTCTACCCGTTCGAGGAAACGGTCGCGAAGGGCGCCGATTACGACACCTGCATCGAGAATATCGATATCGGTGGCCCGGCGATGATCCGGGCTGCGGCGAAGAACCACGCCTTCGTCTCGACCGTCGTGGATGTCGAGGACTACGCCGCCGTTCTGGAAGAGCTCGACGCGAATGACGGCGCGACCTCCTACCCGTTCCGCCAGCGCCTCGCCCAGATCGCCTATGCCCGCACCGCGGCCTATGACGCTGCCGTCTCGACCTGGATGGCAAGCGCCATCGGCGAAGAGACCCCGCGCCGCCGCGCCTTCGCCGGCACGATCGCGCAGACCCTGCGTTACGGCGAGAACCCGCATCAGCAGGCGGCCTTCTACCTCGACGGCACGAACCGCCCCGGCGTCGCGACCGCCAAGCAGCTTCAGGGCAAGGAACTGAGCTACAACAACATCAACGACACCGATGCCGCCTATGAGTTGGTCTCGGAATTCGGCACCGAGAAGCCCGCCGTCGCGATCATCAAGCACGCCAACCCCTGCGGCGTGGCGACCGGCGAGACCGTGATCGAGGCCTATAAGCGCGCCTTCGACTGCGATCGCACCTCGGCTTTCGGCGGCATCATCGCGCTGAACCAGACGCTGGATGCGGCAACCGCCGAAGAGATCACCAAGATCTTCTCGGAAGTCATCATTGCCCCTTCGGTGGACGAAGCCGCCAAGGAAGTCATCGCGAAGAAGAAGAACGTGCGCCTGCTGGAAACCGGCGGCCTGCCCGACATCACCGCACCGATCACGACCTATCGTCAGGTCGCGGGCGGCTTCCTCGTGCAGGACAAGGACAACGGCGTGATCACGCTGGACGATCTGAAAGTCGTGACCGAGCGCCAGCCCTCCGAGCAGGAGCTCAAAGACCTGCTGTTCGCTTGGAAAGTCGCGAAACACGTCAAGTCGAACGCGATCATCTACGTCAAGGACGGCGCGACCGTCGGCGTGGGCGCGGGCCAGATGAGCCGTGTCGACTCGACCCGGATCGCGGCGCGCAAGGCCGAAGACATGATGGAGGCCTGCGACATGGCCGAGACGCCCACCAAGGGCTCGGTCGTGGCCTCCGACGCGTTCTTCCCCTTCGCCGACGGCCTGATCACCGCAGCCGAGGCCGGCGCCACCGCGATCATCCAGCCCGGCGGCTCGATGCGCGATCAGGAAGTGATCGACGCGGCGAACGAGGGCGGCCTCGCGATGGTCTTCACCGGAATGCGCCATTTCCGCCACTGATCCGCCGGTATCTTCGCGTAGCCCGGTAGATGCCGGGCTGCGCCTTCTGGCATGAAGACGTGACGAGAAACAAACGGGGGCCCGATGCGGCTAGCAGCGAAAGTGACAGCGGGCGTCCTGCTCCTCGACCAGGTGTCGAAATATATCGTCGTGCAGGGGATGCATCTCGATCAGCGCGGCGCGATCGACGTGGCGCCCCCCTATCTCAACTTTCGCATGGCATGGAATCGCGGCGTCAATTTCGGCCTATTCTCCGGCGAAACCGACTGGATGCGCTGGCTGCTGATCATCGTCGCGCTGGTGATTTCGCTCTGGGTCTGGGTCTGGATCGCGCGTGAGCCGCATTCGGCGCGGGTGAATATCTCGGCCGGGCTGCTGGTCGGCGGTGCGCTTGGGAACGTGGTCGACAGGCTCGTCTATGGCGCGGTGGCGGACTTTCTGAACATGTCGCTGCCGGGCTGGCAGAACCCCTATTCTTTCAACGTCGCCGATGTGGCGATTTTCCTCGGCGCGGTCGGTCTGGTGCTGTTCACCGGCAAGGACCATCGCGCCAACGACGGCTAGCCTGTTTTTCGCAGGTGACGACGCTCCAATGTTGCGTTAAGACGGGGGCGGAACTGGCAAGGGAGTGGTTCATGCAGGCTCGGATCGGCACGCTCGGACTCGCGTTTACAGCGGTACTGACGCTGGCTGCCTGCGGCAATTCCCGCGACCCCAGCCTGATGAATCTGCGGTCGTCGCATCAAGGCCCCGATGAATTCGGCGTGATCCCGACGAAGCCGTTGGAGATGCCGGAGAATCTCGCTGCGCTGCCGCCGCCCACGCCGGGTGGCAAGAACATCACCGATCCCACGCCCGAGGCCGATGCCGTCGCCGCACTTGGCGGCAATCCGCGCCGCCTCGACGAGACCGGTCAGGTCCCGACCTCGGATCGTGCGCTGGTCTCCGCCGCATCGCGTTACGGCAGCCAAGCGGGCATCCGCCAGACCCTCGCCGCCGAGGATTACCAGTGGCGCAAGGATCACGACGGTCGCCTGCTGGAGCGTCTGTTCCAGGTCTCGGTCTATTACAAAGCCTATAAGCCGATGGAGCTCGACCAGTCGGCAGAGCTTGAGCGTTGGCGTCGCCTCGGCGTCGTCACCCCCGGCGCACCGCCCTCGGGTGCAGCGCAACAGGCGGTCAAGTAACCCGAAAAATCATCACGAGAACGTCACCGGCGTTTGCACGTGGGGCGAGAGTGCTTATCTTCGCCCAAACTGTGTCTTGTGAGGAGTTGGGCATTGCGTGCATTCCTGTTCGCCCTGCTGACATTGGCAGGTCTGAGCCCGGCGGTGGCCGGTGACGTCTCTACTTTCGAGTTGGAAAACGGCCTGAAAGGCGTCGTGATCGAGGATCACCGCGCTCCGGTCGTGGTCCATATGGTCTGGTACAAAGCCGGATCGGCCGACGAGAAGCGCGGTAAATCCGGCATCGCCCATTACCTCGAACACCTGATGTTCAAGGGCACCGACACGATGGCGCCGGGTGAGCTGTCGAAGACGGTCGCGGCCAATGGCGGCTCGGACAACGCCTTCACCAGCTACGACTACACCGCCTATTTCCAGCGCATCGCGGCCGACCGGCTGCCGCTGGTGATGAAGATGGAAGCGGATCGGATGCGCAATCTGCGGATCTCGCCCGATGACGCGAAGACTGAGTTGCAGGTGATCCTCGAAGAACGCGCGCAACGCACCGATTCCAACCCGCGGGCGCTGTTCAACGAGCAGGAGCGCGCCGCCCAGTTCCTCAACTCGCCCTACGGCACGCCGGTCATCGGCTGGCGCAAGGAGATGGAAGGGCTGACCCGGCAGGACGCGCTCAACTGGTATCACGAATATTACGCACCCAATAACGCGATCCTCGTGGTCGCGGGCGATGTGAAGCCCGACGAGGTGAAGGCGCTGGCCGAGAAGTATTACGGCAAGCTGAAACCGACCGAGGACCTCAGCCCCCGCGCCCGTCCGCAGGAGCCGCCGCAACGCGCCTCCCGGCACCTGACCTTCGAGGACCCGCAGATCGCCCAGCCCTATCTGGTGCGCAGCTACCTCGCCCCCGAACGCAACCCGGGCGACCAGAAGCGCGCCGCCGCCCTGACCGTGCTGTCCGAGATTCTCGGCGGCAATCAGGCGACCTCCGTGCTGGGCCGCAAGCTGATCTATGGCGACGGCACCGCGATCTATGCGTCGAGCTATTATGACGGCATGTCGATCGATGCGACGACCTTCAACCTCTCGGTGATGCCCGCCAAGGATGTGAGCCTCCCCGAGGCCGAAAAGGCGCTCGACACGGCGCTGAAGCAATTCCTGAAGGAAGGCATCGACCCCGAGCAATTCGCCCGCATCAAGACGCAGGTGAAGGCCGCCGAAATCTATTCGCGCGACAACACGCAAGGGCTCGCGCGGCGCTATGGCGAGGCGCTGGCCTCGGGCTTCTCGGTGAAAGATGTCGAGGATTGGCCGGATGTTCTGACCTCAGTGACGGAAGAGGACGTGATGGCCGCCGCCCGCGACCTGTTCCAGAACAAGGACTCGGTGACGGGCTACGCGAAGCGCCCCGATGACGCCCCCACCGAAGCCGCCGCCCCCGCCGCACCGCCCGCGCCTGCGCAGGAGATCACCCAATGATCCACACCCGTTTCCCGATCACAGCGCGCCTCGTGATGGCGTCGCTCTTCGCCTTCGTGCTGGCGCTGCCCGCCCGAGCGATCGACATTCAGCAGGTCACCTCGCCCGGCGGCATCAAGGCATGGCTGGTGGAGAATCACGACATCCCCTTCACCGCGCTCGACATCGCCTTCCGGGGCGGTGCGAGCCTCGACGCGAAGGGCAAGCGCGGCGCGATCAACCTGATGACCGCCACGCTCGAAGAGGGCGCGGGCGAGAAGAACTCGCAGCAATTCGCCGAGGCCGAGGAAGCGCTCGCCGCGCAATTCGGCTTCGACGTGGGCGACGACTCGCTCGACATCTCGGCCCGGATGCTGACCGAGAACCGCGACAAATCCGTCGACCTTCTGCGCGAGGCGCTGGTCAATCCGCGCTTCGATCAAAGCGCGATCGAACGCGTCCGCCAGCAGGTGCTGGCCGTGATCGCATCTGACAAGCAAAACCCCAACGACATCGCGGCCGAGAAATTCCGCGAGATCACCTATGGCGATCATCCCTATGGCAGCTCGCTCAACGGCACGGTCGAGAGCGTGAAGGGTCTCACGCGCGAGGATCTGTTCGAGGCCAAGGACCGCGTGATGAGCCGCGATCACATGGTGGTTTCCGCCGTGGGCGACATCACCCCGGAAGAACTCGGGCCGATGCTCGACAAGCTGCTGGGCGATCTGCCCGCCAAGGGCGCCGACATGCCGCCCCCCGCCGACCCCAGCTTCAAGGGCGGCGTGACCACGGTCGATTTCGACAGCCCGCAATCGGTGGTGATGTTCGGCCAGAAGGGGATCGGGCTGAAAGACCCCGATTTCTTCGCAGCCTATGTGCTCAACCAGATCGTCGGCGCGGGCGGTTTCTCGTCGCGGCTGATGGACGAGGTGCGCGAGAAGCGCGGCCTGACCTATGGCATCGCCTCCTATATCGTCGACAAGGATCTGGCGAAGACGTGGCAGGGCAGCTTCGCCTCCGCCAATGAGAAGGTCGCCGAGGCGATCTCGGTCGTCAAAGAGCAGTGGCAGAAAGCGGCGACCGGCAAGGTCACCGACAAGGAGCTGGAAGACGCCAAGACCTACCTCACCGGCGCCTATCCGCTGCGTTTCGACGGCAATGGCACGATCGCGGGCATCCTGACGGGGATGCAGCTCAACGACATGGCGCCGAGCTATATCGACACCCGCAACGACAAGGTGAACGCGGTCACGAAGGCCGATGTTCAGCGTGTGGCCAAGCGCATCCTGAACCCCGACAACCTGACCTTCGTCGTGGTCGGACGCCCGCAGGGCCTGAACTGATTTCGCTGGGGATAGCTGGCGCGAATCTCTTTAGATGAGCGCCGCGCCATGCTATCCCTAGTGGAATGAACCAGCACAACCGCAATATCGGCGCGACTGAGCGTCCTGTGATCCGGCAGCTCGATGACGCTGCGGCAAACCGCATCGCGGCAGGCGAGGTGGTCGAACGTCCGGCCTCGGCGGTGAAAGAGCTGGTGGAGAACGCGCTGGACGCGGGCGCGTCGCGGGTCGCGGTGGAATATTGCGATGGCGGCAAGACGCTGATCCGCGTGACCGATGACGGCTGCGGGATGACCGCCGAGGATCTGCCGCTGGCGCTCTCGCGCCATGCCACCTCGAAGATCGACGGCTCGGACCTTCTCAACATCCACACTTTCGGCTTTCGCGGCGAGGCTCTGCCTTCGCTCGGCGCGGTCGGACGGCTGACGATCACCTCGCGTGTGGATGGTCTCGACGCCTTCCAGATCAGCGTGGCGGGCGGCCAGATCGGGCCGGTGAAACCGGCGGCGCTGAACCGGGGCACCGTGGTCGAGCTGCGCGACCTGTTCTTCGCCACGCCCGCGCGGCTGAAATTCATGCGCACCGACCGGGCCGAGGCGCAGGCGATCGCCGATGTGATGAAGCGGCTGGCGATGGCGGAGCCCTATGTCAGCTTCACCCTCACCGATGTCTCGAACGGCAAATCGCGCGAGATCTTCCGCGCCGATGGCGAGCAGGGCGAGCTGTTCGATGCGCTCTCGGAACGACTGGCCCGGGTGATCGGGCGCGCCTTCTCGGATAACGCGGTGAAGATCGACGCCGAGCGCGAAGATATCCGCCTGACCGGCTACGCAGCGCTGCCCACCTATTCGCGCGGCGCGGCGGTGGAGCAGTTCCTCTTCGTCAATGGCCGCCCCGTGCGCGACAAGCAGCTGACCGGCGCGCTGCGCGCGGCCTACATGGATTTCCTCAGCCGCGAGCGTCACCCCGCCGCCTGCCTGTTCCTGACCTGCGAGCCCGAGCGCGTCGACGTCAACGTCCACCCCGCCAAGGCCGAGGTCCGCTTTCGCGAGGCGGCGACCGTGCGCGGGCTGATCGTGACGGGGCTGCGCCATGCGCTGGCGCAGGCGGGACACCGGGCGTCCTCGACCGTCTCGGATGCGACTCTCGGCGCGATGCGCCCCGAGCCGGCCGCCGATCAGCCGCCGCGCATCTATCAGATGGATCGCCCGAGCCTTGGCGCGATGCGCTCGTCCTACTCCGCGCAGGCGCCGCTGCCCGATCCGGGCTATCAGCCCCCCTCCTACCAGCAGCCGTCCTTCCAGGAGGCCCCTGCGCCCAGCTTCGACTATGCGCCCTCGGCCCGCGCCGAGGCCCCGGCGCCCGCCGAGCCCGCGCTGACCGAGAAGCCCCTGGGCGCCGCCCGCGCACAGGTGCATGAGAATTACATCATCGCCCAGACCGAGCGCGGCATCGTCATCGTCGATCAGCACGCCGCGCATGAGCGGCTCGTCTATGAGAAGCTGAAAGGCCAGATGGCCGAGAATGGGGTGCCCGCACAGGCGCTGCTGATCCCCGAGATCGTGGAACTTTCTCAGGGCGACGCGTCGCTGCTTTTGGAACATGCCGACGCTTTGTCGCGCCTTGGCCTGACCATCGAACCCTTCGGCGGCAGCGCGATCGCGGTGCGCGAGACCCCCGCCGTTCTGGGCGAGATCAATGCCGAAGGACTGCTGCGCGACGTGCTCGACGAGCTGTCCGATCTGGGCGACAGCCAGTTGGTGCAGGCCAAGATCGAAGCGGTGCTGAGCCGCATGGCCTGCCACGGCTCGATCCGCTCGGGCCGACAGATGCGCGCCGACGAGATGAACGCGCTGCTGCGCCAGATGGAGGCCACCCCCCATTCCGGCCAGTGCAACCATGGGCGTCCGACTTATGTCGAATTGAAGCTCAGCGATATTGAAAGACTGTTTGGCCGCACATGATCCAGCTTGGCGATATGACCCTGACCCTGAACGACCCGCTGACGCTCGGCCTTCTGCTCGGCAGCGCGGCGCTTGTTATCCTGCTGATCCTGATGGTCGCCATGCTGCGTGCTGCGGGCCGTCAGACCCGTGCGATGGACCCGATGGTCGGCCAGATGAACCTTCTCGCTCAGCGGGTGCAAAGCCTCTCGGACGGTCAGCAACAGCTGTCCGGCGGGCTGCATCACGTCTCCGAGGCGCAGGCCGCGAGCCAGACCAAGGTGCTCGCTCTGATGGAGCAGCGCCTGGCCGAGGTTTCGCGCGGCATGTCGGAAAGCCTGCATGGCACTGCGACCCGCACGGCGCGCTCGCTGGGAGATCTGCATCAGCGACTGGAGGCGATCGACAAGGCGCAGGCCAATATCGAGAAGCTTTCCGGCAATGTGCTGGGCCTGCAGGACATCCTGTCGAACAAGCAGACCCGCGGCGCTTTCGGGGAGATTCAGCTGCACGATATCGTCGGCAAGGCGCTGCCCTCGGACAGTTTCACGATGCAGGCGACGCTTTCGAACGGGAAGCGCGCAGATTGCCTGATCCACCTGCCGAACCCGCCCGGCCCCATCGTGATCGATAGCAAATTCCCGCTGGAAGCCTATGAGGCGCTGCGCCGCGCCGACACGCAATGGGAGCGCCAAGAGGCCAGCCGCGCGATGAAAACGGCGGTGCGCGCCCATATCAAGGCGATCTCGGAGAAATACATCCTCGAAGGCGAGACGGCGGACGGCGCGCTGATGTTCCTGCCCTCCGAGGCGGTCTATGCAGAGTTGCACGCGAATTTCCCCGAACTCGTGCGCGAAGGCTTTGCCGCGAAGGTCTGGATCGTCTCGCCCACGACCTGCATGGCGACGCTGAACACGATGCGCGCCGTGCTGAAGGATGCGCGGATGCGCGAACAGGCGGGCGCGATCCGGAAAGAACTGGCCGCGCTTTATTCCGATGTCGACCGGCTCGGCACCCGTGTCGAAAACCTCGACCGGCATTTCGGGCAGGCTGCGAAAGACATCTCCGAGATCAAGATCTCTGCCGAGAAGGCCGGGAAACGCGCGCGTCGCCTCGACAATTTCGATTTCGAGGAGCTGGCCCCCGATACGGCCGCACAGCCGCTGCTTGTCTCGGCCGCCGAAAAGAAGGCCTAAGCGGCGCCAAGCGTCGCTTTTCGGCTGCGCGCCCCTTCGGAGATTGGCATAGAGTGCGCCCATGAGTGACGAGGTCCGTTTCGACAGGGGGCCGGACGATCGGCCCTGCCGCTTCCGCGACCCCCACGAGGTCATCCGCGCCGACGCGCCGGAGGATCTGCCCGCAGCTTTCGCGGCGATCACGCGCGCGCAGGATGAGGGGCGATGGCTGGCCGGGTTCGCCTCCTACGAGCTGGGCTATTGTCTGAGCGAACGCCTCGCACCGCTCCTGCCCGAGAACCGCGATCTGCCGCTGCTGGCCTTCGGGGTTTTCGACGCGCCCGAGGATGCCCCGCCGCCGATCTCGGAGAACGCGCCGCAGATCGAGCTGGGCGAGCCGCTCTGGTCTCAGGCGCGCTATGCCGAGGCCTTCCGGACGGTCCACGAGTATATCGGCGCGGGTGATTGCTATCAGGTGAACCTGACTTTCCCGATCCCCGTGACGAGCGACGCCACGCCCGAGGCGCTATATGCGGCCCTGTCCAGCGCGGGCCAAGTCCCGCATGGGGCCGATGTCGCGCTGGCCGGGGTGCGCCTGCTGTCACGCTCGCCCGAGCTGTTCTTCCGCGTCGAGGGTGGCAAGATCGTCACGCGGCCGATGAAAGGCACCCGCCCGCGCGGGTCGACGCCCGATGAGGACGCCGCGCTGAAAGCCGATCTGATGGGGGCCGAGAAAGACCGCGCCGAGAACCTGATGATCGTCGATCTGCTGCGCAACGACATATCGCGCATCTGCACGCCGGGCTCGGTCAGGGTGCCGCGCCTTTTCGAGGTCGAGACCTATCGCTCGGTTCACCAGATGATCTCGGAGATCGAAGGCGAACTGGTCCCCGGCACCGGCCTGCCCGAGATTCTGCGCGCGATGTTCCCCTGCGGCTCGGTCACCGGCGCGCCGAAGATCCGCGCGATGGAGATCATCCACGAGCTGGAACCCGACCCGCGCGGCATCTATTGCGGCGCGATCGGCTGGGCCGCGCCCGATGGCCGAATGGAGTTCAACGTCGCGATCCGCACGCTGATGCAGACCGGCCCCGGCCAATGGCGGGTGAATGTCGGCGGCGGGCTGGTCTATGATTCCACCGCCCACGGCGAATATGAGGAAGCGCTTTGGAAAACCCGGTTCCTGCAGATCTGAAGCTGATCGAGACCTTCGGCTGGCATCCCGGCGAAGGTATCCGCCGCCGCGCCCGCCATATCGCCCGGCTGACCCGCGGCGCCGAGCAGCTTGGCTATCCGCTCGACCGAGAGGAACTGACGGCAGCGCTCGACGCGATCTCCGGCGAGAGCCCGCTGCGGGTGCGCCTGACCCTCGACGCGAAGGGCGCGCTCGAGATCACCTCTGCGCCGCTGACGCCGACAACCGCGTGGCGCCTCCATATCTCGTGCGTCACCCTCGACAGCCAGGACCCGATGCTGCGCCTCAAGACCACGGCGCGCGCGCCCTACGATGCCGCCCGCACCGCCCTGCCCGCGGGCGTGGACGAGGCGATCCTGCTCAACGAGCGCGGCGAGATCTGCGAAGGCACGATCACCAATCTCTTCCTGAAACGCGACGGCATCTACCTGACCCCGCCACGCGCCTGCGGCTTGCTGCCCGGCATCCTGCGCGAGGAGATGCTGGAGACAGGGGCCGCCCGCGAAGCCGTCCTGCGGCCCGAAGATCTGGCGCAAGGCGAGGTCTTCATGGGCAACTCCCTGCGCGGCCTGATCCCCGCGCAGCTATGATGCGACACGCAAACGCTTGCGCAGGCCGTGCAATGGCGAGATGATGAACCCAAGAACGGAGGCAGCCATGCTCACCATCAGCCCGGCGAAAATCGCCCATGTCATCATCCGCGCCCGCAAATTCGACGCGGACGTGCCCGGCTCGGGTCAGGCCCGCGAGCTGCGCGCCTTCATCGCTGCGCTGAACGAGGATGAAAAGGCATCGCTGACCGCGGTGATGTGGATCGGGCGCGACACCTATGACGCGTCGGAACTCGACGAGGCGATCGCCACCGCCAAAGCCGAGGCGACCGCGCCGACCGAGGATTACCTGCTGGGAAATCCGATGCTGGCCGATCACCTCGAAGACGGTCTGAATGCACTTGGTATCTCGCTCGAAGAGGCCGAGGAAGACATCTACCCCACGGTCTGAGCCGCGCCGCGCACACCGAAACGACAAAGGCGGCCCCCGCACAGGAGCCGCCTTCCTCATTTCCAACCTTGACGCGCGTCACGCAGACCATGCCGCGCGAAACGCTTCGGATCAGGCCACCAGACGATAGCCGCCCGATTCCGTCACCAGCAGGCGCGCATTCGAGGGATCGGGCTCGATCTTCTGACGCAGGCGATAGATATGCGTCTCGAGCGTGTGGGTGGTGACGCCCGCATTGTAGCCCCAGACCTCGTGCAGCAGCACATCGCGCGGCACCACGCCGTCGGTCGCACGGTAGAGGAACTTGAGGATGTTGGTTTCCTTCTCGGTGAGGCGCACTTTGCGGTCCTTGTCGTCCACCAGCATCTTCATCGCGGGTTTGAACGTATACGGGCCGAGCTGGAAGACGGCGTCTTCGGACTGTTCATGCGTGCGCAGCTGGGCGCGCAGACGGGCCAGAAGCACCGGAAATTTGAAGGGCTTGGTAACGTAGTCGTTGGCGCCGGAGTCGAGGCCGAGGATCGTGTCGGCATCGGTGTCATGGCCGGTCAGCATCACGACCGGGCATTTCACGCCGCTCTTGCGCAGCTTCTTGCACAGCTCGCGGCCATCGGTATCGGGAAGGCCCACATCCAGCACGACGAGGTCGTAAAGCGTCGATTTCGCCTTATCTACCGCTTCGTGACCATTGCTGGCCTCGAAGACCTCGAAATCATCGGTCGCGACGAGCTGCTCGGCGAGCGCCTCGCGCAGATCGTTGTCATCGTCAACCAAAAGGACCTTCTTCAATGATGCCATGTCCTGAGCCTCCATATGTGTTCGACGAATAGCTGTTGCCCTTTCACAGCGATGGCAAGGGTGGTGAAACCTATCTCACGCTGACGTGTCGAATCACCGGGAGATATTTCAATTTGTTACAGTCGAGGCTATCTCAGAGGGCATGACCGGCAATTATTCCCTCGGGCCGAGCCCGGCTGAACGACTGAATCGCGCCCGCGCCGATCTGCGCATGGGGCTGCCCGTTTTGCTGTCCGATCACCTCACGGTGGCGGTCGAGACGCTCTCGCCCGAGCGGCTGGCGGCGTTGCGCGCGCTGGGGCCGCTGACGCTGGTCCTGACCGCACGCCGGGCCGAGACGCTGAAAGCGCGCGTCTATGACGCCGATATCGCCCGGATCGAGGTGCCCGCTGACGCCGATCTGCTCTGGCTGCGTGCGCTCGCCGATCCGGCCGACGATCTGCGCGTGCCGATGAAAGGCCCGCTCAAGGCGCTTCGCGGCGGCGATGCGGACCTCGCCCGCACCGCGATCCGGCTGGCGAAATCCGCGCAGCTTCTGCCCGCAGCGCTGATGGTCGCAGCGCCCGACCCTGCGCCGACGGGGCTGACCTGCATCACCGCCGAAGAGGCGCTTGCCGCCGCCGACATTCCGCAGGCTTTCGCCCCGGTCTCCGCCGCGCGTGTGCCGATGCGCGCCGCCGAAGCCGGTCGGCTGCATATCTTCCGCCCCGACAATGGCGCAGAGGAGCATTACGCGATCGAGATCGGTCGCCCGGATCGCTCCAAACCCGTACTCGCGCGACTGCATTCGGCCTGCTTCACCGGCGACGTTCTGGGCTCGCTGAAATGCGATTGCGGCCCGCAGTTGGACGCGGCGCTGACGCTGATGGGACATGAGGGCGCGGGCATCCTGCTCTATCTCAATCAGGAAGGGCGCGGGATCGGGCTCGCCAACAAGATGCGCGCCTATTCGCTGCAGGATCAGGGATTCGACACGGTGGAGGCGAACCACCGGCTCGGCTTCGAGGATGACGAGCGCGATTTCCGCATCGGCGCGGCGCTGCTGCGCAAGCTCGGGTTTTCGCAGGTGCGGCTGCTGACCAACAACCCCGCCAAGGTTGCGATGCTGGAAGCCAACGGCATCGACGTGACCGAGCGCGTGCCGCTGAAGGTCGGCATGAGCCGCCATAACGAGAACTATCTCGCCACCAAGGCCGCGAAATCGGGGCATATCCTGTGATGCGCCTCACGCCCTCCGGGCTGGTGTTCCGCGGCCGCCGCTTCCCGGTCGAGATCGGCCGCGGCGGCATCAGCGGCCGCAAGCAGGAGGGAGATGGCGCGACCCCCTCGGGGCGGCTGCATATCCTGCGCATGTTCTACCGCGCGGATCGGATCGTCGCGCCTCAGGACTGGGCCGAACCGATCGGCCCACGCGATCTGTGGTGCGACGCGTCCGGAGATTCGGCCTATAACCACTTGGTCCGCGCCCCCTACCCCGCCTCGCACGAGGCGATGCGGCGCGCCGATCCCCTCTATGACATCGTGCTGGTGACCGACTGGAACTACCCGACTGCAAAGGCAGGCAAAGGCTCGGCCATCTTCCTGCATCAGCGTCGTCGGGCGGGCTACCCGACCGCGGGCTGCCTCGCCTTCCGCCGCGATCACCTGATCTGGATCGCGCAGCGCATCGCACCGGGTGAGCCGCTGGAGATTCCCCTTCGGCTTGGCGGAAATATCCTCCGGGGGTCCGGGGGCGGAAAGCCCCCGGCGCTCAACGCCCGCGACAAAGCTTAGGAATAGTCGCGCGCGCCGAAGATCGCCGAGCCCACACGCACATGGGTCGCGCCGGCGGCAATGGCCTTCTCGAAATCCGAACTCATCCCCATCGACAGGCCGTCGAGCCCGTTGCGCCCGGCCATCTCGCCCAGCATCGCGAAATGCGGCGCGGGGTCCTCGAATTCGGGCGGGATGCACATCAGACCGACGACCGGCAGGTCCTTGCCGCGCATATCCGCGACGAACGCGTCTAGATCGTCGGGCAGCACGCCCGCCTTTTGCGGCTCGCACCCGGTATTGACCTGAATGAAAAGATCGGGCGAAGCCCCGCGCGCCTGTGCCAGGTTGGCCAGCTTCTTGCCCAGCGAGGGCCGGTCAAGCGTGTGAATCGCTTCGAACAGCTCCACGGCAAGCTTCGCCTTGTTGGATTGCAGCGGTCCGATCATATGGACCTCACAGCCGGGAAATTCCTCGCGCCAGGCGGGCCATTTGCCCTGCGCTTCCTGCACGTAATTTTCGCCGAACAGCCGATGGCCTTCGCGCAGAACCGCCTCGACCCGCTCGGCGGGCTGAACCTTCGACACGGCGATCAGTTTCACCGATCCCGGCTCGCGCCCTGCCTCTGATTCCGCTTTCGCGATCCGCGCCTGAATCTCGCTCAGTCCCATCTGGCCCTCCCTCGTCAGCGCGCCCAAGAAACACCGCCGGGCCAAAAAAGAAAAGAGCGGGCGCAAGGCCCGCTCTTCCCATCGTTCTGTCCCGAAGGATTAGAACGAGAACTTGATGCCGAGGTCGGCAACCATGTCCGAACCCGAGAGGTCGTTGTCAGCAACGCCGCCCTTGATGGTCGCGCCGCCGCCGAGGTCGTACTCAGCGCCGAGACCGTACCAGGTCACGTCATTGTTGGTAGCCGACTTGTCGTCGACCTTCTGAACGTAGCCGCCAACGGTGGTCGCGCCGAAGACCGACGAGAAGCCGAGGCCGTACCAGTTCGCGTCAACGTCTTGACCGCGGTGAGCGATACCGGCTTTGACCGAGGTGTTGCCGAACTGAGCCACACCAGCGAGGGTGACCATGTCCATGTCGCTGTTCGCAACCGAGCTGTCGACCGCTTCGTAGCCGAGACCAACGGTGTAGTTGCCGAAGGTATATGCACCAGCAACTGCATACTGCTGGTCGCCGCTAGCATTCGTGGCGTCAACGCGACCATCGGAAACCGACGCAGCAACCGAGAACGCACCGAAGGTGCCGGTATACAGCAGGTTCGGGCCGGTGTTGCCACCATTTGCCTGGGCGCCACCGTTATCGAAGGTCAGGTATTCGATATCGTTCGACAGAGCGAGGCCAGTGCCGGTCGCCGTAGTGTCGCTCGACGACAGGTCGGTGTAGCCAACTTCGTAGAAGTCGCCGAACAGAGCTTCCGAAGCGCCGACAACGTCGCCCATCGAGATCTTGCCGAATGCGCCGGAGATGTAGACCGAAGCAGCGGTGCCAGCGGTGGCATTGGTCGCTTGGTCAGCGCGCATGGAGCCGCCGAACTCGACGCCACCGTCGGTGGTGCCCGACATGGTGAACGAGACGCGGATGCGGCTCGAGAAATTCCACTCGTTGTCAGCGATGCCGGTTGCACCGTCTTGACCATTGTAGACGACACCCATGCGGCCGTCGCCGCCAACGGTGACTTCGGCGGCGGCGATGCCAGCCGAGAACACCAGAGCGGTCGTCGCGAAGAGAACCTTTTTCATCGTTTTCCCTCATTGTCTTACAGGTAACCCCCAACCTGGGGAATCCGAAGTTGGGTATGACGGTGTTTTCTCTCCCCACCCCTTTCATTGCAACTCAAAGCGCCCGCCCCGCTCGAATAGGGTGTTTGATGGTGCAGACATGTCACAGTAACGTCAGCCTGCCATTGCGGTTGGCCTCTGACACCGCCCGACAACGCCCCTTACACGCACGTATAGCGGCATCGGGTTGCATTTCCCCGAAGCGCCGGTCGGTCGAAATCCGGGGGCAAAGGGGAAAAACCTTGTCGGGCTGGGGGCCATGAGCTAGAGAAAAGGCAATCAATGACGCAGGCCGACGGGGACAGCTTCGCATGACTTCCAGAACCCTTTTGAAACGCACGGTTATTCTGGGCCTGTGCCTCGTGCTCGCTGGCTGCGGCAAGGGTATCTCGAGCGGCAACATCTTCTCGGGTGGCGGCGCGGCCACCGCTTCTCAGCGCGAAGCCAATCAGCTCGACCACACGCCCGGTTCGAACGAGGCCGTGATCGACGGCCCGACGCGCCGCGTTCAGAAGAAATCGACCGTTTGGGACCTGTTCGGCGGCAATGGCGATCCGAACATCACCGTCGAGGTGAACAAGTATCTCTGGCAGGCTTCGCTCGAAGTGCTCGATTTCCTGCCGATTCAAGAGGTTGACCCCTTCTCTGGCGTCATCGTGACCGGCTACGGCACCCCGCCGGGTGGCGGTCGCGCCTATAAGGCCACGGTCTACGTCACCGACCCGGCGCTTGATGCGCGCTCGCTCAAAGTGTCGATCCGCACCCGGGGCGGGGCGGTTTCCGCCGATACGCAGCGCGCCGTGGAGAACGCGATTCTCACCCGTGCACGTCAGCTGCGGGTCCGCGACTCGCAACTCTGATTCCCGCAAGGCGATCGCAGGACGCATTCAGATCCCCGCCCGAGCCAGCCTCCGGCGGGGATATTTCTGTCCAAATGAGCGCGGCGGCTGGACCTCGCCCCCAAGGCCAGTGTAGCAAGCTCGCGCAGAATTCGACGTGATGAGGGGCCCGACATGGCACGCTACGAACCGAGCCAGAGCGAGACGAAATGGCAAGAGGCTTGGAACAAGGCGGATCTCTTCGCCGCGCGCCGTGATCCGGCCAAGCCGAAATATTACGTCCTCGAGATGTTCCCCTACCCGTCGGGCCGCATCCATATGGGCCATGTGCGCAACTACACGATGGGCGACGTCGTCGCGCGCTATAAGATGGCGAAAGGCTTTTCCGTGCTGCATCCGATGGGCTGGGACGCCTTCGGGATGCCCGCCGAGAACGCCGCGATGGACAATAACGGCCATCCGAAGGACTGGACCTACGGCAATATCGCCGTGATGAAGGACCAGATGAAGCCTCTCGGCCTCTCGATTGACTGGTCGCGCGAATTCGCGACCTGCGACCCGGACTATTACGGTCAGCAGCAGGCGATGTTCATCGACATGCTCGAGGCCGGTCTAGTCTATCGCAAGAACGCGGTGGTGAACTGGGACCCGGTCGACATGACCGTGCTCGCCAATGAGCAGGTGATCGACGGCAAGGGCTGGCGCTCGGGCGCGGAAGTCGAACGCCGCGAGCTGACGCAGTGGTTCTTCAAGATCTCCGACTATGCCGAGGAATTGCTCGACGCGCTCGACAACCTGAAAGACTGGCCCGAGAAGGTGCGCCTGATGCAGGCCAACTGGATCGGCAAGTCGCGCGGTCTGCAATTCGCCTTCTCGACCGTCGATGCGCCGGAAGGCTTCGACCGGCTGGAAGTCTACACGACCCGCCCCGACACGCTGCGCGGCGCGAGCTTCGCCGCGATCTCGCCCGATCATCCGCTGGCCAAGCATCTGGAGCGGCACGATCCCAAGGTCGCGGAATTCGTCGCGAAATGCCGCGCAGGCGGCACGACGGAAGAGGCCATCGAGACCGCCGAGAAGCTGGGTCTGGATACCGGCATCAAGGTCCGCCACCCGCTCGACACGAGCTGGGAGCTTCCGGTCTATATCGCGAACTTCATCCTTATGGATTACGGCACCGGCGCGATCTTCGGCTGCCCGGCGCATGACGCGCGCGATTTCGAATTCGCGACGAAATACGAGCTGCCGATCACGCCCGTCTTCGAGCCCGTCGAGGGCGACTACCCCGAGGCCGAATACGTTCCGCTGAAATCCGAAAAAGTCCGCTATATCCGTGGCTTCGCGGGTGACGAAGTGCAGACCGGCGAAGAGGGCGTCGCGACCGCCATTGCCTTCTGCGAGGAAAACGGCATCGGTCAGGGCGTGACCAAGTTCCGCCTGCGCGACTGGGGCCTGAGCCGCCAGCGCTACTGGGGCTGCCCGATCCCGGTCGTGCATTGCGAGACCTGCGGTGTGGTGCCGGAGAAGAAGGAAAACCTGCCCGTCGAACTGCCTTACGACGAGGACGGCCAGAAGATCGACTTCTCGATTCCCGGCAACCCGCTCGATCGTCATCCCAGCTGGCGCGACTGCACCTGCCCGAATTGCGGCGGGCCGGGTCAGCGCGAGACCGACACGATGGACACCTTCGTCGATTCGAGCTGGTATTACGCGCGCTTCACCTCGCCCGGTGCCGCCACGCCGACCGATCCGGCCGAGGCCGAATACTGGATGAACGTCGATCAATATATCGGCGGCATCGAGCACGCGATTCTGCACCTGCTCTATTCGCGCTTCTATGCCCGAGCGATGCACAAGACCGGCCACCTGCCCGCGAAAGCGATCGAGCCGTTCGATGCGCTGTTCACGCAAGGCATGGTGACGCACGAGATCTACCTCACGCGCGATGCCAAGAATCGCCCCGTCTACCACCTCCCCGAAGAGGTCGAGGACGGCAAGCTGAAGGCCACCGGCGAAGCGGTCGAGACCATCCCCTCGGCCAAGATGTCGAAATCGAAGAAGAACGTCGTCGATCCGATGAATATCATCGCCGAGTTCGGGGCCGATACCGCGCGGTTCTTCGTGATGTCCGACAGCCCGCCCGAGCGCGACGTCGAATGGACCGCCGCCGGTGCCGAAGCCACGTCGAAATTCCTCGCCCGCGTGCACCGCATCGCCGACGACATCGCCAATTCGGATGCGCCCGCGAACGAGGCCGAGGATACGGCGCTCCTGAAGGCCACCCACAAGGCTATCGACGAGGTCACAAAGTCGATCGAGGGCTTCACCTTCAACAAGGCGGTCGCCACGCTTTACGGCCTGACCAACACGATGTCGAAATCGAAGGCCGGGACCGAGACCAAGCGCGAGGCGATGAAGCTGATGGCGCAGTTGCTGGCGCCGATGGTGCCGCACCTCTCCGAAGAGGTCTGGTCGATGCTGGGCGGCGAGGGCTTCGTGATCGCAGCCCGCTGGCCCGAGGCGGACCCGGCGCTGCTGGTCGAGGATTCGGTGACGCTGCCGATCCAGATCAACGGCAAGCGCCGCGCCGAGATCTCGGTGCCCAAGGACATGCCGAAGGAAGAGGTTGAAAAGCTGGTTCTGGCCGACGAAGCTGTCGTGAAGGCGCTGGCCGGTGGCCAGCCCAAGAAGCTGATCGTTGTGCCGGGGCGGATCGTCAATGTGGTCATCTGACAGACGCGGATTTCTGGGGCTCGCGGGAGCCGCTGGCCTTCTCGCGGGCTGCGGTTTCACCCCGGCCTACGGGCCTCAGGGTGGGGCGGCGAAACTGCTCGAAGGGGTCGAACCGGCTGCGCCCACGACGCGTGACGCCTTCGCCCTCGTCCAGCAGCTGAACGCCCGGCTGGGGCCGTCGCAGGTCACCCGCTACCGGCTCGACTACAAGATCGACACCGAGTCGCTCGGTCAGGGCATCTCGCCCGACAACGCGACGACGCGCTACCAGCTCAACGGCACGGTGGATTACACGCTGCGCGATGCGGCGGATAATGCCGTACTGCTGACCGGGCGCGTCACCTCCTTCACCTCGTGGTCCGCGACCGGCACCGTTGTCGCCTCGCAGGCCGCGCAGGAAGACGCGCATCGCCGGTTGATGGTGATCCTCGCCGATCAGATCGTGACGCGACTTCTGTCACAAGCGCCGGGTCTGCCGGAATGAAGCTGACCGGCGTAGCAGCGACCCGCTATTTCGCCAAACCCGAGCCCGAGCGCACCGGCCTGCTGATCTTCGGGGGCGATGCGATGCGCGTCGCCCTGCGCCGTCAGGAAGTCATCGCCGCGTTGATCGGCCCTAAGGGCGAAGAAGAGATGCGCCTGAGCCGGATCGCGGGCGGCGATCTGCGCAAGCAACCCTCGCTGCTGCTCGATGCGATCAAGGAGGTCGGCTTCTTCCCCGGCCCGCGCGTGGCCTTCGTCGAGGACGCGACCGATGCGGTCTCGGACGCGGTGAAGACCGCGCTCGACGAATGGCACGAAGGCGATGCGCAGATCGTGATCACCGCAGGCTCGCTCGCCGCGAAATCGAAGCTGCGCAAAGCCTTCGAGGGCCACAACAACGCCTATTCCGTCGGGATTTACGACGACCCGCCGAGCCGCGAGGAGATCGAGGACATCCTGCGTCGCGCCGGTCTGCGCGACATCTCGAACGACGCGATGACCGATCTCGTGGCGCTGTCGCGCGCGCTCGATCCGGGCGACTTCCGCCAAACGGTGGAGAAGATCGCGCTCTACAAATTCGGCGACACCACGCCGCTTGCCCCCGCCGATGTGGCCGCCTGCGCGCCATCTTCGGTCGAGGCGGGCGTCGATGATGTGCTCTCGATCGTGGCCGAGGGCCGCGCGCCCGAGCTTGGCCCGGTGATGCGGCGGTTGGAAAGCCAAGGGGTGCAGCCCGTACAACTCGCCATCGCCGCGATGCGCCATTTCCGCGCGCTGCATGCCGCGGCCTCCGACCCGCAAGGCCCCGGTGCAGGCATCGCCCGGATGCGCCCGCCGATCTTCGGCCCGCGCCGCGACCGGATGCAGCGGCAGGCCCAAAGCTGGGGCATGTACAAGCTGGAGACCGCGCTGAAGGAACTGGTCGAGACCGATCTGACGTTGCGCTCCGCCAGCCGCGCGCCGCAAATGGCGGTGATGGAGCGCGCGCTGATGCGGCTCGCGATGCTGGCCCGGCGGTGAGCGCGGCGGCGAAATCCGCGCTCGTCATCGGTGGCGGCCCGGCGGGCCTGATGGCAGCCGAGGAACTGGCGCGGGCCGGCGTCTCCGTGACCTTGGCAGAGGCCAAACCGACGCTCGCGCGCAAATTCCTGATGGCGGGAAAATCCGGGCTGAACCTGACCAGAGACGAGCCGCTCGACGCCTTCCTGTCCCACTATTCCCACCCGCAGATCGCCGCGATCACCCGCGAATTCGGCCCCGAGGCGGCGCAGAGTTTCGCCCGCGATCTTGGGGTCGAGCTGTTCTCCGGCTCCACCGGCCGGGTCTTCCCGACAGTGATGAAAGCCTCACCGATGCTGCGCGCCTGGATCGCGCGGCTCGAATCTCTCGGCGTCACGATCCGCACCCGCTGGCGCTGGCAGGGCTTCGACGGCGACGCGCTGGGTTTCGACACGCCCGAGGGACGTCAGAGCCTGAGGCCCGACGCCACGATCCTCGCGCTTGGCGGCGCGAGCTGGCCGCGGCTCGGCTCGGATGCGGCATGGGTGCCGTGGCTGAGCGCGAAAGGCGTGGAGATTGCCCCCTTCACCCCCGCCAACATGGGCTTCGAGATCGACTGGTCGGCGCATATGGCAAGCCAGCTTGGCCAGCCCGTGAAAGGTGCGGCGCTGATCACGCCGACGCGGCGCACGCGCGGGGAATTCGTGATCTCGGAGCGCGGGCTCGAAGGCGGCGGCATCTATGAACTCTCCGCCGAGTTGCGCGAGGGCGCGCCGCTGAGCCTCGATCTTGTCCCAGACCAGAGCGCCGAAGACCTCGCCGCGCGGCTTGCGAAAATCCCGCCGAAACAGAGCCTGACGAACCGGCTGCGCAAAGGCGCGAAGCTGGACCCGGTGAAACTCGCGCTCGCGCTGGAATGGGGCCGTCCGCTGCCCAAAGACCCGGCGCAACTCGCTGCCACACTCAAATCCCTGCCCGTTCCGCTCGGCCCGCCGCGCCCGATCGCCGAGGCGATCTCCAGCGCGGGCGGCATCGCGTGGGACGGCCTCACCGACGATCTGGAACTGACCGCCCTGCCCGGCGTCTTCGCCGCGGGCGAGATGCTCGACTGGGAAGCACCGACGGGCGGCTATCTGCTGACCGCCTGCCTCGCCTCCGGCCGCCATGCCGGACGCGCCGCCGCGCGACAGCTCTCTTCTTCTTGATAGAAATATCCCGGGGGAGGTCCGTAGGACCGGGGGCGGAGCCCCCTCTTTCCGCATTGCTTGTCGCCCTTCGGCGACGGGGGGCAGAGCCCCCTCTTTCCGTATTGCTTGTCGCCCTCCGGCGACGGGGGGCAGAGCCCCCTCACCCGTCGCGCATCGCCACCGCGCGTTTGTAAGCAGGCCGCGCCCGCATCCGGTCGTGATATTCGCTCAGCCGATGCTCGACGATCGGGAATTTCGCCATCAGCGCCCAGTCGAGGCAATGCGCAAGGATGATGTCGGGCACGGTCATTTCATCGCCCATCACGTACTCGCCCTCGCCCATCCGATGGATCAGCGTGCGCTGCGACCGCTCGAACTCCCAGCGCAGGGAATTCTTTATCCCCGACAGCCGCAACTCCTCCGGCAGGATGAAGCTGTGGCGTGCGGCAGTCCAAAGATTCGCGTCGAATTCATCGAGCAGGAATTGCGTCAGACTGTCCTGCCGCGCGCGTTCCAGCGTGCCCGCCTCATGGGTGAATTTCCCATGTGCATCCGCGAGATAGGTGAGAATCGCCGTGGAATCGGTGATCGGCGTGCCATCGATGACCAGCACCGGCACCTTGCCCGCCGGGTTGAAAGCGACGACATCGTCCGAGCGCGGCGCGGCCCGCACATGCTGATACTCCGCGCCCAGTTCTTCCAGCATCCACAGCACGCGCAGCGTCCGCGAGCCGACCGTTCCGATAACCGTATACATCCTGCCTCCCGTCGAAAGTCGCGACATTGGGCCACGGCTGCCGGGGAGGTTCAAGGGCAGCGCCCCATCATCTCCGCGCGATTGTGACCCGGACAAGCCCGCGATTGACGCGCTGCAGCATACATGTCGATATGCGGCCCGCGCGGAAGGGAGATCCGCCGGGAGATGTAAAATGACACAAGCCAAACTGTTCACGCCGGTTCTGATCGGCGGTGCCGTGATCCTGATGCTGAGCTTCGCCATCCGGGCGAGCTTCGGCGTTTTCCAGATTCCGATCGCCAGCGAGTTCAACTGGCCACGCGCCGAATTCTCGCTCGCCATCGCGGTGCAGAACCTAGCCTGGGGGATCGGGCAGCCGATCTTCGGCGCGATCGCCGAGCGCTGGGGCGACCGGTTGGCGATCGTCCTGGGTGCGCTGGTCTATGCGCTCGGTCTCGTGCTTTCGGCCTTCGCGGTGGAGCCGGGGCAGCATCAGCTTCTGGAAATCCTCGTGGGCTTCGGCATCGCGGGCACGGGCTTCGGCGTGATCCTCGCCGTGGTGGGCCGCGCGACCTCGGACGAGAACCGCTCGCTCGCGCTTGGCATCGCGACGGCGGCGGGCTCGGCCGGTCAGGTCTTCGGCGCCCCGATGGCGGAGCTGCTGCTGGGCCATTTCCCGTGGCAGACGGTCTTCGTGATCTTCGCCGCCGTGATCCTCGCCTCGCTGACCTTCCTGCCGCTGATCCGCGCGCCCGAGCGCGCCAGCCGTGAGGAAATGGCCGAAAGCATGGGCAGCGTCCTGATGCGCGCCTTCCGCGATCCGTCCTACACGCTGATCTTTCTCGGCTTCTTCTCCTGCGGCTATCAGCTGGGCTTCATCACCGCGCATTTCCCCGCGATGGTGACCGAGATGTGCGGCGCGGTGCCGCCCGGCTCGCTGCTTGCCGGAATCGGGATCGAGACGACCTCGGCGCTCGGCGCTGCCGCGATTTCCGTGATCGGCCTCGCGAATATCGCGGGTACGATCTTCGCGGGTTGGGCGGGCAAGCGCTATTCGAAGAAATACCTTCTGGCGGGCGTGTACCTGCTGCGGACCTTCGTGGCCGGGGCCTTCATCCTGACGCCGATGACGCCCGCGACGGTACTGATCTTCTCGCTCGCGATGGGGGCGTTGTGGCTGGCGACGGTGCCGCTGACCTCGGGGCTGGTCGCGCATATCTACGGGCTGCGCTACATGGGCACGCTCTACGGGATCGTCTTCTTCTCGCACCAGGTGGGCGCCTTCCTCGGTGTCTGGCTGGGGGGCAAGCTCTACGACATCTACGGCGATTACACGCTCGTCTGGTGGGTCGGCGTGGGCGTGGGCGCCTTCTCGGCCATCGTGCATCTGCCGGTGCGCGAGAAGCGGGTCGAGCTTCAGCCCGCCTGATCGAGCAGCGCGCGCAGCCCTGCGCGGTAATCCGGATAGCGGAGCGTGACGCCAAGGTCGCGTTTGATCTTGTCGTTGCGCACCCGCTTGCTCTCGGCATAGAAGCTGCGCGCCATCGGGCTCAGATCGGCCTCCTCGAACGGAACCTCGGGCGGTAGCGGCAGACCGAGCAGCTCCGCGGCATAGGCGATCACATCCTGCGGCGGTGCGGGATCGTCGTCGCAGACATTATAGACCGCGCCGGGATCGGGGTGCTCGATCGAGGCCAGAAGCACCTGCGCGATATCCTCGACATGGATGCGCGAGAAGACCTGCCCCTCCTTGACGATCCGCCGGGCTGTGCCCTGCCGCACCTTCTCGAAGGGTCCGCGCCCGGGGCCGTAGATCCCTGCGAGCCGGAAGATATGCAGCGGCAGGTCATGGGCTGCGGCCAGCGCGCCCCAAGCCGCCTCGGCCTCCACCCGCGCCTGTCCGCGCTTGGTCGAGGGGGTCAGCGGTGTCGCCTCATCGACCCAGCCGCCTGCGTGATCGCCATAGACACCGACCGTCGAAAGATAGCCGATCCACTCCAGATGCTGCGCTGCAGCAATTTCGGAATGCTGCGCAGCGAGAACCGGGTCTCCTTCCGGCCCCGGCGCCACGGAACTCAGCAGATGCGTCGCCTGATCGAGCGGCAGAGGCCCGCCTTCCCAGGCCAGCGGCTCCACACCTTCGCTGCGCAGCATTTCCGCCTTCTCGGCGCTGCGCGTGGTGCCGATCACCCGCCAGCCACGCGCCAGAAGAAGCGGCGCAAGCGCACGGGCCGAATAGCCATGTCCGATGGAAAGAAGCGTCGGCATCACGGCCCCCTTTGCGTTTCTGTCATCCGTCATAGGTAGAGGCTGTGTGAAGGCATAACAACGTCTCTTGAACCTTCCCGCACGCAATGACAGGCTTGGACATGGAACAGAAGAACAAGATTAAATCCTGGCCCGAAGCCGCACCGCGATTGATTGCCGTGGCTGCCGGGCGCGAACCCGCCGACCTCGTGATCCGGGGTGGCAAATGGGTCAATGTCCACACGCGTGAGGTTCTCGAGGGCTACGATATTTCCGTGGCCGAGGGGCGATTTGCCGCCGTGGCCCCCGATCTGTCGGACAGTATCGGACCCGACACCGAAGTGATCGAGGCCGAGGGGCGCTACATGGTGCCGGGCCTGTGCGACGCGCATATGCATATCGAGAGCGGCATGCTCACGCCCGCCGAATTCGCCGCCGCCGTGATCCCGCATGGCACGACGAGCATGTTCACCGATCCGCATGAGATCGCGAATGTGCTCGGGCTCGACGGCGTGCGGATGATGCATGACGAGGCGCTGATGCAGCCGGTCAACATCTTCACCCAGATGCCCTCCTGCGCGCCCTCCGCGCCGGGGCTGGAGACCACCGGTTTCGAGATCACCCCCGAGGACGTGGCCGAGGCGATGACATGGCCCGGCATCATCGGTCTGGGCGAGATGATGAACTTCCCCGGCGTGATCAATGCCGATCCGAAGATGCTGGCCGAGATCGCGGCGACGCAGAACGCGCATAAGACCGTGGGCGGGCATTACGCCTCCCCCGATCTGGGCGCGCCGTTCCGCGCCTATGTCGCGGGCGGGCCCGCCGACGATCACGAGGGCACCTGCGAGGCCGATGCGATCGCGCGGGTGCGCAACGGGATGCGCTCGATGATGCGGCTCGGCTCGGCTTGGTATGACGTGGAGACGCAGATTACTGCCGTCACCGAGAAGGGTCTCGATCCGCGCAACTTCATCCTGTGCACCGACGACTGCCATTCCGGCACGCTGGTGAATGACGGGCATATGAACCGCGTCTTCCGCCATGCGGTGGCGTGCGGGGCCGATCCTCTGGTCGCGCTGCAGATGTGCACGCTCAACACCGCGACCCATTTCGGGCTGGAGCGCGAGCTGGGCTCGATCACGCCGGGCCGCCGAGCCGATGTGATCCTGACCTCGGACCTCGCGACCCTGCCGGTCGAGCAGGTCATCGCGCGTGGGCGCACGGTCGCGAAGGATGGCGAGCTGCTGGCGGACTGCCCGCATTACGACTGGCCCGACAGCGCCCGCAACACCGTGCATCTGGGCAAGACCCTGACGGCGGCGGATTTCGAGATCGAGGCCCCTGAGGGGGCCAACACGGTCACCGCCCGCGTGATCGGCGTCGTCGAGAACCAGGCGCCGACCAAGGCGCTGACGGCGGAGCTGGACGTGACCGACGGGCTCGCCCAGCCCGACACCGGCAAGGACATCGCGCAGATTGCGCTGGTGGAGCGCCATCAAGGCACCGGCGGCGTCACCAACGGCTTCGTCTCGGGCTTCGGCTACAAAGGCCGCATGGCGATGGGCTCGACCGTGGCCCATGACAGCCACCACATGATCGTCGTCGGCACCGACCGCGAGATGATGGCCGCCTGCGCCAACGCGCTTGGCGAGATGGGCGGCGGGGTCTCCGTCTGGAAGGACGGGGAAGAGATCGCCGCCGTGCCGCTGCCGATCGCAGGGCTGATGTCGGATGACCCGGCACAAACGGTGGCCGCGCGCGCCGCCAAGATGGTCGAGGCGATGGGCGCCTGCGGCTGCACTTTGAATAACGCTTACATGCAGCATTCGCTGCTCGCGCTCGTCGTCATTCCCGAGATCCGCATTTCGGATCTGGGCCTAGTCGACGTGACGCGTTTTGAACTGACGGATCTTTTTGAATGAACGAAACTCTTGAACTCATCACGCCGGAAACCGCAGCTGCGGAGACCTTCACCGATGCCGCCGAGGCCGTCGCCCGGCTCGAGGCGCTCTATGACGAGGCGACCGCCTTCCTGCTCGAGAAATTCAACGAGACGCTGGAGAGCAAAACCGCGCGGAACCGCTTTCGCGCCTTCTACCCGGAGGTGCGCATCTCCGTCTCGTCGCATATCAAGGCCGATAGCCGCTTGAGCTTCGGTCATGTGGCGCTGCCGGGCACCTACACGGCGACGATCACGCGGCCCGATCTGTTCCGCAATTACCTGACGCAGCAGCTGGGCCTCCTGATCAAGAACCACAACATTCCGGTCACGATCGGCCCCTCGGATACCCCGATCCCGGTCCATTTCGCCGTGGCCGCGCATCCGGAAGTGACGGTGCCGCAGGAAGGCGTTCTCGATTTCAGCCTGCGCGACGTGTTCGACGTGCCGGACCTTGCGGGGATGAACGACGATATCGTCAACGGCATGGCCGGGCCGAACCCGGATGGCTCGGGCCACCTCGCGCCCTTCACCGCGCAGCGGGTGGATTACTCGCTGGCGCGCCTGTCGCATTACACCGCGACCAAGGCCGAGCATTTCCAGAACCATGTGCTGTTCACGAACTACCAGTTCTATGTCGACGAGTTCGAGGCCGTCGCGCGGCGCCTGCTGGGCGACAAGAACTCGGGCTACACGAGCTTCGTGGCTCCCGGCAATCAGGAGATCACCGACCCGCAGGATGAGATCCCGGGCCTCGCGAAACTGCCGCAGATGCCCGCCTATCACCTCAAGCGCGCCGATGGCGGCGGGATCACGCTGGTCAATATCGGCGTCGGCCCGTCCAACGCAAAGACCGCGACGGACCATATCGCCGTGCTGCGCCCGCATGCCTGGCTGATGGTCGGGCACTGCGCGGGTCTGCGCAATTCGCAGCAGCTTGGCGACTTCGTCCTCGCGCATGCCTATCTGCGCGAAGACCATGTGCTCGACGACGATCTGCCCGTCTGGGTGCCGATCCCGGCGCTGGCCGAGATCCAGATCGCGCTGCAGGAAGCGGTGGCCGAAGTGACGAAGCTGGAAGGCTACGAGCTGAAGCGGATCATGCGGACCGGCACTGTCGCGACCATCGACAACCGCAACTGGGAGTTGAGAGACCAATCCGGCCCGGTCCACCGCCTGAGCCAGTCGCGCGCGGTTGCGCTCGATATGGAAAGCGCCACGATCGCGGCGAATGGCTTCCGCTTCCGGGTGCCCTACGGCACGCTTCTATGCGTGTCCGACAAACCGCTGCATGGCGAGCTGAAGCTGCCGGGCATGGCGACCGAATTCTACCGCACCCAGGTTGCGAGCCATTTGCTCATCGGCATCCTCGCAATGGAGAAACTTCGCGAGATGCCTCTGGATCGTATTCATAGCCGGAAATTGCGTAGCTTCGAGGAAACAGCTTTTCTGTGACGTGGGAAAAACCCGTGTAATCTGGGAAAAGGGCTTGCCATGCTCAATAAAAACGTGTGGAACATGGCCCACCAACCGTGCAACGCGGACGAAATTGACCCTGGATTACCGGGGCGGAGAGAGGAACGAATATGTCGAAACCGATGACCAAGACCCAGCTGGTGGCAGCCCTCGCCGAGGCGATGGACGCCGACAAGAAGACGGCTTCGGCCGCACTCGACGCGATCACCGACGTCGTCACCAAAGAAGTGTCGAACGGCGGCGCCGTTACCCTGCCGGGCATTGGCAAAGTCTACTGCCGCGAGCGCCCCGAGCGCATGGTCCGCAACCCGGCCACCGGCGAGCAGATGCAGAAGCCGGCTGACAAGCAGGTCAAAGTGACCGTGGCGAAAGCGCTCAAGGACAGCGTCAACTCCTGATCGCACCACTCTCTCAAGAGAGGGACAGCCAAGTTTTTAGGGCGCCCGCGAGCAATCGGGGCGCCCTTTTTCAGGCCCGGAGGAAAGATGGATCTGCGCGCGATCGGAATGGGGCTCGCCTTTGCCCTTATGTGGTCTTCGGCTTTCACATCCACGCATATCATCGTGGCAGATGCACCGCCCCTTGCAGCCCTTGCCCTGCGCTTCGCGCTGTCCGGGGGGATCGGCATCGTGCTGGCACTGGCCTTCGGCCAAAGCTGGCGGCTGAGCCGGGCGCAATGGCGCGCCACGATCATTTTCGGAATTTGCCAAAACGCGCTCTACCTAGGGTTTAACTGGGTCGCGATGACCACGGTTGAAGCCTCGGTCGCGGCGATCATCGCCTCGACCATGCCGCTGATCGTCGGCGCGCTCGGCTGGATCGTCTTTCGCGACCGGATTCCGCCCCTCGGCATCGCCGGGCTGGTGGCAGGCTTCGCGGGCGTCGGCATCATCATGGGTGCACGACTGCAGGGCGGGATCGACCCGTTCGGGCTGGGCCTCTGCGTCGCGGGCGCACTGGCACTGGCGGTGGCGACGCTCACCGTGCGCGGCGCGAGCGGCGGCGGGGGCGGCGTGCTGATGATCGTCGGCCTGCAGATGCTGGTAGGCTCCGTGAGCCTCGCCGTGGTCTCCGCCTTCACCGAGCATCTCTCCGTCGAGGTGACGCCGACACTAGCCTTCGCTTTCACCTATACGGTGATCGTGCCGGGGCTGATGGCGACCTGGGTCTGGTTCCGGCTGGTGGGCCGCATCGGCGCGGTGCGTGCGGCGACCTTCCACTTCCTGACGCCGGTCTTCGGCGTCGCCATCGCCTGGGCGGTGCTGGGCGAGCATGTCGACTGGCACGACGCGCTTGGCGTGCTGGTGATCGCGGGCGGCATTCTCGCGGTGCAGATATCGAAGCAAGAGGCGCGGCGGTGAGTGGCTGGACGGAATTCCTGCTTGCGGGATTTCTGTTCCTTGCCTCGCATGCGATCCCCTCGATGCCCCGGTTGAAGGCGCGCTTCGTGGCGCTTCTCGGGCCACGCGGCTGGACGATCGGCTTCGCGCTTCTCTCCACCGTGCTTCTGTTCTGGATGATCTTCGCCGCCGGGCGCGCGCCCTACGTGGCGCTCTGGCCGCAAGAGATCTGGGCGCGCTGGCTGGTCAATCTGGCGATGCCTCTCGCGATCCTGATGGGCAGTTTCGGGCTGGGTGCCCCCAATCCTTTCGCCTTCGAAGGCCGCGCGACCGGGTTCGACCCTGACCGCCCCGGCATTGTCGGGCTTACGCGGCAACCGCTCCTCTGGGCGATCCTGATCTGGGCCAGCGCGCATCTGATCGCCAATGGCGATCTGGCGCACGTGATCCTCTTCGGTGCCTTCGCCCTCTTCACGACGCTGGGGATGCGCGCGCTCGAAGCGCGCAAGCGGCAGCAGATGGGCGAGGCCGATTGGCAGCGGCTGAGCGCCCATACAGCGCTCATTCCCGGCGCGGCGTTTCTTTCCGGTCGTTGGAAGCCGCGCGCGCGACCCTCACTGATCCGGCTGGGAATGGCGCTGCTGGTCTGGGCCGCGCTCTATCACCTGCATGCGCCGGTGATAGGCGTCAGCCCGCGGCCTTAAGTGCCACGCAGAACCTGCAGCAGCTCCAGCGTCGCGTAACCATCGGGCGGCAGACCGCGCGACTTCTGGAAGGCCACGATCGCCTTCGACGTATTCGCGCCGATCTTGCCATCGGTCCCCTCGGTATCGAAGCCCGCCGCGGTCAGGCGTTCCTGCAGTTCGACCTTCTGCTTGGAATTGAGCGGCTTGCCCGTGCGCGGCCAGTCCTGCACGAAAGGCCCCTTCCCTTTCAGACGATCCGACAGATGCCCCACGCCGATCACGTAGCTGTCGGCGGAGTTGTAGCGCGAGATGGCGCGGAAATTGCCGAAAATCATGAAGGCCGGCCCCTTCGCGCCCGCAGGCACGAGTATCGACGCCGAGCCGTAATTCGGCACCGTGCCGCCGGTGGCCGAGCGCACGCCAAGCGCCGCCCAGTCGGCGGGGCTCTTCTTCGTGCCCTTGCCGGTGAGGCCGTAGTTGAAGCCAGAGGGCAGAATGACCTCAACGCCCCAGGGCTGCCCCTTCGACCAGCCCGAGCGCGCCAGATAAGCCGCCGTGGAGGCCAGCGCGTCGGTCGGATTCTCCGACCAGATGTCGCGCCTGCCATCGCCGGTGAAATCGACCGCATAGGCGAGATAGGAAGTCGGGATGAATTGCGTGTGGCCCATCGCCCCGGCCCAGGAGCCGGTCATGTGCCGCTCGTCCACGTCGCCCGACTGGATGATCTTGAGCGCCGCGATCAGCTGCTTGGCGAAGAACTCGCCGCGCCGCCCGTCATAGGCCAGCGTCGCGAGTGCGGGAATGATCGCCGTCCTGCCGCGATAGGCACCGTAGCGGCTCTCCATGCCCCAGATCGCGACGACGACCTCTTTGTCGACGCCGTATTTGCGTTCGATCGCATTCAGCTGCGGGCCGTACTGGCGCAGCATCTGCTTGCCGGTGGCGACCCGCTCATCCGAGACCGCGCTGTCGAGGTAATCCCAGATCGACTTGGTGAATTCCGATTGGTAGCGGTCGCGCTCGATCACCTTGGGATTGTAGCGCACATCGGCCATCGCGCGGTTCCAGGTGTATTCGGTGATGCCGTTGGCCAGCGCACGGGATTTGAACCCCGCGAGGAAGGACTCGAAGCGGGCCTCGGTCAAGGCGTCCGTCGGCGGGATCGGGTCCGCCACGGGCGCACTGCCCCGCGCCAGCGGGCGGGGCGAGGATTCGGGAGGCCCCGCACAGGCCGAAAGCGCAGAAAATGCCAGAAATGTCAGTGGGATAATCTTGCCGGGAATTGCCATGGTGCCTGCTCGCTGTTTTGCCCTTTGAACCACTGTATCAACGGTTCGTGAGGTTTCAACGGGCGTCAAAAGACACTCTATGGCTTACTGCAGCGGCTTCTTGTCGTTGCCGAAAAACGGCTCCATCTGGGCGATGATCACGGAGTTCTCGTCGAGCGCGCGTTGCATCAATTCACGCTCCGCATCGTCGATCTCATGGCCCTGTTTCTCGCGTTCCGCGAGCGTGCCGTAACCCGTGACGTCAAGCGGCGCCATCTCGGCCTGCTTGAGGATCGCCACGGTCTCGCGCACGGCCTCTGCCTCGTCCACGCCCGAGGCGTAGCACAGCAGCCCCGCCCCGGACGCGCCTTTCGGCAGACCGTCATTGGGCGAACGACCAACCTCGACCAGCAGGGTAAAGACCTGCTGGCGCGAGGGTTTCTTCTTCGGCTTTTCCGGCTTCTCAGTCACGCAGCAGCTCGTTGATGCCGGTCTTCGACCGGGTTTGCGCATCGACGCGCTTCACGATCACGGCGCAATACAGGTTGATGCCGTTCTTGGACGGCATCGAGCCCGACACGACGACCGAATAGGGCGGCACTTCGCCATACATCACGTCGCCGGTCTCGCGATCGACGATCTTGGTCGACTTGCCGATATAGACGCCCATGCCCAGCACCGAGCCTTCGCGGACGATGCAGCCCTCGACGACTTCCGAACGCGCGCCGATGAAGCAGTTGTCTTCGATGATGGTCGGGCCGGCCTGCATCGGCTCCAGCACGCCGCCGATACCGACGCCGCCCGAGAGGTGCACGCCCTTGCCGATCTGCGCGCAGCTGCCGACGGTGGCCCAGGTGTCGACCATCGTGCCCTCGTCGACATAGGCGCCGAGGTTCACGAAGGAGGGCATCAGCACCACGCCCGGCGCGATATAGGCCGATTTGCGCACGATGCAGTTCGGCACGGCGCGGAAGCCGCCGGCTTTCCACTCTTTGTCGCCCCAGCCTTTGAACTTGCTGTCGACCTTGTCCCACCAGTGGCCGCCCTGCGGGCCGCCATCCTGCTGCTCCATGTCCTTCAGGCGGAAGCCCAGCAGAACCGCCTTCTTGGCCCATTGGTTCACATGCCAGTCGCCGTTCTCGCGTTTCTCCGCAACACGCAGTTCGCCGCGATCCAGCGCGTTGAGCGTATCTTCGATGGCCTCGCGGGTTTCACCGCCGGTCGAGGGCGTGATGGTGTCGCGGGCTTCCCAAGCGGCTTCGATTGCAGTTTCGAGCGCGGCGTTCGACATGGGCAAATCCTCTTTCAGGTGGCCTTTACAGCGTTCACGCTATAGTTGGTCAAAGCGAAACGCGCAATGAGCAGGTGCCCCATGAAGGACGACACGACGCATTCGTTCCGCCACTCGCGGGATGACGCGAAGGCTGCACAGAACATTCCCGACACGCCACAGACCCGCGCGCCCGCCTATCGGCTGGCCTATACGGACGTGGATTTCATGATGCGCGACGAGCTGCGCCCGGTTCGGTTGCAGCTCGAATTGCTCAAACCGCAGCTGATCATGGACGAGCGCGGCATCGAGTCGACCATCGTCATGTTCGGCGGCGCGCGCATCCCCGCGCCCGAGAACAAGGCCAACGCGAAAACCGAATATCTCGCGGAACTGTCGGGTTACTACGAAGAGGCCCGCCTCTTCGCGCGCGAGATGACCGAACGCTCAATGCAGGAATACGGCCGGGAGAACGTGATCTGCACCGGCGGCGGCCCCGGCGTGATGGAGGCGGGCAATCGCGGTGCGCATGAGGCGGGCGGTCAGTCGATCGGCCTCAATGTCGTGCTGCCGCACGAGCAGGCCCCGAACGAATACGTCACGCCCGATCTGACCTTCAACTTCCACTACTTCGCGATCCGGAAGATGCATTTCCTGATGCGCGCCCGCGCCGTGTGCGTCTTCCCCGGCGGCTTCGGCACGCTCGACGAGATGTTCGAAGCGCTGACCCTGATCCAGACGGGCCGGATGTCGAGAATCCCCTTCATCCTGTTCGGGCGGCAGTTCTGGGAAGAGATCATCAACTGGGATCGGCTGGCCGAGGCCGGGACGATCTCGCCCGAGGATCTCGATCTGGTCAGCTTCGTCGAGAGCGCCAAGGACGCGGTCGCGATCATCGACAATTGGAATTACGAGAACTGCTGAGGCGCGGCGCTCAGGCCTTCGCCTCGGCGCTGACCTCGGGCAATTGCGCGCGGTGCTCATGGCTCGCACGCGCTGCCGCCACCAGTGCCCGGAACAGCGCACGCTGCCGGTGGGCATAGGTCAGGTATTCCGGGTGCCACTGAACGCCGAGGGCGAAAGGCTCCTCGACCCGCTCGACCGCCTGAACCATCCCCGAGCCGTCGCGCGCCGCGACCCGTAGCCCATCGCCCAAGCGATCCACGGCCTGACTGTGCAGCGCGTTGACCCGCATCGGCTCCAGCCCCGCCAGCGCACCGAGCCGCGAGCCGGGTTCGACGCGAACGTCCTTTTTCGGCAGAAGCGTCGTATGTTTATGCGCGTTGTAATGATCGTAGGCGTCCTGATGCAGATCGCCCCCGAGCGCGACATTGATCATCTGCGCGCCGCGGCAAATTCCCAGCACCGGTTTGTTCTGCGCCATCGCCTCCTCGACGAGGCATTTCTCCAGCTCGTCGCGCGCAGGGTCGAGCACCGCGCTCGCGATCAGATCGCCGCCGTAGAGTTCGGGTGAAATGTCATCGCCGCCGCCAACGATCACGCCGTCGACATGCTGCACCTCGGCGCGTTTACCCGCGACCCAGCGGACCGAGCGACCGCCCGCCAGCCAGACGCCGAAGGCGATGAAGGGGTAGACCCGCCACCCGGTGCGACGCGACGTCGATATGCCGATCAGGGGCTTCATCTATGCCCGGCAAGCCTCAGAATTTTCTCGCAGCTCTCGACCCATTTCCCGCCCAGCAGATGGAATTCGGTCTTCGCCGTCAACCATTCGCGGCACATCAGGCCAAGAAGCTCGGGATCCGCCGCGAGCGTCTCCACGAACCACCAGCGCCGCCATTCGCTGTCGAGCGACCAGGTCTCATCGTCGATGCGGCAATCGGGCAGACGGAAATGGAAGGCAGGACGCGGCGAAACGGTGCCACCCTTCCCTTCCTCCGGCGCGATCAGATCGGGCCGCAGCTCGCAGAAGATCGGCAGCATATCGAGCCCGTGGTTCCGCGACAGCGTGTGCCTGCGATAGGTGACGATCACCTCGTCGAGCGCAGCATCCGGGCCGAGCCGCGCCAGATCCTCGATCAGCTTTTTCGGATAGGGCGCGGTGAAAGGGAGCACCTCGCGCGTGGTCTCGATCGGCCATGTCTCGCGCATCCACTCCTCGATCAGCGCGAAGGCCAGAAGCGGGCGAACGATATCCTCGGCCTTGCGCGATGCGATCTCGGGATTGAGGTGAAGGCCGAACCCATAGAGCAGAGACCGCCCCGTTCCCTGCGCACCTTCGCTGCGCAGCAAATCAATGAAATCAGAGAGTTGCAAGAGGCCTTCGCGGTCCAGCGGCTCGGTCACGATCTCGACCGGAATGACCTCGCGCCCGATGCGCAGACCCAGTTCCTTGAGCGAGCTATCGGCTTGCTTGCGCAGCGAGATATCCAGATAGACCTGCAGATCGCCGATCTTCGTGCCGGTGACCTCCCAGTCCTGACCGTCGCTACGCCGCGCCTCGCCCCCAAGGGCCTGCGCGGCGATCTGCGCGATGCGCGCCTCGGTCAGCCCGGCAAACTCGATCTCCACGCCAGTGCGGCGCGGCTTTCCCTCGGCATTACAGGGCTTTGGCAGCGAGGCGATGGCCTCTCGCGTCATGACGTCTCCGGTTACTTCCCACACGCAGAGTCAATGCAGAAGCGGCGAAGCGGGTTCCCTTAAAGCCCCGCTTCCGCCTGAATTTGCGCCCGCGATTTGCGCGCCCGCTCGGTCGCCGATTTCAACTGACCGCAGGCGGCCATGATGTCCTCGCCGCGCGGCGTGCGGATCGGCGAGGCATAACCCGCCTTGTAGATGATGTCAGCGAAGCTCTCGATCCGCTCCCAATCGCTGCGCTCATAGGGCGCGCCGGGCCATTCGTTGAACGGGATCAGGTTGATCTTCGCGGGGATGCCGCGGATCAGCTTCACCAGACGGCGCGCGTCCTCGTCGCTGTCGTTCACGCCCTTGAGCATGACGTATTCGAACGTGATCCGCTCGGAGTTCGACAGGCGCGGATATTCCCGCAGCGCGTTCAGCAGCGTCTCGATATTCCAGCGCTTGTTGATCGGCACCAGCTTGTCGCGCACCTCGTCGGTCGTGGCGTGGAAGGACACCGCCAGAAGACAGCCGATCTCCTCGGCGGTCTTCGCGATCTCCGGCACGACGCCCGAGGTCGACAGCGTGATCCGGCGGCGGCTGAGGCTGATGCCTTCACCATCCATCACGACCTGCATCGCGTCGCGGACATTCTCGAAATTATAAAGCGGCTCGCCCATGCCCATCAGAACGACATTCGACACCAGACGGGTCTCGTTCTTCGGGCTGTTCTTCTCGGGCCATTCGCCAAGATCGTCGCGTGCGAGCATGACCTGTCCGACGATCTCGCCGGGCGTCAGGTTGCGCACGAGTTTCTGCGTGCCGGTGTGGCAGAACGAACAGGTCAGCGTGCAGCCCACCTGGCTCGAGATACACAGCGTGCCGCGGCTTTCCTCGGGGATATAGACCGCCTCGACCTCGTGGCCGCCCGCGATCTTCAGGAGGTATTTCCGCGTGCCGTCCTCGGACACCTGCTTCGAGACGATCTCGGGCAGGGAAATCTCAAATTTCTCGTCCAGCATCGCCCGGTAATCCTTGGCGAGGTTGGTCATCGCCGCGAAATCGCGCACGCCCCAGTAGTAGAGCCACTGCCAGATCTGGCCGACGCGCATCTTCGCCTGCTTCTCGGGCGTGCCCGCCTCGATCAGCGCCGCGCGCAGCTGGTCACGGGTGAGGCCGATGAGGTTCACCTTGCCGCCTTCGGGCAGCTTGCGCGGGATCGTGTGCACGTCTTGCGTGATCGGAGCCTGAGACTGGGTCATCGCATGTTTCCTTGAAATGAGGCGCCTCATATAGGGGATTCGCCCCTGCATTAACAGGGGGCGTCGCGCTTTTGGCTCGAACGCGAAAACCCCGGCGCATGGCCGGGGCTCCAATGTCAGGCGCGAGGGTCGCTTACTGGCAGCGCTGCTCGGCTTCGGTGGTCGCGGCGGTGAAGCCCATCAGCGAGAACGTGTCCTCGGTCTGGGTGCCACGGCTCGAACGACCGGTCAGTTTCACGTCTGCGCCAGCCTTGAGGGCGTCGATAATCTTCGCGTCTTCTTCCGGCGATCCGGCCCACGCGCCGCCACCATCGGTGAAGAGCGTGTATTTCTGACCGCCGACCTCGAGATCGACCGTCGAGCCATCCGCGAAAGGATAGCCGCCCATGAACGAAATCTCGGGCTTCTTGCCCGGACGGTAGGTCACGAACAGCAGGATATCCCCGCGGTTCACCTGCACGACCTTGCCGCCTTTGGTGTTGACCGTCTTCTTCGGTTTCGACACGCCCCAGCACTCTTTCGGATCGTTATCGACGAAGACGCTCCAATCGGTATTCGCCGCGACGCGGTTGGTGCTTTCCTGCGCCATTGCGCCATGCCCCGCCCCGATCATGAGCGCGGCGACCGCCGCGATCCGCAGACCCTTCATCATCATGCTTACAGCCTCCAGCTGTCAGGTTGCCTCTGCATCGCCCGGGCCGGTCACCCTGTTTTCGGTGGCGAATGCGTTTTCCTCTCGATAACACTCATTTAACCTAAAAAAGCCTAGGGGTAAAACCCCGCGATGGCGAGATTTCGCGCATAGGAGGCAGGCGATGACGGCACCGAAGGCAATGATCGAGCTCTGGCGCGGGGGGATGTGTGAATCCGTCCATCACGGCCATGCGGTGATCTTCGGCCCGGAGGGGATCGAAGCCTCTTGGGGCGATCCCGAAGCCGTTATTTTTCCGCGCTCATCCGTGAAGATGATCCAGGCCCTGCCGCTGCTGGAAAGCGGCGCGGCGGAGGCTGCCGGGCTGACGACGCGTCAGCTGGCCCTCTCCTGCGCGAGCCATTCCGGCGCGCAGATGCACCGCGTGGCGATCGAAGACTGGCTCGCGACGCTTGGGCTGGGCGATGACGACCTGCGCTGCGGGGCGCATCTGCCGCGCGACAAGGCCGAGAAGAAACATCTGATCTGCTCGGATCACGCGCCTTGCCAAGCGCATAACAATTGCTCGGGAAAACATGCCGGGTTCCTGACACTGAACCGGCATCTGGGCGGCGGCCCTGACTATGTGGAGATCGATCACCCCGTGCAGCGGGCCGTGAAATCCGCCTTTGAAGAGGTGACCGAGGAGACTTCGCCGCGCTACGGGATCGACGGATGCTCGGCCCCGAATTTCGCGACCAGCCTCGCCGGTCTCGGTCGCGCCATGCAATTCTTCGCTGCGGCGACCTCCGACGGCGATTTGCGGGCGCGCGCTGCGACCCGTCTGGTCGACGCGATGATGGAGCATCCGGAGCTCGTCGCGGGCGAAGGCCGCGCCTGCACCGAGATCATGCGAGAGGCGAACGGACGCGTCGCCGTTAAAACTGGTGCGGAAGGCGTCTATGTCGCCATGCTTCCGGATCAGAAGCGCGGCGTCGCCCTGAAGATCACTGATGGCGCGACCCGGGCCTCGGAAGCGGCGATGATCGCACTGCTGATCCGTCTCGGTGAGCTCGATGCCAACGCGCCCGTGGTGCATCGCAGATTGACCGGCCCAATCACCAATTGGCGCGGCCTGAAAACGGGCGAGCTGCGCCGTGCCGTGCAGTTTCCCTAAGGCCTAGAGCCGAAGGGACAGGCCCTGCGCCCCCGCGTTTTGCAAAAGGCTGAGCGCGACATTCTGCGACGAGACGCTGGTCATGCTCGAGAGCTGCGCACGAAGCAAATAATCCCGCGTCAGGACCTCCAGTTTCTCGGGCGTGGAAAGCTCCGCGGGGTCGGAGGTGCCATAGACGCGTTGCGCCTTCGACATATAGATTTCGCGTTGCTGATCGACATTCAGCGCGCCGACGCTGGGTGGCAGGTTGAGCGCGGTCCGGAACACACGGCTCAGGGATGGCGATCCGATAATCGTGTACCACTTCGCAGTCTCGGACATATCCTTCGCCGCGAGCTCAGGTAGGTCGCGCTGCAACGACATCGCCATGCGCAGGTCATTATCGACTTCGCCAACCGCGACCTCGAATTCTCGGGTTTGAAATTTCGTCAAAATCTCATCCGCAAAAGTCGAAAGCTGCGTTCGCGGAACGGAGTAATCCCCGAAACCGAAGGCCGTGGTCAGCGCGAGATAGCTCTTATCCGACAGCTTGTTGGCCAGCGCCGTTCTGTCCAAAGTGCCTTCCTCGAGCACTTTTCGGATGAAGTATTTATTGTCGATATCCGCATCGAGACCGAATGCACCGAGCGCCACACCGAGCAGACGCCGATCGTCTACCAAAGCCTTCGCCGTATCGATCTGTCCGATCGTCTCCCGGAAATATGTATCGAGGCGTTGGTTTTCCGTCGACGCCGCGAAAGCGGCCTGCTGCGTCTCCATCGTGCGTGAGAGAAATCGCCACCCCGCAAACCCGGAAAAGGGGACGACCGGCTGATAGGTCATGACGCGCCTGCGGCGAGGAGACGTTCCTCCCGCGGAAGAAGCGTGCGCAGCGCTTTCAATGCTTGGTAATGCTGGTTCTCGATCACGGCGAGCGTGGCTGCATTGAGTTGCGCACGGCTATCTTGATCCTTGAGAACTTGACTGAGCTGCTCGATCCCCCGAAGCAACTGCATCTTCGCCTCTTGCGGGTCGGTGTCACCGGAGAGCACGAGCTGCGCGATATAGCAAACCCGACGGACCGGGGTGTTGACCTCTTCGGGATGTATCGCATCGCGCAGCCGCAGGATATTCGCGTTCGGCGTCATGATCGCGAGCCGCGATCGGCGATCTCCGTTTTCGATGACGGCACCGTTGATCAGCACTCTCTCTTTCGGGGCGAGTTTCAGAACGAGGCCGCTCATTGCTTTGCCCCTTCTTGTCGCAACCCGCGCATGATGGCGGTGTTCACGTCGATCAGCGCATCGACCGACCGCTTTTGCGAAAGCACGAGGCGGCTATGCGCCTGCGTGAACTCGTGCAGGAAAAAGATGCGGGCGCGGAGTTCTTGCGGCAAGCCATTCTCCGGATCGGCGACATCCGCCGCAAGCGCGGTCCAGAGACGGCGGTTTTCGAAGATCGCTTCGGCCAGTGCGGCAAAAGGGGCATCTTGCGAAGAAACCTGTTTGAGGCGGCGCGTGATGCGGGCGAATAGCTCGAATTCGAGGCCGCGCGGTGTGCGCATCGGTTGGCTGGGATTGGAATAGGCCGTTTTGGCCAAAGTCGTCGCGTACACGGGAAATCCTTCCGGTGACTGAAACTGATCATGCGCGAGGCACATGAGGGAAGCGGGGGCGCCAAGTCAGGCGCCCCTACTTGAGCCTTAGCGGAACAGCGAGAGGATGTTCTGCGGCTGCTGGTTGGCGATCGAGAGCGCCTGGATGCCCAGCTGCTGCTGTGTCTGCAGCGCCTGAAGACGGGCCGAGGCCTCCTCCATGTCGGCATCGACAAGCGTGCCGATCCCCGCCTTGAGCGAGTCGCTCAGCTTCGAGATGAACTCGGCCTGTGTCTGGATACGCCCCTCGGCGGAGCCGAAGGCCGAAGCCGCATCGGTTGCGGTCTGGATGAGCGTTTCGATGCTGCCGAGCGCACTCGCCGCATTCCCGCCGGCGCCGTCGTCAACATTGATCGCGCTCAGCAGACCGAGACCGCCCGAGCCGGCATTCTCATACTGACCGGTGATGGTCAGAGAATCGGCCCCGTCATTCGTGATGGTGAGCGTGCCGGCGGTACCGCTGTTGTAATCGACGGTGACATTCGCGCCCGAGTTCTCGATCGCGGATTTCAGCCCGACCGCCACGACATCCGCGGTGGTCGTGGATGCGATATCCTCTGCGGTCACGACATAGGACACCGACAAATCTCCGATGCTCATGTTGATCTTATCACCAGCCGCGAGGTTGGTGTCGACGATCACAATGGTCCCGTCGTCATCGGCGCCGCCATTCGCATCGCGGGAGAACGAGAAGGCGTCGTCCGTCGTTGCGGTCACACCATCGGTGCCGGTGAACACGTCCGCGCCCACATAGCCGCCGACGGAGAGATCCTGCGAAGAAACGCCGATGAATTTGGCCGCGACCGTCCCGTTCGACGCCCGATCGAGCGAGGACAGAACGTTCACGGTCGAGGAGGTTGAGCCGTCTACGAGGTTGAGGCCGTTGAACTGCGCCGCGCCAACCACTGATTTGATCTGCTCGCGCAGCGCGTCGACATCGGTCTGAAGCTTGGTCTGATCGACGTTCTGCTCTTGCGCGGCGACGATCTTGCCCTTCATCTCGGTCAGCAGGTCGGTCACGGTTTCCGCTGCCTGGCGCGCCACGGCGACCGTCGATTCGCCGAGCGCGAGGCTGTCGGAGATCCCCGAGAAGCCCTTCACATCGGATTCCATCACTTTCGAAATCGCCCACACGGCCGCGTTGTCTTTCGCCGAGCCGACGGATTTGCCGGTCGAGATTTCGGACTGCGTGGTGGCGAGGCCGGAATTGATCCCTTTCAGGGTCTGCAGCGCGACCATCGCGCTGGTATTCGTCAGAATGCTGGACATGATTTATCCTCTTAGTGTCGACGCTTTGCGTCACTCGATTGCAAAGCCGCGTGTTCGTCGCGGCACTCAAGGCTTTCTGACCAATGCGCCTCCTGAGTCGTGAAGCGCGCCATCGCTTGGATGCGTCGCCACCATGGCTCTGCAAAGGCTAACAATCTGCTAAGTCTCCCCCGTGATCTCCCGGCAAATTCCGTTCATGATTAACAGCTTATGCACGCCGCTCGAAATCACCACTGCCGCGACGGATCGGCTGCGCACGGCCTTCCTTGTCGTAGGAATCGAACCCTTTCGCCGCCGTCACGATCGTCTTCAGGCGGGCCTGCGCCGCGCGAACCCCTGCCAAGGCCGCGGCCAACAACGCCTGATTCTCGCGGGCAAGCGCCCGAATTCGTTCGACTGTGTCGCGATCAAGATCCGCCAGCGACGCCATCGCGCGCTCCTTTCGATCGCTCAAACCGACGAGGTCGGCGAAATCCGCAGATCGAATCGCTTCCCGCTCAAGGCGCAACAGCGACAACAGCTCTTCCGCAGCATTGCTTTCAGGCATCCTGCCCCCCGTTCTTGAGCGATTCGAAGATGGTTTCTGCGAGGCCAATTCCGCCGGCCTCGACCATGGCCTTTGACTGTTCGGCCCTTAGGAAGGAGGAGAATTGCTCTTCTCCGATCCCCCCGCCGAAAGCGCCGCTTGCAGCCGTCAAACCGGCCTCTTTGAGCATTTCCGAAAGGAAACCGGCCTCGAGCGCCTTCGCTTGCTCGAACAGTTTGGCCTCTTGCGGCGAGACGCCAGCGGCGCGTGGCAGCGGCGATACGGTCGGGCTGTGCATCGAACTCTCCGGTTGCGGATAATTTTCTGCACTCTGCCAGTCGGGCGTAAAGAATCAGTAAGTTCCTGCGGCAATAGTGGCCTCGACACAGACAGAAGTCGTGAGGACCATGATTCCCTTTCCGATGCCAGAAACGCCGAAAGGCTGGGGCGGCCATCTCAAGACTGCAGCCGCGCATCCTGAGGCGACAGAGCCACCAAGCGGTGGGTTTTCGCTTGAGGCAGAGCCCGCGCCGCGGGGCGCAGAGTTGTCCGGGACGCGCGAGGGTCAGGCTGAGCTCAAGACCAAAAAGGATGCGCAGCCCGAGTCTGACGAAACGCAGACCTCGCCCCCGAGCGAGCCGGGCTCGCATGAAACCCCTGACAGCGCCGCGGGCCTCCTGCCGCCCGGGTCTCTAAACCGACTTGGTCCGGCTTCGACTGAGTCCGCGACCGGACCAGATCTGCCCAATGGGTCCGATACCGGGAGGAAGCCGCCCGAGATCGCCGCATCGAATGAAGGAAGCGCATCGCCTAGACTAAGTGGGCAAGACGCGTTGAAAAAGACAAATGCAGACGAGGAACCAACTCAGATAGGAAAGCCCCCCTCGGGCAGAACATTGCCTTCTGCTCCACTCTCGAACGGAACGTCGATGCAACCACAGATCGGCGCGCAAAACGGGGGAGAGGGTCAAAATGGGATAGCCACAATATCTCCTACGAGAGTTGCGGGACCTGTCGTGCCGCGCGACGCGCACGCTCAGATACAGACGCCTGCTGAAGCTCATGAAGCATCGGCGGCGGCCGTGCCACCGCGACCCGGGGCATCCGATAGGGCGCGAGCGGAAGCTGAGCACGTTGAAACAAGGAACAGGCGGCATGGAGGAGCGACCGGCTCGAGCCCTTTCTCCCCCGAAGCCGCGCCAACACGCGTTCCGAACACGACGCCGTCTTCCCAAGCACCGCTGGCTGGGGGGCTTTCTCAGGCGGCTTCTCGGACCGAAACGCCTTCGATCTTGGCGCCGACAGAGCTTGTGCCCCCACAAGCGCCCGAGACGGAGCCTGCAGAAACACCCGCGACCAGGAAGGCAGGCGAGGCTGCGGCTTCGGCGCGCATGTCACAGTCAGCGATACCGGTCGAACCACCCCTTGCGACGACGCAAAATTCCGGCGCTACGACAAAGCCATTCGCCGCGAGCGAAGTCCGTCAGACCGGTGAGACGGACATCGTATCCCCAAGGTCCCGGCACGCCGCAAAAATGGAAGGCCCACCTGACGGGCTGACGATCCAAAACGCTCCCAGCGGCATGTCAGATATCCAAGCTTCCGGGGCGGAGAGGCGCCCGTCTCCGCCGCCAATCTCGATTGGCATAGAAAGCGGTGCTCCGAAAAATGCGAAGGTCGTGGAGCGCGAGAGGGCGACCCGGGTTGGCCCCTTGCTCGGCCAGCTGGTCGGAGACGCCCCCCAAGCACCGCCCGCGCGCGTGGATCATGCCCAAGCCATCTATCTGACGTCGGCTGCATTGGGGGCGGCGCAGGCCGACGCAAACGACCCCGGTCTGATCCCAAAGCCCGGTGCTATTGATACGCCCGAGTCGTGGGCTGCGCATATTGCTCCGCAGGCCGCGGCAACGGGGGTGACGGGGCTGGCACATTCGGGGGCAACACCCACTCCCGCATCGATCGCGCAGTCGATCGCCCATCAGATCGGGATCTCACTGCCGCGGATGCCCGACCGGCCGGTGGAAATCGCGCTCTCGCCAGAGGAACTGGGCCATGTTCGCATGACCCTCCATGCGAGCCAGCATGGCATGACGGTGGCGATTCAGGCTGACCGTGCCGAGACGCTCGACCTCATGCGCCGCCATATCGACACGCTCGCGCGCGAGATGCACGACATGGGCTATGGCACGCTCGATTTTCAGTTCAGCCAGCGCGACGAGCGTCCGCAGCAACAGCCCGACATGCTCGACGGCTTGGGCGCAGGTCCGGGCCTGGACACAATTGAGACGCCAATTTCCCCGGCCCCACGCGCAACCGCGCGCCTCGCCCCCCCGCAAAGCGGGCTCGATCTGCGGATGTAGGAGACGACCATGACCACCACTTCCCCCATCACCTCACCTGCCACCGCCACGTCGGCCGTTACCGCCACGGAGAACGGCACCGGCAGCAAAGCCCCCTCGGCGCTGAGTTCGGATTTCGAGACCTTTTTGACGATGCTGACCGTTCAGATGAAGAACCAGGACCCGCTCAACCCGATCGAAAGCGCGGATTTCGCGGTGCAGCTCGCTACCTTTTCGGGCGTCGAACAGCAGGTGAAGACCAACGACCTGCTGACCGCTCTGTCCGGTCAGATCGGGCTCGGCGGATTGAGCGAACTGGCTGGCTGGGTCGGAATGCAGGCGCGTGCAGAAGCCCCGAGCTACTTCGACGGCGCGACGCCCGTGGATCTCGCGCCGGCCGCACAATCGGGGGCCGATGCCGCGGTTCTCGTGGTCACGGATTCCGCCGGGCGTCAGGTCGCGCAGAAACCGATCTCGCCCGCGCTCGACAGCTATGCCTGGGACGGCACAAACGACGCAGGTCAGCTACTGGGCGCAGGGCAATACAGTTTCGCGCTGCAAAGCTACGCCTCTGGAAACTTGATCGGCACCGACCCGGTTGCGGCCTACACACGCGTGACCGAGGTGCAATCAGGCGCGGAGGGCGCGCTGCTGACGCTTGAAGGCGGCGCCACGATCGCCGCGGACACGGTCAGTGCGTTGCGAGAGGGTTAAAGCAACCGACCCAGCACGACGCCCAGCAGCAGCAGGGCCGTCCCGGCAGAGATCAGTGCCGCATAGCGCCAGCGGGTTACCGTCACGGGGGGCGGCGTCGGTTCGGTCTGCTTGCGGATCGCCGCCTTCACCAGATCGGGGAGTTCCGGCCCGAAGCGGCCCAGAACCTGCACCGTCTTGCGCAGGTCATTCGCGATGGCGCGCGGACCGAGGCTTTCGCGGATATATTTCTCCACGACCGGCTTCGCGACTTCCCACATGTTCAAAGACGGATGCAGAGAGCGCGCGACGCCCTCGACGACCACCATCGTGCGCTGCAGCAGAATCAGCTGTGTCTGGGTCTGCATCCCAAACCGCTCGGTCACCTCGAAGAGATAGGCCAGAAGCCGCGCCATCGAGATATGCGCGGCATCCATCCCGAAGATCGGCTCGCCGACAGCGCGCAGCGCCAGAGCGAACTCGTCGACATCGCGATCGGCGGGGACGTAACCGGCCTCGAAATGCACCTCCGCCACGCGCTTATAGTCGCGCTGGATGAAACCCATGAGAATCTCGGCATAGACCCGGCGGGTATATTCGTCGATCTGCCCCATGATCCCGAAATCATAGGCGAGAATATCGCCGTTCGCGGCCACTTTGAGATTGCCGTGATGCATGTCGGCATGGAAAAAACCGTCGCGCAGCGCATGGCTGAGAAACAGCTGCAAGACGCGCTCGCCGGTGGCCTTGAGGTCATGGCCCGCCGCGCGCAGCCCGTCCGGGTCGCCCATCGGCAGACCCTCGGCCCAGTCGAGCACCATCACCCGCTTGGCCGAAAGGTTCCACACCGGCTGCGGCACGAGGAAGCCAGCATCGCCTTCGGTATTCGCGCCGAATTGCGAGGCAGAGGCCGCCTCCAGGCGCAGGTCCAGCTCGCCCATCACCACGGATTCGAAATGCTTGATAACATCGCTCGGGCGCAAGCGGCGCGAGGCGGGCGAAATCCGTTCGATCATAGCGGCCGCGAAATGGAACGCGTCGAGATCGCGGCGGAAGGCGCGCTCGATCCCCGGACGCAGCACCTTCACCGCGACGCGCTCGCCCGTATCGGCGCGGCGCGCGGAATGGACCTGCGCGATCGAAGCGGCGGCGACGGGCTCGGAAAACTCCATGAACAGCTGATCGGCGGGCGCGCCCAGTTCTTCCTCGACCATGCGTTTGGCCACGGAAGTCTCGAAGGGCGGCAGCTTGTCCTGCAGCACGCGCAGCTGATCGGCGAGCTCCGAGCCGACCACATCGGGCCGTGTCGAGAGGACCTGACCGAACTTGATATAGGCCGGGCCCAGCGCGGTGATCGCGCGCGTCACCGGCGGCAGGTCCGGATCGCCCTTGTAGCCGAGCCACGCGAAGGGCGCGCTGATCGCATAGGCCACGGCGCGCAGCCGCGGCGGCGCTTCCATCGCTTCGAGCGCCTGATGCATCGCACCCGTGCGGATGAAGGTCGCGCCCGTCCGGATCAGGCGCCAGATATTATGGGGTCCGCGCATCGGTTAAAGTTTCCAGCCCGAATGCAGCGCCGCGATCCCCATCGAGAGGTTCCGGTAAGAGACATTCTCGAACCCGGCCTCGCGGATCATCTGCGCGAATGTCTCCTGCGTCGGGAATTTGCGGATCGATTCCACCAGATACTGATAGCTGTCGCGGTCATTCGCGACGATCTCGCCCATCTTCGGGATCACGTTGAAGGAATAGAGATCATAGGCCTTCTGCATCATCTCGTTCGGGATCTGGCTGAACTCGAGCACCATGATCCGCCCGCCGGGTTTAAGCACCCGGTAGGCCTCCGAAAGCGCATCAGGAATGCGCGTCACGTTCCGGATGCCGAAAGAGATCGTGTAGACGTCGAAGGAGTTATCCGCGAAGGGCAGCGCCATCGCATCGCCCACGACCCAGTCGAGACTGTCGGCCATGCTTTCGGCCTCGGCGCGTTTGCGGCCTTCGACCAGCATCGATTCGGTCATATCGCAGACCGTCGCGTGGCCCGAGCCTGCGCGTTTGAGGAAGCGGAAGGACACGTCGCCCGTGCCGCCCGCCACATCGAGCAGCTTTTGCCCCGGCCGCGGCGCGAGCCAATCCATCATCGCATCTTTCCAGACGCGGTGGATGCCCATGCTCATCAGGTCGTTCATGATGTCGTATTTCGATGCCACCCGCGAAAACACGCCGTGAACCATGCCAGCCTTGGCATCTTCGTCCACGGTCTGAAAACCGAAATGCGTGGTCTTTGATTGCTCTGCGCTCATGGGCCCTTGCCGTTCCTCATTTCACCCCCTTCTTATAGGGGCCCTTTGCCCCAAGACAATGCGATGAGGAGGAACAATGCCCGAATTGCCCGAGGTCGAGACGGTTCGTCGCGGGTTGGTCCCGGCCATGGAAGGCCATCGGATCGAGCGCGCCGAAGTCAATCGGCCCGACCTGCGCTGGCCCCTGCCCGAGCGGATGGCGGAGCGGTTGCAAGGTGCCCGCATCGACCGACTGCGGCGACGGTCGAAATACATCCTCGCCGATCTCGACAGCGGGGAGAGCCTGCTGATCCATCTGGGCATGTCCGGGCGGATGCTGGTGTCGGGCGTGACGCTCGGCGAATTTCACCTCGATCATCCGGCGCCTGCCAAGCACGATCACGTTGTTTTGCACATGTCCGGCGGCGGGCGCGTGACCTTCAACGACGCGCGCCGTTTCGGGGCGATGGATCTGGTGCTGACCGAGCGCGAGCAGGCCCATTGGCTGCTGGCGGGGCTGGGCCCCGAACCCTTCGGCAACGACTTCCACGAAGACTATCTGATCGAGGCGCTCAAACGCCGCGCAACCCCGATCAAATCGGCGCTGCTCGATCAGCATGTCGTGGCGGGTCTGGGCAACATCTATGTCTGTGAAGTGCTGCACCGGGCAGGTATCGATCCGCGCCGTCAGGCCAAGCGGATTTCGAACCTGCGGCTCGCCTCGCTCGTGCCGATTATCCGCGAGGTGCTGACCGACGCGATCTCGGCCGGCGGCTCGTCCCTGCGCGACCATCGTCAGGCGGATGGGGAGCTGGGGTATTTCCAGCACAGCTTCCATGTCTACGACCGCGAGGACACGCCCTGCACCACCTGCGCCACCCCGATCCGGCGCATCGTTCAGTCGGGACGATCGACCTTTTTCTGCCCGTCTTGCCAGAAATGACGCAGCGCCCTCGCGTCATAAGACGCTTGATCTGATTTGATGCTCTGCTAGGAGTCCCGTTCAGAGACAAGGAAAGGCAAGACCGAATGGCCTACCAGACCCTGATCGTCGAGATCGAGGATTACGTTGCCCTGATCCGGCTCAACCGCCCCGACGCACTGAACGCCCTGAACTCCCAATTGCTGGGGGAACTGGCCGAGGCGCTGAAATCGGCGGAAGAGAATGACAAGGTGCGTTGCATCGTCATCACCGGTTCGGAAAAGGCCTTCGCGGCTGGCGCAGACATCAAGGAAATGTCGGAAAAGAGCTTCGTGGACATGTTCACGAGCGACTTCTTCGGCAAGGAAGCGGATGCCATCAACCGCATCCGCAAACCGATCATCGCGGCAGTCGCGGGCTACGCGCTCGGCGGCGGTTGCGAACTGGCAATGATGTGCGATTTCATCATCTGCGCGGAGAACGCCAAGTTCGGCCAGCCCGAGATCAATCTCGGCGTGATTGCCGGGATCGGCGGCACCCAGCGCCTGACGCGCTTCGTGGGCAAGTCCAAGGCGATGGACATGCACCTCACGGGCCGTTTCATGGATGCGGGCGAGGCGGAACGGTCGGGGCTCGTCAGCCGGGTCGTTCCGAACGCCAAGCTGATCCCAGAGACGATGGCCGCGGCGCAGAAGATCGCCGAGAAGTCGATGCTCGCGACCCGCGCGGCGAAAGAAGCGGTCAACCGCTCCTACGAGACGACGATGAACGAGGGCATCCTGTTCGAGCGTCGTCTGTTCCACGGGCTGTTTGCGACCGATGACCAGAAAGAGGGCATGGCCGCCTTCCTCGAAAAGCGCGAGCCGCAGTTCCGCGACAAGTGAGCCCTTTCGGGCCACCAACGCGACAGCAGATGGCGGGGCTTCGGCCCCGCTTTTCATTATTCCCTTTCCCTTTCACGCATTTTGGCTTATGAGGCCGCCTCACATGCGCGTGGAGCCCGCTTAGGCTAGAATCATCTAGGTTCGCTGGAGCCCGGGGTCTGTCGTGCGATTGAAAGATTTGAACAGACCCGGAAAGTGGGAAGATACACATGGCCAACACGCCCCAGTCCAAGAAACGCGCCCGTCAGAACGAGCGCCGCCAAGACGTCAACAAAGCACGCCGTTCGCGCATCCGTACCTTCATCCGCAAAGTCGAAGAAGCAATCGCTTCGGGCGACTACGAAGCGGCGACCAACGCCCTGCGCGCTGCCCAGCCCGAACTGGCTCGTGGCGTCACCAAAGGCGTTCTGCACAAGAATACCGCATCGCGCAAAGTTTCGCGCCTCGCTTCGCGCGTGAAGGCTCTCAACGCCTGATCTGCGTCCTGAGCCCATCCGGCTCGGGAATATGCTGGATTCCTTACGAAAAACGCGTCCGCCTATCTGGTGGGCGCGCTTTTTTCTGAACAATCAATGCGTTGACACGAAACTGTTGCAGTTTTGCGCAGCCCTCTAAGATTCGTTTCGGGGAATCTCCCGTCAAGCGCAAAGGTCGGTTGCCTGCTGGCTCAACCCCTTGCTAGCTTCTACCTGCGATTCACGTGGCCTTGGGGGACATGACGCATTTATCTGGCCGTCGAGGGCAAATAAGTCTGCCACGACAAATGAAAAAGCCTGGCGGCGACCAGCGAAATGCGATTCCGATTCTCGAGGGGGTATAACCCCTCACTTTCGGCAAATCTGCCTGAAACCGGGTGTTAATCCCGGCGGGTAGGTCGTGTCTGTTTTGTGATTGAAACCGGCCTGTCAGCCGGACTTTCCGCAATGCCAAGGGACAAAGACGCACCTGATTTGTGTTTGGCGATGGGCGGAAAAATGACGGACGACACTTGGGGGCAGGTTTGCAATGAGCTTCAAAAAGCGGTTGGGCAAAACAACTACACGACCTGGATCGCTCCGCTCGAGCTGATCGACCTCGAGGACGGCATCGCCTCGTTCCAAGCACCGACGAAATTCATGTGCGACTGGGTCTCGCGCAACTTCGCGGAACCGATCCTGAGCGAATTGCGCCGGGCCGGTGTCTCCGCCGAGCGCGTCAACATCTCGGTCCCGTCGCGCCGCCCCATGAACGGCTCTGCGAATGGCGCCACGCGTCCGACGGTTCCGGCCCCTGCCCCGGCCGCTCCTGTCGCCAAGCCGCGCAAGACCCCGCGCCCCGACGAGCCGCTTCCCGGCGCGCCGCTGGATTCGCGCTTCACCTTCGACAGCTTCGTCGTCGGCAAGCCGAACGAGCTGGCCCATGCCGCCGCCAAGCGCGTCGCCGAAGGCGGCCCCGTCACCTTCAACCCGCTGTTCCTCTATGGCGGCGTCGGCCTTGGTAAGACGCACCTCATGCACGCCATCGCCCATGACCTGCAGCATCAGCGCCCCGATCTTCGTGTGCTCTACCTCTCGGCCGAGCAATTCATGTATCGCTTCGTGCAGGCGCTGCGCGAAAAGCAGATCATGGACTTCAAAGAGATGTTCCGCTCGATCGACGTTCTCATGGTCGATGACGTGCAGTTCATCGCCGGCAAGGATTCCACGCAGGAAGAGTTCTTCCACACGTTCAACGCGCTGGTCGATCAGGGCAAACAGATCGTCATCTCGGCAGATCGTGCGCCCGGTGAGATCAAGGACCTCGAAGAGCGCATCAAGTCGCGCCTGTCCTGCGGCCTCGTCGTCGACCTGCACCCGACCGATTACGAACTGCGCCTTGGTATTCTGCAGACCAAGACCGAAGCCTATAAGAGCGAGTATCCCGATCTGAAGATCGCCCCCGGCGTTCTGGAATTCGTGGCGCACCGGATCACGTCGAACGTGCGTATCCTCGAAGGCGCGCTGACCCGCCTCTTCGCCTATGGCTCGCTGATCGGGCGCGAGATCACGATGGATCTGGCCCAGGAATGCCTCAAGGACCAGCTGCGCCAATCCGAGCGCAAGGTCACTGTCGAGGAAATCCAGCGCAAGGTGGCGGAACATTACAACGTCCGCCTCTCGGATCTCGTGGGCCCCAAACGCCTGCGTGCCATCGCACGGCCGCGTCAGGTCGCGATGTTCCTCGCGAAATCGCTGACCACCCGTTCGCTTCCCGATATCGGGCGCCGCTTCGGTGGGCGCGATCACACCACGATCATGCATGGCATCCGCAAGATCGAAGAGCTGCGCGGCACGGATTCGCAGCTCGCCGAAGATATCGAGTTGCTCCGCCGCCTCCTTGAAAGCTGATCTGGCCCGCCGGGCTTGACGCTCCGGGCAAAGCGGCCGAAGGTCTGCGAAAACCGTTGTGCCGGCGGCGCGAGGTGCTACCTTGCCAGCCCCGGAAAGTCGTGAGGGATCGACATGAAATTCAGCATCGAACGCGCCGCTCTGCTCAAGGCCGTCTCGCAAGCGCAATCCGTTGTGGAACGCCGCAACACGATCCCGATCCTTGCAAACGTCCTGATCGAAGCCGAAGGCGACACCGTCCAGTTCCGCGCGACCGACCTCGATATCGAGGTGGTCGACAAAGCGCCCGCACAGGTCGAACAGGCCGGGGCCACGACCGTCTCGGCGGTCATGCTGCATGAAATCGTGCGCAAATTGCCCGATGGCGCGCTGGTCTCGATCTCGGACGATCCGACCGCCGGACGTCTGAACGTGCAGGCCGGCCGGTCGAGCTTCAACCTCGCCACGCTGCCGAAGGAAGACTTCCCGGTGATGGCCTCCTCGGAATACACCGCGAATTTCACGGCCAAGGCCGGGGTGCTCAAGCGCCTGTTCGACAAGTCGAAATTCGCGATCTCGACCGAAGAGACCCGCTATTACCTCAACGGCGTCTATATGCATATCGCGACCGGCGAAGACGGTCAGGTGCTGCGCTGCGTCGCAACCGACGGTCACCGTCTGGCGCGCATCGATTCCGGCCTGCCGGACGGCGCCTCGGGCATGCCCGGCGTGATCGTGCCGCGCAAAACGGTGAACGAGCTGCGCAAGCTGCTGGAAGATGACGATCAGGAAATCGCCGTGTCGGTCTCGGAAACCAAGGTCCGTTTCGCGACCCCGGTGATCACGCTGACCTCGAAGGTCATCGACGGCACCTTCCCCGATTACACCCGCGTCATCCCGACCGGGAACACCCGCCAGCTCGAAGTCGACGCCTCCGAATTCGCGAAAGCGGTGGACCGTGTGGCCACCGTCTCGTCGGAGCGTTCGCGCGCGGTGAAACTGGCGCTCGACGCGGACAAGCTGGTGCTGTCGGTCAACGCGCCCGATGCCGGTGCTGCGGAAGAAGAGTTGGTCGTGGCCTATGCCGACGAGCCGCTGGAGATCGGTTTCAACGCGAAATATCTGCTCGAAATCGCGAGCCAGGTCGATCGCGAGAATGCCGTCTTCCTGTTCAACTCCTCGGGCGATCCGACCCTGATGCGCGAAGGTGGCGACACCTCGGCGGTCTATGTGGTCATGCCGATGCGCGTGTGACGCCTGACGGACGCCTCCGGCGGGGATATTTTTACCAACACGAAGAGGCGCGATGCTGCGTGAGCTGAAGATATTGCAGTTCCGCTCGCATCGCCGTGCCGAGATTGCGCTCGATGGGCGGCCCGTGGCGATCTACGGGCCGAACGGCGCGGGCAAGACGAATATCCTCGAGGCGGTCTCGCTGCTCTCGCCCGGGCGCGGGCTGCGCCGGGCGCAGGCCGACGAGTTGATGCGCCGCGCCGAGGCTGTGGGCTGGAAGCTGCGCGCCGTCACCGACACCCATGAAATCGAGACCTCCGCCCTGCCCGGCGAGTCGCGCCGGGTCGAGATCGACGGTAAGGCCGCGCCGCAGGTGGCACTGGCGCAGATTCTGCGCGTGCTGTGGCTGGTGCCCTCAATGGACCGGCTCTGGATCGAAGGGGCGGAGGGGCGCAGGCGGTTTCTCGATCGGATGGTGATGAGCTTCACCCCCGCCCATGCCGAGGTGACGCTCGCCTATGAAAAGGCGATGCGCGAGCGTAACCGACTGCTGAAAGACATGGTCCGCGATCCGAACTGGTATCACGCGCTGGAGGCGCAGATGGCCGAAGCCGGTGCTGCGATCCGGGCGAACCGGGCCGAAGCGCTGACGCGGATCATGCAGGCGCAGGCCGATGCGGCGACGGCGTTTCCGGCAGCGCATCTGGTCCTCGAGGATGAGGGCCCCGAGGATCTGGCTGCAGCGCTCGACTCCAATCGTCCCCGCGACATGGCGGCAGGGCGCACGCTGGAGGGGCCGCACCGGGCCGATCTGCTGGCCACTTACGTCGAGAAGGATGCGCCCGCCGCGCAATGCTCCACCGGCGAGCAGAAAGCGCTGCTGATCTCGCTGATCCTCGCCAATGCCCGCGCGCTTGCGGGCGAGGATGTGGTGCTTCTGCTCGACGAGGTCGCGGCCCATCTGGACTCCGGCCGGCGCGCGGCGCTTTATGACGAAATCTGCGCGATGGGCGCGCAGGTGATGATGACCGGGACCGGCGCGGAGCTGTTCGAGGCGCTCGGGGACCGCGGTCAATATCTTGAAGTGATCGAGGGGCCGCAGGGCTCCGAGGTGAGGGAGGCAACGCCATGAGCTATCCGCAGCAACGCGTGACACTGATCACGCTGGGCGTCGCCGATCTCGATCAGTCCAAGGCCTTCTATGCCGCCCTCGGCTGGGAACCCCATTCTGCGCAGAAAGACGTCGCCTTCTACCAGTTGCACGGGATGGCCTTGGGTCTGTTCTCGCTGCCTGCGCTGGCTGCCGATCAGGGCCGCCCCCGCGCAAGGCTGGGGACCGGAGCGATGACGCTGGCGCAGAATTTCGACAGCCCCGAGGCGGTGGATGCCGCCTTCGCCGCCGCGCTCAAAGCGGGCGCCACCGAATTGAAAGCCCCGGAAAAGACCTTCTGGGGCGGCTATTCGGGCTATTACGCCGATCCCGACCACCATGTCTGGGAACTCGCCCATAACCCCTTCTGGCCGCTGGCCGACGACGGAAGCCTGACCCTCCCATGACCCTTACACTCTCGCAGATCGCGCTCTATTCCGGAGCGCTGCTCGTTCTCTTCCTCACCCCCGGGCCGGTCTGGCTCGCCCTTCTCGCCCGCGCCATGTCGGGCGGGTTTGCCGCCGCCTGGCCGCTCGCCTTCGGGGTCACCGTTGGCGATATGATCTGGCCCGCGCTCGCCATTCTCGGCGTGTCGTGGCTGGTCGGCGAATTCAGCTGGTTCCTCGAAGCCCTGCGCTGGGTCGCGGTCGCGATGTTCGTCGGAATGGGCGCGTTGCTGATCCGCCATGCCGATCACCAGATCAGCTCCGACAGCCGCCTGACGCGCCCCGGCATGTGGGCGGGCTTCGTCGCCGGACTCATCGTGATCATCGGCAATCCCAAGGCGATCCTGTTCTACATGGGCATCCTGCCGGGCTTCTTCCCGATCGCCACGATGACATGGGTCGACATCGCCACGGTCAGCCTGATTTCGGCCATCGTGCCGCTGACCGGCAACCTGATCCTCGCCGCCTTCGTCGACCGCATCCGCAACTTCGTGCAAAGCCGCGGCAAGCTCGCAAAGCTGAACCGGATCGCGGGCGGGCTGATGATCCTTGTAGGCCTTCTTATCGCCGTGACGTGACCCCCTAAATCTTGTGTCTGACACGTGACATTCCTCTGCCCAGCCGATATAAAACCGGCAACAGATAAAGGACGGGCAGGCATGACCGACGACACCCCGAAGAAGAACGCATACGGCGCCGATTCCATCAAGGTTCTCAAAGGCTTGGAAGCCGTGAGAAAACGGCCCGGCATGTATATCGGCGATACCGATGACGGCTCGGGCCTGCACCACATGGTCTATGAGGTCGTCGATAACGGGATCGACGAGGCTCTCGCGGGTCACGCCGACTACGTCGCCGTGAAAATTCACGCGGATTCTTCGGTCTCCGTGCGCGATAACGGGCGCGGGATTCCGGTCGATATCCACGCCGAGGAAGGCGTCTCCGCAGCCGAGGTCATCATGACCCAGCTGCACGCTGGCGGGAAGTTCAACAACACCGACGATGACGGCAACGCCTATAAGGTGTCGGGCGGTCTGCACGGCGTGGGCGTCTCGGTGGTGAACGCGCTGTCGGATTGGCTGGAACTGACGGTCTGGCGTGACGGCAAGATCCACAAGGCGCGCTTCGAGCATGGCGAATGCGTCGAGCATGTGCATGTTGTGGGCGAGGCCCCGAACGAGAGCGGCACCGAGGTGCGCTTCCTCGCGTCGAGCAAGGAAGACGATCCCGAAGGCACCTTCTCGAACCGCGAGTTCGTCTTCGCCACGCTGGAAAAGCGTCTGCGCGAACTGGCCTTCCTGAACTCCGGCGTCCGTGTCATCATCGAAGACGAGCGACCCGCCGAGCCGATCAAGACCGAGCTGCACTACGAAGGCGGCGTTCGGGAATTTGTGAAATATCTGGATCGCTCGAAAAACGCCGTGATGGAGGACCCGATCTACATGGTCGGCGAGGTCCGCGGCATCGGCGTCGAATGCGCGATGTGGTGGAACGACAGCTACCATGAAACCGTGCTGCCCTTCACCAACAACATCCCGCAGCGCGACGGCGGCACGCATATGGCGGGCCTGCGTGGCGCGCTGACCCGCACGATCACGAAATACGCGCAGGAGAGCGGTATCGCCAAGCGCGAGAAAGTCGACTTCACCGGTGACGACGCGCGCGAAGGCCTGACCTGCGTGCTCTCGGTGAAAGTGCCCGATCCGAAATTCTCCAGCCAAACCAAAGACAAGCTGGTCTCCTCCGAGGTCCGCCCGGCGGTCGAGAACCTCGTGAACGAGAAGCTCGCCGAATGGTTCGAGGAAAACCCGAACGAGGCCAAGCAAATCGTCGGCAAGATCATCGAGGCCGCACTGGCGCGTGAGGCTGCCCGCAAGGCGCGCGAACTGACGCGCCGCAAGACGGTGATGGATGTGGCCTCCCTGCCCGGCAAGCTCGCCGACTGTCAGGAGAAAGATCCGTCGCTGTCGGAAGTCTTCCTCGTCGAGGGCGACTCCGCAGGCGGTTCGGCCAAACAGGGCCGCGAGCGTAAGAACCAGGCGGTGCTGCCGCTGCGCGGTAAGATCCTCAACGTCGAGCGCGCGCGTTTCGACCGGATGCTCAGCTCGGATCAGATCGGCACGCTGATCACCGCGCTCGGCACCGGCATCGGCCGCGACGAGTTCAACATCGACAAGCTGCGCTACCACAAGATCGTCATCATGACCGATGCGGATGTCGACGGTGCGCACATCCGGACGCTGCTGCTGACTTTCTTCTTCCGCCAGATGCCCGAGATCATCGAGCATGGTTACCTCTACATCGCGCAGCCGCCGCTCTACAAAGTCGCGCGCGGCAAGTCCGAGGTTTACCTTAAGGACCAGACCGCGCTGGAGGATTACCTGATCGACATGGGTGTCGAAGGCGCCATTCTGCGGCTCAACACCGGCGAGGAAATCTCCGGTCAGGATCTCAAGCGCGTCGTCGAAGAGGCGCGCCTGATCAAGCGCATCCTCGCGACCTTCCCGACCCATTATCCGCATCACATCCTCGAGCAGGCGGCGATCGCAGGCGCGATGGTGCCGGGCAAGATCGACGGCGATGCGCAGGGCGTCGCGAACTCGGTGGCCGAACGTCTCGACCTCGTCGCGCTGGAATACGAGCGCGGCTGGCAGGGCCGTCCGACGCAGGATCACGGCATCCGCCTCGCCCGCGTTCTGCGCGGCGTGGAAGAGGTCCGCACGCTCGACGGCGCTGTGCTGCGCTCGGGCGAGGCACGTCGTCTGGGCAGCCAGACCGAACAGCTGCAGGAGGTCTATGACCGCCCGGCGAAACTGGTGCGCAAAGAGCGTGAAATCCTCATTCACGGTCCGCTGGAACTGCTCGACGCGATCCTCAAGGAAGGCGAAAAGGGCCTGAGCCTGCAGCGCTACAAGGGTCTGGGCGAGATGAACCCCGAGCAACTTTGGGAAACCACGCTCGACCCGTCTGCGCGCACGCTCTTGCAGGTCCGCATCGAAGACGTGGCCGAGGCCGAGGATATCTTCTCGAAGCTGATGGGCGACGTCGTCGAACCGCGCCGCGAATTCATCCAGCAAAACGCCCTGACGGTGGAAAACCTCGACTTCTGAGGCTCTGTAGGTTTGCGCAAAGCTTTGCATTCCACCCAAAGGTTTGCGCGATTTGCGCATAAGTTTGCGCGGTCGCAAAAAACGCTGTGAAGCGTCAGTCGGAATTTTTTCGATGTTTCCGGTTGGCGGTCGGAGAATTTTTCCTCCCGGCATAGCCCAAAGCTCAAGCGGCAGAGCTCGCGTCGATTCCGGTCGTTCATCAAGCGTGATGGGGACGCTGTCACATTGTTGGCCCCGGAAGTTTGTCGCTATTCGCCCCAGAGCCGACTTCCACTCAAGGCTCTTCGAAGGGCCGCTTGCAGAATTTCCCCGTTGAACACCGCCGTTTCAGCCGGGCCGGCGAGCACGTACAGAGACACAAATCCGTCATCTCGCACAAGGTTCAAGGTTTACGAGTATCACCTGATTTGCTTTTGTCTCCTAAAGACGGCTGAGGAAATCTGCTTTGAATGAAGTATTTGCATCCCCGGAAGAAGTTTGGGAAGGCGATAGACTGGGTTATGGAGAGATAGGCCATGCCTTCACTAGGGTCAGGACCCATTGATTTCAGCAGAAGGGCATGATTCACCGCACGAAAACAGAGCGGTGACATGTCTGATCTATTCTGGCTGAGCGATGCGCAGATGGCGCGTCTGGTGAGCTACTCCCCATCTCTTGGACAGGATCTGACGTAAATTAAGCTACTCGTTGCACCTGCTGACCGGGTTGGTTGATATCATTTCTCTGCCAATACACCAGCGCCGGTGGCTTGCCGCCGAGGGCTGAGTGAGGGCGCTGGTGGTTGTAGAAGGTCATCCATTTCCGGATGGCCGCCTTCGTCTCCGATCCTGTCTCCCAAGCGTGCAGGTAGACGCACTCGTATTTCAGGGTGCGCCACAGCCTCTCGATGAAGATGTTGTCCAGGAAGCGGCCTTTCCCATCCATCGATATGCGCACGCCGGATCGACGCAGCGTGTCCGTCCAGGCGAAGGACGTGAACTGAGACCCTTGATCGGTATTCATGATCTCGGGCGGGCCGAACTTGTGGACGGCTTCGTTCAGCGCTTCGACGCAGAAGTCGGCCTCCAGCGTGTTCGAGATCCGCCAGGCCAAGACCTTTCGCGTGTGCCAGTCCATGATCGCAACGAGGTATAGAAATCCGCGCCTCATGGGCAGGTAGGTGATATCCGAGCACCAGACTTGGTTCGGGCGATCCACTCGCAGACCTCGCAGCAGGTAGGGATAGGTCTTGTGGCCCTTTGCGGGCCTGCTGGTGTTGGGCTTCTGGTAAATCGGCATCAGCCCCATCAGGCGCATCAGTCGCCGTATCCGCTTCTCGTTCACCAAGTGTCCGTCGTTACGCAGATGCCAGGTCATTTGCCGGACGCCGAAGAACGGGGTCTCCAGGAACTGCTCGTCGATCCGTCGCATCAGGCCGAGGTTCTGTTCGGTCTCGCCCTTGGGGGTGTAGTAGAAAGACGAGCGCGCGATCGACAGCAGCTTGCACTGCTGGCCGATCGACAGGTCCGGGTGGTGAGGCTCGATCATGCCGCGCCTCACTTCCCGCCCCAGGGCTTCAGCTTTCGTTCCAAAAAAGAGTTGGCCACCGCCAGCTCCCCGATCTTGGCGTGGAGCTCCTTCACCTGCTCCTCGTCGATCTCGGGCTTCTTGCGGCCCCCGCGCTCGAACACGCCGGACGCGCCTTCGAGCAGGGCCCGCTTCCATTGATGGATCATCGTCGGATGCACCCCGAACCGGCTCGCCAGTTCGGCCGCTGTCTCTTCACCCTTCAGGGCTTCCAGCGCGACCTTTGCCTTGAACTCGGGCGCGTGCTGCTTGCGTTTCGACATCTCTGATCTCCTTCTCGTCGAAGATCAGCAGACTGCAAATCGTAGCTTATGTCAGTGTCCGAATTTCAGGGGGTAGCTCACTTGACCTGCCAGATCATGCTGCACAATGCCGCTGATGGCCGGTTTGGGAAGCTGCGCCGCGGCAAGGCCAAACCTGACGAAGGTCGGGATTGGGCCGAGAGCGCAATTCTCCAGCCCCGACCCAGCGTCAAACTGGACAGAGCAATCGAAAACGGTGTCCATGCAGGGCGAAGGAGACCAACGTGACCAAACCAAGTAAGGCTGAAATCATATACCTCGTGAGCGAACGCGCAAAAAATCGGATAAAGGGTAGCGTGCGGCTAGAGATGCCGGGCACTGCGACGCTCTATGTGGACGAAACTGGAGCAACTGAGAGTGATCAGGCCGCTGACATAACTCTGACGGCGGACGCTAGCGTGTTCTACGACATAGCAATGGGAGTAAAGAATCCCGCAAAGGCGTTTATGATGCGCCAGCTAAAAGTTGACGGGAATCCTATGAAAGCGCTCAAAATTGGAGAAATCCTGAGCACGACGAAGTAGGTTTCTTGACTGCATACGGCCCGGTTTCGTCGCGGGTTTGATGTATTCCTCAAGCGAGGCGAGGTGTTGCTGGGAAACGCGCCGATGCTCGGTCGATAAAACCGCCGCCACTTACAGCGCGATCAGCGGCAGCGAGTTCAAATCAATTTGGATCATGCGCGAGCGGCGAATGTCCGTTTGGGCGGGCCGCACTGCAACGGGCACTCGGCAGGATGAATGACCGCAAAGGGCCGAAACCGACGAGTCAGGTGGTTCGGGCAGAGAGCCGACGATCGCTGCGTCTTGGATGAACGGCAGCTATGCGCAGGACGCGGACATGGCTGAAGGAACACTTTTACGCCGCCCGTAGCAGGAGCATCCCGCCGCTACCGTGGCCGACTATTGCTCCGCCGTTGACAAGGCCCAGATGCGCGCGATGATCGCCGCCCAGGACAATACCGCCGACACGCTGACCGAGCTGATCCAAACCCCGCGCAGCCTGCGGCAGGAGGAAATCACCGAGGAGATCGTGGAACTTGCCACCGCAAGCCTGCCGGTTCGGTAATCGAGGAGGAGCCGATGTCGGAGACAATCGAAGAGGAAAGCGCCAAGCCCCAGCCCGCCGATGACGTGGCGCGCGAGGTCGATCTGCCGTGGTGCCAGCCCAAGCCCGGCCACGAGGATGTCCGCGCCCCCGATCTGATCCGCGAGATCATGGCGCATCCGAACTACCTGCAGGCCGATGAGGATATCGATTTCCTCAACCGCGACGACATGCGCGGCCCGCGCCTGCAGCTCGATTACCAGAAGGCCGAGACGCTGCTGCGCGAACAGGGTATCGCCCATTCCATCGTGGTCTTCGGCGGCACCCGCATCCCCGAGCCGCAGGCCGCGCGCGAAAAGCTGGCCGAGCTGGAAGCGCGCAGCGCCGCTGATCCGAGCAATGACGATCTGACCCGCCGCATCGAGATCGCGAAGCGCGTCGTCGCGAAAAGCGCCTATTACGACGTCGCCCGCGCCTTCGGCCGGATCGTCGGCGCACGCGAGGGCACGCATGGCAACCGGCTGGTGATTGTCACCGGCGGCGGGCCGGGGATGATGGAGGCCGCCAATCGCGGCGCCCATGATGCGGGTGCGCGCACGGTGGGGCTCAATATCACGCTCCCGCACGAGCAATTCCCCAACCCCTACATCACGCCCGGCCTGTGTTTCCGCTTCCGCTATTTCGCCCTGCGCAAGCTGCACTTCCTGATGCGCGCGCGGGCGCTGGTGGTGTTTCCGGGCGGCTATGGCACGCTCGACGAGCTGTTCGAGACGCTCACGCTGATCCAGACCCGCAAGATCCGCCCACTGCCGGTGATCTTGGTCGGGCGTGAGTATTGGAGCCGGGTCTTCGATCCGGAATTCCTTGTGGAGGAAGGGGTGATCGACCCCGAGGACCGCGACCTGTTCTGGTATGCCGAAACTGCCGAAGAGATCTGGGAGGATATCGGGCGTTGGTATGCGCAGTTCGGGCGCGACATCGACGAACCAATGGGAGGAGAGGATGAAGATTTCATTTCACGGTGCCGCGCATGAGGTGACGGGGTCCTGCCATCTCGTCGAATGCGCGGGGCGCAAGATCCTGATCGATTGCGGCATGTTCCAGGGCCGCTCGGAACTGACCGAGGACAATGCCGCGAAATTCGGCTTCGAGCCCTCCGAGATCGACATGGTGCTGCTGACCCATGCCCATCTCGATCACTGCGGGCGGCTGCCGCTTCTGGTCAAGCGCGGCTTCAAGGGCGAGATCATCACGACCTCGGCCACGCGCGATCTGGCGCGACTGGTGATGCTCGACGCGGCGCATCTGCAAGAGGAAGAGGCGCGCCATCATCACCGCCATGGGCGGCGCGGCGGGTCGCGTGAGGCGCTTTACGACACGATGGATGCGCTCGACGCGGTCGATCGGTTCGGGCGCAACGCCACCTATCGCAAGACGCTCTCGCTCTTCGACGGGATCGAGGCGACCTTTTTCGACGCGGGCCATATCCTCGGCTCGGCTTCGATCCGGCTTGACCTGACCGAGCATGGCCGCACCCGAAAGGTTCTGTTCTCGGGCGATCTGGGCCCCGACAATCGCCCGCTTCTCAACGATGCCGACCCGCCCGAGGATGCGGATGTCGTGGTGATGGAAACCACCTATGGCGAGCGCGACCATCGCGGGCTCGAGGCCTCGATCTCGGAATTCCTCGCCGCGATCCGCGCGACCACGGGGCGGGGTGGCAATGTCATCATCCCGACCTTCGCGCTGGAGCGCGCGCAGGAGTTGCTGTGGTTCCTGCGCGAGGGGATGGCCTCGGGCGAGATCGAGAAAACGCTGCGGGTGTTCCTCGACTCCCCGATGGCGATCTCCGCGACCCGGATCTTCGCGCGCCATGACGAGGCGCTGCGCCCGGAACTGGCCAAGATCATTCGCAAGGGGCACGATCCGTTCCAGTTGCCCGAGCTGCATTTCACCCGCGAGACGCAGGACTCGATCGCGCTCAACGAGATCCGCTCGGGGGCGGTGATCATGGCGGGCTCGGGGATGTGCACGGGCGGGCGGGTGCGCCATCACCTGCGCCACCACCTCGCGCGGCAAGAAAGCGCTGTGATCTTCGTGGGCTATGCCGCCGAAGGGACGCTGGCGCGGATCATCGTGGACGGGGCGAAGCACGTGAAGCTTTTCGGCGAGGAAATCCCGGTGCGCGCGCAGATCCACACGATCAACGGCTTCTCCGCCCATGCCGATCAGAGCGATCTGAAACGCTGGCTGGCCCGCACCCGCCACCCGGAAAAGATCTTCCTCGTGCATGGCGAGAAAAAGTCGATGGAGGCTTTCGCGAAAGGGCTCGATCCGGCGAAGGTCGTGATGCCCGAGCTGCATCAGAGCTTCGAGCTCTAGCCGCGCTTCACAGCCCCGGCAGGTCGATCGCGACGGCCGCGTGATCGCTTGCATGGGGGCGGTGGCGGCCGATGCCGGGCAGGTGCTCGCCGGCGTAGCGGGCGGCCTCGGTGCCCAGACCCTTGCGCAGGATGCGCGGCACCGCATCGGGATAGCGCGCGGCGAGCGCGGGCGAGGCGAGCAGCACATCGGGGCAATGGTAGCGCCCCGAATGCGGATCGTAATAGGTCCAGCGCTCGGGGCGCGGCATCCGCGCCATCAGATTCACGCTGAACCCGTGTTCAAGCGGCGCCGTCGCGCGGGGCAGCGGCAGCTCGGGGTCGTCGGGCTCGTTCAGATCGCCAAGGATCAGCCAGAGCGCTTCGGCCGGATCGTCGAAGTGCCGCTCGATCAGCGCCCGCGTCGCCAGTGCCTCAAGGTGCCGGGTGCGCCAGGCGGCGGCCTCGTCGGGGTAGGGCGATTTGAAATGCGTCACGAACAGCGTCAGTGCGCCCACTTCGACCATCAGGCAATCGCGCCGGAAGACCGGCATCTCGGGGTCGACGCCCTCGGGCAACTCCAGCCCCAGATCGCCCGGCGTCAGCGCGGCATGGCTGCGCACCGCTCCCAGCGCGCGGCGCGACAGCACCGCCAAATCGAGCCCGCGCCCGTCATTGCCCGGCAGGCAGACCCGCTCGGGATAGGGCCGCGTGCCGGTGGGCAGCAGGTAGCGCGCGTGGAAATGCTCCAGCGTCGCGAGGTCGAACACCTCCTGCAACGCGACCAGATCGGCGTCGATCCCGGCGAGCAGTTCCGCCGTCAGCCGCCGGTCGATCGGATCGAGGCGCGGGTCTTCGGGGTCGTCGCTGTCCCAAGCCCCATGCAGCCGCCCCAGCTCCCGGTTCGGCAGCAGGCGCATGTTTTGGGTGTTGAGGCTCGCGATCCGCATCTTGGCATCAGCATCGCATGGGCGGGGCGGTTTGGAACAGCGCGAATGCGTCCTGTGATCCTCCCCCAATGAAGTGGTCCGCCGGTATGTTTGGGAAAACGGAGGATCAGAATGGCTGCGAAGCGACACAAGCCGGAAGAGATTGTCACGAAGCTGCGGCAAGCCATATCGGATCTGACGCTGGACAAGTTGATCCTGGCGGAGGCCGCAAAGGGAACCGAAGGTCCGTGTCAGCGAGACTACTGAACCCCGCTCGTCGTCGTGCCTGTGTCGACCATGTTCGCAACGAGTTGGGCATCTCGGAACGTCGGGCTTGCCGAGTGCGACACCAGCATCGCTCGACGCAGTGCAGACCACCGAGGGGTCACGCTGTTGAAGAGTGCCTGGTCGCTGACATGATCGAGCTTGCTCGCCAGTTTGGTCGCTACGGCTATCGTCGGATCGCGGCTCTGCTGAGAGATGCGGGCTGGGAGGTCAACGACATGTTGCGCTCGAGGCGTGCGGTCCGACGACATTATTATGCCGAGAACAGGAAACCTGACCCACGCGCGGCATGACACTCCTGCCGCGCGTGCCGTTTGGATCAATCGGCCAGCCTGATCGGCCCGCGTTCGGGATAGAGGTCGCCGGGACCGGGGTTTGCCTCGGGGCTGCGTCCGCCGAGATGCGTCATGATCCCCCACACCGCATTGAGCGACGTCTGCACCGCACCTTCGACCCAGGCGGGGGTCCAGCTCACACCGTCCCCGGCGAGGAAAACGCCCTTCTGGCTTGCGGCCATGCCTTGCTGCATGAAGTGGCCGTAGATGCGGTGGTTGTAGCGATAGTGACCCGGCAGGGCGCCCTTGAAGGCCCCGAGGAAGTTTTCGTCCGCCTCCCAGCTCACGCAGATCGGCTGGCCGCGGATATGCGAGGCAATGTCGACGCCGGGGTAGATTTTTCCCAGCGCCTGCAGCGACAGCTCGACCCGGCGCTCCGCACTGAGCGGCAGCACCTTGAGCGCATCGCTCATCCAAGCGTAGCTGAGACAGATCACACCAGGCCGGTCGGGTCCGTTATCGAAGAAATAGGTGCCCCGAGTCAGCCGGTCGGTGAGCGTCATCGACATCAGCGGCTCGCCGGTTTCCGGGTCGATGTCGTTCCAGAACGGCCGGTCGGTCATGACGAAGGTTTTCGCGGCCTGCATGTAGCGGGTCCGGTCGAGCGCCATCCACATCTTCTGATCGAACAGATCCTCTTCGGTCTCGATCGCCGTCGTCAGCAGGTGCGTCTGGCAGGTCGCGAGGACCGCGGCATAGTCGTCCTCGTTGCCCCATTGGTCCCTAAGCCGGATCATCTCGCCTGCGCGGCTCAGGGCGGTCGCCCGGCTGCGCGTCGCACCGCCATGCAGGCTCGCGAGCGTCGTGCCCTCAGGCCAATGCGCGCAGGCAGGCGCCGCGTTCCAGAGACGATGCAGGACAGCCTCCACCCCGCCCACGATGTAGCGCTGATCGTCGTCGAGCCCGAGCAGGTTCACCCGCAGGATCTCCAGCATCGAGTTCGGGAAATCCGAATCCCAACCGCCGGTGCCGAAGCCGACCTGACCGAAAATCTCCCGGTGCGAGAAATCGAGCTTCTGGAACGCGTCGGAATGGGCCACGAAATCGTAGAAGGTGCGCTCGTCCCAGTCTTGGACAAGCGGATCCCAGATCGCCTTGATGGCCTCCACATCCTTGGCACGCACCGCGGCTTGCAGATCGGGGAAAGCCGCCTGACAGCGCAGTGCCTCATCGTAGGCCTCTGCGATCTGATGGTATTGCTCGGGCAGGTCTTCGAGGCTGCGGGCGAAATGCCGTTGACCTTCGAGTTCGATGACAGTCGACCCGGCGGCGGGGGTCAGCGGGTTCGGAAAGGGCAGGCTCTCGCATCCGACAAGATCGACATAGTGATAAAACCCGCGCGAGGAGACGGGGAAGCGCATCCCGCCAAGCTCCGCCACGACCCCATCCGTTCCTTCGAAGCTCTGCGAGCGCAACCGCCCGCCGAACTGAGAGGACTCGTAAACCACCGGCCGCAGCCCGAGCTTCATCAATTCGTAGGCTGCGATCACCCCGGCCGCTCCGGCCCCGATGATGGCGACTGGCGCGCCAAGCATGTCTTTGGGAATCGTGCCGAGACCCGCAGAGTGACTGATCCAGTCCTCGTAGGAGAAGGGGAAATCCGGTCCAAAGGCTGTCAATTGCTGCATGGCTGTCTCCTGCTCCGCCAGTCGTCACCGCGCCGCGATGGATGCGGTAGAGAAGACCTCTACGAGAATATCAGGGTCTGCAAGCAGGCATTCCGCCGACGCCTTGGCGAGGACGTCTCGAGATTGAGCTGCAACATCCTGCGACAGGTCGCCCGCGGTCAGCCTTGAGAGACAGGCATGCCATTGTGGATCGCGACGTGGCTCGTGTGTGGTCCCTGACGCCTTTCGATCAAAGGTTTCCTCCCGCACGGAAGGTCATGGTCACTCAGCAAACGGGTCATTGCGGCGACCGCGCGCCGTGGGGCTGTTCAGGTTGACCCTCGCGTCCGCGCTTGACCTGCGTCAATTCTGCATGCTCCCGAAAATGTTACCACTCATAGCCAGTAGGAGCGGCAGATCACCCTGCCAGAGCCGAGCCCCGCGCCGCCCGGCGCTTTCCGGAGGACGAGAAATGAAGTCGTTTTCACAGAAGTTGCAAATGACACTCTTCTTGTTGCTTTTCGCGACGGTTGGTTGGAGGGAAGCCGAGGCTGGCGACCCAACCTATCTCCAAGGAGAGAACATCTTCATCGAAACCGGTGTTGAAGCTCCGGATCGGGCTCCGACCTGGTATGCACCGATGGCAGCTCAGCCTTACGCCCCAGTTTTTGAGATGCTCGCCACGCGGGGAACGCAGGGGCGCTATTATCCCTATACCTATCCGGTGAGCCTGAAGGACATGATCCGCTTCCACGGCCACGATTGCGAGGGAACGATCCACGCGGCGGCAAGTGCGCGAGTGGCGTTCGATATCCTGTTCCCAGATGGCATAATCGATCGCAGCGTTCTCTGGGGGATTTCCGGGACGTCGCCCTGCTGGTCGGATGCGGTTGCATTCCTGACGGGCGCGCGGATGCAATACGGCAACCTCGGTTTCTTCAACGACGCGCGATACTCACACGCGATCATCCTCTACCGCGAAGACACGGAGGTTGCAGTTCTCGCCACATGGAAAAACGGCATCAACAACATTCCCGGGGAGCCGGTGATGCTGCCGGAGGCGATTGACTGGACGCCCGCTGTCGATCCCGAAAGCGTCATGGCGTTGAAGGCCGACGTGAAGGCTGCCGGAGGAACCCCGACCCCCTATCAGGTGGATCGTCTGCGCTTCCTGCAGTGGAAGCATGTGAACGATATTCTGTCCCGCCCTCTTGCAGACAGCTATCAAGCGCAAGTGTTGGAAGATTTCGAATGGGGGGAGTGGATCAACCCCGCGAAAGTGGTTGGCGAACCGCATGGCCGTAGTGACACGCGTCTCAAGAACTACCCCTTCCGAGCCAGCCCGATCTCGGGCCCAGACAGCGCGCCGAATTAAGCGAGCAGCGAGTGCCGCTGACTTCGAGCCTATCCGTTGGGACTGTATCGAGGGGAGAGCGAAATATGCAGCAAACCGCCGGTCTGCATAGTTGCGAGACTGAAGGCTCAAGAACAGCGACACTCACGCGTGGAGGTATCTATGGGATTTCGAACCGTTCTGTTTTCGATAGCTGCAGTGACGTGTCTGCTCGGCAACGAAGCGGCGGCCCAGCAAGTCAGACTTGAGACAAAGCTGGGGCTCTCCGTGGTGACCGTCGAAAAATGCGGCAAAGCGAAGGTCAATCCTATCAAGCAATTCGGTAGCTTTCGTAGATCAGAAAGTAACTGTCTTATTGCGGGCGAGGGTTGGGATATCGGGATTCAGCTGACGGAAGGCATCGCGCCCATCACCTCGGTTCCCACATTCCGATCCCTGTCGATTGCTGAAGTTGGCGGCCTCACAGATAGTCAGCTGCAGGAACTTCTTTCTAACTGGCTCAAATCGAATTTGAGCGAACGCCAGAGAACTGCAAATTGGTCTACTGCAAGGGCAAAGCTGCAAAATATCTTCAAAGGCTCTCTCAGTAGAGGGCCCTACGTCTGCGCGCGGTACACACATGTTTCGAAACATTCCCAATACGCGCTCAAGGCGGAAGCAATTGGAATGAGATGCGCCCGTTTGTCAAAAAGCGGCAAAGCTATCGAAGAAGTCGCAATTCAAGCGACTGCATTTGTTTCGACCACATCGACCCCACCCAAAATTTTCCAGAGAACGGCAGAAGAAGCGATTAAATCGATGCGGTACAAGAAATAAACGCATCCGTTTTCTGGAAGACAGAAGCGACAGCGTGGTGGCAGCTTATTCACGGAGTCTCAGGCCATACTGGCGACGATCCTCGGTGCTGCAAAATCGAGGAAGGCGCGGAGCTTCTGGGGGATCAAGACGCGCGGCTCATATAGAAGGTGGACCGGCCAGGGGGGCGGCTCGAACGCCTGCAAAAGCGGCACGAGCTTCCCAGCCTTGATCGCCGCGGCGGCTTGGTAAGACAGAACGCGTGTGAACCCCAGCCCGTCGATGGCGGCATCGATCGCCGCTTCGGCCGTATTGACGATCAGGCGCGAGCGCATCGGCATCACTTTCTGCGGCCGCTCGGATCCGAACTGCCAGTTCGATGGCGACATGAGGCTTTCGAAGGTAATGGCATCCAGCTTCGCCAGATCTTCAGGCTTCTCGGGCATTTGGTGTTTCTCGAGATAGGAGGGGCTGGCGCAGACGATACGGCGCACCTCGCCGGTTTTGCGCGCAATGAACACACTGTCCGATAGCGGGCCGATGCGCACCGCCAGATCGAGATGTTCCTCGTGCAGATTGACCGGACGGTCCGTCAGCTCCATCCGTATGTCCACATCTGGGAAGGCTCTCAGGAACGCGCTCACCGCGGGCAGGACGTGCATCCGGCCAAAGACGATGGGGGCGGTCATTGTCAGCGTTCCCCGCGGCGCAGCAAATTCACCGCGGGCGTTGCGCTCTGCTTCCGCCACTTCTTCGAGGATCCTGCGGCAGGCCATGAGATAGGTCTGGCCGGTATCCGTCAGTTTCAGCCCCCGGGGAGACCGCAGCAACAGCTCGGCCCCGAGCTTATCCTCCAGTTCGGAAATCCGGCGGCTGACCGTGGCGATCGGCATCCCCAACGCTCGGGCGCCGGCGGTCAGGCTGCCTTCGTCCACGACGCGCACGAAAAGGGACATGGTCTCTAGGCGGTCGGTCAAGCTCTTTCCAATTTTTGAGAGACTACATCTCGAATATACAATCTACTCCCGATTTATAGAAAGCCCTAACTCTGCCTCACACAGCAAGCAGAGGAGCTTTCACATGTCCCGCATCACCTACCCCGCCACTATCGAGAGCGCGCCCGCGGCGTCGCAACCGCTGTTGCAAGCCGTCGAGAAGCAGCTGGGCACCGTCCCCAACCTGTTCCGTCTCGCCAGCGTCAGCCCGGCCGCGCTCGAAGGGTATCTCGGTCTTTCCGGCGCCCTGGGCAAAGGCCGCCTGCCGGCGGCGACCCGCGAACGCGTCGCCCTGGCCGTGGCGCAAGCGAACGGCTGCAACTACTGCCTTTCGGCCCACACCTATCTCGGCAAGAACCTCGCCAAGCTCGACGACGCCGAGATCGCCGCGAACCGGGGCGGGCGTTCGAACGACGCCAAGGCCGACGCCGCCGTGCGGTTCGCGGTCAAGGTCGTCGAAGCGCGTGGTCGCGTCGCGGGCGAAGATCTTCGTGATATTCGCGACGCCGGCTACGACGACGGCCAGATCATCGAGATCGTGCAGCACGTCGCCCTGAATGTCTGGACCAACTACCTCAACGAACTCGCCCAGACCGAGATCGACTTCCCCATGGTCGATGCCGGCGCTCTCGCCGCATGACCCCGGAGCGGCGGCCGGGTCTTGTCCCCCTTTCCCGGCCGTCCGCCTCCGATCCCTGCCCTCGGCCGCAAAGGACGCACCGATGATCCGCCCCCCGCTTCCCCCATTCACCGAAGACAGCGCTCATGAAAAGGTCCGCCTGGCCGAGGACGGCTGGAATTCCCGCGATCCGGCCAAGGTGGCGCTGGCCTATACGCCCGACAGCCGCTGGCGCAACCGCGTCGAATTCCCGGTGGGTCGCGCCGAAATCGAGGCCTTCCTGACCCGCAAATGGGCCCGCGAGCTGGAGTATCGGCTGGTCAAGGAGCTCTGGGCCTTTGCGGGCAACCGGATCGCCGTGCGCTACGCCTATGAATACCACGACGACAGCGGGCAATGGTTCCGGGCCTATGGAAACGAGAACTGGGAGTTCGCCAAGGACGGTTTGATGGCGCACCGTCACGCGAGCATCAACGAACACCCGATCGGCGCCGAGGAGCGCAGGCTTCATTGGCCATTGGGCCGGCGACCTGACGCTCACCCGGGCCTGTCTGATCTTGGTCTCTGAGCCATGACGGACAGTCCCATGCCCTGTTCCGACCAGATATTCCACGCCGGTGAACGCGCGGTGCAGGATCGCGTCGGTGTTCCGGCAAACTGGCGTCAACGCGCCGCCCGCGCCATCCGGGCGGAGATGTCCGCGCAGCAGCAGGCCTTCTTCGAAAGCCTTCCGGTGCTGTTTGTCGGGTTGCGGGATATGCAGGGCCGACCTTGGGCCACGGTCTGCCCGCTCCCGACGGGCGCACAGGCAACGCGTACCCGGCTGACGGCCCGCACGCGCCCGCTGCTTTCGCAATCGCTCGGCCTGGATCTGCGGCCGGGCAGCAAGGCGGCGGTGCTTGGGCTGGACTTCGCGACCCGGCGGCGCAACCGCATGAATGGCGCGGTTACTGCCGCAGCGGAGGATGTTCTGTCGATCGCGGTCGAGCAAAGCTACGGCAACTGTCCGAAATACATCCGGACGCGCGATATCCGGACGCCCCCCGCGCCGTTCCCGCCCGCCGAGGGCCAGCGCGTCGCAATCGGCGACGCAGCAGCACAGCGACTCCTCTCTTCGGCGGACACGTTCTTCATCGCGACCTATGCGGAAGGTGGTGCAGATGTCTCCCACCGCGGCGGTTTGCCTGGCGTCCTCCGCCAGAATGCGGACGGCTCGCTTTCCTTTCCGGATTATGCCGGCAATCGATACTTCAACACGCTCGGCAACATTGAGGTTTGCGGCCGCGCCGGATTGTTCATTCCTGATTTCGCCACTGGCGAAGCAATCATGCTGACCGGCAGGGCCAGAATCGACTGGTCCTCCGCCCGGGCTGCTGAGTTCGAGTGGGCTGAGCGCGTTGTGGACATATACGCCGACGACGTCTGGTATGTCCGTGATGCGTTGCCTCGTGGCACCCCCGCAATGGAATGAGGGGCGCAGGGGCCTGGTCCCCCGCTGCCCCGCCGCGCGATGACCGTGGGCGCGGAATTGAGATACCTGACATATCTTGTGTTCGGCTGCTGTCAGAGGTCTCGCGCCCCAGTGTTGCGAGTCCGGTTCGAGCCCACTACGGACATCGCATCCTGTTGCGAAGGTTGGAGCGTCATCAATCTTGGCCTAACTTGGCCGAGTGGGCCGGAATACCGCGAGGGCATCAGTGCTTCAGTCCGACGACATCGCTTCTCTCCTGCGCGAGAACCGGCAGCGATGGGAGCTTCTTGAGTTGGTTGAATCGCTCAATCTGCGTCAGGGAAGCATCGGTGCGGGCTTTGTCCGAAACTTCGTGTGGGACGCCCTTCACGGTCGGGCTTCGGATTGCAAAGATGAGGACATAGACGTTCTCTACTTCGACGATAAAGACCTCGATCCAGCGTCGGACGAAGCTTTTGAGCATTGGCTTCAGCAAGCAGCGCCGGGGTATCAATGGTCGGTAAAAAACCAGGCGAGAATGCACCTTCGAAACGGAGATTCACCGTATCGTTCAGTGGCAGATGCAATGCGCTACTGGCCAGAAACGGCGACGGCAGTCGCGGCCCAAAGGTCAGGGTCAGATTGTCGGATCCTTGCACCCTTCACGCTCAACGACCTCTGTTCACTGATTTTGCGCCCAACATCGAGCCTGCCACATAAACGCGAAGCCTTCCGGAGCAGAGTTCAGAGCAAAGGTTGGCTGGAGCGATGGCCACTGGTGCGGGTAGTAGAGATGTCCGCTCCGGGCCGTTCAGCCATTCCTCAAGCCGCCATGAAGTTCTAAGGTCGGACCTGTCGGACGAGCGGTCTTCACCGAAATGCACGAAGGTTTTTCCATGGCCATCAAACCCATGCTGCACCCGCGCAATCAACACCGGGAGGGGTATGACTTCGAACGTCTGATCTTGCAGTCACCAGAGCTGGAAGCATTCACGATAAGAAATCCGCGCGGTCGGATGTCGATCGATTTTTCGGACGTGGACGCGGTCCGGATGCTCAACCGGGCGCTCTTGCTGACGCATTACGACATCGATTTCTGGGATATTCCCCCAGCATACCTCTGCCCCCCGATTCCCGGACGCGTCGATTACATCCACTATCTTGCGGATCTGCTGGCCGAGAGTAACGGCCAAGAGATTCCGCGTGGGCCCGACATTCAGGTGTTGGACATCGGGACCGGCGCCAGCCTCGTGTACCCTCTGACGGGGCAGCGTGAATATGGCTGGAGTTTCACCGGTGTCGATATCGATCCGGTCTCGATCGAATCCGCGCAGCAGATTTGCCAGCGCAACGGGTTGAACATCGGTCTCATACGCCAGACCAACCCCGAGGATATCTTCGAAGGCGTGATCGGGCCTCGTGACCTCTTTCACGTCACCATGTGCAATCCGCCGTTTCATGCGTCTCGCGAACAGGCGAACAAAGGCACCCAGCGCAAGTGGCGGAACTTGGGAAAGGGCCATTCGAAGAAGCTCAATTTCGGAGGCCAGAACGCCGAACTTTGGTGCCCAGGTGGCGAGATCGGCTTCATCGCCAGAATGATCGAGCAGAGCATGGACTTCGCCGATCAATGCCTGTGGTTTACCTCTCTGGTGTCCAAGAAGGACAATCTGCAGCCACTCTCCAGACTGCTCCGGAAAGCGCGGGTGGCCGAGTTCAAGGTCGTCGAAATGGGACAAGGGCAGAAGACGAGCCGGTTCATAGCCTGGACCTATTATCCCGAAGCGCAGCGATCCCTATAGGCGGATCGGGGTCGTCGACAGGACTGAGGCCTAACGCCTTCCCCCGATGCGCGCTGGCTGGTGCGCGCTGCCGTGCGGCTCGAAACAACGCGGCCCGTGGTCGCTGAGGGCCGATTTCTCTAAATGAAGGGTGGCGCGGCGAGCATCCGATCGGCGCTGCTCAACGCAATTTGACATCGATGACATTTCTGATTATGACATCGATGTCTTTTGGGAGTCGCGGAGTATTTTCCGCGTTGGAGGGGCCGTCGTGTCGACGATTTACGATGTAGCAAAGCTGGCCGGCGTTTCGCCGAAAACGGTCTCGCGCGTCGTGAACGGGGATGCGCCGGTCGGCAAAAAGACCCGCGAGAAGGTAGAAACCGCCATTCGCGAGTTGAAATATGTCCCCTCGAGCGCGGCACGCATGATGCGCTCGAACCGGTCGGGGCTGATCGGCGTCGTGACGGGGGCGATTTCGCGCACGGCCGAGCTGTCCGACCCCAAGGGCCTGCCCGACCTGTTCATCCTTCAGGGCATTCAGCAGGTCGTCGCCGAGCGCGATCTGACCTTGATGATCGCGGATACGGCCGGACAGATCGACAAGGTTCCCGCACTCCTGCGCACGTTTCAGGAGCATCGGGTCGAGGGGCTGATCTATGTCGCCGACTATCACAAGCGGGTGGCCTTCGAGACCGCGACACCGGCGTGCCCGCTGGTGCTCGCAAACTGCTACGACGCCCATGGCACCCCGGCGATCGTGCCCGACGACAAGGCCTGTGAGAAACGTCTCGTCGAGCGTCTGACCGCGCATGGCCACAGGCGCATTGCCTATCTGACATTCGATCCCGCGATGGATGCGGTGCCGCTGCGCATCGAGGGGTATCGCGAAGCGCTTGAGGCTGCAGGGGTCGCCTACGACCCCGCGCTCGTATCGACAGGTTACCCGATCAACACCGAATTTCTGCACCAGTGGCTCGACGAGGCGCTTGATCGGATCCTCGCCCTGCCGGAACCGCCAACCGTGATCTGCTGCGGCAATGACGAGATGGCGATGCAGCTTTACGGATTGCTGCGCACCCGCGGCATCCGTGTCCCGGAGGATATCTCCATCGCCGGTTTCGACAATTACCGCGCGATCGCAGAGACCCTCTACCCGCCGCTGAGCACGGTCGAACTGCCCTATGCCGAGATGGGCAGGCAGGCGGCCGAGCTTTTGCTTTCCATGATCTCGGAGGAGGCATCCCGTCCGCACGACCCCGTGCGGGTGGCGGGACGCGTATTCTGGCGCTCTTCCGTGACCGACCTCGAACTCGAAAGCCAGACATCCAAGGGAGGATGACATGAAACTATTGAACGTGACAGCCGGGGCGGTCATTGCCGCCACCGGGTTCTGCAGTGCTGCCTTCGCGACCACCGATCTGACGATGTGGTATCACGGCGCGGGCAACAAGGTGGAAGGCAAGATCGTCAACCAGATCATCGACGACTTCAACAAGAGCCAGTCGGACTACAAGGTCGCGCTGCAGAGCTTCCCGCAAAACAGCTACAATGACTCGGTGACGGCAGCCGCGCTGGCGGGGAACTTGCCCGACATTCTCGACATGGACGGGCCGATCATGCCGAACTGGGCCTGGTCGGGCTATCTGCAGCCGCTGCCGATCCCGGAAGATCACTTCAAGGATTTCCTGCCCGGCACCAAGGGTGTCTATGACGGCAAGCTCTACTCGATCGGGCTCTGGGACGCGGCGGTCGCGCTTTATGCGCGCAAGTCCACGATGAAAGAGCTGGGGCTGCGCACGCCCACGCTCGACAAGCCCTGGACCAAAGACGAGTTCGTGAACGCGCTCGAGGCCGCGAAGAAGAGCGGCAAGTTCGACTACGCGATCGATCTGGGCATGTCGGACAAGGGCGAGTGGTATCCCTATGCGTTCCTGCCCTTCCTGCAGAGCTTCGGCGGCGGGCTGGTCAACCGCAAGACCTATGACACCGCAGAGGGTGTGCTCAACGGCGATGCCGCGATCGCCTGGGGCAACTGGTGGCAGTCGCTGTTTGCCGACAAGCTGGCGCCCGGCACCAGCCAGGACCCGGCAGCCCATGAAACCGGCTTCATCGACGGCAAATACGCCTTCTCGTGGAACGGCAACTGGAATGCGGTCAAGACGATGGACAAGGTCGACGATGTCGAGTTCCTGCCCGCGCCTGACTTCGGCAACGGCTCCAAGATCGGCGGCGCATCCTGGCAGTTCGGCATCTCGGCCAGCTCCAAGGCTCCCGAAGGTGCGGCGGAGTTCATCAAGTTCGCGACGCAGGACAAGTATCTGGCAGAGTTCTCGGATGCGCTCGGCCTGATCCCGGCCACCAAGTCGGCCGCGCAGATGACCAAGAACTACAAGACGGGCGGTCCGCTCGCAGTGTTCTACGGCCTGTCCGAGGCGCAAGCCGAGAAACGTCCGGTGACGCCCGGCTACGTCGTCGACTCCAAGGTGTTCCAGAAGGCCGCCGCGGATATCGCGGACGGGGCTGACGTGATCGACACGCTCGATTCCGCCACCGACCAGATCAACGCCGATATCAAGCGCAACGACGGCTACAAGAAGAACTGAGCCGCTGTGCCGCGGGGGCGCGCGATTGCCGCGCCCCCACCTCCAACTTCAGACCGGGAGACCGCGCCATGCGCTCGTCACTGACTTCCGCCAATCGGGCGGGATGGGCCTTTGCCCTGCCGGGCATCGTGCTGATCCTCGCCTTCATCATCACGCCTTTCTTTCTGGGCGTCGGCTTCTCGCTGACCAACCAGCGGCTGATCTCGCCCAATGCCACGCGTTTCGTCGGTCTCGAGAACTACCGGGAAATGCTCAACATCGCGGTGGTCGACCTGCAGGCCAAGACCGATAGCGCGGGCAAGACCGTCACCGATGCCGCTGGGCAGGCCGAATTTCCCCGCTTGCGCTCCATCACGCGCAACCCCGACACGCCGCAATATCACGGCATGCAGGAATGGTTCCGCTGGGTCTCGGGCGACACGGCGCATGTGGTGATCGCAAGCGACGTCGTGTTCTGGAAAGCGCTGCTCAACACCTGCATCTTCGTGCTGATGGTCGCACCGATCCAGGCCGCGATCGCGCTGGGTCTCGCGTTGCTGATCAATCAGAAACTGCGCGGGATCACGATCTTCCGCACGATCTATTTCATGCCCGTGGTGGTCTCGATCGTCGTCGTCTCGCTGCTCTGGCGTTTCATCTATTCGGGGCAGAACGGGCTCTTGAACAACATGCTGTCCTTCCTGAGCTTCGGGCATTTCCAGCCCGTCGACTGGCTGGGCAACCCACATACCGCGCTTGGCGCGATCATCACGATGTCGATCTGGCAGGCGGTGGGCTTCCACATGGTGATCTGGCTCTCCGGGCTGCAGACGATCCCGCCCACGCTTTACGAGGCCGCCGCGATCGAAGGCTCGTCGAAATGGCAGACCTTCCGCTATGTCACCTGGCCGGGGCTGCGCCACACCGCGGTGCTCGTGCTGATCGTGATCACCATGCAGGCCTTCGCGATCTTCGCCCAGATCGACGTCATGACGAAGGGCGGTCCGCTGGACTCCACCCAGACGCTGGTCTTCCAGGCCGTACAACGCGGCTACGGGATGCAGAACATCGCGGGCGGCTCGGCGATCTCGGTGATCCTGTTCCTGATCGTTCTGGTGATTTCGATGATCCAACGCTGGCTGACGAGGGAGCGCTGAAATGAGTGTCATTGGTTCCGATAACCGCAATCTGCGGCTGGGTGTGCGCTATCTCGTCCTGATCCTGATCGCGCTGATCTTCGTGCTGCCGCTGCTGTTCATGGTGATGTCCAGCTTCAAGCCCAGCGACGAGCTGCTGCGCGACACGTCGAGCCTGCGCGCCTTCCTGCCGGTGGGCCAGCTCAGCCTCGACAATTACACCGGCGCCTTCGAGCGCGCCCCGGTCGGGCTTTTCGTCTTCAACTCGATCTTCGTGACCGGGACGACCGTGCTGCTGTCGCTGGTGATCTGTTCGCTCGCGGGGTTCTCCTTCGTCTTCCTGCAATGGCGCGGGCGCGACGTGATGCTCTCGATCATTCTCGCGACCTTCATCGTGCCGTTCGAGACCATCGCGATCCCGCTTCTGCTGGAAGTGTCGAAACTTCCCTGGCTGGGGCTGGACGGGCTCAGCTGGGGCTGGCTCGACAGCTACCGCGTGCAGATCATCCCGTGGATCGCGGACGGGCTGACGATCTTCCTCTTCGTGCAGTATTTCAAAGGCCTGCCCGGCGAGCTGATCGAAGCGGCCCGCGTCGAGGGCGCAAGCTGGTTCCAGATCTATCGCCGCGTGGTGATCCCGCTCTCGGGGCCCGTCATCGCGACCGCTGCGATCCTGAAATTCCTGATCATGTACAACCAGTATCTCTGGCCGCTGATCGTGGTCCAGCAAGAGCAGTATCGCCCGGTGATGGTCGGCCTGCAGTATTTCTTCCAACTCAACCCCGCATGGGGGGAGATCATGGCTTACCTGACGCTGATCACGGTGCCGGTTCTCGCCTTCTATCTCGTGCTTCAAAAGGCGTTCATCGCCTCCATCGCCTCCACCGGCGTGAAAGGATAATCCGACATGGTTCTCGCACTCGACAAGCAATGGGTCTGGGACAGCTGGTATGCCCATGACGGCGAACGCTGGCATGCCTGGTTCCTCAAGGCCGACAAGTCGCTCGGCGATCCGGACCTGCGCCACTTCAACGTGAGCCAGGGCCACGCGGTCTCGGACGACCTGATAAGCTGGCACCATCTGGGAACGTCGCTGACGCCCGCCCCGGCCCCGGCTTGGGACGATCTGGTCACCTGGACCGGCTCGGTGCTGCGCGACGATGACGGGCTGTGGCACCTGTTCTACACGGGCGGGCGGCAGTCCGAAGACGGGCTCTATCAGCGCATCGGTCACGCGACCTCGCACGACTTGCACAACTGGGACCGCGTGGGCGACGGGCTCTGCCTCGACCTGACCGGCCCCAATGCTGCGCATTACGAGGCCGAACACATGGTCGGCCACTGGCACGACCGGGCGATGCGCGACCCTTGGGTGATGCGCGACCCGGCAGGCGACGGCTGGCTGATGTATTTCACCGCCCGCGCCCCCGGCATCGAAGAGGCGAACGCGGCCGGGGCCATCGGCTTCGCCACTTCGCCCGACCTGATCCACTGGGAATTGCAGCCGCCGGTCTTCGTCGGCGGGTTCGGTCAGCTCGAAGTGCCGCAGGTCTTCGAGGAGAACGGGCGCTGGTATTGCCTGTTCTGCACCGCCGCCGAGCACTGGAGCCGCGCGCGCATCGCGGAAACCGGCATGACCCCGGTGACCGGCAACCACTACCTGATCGCAGACGACCCGCGCGGGCCGTGGCGGATCGCCCCCGGCTTCCTCGATGGCGCGAACCCGTGCCGGCGCTATGCCGCACGCATCCTCAAGACCGCCGAGGGTCTGGTGATCATGGGGTTCGACGACAATGGCCACGATCATTTCGTCGGCCAGATTCGCGACCCGGAACCCGTTCTCGTGGATGCGGAGGGCTATCTGCACATCGACCCGGATGCCGAGCAGGGAGGGAAGTGACATGGCAGACATCAAGCTGCGCGGACTGCGCAAGAACTATGGTGCGCATGAGGTCATCCGCGGCGTCGATATCGACGTGGCCGATGGCGAGTTCTGCGTCTTCGTGGGCCCCTCGGGCTGCGGGAAATCCACGCTGCTGCGGATGATTGCAGGGCTCGAGGACATCTCGGGCGGCACGCTGGAGATCGACGGCGAGCGCGTCAATGACGTGCAGCCCCGCGAACGCGGCGTGGCGATGGTGTTCCAGAGCTACGCGATCTTCCCGCATATGAGCGTGCGCGACAACATGGCCTTCGGCCTCACCATCTCGGGCGCCTCAAAAGCCGAGAAGGCGGAGAAAGTGCAGCGCGCCGCCGAGATCCTGCAGATGGAGCATCTGCTCGACCGTCGCCCCAGCCAGCTCTCGGGCGGCCAGCGCCAGCGCGTCGCGATCGGGCGCGCGATCACCCGCAACCCCTCGGTCTTCCTCTTCGACGAGCCGCTCTCGAACCTCGACGCGGCGCTTCGGATGGACATGCGCATGGAGATCGGCAAGCTCCACAAGCAGCTGGGCGCGACGATGATCTACGTCACCCACGATCAGGTCGAGGCGATGACGCTCGCCGACAAGATCGTCGTGCTGCGTGACGGGCTGGTGATGCAGTCGGGCTCGCCGATGGAGCTCTATCACAACCCGGCCAACCGCTTCGTCGCAGGCTTCCTCGGCGCGCCGTCGATGAATTTCCTCGAGGTCGAAGTCCTGGAAGCCGACAGCGAAAACGCCAAGGTCGCGCGGCACTCGATGGACCCGATCGTCGTGCCCGTGCGCGGTCGTAAATTCGCCCCCGGCGACACCGCCCTGCTGGGTCTGCGCCCGCAATACGTCACCCCCAGCACGCCCGATGAGGGCGTCCTGCACGGTCAGGTGTCTCTGGTCGAACGGCTGGGCAGTGAAACGGTCGTCGATCTGGCGATGGCGGACGGCACGAGCCTGATCGCCGCCTTCAGCGAGGACAAGCAATTCGAACGCGGCGAACGGATCGATCTGGCGTTCGACCCCGCACGGACGCATCTGTTCCACCCCGACGATTAAGGGCCATCGCACGCTGACTCTCGGCCGGCATTGGCGTTTCGGACCATCAGACCATCCGGAACGCCCTGCGTCTTCGTGCCCCCATCGAGAGTCAGGCGCGCGCCTGCCTCTGCTCGCGAAAGATCGTGAATACGCCGCTCGCGATGATGATCGCCGCACCGACGATCGTCATCGCATCCGGGCTCTCGCGCCAGATGAGCCAGCCAAAGAGCGTGGCCCAGAGCAGGCCGGTGTAGTCCAGCGGCGCCACCACGACCGCCGGGGCGAGGCGGAATGCCTGCGTCATCATCGTCATCCCCGCGGTGCCGAAAATCGCGAGCCCGACGAAAAGCCAGAGGTCTTCGGACCGGACCGGAATCCAGACGAAGGGCACGATCAGCGCACTCAGCAGCGCGCCCGCGCCCGTCAGGTAGACTAGCAGCGTCCACACGCTCTCGCGGCTATCCACCCAACGGGCGCTGAGCATCAGCAGGGCATAGACAAGCGCCGTCGCGACGGGCAGCAGCGAAATCAGCTGGAAGGACGCGCCGCCCGGCCGGATGATCACGAGCACCCCGAGAAACCCGACCAACACCGCCAGCCAGCGCCGCCACCCGACCTCTTCCCCGAGGAAAAGGGCGGATATCAGGGTGATGAAGAAGGGCGCGACGAAGATCAGCGCGGTGGCCTCGGCCAGAGCGAGATATATGAAGCTGGTGAAGAACATCATCGCGGCCCCGACCCAGAGCGCCCCGCGCAGCAAATGCGCAAGAGGCCGGTACGAGCGCAGGGCTGAGGGGCCGCCCAGGATCAGGGCAATAGCGATGGTGACCGGCAGGGCGATCACGTTGCGCAGGAAAAGGATCTGGAGCGGAGAATAACCGGCGGTGAGCGTCTTCGCGATCGCGTCATTGGCACTCAGACAGGCCACCCCCACGCACATCAGGAATATGCCCTGCGTGTACGTTCTCGGCGCGTCGGAAATCGCAGAGCTCATCGTCCCCTCCCTGATCGGTCCTGCCCTCCAAAAAGGGATCACAGGATTGAGACTTACACTGCCCGTCCAGGACCCGAAAGCGCTGTGGCAGAGCTCTGGCGATTGGATATGTCGTGCAGGAATGGCGGCGTTCGTCTCGCGATTTCACGCCGGAACGGCTCAAACCGGCAAGGCGGTCATCCGCGACCGAAAGACGCTCGGCTTCAACGCAATCGTCCGGGAGCGCTTTACCCCTGACATCTCGCTCGGTTCGCCACAAGCGGTCAGGCCTCTTTCGGCTCCCCCCGGAATCCCAGCAAGCGCAGCGCATTCATCGTGACCAGCACAGTCGCCCCGGTATCCGCCATCACCGCGATCCAGAGACCGGTGACACCGAGAAGCGTCGTCACGAGGAACACGCCCTTCAGCCCGAGCGCGATGGCCACGTTCTGACGGATATTGCCCATCGTCGCGCGCGCCAGACGAATTTGCCTCGGGACATCGAGAACCCGGTCGCGCAGCAACGCACCATCGGCAGTTTCCAACGCGACATGGGTGCCCGATCCCATCGCGATGCCGAGATGCGCGGTGGCCAGCGCCGGGGCGTCGTTGATACCGTCGCCCACCATCATCACATGCGCATCCCGCGCCAGCGCGCGAACCTCCGTCACCTTGTCCTCGGGCAACAGACCGGCGCGCGCCTCGATGCCGAGCCCGTCGGCGATCGCACGACCCGTCACCGGATTGTCGCCAGTCAGCATGACCGAGCCGATGCCCATGCGCTCGAGCGCGGCAATCGCCTCGGCGGCATCGGCGCGCGGCTCGTCGCGCAGCGCGATCAGGCCCAGAAGGCGTTCGTCTGTAAAGACGGTCACGACGGTCTTGCCGCCGCTTTCCAGCCGGTGGACAGCGGCACGATCCGCCTCCGTCAGAACACCCGCCTCCGTGGCAAGGCGCGGGGCCCCGACGTGCCAGGTTTCACTGGCGATCACGGCGCGCGCGCCGCGGCCCGGGATCGTGGTGGCTGACATCGCCTGCGGAACCGCGATACCGCGCTCCTCCGCACACGCGAGGATCGCCTGCGCGAGCGGATGACTGCTGCCCGTCTCGACCGCCGCAGCGGTGGCAAGAAGGCTGACCTCGTCTCCGTGCAGCGGCACCAGGTCGGTGATCTGCGGCCGCCCCTCGGTCAGCGTGCCGGTCTTGTCGAAGGCGACGAGACTGGTTCTGGCCGCCGTCTCCATCACCGCGCCGCCCTTCATCAACAGCCCGTGGCGCGCGCCGGTGGAGAGGCCTGCAGCAACCGCGGCGGGGACCGAGATCACCAGCGCGCAGGGGCAGCCGATCAGCAACAGCGCGAGGCCACGATAGATCCATGTCTCCCAGGGCGCCCCGAAGACCAGCGGCGGCACGACTGCGGCCAGAAGCGCCACGCCGACCACCGCAGGCATGTAGACGCGGCTGAACCGGTCGATGAACCGCTCGACCGGGGCGCGCGCGCTCTCGGCCTCTTCTACGAGATGCAGGATGCGTGAGATCGTGTTGTCCTCGGCGGCCTTCTCGACGCGGATGCGCAGCTCGCCTTCGGTATTGATCGAGCCAGCGAAGACCGCCTCGCCCGGCTCTTTGAGATCCGGCACGCTCTCGCCGGTCACCGGGCTTTCATCGACGCCCGAACTGCCGGAGACGATCGTGCCATCCGCCGGGATGCGGTCGCCCGGGCGGGCCTGCACGATCTGTCCGATGGCGAGGCTGTCGGCGGCGACCTCGCGGATGCGGTCGCCCACGACCAGCCGGGCGCTCTTCGGCACCAGATCGGCCAGCGCCCGGATCGAACCGCGCGCCCGCGATGCCGCCACCCCTTCCAGCATCTCGCCCACCGCGAACAGGAAGACGACGAGCGCCGCCTCTTCCGCCGCGCCAAGAAAGAGCGCACCGATCGCGGCGATGCTCATCAGCATTTCGATGGTGAAGGGCATCCGCGCCCGCGCCATCAGTGCAGCGCGCCGGACCACCGGGGCAACAGAGATCACGGTGGCGAGCATGAAGACCCAATGCGCGGTCTGTCCGCCGACAAGCAGCTTCACGATCCAGGCCGAAGCCAGCAAGCCCCCTGTCGCGATCAGGTAGCGCCCCTTGGCGGTCGCATACCATGCAGGATCGGCGGGTGGCGTGACCTCGCTCTGAGCGGGGCGCTCCGATCCCTCTCCGTACTCCTCTGTTCCGGGGAAAGCCCCCTCGGGCAGGACGAACCCGCCCTTGGGTTTTTCCGGGGCCGCACCCTTCACCGAAATCCCGAAACCGAGGCGGCGCACGGCCGTCTCTACGCTCTCGCGGGAGGCGGTGGCCGCGTCCAGCCGCAGGCGCAGACGCTCGTTCATCAGCGTGACCTCGACCGCCTCGACACCGGGCAGAGCCTCGACCGCGCCGCGCACCTTTGCCGCGCAGGAACCGCAATCCATCCCGGTCACCCGCCATTCCTGAAGGTCTGTCGCCTCGGTCATCTGCTACTGTCCTCTTCCTTCGATTTCTCGACAGCAGAGAAGATAGGAGCTACAGCTACTATAGGTTCAAGGGGGAATTTCGCCCTCGCGTGACCGTGACCGAGGAACGACATGCATACGATCGGAACATTGGCGCGCCGCACCGGCACCAAGGTGCAGACCATCCGCTATTACGAGCAGATCGGCCTGATGCCAGAGCCGGGGCGGACCGCGGGCGGCCAGCGGCGCTACGGCGATGCCGATCTCGACCGGCTCGCCTTCATCCGCCATTCGCGCCAGCTTGGTTTCCCGCTCGAGGCGATCCGCGAATTGCTGGACCTCTCGGATCATCCCGCGCGCGATTGCGGGGCTGCGGACTCGATCGCGCGGCGACAGTTGCGAGAGGTCGAGACCCGGATCGCCCGGCTCGCGGCGCTGAAGCGCGAGCTGGAACGGATGATCGGCGAATGTCGCGGCGGAACCGCTTCGGATTGCCGGGTGCTGGAGGTGCTGCGCGACCACTCGGAATGCCTCGCCGATGATCACGACGCGATAGGCTGACCCCGCAGCACAGGGGCCGATCAGCGAAGCTTCCGGAACAGGCTGAACTGGAAAGACTGCAGGTTGCCCGAGGGTGTCGCGTGTTTCTGGGAACGTTTCGCCACCAGCTCAAAATCGGGGCCCAGCGCATCGCCGAGGGCCTCCGGACTGTAGCGACGGACGGGAAGGCCACTGCAGGTCTCCGGCCCGTCAGGCGCGAAGGTCGCGATGATCGCGTGCCCCCCAATGCGCAGGGCGCGAGACAGGCGCGTCACATAGGCAGCCCGCTCCGATGGGTCGACCAGAAAGTGGAACACGGCGCGATCGTGCCAGAGGTCATAGACCCGCTGGGGCGACCAGCGCGTGATATCGGCGACGATCCACTCCACATCCGCGCCGCGCGGCCCAAGCCGGGCACGCTGGGCGTCGAGGGCCGTCTGGGAGAGGTCGAGAACGGAAATGTCGCGCAGGCCACGCGCGATCAAGCCGTCAACGACCCGCGAAGTGCCAGCGCCTACGTCGATCACCCGAGTGTCCGGCGTCAAACCGGCGCATTCGGCAAGTTCGAGCGAGATCTCCGGTGCGTCCTGATGCCAGCTGAGGTCACTGTCACTCTTGCTGCCGTAGATCCGGTCCCAGTGATCCTTTCGCGCCTCGTTCATCCAAATCCTCCACGCGGCCAGTATAGCGCGCGGTCAAGATTACGAAAATGCGCAAACCGCCCTCACGCCTGGCATTCCTATTCGAGCGACGCGGCGAGGGCGCGCGCTGCGTCCTTGCCCAGCCGTGCGCCCGGCGCGCCCAAGACCGCGCCGCCGACTGTCTGCCCCATCCCGATCGCCTGTTCGACCGGGCGCCCAAGAAGACGGGAGGCAAGATAGCCCGCATTGAACGCATCGCCCGCGCCGGTGGTATCGCGCAGCTCTGTCAGAACCGGGGTCTCGCGCCGACCGGTGCGCCCCTCGGCAAGATACCAGACGGGCTGCGCTCCATCTTTCACAGCGATCTCCGCCACCCCCTGCCCGATCAATCGCTCCAAGGTCTGTTCCGGCGTCGCATCGCCCCACAAGGCAGCCTCGTCGTCAAAACTCGGCAGCGCGATATCGGTATGGGCGAGCATGCGCAGACAGGTGTCACGCGCCTCCTCCGGCGATTGCCAGAGCCGTGGCCGATAGTTCGGATCAAAGGAAATTCGGGCGCCTTCGCTGCGCGCTTTGGCAATCGCGTCGAACAGCGTCTCGCGCGCCTCCGGCGAGAGAATGGCAAGGGTGATGCCCGACACATGAACGAGATCCGCGCCGGACAAGGCGCGCCCGAGGGTATCGGGATCATCCGCGAGCCGACGCGCCGCAGAGAGCTGGCGCCAATAGTGAAAACTGCGCTCCGCCCCCTCGAGCTCGATCATGTAGAGGCCCATCTCGCGTTCGGCATCGCGCTGAACGGTGGAGATGTCCAAGCCATCCGCCTCCATCTCGGCGAGGAAACGGCCGGACAGCTTATCCTCGCCGATGCGCGTGACGAAGCCCGCCCGGGCACGCGATCCAAGCAGTTGCGCCGCATGCCACAGCGTGTTGAACGTATCGCCCGCATAACCGAGGCGAAACGTGCCGCCCTCGACCGGGGCGAGTTCCAGCATCGCTTCCCCGATGGCGACCATCTTTTTCGGGTTCTCGCTCATTCGCGCAGGCCTTTCGCGTCGAGGTCAAAGATGCGGCCGGTCAGCCAATCGGGCCAGTCCCGCTCGAAGAACGCGCCTGCGCTCTCGTCGAAGCTGCGGTTTTCGCGGGTGTCGATCTTCAAGTCTTCCCCCTCCAGACGGACGAGGATTTGCGTCTGCTTGTCGATGTCGCGCTCCGTCTTGAAGCGGAACGCGCCCAGATCCGTATCGCGCGCCATCGGGATCGCTTCGCCCTCATCGGAACAGATCGCGCGCGCGCCGCGGCTGCCACCGCCTTGCGAGATATACTGGTCGAGCGCGGCAAGGACGGCCTCGGAGGCAAGCGCCATCTGCTGCCACTGGATCGCGCGCCCGCCATCGCCCGCGCGCTCCGGGGCAATCCCGCCGCTGCGCAAGCTCCGGTTCAACTGGCGTGCCGCTGCAAGCGCTTCGGCCACGTCCTCGCCGTTGCAAATCATCCCGGCATGGTCGCTCATCCGGGCCTGAACTTCGTCGCGGACCGACTTCACGGAATGCGCGCTGTCCGTCTTCAACCGTGCGAGCAGATTCGTCACCGCCGCAGTGAGGGCCTCAGATGCGACGGCATCCGGCGCGTGGGCCGTGCGGCTCGCGCCGATATGCTCGCCCACCCGGGTGCCGAAGACCTGACCGGCGTTCAGGGCCGATCCGCCCGGGCGCGTCACGCCATGCGTGCCCGCCGCCTCGCCCGCGGCATAGACACCGCGCAGGTTGGAGCGCCCCCAGGGATCGACCGCGATCCCGCCATTCATATGCTGGTTGTTCACCGCGAATTCGAGCGGCGCGGCGGCGATATCGACCTTGTAGCGGCGGTACAGTTCGATCGCGAGCGGGTTCATGTGGCGCAGCCGGTCGATCGGCAACTCCTGACCCGCCCCGGCGGTGCCCAGATAGGTCCGCACATCCTCGTCGAGGCGGGTAAGATCGAAGGGCTGATCTCCGGGCACCGGAAGCGGATTGCGGTTGAAGTCCATGAAGACCCGGCGCCCCGCAGCGCTCTCGCGCCAGACCGCCAGATCGACGAGGCTCGACGCGAAATCCAGCATCCGCGTCGCGTGGAACGGCCATTGATAGCCCTTACGGAACACGTTGGAGGCCAGCTCCTGCGTCGTCCGGTAATATTGCGCGAGGAAATGATGCTCGCGCCCTTCGGCATCGACCGAATAGATATGCGGCAGGGATTGCACGTAAGTCCCCGAGAGATTCCACGGGAACCCCTCGCGGCGCGTCCCGATGCCGAACTGGCTCTCGGTGAGGTTGACCAGTTCGATCCCCGCTTCGAGCGCGAGACCCAACGTGCCGAAGCAGCCATTGGGATAGACGCTGTCGCGATAAAGCTCGCCCGGCCCGCCCGCCGCGAGCACGACATTCGGCGCGGCAAACAGCACGAGACCATAGGGATTGGCCTCGCTGCGGTCGGATTTGCGGAACGCCAGCGCCCCGGTGACACGACGGTCATCCCCCTCGGCTTCGGTGAGCAGTTGCACGACCGTCGTGTGGTTGAAGCTCGGCACGTGGAGCCGCAGCGCCTCTTCCGCCAGAACCTTGACCATCAACCGTGACGTTCGGGGGCCGCAGCTCGTCGCGCGCCCGGTCTCGTCATGGTCGGTCTTGTAGCGCAGCGTCGCGCCGAACCCGTCCTGCGGCAGCGGCAGGCCGAGATATTGCAGCGAGGCCATCATGCGCGGCGAGCCGACCGCCTCGATATAGGCCGTATCCTCGTCCATCGCGCCGCCAGCCCGGATCGCCCGCGCCATCGCCTGAAAATCATCCCCGTGATCGGCAGTATTCGCGGTGTGCAGCGTCTGCTTGTCGGAGCCCGAACACGCGGAGGTCCCGCCCCAGGCGCTCTGGCTCGCGACGATGACCTCGCCGCCGCGCCGCTTGAGTTCGACGGCGGCGCGAAGCCCCGCCGCCCCGCTGCCGACGACGAGGCAGCCGGTGCGATAGACCGGCAGGGTGAGGCCCGCGATCTCGAGCATCTCCGGGGCCGGAGCATCGGCCCGCAGCCGTGGCATCTCGATATCGGTCAGGGCGTCGAGAATGTCCTGAGGGATTGCACTGTCCATGTCTTGGCTCCGTTTGCGGTCCAGTCAGCTTTGCGGAATATCGATCCAGGCGCGTTGCCGGGACGAGCTCATGCAGGCATCGACGATCTGGGTGATGTGATGTCCGCTCTCGAAGGTCGGCCACATCGCCTTGCCGGAGACGATGGAGCGGATGACCTCCGCCGCTTCGATGATCTTGGTCTCGTTATAGCCGAGCGCGAAATTCGGCAGCGGCAGGAAGGCCGCGTAGGTCGGATGCTCGGGCCCGACATCGATCTCGCGGTAGCCGCGGCGCCCGATCGGATCGGCATTGGTGTAGAAGCGCAGCCGGTTCACCTCGTCGAACGTATAGGCGAGGCTGCCTTTCGTGCCGTAGATCTCGTAGGTCTGCATGAACTTGCGCCCGGTCGCGACACGGCTGAAATCCACGATCCCGTTGGCGCCGTTCTCGAATGTGCACAGAAGCTGGGTCGCGTCGGGATTGGTGATATCGGCCCATTCCTCGCTGCCGGTCAGCTCTGCCGTCTCACCGAGCCCCAGCCCTTCGATCTTGGGACGGCGCGGCGTGACGATGATGTTGTTGGAGATCAGAGACGAGACGCGCCCGACGAGGAATTCCATGAAGCTGAAGACATGGCTGCCGGTATCCCCGACGATCCCGGTGGGTGCGAGCGACCCATCGGCGCGCCACATATAGGGCACCATCGGGTCGCCATACATGTCGACATGCTGGCACCCTTTGAACATCGTGATCTCGCCGATCTCGCCCGCATCGATGATCTCCTTCGCGAGATCGTGGACGGGGTTGCGCGGGAAGGCGTGACCGACGCGGGTGATCAGGCCCCGCGCCTTCGCGATATCGGCAAGCTCGCGCGCCTCCTCGGCGGATTCCGCGAGGGGCTTTTCGCAAAAGACATGCTTGCCCGCTTCGAGCGCGGCTTTCGCAACCTCGTAATGCAGGTTGTCGGGCAGGCAGATATCCACGAGATCGACCTCGGGATCGGAGATCACCTCGCGCCAGTCCTGAACGATCCGCGCACCGGGTGTCCGCTTCGCGAGTTCCGGTGCGGCGGCGGGATCGCGATCGACGAGGGTGACGACCCGCGCCGTGCCACCTTCGGTACCGAAGAAATGCGGAAAGGTCTGATAGGCCATCGTGTGGACTTTGCCCATCCACCCCGAAGCGCCGAGCACGGCAACGCGGATCTCTGTCATTTGAACACTCCTCTCCTGTTCGCGCCGGTGTCTCTCCGCGCGGTCTCGTCTCTGTTTCGTCCGAACGGGCGGGCTTCCCGTCTCCCTGTCGTCTCAGCCCGCAGGCGTCTCGCCACTCGATCCACGAATGGCCAGCGAGACCGGCGTGCGGATTTCCGGCGCCGGCACCTTGTCGTTCTCGAGCCAGGCCAGGATCGTTTCGGCGACAAGCTTCCCGAAGCCGTCAATGTCGCAGCGCACCGAGCTGAGCGGGGGCCAGGAATGGGCCGCCTCCTCGATGTCATCGAAGCCCACGATGCGCAGATCGCGGCCGACATTGCGCCCGATCTCGGCGCAGCCCGAGATCATCCCGAGCGCGACCTGATCGTTGAAGCAGACCGCGCCATCCACCTCCGGATGGTCGTCTGCCAGCTCATGCGCCGCCTGCCTGCCGAAGGCGCGGCTCGCGCTGCCGGTCAGAACATGGGGCTCGAGCCCGGCCATCTCGATCGCACTCAGATAGCCCGCCATGCGTTCCTGCGTGACGGCCCGGCCTTCCAGACCGCCCACGAAAGCGATCCGCTTCGCGCCTTGTTCGAGAAGATGCTCGGTCGCGATGCGCGTCCCGTTCGGATAATCCGGCGCGGCGAAGGGGAAAAGCTCGGTCCGCATCTCGACTTTGCGCAGCACCTGCATCGCCGGAATGCCCGCCCGCTGAAGCGCCTCGAAGCTCAGCGCCTCGTCGCCATAGGCGGGCGAGAGGATCATCGCGGAGACGCCGTGCTCGATCATCGCCTCGACCACCTGCGCCTGCAGCTGCGGGTCTTCGTCGGTATTTGCCACGACCGCCGCATAGCCGCGGCTCGACAACGCCATTTGAACGGATGTCGCGAATTCGGTGAAGAACGGGTTGCGAAGGTCGTTGATCACGAGACCGACGAGCCCGGCCCCGGCGCTGCGCAGATTGGCCGCCGCCCGGTTATAGACATAGCCGATCTCGGTCATCGCAGCCTGCACCTGTTCGCGCGTTTTTTGCTTCACCAAGGGGCTGTTCTGGATCACGAGGCTGACGGTCGATTTCGAGACCCCGGCCTTGCGGGCCACGTCGATGATCGTCGGTCTGCGGTCGCTCGGCGCCATGTCACGCCCCCTGCGGCTGAGCCGCAATCTCGAGGTCGAAGACGAGGATGCCGTCGATCCCGCCTTGGGCGTTGGCGACGAGCTTCGCACCGAGCGCCCGGTGATCGGGATGTTCCTGATAGGCGGCGAGCGCCTCCCAGTCGCGGAAATCGACGGTGAAGCCATGCATGTAACCGCGCTCGATCTTCTCGGGACTCTCGGAGCGGCCCGCGCAGATCGCGCCAAGCCCGTCCACCTTGCCCTCGATCGCGTGCAGCTCCTCCCAAAGCGGCGCGATCTCTTCCTCGCTCAGCTCGGGTTTGAATTTGACGAGAACGATGTGGCGCACTGTCATGTCAGCCTCCATGTGACGCGCGGATCATATCGGCGGCTTTCTCGCCGATCATGATCGCCGCGGCGTTGGTGTTGGACGAGATCACGCGCGGCATAATCGAGTTATCGACGACGCGCAGCCCCTCGATCCCGTTGAACCGCAATGTCGGGTCTACGACAGCTCCCGGATCGGCACCCATGCGACATGTCCCCGCGCAGTGATGCGACGTTTTCGAATGGGTGCAGATGAAATCGAAGTAATCCTCATCGGTTCGGACATCAGGCCCCGGAAGGCGCTCGGCGAGGATATATTTGCGCAAGGGCGATTGCGACAGGATTTCCTGCGTCAGCTTCAGCCCCCGGATCGACATTTCGCGATCGAGCGGATCCTGCAGATAGTTCGGATCGATCAGCGGCGCCTTCGCCGGATCGTCGCTTTGCAGGCGGACGCTGCCGCGCGAGCGCGGGCGCAGGTAACAGGAATTGAGCGTGATACCGCCCTGCGGCATCGAGACGACGCCGTGTTCGATGCCGGTCCCGAGCCCGAGATGGAACTGCAGATCCGGGGACCGCGCCTCGGGATCGGCATACCAGAAGCCACCGGTTTCGAACAAAGACGACGCCACCGGCCCCTTGCGTCCGAACAGATATTGCAGCCCCGCCAGCGCCGCCCAATGCGGTTTCGCATAACGGTCGTAGCTATAGGGGCCCGACAGTTCGCTGATGCAATAAAGGTCGAGGTGATCCTGCAGATTGGACCCCACCTCCGGCTGGTCGAAAACGACATCGATCCCGAGCGAGGCCAGCTCGTCCGCCGGTCCGATCCCCGACAGCTGCAAGAGCCGCGGCGAGCCGATCGCCCCCGAACAGAGCAGCACTTCACTCTCCGCCCGCAGCCGCGTGCCATCGACAAGCTCGACCCCGGTCGCGCGGCCATTCTCGACCACGATCCGGCGCACCTGCGCACCCAGCTTCACCGTGAGGTTCTCGCGGTGACGATTGGGCGCGACATAGGCCATCGCAGCCGAGGAGCGGCGCACATTGCGCTGGGTCAGCTGGTAATAGGCGACCCCGTCCTGCTTCTCGCCGTTCACGTCGTAATTGCGCGGAATACCAAGCTCGGCGGCCGCTTCGAAATAGGCCTCGCAGACCGGCAGGGGCGCGCGCGGATCGCTCACGCCGAGCGGGCCGCCCTTGCCGTGATACCGGTTCTCGAGGCTCGCATTATCCTCGGCCTTGCGGAAATAGGGCAGCACGTCCTCATAGCCCCAGCCGGTGCATCCCATCTGACGCCATTCGTCGTAATCGCGCGCATTGCCACGGGTATAGACCTGCGCGTTGATCGCGGAGCCGCCGCCGATCACCTTGGCCTGAGTGTAGCGAAAGACCTTGTTCTGCATGTGCCGCTGCGGAACCGTTTCCCAGCCCCAGCTGCCGATGCCCTTGGTCATCTTCGCGAAGCCCGCGGGCAGATGATAGAACGGATGGCGATCGCTGCCGCCCGCCTCGAGCAACAGCACGTCAGCCGACGGGTCCTCGGAGAGACGCCCGGCCAGCACCGAGCCTGCCGAACCGCCGCCGATAATGATGAAATCGTAAGTCGTCTTCATGCTGGCCTCCTTGGCCAAGTCTCTCGCCGCAGCCCGGGTGGCTCAGGCGGCAAGCTCTGTCTGTTCGATATGCTCGGCCGCGCGCAGGGCGAGCGCCGCGACGGTAAGGGCGGGGTTCACGGCAGCCGAGGTCGGAAGGACGGACGCATCGGCGATGAACAGGTTCGGGTGGTTATGGCTGCGGCAGAACGTATCGACGACGCTCGACGCCGGATCGTTACCCATCCGCGCCGTCCCGCACTGATGCGACGGGGTCTGCCGGTCGAACGGCCGCGCGAGCACGATCGGGTAGCCCGCAGCGCGCAGTTTTCTGCGCAGCATGGCGACGAGTTCGAGATGGGCCTCCCAGTTGGAGCGCTTCCAGTCGAGCCGGATCTTGCCCTCCTTCAGCGTCACGCGGCTCTCGGGATTGGGCAGGTCTTCGGACATCGCATAAAGGTCGACCGAGCGGTTGGCGATCCAGCTCGCCACCGGTCGCGGCAGCGGCGAGGCCGAGGCGAGGATCGGACCGGAGATTTTGCCGAGCAGCTGGATATTGCCAAGCGGCGCACCGTTCGCCCCGCCCGACAGGTAGAAATCGTTGATCGCCAGCGTCTTCTGATAGATCGCCCGGTTCCGGCGCAGCGGATGCAGCGCCAGAACGGCCGAGCAATTGTGGTTCATGAAATTGCGTCCGACCTGATCGGAGCCGTTCGCCAGCCCGGTCGGATGACGCTCATTCGCAGACGCGAGCAAAAGGGCCGAGCTTTGCACCGCCCCGGCGGAGAGCACGACGACCGACGCCGTGAGCGTCCGGACCTGCCCGTCTTTCTCGATCTCGACCCCGCTGATGCGGTTCTCGTCATCGACGATCAGACGCTGCGCCCGCGCGCCCGTCATCAGCTCCACATTCGGGGATTTCAGCGCCGTCGCCAGACCGACGCTTTCGGCATCCATCTTGCCGCCGCAAGTATCGGGGAACGCATCCCAAGGCGTTTGCCCATGCGCGAGCCAACGCTCGATATCGACCCCGAGCGGTAGGGAGGACGGGTGCAGCCCGACCGATTTCAGCCGCCGCCGAAGCGCCACGATATCGGGTTCGTCCGGGACCGGCGCATGGGCGTAGAGGCCGGAATGGCGCGGCTCCGTCGGGTCCTCTCCAAGCTGACCGCGCACCTGATAGAGCGCCTCGGCCTTCTGGTAGAACGGCTCGATCTCGTCATAGGCGATCGGCCAACCCGGCGTGGTCCCGCCTTGATGCGCGACAGGCGAGAAATCCGCCTTGCGGTAGCGCATCAGAACGGCGCCGTAGAATTTCGAATTGCCGCCGACATTGTAGTAATTGCCGGGGTTGAACGGCACGTCATCGCCATCGAGCCAGGTTTCCTCGGGCCGGTAATGACCGCGCGCGAAGATCGCGTCCGGGTCGCGCGCGTCCGGCGTGTCGGGCAGGCGTTCGCCACGCTCGAGCACCAGCACGCACCGCCCCGTCCGGGCCAGTGCCGCCGCCGTGGTGGCACCGCCCATGCCCGAGCCGATGATGATGACGTCGGCATCGCTCATGGCTGGATGCGCTCCTCCGTCTTGGGATCGAAGGCCACCGCCTTGTCCATGTTGACGGCGAAATCGAAGACCTCGCCCGCCCGCACGGTCACATCGGCCCGCATCCGGGCGATGGCGTCGCGCCCGCCCAGCGTCATCGTCACGAACGTATCGGACCCGGCAGGCTCGGTGACGCCGATATGGTTGCGCAGCGAGGCAATATGGTCGGCGTTGCGATCGGCCCCCTCCGGATCGGTGATCGTCTCCGGCCGGATCCCGAGAAGGATTTCGCGCCCGTCCCACGCGGCGAGATTGGGCTGCGGGAAGCTGAGCAGTTGCTCCACCCCGTCATGGCCCGTCACGGCGGCATGGGGCGCACCGTCCTTCACCACGATCCGCGCAGGCACCACGTTCATCGCAGGGCTGCCCATGAAGGTCGCCACGAAGACATTCGAGGGCGTGTCGTAGATTTCCTTCGGCGTGCCGAGCTGCTGCACATAGCCCTTGTTCATCACCGCGATCCGGGTCGAGAGCGTCATCGCCTCGATCTGGTCGTGGGTGACGTAGACGATCGTGGTGCCAAGGCTCTGGTGCAGCTTCTTGATCTCGGTGCGCATGTCGACGCGCAGCTTCGCGTCGAGGTTCGACAGCGGCTCGTCGAACAGGAACACATCCGGGTCGCGCACGAGCGCACGGCCCATCGCGACGCGCTGACGCTGACCGCCCGAAAGCTGCCCCGGTTTGCGGTCGAGCAGATTGTCGATCTGCAGCATCTCCGCCACCCGGTTCATCGCGTCCTCGCGTTCGGGCTTGGGTGTGCCATGCATCTCGAGGCCAAAAGTGATGTTCTGGCCCACCGTCATGTTCGGGTAGAGCGCGTAGGACTGGAACACCATCGCGATGTTGCGCTTCGACGGGTGCACACCGTTCATGGTGCGCCCCTTGATCGAAATCTCGCCGGAGGTGATCCCTTCCAGCCCCGCGATCATGCTCAGAAGCGTGGACTTGCCGCAGCCGGACGGGCCGACCAGCACGAGGAATTCACCTTCATCGACCGAGATGTCGACGCTGTGCAGCACTTCGACCGCGCCGTAGGACTTGGTGACGTTTGAAATATCGAGGAGACCCATTGGCATTACCCCTTGACTGAGCCCGCCATCAGGCCGCGCACGAAGAAGCGCCCCGAGACGATGTAGACGATGAGAGTGGGCAGCGCCGCAAGGATCGCACCCGCGAAGTGAACGTTGTAGGCCTTCACGCCGGTCGAGCTTTGAACGAGGTTGTTCAAGGCGACGGTCATCGGCTGGCTGGCCTGCCCGGCGAAGGACGACCCGAACAGGAAGTCGTTCCAGATATTGGTGAACTGCCAGATGATCGTGACCACGATGATCGGCCCCGACAGCGGCAGCAGGATGCGGTAGAAGATCCGGAAGAACCCCGCCCCGTCGATCTGCGCCGCGCGCACCAGCTCGGTCGGAAAGGCCGAGTAGTAGTTGCGGAAATAAAGCGTCGTGAAGCCGAGCCCGTAGACGACGTGGACGAGGATCAGCCCCGGCACCGAGCCTGCGAGCCCGATCATGCCCAGCACCCGCGCCATCGGGATCAGCACGATCTGGAACGGAATGAAGCACGAAAACAGCAGCATCCCGAAGAGGATCGTGTCACCGCGGAACCGCCACTTGGTCAGCACGTACCCGTTGAGCGCGCCCATGATGGTCGAGATCGCCACCGCCGGAACCACGATCAGGATCGAGTTGATGAAGTAGGGGCGCAGGCCGGTCGGCTGAACGCCGATCTGGGCCGAGGACCAGGCTTCGCGCCAGGGCTCGAAGGTCCAGACATCGGGTAGCGCCATCATGTTGCCGCCGGTGATCTCGCTCAGAGGTTTGACCGAGTTGATCAGCATCACCGCGAGCGGCAACAGGTAGAACAGCGCGAACAGCAGCAGGAAAAGATAGATGAAGGTGCGGGTCACGCGATTTGTGCGGATCGCGACCCCGGTATCGACGGCGCCGGACATTACTTCGGCTCCTTCAGTTCAGCGTAGAGATAGGGGATCATGATCGCGGCGATGGTCATCAGCATGATAACCGCCGACGCTGCGCCCACGCCCATCTCGTTGCGGGTGAAAGTGTAGGAATACATGAAGGTCGCGGGCAGTTCGGTTGCCCGGCCCGGGCCGCCACCGGTCAGCGCGATGACGAGGTCGTAGGATTTGACCGCGAGGTGCGCGAGGATGACGAAGGCCGACAGGAACGCGGGCCGAAGCTGCGGAATGATGATGCGGCGATAGAGGTTCCAGTTCGAGGCGCCATCCATCTGCGCCGCTTTCAGGATCTCGTTGTCGATGCCGCGCAGCCCGGCGAGGAACATCGCCATCACGAAGCCCGAGCTTTGCCAGACCGCGGCGATCACCACCGTGTAGATCGCCATGGACGAGCTCTTGATCCAGCCGAAATGGAAGCTCTCCCATCCCCAGAGATGCAGGGTATGTTCGATGCCGATCCCGGGATCGAGGAGCCATTTCCACGCCGTACCCGTCACAATGAACGAAAGCGCCATCGGATAGAGGAAGATCGGGCGCAACATCCCCTCGCCGCGGATTTTCTGATCCAGAAAGATCGCGAGAGTGAGGCCGATCGCGATACAGATCGTGATGTAGAGCGAGGCGAAGATCGCAAGGTTCTGGACCGCGATCGTCCAGGTCGGCAATTGGAAAAGCCGCCAGTAATTGTGCCAGCCGACAAGGTCGAAGCTCGGCAGGATCCGGCTGTTTGTGAACGACAGGTACCCGGTGAACACGATGAAGCCGTAGACGAAGATCAACATGGACGCGACAGAGGGCGCGAGGACGATCTTGGGAATCCATTCCTGAAGCCGGGTACGCAAGTCTGACTGGACCGGACGGGCCATTGCTCTCTCCTTTGGGGAAATGAGACGGATGGGTGGGGATGCGGGCCGGTCAGGTCGACCGGCCCGAGAGCCTTTTACTGGGCCAGCGACACGGCCTTGACGAGTTCCTTGGCGGCGGTCTCGGCGTCATAGTCGCCGTTGAAATTCGCCGTCACCACGTCATAGATCGCGTTCTTCACCGAAGCCGGGTCAGCATGGCCATGCGCCATCGAACCCAGAAGCGTGCCGTTCTCGCTCGCCGATTTCAGCTGAGCCATCGCCTTCTTGCCGCAGGCGTCGAACTCTTCATCCGACACGTCCGTGCGTGAGGGAACAGAGCCTTTCACCGTGTTGAAGGCGATCTGGAACGACGGCGACATCACGGCTTTCGCCATCGCGTCCTGCGCGGCCTGCGCATCCTCGCCCACCTTGAACATCGCGAACTGGTCGGAGTTGAAGGTCACATCGCCTGCGGTTCCCGGGGTGCGGAAGCAGCCGAAATCGACCTCGGCCTCTTTGCCGGCACGCAGGAATTCACCCTTGGCCCAGTCGCCCATCATCTGGAAGGCGGCTTCGCCATTGATGACCATCGCGGTCGCGAGATTCCAGTCGCGGCCCGAGAAGTTCGGGTCGACGAAGCTGTGAAGCTGCTCCATGCGCTTGAAGGATTCGACCATCTGCGGACCGCCGAGCGCTTCGGGATCGAGATCGACGAAGGCCTTCTTGTAGAACTCGGGGCCACCGACCGACAGCACGACGCCATCGAACATCGTGGCTTCCTGCCAGGGCTGACCGCCCGCGGCGAGTGCGATCTTCCCGGAATCCTTCACCTTCTGCATCGCGGCGATGAACTCGTCCCAGGTCTTCGGCTCTTCGATGCCGAGATCGGCGAGCATCTTCTTGTTCGACCAGACCCAGTTGGTCGAGTGCACGTTCACCGGAACCGCGACCCAGTGGCCGTCATATTTCGAGAACTTCTGCAGCGCCGCAGGCACCACGGCATCCCAGTTGCCATCGGCCGCGACCTTGTCGAGATCGGCCAGCGCGCCTTGCTGCGCCCAGTCCGAGATGTCGAAGCCGAGCATCTGAACCGCGGTCGGCGGATCACCCGAGGTGACACGCGCACGCAGCACGGTCATCGCGCTCTGGCCACCGCCACCTGCGACGGGCATGTCCTTCCAGCCGATGCCTTCTTTCTGCAGATCGTCCTTGAGGACGTTGAGCGCGGCCGCTTCGCCGCCCGAAGTCCACCAGTGAAGGACCTCCACATCCTCCGCCTGTGCCGAACCTGCGACGAGCGCCAGAACGCTCGCCATTTTCAGTGTCCGTCCGATGTAACTACGCATGATTTTCCTCCCTCTGCGTTGTCGTTACACTTCTCCTCCCGTGCGACCGGTCAGGTCATTCGGGTCTCACCCAAGGCTCACGCGTGCGACCGATGCGCATCACGAGCGTCTTGATCTCGAAGAACTCTTCGAGGCCGTAGCGTCCGATCTCTCTCCCTTGACCGGATTGCTTGACCCCGCCGAAGCTCAATTCCGGGAAACCGTCCATCCAGGTATTCGTCCAGACAGTGCCCGCCTGCGCCCGCGTCGAGAACTCGAGGCAGGTGTGGACGTTCTCGCTCCAAACGCCCGCGGACAGACCGTAGCTGGCATCATTCGTTAGCGCTACCGCTTCGTCCATCGTTCTGAAGGTCAAAACCGAGAGGACCGGTCCGAAGACCTCCTCGCGGGCGATCGCCATCTCGGGCGAGACGCCGCGCACGACGGTGGGTTGATAGAATTGGCCCTCGAGACCCGGCACGGTCATCGGCCCGCCACCCAGCGCGATCTCGGCGCCTTCGGTGACTGCCGCGCGAACATAGTCGTCGATCTTGCCCTGATGCTGGACGGAAATGATCGCCCCGACCTGCGTGCGCGGATCGAGCGGGTCGCCGAAAGCCACGCGCTTCGACAGTTCCACCACGCGCTCGACCACCTCATCCACGATATCTTCATGGACGATGATCCGGCTGCTCGAGTTGCAGCATTGCCCGGTGTTGAAATAGACGCCGAAGGTGATCGCATCGGCTGCGCTCTCGATATCGGCATCGGGGAACACGACTTGCGGGTTCTTCCCGCCAAGCTCCAGTGCGACCTTCTTCAACGTGCTCGACGCAGCCGCCGAGATCGCCTTGCCGACCGCGGTCGAGCCGGTGAAGGTCACCATGTCCACGGCCTCATGCGTCGACATCAAGCCGCCCACGGCAGGCCCGTAGCCCAGAACGATATTCACGACGCCCGCGGGCATCCCGGCCTCGAACAGCAGCTCCCCGAGCATCACCGTGGTCGACGGCGTCAGCTCGGACGGCTTGATGACCGTGGTGCAACCAGCGGCAAGCGCGAAGGGCAGCTTCTGGCTCAGGATCCAGAACGGGAAGTTCCACGGCGTGATCATCGAGACGACGCCGATCGGGTCTTTCACGACGACGCCGAGCATGTCCGGCCCCAGCGTGTTGTGGCTGTCCCCATGCATGGTGCGCGCCAGCGAAGCCGCGTAGCGCCACAGATCGGCCGCGCCCGACACTTCGGCGCGTGACTGCGAGATCGGCTTGCCGCTTTCGAGCGTTTCCAGCAGCGCCATGCGCTCGACATTGCCCTCGATCAGATCGGCGACGCGCAGCAGGATCGTGGCGCGCTCCTTGCCCGAGATCCGGCTCCAGACGCCACTGTCGAACGCCTCGCGCGCCGCGACGATCGCGGCTTCCGCATCGGCTTCGGCGCCCAGCGCCGCGCGGCTCACGAGGCAGCCATGCGCCGGGGACATCCGGTCGTAGGTTTCGCCAGAGGCACTGTCGCGCCACTCGCCTGCGATCAGGTGACGACAGATGAAGGGCTCTGCGGGGATCGCCGCATCAACGGCAGAGATCAGGTTCAGCTCGGTCATGTTCAAAGTCCCGAAAAATTAGGTTTGCGTTTCTCGCGGAAAGCCGTGACCCCTTCGGCGCGATCTTCGCTGGCCGAAATGGCGGCACTTCCGAGCGCCTCAGCCATGGCACCGCGATCTTCACCCGCCGCGACATGGATCATCGATTTCGTGATTTCGACGGCGCGGGGCGACAGCCCGAGCGCACGGTCGATCAGGGTCTGCGCTGCCGCGCGCGGATCGTCGGAGACGGCGGCCACGAAGCCGACCGCCAAAGCCCGCTCGGCTTTGACCCGGTGACCGAAAAGCGCCATCTCCTTCACCATCGGTTCGGGCAGCAGACGCATCAGCCGCTGCGTGCCCGACCAACCGGGAACGATCCCGACGCCAGCTTCCGGGAGGGCAAGGCTGGCGCCGGGTGCCATGACCCGAAGGTCGCAGGCTGCGGCAAGTTCGAGACCGCCCCCGAAGGCGTGCCCGTTCAGCGCCGCAATCGTCGGCTTCGAGAGGCGCGCCAGCCGGTCGAAGATCCGGTGTCCGTCGCGGACCCAATGCCGCGCGAACTGGGCCGGGCTCAGATCGCCCCAACCGTTGATATCCGCCCCGGTGCAGAAGGCCCGGTCGCCTTCGGCGCTCACCAGCACGCAGCGAATCTCGACATCGCGTTCGATCCGATCGAGATGCGCCTCGAGCGCACTCAGCATCTCGACCGTCAGAGCGTTCATCTTCGCCGGGTTGTCGAGGCGCAGTTCCGCCACCGCGCCGTCGACGATCAGGTGAATATCGCTCATGGCGTCCACCCCATCGGGGCATCGGCGAGAAGCTTCGTGGACATGGTGACGGCGTTCTCCGCCACACGCACCCGCCCCTCGGAGGCGCCGACGATATCGCGCTCGGGATCGATCCCCGGCATGATTTCGGTCGCGATAAGCCCCTTGTCATCGAGCCGCATCACGCAGCGCTCGGTGATATAGAGCACTTCCTGCCCCTGCTCGCGCGCACGCGCGCCGGAGAAGGTCACATGCTCGACCCGGTCCACCATCTTGGTGAACTTGCCGGGCGCACGGACGCGGATGCCGGTCGCGTCCATCTCCATCTGCGCCCCGGCCTCGAACCAGCCCGAGAAGACGATCTTGCGCGCATGGGCGGTGATGTCGACGAAGCCGCCGCAGCCAGCGGTCAGGTAGGGTTTCTTGCCGAGCTTGGAGACGTTCACGTTCCCCTCCACATCGACTTCGAGGAAGGACAGGAAGGACATGTCGAACCCGGCACCCTGGAAATAGATGAATTGCTGCGGCGAGGGCACGTAGCCATCGGCGTTCGACGCGCAGCCGAAAGCGAAGCCGGTCAGGGGCATACCGCCCACCGCGCCTTGTTCGATCGCCCAGGTGACCGCGTCGGGATGGCCTTCCTCGAGCAGGATACGCGGCACCATCGCCGAAATCCCGAAACCGAGATTGGCGGTCATGCCGCCGCGCAGCTCCATCGCCGCGCGCCGCGCGATCACCTTCTCGATGCCGTGCTCGGCCAGTTCGAAGCTCGACCACGGACGCATCACCTGACCCGAGATCGCCGGATCGTAGGGCGTCTCGCAGGTCTGTTTCTGATCCTCATCCACGACCACATAATCCACGAGATGGCCTGGCACCCGGACGTCATGCGGACGCAGGGAGCCCGCCGCGGTGACGCGCTCCACCTGCGCGATCACCAGCCCGCCATTGTTGCGCACTGCAATCGCCTGCTCGAGCCCGCCGAGATAGGCGCCCTCGTGCTCATAGGTCAGATTGCCGCGCTCATCGGCGGTGGTTGCGCGCAGGATGCAGACATCGGGGTAGATATTCGGGAAATGGAGCCAGGTGTCGCCATCGAATTCCACGCGGCGCACGATGGGGGCGCCTGCTGCGCGATCGTTCATCGCACAGCCCTCGCGCTCGGGATCAACGAAGGTCTTCAGACCGACCTTGGTCATCACCCCCGGACGCCGCGCAGCCGCTTCGCGATGCATGTCGAACAGGATGCCGGAGGGCACGTTATAGGCGGTCACCCGATCCTCGACGACCATCTTCCAGATTTCCGGCATCGGCAGGCTGGAAGGCCCCGACGGATAGGACCCGGCCAGAACCGTGTCGAGCAGACCATCCTTGGCGATGTGGTCGATGCCCTTCACACCATACATGTCCCCCGCGGCGATCGGATGGATCATGGTCAGGTTCTGCGGATGTTGCTCCTGATCGAAGCGCTCGCCGATCGCCTTGAGCACGGAATCGGGGCAGCCCAATGCCGAAGACGAGGACACCGTGATGATAGCGCCATCCGCGATTTTTCCCACTGCTTCCGATGCACTGACGATCGTGCCCATTGTTCGCTTCTCCCCATCCAAATTGCCAACGCGGGACAAAACCGCGATCGGCACACCCAAAGGACTCAGCCTTTAGGAACGTTCCAAATATTAATAGGAACGTTCCAAATTACTGTCAAACATTTTTCCGGAGAGGGGAGAGACAAGCGATGTCTCAGCGCCGAAATGGCAAATGAGAGCAGGCTTTGAGGGCTGAAAGAAAATTGGTCACGCGCCGCGTCGAAGGCCCGAATGACTCGCGCATCGACCGGTCCGGCTCGTCTTCAAAAGGGAGATCGAGCGAGCTTTGTGAGGGGTGTGGGGACGGCACAACAAAGCTCGCTCGATACCCCGCGGCTCAGGTCAGGCGTCTTTGCGGCCGGTGACCATGGCTCTCGCGAGGTGTTCGGAATGAGAGGGGGTCGCGAGGGGGACGCCTCCCAAATGTAGGGCACTCAGGTCGAGTGTCAGGTGGGCGGCGGCGAATCTCGCCGCCAGCCCGCAGTATCCGGAACGTGCCAAAGGGCCTCAGACCCGACGGGCCGCTCCTTCGCTCATCAGTCCAGCTCGGAACCGATGACCTCGCCCATCTTCTTCCACTGCTCGCGTGCCTGATTCATGTAGCGAACTTCCTCACGGTAGTTCGACGGCATGCCGGACTCGCCCTCGGACTCGCCGTAGCGGTACTGGTTGCGATATTCGTTCCGGTACTCGTAGGTCTCGCGGTTCTGAGACTTGGTCTGCGTGGCATTCTTCTGCGGCAGGATGACCTGACCGCCCGACTGCCCGCCGCCGCCATTCCCATTGCCAGCGGGGCCCTGCGCCTGTGCGGCACCAAGGGAGAAAGCGCCGACAGCGGCACCGAGGGCAGCGGTGAAGAGAAGAGTGCGTTTCATCGTTAACTCCTGTGATCGGATAGGGGCGAGTTGCCCGGATGAGACGACATTGGCAGAATCACTCTGACGCCGTGCTGACTGGCTTTGTCAGCGTTCTGTCAGCTTGTTTGCGCTAGAAAAGCCGCATGAAAACGCTCACGTCCCTCATAATTCTCTCGCTGGCCCTGGCCACGCCCGCCCTCGCCGAGCGTGCGGGTAGTGGCAGTCCGGGCCGAAGCGGCTCGGATCACGACCGGGCGCGCAGCGCGGTCGAGCGCGAAGAGATCCTGCCGCTGTCGAAAATTCTCGGCGGCCTGCAGAAGCGTTTCAGAGGCCGCGTCATCAAGCTGGAGCTGGAATCGGATGACGGTCACTATGTCTACGAGCTCAAGCTGATCACTCCGGAAGGCCGGATCATCGAGCTTGAGGTTGACGCGGCGACCGGTTTGCCGATTGGTGGTCCCGAAGACAGCGAGCGCGACGAGGACAAGTAATGCGCGTATTGGCGGTCGAGGACGACCAGAGGATCGCGGCAGATCTCAAGGCTGCGCTCGAGGCGGCGGGGTTTCTCGTCGAGACCTGCGCGGACGGGCTCGATGCGTGGTTTCTGGGCGATACCGAAGATTACGACCTCGTCATTCTCGATCTGGGCCTGCCGAAGATGGACGGGCTGAGCATCCTCAAGAAATGGCGCGCCAATGATCGCGAGATGCCGGTACTGGTGCTGACCGCGCGCGGCGCCTGGACCGAGCGGGTCGAAGGCATCGACGCGGGCGCGGATGACTACCTGCCCAAACCGTTCCGCATGGAAGAGCTGGTCGCCCGTGCGCGTGCCCTGATCCGGCGCTCGGCGGGGCGGGCCTCGGCGAACCAGAGCGTGGGCGAGTTGACGCTCGACGCGAACCGGATGAGCGTGTCGATCCGCGGCGTGCCGATTGCGGCGACGGCGCTGGAATTCCGGCTGCTCTCCTACCTGATGCTGCATCGCGACCGGGTCGTGCCGCCGACCGAACTGCTCGAACATCTCTATGGTGATGACGACTCGCGCGAGGCCAACGCGCTGGAGGCGCTCGTCGCGCGACTGCGCCGCAAGCTGGGCCCCGGCGTGATCGGCACGCGCCGCGGCTTTGGCTATTTCCTCGAAGGCGGCGGCGCGTGATGCGGTTGTCGCTGCGCCTCCGGCTCGCGCTTGGCGGCGCGCTCGCGGTGGTGCTGGCGCTGGCGATTGCCTCCGCCGCGCTGACGGCGCTGTTTGCCGCCCATGTTCAGCGCCGGGCCGAGGCCGAACTGTCGGTGCAGCTCGATCAGGTCGTAGCGGCGCTCGGGCGCGACGCCGGCGGCAGGCTGGCGCTGCAGACGCCGCCCGCCGATCCGCGCTTCGATCAACCTCTGAGCGGCCTTTACTGGCAGATCGACCTCGGCGACACGCTGCTGCGGTCGCGCTCGCTTTGGGATTACGTGCTGCCGCTGCCGCCCGATGCGCTGCCCGACGGGCATGTCCATGTGCATCGCCTGCCCGATCAGACCGGCGGCACGCTTCTGACGCTGGAGCGCAGCGTGACCCTGCCGCCGTCTCTGGGCGGGGGCCAAGTGCGCGCGGCGGTCGCGCTGACGACGACCGATCTGGATCAGGCGCGCAGCGATTTTCTGAAAGAACTCCTGCCCTATAACGCGATCCTCGCCGCCGCCCTGATCGTGGCCGGATGGGTTCAGCTCTTCTTCGGCCTGCGCCCCCTGTCGGAGGTCGGGCGCCGCGTGCTCGCCGTGCGCTCGGGCGAACAGCGGCGGCTCGGCAGCGATTTCCCGAAAGAGGTGCAGCCGCTCGCCAATGAGGTCGATGCGCTGATCGACGCCCGCGAGGCCGAGCTGGACCGCGCGCGCCACCGCGCCGCCGATCTCGCGCATGGGTTCAAGACCCCGCTGCAGGCACTGATGGGCGAGGCCGACCGGCTGCGCCAGACCGGCCAGACCGAGCCCGCCGCCGCCATCGAGGAGATCGCCGAAGCGATGCGCCGCCATGTCGATCGCGAGCTGACCCGGTCGCGCCTCGCGGGGCGCATTGTGAAAGACAAGGCCACGGTGGCCCCTGTCGTGCAGCAGATCGTCTCGGTGATCCGGCGCACCCCCACGGGCAGCGCGGTGGAGTGGGACATCGCCGTGCCCGAGGATCTGCAGGTGCCGCTCGACGCCAGTGATCTGGCCGAAGCCCTCGGCGCGCTGATCGAGAACGCCAGCCGCCACGCCACGTCGCAGGTCACGATCCGCGCCAGCCGCCGCGACGCGGCGATCGCAATCGAGGTGCAAGACGACGGCCCCGGCATCTCAACAGACCGCATCGAGCATCTTCGGAAACGCGGCGCGCGCGCCGATGAAAGCGGCCATGGTTTGGGCCTGTCGATCAGCGCCGAGATCGCGCAGGCCGTCGGCGGCAAGCTGAGCATCGCGAATGCGGAGACCGGGCTGCGTGTGACCCTGATCCTGCCCGATGCCGGCGCGGTCACAGTTCGCGCGCGCCGCACCTGACCACCCAAGGCAAGGCGATCCTCACGGATCTTTTATGCCTAGTCCGGCGGCACACACATTCAGAATTCGGAACGTGAATCGGCCCCCACGCATTCCTCCAGCAATCCCGAACGGACGGAAAGTCGGAGGCAGATGACATGACCATGCGTTTTGAACAGATCCTTGCGGAAGGGATCGCCCAGTGCTCCTACCTCTTGGGCGACACCGGCAACGGCACCGCCGCCGTCGTCGATCCCCGCCCGGATTGCGACATCTATATCGAGCGCGCCAAGGCGCTCGGCCTGACGATCACCCATGTATTCGAGACCCATATCCACGCCGACTTCCTGTCGGGCGCGCGCGAATTGGTGGCCCGGCTGGATGGCGCGCCCAAGCTTTGCGTCAGCGTCGAAGGCGGCGCCGAATATGATTTCGCTCATGAGGGCATCCGCGATGGCGACAAGTTCACCTTTGGCGATCTCACGCTCGAGACGCGGCACACGCCGGGCCACACGCCCGAACATGTCTCCTTCCTGCTCTACGAGAAGGACAATGACGACCCGTGGGGTGTGCTGAGCGGGGATTCCTTCTTCGTGGATTCGGTCGGCCGGCCCGACCTCTTGGGCGACGACAAGACCGAGGAACTGACCGAGGCGCTGTTCCGCACCACGCAGGAATTCTACATGCAGCTGCCCGAGGGCGTGCTCGTCTATCCCTGTCACGGCGCGGGCTCGGCCTGCGGGCCGAATATCGGCGACCGGATGTCGACCAGCATCGCCTATGAGAAAACCCATAACAAATACGTCCAGATCACCGATCTGGAGGCCTTCAAGGACGAGATGACGAAGGACGCCCCACCGGTGCCCACGCATTACCCGCGCCTCAAGAAGGTCAACGCGGAGGGCCCCGAGGTGATGCACGGATTGCCGCGCTGCATCGGCAAGACGCCGGAGGAGTTCGAGGCGCTGATCGCCAAGGACGATGTGCAGCTCGTCGATGGGCGCGACATGCTCGCCTTCGGCGGCGGCTTCATCGAAGGCGCGCTCAATATCGGCCTGCAGCCGGAGCTGTCGGTCTGGGCGGGCTGGATGCTCGATCCTGACAAGCCGATCGCGCTCGTGAGCGAAAAAGACAGTGAGATCGACGAGGCCGTACTGCGACTCTGGCGCGTCGGCTTCACCAAATTTGCGGGCTATCTGACGGGAGGCATCGCCGCGTGGCGCACCTCCGGGCGACCGCTCGCCCATATCCCGCAGGTCACGGTGCAGGAGCTGAAGGGCAGCGATCTGACCCCGCTCGACGTGCGCAAGGACGAGGAGTGGGACGGCGGTCATATCCCCGGCGCGATCCACCGTTTCCTCGGCACGCTCGACGACGAGATGGCGCAGCTCGACCGCGCGACCGACTACGCCGTCTACTGTCAGGGCGGCTACCGCGCCAGCCTCGCCGCAAGCCTACTGCACCGCGCCGGGTTCAAGAACGTCTCCGCGGTGCCGGGCAGCTTCGGCGCATGGTCCGCGCAGGCCTACCCGGTCGAAACCTGAACCGCTTTCAACTCAAGGAGCCAAAACCATGAGCTACACCATCGACAAACGCCTCACCTATACCACGCTCGAAGAGGCCGACACCCGGACCCGCGAGGCCCTCAAGGCGCAGGGCTTCGGCGTGCTCACCGAGATCGACGTGCAGGGCACGATGAAGAAGAAGCTGGACGAGGACATGCCCGGCTACATGATCCTCGGCGCCTGCAATCCGAAGATGGCGCATCAGGCGATCCAGCTGGAGCCGAATGTCGGCGCGATGCTGCCCTGCAACGTCATCCTGCGGCAGGACGGTTCGGACATCCTCGTCTGCGCGATCGACCCGCAGGCCTCGATGACGGCGATCGACAATCCGCAGCTGAAATCGGTCGCAGGCGAAGTCCGCGACATGCTGGAAAAGGCCGTTCAGGCCATTTGAGCCAGAGAGCCCCCCGGCAGCGGAATCCCCCGCCGCTGCCGGGGCACCCGCACGCGCGTCTGGCGCAGCCCTTGCATTTGAGAGCCGTTTTGCGGGATATCACGGCCCGACGACCTCCCATGCGAGGTCCCGTTAAGCGAAGGCCCGAATGTCCCAGACCGATCGTCTCAAGACCGACTGTTCGCAATGCGCAGCCCTGTGCTGTCTTGTGCTGGCCTTCGACAAGGGCGAGGATTTCGCGTTCAGCAAGAACCCCGGCGAGCCCTGCCGGCACCTTTGCGGGCACGATTGCTCGATCCACGACAAGCTGACGCAGGAAGGTATGGCGGGCTGCGTCGCCTATGATTGCCTCGGCTCCGGCAACCGTGTCGTGCAAGAGGTCTTCGGCGGGCAAACCTGGCAGAGCGAGCCGCGCCTGATGCCGGTGATGATGGAAGCCTTCTCCGCCATGCGCGAGGTCCATAAACGGATCGACCTGCTGCGCGCCGCCGAGACCCTGTCGCTGGATGCGAGCGATGAACGCAAACGGCGCGACTTCCTCGACCGTCTCGAACAGCACGAATGGACCCATCCCGAGCTGGCTGAATTCGAGTTCGGACTGGCGCTGGAAATCGACCTCTTCTTCCACAGCCTCAGCACTTAAGGCGCCCGTGCGGCGAGGCGGCCACCCGATGCCCCAAGGCCACGCAAGCACATGCCAACCGCCGCCGGTCCCGACAGGTTTTGACTGTCTGACACGGCTGTGATCTGATCCGGATCGGGCGCCCTGCCCTGTCTATTTCAAGAGGCCGAGCGTGCAGCCAGCCTTTCGCACCGAAGCACTGTCGAAGACCTATGGCGAAGGTCCTGCCGCGGTTCACGCGCTCCGAGAGGTGACGCTCGAAATTCCGCGCAGCGAGGTCGTCGTGCTGCTGGGCCCCTCGGGCAGCGGCAAATCCACCTTTCTCAACATCATCGGCGGGCTCGACAGGCCAAGCTCGGGTCAGGCGTGGTTCGGCGAGCAGAACCTGACCGAGATGTCCGACCGCGCGCTGACCCAATATCGGCGCAGCCATGTCGGCTTCGTCTTCCAGTTCTACAACCTGATGCCCAGCCTCACCGCGCGCGAGAATGTCGATCTGGTGACCGAGATCTCGCATGACCCGATGGATGCGGGCGAGGCGCTGCGGCTGGTGGGGCTGGAGGAACGGCTCGACCATTTCCCGGCGCAGATGTCAGGCGGCGAGCAGCAGCGCGTCGCCATCGCGCGGGCCATCGCGAAGCGCCCGGCGGTGCTGTTTTGCGACGAGCCGACCGGCGCGCTCGACAGCACGACGGGGCGGCGGGTGCTGCAGGTGCTCAACGATGTGAACCGCGAGCTGGGCACCACCGTGCTGATCGTCACCCATGCGGCGGCGACGGCGGCGATGGCGCATCGCGTGCTGCATTTCACCGATGGCCAGTTGCGCGAGACGATCGTCAACGAGACCCGCGCCGATCCTGCCGAGATCGAATGGTGAGCCGATGGCCCTGACCGTTCTCCATCGCAAGCTGTTCCGCGACCTCTGGCGCATCCGGGCGCAGGCGCTTGCGATCTCGGCGGTCGTCGCTCTGGGCGTGATGGTGCAGGTGATGATGGCGGGGCTGACCGATACGCTCACCGTCACCCGCGACGCCTATTTCGAACGGCACCGGCTGGCGCAGGTCTTCGAACCGCTCACCCGCGCGCCCAGCTCGATGATGGAACAGGTCAACGCGATTCCCGGCGTGCTGGCCGCCGAAGGCCGGATCAGCGGCTTCGGCCGGATCGACGCGGATGGCGGCGAACCGGTGCAGGCGCGCATCCTGTCGCTACCCGGCCCGGCCGGGCTCAACGGCATCCTGATGACGGCGGGACGCAAGCCCATCGCCGGGCGCAGCGACGAGGTCGTGCTGCTCGACACATTCGCAGCCGCACGCGAGATCGCGCTTGGCGATACGCTCGGCGTCACCGTCGAAGGCCGCCACCAAAAACTGCATGTCGTCGGTTTCGCCCGCGCGCCGGAGTTTCTGTTCATGCCCGCGCCGGGCGAATTCTTCCCGACCGATGGCCGCTTCGCCGTGATCTGGATGGAGCGCAAGGCCGCCGGTGCCGTGCTCGACCTCGACGGCGCGTTCAACGAGGTGCTGGCGCTCACCACGCGCGAGCGGCCCCGCAAGGCGGTGCTGGCCGATCTCGACCGGCTGATGGCGCCCTATGGCGGCGGCGCCGGCTATGTGCAGGACCAGCAGACCTCGGCACGCTTCATCGAGGAAGAACTCAAGGGCCTGCGCCAGTCGCGGGTGTTTCTGCCGCCGATCTTCCTCGCCGTCGCAGCTTTCCTGCTCAATGTCACGATCACCCGGATCGTGCAGGCCGAGCGGCGCGAGATCGGGTTGATGAAAGCCTTCGGCCATAGCGGGGCGGAGATCGCCGGGCACTACCTCGAAATGGCGCTGATGATCGCCTTCGCGGGCGCGCTGCTCGGATCGGCTCTGGGCGTGATGCTCGGGCGGTCGATCACCGGGCTCTACATGGAATTCTACAAGTTCCCCTATCTCGTCTTCTCGATGCGTCCCGGTCCCTTCGCCGGGGGCCTCGCCTTCTCGCTGATCGCCGCCGCGCTCGGTGCGGCGATTGCGCTGCGCACGGTGTTCCGGCTGACGCCCGCCGAGGCGATGCGCCCGCCTGCCCCGCCCGATTTCACCCATGGCCGGGTCGGCTTCCTCGCGATCGTCACGAGGTTCTTCGACCAGCCGGGGCGGATGATCCTGCGCCAGATCACGCGGCAACCGGTGCGCAGCCTCGGCACCGTCGCGGGCGTGGCCGCCGGCCTCGCGCTGAACATGGCGATGCTGATGATCTATTCGGGCTTCGATCACACCATGGATGTCACCTTCGGCTTTGCCGACCGCTCGGATGCGACGGTGAGCTTCATCCACCCCGTCTCGCGCGATGTGACGCATGAGATTGCGCACCTGCCCGGCGTGCTGGAGGCCGAACCGACGCGCTATGTGCCGGTCCTGTTCCGCAACGGCGTCATCACCCATCGCGGGGAACTGACCGGCCTGTCCGAGGATGCGCAGCTCAACCGCGCGCTGCGGCCCGATCTGGAGCCGATCGCCCTGCCCGCGCAGGGCGTCGTAATCTCGCGGGGGCTCGCGGATGTGCTGAAACTTCAGCCGGGCGAAAACCTCACCGCCGAAGTCACCGAGGGCCGCAAGCGAACCCTGTCGCTGCCGGTCGCGGCGATCTCCGACACCCTGCTGGGCGCGCCGGCCTATATGCGCCTCGACTCGCTGACCCGTGCCGTGGGCGAGGCGGACCGGATCACCTCCGTCTCGATCCGCACCGAAGGCGCCCCGTCGCCGGAGCTTCTGCACGAGCTGCGCGAGCGCCCCAAAGTCGCGGGCGTCTCGATCAAATCCGACAGTCTGGCGGCGTTCCGGGAAATCGCCGACGAGGGCGCGGGCCAGATGCGCTTCGTCTTCGGCGCGATCGCTTTCGTGCTGAGCTTCGGCATCGTCTACAACGCCGCGCGCAACGCATTCGCCGAACGCGCGCATGAATTGGCGAGCCTGCGCGTCCTTGGCTTCACCCGCTCCGAGGTGACGCTGATCCTGGCCGGAGAGATCACCCTGCTGGTCGCCTGCGCGCTCCCGGTCGGCATCTGGTTCGGCTGGACGCTTGCCAAGTTGATCGCACGCGTTTTCTCCAACGAACTCTACCGGGTCAGCGTCAGCTTCGATCTACCCAGCATCGCGATGGCGGTGCTGGTCGTGGTTTCGGCGACACTGGCCTCGATCCTGATGTTGCGCCGCGCGCTGGATCGGTTGAACATGATTTCGGCGCTCAAGGCGAGGGACTGACCCGTGACACCAAAACCCCGGACCAGATGGCTCATTCTCATCCTGATCGGCCTGATCGCGGCGGGCGCAATCGCTGCGCTGCTTTGGCCGCAGCCGCAGACCGTCGATATGGGCGAGGTCACGCGCGGCCCGATGAAGCTCGTCATCGAGGATGATGGCCGGACCCGCGTCAGCGAAAGCTACACGGTCTCGACCCCGGTGAGCGGCAGGCTGCAGCGGCTCGATATCCATGTCGGCGATCATGTCGTCGCAAACGAGACGGTCGTCGCCCGGATGCGCCCCGCCCTGCCCGCCGTGCTGGATGCGCGCAGCCGGGCGCAGGCGGAGGCCGCGCTGGCCGAGGCCCAAGCCGCGCTGAGCGCGGCCGAGGGCGATTACCGCGCCGCCGTCGCGATGCGCGAACAGGCCGATAGCGATCTCGCGCGGTCGCAGCGGCTCGCGCTTTCCGGCACGATCAGCCAGTCCAAGCTGGACCGCGATCAGATCAATGCCGATTACGCCGCCGCGCAGGAAGCCGCCGCGAAAGCCGCCATCGCGATGCGCGAGGCGGCGCTGGCCTCGGCGAAATCCGTGCTGCAGAACGATGCGGCCGCGAGCAACAGTGAGGGTGTCGAGACGATCCCGCTTTATGCGCCCGCGACCGGAACGGTGCTGCAAATCCTGCAGGAAAACGAGACCGTGCTCTCCGCGGGCTCCCCGATCATGGAGATCGGCGACATCTCGGAGGGGTTAGAAGTCGTGGCCGATCTTCTCTCGCGCGACGCGGTGCGCGTGCGCCTCGGCGATCCGGTGGAGATCACCGATTGGGGCGGGCCGGACGTGCTGGAGGGCAAGGTGGTCCGCATCGACCCGTCGGGCACGACGAAAGTCTCCGCCCTGGGTGTCGAGGAGCAACGCGTCGGCGTGGTCATCGCCTTCACCGGCGATTCCGCGCAGCGCGCGGGTCTGGGCCACGGCTTTCAGGTGACCGCCCGGATCGTGGTCTGGCAGAACCCCGACGCGCTGCGCGTCCCGTCGAGCGCCTTGTTCCGGCGCGGCACCGGCTGGGCCGTCTTCAAGGTCGAGGACGGGCGCGCGCGGGAAGTGAACGTGAAAATCGGGACCGATAACGGCACCTATGCCGAGCTTCAGGACGGTCTGAGCGAGGGCGACCGCGTCGTGCTCTATCCGGTCGAGACGCTGGAAGACGGCTCGCCGGTGGAGGCGCGATCCGGCGGGTGAGATGCGCCTCACGCCCCGCCGCGACCCCCTCGCGAGGAATCACGAAGCCGCACGAAAAGCGCACCAACCGATCAAAAATGCTTGGGGTGACGCCCAAAAAACCATCATTTGAGAGTTTTTCGCGCCCAAATGCCATGCGGGGCGCAATCGAGGCGGCTTTTGCCCCCTCTCCAGCTTTGGAAACGCACCAAGGTCATGCCCGAATGATGGTGCAGGGCGCTTAGGGTTCCGTTGCCGACAAGGCAGGTCTGGTCCGAGAAGTGCCACCCACGCGGCAAATTCCGTGCGGGCACACGGCGGGCCAAAATCCCGGGAGATTACTGCGCAGGTCTGACCCGCGCCTCATCTCTTGTTCCGCCAGCGGGTCGGCCTCTACGCCATAAAAAGGCGGGACGCATGCCAACGGGGAAGACCATGACCAGAACGAAATTCCTGTCCGCCACGGCCCTCAGCTTGGGCGTTCTCGCCGCCTCTCTCTCGCCCGCGATGGCCGAGCAGAAAACCGATTTCAAACTCGCATGGTCGATCTATGCCGGCTGGATGCCCTGGGGCTATCTGGACAGCTCGGGGATCATGGACAAATGGGCCGAGAAATACGGCATCACCGTCGATATCGTTCAGATCAACGACTACGTGGAATCGATCAACCAATACACCGCGGGCGGCTTCGATGGCGTCTCGGCGACCAACATGGACACGCTCTCGATCCCGTCGGGCGGCGGCGTCGACACGACCGCGCTGATCGTCGGCGACTATTCCGACGGCAATGACGCGATCATCTCGAAGAAAGCGACCTCGATCGAGGAGCTGAAGGACACCAAGGTGAACCTCGTCGAGCTGTCGGTCTCGCATTACCTGCTGGCACGCGCACTCGATAAAGCCGGGCTGGCCGAGAAGGATCTGGCCGGTGTCGTGAACACCTCCGACGCCGACATGATCGCCGCTTTCGCGACCCCCGAGGTCGAGACCGTCGTGACGTGGAACCCGCTGGTTTCGGAAATCCTCGACACCAACCCCGATGCGAACAAGCTGTTCGACAGCTCGCAGATTCCGGGCGAAATTCTCGATCTGATGGTGGTGAATACCGAGACGCTCAAGGACAACCCCGATTTCGGCAAGGCTGTGGTCGGCGCCTGGTATGAGGTCATGTCGAAGATGGCCGCAGGCGACGAAGAGGCCCTGACCGCGATGGCCGAGGCCGCCGGCACCGATCTCGAAGGCTACAAGGCCCAGCTCGCCGCGACGGCGATGTTCTACGATCCGGCCAAGGCGGTGGAGCAGGCCTCGAGCGCCGAGATGCCCGAGACCATGACGACGGTCGCGAACTTCCTGTTCGACAAGGGCATCCTTGGTGTCGATGCGCCTTCGGCCGATTTCGTCGGCGTCGAATATCCCGACGGCTCGGTGACGGGCGACGAAGCCAACGTGAAGCTGCGCTTCGACACCACCTACATGCAGATGGCGGCCGACGGCGCGCTTTGATCTGACTTGCCCGGCCTTCGGGCCGGGCCCTTTTTCCGCCAATTGCCGAAAGCGCCCATGCGTCTGCTCAACCGACATCCGACCCGGCCCACCGGCATCCTGCTGGCCGCGCTGCCCTTCGTGGCGGTGCTGATCGCCTATTGGATCGGCTCGGAAATCCGGCTTGCGGCGAACCCGCAAGACAAGCTGCTGCCCGCGCCCGAGACCATCATGAACACCGCCGGGCGGCTGTTCACCGAGCCGAACAAGCGCACCGGCGAAATCCTCCTCTGGGCCGATACTTTCGCGAGCCTTCGGCGTCTGGCCTTCGGCGTCGGCATCGGGGCGCTGATCTCGCTGACGGTCGGCGTCGGGATCGGGCTGCTGCCTTACGTCCGGCGCGGATTGTCCAGCTTCGTCGCGGTGCTCTCGATGGTGCCGCCGCTGGCGCTGCTGCCGATCCTGTTCATCGTCTTCGGGCTGGGCGAGACCTCGAAGATCGTGCTGATCGTGATCGGCATCACACCCTTCCTGATCCGCGACCTCTCGCAGCGGGTGCTCGACATTCCGCACGAAGAGATCGTGAAGGCGCAGACGCTGGGCGCCTCCACATGGGTCATCGCGCTGCGCGTCGTGCTGCCGCAAATCCTGCCGCGGCTGATCGCGGCCATCCGCCTCTCGCTCGGTGCCGCGTGGCTGTTCCTCATTGCCGCCGAAGCCGTCGCGGCCGAGGTCGGCCTTGGCTACCGCATCTTCCTCGTCCGGCGTTACCTCGCGATGGATATCATCCTGACCTACGTCATCTGGATCACGCTACTCGCCTTCCTGATCGACTTCGCGCTCAAGACGCTCTCGCGCAAAGCCTTCCCGTGGCTGGGAGGTGGGCTATGAGCTTCGTCACCGTCCGCGATGTCTTCCAGGAATACGACGGTCGCCCGATCATCGAACGCGTCAATCTCAACGTGGCCGAGGGCGAGTTCGTCTCGATCGTCGGCGCCTCCGGCTGCGGCAAATCCACCTTCCTGCGGCTTCTGCTGGCCGACGAGACGCCCACGCGCGGACGCATCACCGTCGATGGCGGCACGCCTGCGCGCGAACCGGGTCGCGAACGCGGCGTGGTGTTCCAGAAATACTCGGTCTTCCCGCATATGACCGTGCGCGACAACATCGTCGCCGCCGAGAGTTTCCCGAAAGGCTGGGGCTGGTTTCGCGGCGCGAAGCTGCGCGAGGCCCGGGCGCGCGCCGATGAGGTTCTCGAGCGGATCGGGCTCGCGCATGTCGCGAAGAACTACCCCTCGACGCTCTCGGGCGGGATGCAGCAACGTCTCGCCATCGGGCAGGCGCTGCATGCCCGGCCGCGCATCCTGCTGCTGGACGAGCCCTTCGGCGCGCTCGATCCGGGCACACGGCTCTCGATGCATGAATTCCTGACGCAGCTGCGCGCCGAGACCAGCATGACCGTCTTCATGGTCACCCATGATCTGGGCGAGGGCTTCAAGCTGGGCGACCGCGTTCTGGTGTTCGACAAGACCCGCTGGGATCCGGATTATCCCGAACGCTACGGCGCGACGATCACCTATGATTTCGACGCCCGCGATCACGGAATTCCGTATCAGCACATCCTCGACAAGATCCCGTCTCTGGCTGCGCAAAGCGACCCTGCACCCGCACCGGACTGAGATCAAAGTTTCACCGCGCGCGCCGCTGGGCCCCGCGCGCGGGCCGCCGCCAAGGTCCAGACAGCCTGCCCCGATCCGGGGCTTCGATAGATTGGAGACAGAGATGTTCCATGACCTGCCAGGCGGGCGATCGCGCCCGCACCACCCGCAAGCGGCCATCGCGGCGCATGCCCTGCGCGAGCGCCGCCAGCACCACCCGGACCTGACCAAGCTCGCCGGCTGGAAGGCGATGCGCAAAGAGGCGGAACTCCCTGAGGGCCGCTGGGACGAGGAACGCCGCTGGGCGCTGCGCATGGGTCTGACCGGCGCGGACAGCATCGAGGACAAGTCGATCCCGACCTTCGCGCGCGGCGAGCTGCCCCATTACGCGGGCATCAACACCTTCCTGAAAGCGCCCTATGCCGAGGACGTGCTGGAGGTCTCGCATTACGACGCGACCGTGCTGGGCATTCCCTTCGACGGCGGCACCACTTACCGCGCGGGCACCCGCTTCGGGCCGCAGGGCGTGCGCAAGATCTCCGCGCTCTACACGCCTTACAACTACGAGATCGGCGTCGACCTGCGCGAACAGATGACGCTCTGCGATGCGGGCGACGTGTTCACCATCCCGGCGAATATCGAGAAGAGCTTCGATCAAATCAGCCGCGCCGTCAGCCACGTCTTCTCGTCGGGCTCGCTCCCGATCATGATCGGCGGCGACCACTCGATCGGCTTCCCCTGCGTGCGCGGCATCGCCGAATGCACCTCGAAGAAGATCGGCATCGTCCATTTCGACCGCCATGCCGACATTCAGGAAAAAGACCTCGACGAGCGGATGCACACCACGCCGTGGTTCCACTCGACCAACCTGCCCAACGTGCCCGCGAAGAACCTCGTGCAGATCGGCATCGGCGGCTGGCAGGTCCCGCGCGAGGCGGTGAAGGTCGCGCGCGAGCGTGAGACCAACATCATCACCATGGGCGACATGGAGAAGATGGGCATCGACAAGACGATCGAGATGGCGCTGGAGATGGCGTGGGACGGGGTCGACATGGTCTATATGTCCTTCGATATCGACTCCATCGACTGCGGCTTCGTGCCCGGCACCGGCTGGCCCGAACCGGGTGGCTTCCTGCCGCGCGAAGCGCTGGCGCTGGCCTCCGGCATCGCGGCCGAAGGCATCTGCGGGATGGAGCTGGTCGAGGTCGCGCCGCCCTATGACGTGTCCGACATCACCGCGCTGATGGGCACACGGGTGATCGTGGATGTGCTGGGCTCGCTGGTCGCCAATGGCAAGCTCGGCGCGCATCGCAAGCATATCGACAAGCCCGTCTCGCTGCCCCATGGCGAATTCGAAGGCAAGCGCTGGTCGAATTCCGAACCGCATAAGGTGGGCTGAGCCATGCCGCATGATCACGCCCCCCACGGGCATCATCACCACCACGATCACGGGCACAGTCACGGGCACAGCCACGGGCATTCCCATGACCACGCGCATCACGGGCATGGTCACAATCACGCCCATGGCGAGCATCTGCACAGCCACATGCATCACGAGGACGAGGCGGCGGACCTGCAGGTTCTGGCCACCCAGTTCATCGACGGCTTCATGCAGGCCTCCGACAAGACGAGCTATCTCAAGCTCGCCGGTGTCCCCTTCGAGCGTCCTTCGTCCACGGGGCCGAAATCGCTGAAACTCGTGGATGTGGAGCTCAAGACCGAATGGCAGGTGGGCACCGCCTCGCCCTCCTTCGGCTCGCGCGAGTTGTCCTACCTTCCGTTCCCGGGCGAGATGGTCCGCGAACGCACCAACATGTCGCTGATCTACGTGTCGATGGACGAGAAATCCGTCCTCGACATCCGCGACTTCCTGACTCAACGCAAGAAAGAGATCGACCAATGAAGACCAGCTTCGCAACGCTTCTGGGCGCAATGGCGGCAAGCCCGGCCCTCGCGCATTCCGGCACGCAGTTCCATACCCACGGTGTCGAGCCGATGCTGATCGTCGGCGTCGCCGCCCTCGCGGTCTATGGCATCGTCGAATTCGTCAGATCGCGCCGCTGATTTCTCGAAACGACCTTACAAGGCGCCCGACGGGCGCCTTGTTTCACTCCGGCACGCCCAGCCCCGCCAGCTTGCGCATATGCCAGGCCAGCGCCTGGTTCGAGCTGAGCATCGGCATCCCGAGCTCCGCTTTCAACTCCGGCAAAATCCGCCGCGTCCGCAGATTGGTGCAGGACAGGAAAATCCCGTCCAGCTTGGCCTGCCCCGCAAGGCTCCGCGCGGCCTCCGCGATTGAGGCCGGATCGATCCGCGCCACCCGCGCCTCGACCTCCTCGCCGAAAGACAGGGTCGCGGGCACGGTGATCCCTGCGGCGACGAAGGCGGCCCGCAAAGGCTCCGCGACCGAGGCGACATAGGGCGAGACGATGCCCACCCGCTCCAGCCCGAGATCGGAAATCGCAGCCAGCGCAGCACTCAGCGGATCGGTCACATGCTGCGTCGTGACGCCCGCCATGACATTCGCCCGCACCTCAATCGGCCCGATCAGCGCCGCGCCAGAGGTGCAGCCATAGCCCACCACATCGAACTTCGCCGCAGGCGGCAGCAACGCCGCCGCGCCGCTCAAAGCGCGCTCCATCTCGGCGATGCTCGACGGGGTCAGATCGTCGCCCGAATGGACGCGCGTGACATGCATCCGCGCGTCACCCGGCGGGATGTAGCGACGGAATTCGTCCTCGATGGTCTCATCCACACGCAGCACGATCAGCCCCATCGTCGGCGTGACGTCTTCGCGAAGACGATAAGGGAAATCGGCCATCAGTTCAGCTCCGGCAGGGTTTCAGGCGCGCGCGGCGACAGCAGCTCCGCCCCGGTCGCGCGCAGGACGATGTTTTCCTCATGGACCAACAGGCGGCGCGGGCCCTGCGCGGTCTCGACCCAAGCGCCGGGCTCGAGCGTCAGCACCATGCCCTCGCGCAGTTCGGTGTTGTCGCGCGGGGTGAAGGACGGCCATTCCGTCAGCGTGATCCCTAGCCCGTGGCCCAGACGCCCACCGCCCGCCGCGACACCGCGCGCCGCCAGCCCCTCGACCAGCAGACGATGCGCGTCGCGCGCCCGCATCCCGGGCCGCAGCTGCGCCATCGCCGCCTCAGTCACCTCCCAGAGCGCGGCATGGGTGCGCCGCACCGGCTCCGACGCCGGCCCGACCGAGAAATTGCGGTCGAAATCGCAGAAATACCCGTCGCGCACCGCGCCGGTATCCAGCATCAGCACATCGCCCGCCTGCAGCGGCGCGGGTCCGGCGGGCGAGATCACATCGTCATAGCCCGATGGCCCCGCCGCCCCGGCGACATAGCTGACCCAGTCGGCCCCCTCCTCAAGAAGCGCGGACTGGAAGGCCCGGAAAATCCCGTCGAGCGGGCGCCCCCGCCCCGCGAATTCCGGCACGCGCGCAAAAGCACGACCCGCGATGGCGCAGGCCGTGCGGATCTTCTCGATCTCCGCCGCGCTCTTGATCTCGCGCACCCGCTGGATCGCGGCGGTGCCGTCGATGAAGCGCCGCGGCGCGATACGCTCCCCGAGCCGCACGTAATCCGCGAGCGGCATCCGCAGCTGCGTCTCCAACCCCATCGGCACCCCGATCCGCGCGCTCTCCGGCAGCAGATCGCAGAGCGTCTCGGCAAGCAGGCTCACGCCGTCATCCGTCGGATCGGGCGCATCCCAAGTGCGGACCTGCGTCATCCATGTGCGGCCCATCAGTTCAGCCCCGATGGAGGGGATCACCGCGACCGGCGCACCGCTGGCCGGAACGATCACGAACCACGGGCGCGCGGGGCTTTCCCAGAACCGGGTCAGGAAGCCCGTGACGTAGAAGATATCCGCAGCCGAGGTCAGAAACAGCGCATCCAGACCCCGTTCGCTCATCTCGGCCTGCAGGCGGCTGACGCGGGTGCGAAACTCCTCCGCCGGAAAGATGAGCGAGCGCTCAGCCATCTTCCGGGCCTTCGCTGAGGATCGCCAGCACGCGCGCCTCGGGGCTCAGCGACAGCCCGGCAAGCAGAGCCGCCAGCCCGGCTCCGCCCGAAGGCGTCGTGGCCAGCCCATGTGCGGCGAGGATATCGACGCCGGACTGCGCCTCGGCTTCGGTGATCGTGGCGAAGCGATCCGCATCGCGCGACAGACCCGCCAGCGCCACCATCGAAGGGGTCTTGCAATCGAGCCGCCCCATCGCGGAGACCGGCCCTTCCGTGCTCACCAGATGCCCCGCGCGAATGCTCTCGATCAGCGCAGGCGCCGCATCGGGTTCGACCACGATGATCTCAGGCCCGTCGCCCCAAGCCAGCCGCGCATGGGCCGCGACGGCTGCCGCGAGACCGCCGACCCCCGCCTGCAGCAGGATATGAGTGGGCGGCGCGTCGATCTGCGCGACGGCCTCGGCGGCAAGCTGGGTGTAACCCTCCATCACCCGCAGCGGCAGTTCGACATAGCCCTCCCACGAGCTGTCCGACAGAAGCGTCCAGCCGTTCTCCGCGGCGGCCGTCTCGGCGGCCTCCATGCTCGCTTGATACTCCGCGCCAGCCCGCACGACCTCGGCCCCGCGTGCCTCCAACCGCGCGGCGAAGGCCTCAGGCACGGTCTCGGCCAGATAGATGATCGCGCGGGCCCCGAATATCCGAGCGCCAGCCGCGACCGAGAGGCCGTGATTTCCCGCGCTGGCCGCGACATAGGTCTCACCGGCGAGGGCCGTCTGCAGGTCGTCGCCCTCGGCGCGCGCAGCGGCCTCCTGGGCAATCGCATGGACCGCGCCCAGCGCCTTGAAGCTACCCAGCCCCATGCGCTCGCGCTCGTCCTTGATCCAGACCTTGCCGACCCCGGCGCGCTCCGCAATCCCGGGCGCCGCGCGCAGCGGGGTCTCGTGATGTGCCGGACAGCGCGCAAGCAGGCTGGCCACGCCCGAGGCATCCGCGAGGGGCTGAACACCCTCCGGGTCGAGCCCGTCACCGCGCCAGGGATTGTCTATGATGATCGGCATGTCGGACCCTCGCTGCGATGGAAGCAGGTCCATAAGGCAACGAGACGTCCGCGCACGCAATGACCTTTTCAGACAGGCCATTGCGCGACATCGTGAGGCGCGTCAGTCGGCCTCTTTCACCGCCGAGAGGAATTGCTGCGTGCGCTCTTTCTGCGGATTGCCGAAGAGATCCTCGGGGGCGCCCTGCTCCTCGATCTTGCCGTCGTAGAAGAAGCAGACCCGATCCGAGATGTCCTTCGCGAAGCCCATCTGGTGCGTCACCATCAGCATCGTCAGATTGTATTTATCCACCAGCGACCGGATCACGTTGGTCACCTCGCCGATCACCTCCGGGTCGAGCGCGGAGGTCACCTCGTCGAACAGCATCACCTTGGGGCGCATCGCCAGCGCCCGCGCGATCGCCACGCGCTGCTGCTGACCGCCCGAAAGCCGCGAGGGGTGCTGGTCGCGCTTGTCGGACATGCCCACAAGCTCCAGCAGTTCCTCGGCCCGTTCGCGCGCCTCGGCCTTCTTCAGACCCAGCACCTGCACCGGGCCTTCCATGCAATTCTCCAGCGCGGTCATATGCGGGAAGAGGTTGAAATGCTGGAAGCACATGCCGATCTGGCTGCGGGCCTTGCGCAGATATTTGCGGTCCGCAGGCACCAGCTTGCCGTTTTTCTCCATATGGGTCAGCGGCTTGCCGTCCACGTAGATCACGCCCTCGTTGATCGTCTCGAGCGTCATCAGCATCCGCAGCACGGTCGTCTTGCCCGAGCCGGAGGGGCCGATGATCGTGACCATTTCCCCCTCGGCCACGTCGAGATCGAGCTGGTCGAGCACCACCAGATCGCCATAGCGCTTGGTGACTTTCAGGAACCGCACCATCGGCACGTTGTCGCCCGTCAGTTCGAGCGGATAGTTCGAAAGGTCTTCCATCATTTCAATCCGAGTTTACGCCGCACGCGATCCTCGAAGACGCGGATCAGGGCAGCGGTGGGAAGCGAGATGGCGAGGAAGATGATCCCCACCAGCGTATAGGGTTCGAGATAGCGATAGCTCGACGAGCCGATCGCATTCGCGGTGTGCATCAGTTCGGCCACCCCGATCACCGAGAGCATCGGCGTATCCTTGAATATCCCCACGAGGTAATTGCCCATCCCGGCCAGCGCCGGCGGAATGGCCTGCGGGATCACGATGCGCCAATAGGTGTCGCGGGTCGACATGTTCAGCGCGGTGCAGGCCTCCCATTGGCCTTTCGGCACCGCGTCGAGACCGCCGCGATAGACCTCCGACAGATAGGCCGAATAGTGCAGACCGATCGCGATCATGCCCGCCGTCCACGGCCCCAGCTTCAGGCCGAATTGCGGGCCGACGTAATAGACGAAGAAAATCTGCAGGATCAGCGGCGTCGAGCGGATGAACTCGATGAATTCGCGCACGACCTTGGTCAGCACCCAGTAGGGCGTGCGTTGGGCCAGCGCGAAGACCATGCCCAGCACCACCGCGATCGCATAGCCGAAGCCCGCAGCCATCAGCGTGTTGAGCGTCGCATGCATCAGCTTGGGCAGGATTTCCCAGGTGAATTCCCAGTTCCAGTTAAACCCCATGGATCAGGCCCTCCCCAGCTTGCGCCGCATGACCAGCTCCAGCCAGCGCATGAACGGCGTCACGATGAAGCGCGCGAAGATGTAGTAGATGATCAGCGCCGTCCCGAAGGTCTGCGCCGACAGGAAGGTCGAGCCGTTGATCTGCTTGGCCTCGAACATCAGGTCCGACACGGAGATCAGCGCGACCAGCGCGGTGTTCTTCAGCAATTCGATCAGCAGGTTGCCCCACGGCGGCAGCATGTTGACGAAAGCCTGCGGCAGGATGATGCGCCACATCCGCTTGATCGGGCTCAGCGACAGCGCATAGGCCGCCTCCCATTGCCCCTTCGGCACGGATTGGATGCCGCCGCGCACCAGCTCGGCGCCGTAAGCCCCGAGGTTCATCCCCACCGCGACGAAACCCGCGGTGAATTTCGGCAGCGTCAGCCCGAACAGCGGCAGCACGAAGAAGATCCAGTACAGCTGGACCAGCAGCGAGGTGCCGCGGAAAATCTCGATATAGACGACGGCGATGCCCCGGATCAGCCCGTTGCGCGAGAGCTTCATCAGCCCGGCAACAAGCGCGATGGCGATCGCCAGGGCGGAGGCCAGGAAAAACTGCCCCGCCGTTACGAGCGTCCCGTCCCAGAAACGTGGCCCGTATTCTTTGAAAAATTCTATGTAACTCATTCCCGTCCCGCCCCGGCGGTGAATGTCAAAATGGACGGGCCATGCGCTGGCCCGTCCATGTCTTCAGCAGCTGCGCTTAGCGCATCTTGCAGACTTCTGCGGCGGTCTTGTCGCCCGGCAGGTTGCCTTTCGAGTAGCCGTACTCGCCGACCGCTTTCATCATCGCGTCCGAACCGAGATACTTCTTCTGTGCTTCGTTGAACTTGTCGACGAAGTCCTGATCCGCCTTGCGGAAGCCGATACCGACCCAGTTCTGGGTCCATTCCGGCAGCTGGCTCACATCCGACACTTCAACCGTACCGTCCGATTGCTTGGCGAGGTTCTGCGCGGTGAAATAGGTCACGCCACCTGCATCCGCGCGGCCCGCTTTCACGGCGGCGAGGATTTCGGTCGGACCCGGCACGGTCATCACGTCGCTATCCGGGATGCCGCCCTTGGCCGCGGATTCCACCTGGTTATAGCCCGCCCCCGTCACGAAGGTCGCGCCAGCCTTGGCGACCTGCTCGTAGTTGTTCAGGTTCTTCGGGTTGCCCTTGGGCACGATGAACGCATCGCCCACCTTCGCCATCGGCTCCGAGAACGCGACGTTCTGGCAGCGCGAGTTGAGGATGTAGAGACCGCCCGTGACCATGTCGAAGCGGTTCGCGTTGAGGCCCGGGATCAGCCCGCCCCAATCGGTCACGACGGGGGTGATGTTGTCATAGCCCATCTCGTGGAGCACACCCAGAACATAGGCGTTCACGAAGCCCAGCGGCTTGTTGTCTTCGCCCGGATAGGCCCACGGAACTTCGTTCGCAAAGCCGATGCGGATCGGCTCGCCCGAGTTGATACGGTCCATCAGGGGTCCGGCCAGTGCGGCGGTCGCGCTCATCGCGAGGCCCATACCGGCAGCGGCGACAGATTTCCAAATCGATTTCATGCGTCTCTCCTGTTGGCTCTTGTTAACGGAAAGCCGAAAGCCTCCCGCGCTTGATGTATACAACACCTATGAGATTCCGGAGAGTGTCAAGCAGATCACATTGATTATACAGGGTTGCCAGACAGATATCGTGGGGTTGCGAAGTTCCCTGCGCAGATGTTGTGCACCAATATTGCCCAATATCGCAGCGTTGAACACGGAACGCGCATATCTCGCGCGCCCGTGCGGACGCAGTGCAAGCCCTGTGCGGGCAACGACCTCCACATTTGGCCGATTGCTCCGCCTCCTCAGGCGCAATATGTGAAATCGAAATGCCTTTTGGGCCGTCGCCACGAAGCAGATTGACCTGCGCGCCGCCGCCGCCGATCATGGCCTTCGCGCGAAGAGACGACAAAACCCGATGAACGAGATACCCTTGATCCCTCGGCAACCCAAACCGGAACGGCTGCGTGGCCGCGACCGCTTGGACCTCATCCATGCCGAAATTCGTAGCCGTATCTGCCTGCTCGACTACCCGCCCGGCATGCGCCTGTCGGAGACCGCGCTGGCTTCCGAATTCGGCATCTCGCGGACACCGCTGCGCCGGGTGCTGGCGCGGCTCGAGGATGACGGGATGCTGCGCTCGATGCACGGGGTCGGCACGTTCGTCACCGATGTCGATTACACCGAACTGGCTCAGGTCTTCCGGCTGCGGCGCGAACTCACGGTGCTGCAGACCACGCTCGACCCGGTGCCGCCAAGCGCCGCGCTGATCGCGTCTTTCCTCAAGCTTCAGGAACGCGGCCGCGCCCTTGTCGATGCGCCCACCGCCCGCGCTTTCGCCGAGCTGGACCGCGATACCTTCCTCGGCCTGCTGGACCTGACCGCGAATGCGCCGCTGAGGGAAATGTCGGAGGCGCTGTATTTCCGCACGGCGCGGATCTGGCTGCAGCAGGTCACCGCCTCGCAGATCGACCTGATGCAGGAGATCGAGATCTACAATGACGAGCTGCGCGACATCCTGCGCGCCTTGCGACTCGGCGATCTCGATGCGCTCGGCCATATGCGGCGCGGCCATATCTCGATGGGCTTCGCGCGGATGCCCGTCCTGATCAAAGCGCCCTAGCGGACGAAGGAAGCCGCAGCCCCCGCGACCGGGTTTGCGCCGCACGCGGCTCTCGAGCGCACACGGTTTGTTCAAGGAACTGCGGCGCGGCGGGTCCGTTCGATCACTGAGAGGGATGTGATTGTCTCCGGGGGCGACGCTGGGGATACCGACGAAGGACATGCATTCCATGACCGATCTCCCCCACTCTTCCTCCGACCGATCCGCGAAGACCACGCCCGATCCGGACAGCCCACCGCTGCGCTTTCTCGAAGGGCGGCGGGGCTATCTTCCGATTGGCGATTACGCGGTGATCGGGGACACGCGCACGGCGGCGCTGGTGGCCCGCGACGGCGCGATCGACTGGCTCTGCGGACCCGATTTCGACGGCGATCCGCTGTTCGGACGGCTGCTCGACCAGTTTCGCGGCGGGACCTTCTACGTCGGGCCAGTGCCGGATGCCGACCGCCCGACCACCCCCGAACGGGCCTATGAGAATTACGGTCCGATCCTGACCACGACCCACCCGACCGAGGCCGGGCAGCTCAAGGTCACCGATTTCATGAACCTCCCGGACTCGCTCGAAGAAGCGGCGAGTTTCGGACGCTCCGTCGTGCGGCTGATCAAAGCGCAGGACGGCGCAGCGGAGGTCGAAATCTGCATCGCCCCGCGCTGCAACTACGCGCTGAACACCCCGGATTTCATCCGGCGTGGTCCAGGCAGCTGGCAATTCACGCAAGACGGCGACATCGTCTTGATCGACAGCTCCATCGAGCTGGAGATCGAAGGCTCGGGGCGGCTGAACGGGCGCGGCACGCTCGCCGCCGGAGAGGAAGGCTACGTCACCCTCACCATCACCCAAGGCGGCCACGGCCATGTCGGCGGTATGGACGCGGCCCGCGCGGCGCTCACCGCGACCCGCGAGGCATGGCGCAAGCGACAGTCGCAGACGGATTTCGGCGATGGGCCTTTCTCCGGGCCACTCAAACGCTCGCTGATGGCGCTGCAGCTGCTGATCCACGCCCCCACCGGCGCCGTGATCGCCGCGCCCACGATGGGCCTGCCGGAGGTGATCGGCGGCATCCGCAATTACGACTATCGCTATTGCTGGCTGCGCGACGCCTATTTCGTGCTGCATGCCTTTCTCGATCAGGGCCTGACCGGAGAGGCTGACGCGTTCTTCCGCTGGATGATGGCGGCCACCCGCGACACCGCTCCGGAACTGGGCACGCTCTACACGGTGCAGGGCGACAGCGACGTCTCGCTGCACAAGCTGAAAACCGTCGAGGGCTATCGCCGCTCGTCCCCGGTGCAATTGGGCAACGGCGCTGCGACGCAACTGCAACTGGACGCTTACGGCTCGATGATCATGGCCGCGCGCGCCTATGTCGATGCGGGCGGCAAATTGCATCCCGGCGAGGGCATCCGGCTTGCGAATTTCGCCGATGTCGTGGTCTCGCAATGGACCCGGCCCGATAACGGGATCTGGGAAATGCCCGACCCGCGCCGCCATCACACCTATTCCAAGGCGATGTGCTGGGGCGCGCTGAACGCGGTGATCGCGCTGGTTGAACGCGGCGTGATCGACGCCGACACAAAGCTCTGGAAAGCCGAACGCGCCGCGATCGAGGCGCTGATCCGGGACGCAGCGTGGAACGAGGAGTTCGGCGCCTTCACCGGCGCGATTGGCGAAGACTGGCTCGATGCGAGCGTCCTGCTGATGCCGCGCATCGGGGTGATCGCAGCGGACGATCCGAAGATGACCGCGACCTACACGGCGATCCGCGAGCGGCTTGGCACGGGCGTCCATCTGCGGCGCTACGACGTGCAGGAGGATGGGCTTCCCGGCATCGAGGGGCATTTCAACGCCTGCGGTTTCTGGGCGGCGGATTACCTCGTGCGGGCCGGACGGCTCGACGAGGCAAGGGCGCAGATCGAGGGGATGCTGAAAGCCACGACCGATCTCGGCCTGATGTCCGAGGAACACGACCCGGAGACCGGCGCGCAGTTGGGCAACTTCCCGCAAGGGCTGTCCCATGCCGGGATGATCGCGGCGATCAGCGCCTATCAGGGCGCGTTGAAGGGTTGATCGCCTTGAGAAAAAGCCGCACGACCCGCATGTGAAAAAAGGCAGCCCCGATCCCCGGAGCCGCCTTTTTCATGCGTTTCGCGTGATCCCGCCGTTACGCCGCGAGCGTCTCCGTGGAGGAGAAGAACATCGCCTGGCTCACCGCCGATTGCACTTGGCTCTCGGTGTAGGGCTTGGTGATCAGGAAGGCGGGCTCAGGCCGCTCGCCGGTCAGCAGACGCTCCGGGAAGGCCGTGATGAAGACCACGGGAAGCTCGTTGCCGAACTGGCCGAGAATGTCGTTCACCGCGTCGATGCCCGAGGAATTGTCCGCCAGCTGAATGTCGGCAAGGATTAGGTCGGGCTTGTCTGCCGAGGCAAGCTCCACCGCTTCGGTGCGGGTGCGGGCGATGCCGGTGATCTGGTGGCCCATATCCTCGACGATGGCACGAATATCCATCGCGATGATCGCCTCGTCCTCGATGATCATCACTTTACCCGCGATGGAGGTTTCCATCTCGCGGATCGCGATGTCGATCAGTTCCTTCGCCTCGTCGGTGTCGACCTGCATGATCGTGCCGATCTCCTCGATGCGGAAACCCTCGATCGAGTGCAGCAGAAGCGCCTCGCGCGTGTTCGGCGTCAGCGTCGACATGTGATCCTGCGCGCGTGCCGAGAGCCGGTTGTCCGGCTCGCCCAGCGGCGCACCGGCCGACGCCCAGACCAGATGGAAGGCGTGGAACAATGCGAGCTTCGGATCGTTGTTCTCGAAAGGCGAAGTGTCTTCGAGGATAGCCTCGAGCGTAGCCGCGGCGTATCTGTCGCCGCTGTCCTGGCTGCCGGTAAGGGCTCGGGCGTAACGCCGCAGATACGGCAGGTTGGCTCCGATGGTGCCGGCGATGTCTTCGGACATGAAAACCCCCTTTTGCGTTTTTTCGGGAACCAAACTCTCTGGCCCCGCGTTCGGTTCCATGCAAAGTGAGTGGGATCGAAACCGGATGTATAGTGATATGGCAGACGAAAAGCCTAAGTCCAGTATCAGGGACCAGATCAATCAGAACCTGAAGAGGGTTTATGAGGAGGCGCTTCAAGAAGAAGTGCCGGATCGGTTCAAGGATTTGCTGGCGCAACTCAAGGCGAAGGAGGGCGAAAAATGACTTCGTCCTCCAAAGCCAACTCGTCTACCGAAGCGCGCGATCCGCGTGAGGAACTGCCCGATCATCTCGGGGCCCTGCGCGCCTTCGCCCTGTCGCTGACCCGGAATTCGGCCTCCGCCGACGACCTCGTGCAGGACACGATCGTCAAGGCGTGGTCGAATATCGAGAAATTCGAGCGCGGCACCAATCTGCGCGCATGGCTCTTCACGATCCTGCGCAACACCTTCTATTCGGACCGCCGCAAGCGCAAACGCGAGGTCGCCGACCCGGAAGGGATTCACGCCGCCTCGCTTTACGAAAAGCCTGCGCATGACGGACGTCTCGCGATGAACGATTTCGTCGAGGCCTTCGATCAGCTCAGCCCCGAACACCGCGAGGTTCTGACCCTCGTCGGCGCCTCGGGCTTCTCCTACGAGGAAGCCGCAGGCATGATGGGCGTCGCGGTCGGCACGGTGAAAAGTCGCGCCAACCGAGCCCGCGCCCGGCTTGCGGAAATGCTCGGGCTGGCGGAAGGTGAGGACATCCTGTCCGGTGAGGATCGAAATTCACTCGCCGTGATGGGCAAATCCGGAGTTGCCGCCGCATGAATTCGGAGGCCGCGGAAGCGGCAGACGACGAGCACTACAGCGATCACGCCCCGTTTCGAGCTAGGAAACGGGGCGTCATTCCGTTTTTCGACGGGCTCGGTGTGCGTCTGGCCTTCATGCTGGCTGTCGCGCTCTTCCCCCTTCTGATCATCGCCGTGCTGCAATCGACCTCGGTCGTGCGCGAAGCGCAGGCGCGCTCCGAGGCCGCCCTGATGGGCGAGACGATGCGCGCCGTGGCGGGAGAGACACGTGTGATCCAGCACGCACAGGACGCAGCCCGCGTCCTTGCCAGCACGGTGCAGCCGCTCGTGGGCAATGCCGAGGCCTGCTCGGACTGGATGCGGCAGATCTCGGGCGCTTTCCCCGAATTCTCGCTCGTGTCCTTCATCCCCGACAGCGGCAAGATGACCTGCTCGAACTCGGGGAAGAGTTACGATTTCAAAGGTCAGGACATCTTCGAGAAGATGATGACCGCGGATCGCACCAGCTTCTACGTCAATCGCGACGCGCCGGTGTCGGGCACCTCGGTGCTGGGCGTGGCCCATCCCGTCTACAACGCGGCGGGCGATCATATCGGGATCATCGCAATCTCGATGAGCCACTCTTCGCTTTCGCTGGCGAAAGACGGGCCGAAGCTCGCAGATGACCGGCCTCTGGTGATCATGACCTTCGACCGCGAAGGCACGATCCTGACCTCTTCGGACGGATTGGCGAACACGCAGTCGCACCTGCCCGTGGATCGCTCGCTGAAACTGCTGGCGGGGAATGGCGCGGTGACCTTCTCGGGGGATTCCAATCGCGGCATAGAGCGGGTCTATTCCGTCGTCGAACTCGTCCCCGACCAACTCTACGCACTCGGCAGCTGGCCCGCACAGGCGGCCTCGGCGCTGAGCCCCTTCGCCGATATCTCGCCGGTGCTGTTCCCCGCGCTGATGTGGATGGCGAGCCTGCTGGTCGCCTATTTCGCGATGCAGAAACTGGTGATCGGCCATGTCCGCAAACTGTCGAGCGCGATCACCAGCTTCGCCACCGGCAGCCGGATCGTGGGCAATCTCAACCTGTCGACCGCCCCCTCGGAAATCCGCGATCTCGCCGAAGCCTATGACCGGATGACCGAGACCATCCTGCATGACGAGGCCGAACTGGAAGACATGGTGCACCACAAGGAAGTGCTGCTCCGCGAAGTCCACCACCGGGTGAAGAACAACCTCCAGCTCATCGCCTCGATCATCAACATGCAGATGCGGCAGGCGCGCACGCCCGAAGCCAAGGGCCTGATGAAATCGCTGCAGGAGCGGGTCATCTCGCTCGCGACGATCCACCGCGGCCTCTACCAGACCTCCGGCCTCACCGATATCCGCGCGCAGGAACTGCTGCCCGATATCGTGCGCCAGATCACCCGCCTCGCGACCGGGCCGGGCCGCCACATCGCGGTCGATTGCCAAATCGACGACATTCACCTGACGCCCGATCAGGCGGTGCCGCTTTCGCTTCTGCTGACCGAAGCGATGACCAACGCGATGAAATACGCCTCCGCCCGCGACGACAAACCGAAGCTCGACATCTCGCTGCGCAAGCTCGAAGGGATGCAGGCGCGGCTATGCGTGCGCAACACCGTCGATAAGGACGCCCCGCCTCTAGAGGCCGTAGACGGCACCGGGCTGGGCTCGCAACTGGTGAACGCCTTCGTGCAGCAGCTCTCCGGCACGATCGAGATCGAGACCAGTGATGAGGAGTATATGCTCAATGCCGACTTCACATTGCGCCCCCTCGTCGAGAGCGAATTGCGTCACGAAGAGCGCTTGAAATCTCAGAAGCCCGAAACAGTTTCTGAAGAGAGCCATTGAATGAGATACCTGCTGCCGCGGCGACGTCTGGTCACCCTCGCGGCCGTTCAGAAAAACGAGCCGCATGGAACGTCTTAAACAAGCCGGAGTTCACGCCGAGAGCCGCGTCAAACTGCTTTTGACAGCAGCCGAGGCTTACCCTGTGCTCGAAGACGCCTTCCTCGACGCGCGACACTCGATCCACGGCTCCTTCCGCGTCTTCGACCTCAATACGAAGCTGAAATCAAATCGCGGGCGCGCGATCGGCGCGACCTGGTTCGACCTGATCATCCAACTGCTCAAACGCGGCGTGGCGATGCAGATCGACCTGACCGACTTCGACCCATGCGCCAAGCCAGAGCTACACCGCATGACGTGGTCCTCGATCCGCATGTTCTGCGCCGCGCGCGAACTGGCCGGGCCGAACGCCAATCTGCGGCTGCGCGCGCTGATGCATCCGGCGCAATCGGGCATCCTGCCGCGCACGCTCTTCTGGCCCTATGTCTATTACAAGCTCGGCAACCATGCCGACTGGCTCAACGAGATGGACGAGGCCAAGCGGCTGACGGCGATGCGCGACATGCCGGGGCTGCGGGAATATCTCAAGGCCGGATCGGACAGCAAAATCTTCCGCAAGTTCCGCGCGGCCCCGCCGAAGCTGTTCCCCGCGACGCATCACCAGAAGCTCGCCGTGTTCGACGACAAGAAGCTCTATATCGGCGGGCTGGATCTCGACAATCGCCGCTTCGACACGCCCGTCCACGAGCGCAACGGCGAGAAGACCTGGCACGATGTGCAGCTGATGATGACCGGTCCTGTCGTCGCCGAGGCGAAGGCCCATCTGGAGACGTTCCACGAAAGCTGCGCCGGCGACAAACTCGCAAAGCCGCCGCGCCGCCTGCTCCGCACGCTTTCGCAGCGGCGCAAATTCGCGACCTTCCGGATCGGGCCGAAGACTTACCGCACCGAGATCGAGAACGCGCATGAGATGCTGATCGCGCGCGCGCAGAAGCTGATCTATCTCGAAAGCCAGTTCTTCCGCTCGCGCAATCTCGCAAATCATCTGGCCCGGGCCGCGCGCGAGAACCCCAATCTCAACCTGATCCTGATGTTGCCCGCCGCGCCCGAGACGCTGATGATGGGCGACCGCCCGACCAGCGACGTGCGCTATGGCGAGTATCTTCAGATCCGCGCGCTGGACACGATCCGGGAAGCCTTCGGCAGCCGCCTGTTCATCGGCTGCCCGGCGGAGCCGCGCATCGCCGATCCCGATGACGACGGGGCGATGCGCACCGGTGGCGCGCCGCTGATCTACGTCCATGCGAAAGTCTCGATCTTCGACGAGGATGCGGCGCTGATCACCTCGGCCAACCTCAACGGGCGGTCGCTGCACTGGGACAGCGAGGCGGGCGTCTATCTGCGCCGCAATGACGGCATCCCGGCCATGCGCCGCCGCCTGATGCGCCATTGGCTGCCGCCCGCGCCGGAAGAGGCGTTCTTCGATCCGACGCGCGCGGTCTCGGCCTGGGCGGAGCTTGCCCGCGCGAATGCCACCAAAGCCCCCGAGGACCGGGACGGCTTCGTGCTCCCCTACGACATGACAGCCGCGCGCAGCATTGCGCGCAAGCTGCCCTTCATTCCCGAAGAGATGGTCTGATCCGCGGCCAAGGGCCGCGCCGGATCAGTTCGTTTTTCCGTTGGTTTCGAGCTTCTGCTCCGCCTCGGATTTCGGGTCCGGCAGGCTGTCGGTCAGCACCAGCGCCCAGAGCAGCAGCGGAATCGCCACGATCCCGCCAAGCGGCCCCCAGAGCCAGATCCCGAAGGTCAGCGACAGGAAGACCAAAAGCGGGTTGAGCCGCATCTGCCGCCCGATCGCGGCCGGGGTCACGAATTGCGCCTCGGTCGCGTTGAGCATCACGTAGATCAGGGGCGGCAGGATCACCCGGATCCCGTCGAAGGTCGCCACGCCTGCGAAAACCAGCGCGATGATCAGCGCCGCAGGACCGAGATACAGGATGTAATTGATCAGGAAGGCCACCAGCCCCCAGAGCGCCGCATTCGGCAACCCGATCAGCTGCATCGCGACGCCCACCGCCAGCCCGAGCCCGCCATTCACCACCGTGATCGTGAGGAAATAGCGCGACACCCGGGTCTCCGCCTTGCGCAGCCGCGCAGCCGTCGCGCCGCGGTTCGACGGTTCGGCAAGGTGCTTCGCGATCCAGTTGTAGATCTCGGTGCGCGAGAGCTGGAAGAAGAACAGCGCCCCGATATAGATCAGCCCCTGCGCGATAATAGCCGGGGCGAGCATGACGAGATCCTTGGCATCCGGCACGGCGCTCTTGTCGCCATTGCCTCCGCTATCCTTCGCAGCGTCCGCCGCCGGGGTGATCGCGTCGCTCACCTCCTTCGAGGCGTCCTGAATACCTTGGAACATGTGGCGCATATGAATGATGGTGGAGCGCATGTCGTCCATCACCTTCGGCGCCTGACGCATCAGCTCCGCAACCACCGGCTGGATCACCAGCACCAGCAGCACGGCGATCATCAGAGAGATGACGAGCGAGGTAAGTGCCCCCCAGACAGGCGACAGACCTCTTTTCTCCCATGCATCGGAAATCGGTGAAAGCACGATCCCCACGACGAGCGCGAGCACGACGGGGGCGAGCAAGCTTTCCACCTGGCTAAGCGCAGCCACGACAGCGATTACAGCGATCACAATCAAGGCGATGCGCGACAGGGTCTCCAGGCGATGCATTTCGAGAATGACTTCCCTCTTGGGTTTCGCGATCTAACGCCCTTGGACGAGACCCAGTTCCCTTGTTTTTGCGCAGGCGTGCACCGGAACATCGCTCTCGGCGAAACGTTGATGACAGACGCCTGAACCCGCGTCTGCATCTTGAAAGGAGTGACGCCATGAATTGGGATCAAATCAAAGGCAATTGGAAAGAACTCAAGGGCAAGGCCCGCGAGACCTGGGGTGAACTGACCGAGGACGAACTCGCAGAGGCCGAGGGCCATCGCGAACAGATGGTCGGCCTGATCCAGAAGAAATACGGCAAGACCAAAGAGGAAGCCGAGCGCGAAGTGGATACGTGGTCGAGCTCGATCTGATCGGTGATTTAGGCCCTATTCCAGCGTAAAACAGCAAAACCGGCGCCGCAGAAATCGCGGTGCCGGTTTTCTTTTGCGGCTTTTCTTTTGCAGCTGGGGATCACGCATCGCGCAAGGTGCCGCCCAAGCAAAAAGGCCGGGCGCAATGCCCGGCCTTCTCAGAACTGCTCCACCGATCAGTGGGTGGTTTTCGAGGTCGACGCAGATGCCGAGCTGGTCGAGGAGGACGCCGAATGGTTCGCCTTCACCTTCTCGGCCGCCTCATGGGTCTTCGCCTCAGCCTTGGACGCGACCTCTTCGGCCTTGGCCTTCGCGGCCTCCTTGGCCTCTTCGGCCCCGGCGCGCACTTCGGCCTCGCCTTTCTGCAGCGACTCGCCGACATCACGCAGCGCGCGGTTGGCTTCCTGGGCAAGCTGGCGCGAGAGACGATCGATCAGTTGCTCGCCGGCCGCCATCGCCTGATCGCCGAAATCACGTGCGGCGCTGCGGGCCTCTTCACCGGCCGAGCTCATCACCGACCGCGCGGTGCGCTTCAGCTCATCCGTGAAATGATCGGCGGCCTTGCCCGCACGGCGCTTCTCGTCGCGGTAAAGACGCTCGGCCTCGTCGAACAGACGGTTCGCCCGCGGACCGAAGCTGCGACGGCTGACATTGACGTCCGGCTTGGGCACCGCGTTGAAGATCGCGGCGCCGATCGCAAAGCCGATAGCGGCAGCGATCAGCGGGTGGTCCTTGACCATCTGCTTGCCGGTCAACCCGGCCTGGGTTGCACCGTCCTGCAGGCGAATCCGGGCGGAATAGGCTCTTTCGCGGGCCCGGATCACACGGTCGCGCGCATCCTCATTGAGGTCGCTCAGACCCGAGGACAGCGTATCGCGCAGGTCGCTCGCGAATTTCTGCATCACCTCGGAGCGCTCCTTGACGAAGTCGCGCGCCTTGTCGGTCGAGCTGCGCTGCTCGGCTTCGAGATCTTCGAGACGCACCGACGCATCGTGGCGCAGCGTGTCGATCTCGTCGATCCAGCCATCCGCGCCCGCTTCGCTCGGCATCACGAGCGGATCGGCATCGGCCACCAGGTTTTCTTCCTCGACCGTGGCCGAGTTGCGCTGGCGCAGCAGCAACCACGCGATCCCGGCCCCCGCGAGGGCGAAAGCCACCGGGTTCTTGCGCACGGCCTGTTCGGCACTGCGCGCAGCCGGCGCGGCGTAGTCGCGCACGACTTGCGACACTTGTTCGGAGACATAGTCCGGGGCGATGCGCCCGGTCAAATCGCCGAGCGTCGATGCGAGATCGGCACGGTCCTGGCGCAGACGGTTCTCGATTTCCTCAATGGTTCTCTTCTCGGTCATTTGAAACTCTCCTTCAGCGCCTGCGCGTCAGCAGACAGGTTTTCCTTGAGACGGGTGGGCGGGCTCGACACTTTGCGCAGCTTCGCCGCGGCGATGAGCGCCGAGATGATGCCGAGGATCAGAAGCACCGCGCCGACGATCAGCGTGGCGGGCCCCCGATCGAGACCGGCCCATTCCAACCCGTAGATGGCGGATTGCGTCAGGGGGAAGATCGCACCAAGAGCGAAGACCAGAGCGATCGCACCGAGGATGACGGCATTGCGTGCGAGGCCGGCCCGGTGGGCAGCTTCGGCACGGACCAATTCCGCTTCGGTTCGTGCGATCTCGCGCGTTTGCTCGATCACGCGATTGAGCAAATCGCTCACCGTTCCGCGGCCTTCGTGGCCGTCAGGGTCCTCGGTATCGTGGTGACTCATCGACCTCTCCCAAACATGTCGCGACCTCTTGCCGCGTTTCTGTGGTTTCAACGCCGGTTGGGGAGTGCGGTTCCGTCAGGGTCTCCGCACATCCCGCGCCGGATTTCGTCATTTCGCCGCGCGCGGCCCAGCCACCAGCCAGATCAGGAAGCCGATCAGCGGCAGGAAGAAGACCAGAAGCGCCCAGAGCACTTTCTTTCCGGTGCTGGAATTCGACCCGATGATCGAAACCAGCGCCCAGATATCGAGTGCGAGCAATACGATACCCCAGAAGCCGCCAAGGCCAGTCATATTCATTTCCATGTCCCCATCTCCCTTTTTCGTGAGGTTGTGAATCGCCGCCCAAACGCCGGAAAGCGCGCGATGTTCCTCGAAAATGCTGACTCAGAGTAATGGAACTTTCGCCAAAATGGCACGTTTGGATGCCATGAAAGCGCAGCACTCAGCGCTAATGTACGCAACATCCGAAGGAGAATACCCATGCTTGGTTGGGCACTGACTTTTCTCGTTATTGCGCTGATTGCCGCGGCGCTCGGTTTTGGCGGCATCGCAGGCGCATCTGCCGGGATCGCACAGATCCTCTTCGTGGTCTTCCTGATCCTGTTCGTGGTGGCCATGGTCGCCCGTGCGGTAAAAGGCAAACCGCCGGTGTAAACGCGAAGAGGCTAGGACTATTTCAGGCCGCTCCTGTCCGGGGCGGCCTTTTTCATGCGCTGGGAGCCGTCCCCGCGCGCGCCTGCGCCAGCATCGCATCGAGATTGCCTGCGACGACCCGGGAAATCTGTCCGGCCTCCGCCGCGCCGATCTCCGACCAGCCCATCTTGCGGCGCACGACCTCCGCACCGAGCCGAAAATAGAGCACCTGCCCGATCATCGCAAAGACCTGCAGCGCGCCCTCCGGATCGTCCTGCGACGTCCCGCTCGCCTGCGCCCAAAGCGCCAGCAACCGCCCATGCGCGACCGCAATCAGCCGGTCATAGAGAATATCGAGCGTTTCGCCGCCTTCGGTCACTTCGCGCATCACGAAGCCGATCATCGAGGCCGCATCCGGCCGGGTGAGGATGCGCTCGATCATCGCCTCCATCAGCGCCTTGAGCTCCGCCTCCGCCTCCTCGGGCGACAGCGCCTCCGGGGGCCCGAGCGGGCGCATCACCTCTTCCATACGGTGCACGAATTCCAGCGCGCAGGCGCGGCGCAGCCCTTCCTTGCCTTGGAAATGGTAGGAAATCGCGGCGACATTCGCGCCCGCCGCCTCGGCCAGTTCCCGTGTCGAGGTGGCCGCGAACCCTTTCGTCCCGAACAGGCGCATCCCGGCTTCGATCAGGGCGCGCGCGGTGCCGTCGCGGGCTTGCGGCTGTGTCTGGGTCATCGGCGCATCACGTCTGGAGAGGAAATCTGCCGCCAACATGCGCGGCGGAGCCCGAAAAAAGCAAGCCGCATAGGCGACCCATGCGGCTTGGCTTTACGTGTCTCTTAGGAAGTTTTGTCCCGATCAGAACGGGAAGCTCACCCGGCGGGTCAGCATCAGCGAGACCGAGCTTTGCTCGCGCGAGCCTTGCTGCACGATCGGGCTGTCCGCCGCATCGCCCTGCAGGCGATCGTAGTTCAGCTTGCCCTCGACCGCCCAGTCATTGCCGAGCTGATAGGTCGCCGACAGTTCCAGACCGGTCGAGACGAGGCCGCCGTCGGGCGAATAGGCCGCCAGACCGCTTGCCGTGGATTCCGACGGGCTGATGCCGAAATAGGTGCGGTTATAGAGGCTCGAGCCATAGAAGACGCGCGGCCCGATGCTCAGCTTGAAATTGTCGGTCTTGATCGGTTTCCAATCGGCGCCGATTTCGGCGACGACGGCATTATGCCCGACCACGCCGTAGCGCATATCGGCAAAAGCGCCCCATTGCGGCGCCTGATAGCCAAGCCCGAGACCCAGTTCGAGCGAGGTGGTGACATCGTCGAGACCCGCGATCTCCGAATAATCGCTGGAATTGCGCCCCCGGACGAGGCGGAAGGAGCCATGCACGTTCGGCCCCAGCTTCTCGTAATTCGGATCGTCCGAGCCGAAGCGCATCCCCTGCAGCGTGAAGCTGTTGAGCTTCACCTTCGCGGTGGGATTGGTGTCGTAATGATCCGCGCCGAAATAGGACGGCGCATAGCGTGCGCCCCCACCGATGGTGAACGTCACGCCACTTTCTGCCTGCGCGCTCGCCGCGGTGCAGACAGCAGCGACCGCGATGGCGGCGCTTGCGGAAAGGTGGCGGATGACTTTTGCCATGATGGCGCTCCCGAAAACATGTACCGATTTGCGCAAACACTGCCAATTTACCGCGAAAAACGCAATCGGCTGGCGCAGTTTGCTGCGGATTAGCGGCGCTTATACCACGGCTGGGCGATTTCCTCGATCCCGGTGGGCCGATCCTGCTCCACCTCGCGCCAGACCGTGCCATCGACCGGAGCCACCGTCGCATCGCGTCCTTGGGTGAAACTCTGGTCGCGCACGATCATCCGATAGGCCGCGTTGAGCGCATCGGCACGCTCCGGCGAGGGCAGGATCAGCGGGCCGATATCCTCGGCCAGAGCGGCCTCTTTCCCGGGCGGAAGCGTGCCCGCCTCCAGCCACTCCTCAATGAGCTCGGCATTGGCGCGGAACTCGTCCCCGGCCCCGTTGGTGCGCAGGTAATGGGCGTAATCCCCATTCCCATCGGCGCGGACCCGGTCGGGCGTGCCCGCCAGCCCCTTCTGCGTCCAGTGATACCAGCCGCCGCGATAGGAATCCTTGCCCAGCTTGCGCGCGAAGGCAAAGGTGGAATCGTCATTGACGCCCAGCGTGCCGTGACAGCCGACGCAGAACACGGTCTCCTCGAAGCTCTGCGGGCGCAGATCGCCCGTCGCATCCTCGATGAAGCCCTGCAGCCGCCAGCCGAACGTGTTGGGCACGCCGGTCTCGGAACTGCCGAAGAACTGCTTGGTGCGGTCGGGAAAGGCGCTGTCTTCCTTCAGCTCGGCCAGCGCGGTCTCTTCCAGATCGGCATAGCTCTCCCAATCCGTCTTGACCATGTAGCGCAGCTCTTTCAGCCGCGCGGCCATCTCAACGCCCGCGGGCGTCGGGTCGATATAGCGCACCGAATGCACGAATTCCGTGCCCTTGGGATAAAGCCCGGCGGCAAGCCGAGCGCCTTCGACGCCCGCGCGCCCCGCCCAATGCATCGTGATCCCGTCGAGCGGCGCGAAGGCGAATTTCACCACCTCCGCCTGCCCCATCACCCCGTCGCGGTCCAGATCGACGCCCATCGCGACCTCATCGGTCGGCTCGATCGCGACATCCGCGCGGGTGATCAGCGCCTGCACGATCGCGAGGTTGGTCTTGTAGATGGTGACATCCTCGACCCCCTCGGCCGTCTGACGGAACGCCTCCGGCAGACGGATCATCACGTCGTCGGTCGAGCCATTGGTCGGCCAGAACGTGCCGGGCAGCGGCTGATAGGCGAAAGCGCGCCAGCCAGTGAGACTTCCATCGGGGGCGCGGTCGAACCCCTCTTCGTCGAAGGCGAATTGCACATCGGGGATATAGCCGTCCCATTCGCCATTGCCGTTCACGTCCCAAGCCGCAGGCGGATCGGCCAGCTTCGCGGCTAGGGCGATCCCGCCCTCGGCATCGTGGTAATTGTCCTGCCGCACATAGGCGCGGATCTCGGCACTGTCGGTCGCGGCCACCTCGGCGCGGCGATCCACGAAGAGGTTGCGCCACGGGTTCTCGAGCGCCGGGCCGGGAAACGCATATTCGGTCTGCAGATCGGCATCGCGCACATAGTTCGGATGGCGCGGATAGGTGTGACAGGTCTGGCAGGGGTTATGCACCTCGCCCGCCGTGTCTTCCGTCTTGGTATAGCATTGCGGAGGAATATAGGCCGTCGGATTGTCCAGCACCGTGGTCTTCAGATCGACCGCCCCCGCCATCGTCGTCGTGCTCAGCAGCGCCAAAATCGAAATCCGCAGCATCCGTCAGTCCTCAGCCTTGAAAGAAAAGGCGAGGCCCGGGTCTCCGCCGGGCCTCGCCAGAAATGTCTCGCGAGCGCCCGTTACTGGGTCTTCGCGGTGGCATCCATCTGCGGGAACGGGCCGACGTAACCCACATAGGCACGCGCCTGCGCCGGGTCGGTCAGCTTGTCTTCGTCGCTCTCGCCATAGGGGTGCTGGATGACCGCCATCAGGTAGCCGTGGCCGTTGACGTTCGGGTACCAGTAGGTCGAGGTGGTTTCCGAACCGTAGGGCGTCGACAGGATGCGGGTCAGCTCCTTGGTGTCGGTGTTCATCGCCCAGATCGCGTCGTTCTGGTGGCCCGAACCGGTGTCTTCACCGATGATCAGCGTGTTGTAGCCCGGGATGTAGGTGATGTTGTCCGGGTTCGCGATGCCGTTGATATCGCAGCTGTTCAGCTCGGCCGTGTCGCCGCACATGTCATGCGCCGGGTCGCAGCTTGCGTCCTGCGCCTTGACCTTGTGCTCTTCGGTGAGCGGCTTGCCCGAGATCAGACCCATCATCTTCGTCGCGGTGAACTTGTCGTCCAGCGAGAGCGAATAGACCGTGCCGCACTTGTTCTTCGGCAGTTTGATCGCGTTCATCCCGCCCAGATCCTGCTTGGCACCGTCTTCCATGCCCTTCTCGACAGCCGACATCGACAGGTACATCTGATGCTTGTCGGCGTCGTAGGTGATGCCTTCCATCTTGCGGAACTCGGTCGTGGCGCCCTTCATCGAGGCATAGCGACGGGTTTCCAGACGCGAGGCGATCGCATCCATGCCGTCCTTGACCTTCAGACACTCGGGGTTGCCTTCGGCGTTCGAGGCCGAGAAGCCGTCGGCGCAGGAACCGTCCTCGCCCATCTCGGCGGTCTCGAAGAGATCCGAGAACTGGGTGCCGGCTTCGATCGCCTTCTGGATCGTCGCATCGTCGGCATGGCCCAGATCGACCCATTCCAGATCGGCCGCGCCGCCATTTTCTGCCGAGGTCTGGTTCCACTTGGCCGCGTAAAGCGTCCCGGCGCTCAGGTCGCCTGCGGTGTCGGCTTCAAAGCGGAACAGGCCGACATTGGTGCCGTCATCCGAGATATAGGCGGTTTTCTGGTCGGGCATGACATAGGCCAGCTCGACAGCCACGCGGCCCATCGCGAAATGCTTGTCAGCCTTGGCCGAGCCGTCTTCCGAGACGGTGATCTCGGTCGGGTAGCCGTAGCGATAGGGCTTGTAGGCATCGCGGAACTGCTCGAGGCTCATGCCTTCGGGGTTCACGCCCGCATAGCGCACCATCGGGAAATCGTAATCGTCGATCTCGTCGAGCGAGGTCGCCGCTTCGATCGCGCGCGCATCGGCCGGATATTCTTCCGAGCCCAGATGCGTCTCCCACGGCGTCACCGAACCCGCGCAGGGCACCCAGAGACCGTGATATTCGGAGAAGTCGATCGGCTTGGTCGAGACCAGCTTCAGGTTGCCGTCCGCATCCTGGCTGACTTCGCTGAGATACATCGCACCGGGGCGCGATTCAAAATGCGTCACCGAATAGAGCTTGTCGCCCTGACGGAGGAGCGAGGTGAAATCGGCGGAGTCCGAGATATGCTCGGAGCCGTCGGCCGACTTGACCGGGTTGCCGTCCTTGTCGGTCAGCAGGGCGAAGGTGTTGTCACCGATCTTGTCGCCCGAGCGCGCCATCACGTGATAGCCGATCTTGTAATCCTTGCCGTCGATGGTGACGGTGTCGGAAGCGATAGCCTGACGTTTGGCGGCGTCGTCCTTGGCGAAAGGAACGGGCGAAAAAGAGATGTCACCGGCATGCGCCGCAAGCGGCAGCACAGCGATAGCGGTGGCTTGGAGGAGGGTCGTACGAAGCGACATGGCTAATCCCTTGGCTAGTTGCGTTCACGACGCTCCTAACGGCGAAGTGATTCCCTTTTGTGACAATCTGGCGCTTTCGTGATCTTGGCCTCGACCACGGGCGAAAGCCGCGCGTCGCTCGGCCCGCACTGACCTGCGCCTCGGGCAAAAATAGACCCTATTCCAGCATATTTTCGTGTTTTCGGCCCTGTCTGGCACTGGAACGATCCGGCGCGCGCGACGCCAAGCGCCTGAGACGCAACAGCTTTCAGCAAAGCGCGGGCCCCGCGTTGCGATCACGCGGGGCTTGAGCAATGGTGAATGAAACGAGGAGTAGCGCGTGAGAGAAACGGCGAAATTCGCGGTCAGCCTGTTCGGCCGGCTGTTCCAATCGAATATCACCCTCGTGTCGGCGGGGGTCGCCTTTTATTCCATGCTCGCGATCTTCCCCGGCATCTCAGCGACCATCGCGCTCTGGAGCGCGTTTGCCGATCCGACCGTGATCCGCACCTATCTCAACGTGGCCGATGATTTCATTCCGCCCGAAGCCTATGCGCTGATCAACGACCAGATTCAGAACTGGCTGATCGGACCGCGCGCGACCATCGGGCTAGGCGTCGTGATCTCCGCCGCCGTGACCCTGTTCTCGGCCCGCGCGGGCGTCGCGGCGCTGGTGCTCAGCCTCAACGTGATCCACGGCACCCGGCCCCGCGCGACGATCTGGAGCTTCATCATGGGCTACCTGATGACCATCGCGCTGGTCGGCGTGATGCTGGCCGCGATGGCGACGGTGGTCGTCGTGCCCGTCGTCATCAACTTCCTGCCCTTCCACGAATACTCGAAGATCCTGCTCTCGGGTCTGCCCTGGGGCGCGATGCTTTTGCTGATGCTGACCGCGCTCGGCATTCTCTATCGCTACGGGCCCAATACCGAAGGCAAGCGCGATCCGATCCTGACGCTCGGCGCGGTGCTGGCGACGGCGCTCTGGGGGCTCAGCTCGATCGGGCTGACCTACTACCTGTCGAATTTCGGCAATTACAACAAGATCTACGGCTCGATCGGGGCGGTGATCGCGCTTCTCGTCTGGCTCTATCTCAGCGCCTTTTCGGTGCTGATGGGAGCCGCGCTGAACGCCGAACTCACCGCCTTCCGAAAGCGCCGCGCGCAGGAGAATTTGCGCAACGCGATAGACGGGGACGAAGAGGCCGAGGGCGAGAAAGCCTCCTCGTCATAAGTTTCACTTATTTCCAGACGTGGAAATGAAGTGAAACTTATGGATCAGTAGTTCTTCTCGAAATAGAGGCCGACCCCGCTCTTGCCGTCGGAGCCGACAGTGCCGCGCGCAGTGAGGCTCTTGGTCACATCCAGATTGAGGTTGATCTGCGAGGTGCCGTCACCGCCCACCGTGACGTCGGTATAGATATTGTCCGACAGGTATTTCCCGACCTTGAGCTGGGTGTTGCCCTGCGCATCGGTCGAAACGTCGAAATCATCCAGCCCGAAATTCTTCCGCAGCTTGCCGATGATCCCCTCGCCGCCCTTGCCCGCGAGCGTCGCGACCGCCGAGGCCAACTGCGCCGCCTGCAAGGCCGAGAGATTGTCGATGGAGCGCCCGAAGATCAGCCGCGCGAGAACCTCGTCCTGCGGCAGTTCCGGCGAGGAGGTGAAGGTCACCTGCGGTTCGTCCGCCTGCCCCTGAATGTTGATCGAGATCGTATAATCGTCCTGCGTCGTGGTCGCGGTGAAGTCGATATAGGGCACCAGCGCGCCTTGCAGCGCGATCCGGCCCTGATCGAGCGTGAAGCGCTGGCCCAGAATGTCGAGCCGCCCGCGCACCAGCTGGAACTGCCCGATCGGGACCACGTTCGCCGTGGTGCCGCTGATCCGCAGCGAGCCGCCAAGCTCTGCGTCCAGACCGCGGCCGCGCACGAAGATGCCGCGCTCGGAGGCGATGGTGACGTCGAGCGGATAGGACGGGCCGGACGCCGTGGCGGCGCCATTCGCATCCGTCTGCCCGGTATTGAGCAGGTTGGCGCGCTTCAGCGTCTCGCGCACCGCCGCGCTTTCGCCGACATGCTCGATCCCGTCGGGCACCGACGCTCCGCCACCGACGCCCGAGGAGGGCACCCGCAACTCGGTATCGCTCAGCGTAATGCGCCCGGCGATCTTCGCGCCGCCCGCAAGCGGCCCGTCCATCGTGATCGTGCCCGAGGCGCGGGTGTCATAAAGCTCGGGGTCCTTCAGTCGCGCGCCGTCGAGGCGGATCGTCAGATTGCCGTTATAGGGCGCGGAGAGGTTGATCGGGCCGTTAACGGTGATCTGCCCACCCGTGCCGAGCCGCCCGGTCAGGCCAAGCTGCGCAGACCCGTTCGACAGGTCCACCTGGGTATTCACGTCTTCCAGCACCATGCCGAGATTGGGTGCGACGAGTTTCGCGCCATTCGCCGTCACCGTACCCGACAGCGCCGCCAGCCCCGGCTTGCCGTTGAGCCGCAGATCGAAGCTGAGCGGCCCCTGAACCGAGCGCGGCTCGATGAAGCTGTTGGCGAGCGCGGTCTGCGCCTGCCCGGTGATTGCGAGATCGGCATCGGCGAAGTTCGACGCCACGCGGCCCGACACTTTCGCATCGGTGCCGCCCGGCCCGGTCCCCGAGAGGTCGAGCTGATAGCCGCTGCCGTCGTCGACCACCGTGCCCGACACCGTCACCGGCCCCGGGAATCCCGGCGCGAGCAGGGCCGCATTAGCCAGACGCGCGTTGAGATCGATCTGGCGCGAGGTCTCTCCCGCAGTGCCTTTCGCCGAGACGTCGAGCTGCGGATTGCTCAGGTCGAGGCTTTGCACCTCGACCGCGCCATTGGCGTAGCTCGCTTGCAGATCGAGGTTGGTCGTCCCGGCCAGAAGCTTGTCGGCCTCGGGCTGGCCTATCGCGAGGGATTTTCCGGTGCCCTTCAACGTCACCCCATAGCGATCGCCGTTCAGCGTCACCGTCGCATCGGCCGCCAGCGCGCCGCGATAGCCGCCGCCCAGAACCGAGAGGTCATTGGTGTCGAGCGTGGCGGTCAGCTTGCCATCCTGACTGGCCAGCGTGCCCTGCGCCTGAAGCGTGCCCGCCCGCGTCTGCACGTTGAGCGAATCCAGCGTCACCCCGGTCTCGTCGCGCTTGGCCGAGATCGCGATTTCCGACCGGCCCGCCAGCGCGCGATCCGCCTGCGGCTGGTCGATAGAGACGTCCTGCCCCACGAGGTTGAGATTGGCGTCGAAGGCACCGCTTAGGACGGTGTATTTCCCCGCGACCGTCATCCGCGCCGAGCCGCCGAGCTTGCGCCCCGCCAGATCCGACAGCATCGCGAGGTTGGAATGGTCGATCTGCGCCGCGCCCTCGATGGTGACGCCCTCGCTGATATTGTCGATCGTGAGGTTGGAATTCAGGCTGTAGCCGGAGCCTTTCAGCGCCAGTTGCGACAGGCGCAGCGGCTTGTCCTGCTGCCACGAGAACACGGTGCGCAGGGTGACGGCGCTGCCCGCGGCGGCGCTCAGCTTCGGATCGGACAGTTCCAGCCCGTTGATACCCAACAGGACGGTGCCACCCGCAGAGGGCGGCGAGGCCTGCCGGATGCGGCCCGAGCCCGAGAGGTTCGCGGTCAGCATCTTGGTGCCATCCTCGCGACGCAGCTGATTCAGACGGCCTGTCAGTTTCCAGCCATCGCCTTCGGCCTTGTCATAGGCAAGGTCGAGCGTACCCGATTGCACATAGGTTTTCGGCCCCGAGATCGGCAGCAGCACCTCTTGGCCATTGCCGAGACCGAGATTGGCGGTGAGGTCGAATTTCACCGGCATGTTGTTGGTGCCCATCTGCGCCGAGCCGTTCAGCTGCAGCGCGCGCGATTTCAGATCGAGCGTGTTCAGCGTGGTCTGCCCAGAGGCCGTGCGCGTGCCATCCGCGACCAGCGCGACCTCGTTGCCGAAGAATTCGTGGTAATCGGGCGGCAGAAGCGGACGGATATCGCCGCCCAGCGCGACGGAAAATGTCGTCAGCGGCGGGCTGCCCTCGGGTGCGCCGTCGGGCGTTTTGCTGCCGATGGAGACCTGACCCGCCAGACGCTGCTGGCCATCGGTGCTCAGCACGATATCGGAGGTGAAATCGTCGAGCGGCCCGCTGCCGGAAACCGCCAGCGTCATCGCCGGATTTCCGGGCAGGCCGATCTTCTGGACGATGATCCCGTTCTTGCCCTCATCCACCAGCAGATCGAGGCCCAGGTCGCGCGTGCCATTGTCATAGGACGCGGTGAGGGAGAACTTGCCCTTCTTGGTGTCGGTCCGGGTGATGTCGAGCTTGGCATTGCCCTCGCCGCCGGCGAGCGACATCGACCCGGTCACCTTCACCGTCGCCTCTTGCCCGAGGATCGGCTCGCCGAGGATCACCTTCTTCGCGTCGATCTTGCCGATCTTCACCGAGACCGGGAGATCGGGAAGCTGGAAGGGCTTGGCCTCGGGGCTGGGGGCGGTCGAGCCGCCCTCGGAGGTCGGCAGACGCGGCAGGTCGATCTCGGCGGCGGAAAGCTCGTCGATCTCGATCTTGCCGGTCAGCAGCGCCGTGCGGTTCCACTGCAGCGCGCCATCCTTGATCGTGATCCACGCGCCGTCCTTGTCGGAAATCGTCAGCTGGTCGAAGGTCGCCCGCGAACTCAGCGCGCCCGAGAACCCGTCGAGCCGCACGGTGCGCCCGGCGCCCGAGAGGTTATCCTCGATCAGACCGGTCAGATAGGAGCGGTCGCGCTGCGTCTGTTCCTCGGTCGCGGCCCCTGCCCCGTCCGCAGTTTGCGGCGCGCTGTCCTGCGCGGTGGCGACCAGCGGCGTGAGGCAGAAGGCGAGAAGGATAGCGAAACGTTTCATCAGAAGGCCTGCCCGATACCGATATAGAGTTGCGCCCCCGAGCCGGTGCCGCCCGAAACCGGGAAGCCGACATCGAGGCGGATCGGGCCGATGCCCGTCTTGTAGCGCAGGCCGAGACCCGCGCCCGCCTGCGAGCCCGACTCGCCGCCGCCCGCGATATAGCCGTAGTCGTAGAAGGCGACCGCGCCGATCTTGTCGGTGATGCCGATGCGCGCCTCGCCCTGGAAGCCCACGAATTCGGTGCCGCCGGTTTTCAGCGTGCCTCCGTCGAGCACTTCGACGCCAAGCGACTGGTAGGGCTGGCCGCGCACGGTGCCGCCGCCGCCCGAATAGAACAGATAGTCGCGCGGGGTTTCCTCGAGATCGGAGCCATAGACCCCGCCAAGCTGCACGCGGCCCGCGAGCACGAAGCGATTGTCCTGTCCGAAGCCCCGATAGGCGCGCAGATCGCCCGTGACCTGCGCCCCGGTGCCGGTATCGCCGCCAATCCCCACGAAGGGCGTCACGCCGGCCTGAATGTAGTAGCCCTTGGTCGGATCGAGCTTGTTGTCGCGATCGTCCCAGGTGAATTTCGTCGGCAGGTAAACTTGCCGGAAATAGGTCTCGCCGGAATCGTCGGTCACCTTGGACCAGCCGTAATTGATCGAGACGTCGCCGGTCAGCTTGTCGTTGAAGATCCGCGTCAGACCGAAGCCGATATCGAAGGCGTTCTCGGTGTAATCCTCTTCGTTCTTCTGGCTGATCTCGGTCGTGATATAGGCGCTGGTTTCCGGGTTGAAGGTCGCGGGGCGGTCGATCCGCGCGCCGATCGAGTAATCCGTGCCGCCCGTCGCGCCGCCGATCCCGGAGATGCCCGCATCGACGCGGAAGCGCTCGCCGCCGCCGAAGAGGTTGCGGTGCAGCCAGTAGCCGTTCAGGCCGAGCCCGTCGCTGGAGCTGAGTTCCGCGCCAAGGCCGAGCTTGCGCTTCTTCTGCTCGACCACGGCGAGGTTCACATCGAGGCTGTCATCGGGGTTGAGCGTCTTCGCCTCGGTGATCGCCACGGAGGAGAAAATCCCGGTGCGCTGCAGCCGCGACTGAACCTTATCGAGCTTCTTCGGATCATAGACCTCGCCGGTGGGGAAACCCGCGATCTCGCGCAGGCGCTTCGTGCGCAGGCGCTTGTTGCCGGAGGTCTCGAGCCGCCCGAAGGTCACCAGCGGCCCCGGTGCCAGACGCACGTCGGAGGCCAGCTGATTGGCGCGGTGATCCGCGACGATGTTCTGATAGGAGACTTCCGCCTTGGCATGGCCCGCATCGCGCCAGCCGGTCGTCGCCGCGCTCGCCGCATCGACGATCACGCCCGATTTCGCGACCGCGCCGACCTTGTAGCCCTCGGGCAGATCGGTTTTCGGCGCGACCGGCGCGATATCGGCACGCGAGAAGGTAAACTCGGGGCCCGGCGTCACGGTCACGGTGACATTGTTCACCGTCGAGGGCGCATCGAGCGGCGGAATCGAGGCGGCCTCGCGCCCGTCGAGCTTGATCGACACGGTGCCGGAATACCGCCCCTCGGCGAACAGCGCCGAGACGATGCGGTTATAGTCGGCGCGCGCCTCGGAAAGCACGTCCTGCGCGTCCTTGCTGTCGTCATCTGCGGATTGCACCAGAAGCGACGCGCCCTTGATCGTATTGCGCAAATCGTCCGACGCGCCGGGGGTATTGAACTTCAACGAATATGCGAGTGCCGGGGTCGCGAGGATCGCAAGCGCCGCCACGCTCAAATGAAAAACTCGGATGGTCTTCGGTCCCATTACTCACGCCCCCGCCCAATCGAGAGCAGAGTTACAGGTAAGCGGTACGAAAGCTAGGGCAAGCGCGGAATTCCGCGTAGCGATTTAAGGCGATCGGCAGAAATCCCCACCGCTCAGCAGATCAGCGCGGGCAGGATGCGGGAGATATGCTCGTGCATGTAAAACCGGAGCCAGCGCGAGAACCGATCGGGATAGCGCCGCACCTCGGCCCCGAGGTCGTAAAGACCGATCCAGCGGGTCTCCGAGACCAGCTCGGGATCGGGGTTCACGGTAAGGCCGCGCTGCGCATAGGCGATGTAGATGTCCGCCACCTCATGCTCGATCAGCCCGTCGCCGATATCCATGCGGTATTCGATGCGGTCGGCATGGGCGGGATAGAGCCCTTCGATGCCCAGCTCCTCGCGCAGCCGCCGGAGCGCGCAGGTCTCGGGACGCTCCCCCCAATCGGGGTGACTACAGCAGGTATTCGACCAGAGACCGGGAGATTGCAGGCAGTTTTCCGAGCGCTTCTGCAGAAGGAGCTTTTCGCCATCCATGACGAAAATGGAAACCGCCCGGTGGCGGATCCCTTCGCGATGCGCATCCATCACGTCGACAGGGGCGAGCGTGCCCTCGATCCATGCCTGTATCTGGCCCATGATACCTCTTCTGAATCCGGTGATCCTGCCCGGGTCGCGGACGGGATCACCGTTACAAAATGGGTCCGTGACAGGCCAGAGTCACGGTGTCAGCTTGTCCCTGAGGCACGATGCCGCGCCTCAGGCCAGCTTGACGAATCAGACCGTCGCGGGCGCTTCGGTCTGCTGACGACGCGCCAGTTCGTTGCGATACAGCGCGACGAAATCGACGATCTCGAGGTTGAAGGGCGGGAAGCCACCGTCGCGGGTCACATCCGAAACGATGCGGCGCACGAAGGGGAACAGCTGGCGCGGGCATTCGATCAGCAGGAACGGATGCAGCTGATCTTCCGGCACGCCCTCGACGTGGAAGATGCCGCCGTAATCGAGCTCGAGCAGATAGAGCGTCGCGCCGTCCGACTTGTTGTTCGCGGTGATCTTGAACTTGGTGATCACCTCGTACTGGTTCTCGGCGTTGCGCTTCTTGGCGTCGAGCGACACCTGCACCTGCATCTCGGGCTGGATGTCGCTGGTCTGCACGCCTTTCGTGGCGACATTGTTCTCGAAGGACATGTCGCGCGTGAATTGCGCGAGGATGTTCATGCGCAGCCCTTGTTGCTCTTGCTGCGGATCCGCGGCGCCGTTGGTCTCGCCATTTGCTTCGTCAGTCATCGACCTCTCCCAAAATTAATTGTGCGAGGTTTAGCACTGGCTGGGAGAAGCCTCAATTCTCAATGACGCGTCCAGCCGGACGGCCCGCCCGAGGGCTTGCCGTTGGGATCGTCGCGATGGGTCATCTCCTCGACCTCTTCGGCGTCGAGAATCTCCGGATCGCGCGGACGGTGCGGAGGTTCCCGGCGCGGATCGTATTGGGTCGTCGTCCGATACGCGCCGCCCATCTCGAATCGCTGCACCTTCACCCGGCTCGCCGCGGCTTTCATCACCCAGTCGCGAATTCCGGGGATCAGCAGCAGGATCCCGACCGTGTCGGTGAAGAAGCCCGGCGTCAGCAGCAGCACCCCAGCCACGAGGATCATCGCGCCATGCGCCAGCGGCCGCGACGGGTCGCTCAATTCATTGAGAGAGCTGCGCAGATCGTTGAGCGCCCGCGCCCCTTCCCGGCGGACCAGCGACGTGCCGACGATCGCGGTCAGCAACACGATCCCCAGCGTCGGCCACAGGCCGATGAGCCCGCCCACTTGAATGAACAGACCGATCTCGATCAGCGGCACGGCCAGAAAGGCCAGAAAGATCCACATGGCATCCTCTTTTATCGCGTCTCCGGGCAAGCTGCGCCGGTGGACTTGAACTAGTTGACGCCTTACATAAGTAGCCATTGACCTAGAAACAAACATGAAGCCAAACACAGGGGTCTCGATGTCCGGTGCCGTCATTCAGCTTATCGTCCTCGCGGCGATTGCGATCTTCCTGATTTTCAAGCTGAAAAGCGTGCTCGGGACCCGTGAGGGCTATGAAAAGCCGATCGCGCCCGAAACGCCGGACACGCCAACGCCGAAGCGCGATTTCGACGTGATCGAAGGCGGTCCCGATCACGATATCATCGACAATGTGCCCGAAGGCTCGACCGCCGCCGTGGCGCTGGCCGCGATGAAACGGGTCGAGCCGAGCTTCTCGGTCTCGGAATTCCTGCAAGGCGCGCGCGGCGCTTACGAGATGATCCTGATGGCTTTCGAGACCGGCGATCTGGAAAAGGTGCGTCCGTTCCTGTCCGCCGAGGTCTACGAGGCCTTCGAGGGCGCCGTGGAAGCGCGCAAGGAGAAGGGTCTCGACGTTCAGGCGGAATTCCTCGGCCTGCGCGAGCTGGTGCTGAGCAATGCCGATTTCGACCATTCCACTAAAGAGGCCGAAGTGACCGTGCGCTTCGGGGCCGAGATCATTTCGGTCGCGCGCGACGCCGCCGGAGAGGTGGTCGAGGGCGATCCCAAATCGCCGCGCAAGCAGCGTGACATCTGGACCTTCGCCCGCACGATGGGTGCGAATGACCCGAACTGGCAGCTCGTCGCCACGGGCGGCTGAAGCCGGTGGCGCTGTCCTTCGCCGATATTCCCGGATGGACCCGGGACGATCACGCCGCCGCTTGGGCGGCGTTTTGCGTTACGGCCGATCTCTATGGGATGGACACTGCCGGGCTGGACGATGCCAGAGCCGCCTTGGAGACCTATTTCGCCCCCTATGAAATAGCCCCCGAGGGGGCTGCGCATTTCACCGGATATTACGAACCCGAACTGGCCGGCGCGCGGGAGAAATCCGACCGCTTCGCCTGGCCGCTTTATGCGAAACCTGCTGAAATAGGGTCTAATTCGCCGTGGTATGCCCGCGCCGAGATCGCGGCGGGCGATCTGCTGGCGGGGCACGAGCTGGTCTGGCTGGAGAGCCCGATCGAGGCCTATCTCGCGCAGGTGCAGGGCTCGCTGCGGGTGCGGTTTGTGGATGGCGGCAGCCTGCGGCTGGGCTTCGACGGCAAGAACGGGCATCCCTACCGCTCGATCGGCAAGGAACTGATCGCGCGCGGCGCCGCCCCGGCCGAGGAGATGACGCCCGAATTCATCCGACGCTGGGCCGCCGAGAATGCCGATCAGTTACAGGGGCTGCTCGATCACAACCCCTCTTTCGTGTTCTTCCGGGTGCTGGACATCCCGGGCGACACCGGCCCCCTGGGCGCGATGGGCCGTCCGGTGAGTGCGGGACGCAGCCTCGCCGTGGACCCCGAGGTCGTGCCGCTGGGCAGCCCGGTCTGGATCGACTGTCCGGGCTTCGGGCAGCGGCTGATGGTGGCGCAGGATGTGGGCTCTGCGATCAAGGGCGCGGGGCGCGGTGATCTCTTCATCGGCACCGGCGATGAGGCCGGACACACCGCGGGCGCGATCAACGCCAAGGGCCGGATGATCGGCTTGCGGAGGCGCGCATGAGCCGCAAACGCAAACTCAGCCCCGAGGAGCGCGCGCTGTGGGATCGCGTGGCGTCGACCACGGAGAATTACCGCCCGAAAAAGGCCGATCCCGCCGAATTAGAGGCTTTTCTGGCGCCCAAACCCAAGCCGAAACCGAAGGCCGAGGGGCTGCGCAGTTTTGAGCTGGGCCAGCACGCGAAGCCCTCGTCGGGCCGTCATGACCTCGCCCCGGAGCCGGGCGAGCATCTCGCGCGCCAGCCCGTCACGATGGACCGCAAGGCGCATAAGGCGATGACGCGCGGCAAGCTGAAGCCCGAAGGCGTGCTCGATCTGCACGGGCTGACGCTGGCCGAGGCGCATCCCGAACTGATCCGCTTCATCCTGAATTCGCAAAGCCACGGCAAGCGGCTGGTGCTTGTGATCACAGGCAAGGGCAAGCGCGGCGACGATGACGGCCCGATCCCGCGGCGTGTCGGGGTTCTGCGCCATCAGGTGCCGCAATGGCTGCGGATGATGCCGCTCGCACCCGCCGTCATGCAGATCAACGAAGCGCATCTGAAACATGGCGGCGCGGGCGCCTATTACGTCTACCTGCGCCGGATTCGCTAACCGCCCGAGATCGGCGCGAGGATGATCTGCGTCGTATTCTCGACCGTCAGCACCACCGCATCGCCCAGCCCCGTGCGCCCGAACTGCTCGACCTCGAGCACCTCGGCCACTTTCTGCGCGCTGTCGAGCAGCCGGATCAGCGCTGGCGAGGTGACGACGTTGAAATGCCCGTCGCCTGTGTTGAAGGCCGAGACGTTGATCAGCGTCACCTTGTAATGCGCGATGCTCGAGACGTCTTCCAGATTGCCAAGCCGGTCGCGCTTGCCCGACAGCCGCGCCGAGAGTTGCAGCGCGCGATCCTTCGCGGAGGTGAAGATGATGAACGGCTGCGGCAACGCACCGATCGCGTCGGCCTGCGTCTTGAACACGTCCACCGCGATATCCGGCGAGATCAGGACCACCCCGGAAATCGTCGAAAATCGACCCTGTTTCCGCGTAATCGCCTCCTGACGCAGCACCTCCATCACCAGCTCCGCGCCCAGCGAATGCCCCACGATCAGGATGCGTTTCGCCCCCGCCGCGTTCAGATCGTCGATCAATCTCTCCAGCCCGTCGCGCGCGAACAGCACCGAATCCCGGTCATAGGCATAGCCCAGCACATTCGCCCGCGACGGCCAGGAATAATGCACCAGCACGCCGGGCAGATCGAAATCCGCGCCCATCTGCGCCATCCGGTACAGCCCTTCGGCGAAGGAGTTGTTGAAGCCGTGCACGAACAGCACCGCCTGCCCGTCATGTTTGCGCAGCGCCGTGCGCAGTTCCGACTGGAACTTAGGGCGCTTCATGTCGATCTCGGATTGCGAGACGAGGAATTGCTTGTCCGGGTCGACCGGCGCCGTGTCGGTCATCGGATAGGCGATCTCGGCCACCTCGCGATCCGGCGGCGTGGCGACATCGAAGCGCGCGAGGCGAAGTTGCTGACTGCGCGCGGTGCCGAAGGGCTGACCGGTCTGCGGATCGGGCGCCCGGGTCGAGCCCACGAAAATCGAGCGCGCATCGGCGACCGGGTGATCAAGATAGGCAAGCCGCCCACGCGGTGCGCAGGCGGCCAAGCTCAGCATCAAAATTACGATCAGAAACCGCACCATCGCCCGCGCCTCGCATCCCTCCCGCAGGAGGATAACAGAGCGCGCGCGAGGTGCCAGTGCCCTAGAGGACGTAGCGGCTCAAATCGGTGTCGCGGGTCAGATCGCCCAGCTCGTTCTCGACGAATTCCGCATCGACGGTGACGCTTTGTCCGCCACGGTCGGGCGCGGTGAAGGACAGCTCCTCGAACACGCGTTCCATGACGGTATAGAGCCTTCTCGCGCCGATATTCTCGACCGATTGGTTGACCTCTGCCGCGATCCGGGCGAGCGCCGCGATGCCGTCTTCGGTGAAGGCGACCTCGACCTCTTCGGTCTTCATCAGCGCCTGATACTGGCGGGTCAGCGCATTGTCGGTCTCCGACAGGATGCGGGTGAAGTCCTGCTCGGTCAGCGCCTGCAGCTCCACGCGGATCGGCAGACGGCCCTGCAGTTCAGGCAGCAGGTCCGAGGGTTTCGCGATGTGGAACGCGCCCGAGGCGATGAAGAGGATATGGTCGGTCTTCACCGGGCCGAGCTTGGTCGAAACGGTCGTGCCCTCGATCAGCGGCAACAGGTCGCGCTGCACGCCCTCGCGCGAGACATCGGCCCCGCGCGCGTCCGAGCGCGCCGTGACCTTGTCGATCTCGTCGATGAAGACCATGCCGGAATGCTGCACGGCCTCGAGGGCTGCGGTCTTCACCGTCTCGTCGTCGAGAAGCTTGTCGGCCTCTTCCGAGATCAGCGTCTCGTAGCTCTCCGAGACGGTCATCTTGCGCCGCGTGGTGCGGTTGCCGCCGAAGGCTTTGAACAGGTCCTGAATACCCTGCATCTGCTGCTCCATGCCCGGCTGACCGCCCATCATCCCGATCGGCATGCCGCCGGACTGATCGGCCACGTCCAGCTCGATGATCTTGTCGTCAAGCTCGCCGTCGCGCAGCTTCTTGCGGAACATCTCGCGGGTGCTTTCGCGCGCATCGGTGCCGGCGAGCGCGGCGATCACGCGATCCTCGGCGGCCTGATGCGCCTTCGCCTTCACCTCTTCGCGCATATACTCGCGGGTCTGCACCATCGCGACATCGGCCAGATCGCGGATGATCTGCTCCACGTCACGGCCGACATAGCCCACTTCGGTGAACTTCGTGGCCTCGACCTTCAGGAAAGGCGCGCGGGCCAGTTTCGCCAGACGGCGCGAGATCTCGGTCTTGCCGACGCCGGTCGGGCCGATCATCAGGATGTTCTTCGGGTAGACCTCTTCGCGCAGATCGTCGGGCAGTTGCTGACGGCGCCAGCGATTGCGCAGCGCAACGGCGACGGCGCGCTTGGCGTCCTTCTGGCCGATGATGAAACGGTCGAGTTCCGAGACGATTTCGCGGGGGGTCAGATCGGTCATGGATTACTCCGTGGCATAGGGCGGCAGGCGGTGCTTGCCGGGAAAATTGGGAAGCGCGCGCATCAGGCGCGTGCGCAGCTCGGTCCAGAAAGAGCCGAGCGCGGTGAGAAACAGGCCGATCATGATCAGCGTGATCCACCAGCTGCGCGGATCGGCGGCGTCGCCGAAAGCGTAGAAGCTGAGAAAGATCATGTAGCCGATCCCGGCCGTGAAGAAGGAGCGCCGGTCGATGATCAGCGCCAGCGCGGCAAAGACGGCCAGCGTGGCGAGCAGCAGCACATAGCCTGTGCCCGGCCCCATCTTGTAGAAAGTCAGCGCGAGCGTATTCACCAGCGCGGGGGCTGCCAAAACGTGCAGCCAGAAACCCGAAGCCGATTGCCGGCCCAGCCGATGCGGGTCGCGCATGTCGAACCAGATGCCACCTGCAAGCGCCAAGAGCCCGAAGACCAGCATCGCCAGCGACAGCGCCGAGCCGTTCGACAGATCGAACAGATCGACCGTCTGAGAAATCGGCGCTTCGGGGTCGAAGCCTTTCGCGAAGGACAAAAGCAGGCCCAGCCCGCAAAGCCCCACGAGGAACATCGAGAACGGCACCCTGTAGCGCAGGAACCATGCGATCAGCGCCACGGCGGTCGCGACCAGCGCGAGATCGAAGTTCGGGGCTTCGGCGATGAAGCGCATCCCGAGGATCGGAATGCCGAGGAAGCTCGCCAGCACCGCCCCGCCCAGCGTGAGCGTCAGCAGGATCGAGGGCAGCACCATCCGGCGCTTGCGGGTGAAATATTCGCCCAGCAGCGCGATCAGCGGGATCAGCATCGCGTAACCCAGCTTGCCGCCCGCGAAGAGGAGGAAGCCGAACGACCCAAAGATCAGAATGCCGAGGCCGACGGTCACGAAGATCTCGGCGAATCCCTTGAACAGCTCGAAGGGCTCGTCCTCTGCGGGAAGGGCCGCGCGCCCGGCGAGGCGGTTGCTCGCCAGCGCCATCACGGACGCGGCCTGCGCCTCGTTGATATGGCCAGCCGCGACCGCCGCGCGCAGATCGTCGCGCGTCAGCTCAGCCACCGATGCTCTCCACCGTCAGGTTGCCATTGGTGTAGACGCAGATATCGGAGGCGATCGCCATCGCCTTGCGCGCGACCGCCTCGGCGTCGAGATCGGTTTCCATCAGCCCACGGGCCGCAGCGAGGGCGAAATTGCCACCCGAGCCGATCGCGGCGATGCCATGTTCCGGCTCCAGCACGTCGCCCGCGCCGGTCAGGACATAGAGGTCCTTGCCATCGGTCACGATCAGCATCGCTTCGAGATTGCGCAGGTATTTGTCCATGCGCCAATCCTTCGCCAGCTCCACGCAACCGCGCATCAGCTGACCGGGCGAAGCCTCGAGCTTCTTCTCGAGCCGCTCCAGCAGGGTGAACGCGTCCGCGGTCGAGCCCGCAAAGCCCGCCACGATGTCGTGACCGCCGGGGCTCAGGCGGCGCACCTTGCGCGCCGAACCCTTGATGACGGTCTGGCCAAGGCTGACCTGCCCGTCGCCCGCGACCACCACTTTACCACCCTTGCGGATGCCGATGATCGTCGTGCCGTGCCAGCCCGGGAATTTCTCTTCGGCCATGTTAGTCCTCCGTTTGCGCCAAAGATATGTAACCCGCAGGCCGGGGCTGCAACCCCGCTTGCCGGTGCGGGAGCCTGCGGCTAGCGTCACCGCATGAGCGCGCAGCACCTTTCGATCTATCTCGATGACTGGATTCTGGAGCAGGTCCGGGCCGGTGAACACAATTTCTTCAAGCGGCTGATCGGGGCTGTGGAGGCGGCGGATTGGACCGTCAGCCTGCATCGGACAGGCCCCGAGGCGCGCGCGGCGGCCCCTGCCCGCGAGGGCTATGCGCTTTACCGGATGGAGCCCCCGACCCATGCGCGGGCGCTGACCTGCCGACGGACCTATGTGGGGGCGTTCTGGCATGTGGAGGCGGAGGCGGAGCGGTGGGATTGGCCGGTCGCGAAGGCTGCGTTTGATGCCGATAAGGTGGACGGAGAGGCCGCGGCGGAGTTCTTCTTTTCCACGCGAAATAGGCTCTATCCCGGCGTAAAGCCGTCCGATGAGGAGGATCTGGCCTTCATTCCACTGCAGGGACGGCTGCTGGATCACCGCTCGTTTCAGTCGGTGAGCCCGGTGCAGATGATCGAGGAGGTGCTGGCGCGTCATTCCGGCCCGGTCGTGGCGACGCTGCACCCGAACGAGGATTACATGGCGCGCGAAATCGAGGCGCTGGAGGCGATCGCAGCCCGCAACCCGCGCTTTCGCTTCCAGTCCGGCGGCTCGCCCGAGCTGCTCCGCCGCTGCCGCTTCGTCGCCACGCAAAACAGCGCGATGGCGCTCGAAGGGTTCTTCCTGCGCAAACCGGCGATCCTGTTCGGCCTGTCGGATTTCCACCACATCGCCGGATCGGTGCCGCGCGACGGGATCGAGCGCGCCTTCGCCAAACTGCACGAGACGCCGCCGGTGGCGCGCTACCTCTATTGGTTCCTGCAGCTGCAGTCGCTCAACGCAGGCCGCCCCGAATTCGAAGAGCGCTTGCGCGCGCGGCTGCGCCATTTCGGCTGGCCGATATGAAAAAAGGCGCCCGAGGGCGCCCTTTTCCGTCAAACCTGATCCGCAGATCAGATCGATTCGTTGATCCAGCTTTGCAGCGCCGCTTTCGGGGCTGCGCCGATCTTGTTCGAGACGACCTCGCCATCCTTGAACAGGAACAGGGCGGGGATGCCGCGCACGCCCAGCGTCGCCGGGCTGTCGGGGTTCTCGTCGACGTTCACTTTCACGACCTTGATCTTGCCCGACATTTCCTGGGCAATCTCTTCGAGCGACGGGCCGATCATGCGGCAGGGGCCGCACCATTCAGCCCAGAAATCCACCACGACGGGAACGTCGGACTTGCGCACTTCTTCGTCGAAAGTGGCGTCGGTAACAGCAACGGTAGCCATGTCAGCCTCCTGAATATTGGGTCGGCAAGGAAGGTAAGTTCCGCCCCCGTCGGCGTCAAGATACAGTGGGCGTGCGCAAGCTCCCGTCTAGCTGTGCATCTGCGAGCGGCATGATCGTTCCGTCCTGTGTCCACAGGATCGCGCAGGTGATGCTGCGTCCGGGGTGAATTTGCCGCAATGCCGCGCGATAGGCGGCCATCTGTCGCACGATTCCCTCGGGCACCTGATCGGGCGACGCAGGGACGATGCGGTTGGATTTGTAATCGAGAATGTGAACGCCTTCGGCATCGATCCGCAGACGGTCAATGAAGCCGTGAATCCGCTGGCCGCCGAATTCCTCCAGCGCGGCTGTGATCTCGACCTCCGCCAGACAGTCCGGGCCCAGCCAGGCCGCCATGCCCGGCGCTTCGAGAACGCGGGTCGCTTCGGCCAGAACAGGCTCTATTTCACCCGGAAGCAGCGCATCCTCGCCCTCGGACAGCAACAGTTCGGCAAGGTCTTCCCACTGGTCGCGCGGACGTTCCGGCAGATGTTCGAGAAGCCGGTGCAGGTTGCGCCCGTGACGCAGCGCCTCGTCTTCGTCCATCGTCTCGCCATCACCGAACAGAGCCTTCGCCCCGCCCAGATCCGACGGCGAAAGCGGACGCGGCGGCGGCTCGACGGCAGCGGCGGGCGTGAGGCTCCATGCGGGCAGATCCAGTCGCGTGACTTCCTCCGCGGCCGCTGGGGCACGCGCGTTTTCCGGCCATGTGCCGGTCGCGTGGCGTGGAAACTCGCCCAGTTCCTGCAACGGCTTGGAAAGGCCCGTGACGTCTGCGGTCCCGGCAGCTTCGAGACCCGATTTCATCCGGCTATACCAGGTCTCGTCGCCCTCGCCGACCTCACCGGCAGCCGCTACGATCAGCCATTTCTCCGCCCGCGTCATCGCGACGTAGAGAAGCCGCTGCGCCTCTTCCGTTCGGGCAGTCGTCTCCTTACCCGCAGCCGAAAGCTGGGCGTCCGGCGCGTCCGACGCGGTCTGCCGCAAGCCCGCGACGCCATTGTCCAAACGCAGGATTTTAGGCGGATTAGGCTCTTTTTTCTTCGCTGTATCGGGCAATATCACGATCGGCGCTTCCAACCCTTTAGAGCCGTGGACCGTCATCACCCGGATCGCGCGCCCTGCCCCGTCCAGCTGCCGTTTCACCTGCACGTCATCCGCATCGAGCCAGCCGAGGAACCCGGTCAGGCTGGGCACTTCATTGCGCTCGAAAGCCAGCGCCTGCGAGATCAGCTCGTCGATCCCGTCCTCCGCCTCGGGGCCGAGCCGCGCCAGAAGACGTTCGCGCCCGCCATGCCGGGTCAGCAGGCGCTCGATCAGCTCGAATGGCCGCAGAAAATCGGAATTGTCGCGCAGGTCTTTCAGCATCTCCTGCGTATCGGGCCGCATCTCGCCGCGCCGGAGCGCCTCCCAGAGATAGCCCTTCCGGGGCTGCGCAAGTTGGTAAAGCTCCTGCTCGGACCAGTTCAGAAGCGGCGAGCGCAGCGCCTCCGCCAGCGATAGATCGTCCTCGGGCGTCGCGAGGAAGCTGAGAAGCGAGCGGATGTCGCGCACCGCAAGCTCCGCTCCGAGCTTCAGGCGATCCGCCCCCGCCACCGCGAGCCCGATCGATTTGCAGGCGCGGATGATCTCGGAAAACAGCTCCGAGCGACGCCGCACGAGGATCAGGAAATCGCCCTCATGCACCGGGCGCGCGCCGCCGGGCGCCTCGTGATCGGGGATTTGCACACCCTGCGCGATCATCGCGGAAATCTCGGCGGCGATCAGGCGCGACAGCTGGGAAATCGCCGATTCCGCGCTCGTGAGATCGACCGGGCTCTCCCAATCGTCCTCGTCATCCGTCTTCACCGACTCGATCGCGGGCCACAGGTCGACGCGGCCCGGAAGCGCCACGTGGAAGGCGATATGCGAGGGCGCGCCGCCCAGGCCCTGCTCGGCCCCGCGCGCAAAAGCGAGGTCCACGGAACGCAGCACGGCCGCGGACGATCGGAAGGAATGCTCCAGCTCCAGCGGAGAAAGCGCGCGACCGATATCCGCGAATTTTCGGGCGAAATGGGCGCGCATTTCCTCGAATTGCTGAAGGTCGGCCCCCTGGAAGGAATAGATCGACTGCTTGCGGTCGCCCACCACGAACAGCGTGCGCTCGCCCTTATGCGCGCCCTCGCCGGAGGTGAATTCCTCGGCGATCCGCTCGATCACCCGCCATTGCCGGGGGCTGGTATCCTGCGCCTCATCGACGAGGATATGGTCGATCCCGCCATCGAGGCGGAACAGCACCCACTGCGCCACCGAAGGCTCGTCGAGCAGCGCCGCAGCGCGGTCGATCAGATCGTCGAAATCGAGCCAGCCGCGCGCGGCCTTATACGCGTCGAGCCGTGGCAGGAAGACCTGCGCAAAGCGGTGCAACGCATGGGCGCGCTCGGCCGCGACGAAGGCGAGGCGGCGGGGGCGGTTCTCGGAGACGCGCTCGGACAGGTCGGACAGCGCCGCCATCGTGCCGTCGCCCAGCGCCTTGGCGAGCGCCTTGGTGGCGACCTTGTCGAGCTTGGGCTGATAAGGCGGACCGTCCTTCGGTTTCTTGACGCAAAGCACGTCTTCCAGAGCCTGCACGGAGGCCAGATCGCGTTCATGCGCCGCCGCCAACCCTGCGCCGACGCGCTGATCGTTCTTGGAACTCGCAAGGAACGCGGGCGCGACGTCGCGGATCATTTTCAGATCGCCGTCGTCGAAGACCTCAGACAGCAGCGCCTCTTCGGTCATGTCCCGCGGCAGATCGTAGGCTTCCAGCAGATCGAACAAGCCCAGATCGCCCGCAAAACCGACCCTATTCCGGCTTATATCGGCTGCGAGGGCCGTCAAATCCTCGCCGGAATAGACGCCGAGCAACGCGTCGAGCCGGTCGCAATCCGGGCCGGTCGCGATCTCCTCGAGGATATCCTCGCGCATCAATTCCCCCGCGCGGTCGTCCATCTCGGAGAACCCCGGCGAGACTTTCGCCTCGAGCGGGAAACGGCGAAGCAATCCCGCACAGAAGGCGTGGATGGTCTGGATTTTCAGCCCGCCCGGCGTCTCGATCGCCTTGGCGAACAGCCGCCGCGCTTTCGCCAGATCTTCGGCGGAGAGCGCCTCATCGGCGCCAAGCGCCCGCAGCTTCTCGCGCAGCTTCGCCTCGTCCATCATCGCCCAGCCGCCCAACAGCCCGAGCAGACGGTTCTGCATCTCCGCCGCGGCGGCCTTGGTGTAGGTCAGGCACAGGATGCGCTGAGGCTCTGTTCCCGCCAAAAGCATGCGCGCAACGCGGTCGGTGAGCACTTTGGTCTTGCCCGACCCCGCATTCGCGGCGAGCCAGACCGAGCTGTCCGGTTGCGAGGCCTGATGCTGTCTGAGGCTGGCCGGATGGGTCATGACACGTCCTCCCCCTCGGCCTCATCGGTGACATCCCATTCCCCGAAGCGCGAGACCTGATCGTAATCCGTCCGGGCGCGTGCCTTCTGCGGGGCGCGCCGTGCGGTGAAGCCCTGCGTCGGCTCGAAATAGCGCGCGATCAGCTTGCGGAATTTCTCCCAGCTCTCCTCGGGCGTCTCGCTGCGATCGCCAGATTTGCCCTTGATCTGCGTGGTGGCGCCGTCGCCCCCCAGCCGCACATAGGACATGCCCGCGACCTCGCGCGGCCCGATCGCCTCGAAGGCCCCGCGCCCGACCATCGCGGCCTCCAGAAGCATCTGCTTGTTGAAGGCCATCACCTCCCGCTCGGAAGGCGGCGTGCCCGTCTTGTAGTCGTAGATCCAGGCGCGCCCGTCTTCGAGAATGTCGATCCGGTCGGGCTTCGCGGTGAGCGTAAAAAGCGGGTTTTGCAGTGAAACAGAGCCTTTTTTCTCCACCACCATGGGCTCGCCCTGCGCGCGACGCTCGGCCTCGGCCCGGCAGAAAGTCTCGGCGATCCCCCGGACCCGCGCGAGCCAGATACGCTGCGCACTGGGCCACGGAATCTCCCGGAGCATCACCTCCTCGGCGATATCCATCAGACGCGCCTGGGCCGCTTCGATGGTGGCAGTCTCGTCATAGGTCTTCACGAAGGTTTCGACGATCTGGTGCAGCACCTGACCGCGCAGCAAGGCGTCGGGTTCGGGGCGCAGCGGATCGAGAGCGCGCAGCTTCAGGATTCGCTTCGCGTAGATGTCATAGGGGTCGCGGATCAGGGTCTCGATCGCGGTGACCGGCAATTCGCGCGGGCGCACATCGACCGGCGGGCGCGGCGACGGGCGTTTGGCGGGCTCAAGCGTGATCCGCGGCGCCTCGAGCGCGTCCGCCAGGTCGAGCCAGCGTTTACCGCGCCCGCGCATCTCGGCCAGCGCCTCGGTGCCGCCTTGATCGGGAAGGCCATCCACGAGGTTCAAGAGACGATTGAGCCAGCGCGACGGGATCGTCTGCGCCTCCGCATCCCGCGCACAGCGCGACAGGATCACCTGCGGCCCGGCAACCGCCTGCTGGAAGTCATGCGCGGACAGGCCAACCTGTCGTTCGGGCAGTAATAGACCCGATTCCAGCCGCATTTGACGGCTGAACCACGGATCGGGCGCGGGGGCTTCGGGCCAGCTTAACTCGTTCAGCCCACCACAGATCACCAGTTCGGCGCCCTGCGCGCGCGCTTCCAGCGTCCCCCAGATCGCGATCAGCGGATGCGCGGCGAGCGTCTGCCGCACGAGCCCGCTCTGAAGGTGTCGATTAACCAGATCGGCGTAATCGAGCGCGCCGAGATGCCCGCCGAAGCCGGACTGGCTGCGCAGGTCCTCCATCAAGCGACGCGCCTCGCGACCCGCCGCCTCGCGCCACAGCTCGCTGGTCTCGGTCGCGGCACTGGGTCCGGCGGCGATCCGTTCGGCGAGCCGGAAGTGCTGTTCCACATGATCTGTCAGCGCGGCCGCGGGGGGTGCCGCGAAATCCTCGAGAATATCGCAGAGCCACTGCGCCCAGGATTCCCGTGAATCAGGGTCTTTTTCAGCCCATTTCGTGAGACTCTCGCGATCCGGGAACGCAGGCCCATAGCGGCGCAGGCGCAGCTCCAGCTCGCGCGTGTTGCGCAGGTGCGGCCCGCGCTCTTCCTCGCCGGTCGCGGTCAGCGGATGTTTCAGCAGCGCGATCAGATCGGCGATCCCGACCGGACGCGCCCGCATCGCCGCGATCTGCCGCAGGAATCGGCCCGGCGCAGTCTGCTGCAGAGGCTGCCCCGCACTGTCGTCCGGAACGATCCCCCACCGGTCGAGCGCCGCCGACACGCGGCGCGCCAGAAGGCGATCGGGCGTGATCAGAGCCGAACTGACGCCCCGCTCGACCGCGTCGCGCAACGCGAGTGCGATCGACAGCGCCTCATGGCGCGGATCGCGCGCTTCGATCAGCGACAGCCCCTGACAGGCCGGAACGAGCGGCCCCAGCCCAGTGCCTTCGCGCCGCCATTGGTCGGTAACCGGCGCCGGCCTCAACGCGAGCGACACGAGACGGTTACGGCCCGGGTCCGGCGCGGAGATCTGCTCCCAATCAACGACGTCTTCCGCCGAAAGCCCGAGCTTGTCGAGCAAGCTGCGATAGCGGAACTGCGGGTGGTCTTCGAGCGGAAATGGGCCGGAATAGAGACTTTCCCACGCCGCTTGGGTCATGTCGCGGTCGAAGCCGGGAAGAACGATCGACCCGTTTTCCAACCGCGCGACCGCCTGCATGAAGAGCGAGGTCGCCCCATGCGAACCGGTCGAGCCTGCGACGATCACCGGATCTGCGGGCGGGCTTTCGCGCCAACGCTCGATCACAGCCTCCACGACCATCCGCTGGCGGCTCTCGCGGTCCAGCTCGGCGTCGTTGTCGAAATAGCGGGCGATAATGCGGATGAAGCGCAGGCTCTCCTGCCAGTGGCGAGCGTGGGTCTCGGTCAGTTCCAGCTGGTCGAGATCGTCGATATGGACGCCCTCGCTCTGCATCTCGGCGAGGAGGGAATACAGGCTCTCGGCCAGCGCGAATTGGCTCGCGCCCGCCTCGAATTCGGGCATGGCGCGGGTGAGTTGCTCCACGAACTGGGCCAGTTCGAGCTTGCGGCGCAGCGGGGGCACCGGCAGCGGCAGACCCGCAAGCGGATCGGCCCCGAGATCGCTCACCAGCAGGAGCCGCGGCAGATAGAGCGCGCCGCTTTCGAGGAAGACCTCCCGCACGCGGCGGCGCATCCGCCCGGAGTTCAGATAGAGCGTGACCCGGGCCAGCGCCTCGGGCGGCTGCTCGGCAAATCGCGCGCGCAGGCCAGCAACCAAGGCGCGGGGAAAATCGACGCCCGGCGGGAGGGCGTAGACGGAGGCGGCGTCCTCACTCATCGAGCATCGCCTCGGCCAAAGGAATGGACTCGGGTCGTCCGACATCGCACCACGCCCCGTCATGCACGAGACCGAAGACGCGCCCCGCCGCAATCATCTCATCCCACAGGATGTTCAGCGAGAAGCTCCGCTCGGAAATAGACCCTATTCCAGCGGGATTCAGCATTTGCGCACCGGTATAGATATAGCCCGGCCCGCGGGTCAGGCGGCCGGTCTCGTCCATCGTGAAATCGCCCGCGCCCGTATGTCCGCGCGCATTTTCGGGCCGCACCAGCATCAGAAGCGCCGACATATCCTCGGGCCGCCACGCCGCGCGCAGCCGGGCCACGGGGTTCTCGCCGCGCCAGACGGCATCGGTGTTGAGCGTCATCACCGGCCCCTCACCCAGCAGCGGCAGCGCCTTGCGCAGCCCGCCGCCGGTTTCCAGAATCTCGTCGCGCTCATCCGAGATCGCGACGTCCTGCCCGGCCAGATGCGCGACCACCTGATCGGCGAGGTAATGCACATTGGCCACGAGCCGCCGCGCCCCACCGTCCCGCGCAAGGTCGAGCGCGTGGTCAATCAAGGGACGCCCGGCGACCTCGATCATCGGCTTGGGCCGCGTTTGCGTCAGCGCGCCCATGCGCGTGCCGAAACCGGCGGCGAAGAGCATCAAGGCGTCGAGCTGGTCGGGCATTTTTGTCTCAAATCAGCAATCAAATTCGGGTCGGGCGCAGGATAGGCAGCGTGGAACAACTCTGCCAGATCGGCAAGCGCGGGATCGGCGAGGTTGCGCGAGATATAGGCGAAGACGCGGGGCATATACTCAAGATATTGCGGCTTCCCGTCTCGAATGGTCAACCGCGCGAAGATCCCGAGGATTCGCAGCGCGCGTTGCAGGCCAAGCAGACCGTAGGCGAGGCGGAACGTGGTCGGATCCGTCGTGGTCAGCGCGCAGTAATGGGCGATCTCGGCCTGCTCGACCTGCGGGCTCACGTCGCGGCGGGCGTCTTGCAGCGCGGAGACCAGATCATAGGCGGGATGGGCGCGCAGCGCGTCCTGATAGTCGAGAAGCCCCAGGCGGCGCAGGCCCGGCCGATCCAGCAAAATGATGTTCTCCGCATGGAAATCGCGCAGGCAGAGAACCGGCTTCCACGCGGGAAGAGTGTCGAATTTATCGGCAATCGCCTGTTGGAGCGCATCCGCGGCGGCGCGATCCGTGCAGGGGTAGAACTCCGGCACCAAATCCAGAAGATCGGCGAGCGCGGGACCATCCAGCAGCGGCAGATTCTCCGGCGGCGTGTGGCGGGGAAGATCGGCAAGGAATTCGGTGATCAGAGCATAGAGCGCAAGCTCATCTTCAGGCGTCGCGTCGAGGTGGCGAGCCGCGAGGGCATCGCCGAAATCTTCGAGCAACAGCAGCCCCGCCGCATCTTCGCGCGCGAGTACCTGCGGCGTGGAAAAACCGGCTTCGGCGAGCCAATCGCCGATGCGGGTGAAGCGGGCGATTTCGGCCCCGTCGGGCGATTTCATCAATACGGCGCGATCTGAGCCGCGGGTCAGGCGTTCGTAGCTGCGGGCCGAGGCATCTCCGGCGAGCGGGCGGCGGCTGGCGTCCTGCCACCCGGCGGCGGTGAGGAAGCTTTGGATCTCGGCTACGTCAACCATTCCACGCCTCCAGAACCTGCCGCGAAAGAGGCGTAGTCGTCTCGAAACAGACCCTTCGCGCCGCGCCTTCTTCGGTTTGCTCGAAACGCAGCCGAAGCGCCCCTTTCGGCGCGGCGGACCCGAGCCGGTCGGGCCATTCGATCAGGCAGATCGCGCTGTCGAAAGCCGCATCCAGCCCGAGTTCGAGAACCTCGTCGGGGTCGGTGAGTCGATAGAGATCGGCATGCCAGATTTCGCAATCGGCCTCGTAGGTCTGGACCAGCGTGAAGGTCGGCGAGGGCACATGCTCTGCCACGCCTAGCCGCGTCTGGATCAGGGCACGCGCGAAATGGGTTTTCCCGGCGCCGATCTGACCGTCGAGCAGCAGCACATCGCCCGGCCCGGCGAATTCGGCAAAGAGCGCGCCAAGCCGCTCCGTCGCCTCGGGATCGGGAAGATCGAGGCAGGGCATTTCGCTGGAAACGGGGGCGTGCGTCGGCGCGGGCATGGCTCGGTTCTAGCGCGCCGATCGCCCCTTTGCCAAGCGGCTAGCCTTGCTGCGCGATGGCGGTGCCCGTTTGACGTGGCGGCGACGTGTCGGACGCCGTATCGGCGCTGAATCGCAGGAGGAACGCCCCGCCCGAAAGCGTCTCGAGCCGGCAGGTCACATGCCGCCCGTCGAGCAGGGTGATCTCTTCGGTCAAGTTCTCGCGCGCGCCGATTTCCCGGGCGAGATTTTGCAGCCACGACCAGAAGGCGCTGGGTTCGGCGCGCTCCTGCCATTGCTTCACCGCGTCGAGCAGGGTCACCCGGCCCAGCGTCGCCTCCGGCTCGACCCCCCAGAGCGCGCCATAGGCGGCATTCGCCATCGCCAATTCGCCCGAGGGGCGGAACACGGCGATCGCGTCGCCGACCCGGTCGAACACCTCTTGAGCCATCTCGATTTCACCGCGAAACTGCCGGGTTAGAGACGTTTCTGACGAAATATCCTCGAACAGGAACGCCACAGCGCCATCGGGATGCGGGCGTCCGGTGACGCGATAGGTCTGCCCGCCCGGCAGGTTCCAGGTTTCGGCGTGAAACCCAGAGGCGGCGGCCCGCTCCAGCTCAGTCATTTCCTGCCGCCAGCTTCGGTAATCCTTCGGCTCGGGCATCATCTTGGTTTCGCGCAGCCTGTCGAGAAAGGCGTAGAGCGTTGGGCGCGTGGCGAGGAATTCCGGCCCGAGCTGCAGAAGGTCGCTCAGCGCGGGATTGAACAGCCGCAGCTGCCGGTCCCGGTCGAAAATCGCGAGACCGATCGGCAGGTCGGCGAAGGTCTTGGTCAGGGTCTGGACGAAATCGCGCAGCGCCTTCTCGGCCCGCACGGCGGCATCGGCGGGAAGGGCGAAATGCAGCGTGCCGCGCTCGAGAACGACAGAGTGACAGTCGAACCATGTGGCAGTTTCCGCGGCGCTTTGTGAGGCTCGACCGATTTCCAGACGATGCGGCCCACCCCCGTCGAATGCGTCGGGCGGCAGTGTGAACAGCGTGGGCAGCGGCCATCCAAACCCCTCTTCCCCCGCATCGAAAGCCCCTGCGCGCGCGAGATAGGCTCTGTTTGCCCAACTCAACTCACCGCCCTTCTCGGTCCGCCAGATCAGAACCGGCGACCGGTCGAGCGTCGTGCGCATCATTTCCAGTTCGTCTTCCATCGCGCGGAAAGAGAGACTGTCGACGCGCTGACCCTGCCCCTCGCCGTCGGGATCGACGAGAGTGATCCGCGCCAGACCGTTGATGGGGAAGACGGCCCCGCTCCTGAGAAGGGACCGTATACTGGTCCTACTTTGCAGAAGGAGCATTCCCATGAACCCAGCTACCGTGGGCCTTGATCTGGCCAAGAACGTGTTTCACGTCCATGTCGCCGATGCGTCCGGCAGAACGCTCGACAGCAAGCGACTTACGCGTCGTGAGCTTATGCCTTACTTCGAGTCGTTGCCCTCTTGCTTGATCGGTATCGAGGCGTGTGCGACAGCCCACAACTGGGCCCGCCAGTTGCAGGGGCTCGGCCATGACGTGCGCCTCATTCCTCCAGGTTACGTCAAGCCCTTCGTGCGCCGGGGGGCGAAGAATGACGCCACTGATGCGGCTGCCATTTGTGAAGCGGTTACCCGTCCCAACATGCGCTTTGTCCCGATCAAATCGCGCGAAGATCAGGCATTTCTGATGCTGCACAGAGCCCGAGGGCTTCTGGTCCGACAGAGAACGATGGCAGCTTGTGCTTTCCGGGCGCATTTGGCTGAGTATGGAGTTATCGTCCCACAGGGTAGGCACCGGGTCGATGCCCTCGTCGCAAAGCTGGACGAGCTACGAGAGGATCTACCGGAGGATGCGTGCTTCGCTTTGGATGCTCTCGTCGGGCAACTGGATGCGCTGAATCGGCAGATCGATAGTATCGACATCCGGTTGGCGGAGATCCACAAAACCAATTCTATCTGTCGCTTGCTTGCGACCATACCGGGGATCGGGCCGATTACCGCGACGGCCTTTGCAGCGACCATCCCGGACCCCTCGGCGTTTCGATCAGGGCGGGAGTTTGCTGCCTGGCTTGGACTGACGCCGCGACAAAACTCATCGGGGGGCAAACACAGGCTCGGTGGAATCACCAAACAAGGTGACCGGTATCTTCGCCATCTGCTGGTCCTGGGAGCGCGCACTGTGGTGCGATATCCAAAGGCCCGCTCCCGCGTAGATGGTCCGTGGATCGAGGCTTTGCTCGAACGGCGCCGACCCATGGTTGTTGCTGTCGCGGTCGCAAACAAGCTGGCGCGGACGATATGGGCGATGCTCTCTACCGGAGAAGTGTTCCGGAGCGCTCAGCCGTGAAGGATCAACAAACTAACGAACAATGAGATGGCACAAGTGCAATAACAGCGTGATGGCAAATCGGCAGAGCTGAGGATCGAGAAAGCCCGAAGAGTTTTAAGCGCGCCAAAACGCGTCCCGTTGATGAGGCCTCGATCCGCGGACACCATCAGGGCCAGCAGTCATGTATAAGGCTGCGGGAACAGGCCGAATACATGAACGCACCGGCCGATGAAGATCACGTTCAAAACACTTGCGCCCGCGGGGCCGTCTATACATGAAACTCTCGACGGTGAGGCGGAGCCGGGGCTTGTCGGTGGCACTCGCAACCTCGGTCATCTCGAGCCGACCGAGATCGGCGAGCTGGCCGATGCGGGACTGAAATTCGGGAAAGCGCAGCGCGGCGAACGCGGTGAAGCGCGTCCAGTCGCTCGCCCCGATGGGCATCGATTCCAGCAAGCGCCGCGCGGGGGGCGTTGCATCCACAAGCGCCTCGTCATCGAACAGAAAGGCCACCTCCTCGATGTCCTCTCGCGCCGCGGGGGTCAGCCTGCGCCCCGGCGCGCGGCCCACGGCGAGCCATGTCAGCAGCAACGCGACCAAGGCCGCGCCCACCGAGGTAAGCGCGATCATCGTCGCCTCAAGCCATGCAGTCGTCATGTCTTTCGGCCTCTCAAACCTGTCCCCAGGCCGAGGGTGCGAAAGAATCGTTAACTCAGCGTTAACTTCGCTCGGGGAGCGGTGAGAGGAGCGGCGATCAGACCGCGATCGGCTGGTTCAGCCCAAGACCTGCGTCGTCGCGCGCTACGAGACGCGCGGCGGGCCAGACGACTTCCACAACCGCACCGGAGCGCGAGGGCGAGGTCGCGCCGGGGAAATAGGGCGCGTCGCCATTCGAGAAGGTGAGCCGTCCGCCCGTCCGCTCGATAAGGGTCTTCGCGATGAAAACGCCGAGCCCCATCCCCTCATAGCCTTTGCGCTCCGCCGCATTCGCACGCGGTTGCAGGAAGGGATCGCCGATCCGGTTGAGCACGCTCGTCGGATAGCCTTTGCCGTCATCGCTGATCCGCACGGTGATCTCTTCGTCGTCCCATTCCGCTTCGACCCAGACCGTGGATTGCGCGAAATCGACGGCGTTCTGGATGAAATTGCGCAGCGCGTGGATCAGTTCGGGATAGCGGTAGATCGTCGGCTGACGCTCCAGCCCTTCGACGATGGGATGGGCATCGAAGTGAATTTCGATCCCGCGCTCCAGATGCGGGTCCGCCGCTTCGCGCAGAACGGCGACGATGGGCGCGGTCCGCATATGGAGATCGTCTTTCCCGACACGGCCCATCGAATGGAGAATGTCGCGGCACCGATTGGCCTGCTCGCGGATCAAGAGTGCATCGTCGCGCAGGTCGGGACTGTCTTCGAGCTCGTCGGCCAGCTCCGAACTGACCAGCTTGATCGTCGCAAGCGGCGTGCCCAGCTCATGCGCCGCCGCGGCGACGACTCCGCCCAGATCGGTCAGCTTCTGCTCGCGCGTCAGGGCCAGTTGGGTCGCGCGCAACGCATCGCCCATGGAACGCACTTCGCTCGCCACCTTATGCGCATAGGCCCCGAGGAAGGCGACGCCGATGATGATCGACAGCCAGTAGCCGAATTCGAACACGTCGGGCACGGCGATCACTTCGCCGGTCTTGCTGACCAGCGGCAGATAGACCACGGCGACGATCGAGATCATCACCATCGTCGCAAGACCCAGCAGGATCGTCGCAGATCGCTCCAGCGCGGTGGCCGCTATCGTGACCGGCACGAGAATGAGCAGCGCGAAGGGATTGTTCATCCCACCCGTGATCGACAGCAGAAGCGCGAGCTGCGCCATGTCGAACATCAGCGTCGCCGCCGCCTCGGGCTGGGTCAGGCGCTTGGTGTCAGGAAACAGGAAAATCGCCACGAGATTGGCCGCAATCGCCGCCGCGACCGTGGCGAGGCACAGCGCCAGATCCAGTGCGATATCATAGACGAAATAGGCGACGAAGATCGCGCCGAGCTGACCGACAATCGCGGTCCAGCGCAGGAAGATCAGCGTCCGGAGGCGCACCCAGTCGTGGTGAATCTCGGCCGGGCCGGGTTGGGCCTCGAGGCGTTGAGCCATGTCGTCTCCCGCGTCCAAAGCGCACATCGCCGGAATTGGCGGCATGAAAGCATTGATAATCGGCGCCCGCCGCGCGATCAATGCAGCCGTAAGAGGAGTGACAATATGAACCGTATTGCGAAAATTTCCGCTGCCGCCGCGACCGCGATCGTGGTCATCGGCCTGGGCGTCACCTGGTTCGCCGCGACCCGCAGCAATGACGACGATATTTTCGCGCAGTGCCGACAAAGCGTAGTCGCAGGCGGCGCGGGCGAAATCGGCGGTCCTTTCACCCTGACCGACGAGAACGGCAAGGAAGTGACGAATACGGATGTCATCACCGAGCCGAGCATTCTCTATTTCGGCTATACCTATTGCCCGGATGTCTGCCCGCTCGACAGTGCGCGCAATGCCGAAGCCGTAAGCCTTCTCGAAAGGCGCGGCTATTCGGTGACGCCGGTCTTCATTTCGGTCGATTCCGCACGCGACACCCCCGAGCTGCTGAAGGAATTCACCGATCTCATGCATCCGAAAATGATCGGGCTGACCGGCACGCCGGAGCAGATCAAGAAGGTCTCGCAGGAATACCGCACCTATTTCAAAGTGCAGGATCCGGGCGATCCCTACACGCTGATCGATCACTCGACCCAAAGCTATCTCGTCTTCCCGGACACCGGCTTCGCGGAATACTACAACCGCGACACCACGCCCGAGCAGATGGCCGATAGCGTCTCCTGTTTCGTCGATGCGTGGAAAAAGGCCAATCCCGACGGCGCAGCCGGAAATTGACCGAGCAGGCGCAACAGCTTAAAACAAATCCAAGCGTCAAACTCGGCGAGAGGGAGTTACGATAATGGCTGAAGACGTCAGCGCCGATATCGGGTCGGACAAATCGCTTCTGATCGTCGATGATGATCTGCCGTTTCTCACGCGGCTGGCCCGCGCGATGGAGAAACGCGGCTTCGAGACCCAGACGGCCGAAACCGTCGCCGCAGGCCGCGCGATCGTGCAATCGAACCCGCCCGCCTATGCGGTGATCGACCTGCGGCTCGAGGATGGCAACGGGCTCGACGTGGTCGAGGCGCTGCGCGAAAAGCGCGCCGATGCGCGGATCGTCGTGCTGACCGGATATGGGGCCATCGCGACCGCCGTGGCCGCCGTGAAAATGGGCGCGACCGATTATATCGCGAAACCCGCCGATGCCACCGACGTCACAAATGCGCTATTGGCGAAAGGCGAAGTCGCCCCGCCGCCGCCGGAAAACCCGATGAGCGCGGATCGCGTGCGCTGGGAACATATTCAACGGGTGTACGAACTTTGCGACCGGAATGTCTCGGAAACCGCGCGCCGCCTGAATATGCATCGCCGGACCCTTCAGCGGATTTTGGCTAAGAGAAGCCCTCGCTGACGTTATGGTTAGGTTGTTAAATATTTAAGGTTTCTATTTAATGCTCCGAATATCCAATTCGGAGCATTAAAAATGAATCTCGATGATATGTCCCTCGACGAGCTGAAAGCTCTTCGCAAGCAAGTCGACAAGGCGATTTCCGGCTACGAGGATCGCAAGAAGAAAGAAGCGATCGATCAGCTTGAGCGCGCGGCCCGCGATATGGGCTATTCGTTGGCAGAACTGACCGGGTCGGGCTCGGCCAAGCCGCGCCGCACCGTGCCGCCGAAATATGCCAATCCCGACAATGCCAGCGAAACCTGGACCGGCCGTGGCCGCAAGCCGCGCTGGGTTCAAGCCGCGCTTGATAATGGCAAATCGCTCGACGATCTGAAGATCTGAGAAACAGATAAGTATTTTTGAATACGAGTGCCTGCCGAAATGGCAGACACTCGTATTACAGTTCTGCCAAAAGCGCTTCGTGGCGTGCGGTATAATCCGCTCGCACTTCCGAGGGCGGCCGCAGATGGATTTTAAAGGTTTCGGCATATTCGGGCGCGAGCTTTCCGAAAACCTTGTCGGCCTCAACCTTGGAAAACCCGGCGATCTGTTCGGCTTCCAACCGCGCCGAGACGATATCCGCCTTTTTGATCGCGCGCTTGATTCGCACCGGGAGCGCTGCGGGTAGACCAAAGCGTATGTGCACCGCCGCGATCAGCCGATCATCGAGCGTGCCATAGCCTTCGCCAATCGCCGCCTTCACCGGGCTGATCATATCGCCCAGCACATATTCCGGCGCATCGTGCAAAAGCGCCGCCAATTTCCATTTCGCGGCGATTTTCGGATTCTGATGGCAGAAAATCTGTTCCACCAGCAGCGAATGCTCGGCCACGGAATAGGGCCAGTCGCCGAAAGTCTGCCCGTTCCAGCGCGCGACGAAAGCCAGACCATGCGCGATATCCTCGATCTCGATATCGACGGGCGTCGGGTCCAGCAGGTCGAGCCTGCGCCCCGAAAGCATCCTTTGCCAAGCGCGTTTCATGTGATCACCGTATAGTCGTCGGGAAAGCGCGCGAGATAACGCGCCATTTTGTTTCTGTTGATGAGGTGCCGGACGAGCATTTTCGTCATCAGCTTGCTGCCCGGTCCGGGGCCGTCGGGAATATCGAAGCGGCGTTCCGGGAAATGCGCGGCGCAGAAATGGCGCAAACCCCGCGCAAAGCGCGGCGGCAGGGTTTCCGGTCGCGCTTTCCACGGTTTCGACGGGCCGATGAAATGCACGATATGCGCGCTGACCATCGCCTCATGCAGCCGCGAGGCCGGGGTATATTGCCAGTTCCACATCGGGCTGAGCTCCGCCCAGTTGCGATACAGAACGCAATTGAGAAGCGTCTGATCGTTGCGGCGCAGGCGGGCACCGTTCTTTTCCCCAAAGCTCAGCGCCGCGTCGAGAATACCTTGGGCATTCCAGTTCGCTACGTCGATCAGCAGCACGCCTGAATTGAAATAGGCGGCATTGGCGAGATCGAAATCCTTGAAATCCTCCGGCATCCGCGACGGCGTCCGCCATTGCGGATTATCCCGCACCGCCCCGACCGGCTTCTCCCCGAGGTCGACCGTCAGCAGCCGCGAGAGATCGCCGCTTTCCACGTGAATATCGGCATCCAGATAGAGAATGCGATCATAATCATCCGAGAAAATCTTCGGCAGCATGAGGCGCATATACATGGCCGAACTGCGTCCCCGATCCGTCGAGAACTCCGAAAATATCACGTCGGGATCGAAACTGCACAGCCGCAGGTTCAACCCGTCGAGCGACGCCGGAAGTGTAACCGGCTCGGCGCAGACGATGCAGATATCGAAATCCCGATCCGGGTGGAGCTGCGCGATCTGTCCCGCCGCATGCGCGGCATAAGGCAGGTAAGCGTCATCGCAGCAAAACGCGATCGCAGAGCGGTGCTGCGCAGGTTTCGAACAGGCCAGATTGATCTCCATTCGCCCCTCTCATGCAGCGCGTATCTGTGACTAGCCAAAGCCATTGCAGCTGTAAACGCCACAGATTGAGGAACATTTTCGCGCGGAGTGTGTTCTTGGGTTGACACGGAGAGAAAAAGGGGACGCCAAAATGCAGACCTCGAAAACTACGTTCTTTGCCGCCGGGATCGCGATTATCTCGATCCCCGCTACCATCGCCATCGCCGCCGTACGCAGCGACGAGGCTGTGCAACCGGCCCCGCAAGCTGAATCGGCGCGGCAGGTCATGCTGGATGGCTATGAGGGCGACGGTCGCCCGATGGAGAATATTCCGTCCGAGATTCCTTATGGCGATCTGTCCGCATTCGACGACGTCACCGCGATCGGCGAGGCGCAAAGCCCCGATCAGCCCTATTGCGACAACCGCGCGAAGCTCGTGGACTCGCTCAATCACGACTTCGCGGAGAAGCCCGCGATGACGAAACAGCTTGGCGACCATCGGAAGGTCGAGCTTTACGCGTCGAGCATCATGGGCACCTGGACCGCGGTCTACACCCGTGCCGACAACGTCTCCTGCATCGTGTCCTCGGGCACCGACTGGAAGCGTGGCAACAACCCGGTGGCGCTGCTGCATCGTGAAGGAATTCTTCCCGCAACCTGATCGTGATCGGCCTTCATTGCCGCTTTACGGTCCCGGTGCTACATAGCTTCCAAATTCAGATTGGGAGCCACGCATGGCCGATTACGTCATCAAGGATATCGCTCTGGCCGACTATGGCCGCAAGGAGCTCGACATCGCCGAAACCGAAATGCCGGGCCTGATGGCCTGCCGCACGGAATTCGGTGAAAGCAAGCCTCTGAAAGGCGCGCGCATCGCGGGGTCGCTGCACATGACCGTGCAGACCGCCGTGTTGATCGAAACGCTCAAGGCGCTCGGCGCCGATGTGCGTTGGGCCTCGTGCAACATCTTCTCGACGCAGGATCACGCGGCCGCGGCGATCGCCGCTGGCGGCACGCCCGTCTTCGCCATCAAGGGCGAGACGCTCGCGGAATACTGGTCCTATACCGACCAGATCTTCCAGTTCGAGGAAGGTACCTGCAACATGATCCTCGACGATGGCGGGGATGCGACGCTCTATATTCTTCTCGGCGCGCGCGTCGAAAACGGCGAGCCCGACCTGATCGAAGTGCCCACCTCGGAAGAGGAAGAGGCGCTGTTCGCCCAGATCAAGAAGCGCATGAAGGAAAGCCCCGGCTGGTTCACCAAGCAGCGCGACGCGATCAAGGGCGTCTCGGAAGAGACCACCACCGGCGTGCATCGCCTTTACGATCTGCACAAGAAGGGCCTGCTGCCCTTCCCGGCGATCAACGTGAACGACTCCGTCACCAAGTCGAAATTCGACAACAAATACGGCTGTAAAGAGAGCCTCGTGGACGGCATCCGCCGCGCGACCGACACGATGATGGCCGGCAAGGTCGCCGTCGTCTGCGGCTATGGCGATGTGGGCAAAGGCTCCGCCGCGTCGCTGCGTGGCGCGGGCGCCCGCGTGAAGGTCACCGAAGTCGATCCGATCTGCGCGCTGCAAGCCGCGATGGACGGGTTCGAGGTCGTCGTGCTGGAAGACGTCGTCGACAGCGCCGACATCTTCATCACCACTACCGGCAACAAGGATGTCATCCGGATCGAGCATATGCGCGAGATGAAGGACATGGCGATCGTCGGGAACATCGGCCATTTCGACAATGAAATTCAGGTCGCGAACCTGAAGAACCACAAATGGACCAACATCAAGGATCAGGTGGACATGATCGAGATGCCCTCGGGCTCGCGCATCATTCTGCTGTCGGAAGGCCGCCTGCTGAACCTCGGCAATGCGACCGGCCACCCGAGCTTCGTGATGTCGGCGTCGTTCACCAATCAGGTTCTGGCGCAGATCGAACTGTGGACCAAAGGCGACGATTATGCGCCGGGCGTCTACATCCTGCCGAAGCATCTCGACGAAAAGGTCGCCCGTCTGCATCTGGAGCGGATCGGCGTGAAGCTGACCCAACTCAAGCCCGATCAGGCGGAGTATATCGGCGTCACGGTGGAAGGGCCGTTCAAGCCCGAGCATTACCGCTACTGACCGGATCGCATCGCGATTTCAAAGGCCGCGCCTTCGGGTGCGGCCTTTTTACGTGCAACGCAGGCCATGATCGGTTTTCCTCATGACAGGAGGAGAGCGATGACACCCGAAGACCTTGCCGCGCGGTTCAAACCGCAATTGGAGGCGGAGCTGACAGAGCTGCGCAGCGCGTCGCAGGACACCGCGCAGACCCGCAAACCCGTCGAGCTAGACCAGCAAAGCGTCGGGCGGCTGTCGCGTATGGATGCGCTGCAGAACCAGGCGATGGCCAATGCGGTCGATGGCCGCCGTCAGCACCGGATCACGGCGATAGAGGCCGCGCTCCAGCGCATCGCGGAGGACGAATTTGGCTATTGTGACAGCTGCGGCGAGCCGATCCCCGAGAGGCGTCTCGAACTCGACCCGACCTTCACGCAATGCGTCTCCTGTCGCGGCGGCGGTTGAGGCGCGAGAGGTCCCGGGATTTACGCTTTGTAATTTCACCATCTCGGCTTACCCTGCGCCTGCCTTCATTTCTGGGCAGAGCAACCTGATAGGTAGGACACATGGGTAAAAGAGACGAGCTGATTGAGAAATACGCCGAGGATCTGAAATCCAAATGCGGCATGACCCCGGACATGGATCTTCTGACCAAGGTAACGATCGGCTGCGGCCCCTCGATTTACGATGCGGATGCCTCGACCGTGGCGGCGACGGACAAGGCCGAACTGGAAACCGTGAAAAACAATTTCCTCATCAAGAAACTCGGCCTCTCGGACAGCCCGGCGCTGATGGATGCGATCGACAGCGTCATCGAGACCTACGGCCATTCCGAGCGCAACAAATATCGCGCCGTGATTTATTACATGCTTACCAAGCATTTCGGCAAAGAAAGCGTCTACGCCTGATCGCGAGCGCCTCGCGCATCTGACGACGACCCACGGCCCGGCTTGTCCGGGCCGTTCGCTTTAGCGGATCAGCGCCTTGATCCCGGCGACATGCGCAGCCCGCGCGCCCAGCGCATCGGCTGCCAGCATCTCGACCGTCTCTTCCAGCGCCTCGCGCGGCACGATCCGGTCGATCAGCCCCCAGCTCAGCGCCTCTTCGGCCTCGATCTTCTGTCCCGCCATCAGGATCATCTTCGCCCGCGCAGGCCCCACCAACGCGACCATGCGCGCGGGGTCCGAGGGCTGTGGCAGGAAGCCGAGCTTCATCACCGGATAGAAGAACTTCGCGCCCGGCACGGCGATGCGCAGATCGCAGGCCAGCGCCATGCCCATCGCGCCCCCGGCCAGCGTGCCGTTGAGCGCCGCGATCGTCAGGCAGGGCAGCGCCGCGATCGCGCCCGAAAGCCGCTCCCAGACCGGATCGGTCGCCAGCGTGCCGGATTTCGCCTCGTCCAGATCGGCCCCGGCGGAGAAGACCTTGCCATTCCCGCTCAGCACGAAAGCCCGCGCCTCTTCGCGCCCCGCGCGCTCGGCCAGATCGGCGATCTCGCCCAGCATCGCGCCAGTCAGCGAGTTGGCTTTTTCAGGCCGGTCTATGGTCACGCGCCACAGCCCGTTTTCGATCTCGTGGCGGATCATTCCCAACCTCCTCACAACTCCCGTGAAACCCGTCTAGCAGCCCCGGGAAGGCTTGACCATCGGCCTGACCCAAAGGAGGATGGCCGCGACTTGGTTCTCAGTGGAAAGGTACCCCTCTCATGGCATGGCTCAAAACCGTCGGTTCCGGCGCCGTTGTGGTTTCGCTGCTGTCCACCACGGCCTCTTTCGCGGATGTCACCGCAGAGCAGGTCTGGCAGGCGTGGCAATCCGAATACCAGACCTACGGCTACGAGGTGATGGTCGGCGGTCAGAACCGAGAGGGCGACACGCTCACCGTCTCCGACGTGAAGATGGTGCGCAATGTCGACAATATGAGCCTCACGCTCGACGTGCCGGAACTGAAGCTGCGTGATCGCGGCGACGGCACGGTGGAGACGACCTTCCCCGAGACGATGACCGGCGACATGACCGGCAAGCCGGGCACCGACACCTCGGACATCGCCATGAAGATGACGATGACCCAGACGGACAGCAAGGTCATCGTCTCCGGGTCGCCGGGCGACCTGACCTACGATATCGACGCGCCGAAACTGACGATGGATCTCGACCAGACCGTCACTGCCGAGGGGCAGGACGTACCGGTCAAAATGTACTTCTCGCTGGAGAACACCAAGGGCAATTACCACGTCGTCGACGGCGACATGCATTCGGTCGACTCCAAGATGTCCATCGGCACGCTCGACCTGACCGCGTCGGGCGCCGATCCCGAGGGCAGCGGCACGTTCAACATGAACGGCCAGATGAACGACCTCGCCTATGAAGGAAGTTTCGCGATGCCCAAAGGCATCGACTCCGAGAAACTCGACGAGGCGCTCAACGCCGGGGCGAACCTCGATCTGAGCATGACCTATGCCAGCTCGAACTGGACGACGACCGCTGACAGTCCCGACGGCAAGGTCGATCAGAAGACGACCGATCAGGGCGGCAAGCTCGATATCGCGATGTCGAAGGACGGCCTGTCCCTCGGTGGCCAGAGCAAGTCCAGCCATATCGAGATGACGACGCCCGAACTGCCCTTCCCGATCACCGCGGATATTCAGTCGTCGGACGCGAGTTTCGCGATGCCGGTCGCGAAATCGGATGAGGCGCAGGATTACAAGGCGAAGCTTGGCTTCAACGGCGTCACGGTCTCCGACAATATCTGGGCCATGTTCGACCCGAATGGCGATCTGCCGCATGACCCGGCAACGCTGCAGGTCGACCTCTCGGGCAAGATGAAGCTCTCCGAGGACCTGTTCAGCCCGGCCGCCGCCGCGATGGACGCACCACCGATGCAGGTCGACACCGTCGATATCAACAACATCAAGCTGTCGATGGTCGGCGCCGATCTGAACGGCAACGGCGCGCTCGAGCTGAAGAATGGCGGGCCGATGCCGATGCCCACGGGCAAGATCGACCTGACGCTGACCGGGGCGAATGCCCTGATGGACAAGCTGGTCGCGATGGGGCTCGTGCCGCAGGATCAGATCATGTTCGGGCGGATGATGCTCGGCCTCTACGCCAAGCCCACGGGCGACGATGCCTACGAGTCGCAGGTCGAGTTCAAGGATGGCGGGGAAATCCTCGTCAACGGCCAACGCGTCCAGTAAAGACTGAAACCCACGGCGAGAAGCCGTCCGGGTCTCCGGGCGGCTTTCGTTTTTCTCACGAGGTGGAAATGACCAAGCCCTCTCTCTCCGATCTGACCCAGTCGCTGCTCGAGGCTGCGAAGCGCGCGGGTGCGCCTGCCGCCGATGCCATTGCGGTCGATGGGCGCTCGGTTGCGATCGATGTCCGCGAAGGCCGTCTTGAACAGGCCGAGCGGTCGGAGGGCGTCGAGATCGGGCTGCGTGTCCTTCTTGGCGGAAAACAGGCCTGCGTCTCCGCCTCCGATATTTCCACCCGCACCTTCGAGGAAATGGCGCAGCGCGCGATCGCGATGGCCCGCGAAGCGCCGGAAGATCCGTTCATCGGTCTCGCCGATCCGTCGCAACTGACCGACCGCCGCGATGCGGACGGGATGGAGTTGGCCGATCCGAGCGCCGAGCCCTCCGCCGAGGCGCTGCAAAGTGACGCGCTCGAGGCCGAGGCCGCAGCGCTCGGCGTCGACGGCGTCACCCAGGTGCAATCCGCCTCCGCCGCCTATTCCTATCGGCGCGTCCATGTCGCGGCCTCCAACGGCTTCGCGGGCGGCTATGATCGCAGCTCGCGCGTCGTCTCGGCCGTCGCGATTTCCGGCGAGGGGCTGGGGATGGAGCGGGACTGGGCCGCCGAGAGCCGCATCTTCCAGTCCGATTTGCCCAGCGCGCAGGAAATCGGACGTCTGGCGGGCGAACGCGCCGCCGCCCGCGCCAATCCGCGCCGCCCGAAAACCGGTGCCTATCCGGTGCTGATCGACGAGCGTGTCTCGGGCAGTCTGATCGGGCATCTTCTGTCGGCGGTGAACGGGCAGGCGATCTGCCGTGGGGCTTCGTGGCTGCGCGACGCATTGGACGAACAAGTTCTGCCCGAAGGCCTGTCTCTGATCGAGGAGCCGCATCGCAAGCGCGTCTCCGGCTCGCGCCCCTTCGACGCCGAGGGTCTGGCCACCGCGCGCCGCGCCATCGTCGAGAATGGCGTGCTCAAAAGCTGGACGCTGGACCTCGCCTGCGCGCGCAAGCTGGGGCTGCAATCGACCGCGAATGCCAGCCGCGGCACCTCTTCGCCGCCCTCGCCCGGCATCGGCAACGTGACCCTGACGCAGGGCGACAAGACGCGCGAGGACCTGATGGCCGAGATGGGCACCGGGCTTCTCGTGACCTCTTTCATCGGGGCCACGATCAACCCCAATACGGGCGATTATTCGCGCGGGGCCTCGGGCTATTGGGTGGAAAACGGCGAGCCGGTCTATCCGGTCAATGAATGCACAATCGCGGGCAACCTGCGCGATATGCTCCGCAGCATCCGGCCCGCGAATGACGCGCGGAGGCATCTGAGCCATATCGTGCCCTCGCTTCTCCTCGAAGGGATGACGCTTGCCGGAGACTGATCTTCCCCTTCTCATCGAGACCGCGAAAGAGGCTGGTGCGCTCGCCCTGACTTACTGGAAAAAGGCGCCCGAAGCCTGGGACAAAGGCGACGGGGCCGGTCCGGTCTCGGAGGCCGATCTGGCGGTGAACGCGTTGCTGGAAGAGCGCCTGCGCGGCGCCCGGCCCGATTACGGCTGGCTGTCGGAGGAAAGCACCGACGATCCGGCGCGTCTCGAGGCGCGCTCGACCTTCATCGTCGATCCGATCGACGGCACGCGCGCCTTCCTTGCCCATGATGGCGGCTTCGCCCACGCGCTCGCCGTGGTGCGCGACGGCGCGGTCATTGCGGGTGTGGTGCATCTGCCGGTTCACGATCTCACCTATTCCGCGACGATCGACGGTCCGGCCTGCCTGAACGGCGAGCCCCTGCGCCCCGGCATGCAAGAGGCGCTGTCCGGTGCGACGGTGCTGACCTCGAAACTCTCGGAGAATCCGAGCTTCTGGCGCCACGGCCTGCCGGATTACCAGCGCCATTTCCGCTCCTCGCTGGCATGGCGGCTTTGTCTGGTGGCGGAAGGGCAGTTCGATGCGACAATTTCGCTGCGTCCGGCATGGGAGTGGGATATCGCCGCGGCGAGCCTGATCGCGCAACGCGCAGGGCTTCTGGCAACGGATCGCAACGGCCGCGCGCTGCGGTTCAACCGCTCCCCGCCACAATCGAGCGGGCTGGTCGTCGCCAACCCGACCCTGCATGAGAAATTCATCGAAAATCTGGCGTTCTGGCCGGATTAGGGTCTACCAGCGCAGCACGCGCGTCCCGATCAGAGCCCCCACGAGCATCACCACGACGATCCCGGCCCCGTACCAGGTGACGTAGAACAGCGGGCTGTCCTCGGTACAGTGCAGGGCATAGATCGCGGTGCCCATGCCTCCGGCGGCAAGCCCCGCCAGCGCCCCGGCCCGGGCCGGGCGCGTCACCGCCCCTTTGCGCAAGCTGACAAGAAGCGCGCCCAGCGCCGGGAGGGACAGCATCGGCACGGAAATCAGGCAGGGCAGGATCGTTTCGCCCTCGAAATCCGACATGCGCTGACCCTCGGGCGTGGTCAGGAAAGCATAGGCCAAAAGCGCCGCCCCGATCACCGGGAAAATCCAGAGCCACCCGGTCGAAACCTTCGCCGTGGGCCGCCCCAAGCGCACCGCCATCGGGGTCACAAGCACGGCCAGGACCAGCGGCAGGTAGAATTTCGGGGCGATTTCCGGCGTCATAAGGGTCTGTTGCAGCGGAAAACGCAGCCCATAGACCGAAATCACGAACAGCGCAGTCAGCAGAAGCGCCGGCACAAGCCAGCGGCCAAGCACCTGCTTCGGGCGCGGATCGGGCAACGTGTCTTGTTGCAATACGGATATCAGGTCTTCGGTTTTCATATCTCGATCAGCCTCTCGCGAAGCGCGGCCAGTTTTTTCAACGAACGATGCAGCATCACGCGCACCGCTCCCTCACTCATATCTAACGCATCGCCAGTTTCCGCGATGCTTTTCCCTTCGAGCCCGATAGCACGCACCAGCTGCGCGGCGCGGGGCTCGAGATGGGTCAAAAACGTCTCTATATCGGCCTTTTCCGTGGGATCGGCCTCTGGAGCGGCGGGCAGCATCTCGGCGAAATCCTCCACCGGAAGATGGATACGTCGCCCCCGCTTCCGAAAGGCGTCGACCACCTTGTGCCGGGCGATCGCGTAGCACCACGGCGCAGCCGGCTCATCCTCGCGCCACGTGTGACGCTTCAGATGGATGGCGAGCAAGACCTCCTGCACGACATCCTCGCAATCGGCTTCGGACAGCCCTGCACCGCGTGCCCGCACGACAGACCGCAACACCGGGGTAACGGCCTGCAGGAACAGACCGTAGGCGCGCTTGTCGCCCGCATTCGCAGCCCGCAGGAGCTGCGACCAATCTGCCCGCCGATCATGCATCATCGCCATCCTTTCGTTCGCGAATATGCCTTCGTTACAGCCAGAGCGAAAAACTTTTTTCGTTCACGCTGGCGTGATCGGCGTAACGCGGCCGTGACCTGACGCGAAGGGTGATCAGGACCGCAACGGTCCCAACCAATCAGGAGACTACCATGAAGACCGAAACCACCCTTGGCTTTGCAACCGCTCTGACCTGCGCGATGGGGCTGGCCAGCGCCGCCCATGCCGAAGATCAGGCGATGGAGAAATGCTACGGCGTCGCGATGGCCGGGCAGAACGATTGCGCCGCCGGGCCCGGCACCACCTGCGCCGGCACCGCGACGATGGACTATCAGGGCAACGCCTGGAAACTCGTCCCGGCGGGCACCTGCACCGAGATCGAGACGCCGCACGGCATGGGCTCGCTCGAACCCAAGGAGATGTGACCCCAAGCGGGGCGTGCGGACTGCGCGCGCCCCGTTTCCTCACCGATGGAGGCTGCCATGACACTGCCACGCAAAGCGGGCCTCGGCTTCAAGCCAGAGCATTTTCCCGCCATAACAGAGACGAAACCCGATCTCGGTTTCTTCGAAATCCACGCGGAAAACTACATGGGCGCGGGCGGCATGCCGCATGCGATGCTGGAACGGTTGCGCGCGGATTATGCGCTGTCGGTGCATGGCGTGGGCCTCTCGATCGGTGGGCCCGATCCGCTGGATCGCAACCACCTCGCGCGGCTCAAGCTGCTGTGCGACCGATACGACCCTGAGAGCTTCTCGGAGCACCTTGCCTGGGCAAGCCATGGCGGCGTCTGGATGCATGATCTGCTGCCCCTGCCCTACACGGCGGAAACGCTGTCGCTGATCTGCGATCACGTCGATGAGGTGCAGGAGCATCTCGGCCGCCGGATGCTGCTGGAGAATCCGGCGACCTATGTGCTGTTTGACGATTCCGACATTCCCGAGACCGAATTCCTGACCGAGATCAGCACGCGAACCGGCTGCGGATTGCTGCTCGATGTGAACAATGTCTTCGTGTCCTGCGTGAACCACCGACAGGATCCGCGCCCCTATCTCGAGGCGTTCCCGCTGAACCGTGTCGGCGAGGTCCATCTGGCTGGTCATGAAGAGGAAGAGCTGCCCTCCGGGCCCCTGCTGATCGACAGCCACGGGCGCGAAGTCGCGGAGCCAGTTTGGGCGCTTTACGCTGAAACAGTCTCTAAAACCGGGCCGCTGCCGAGCCTTATCGAATGGGACAATGATGTGCCGGACTTCACCACCTTGATGGCCGAGGCCAAGCGCGCGTCCATGATCCTGTCGGGTGACCACCATGCCCTCGCATCGTGACTTCGCCCGCGGTTTCCGCGAGGGCCTGGCCGGAGGGCCCGCGCCGCAAAACGCCACCGCCCAAGATCCGGCCGAGATCGAGCGCCGCTTCGACGTTTATCGCAACAACGTGGCGCATGGGCTGACACAGGCCCTCGCGCGGCATTTTCCGGCGATCGAACGGCTTCTTGGCGCGGATTGCTTCCGGGGGCTCGCCCGGGCCTATATCGCCGAGTACCCGCCGCGCACGCCCGTCCTGACCGAATGGGGCGGCGCGTTTCCGGCCTATCTGGCGGATGAACCTTCGCTGCAATCGCTGAGCTATTTGCCCGACGTCGCCCGCATCGAATGGGCGCGCAGCCGGGCCTATCACGCTGCGGATTCAGAGCCTATTGCGCCGGCACGCCTACAAGAGACAGCCACACGCGCGGGTGCTCACCTGTGCCTCGATCTGCATCCGTCGGTGCAGGTTCTTCAGCTGCTGACCCCCGCCGGTTCGATCTGGGCCTCGCAACAACCGGGCGGTCCCGCTCCACCGCGGGCGAAGGAGTGGAGACCGGAGACGCTGCTGACTGCGCGGCGCGGGATTTCTCATGTGATCACGTCCGTCATTCGCAGCTCGACCGGCCGCTTCGTCTCGGCCCTCTGTGCAGGCGAAACCGTCGCCCGCGCACAGGACCGGGCGGGAGCGGATTTTGACCTCAACGCAGCGCTTCTGCTGCTGGTGGAAAATGCGCTGATCGTCGGCGCGGGCATTGAAACAGGAGACGAGTCATGACCGATACGATCGAGATGAAAACGCCAAAACAGGGTCTATTCCGGCTGTATCATCGGTTTTCCGATATAGCCCAGAGCTTCCCGGAGGAGATTGTTCTGATCGGAGCGCGGCTCTTTCCGGCGATGGTGTTCTGGATGTCCGGGCGGACCAAGGTGGAGGGGTTCATGATCAAGGACTCCACATTCACCCTCTTTCAATACGAATACGACCTGCCCCTCATTCCGCATGAATGGGCGGCGGTGCTCGCAACCTTCGCGGAGCATTTCTTCCCATTGCTGCTGATCTTCGGCCTTGGCAGCCGCCTTGCGGCGCTGGCGCTTCTGGCGATGACGCTGGTGATCCAGGTCTTCGTCTATCCCGGCGCATGGGTCACGCATGGGCTTTGGGCCATCGCGCTTCTGACGGTTCTGATGAAGGGCCCCGGGCGGCTTTCTCTCGATAAGCTCATCGGATTGGAACGCTGAGCCTTGCTCTCCCCGCCTGCACGATTATGTGTGAGCGCAAAGGAGAGCCGATGCGCGAAAGCGACGATATCGAAGCCGCAATGGGCCGCGCCGAGAGCGAGGGCCACGGCCACCAGCCCGACCCGGCGAATACGCGGCTTTTGCGCGATGCGCTCGCGCAATTCGCGACCGGCGTGACCGTGGTGACCGCCTGCGCGCATGAAGACGCGGCAGAGCCTGTCGGGATGACGGTGAACAGCTTCGCCTCGGTCTCGCTCGATCCGGCGCTGATCCTGTGGTCGGCGGCGCGCTCCTCGTTCCGACATGCGCATTTCACGGCTACGCCCGCCTTCGCGGTGCATGTGCTGCGCTACGATCAGGAGGCGCTGGCGAAGCGGTTCACCAAGCGCGGCGAAGGGTTCGACGGTCTGTCCTACCGGCTGAACGCGGCGGGCGTTCCGCTGATCGACGACACGCTCGCCCGGTTCGAATGCACGACCGAGGCGCGCCACGACGGCGGTGATCACACGATCATCATCGGTCGCGTCACCCGCTTCGTGAAAGGCACCGGGACCGATCCGCTGCTTTTCGCGGGCGGTCAGTTCGGGCGCTTCCTTCCCGATCAGCGCAGCTGATCAAACTCTCGACGTATCAGCGCAGCTGAGCGATCTGCCGCGCGAGCATCGTCACCGCAGTGCTATTCGCCTTGGCGATCGCTTGCGCTTGGGGGTCCTGAGAGCCCATCGGCACCGTGAAATCGAACCGCCGCACTGTGTCGCCGCTGCTCTCAAAGCCACTCGCCGTCACAAAATAGACCCCCGAAACATGCAGCTGCCCATCGGCACCGGGCAGCATCTGCTCGATCCGCACCTCGATCTTGCGCGTGGGCGGATCGGCGAGCGGCCACGGCTCGGAGATCACCGTCGCGCCGGAAAGGGACGAGATTTGCCGCGCCAGCGCCAGCGTCACCGACCGCGCCGGATCATCCGCCCAGAGATTGTCCGGGTTCGACCGCAGCGCCCCGTCCTCTGTCTGGAACGCGATCTCCTGCCCGCCCGCATATTGCGGCAGCGACACCTCGCGCAGCTCCGCCCGGCCCAACCGGTTCGGCAGCGCCTTCTCGGCGGTGGGCGGGTCGATCGGGTAGCGCGCGATACTCTCGGGATCGGAACAGGCGGCGAGGCCCAGGAGGCATAGCGGGATCAGGCTCAGAGCTTTCATCGTCATCTCCTGTCAGCGGCCCAGAATGAAGGACTGCGGATTGCGTTCGATCATACGCGCGAGCGAGCCGATATTCGAGATCGCCCGACGCAGTTCGCGCAAAGTATTGAGGGTTTCGTTCGAGAAGTTGGAGCCACGCCCATAGGTCGCCACCAGTGCCTGCGCCTGATCGACGAGCGATTGCAGCTTCTGCGTCAGTTCCGGCAGCTGGTCGGAGGCTTTCGACACCGAATCCGCTGCGCTCTGCGCCGCATCGAGCGTCTGGTTCAGCTTGTCGGCAGCATTCGCCTCCTTCAGCTGGGTCAGGATCGCCGCGGTCTGCTCGAGCGTGTCGTTGAGCGATTGCGGCAGGTCCTGCGTGCCGGGCTTGTTCAGAAGCTGGTCGATACTGGCGAGGATCGTGTCGAGCTTATCGCCCACATCCTTGAGCGGCATATCTGCGATGGCCGTCGCGGCGCGATCTGCGGAGGCGAGCGTCTCGTCGAGACCCGAGATTTCCTCGAGCACGGAGGACGCAGCCTCTGTCACCCGGTCGAGCGCAGACACCGTCTTATCCGCGGCATCCTTCTTGTTCAGCTCGGTCGTGAAGGTCTTGAGCTGCTCCAGCAGACCGGACAACTCGCCCGGCACTTTTCGAGTTTCCTCGCTCTCGGCCACGGCGGAAATCGAGTCCAGCGTGCGGATCGCGGAGTTCATCACCTCCTCGATCGGCAACCCTTCGATCCGCTTGAAGACGCCCTGCGCCGATTTCGAGAGATCGTTCTCGGCCGCAGGCGCGGTCGGAAGCGTCGGATAGGGTTTGGCGTCGAGATTCATCTCGGCATCCGGCAGATCGGGCACATCGGTCAGTTCAATCACCGTCGTTCCGCCCAGAAGTCCGATATTCGCGATCCGCGCTCTCAGTCCGCTTTGAATCTCGCCCTGCAGGAACTGGGTCACAGCCTCTTCCCCGGCGTCGCGGGACAGGCCGAGCCGGTCCGGCGACAGCGCGATCGTCAGCTGTTGCTGCGCGTAGCTCTGACCGGTGCTGTCCTTGCGGATCTTGATCGCGAGCGCGGTAACCTCGCCCGCCTCGACGCCCCGGAACTGCACTTTCGAGCCGACTTCGAGCCCCTGCACGGGATCATCGAAGAGCAGCGTGTATTTCGGCGGATCGACCACGTCGGATTGGAAGACCGAGTTTTCCGCCGTGTCCTTGCCGTCATAGAGGCGGAAGGCGTGTTCATTCTCGACGATCCCGCCACCGCTGGTGAACGTGTCGAACTCCACCCCACCCTGCACCAGCGTCGCGAGCGAACGAACGTCGAGGCTGAGGCCGGAGGTGTCGAATTTCACGGAGAAGCCCGACGTGTCCCAGAACCGGGTCTGGGTCGTCAGCTGTTTGTTATACGGGGCTTCGATGAAGGCGTCCACGATCACGCCGGACCAGTCATCGTCGAGCCGCAGGTTTTGCAGATGGCCCACCGTCAGCCCGCGATAGAGCACCGGCGCCCCATCGACGATCCCGCCTGCATCCTTGGCGCGCAGCTCGATGATGGTGCCCTTGCTCGGATCCGGGGAGATCGGCGGCTTTTCGAGACCCTGAAACATGCTCTGCTGGCCGTTGGGCTTATTGTTCCAGAAGCCCTCGATATAGGTGCCCGACAGCACCGTCCCGAGGTTCTGAATGCCCCGCGCCGACACTTCGGGGCGGACCAGCCAGAATTTCGCATCCTGATCGACGAACGGCGCAACCTCGTTGTCGATGCGCACGCCGAGCTGCACCTGCTCCAGATCGGGGGTGAAGGAGACGCTCTCCACCTTGCCGACATCGACATCACGGAACTTGAGCGGCGTGCCGATCTCGACCCCGGTCGCATCCTTGAAGTTGATATGGATGAGCATCCCGCGATCCGAGACCGTCTTCCATGCGACGCCGAGCGTGATCAGCAAGGCGATCAGCGGCACGATCCAGACGACGGAAAGCCGCGTCCAGATCGGACGCGGAGCGTTGGAGGTTTCCAGCTCGGCCGGGCCGGTCTCGGGGGTGTCGTTCATGAACTCACTCTGTCAGGGCCGCGCCAGATCAGGCGCGGGTCGAAGCTTTGGGCGGATAGCATGGTGAATGCAACCGAGAGGGCGAAAGACGCGGCGGCAGGGCCGGGATGGATCGAGGCCACGAAGCCAAGCTGCACCAGTGCGGAGAGGATCGCGACAACAAAGACGTCGATCATCGACCAGCGGCCGATGAATTCCACCACCTCGTAGAGATGCAGATGCGGATGGCCGCCTTTGCGGCGCTCGTTTCCGACCGCGAGGGCGAGATAGGCGATGGCGATGAATTTCCCGATCGGGATCATCACCGAGGCGGCGAAGATGATCAGCGCCACGCCGTAATTGTGATGCCGCCACAGCTCCAGCGCACCGCCGACGATGGTGTTTTTCTGCTCATGACCCAGCGTCGCCGTGACCAGCATCGGGTAGAGATTGGCGGGAATGTAGAAGATAAGCCCCGCGATCCACCACGCCCAGACGCGCTGCAGCCCGCTCTTGTCGACCTTGTGCAGCGTCGCGCCGCAGCGTTCGCAATGCGCATGGTCAGGCGTCCAGACCCGACCGCAGCGGGTGCAGCCGATCAAGCCGGCATCGGTGGCGGTCAGCACATTCATTTTCGTTCGATCGCGTCCCATATCGTCCATTTGCTGACAAAGGAGTTCTTGAGCGCGATCACGATGATGAGAACGCAGAAAGCCCAGAAGGCGGGGCCGAGCGACACCTTGGCAAGACCGCCAAGTTTCACCAGCGCCACCGCCGTGCCGATGATGAAGATCTCCGCCATCGCCCAGGGCTGGCTTTCCTCGGCGAGACGGAACATCGTCGCGGCGTGTTTCCAGGCGGGTTTGCCATTGGCGAGCGGCCAGAGCGTGTAGATCAGCGCAGCGAAGCGGAAGATCGGCAGCGCCACGATCATCGACAGCACGAAGAAGGCCAGAGGCGCGATCCATCCGTCGGAAAATGCCATCGCGACGCCGAAGATAGAGCTCTCATGGCTCAGCCCGCGGGTCGAAATCTCGAGGAAAGGAAAGAAGATTGCCCCGATCATCAGGATCATCCCGGTGAAGGAGAAGGCGATGACATGCAGAAACGATCTCTCGCGCGGCGAGATCAGCACCGTTCCACAGCGAACACAGGTCGCCCGCTTGCCATCGGGCAGATGCGTCGCGCGATAGAGCGCGTCGCATTGCGGACAGGCAATCAGGTCGGCCGGGTCAGCTATCATTGTGTTCGGGTGCCCATTCATCTGCCAAATCTAGCGATTGGCCGCGCCACGACAAGGGAAGACGCGGGTAGCGCGCATTTTATCCGTCAATCGCCTGTTAACACGCACCTACTATACCGGAGCTGGGTGAAAAGAGGTGGTGGAATGAGCAACCGCGAAAACGCGGCGCCAATCATCATCAAGCGTAAGAAGGTCGTCGCGGGCGACGGGCACCACGGTGGGGCGTGGAAAGTGGCCTATGCCGATTTCGTCACTGCGATGATGGCCTTCTTCATGCTGATGTGGTTGCTGAACGCGACAACCGAGAAACAGCGCAAGGGCATCGCGGATTACTTCAATCCGACGATCCCGATCAATCGCATCTCCGGTGGCGGCGAAGGCGCTTTCGGCGGGGATTCCGTCTTCTCCGAGGACCAGATCGCTCAGAGCGGCACCGGCGCCGTCTCGCAACGCCCGACCGAAGAGCGTCAGGCCCGCGGCGAAAACTCCGCCGAGGACAAGCAGGACAACGATACCGCGCGTTTGAACGAGATGGCCCGCGCGATCGAGCAAGCTCTGATGGGCGTCGGCGGCGAGTCGATGGTCAGCGAGCAGCTCGCGCGTCATATCGTGACCCGCGTGACCGACGAGGGTCTGATCATCGAAATTTCCGACCTGCCCGACGCCCCGCTTTTCGTCGGCGACACCGCGAAGCCGCAGCCGGTTCTCCCCGATCTGGCGAAAATCCTGACGGGGGTCTTCTCGCTCGTCTCGAACAATGTCGCGATCAACGGCTACACGAGATCCTACCCGAAAATGCTGGCCCATGACCCGGTCTGGGAGCTCTCCGCCGCACGCGCCCAAGCGATGCGGACATTGCTGGACGAGGCCGGCTTCCCCCCCGATCGGCTGCAGCGCGTCAGCGGCTTCGCCGATCGCAAGCCGAAGGTCGAGCGTGCGATGGACCTGCGCAACAACCGTCTCGAAGTCATCGTGCTGCGCAATGGCCGGTAAGGCGCGTCTTAGCGAAGCGGTAACCACGGACCGAAAAAGGCGGACCTGTTAGGGCGATCTTAAACACCCGGGCGCAAAGGTAGGAATGAACTTCGGACGCAGCAGCAGAAAGGCGCATCCATGTCCATTTCCTCCTCGCTCAATGCGGGCGTGGCCGGCTTGGCCGCGAATGCCACACGTCTTGCCACGATCTCGGACAATATCGCGAATTCGGGTACATACGGCTACAAGCGCGCCGTCACCGAATTCGAAAGCATGGTGATCAATCAGGCGGCGAAGACCGGCTCCTATTCGGCTGGCGGCGTCCGTGCCTCCACGAGTCGCCTCATCGAAGAGAGAGGCTCGCTGGTCTCCACCTCGAACGCGCTCGACATCGCGGTTTCCGGGCGTGGCATGCTGCCCGTCATGACGGCCGTGGCGCTCGATAACTCCACGGGCGACGAACCTTTGAAGATGACCACGACGGGCGCGTTTCGCACCGATGTCGACGGGACCCTGATGACCGAACCCGGGCTTGTTCTGCTCGGCTGGCCCGCCAGCGCCGATGGCACCATCCCGACCTTCGCGCGCGACACGATGTCGGGGATGGAACCGGTGGTGATCAACGCCAACCAGACGGCCGGCGACCCCACGACGACGCTCAATCTCGGGGTCAACCTGCCCGCCACCGATACCGAAGCCGGCTCGGCTGGTGACACGCTGCCGCTTTCTGTCGAGTATTTCGGAAATCTCGGAACATCAGAAACCCTCGACATCACCTTCGAACCTACGGTTCCGGCCAGCGGCGCCTCGAACGAGTGGTCCATGGTCATTCGCGACAGCGCCACGGTCGATGATCCGGGCACCCCCGCGACCGATGAAAGCGTCATCGGGCGCTACGTCCTGACCTTCGACGACAGCCGTAGCAGCGGCGGCACACTCGCCTCGGTCAGTGTCATCTCCGGCGGCACCTATGATTCCTCGACCGGCACGCTCGATCTTTCCGTCGCAGGCGGTCCGCTAAGCGTCACCATCGGCAAGATTGGCGACACCAACGGGTTGACGCAGCTCTCCGACAGTTTCTCTCCGACGTCGATCACGAAGGATGGCTCACCCGTCGGCAATCTCACGGCCGTCGAGATCGATGAGGATGGCTATATCAAAGCCACCTACGACACCGGGTTCATCCGCACCGTCTATCAGATTCCTCTCGTCGATGTACCCAATCAGAACGGCCTTATCGCGCTCGACAAGCAGATTTTCGAAGTCTCCTCGAACTCCGGCTCTTTCTTCCTGTGGAATGCCGGTGACGGCCCGACCGGGTCGATCGAAGGCTACGCTCGCGAAGGCTCGACGGTCGATGTTGCAGAGGAGCTGACTAATCTCATCCAGACGCAGCGCGCCTACTCGTCCAACGCCAAGGTGATCCAGACGGTCGACGAGATGCTGCAGGAAACCACCAATATCAAACGCTGATCCTAATCGGATCGGCGACGGGAGGTCGCAATGGGAATCTCGCAAACGCTATCCAATGCCTTGTCGGGCCTCACCGCAGCCTCTCGCATGGCCGAGGTCGTGGCCTCCAATACCGCCAACGCGCTCACCGATGGCTACGCCCGGCGCGAGATTTCACTCGGCGCGCAGGTCGTCGGCCAGCAAGGTGCCGGTGTTCGCGTGCTCAGCGTCGACCGCATCGTCAACGAAACCCTCCGCAGCGATCTCCGCCTCTCCGATGCTGCCGCCCAAAACGCATCGCTGCGAGGCGATTTTCTTTCAACCTTCGAAGCTCGCATCGGCACGCCGGAGGATGCGAGTTCCTTATCCTCCAAATTCGCAGAGTTCGAAGCCTCGCTCGTCGAAGCTGGCAGCCGCCCAGAAAGCGAAGCCCGCCTGTCCACAGTGTTGAGCGCCGCCCGCGAGGTTACCGGGCACCTGAATACGCTCTCCGCACAATTGCAGGACAGCCGGATGGACGCAGACCGGAAAATCGCGACGCAGGTCGACGCCTTGAACAGCGCACTGGCACAGGTCGATGAACTCAACGCAACGATCCTGGCCGGAAAGGCCGCGGGCCATGACACCAATGCCCTCAAGGATCAGCGTCAAACGCTGGTCGACCGGATCTCCAGCATCGTCCCCACCCGCCAAGTCCCGCGCGAAAACGATCAGATCGCACTCTTCACCACAGGCGGTGCCGTCCTTCTCGAAGGCAACCCAGCGGAAATCGGGTTCACGGCGCGCGGAGTCATAACGCCAGACATGACCCATGACGGAGGGGTTCTCTCAGGCCTGACGCTCAACGGAAACGCCGTCTCAAGTGACGATGACGGGTTCTTCGGCGGCGGCACGCTTGGCGCCCTCTTCGCCATCCGTGACACGCTCGCTCCAAACCTGCAGGTTCAGATCGACGCACTCTCCCGCAACCTGATCGAGAGGGTCAGCGACCCGGCGGTCGACCCAACACTCAGTGGCGGCGCAGCCGGCCTCTTTACAGATGGCGGAGGCCCGCTCGATCCGCTCAACGAAACAGGCCTCGCCGGTCGGATCGTCATCAACCCGCTCGCGGACCCTGAACAAGGCGGCTCGCTCTCGCTGCTGCGTGACGGGTTCGGCGCATCTACCCCTGGCCCCGTGAGCAATGCAGATAATCTTTTCGCATTCGCCTCAGCGTTGACGACCGCGTCCGCACCCGCGTCCGGGAGTTTCGGCCCATCGCTTCATTCAAGCGCAGAGCTTTTCGCAAGCTTCTTGTCCCAAGTCACGAGCGATCGTCAAAGCAACGAGGCGACTCAAACCTATGCAAAGACCCGCTACGACACATTGAAAGAGCAGGCCTTCGCTGAGGGCGTCGATACCGATCATGAAATGCAGAAACTTCTGCAAATTGAAGAACTCTACAGCGCCAATGCACGCGTCATCCAAACCGTCGATGCACTGATCAAACAACTTCTGGAGATTTGAGATGAACTATCTCTCTGTTGGAGACATGGCGCTGAATTTCCAGATGCGACGCCACAATGCAGCGCTGGATACGAAATTGGCGACCCTTACCCAAGAAGTGACGTCTGGCATAAAATCCGATCTCGGCGCCGCCGTATCCGGCGACTTCGGCGCGCTCTCCGCGATCGATCGGAGTCTGAGATTGTTCGACGCATTCGACCTCGCCACTACCGAGGCGAGCCAATATGCAGACGCGATGCAACGCAGCCTCGAGCGGATCGGCAACCTCGACGACGGCATCAGTGCGGCCCTCATGTCCGCCGCAACCACCTCCAGCAAGATCATGATCGACGCGACCGTCGCGTCGGCAGCCGAAAAGTTCGACGCGCTGATCGCAACGCTCAACACGAATTCTGTCGGTCGCTACATATTCGCGGGCGATCAAGGAGATACGACCCCGCTGTCCGATGCCGAAACGATTATCACGTCCCTGTCTGCGGAGATTTCAGGGGCGACGAATGCGACGGATGTTCTCGCCACCCTCGATACGTGGTTCGCCGACCCAAGCGGTTTCAGCGCAACCTCCTATCAAGGTGGCGAAGCCAGAGGAAAATTCCACATCGCAGAGGGCGAAACCGCCGCGATCAATGTCACCGCAATCGACCCACGCGTCAAAGATGCGATCAAGGGCTACGCCATAGGCACGCTTTTGGACCGGGGTTTGTTTGACGGAGACCTGGCCGAGCGAAGTGCGCTTGCGAAGGAAGCGGGTGAGAGAATTCACTCGGGATCTCTCGCAACTGTCGAACTCGCCGCGGAAGTCGGTTCGTTCGAAGGCAAAGTCGCCTCGGCCGCGACACGGAACGATAGCGAACGCGCCAGCCTTGAAATTGCACGGACGAAACTCATCGGCGCCGACCCGTACGACTCGGCAACCGCGCTTGATGCGGTACGCTCCCAGATCGAGACGCTCTATCTTCTGACAAGTCGGCTCTCGAACCTCTCGATGACGGATTACATGTGATGTGGCGCTGGTTGCTAGTTGCCCTCGTTGTCCTCCCGCAGATCGCTCTCTGCGCCCCGATCCGCATTAAGGATCTGGTCGAATTCGACGGAGTGCGCGGGAACGATCTCGTCGGCTATGGTCTGGTCGTTGGATTGAACGGCACGGGTGACGGGTTGCGCAACGCTCCCTTTACCGAAGAGATCATGTCGAACATGCTCGAACGGCTCGGCGTTAACGTTACCGGGGAACAGTTTCGACCGAAGAACGTCGCCGCCGTGATGATCACGGCGAGCCTGCCACCCTTCGCGCGCGCGGGAAGCCAAATCGACATCACAGTCTCTGCAATTGGTGACGCCAAGAGCCTTCTTGGCGGCACCCTCGTGATGACCCCTTTGAAAGCGGCAGATGGCGAGATCTATGCGGTCGCGCAGGGCGCGATCATTGCCGGCGGCGCTGTGGCACAGGGAAACGCTGCGTCGGTCACTCAAGGCGTTCCGACCTCGGGAAACATTCCGTCGGGCGCACGCGTCGGGCGCGAAATCGCCTTCGAGATTAACGACCTCAATACGGTGCGCCTCGCGCTGCGCACGCCCGACTTCACCACTGCAAGCCGAATTGAAACCGCCATTAACCGCGAATACGGCCGGCGCGTCGCGGAAATGCTCGACGGCGGTACAGTTGCTTTGAACATTCGCGAGACCCGCGCGCGCTCGGTCGCGCATGCGATCGGCCGGGTAGAGAATCTCAGTGTCGAACCGGAACAGCGCGCCCGGGTCGTGGTCGACCAGCGTTCGGGCACGATCGTCATGGGGCGCGACGTGCGGATCTCGCGCGTGGCCGTCAGCCAAGGGAACCTGACGCTCAAAGTGGAAGAAAGCCCCCTCGTGGTGCAACCCAACCCGTTTTCGCAAGGAGATACGGTCGTCGTCCCCAGATCGCAGGCGACTCTCACGGAAGAGCCAGGCATTCGCATGGCCGAAGTCCCACAGGGCAGCTCGCTATCGGAATTGGTCGCGGGGCTCAACGCGCTCGGCGTCAGCCCGCGCGACATGATCGACATCCTCAAGAGCATCAATGCTGCGGGCGCGTTGCATGCCGAATTTGTCGTGAATTGACCTAAAGCCTCGAAAACGACTGCCCTGAAACAAGCGAAGCGGAACCTTGCGGTTCCGCCTCTGCGCCTGAACTTTCAGGAAGTGGTGCCGGTGATAGGACTCGAACCTACGACCCCATCATTACGAATGACGTGCTCTACCAGCTGAGCTACACCGGCACTGTGGCGGGCGATTACCATGCTCTTTCGGGGATGTGTAGCCCCAAAATGATCAAGCTGTCGCAGTTCCGCTTTGCGTCTCCTTCGATGCGCTTGCAGCCTCGCCTTCCTCCTTCGGCGGATCGACGATTTCCGCGTCCTGAATGGGGGCGTCTTCGGCTTCATCCTCTTTCTTGGGCGAGGTTTCGGCACTCGGCTTGCCCACGATCAAGGGAAGCATCTCCGCCCCATGCGGCAGCGGCGACTGCGCCTGTTGCGGCTCGCGCCAGCTGAGCGTGTCGAAGCCACCGCAATTGTCGCAGATCGGCGTCCATTCGGACTGAATGTTCTGACACTTGTCGCAGCACCATTGCGGACCGCGCGGTGCAGTCAGGGCCCGGGCCAACCACCCGCGCACGACGACATCCTCCGCCCCTTCGCCACGCTCGACCGCCGCCATGATCGTCAACGACCGGGCCGTCGGATGTGTCTCGACGAGGTCGCCCAGCGCCCGGCGCGCAGCCGGGAAATCTTCGGCCGCGATGTTCAGTTCGGCTTTCAGAAGGCGGGTTTCCTCATGATCGGGACGGCTCGAAAGCAGCTTCGAGAATCGCTTCAGCCGTGCGTCCGGCGTCTCATCCGGGGTGATCTCCGCGAAAGCGGTCGCAAGATCCGGATGCGGCCGCACTTCCCAAGCCTTGCGCAGAATGCGCTCCGCCGCGCCTTTCTTGCCCTTGTCGATATAGGCGCGGGCCGCCATCACGACGGCAGGCACCAGATCGGGCGACGCTTTGGCGGCCGAAATCGCGGCTTCGCGCGCCTCGACGCTCGCGCCTTCCTGCCAGACGCCCTTGGCCTCTTGCAGCGCGAGGACAGCATCGCGGCGCTTGTGGACGTCACGCGGCAATTCGCCCTGACGCATCTTCGCCTGCAAAATCTCCCGCGCGCCTTTCCAGTCGCCCGTTTCGGTCTGCAGACCCAGAAGCGTATCCTGAACTTCACGGTGACGCGGCTTGATCGCATAGGCTTTCTGCGCGAGCTTCAGCGCCGTTTCGGTATCGCCCTCTTCGAGCTTCTGGCGCAACAGCCCGCGAATCCCCACGAACCGCGTGCGGTCATCGGCGAGGAGCCGTTTGTAAACTTCGGTCGCTTTCTTCGAGTCGCCCGAGGCTTCCGCCGCCTGCGCGGTGAGAAGGTTGGTCAGCTCCGGACGTTGCAGATAGCGCTCGGCCTTCGCCGCTTTCGACATGGCGAGCTTGCCCTCGCCGGACGCGGCTGCGAGCAGCCCTTCGGACAGAGCCTGATAGCCTTTGCGTTCGCGATGCCGGTCGAAATAGCGGGTGATCGCGGTTTCGTCGCCCGCGAGGAAGCGCAGGAAGGCGACCACCAGACCGACGACCCGGATCACGATCCAGACCGCGATGAAGAGGATGATCGCGGCGATCACCGCCTGCAGCGGGCCCAAGGTGAATTCCATGCCGAGCGTCGTGATCCGCAGACCGCCCGTCATCTCGGCGAGATGCGCGAGGCCCAGGGTCGCCGCGGCGACGACAATCAGAAACAGCGCGATTTTGATGAATGACCAGATCATGTCCGTCTCCTTATTGCGTCGCGCCAAGCTGGTTGGCCGCGCCGAGCGCAGCCACCCGTGCTTTCGCCTGGTCCACCCAGTCGGACATCGCCTCCTGCGCGGGGTCGGGCAGTTTCGCGATCTCGTCGAGCGCCTCGGACAAGGCCCCCCGGTCGACATCGGCCTGCGCCCGCGACAGCACCGCATCCGCGCTATCGCCCTCTTTCGGCGCGACCGAGCGTGCCCCGGTCTGAGCCAGAAGGAAGGCGCCGACGCGATCGCTGATCGAGCCACCCGTCTCGGTGCGGCGCGCCGCCTGAAGCGCTGCCCGCGCGGCATCCGGGAAGCTCGATTGCAGCGACTGAAGGCTCGGAATGTCACCACTGAGCGCCGCCGGAATTTCGACACCCGCGTCACGCAGATCGGCCAGCGGTGCATCGAGCGAGGTGCCCGCATCCAACGCCGCTTTCACGCGCGCCGCCGCAGCCTGCGTCATCGCCGCCTTGGCAGCCGCTTCGCTTTGCGATTTCAGGCTCTGCGCCTGCGCTTCGGCTTCTTTTATCCGGGCTTCGGCAGCTTTCGCGGCCGCTTCGATCTCGGCTTGTGCCGCGCTGCCGCCAGTGTCGGTCTGCAGCGACGCGATCTGCGTTTTCAGATCCTCCAGCGCGGATTTATTCGCCCGGATCTCCGCATTGACCTGATCGAGCGCACTTTGCACGCCAGACAGGTCCGGCGCAGGCGGCTGCGACGATTTCAGGGTCGCAATCTCTTCGGAAAGTTGGCCAATTTGCTTCGATTGGTCATCGAGCTTGGCTTGAATGGCCGCCTCGTCCACCGGGGCCGGTGCGGTCGGCAGCAATCCGGAAAGTTGCGGCGGCAGATTGGGGATCGCCCAGATCGCGACGCCCGCCCCGATCACAGCCGCAATCACACCGCCCAGGAAAGCGGACCCGAACCCGCCGCGCTTTTCGATCACCGGCTGGGGCGAGGTGCTCGCCTTTGCCGTATCGCTTTTCGGCGGGGTCTTGTCGGTGGTCGCGGTGCTGCTGGTCGTCGCGGCGCTCGCTGGCTTCGCGGCCTGCGCTTTATCTTCCGATGTGCCGCTTGCGGGCGATTTCTTCGGCTCGACCTCCGGTTTTGCACTGGTCGTGGCCGGGGTCGAGGTCGTCTCAGCCTTCGCAGTCGCAGAACCGGACTTCGGTGCTGCATCGGATTTCGCAGCGGTCTGCGTTTTGGTTGCCGGCGTGGAGGTCGGCTTGGCGGTCCCGCTCGCACTCTTGGAGGTATCCGCTTTGGTCGCTGGCGTAGACGTGGAGGACGGCTTCGCGGGCGTGCTCGATTTCGATGCCGTAGCGGGCTTGCTGGACGCGGCCGCGCTCGACTTATCCGTCGCCTCTGGAGCCGTGGCGGCCTTGCTATCCTTCGGGGTTTGCGAAGAGGTTGCGTCGGATTTGGTCTCGGACTCGGTCGTCGATTTCGCGTCTTCCGGCTTGCTCGTATCGGAAGATTTCCCGGTTGTCCGTTTCGCCATCGTCTAAGCCCTCCACTACCGCACCAAATTGCGCGCTCACATCAACTTAGAAGTCAGTCCGCGACTGCTCAACCCGCCTTTTGCCTTTGCAGCAAGACGGCAAGCGCATCGAGCATCCCTTGCGCATCGGGATGCGGGGCAACTTCCAGATGGCACAAGCTAGCGCTTTTGAGGCGAGACGCCACTGCCTCGCTCATGGCTGCGACAAAGAGCGGCGGCTTAGGCGCGTCAGGCAAAGAATTTAGGAAGCGATCCGCCGCGTTTGGCGAGAAAATCGGCACTAATACAGGGCGCGATGCGCGCAGAACCGCCTGCGCATCATCGCTCAGCGGGCGTGAGACCTGGCGGTAAATGATCGCAGATTCAGTCTCTATTCCGGCGGAATTCAGCCGGTTTTCGAGATCGAAGGCGACCTGCTCTCCCCTCAGGAACAGCAGTTTTCCGCCGAGCTCCCGCTGCGCGATCATTTCGCTCAACGCCTCCGCATCGCCCGGCCCGGCGATCGCATTGAACCCGGCCTCGCGTGCCGCCTGCGCCGTGCGCTGTCCCACACAATAGGCGCGGCGGCCCTGTCCCTGAGCCAATCGTCGGAACGCGGCCACGGCATTTTGCGAGGTGAAGATTGCGGTCTGAAACTCGGGGATCGGCGTGTCCAGAGGCTCAATCTCCGTGAGCGGAGAGACGATGACGGGCCAATCATGCCCAAACCTGTTGCGGAATGCCTCGACGAATCCTTCTGCCGCGACGGCGGGTCGCGTGACGAGGAGAATCGGTCTCTCAGGCTGGCTGTCCATCCACCGCCCCGGGATTGTGCGAACGCTTCCCCGGTGTTACCTGCGTTGGATAACCCACGCAACAGGCGCCCCGATGACCGATACGCTGACTTTTCTCGGGCTTGAATCGAGCTGCGACGATACGGCAGCGGCGATCGTGCGCCTGACGGATGGCCAGCCGGAGATCCTCTCGAGCGTCGTCGCCGGGCAGACCGATCTGCATGCGGCCTTCGGCGGCGTGGTCCCCGAAATCGCCGCGCGCGCCCATGCCGAGAAGCTCGATCTCTGCGTCGAAGAGGCGCTGGGAGAGGCCGGACTTGGGCTCGACGCGCTGGATGGCATCGCGGTGACGGCGGGACCGGGGCTGATCGGCGGGGTGATGTCGGGCGTGATGTGCGCCAAGGGACTCGCCGCCGGGGCGGGGCTGCCGTTGGTTGGCGTGAACCACTTGGCGGGCCATGCGCTGACCCCGCGCCTGACCGATGGGCTGACATTTCCCTATCTGATGCTGCTGGTCTCCGGTGGGCATTGCCAGTTCCTGATCGCGAAAGGACCGGAGGATTTCTCGCGGCTCGGCGGCACGATCGACGACGCGCCGGGCGAGGCCTTCGACAAGGCGGCGAAGCTGATGGCCCTGCCCCAGCCCGGCGGACCCTCCGTCGAGGCCGAGGCGCGCAAGGGTGATCCCAAGGCTTTTGCCTTTCCGCGCCCCCTTCTGGATCGGCCGGGCTGCGATATGTCCTTCTCTGGGCTGAAGACCGCGCTGCTGCGCGCCCGCGATCAGGTGGTGGCAGAGCATGGCGGGCTGCCGCGCCAGATCCGCGCCGATCTTTGTGCGAGTTTCCAGCAGGCGATTGCGGATGTCCTGATCGAGAAATCGCGGCGCGCCTTGGCGGAATACCTCAAACTCGCACCCACCAACCCCGGCTTCGCGGTCGCAGGCGGTGTCGCGGCAAATCAGGCCATTCGGGCTGGACTAGAGACTGTTTCACGGGAAATGGGCGCTGAATTCGTGGCCCCGCCCTTGAAGCTTTGCACCGATAACGCGGCGATGATCGCATGGGCCGGAATCGAGCGGTTCCGCAGTGGCGCGCAAGACGGGATGGACCTGACCGCCCGTCCCCGCTGGCCGCTGGATCGCAGCGCCGCACCGCTTCTTGGATCGGGAAAGAAGGGGGCCAAGGCATGAGTATTTCGGTCCTGGGCGCGGGCGCTTTCGGCACGGCGATGGCGGTGACGCTGTCGCAAAACGGGCCGGTGACCCTTTGGGCGCGCGATGCCGAGCATGTGAAGGCCATGCGCGAGAGCGGCGAGAACGCGCGCCGCCTTCCGGGTGTAAAACTGCCCGAAAACGTCACTGTTTCAGCGGAAATCGCAGATGCGCTTCAGGCCGAGACACTGCTTCTCGCGATGCCGATGCAGAAGATGGCCGGGTTTCTCGACACCCATTCCGACACGCTTACGGGCAAGACCCTCGTCTCCTGCTCGAAGGGGATCGATCTCTCCACCGGTCAGGGGCCGACGACCCTGATCCGCGCGAAAGTGCCGGGGGCGCGGGCTGCGGTACTGACCGGGCCGAGCTTTGCCGGAGATATCGCGCGCGGCCTTCCGACCGCGCTGACGCTTGCCTGCGCCGATCATTCCGAAGAGCTGCAGGCCGAGCTGTCGACACCGACGCTGCGGCTGTATCGCACGACCGACACGACCGGGGCGGAACTCGGCGGCGCGCTGAAGAATGTCTACGCGATCGCCGCGGGCACCGTGATCGGCGCGGGGCTTGGCGATTCCGCGCGCGCCGCGCTGATGACCCGCGGTTTCGCCGAGATGTTGCGGATCGCGACGGAACTCGGCGCCCGGCCCGAGACGCTGTCGGGCCTGTCCGGTTTCGGCGATCTGGTGCTGACCTGCACCTCGGCGCAATCGCGCAATTTCCGGTTGGGCCACGCGATCGGCGCGGGCGAAGCCTTCGATCCCTCGATCACCGTCGAGGGCGCCGCGACCGCGCAGGCCCTGAACAAGCTGGCCCATGCGCGCGGGCTGGAAATTCCGGTCGCCGCGATGGTTCTTGCGCTTACCGAACAGTCAATCAGCGTGGATGAGGCGATGCAGGCTCTGCTCGCCCGCCCCTTGAAGGAGGAATGAGATGTATTTTGCCGTGATCTGCCGCGACAAGCCCGGCGCCCTGCAAACCCGGATGGACAACCGCGAGAAGCACCTCGCCTATATCGAAGAGACGGGCGTGGTCTTCATGGCGGGCCCGTTTCTCGAGAATGACCAGATGGTCGGCTCGCTCGTGATCGTGGAGGCCGACAGCCTCGAGGCCGCGCAGAACTGGGCCGCCAACGATCCCTATGCCAAGGCGGGTCTGTTCGAGGATGTGCAGGTCAAGGCGTGGAAAAAGGTGATCGGCTGATGCGGTACTGGCTGTTCAAATCGGAACCCAACAAGTTTTCCTGGGACGATCTGGTCGCCAAGGGCGATGCGGGCGAGGAATGGGACGGCATCCGCAACTATCTCGCGCGCAACAACATGCGCGAGATGAAGATCGGCGATCGCGGCCTGTTCTACCATTCGAATATCGGCAAGGAGGTCGTCGGGATCTGCGAAGTCGTGGCCGAGAGCCATCCGGATTCCACGACCGACGATCCGCGCTGGGATTGCGTTGACCTCAAGGCGGTGCGGCCCTTCACCAAGCCGGTCACGCTGGCCGATGTGAAAGGCGAGCCGCGCCTGTCGGAGATGTCGCTTGTGACCTCGATGCGGCTGTCGGTTCAGCCGGTCACCGAAGAGGAATGGAAAATCGTCTGCGAGATGGGCGAGACTGATCCGACCTGAGCCAGATAAAACAGGAGGGTTCCGGCACCCCAGCCAGAACCCTCCTTCACCCACGTGCACCCCTACGCACCACACGTGAAACTAAATCTCGGGTCTGGCCATCCTGGCCTCTGCCTTATGCGTATATGCAAAGATGCGGTCGCGCAAATGGCATCTACGGACAATATTCCTAAAATTCAGGGCGTTAACGGAAAACTCACGCCGAAAACGCGTGATTGCCATAGGGCGCTGCCGCGCTAATCTAGGGGCATGCAGCCGATCATTCTCGTCGCCCATGGATCCCCGTCAGAGCCTGAAATTCAGGAGAAGGCTCTGTTTTCCTTGGCCAATAAGGTCTCGGAAGAGATGCCGGACCGCAAGATAGACGCCGCGACCCTTGCAAAGCCGGGATCGTTGGAGGCCGCCTTGGCGCGGCACGAAGATCCGGTGATCTACCCCTATTTCATGGCGCAGGGCTGGTTTACCAAGACCGAACTTCCCCGACGGCTGGAAGCGGCGGGCTCGCAGGCGCGCCAGTTGGAGCCGTTCGGCGTCGATCCTGCGCTGCCCGATCTGCTGACCAGAGTGATCTTCGAGGCGCGCGCCTCGGAGGACGTCCCCGCCGACTCGCCCCTGATTCTCATGGCGCACGGGTCGAAAATATCGCGAAAATCGCGCAATTCGGTTTATGACATGGCCGAAACCTTGGGCTGCAATCCCGCGATGCCGGAGATTCATGTGGCCCTGATCGAAGAGCCCCCGTTCCTCGAAGATGTGGCCCGCGCGCACCCGGATGGCGTGTGTCTGCCCTTCTTCGCGCTGCGGGCAGGACATGTGACAGGTGATATTCCTGAGGCCTTGCAAGCAGCTAGCTATCGGGGACGCCTTTTGCCCGAGATCGGGGCCCATCGTGAGGTTCCCGTCCTGATTGCACAGGCGATTTCGCGGGTCTGATCACGAACCTTCACGGACTCGTAGATTGTCACATAGCTGTTACATAATGTTTGCATAAGCGTCATCGAAGACCCCTAGGACCGCGCTGAGGCCACTCGACGGCCCAAATTTCAGAACACTGGGAGTGATCTATGAAATCGTTCAACCTCGCCGCCTCCGCGATCGCGATCGTTGCCGCTTCGGGCACCGCCGCTTTCGCGCGTGACAACATCCAGGTCGCCGGTTCCTCGACCGTGCTGCCCTACGCCTCCATCGTCGCCGAAGCCTTCGGTGAAAACTTCGATTACCCGACCCCGGTCGTGGAATCGGGCGGCTCCTCGGCTGGCCTGAAGCGCTTCTGCGAAGGCGTTGGCGAAAACACGATCGACGTCGCGAACGCTTCGCGCAAGATCAAGGACAAAGAAGTCGCGACCTGCGCCGACAACGGCGTCACCGACATCATGGAAGTCCGCATCGGCTATGACGGCATCGTCTTCGCGTCGCAAAAAGACGGCCCGGCCTTCAACGCTTTCACCCCCTCGGACATCTTCAACGCGCTCGGCGCGAAGGTCCTGAAGGACGGCGAAATCGTCGACAACGGCTACGCCAAGTGGAACGAGTTCAACTCCGACCTGCCGGATGCCGACATCATCGCCTTCATCCCGGGCACCAAGCACGGCACCCGTGAAGTCTTCGAAGAGAAGGTTCTGCTGCAGGGCTGCGAAGACACCGGCGCGATGCAGGCCATGGTCGACGGCGGCATGTCGGAAGACGACGCCGAGGACGCCTGCATGGCGGTCCGCACCGACGGTAAGGCTGTCGACATCGACGGCGACTACACCGAGACCCTCGCCCGCATCGGCTCCAACCCGAACGGCATCGGCGTCTTCGGTCTGGCGTTCTACGAGAACAACACCGACAAGCTGAAAGTCGCGACCATGTCGGGCGTCGAGCCCTCGACCGAGACCATCGCTTCGGGCGAGTACCCGGTGTCGCGTCCGCTCTACTTCTACGTCAAGAAAGCGCATATCGGCGTGATCCCCGGCCTGAAGGAATACGCTGAGTTCTTCGTCTCCGACGAAATCGCTGGCCCCGACGGCCCGCTCGCTCAGTACGGCCTCGTTGCTGACCCGGAACTGGCCAAGACCCAGGACGCCGTGGCAAACGAAGTGACCATGGGTTCGGGCTCGTAATCGAGACCGCTATCTTCAGGGGGCGGCTTATTTCGCTGCCCCCTTTTTCCTTTTTGGTTATTTTCAACTGGTGGGGCTGAAATGCCTGTTTTGTGGATCGTTGTGATCGTGGTCGTGCTGGCGGCAGTCGGCTTCGTGATGGGCCGTATGCGCGCGCTGAATTCAGCGGGCGAAGACCGACGGTCTCTGCACAGCCTGCCGAATTACTACGGCTTCAACGTCGCGATGTTCACCGCCGTGCCGGCGCTTCTTCTGCTGCTGGTCTGGATGGTGGCGCAGCCGCTGATCGTGAATGCCCGCGTCTCCGCCGAGATCCCCGATGCGCTGCTGGACGGCTCGAACATGAGCCTCGTGATGTCTGATGTCCGACGCGTCGCGGATGGTCTCGACACCGCGATCGCCCAAGGCGCGCTGAGCGCGCGGCAAGCTGCGAATATCGATCTGCAAACCATGGACCTGCGGGAAGTTCTCGGCTCGGTCGGGGTCGCGCTCGGCTCAAGTGTCGATCCGGCGACGCTGAACGCGGCGCAGACCTATCGCGACATGACCTCGGTGGCCGATCTGGCGATGACGGTACTGGTTCTGCTGGCAGCCATCGCGGGCTTTGCCTTCGCCTACCTGCGCACGAACAAGGATTTCCGCGCCCGCAACACGGTCGAAAAAGGCGTGCGCGTTCTGCTGATCGCCGCGGCCTCCATCGCGATCCTGACGACGATCGGCATCGTTTTGTCGCTGGTCTTCAACACGGTCGAGTTCTTCCGCCTCTATCCGATCGCCGATTTCTTCCTCGGCACGACATGGTCGCCGAGCTTCGGGGGCGGGTCGGAGCTGGGCATCCTGCCGCTTCTGTGGGGTACGCTCTACATCTCGCTGGTGGCGCTTCTGGTCGCGGTGCCGATCGGGCTGTTCGCCGCCGTCTACCTGTCGGAATACGCGACCAAATCGGTGCGCGGCATCGTGAAACCGCTGCTCGAAGTGCTCGCCGGGATCCCGACCATCGTCTACGGCCTTTTCGCCCTGCTGACCGTGGGCCCGTTCCTGCTGTCGATCTTCGGCGCAAATGGTCCGACCGCTGCGATGGCCGATGGCGGCTGGATGCATGCGGGCACGGCGGTGATGACCGCGGGTCTGGTGATGGGCATCATGCTGATCCCCTTCGTCTCCTCGCTGTCCGACGACATCATCAACGCGGTGCCGCAAAGCTTGCGCGACGGCTCCTATGGCCTCGGCGCGACGAAATCCGAAACGATCAAGCAGGTGATCCTGCCCGCAGCTCTGCCCGGCATCGTCGGCGCAGTGCTTCTGGCGACCTCGCGCGCCATTGGCGAGACGATGATCGTGGTTCTGGGTGCCGGCGCCGCCGCGCGGCTCAGCATGAACCCGTTCGACGCGATGACCACCGTCACCGCCAAGATCGTCTCGCAGCTGACCGGTGACGCCGATTTCGCCTCCCCCGAGGCGCTGGTCGCCTTCGCGCTCGGCATGACGCTGTTCGTCCTGACGCTCGGGCTCAACATCTTCGCGCTCTACATCGTGCGCAAATACCGGGAGCAATACGAATGAGTGATGCGACCCAACACGGCGCAAGCCAGCCCGCGACGCGCTCGCTGCATCATGTCGATGCCCGCACGAAACGCCGCAACGCCTCCGAGAAGCGTTTCAAGGCGCTTGGCATCGGGGCGATCGGGATCGGCCTCGCTTTCCTCGTGATCCTGCTGGTGACGATCGTCTCCAACGGCGCGACCGCGTTTCAGCAGACCTTCATCGAAGTGCCGGTCCATCTGGACGCCGCGAAGCTCGACAAGAAGGGCAATCGCGATCCGGAGGATCTGAAGAAGGCGACGACCTTCACCTACAAGCCGCTGATCGAGAAAGCTCTGCTCGACGCGGTGGAGAAATCCGGCGCGACGACCGAGCTGACCAAGGCGAAGGACATGAAGAACCTGATCTCGGCCTCGGCTGCGAGCCAGGTGCGCGACACGGTGCTCGCCGACCCGTCGATCATCGGCACGACGGTGGATTTCAAGATCCTCGCCTCGTCGCGGGTGGACAGCTACCTCAAGGGTCGGGTGCATCGCGACGAGATCGCCAAGGACAAGAACATCTCCGTGGCGCAACTCGACCTCGTCGATCAGCTTCGCGATGCGGGCATCATCCATAAAGGTTTCAACTGGGCCTTCATCTTCGGCGCCGACGCCTCCGACAGCCGCGCCGAGCAGGCCGGGATCGGGATCTCGATGCTAGGCTCGTTCTACATGATGCTGGTGGTGCTGGTGCTGGCCCTGCCGATCGGGGTCGCCGCCTCGATCTATCTGGAAGAATTCGCGCCGAAGAACCGCTTCACCGACCTGATCGAGGTGAATATCTCGAACCTCGCGGCGGTGCCCTCGATCGTCTTCGGTATCCTCGGCCTCGCGGTCTTCATCCAGTTCGCGCATCTGCCGCAATCGGCCCCGCTGGTCGGTGGCCTCGTGCTGACGCTGATGACCCTGCCGACGATCATCATCTCGACCCGTGCCGCGCTGAAAGCCGTGCCGCCCTCGATCCGCGACGCCGCCCTCGGCGTTGGCGCATCGAAGATGCAATCGGTCTTCCACCACGTTCTGCCGCTGGCGATGCCCGGCATCCTGACCGGCACGATCATCGGTCTGGCGCAGGCTCTGGGCGAGACCGCACCGCTCCTGCTGATCGGGATGGTGGGCTATATCGCGACCAACGCGCCGGACGGGTTCCTCGACGGCTTCGTCTCGCCCAACTCGGCCATGCCCGCGCAGATCTACGAATGGGCCAAGCGCGCCGACCCGGCATTTTACGAACGCGCCTGGGGAGGTATCATCATTCTGCTGATCTTCCTTCTGGGCATGAACATCATCGCCATCATCCTGCGCCGCAAATTCGAGCGTCGCTGGTAAGGGAGCGCGAGACAAATGGAAGACATGAGCCTGACGGAGAGAGCCGTGACCACTGACGACATCAAGATCACCGCACGCAACGTGCAGGTCCATTACGGCGACACCCACGCGATCAAGGACGTCGATGTCGACATTCTCGACAAGACCGTCACCGCGTTCATCGGCCCGTCGGGCTGCGGGAAATCGACCTTCCTGCGCTGCCTGAACCGGATGAACGACACGATCGATATCTGCCGCGTCGAAGGCGACATCAAACTCGACGGCGAAGACATCTACGACAAGCGCGTCGATCCGGTCCAGCTGCGCGCCAAGGTCGGCATGGTGTTCCAGAAGCCGAACCCGTTCCCGAAGTCGATCTACGACAACGTGGCCTATGGGCCGAAAATCCACGGCCTGACGAAGAACAAGGCCGAACTGGATCAGGTGGTCGAGGACTCGCTGCGCAAGGCCGCACTGTGGAACGAGGTGAAAGATCGACTGCACGCGCCGGGCACCGGGCTTTCGGGCGGTCAGCAACAGCGCCTGTGCATCGCGCGCGCCGTGGCGACCTCGCCGGAAGTGCTGCTGATGGACGAGCCCTGCTCGGCGCTCGACCCGATCGCGACCGCGCAGGTCGAGGAACTGATCGACGAGCTTCGGGCGAATTTCTCGGTGGTGATCGTGACGCACTCGATGCAACAGGCCGCGCGCGTGAGTCAGAAGACCGCGTTCTTCCACCTCGGAAACCTCGTCGAATACGACGACACGGACAAGATTTTCACCAACCCGTCCGACAGCCGGACGGAAAGCTACATTACCGGCCGTATCGGCTGAGGAGGCAAATAATCATGAGCGAGCACATTCTTTCCGCCTTCGACCGCGACCTTGAGGCGGTGCAGGCATTGGTCGTCAAAATGGGCGGCCTCGTCGAGGAGCAGATCCTTGAAAGCGCCCGCGCCCTCGAAGTGCGCGATCTCGAACTGGCCGAGGAAATCCGCGGCCGCGACCGCGCCGTCGACGAGCTGGAAGAGAAGATCAACGAAGAGGCCGCGCGCCTGATCGCCCTGCGCGCCCCCGCCGCGCGCGACCTGCGCATGGCGCTCTCGGTCATCAAGATCTCGGCGAGCCTCGAGCGGGTCGGCGATTACGCGAAGAACATCGCCAAGCGCACGCAGGTTCTCTCCGACGGGCCGCAGATCAGCGGCACCGCGACCGCGATCCGCCGCATGGCGGGCACGACCGAAGCGATGCTGAAAGACGCGCTCGACGCCTATATCCAGCGCGACCCGAAACTGGCCGCCGATGTGCGCGAGCGCGATCTTGAGGTGGACCAGATGTATAACGCGCTGTTCCGCGAATTCCTGACCTACATGATGGAAGACCCGCGCAACATCACGCCCTGCATGCACCTGCATTTCATCGCGAAGAACATCGAGCGGATGGGCGACCATGCGACGACGATCGCCGAGCAGGTGATCTACCTCGTGACCGGCGAAATGCCGGAAGACGCGCGCCCGAAAAGCTCTAGCGTGGTTTGACGGAGACCTCAGAGATGTCGCCAGCCCAACAGCCCTGTGTCCTCGTGGTCGAAGACGAAAACGCCCAGCGCGAAGTTCTCAGCTACAACCTCGAAGCCGAAGGGTTTCGCGTCGTGATGGCGGAGAACGGAGACGAGGGCCTCTTGTTCCTGAAGGAAGAGAAGCCCGATCTGATCGTGCTGGACTGGATGCTGCCCAATGTCTCCGGCATCGAGATTTGTCGCCGGGTTAAGGCCAATTCCGAGACCCGCAACATTCCGGTCATCATGCTCTCGGCACGCTCCGAAGAGGTGGACCGGGTTCGGGGCCTCGAGACCGGCGCGGACGACTACGTCGTGAAACCCTATTCGGTCGTCGAGCTGATGGCCCGCGTCCGCACCCAGCTGCGCCGCACGCGGCCCGCCACGATGGGCGAGCGGCTGAGCTTCGAGGACATCATCCTCGATGCCGAGGAGCACCGCGTCTTCCGCAACGGCCAACCGCTGAAACTCGGGCCGACCGAGTTCCGGCTGCTTTCGACGATGATGGAAAAACCGGGCCGCGTCTGGACCCGCGATCAACTGCTCGACCGGGTCTGGGGGCGCGACATCTATGTCGACACCCGCACCATCGACGTCCATGTCGGGCGGCTGCGCAAGGCGCTGATGGCCAATGGCGGGGATGATCCGGTGCGCACGGTGCGCGGCACGGGCTACGCGCTGGGATAAAGCGAAACAGGCGCGCGGATCACCGCGCGCCTTTTCAATTCAGTCCTTCAGGCACAGCTTGCACGAGGCAAGCGCCGCCATGTTCAGGATGTCGTTCACCGTCGACGTGGTCGAGCACAGCTGCACCGCGTGGCTCGTCCCGGTCAGGATCGGGCCGATCACGGTCGCGCCCGCCATCTCCTGCATCAGTTTCACGGAGATCGACGCCGAATGGCGTGCCGGCACGACGAGAATGTTGGCGGGGCCGGTCAGACGGCAGAACGGGTAGTTCTTCATCTGATCCATGTTGAGCGCCACATCGACGGTCATCTCGCCATCATACTCGAAATCCGCTCCGCGCGCGTCGAGGACCTTCGGCGCGACATGCATCTTCGTGGCGCGTTCCGACACCGGATACCCGAAGGTCGAGAAGGAGCAGAAGGCCACGCGCGGCTCAAGCCCCAGGCCCCGCGCCACATGCGCGCCCGCCGTCGCAATGTCGGCCAGATCGTTCTCGTCGGGCCATTCATGCACCAGCGTATCGCCGATCAGCACGACGCGGCCCTTGTTCAGCAGGGCGGTGATCCCGACCGCCCCATCCGAAGGCTTCGCGTCGATCACCTTGTTGATCAGTTCCAGCACATGGGCCGATTTCCGGGTCGCGCCCGTGACCATCGCGTCGCCATGCCCATGCACCAGCATCAGCGCCGCGAAGACATGACGGTCGCGCGTCGCCAGCTTATGCGCATCCTCGCGGTCCACACCCTGCCGTTGCAGGCGCTTATACAGGAAATCCTTGTAGCTCTCGGTATTCTTGGAATTGGCCGCATTCACCACGCGCAGCTCGCGATAGGCATCGCCCAAGCCAGCCGCTTCGAGCTTTTCCTTCACATCCTGCTCGCGACCCACGACCAGCGCTTCGCCCATGCCGGAACGCTGATAGGCCACGGCGGCGCGCAGCACCCGCTCGTCATCGCCCTCGGCAAAGATCATCTTCGCCTGTGCCTGACGCGCGCGGCTCTGGATGCCCTGCAGGATCGACGCGGTCGGGTCCATCCGGGCTTTCAGGCTTTGGGCATAGCCTTCCATGTCGATGATCGGACGCCGCGCGACACCGGTATCCATCCCGGCTTTCGCGACCGCCGGCGGGATCACGTGGATCAGCCGCGGATCGAAGGGCGTCGGAATGATGTAATCGCGCCCGAAGCTGAGCTTGCGCCCGTAGGCCATCGCGACCTCATCAGGCACATCCTCGCGCGCCAGTTCCGCCAAGGCGTTGGCGCAGGCGATCTTCATCTCGTCATTGATCGCGCGGGCGTGGATGTCGAGCGCGCCGCGGAACAGGTAGGGGAAGCCGAGGACGTTGTTCACCTGGTTCGGATAGTCCGACCGCCCCGTCGCCACGATCGCATCGGGACGCACCGATTGCGCCTCTTCCGGCGTGATCTCCGGATCCGGGTTCGCCATCGCGAAGATCACCGGATTGTCGGCCATCGACTGCACCATCTCGGGCGTCACCGCGCCCTTGGCCGAGACGCCGAGGAAAACATCCGCGCCTTCCATCGCCTCTTCGAGCGAGCGCGCCTCGGTTACCGCCGCATGGGCCGATTTCCACTGGTTCATGCCCTCGGTGCGGCCCTGATAGATCACGCCCTTGGTGTCGCACATGATGCAGTTGTCGTGCTTCGCGCCCATCGCCTTCACGAGTTCAAGGCACGCGATGCCCGCAGCGCCCGCGCCGTTCAGCACGATCTTGCAGTCCTCGATCTTCTTGCCCGACAGCTCCAGCGCGTTGATCAGCCCCGCCGCACAGATCACCGCCGTGCCGTGCTGATCGTCGTGGAACACCGGGATGTCCATCAACTCCTTGAGCCGCTGCTCGATGATGAAACATTCCGGCGCCTTGATATCCTCGAGGTTGATCCCCCCGAAGGTCGGCCCCATCAGCTTCACCGCGTTGATGATCTCGTCGGCATCCTCGGTATCGAGCTCGATATCGATCGCGTTCACGTCGGCGAAACGCTTGAAGAGGACCGCCTTGCCCTCCATCACCGGCTTCGAGGCCAGCGCCCCGAGATTGCCGAGCCCAAGAATGGCCGAACCGTTCGAGATCACGGCGACCATGTTGCCCTTCACGGTGTAATCGTAGGCCAGTTCGGGGTGCTCGGCGATCGCCTCCACCGGCACGGCAACACCGGGGCTGTAGGCCAGCGACAGATCGCGCTGCGACGTCATCGGCTTCGACGCCGTGATGTCGTATTTCCCCGGATGCGGGTCGAGGTGATAGGCCAACGCCTCTTCGGGCGTGATACGGTTCTTGCTGGGCATTGGGCCGGTGCTCCTCCTGCAGGTCCGAACCCGTTTAACGTCCCGTGATCCGTCACTCAACGGAATTGCGCCCGAATCCGGGGTTTTGTAGGGTCGCGCGACCAGCAAATGGGGGGCACATGGCCAAGCCGACCGTCACACCGATGATGGAACAGTATCTGGGGATCAAGGAGGCCAATCCGGGCGCGCTCCTGTTCTATCGGATGGGTGATTTCTACGAGATGTTCTTTCAGGACGCGGTCGATGCCGCATCCGCGCTCGACATCGCGCTGACCAAGCGCGGGCAGCACATGGGCGAGGACATCGCGATGTGCGGCGTTCCCGTGCACGCGGCCGAGGGCTACCTGCTGACGCTGATCCGCAAAGGCTTCCGCGTGGCGATTGCCGAGCAGATGGAGGACCCGGCCGAGGCGAAGAAGCGCGGCTCGAAATCCGTCGTGAAACGCGATGTCGTGCGTCTGGTCACGCCCGGCACGCTGACCGAGGAAAGCCTGCTGGAGGCGCGCCGCCACAATTTCCTCGCCGCCTGGGCGGAAGTGCGCGACGAGGCCGCGATCGCCTGGGTCGATATCTCCACCGGCGAGTTCCGCGTGACGCCCTGCCCGTTGTCACGGCTAGGCCCCGAGCTCGCCCGGCTTGCGCCTCGTGAAGTGCTGGTCAGCGAGGCCAAAGAAGCGGATTGCGCTGAAATAGTCTCTGATATGCGGGCCGCGATGACGCCCTTGTCCCGCGCGAGCTTCGACAGTCAGGCCGCCGAGACCCGGCTTCTGTCGCTCTATTCGATCGGGTCGCTGGATGCGTTCGGCAGCTTCACCCGCGCCGAGATGGCCGCGATGGGCGCCATCGTCGATTACCTCGAGATCACGCAGAAAGGGAAATTGCCCCTGCTGCGCCGTCCCGTGCATGAAGACAGCGGCGCGGCGATGCAGATCGACGCCGCCACGCGGCGCAATCTGGAATTGACGCAGGCTCTGTCGGGCGGACGCGAGGGCTCGCTCCTCAACGCCATCGACCGCACCGTGACGGCGGGCGGGGCACGGCTTCTCGAACGCCGGATCTCCGCCCCGTCCCGGAACCTGACCGAGATCCACGCGCGGCACGATTCCGTTCGTTTTCTGCTGGAACAGGGTCGATTTTGCGAGGATATTCGCGCCGATCTGAAGCGCTGCCCCGATATGGATCGCGCGCTGTCACGTCTCGCCCTCGACCGCGGCGGTCCGCGCGACATGGCCGCGATCCGCAACGGGTTGGAGCAGGCCGAGCGGATCGCCGAAGCCGTCGCCGCCGTCGAGGCCCCGCCGCTGCTCGCCGAGGCTGCGAAAGCCCTTATGGGCCACGACGACCTCACTGCCCTTCTGGATGCGGCGCTCATCGCGGAGCCGCCGCTTCTCGCGCGCGACGGCGGCTTCATTGCGACGGGCTATGACGAAGATCTCGACCAGACGCGCCAACTGCGCGACGAAGGCCGCGGCGTGATCGCCAAGATGCAGGCCGAATATATCGAGGCCACGGGGATCAATTCGCTGAAGATCAAGCACAACAACGTGCTGGGCTATTTCATCGAAACCACGGCCACCCATGCCGAGAAGATGCTCGCCCCGCCGCTGTCGGAACGCTTCATCCACCGCCAGACCACCGCGAACCAGGTGCGTTTCACGACCGTCGAACTGAGCGAGATAGAAACCCGGATTCTGAACGCCGGAAACCATGCGCTGGAGATCGAAAAAAGGCTCTATTCCAGCCTAAGACAGGCCGTTCTCGACCGCGCGGGCCCGATCAATGAAACCTCGCGCGCACTTGCCGAAATCGACCTCGCCAGCGCTTTCGCGACGCTCGCCCGCAACGAAGACTGGGCAGAACCCACCGTCGACGACAGCCACGCCTTCGAGGTCGAGGGCGGTCGGCATCCGGTCGTCGAAGCCTCGCTGAAGAAATCCGGCGAGCCCTTCATCGCGAATGACTGCGAACTGACCGAGGGCGCGACGCCTGCGATCTGGCTGCTCACCGGTCCGAACATGGCCGGTAAATCGACCTTCCTGCGGCAGAACGCCCTGATCGCGTTGCTCGCTCAGGCGGGCAGCTTCGTTCCGGCGAAATCCGCCCATATTGGCCTTGTGTCTCAACTCTTCAGCCGCGTCGGTGCGGCGGACGATCTGGCGCGAGGCCGGTCGACCTTCATGGTGGAGATGGTCGAAACCGCCGCGATCCTCAATCAGGCTGACGACCGCGCTCTGGTCATCCTCGACGAGATCGGCCGCGGCACGGCGACCTATGACGGGCTCTCGATCGCGTGGGCGGTCATGGAACATCTGCATGCGTCCAACCGCTGCCGCGCGCTCTTCGCGACCCACTACCACGAGATGACCGCGCTTTCGGCCAAGCTGGACGGCGTCGAGAATGCGACCGTCGCGGTGAAGGAATGGGAAGGCGAAGTGATCTTCCTGCACGAAGTTCGCAAAGGCGCCGCCGACCGCTCCTACGGTGTTCAGGTCGCGCGCCTCGCCGGGCTTCCGCATTCCGTCGTGGAACGCGCCCGGATCGTGCTCGATGCGCTGGAGAAGGGTGAGCGCGAAGGTGGTGGCAAGAAACAGGCGGTGATCGACGATCTGCCCCTGTTTTCAGTGTCTAACACACCGCAACCGGCCGCCGCGCCCGCCGGTCCGTCGGAGCTGGAAGAGCGGCTGAAAGCCCTCATTCCGGACGACATGACACCGAAAGATGCGCTCGACGCCCTCTACGAGCTTCGCGCGCTTCTCACGGAGTAATCTTCGTTTTGGATAAAATATCCCGGGGGTCTGGGGGCAGCGCCCCCAGCCTTGCCGATCAGGATTTCGGAGTGGAGCTGACGCCCACTTTCGCCGGCCGCAGCAGCCGGTCGTGGATCATGAAGCCGTTCTCCATGACCTGAATGATGTCGCCGGCCTTGGTGCCGGGCGCGGGCGCTTCGAACATCGCCTCATGCATCTGCGGGTCGAATTTCTCACCGACCTCGGGCGCCACCGTAGTGATGCCGTGACGGGCGAACACGTTGAGCAATTCGCGCTGGGTCAGCTCGACCCCTTCGAGGAACGGCCCGGCCTGCGAACGCACGTCCTCATTCGCGGCTTCGAGCGCACGCGAGAGCGCGTCGAACACGGGCAGCATGTCGCGCGCAAGGCGCGTGCCGCCGTAATTCGAGGCTTCCTGACGCTCTTTGTCGGCACGTTTGCGCGCATTCTCGGCATCTGCCAGCGCGCGCATGAATCGGTCGCGATAATCGTCGCGCTCCGCACGCAATGCCTCGAGCTCGTCGGCCTCTTCGGCCATCACATCTTCGAAACTCTCGTCGATATGCGCCTGATCCTCGGCAATCTCGTCTTTTTTCTCGCTCATGCCATTCATCCTTTGCCCTGGCCGGAGATCATCCGCCCGACCAGTTGCGCTGTGTAGTCCACGATCGGCACGATGCGCCCGTAGTTGAGCCGGGTCGGCCCAATCACGCCCACCGCACCAATGATCTTTCGGTCAGCGTTCATATATGGAGAGACAACCAAAGAGGAACCCGAAAGAGAGAAAAGTTTGTTCTCTGAGCCAATAAAAATACGTACGCCTTCGCCATCCTCAGCCAGATCGAGGAATTCGGCGATGTCGCGCTTCCGTTCGAGATCATCGAAGAGCGAGCGGATCCGGTCGAGGTCGTCTTCGGAGCCCAAAAGATTGGCACGACCGCGCACGATCAGCCGCTCGTAGCGCTCGCCCTTGTTCTCCCAGGCTGCCAGACCGCTGTCGATCAGTTCGGTCGCGAGCGAATCGATTTCGGTGCGGTGATTTGCGATTTCGCGGGCGATGTGACCGCGCAGTTCTGACAGAGTTTTCCCCTCGGCCATCGCGTTGAGGAAATTCGCGGCTTCCCGCATCGATGACGGCGTCTGACCCAGCGGCGGCGTGAAGACCCGGTTTTCCACCTGACCGTCAGCGAAGACGAGCACCACCAGCGCCCGGTCGGGCGAGAGCGAGACGAATTCGATATGCCGGATCGGGGCTTCGTGTTTCGGCGTCAGAACGAGGCTCGCGCCCTGCGTCATCCCCGAAAGCGCATTCGACACACGATCCAACAAAGACCCTACATCGCCTGAATTCGCCCCCATCGTGGCATCCAGCGCCGCGCGATCCTCCTCGCCGAGATGGTTCACCTCCATCACGCCATCGACGAACAGCCGCAGGCCCGTCTGCGTCGGAACACGTCCGGCGGAGACATGGGGGCTGTCCAGAAGCCCGAGATATTCGAGGTCCTGCATCACATTTCGGATCGTCGCCGCGGACAGCTTCTCGTTCATCTCTCGGGTCAGGCTCCGCGAGCCCACGGGACCACCAGTCGTGAGATAGCCTTCGACCACCCGGCGAAACACTTCGCGGGAGCGGTCGTTCAGTTCGGAAAGAATATCGTTCTGTTCACTCATCGCGCTTCATCCCTGCTGACTTAAAGCCGCGCGAAGCCGAAGGTCAATCACGGCACGGGGGTTGCATCGCTGCGCATGGGCGATCAAATGGGGTGAATTCATTAGAAAGGACCCCACGATGCGCCCTTCCGGCAGAGAGTTAAGTGAACTTCGCCCGATTTCAATCGAGACCGGGGTTACGAAACACGCAGAAGGGTCTTGCCTGATCAAAATGGGCGACACCCATGTGCTGTGCACCGCCACGATCGAAGACCGCGCGCCGTCTTTCCTCAAAGGCTCCGGCCTTGGCTGGGTGACGGCGGAATACGGCATGCTGCCGCGCGCGACCAACACGCGTAACCGTCGCGAGGCCGCTGCGGGCAAGCAAGGCGGACGAACCGTTGAAATTCAACGGCTTATTGGTCGCGCTCTGCGCGCTGGCGTCGATCGTTCGGCACTTGGCGAACGTCAGATCGTCGTCGATTGCGATGTAATCCAGGCCGATGGCGGCACGCGCTGCGCCTCGATCACCGGCGGTTGGGTCGCGCTGCGCCTGGCTGCGAACAAGCTGATGAAATCGGGCGCCTGCACTTCCGATCCGCTGCTCGATCATGTCGCAGCCCTGTCCTGCGGCATTTACGCGGGCCAGCCGGTCGCCGACCTCGACTATGCCGAGGATAGCGAAGCGGGCACCGACGGGAATTTCATTATGACTGGCGCTGGCAAGCTGATCGAAGTGCAGATGTCGGCAGAAGGCGCGACCTTCTCGCGCGAACAGATGGATCGGCTTCTCGATCTGGCCGAGGAAGGCGCAGCGAAGCTCGTTGAAATGCAGAAAGCGGCCATTGGATGAGGAGCTTCACCGAAAAGAAGCTGCTGGTTGCGACCCATAACGCCGGAAAGCTCGAGGAGATCAAAGCGATCCTCGCGCCTTTCGGCGTCGAGGTCGTCGGCGCGAAGGAGATGAACCTCCCCGAGCCGGAAGAAACCGAGAGCACCTTCGTCGGCAATGCGCGGATCAAGGCCCATGCCGCGGCGAAAGCGACCGGCCTGCCCGCCTTGGCGGACGATTCCGGCATCGAAGTCGACTGTCTCGACGGTGCGCCGGGCGTTTACACGGCCGATTGGGCAACCACCCCGAACGGGCGCGACTTTATCATGGCGATGGAAAAGACCTGGAAGGCCTGCGACGAGATCGAAGCGGAGCTGCCGCGGACCGCGCGTTTCCGCTCGACCCTGGTTCTGGCCTGGCCCGACGGGCATGACGAGGTGTTCGATGGCCGTGTCGAAGGCCAACTGGTCTGGCCGATGCGCGGCGCTTTGGGGCATGGCTATGACCCGATGTTCCAGCCCGATGGCTTTGAGCTGACCTTCGCGGAGATGGATCCCGCGCAAAAGAACGAGATTTCGCACCGTGCGGATGCTTTCCGCAAGTTCGTGACGATTTTCGACGCGCAATGACCGAGGATTGGCGGCACGGAGGGTTCGGCCTCTACCTTCACTGGCCCTTCTGTGCCGCCAAATGCCCCTATTGCGACTTCAATTCCCACGTCGCGACCGCCATCGACCAGAAGCGATGGCTCTCCGCCTATCTCAGCGAACTCGACCGTTATGCGGCGCGGACGGAAGGCCGGATTTTGAACACGGTTTTCTTCGGCGGCGGCACACCCTCGCTGATGGATCCCGAGATCGTCGCCGCAATCATCGAACGCATCCGCAGAAACTGGCAAACCAGCAACGATTTCGAGATTACCCTCGAAGCGAACCCCACAAGTGTCGAATCCGGGCGGTTTAGAGCCTTTTCCGAGGCTGGCGTGAACCGCGTCTCGATGGGGATGCAGGCGCTGAATGACGAAGATCTCCGTCGTTTGGGCCGGATGCACTCGGTCGCGGAAGGCCAGAAAGCCTTCGACATTGCCCGCAAGCAGTTCGATCGCGTGAGCTTCGATCTGATCTACGCGCGCCAGCACCAGACGATCGAGGAGTGGAAAGCAGAGCTGGACGAGGCGCTGGAAATGGCGGTCGATCATCTCTCGCTCTATCAGCTGACCATCGAACCCGGCACGGTTTTCGGCGCGCGGCACGATGCGGGCAAGCTGCGCGGTATTCCGGAGGACGATATCTCCGCCGAGATGTATTTCGCGACGCAGGAAATTTGCGAAAAGCACGGCCTGCCCGCCTATGAGATCTCGAACCATGCCCGTCCGGGCGCCGAGAGCCGCCACAACCTTATTTATTGGCGTTATGGCGACTATATCGGCATCGGACCCGGCGCACATGGGCGCCTGACCGAAAATGGTGTCCGTCACGCCACCGATACGCTCAAACAGCCCGGCGCCTGGCTTGCGCAGGTGGAAAAAACCGGTGCCGGAGAGAACGAGCGCGCCGCCCTACCCCGCGAAGAGCAGGCAATCGAATATCTTTTGTTCGCGTTGCGCCTGTCCGAAGGGCTCGAGATGGAACGGTTCAACAATATCTCGCGTTCTCCGCTCGATGAGGCGACAATGCGCCATCTTGAGGATATCGGCATGGTCAAAAGAGAGAGCGGATTCCTACGCGCGACGGATCAAGGCCGCCCGGTCTTGAACGCCATTATTCGCGATCTTATCCCCTGATGCGCATCCTCTGGCTCACGCTTGGCATCATCTCGGCTGGGATCGGGATCATCGGGCTGTTTCTGCCACTCGTCCCGACCGTTCCGTTGATGCTTCTGGCGACGTTTTGCTTCGCGCGGTCCTCTGATCGCCTGCACAACTGGATCATCACCCATCCGCGCTTCGGACCGCAGGTTATCGACTGGCAGGAGCGGCGCGCCATCGCAAAACGTGCGAAAATCGCCGCAACAGTGTCTGTTTTCGCGGCTTTCGGCCTGTCTTTGGCCTTCCGGTTACCGGCCGAAATCCTGGCAATTCAGGGGATCACCCTGCTCGGCGTCCTGATTTTCATCTGGACGCGCCCGAATAGCTGATCAGCCGTTGCTGAGCATCTGGCAAAGCTTATCGAGCTCCTCCAGATCGTCATAAGCAATCGTAATCTTGCCGCCGCCGCTGCTGGTATGATCTATCGCGACCTTCATCCCGATCGTCGCGGACAGATCGCCCTCGAGCGCCCGCGTGTCAGCGTCTTTCTGGGGCTTCGGTCGCGCTTTACGCTCTTCCCCACCCTGCTGCTTCTTCGCAAGTTTCTCGACATCGCGCACCGAAAGCGTCTTCGCAACGGCCTGTTTCGCCAGGCTGACCGGATCTTCGGCCGTGATCATCGCCCGCGCATGACCGGCGGACAGCTTCCCCTCGCGCAGATAGACCTGCACTTCTTCGGGCAGCTGCAGCAGACGCATCAGATTGGCGATGTGGCTACGGCTTTTCGACAGCGCCTCGGCCAGCTTTTCCTGCGTATGCCCAAAACGGCTCATCAATTGCTTATAGGCAAGCGCCTCTTCGAGCGCATTGAGATCGGCGCGCTGAATATTCTCGATAATCGCGACTTCCAGCACTTCCGTGTCGTTGAATTCGCGAATGATGACCGGAAGCTGGTGCAGCTTGGCCATCTGCGACGCGCGCCACCGGCGTTCACCGGCCACGATCTCGTAATGATCCGGCTTCGTCGGGTGTTTGCGCACGATAAGCGGCTGAATAACGCCCTTTTCGCGGATCGAGGACGCCAGCTCTTCCAAAGCGGCCGGCTCGAAATCGCGACGCGGCTGATCGGGGTTCGGCTCGATCTTCTCGACCGGGACATATTGCTCCGGACGACGCGGAGGCGCCGTCGTCTCGGCCGAATTCAAATCAACATCCGCCATCAAAGCCGACAAACCACGCCCCAATCCACGCTTTTCGCGTTCCTTTGCCATTCTCACACCGCCTTTGCCAGTTCATGCCGCGACATCAATTCGCTGGCGAGATTCCGATAGGCCAACGCCCCGCGCGAGCTGCTGTCATAGCTGAGCACCGGCATCGCATAGGACGGAGCCTCGGAAACGCGCACATTCCGCGGGATCATCGTCCGGAACACCAACTCGCCCAACGTCGCGCGCGCATCCGCCTCCACCTGCTGCGAAAGATTGTTCCGCACGTCATACATCGTGAGAACGACCCCCTCGATTCGCAGGTTACGATTCGCGCTCAGGCGGATCTCCCGGATCGTCAGCATCAGCTGCGAAAGCCCTTCGAGCGCGAAGAATTCCGCCTGCAGCGGCACCAGAACCGAATGCGACGCAACCATCGCGTTGATCGTCAGAAGGCTCAACGACGGCGGGCAATCGATCAAGATATAGTCGAAGCCATAGCTATCAACATCTGGATGTCGTAGCGCGTCATGCAGAAGGAAGCTGCGCTTTTCGGTCGAGACAAGCTCCATATCCGCCGAAGACAGGTCCGTCGTCGCCGGGCAGAGGTAAAGACCGTCGATCTCGGTCTTGTGCAAAACCGAGGAAACCGGCGCATCTTCGATCAGCAGATCGTAGGTTGTCAGCTCGCGATCATCGGGCTCGATACCGAGGCCTGTCGACGCATTCCCCTGCGGATCGAGATCGATCAAAAGAACCTTACGCCCGGCTTCCACCAACCCTGCAGCGAGGTTGATCGCCGTCGTCGTCTTCCCCACGCCGCCTTTCTGGTTCGCAATCGCAATGATTTTCGGTTCATTTGCGCGAATTGGATCAGACACGCTCGGCTCCGTGGATTTTCAAGACAACACTGTTTGGATCGCTGAGGCTTTCGATCGCCTCGTAGTCAAAGGACCAGCTTTCCTGCGCCTGCGCAAGTTCTTCCTGCCAGCGCGCGCCCTTCGGGAAGATAGCGATGCCGGAGGGCTTCAGGTGCCGGGCGCTGAATTCCAGTAGTTTCGGCAGGTTCGCAAGAGCGCGCGCCGAGACGACATCGGCCTTCAGGGGCGCAATCTCTTCGATTCGTTGCGCAAGAACGCGGATATTGAGCGACAGCTCCCGTGTGACCGTCGAGAGAAAGGCCGATTTTCGGAGATCCGATTCGACCAAAATGATCTGGCGTTCCGGTGCCTTTTCCGCCGACAGAATCGCGATTACCAAACCCGGAAAGCCGCCCCCTGCCCCGAAATCTGCCCAAATCCGAGCGTTTTCCGGTGCCATCGCGAAAATCTGGGCCGAATCGAGAAAGTGGCGCGACCACATATCCTCCAAGGTCGACTTCGCGACGAGATTAATCGCTGGATTCCACTTCTTGAGCAGCGCCTCATAGGCAAACAGTTTATCCAATGTTTCACGTGAAACATCGAATCGCGCGGCGAACTCTTCGGCCTCAGGCGTCGTCATGCAGAGCGTTCCCGCTTCGACTGCCGCAGACGTGCCAAGATCAAAGTCAGCGCCGCGGGAGTTACGCCGTCGACACGTCCCGCCTGCCCCAAAGTTTTCGGCATCGCGCGCTTGAGTTTGCCCTTCAACTCGTTCGAGAGCCCCTGCAGGGAATCGAAATCGAAATCTTCGGGGATTTCCCAGCCCTCATCGCGCTTAAGGGAAGCCGCGTCGACCTCCTGACGCGCAACATAATTCGCATAGAGGGCATCGATCGACAGCTGACGCGCGGTCTCATCGGAGAGATTCTGCAATTCCGGCAGCGCCTCTTGCAGCGCGGGCATCGTGATATCGGGGAAAGACAGCAGATCGAAAGCGGTCCGCCGCGTCCCGTCCTCGTTCACCTTGAAGCCCTTCGCCTTGGCCTCCTTGGGCGTCAGCGAAATCGACTGAAGCAGCTCCCGGCCTGCCGTCAGATCGGCGGATTTCTCTTCAAACAGAACCCGGCGCGCCTCGCCGACACAGCCGATCTCGATCCCCATCCCGGTCAGGCGCTGGTCTGCATTGTCGGCCCGCAGCGACAGGCGGAACTCGGCCCGCGAGGTAAACATGCGGTAAGGTTCGGTTACCCCGCGCGACGTTAGATCGTCGATCATCACACCGATATAGCTCGACGTCCGGCTGAAATGCACCGGTGCGCCCGCCTTCGCAGAAGATGCCGCGTTCAAGCCAACGACGAGGCCCTGAGCCGCGGCCTCCTCATATCCTGTGGTCCCGTTGATCTGACCCGCAAGATATAGTCCGGGCACAGCACGCAACTGCAGCGTCGCGTCCAGCGCGCGCGGATCGACATAGTCATATTCGATCGCGTAACCGGGCTGCAGGATCGTCGCCTCCTCCAACCCGAAGATCGAATGGACGTAATCTTCCTGAACATCCACTGGCAGAGAGGTGGAAATCCCGTTCGGATAGACCGTGTCGTCGTCCAGACCTTCCGGTTCGAGGAATATCTGATGCGAGTCCTTATCCGCGAAGCGCACGACCTTATCTTCGATCGACGGGCAATAGCGGGGCCCCACCCCGGAAATATGGCCGCCATACATCGCGGAGCGGTCAAGGTTACCCCGGATGATGTCATGCGTCCGCCCATTCGTATGGGTGATCCCGCATGAAATCTGCCGGACCTCGGGGCTCCGGTTAAGGAAAGAAAACATAACCGGGTCATCATCGCCGGGCTGGCTCTCCAGCTTATCCCAGGCAATCGTCTTCCCATCCAGCCGCGGCGGCGTACCGGTTTTCAGGCGACCCATCGGAAGATCCATCGCGTAAAGCCGCTCGGCCAGCGCGCGCGAAGGTCGATCCCCAATGCGGCCACCCGGACGCTGCTGGTCGCCGATATGGATCACGCCATTTAGGAACGTCCCAGACGTCAGGATCGCCGACTGACAGTTCAACGTCGCGCCATCTGCCAGCACCACGCCGGTGACCCGGCCGCCTTCGACGCGCAGATCGGTCACCTCCCCCTCGACCACCTTGAGGTTGGGCTGCGCCGCGGTCATACGCTGGGCAGCCTCGCGGTAGAGTTTCCGATCCGCCTGCGCGCGCGGGCCTTGCACCGCGGGGCCTTTACGTCGGTTAAGAAGGCGGAACTGGATACCCGCAGCGTCGGCCAACCGGCCCATCACGCCATCCAGCGCATCGATCTCACGCACCAAATGCCCCTTACCAAGCCCACCGATCGCCGGATTGCACGACATCACCCCGATCGCATCGGCGCGAAGCGTCACCAACGCCACCTGCGCACCCATCCGGGCCGCCGCGTGGGCTGCCTCGGTTCCGGCGTGCCCGCCTCCGATCACGATGACGTCGTAATGTTTCACGTGAAACACTCCTTACTTTCCGATGCAGAAGCTCGAGAAAATTTCGTCCAACAGGTTCTCGACATCCACCCGACCGAGCAACGCTTCGAGCGCCCAAGCCGCCTGGCGCAGTGATTCCGCTGCCAGCTCGCTTCGGTCGGACCCGCGCAATACCTCATCTCGCGCCGATTCCAAAGCCCCGAATGCGCGCTGCATCGCAACCCTGTGCCGTTCGCGCGTCATTACGCCGGCGCCTTCGCCAAGCCCGGACAGACGTTCTTCGATCGCAGAGAGCAATTCGCCAAGCCCCGCCCCCGTTTTCCCGGAGACGTTCAGCCCATCATGCGCAGCGATATCGGCTTTGCCATGCACCACCAGATCGCCCGGCTCCGGCGCGATCAGCGGGACTTCCTCGCCGTCGAGTAGGAAAACGCGCAGATCGGATTGACGCGCGCGGTCGAGCGCCCGTTCCACCCCGATCGCTTCCACGACATCGTCGGTTTCGCGCAGGCCAGCGGTGTCGAGCAAGGTCACCGCCTGCCCGCCAATCTCCATCCGTACCTCGATGACGTCGCGCGTCGTGCCTGCGAATTCGGAGGTAATCGCCGCTTCTCGCCCCGCGAGCGCGTTAAGCAAGGTTGATTTCCCGGCATTCGGCCGTCCGACAATCGCGACCTCGAACCCTTCGCGAATCCGCTCCGCCGCGCCAAGCCGGCGCAATTCATCGCGAATTCCGGCGCTGACCGCGCCGATCAGTTCCAACACCTCGGGCGAGACATCGACCGGAACTTCCTCATCCGCGAAGTCGATCGTGGCTTCGATCAACGCCCCTGCCCGGATCAGCTTTGCGCGCCAATCCTCGACCAGAGCGCCAACCGCGCCCGAGAGAACCTTCAATGCCTGCTTGCGCTGCGCCTCGGTTTCCGCCTCGATCAGATCGGAAAGTCCTTCGACCTGCGCCAGATCGAGCCGCTCGTTCTCCAACGCCCGCCGGGTAAATTCACCAGGTTCCGCAAGCCGCAACCCGTCGATCTGCCCAAGCGCACGCAGCACAGCCGAAACCGTCGCGATCGCGCCATGGATATGCAGTTCCGCGACCTCTTCCCCGGTGAAGCTGGCGCCGCTCTCGAAACACAGCACCACCGCCTCGTCGAGTTCCTCACCCGCGAGCCGCAACCGGCGAAGGCCGGCGACACGCGGTTCCGGCAGGGTCCCCGCCAAGTCCCGCGCCGCCTGCCACGCCAGCGGTCCTGAAATACGAATGACGGCCACGCCCGCTTTTCCGCGGGCCGTGGCCAGTGCATAGATCGTGTCCATAGCAATCCTCTTCCCTGCGGAAGATAGGACGGCCTCAGCCGTTCATCGAGTCGAAGAATTCCGAGTTCGTCTTGGTCTGCTTGAGCTTCGAAATCAGGAACTCGATCGCATCGGTCGTGCCCATCGGGTTCAGGATGCGACGCAGAAGGTAAGTTTTCTGAAGATCCTTCTGATCGACGAGCAGATCCTCTTTCCGGGTGCCGGATTTGAGAATGTCCATCGCCGGGAAGACGCGCTTGTCGGCAACCTTGCGGTCCAGCACGATTTCAGAGTTACCGGTGCCCTTGAATTCTTCGAAGATGACTTCGTCCATCCGCGAGCCGGTATCGATCAGCGCCGTCGCGATGATGGTCAGCGAGCCGCCCTCTTCGATGTTCCGCGCGGCCCCGAAGAACCGTTTCGGACGCTGCAGCGCGTTGGCGTCCACACCACCGGTCAGCACCTTGCCCGAGCTCGGAACGACGGTGTTGAAGGCGCGGCCCAGACGGGTGATCGAGTCCAGCAAAATAACGACATCGCGCTTATGCTCGACAAGGCGCTTGGCCTTTTCGATAACCATATCGGACACAGCGACGTGGCGCGTCGCCGGTTCGTCGAAGGTCGAGGAAATCACCTCGCCCTTCACCGAGCGCTGCATGTCGGTGACTTCTTCCGGGCGTTCGTCGATCAGCAGGACGATGAGATAACATTCCGGGTGGTTGCGCTCGATCGAGGTCGCGATGTTCTGCAGCAGAACCGTCTTACCGGTCCGCGGCGGCGCGACGATCAGCGAACGCTGGCCCTTCCCGATCGGGGCGACGAGGTCGATGATCCGGGCCGAGCGATCCTTGATCGTCGGATCCTCGATTTCCATCTTCAGACGCTCGTCGGGATAGAGCGGCGTGAGGTTGTCGAAAGCGACCTTGTGGCGCGCTCTCTCGGGTTCCTCGAAGTTGATCCGCTCAACCTTCGTTAACGCGAAATACCGCTCGTTCTCGCCGGGGGCACGGATCACGCCTTCGACGGTATCGCCGGTACGCAGGCTGTGCTGGCGGATCATGTCGGGCGAGACGTAGATATCGTCGGGACCCGGCAGATAGTTCGCTTCGGTCGAACGCAGGAAGCCGAAGCCGTCCTGCAGCACTTCCAGCACGCCATCGCCGCCGATGACCCAGTCATCCTCGGCATGTTCCTTCAGGATCGAGAACATCATCTCGCCCTTGCGCATCGTCGAGGCGTTTTCGATCTCCCATTCTTCAGCCAGCGCCAGAAGTTCCTTCGGGCTCTTGGCTTTCAAATCGGAGAGATTGAGGCGTTCATCGCTCATCGGATCACCTGCAGCTGGCGCCTCATCAGAGCGATGGGCGCGAAAATTCGTCGTGTCTCAGAAAAACCGGTCGACCAGGACGGCCGTGGCTTGATCCCGCAGATAAGCACAAAGAGTCGCTGAGTCAACGAAAGTCAGAATTTCACGATGACCGAGGCGACGATGACGATCATGAAGATGGTCGGGATCTCGTTCATCATCCGGTAGTAGCGCCCGCTGCGGTTCGCCCTGCCCTCTGCGAGCGCCTTGCGTTCCTTCGCGCACCACATGTGGAACCAGGTCATGCCGAGAACGGCGGCTGCCTTCGTCCACGGCCAGATGCTCGACCAATCGACGATGCCCGGCGTGAAGACCAGCATCAGGCCAAAGAGCCAGCTCGCGATCATCCCCGGGTTCATGATGGCCTTGAGAAGAAGCCGTTCCTGATGCCGGAACAGAAGCTCCTGATCGCTGTCACGCTCCATGCCCGCCTTGTTCAGCCCCTCGACGTGGTAAACGTAAAGTCGCGGCAAATAAAACAGGGCTGCCATCCAGGTGATGATCGCCATCACATGCAGTGCTTTGATCCACAAATACCAAGTGCTCAGGAAATCGGTCATCTCGCCTCCGGCTGACAGCTGCCATCATCTTCTAAAAAGATTCTTTAAAGAAAAAGATGATGATGATGTAGGGCCTGTTGATGATGTGGATTAACACTTTATCAAGACTTTCTCCACAGGCGGAAAACATCCGGCGAGCACTAATCTTTTACTCGATGCATGTTTCGTAAAATATTGATATCGCGTGATTCTTTTTCAGAGAGTCACAACGTCACCCTGTGGATAAATCTTGGGAGAAAATTGTGAAACCCCCGGCATGTCCCCAACCGCTCGAATCCGAATTCCACAGGTGGACAAGTTTCGTAAATCTGCCATGAAACGTGCCGATCCGGTGGAGTAATCCGCCGATCCGCGTTATGCCCAATTCGACCCCGAGACTTCTGCGCCCGCTTATCCACAAGTTCATGAACATCCTCCTCGCCTCCGCCTCAGAAATCCGCGCGCAGCTTTTGCGCAACGCCGGTCTGTCCGTGACCGCGGCTCCTGCACGCATCGATGAAGACATGATCCGCCGGAGCTTGGAGGCCGAAGAGGCGAAGCCGCGCGATGTGGCGGACCTGCTTGCCGAGATGAAGGCGGCGAAGCTTTCGGCGCGCCATCCCGGGGAGTTGGTGATTGGCGCGGATCAGGTTCTCGAGCTCAAAGGCGCGGTTCTGTCGAAGCCCGAGACGCCGGAAGACGCGAAATCGCAGTTGCGCGCCCTCTCCGGCCAGACCCACAAACTCCTTTCCGCGATGGTCGCAATCCGGGATGGCGAGCCGCTTTGGCGGCATGTCGGTGAAGTGCGTCTCACGATGCACACGCTGTCGGAGCCGTTCATCGACGATTACGTCGCCCGCAACTGGGACAGCATCCGCTGGTCGGTCGGCAGCTACAAACTCGAGGAAGAAGGCGTGCGTCTTTTCTCCCGCGTCCAAGGCGACTATTTTGCTGTCCTGGGCCTTCCCCTGATCGAATTCCTGAACTGGCTGCACGCCCGAGGAGATTTCACGACATGACGGATCATCCGCGTATTCCCCTCGCCGGCGTCATCGGATCGCCGGTCGCGCATTCGCGCTCGCCGCTCCTGTTTCGGACCTGGCTTGCCGAATACGGGATCGACGGGTTCTACATTCCGATGGATGTAGCGAGAGACGATCTGGAAACCGTGCTGCGGAGCCTCCCCAAAGCGGGGTTCGTCGGCACCAATGTCACCATCCCGCACAAGATCCGCGCGCTCGAGATCGCCGATGTCATTTCCGATCGCGCGGCACTCATCGGGGCTGCGAATACCCTGGTCTTCCGTCCTGACGGAAAGATTTATGCAGATAATACAGATGGTTACGGGTTCATCGCCAATCTGCGGCAGAATGCGCCGAACTGGGATCCAAAGTCCGGCCCGGCCGCCGTTCTGGGCGCTGGCGGCGCTGCGCGCGCCATCGTCGCCTCGCTTCTTGAAAGCGGCGCGCCGGAAATTCGCATCTCGAACCGCACCCGTGCGCGTGCAGACGCGCTGCGGCAGGAATTCGGCGCGCGTCTCGTCGTTTACGATTGGGTGCAGGCGGGCAATATGCTCGAAGATGCCGCGACCGTCGTGAACACGACCTCGGTCGGCATGGTCGGCAAATCGGAATTCCGCGTTCCGCTCGATGCGTTGCGTCCCGGCGCGACCTGCTGCGATCTCGTCTACACACCTCTTAAGACGAAATTCCTCGCCGAGGCTGAAGATGTGGGATGCACCGTGGTCGATGGCCTCGGAATGCTTCTGCATCAAGCCGTCCCCGGGTTTGAGCGCTGGTTCGGCCAGCGCCCGGAAGTGACAGAAACTGTCCGCAACGCGGTGCTCGGGGCATGAGCAATCCTTTCCTGCTCGGGCTGACCGGCTCCATCGGGATGGGAAAATCCACGACGGCAGCGATGTTCGCCGAAGCGGGAATTCCCGTGTGGGATGCCGATCGGACGGTGCACGATCTCTACGCGAAGGGTGGTGCGGCCGTTTCACCTATTGCCGCTGCCTTTCCGTCTGCGGTCAAGGATGGAGCGGTGGACCGGGCGGAGCTGAAAAAGCTGCTCGCCAGCGATAAAAAGGCTCTAACCCGCCTTGAATCGATCGTTCATCCGCTCACCACGGCCTCGCGAAGCGACTTCATCGCCGCGCATCCGGAGGCGGACCTGATCCTCCTCGATATTCCGCTTTTGTTCGAGACCGGGGCCGACGCTGCCTGCGATGCAACGCTCGTCGTCACCGCCCCGGCGGAGGTCCAGCGCGCGCGTGTTCTCGAACGGCCTGAGATGACCGAGGCGCAGCTCGATTTCATTCTGTCGCGCCAGATGCCGGATGCGGAGAAACGACGTCGCGCAACCTTCGTCATCGAAACCCTCGATCTTGAGCGGACCCGCCAAGATGTGCGAAAGCTGATTGCGAAGATCAGGGATGAGCAAGATGCGTGAAATCGTTCTCGATACCGAAACCACAGGTTTCGAGCCGGGAGAAGGCGACCGGATCGTCGAGATCGGTGCGGTTGAGCTCTTCAACCACATGCCGACCGGTAACACCTATCACCAGTACATTAACCCTGAGCGGTCGATGCCCCAGGAGGCCTTTCAGGTGCACGGGCTGGGTGACGAATTCCTGTCGGACAAACCCAAGTTCGCCCAGATCGGCCTCGAATTTCTGAATTTCATCGGCACGGACTCGGTCCTCGTGATCCATAATGCCAAGTTCGACATGAAATTCCTGAATGCCGAGCTTGGCTGGGCCGGGATGCCGCTGATCCCGGATGATCGCGCGCTCGATACGCTGGCAATGGCGCGGCGGAGATTTCCGGGCTCGCCCGCGACGCTCGACGCGCTCTGCCGCCGCTTCAGCATCGACAACTCGTCGCGGACGCTGCACGGCGCGTTGCTCGATAGTGAAATTCTCGCCGAGGTTTATCTTGAGCTGATCGGCGGTCGGCAGCCGGGCTTCGGGTTGCAACCCGTTGAAACGGGCCAGAAACGTCAGGCGGGAGCCAATCAAGGCTGGCGTCCAAAACCTCGCCCCGAGCCCCTGCCCCCGCGCTTGACTGCCGAGGAGGCCGAGGCGCATGCTGCCTTCGTAGCCCAGCTCGGCGAAGCCGCGATCTGGAACCGCTACGACTGAAAACGTCGGGTTTTCTGACATAATAAGCAAGTTTTCCATTTAACCGAGCGTCAACCTCCCTTAAATCGGGGGCTTCTTAGGGAGAGAGCGGGAGGACCGTCCATGCTGGACCTGACCGAAATGCGCGCCACGCTGGCCGAGACTTACGATCTTGCGCCATCCATTGAGCTGGCAGAGGAAATGCACGAGATCCATGCAAAGATGGATCGCGTTATCCCGCTGCCGGACTTCGCGCGCTACGCGCCCTACATCCGCGCGATCAATCGTCTGAAAAAAGAGAAAAACGCGGTCATCCTCGCGCATAACTACATGACGCCGGAAATCTATCACGGCGTGGCAGATGTTGTGGGTGACAGCCTGCAACTCGCCATCGAGGCCACGAAGGTTCAGGCCGGGACGATCGTCCAATGCGGCGTTCATTTCATGGCCGAGACGTCGAAGATCCTGAACCCTGCCAAGACTGTCCTCATTCCCGATATGAAAGCCGGTTGTTCGCTGGCGGAGTCGATCACCGCCGACGGTATCGCGGAGATGCGCGCCAAATATCCCGGTGCGCCCGTGGTAAGCTACGTTAATACGACCGCCGAGGTGAAAGCGGCGTCCGATATCTGCTGCACCTCGTCCAACGCTGCGCAGATCGTGCGCGCGATGGAGAGCGACACGGTCATCATGACGCCGGACCAGTATCTGGCGCAGAACGTGGCGAACGAGGTCCCCGAGAAGAATGTCGTCTGGTGGGAGGGCTCGTGCATCGTCCACGAGCAGTACACCGCTAAAGATATCAATGACTTCCGTTCAATGCATCCCGACACGAGGATCATCGCGCACCCCGAATGCCCGCCCGATGTTGTCGCGGCGTCGGATTTCTCGGGCTCGACCTCGGGGATCATTAACTACGTCGAAACCAACAAGCCGAAAGAGGCGATGTTGGTCACGGAATGCTCGATGGCGTCGAACATCGCAGACGCCTTGCCGGAAGTAGATTTTGTGGGTCCGTGCAATATGTGCCCCTACATGAAGAAGATCACGCTCGAGAAAATCCTGTGGTCGCTGCATACCGGGACCGAGGAAGTGATCGTCGATCCGCAGGTCGCCGAAAAGGCGCGCGTCGCGGTCGAGCGGATGATCGAGCTGTCCCGGACCCTCGCGAAGTGATCGAAACGCGACGGATCATCATCGTCGGCGCCGGTCTGGGGGCGCTTTATGCGGCGCTCAGCCTTGCGCCCCGCCCCGTTCTCATCATCTCGCCGGAGACTTTGGGCGAAGGCGCCTCCTCGGCCTGGGCCCAGGGCGGCGTCGCCGCCGCAATGTCGGTTGGCGATACGCCCGCCTCCCACGCGCGCGACACAATGATCGCCGGAGCAGGCACTGTTTCACCGCAAATCGCGCATTTGGTGACCGAAGAAGCGCGTCAGCACATCCTCGCATTGACCGAACTCGGCACGCCTTTCGACCGCGATCCGGAGGGCGATTATGTAATGTCGCGCGAGGCGGCGCATAGCCACGCGCGGGTCGTTCGGGTGAAGGGCGATCAGGCCGGGCGCGAGATCATGCAGACTCTCGTGGCCGCGGTCCGGCAGACCCCCTCGGTTCAGGTTCTCGAGGGCGTTTTGGCGACGCATCTGGAGACGGAAGACGGGCGCGTCACCGGCGTGTGGATCGAGCGCGCGGTTGAACCCTCGGGGCCCGTTCTGATCAAAAGCCCTGCGGTCTTGCTGGCGGGCGGCGGGTCGGGCGGGCTGTTTGCCGTCACGACGAACCCGCCGCGTATTCGTGGGCAGGTGATCGGGATGGCGGCGCGCGCGGGGGCGCGGATCGCCGATCCGGAATTCGTACAGTTCCATCCGACCGCGATCGCCAGTGGCGAAGACCCTGCCCCACTTGCGACAGAAGCGCTGCGCGGTGAAGGCGCAACACTCGTTAACGCGGATGGCGAACGCTTCATGCTTTCGGTTCATCCCGATGCCGAGCTTGCGCCGCGCGATATCGTGGCCCGGGCTGTGTATCTGGAACGCAAAGCCGGGCGCGAGCCCGCTCTGGATACGCGCGCAGCACTTGGGGCCGAGGTTCTGACGCGCTTCCCGGCCGTCGCCGAAGCTTGCGAAAGGGCTGGAATAGACCCTGTTTCCGGCGTGATCCCCGTTGCGCCCGCCGCGCATTACCACATGGGCGGGATCGATACTGATCTCGAAGGGCGCAGTTCGCTCGATCGGCTTTGGGTCTGTGGCGAGGCGTCATCGACCGGGCTTCACGGGGCGAACCGTCTGGCTTCGAACGGATTGCTGGAGGCCTTGGTCTTCGCGCGAATTTGCGCTGTCGGGATCGCCGCGGAGCTTGGGGAGATTCCCGACGTCGAAACGGTTAACCCCGATTTTCCGCAAGGCGATGTCCCGGTGAATGAACCGGCCGTGCAGGTCCTCCGAAAAGCCATGACTGATGGCGTCGGCGTCGTGCGCGATGCGGAGGGTTTGAAAGCCGCGCTTCGTGTCATTTCGCAGATCGAAGCGGAGGCCCGCACGGAAACGATGCGGAACATGACCGCCACGGCCACGTTGATTTCTGCGGCGGCGCTTGCGCGCGAGGAAAGCCGCGGGGGTCATTTCCGCTCGGATTTCCCGGAGATGAACCCGAAACTGGCGGAAAGAACGAAAATCACGCTGGAGGAGGCGCTGAAAATCCGCGCCGCAGCCTTGGAGGACTGACATGTTGCCCGATTTGCTGATCGAACCGATTGTCCGCGCCGCGCTGGTCGAAGACCTTTCGCCCATGGGCGACGCGACGACCAATGCGGTGATCCCGGCGGGCAAAACCTACTCGGCGCGACTGAAAGCGCGGGAAGACGGCGTGGTTTCGGGGATGCAGGTCGCGGCGATGGCGTTTCGGCTGGTCGATCCTGCGCTGCGCGTGTCGATCCTGATCGCCGATGGCAAACCCTGCCAGGCGGGTGAAACTTTGCTGACGGTCGACGGATCGGCCGCCTCGATCCTGATGGCGGAGCGCGTCGCACTGAATTTCGCGGGCCGCCTGAGCGGGATCGCCACGAAAACCGCTGGTTTTGTCGCGAAAACCGAAGGCACCAAGGCGCGTATCACCTGCACGCGGAAGACCACGCCGGGGCTGCGCGTTCTGGAGAAGGCAGCAGTGACCCATGGTGGCGGTTTTAACCATCGTTACGGTCTGTCCGACGCGATCCTGATCAAGGATAACCATATTGCGGCGGCTGGTGGCGTGCGCGCGGTACTGGAGGCGGCGAAAGCGGCGCGCAGCCACATGATGCGGATCGAGCTGGAAGTCGACACGCTCCGCCAGATGGAAGAAGCGCTGAAAATCGGCGGGGCCGATGTCATTCTGCTCGACAATATGGACAGCGCGGAACTGCGTGCGGCCGTGGCGCTGAATGCGGGCCGCGTGGTTCTGGAAGCCTCGGGAAACATGACGCTTGAGCGGATCGCCGAAGTGGCGGCGACCGGTGTGGATTACATCTCCTCCGGTGCACTCACCCATTCGGCCCGGACGCTCGATCTGGGCCTCGATTTCTGAGAATTCAGCCGAGATAGTCTCTGAATTCGGCGCGCACGGCCTCATAGACCGAGCGTTTGAAGGGCACGATATTTTCGACCAGCTCGTCGAAGGGCATCCATTGCCAGACCGAGAATTCGGGATGGTCGGTCTCGATCCGCACCTGATCGTCGGAGCCGAGGAAGCGCATCAGGAACCATTTCTGCTCCTGCCCGCGCCAGCGGCCGTTCCAGATCTTCGGTACAAGATCATGCGGCAGGTCGTAGCGCACCCAGTCGGAGGTTTTCGCGACGATTTCGACGAGATCGGGGTTCACCCCGGTCTCTTCTTCCAGCTCGCGTAAGGCTGCTTCTTTCGGCTTCTCGCCCTTGTCGATCCCGCCTTGCGGCATCTGCCATGCCGGGCCGGGATTGTCGATGCGCTGGCCTGCGAACACGAGGCCAGCGGGGTTCATCAGCACGACGCCGACATTGCGGCGGTAAGGAAGTTTAACGATCTCTTCGGGGGTCATATGAAAAAGGGGCCCGAAGGCCCCTTCCCTCAATTCTGCTGCGTGTCGGATTTGCCATCGTCGCTGGGCGCTTCGGCCTTTTGCGTCGAGGCGGTGTCAGCCGTCGTCTCGGGGGCGATGGCTGAGAGACCTTTGATCAGGTCGATCGCGTAGGACATCTGGAAATCTTCCATCCGGCGCTTCGCGGCCTCCTCGGCTTTCGCGCGCTCGTCCTCGGCCTGCTGCTTCTCGTCCTCGGTCATCGAGTCGTTGGTGATCGCACCCTTCAGATCGGCCTCGGAGGTCATCTTGCGGGCATTATCGCCTTCGGCGGCCTTATCCTCGGATTTCGGCTGATCGGGCTGCGGCACAACCACGTCGGGGGCGATGCCCAGCGACTGGATCGAACGGCCCGACGGCGTGTAGTAGCGCGCGGTGGTCAGACGCATCGCGCCCTCGCCCTGGATTGGCATGACCGTCTGGACCGAGCCTTTACCGAAGCTCTTGGTGCCGACGACGATCGCGCGGTGATGATCCTGCAGCGCACCGGTGACGATTTCCGACGCCGAGGCCGAGCCACCGTTGATCAGCACGACGATCGGCTTGCCGTCCGCCATATCGCCGGCGGTCGCGTTGAAGCGCTCGCTATCCTGCGGGTTCCGGCCGCGGGTGGAGACGATCTCGCCCTTGTCGAGGAACGCATCCGCCGTCTTGATCGCCTGCGTCAGCAGACCGCCGGGGTTGTTGCGCAGATCGACGATGAAGCCATCGACCTTGTCCATGCCGCCGACTTCCTTGACCTGCTCCTTGATCGAGGATTCGAGGTTCGGGAAGGTCTGGTCGTTGAACGTGGTGATGCGCAGGATGACGGTATCGCCGTCATGGCGGCCCTTCACGGCGGTCAGCTTGATCGTGTCGCGGGTCAGCGTGACGTCGAACGGATCTTGCTCGCCTTCGCGCACGATGGTCACGGTGATGTCCGAACCGACCGGCCCGCGCATCTTGTCCACAGCCTGATCGAGCGGGATACCCATCAGGGACTCGCCATCGACCGCGGTGATGAAATCGCCGGACTTGATGCCAGCTTCGGCCGCAGGGGTGCCGTCCATCGGCGAGACGACTTTCACGAAGCCGTCTTCCTGCGTGACCTCGATGCCGAGACCGCCGAAGGAGCCGCGCGTCTGGACGCGCATGTCGCTGTAATCGGAGGGAGGCAGGTAGCTGGAATGCGGATCGAGCGAGCTGAGCATGCCGTTGATCGCGGCTTCGATCAGCTTCTTGCTGTCCACCGGCTCAACGTAGTCCTGGCGGATTTTCTCGAAAATGTCGCCGAACAGGTCCAGCTGCTGGTAGACGGTCTCGTTGCGTTTCGTTTCTTCGGCCATCAGCGGCGCCGCGACTTGCGTGGACAAAAGCGCCCCTGCAAGCGTGCCGCCAACCGCTGCCATCATGAACTTTTTCATACTCAACCCTTGTCGTCTTTTGTCTGGATGAACCACGGCGTCGGGTCCACGGGCTTACCGCCCTCTCTCAGTTCCAAATAAAGCGTCTCGCTGCGATCTGCACCAGCGCCATCTGCCGCCGCCTGCACGAATTCCTTGCCGAATTCCTTCGCTCCCGGCTGAATTCCGCCCATCAAACCAATGGGCGTGCCCTTTGGCAGCACGTCTCCGACCTCACCATAGACGGTTCCGAGGCCCGCAAGAACCAGAAGATATCCATCTGCGGGTTCGAGAACCATCACATTTCCGTAGTCGAGCAACGGACCACGGTAGCGAATTGTCGCAGCCCAGGGCGTTGTGACCAGCGAGCCCGGTTCACTTGCGATCACGAGGCCGGGACGTTTGATCCCCGCGGCATCGGGCTCGTTGAAGCTCCGCAGAACCGAGCCGATCACCGGGAGATTCAGACTGCCTTTCGCGCCCGCGAAATCGCCGCGCGGCGGGCCGATATCGTTTTCCATGTCGCTCAGGCCCGTCGCGAAGCCTTCGAGCGTATCGGCGCTTTGCACCAGCGCGGTCAACTCCTCGGGTTCTTCGAGATAGCGCTGCGGCAGCTTCTCGCGGCGTTCAGAGATCGCCTCGGACAGCGCGGTGCGCGCCTTGGTCACCGAAACCATCCCCGCTTCCAGCGTCTCGCGCGCGTTTTCCTGCAGCTTGCGGAGCGTCGCGATCTCCTTGAGGTGGACGCTCAGCTTCTGCGCCTCTTCCTGCAAGGCCGGCGCGACCGACGACAGCACCATTCCCGAGCGGGCCGAGCCTTCGGGGCCCGAGGGATGCAGCAGCAGAAGCGGCCCGTCGGATTGCTGCATCGTGGACATCACGGCCAGCAGCCCGCCAAGCTCCTCTCGTTTCGCATCAAACCCTTGCTTGATCTCGCGCTCGCGGATCGCGGCGCTTCGCAACCCGTCGCGCAGTGCGCTCAGCCCTTGTTCATAGGCGTGGATCGTTTTCGTCAGCGCCGCGATGCGATCCGATTTCGACTGCGCCGCATCGAGCGCGGTGATCGCCTTGCGCAGATCGGCCGAGGCCTTGAGTGCGGCGTCGCCCGATCCTTCCGCCCAAAGCGGCCCGGCCGAGATCAGAAGAGCTGCGAGGGCGGCGCGGATCACGATACGATCAGGCTCTTTCCGGTCATTTCCTCGGGCTGCTCGATCTGCATCAGCTCCAGCAGCGTCGGCGCGAGATCCGCAAGCCGACCTTCGCGCAGCTTGGCGCCCTCGGGTCCACCGACCAGTGAGACGGGCACGAGGTTCGTCGTATGCGCAGTATGCGGCCCGCCGGTTTCCGGATCGATCATGGTTTCGCAGTTGCCGTGATCGGCGGTGATGATCATCGCGCCGCCCGCAGCCTCCAGCGCCTCGATGACGCGACCGATATCGTGGTCGATCTCTTCCACCGCGGCGATCGCGGCTTCCAGCGAGCCGGTATGGCCGACCATATCGGGATTGGCGTAGTTCACGATGATCAGGTCGTACCCGGTCTCGATCGCCTCGACGAATTTGTCGGTGACTTCCGGTGCGCTCATCTCGGGCTGCAGGTCATAGGTCGCGACCTTGGGCGATTTCGGCATGTAGCGCTCCTCGCCTTCCCACGGCTCTTCCTTGCCGCCGTTGAGGAAGAAGGTCACATGCGGATATTTCTCGGTCTCGGCGAGGTGAAACTGGCTAAGCCCTTGTTTTGAAATCCATTCGCCAAGCGTGTTGACGATCTCGCGCTTCGGATAGGCGGTCTTCATATAGGCGTTATGCTTGTCGGAATACTCGACCATCCCCAGCAGCGCCGCCCATTTCGGACGCGGGCCGGTATCGAATTCCGAGAAGTCCGGCTCGCCGATCGCGCGCAGGATTTCGCGGGCTCGGTCAGCGCGGAAATTGAGACAGAAGAACCCGTCGCCATCCTTTGCGCCCTCGTAATCGCCGATCACGGTGGGCTTGATGAACTCGTCCATTTCCTTCTTGTCGTAGCTGGCCTCGACGGCGGCGACGGGGGTGTCGGCCCCCTGCCCTTTGCCGTTGATCATCGCGTCATAGGCAAGGCCGACGCGCTCCCAACGGTTGTCGCGGTCCATCGCGTAATAGCGGCCATCGACGGTGACGACCGTGCAACCTTCGGGCAGCCGGTCGCAGAGATCGGAGACAAAGGATTTCGCGCTATCGGGGGCCACGTCGCGCCCGTCGGTGATCGCGTGAATCAGCACCGGAACGCCCGCCTCCGAGACCATCTTTGCCGCGGCGAGCGTATGTTCGATATGGCCATGCACGCCACCGTCCGAGATGACGCCCATCAGATGCGCCCGCCCGCCGCTCTCTTTCATCGTGTCGATGAAGGACAGGATCGCCTCGTTCTTGAAGAAAGACCCGTCCTCGATCGCCAGATCGATCTGGCCCAGATCCATCGCCACCACCCGGCCTGCGCCGATATTGGTATGGCCGACCTCGGAATTGCCCATCTGACCGCTCGGAAGCCCGACATCGGGGCCGAAGGTCACCAGCGTCGATTTCGCCGGGTTGTTCCACAGGACACGGTCGAGGTTCGGGGTATCGGCCAGCAGGGGCGCGTTGCCTTCGCGCTCCTTTCGCTCGCCAAAGCCATCGAGAATACACAGGACGACGGGTTTCGGGCGGGTCATGGCGGCCTCCTAATCTGTTGCCCCCTCATACGCCTCGCAAGCCGTCGCGGCAACCGGGGGCGTGTGCGCCTCAGGCCTGGAACATGATCCGCCGGGCTTTCTTCTCATAGCTGAGGATTTCGGTCTGTCTCGTGGCCTCGAGTAGCGTCGAGAGCGCCGCGTCAGGCTTGTTCATGTAGCGCCGACGCAGGTCCAGCACGACCGCGCCACCATCTCGGATCACCCGCATCATAAGGTCGAGATAGTCGCCGATCGGATAGTGAAAACCGCAGGAAATCAGGCTGGTGACGAGATCGCCCGTGACCCCGTCCAAAGCATCAGGCTGCTTGACCGGGTTGAGCGTCTCGACCGCGTGGGCGCCATTGTCGCGCAGAAACGCCGCCGCCGCGTCGAGCGAGGCATAGCCCGCTCCGGTATCGCTCCAGAAATGGTATTGCTCCGGGGTTTCCTCGATATCGATCAGGGTCACGGCGCAATCGTAATCCTTGATCAGCAACGCGTCGTTGAGACCCTGTCCGCAGCCGATGTCGATCACATGGGTCGGGCGGCGACCGGTTTCCTCGAGCGCCTTGCGCAGCGGGAGATACTCGGTGAAGACCTCGGCGAGCGCCCCGCGGAAAATCTCCTCGTTGCGGGCCTCGACTTCTTCCAGCGCGGGCCCCCTGTCGCCGGCTTCCCAAGCCTTCCGCGCGGTGCCGGAAATCTGGCGCGTGCGCTGGAAGCCCATCAGCATCATCGCCTCGCGCGAAATGGACGCGCCGGAAATGTTCATGTCGCGAAGTGTATTCATGGAGCCTGACCTGCTGGGCATTATTTTCGGAGGCAGCGTAACGTCGCGGAGACGCGGCGCAAGCTATTGAAAACTGCACAATCTAAAGATGTGCTAATCAGACGCGGTGGTAGGGGGTGCCGGCGATGATCTGTCCGGCGCGGTAAATCTGCTCGGTCAGCATGACGCGGGCCAGCATATGCGGCCAGACCATCTTGCCGAAGGAGATCGAGAACTCGGCGCGACTGCGCAGGGACGGGTCGATCCCGTCCGCACCGCCGATCACGAAAGCCACATCGCGTGCCTGATCGCGCCAGCCTTGCAGTTTCGTTGCGAATTCCGGCGAGGAAATCAGGCTGCCGCGCTCGTCGAGCGTGACGATCACCGATCCATCGGGAATGGCGCGGCTCAGCAGGTCTGCCTCCGCGCCCTGCCCCAGGCCCTTCTTGTCTTCGACCTCAACGACGGAAGCCGGGCCGAGCCCGAAGGCGCGCCCGGATTTCTCGAAGCGTTTCAGGTAGTCGTCGATCAACTCGCGCTCGGGCCCCTTGCGCAAGCGGCCCACCGCGCAGATCGTGATCTTCATGCAGCCGAACTCAGACGGGGGCGCCCGCAGGCATCCACATCTTTTCCAGCTGATAGAACTCGCGCACTTCCGGGCGGAAGACGTGAACGATGACGTCGGAGCTGTCGATCAGCACCCAGTCGCCCTGATCCTTGCCCTCGACTTTGCAAGCCCGGTCGAAATCGTGCTTCAGGCGCTCGGTCAGTTTCTCGGCGATGGCGCTGACCTGACGCGTGCTGCGCCCGGAGCAGATGACCATATAGTCACCGATCGACGACCGACCGCGCAGGTCGATGGTCACGATATCTTCGGCCTTATCGTCTTCGAGGGAAGAGATGACGCGCGCGAGGATTTGCTCGCTCGTCGCTTCGGCATTCGTGGCCTTTGCACTCATGGCCGCTGCCTTTGTGCCGGCATCACTCGGCACGATGGAAAGATGAGACAGGACATGGTCCTCCAGATGTTACGCGCCGAAATGGCCCCGGCGCTGGACGTCCTTCGAAAATAGCATCCCGAAGGTTCAATTTCAATTTTCATGCGGCGAATTTTCGCTATGCGTTTCCGGCCCGGGTTGCAAGTCCAGTTGCGAACCTTCGAGCACGCGCACTTCGCGCTGCGGGAACGGGATCGAAATGCCGTTCGCCTTGAACGTATCCCACAAGGCGAGGAACACCTGCCCGCGCACATTCGTCAGCCCTTCGACGGGGTCGGTGATCCAGAACCGCAGGAGATAATCGACCGAACTGTCCCCGAAGCCGGTCACGTGACACACGGTCGGGCGGTTCTTCAAAACGCGGTTCACCGATTGCGCGGCCTCCACCGCCAGCTTGCGCACCACGTGCGGGTCGTCGTGATAGGAGGTGCCGAAGGGCAGGTCGATCCGCACGAATTCATTGGAATGGGACCAGTTAACCACCTGCCCGGTGATCAGGTCCTCGTTCGGGATCAGGTATTCCTTGCCGTCGCGCGTGACGACCGAGACATAGCGCGCGCCCAGCGAATTGATCCAGCCGAAGGTCTCGCCAAGGCTGATCACGTCGCCGGGCTTGATCGATTTATCCAGCAGGATGATCACGCCCGAGACGAGGTTCGACACGACTTTCTGCAGACCGAAGCCAAGACCGACGCCGATCGCACCCGACAGAACTGCAAGCCCGGTCAGGTCGAAGCCCACCGCCTTGATCCCGATGAACAGCGCCGCGCCATAAAGCAGAACCTGCATCACCTTGATGACCAGCTCCGACATCGAGGGGCTGATATCCTCGTTGGTGCGCAGCCGCGCCGAGGTCTGCCCCGAGACGATCCGCGCGACCGACAGAAGGATCGTCGTCAGCACCAGCGCCTTGAGAACGCCATATGCCGTAATCCGGAAATCCCCGAACTCGACCGCCGTGCCGTTCAGAAGCCGCACGGTCTCGTCCCACAGCCCGAGGTAATAGAGCGTCACCCAGATCCACGCGCCCCAGCGCACGATGCGGCGCAGAAGCGCGTTGCGGATCAATCGCGCGACAAGGCCGACGACCAGCCACGCCGTGACCAGCGTCGCCGCCAGCACCACGAGGAAGCGCCAGGAATAAAAGCCCTTCGTCGCCTCGAGCACGAAGACCGAGCCCCAGGCGAAAAGAACGAAGAGGAAGCCGCGCAGACGTTGCCGGAACAGGATCAGAAGACGCAGCTGGCGGGTCGAAAGCTCACGCCTCCGCCCCCAGTCGTCGACTTTCGGCGCAAGCCAGATCCGTCCGAGATGGGCCAGCGCGAAACATGCCGCGAGGATCCCGAATTGCCAGAGCCGCGAGGGCAACACCATCGAATTGAGGAAGATTTCGATCTGTGCCCAGATCGAAGCCAATATCTTGACGATGTCCCCGTTCGCGAAATCCATGGAAATGACGTTAGCCCGGTTTTGCGATCAGTCCAAACACGGACTCTTCGATTGCCTCAGCGTCGGATTCGCCGTATTTAGCGCCCCATGACACTCGTTTTCGACATGGATGACCGCGCCCGCCTCCGCGAGCGCTTCTACGGCGAAAGCCGCTCGGTGCTGGCACGACTTTGACGGCGCGCCGCCCTTGGGCGTTCGCGCCCGCATACCCATGTCCAAAATCAGCTATCCAAAGAAAGTGAGAGCCATGTCTGCTCCGAAGACCCTCTATGACAAGATCTGGGACGCGCATGTCGTGTCCGAAGACGAAGACGGCACCAGCCTGCTCTATATCGACCGTCACCTCGTCCACGAAGTGACCTCGCCGCAAGCCTTCGAAGGGCTGCGCATCGCGGGCCGCAAGGTGCGCGCGCCGGAGAAAACCATCGCCGTTCCGGATCACAACGTGCCGACCACGCTCGACCGCGCTAAGGGGATCGAGAACGAGGAAAGCCGGATTCAGGTCGATGCGCTCGACAAGAACGCCAAGGATTTCGGGGTGAACTATTACCCGGTCTCCGACGTGCGTCAGGGCATCGTGCACATCGTCGGCCCCGAACAGGGCTGGACCCTGCCGGGCATGACCGTCGTCTGCGGCGATAGCCACACCGCGACCCATGGCGCATTCGGCGCGCTCGCCCACGGCATCGGCACTTCGGAAGTGGAGCACGTTCTGGCCACCCAGACGCTGATCCAGTCGAAGTCGAAGAACATGAAAGTCGAGATCACCGGCAAGCTGCGTCCGGGCGTCACCGCCAAGGACATCACGCTGTCGGTCATCGGTGCGACCGGCACCGCCGGCGGCACTGGCCACGTCATCGAATATTGCGGCGAAGCGATCCGCGATCTGTCGATGGAAGGCCGCATGACCGTCTGCAACATGGCGATCGAAGGCGGCGCACGCGCGGGCCTCATCGCGCCGGACGAGAAGACGTTCGAGTATGTCAAAGGCCGGGCCCACGCTCCGAAAGGCGCGCAATGGGAAGCGGCTCTGCATTGGTGGAAGCAACTCTACACCGATGAGGGCGCGCATTTCGACAAGGTCGTCACCATCAAGGCCGAAGAGATCGAACCCGTCGTGACCTGGGGCACCTCGCCCGAGGACGTGCTGCCGATCTCGGGCTTCGTTCCGGCGCCGGAAGACTTCACCGGCGGCAAGGTCGACGCGGCCAAGCGCGCGCTCGACTACATGGGCCTCGAAGCTGGCACCAAGCTCACCGACATCAAGATCGACGTGGTCTTCATCGGGTCCTGCACCAACGGTCGGATCGAGGACCTGCGCGCCGCCGCCGAAGTCGTCAAAGGCCGCAAGCTGGCCGATGGTGTCCGTGCGATGGTCGTGCCGGGTTCGGGCCTCGTGCGCGCGCAGGCGGAGGAAGAAGGTCTGGACAAGATCTTCCTCGACGCAGGCTTCGAATGGCGCATGGCGGGCTGCTCGATGTGTCTCGCGATGAACCCCGACCAGCTGGCCGAGGGCGAGCGTTGCGCGTCGACCTCGAACCGCAACTTCGAAGGGCGTCAGGGCTACAAGGGCCGCACCCATCTGATGAGCCCGGCCATGGCCGCCGCAGCTGCTGTCACCGGTCATCTGACCGATGTGCGCAAGCTGATGGAACTGGAAGACGCGTAAGGAGCGACGAGAATGGAAAAATTCGAAAAAGTTACCGGGATCGCCGCCCCCATGCCGCTGGTCAATATCGACACCGATATGATCATCCCCAAGGGCTTCCTGAAAACCATCAAGCGCACCGGTCTCGGCGTGCATGCGTTCGACGAGATGCGCTACGACCGTCAGGGCAATGAGAACCCGGACTTCGTGCTCAACAAGCCGCAATATCGCGAAGCGCAGATCCTCGTGGTCGGCGACAACTTCGGCTGCGGCTCCTCGCGTGAGCACGCCCCGTGGGCGCTGGCCGATTTCGGTATCAAGGTGATCATTTCGACCTCCTTCGCCGACATCTTCTACAACAACTCGTTCAAGAACGGGATGCTGCCGATCGTGCTGCCGCAGGAGCAGGTCGACATGCTGATGAAGGATGCCGAGAAGGGTTCGAACGCGCGGATGACCGTCGATCTCGAGAACCAGGAGATCACGACCTCGGAAGGCGAGACGATCAAATTCGACGTCGATGCATTCAAGAAGCACTGCCTGCTCGAAGGTCTCGACGATATCGGCCTGACGCTGGAGAAGGCCGCGGCCATCGACACGTTCGAGACGCAGATGCATCAGGAGCGTCCCTGGGTGTAACCCAAGACGCTATCGCCACGTGGAAAGCCGCTCCGACCGGGGCGGCTTTTTACATGAGAGGGGGCGCGGGAACCCGGCGCGCATGGTAGGGTTCATCATTTGACGTAGATCGAGAGGATGATGCGATGCGCGTTTCGACCCTGTTTCTGGTGACCGGCCTCGTGCTGATCGTTCTCGGCGTTGCGGCCATCTCGAATCCCTTCGCGACCTCGCTGGCCCTGACCACTTTCGTCGGCATCCTCTTCCTGATCGCCGGGGTGGTGCAGGCATGGCTCGCCTTCAACGACCGCGACGGGGCGCATCGGGCGTGGCATGCGCTGATCGCCCTTCTCAACATCGTCGTCGGCGTCTGGCTGATGGCCGATCCGATGTCCGGCACGGTTTCGCTCGCGGCGGTGGTCGGCGTGCTCTTCCTGCTGATGGGTGCGCTACGCTTGCTCATCGGTCTGCGCCTTGCCGGGCCGCGCCTGCGGTGGATGCTGGTCCTGTCGGGCGCGGTTTCGATCCTGATCGGTGTGCTGATCTTCTCCGCATTCGATCAGATTGCGACACAAATCCTTGGACTATTGCTTGGAATTCAGCTCTTGGCGGATGGTGTCGGGCTTGCCGCACTCGGCTTTGCCAATCGCGACTCCTGAGGGTTTTTGATCCGCTAACCCTTTGATCCACAAAATATGGTTCCATCCCCTAGGCTGCCACATTTTTGCACCTTTATTGATGCAATGTCGCACCAGGTCTTTCCAGAAAATGCCCGAATACGGCAGAGAGTCTGAAAAGTGTATTTGCTTGGATCGGGAACTTGGGCAAAATCATGGCAAGTTTGAGGCAGCGCGCCACAGTTGGCGCGCGTCTTGCGGGTAAAAGGATCGGCAATGTACCGCATCCGACCGCAGGGAAGGGTAGGGTAACTGTGTTCTCACGTCTCTCAGGGGCGCTCTTTCGCGCGATCCTCGTCGCGGTGGTGATCTGCACCCCCGCGCTCATTCTGCCCGATACAAGCAGTGACACCGCACAGATCGTGGCGCTGATGGCTCTGTTCGGTTTCGCGCTGACCCTTTTCGAATACGCCTCGGTCTATCCCGGTCTGATCGAGTTCCGCGATGCGCCGCCTTTCAACCGCATCCGCTTCATGTCGCTGTTCCTGACCGTTCTGCTGCTCTCGCTTGCCGTGCAGTCGCAATATCACGCCTCGACCCTCACCCGGTTGATCGAGGTTCTGGGCACCACGGTCGCAGGCTCCATTGATGTGCCTTACAGCCCCGTGCGCCTGCTGCAACTCGCGCTGCCGGCGGATGCCTCTCTGCATCAGGTTGCGCTGGTGCGCACCGCTGCGGGGATGGCCTACTTGATCTCGCTGCTGACCCTTGGCTATTTCGTCATTGTCATGCGGATCATGGGCTGGCCGCAGGCGCATACGAAATTCAACGTCTGGGTCAATCTGCCGACTTTCGACCCGACCGCAGGCGGCGACGTGGTCGAGCGTCTGCGCCGCGATTCCTGGTTCAACATTGCGTTGGGCTTCCTTTTGCCCTTCCTTATTCCAGCGGTGCTCAAACTCGTCTCGGTCAGTTTCGTGATCGTGACGCTCGAAGTGCCCCACACGATGATCTGGATGGTGACGGCATGGGCCTTCCTTCCCGCAAGCCTGTTCATGCGCGGCATCGCGCTGGCGCGGGTGGCGCAAATGATCGAAAACAAGCGGCGCACCTCTGGGGCGAGCGACTACTTGCCGGCCTGATCGCGGCGTTTCTGGCGCTGCCCGCCGCGGCAGAGAGCCTGCGCGTGGCGACATGGGATGCCGGGCTATCGCGCCGGGGTCCGGGGCTTTTGCTGAAAGATATCCGGAATCACACAGCGCAGGTCGCGGCTGTGACCCGCATCGTCGATGCGATCGCGCCGGATGTGCTTTTGCTGACCGGGATCGACTGGGACCATGACGGGCAGGCGCTGGCCGCGTTGAATGAGACTTTCGCGCAGCCTTATCCGCATCTTTTCGCGCCGCGCCCCAATAGCGGCTGGCCGAGCGGGGCGGATCTAGACGGCAACGGCAAGCTTGGTGAAGCGCGCGATGGGCACGGCTACGGGCGGTTTCCGGGGCAGGGCGGTCTGGCGCTTCTGTCGCGTTACCCGATCGAGGCCGACCGGGCGCGCGATTTCTCCAAGATGCTGTGGAAGGACCTGCCCGACGGGCAAAGTGCAGGGGCGGACCTGTCGCCGGAGGCTTTGTCTGTGCAACGTCTCAGCTCGACCGCGCATTGGGATGTGCCGCTCGAGCTGCCCTCGGGCGCGCAGCTGCATTTGCTGGCCTTCGCCGCGACGCCGCCGGTTTTCGACGGACCCGAGGATCGCAACGGGCGCCGCAATCGTGACGAGAGCGCGTTCTGGCTCCGCTATCTGGATGGGGAGCTCGACGCGCTGCCGCCCGAGGCGCCGGTGATCCTGCTGGGCGACGCCAATCTCGATCCGAAAGACGGGGAGGGGCGGCGCGACGCGCTCGATCTGCTGCTGAACGGTCCGCATCTGCAAGACCCGCAGCCGCGTAGCGATGGCGCGATGCAAGCGGCCGATCCCGCGCATCAGGGCGATCCGGGCCTCGATACCGCCGATTACGATGGGCCGGGCAATCTTCGGCTCGACTACGTTCTGCCGTCGACCGATCTGAAAGTGACGGGGGCGGGCGTCGTCTGGCCGAAGCCGGGCGCGCCCTTGGCGAAGGCGGCCGAAGCCGCCTCGCGTCACAAGATGGTCTGGGTCGACATCGCGTTGCCCTGATCGGGCACGACCTTGAGGCCCCGGATATAGAGATGCTCGAACACCACGCGCTGCAGCGTCTTCGGCGTGAATTCCGGGAAGCGCGCGTGAAAGTCGGTGCCGTCGATCTCGTGGCTCATGTCGAACAGGTAGCGCATTTCGCGCAGTTCGCGCGCCAGTTCCCACGCGGGCGAGGCAAGCAGCAGCGCCGTCCACGGGAATTTCTTGATCGAGATGTCGCGCCCCATCTGGCGCGAGAATTCCTCGGCCAGTTCACGCGCGGAGAACCGAGTGCCGGGAAACCCGAGGTCGAGCAGACCGGGCGTATGATCCTCGGTCTCGGCCAGTTGCACCGCGACGCGCGTCATATCCTCGAGATCGGCATAGACGCGCTGCGCATCGGGCTTGCCGAGCGCAGTGATCTTGCCCTTGCGCAAATCCTTCAGCATCACCCGGTTGAGCAGCGTATCGGGGGCTTCGGCATTGATGAAATCGCCGCCGCGCAGGATCGCGACCGAACGACCCTCTTCGGCATGGGCGCGGTAGCGCGCCTCCATCTCGGCGCGGATCTTGCCCTTTCGGGTGCAGGCGTGATGCGGGGTCGAGGCGCTCCACGGAGACGGCTCGCGCCCGTAGACATAGACATTGCCCGGCACCATCACCGATGCCCCGCTATCGCGCGACGCGGCCAGAACCTGCTTGGTGATCTGGGGGATCTGGTTCGCCCAGTCGTGGTAATTCGGCGGGCTCATCGCATTCACGATCCACCGCGCGCCGCGCGCTGCAATCGCCATGTCGGTGCCCCGACGATAGCGATCGACGTCCCAGCCAGCCGCCCTGAAGGACCGTGCCGCAGCAGATCCGAACAAACCGCCCATTCCCAGGATCAATACCCTGCGATTCATTTAGCCCTCATGTGTCGTCTGCCTGCTCTATACTCTAGCATGCGCTCATACGCGTGCGGGGGCCACTCGCCAACCACCTGATCCGCAAAAGCCCGCCGAAGCCTCGGCAACCGCTTGCCGATCGTCCATACACGGTTTCGCGATCTGTGCCGCTTGACCACGGGGCGGGCAGGGGATACGCCCTTCGAGACCCTGTTTTCTTGGGAGATTATCCTCATGTCCAACCCCTCCATCCTCATCCTGCCCGGCGACGGGATCGGCCCCGAAGTCATGGCCGAGGTTCGCAAAGTCATCGACTGGTACGGTGCCAAGCGCGATCTCGCCTTCGATGTCAGCGAAGACCTCGTCGGCGGTGCGGCCTATGACAAGCACGGCGTGCCGCTGGCCGATGAGACGATGGCGAAGGCGCAGGAAGTGGACGCGGTTCTGCTCGGCGCCGTGGGCGGTCCGAAATACGACGTGCTCGACTTCTCGGTGAAGCCCGAGCGCGGCCTGCTGCGCCTGCGCAAGGAGATGGACCTGTTTGCCAACCTCCGCCCCGCGCAATGCTTCGACGCGCTGGCCGATTTCTCCTCGCTGAAGAAGGACGTGGTTGCAGGCCTCGACATCATGATCGTGCGCGAACTGACCTCGGGCGTCTATTTCGGCGAGCCGCGCGGCATCTTCGAGGAAGGCAACGAGCGCGTCGGCATCAACACCCAGCGCTACACCGAGTCCGAGATCGAGCGCGCCGCCCGCGCCGCGTTCGAACTGGCGATGAAGCGCAACAAGAAGCTCTGCTCGATGGAGAAAGCCAACGTGATGGAGTCGGGCATCCTCTGGCGCGAGGTCGTGACCCGCGTCGGCGAGGAGTACCCGGAAGTCGAACTGAGCCACATGTATGCGGATAACGGCGCGATGCAGCTCGTGCGTGCGCCCAAGCAGTTCGACGTGATCGTCACCGACAACCTGTTCGGCGACATCCTGTCCGACTGCGCGGCGATGCTGACCGGCTCGCTCGGGATGCTGCCCTCGGCAAGCCTCGGCGCGCCGATGGCGAACGGTCGCCCGAAAGCGATGTACGAGCCCGTCCACGGCTCGGCCCCCGATATCGCAGGGCAGGGCAAGGCCAACCCGATCGCCTGTATCCTCAGCTTCGCAATGGCGCTGCGCTACAGCTTCGATCAGGGCGACGAGGCGACCCGTCTGGAAACCGCGATCGAAAAAGTGCTGGCCGATGGCGTGCGCACCGCGGACCTGATGGGCCCCGAAGGCGGCACCCCGGTCTCGACCTCCGAGATGGGCGACAAGATCATCGAAGCGCTCGACGCCTCGCTCTGATCCACGAGACAAGTTTTGTGAAAGGCGCGGGCGAAAGCTCGCGCCTTTTTCATGCCGCGGCCTTGCAACTCCCATACATCCGCTCAAGATGTGAGCGATAACACCGGGAGCCTCCCATGCCCGATTTCGGCGGAAAATCAAACGCACGCGGTGCGTCGCTTGGCCTGACCTCGATGGCGATTTTCGCCACGCATGACGTCATCATCAAACATCTGGGCCAGACCTATTCGCCGGTTCAGATCGTGTTCTTCGCAGCGCTCCTGTCCTTCCCGCTGCTCTCGGTAATCCTGCTCAACGACAAGCGTGGGGGAAGCCTGCGCCCGGTTCACCCCGGCTGGGTCGTCGGGCGGGTCGTCACCACCGTCGTCACGGGGCTCTGCGCTTTCTACGCTTTCTCGACCCTACCGCTCGCACAGGTCTATCCGCTCCTCTTCGCGATGCCGCTCTTGGTCACCGTTTTCTCGATCCCGATCCTGGGCGAGAAGGTCGGCATTCACCGCTGGGCTGCTGTCATCCTCGGCCTGATCGGCGTGGTGATCGTCGTGCGCCCCGGACAGGCCGATCTCGCACCGGGCCACTTTGCGGCGATGACGGCGGCGGTCACCGGTGCGCTGGCGTCGGTGATCGTGCGCAAGATCGGCTCGGAGGAGCGCTCCGTCGTGCTGCTGCTCTCGCCGCTTCTGGGCAATGTGATCGTCATGGCGATCCTTCTGCCCTTCGTCTGGCAGCCGCTGCAGATCGGTGATCTCGGTCTGATGGCGGTGATCGCGATCTTCGGCCTCACCGCTTCCTTCCTGCAAATCCTCGCCTATCGCGCGGGCGAGGCCGCCATCGTCGCGCCGATGCAATATTCGCAGATCCTCTGGGCGGTCTTCTACGGCTGGATCATCTTCCACGAGAGCGTGGACATTCCGACGCTTGTCGGGGCGGGCGTGGTGATCCTGTCCGGCATCTACATCGTCATCCGCGAGACGCGTGTCTCCGAGAACCAGCCGGTGCTACGCACAAGGGGTCGGTCGGAAACCGTCACCGCGCCGCGATCGTCGCTTCTGGGTCGCGTTTTGGGCCTTCGTGCACGCAATTCAAGAAGCTGACTCAGACCCCCTTGCAAAACCCTGCGCAAGCGGCTAATTCCCCGCCCACGGTCGGAGCGTAGCGCAGCCTGGTAGCGCACCTGCTTCGGGAGCAGGGGGTCGGAGGTTCGAATCCTCTCGCTCCGACCATTTTCCCGATTTCCCCTTATTTCTTGGCTTCCAGCGATGTCGCTGGCCTTTCGGGCCGTGCTTTGGCACAACTTTCCCGAAGCAATGAAGGCAGGGCGAATGCAGGTCGAACCAACCCCCCTCAGCGGCGTTCTGGTGATCACGCCGAAGCGATTCGGCGATCACCGTGGATTTTTCTCCGAGAGCTATTCGGCGAAGCGATTTGCCGAGGCCGGGATCGAGATCGAGTTCGTGCAGGACAACCATTCGGTCTCGGAGGCCGTGGGCACGGTGCGCGGGTTGCATTTTCAGGCCCCGCCGCACGCGCAGGCGAAGCTCGTGCGCTGCGGGCGTGGGCGGCTCTGGGACGTCGCGGTCGATATCCGCAAGGGCAGCCCGACCTACGGCCAGTGGTTTGGCACGGAGCTGAGCTTTGAGAACGGCAAGCAGCTACTGATCCCGGCGGGGTTTGCACATGGGTTCGTGACGCTCGAGCCGGGCACCGAGATCGTCTACAAATGCTCGGATTACTACGCCCCCGACTGCGAAGGTGCGATCCGCTGGAACGATCCGGATCTGGGCATCGACTGGCCGCTTTCCGCAGGAATAGAGCCTGTTTTGTCCGGCAAGGACGCCGAGGCACCGCTTTTCTCCGGGTTCGACAGCCCTTTCACCTGGGAGGGTGCAGCATGAAGATCCTCGTCACCGGCGGTGCCGGATTCATCGGCTCCGCGGTCGTCCGTCTCGCCGTTTCGCGCGGGCATGAGGTGGTGAACCTCGACGCGCTGACCTATGCCGCCTGCCTCGAGAATGTCGCGCCCGTCGCCGACAGCCCACTCTACGCCTTCGAGAAGGCCGATATCCGCGATCCTGAGGCGCTGACGGCGATCTTCGCCCGCCACAAGCCCGACGCGGTGATGCATCTCGCAGCCGAAAGCCATGTGGATCGCTCGATCGACGGCCCCGGCGCCTTCATCGAGACGAACGTGATGGGCACCTACAACATGCTGCAGGCGGCGCGTTCCTATTGGGAGGCCGAGGGTCGCCGCGAGAGCTTCCGCTTCCACCACATCTCGACCGACGAGGTTTACGGCACGCTCGGCCCCACGGGCCAGTTCACCGAAGAGACGCCCTACGCTCCGAACAGTCCCTATTCCGCCTCGAAAGCGGGCTCGGACCATCTCGTGCGCGCCTGGCACGAGACCTATGGGCTGCCGGTCGTGCTCACGAACTGCTCGAACAATTACGGCCCCTATCACTTCCCCGAAAAGCTGATCCCGGTCGTGATCCTGAACGCGCTCGCGGGCAAACCGCTGCCGATCTATGGCGACGGCTCGAACGTGCGTGATTGGCTCTACGTCGAGGACCATGCCGATGCACTGCTTCTCGTGCTGGAGAAGGGCGCCTTGGGTCGCAGCTACAATATCGGCGGCGAGAACGAGCGGTCGAACCTCGAGCTCGTCCAGACGATTTGCTCCATTCTCGACAAGCTGCGCCCGGGCGAAGCGCCCTATGCCGACCTGATCACCTTCGTCACAGACCGCCCCGGCCATGATGCGCGCTACGCGATCGACCCGACCCGCATCCGCGAGGAGTTGGGCTGGCGGCCGAGCGTGACCGTCGAGGAAGGGCTGGAACGCACCGTGCGCTGGTATCTCGAGAACGAGGACTGGTGGCGGCCGCTGCTGGAGCGGCACGGCGTCGGCGAAAGGTTGGGCAAGGCATGATCCTCGTCTTCGGACAGACCGGCCAGGTGGCGCGGGAATTGCAGCGCCTCGCTCCTGATGCGGTATATCTAGGCCGGAATAGGGTCGATTTGCGTGATCCCGGTGCCGCTGCACAGGCGATCCGGGGGGCCAAGCCCGAGGCCGTAATCAATGCCGCGGCTTATACGGCTGTCGACAAGGCCGAAGAAGAAGAGGCGCTCGCGCAGGTGGTCAACGGTGACGCGCCCGCGGCGATCGCCGAAGCCTGCCGCGACCTCGGCATCCCGCTCGTTCACATCTCCACCGATTACGTCTTCGACGGCTCGGGACCGACGCCGTTCAAACCGACCGATCCGACGGCTCCGCTGGGTGCCTATGGCCGGACCAAGCTCGCCGGAGAACAGGCGATCCGCGCGACGGGCGGCCCCTTCGCCATCCTGCGCACGAGTTGGGTTTTCTCGGCCCATGGCGGGAACTTCGTGAAGACGATGCTGCGCCTGTCCGAGAGCCGCGATCGCCTGACGATCGTCGCCGACCAGATCGGCGGGCCTACCCCAGCCAAGGTGATCGCCGAGGCCTGCCTGACGATGGCGGCGCAGTTGCAGCGCGCGCCCGAGAAAAGCGGCGTTTACCATTTCTCAGGCTCTCCCGATGTAAGCTGGGCAGGCTTCGCGCGAGAGATCTTCGCGCGGGCCGGGCGGGACGTGACGGTGGAGGACATCCCCACCGCCGACTATCCGACGCCTGCGAAACGGCCGCTCAATTCGCGGCTCGACTGCAGAGATCTGGCCGTGTTCGGCCTGAACAGACCCGATTGGAAAGCGGGACTGGACGAGGTTTTGACCGAATTGGGGGCGATATGACGCGCAAGGGGATCATTCTGGCGGGCGGCTCGGGCACGCGGCTCTATCCGATCACGATGGGCGTCTCGAAGCAGCTTCTGCCGGTCTATGACAAGCCGATGATCTACTACCCGCTAACCACGCTGATGCTGGCGGGCATCCGCGAGATCGCGGTGATCACGACGCCGCATGATCAGGAGCAGTTCATCCGCACGCTGGGAGATGGCAGCCAATGGGGGCTGAGCCTGACCTATATCACGCAGCCCTCGCCCGATGGTCTGGCGCAGGCCTATCTGCTGGCCGAGGAGTTCCTTGCGGGCGCGCCTTCGGCGATGGTGCTGGGCGACAATATCTTCTTCGGCGCGGGTCTCGGAGAGATCCTGAAAGCGGCGAATGCGACCACAGGCGGCGGCACCGTCTTCGGTTACCGCGTCCGCGATCCGGAGCGGTATGGCGTGGTGGATTTCGACGAGAGCGGCACCGTGCGTTCGATCATCGAGAAGCCCGACGTGCCACCCTCGCAGTTCGCGGTCACGGGGCTCTATTTCCTCGACGAGACCGCGCCGGACCGTGCCAAGACGATCACGCCTTCGGCTCGCGGCGAGTTGGAGATTACCTCGCTCCTGGAAACCTACCTGCATGACGGCGCGCTCTCGGTCACCCAGATGGGCCGGGGCTTCGCCTGGCTCGACACCGGCACCCATGGCAGCCTGCTCGACGCGGGGAATTTTGTGCGCACGCTGGAAGAACGGCAGGGGCTGCAAAGCGGTTCGCCCGACGAGATCGCTTTCGAGAAAGGCTGGATCAGTGCCGACGCGCTCGCCGATCGCGCGAAGAAATTTGGCAAGAACAGCTATGGCGAATATCTGCTGCGCCTGATCGAGTAAGCGACCGTGGCGCGGGTGACGATCCTGATGGCGACACGCGATCCGGGTCCGGAACTGCGCGATCAACTGGAAAGCCTCGCGGCGCAAACCCATCGGGATTGGCGGTTGATCGTCGGGGACGACAGCCGAACCGACGCCGCGCGCGACCTATTCGCTGAGTTCGCGCGCAACCACGATGTGCAGATCGTGAGAGGTCCACGGACCAGCGCGGGAGCGAATTTCCTGTCTCTGATGCGGGGAATCGACAGCGCGCAGCGGGATTACATCGCCTTTTGTGATCAGGATGATGTCTGGCTACCGGATCGGCTCGCGCGCGGGATTTCCAGTTTGGGCGAAGGGGAAGCTGCGCTTTATTGCAGCCGGACTTGGGTCTGCAACGCTGATCTGGAAGACAAGCACCTCTCAGTCCGACACACTCGCCCGCCGTCGTTCCGCAATGCACTGGTGCAGAATATCGCGGCGGGAAACACCATTCTCCTGAACCCGGCCGGGGCCGAACTGGCCATCTCTGCGGCGCGCGAATTTCAGGCCGCGCCGCGTCATGACTGGTGGCTCTATCAGCTGTTCACCGGGTGCGGCGCGCGGGTCACCTATGATGCGGAGCCCACGCTGCTTTACCGCCAACACGGGGGCAACGCGGAAGGGGCGAATGTCAAAAAGCGCGCCAAGCTCTCGCGGCTCAGGAGCATGCTGTCCGGCGATTGGCGGTGCTGGATCGACGATCAATGTGCAGCGCTCACCGTATCGGCGCATCGGTTCACGCCCGAGAATCGGGCCATTTTCGATCGCTTCGTGAGGATGCGCGACGCGGCGTTTTCGACCCGTCTGAAAGAATTCGCCCGGCTGAGGCTCTATCGCCAAAGCCGGGCGGCAACGCTTGCCCTTTGGATCGGGGCCGTGTTTCGGCGGATTTAGGGTCTTAAATCCGGAAGATCGGCTGCAGCAAGCGTGGCAGAAGACCCTTGAACTTCAGCGGCGCATCGGTGGCGGCGAGGCAGATGCAGACATCTTCCATCCCCGCGATCGGCGTGTGATCGAGATCGTCATCCGCCACTTCCACATCGCCGACGCCAAAGCGCCCGGTCTCGTCCGAGAAGGACCCCTGCAGCACCAGTGTCAATTCGAGCCCGCCATGCGTGTGATCCGGCACCGCCATCCCCGGCGGAATATACAGAAGTCGGGCCGACCCTTCTTTGTCCTCGCTCAGGATGGCTTGCTTGATGCCGCCGCCCAAGGCCCGCCAGCGCGGACTGTCGGCGCCCATCGCCTCGACCACGGCCCCCGGATAGATCCCGGCGCGCGCGGGTTGCTCAGCGACGATCACATCGTCGTCGTCCAACCCGTCAAACACACGTCGCCGCAAATCGTCGCTGGGGGCCATGCCTTTCAGGTCATCCAGAACCAGCCCGCCCGCCAGTTCCTCTGCTTCGAGCCGTGCGCGACATTCGTCGCACTGGCTCACATGCGCCGCCACGACCAGCGAAAACGCATGACCCAGCGAGCCGGTCGCGTAGGACCGAACCAACCAATCGGGCAAGTGATGCGTAATCTCGGTCATTCTTCTCTCAGATCCCTTAACTCGTGTCTAAGCTTCTCCAGCGCCAGCCGGATCCGCGATTTAATCGTCCCAAGGGCGAGGCCCGTCGCCTCGCGTATTTCGGCCTGTGTGAGTTCGCCCACATAGGCCCGCTCGATGATCTCGCGCTGCGCTTCTGGCAGCGCCTCGATCGCTTCGCGCAGCTGCGCCGCTTCCTGTTCCAGCCCGATCGCCGCATCGGCCTCGCGGGTTTCCCGCGTCTCGGCCTCGGCGATCAGCTCGTCTGGAACGGGCCGGGGCCGTCTTCGGATCACATCAATCTGCCGATTGCGCGCAATCCGGTAAATCCATGCCGAGGCGCGTGCCCGCGTCTCGTCGTAAAGATGCGCCTTCCGCCAGATCGTGAGCATCACGTCCTGAACCACGTCCTCCGCCGCCGCCTGCGTCATGCCGGACCGCACCAGCATCCCCTTCAGTCGCGGCGAGAAGTGATCATAGAGCCGCGCGAAGGCCAGTTTGTCACGCTTGTCGCGAACGGCCACGAGCCAATCGGTCTGCTCGCAAGCCGCCTCGGGCGTCGGTTTCGCTGATTTCCTGTCGTCCATTCTCTTCCCGGCAAAGGCCTGACCCGCCGCGATTGGCGGGGTCCCTGTGGTGTCGAAGTTGATGGTCGCATCTCTCAGCATGTGACCGATACGCAGCTTATGAGATAGCGGTTCACATGCGATGCGAAAAAACTTCTGATCCAAACGGTAATATGCAGCGTTACGCCTTCAAGAGTTTGGGAGAATTCGAATGTCATTTGATGCCCTGCATCCACATGCGCAACGCATCGCGATCATCGGATCCGGGATTTCCGGCCTGGCGGCGGCGTGGCAGCTCGCTCCGCATAATCGCGTCACCATCTATGAGGCGGAGACGCGACTTGGGGGGCATTCGCGCACGATCACTGCGGGGCGCAACGGCGATCAGCCGGTCGATACCGGCTTCATCGTGTTCAACTACGCGAATTATCCGCACCTGACGCGCCTGTTCTCCGAGCTCGACGTGCCGGTCGAGAAATCCGATATGAGCTTTGGCGTGACGATCGATCAGGGCCGGATCGAATATGCGCTGCGCGACCTGAACAGCCTTGTTGCGCAGAAGCGGAACCTGGCCCGGCCGGGCTTTCTGCGGATGGTCGCGGACATCGCGAAGTTCAACGCGAGGGCCGTCTCTGTCGCGCAAAGCGATGAGGTGACGATTGACGGTCTGCTGGACGAGCTGAATCTGGGCGAGTGGTTCCGGCGCTATTACTTGCTGCCGATCTGCGGGGCGATCTGGTCCACGCCTGCCGATCAGATCGGCGCATTCCCGGCCAAAAGCTTGCTCCGCTTCTTCGAGAACCACGCATTGTTGTCGGCGACCGGTCAGCATCAGTGGTGGACGGTCTCGGGTGGATCGATCGAATATGTGAAGCGGCTGGAGGCGGCGCTACGCCTGCGCGGCGTCGAATTCCGCACCGGCACCCCGGTCACCGCGATCGAGCGGCAGCGCAATTCAGTCACTATTTCGGCGGAAAAGGCCCTTCCGGATCAGTTCGATCACGTCATCATCGCCACCCATTCCGATCAGGCGCTCAAGCTGCTGGCCAAGCCGACCCCGCAGGAACAGGCCGCGCTTTCGGCGGTCCGCTATCAGCCCAACGACGTCTATCTGCATCGCGACGCGGCGCAGATGCCGCGCCGCCGCGCTTGCTGGTCGAGCTGGGTCTATCAGGCGCAGACCCGCGCGAATGAGACTCGGCTTGGCGTGACCTATTGGATGAACAAGCTGCAAAACATTCGCGAGAGCGATCCGCTTTTCGTCACGCTGAACCCCGACGCGCCGATTGCCGAGGAGACGATCTACGATCACGAGGTCTTCTGGCACCCGGTCTTCGATCGCGCGGCGCTGCGGGCGCAGGGCGAAATTCAGTCGATACAGGGTCTGAACCGGACGTGGTTCGCCGGCGCGTGGCTCCGTCATGGTTTCCACGAGGACGGGTTTGCCTCGGCGGTTCGTGTCGCGCGCGAGCTTAACCGCGGGGCGCAGCCGCAGATCGACTTCGAAAAGGTGCCCGCATGAGTGGTGAGTTCTGCCCCGGTCATACGGTTCACGCGCGGCGGGGCGCGATTTCCCACCAGTTCCGCTATCACGTCGACTACGTGATGATCGATCCCGACGCGCCGGGTCCGTGGCCCCGGATTTTCTCGCGTCGCGGGCGCAACCTCGCGACGGTGCATGACAAGGATTACGGCGGCGCGCCCGGCCGCGGCGCGGGGGCCGAATGGGTCCGCAAGCAGCTCTCGCGTCACGGTGCGCCAGAGATCGCGCAGCTGAGGCTTCTGACCCAGCCGAAAATCCTCGGGGCCGGGTTCAACCCGGTGAATTTCTGGCTGGCCTATGATGCGCAAGACGACCTGCGCGCCGTGATCGCTGAGGTGAACAACACCTTCGGCGATCGGCATTCCTATCTCTGCGCCACCCCCAATTTCGACCCTATTTCGGCGGAAACCGAGCTTCATGCCGCGAAAATCTTCTACGTCTCCCCGTTCCAGACCATCGCCGGGGAATATCATTTCCGCTTCGACATCGGAGCCGAGCACATCCGCATCCGCATCGATCACCGCAATGGCGAGGAGGGCGTTGTCGCGACCCTCGCGACGCAACGCCGCAAACTGACATCGGCGGCGCTTATCGGTATGGCGCTGCGCCGTCCGCTCACCCCGATCCGCACGCTGGGCCTGATCTACTGGCAGGCCCTGCGGCTCAAGCTCAAAGGCGCCCGCTACCTGTCGCGGCCCACACCCCCCAGCGAGGAGATCAGCCAATGATGCCTTTCCTGACCAACCGCATCCGCAGCGAATTCCTCGCGACCTGCGAGAAGATCGAGCATGGGACGCTCTATCTGCGCCTGCCCGATGGTGCCGTGCGCCGCTTTGGTCACGGAGAGCCGCAGGCCGATATGGAGATCTGCGACTGGCAGGCCGTGGTGGCGATGGCGTCTCGCGGCGATGTCGGGCTGGGTGAGGCCTATATCGCGGGGCTGTGGGAGACGTCCTCGATCGAGGCGCTTCTCTCGCTTGCGTTGAAAAACCTCAAGGTCGTGGACGGTTATGCCTATGCGGGCTTCTGGTCGAACCTGAAGTTCCGCCTGATCGACCGGCTGATGCGGGCCAACTCGCTGCGCGGCGCGTCGCGCAACATCCGGGCGCATTACGACGTGGGGAATGAGTTCTACCAGCTCTGGCTCGACGAGGGGATGAGCTATTCCTCCGCCCTTTTCGCGCCGGGGGATAACGATCTGCACCGGGCGCAGAATCGCAAGCTCGACCGCATTCTCGATCAGATGGGCGACGGCGAGCAGGTGCTGGAGATCGGCTGCGGCTGGGGCCATTTCGCCGAACGCGCGGCCGAGCAGGGGCGTCGCGTCACCGGGATCACGATCTCGCCCAGCCAGAAAGGCTATGCCGATGCGCGGCTCGACGGGCGGGCAGATATCCGGCTGCAGGACTATCGCCACACGCCGGGAAAATTCGACCATATCGTCTCGATCGAGATGATCGAAGCGGTCGGCGAGCGCTATTGGCCGAACTATTTCCAAACCGTGAAAGACCGCCTGGCGGAGGGAGGCTCTGCGATGATTCAGGCCATAACAGTGTCTGATTCCTACTTTCCGAAATATCGCGAGACCTCCGATTTCATCCGGCAATATACCTTCCCGGGCGGCATGCTTCTGTCCGATGGGGTGATCCGCGATCAGGCGGCGAAGGCCGGGCTGGCAGTGAAGGAAAGCTTCGCCTTCGGGCAGGACTATGCCGAGACCTGTCGGCAATGGGCGACCCGTCTGAAAGAGCGCAGCGCGCGGGCCACCGAGCTTGGCTTCGGGCCGGAATTCCTGCGCAACTGGACCTATTATCTCGAAGCCTGCGCGGCGGCATTCGCGGTCGGCCATACCGATGTCGTGCAGGTCCAACTGGCACATGCGAGGGCGTAACATGATGTTAAAATTGCTTTTCACTCTCGCGGTTCTGATCCTGGCGGCTCTCTTGATCCGGCATTTCTTCTTCTCTTTCCCGGGGCAGAAGTCTGCGGATTACGCGGCCGAAAGCCCAGAATTCGACATTCGCCGGGCGTTCGAGGGCCCCGTCGAGGCGCATGGCATGATCTACGGCCCCGACGGTCGCGTCACCTCGCGCTTCCGTGCCGTGATGACCGGGCGGTTCACCAATGAGGGCGGCGTGATCGAGGAGGAGTTCGAATATGCCTCCGGTCGGCGACAAAGCCGCGCCTGGAATATCCAGTTCGGGCCGAATGGCGAGATCAGCTCGACCGCCGACGACATCGAAGGGCGCGCCGAGATGGAGCAGTCGGGCAATGCGCTGCGGATGCGCTATCGGCTGCGGCTGCCCGAGGATGCGGGCGGTCACGTGCTCGATGTGACCGACTGGATTTACCTGATGCCGGACGGGACGCTGCTGAACCGGTCGCAGATGCGCAAATTCGGGATCAAGGTCGCGGAACTCTTCGCCGTCATGCGCCCGATGACCGAACCGGCCGAGTGATCACTCGAAGCAGCTTGCGCGCCCGTCCTTCTGGATCGTCGCCGCGCCGTCCATGATCGACTGCGCGCGGCGCGACAGGAAGCTGCCGGGCTTCGCCGCCGAACGGTCCTTCGGGTCGGGCAGAACGCCAGCGATCAAAGCGGATTGGCGGGCGCTCAACTTGTCGGGCGTGGTGCGGAAATAGCGATGCGCGGCGGCATCGACGCCAAACGCGCCTTCGTCGAATTCAGCGACGTTAAGATAGATTTCCAGGATCCGCTTCTTGCCCCAGATCGCCTCGGCCAGCGGCGTCATCGACGCCTCAAGCGCCTTGCGCAGCCAGTTTCGGCCCTGCCAGAGGAACACGTTCTTCACGGTCTGCTGCGTGATCGTCGAGGCGCCGCGATTGGCGCCATCGTCGATTGCCTTGCGGATCGCGCGCATGTCGAAGCCCCAGTGATTGCAGAAATTCGCATCCTCCGCCGCGACGACGGAGCGGGCGAACACGGGCGCGATATCCTCGATCGGCACCCATTTCTGATCGACTGCGCCAAGACGCTGGCGTTCGCTCCACATCGTCCAGGTGGTCGGCGGATTAACGAACTTGAACAGGACCATCAGCACAAGCACCAGCGCAACGAGACCCATCACGCCCCGCAGCGCCAATTTCAGGGCGGTGCGGAAAGGCGCGCGCATGCTGCTGGAAACGCTCGATTTCGTGCTGCGTTTGGTGGGTTTGCGGCCCGGTTTTTTCTTGCTCTTAGCCATGTGCGTATAAGTCACAGCGCGCCCCGAGGGGTCAAGCGACAAGCAGAGCCAATTCCGGCCCGCGAGCGACCTGTCGCGCGGTTACCATGGTTTCGATCGGCGCATTGGACACCTGCTTCCACGCGGCGCGTATCTCGCGCGCGACCCTGTGGTCGTCTTCGAGGACGACATTGCCGGGAAACAGGCTCTCGGTCGGCGCGCCCTCGGCCATGAGGATGTGATGGCGCGCGAAAAGCAGGTGGCGGTACTGCACACGCGGGCGCGGAGCCACCCGAATGCTCTTGCCGTTCACGAGATGCTTGGCGGCGACCAGAACTTCGCTATGGGCGCAGGCGATCTCGGCGCGCCAGCCGCGCAGCAACATCCGATGTTGTTGAGACACGTAAAGAGCGCGTCGATTTCCCATAGCCCCCGGCGCGAACCGGATCGGCGCATAGGCCCCGACGCCGCGACAGACCCGGCCACCCGTCCAGAGAAGAGGCTGCGGCCCGTCATCCTGGGTCATGACGAGATCGCCCGCCTTGAGCCGCTCCACCGGGCGTGGCCCGTCGGGCGTGTCGATCCGCGTCCCGGCGAGGAAGCATTCCGGCGAGGAAGCATTCCGGCCCCAGATCGCCGACCGGCGCCTGAGTGCTCTGCGTGACATAGGTGGAGCTGATGAAGGTCGCGTTGTGGAGGATCGTGCCGTCGGACGGCGTGAACACGGCGCTCCCGTCGCGCAGGTAGAACGTGTCGCCGGTGATCGTCTCTTGCACGCCATTCGGACGCTCGATGGTGATCGTGTCGCCACGCCAGACATCTTCGACGCGTTGGCCGTTGATCGTGTCGCGGGCGCTGTTGCTGCTGGAAATCCAATTGTCGTTATTCCGATCGACAATTTCATATGTCGTCGGTGAAAGCGCCGTACCTTCTGCGGGCGGATTGCCCGGATCCATGACGTAGAACTGGTCGTAATAGGTTGCCATTTTCGCTGCTCGAGTAATGTTATTATGAATTATTCGTTACTTGGTAAGCAGAGATCAGGGCGACACAAAGGCGCCTGTGCGGCGCAAAGTTAACTACGGGTTAAAGAGTGACATCCCGGTCACAGCGCGTTTAGAGGGCAGAGGGGCCCACCATCCGCGCGAGATTTCCGGTAGCACCTTCGGTGATTTCCTCACCGCTGAAGGCTGTGGTGCCCCCCGAAGACAGGGCGGATTCGAGCCGTTCGTGGAAATCTTCCGGCAAGGGGATCTGCAGCACGCGACCGCTCGCGTGGCCCAGGGTCTTCATCCGGTCGAGGACCTCTGCAGCGGTGCCCTTCTTAAGCAAGATGAACACAGCCGAGCCGCCTTGCGGCAGGCTCTCGCCCGCTTCGCGCAGGAAAGTGTCGTTCAACCCAAGGTCGGTGAACTTGCCGGATACAGCGCCCGCGCCTGCACCGATTGCTGCGCCGACGACCGGCGACAGGAAGACGAGACCCAGCAGCCCGCCCCAGACAGCGCCACCGATCGCGCCGAGCGCCATCGTGTTACTGTTTTCATGAACGTTAATCTCGCCGCTTTCGTCGCGGGTCACGACGACAATGTCCTGCGACCGGAAAAATCCTTCTTTTTCCAGCGCTCTGAGTTCCTCGCGCGTCGCGAAACCCGCGGCCTCGGTTTCATGCGCCATCACCAACAGTTCGGACATCGTTACCTCCAGACAGAACAAAGGGCGAAGCATGTGCTTCGCCCTCTGAAACGGTTCCGTCGGGGAAAGAGTTCCCTTATTCCGCCGGCATCGCCTGCGGTTCGTCGCTGAGCGGGTAGGACAGATGCGCCAGCATCTCCTTCGGGCAGACCTGCAGGAAGTTCGCCTTCTCGGTCTCCCAATGCTGGAGAATATCGGCGCCTTTGCGCGATCCCGTCTCGGCGACGTGACGCTCGATCAGGCCCTTCAGCTCGGCTTCCCAATGCTCGTGGCCCAGACCGCAGGTGACGAGGCTTTCGAGATTGATCAGCTCTTCCGCCGTGTTGTCCGGATCGTAGAGATAGGCCATCCCGCCGGTCATGCCCGCACCGAAGTTCGGGCCGATCGAGCCGAGGATCACCGCGACGCCGCCGGTCATGTACTCGCAACCGTTGGAGCCGCAGCCCTCGATCACCACTTTCGCACCCGAGTTGCGCACCGCGAAGCGTTCGCCCGCGCGGCCCGCCGCGAACAGGTGACCCTCGGTCGCGCCGTAAAGCACGGTATTGCCGATGATCGTGTTCTCGGAGGCCACCAGCGGCGAGGCCATCGGCGGACGCACGACGATCATGCCGCCCGAGAGACCCTTGCCGACATAGTCGTTGGCATCGCCCGACACTTCGATCTTCAGGCCCGGGGCTGCGAAAGCGCCCAGCGACTGACCGCAGGAGCCGGTCAGCTTCACCGTCAGGTGGTCCGACTGCAGCGCGTTGCGCATCCCGAAGTTCTTCACGATATGCGAAGAGGCGCGGGTCCCGATGGTGCGCAGCGTGTTGCGCACCGCGTAGGAGAGCTGCATCTTCTCGCCTTCCTCGAAGAAGCGATGACCATCCTTGATGATCTCCGCATCGAGCGTGTCCGAGACCCAGTTACGCGGCTTCGAACGGTCGTAGACGATCTTGTCCCAGCCATCGACGGTGATCAGGAGCGGATTGAGATCCAGATCGTCGAGATGGGCCGAACCGCGGCTCACCTGGCTGAGAAGATCGGCGCGACCGATCACCTCGTCGAGCGAACGCGCACCGATCGAGGCGAGGATTTCGCGCACTTCCTGAGCGTAGAAGGTGATCAGGTTCACCACCTTGTCCGCCGTGCCGGTGAACTTGGCGCGCAGCTCCGGGTCCTGCGTACAGACGCCCACCGGGCAGGTGTTCGACTGACACTGGCGGACCATGATGCAGCCCATCGCGATCAGCGCGGCGGTGCCGATCCCGTATTCCTCGGCCCCCATCATCGCGGCCATCACGATATCGCGGCCCGTGCGCAGACCGCCATCGGTCCGCAGGGTGACGCGTTCGCGCAGGTTGTTCATCGCGAGCACCTGATGCGCCTCGGTCAGACCCATCTCCCACGGGAGACCGGCATATTTGATCGAGGTCGCAGGCGAGGCGCCCGTGCCACCATTGTGGCCCGAGATCAGGATGATGTCGGCCTTCGCCTTCGCGACACCGGCCGCGATCGTGCCGACGCCCGAGGACGCAACCAGCTTCACCGTCACTTTGACCTTCGGGTTGATCTGCTTGAGGTCGTAGATCAGCTGCGCGAGGTCTTCGATCGAGTAGATATCGTGGTGCGGCGGCGGCGAGATCAGGGTCACGCCCTTGGTCGAGTGCCGCAGACGCGCGATCAGGTCGGTGACCTTCATTCCCGGAAGCTGGCCGCCCTCGCCGGGCTTGGCGCCCTGAGCGACCTTGATCTCGAGCTCTTCGCAGTGGTTGAGGTATTCGGCGGTCACACCGAAACGACCCGAAGCCACCTGCTTGATCTTCGCCGACGGGTTGTCGCCGTTGGGTTCGGGCACGAAATGCGCCGGGTCTTCCCCGCCTTCACCCGAGTCCGACTTCGCGCCGATCCGGTTCATCGCGACGTTCAAGAGCTTGTGCGCCTCGGGCGACAGCGCCCCCAGCGACATGCCCGGCGTCACGAAGCGCTTGCGGATCGAGGTGATCGACTCGACTTCTTCGATCGGCACCGGTTTGCCCAGCGATTTGATATCCAGCATGTCGCGGATATGGATCGGCGGGTTCGCCCGCATCATCGAGCTGTATTGCTTCCACAGATCGTAGCTCGCGCGGTTACAGGCCGATTGCAGCATGTGCATCGACTGCGCACCCCAGGCATGGGCCTCGCCGGTGCGGCGCGCCTTGTAGAAGCCGCCGATCGGGAGCACGTCCTGACCGCCTTTCCAGCCTTTCGCGTGCACACCTTCCAGCGCGTGCTGGATGCCGTGCAGACCGATGCCGGAGATGCGCGAATGCATGCCGGGGAAATATTCCGCGACCATTGCGCGCGACAGACCCACGGCTTCGAAGTTCAGACCGCCGCGATAGGAGGAAATCACCGAGATCCCCATCTTCGACATGATCTTCAGCAGACCCGCGTCGATCGCGTCGCGATATTTGCGCATCGCGTCGACGAGCGTGCCGCCCAGCAGGCCGCGGTCGATCCGGTCGGCCAGCGTGTCCTGCGCGAGATAGGCGTTCACTGTGGTCGCACCCGAGCCGATCAGCACCGCGAAGTAATGCGGGTCGATACATTCCGCCGAACGCACGTTGATCGAGCAGAAGGTCCGCAGACCTTTCTGCGTCAGCCAGCTATGCACGGCGCTCGTCGCGAGGATCATCGGCATCGCGACCTTGTCCTCGTCCTGCTCTTCATCGCTCAGCACGATATGCAGCGCGCCCGAGCGCACCGCGTCTTCGGCTTCCTGACGGATCCGGGTCAGACCTTCGCGCAGCGCCTCCTGATCGGCATTTGCCGGGAAGGTGCAGTCGATGATCGTCACCTGCTCGCCGAATTCGTTGAGCATGTGATCGAATTCGGAATTCGCGAGGAACGGGCTTTCGAGAATCCAGATCTCGGTCTGCGAGCTGTCCTCGTCGAGCACGTTCTTGAGGTTACCGAACCGCGTCTTGAGCGACATCACCCGGCTTTCGCGAAGCGAGTCGATCGGCGGGTTGGTCACCTGGCTGAAGTTCTGACGGAAGAAATGGCTCAGCGGGCGGTATTGCTTGGACAGAACCGCAGGCGGGGTGTCGTCGCCCATCGAGGCGATGGCTTCCTTGCCGTCCTCGGCCATCGGCGCGAGAATCTGTTCGATCTCTTCGACCGAATAGCCCGCCGCGACCTGACGCTTGCGCAGGGTGCTGCCCGAGAATTTCGGGTTTTCCGGCACGTCCACGAGGATCGCGTTCAGATCGGTGACCTTGCCGACCCACTCGCCGAAGGGCTGAGCGGCGGCCAGTTTGTCCTTGATTTCGGTGTCGTGGTAGAGCTTGCCGTCGCGCATGTCGACCGCGATCATCTGACCCGGACCAAGCGCGCCTTTCTCGACAACGCTCGCCTCATCGACCGGGACCATGCCCGCTTCCGAGCCTGCGATCAGAACGCCGTCACCGGTGATGACATAGCGCAGCGGACGCAGACCGTTGCGGTCGAGACCGCCACAGACCCAGCGACCATCGGTCATCGCGAGCGCGGCGGGGCCGTCCCACGGCTCCATCACGGCGTTGCAATAGGCATACATGTCCTGCCACGCGGAGGGCATCGTGTCGGTGGATTTCGACCACGGCTCGGGCACGAGCATCGTCTTCACCATCGGCGCGTTGCGGCCCGAGCGGACCATCAGTTCGAACACCGCATCGAGCGCGCCCGAATCCGACGCACCCGCCGGGATGATCGGTTTGATGTCTTCGGCGCTATCGCCGAAGGCCGAGGAGGCCATGCGGATCTCATGGCTCTTCATCCAGTTGGTGTTGCCCTTGATCGTGTTGATCTCGCCGTTATGCGCCAGCATCCGGAAGGGCTGCGCCAGCCACCATTGCGGGAAGGTGTTGGTGGAATAGCGCTGGTGATAGATCGCGAAGGCGGACTCGAAGCGCTCGTCCTTCAGGTCGGGATAGAATTCCGCGACCTGCTCGGCGAGCATCATGCCCTTGTAGATGATCGAGCGGCACGACAGCGAGCAGATGTAGAGCCCGTTGATCTGCGCCGCGATCGCCGCTTTCTCGATGCGGCGGCGAATGATGTAGAGTTCGCGCTCGAACTGCTCCTCGTCGATATCCTTGTCGTTGCGGATCAGGATCTGCTCGATCTCGGGGCGGGTCGAATTGGCCTTCTCGCCCAGCACTTCGGTGTTCACCGGAACGTGGCGCCAGCCGTAGATGTAGTGACCCATCCGCAGAACTTCGGATTCCACGATCGTACGGCAACGCTCCTGCGCGCCGAAATCGGTGCGCGGCAGGAAGACCTGACCGACGGCGACCATTTTCTCCATGTCCGGTTCGTGGCCGGTGCGGCGGATTTGGTCATAGAAGAAGGGGGCGGGAATCTGGACGTGGATGCCCGCGCCGTCGCCGGTCTTGCCGTCGGCATCGACCGCGCCGCGGTGCCAGATCGCCTTCAGTGCGTCGATGCCGTTCTCCACGACGCGGCGCGAGGCCTTACCGTCGATCGACACCACGAGGCCGACGCCGCAGGACGCCTTCTCGTCTTCTTCCTTCCACAGTGAATTCTCGTTCATCCACTGGCGTTTCGCTTCCTCGGCGGCCACCCAGGCTTCGTCATATTTGGTCATTGCAGTGCCTCCTTGGAGAAAGAGCGGGAAAGGGGGGCGAGGCTGACTTGCGTGGGCCGAAGATCGGCCTGCGTCATCATCAGGTCGCAGTCATATTCGGGCGTCTCGGTCGAGAAACCGGGATCGCCGGGAAAGTCGAAGCGCACGGGGCTGTCGTCGTAGCTCACGACATCGCCCTGATCGTTCTCGAACCGCTCCGCGCCGCTGAAGAACACGCGATACTTGCGCGAGATATATTGCGTGCCGGTGCGGGTCGCGACGGTCTGGCCGTTCTGGTCATCCTCGCGCAGATCGAAGGTGATCGTCTCGAGCGGGACATCGTCGATGCTGAGCGACTTGCCCGTGAGGGTATCGCTGCCGACGAAGCGGCGCAGCCCGCGAAAATTCGACCGCGTGACGAAATCGTAATCGTCCGTGCCCTCCGACAGGAGCGCCGAGAACGAGGGGGCGTCCTTCGACGCGCCCGGACCGAACACCTCGATCTCGCCGGTATCGGTCGACACGCTCTCGAGCCAGCGCGTCTCGGCATCGATATGGCTCAGGTAATAGATGCCCTCGCCATCGGCGAAAGCGGTCCACAGATCGCCCTCGGGATCGGCGGCGCAACGGTAGTAATTGGCGACCTGACAGTTATGCATCTGCACGGTCATGAAGACCTCGCAGCCCTGCGGCGGCGCGAAATCCGCGGCATGCGCCGGCAGGGCGCTGAACAGCCCCCCGCAGATCGCCATGCCGAGAAAATTCGACCGCATCGCATGCATTCCTTTTCAGATCGGCAGGGCGCGGATCACTCCGCCGCCACCGCCGCCACGTTTTCGAGATAGCGCAGGATCGAGCCCGCCGCTTCGCGCCCGTCGCGGATCGCCCAGACGACGAGGCTCGCGCCGCGCACGATGTCGCCGACCGCGTAGACGCCGGGGATCGAGGTCGCGTGGGTGCCGAATTGAGCCTTCACGGTGCCCCAGCGGGTCGTTTCCAGATCGTCGGCCTCCCAAGCGCCGGGCAGGTCCTCGGGCTCGAAGCCGAGCGCCTTGATCACCAGATCGGCCTCTTCGTCATAGATGCCGCCCTCGATCTTCTCGGGGCTCTGACGACCCGATGCATCCGGCGCGCCGAGACGCATCTGCTGCACCGAGCAGTTGGTGACCGGATTGCCCGAGAAGCCCGCGGGCGCGGAGAGCCAGACGAATTCCACGCCCTCTTCCTCGGCGTTTTGCACTTCGCGCTGCGAGCCCGGCATGTTGGCGCGGTCGCGGCGGTAGAGACATTTCACCGACTTGGCGTCCTGACGGATCGCGGTGCGCACGCAGTCCATCGCGGTGTCGCCGCCGCCGATGACGACGACGCGCTTGCCTTCAGCGTTCAGCGTGCCGTCTTCGAACTCGGCCACGTCGTCGCCGAAGCTCTTGCGGTTCGAGGCGGTGAGATAGTCGATCGCGCGCACGATCCCGGCCGCATCCGCGCCTTCGTCGGTCAGCTCGCGCGTCTTGTAGACGCCCGTCGCGATCAGAACCGCGTCATGCTTGCCGCGGATCGCGTCGAAGGAAATATCGGTGCCGACATTGCAGTTCAGCACGAATTCGACGCCGCCATCTTCCAGCTGCTTCACGCGTTGCATGACGATGTCTTTCTCCAGCTTGAAGCCGGGGATGCCATAGGTCATCAGCCCGCCCGCGCGGTCGTAACGGTCATAGACCGTGACCTGCACGCCAGCACGACGCAGCGCGTCGGCGGCCGCCAGACCGCCCGGACCCGCGCCGATGATGCCGACGCTCTCGGCGCGCTCGGTCGCCGGTTTGATCGGCTTAACCCAGCCCATGTCGAAGGCGGTGTCGGTGATGTATTTCTCGACCGCGCCGATGGTGACGGTGCCGTGGCCCGACTGTTCGATCACGCAATTGCCTTCGCACAGACGGTCCTGCGGGCAGATGCGGCCGCAGATTTCCGGGAAGGTGTTGGTGGCCTGGCTCAGCTCATAGGCTTCCTGCAGGCGGCCTTCCGCGGTCAGGCGCAGCCAGTCGGGGATGTTGTTATGGAGCGGGCAATGCGTGTGGCAATAGGGCACGCCGCATTGGCTGCAGCGGCTCGCCTGCTCCGCAGCCTTCTCGGCCGCGTATTCGCGATAGATTTCGTTGAAATCATGGGAGCGCACGTTCGCGTCGCGCTTCTGAGGCATCTCTTTCGCCGTCTTGACGAACTTGAGCATCGGTTGCTTGGCCATTGTGGCGCCTCCCTAGAAAACCGGTGGGTGCGCATTGCTACACCGCCTGCCACAGCAATAAAAGTAAGCAAGACTGACCTAAATGCGTGTTTTTTGCGAGAGGCGCGCTGGAAGGCACCTCAAATTCGCTCAAAATAGGTCAGCTTCGTTTACTTTATTGCTGCTTTACCCTGATTTTCTTGAGGATGGCGTCCCGCCGAAAAGCGATTCGCTTCCCGTCAGCCTAGCACACCGACCGCCGCAAGGCTCAGCAAGAGCCCGCCGAACACGATCCGGTAGATCGCGAAGATGGTGAAACGGTGCCCCTGAATGTAGCCAAGGAGCCATTTCACCGCGACGAAAGCCGTGACGGTCGAGACGGCGAAAGCGATGCCGAGCCCGGCCCAATCCTCGTTGCCGCCGGTCCCGTCCTTGAGCTGTTTGAGCAATTCGTAACCGCTCGCCGCGTACATGGTGGGAATGCCGACGAGGAAGGCGAATTCGGTCGCCGCCGCCCGGTTCGAGGTGCCCAGAAGCATCGCCACGAAAATCGTCGTGGCCGAGCGCGAGGTGCCCGGAAAGACCCCGGCAACGATCTGCGCGATCCCGACCGCGATCGCGACGCGCCAGAAGATCTGGCTGTTATCGGCCTGCCGATCCGCGATGCGTTCCGCAAAGAGCATCCAAAAACCGCCGATCACCAAGGCCCAGGCGACGGGCTGGATCGTTGTCGGCAACTCGAAACCCATCTTCTTCACGATCAAGCCCAGAACGGCGGTGATCAGGAAGGCGACGGTCAGCTTCGCGAGATAGTCGCGGTTCTCCGGATTGCGCCAGTTGAACAGCAGCTCCATCAGGCGACGCCAGTAGATCAGCGTGACCGCGAGGATCGCCCCGGCCTGAATGACGATATTGTAGGTGTCCGACCGCGCGCCGAGCCAATGCTCGGCGAGAATGAGGTGGCCCGTGCTCGAAATCGGGAGGAACTCGGTGATCCCTTCGATCACACCGAGCAGAACGTCGTTCAGATAGCTCAAGAAATACCGCCTAGGTCAGAAGCGCGCCGCAGGCGACGCGGGGAGGAGGGGTTAAGTCTTGCGAAGATTCTTCGCCGAAGCTTTGATGTCGTCATATTGCCCACCGGGCCGGAAGCGCCACAGATAGCCGGGCATCACAGCTTCCATTGCCATAGGCTGGATCCCGAGATCGGCAAAGCCTTTCGCGTCCCCGGACACGACATTGTCAGCCTGCAGGTTCTTCACCTGATCGCGCGTGAGAATGCGGTTCGTGAACAGCCCGCCGGTGACCGCCTGACCCAGATCGAAGACGCCGCCGAGGACGCTCGCGATCCAGCGCGGTAGCGACAGCACGAGACGACGACGGTGAATCACCGTCAGCATCTGCTTCATCAGGTCGTGGAAGGTCTCCACATCCGGCCCGCCGAGCTCATAGGTTCCGGGCGAGACTTCCCCGTCCGCCGCCATCACGGCGACCTTCGCGACATCATCGACGAAGACCGGCTGGAATTTCGTGTGGCCACCCGTGATCGGAAGGATCGGGGTGAAGCGCGACATCGAGGCGAATTTGTTGAAGAACCCGTCCTCGTTGCCGAAAATGATCGAAGGGCGCAGGATCACGGCCTGCGGATAGGCATCCAGCACCGCCTTCTCGCCTGCAGCCTTGGTGCGGGCATATTCGCTCTCGCTGTCGGGATTGGCGCCGATGGCCGAGATCTGCACCAGTTTCGGCACATCCATCTCTGCGGCGATACGCGCCACGCGCCCTGCACCTTCGGCTTGCACGGCGCCGAACTTGTTCTTGCCTTCATTGACGAGAATACCGACGCAGTTGATCACCGCATCCGCGCCCTGCATCGCCGCGCGCACGCTGGCATCGTCGCGAATATTGCAGAAGACCGGCTCGACTTGCCCGACCGCACCATAGGGTTTGACGAAGAGCGCCTCGTTCGGACGCCGGACCGCAACGCGAATCCGCCAACCGTCCTTTGCCATGCGCTGCGCGATATAGCGCCCGACGAACCCCGAACCGCCGTAGATCGTAACCAGCTTGGACATGGGCAGAGGCCTTTCCTTGCAAGAATTTCGTTCTTTGATTACCGCCTCGCCCCCGCGGGAACAAGGCCAAAGACCCGAAGAGTCGAAGCTTGCGAATTTTTCGTGTCGATCCCCGTTGACAGTCCCAGCGCCGCTCTGTATCTCGCGCTCCACGACACCTGCCCAGGTGGCGGAATTGGTAGACGCGCACGGTTCAGGTCCGTGTGCCGCAAGGCGTGGAGGTTCGAGTCCTCTCCTGGGCACCATTACTCAAAAAGTCGCGCAACTCATCCGGGTTGCGCGACTTTTTCGTTTCCGGGCTGAGCGTTTTCGCGCAGCAATCTGTGGGCTACGGCTTATTTCCTGCGGAAAAAGCGCGCGCGATCGTAGAGCGCCTCGAGCCGCGCCATGCGGGCCGAGGTTTCTTCCCAGGTCAGCGACTGAATCGCCGCCATGAGCGTTTCCACGAGAACCTGAATCGCGACCGTCGAATCCCACGCCGAGGGCGCTTCAATCTGCGCCGAGAAGCGATAGCGCGCGTGGGCCGCGGCGGGCGAGACCCAAGGATCGGTGATCAGCACGACTTCGGCGCCCTGCTCGACCGCCATCTCCACCAGTTGCAGCACGCTCGATTCGTAGCGGCGAATATCGAAAACCAGCAGCACGTCGCCCTTCTGCATCTCGAGAAGCGCGGGCGGCCAGCTGTTCGAGAGCGGCTCGAGCAGCTCGACCCCGGGGCGGATCACTTTCATATGCGCCACGAAATAGGCCGCGATCGGGCCGGTGATCCGGCCCCCGGTCGCGAAGATGCGGCGTTTCGGATCGGCCATCAGCGCGGCGGTGGCGTCGAACTCGGCATGGTCGATCTGCTTCAGCGTCGCCTGCAGATTGCCCAGAACCGTATCGGCGAAGCGGTTGATCATATGGGTGTCGGGCGCATCGCCCGCCCAGCGATCATGTTTGACGAGCGGCGAGACAAGCTGCGCCTCCAACTCGTCGCGCACCGCCTGCTGCAGCCCCGGATAGCCGCCATAACCCATCTTCTGCGCCAATCGCACCACGGTGGGAGAGGACACTTCGGCCGCCCGCGCCAGCTGCGCGACAGATCCCAGAAGCGCCATCGGATAGTGGCGCAGGATATGCCCGGCGAGTTGCTTCTCGGTCCGGGTCATCTCTTCGATGCCCGTCCGGAGCCTGTCTTCGATGCTTTGCGTCGCTGCTGACAAATCGGGCACCCCCGTGCGAATCAAGTTAGAAATGATTGTAACAGAATTTTCTTCTCTGAAATTTTCTTGACAGATGCGACATGCCGGAGCGAGCCTGACCGCAGGACGCGACGTAGAATCGCGCCGCTCAACAGAGAGGGACCGATTTGAACAGCGCGCATGCAGCGGTGGAAATCGAAGGCGCGGATCGACCGGGTGAGGTCGTTCTGGTCTGCGAACATGCGTCGAATGTTTTTCCTGCGCCTTGGGGCGATCTGGGTCTGACCCCCGATCAGCGCGAGGCGCATATCGCTTGGGACCCCGGCGCGCTGGGCCTTGCGCGCGGTCTGGCGGCGAAACTGCACGCACCGCTGGTCGCGGCCCGCCAGTCGCGGCTGATCTACGATCTCAACCGCCCGCCGCATCATCCGGGCGCAATGCCCGTGACCTCCGAGATTCATGACATTCCCGGCAATGCGGAGCTTTCGCCCGAGGATCGCAGCGCCCGCACCGAGGCGCTTTACCTGCCGTTCCACGCCGCGCTGCGCGGTCTCATTGCCGAGCGGCTGGCACGCGGCAGGCCAACGACGCTGATCACCGTGCATTCCTTCACGCCGATCTGGTTCGGCAAGCCGCGTGCGGTCGAGCTCGGCGTGATTCACGATTCCGATCCGAGCCTGGCTGAGGCGGTTCTCGATGAAGCCCGCCGTGTGACCCAGCTCGATGCGCGTCTTAACGAACCTTACTCCGGCGCGGATGGCGTCTGTCATACGCTCGCGCTGCACGCCACGCCGATGGGCCTGCCGAATGTCATGCTGGAGCTGCGCAACGATCTGATCGCCGATCCCGCCGCGCAAGAGGCGATGGCCGCGACGCTTGCCCCGGTGCTGCAAGCCGCGCTGTCGCAGATCACCGCAAATAACGGGGAGGCCGCCTGATGCCACGCTGGAGTGTCGCCTATGTCCGCCTGATCGAAGCGTTCAACCGCCGCTTGGGCAAAGTGGCGATGTATCTGCTCTACGTGATGATGGCGATCATGCTGTTCTCTTCGGTGACGAAGATCTTCGAGATTCCCGCGCTCTGGACGCTCGAAATGGCGCAGTTCACGCTGGTTGCCTATTACATGCTCGGCGCGCCGTGGACGCTGCAGGGCGATACCAATGTGCGGATGGACCTGCTGTATTCCCGCTGGTCGCCGAAAGGGCAGGCCTGGTGGGATGCCTTCACCGTCTTCGCGCTGATGTTCTACCTCGGGATCATGGTCTACTCGGCCTTCGATTCCACGGTCTATTCCTTCGAATATAACGAGCGGAACCCGACCGCGTGGCGCCCGGTGCTGTGGCCGATCAAGGTCATCATCACCTCGGGCTTCGCGCTCCTGTTCCTGCAGGCCGTGGCGCTTCTGATCCGCGATGTCGCGACTATTCGCGGAGAGGAAATCTGATGGATCACAATACCATCGCCCTTTTGATGTTCTCGACGATGCTGCTGATGATGCTGACCGGTCAGCGCGTCTTCGGCGCGATCGGCTTCGTGGCTGTCGTCGCGGCCTTCTGGCTCTGGGGGCCGGGCGGCACGCAGATGGGCTTCGGCTCGGTGATGAAGCTGATGAAATGGACGCCGCTGCTGACGCTGCCGATGTTCGTCTACATGGGCTACGTGATGTCCGAGAGCCGTCTGGCCGAAGACCTTTACCGGATGTTCCACGTCTGGTTCGGACCCTTACCGGGGGGCCTCGCCATCGGGACGATCATGCTGATGGTGATGATCTCGGTGATGAACGGGCTTTCGGTCGCGGGGATGGCGATTGGCGCGACGATCGCGCTGCCGGAACTGCTGCGCCGGAACTACGACAAGCTGATGATCTCGGGCGTGATTCAGGCCGGGTCGTCCTTGGGCATCCTGATCCCGCCCTCGGTCGTGCTGGTGCTGTTCTCGCTGATCGCGCGGCAGCCGGTGTCGGAACTCTGGCTGGCAGGCGCGGTCCCGGGGCTGCTGATGGCCACGCTTTTCGTCGCCTATATCGTGATACGCTGCAAACTGAACCCGGACCTTGCGCCGCCGATGGATGCGGAAGAGCGCGCCGCGATCACCATGCGCGAGAAGCTGCGGCTGCTGCGCGCGGGCCTGATGCCGGTCTTCATCTTCGTTGCGATGATGGTGCCTTTCCTGAAGGGCTGGGCGAGCCTGACCGAAGCCTCGGTGATCGGCGCGCTGGCGGCTGTCTTCGCGGCGGCGATCAAACGGCGCTTCACCTGGCAGGTCTTTCAGGTCGCGACCGAGAACACGCTCAAGATCACCGTGATGTTCATGCTGATCATCACTGCGGCGCTGTCCTTCGGGGCCGTGTTCGACGGTCTGGGCGCGGGCCGCGCGATCGAGGATTTCTTCACCGACAGCCTCGGCCTCGGCCCGTGGCAGATCCTGATCCTGATGCAGCTGAGCTTCCTCGTGATGGGGATGTTCCTCGACGACACGGCGATGCTGGTGATCGTGGCCCCGGTCTATGTCTCGCTCGCCCGGCATCTGGGCTTCGACATGATCTGGTATGGTGTCCTTTATACCATCACCTGTCAGGTTGCCTATCTGACGCCCCCCTTCGGTTATAATCTCTTCCTGATGAAGGCGATGGCGCCGAAGGATTTCACCCTGCCGGTGATCTACGCCTCGGTGATCCCCTTCGTGGGCGTAATGGTTCTGACGCTAATTCTCGTGATGATCTTTCCGCAGCTGGCGCTCTGGCTGCCGCATGCGGTGCTTGGAAGATAACCATAACCCGGAAAAACCGGGATCAACCAACAAGGAGAGAGAGTGATGACGACAAGAAGACAGTTCCTCACCACCGGTGCGGTGGGTGCGGCTGCGGCGGGCCTCGCGGCCCCGGCCGTCGCGCAGACCACACCGATCAAGTGGCGTATGCAGACCTATGCCGGTCCTGCGCTGGCCGAACAGGTCGTGGACAATTGCATCAAGACCTTCAACGAAATCGCCGATGGCGAGATGGAGATCGAACTTTACTACGCCGACCAGCTGGTGCCGACCTCCGAGCTGTTCCGCGCAATGCAGTCGGGCACGATCGACGCCGTGCAATCCGACGATGACTCGATGGCCTCGCCCACCGAAGTCACCGTCTTCGGCGGCTATTTCCCCTTCGGCCTGCGCTACTCGCTCGACGTGCCGACGCTGTTCAACGAATGGGGGCTCAACGAGATCTGGGACGAGCAGTATTCGGCCGTGGGCGTGAAGCACATCTCGGCGGGCTCGTGGGATCCGTGCAACTTCGCCATGAAAGAGCCGGTGAAGTCGCTCGACGATCTGAACGGCAAGCGGGTCTTCACCTTCCCGACCGCCGGGCGCTTCCTCGCGCAGTTCGGCGTCGTGCCGGTGACGATCCCGTGGGAAGACGTGGAAGTCGCGCTGCAGACCGGCGAGCTGGACGGCGTCGCATGGTCGGGCATCACCGAGGATTACACCTCGGGCTGGGGCAAGAACGCGCCCTACTTCCTGACCAACAACATCTCGGGCGCATGGATCGGTCACTTCTTCGCCAACATGGATCGTTGGAACGAAGTGCCGGACCGTCTGAAGACGCTGATGAAGACCTGCTTCGATCAATCGCATTACCACCGCCAGTACTGGTACTGGTCGGGCGAGGCGAAGCTGCGCGTCGAAGGCACCGAGATGGAGCTGACGACCATTCCCGACGCCGAATGGCAGAAGGTCGAAGACGCCGCTCACAAGTTCTGGGACGAGATCGCGGCCGAGAGCGAGTTGAAGGCCAAGGTCGTCGACATCTTCAAGAAATACAACGCGACGATGGCGAAGGCAGGCCCGCCCTATCGCTGCGGCTAAGCAAAGCGGGGGCGGCGGAAACGCTGCCCCTACGACGCAACATTTGCCCTCTTGTGGGGCCCCGCACCGCGCGGCAATCTCGCGCGGTGATCTTGATCCCGGAGGAACTCATGTCGCGCAAATTATCGTTCGACGCGCTCAAGAAATCGGTCAATGCAGGCGAGGTCGATACGGTCATCGCAGCCCTTGTGGATATGCAGGGGCGGCTTCAGGGCAAGCGGTTCCACGCGGCGCATTTCATCGACAGCGCATGGGAAGAGACCCATTGCTGCAACTACCTGCTGGCGACCGACATGGAGATGGTCACCGTGCCGGGCTATGACGCGTCCAGCTGGGAGCGCGGCTACGGCGACTACGTGATGAAGCCCGACATGGAGACGCTGCGGCTGATCCCGTGGGTGCCGGGCACGGCGCTGGTGATCTGCGATCTGCTCGATCATCACAGCCACGAGCCGATCCCCCATTCGCCGCGCCAGATGCTGAAATCTCAGCTCAAGCGCGCCAAGGACATGGGCTTTGACGTGATGATGGCGACCGAGCTGGAATTCTTCCTGTTCGAGGAAAGCTATCCGCAGCTCTTCGACGCGGGCTATCCCGATCCGACCCCGGTCGCGCGCTACAATGTCGACTATTCACTGATGGGCAACTCGCGCGCCGAACCGGCGATGCGGGCGATGCGCAACGCGCTTTATGCGGCGGGCGTGCCGGTCGAATGCTCCAAGGGCGAGGCCGAATGCGGTCAGGAAGAGCTGAACGTGAAATATGCGGGCGGGCTTCAGACCGCCGACATGCATGTGCTGGTCAAGCAATGCGCCAAGGAAGTCGCGCAGTCGCATGGTCTCTCGGCGACCTTCATGGCGAAATACCACACCGACAAGGCGGGCTCGTCGAGCCACGTGCACCAGTCGCTCTGGAAGGGCGGCAAACCTGCCTTCTTCGACAAGGACGCGCCGAATGGCATGTCCGAGCTGATGCATCAGTTCCTCGCCGGGCAGCTGACCCATGCGCGCGAGATCACCTATTTCCTCGCGCCCTACACCAATAGCTACAAGCGCTTCTGCGAGGGGCTTTTCGCGCCGACCAAGGCGGTTTGGTCTTTGGACAACCGCACGGCGGGCTTCCGCATCTGCGGCGAGGGCACGAAATCCATCCGCGTGGAATGCCGCATCGGCGGGGCCGACCTGAACCCCTATCTGGCCTGCGCGTCGCTTCTGGCGGCGGGGCTGGCCGGGATCGAGGGCGAGATGGACCCGGGGCCGGAAGCCGCGGGCGATATCTACAAGGCGGGCGAAGTGACTGAGGTGCCGAAATCCCTGACTGAGGCGCTGGGCGCTCTGGAAGGTTCGGACATGCTCAAATCCGCCTTCGGTGAGGACGTGATGGCCCATTACGTGCGCGCCGCGCGCTGGGAAATCGAAGAACAGAACCGAGTTGTGACCGACTGGGAGCGGATGCGCGGTTTCGAACGCGCCTGAGTTTTGACAGACCCGCGGGGCCCTACACCCCGCAAGGAGACATGATGACCAAGACCCTGAAATGTATCTCGCCCGTCGACGGGCAGGTCTATGCCGAACGCGAGGCGCTGAGCGCCTCCGACGCGCAGGCGTTGGCCGCGAGCCTTCGCGCCGCGCAGCCCGCATGGGCCGAGCGCCCGCTCTCCGAGCGTATCGCGCTCGTCGAGGCGGGCATCGCCAAGCTCAACGAGATGAAGGATCTCGTGGTCGAGGAGCTTGCGTGGCAGATGGGCCGTCCGACCCGCTACGGCGGCGAATTCGGCGGCATGAACGAGCGTGCGGGCTATATGGCCTCGATCGCCGAAGAGGCGCTCGCCCCGATGGTGGTCGAGCAGAGCGACAGCTTCCTGCGCCAGATCGCGCGCGAACCGGTCGGCGTCGTCTTCATCATCGCGCCGTGGAACTACCCCTATATGACGGTGATCAACTCGCTGGTCCCGGCGCTGATCGCGGGCAACACGGTGATGTTGAAACACGCGACGCAAACGATGCTGGTGGGCGAGCGCATCGCCGAAGCCTTCCACGCGGCGGGCGTGCCGCAGGACGTGTTCCAGAACGTCTATCTGACGCACGAGACCTCGGAAGAGCTGATGGGCGCGAAGGCGTTCGATTTCGTCAACTTTACCGGCTCGGTCGGTGGCGGTCGCGCGGTGGAGCGCGCACTGGCGGGCACCTTCACCGGGCTGGGCCTCGAACTGGGCGGCAAGGATCCGGGCTATGTCGCGGCGGATGCCGATCTGGATGCGGCGGTCGACGGGCTGATGGATGGCGCGCTGTTCAATGCGGGCCAGTGCTGCTGCGGGATCGAGCGTATCTACGTCCATGCGAGCCTCTACGACGCTTTCGTGGAAAAGGCCGCGGCCTGGGCGAGCAAGCTGACCCTCGGCAATCCGTTCGAGCCGGAAACGACGCTGGGCCCGATGGCCAACAAGCGCTTCGCCGAAGTGGTGCGCGGCCAGATCGAGGATGCGATCACCGATGGCGCCAAGCCGCTGCTCGACCCCGAGCTGTTCCCGGCCGATGACGGTGGCGCCTATCTCGCGCCGCAGATCCTCGTCGACGTGAACCACGAGATGCGGGTGATGCGCGAGGAAAGCTTCGGCCCCGTCGTCGGCATCATGCCGGTGAAGGATGACGAGGAAGCCATCGCCGCGATGAACGATTGCGATTACGGGCTGACCTGCTCGATCTGGACCGCCGATCCCGCCCGCGCCGAGGCGATGGGCAAGCGGCTGCAGACCGGCACCGTCTTCATGAACCGCTGCGACTATCTCGACCCGGCGCTGTGCTGGACCGGCTGCAAGGAAACGGGCCGTGGCGGCTCGCTTTCGGTGCTGGGCTATCACGCGCTGACGCGTCCGAAATCCTACCATCTCAAGAAGGTGACGAAATGACTGCCCCCACCGCAAACTGGTCCTATCCGACCACGATCAAGTTCGGCCCCGGCCGGATTTCGGAACTGGCCGATCACTGCAAATCCGTGGGTATCGCGAAGCCGCTTCTGGTGACCGACAAGGCGCTGGCCGCACTGCCGATCACCGCCGGGGCGCTCGACGTGCTGGACGCGGCGGGCCTTGGCCGCGCGGTCTTCTCCGAGGTCGATCCGAACCCGAACGAGGGCAACATGGCCGCCGGGATCGAGGTCTTTAAAGCGGGCGGCCATGATGGTGTGATCTGCTTCGGCGGCGGCTCCGCGCTCGATCTGGGCAAGATGATCGCGCTGATGGCGGGGCAGGACGCTTCGCTGAGCGTCTGGGACCTGGAAGATATCGGCGACTGGTGGACGCGCGCGAACGGTGACGCCATCGCGCCGATCATCGCGGTGCCGACGACCGCCGGGACCGGCTCGGAAGTGGGGCGCGCGGGCGTTCTCACCAATTCCGAGACCCATAAGAAGAAGATCATCTTCCACCCCAATCTGATGCCCGCGATCACGATCTGCGATCCGGAGCTGACGGTCGGCATGCCGCCCTTCATCACGGCGGGCACCGGGATGGACGCGCTGGCGCATTGCCTCGAGGCGTTCTGTAGCCCGCATTACCACCCGATGAGCCAGGGCATCGCGCTCGAAGGGATGCGGCTCGTGTTCGAGAACCTGCCGCGCGCCTATACGACGCCGGACGATCTCGAGGCGCGCGGCAACATGATGTCGGCGGCGGCGATGGGGGCGGTGGCGTTCCAGAAGGGCCTTGGCGCGATCCACTCGCTGAGCCACCCGGTCGGCGCGGTCTACGGCCCCCATCACGGCACGACCAATGCCTGCGTGATGCCGATGGTGCTCGACTTCAACCGCGCCACCATCGAAGAGCGGATCAACCGCGCGGCGGCTTATCTGGGCATCGCGGGCGGCTTCGAGGGGTTCAAGGCCCGGATCGAGAGCCTGCGCACCGAATTGTCCATCCCGGCGAACCTGACCGAGATGGGCGTGAAGCGCGAAGATCTCGACATGCTCGTCGCGATGGCGCTGGAAGATCCGTCCTGTGGCGGCAACCCGGTCGAGATGACGGCCGAGAATACCCGCGCGCTTTTCGAGGCGTGTCTTTGATATCGGCGCGAGCGGGGGCTGCGGCCCTCGCTCGTCGGCGCGGATCACGCGTCTGTAACTAGTGTTGATGAGGAATTTTGCTTCAACATCTGTACTGCCAAAAATCTGTTACAACGCCCGCATAAAGGGTCGCCGATGCCGGAGCCAACCGGACGGCACAACCGTCGAAAGACATTAGCTCGGGGGAGACAGGACCGCATGAGGCGGCACCGCCCTCCATCAACGGGGAGAGACCTGAAAATGACCTTCAAGTTCCGTTATCTTGCAGCGGCCAGCGCCATGGCCCTTGCTGCCAGCACCGGCGTCAGCTTCGCCGACAGCATGGATGACCTCTACGCTGCTGCGAAAGAAGAAGGCAGCCTGACCACGATCGCGCTGCCGCATTCGTGGTGCAACTACGCGGGCGTGATCGACGGCTTCAAGAAGAAGTATCCCGGGATCACCGTGAACGAACTGAACCCCGATGCGGGCTCGGCCGACGAACTCGAAGCGATCCGCGCCAACAAGGACAACAAGGGTCCGCAGGCGCCCGACGTGATCGACGTGGGCCTTTCCTTCGGCCCGGCGGCCAAGGACGAAGGTCTGATCCAGCCCTACAAGGTCTCGACCTGGGACACGATCCCGGACAGCGCCAAGGATGCTGAAGGCTACTGGTACGGCGACTATTACGGCGTGCTGTCCTTCGCGGTGAACAAGGACATCGTCGACAACGTGCCGCAGGACTGGTCGGACCTGCTCAAGCCGGAATACGCGAACTCGGTGGCTCTCGCGGGCGATCCGCGCGCCTCGAACCAGGCGATCCTCGGCGTTCTCGCCGCGGGCGTCGCAGCTGGCGGCGAGCCGGGCAAAGCCTCGGGCGAAGCCGGTCTGAAATACTTCGCCGAGATGAACAAGAACGGCAACTTTGTGCCCGTCATCGGCAAGACCGGGACGCTCGCTCAGGGCGCGACCCCGATCGTCGTCGAGTGGGACTATAACGCTCTGGCCGGTCGCGACACGCTGAACGGCAACCCGCCGGTCGACGTCGTCGTGCCGAAATCGGGCGTTGTCGCCGGTGTCTACGTTCAGGCGATCTCGGCCTACGCGCCGCACCCGAACGCAGCCAAACTCTGGATGGAATACCTCTATTCGGACGAAGGTCAGCTCGGCTGGCTGGAAGGCTATTGCCACCCGATCCGCTTCAACGACCTGTCGGCCAACGGCAAGGTTCCGCAGAAGATGCTCGACGCGATGCCGCCCGCCGAGGGCTACGCCAAGGCCGTCTTCCCGTCGCTCGACGCGCAGGCTGCGAACAAGGAAGTCGTGACCGGCGGCTGGGACAGCGTCGTCGGCGCGAACGTCCAGTAACCGACCCCGCATAAACACACGCCCCGCGCCTGATCGCGCGGGGCGACTTTATTGAAAATTCTGCAAAGCGAGGCCCGATGCAAAGCCGCAAGCTGCCGCTGACTTGGGTGGGGATGGTTCCCTTCACGCTCTTCGCGCTTTTGTTCCTGATCGCACCGACGATGTATATCGTGGTGGGCGCGTTTAGGACGAGTGACGGGGGCTTCACGCTGTCGAACCTCGTGAACCTGTTTCAACCGACGATCCTCGCGAGCTACTGGATCTCGATCAAGATCAGCCTCGCCACTGCGCTTGTAGGCTGCCTGATCGGCTTCGCGCTGGCCGCCGCCGTGACGCTGGGCGGCCTGCCGAACTGGCTGCGCGGTCCGGTGATGACCTTCTCGGGCGTGGCCTCGAACTTCGCGGGCGTGCCGCTGGCGTTTGCCTTCCTCGCGACGCTGGGGCGTCTGGGTCTTGTGACCGTGCTGCTGAAGTCGTGGTTCGGCTTCAACATCTACACGCATGGCTTCAACCTGCTCAGCTTCTTCGGTCTGACGATCACCTATCTGTTCTTCCAGATCCCGCTGATGGTGCTGATCATCACTCCCGCGCTGGACGGTCTGAAGCGCGAATGGAAAGAGGCGGCGAGCATCCTCGGCGCAACCGGCTTCCAGTACTGGCGCATCGTCGCGCTGCCGATCCTCTGGCCCTCGCTGCTGGGCACGCTGGCGCTGCTGTTCGCCAATAGCTTCGGCGCGGTGGCGACGGCCTATGCGCTCACCGGCTCGTCGATGTCGATCGTGCCGATCATGCTTTACGCGCAAATCCGCGGCGATGTGCTGCAGGACCCGCATCTGGGCTACGCGCTGGCCTTCGGGATGATCGTCATCACCGGCCTCGCCAACCTCGCCTATGTCTGGCTCCGCGTACGCTCCGAAAGGTGGATGCGATGAAATCCAAGAAACTCTGGTCCTGGCTCGCGCTGGCTTTCGGCGCGCTCTATTTCGCGCTGCCGCTGCTCGGCACGCTGGAATTCTCGCTGCGGGCGCGGCGCGGGGTCTATTCGCTCGACGCTTACCGCTCGGTGCTGGCCGATCCGCAATTCCGCGAGACCTTCAGCTACTCCGTCGTGATGGCGATCTTCACGATCCTCGTGGGCGCCCTGATCGTGGTGCCGACCGCCTATTGGGTGCGCCTCAAGCTGCCGCATTGGCGCCCGGTGGTGGAGTTCATCACGCTCCTGCCGCTGGTGATCCCGCCGATCGTGATCGTGTTCGGCTATATCCGGCTCTATAACACCTCGTCGATCCTGCCGCTGACCGGCACGACGACGGGCACCAATGTCCTGCTGATGCTGGGCTACGCCACGCTCTCGCTGCCTTACATGTATCGCGCGGTCGATACCGGGCTGCGCACCATCGATGTCGGCACGCTGACCGAAGCCGCGCAAAGCCTCGGCGCCGGTTGGAGCACGATCCTCGCCCGCGTCATCCTGCCGAACGTGCTGGTCGCGGTGCTCTCGGGCGCCTTCATCACCTTCGCCATCGTCATCGGCGAGTTCGTCCTCGCCTCGCTCCTCAACCGGCCGGCATTCGGCCCCTACATGCAGCTGACCGGCGCGAACAAGGCTTACGAGCCTGCCGCGCTTGCGGTGATCGCCTTCTCGATCACCTGGATCTGCATGGGGCTGATCCAACTCGTCACCCGGTTTTCCAAACATACGAACGCAAAGCGGTAACCCATGGCCTCTCTCGAGATCGAACATCTGGAAAAATCCTTCGGCGCGAACCGCGTGGTGAAGGATTTCAACCTCTCCATCGAAGAGGGCGAATTTATCTCACTGCTCGGCCCGTCGGGCTGCGGCAAGACGACTGTGCTGCGGATGGTGGCGGGCTTCGAGAGCCCTTCGGGCGGCGCGATCCGCATCGGTGGGCAGGACGTCACGCATCTGGGCGCGAACCAGCGCAATATCGGCATGGTGTTCCAGGCCTATGCGCTGTTTCCCAACCTGACCGTCGCGCAGAACGTGGGCTTTGGCATGCGAGTGGCGAAACGTCCGCGCGCCGAGATCAAGGCCCGTGTGGCCGAGATGCTGGAGCTGATCGGCCTGCCCGATCTGGGCAATCGCTATCCGTTCCAGCTGTCGGGCGGGCAACAGCAGCGTGTGGCGCTGGCCCGCGCGCTCGCCATTCAGCCGCGCGTTCTGCTGCTCGACGAGCCGCTTTCCGCGCTCGATGCGAAGATCCGCGTCTCCTTGCGCGAGGAAATCCGCGACATTCAGCGCCGTCTGGGCATCACCACGATCTTCGTGACCCACGATCAGGAAGAGGCCCTGTCGATCTCGGATCGGGTGGTGGTGATGAATGGCGGCGTGGCCGAGCAGATCGGTGCACCCTTCGAGATCTACAACCAGCCGAAGACCCGCTTCGTCGCGCAATTCGTGGGCACGCTGAACGCGCTCGAGGCCGAAGTGGCCGACCCGGCGCGCGGTGCTTTGCGCGTCGGCAACACCGAGGTGATCCTGTCCGAACCGGTCACCGCGGGCCAAGGCGCTCCGGTCACGCTGGCCGCGCGGCCCGAAGTTCTGGCGCTGGGCCGCCGCGAGGGCAATGACACGGTGTTCACGGGGCGGATCGTCGAGACGCATTTCCTCGGCTCGATCCTGCGGGTGAGAATGGAAGTGGAAGGGCAGCTTATCGCGCTCGACACGTTCAACCGCCCCGGCAATCCGCCGCCCAAGGTCGGCTCCGAGGCCGAGGTCAGCGTCGCGAGCCGCGATCTGCTGGTTCTGGCCGACTGACGACGCGAAAACACGCGTGCGCCCCTCTTTTCTCCGGGTTTTCGGACCCGGAGTCGCTTCTGCCGCGTTGCCGATAGAACGCTACGTGCGACCGATGCAGAAGGATGAAAATGGAGTGGCTCGTCGATCATAATCAGGTGGTGAGTATCGCGGTGCAGATCGTCACCGCGCTCGTCTGGATTATCTATCTGCAACTTCTGCTGCAGAATTTCCGGCGGGAGCGTCGCTCGAAACTGCTGCTCACTCGGGTCGCGGGCGGCCATGAGCGCGGGCATCTGATGCTGGGCAATATGGGCGCCGAGCCGATTTTCGTGAAAGCCCTTCTGGCCGATCTCGTGATCGACGGGAAAACCTATCACTCGATCGCCAGCGATTCCGGGGGGTTTGCCCCATTCGCGGAGTCCAGCCCCAACGAGTCGATCAAGGGCCCGCTGAAAACCGCGGAATATCGCGATCTTGGCCGCATTTCCGATCTTGTGGATGTTGCGCTGGAATTCTCCGACCTGCCCGAAGACGCGAAACGGGTGGAAACGGTGGTTTTCACCGTTCTGGCAGAGGGAAGTCGCGACAATATCCTGACCGCCGGGCGGCTCTGTCTCGATGTCTATCACGCCGGGGAGCATCAGCGCTTCTTGCCGCAGACCTCTTCGACGGTGCAGCTGCGCAGCTTCCGCAAACGTCGCGAATTGGCGGCGCGTCTGAAGGAAATGCTGGAGCACGAAGCGCGCGCTTTCCTCACCAGTGAAGACGGCCAGCGCCGCGAGCGTGGCGCAGAGCTGCAACAGCTGCGGCACCGCCAGAGACAAAGCGAGAAGGGGCGTCAAACCGACGCTCCGCACGAGGCCGCCGAATGAGGCTTTGCGAGACCTGTCGTCCAATATAACCGAACACGGCGCGCCGTTCCGGCTTCAGGCGCCAAAGGAGACATCATGTTCAACTGGATCACCGGCGTCATCGCGTCCTTCGGCTATTTCGGCATCGCGGGGCTGATGCTGCTGGAGAACGTGTTTCCGCCGATCCCGTCCGAGCTGATCATGCCGCTTGCGGGCTATATGGCGGCGCAGGGGAAATTCTCGCTGACAGGGCTGATCGTCGCGGGCACCATCGGTTCGGTGCTGGGCGCGCTCCTGTGGTACTGGATCGGCCTAAAGATCGGGATCAAGCGCCTGTGCCACCTTTCGAGCCGCCATGGCCGCTGGATCGGCATCACCCCGCGCGACATTACCCGGACCAAGAAATGGTTCGACAAGCACGGCTGGGTGGGCGTGTTCTTCGGACGCATGCTTCCCGGCGTCCGCACGCTGATCTCGGTGCCGGCGGGCATGGCGCGGATGCCGTTCGTCCCGTTCCTCGCCTACACCACGCTGGGCAGCGCGCTCTGGACCGCATTGCTGACCGTCGCGGGCTATCTGCTCGGGAAGCAGTACAGCGAAGTCGCAAGCTGGGTGAACCCGGTCTCGACCGGCGTGATCGTGGTGCTCGTCCTGCTCTACGCCTATCGCGTGATCACCTGGAAGCCGCTGAGAGAGACCGACGACCCCAGCGGCGCCACGCCCGCGCACGAGAGCTGAACTGCTGTTTTCCTTGTTTCATGGGGGAATGCTCGCTAGACCGCGCTTCGACTTCGCGTAAGGGGCAGTGACGCCATGACAGGCACGGATCGGAATATCGTCATCCATCTCGGGTTTCCGAAAACGGGAACGACGACGATCCAGTCCCTGCTCGACGTGAATACGGCGCGACTGGAGCCAGAACTCACGATCGCCGCGAAAGGTGACCTGACACTGCAACTGCGCAAAGTCGCGATGCGGGCGATGCACGTGCCGATGGCGCGCGCCTTCTGGATGTGGCGGTTTCACCGCGGGTTGAAGCAGCTGCGCCGCGATGTCGATGCAATGACGTTCAAGACGCTGATCATCTCGGATGAGACCCTGTTCGGGCTGAATCCCGCGCGTCTGAGCGACATTTCGAGCTCCGGGTCTTACGAGGACATGCTGCGTGCCCTCGACGCTGCGCTGGACGGTTACGCGCCGCGCTACATCGTCTATCTGCGCGATCCCGAAAGCTGGAAGACGAGCTTCTACAATCAGAATTTCAAGCGCCGGCGCACGACGCAAAGCTTCGCCGACTGGTCGAAGGAGCATGACTTCGAGACCGGACCCTTGCAGGTGATCGAACGGATGCGCGTCGTCCTCGGGGACCGTTTGGCCGTTCGGCAGATGGAAGACGACCGTGCGGAGGGTCATTTTCTCGGGCAGGCGCTGTTGGAATATGCAGGTCTGCCGCCCGAGCGTTTCGCCGATCTGGAGATGCCGCCCCGCCAGAACGAGAGCATGGCGCCCGCCGCGATCGAATTGCTGCGGATGATCCACGAGAACCCGGCCTTCCGCGGCAAGCGGTATCGTTTCCTCGTGCGGCTTTTCGCGCGGAACCCGGAACTTTTCGCCGAATTGCCCAAACCCGGGAACAAAGACGACGACTAGGCCGGGTTTCGCCATCTCGCGTTGGCAAGAACGCGGCAAAAGGCTTATATGCCCGGCAAGACGTTAAAGAAGGACACGCCGTGGCAATCCACCTGCATCAAAACGACCTTCCCGACGGGCTCGATCTCGGTCCCGTCGTGGCCATCGACTCCGAGACGATGGGTCTCGACCCCCGCCGCGACCGGCTCTGCCTCGTGCAGCTTTCGGCGGGCGATGGCGACGCGCATCTGGTGAAGATCGCCCAAGGTCAGACCGAAGCGCCGAACCTGTGCCGCATGCTGGCCGATCCGTCGGTGGAGAAGCTGTTCCACTTCGCGCGTTTCGACGTAGCCGCGCTTTACAATGCGTTCGGGGTGGAGACGAAGCCGGTCTTCTGCACCAAGATCGCCTCGAAGATGGTGCGGACCTTTACCGATCGCCATGGGCTGAAAGTGCTGGTGCAGGAGCTTGTCGGCGTCGACATCTCCAAGCAGCAGCAAAGCTCGGACTGGGGCGCGGCGGAGCTGACCGACGCGCAGATGGAATATGCGGCCTCGGACGTGCTCTACCTGCATCAGATCAAAGCCGAACTCGTGGCACGGCTGGAGCGCGAGAACCGGCTCGGGCTGGCGCAGGCCTGTTTCGATTTCCTGCCGACGCGTGCGAAGCTCGACCTGCTGGGCTGGGATGAACCCAATGACATCTTCCACCACTGATTATTCCGACATCGCCCGCCGCGTGATCGGCATCGAGGTCGCCGGGCTGGAAGCCTTGGCGGCGAGCCTCGATGGCGATTTTTCGCGCGCGGTGGCGATGATCCTCAAGACCGAGGGGCGCGTGATCGTCTCCGGCATGGGGAAATCGGGCCATATCGGGCGCAAGATCGCGGCGACGCTGGCCTCGACCGGGACGCCCGCGCATTTCGTGCATCCGGCGGAGGCGAGCCACGGCGATCTGGGCATGGTCACCCGGCACGATCTGGCGCTGGTCCTGTCGAATTCCGGGGAGACGCCGGAGCTGGCCGATATGATCGCCCATACGCGGCGTTTTCAGATCCCGCTGATCGGCGTGGCGAGCCGCCCGGATTCGACCCTGCTGCGGCAGGCCGATCTGGCGCTGGTGCTGCCCAAGGCGGAGGAAGCCTGTGGGACGGGCGTGGTGCCCACCACCTCGACGACGATGACGCTCGCGCTGGGCGATGCGTTGGCCGTCGCGCTGATGGAGCATCGCGAATTCACCGCCGAGCATTTCCGCACCTTCCATCCGGGCGGAAAGCTGGGCGCGCGCCTGTCGAAAGTCTCCGATCTGATGCATCGCGACATGCCGCTGGTGGCGGAAGACACGCCGATGCCCGATGCGCTCTTGATGATGAGCCAGAAGGGTTTCGGCGTGGTCGGGGTCACCGATGAGGCGGGCCGCCTGACCGGGATCGTCACCGATGGCGATTTGCGGCGCCATATGCAGGGGCTGCTGGAGCATAAGGTCTCGGAGGTGATGACCGCCAATCCGCGCACCATCGCGCCCGGGCAACTGGCCGAGGCCGCCGTGGCGCAGATGAACGAGCGCAAGATCACCGCGCTTTTCGTGGTCGAAGACGAAAAGCCCGTGGGCTTCCTGCAGATCCACGACTGCCTGAGGGCCGGGATCGTCTGATGATGTACGACAACAGCCATACGCGACTGGTGAACTGGGCGAAGATCGTCCTGCCGCTGCTCGCGCTGGCGCTGTTGTCGACGATCTTTCTCGTCTCGCGCCGGATCGATCCGAGCGCCGCGATTCCCTATGCCAAGGTCGATGTCGAGAAACTCGCGCGCGAAAATGCGGTCACCCGGCCCGAATATTCCGGCGTGACCGATACCGGCGCGACGCTGTCTGTGACCGCCGCGCAGGCCCGCACCCAGCCGCAGCAGGATCAGGGTGCGAGTGCCGATCAGGTCGCGGCGAAGCTGACCGCGCCCGACGGCCATGTCACCGATCTGAACGCGAATAAGGGTCTATTCCAGCCCAATTCGAACCGGATCGATCTGATCGGCAAGGTCGCGATGCAGACCTCCGACGGCTACCGGGTGAACTCCGACAAGGTCGAGTTGCAGACCGATAGCAGTATCCTGACCTCGCCCGGCCCGATCCATGGAACGTCCCCTTTCGGAACGCTCGATGCGGGCTATATGCAGATGGTCCCGACGGCGGATGGCGGCAGTCACGATCTTGTTTTCAAACAGGGTGTGAAGCTGGTATATCAGCCGCAACAATGAGGGTGTGGATGTTTCGAGCGCGTTTTTTCACCGCCTGTGCGATGGCGGTTTCGTTCCCGGTTCTCGTGATGGCGCAAAGCGTCGATTTCGGCGGGCTGCGCGCCGACAAGACCGCCCCGGTCGAAGTCACGGCCGACTCGCTCAACGTCAATCAGGAAAGCGGTCAGGCGGTGTTCTCCGGCAATGTGGAGGTCACGCAGGGCGACATGCACATGAAAGCCGCCGAGCTTGAGGTGTTCTACGCCAGCGACAAACGCACCGAGATCACGAAGCTGCACGCGACGGGCGGTGTCACGCTGGTTTCGCCCACCGAGGCGGCAGAGGCGGACGAAGCCGTCTACGACGTGAAGGCGGGCACCGTCGTGATGACCGGGAAGGTGCTGCTGACCCAAGGCGACAACGTGATGTCCGGCAACAAGCTCAACGTCGATCTGAGCACCGGCGCCGGCACGATGGACGGGCGTGTGCGCACGCTTCTGAAGCCCGCCGGGAGTAAGTGATGGCCGAGGATGCCGTCAAAAGCGACGCCGGGCTGGCCCCGGTCGCGGGCCAGGGCGGCTTGCAGGTCCGGGGTCTGCGCAAGAGCTACAAGCGCCGCCCCGTGATTCGCGACGTCTCGCTCGACCTGTCGCGTGGCGAGGTCGTGGCGCTTCTGGGGCCGAACGGTTCGGGGAAAACCACCTGTTTTTACAATATCGCGGGTCTGATCCGCCCCGATGCGGGCGAGGTTCTGATCGACGGGCGCGATGTGACGGGCCTGCCGATGTATCGCCGCGCCCGGCTCGGGATCGGTTATCTGCCGCAGGAAGCCTCGATTTTCCGCGGGCTTTCGGTCGAAGACAACATCATGGCGGTGCTGGAGGTGGCGGAATCCGATCCCCATACCCGCCGCGAGCGTCTGGAAGAACTGCTGGGCGATTTCTCGATCGGCCATCTGCGTCAGGCGCCCGCGCTGGCGCTGTCCGGGGGCGAGCGCAGACGCTGCGAAATCGCGCGCTGTCTGGCCGCCGATCCGAAATATCTGTTGCTGGATGAACCCTTTGCGGGTGTCGATCCGATCGCGGTGTCGGAGATTCGCGCGCTCGTCGCGCAGCTCAAGGATCGCGGTATCGGCGTTTTGATCACCGATCACAATGTGCGCGAAACGCTCGAGATCGTGGATCGTGCCTATATTCTGCACGACGGGACGGTGCTGATGTCGGGCACCGCGGAAGAGGTTGTGCAGGACGAAAACGTGCGCCGCGTCTATCTCGGCCAGCATTTCCGCATCCTCTGATCGTGATCCGCGGATCCCTGCCGGGCGCCTCCGCCTACCGGCAGTTTTGCACTGCAGCGAGGGAGACCCGTTGACACCCCCCACGATCCATCCCCAAATACATAAGAGATGCGTAATGTTCGCCCCCACTCCCCGGGCGCGCTTGCGGCTCCCGAGAGGGGTCCGGCGCGCGGAAGGTCCCCGAAAGAGGGCCCGGGCGAATTCAGACTCAACGCGACTTTCCAAGAGATTAACCGGCCCGAAACCCCTGCCGAGGAGGCTGGGGTCACTGGCCCAATGCGTGAAGGAGGAAATCCATGCGTTACCAAATCACCGGCAAACAAATCGATGTCGGAGAGGCCCTGCAATCTCATGTGAAGTCGGAGCTGGGCGAGGTCGCCGAGAAATACATGCAGCGTCCCACCGACGCGCAGATCACCTTCTCGCGCGATGCGCATGAGTTTATCTGCGAGGCGACGGTGCACCTGTCCACCGGGCTCACCGCTTCGGCCAAGGGCCATGCCACGGAAATCTATGCCGCCTTCGATGCGGCGCGCGAAAAGATGGACAAGCAGCTGCGGCGTCACAAGCGCAGATTGAAAGATCATCACCGCGACCGTGCCGAACCAGTTGAATTCGAAGCCGCAGGTCTGTATGTGCTCGCCTCGGAAGAGGATGACGATACCGGCGAGACGCGTGAAGGCGCTCCGATGATCGTAGCCGAGATGGAAACCAAGGTTCCCACTCTCTCGGTCGGTGAAGCGGTCATGCAGATGGAGCTGTCTGATGCGTCGCTACTCGTCTTCCGCAACGAGAAACATGGCGGGGTCAACGTCGTTCATCGGCGTGAAGACGGCAATGTCGGCTGGATCGACCCGCGCAACAGCAAATGAGCGGCCCGGAACGGGCGCGGAGTAGACGAGTTCATGGACCTATCTAAACTTCTCGTGCCTGGCGCGGTCAAAGTGCTGTCGAATGTCACGAGCAAGAAACGCCTGTTTCAGGATCTCGGTGACATCGCGGCGGCGTGCTACAAGATCGACGCCGCGGAGACTGTCGATGCGCTGCAGGAGCGTGAAAGCCTCGGGCCGACCGGTGTCGGCCATGGCGTTGCGCTTCCGCATGCGCGGCTCGAGGGGCTGAGCGAAGTCGTGGGTGTCTTCCTGCGTCTGGAAAAGCCGCTCGATTTCGACGCGGTGGACCGGCTGCCGGTCGATCTGGTCTTCGCGCTCTTCGCGCCGAAGGATTCCGGGGTCGAGCATCTCAAGGCGCTGGCCCTCGTGTCGCGCACGATGCGCGATCCGGAAACCTGCGAGAAGCTGCGGGCGAATACCGATCCGTCGACGCTGCACGCAGTGCTGACGGAGGCGCAGAGCCGTCAGGCGGCCTGAACCGGTTTCGAATGAAAATCGAAAAAGCGCGTCGGTCCGCCCGGCGCGCTTTTTTCATGGCACAGGCTCAGTCGCGCCAGTTTCCGAAGCCGAACTGCATCATGTCGCGCGTATAGGTCTCGCGCGCGGCGGCCTCGAGGTCGGGCGTCCAGATATCGGCGAGCTTGATCGGGGCGGTGTCGGTCTCGCCCGGCGCGAAGGCAGGGGCCTCTACCCCGGCCATGCTGGCGAGATAGGCGAAGTCCTCGGCCATCCGCTCCTCGCGCACCAGAAGGTCGGGCAGGGCGAATTGCCCGATCCCCTGCAGCGCCGCCGATTGCGTCGCCCAGAGCGTGTTCACCGGCAGGCTCGTCTGGTTCGCGAGATTGGATTTGAGCCAGCCCAAGAAGGCGATCAGCGCCTCGGCATAATCGGCGGGCGCGATGCTCTGCCCCTCCTTCGGGATCGGCAGCTTGTAGCTTTGACGCAGGACGGCGCGGGTCTCGTCCATATTGTCCCAGTTGAGTACCGCGTTGAACGCCAGATGCGCGCGCATCAGCGGGTGGCGCAGCACGGTGAAGCTGCGATGGCCGGGATGGCGACGCTTCCACTGGCGCAGGGTCTTCTGGCTGAACCCTTCGACCAGTTCGCCGGTCGCCGCCAGCCAGTCGCGGATCGGCGCATCCATTGCAGGCCGGAGCGGCATATAAAGCAGCCCCGCCTCGCTCGCGATGAAACCGGGAACGCCGGGACCGCGCCGGGGCTCGAAATTCGGGGTTTTAGACAGGTTGAACCGGTCGAGCCGCGCCAGCGACGCCTCCATCCCCGGGAAATTCGCGACCTTCGCCTCCAGCGGCTCGGGGTTCTGCACTTTCAGGCTCTCGGGCAGCTTGTCGAGCCGCCCCGCAACGCCCAGCCAATTCGCCAGACCGTTGAGCACCTCGACCGACTGCGCATCCTCGTAATCGATATAGAAGGCCGTCTGCCCCGAGCGTTGCAGCGCGTTTTGCAGCGTCACCTGAAAGTCCTGCAGCCCTTCCAGATGGGCCTCGAACTCCTCGGCGTCGAAGCGCGCTTTCGTGGCCTTGCGGTGCTTCGCATCGCCCAGCTTCCACTGGCCGGTGGCGCGCGCGATCATCAGGCTGACATAGCTCTCGATCGGGTTGCGGGTGAGCACGATCTTCGCGCATTTCGGGTCGTTCACGAAGACGGCCAGCATCCGCGGGTCGTGATCGTGGAAATAGCGGCAGCCGTTCAGCCCGTCCTGCGATTTGATCGCGCCCCATAGCGTCAGCGGATCGTCATCGCGCTGCGCCTTGGTGACGCCAACCAGCTCCTTGCGGTTGGGATAGCCGATCAGCGCCGGGTTGAACGCCTCGCCGTGGCAGGTCACGCCGTCCAGATCGTTCAGCGCAGCTTCCAGCAGATTGGAGCCGGTGCGCATCTCGGCGAAGACGACGAAACTGTCAAATTTGGGCATGTCTTATTTCACCAGATAGGGGCGACCGCGGCGGGTGGCGGCGTCGCGCTTCCCGCTTTGCTCGAGCGGGAAATCCCCCATCACGAGCGGCTGCATCCCCTGGTTCTTGAGATTTTGCAGGAATTGGTTGAACCCCGACAGATCGACCATCTGCGGCGCTTCGGTCAGGCGACGGGTGGCGCGGGGGCTGATCTCGTCGATGATGGTCTGCAGGGGCTCCATCGGGTTCTCGATGAAATCCGCGACGGTCCAGATCCGCACGCGCGCCTTCACATACATCGAGCGCAGAATCTCCAGATGCTCCAGCTCGCGTTTCTGCAGCATCGCGGCCTCGCGCCGGATCGTCGCGAAATTCTCGTTCTTGCGCGACAGCGGCAGCGCCCAGGCGCCGGTGATGACCGAGATTTGCGCATTCGGATCGGTCGCGGTGAACCAGTTATTCGCCTGATTGTCGCGCGGCGAGAACATGTAGCACTGACGTTCGCCGCGCGAGTTCCAGATCAGGTTCGTGAGAAAAGCACGCGGGTTGTAGTCGCGCAGCGCCGCGTCGTCGGTCAGGCAGCCGTTGAACATCCGCTCGTTGCCCGCGAACTCGGCGCGCTCGGGCGCGTAGAGATGGCCATGCACCCGCGCCCCCACGTATTTCGCGAGCCAGCCGTCGAAATTCTCGAAGAGATCCGAGAAGCCGTGGAAGATCGAATAGGGTGCCGAGGTCTTGCCGTTCTCGTGGTCTTTCTTGGGAAAACGGCTTTGCATGTAGAGGCCCGGTCGTCCGCGCGTGCGGCGCTCGATCGACTTGGAAAACAGCCGGTCGATCTTGGCCGGGTTCGGCTCCGCCATGACAGACCGCCCGGGGCTTTTGTCGAGGAAAGTCCGATAGAGCTTATCCGCCTTGGGCCAGATTTTCCGCGCCACGAAGCAATCCGAGCGCCGCAGAAGCTGCAGGTGATCGTCGTAGAAGATATGCGGCTTGCCCTGAAAATCGAACTTGGTCAGCGTCAGCGAGCGGCTCTCGATCGAGGTGGAATAGAGCCTTGCGAGGGTCTGGAAATAGCTCTCATCCGGGATCCAGACGCGCTTGAAATAGCGGTCGTAAAGCGCGCGATCGGGGTCTTCCAGAATGGCCGAAAGGGTCTGGCGCGTCAGGCACCACCATTGGCTGCCCAGATGCGGCACCAGCCCGTCGGGGATGCGCCGTTTGAAGCCGACGCGGCGCTGGAACTCGACATAGCGGTCGAACATCCGCCGCTGCTTCTTCCATGAAAACGGGAAGCGCAGCGTGAAGCGTTCGATGTCGATCCCGCCGACGGTCCAGCCGACCTCCGTGGTGGTCACGCTCTCGATGAAATCGGTATAGGGCCGCGCGTCGAGATAGTCGGTCAGCTCGTGCAGCGGGCGCAGCGGCAGGCAGGAGCCCGACGCCAGATAGACGTGGCGCACGTCGTCGTGCAGCGCCAGCATCTGTTCGGCCGCGGCTTGGCTGGCGGCGACCAGCGACCACGTGCCCCAATTGCATTTGTAGCGCCGCGAGAAGGAGACATTCTCCAGATCGGAGAGCATCTTCTTGAAGCCGTTATAGTCATGCGCGGTCACGCGGGCATCGACATGGATCACCACGGGCGACCCGCCCTCCGACCAGAACCGCGCAACCTGCGCGGCCCGGTCGAGCGCGGTGTGGCACATCATGATGAATCCGACTGTCACGCGCCTTGTTTCCTCACGCCCAATTGCCCTTCGACATCAGCCCGAGGATCTCGAGCTGGCGCCAGTTGATATATTTCTCCGACCATTTGCACCACAAATCGGGCTCTTTTGAGATCGTGCGGGCATAGGCGTGATATTCGCGCGATCCCGCGTAATGCTGCTTGCGCTCCAACTCCTCTTCGACCTTGTCGGCGAGCGGCGAGAGGAACTTCGCATGCAGCAGGCAGCCCGAGACCATCTCGCCGCCGATCGTGTCATAGACCTGGTTCAGGCCGCGCGGCAGCAGCATATGGGTCGAGGAGATATAGACGTTCCCGCGCTCCCATTTGACCAGCGGGATCTTGTTGAGCGAGGGGGCCTTCTTGGGCGCGTCGGGAAAGAAGATGCGCGCCCGCGGTCCGCCTTGAATCCACAGATTGTTGGTCTCGGAATTCTGCGAGATCATGTAATTGCCCGCATCGAACCAGCAGGCCAGATCGAACGGGTTCTGCCCCTCGCGATAGGGCTGCGCGTCGATCGGCCCTTTCGGATACATATCGAGCAGCATCGCCGGGAAAGACCGGATGCCATAGGTGTCGAGCCAATCGGTCAGCGCCTGAATGGGCCGCGTGTCGCAGAACGGGTAGACGAAGAATTCATCCGGATCGAGCGTCAGCGTCCAATGCCCGGTGCCGTATTTGCGCAGCAGCCAGTTCATCCAGTCGATGCCGAAATTCGACGCCTTGTAGGAGGCCTCCGTACGCCAGACCGAGCAATCCTCCTGCTGGGCGAGATACTCGGCGCTGCCATCGTCGCTGCCATTGTCGACAAACAGGAAGTGCCCGACGCCCATCTCGCGGTAGTAGCGCAGGAAATAGGGCAGGCGGATGCGTTCGTTACGGGCGGTGACGAAGACGAGGATATCCTCGGGGCGGATGTTGCCGGTGCGGTCGGAATAGAGAGAGAGTTCGCGGCTTTTGCGGAAAGCCCGAATCTGCCGAATTCTGCGTTTACGGCGCAGCCTGGCGATCTCTCTCAGTCCCAATTGCCGTCCCTCTCCGACGTCGCGGTCATTTCGTGCCGCACTGGTCCCTTGCTACTCGCATCGTAGTTCTCAAATCGTTAAAGGTCGCCCTGTTCAAATCGGCAAGTTTTCAACGGCTTATCAATATCTTCCGATACTTACCCGGTTTGCTCGCTGGTGAGAAGGCCACGCCTAACGCTTGCGTCAGCAATGTTGCCCCCAAGTCAACAAATTCACATCCATCCGCCGCGCGACATCAGCCCCTGCGCCTCCAATTGCCGCCAGTCGCCGAGTCGCGTCGAATGTGGCGCCCAGAGCTCCGGATCGGCGGCCAGCGCGTCGTAATACTGGTCGAATTCCGCGGGCTGGCCGAAATGCTCGCCGCGCGATTTCTCCTCCTTCGACTTGTCCACGATCTCGTCGAGAAACTTCGTGTGCAGCAGCAGCCCCGAAATCGCCTCGCCGCCTTCCGTGTCGTAGGTCTGGTTCAGGTGGCGCGGCAGCAGCGCATGGGTCGAGTTCAGATAGGCCCACCGCCGGTGCCAGCGCACCAGCGGGATCTTCGACAGGGTCGGCGATTGGCGCGGGCTATCGGGGAAAAACGCCCGCGCCCGTGGCCCGCCTTGGATCCATAGCGCATCGGTCCGGTCCTGCCGGGTGGTCATGTAATTCCCGGCGTCGAACCAGCTCAGGATCTTGCACGGGTCCTGCCCTGCCTCATAGCGCTGCGCGCCCAGCGGCCCTTTCGGGTAGAGGTCGAGCATCATGGCCGGGAAGCTGCATTGCCCCGACCGGTCGAGCCAGTCGGTCAGCGCTGGCAGGGGGCGGCTGTCGTGATAGGGGTAGATCAGCAGCTCATCCGCATCGACGGTCAGGCACCAGTGATCGTGCCCGTAGCGCAGCATCAGCCATGTCACCCAATCGAGCCCGAAGCGCGAGGCCCGGTAACTGTCCGACGTCTGCCAGAGCGAGACATCGCGCGCCTCGGCCAAGAGCGCGGCGGTGTCATCCGTGCTGCCATTGTCGACGATCAGGAAGTGATCCACGCCGAGCTTGCGGTAATGCTTGAGGAAAAAGGGCAGCCGCCGCGCCTCGTTGCGCATCACCGCGAAGGCGAGGATCGCACCGGGCTTTATCTTGCCCGTGCGGTTGGTGACGCGATCAAGCTGATGCCGTTTGCGCAGGGCGCGCCACAGGAAATGCTTGCGCTTGAGGCGCAGCCTGTAGCCCTCCCAAAGCTCACGGCGCGATGGCATTCATTCTCCTGACCCTACCTCGGGGTCAGTATTCATACTCTGCCGCCTGATGCCAACGCCATGCATCGGAAATCATGGTGGAAAGGTCCGACCGCTTCGGCTGCCAGCCAAGCTCCTCGGTCGCCCGTTTCGAGCCCGACACCAGCGCCGCCGCATCGCCGGGACGACGGTCCCCCTCGACAATCGGAACGTCGCGATTGGTCACCGCGCGCGAGGCGTCGATCACTTCGCGCACCGAGAACCCGTTGCCCGAGCCAAGGCAGAAGACCCGCGACGTCTTGCCGTCCTCGAGCCATTTCAGACCCAGAACATGCGCATCCACCAGATCGGAGACATGGACGTAATCGCGGATGCAGGTGCCGTCGCGCGTCGCGTAATCCGAGCCGAACACGGTGAGCGCCGGGCGTTTGCCCGCGATCGCATCCAGCATCAGCGGAATGAGATGCGTCTCGGGGATATGCTGCTCGCCGACTTCCGCGTCGGGGTCGGCGCCCGCCACGTTGAAATAGCGGAAGATCACCGAGTTCAGCCCGTGGCTCGCGCCGAAATCGCGCAGCATGTCTTCGATGGCGCGTTTCGAGCCGCCATAGGCATTGATCGGGCGCTGTTCGGTGTCCTCGTTCAGCACCACCCCGTCCTGATCGCCATAGGTCGCGCAGGTCGAGGAGAAGACGAAGTTGAGGCAGCCCGCATCGACGGCCGCCTCGATCAGGTTCAGCGCGCAATTCACGTTGGTGCGCCAGTATTTCGACGGGTTCTGCATCGACTCGCCGACAAGGCTCAGCGCCGCGAAATGCATCACCGCGATGGGCTGATACTTCGCGAAGACCTCGTTGAGGCGGGCACGATCGGCCAGATCGCCCTCCTCGGCGGGGCCGAATTTCACCGCTTCTTTCCAGCCGGTCGAGAAATTGTCGAAACAGACCGGGACATATCCCGCCGCTGCTAGCGCTTTGCAGGCGTGCGAGCCGATATAGCCCGCACCACCCGTTACCAACACATGCTTCATTGCTTACTCGGCAGCCTGCCGCATCGCGGAGAGATCGGAGAGATACTCGCCGAACTCATCCTTCAAATCGGGACGCTGGAGGCCGAAGGCCACCGTTGCCTGCAGGAAGCCCGCCTTCGAGCCGCAATCGTAGCGCTGCCCGTCGAAGCGATAGGCGTAGACCGAGTTGCCGCCGTGGATTTCCTGCGCGATCGCGTCGGTCAGCTGAATCTCACCGCCGGCCCCCGCCTTACGCGCATCGAGGTTCCACATGATCCGCGGAGTGAGGATGTAGCGCCCGATCACCGCGAGGTTCGAGGGTGCGTCCTCAGGCTTGGGCTTCTCGACCATGCCGTTGACGGGCAGACGCGGGCCGTCGCCCGGGCCGACATCCAGAACACCGTAGGAGGCGGTCTTGTCGGCGGGGACTTCCATCGCCGCGACATAGTTTCCGCCGGTCTCGTTATAGGCTTCCATCATCTGCTGCAGACAGGGTTTGTCGGCGGCAATGACGTCATCGGTCAGGATCACGGCGAAGGCTTCGTCATGCACCATGCGGCGCGCGCACCAGACCGCATGACCCAGACCCAGCGGCTGGTTCTGGCGGACATAGGCGATTGCGCCGCTGTCCATATTGGTCTGCTGCAGCTCTTCGAGGATCTCGGTCTTGCCCTTCTGCGCCAGCGCGCTTTCCAGTTCGGGGGCGTTGTCGAAATAATCCTCGAGTGCCGATTTGCCGCGCGAGGTGACGAAGATGAACTCCTCGATACCCGCCGCACGCGCCTCGTCGATGGCGTATTGGATAAGCGGGCGGTCCACCAACGTGAGGATCTCTTTCGGGATCGACTTCGTCGCGGGGAGGAAGCGGGTTCCGAGGCCGGCCACCGGGAAGATCGCCTTCGTCACCTTGCTTTTCATTCGTCACCTATAGGGTTGCTACGATTAAATCGTCAAAAGTTGGTTCATTGTGTCCCCAAAGCCGTGATCCAACAAGGGACCGGTTTTGGCGTTGAACACTCCCGTGGGAAGAAATGCTGCAAATGCGAAAATTGTTTCGTGCAATGCCGTGAAAAACCGCAGTTTACGTGCAATCGGCGAGAAATTGCGTGCGTTCAGGGAAGCTGCATCTGCAGCATCATGGATTCGATCCGGGCCACATCGGACGGATTGTTGAGCTCCCAGAACTGCCGTCCGCGCGACTCGACCTCTGTGCAGAGCACCGCGCGACCGTTCTCCAGAAAGCGCAGCTGCTCCAGCCCTTCGAGCGTCTCCAGAGGTCCGATAGGCCAGCCCGCATAGGCCGCCAGCGTGTCCGGGCGGTAGGCATAGACGCCGACGTGGTGGAACACCGGGGTGGGGGCTTCGTCCGCGTAGGTCTCGGAGGTGAAGGGAATGACCTCTTTCGAGAAATAGAGCCCGCGATTGCCGGCGCCGAACACCGCCGTGGTGCCGCCGACGCGCCCGTTCTGGCGATCTTCCAGCAGGCTGTTGAGCATCGCGCCTTCACAGCGCAGCACCGGGGTGGCCAGCTCGGCCCAGTCATTGGCACGCAGACCTGCAACGAGATCCTCAATGAACCAGGCGGGCGTCAGCGGCGCATCGCCTTGCAGGTTCACGACGATGTCGAAACCGCCGCCAAGGGTCGCCGCCGCTTCGGCGCAGCGCTCGGTCCCGTTGCGGCAGCTCTCGGAGGTCATCACCACCTCGGCGCCGAAGGCTTCGCAGGCCTCGCGGATGCGGTCGTCATCGGTCGCCACCACGACACGGTCGACGCCGCCGACTTGCGTCGCCGCCTCCCAGCTGCGCTGGATCAGGGTCTTTTTCTCGCCCGTGGCGCCGGTCAGTTCGACCAGCGGTTTGCCGGGATAACGGCTCGACGCGTAGCGCGCTGGGATGACGATGAGGACCGACATTACTTCACCAGCAGAACGCCGGGGGCGTAGGCGATGAAGAACGGGTTCTCGAAGCCCGGCTTGCCATAGGTGAAGGGCGCGTGATCGTCGAAACGGATCATCTCGCCGCCCGCGCCGCGCAGAACCGCGTCACCGGCTGCGGTGTCCCATTCCATCGTGCGCCCGAGACGCGGATAGAGATCGGCCTCGCCGGTCGCGACAAGGCAGAATTTCAGCGACGACCCGGCCGAGGCCATGTCCTTCACCGCGTATTTGCCGATGTAATCGTCGGTCGCCTGATCGCGGTGCGATTTCGACGCCACCACCATCAGCCCGCGATTGTCGGGCATCGAAACGGTGATCGGATGCTGCTTGCCGGGGCGTTCCTTGTCGAAGGGGCCGTCCTCTTCGACCGCGCGGCCCTCGGCCAGCGTGTAGAACAGACGTCCCTTGGCGGGGGCGTAGACCACGCCGCGCACGGGCTTGCCATTCTCGACATAGGCGATGTTCACCGTGAAATCGCCGCGGCGTTTGACGAATTCCTTCGTGCCGTCGAGCGGGTCGACGATCAGGAAGGTCGACACCTCCTGCGTATGGCTCGCGGCCTGCTCTTCGGTGACGAGCGGCATATCGGGGAATTCGGCGCGCAGCCCCGCGGAAATCAGCGCGTCGGCGGCCTCGTCGGCCTCGGTCACCGGGGAGTTATCCGACTTCGACTTTACCTCGAATTCCGGCGAATCGTAGATCTCCATGATCTTGTCGCCTGCTTCGAGCGCCAGTCGCCGCATCACTCGCATCAGATGTTCGAAATCCATCGTCACGCCTCTCCCGGCCTTGTTAAGGCCCAATTGCTATGCTCCAACTCCCCCCTTATGATGCGGCGATAAGGGTTGAGCAAGCAATCCGACCTAGCTTGGGCCGCAACGACGCCCGAATCGGCAGGGACATGTTCAGACCAGAGACGAAAACGACCAAGCTCGGCACGACCTTCAGCCTGCTGGAGCTGATCTATCACGCCACCGTGCGCAATCTGCGCAAGAACCACGGGAACGCGCTGATCGGTCTGCTGCTGAATATGTTTCAGACGATGCTGCTGGTCATTTCTTTCTACATCATGTTCAGCGTGCTCGGGATGCGGTCGAGCTCGGTGCGGGGCGATTTCCTGCTCTACATCATGACGGGCATCTTCCTTTACATGACCCACACCAAGACTTTGGGCGCGGTCTTCGGGTCGGAAGGGCCCACATCGGCGATGATGAAACACGCGCCGATGACCACCGCGATCTCGATCTCGTCGGCGGCGCTGAGCGCGCTTTATATTCAGGTGCTGTCGATGGTGACGGTGCTCTACATCTACCACGCGGCCTTCAAGCCGATCGAGATTTACGACTGGGTCGGCGCGTTCGGAATGGTGCTGCTGGCATGGTTCACGGGGCTCGCCATCGGGATCGTGCTGCTCGCCGCGAAGCCTTGGGCGCCCGAAGTGGTCGGCGTGATCCAGCAGGTCTATACTCGCGCAAACATGATCGCCTCGGGCAAGATGTTCCTCGCCAACAATCTGCCGCACAAGATGCTGATCCTGTTCAACTGGAACCCGCTGTTCCACACGATCGATCAGGCGCGGGGCTACACCTTCATCAACTACAATCCGCATTTCTCGAACTGGGAATACCCGCTCTATGTCGGGCTCGCGATCCTGATGATCGGCCTTCTGGGTGAGTTCTACACGCGGCAATACGCGTCGCTCAGCTGGGGGGCGCGGCGCTAAAGGACGGAGGCTTGTGCCGCCGCCTTGGGATCAGGTTTTGCGGATCGTGTCGCCCGGATCGAGGGTCGGCTCCAGCTCGATCACTTCGCCGCCGATCATCCCGCTTTGCGAGCGCCCCGAAATGATCTGCGCCGCCTTGCGGCCGATCTCGCCGCGGCAGGCATTCATCGAGGCCAGTCGCACCGACAGACCGTCGAGCAGCTCCAGCCCGTTGAACCCGGCCAGACCCATCTTGTTCGGCACGTCGATCCCATGATCGAGGCACCAGAGCAGACCGCCCGCGCCGATCATGTCGTTGGAGTAATAGAGGAAATCGAGATCGGGCGAGCGTTTGAGCATCGTCTCCGTCATCTCGCGCCCTTTCGCGAGCGCCGATCCGCCCGCGTAGAACTCGGTGTCCGCCAGTTCGATCCCCGCCTTGGCGAGCCCTTCCTTGAACCCTTCGAGCCGTTTGCGCGCCCGGTGATCCTCGGGCATTTTCGTGCCGAGGAACCCGATCTTGCGATAGCCCGCGGCGACGATCGCCTCGGCCATATGCAGTCCGGCGCGGCGATGCGAAATCCCCACGACCGAGTCGATCCCCTCGCCGTCGACATCCATGATCTCGACCACCGGAATTCCCGCATTCTGCAGCATCGCGCGCGAGGCGGGCGTGTGTTCGACCCCCGCGATGATCACCCCCGAGGGGCGCCACGAGAGCATCTCGTAGAGAACCTGCTCTTCCTTCTCGGGCGAGTAATTCGTCACCCCCACGACCGGCTGCAGCCCGGTATCCTCGAGCTCGTCGGATACGCTCGACAGCACTTTCGGGAAGACGAGGTTCGACAGCGACGGGATGATCACGGCCACGAGGTTCACCCGCTGCGAGGCCAGCGCGCCCGCGATCTTGTTGGGCACGTAGCCAAGCGCTTTCGCGGCCTGCAGGACCTTTTCGCGTGTCGCATCAGAGACATCGCCGCGATTGCGCAGCACGCGGCTGACGGTCATCTCCGAGACGCCGGAGGCTTCGGAGACATCGCGCAGGGTCAATGGACGGCGGGTTTCGGTAGGGCGAGACAAGGGCGGTTCCTCAAGGTTCTCCTCTTGTTAGCGCCAAACATTTCCCTTGCGCAAGCGAATGATGCCAAGTATGTTAGCGTTAACGGTTGTAGGGTCGGATAATCTCCGCCCGATACCTGGACAGACCCGCGCCAGTGTCGGATTCGTCACGGCGAGGGATGCGAAAGGGGGCGCAGTGGGCCAATTTGCGCTCCCTTTTCTCTCCTTCCCCCGAAATCCTGAAATTTCTGCACAACCCGCAGGCATAGGAATATGCGCGCGGTTTTCTGTTGCAGCGCAGCGATGGACTTGCGCCACAAGCTCTTTGGCGGCATCAAAGGCGCAGCGCGGTCCCGTGGCTCAACTGGATAGAGCAGCCCCCTCCTAAGGGGCAGGTTGCAGGTTCGAATCCTGCCGGGATCGCCAAAATGAAAACGCAGGCCACGTGGGCCCGCGTTTCAAAGTCTCACTCAATCTTTGGCTTAGAATTTATAGCCGACGCCGATCGACGCGCTGATATTGCGAGTGTCGTGCTCCAGAATGCAACCGAAGCCGCAATACTCGAACGTCTTGCCGTTGTAGAAACTCGCGTCTACCGAACCGCGAAGGAACAGGTTCTCGCCGAGTTTGGCATCCGCACCGACCCCGACCATCGGCCCCGCGATGGTCCCGTTCCGATGCACGTCTCCGCCCGGGTAGTAGGTGTTAAGGCGCGCTGCAGCGACGCCGAACGTCACGAAGGGCATGTAATTCCCGGCGTCGTAGCCGGCGCGGAGCAGGAGCGCACCATGGGTTCCCAGACCGCTCTCGAAAGCGCCCGGCCCCGGAACACTCGTCATTTCTTCGCGTTCACCATGGCTCGTCAAACGGCCTTCGACGCCATATACGAATGCGCCTTTTTGCCAGTTGTGGCCGCCGAACGCGGTGAGCGAGAGCCGGTTCGCATCTTGGCTGATCGAGCCGGAGAACGGTTCGGTGATCGTTAGATCGGTATTGTTGTAGCTGATCGCGGCACCCGCATAGGAGCCGTTCCAGTCTTCCGCCGTCGCACCCGTGCTCGAGAGGGCGATCATTGCGATTGCGCTGAACAGTTTTTTCATCGTTAACCCCAAAACTTCACTTATCCCAGGGTCTTATTTCCTTTGCTGCGGCTGCAAAGGAAGAGCCGGCATGACGTCTAGGTCAAGCCGGCTCACCTTTGTGTCATAAAGGCAACGTAGCCGTTGCGCTCAAACCTCGGTCCAGGCCTTGTCCTCGCCCTTGAGGCCACCGACCATCACGCGGGTCGGGAGGCCGATGCGGTCGAGTTCGGTGAAGAAGGGCTTGGGGTCCATCTCTTCGACGTTTTTCATCGTTTTCGCATCCCAGTCGCCCTGCGCGATCAGGATCGCGGCGGCGACCGGCGGCACGCCCGCCGTGTAGGAGATGCCCTGCGAGCCGACCTCTTCATAGGCCTCTTTGTGATCGGCGACGTTATAGACGAAATACTCCACGTCCTTGCCGTCCTTGGTGCCTTTCACCAGATCGCCGATGCAGGTCTTGCCGGTATAGTTCGGCGCGAGGCTCGACGGATCGGGCAGCACGGCCTTCACCACTTTCAGAGGCACGACTTCCAGGCCTTCCGCGGTTTTCACCGGCTGTTCGGAGAGAAGGCCGAGGTTCTTCAGCACGGTGAAGACGTTGATGTAGTGATCGCCGAAGCCCATCCAGAAGCGCACATCGGCCTGCGGATAGTTGGTGGCGAGCGAATGCACCTCGTCATGGCCCGACTGATAGGCCTGCGACGGGCCGACGACGGGCAAATCCCATTTGTGGCCCGAGGCGAACATGCTCGTCTCTTTCCACTGCTGGTCTTCCCAGTAATAGACCACACCGGTGAATTCGCGGAAGTTGATCTCGGGATCGAAATTGGTTGCGAAATACTTGCCGTGCGAGCCTGCGTTGATGTCGACGATGTCGATCGACTTGACCTCGTCCATCTGATCGATGGCGAAGCGCGCATAGGCGTTGACCACGCCCGGATCGAAGCCTGCGCCGAGGATCGCGGTCACGCCATGCTCGGTGCACAGATCGCGCTTCTTCCACTCGTAATTGGCATACCACGGCGGGGTTTCGCAGATCTTGTCGGGCTCTTCATGGATCGCGGTGTCGATATAGGCGGCGCCCGTCGCGATGCAGCCGTCGAGGACATGCATGTTCACGAAGGCAGTGCCCACGTTTATGACGATCTCGGAGCCGGTCTCGCGGATCAGAGCGGCGACGGCCTCGGAATCGGTCGCATCCACCTCATGCGCCTCGAACGTGCCGTCCACCTTCATCGCGCCCTTTTCGCGCACGCTGTCGATGATGGCATCGCATTTCGATTTGGTGCGCGAGGCGATATGCAGATCGCCAAGGATGTCGTTATTCTGCGCGCATTTATGCGCCACGACCTGGGCGACGCCGCCCGCTCCGATGATGAGCACGTTCTTTTTCACTTCGGCTGTCTCCTTTTTCTGCGGACAGGGGAAGGGGGCTCTTGTGGGCCCTCAGGACAATGAGGCGCGATAATCCTCATAGGTGAAGTCGCGAATCCGGTCGATGTTCCCATCTTCGCGGCGGATGGCGATGGCGGGCATCGCCACGCCGTTGAACCAGTTCTTCTTGACCATCGTGTAACCGGCGGCATCGGCAATCGAGATACGGTCGCCGATTTTGAGCGGTTTGTCGAACCGCGCCTCGCCGAAGATATCGCCCGCGAGGCAGGTCTTGCCCGCGATCTGGTATTCAAACTCGCCCTGCTGCGGCAGTTTGGCGGTCTCGCGATAGATCAGCAGGTCGAGCATATGCGCCTCGATGCTGCTGTCGACGATGGCGATCTTCTTGCCGTTATCGAGAATGTCGAGCACCGTCACCTCGAGCGAGGCGGTCTGCGTGATCGAGGCCTCGCCGGGCTCGAGATAGACCTGCACGTCGAAATCCTCGGAGAATTTCTTCAGCCGGTCGGCGAGCGCGTCGAGCGGGTAATCGTCGCCGGTGAAATGGATGCCGCCGCCGAGGCTGACCCACTTCAGACGCTTTAGGATGTCGCCGAACTCTGCTTCGATCCGCGAAAGCTGATGGTCGAACAGCGCGAAATCGGCGTTCTCGCAATTGTAGTGGATCATCACGCCCGAGATGCGGTCCATCGCCGCCTCCAGCCGCTCGGCATCCCATTCGCCGAGACGCGAAAACGGCCGCGCCGGGTCCGCGAGATCGAAGCCAGAGGTCGAAAACCGCGGGTTCAGGCGCAGGCCACGCTCGATATGCGCGGCCTTCTCGCCGAAGCGATCCAGCTGGCTCAGCGAGTTGAAAATGATCTTGTCGGCATAACCGATGGCTTCGTCGATCTCACCGTCCGCCCAGGCGACCGAATAGGCATGGGTTTCCTTGCCGAATTTTTCACGCCCCAGATGCAGCTCGAATAGCGAGCTGGAGGTCGTGCCATCCATATAGGGCTTCATGATGTCGAAGGCCGACCAGGTCGCGAAACATTTCAGCGCCAGCAGGGCTTTCGCGCCGGAGCGCTCGCGCAGACGCTCGATCTTGCGCATGTTCTCGCGCAGGCGCGCCTCGTCGATCAGGTAGAAGGGCGTGTCGGACATGGCTCTCCCTCGGGTCAACAGACCCTGCGATATAGGGCGCATGTGACAGTGGCGCAACCGGATCAGTCGACTCGGATCGCATCCTTGGCCACGCTAAGTGCATAGCCTTTGCGGGAAATGTTGCGGACCAGAAGCTCGCTGACCAGCTGATTTCCGAGGCTGTCGCGCAGCCGTTTGATCCGCGTGGCCCCCGCCGCCTCGTCGCAATCGGCCTCGTCGCGGCCCGAGATCATCGCCTCGATCTGCGCGCCGGTGAGGATGTCGTCATCCATCCGCGCCTCGGCCAGCACCGACAGCGTCTCGATCGCGGCCGGGGTCAGCGTGAAGCCCATATCGTTGAGCATCACCGCATTTTCGCCCCGCAGGATGCGTAAGGACTGCACCTCGATCCCGGCGCGGCGAATCTCGGTCATGCGCTTGTTCAGCGCGATCAGCAGCAGCAAAAATACGATCGTCGCGATTAGCAATGCCGCGGCGAAGATCAGCAGAATGAAGATGATCACCCGGTAATTCGCCAGCACGTCCGAGAACGCGGTGCCCGACTGCGCCAGCACCTCCAGCAGCTTGATCTCGGCCTGCGAGGTCAGGTTGTCGTTCTGCACGAAGATTTGCTCGACCCGCGCATTGAACGCATCCGCATTCGGCAGGTTCGCAAACAGCAGCACCGCGGCCACGGCGAGAATCGCGACCACGGCGACGATGCCGCCCACGACTGCGCGCGAGCCCAATCGCAGACTGTCAGTAACGGAGGAAATATTGTCCGGCACTGGCCTTCCTTTGCTCCAAGCCTTCCGCGCCGAATGTGGAGAGAACCGTCAGCAAGGTCCACCCATCGGCTTTCAGCTTCGGCGCCAATTCGCGCGCCGCCGCCTGTTTCGAACAGGCCGAGTCCGAGACCTGCGCCACCCCGTATTGCAGTTGCAACGGGTTGTCGCGCTTGGCCTTGTAATCGGCATAGCACTCGGCCTGCGCGGCCGAGGCAGAGGCGAGAAACGCCAATATGAGGACTGCGTGTTTCATGTGGAACACGCTGCGCGCAATGCCCGTGTTATTCAATAGCCAAAGGGGGTTGGCCCGTCTGTTATCCGATAGCAGGGGGGCGTTATTGCCTGACTTTCGCCCCTCGGCCCAATCTCGGTTCATCGACGTCATGCGGCCTTCGGGCTGCCGAGTGAAAGGACCGAAGCCATGAGCCTCAAGACCAAGGCCACCGCCGCCATCACCGCCATTGCCCTCGCGCTGGGCTCCGTTGCGATCAGCGCGACGCCCGCCGCCGCGCTGGGCAAGAAGGACCGTCAGGCGCTGAGCATTCTGCTTGGGGTCGGTGCCGCCGCGCTGATCCTCGACGGGATGAACAAGAAGGATCACAAGGCGAAGAAGGCGCAGCCGCGCTATGAGAGCTGGCAGGACCGGCAGCGTCGTCTGGAACGTGAACGCCGCGAGCGCGAGCGCCGCGAAGCCGAGGCCCGCCGCCAGCGCGCGCAGGAGCGTTACGACCGCGACCACGACCGGTACCGCGATCGCTACAGCCGCGACCGCATCCGCCTGCCCGCGCAATGCGTGCAGCGCGTGAAGACCCGCCGCGGCTGGGGTGAGGTGGTCTCCGCCTCCTGCCTCGATCGCCGTACCGAGCGCCGCCTGCCCGCCAATTGCGCCTTCACGATGAAGACCGGCCGTCACGGCGTCGAGAAAGTCTATGGCAGCAACTGCCTAGAGGATCGCGGGTTTCGTCTCAGCCGGCGTTGAGTGATGCGGCAGACGCCATAAGAGCGTCGTCGAGCAGTGCGGGGGCCCTCGGGTCCCCGCTTTTTCATTGAACAGACCTGCCGTTCCGGGGCATTGCGAAGTCATGGCACAGAACCCCGATTTCTCTTTCGAAGAAGCCGCCTTCGCGCGCGGCCTGACAATCGTTGCAGGCGTGGATGAGGTGGGCCGCGGTCCGCTTTGCGGTCCGGTGACGGCAGCGGCGGTCATTCTCGATCCCGCCCGCATTCCCGAAGGGCTCAACGACTCGAAGAAGCTCACCGCGAAGCGCCGTGCCGATCTGGCCGCGCAGATCATGGACTGCGCCGAGTTCTGCGTGGCCCATGCCAGCGTCGAGGAGATCGACGAACTCAATATCTACCACGCCTCGCATCTCGCGATGTGCCGCGCGGTCGAAGGGCTGGCCCGCACCGCCGACCATGTGCTTGTCGACGGCAACCGCGTGCCGCGCGACCTGAAGTTGTCCAGCGAGCCGGTCGTGAAGGGCGATGCCCGCTCCTTGTCGATCGCGGCGGCCTCGATCCTCGCGAAAGAGGCCCGCGATTTGCTCATGGTGGATTTGGCGCAACAGTATCCGGGCTACGGCTGGGAGCGGAATGCGGGCTACCCGACCAAGGATCATCTGCAGGCGCTTCTAGATTTAGGGGTCACCCCCGTTCATAGACGAAGCTTCAAGCCGGTCCACAATATCTTGTGCCAAGCGAATAATGTAACTCCTTGATTCAAAAAAGAAATTGACGATGAATCGCCTTTGACTCATTTTTATAGCCATAGATCGGCACAAAGCCGGCTCCCAGATATTGGGCCCTGAGGCGGGCAGTTAAGAGGCTAAAAATGGCAAAGACGAAAGCTCCGGTGGTGCGCAATGCACTGCCCCTGAACGAAATTCTTGATGGTGATTGCATCGAGATGATGAACTCGCTGCCCGAGGACAGCGTGGACCTGATCTTCGCCGATCCGCCCTACAATCTACAGTTGCGCGGTGACCTGCACCGCCCCGATAATTCCAAGGTCGACGCGGTCGATGACGCGTGGGACCAGTTCGGCTCCTTCGCGCATTACGACAATTTCACCCGTGAATGGCTGAAGGCTGCACGCCGCATTCTCAAGCCGAATGGCGCGATGTGGGTGATCGGCTCCTATCACAACGTGTTCCGCATGGGCGCAGAGCTGCAGAATCAGGGCTTCTGGATTCTCAACGACGTCGTGTGGCGCAAGTCGAACCCGATGCCGAACTTCCGCGGCAAGCGCCTGACCAACGCGCATGAGACGCTGATCTGGGCGTCGAAATCCGAAGGCGCGAAATACACCTTCAACTACGAGGCGCTGAAATCGCTCAATGAAGGGGTGCAGATGCGCTCTGACTGGGTGATCCCGATCTGCAATGGCGGCGAGCGTCTGAAGGATGCGAACGGCGAGAAAGCCCACCCGACCCAAAAGCCCGAGGCGCTGCTGCACCGTATCCTCGTCGGCACCACCAATCCCGGCGACGTGATCCTCGACCCGTTCTTCGGCACCGGCACGACCGGCGCCGTGGCGAAGATGCTCGGCCGCGATTTCATCGGTATCGAGCGCGAAGAAGCGTATCGCGAAGTCGCGCTGAAGCGCCTCGCCAAGATCCGCAAGTTCGACAAGGAAGCGCTGGAAGTTTCCACCTCGAAACGCGCCGAGCCGCGTGTGCCCTTCGGCCAGCTAGTCGAGCGCGGGATGCTGCGCCCGGGCGAAGAGCTCTACTCGCTCAACGGTCGCCACAAGGCCAAGGTCCGCGCCGATGGCACGCTGATCGGCGACGACGTGAAAGGCTCGATCCATCAGGTCGGTGCCCATCTCGAAGGTGCGCCGAGCTGCAATGGCTGGACCTACTGGACGTTCAAGCGCGATGGCAAACAGGTCCCGATCGACCTGCTGCGCCAGCAGATCCGCGCCGAGATGAACTGAGGCTCAACCCTCTCTCAAGAATTAGAAGTTACCGCCGGTGCCGAGGGCCGCTCCTCGGCACGCGCCTTGCCCCGCCGTGCGAAACGGCGGGGTCTTTTCGTTTGTGCCGATGATGAAAAGGGGGCTCTGCCCCTCCGCGCCCCCCGGGGGACATTTGAACAAGAGAAAAGAGCCGGATTTCGGCTTGGCGGAAATATCCCGGGGTGAATGGCCGCAGGCCAGAGGGGCAGCGCCCCTGCCGCGTTCAGGTCTGGCCGAGACGGGCGCGCAATTCGCGCAGAACCGGCAGGGTGGCGCGGACCTTATCGGGGCCGAGATCGCGCACGATCCCCCCGATGATAGGCATCAGAGAGGCCAGTGCCGCATCGCGCGCCCGCCGACCGGAAGGCGAGAGCGACACCCATTTGCGCCGCGCGTCGTCCCAGTCGGGCCGGATATGCACATGCCCCGCCCATTCCAGCTTGGCGAGCGTGTTGGTCATTGCACCGCGGGTCACATGCAGCGCCTCGGCCAGTTGGGCGGGCGTGCGCTCTTCGTTGATATGGGCCAGCAGGTTGAGCACCGAGAAATGCGAGATTTCCATGCCCTTCGGCAGGGCACGGCTCACCACGTTGCGCGCCAGCTGATCGGCCATGAAGACCTCGGCGAACAGCGTCGCGGCGAGCGGATCGTTCTCGGGCGGGGTGCTCACGGCGCGTCGAAGCTCCGGTCATGGAACAGGGAACGCAGGCGCGAGCGCACCGAGTCCACCTGATCGAGATCGAGGTCGACGTGCGTCACGCCGGGCTCGGTGCCGCCATCGGCCAGCACCTTGCCCCACGGATCGACCGCCAGCGAATGGCCCCAGGTCCGGCGCGGCCGACCGCCATGCGCGGCATGGGTGCCGCATTGCGCGGGCGCCAGCACGAAGCAGGTATTCTCGATCGCGCGGGCACGCACCAGAACCTCCCAATGGGCGGCCCCGGTCGTGTCGTTGAACGCCGCCGGGATCGTCAGCACCTGCGCCCCGGCCTGCGCCAGCGTCCGGTAAAGATGCGGGAAGCGCAGGTCGTAGCAGACCGACAGGCCGAGCTGGGCGTATTTCGTCGCGCCCAGAACCGCCTCGCGCCCGGGGCGATAGGCCTCGGATTCGCGGTAGCGTTCGGTCTCCGACACGTCCACGTCGAACATGTGGATCTTGTCGTAGCGAGCTTTGATATTGCCCTTGCGCCCGATCAGGAAGGAGCGATTGGCGAAGCGCGCATCGTCTCCGGATTTCAGGCAGAGCGAGCCGATCAGGATATAGACGCCGAGGCGCTCTGCCTCGTTGCAAAGCGCCTCCAGCGTCGGGTCGTGATGTTCATGCTGCAGGACCGCGTTCTGATGGGAGCGATCCGACGAGATCAGATTGGTGCATTCCGGCGTCGCGATCAGCTGCGCGCCTTTCGACGCGGCATCGCGGATGAAGTCGAGCGTGACCGGCAGGTTCTGTGCCGGATCATCCGTGACCGAAAGCTGAACGAGCGCCGCCTTCATCGCGTCAGCTCGCCAGCATCTGATCGAGCTTGCCCGAATGTTCGAGCGCATGCAGCTCGTCGCAGCCGCCGATCGGCTCGTCGCCGATGAAGATCTGCGGGACGGTCCGGCGGCCATTCGCGCGCTGGGTCATCGCGGCGCGCAGTTGCGGCTCGCGGCCGACATCGGTTTCCTCGTAGGAGATGCCCTTCTTGTCCAACAGGCGCTTGGCCATGATGCAGAAGGGGCAGGTTCTGGTGACGTAGATTTCGACGCGTTTCATTCTCAATTCCCTTTGGTCTGCGAGACTATAGGGATTTAGGGTGCCTTCGCAACGCGTGCCAGTGTCACAGTGCAGATCGGCTCTGCACCTGCGCTCAACGCCGCCTCCGTCGCGGCGGAAAGCGTGGCCCCCGAGGTCATCACGTCATCGACGATCAGGAGCGGGCGCCCGCGCAGCAGCGCGGCGTGGCGCGGCGTGACGGTGATCGCGCCGTCGAGATTGGTGTGCCGCTCATCGCGAGTTTTGCCCTTTTGGCTCGACGTCGGGCGGGCGCGGGTGAAGAGATCGGCGCAATAGGCGTGGCCGGTGCGTCGGGCTAGCGCGCGGGCCAGCTCCGCCGCCTGATTGTAGCGCCGTCGCAGCAAGCGCAGCCTGTGCAACGGGATCGGCGCGATCAGCGTGTCGGGCGTCAGAAGCGGCTCCACGGTCCGCGCCATCCAATCCGATAGCGGCGGCACCAGATCGAGCCGGTCGCCATGTTTCAGCGCCAGCACCAGATCGCGCCCGGTGCCCGCGTAATGCATCACCGTGCGGCCCTGCGCCCAGGGCCTCGGATGGGTGAGGCAATCGTCGCAGAGAATGGCCGTGTCGCTTTCGCCCGGAAGGGGTGTGCCGCAGGCGTCGCACACCGTGCCGCGTGCGAAGGTGGTCTCGGACCAGCAGGCACCGCAAAGGCCGAAATCTGTGCCGACCGCGTCGCCGCAGGCGATGCAGCGCGGCGGGAAGAGCGCGCGCAATCCCAGACGTCCCGCCGCTAGCATCCGGCCTCGAACCTCGTTAAGGGTTTCTGCCATGGATACGCCGCCCCTTCTGACCGACCGCGCCGCGCTCAAGCGCCATAGACTTCGCGCCGCCCGTGCGCCCGAACTGTTTCTGCACGAGGACGCGGCGGCTGAACTTGAGGAAAGGCTGCAAGAGGTTAACAGAACCTTTACGGCCCCCGCGCTGATCGCCGCTTTTCCCGAGCCGTGGCGCGAAATTCTTCCCGACGCGAAGGTGGTCGCAGATACCGATGTGCTCGATCTGGAGGAAGGCGCGCATGATCTGGTGGTCCACGCGCTCTGTCTGCATTGGGCGAATGACCCGGTCGGACAGCTGGTGCAGGCGTCGCGCGCACTGAAACCCGACGGGCTGTTCATCGGCGTGATGTTCGGCGGCCAGACGCTCAATGAGCTGCGCGCTGCGCTGGCCCAGGCCGAGGCCGCGATCACCGGAGGTTTGAGCCCGCGGATTGTGCCGATGGGCGAAATTCGCGATCTCGGGGCGCTGATCCAGCGGGCGGGGCTGGCGTTGCCAGTGGCCGATGCTGTGACGCGCAAGGTGACTTACGAGACGCCGCTGCGGCTGCTGTCGGATCTGCGCGCGATGGGCGAGACCAATGCGCTCGCCGCGCGCGATCGCCGCTTCCTGCGCCGCGATGTGCTGACCGAGGCGCTGCGGCTGTATGTCGAGACCTATCAGGAGCCCGATGGCCGGGTGCGCGCGACCTTCGACATGGTCTGGCTCACCGGCTGGAAGCCGCATCCCGATCAGCAAAAACCGTTGCGTCCGGGTTCTGCGGCACAGCGGCTCGCCGATGCGCTGGGCACCACCGAGTGCCCGAGCGGCGACAAGCCCGGCTCAGCCTAGCGCGTCGAGGAAGGACTTCGACCACCAATGCACGTCATAGGTGGTCAGCCCCGTCATCAGCGACCGATAGCGTTCCCGCCGCTCGCCGCGCGACATCATCAGCGCGGTCAGCATCGAGGTCGCGACCTGTTCGGGGTCGTGCGGGTTCACCATCAGCGCCGCATCCATCTGCTCGGCCGCGCCCGCGAATTGCGACAGCATCAGAACGCCGGGATCGTCGGGGTTCTGGGCGGCCACGAATTCCTTCGCCACGAGGTTCATCCCGTCCATCAGCGGCGTCACCAGCGCGACATGCGAGGCGCGATAGAGCCCCGCCAGCACTTCGCGCGGCACTGCGCGGTTGATGAAGCGGATCGGAACCCACTGGATGTCGGCGAATTGGCCGTTGATCCGGCCCGAGAGATGCTCGGTCTCTTCGCGGATATCGTCATAGGCTTGCACGCCCTCGCGGGTCGGCGGCGAGATCTGCAAGAGCGAGACGTAACGATGCCAGTCCTCGTGCCGCTCGAGAAACTCGCCGAAGGCGCGGAAACGATGCGGCACACCTTTGGAATAATCCAGCCGGTCGACGCCGATCATCAGCCGGCGATGGTCCTTCACGATCCCGGCGGGCAGTTTGTCGAACTCGGTCTCCGCCAGTTCCTGAAACTCGCGCGCATCGATCGAAATCGGGAACGCGGCGATCCGGCATTGGCGGGGCGAGAGATGCACGTAGCCCGCGCCCAGATTGGAGGCGTCGGCGATCTCGATCATCGAGTGGAGACAGGCGCGCACGTCGCGCTCTGCCTGAAGGCCCACGAGGTCGTAATTCGCGATCCACTGGCAGACCTCGCGCCCGTTGGGCAGGGCCTGCATCGCAGTCGGGCCGGGGAAGGGCGTGTGCAGGAAGAAGCCGATCGGATTGGTCACGCCCATCAGGCGCAGCTCGTAGGCCAGCGGCAGCAGATGGTAATCCTGCACCCAGATCCGGTCGTCGGGCTTGAGGAATGGCGCCACGAGCTTCGCGATCCGCCGGTTCACCTGCTTGTAGACGCCAAGATATTCCTGATGAATATCCATGAGATCGGCGCGGCCGTGGAACAGCGGCCAGAGCACCGAATTCGAATAGCCCGCGTAATAGTTGTCCTGTTCTTCCTCGGTCAGATCGAAGCAGTAACGCTTGAACGGCCCGCCCTCGATCTCGCGCAGTTCCGATGCGGGCTTGTCGGCGATCTCGCCCGAGGTGCCGATCCAGATGCCGCCGGTCTCCTCCAGCACATCGCCAAGCGCCACCACCAGCCCGCCCGAGGGATTGGCCCCGGTGGGGATACGGTTCGAGATGCAGATCAGGCGGCCCATTCGTCGTTCCTCATTCAGCGTGCCACGGCAGCGGCGAGCCAGGCGCGCACATCCATCGGCTCGGCAAGGTGATAGCGCGCGACGCTCTCTCCGTCACCGACCTTGATGCCGAAGCCGCCATGCGCTTCGGCCCAGGCCAATGCGGGCTCGTCGGTCGTGTCGTCGCCCGCATAGACCGGATTGCGGCCGCCGAACTGCACGAGGTCTGACAGGATCGCCAGAGCGCCATCCTTCGAGAACCCCTCGGGACGGATTTCGACCGCCATTTTCGCGGGCTGGATCGTGAAGCCGTCATAGCGCGCGGTCAGCTCTTCGGTGAAGGCTTCGACCTGACCCTGCTTGGCGGGATTGGAGCGGAAATGGACCGCGGCGCCGTGGCTTTTATCCTCGAAGATAAGATCGTGGTCCTTGGCGAACCCGGCCATATCCTCTTTCAGCGCGCCCAGATGTCGGGGGGTCTCGGCCATCGGCGGCTCCATGCCGCGCGCTTCCGAGCCGTGCGAGCCGACCATAAACCCATCGAACCCGTCGAGAAAACGCTCCAGCTCGTGCAGGGATCGCCCCGAGACAACCGCAAGCGCCCCGTTGAGCGATTCCGAGAGCTGTTCGAGCAAACGCGGCAGATCCTGCGGCACGATCACCGCATCCGGGCGGGGCGCAATATCCACCAGACATCCGTCGAAATCGAGGAACAACGCATCTCGCGACGGGTCGAGAGCGGGCGGGGCCGGTTTTTTCCCGGTCATGTCATCCATTGCCATGTGAAGACCGTAAGTGATCCTGTCCCGGTTGAATAGAGCCGCATTGGCACAGATCGGGAAACCCGTTAAGTCGGGTTGGAGTTCCGCGATTAATGACGACAGGACAGTGACACGATGACCAACGCCGCAAATCCGCGCCTTGCCCATGCCCCCGCCGATCACCCGCCCGTCAAGGAAGCGAAGATCGGTCTGCTCGTCGCCAATCTCGGAACCCCGGACAACACCGATTACTGGTCGATGCGTCGCTATCTGAACGAGTTCCTCTCGGACCGGCGCGTGATCGACTATCCGACATGGAAATGGCAGCCGTTGCTGCAACTCATCATCCTGTCGAAGCGGCCTTTCACCTCGGGCGCGAACTACAAGACGATCTGGAACAATGAGGCGGGCGAGAGCCCCCTGATGACGATCACCAAGCAGCAGGTCGCGAAGCTGCGCGATGCGGTCTCGGCGCGCTACGGTCAGGAGGTCGTCGTCGATTACTGCATGCGCTACGGCAATCCCTCGACCCAGTCGGTCGTTGACAGGATGGTCGCGCAGGGCTGCGAGAAGATCCTGTTCCTGCCGCTCTATCCGCAATATGCGGGCGCCACCTCGGCCACCGCGAACGATCAGTTCTTCCGCGCGCTGATGAAGCAAAAGCGCCAGCCCGCCGCGCGCGTCGCCCCGGAATATTTCGACAAGCCCTCCTATATCGACGCGCTCGCGCAATCGGTGGAGCGGGTCTATGCCACGCTCGACGAAAAGCCCGATGTGCTGGTCGCTTCCTATCACGGGATGCCCAAGCGCTATCTGATGGAAGGCGACCCCTACCATTGCCAGTGCCAGAAGACCTCGCGCCTGCTGCGTGAACGGCTCGGCTGGGACAAGGACGGGATCGACACGACTTTCCAGTCGGTCTTCGGCACCGAAGAATGGCTCAAGCCCTACACGGTCGAGCATGTCGCGGAGCTGGCGAAGCAGGGCAAGAAGAACATCGCGGTGATCTCGCCCGCCTTCAGCGCGGATTGCATCGAGACGCTCGAAGAGATCAACGGCGAAATCCGCGAGGCGTTCGAGCACGCAGGCGGTGAGAAATTCTCCTATGTCCCCTGCCTCAACGACGACGACCTGCACATTAAGGCGCTGATGGAGGTGGTCGGAGAAAACCTCGCCGGTTGGATCGCCTGATAAAACTGTCTCGATCTGCGACGACCTCCCTCACAGATTTGTGAATCTTTCTTCCTATATGTTCTGACGCGGGGGCGAGGGATCGCCGTGAAGGCGCACCCTGCGGACCGGCAACGACCGGGACGCGCAGAGCAGAAAGGAATGAGAATGATCAAGACTATGGGACTGGTCGCCTTGGCGGCTCTCTATGCTGGCGCTTCCTGGGCCGGTCATGCAAATCCTTGGGCGACCGAGGACGACGTGATTTATTCGCAAAATCACGAGGAAAACCTTGAGCAATCCGTCGACACGCCCGGCGAAGACGAGATGCTTGGAGTCATGGTGCGAAGCGCCCACGGCAAGCTCGACGGCTTGTCTGACGGTTCTGGCGATGGCTCGGGCGACGGATCCGACCACGAGCACGACAGCGGCGAGCACGACTGACCGCAGCCGCGTAAATTGAAACCCCCGGACCTATGCGGTGCCGGGGGTCTTTCTTTGTGCGACGCGCAGTGCGGCTCAGATCAGCAGAACCTGCGTGCCGATCTTCGCGAAACCGAACAGCTCCTGGATATGTTCGTTGTAAAGACCGATGCAGCCGTTCGAGCTTTTGCGGCCGATCTTGCGCGTGTCATGCGTGCCGTGGATGCGGTAATAGCGCCACGACAGATAGAGCGCATGGGTGCCCAGCGGGTTATCGGGGCCCGGCGGGACGTAATCGGGCCATTCCGGATTGCGCTTCTTCATCGAGGGCGTCGGCGCCCAGCTCGGCCCTTCGACCTTGCGGATCACCTCGGTGCGGCCGCGCCGCGTGAGTTCTTCCGACACCGGCACAGAGGTCGGATAGAGGCGGTAGATCGACTGATCCGCCGACCAGTAATGCAGCGCCCGCGAATGGGTATCCACAAGGATCGCCCCGTTGCGGAGGTTCGAGAAATAGGGCTGCCAGTCGCGGTTCTGGAAGCTCGAGATATTGCGGCGCTGGTTGGTGAAGGCGCTCGTCTCGAACTGCTCCTGACCGTAATCGGGCGTTTGCGCCCGGGCGGGCAGCGCGAGCCCCGCACCAAGGCAGGCGGCGGCGCCGAGAAAGGCGCGGCGATCAAAAGGCTTGCGCGTGTTGGACATCTCAGGCTCCGGGTTCGCGACGGGGTCAATTGCGATAAATATAATGTGATCGCGGGGCGGCGGCAAATCAAACTGGCGAGGATGTGCCTGCAAAGCGTCAGAGGGGTTTGCGCGGCTGGGGACAAGCGTGTAATGCAGATTGACGGTTTAACGAGGGACTGGCCAAAAATGTTGCGCGCTACCGTATTTGCTTGCTCCGCGATTGTGGCTCTGGCGGCTTGCCAGCCGACCGACACGCAGCCCAAGCTCGGGCCCGATGGCCTGCCGCTGCCGAAAGTCTATAACATCACTGCGAGCGATCGCTCGGTGATCCCGCAGCGCGTGCTGGAATCGGTGAACAGCCTGCGTTCGGCGCGCGGTGCCGCGCCGCTGGTGCTGAACGACGCGCTGACCACGGCGGCGCTGGCCCATTCCAAGGACATGGCCGTGCAGAACCGCCCGTGGCACTGGGGGTCCGACGGCTCCTCGCCGCTGACCCGGGCGCAGCGTGCCGGCTATCCGGGGCAGGTGCTTGGCGAGAATATCTCCGAGACCTACGAGACCGAAATGGAGACCCTCGCAGCCTGGATGAAGGTCGCCGATACGCGCGACGTGATCCTGAACCCGGCGGCGACGCAGATGGGCTTCTCGTGGTATCAGGAGCCCTCCGGCAAGATCTGGTGGACGATGGTCACCGGCAACTGAGCCGAGAGACCGTCGCAATCAAAAAGGGCCCCGCGTGGGGCCCTTTGTCATTTCCGGGGATGCTGCGATCAGGGGAAGATGAAGATCGGCGTGCCGTCGCGGACCATCGCGTAGATGTCGCGGATTTCCTTGTCCTTCACCGCGATGCAGCCCGCGGTCCAGTCGCGACCCTTGCCTTTGTTCTTCCCGTCGCGGCCATGGATGAAGATATCGCCGCCCGCCTTCTTGCCCTGCGACTCCGCGAAGGCCACCTGCTGCGGGTTCGGATAGCTGATGCCGATCGACAGGTAATAGGCCGAATTCGGATTGCGCCGGTTGATGTAATAGAGCCCTTCCGGCGTCTTGCCGTCGCCCTCGAACTGCTTCGGGCCGACCGGATCGCCGCCAAGGCCGATCTTGTACTTCTCCAGCACCTCGTCGCCATGCAGCAGATACATCATCCGCTGCGACTTGAAGATCTGGATCTGGGTCACGGCGGGGCCGTTATAGGATTTGAATTTGCTGGAATCGCCACAGGCGGTCAGCGTAGCAAGGGCGCATCCGCCCAAGAGGAGGGTTCGACGGTTCATGTTCGGCCTGTATTCGGAGACTGCTGTTTTGCAGCCTTTCTATCCGATTTCCGGCCTCGCATCTAGCGGGTGAAAAGGGCCGCAAGCTCCACATGAGCGGAAAACCGGAACTGATCCACCACCAGCAGCTTGTCGAGCGTGAAGCCCGCCGCGATCAGCGTCTCCGCGTCGCGCGCGAAGGTGACCAGGTTGCAGGAGACATGGACCAGCCGCTTGAGCTTCGACGCCGCGATCTCGGCGATCTGCGCCTGCGCGCCGGCCCGCGGCGGGTCGATCACCACCGCGTCGAACTTCGCCAGTTCGTCGGGCAGAAGCGGACGGCGGAACAGGTCGCGCGCCTCGGTGGAGACCCGGTGCAGGCCCTGCGACTGGCGCCAGCCCTGATCGAGCGCCTCGGTCATCGCCGCGACCCCCTCGACCGCGTGGACCTCGGCCAGTTCGGCCAGCGGCAGCGAGAAGGTGCCGCAGCCTGCGAACAGATCGGCCACCTTTTTCGCATTGCCAATCGCCGCCTTGGCGAAGGCGGTCAGCACCGCTTCGCCGTGATGGGTCGCTTGCAGAAACGCGCCCGGCGGCGGCACAACCTTGGCCTTGCCGAATTGCTGGATCGCCGGGCGGCGGCCCGCGATGACCTGCCCGTTCCAGCTGAGCCGGGCGAGATCGTGGCTGCGCGCCAGACCCGACAAAGCCTCGAATTGGGCCGTATCAGGGTCTTTTCCGCCCTGTGCCGCCAGTTCCAGCCCGGCCTCCGACAGGGTCAGGGTGAAGGCGATTTCGCCTTTGCGCGAGCCTGCGATCGCGGTCGCCTCGTGCAGCATCGGGATCGCGGCCAGCAGCTCGGGCCGCAGGATCAGGCAGTTCGGAATCTCGACGACCGTGTCCGAGGCGCGGGCGTGAAACCCGACCAGCGTGCCCTTCTTGGTGCGCCGTCCCGAAAGCGTCGCTCGCCGGCGGGAATTCAGCGGCGAGGTAGCGATGCTCATCTCCGGCTGGGGCAGGTTGCGCGCGGCCAGTGCCTGACGCACCACGTCCATCTTCCACTCGGCGGTGAACGCCTCCGACGCGTGCTGCATCGAACAGGCCCCGCAGGAACGGTAATGCGGGCAGGGCGCTTTGACGCGGTCGGGCGATGGCGTCACGATCTTCGGCTGCGCGATGCGGCCGTCGATCACCTCGCCCTCGACCACTTCACCGGGAAGCGCCATGGCGACATGCACGGTCCCCTCGGGGCCATGGGTCACGCCGTCGGCATGCAGGGACAGTCGCTCGATTTCGTAGGTCATGCGCCTTCTCTAGCTGCGCGGCGCGGGTCAGAAAAGACCCTATTCCGCCGCATCCTCCGCGTCGTCGCAGGTCAGGAAGCCGCCGGACTGACGCACCCAGTAGCGCGCGTAGAGCCCGTTCATCGCCAGAAGCTCGTCATGGCTGCCCTGCTCGACGATCCGGCCCTCTTCCAGCACGACGATCCGGTCCATCTCGGCGATGGTGCTGAGGCGGTGGGCGATCGCCAGCACGGTCTTGCCCGCCATGACCCGGTGAAGCGCGGTTTGGATCTGCGCCTCGACTTCCGAGTCGAGCGCCGAGGTCGCCTCGTCCAGCACAAGGATCGGCGCGTTTTTCAGGAAGGCGCGGGCAAGGGCGATCCGCTGGCGCTGCCCGCCCGACAGCTTCACTCCGCGCTCGCCCAGCTTGGCGTCATAGCCGCAATTGCCTTCGTGATCGGCGAGGCCGCGGATGAAGTCGTCGGCTTCAGCCTGCTTGGCCGCCGCGATCATCTCCTCGTCCGTGGCGTCGGGCTTGCCGTAAAGGATGTTCTCCCGCGCCGAGCGATTGAACATCGCGGTCTCCTGCGTGACCATCGCGATGTTGCGGCGCAGGCTTTCCTGCGTGACCTCGCGAATATCCTGCCCGTCGATCAGAATAGACCCTTTTTCGGGGTCGTAGAGCCTCAGCAGCAGCGCCACGAGCGTCGATTTCCCCGCGCCCGAGGCTCCGACGATCCCGATCCGCTCGCCATCCGCGATGGTCAGATTGATATCCGCAATTCCGCCGCTGCGGCGTCCATAGGCGAAATCGACATTGTCGAACTGGATCTCGCCTTCGACGTTGCGCAGCGTGCGTGCGTCGGGCGCGTCGGTCAGGTCATGCATATGGGCAAGCGTCCGCATCCCGTCCTCGGCCTCGCCGATATGGGTCCAGACCGACATCAGCGCCTGACTCACCCAGCCCGACATCTGCGACAGCCGGATCGCGATGGCGCCCGAGGTGGCGATGGCCCCCGCGGTCGCCTCGCCCTGCGACCAGAGCCAGATCGCGCCGCCCACCAGCATCACCGGAACGAGCCCGGCATAGGCCATCTGCACCACCCGATAGAGGCTTTGGATCATGCCGAAGGAATAGGTCTTCTCGCGGAACTTCTGCATTGCCTCCAGCGCCGCACGATCCTCGTGCTCGGCATGGGCGAACAGCTTCACCGTCTTGATATTGGTGACCGTGTCGACGACCTGCCCCGTCACCATCGCCCGCGCCGAAGCCCGCTCGCGCGAGCGTCCGCGGATATGGGGCAGGAAGGCGCGCACGATCAGGTAGAGCCCGAAGGTCCAGAACACGAGGCCCACCGCCCCCCAGCGGTCGATCTGGGCCAGAACGATCAGCGAGCCGATGATCGAGGCCAGCGCGAAGAGGCCGGTATTGATGATCTCGGTGACCGTATCGGTGACGGCGCGCGCGGTCTGCATTTGCTTTTGCGCGATGCGCCCGGCGAAGTCGTTGTCGAAGAAGGTGACCGACTGGCCCATCGTCCAGCGATGCAGCCGCGAGAGCACCAAGGGCATGACGTTGGGGCTGATCAGCAGGTTGTTGGTGGCGGAGCTGATGCCGAAAGTCAGGGGGCGGATCAGCAGGAAGAACGCGACGAACAGAACGAGAAGCCCGAGATTGGCCCCGATCACCGCGGCGCGTTCGCTGTTCAGCGCCGCGTCGATCACCTGACCCAGAAGCCAGGCCGAGACCACCTCCATCACGCCGGCGATGGTCGTCCCAAAGCTGGCCACGGCAATCGCGCCCCAGCTGCCCTTGAGGCACCAGCGGAAGAAGGCACCGAGCTGGCGCGGCGGGGCGCCTTCGGCGGGGGAGAAGGGATCGAACATGAGTCTCTCTTTCCTCTCCCGATATAGGCGGTTGCGGCGCGGATCAAAGCGCGGCGAGCAGATCCTCGCGCGTCAGCGTGAATCCGGAGGCGATCCAGCGCGCCTCGAGCGTCTTCAGCATATCTCCCAGCGTCTTGCCTTCATAGCGGGGCATCAGGTCCTGCGCTTGCACCGGAAATTGCTGTTTTGCGCCGAAATAGACCCTGTTTTGCCAGCCGTCCGGCATTTCCTGCCCCATCAGCGCATGACGCAGAAGAAGCGCATCGGCCCCGGTCTCGGCCCCGAGCCGATAGCCAAGGACCGCCGCGTCATCACCGTCGGACAGCGAGGCGCGCAAGGCCTCAAGCTGCCTTGTGTCCTTCTTCGACAGGCGCAGCCGCTCGGCCACGTCTTCGCCGCCAATCGCCGCCAACCTGCGGATCGGATCGGCGGGGCGATCTTCGAGATGGACGAGCGGTCCGAGCGCGGTCGCATCCGCGCCGGGCAGCACGGCCGTGAGAACCCCGCATTGCGCCATCGCCGCCACCGCGTGAACCGGATCGGGCGCGGCCAGCAATTTGCGCATCTCGCCACCGAGGCGTTCGCGCGAAAGCGTCTCTATTCCGGCGATATTCTCGGCGCAGGCGGCCAACCCTTCAGGGTCGAGATCGTGCCCGTACCAGGCGGTAAAGCGGAAGAAGCGCAGGATGCGCAGGTAGTCCTCGCGGATCCGCTCTTCGGCGTCGCCGACGAAGCGCACGTGATGCGCCGCCAGATCCTCCAGCCCCGTGCCGAGCGGATCGAGAACCGTGCCGTCCGAGCGGGCATAGAGCGCGTTCATCGTGAAATCGCGCCGCGCCGCATCCTCCGCGATATCGTCGGAAAATGCGACGGTGGCGTGCCGCCCATGCGTCTCCACATCGCGGCGGAAGGTGGTGACCTCATGCGGATGCCCCTCCGCGACGACCGTGACCGTGCCGTGATCGACCCCGGTCGGCACCGGCTTCAACCCGGCCGCCTTCGCAAGTTCGATCACCCGCTCGGGGCGTGCATCGCTGGCGATGTCGATATCGTTGACCGGCGCGCCCAAGGCGCTGTTGCGCACGCAGCCGCCCACCAGAAGCGCCTGATGCCCGCCCTCTTCGAGCATCTTCAGCACGCGTTGGGTCGGCTCTGCCTCGATCCAGTCTCCGGTCAGTCTCATTCCGCCATCCGGTCCGCCAATGAGCGCAATATACGCGCGGTGGCGCCCCAGATGTAATAGGGCCCGTAGGGCGCCACGAAATAGCTGCGCCGGGAGCCGCGCCAGCGGCGCGATTCGACGCGGAAATTCCCGGGCGTGATATGCGAGAGCGGCACGGTGAACGCCTCGGCCACCTCGCCCGCCTCGGGGATCACCTCGAAAGGCGTGTGGATACGCGCCAGCACCGGCGTCACCAGAAAGGAAGTCACGGTCTCATGCGGATCGAGCGTGCCCAGCACCTCGACATGGGCGTGGGGCAGGCCGATCTCTTCCTGCGCCTCGCGCAGCGCCGCGCCGACCGGACCTTCGTCATCGGGATCGACCTTGCCGCCGGGAAAGGCGATCTGGCCGGGGTGATGGCGCAGATGCGAGCTGCGCTTCGTCAGATGCAGGCGCGGCTCCGGCCCGAACGTGTCGAAGGCGACGAGAACGCCCGCGGGCCGCAGCTTGCGGTCCTCGGGCAGGATCACTTCCGGGTTCAGATCGTAATCCGAAGAGGGCCGCCCCGGTCGCGCCAAGGCGTCGAGAACCGGGGCGAGAGGATCACTCATTCGATCCCTCGTCCCCCGCTTCGCGCAGCGATCCGTCGGGGTTCTTCTGCGCTTCGAAGCCGAGCGTCAGCGGATCGAAAATGTAATGCGCGCCGCAGAACTGGCAGTCCGCGGTGACCGTGCCCTCATCGGTGGTCATATGCGCAATGTCGCGCGCCGAGTAGATCGAGAGCGACTGACGCACGCGATCTGCCGAACAGGTGCAGCCGAACTCCACCCGCTGCGGATCGAAGACGCGCGGCCGCTCTTCGTGGAACAGGCGCACCAGCAACTCGGTCGGCTGCACGGTCGGGCCGATCAGCTCCATATCCTCGACCGTGTCGAGCAGGATATTGGCGCGCGCCCAGTTCTCGCCTTCCTCGCCGTCGAGAATGTCGTCGGCGGTCAGCAGGCCCTGATCGCCCGAGCCTTCCTGGGCGGCGAAGGGCGAGGCCGGCGGCATATGCTGCAGCATCACGCCGCCCGCACGCCAGCTTTCGCCCTGACCCGGCAGGATCGAGCGCCCGAAGGACAGCGAGAACCGCGTGGGCAGCTGTTCGGACTGCGCGAAATAGGCCTCGGCGCAGGCGCGCAGCGAGCCTTCGGACAGCGGCGTGATGCCCTGATAGGGGGTCGTGCCTTTGCCCTGGTCGATCAGGATCGCGAAATAGCCTTGCCCGATCTGTTCGAACGGGTCGGCCTTGGGATCGAGCTTCTCGTCATCGAAGCTTGCCCATGCCCGGATGCGGGCCGGCGCGCCCTCCTTCTCGGGGGCGTAGTAATCGGTGGCGATGATGCGGATCGGGCCGTTGCCGCGGATTTGCAGCGACAGTTTCCAGCGCAGCTTGACGGTCTGGCCGATCAGCGCGGTCAGAAGGGCGGCTTCGGCCACCAGCATTTCGACCGCGCGGGGGTAATCATGTTGCGACAGGACGGTGTCGAGCACGCCGTCGAGGCGGGCAACCCGGCCGCGGATGTCAGAGCGGTCGAGCTGAAACGGCAGAACTGTATCGTCCCATGCGATTTGGGATAGCTTGGACATGGTGCTCCTGAGGGGCTCAGAGGGGTTTTCGGGCAGCGCGGAGCCTGCCATACAGCCCCAATATAGGCGCGGCAACCGCAGACCCAAGGGAGAGCACATGATCGCGAGGTTCGGAGAGCGGGTGAAATCCGGTCAGCAGTATCGTTTGCGCCCCGGTGCCTATGCGATCCTGATCCGCGACGGGCGGGTGCTGCTGACCCATCAGGCGCATCCCATACCGGAGTTTCAATTGCCCGGCGGCGGGATCGATCCGGGCGAGGGGCCGATCGAGGCGCTGCATCGCGAGGTCTTCGAGGAAACCGGCTGGGCGATTACGGGGCTGCGCCGTCTCGGGGCCTATCGGCGATTCACCTATATGCCCGAGTATGAGTTCTGGGCGGAAAAGCTCTGCTCCGTCTGGCTCGCGCGCCCGGTGCTGAAGCGCGGTCTGCCGCCGGAGCCGCATCATACGGCGCATTGGGCCGATCCCGAAGAAGCGCTCGAACTGCTCGCGAATGAAGGCGAGCGCGCGTTTTTCGAACGGTTCGTCCGTCGCTGAAAAGGCGCGGGCGTTTCGTTCGCCTCTGATGTAGCTGAGCTGGTGCGTTCTCCTCTCAAGTCTCTCCGGGGCGGTGGTCTCTGCTGTCTGAGCCAAGCTCCGAACGTCGCTCGGTGCTGCCGGGGCCGTGAAATTCCAGAACGCCAGCCGAGACATCGTCCCCGATCTCGCCCTCCGCGAATTCCTCGGTGGCCCAATAGAGCGCATCCAGAAGCCCGGGCCCCGGCATCTGGGAAAACTTGCGAAGCATCCGGGCCAGCCGGGTTTGATCGATCATCTCGCCGCTGCGGTCGCTGGCTTCGGTAATCCCATCCGAGACCAGAACCAGCCGGTCGCCCGGGGTCAGTTGAACCGTAAGCGTCTCGTATTCTGCGCCCTCGATCAGGCCGATCGGCAGCCCGCCCTCGCCGAAAAACTCCACCGTGCCGTTGCGCCGTTGCAGGACCGGGTAGGGGTGGCCCGCCTGAACCAATTCCGCCTTTCCGGTGCGCAGGTCGACATCGGCATAGATAAGGGTGAAATAGCTCTCGGTACTCATCTCGCTCAGCACGAGATCGTTGAGGCGCTGCGCGAGCTCCGCCGGGCGTCGTCCGCGCAATTCGCCCTGTGCGTTGCGGTAAATCGCGAGGTTCTGGCTGGGGGTGGTGCCAGAGAAATAGCCCGCGATCCGCGCCATCATCAGGGCCGAGGTGATGCCATGCCCCGAGACGTCGATGCCGTATAGGCCCACCCGGCGTTCATTGATCGGAAAGAACCCGACGAGGTCGCCGCCGACATGGCCTGCGGGGCGCAAGAGCAGCGAGACATCCGCCGCCTCGAACCGCGCGTGTCGTGTCCGCACGAGGCTTTGCTGCAGTTTCCGCGCCTCTTGCAGGTCGCGGTCGATCACCTCCTGCGCCTCGCGTAACAGGCGGTTCTTCTCGCTCAACTCTTCCTGCATGGTCAGGATGCGGGCGCCCGCGCTCAGGCGCGCCCGAAGCTCCGCGCCATTGACCGGTTTCGACAGGAAATCATCGGCGCCGCTTTCCAATCCGCGCGTGACGTCCGTCTTTTCGGCCTTGGAGGTCAGAAGGATGAAATACCCGTAGCTTCGCCGCGGTAGGCCCCGAAAGACGCGGCAGAATTCAGGGCCGCTCATCCCCGCCATCATCCAGTCCGAGATCACGATATCGGGCTCGCATTGGGCACAGATCGCGATCGCCTCTTCTGCGCTTTCAGCCTCGCTCACCTGATAGCCGGAGCGGGACAGCTGCGCCGAGAGGATGCGGCGCTGCATGCGGCTGTCGTCCACGACGAGAACGTGCCGCGCAGCGCCCGCCAACGGTCGTCGGCCCGCATCTGCGGGGGCCTCTTGTCTTTGCACCATCTGCATCATCCGAAACCTCTTCCCTCACGAAACCGCAAACTCCCTAAGATTCGGTGAAAACCACTCCGGATCAGACGTTAAGAAAATCGAAAGGGTGCGGCGCTACGGTCAGTCTCGGGTGGAGTCGGATCGAGTGGCCTGGAGGGCGTAATGATTGATTGGGAACGGGTGCAGGAATTGCGCTCGGAAATTGGCGCCGATGGCTTTGCCGAGGTCGTGGACCTGTTTCTCGACGAGGTCGAGGCCGTGGTGATGGGGCTTGGCGGACGTCCCGACCGGGTCGAAGAGGATTTGCACTTCTTGAAAGGGTCCGCCTGGAATCTCGGGTTCCGCGATTTCGGCGGAGCCTGTCAGCAGGGAGAACGAATGGCCGCTGCCGGACGCGCCGTGGAGGTCGATCTGGGCGCGATCCGCGAGACTTATAGCCTGTCCAAGACGCAGTTCATGGGGCGGCTATCGGAGTTCACTCCGGCGGCATAGGGCGAGGTGCGGAGCAGATTGAGCTGCGCCGAGAAGATACTGCACGAAGTTGCACCCGTTGGGCGCGGGTGCGGCCATACTTTGGTAACGGGCGTGCCTATCGCGGGCCGTGAGCGCAGGAGCCGAGGAAGTAGAAAAGGCTCCACAGTCTAAAAGCGGTGAAGGACCGGTTTGTTTCGTCCGTCTGGAGGCCGTTCTATCGAACTGAAGGCCTCAGATAAGAAACTCAGCCAAGGTTTCGTCTTCGGTGATGTCGCGCCAGACGAAGCCCTCGGCGTCGAGCTTCGCGAAGAGTTCTGTGAAGTTCTCGGCGCGTTTCGTTTCGATCCCGATCAGGACCGAGCCGAAATTCCGCGCCGATTTCTTCAGATACTCGAAGCGTGCGATATCGTCGTCAGGGCCAAGCATCTGAAGGAAATCCTTCAGGGCGCCGGGGCGCTGCGGCAGGCGGAGGATGAAATACTTCTTCAAGCCGGAATAGCGCTGGGCGCGTTCGCGCACTTCCGGCAGCCGCTCGAAATCGAAATTGCCGCCCGAAGTCACGCAGACTACGCGTTTGCCGCGGATCGTCTCTGCCAGTTCGGGCAGGATGTCGATCGACATCGCGCCGGCGGGCTCCAGCACGACGCCCTCGACGTTCAGCATCTCAAGCATCGTGATACAGATGCGATCCTCCGGTGCGAGATGAACCTGCTCGGGCGTGACCCAACCAAGCTCCGCGAAGGGGCGCGCGCCGATCCGGGCAACCGCGGCTCCATCGACGAAACTGTTCACCTGCGAGATCGTCACGGGCTCATGCGCCTTGACCGCAGCGGTCAGGCTCGCGCCGCCCAAAGGCTCGACGAAGCGAAATTCCGTGTCGGGGGCGGTCGCGCGCAGATAGCCGGTGACGCCCGCGGCCAAACCGCCGCCGCCCACGGGTAGGATGACCATATCCGGCGCGCCGCCCAACTGGTCGAGGATCTCCACCCCGACCGATGCCTGCCCCTCGATCACATCCGGATCGTCGAAAGGCGCGAGGAAATGCGCCCCGGCCTCGCGGCAAAACTCCTGCGCCGAAGCCAGCGTGTCGTCGAAATAATCGCCCGTGAGAACGATCTCGACCGCATCGCCGCCAAAGGTCTTTGTCTTGTCGATCTTCTGCTGCGGCGTGGTCACCGGCATGAAGATCGTCCCCTTCACCCCGAAATGCCGACAGGCGAAGGCCACGCCCTGCGCGTGGTTGCCAGCGCTCGCGCAAACGAAATGCGCCGCCGACGGATCGCGCTCGCGCAATTTGCGCATCGCGGTGAAGGCGCCGCGGATCTTGTAGGAGCGCACCGGCGTCAGGTCCTCGCGCTTGAGCCAGACCTCGGCGTCGAAACGTTTCGACAGATGGGCATTGAGTTGCAGCGGCGTCGGCTCGAAGAGCGTACGCAGCGCGCGGGTGGCGGCTTGGGCGGAAAGGGCGAACTCACTCATACCGCCAGATGTGACGCGCGCCGCCCGCTTTGGCAAGCTCAGACGAGGGCGCGTTGCTCGACAAAATGACCGTAGAGCGTCGTTAGGATCGACAGCAGCAGCATCACGGTGGGCACAGCGAAAAGCAGCTTGAGCGCGACCACGACCATATCATCCGCGAGATCATGTGGCGCCAGCATCGAAAGCATGTTCACCGCAACGAAAGGGAGTACCACGAGACATGCCAGCAGAGTGAGTAAGGTGAAGCCACGCCACTGGCCGCGAGTCGCGCGCCAACTGTCGCGGATCGTGGCGCCGCCGATCGCGGCCCCGGGCAGGGATACTCCGAGACGGAGCATGAAGGCATACAGGGCAATCAAGAATGCCAGCCCCACCACGGCAAGTAGAACGCTTTCAGCGGCCTGGTTCGGAATGATTTCCTGCGCCGCGAGGGCGAAAAGAAAAACAATCGCGGCTCCCAGAACCATGATCGCCATGGCACAGAGCGTGATCACTATGCCACGCCAGAAATAGCTGACGTCCCGGCGCAGATGAATCCGCGGCAGCCAGCCGACGCGCTCGCCGAGAAGGATGAACCTGTGCCAGTTCACTGCCGCGATGATCATCGGGATCGGCAGGATGAATGTGTTGAAAACCAAAATGAACAGTGAATTTTCGACACTCTGGTGTTGCGATGCTCCGGCCTGCATCACGCTCTCGATAAGCCATTGCTGCCCGATGATCGTGATCAAGAGAAGAAGCGCCGAGATCCGAAGGGTCTGCCCCCAATTTCCAAAGACCTGCCGAAACGAGTGTCCGAAAACTCCCAATACATTCATCACTTTGCCCCCAAAGAATGTCATTTAATAATTCACCGTTGGGGTTGGAACTCACCGCAGTCAAAGCACGTTCGGCGCGCCTTCGTTGAATTCTCCGTGTGATAGGGGCGAAAAAGAGCAAGTCCGCGCCGATGGGGCGGCGCATTGAGCGAAACTCTGCGCATTTTGCAAAGTCTGCCGTTTTTCTGCCCACTTTCGGGACTAATCGTGCTGAAGCCATGTCGCGAGCATTAAAAGAGGAGGGCCGTATGAGCCTGAGAAAAACTTCGATCGTCGCCCTTGTCGCGGCAAGCTTCGTCGTCGCCCCGGTGGCGACCAGCCATTTCACCGGCGCGGATGCCGCATTTGCCAAGAACGGCAACGGCGGCGGCAATGGCGGTGGAAACGGTGGTGGCAACGGCGGCGGTAATGGCGGTGGCCATGGCGGCGGCAACGCGGGCGGCAAGTCCGGCGCGGCAGGCAAATCCGCATCGGCCGGGCGTCCGACGAGCCCGGGCAATTCCGGCAAAGCGGCAACCCATGGCGGCGGCCCTGCGAAATTCCTCGACAATCTCTTCTCCGGCAAGCTGCAGAAGAAGCAGCACACCAACCGTGCCACTGTGAAAACGGCGTCGCGCGGGACCACCGCGACCAAGACGCGCTCGACCACTCCGACCGAATTCGCGGTGAACGAGTCGCCGCGCCCGAACGGCAAACCGAGCGTGAGCGAGGGTGAACTGCGCAATCACGGCGCCTTGGCTTCCGAGCTGAAGGGCCTGAACGCGGCCCATGCCAGCGCGACCGCGCTCGCCAACGCTTCGCCGAACAGCCAGGTGGGCCGGATCGCGACCTATCGCGACACGGTGCTGGCCGCGGCTGAGGCCCAGCAGAACCTGACGGACGCGCAGGACGCTGTCGCGGCGCTGGAAGCGCAGGATGTCCGCAGCGTGGACGCGATCCAAGCCGATATCGACGCGCTCGATCCCGAAGCCGAGGGCTATGACGAAGCGGTCACGACGCTGGAGGACGAGAAGGCTGCAGCGACGACCTATGAGGCCGATCTGGCCGCTGCCCAGCAGGCGGTCACCGATATGGAAGCAGAGATCGCCAATGCCGCTACGGAAGAAAACGACGCGCTTCTCGCCGCATCGAACGGGCGCGAACTTTCGCCCGAGGCGCTCGCTTATCTGCACGAGCTGCTCGATCTGCCCCCGCCGGAAACCGCGACGGCAGAGGCACCTGCGGAGGGCGATGTGGCGAGCGGTGACGGAACGACCGGCGACGGGACGACCGTCGATGGCGATCTCGCCTCGAGCGGGGACACCACGACCGATCCGCTCGTGGACCCGTCCACCGAGAGCTGATCTCGCGCAGAGCGCTTTCGAAAGGGCCGTCCTTCGGGGCGGCCCTTGTTCATTGGAAAAAAAGCTTCTATTCCGTCGCGGAACAAGAAAACCGGGAGATGCCGCATGTCCGCGCCCAAGAAAGTCGTGCTTGCCTATTCGGGCGGCCTCGATACCTCGATCATCCTGAAATGGCTGCAGACCGAATACGGCTGCGAGGTCATCACCTACACCGCCGATCTCGGTCAGGGTGAGGAGCTGGAACCGGCGCGCCGCAAGGCCGAGATGCTCGGCATCAAGCCGGAGAATATCCACATTCTCGACGCGCGCGAGGAATTCGTCCGCGATTTCGTCTTCCCGATGTTCCGCGCCAATGCGGTCTATGAGGGGCTGTATCTGCTGGGCACCTCGATCGCGCGCCCGCTGATCTCCAAGCATCTCGTCGAGATCGCGCATCAGCACGGCGCCGATGCGGTGGCGCATGGCGCGACCGGCAAAGGCAACGATCAGGTCCGCTTCGAGCTGTCCGCCTATGCGCTCGACCCGTCGATCAAGGTGATCGCGCCGTGGCGGGAATGGGACCTGTCCTCGCGTACCAAGCTGCTGGAATTCGCCGAGGCGAACCAGATCCCGATCGCCAAGGACAAGCGCGGCGAAGCGCCGTTCTCGGTCGATGCGAACCTTCTGCACACCTCGTCCGAGGGCAAGGTGCTGGAAGATCCGGCCGACATGGCGCCCGATTACGTCTACCAGCGCACCGACGATCCGATCACGCAGGCTCCGAACGAGCCCGAATATATCGAGATCGGGTTCGAGAAGGGCGACGCAGTCTCGATCAACGGCGAGGCGATGAGCCCGGCGACGATCCTCACCAAGCTCAACGAATACGGCAAGACCCACGGCATCGGTCGTCTCGATTTCGTCGAGAACCGCTTCGTCGGCATGAAGTCGCGCGGCGTCTACGAGACCCCCGGCGGCACGATCCTGCTGGAGGCTCACCGTGGCATCGAGCAGATCACGCTCGATAGCGGCGCGGGCCACCTGAAGGACTCGATCATGCCGCGCTATGCCGAGCTGATCTATAACGGCTTCTGGTTCTCGCCCGAGCGCGAGGCGCTGCAGGCGCTGATCGACAAGACGCAGGAATACGTCACCGGCACGGTGAAGCTGATGCTCTTCAAGGGCGCGGCCCGCACCGTGGCGCGCTGGTCGGATTACTCGCTCTATTCCGAGGCCCATGTGACCTTCGAGGAAGACGCAGGTGCCTACGATCAGAAAGACGCGGCGGGCTTCATCCAGCTCAACGCGCTGCGCCTGAAGCTGATCGCGACCCGCAACGCGCGCGTGAAGAAATGAGCTATTCGCAGCCCAAGGCCGCCATCGTCACCGTCTCCGATCGCGCGTCGCGCGGCGAATACGAGGACAAGGGCGGTCCGGGCTGCGAGGATTATCTGCGCGGCGTGGTCACCTCGCCGCTCGAGATCGAACGCCACATCATTCCCGATGGGCGCGAGTCGGTCGCGGCGAAACTCCGCGAACTGGTCGCGGCCGAAGCCGATCTGATCCTGATCACCGGCGGCACCGGCCCCGCGCCCCGCGACGAGACGCCCGAGGGCTGCTTCGACGTGATCGAGAAGGAGCTGGCGGGCTTCGGCGAAGAAATGCGCCGCGCGTCGCTTCTCGAAGTGCCGACCGCCATCCTGTCGCGCCAGTCGGCGGGGATCGCGGGCAAATCGCTGATCATCATGGTGCCGGGCAAGCCCTCGGCCATCGCGACCTGCCTCGATGCGGTTTTCGCCGCCGTGCCCTATTGCCTCGACCTGATCGGCGCGGGCTATATCGAGACCGACCCGGCCCGGATCAAAGCCTTCCGTCCGAAGAAAAAGTAAGAGGGGGCGCTGCCCCCATCTCCTGTGGAGATTCCCCCGGGATATTTGACCCAAGGCGAAAATCGCCTCTCTTCGTGTTGGCGGAAATATCCCGGGGTGAATGCCGAAGGCAGAGGGGCAGCGCCCCTTACCGCTTCACCGCTGCGATGGCGTAATTCACCGAAAGATCGCGCGCCGAGAGCGACCAGGTCCAGCTCAGCGGATTGAACACCATGCCGCGGCGGTCGACCGGGTCGAGGCCTGCGTTGCGCGACAGCTCGTAAAGCTCATCGGGCGTGACGAATTTCGACCATTCATGCGTGCCCACGGGCAGCCAGCGCATCACCCGCTCGGCCCCGATGATCGCGACCATGTAGCTTTTCGGATTGCGGTTCAGCGTCGAGCAGATCATCAGCCCGCCCGGTTTCATCAGACTCTGGATCGTGTTCACGAAGCCCTGCGGGTCGGCGACATGTTCGATGATCTCCAGCGCGAGGACGACATCGAACTGCTCGCCGTTCGTGGCCAGATCTTCCGCCGCGCAGTGGCGGTAGTCGATCTCGAGCCCCGACTGTTCGGCATGCAGCCGCGCCACGGGGATATTCCCTTCCGCCGCATCCGCGCCCACGACCGTGGCGCCAAGTCGCGCCATCGGTTCGGACAGAAGCCCGCCGCCGCAACCGATATCCAGCAGGCGCAGCCCTTCGAACGGGCGCGGCGCTTTCAGGTCGCGGCCGAACTGCGTGGCGATCTGCGTGGTGATGTAATCGAGCCGGCACGGGTTGAGCATATGCAGCGGTTTGAACTTGCCGTTCGGGTCCCACCATTCGGCGGCCATCGCCTCGAATTTGGCGACTTCGGACGGGTCGATGCTGTTTGCCGGATCTGCCATTGCTCTCCTCGCATTGATTTTAGGGCAGCCCATGGCGGGCGCGCCTTTTGCTCTATATAGTCCAGACATGGACAGAACTGCAGGGCAAAAGCGCGCATCGGGCGCCCATCTTTATCCGCCGATCGAGCCCTTCGATCAGCGCCGGATCGACGTGGGCGATGGCCATATCCTTTACGTCGAGCAATCGGGTCATCCCGAGGGGCAGCCGGTCGTGGTGTGCCATGGTGGGCCGGGGGGCGGCTGTTCGCCCACGATGCGGCGATTCTTCGATCCGCAGCATTACCGGGTCATCCTGTTCGATCAGCGCGGCTGCGGGCTGTCGCGCCCGCATGCCAGCGTCGCGGATAACACGACGTGGCATCTGATCGCGGATATGGAGCAGATCCGCCGGACCCTCGGTATCGACAGCTGGATGGTCTTCGGGGGGAGCTGGGGGGCGACGCTGGCGCTGCTTTACGCGCAGGCGCATCCCGACCGGGCGACGAATCTGATTCTGCGTGGCGTCTTCCTTGCGACGCAGGCCGAGCTCAACTGGTTCTATGGCGGCGGTGCGGGGAATTTCTATCCCGACCTCTGGGCGAATTTCCGGCGTCCGATTCCGGAAGACGAGCAGCACGATCTGATCGGGGCCTATCACAAGCGGCTGTTCTCGGGCGACTACATGGCCGAGGCGCGCTATGCGCGGCACTGGGCGATGTGGGAAAACGCGCTGGCCTCGGTGCGCTATGACGGCCCGCCCGGCGAAGCCTCGCCCGATTACGCGCGCGCCTTCGCCCGGCTCGAGAACCACTATTTCCAGAACGCGGCCTTCCTCGAAGAGGACGAACAGATCCTGCGCGACCGTCACAAGATCGAGCATATCCCGACGACCATCGTGCAGGGGCGGCTCGATATGATCTGCCCACCGACCTCGGCCTATCGGCTGGCGCAGGGCTGGGCGATGGCGAAGCTGCAGCTGGTGCCGATGGCGGGGCATGCGCTTTCCGAGCCGGGGATCACCGCCGGGCTTGTCCGCGCGATGGATGAGCTTAGATCCTGATCTAGCGAAAGATTTCGATCGAGGCCGCCATGACGCTTACCTATTTCCTGCTGTTTCTCGTGGCCTCCGTGGCCGCCGCTGCGACGGGCATCATCTTCAAGCCGGGCGAGTGGTATGTCGGGTTGAAGAAGCCCGGCTTCACGCCGCCCAACTGGGTTTTCCCGGTCGCCTGGACCTATCTCTACGTCTCGGTCGCCTATGCTGCGGCGCGCATCGTCCCCGAGGCGGGCAGCCAGATCGCGCTCGCCCTCTTCGCGGTGCAGATCGCGCTGAACACGCTCTGGACGCCGGTCTTCTTCGGGGCGCATCGGCTGTGGCTCGGGCTGCTTGTCCTGATCTGCCTCTGGGTCGCCGTCGCGGCGATGATGCTGGCCTTCCTGCGGCTCGATATGTTGGCCGGATTGCTGGTCTTTCCCTATCTCGTTTGGCTGACATTGGCGGGCGCGCTGAACTTCCGGGTCTGGCGCGACAATCCCGGGGCAGGCGCGCGCGGCTGATTCCCCTTGCGGAATCTGCGATACAGGACTATATCGCCATCAACAGCGGCGCGCCGGGGTCCAAACCTGACGCCCACCGGAAACGTGTGACGGGCCGCAACGGCCCGTTTTTTGTTTTTGTAGGATCGGAAAGAGAGACATGACCGACCTGATCGCCAAGACCGCCATCGACCGGCGTCTGGCCGAGATCGTGACCCCCGTGATCGAGGGGCTGGGCTTCGAACTCGTGCGGCTGCGGCTGCAGGGCGGCAAGACGGCCACGCTTCAGATCATGGCAGACCGTCCCGATGGCGGTATCGTCGTGGACGATTGCGCCGCGATCTCGACCGCCGTGTCCGCGGCTCTCGATGTGGAAGACCCGATCGAGGACAAATATACGCTGGAAGTGTCGTCGCCCGGCATCGACCGTCCGCTGACGCGCTTCAAGGATTTCGACATCTGGGAAGGCTACGAGGCGAAGATCGAGACCTCCGAGCAGATCGACGGGCGCAAGCGCTTCAAGGGTATCCTGCGCGGCACCGAAGGGTCGGAAGTCCTGATCGAGCTGGACGAGAGCGGCGAAGACGTCGTGATCGGCCTCCAGTTCGACTGGCTCGCGGATGCGAAGCTGGTGCTGACCGATGAGCTGATCGACGAGATGCTGCGCCAGAAGAAGGCGACCGAAAGCGTCGACGAAGCTGAATTTGACGAGATTGACGATTCCCCCGAGGAGGAGAACTGAGATGGCCATCACGGCAGCCAACCAGCTTGAGCTTCTGCAGACCGCCGAGGCGGTGGCGCGCGAAAAGATGATCGACCCGGATCTGGTGATCCAGGCGATGGAAGAGAGCCTCGCGCGCGCAGCGAAGTCGCGTTACGGCGCGGAGATGGACATCCGTGTCTCGATCGATCGCAAGACCGGCAAGGCGACCTTCACCCGCGTCCGCACCGTCGTCGAAGACGAAGAGCTGGAGAACTATCAGGCCGAGCTGACCGTCGAGCAGGCGAAGCAGTATCTCGAAAACCCCTCGGTCGGCGATCAGATCGTCGACGAGGTGCCGCCGGTCGATCTGGGCCGCATCGCCGCGCAATCGGCCAAGCAGGTCATCCTGCAGAAGGTCCGCGAAGCCGAGCGTGATCGCCAGTACGAAGAGTTCAAGGACCGCGTCGGCACGATCATCAACGGCACCGTCAAGCGCGAGGAATACGGCAACATCATCGTCGATGTGGGCCGTGGCGAAGCGATCCTGCGCCGCAACGAGAAGATCGGCCGCGAGAGCTATCGCCCGAATGACCGCATCCGTGCCTATGTGAAAGACGTGCGCCGCGAGACCCGTGGCCCGCAGATCTTCCTCAGCCGCACCGCGCCGGAATTCATGGCCGAGCTGTTCAAGATGGAAGTGCCGGAAATCTACGACGGCATCATCGAGATCAAGGCCGTGGCCCGCGATCCCGGTTCGCGCGCGAAGATCGGCGTCATTTCCTATGACAACTCGATCGACCCGGTCGGCGCCTGTGTCGGTATGCGCGGTTCGCGCGTGCAGGCCGTTGTCGGCGAGCTTCAGGGCGAGAAGATCGACATCATTCCGTGGAACGAAGATCAGGCGACCTTCCTCGTGAACGCGCTGCAGCCGGCCGAAGTGTCGAAAGTGGTGATCGACGAGGAAGCGCAGAAGATCGAAGTCGTGGTCCCCGACGAGCAACTGTCGCTCGCCATCGGTCGTCGCGGTCAGAACGTGCGTCTGGCCTCGCAGCTGACCGGTCTCGACATCGACATCCTGACCGAAGCCGAGGAATCGGCGCGCCGTCAGGCCGAGTTCGCCGAGCGCACCAAGCTGTTCGTCGACGCGCTGGACCTCGACGAGTTCTTCGCGCAGCTCCTCGTGGCGGAAGGCTTCACCTCGCTTGAGGAAGTGGCCTATGTCGAGATGGACGAACTTCTGTCGATCGAAGGCGTGGACGAGGACACCGCAGGCGAACTGCAGGCCCGTGCCCGCGACGTGATCGAAGAGCAGAACCGCAAGGCGCTGGAAGCGGCGAAGGAAATGGGCGTCGAGCAGTCGCTGTTCGACTTCGAAGGCCTGACCCCGCAGATGATCGAGGCGCTCGCGAAAGACGACGTCAAGACGCTGGAAGATTTCGCGACCTGCGCCGACTGGGAACTGGCCGGTGGCTGGACCACGGTCGACGGTCAGCGCGTTAAGGATGACGGTCTGCTAGAGAAATTCGACGTGAGCCTCGAAGAGGCGCAGAACCTGATCATGACCGCACGTATTCAGCTGGGCTGGGTCGACCCGTCCGAGCTGGAAAGCGACGCGGAAGACGAAGGCGAAGAGGAAACCGAGGAGGAGGCCGAGGCGTAAGCCTCGGTCCCGACCGGAGAGGAGCTTAGATGAGTCGCGGCGGAAAGCCGAAAACCAACGACGACCCCGAACGGCGCTGCATCGTCACCGGCGATGTTCAGCCGAAGGCGGGGCTTGTCCGCTTCGTGCTCGGACCCGATGGGATGATCTACCCGGACGTGGCAGGCAAACTGCCCGGCCGCGGAATCTGGGTCACCTCCGAACGCGGCGTCATCGAGACGGCGATGAAAAAGGGATTGTTCGCCCGCGCAGCGAAGCAGGCGGCCAAAACCCCAGAAAATCTGGTGGAATTGGTGGAACAGGCCCTTGCCTCTCGCGTTGTGGAGCTTATTTCTCTGGAGCGGAAGGCCGGCAAAGCGGTTGTCGGCTTCGAAAAGGTCAAGGGCTGGCTGGCCGAGGGGCGCGCGAAAGTGCTGCTACAGGCAAGCGACGGCTCGGACAGGGGCAAGGGTAAGCTTTGGACGCCCGAAGGCGGGCGCTGGTTCGGCTGCCTCACCTCTCAGGAATTGGGTTTGGCATTCGGCCGCGATCGTGCGATACACGGCGCGCTTGCAGCCGGTGGCCTCACCCGGCGCGTAATTGAAGACGCATCGAGGCTTGCGGGCGTACGCAAGCAGGACGGCGGCAAGACCGCCATGAAGGATACGAAGACGGCATGAGCGATACGGACGGCAAAAAGACTCTCGGACTGGGCGGCGGGCGCCCCGGGCAGGTGAAGCAAAGCTTCTCGCACGGGCGCACGAAGAACGTCGTGGTCGAGACGAAAGGCAAGAAGCGGGTGCTGAACAAACCGGCGGCAGGCGCTGGTAAGGGAGGGGGCAACAAGCCTTCCCTTGGCGATCCGTCGAAGCGCCCCGCCGGGATTTCCGACGCCGAGATGGAGCGTCGCCTGAAGGCGCTTCAGGCCGCGAAGGCGCGTGAGGTCGAAGAGGCCGCCGCCCGCGAGGCCGAGGAAAAAGCCCGCGAAGAAGAGCGCGAGCGTCGTCGCGCCGAGGCTGAGGCCAAGGAGCGCGAGGAGCGTGAACGCGAAGCGGCCCTGAAGGCCAAGGCTGAAGAGGACGAGCGCAAAAAGCGCGAGGCCGAACTTCGCGACAAGAAGAAAGAAGAGATCCGCAAGGGCGGACCGAAGAAAGATGCACCGGTCGATCAGGCTGCCGTGGAGGTTGCTGCCGCCCGCGCCGAGACCAAGGGTGTGTCCGCTTCGGGTCCGCGTAAGACGGATCGTGAGCGTGACACGCGCAACGATCGCAACAACAAGGGCAATGACCGCGGCAACCGCCGTTCGGGCAAGCTCTCGCTGAGCGATGCGCTTTCGGGTGGCGAAGGCCGCCAGCGCTCGCTTGCTGCGATGAAGCGCAAGCAGGAGAAGGCCCGTCAGAAGGCGATGGGCGGCTCGCAGCGTGCTGAAAAGCAGTCGCGCGAAGTGCAGCTTCCCGAGACGATCATCGTGTCGGAACTCGCCAACCGTATGGCGGAGCGCGCAGCGGATGTGGTCAAAACGCTCATGAAGATGGGCATGATGGTCACCGCGAACCAGACGCTCGACGCCGATACCGCGGAACTCGTGATCGAGGAATTCGGTCACCGCTCCGTGCGCGTCTCGGATGCGGATGTCGAACAGGTCATCGATCAGGTCGACGACAAGGAAGAAGATCTTCAGCCGCGTCCGCCGATCGTCACGATCATGGGTCACGTCGACCACGGCAAGACCTCGCTGCTCGACGCGATCCGCAAGGCGAACGTCGTCTCCGGCGAGGCTGGCGGGATCACGCAGCATATCGGCGCCTATCAGGTGCAGACCGAGAGCGGGGCGACCCTGTCCTTCCTGGACACGCCCGGCCACGCGGCCTTTACCTCGATGCGCGCACGCGGTGCCAATGTCACCGATATCGTGGTGCTCGTCGTGGCGGCCGATGACTCGGTGATGCCGCAGACCATCGAAGCGATCAATCACTCGAAGGCTGCTGGCGTTCCGATGATCGTTGCGATCAACAAATGCGACAAGCCCGATGCGAACGCCCAGAAGGTCCGCACCGAGCTTCTGCAGCACGAAGTCGTCGTCGAAGAGATGTCGGGTGACGTGCAGGATGTGGAAGCGTCGGCCAAGACCGGCAAGGGTCTCGATCAGCTGCTCGAAGCCATCGCGCTTCAGGCCGAACTGCTCGAACTCAAGGCGAACCCCGATCGCGCCGCGCAAGGTGCGGTGATCGAAGCCAAGCTCGACGTGGGCCGTGGTCCGGTCGCGACGGTTCTGGTGCAGAACGGCACGCTGCGCAAAGGCGACATCTTCGTCGTCGGCGAGCAGTGGGGTAAGGTCCGCGCGCTGATCAACGACAAGGGCGACCGCGTCGATGAGGCCGGTCCGTCGGTTCCGGTCGAGGTGCTCGGCATCAACGGCACGCCCGAGGCTGGCGACGTTCTCAACGTCGTCGAGACCGAGGCGCAGGCCCGCGAGATCGCCGAATACCGCGAGCAGGCCGCCAAGGACAAACGCGCCGCTGCCGGCGCCGCGACGACGCTGGAACAGCTGATGGCGAAGGCCAAGGCCGACGAAAGCGTCACAGAACTGCCCGTGCTGGTGAAGGCCGACGTGCAGGGCTCGGCGGAAGCGATCGTTCAGGCGCTCGAGAAGGTCGGCAACGAAGAGGTGCGCGTGCGCGTGCTGCATTCGGGCGTCGGTGCAATTACCGAATCCGACATCACGCTGGCCGAGGCGTCCAACGCACCGGTCATCGGCTTCAACGTTCGTGCCAATGCGCCTGCGCGCAACGCTGCGAACCAGAAGGGCGTCGAGATCCGCTACTACTCGATCATCTACGATCTGGTGGACGACATCAAAGCCGCCGCTTCGGGCCTCCTGTCGGCCGAGATCCGCGAGCACTTCATCGGCTACGCCGAGATCAAGGAAGTGTTCAAGGTCACCGGCGTCGGCAAGGTCGCGGGTTGTATCGTCACCGAGGGCGTGGCCCGTCGTTCGGCTGGCGTCCGCCTGCTGCGCGACAACGTGGTGATCCACGAAGGCACGCTGAAGACGCTCAAGCGCTTCAAGGACGAGGTCAAGGAAGTGCCCTCCGGTCAGGAGTGCGGCATGGCCTTCGAGAGATACGACGATATCCGCCCCGGCGATGTCATCGAGATCTTCGAGCGCGAAGAGGTCGAGCGGACGCTCTGATCCTTCGGGACCGAGTTACGAATATAGAAACGGGGGCCTTCGGGCCCCCGTTTTGCATCTGTGGCTGTCATTCGGCTGCGTCAGCGATTGACGGGATGCCCGGCAAAGAGCGCATCGCCGACACGTACGAGGATACGCCCGCAATCCAGCGTCCGTTCGTAAGCTCCCTGAACGAAGACGCTGCTGCCGATCTGAATGGTTCTGAGCATGAGGTTCCTCCCTTGAGCGCTCATTAGAAGCGCAAGGCGTTAAGGAACGGCAAATGGAAACGGTCTGCCCATCGCGTAAGACGCGAGAGTTGGGAGAAAAGGTCACGAAGGTTAATCGCGCGGCAACCCCAGCCAGAGACCAACCCCAGTTAGAGCCAATCGCGCAGGATCGGGATCAGGGGGATGTCTGCCGGCGGCATCTCGTAGTCGCGCAAGTCGCGCGCCCGCGCCCAGGCGAGGGTCTGCCCCTCTTGCGGGCTGACGATCCCCTCCCACTTCCGGCAGGCGAACAGCGGCATCAGCAGGTGAAAGTCGTCATAGGCGTGGCTGGCGAAGGTCAGCGGCGCGAGGCAGCTCTGATGGGTCTGGATGCCAAGCTCCTCGTCCAACTCGCGGATCAGCGCGGCCTCGGGCGTTTCGCCCGCCTCGACCTTGCCACCGGGAAACTCCCACAGGCCTGCCATCGACTTGCCCTCGGGGCGCTGTGCCAGAAGCACGCGCCCGTCGGCGTCGATCAGGGCGACGGCGGAGACCAGAACCATCTTCACGAACGATAATCCGCGTTAATGTCGATGTAGCGGTGGGTCAGATCGCAGGTCCAGACCGATTTCGAGGCGCGACCAAGCCCGAGATCGACGCCGATCACGAGTTCATCATTCTTCATATAGGCGCTCGCGGCCTCCTCGGAGTAATCCGGCACCCGCCAGCCCTTCTCGGCCACGACCATGTCCCCGAAGGAAATCTTCAGCTTGTCGCGATCGGCCTCGGCTCCGGATTTACCGACAGCCGCGACCACGCGCCCCCAATTCGCGTCCTCGCCCGCAATCGCGGTCTTCACCAGCGGCGAGTTCGCGATCGACATCGCGATCTTATGCGCGTCCTCGTTCGAGCGTGCCCGCGTCACGCGGATCTCGACGAATTTGGTGGCCCCTTCGCCGTCTTTGACGACCTGATGCGCGAGATCCATCATCACCTCGCGCAGCCCGGCTTCGAACGCCTTCGCAGGCTCCGAGCGCAGATCGGCGATCTCGGCAGCGTCGGATTTCCCGGTCGCCGCGACGATCAGCGCATCCGAGGTCGAGGTGTCGCTGTCCACGGTGATCGCGTTGAACGTGTCATCGACCTGCCGCGACAGCATCTTCTGCAGCCGCGCCGGCGTGATTTTCGCATCGGTGAAGATATAGACCAGCATCGTCGCCATATTCGGCGCGATCATCCCCGAGCCCTTCGCGATCCCGGCGATCTTGATCTTGCCGCCTTCGCCCTGAACTTCGGCAAAGGCGCCTTTGGGATAGGTGTCGGTCGTCATGATCGCGCGCGCGGCATCCTCGATCCCGGCAGGGGAGAGGCGCTGCGTCAGGCTGTCGATCACCGCGACGATCTTGTCATGGGGAAGCGGCTCGCCAATGACGCCGGTGGAGGACGAAAACACGCGGCTGATCGGCATGTCGAGCGCCTGAGCCACCGCACCGGTCACCTTGTCGACGCTCTCCTGACCGCTTTTCCCGGTGAAGGCGTTGGCGTTGCCCGAGTTGACGATGATCGCGGCACCCGTCTCGGCAGGCGCGCGCATCGCGAGCTTTTCCTGACAGTCGAGAACGCAGGCCGCGCGGGTGGACGAGGTGGTGAAAACGCCAGCGACCGACGATCCCGGCGCGATCCGCGCGAGCATCACATCGGTGCGTCCGGCATATTTGACCCCCGCCGCGGCGGAGGCGAATTCGACCCCCGCGATTTCCGGAAGATCGGGAAATTTCGCGGGGGCGAGCGGCGAAATCGTCACCGATTTCGCCTCTGTCTGCGCCGCAGAAGCGGCAGGGGCGGGCGCGGCGGAAAGGTCGGACTTCAGCGCCTTGACCTTGGCGCGGAGCTTCTTGACCTTGGCCTTCAGCTCCTTGGTGTCCTTCAACTTTTTCTTCGCCATCGCGCCCGCCTTTTGATCGATCAGTTGCTACCCAAGATGGACTGATCTTTCAGAACGCTCGGATCAATCCCGTCGGTCATCTTGTCGATTTTGGCTTCGCCCACAACAGCCTTTACGCGTTTTTGGACAGCCTCTTGGCGAATATCGCCAACCAGCTTCTTGCGCACATCGGCCAGTTTCGGCGCGTCGACCATCTTCGTGCCGAGCAGCTTCACGACATGCCAGCCGTACTGGGTCTGGATCGGACCGGCGACTTCGCCGTCCTTCATGCCTGCGACCTCATCCGCGAAGGGCTTGACCATCGCGTCGAGCTTGAACCAGCCCAGATCGCCGCCATTCGCCGCCGCACCATCGGTCGAGTTCTTCTTCGCCAGTTCCGCGAAGTCGCCGCCGTTGTCGATCTCTTTCTTGATCTTCTCGGCCTCTGCCTTGGTTTTAACGATGATATGGGCCGCGTGATATTCCTTGGTCGGCTTGGCCTTGGCGTATTTCGCGTCATAGGCCTTCTGCACGGCGTCGTCGGTCACGGCCTTGTCAGCGGTGTAGTTCAGCATCGCACCGGAGAGATACGCGCGTTTCTGCACTTCGAGAGCGATCTTGTCGCGCTGGGTGATGCGCTTTTCTTCGAGCTGGGCAAGCGCGGTCTGCTGAATCAGCTGCTCCAGGACGCCTTGGAACAGCTTGTCATCGGGCAGCTGCTGGTATTGCGCGGGAAGGCCGTCGCGTACCGTTTGCATCATGCCCAGCGTGATATCCTGACCGTTCACGGTGGCGACCACGGTGTCGGCGCTCAGGTCGGTGCGCGGCTTGGCGGCGGCTTCCGATTTCGCGGCATCCGCAGCGGCGGCAGGCGCTTTCGCGTCATCGGCCTGTGCGATCCCGGCAGTCATTGCGCAGATCGCGACGCTCGCGAACAGTTTCGTCAGATTCGGCATCCTTGCCACTTCCTTTCTGCCGCGTCTTTCGGCGGCGTTGACAGTCTGGCAGCCGCCCCTTACATCGCCTAGGGCCTGTAAGAGCCATTTCGGCCTTGTTTCGCTAGCTCTTCTAGGCAAGCAAACCCTATGCGACAAGGCACAGGGAATAACGATCTGGTCAGCTACCCTCGGAGATTACATGCTCGGCATCGGAACACTCGCGAAGAAGGTCTTCGGCACGTCGAATGATCGTAAGGTGAAATCGGTGCGCCCGCTGGTGGCCAAGATCAACGCGCTGGAGGAGCAGTTCGCAGCCCTCTCCGACGAACAGATCATCGAGAAGACGCGCGACTTCCAGCGCCGCGTGCAGGAAGACGGCGAGAGCCTCGACAAGATCCTGCCCGAAGCCTTCGCCAACTGTCGCGAAGCCGCGAAGCGTGCACTCGGCCTGCGGGCTTTCGACGTGCAGCTCGTCGGCGGCATCTTCCTGCATCAGGGCAATATCGCCGAGATGAAGACGGGCGAAGGGAAAACCCTCGTCGCGACCTTCCCGGCCTATCTGAACGCTCTCGCCGGCAAAGGCGTGCATGTCGTCACCGTGAACGACTATCTCGCGCGGCGTGACGCGGAATGGATGAGCAAGGTCTATGGCGCGCTGGGTCTGACCACCGGCGTCGTCGTGCCCTTCCAGGCCGAGCCCGAGAAGAAACAGGCCTACGCCGCCGACATCACCTATTCGACGAATAACGAGCTTGGCTTCGATTATCTGCGCGACAACATGAAAACCTCGGTCGACCAGATGATGCAGCGCGGCCATTTCTACGCGATCATCGACGAGGTCGACTCGATTCTGATCGACGAGGCACGCACGCCGCTGATCATTTCGGGCCCGTCCGACGACCGCTCGGAGCTGTATATCACGCTCGACAAGTTCATCCCGAGCCTGAGCGAAGAGCATTACACCATCGACGAGAAGGCCCGCACCGCGACCTTCACCGAAGAGGGCAACGACTTCCTCGAGAACCTCCTGCTGGAGGCGGGCGTGCTCCCCGAGGGTCAGTCGCTCTACGATCCGGAAAGCACGACCATCGTGCACCACGTCAACCAGGCCCTGCGCGCCCACAAGCTGTTCTTCAAGGATCAGAACTACGTCGTGCAATCGGGCGAGGTCGTGCTGATCGACGAATTCACCGGCCGCATGATGAAGGGCCGTCGCCTCTCGGAAGGCCTGCATCAGGCGATCGAAGCCAAGGAAGGCGTCGACATTCAGCCCGAGAACGTGACGCTGGCCTCGGTCACCTTCCAGAACTACTTCCGCCTCTACGACAAGCTCGGCGGCATGACCGGCACCGCGGCTACCGAGGCCGAGGAATTCGCCGAGATCTATTCGCTGGGCGTGGTCGAGATTCCGACCAACCGTCCGATCGCGCGGAAAGACGAACATGACCGCGTCTACCGCACCGCGCAGGAAAAATACGACGCCGTGGTCGAGGCGATCAAGAAAGCCAACGAGAAGGGCCAGCCGATGCTCGTCGGCACCACCTCGATCGAGAAGTCCGAGATGCTCTCGGATATGCTCAAGAAGGCCGGCATCAAGCACAACGTCCTGAACGCCCGCCAGCACGAGCAGGAAGCGACCATCGTCGCCGAGGCCGGCCGTCTGGGCGCCGTGACCATCGCGACCAACATGGCTGGCCGCGGGACCGACATTCAGCTCGGCGGCAATATCGAGATGCGCGTTCAGGAAGAACTCGCCGCGAATCCCGACGCCGATCCCGAAGAGGTCCGCAAGCGGATCGACGCGGCGACCGCCGAGGAAAAGGCGAAGGTTCTGGAAGCGGGCGGCCTGTTCGTTCTCGCGACCGAGCGCCACGAAAGCCGCCGCATCGACAACCAGCTGCGCGGTCGTTCGGGCCGTCAGGGCGACCCGGGCCGCTCGCTGTTCTTCCTCTCGCTGGAAGACGACCTGATGCGGATCTTCGGCTCCGACAAGCTCGATTCGGTTCTCTCCAAGCTGGGCATGAAAGAGGGCGAGGCGATCGTCCACCCGTGGGTGAACAAGTCGCTCGAGCGCGCGCAGGCGAAGGTCGAGGGGCGCAACTTCGACATCCGTAAGCAGCTTCTGAAATTCGATGACGTGATGAACGACCAGCGGAAAGCGGTCTTCTCGCAGCGTCGCGAAATCATGGAAACCGAAGAGGTCGGCGAGATCACCCGCGACATGCGCGTTCAGGTGATCGAGGACCTCGTGGACCGCTTCATGCCGCCGAAATCCTATGCCGATCAATGGGATGTCGAAGGCATGCACCAAGAGGTGATCGAACAGCTGAACCTCGACGTGCCGCTTGCGGAATGGGCCGAGGAAGAGGGCGTCGATCAGGAAGTCGTCACCGAGCGTCTCGAGGAAGCGACCGATACGCTGATGGCCGAGAAGGCCGAGGCCTTCGGCGCAGACACGATGCAGATGATCGAAAAGCAGGTCCTGCTGCAGATCATCGACGCGAAATGGCGCGAGCATCTGGTCACGCTCGATCAGCTGCGCCAGACCATCGGTTTCCGCGGCTATGCGCAGCGCGATCCGCTGTCGGAATTCAAGACCGAGGGCTTCCAGCTGTTCGAGATCATGCTCGACAGCCTGCGCTCGGAAGTGACGCAGCAGCTGGCCCGCATCCGTCCGCTCACCGAAGAAGAGCAGGCGCAGATGATGCAGGCGCAACAGCAGCAGCCCGCACCCGCCGAGGCGTCGGCGGAAGCCCCGGCCGAGGCGGCGCCCGAGGTCGAGGTGGCGGGCGAACCGCTGCCGGGCTTCGACGAGACCAACCCGGCGACCTGGGGCGATCCGTCACGCAACGATCCTTGCCCCTGCGGGTCGGGCAAGAAGTTCAAGCATTGCCACGGGCAATTAGTTTGACACAACTCTGACGCGAATGTGGCAAAGGTGAGGCGGCTTCGGCCGCCTTTTCCATATCTTGTTGGAGTCATTGACTCTCTTGGCAGGTCCACCCCACCCCAAGCATGCATGGGGTGCATGATTTCCCAAATCGCGCCGCAGCTTCGCCGCTTTCGGTCATTAGGAATTGCTTAAGCAGTTTTCTAACACAGACCCCAGTCCGAGGCGGCGATGCGCACCATTCGCAAGATATCCATGATCGGAGCGACGTTCCTGCTCGCTGCCGCGACGGGTCATGTGATGCAAAGCGTGGGTCCGCGTCCGCAACTTGGCGCGTCTTTGGTCGCGAGCTCGGTCGCTCGCGACAGTTGGGGAAACCGGGTCGAGCCGCGCGAGGAACCGCGGGTTCAGCTCATTTCGAAAACCGTTCTTCGCAATCCGCCTGTCTATCATTTCGCGACGGATCCCGGTGTCGGCATCGTGCCTGCGACGGTGCGCACATCGGGCGACCGGTTCACCTCTTCGCTTCCGCAACCGATGCCGTTGAAAACCGGCGCTGCCGATTGCGGGCACGCCATCCTGTCGGTCACCCCCGCAGGCGATGGGCTGACCAAGCTTGAGCTGAGCGCGCCGTGCCACCCCGATACGAAACTGGCGATCCGCGACGCGTCGCTCTCGATCGCCGGGCAGACCGACAAGGCGGGGGCTTTCTCGGCTATCCTGCCGTTGCTCGCGCCCATGACCTCGCTGGAAGTCAGCGCCGGTGGATCGACGATTGCGCAGGTCGAAGCCGCGGCGTCGGGGCTCGATAAGATCAACCGCGCGATCTGGGTGACCGATGGACAAAGTCCGTTGCATCTGAACGCCTATGAGAACGGCGCGCAGTTCGACGATGCGGGCCATCTCGACGTGACCAAGCCGCGCACGCCGGACACTTCGCTGGGCGGCTATATGCAAAGCTTTACCTCCGCAGATGGCAAGCGCATCGAAATCTACACCGCGCCGAAGACGCTTACCGCGCTCAAGCTGCAACTCGAGGCGACGCTGTCCTCCGAAGATTGCGGCAAGTCGGTCGGCGGCCGGTTGATGCGGATGCATGGCACCGGGACCGCAGCGATGCCGATCACCCTCGATCTGCCCGCCTGTCCGTCCGATGGCGGCACGGTGGTTCTTCCGCTTGATGGGTTCGAGTCCCAGGGCCTGACCGCTCAGAAGTAACCCTCCGACCGCAGGCTGATCTCGCAGTCCTTACCGAGGATCAGGTGATCGTGCAGCACGATGCCGAAGAGCTTCGCCGCCTCGTCGATCTGCCGCGTGAGGGCGATATCCGCCTCTGACGGGGTCGGGTCGCCCGAGGGGTGGTTATGCACCAGAATCAGCGCCGAGGCATTGGCCTCCAGCGCGCGCTTCATCACCTCGCGCGGATAGACGGGAACATGATCCACCGTGCCGCGGCCCTGTTCTTCATCCGCAATCAGCGCGTTCTTCCGGTCCAGCAGCAGCAGGCGAAACTGCTCCGTCTCGGCATGGGACATCGCCATGTGACAGTAGTCGACGAGCGCCTGCCACGAGCTGAGCACCGGGCGATGCATCACCTTCGAGCGTGCGAGCCTTTGCGCCGAAGCCTCCACCAGCTTCAGCTCGATCACCACGGCCTCGCCCACGCCGGTCACTTGGCGCAGGCGGTGAGGCGGGGCAGAGACCACCCGCCCGAAATCGCCGAAGGTTTCGATCAGGCGACGGGCGAGGGGTTTGACGTCCTGCCGGGGGATCGCGCGAAACAGCACCAGTTCGAGCAGTTCATAATCGGGCAGGGCCTGCGCGCCGCCTTCCATGAACCGTGTGCGCAGCCGTTGCCGATGATCGAACAGATAGGACGGCTTCGACGCGCCCGGCGGCGGACGGATCGCGGTGCCGCCGTTGAACAACGGCAGCGGAGGCTCCTGCATATGACGGGGCATCTGGTCCATGAAACAGACCATGAACGATTCGGATTGAAGAAAGCCTTAATCGGTTGCGAGCCGGACAAGAAAAAAGGCGCCCGAAGGCGCCTTTTCGAAATGATCACTGGGTCATGCCATCCCAGAAGCTTTTGACTTTCTTGAAGAAACTCGCGCCTTCCGGGTTGTTCTCGGCCTCGATCCCCTGGAACTCCTTGAGGATTTCCTTCTGCCTTGCGGTCAGGTTCACCGGGGTTTCGACGGCCAGTTCGATGAACATGTCGCCAGACCCGCCGCCGCGCAGCGCGGGCATACCCTTGCCACGCAGGCGCATCTGCCGCCCCGATTGGCTGCCGGCCGGGATTTTCACACGGCTTCGGCCGCCATCTATCGTCGGGACCTCGACCTCGCCGCCAAGGGCTGCGGTCGCCATGCTCACCGGCACGCGGCAATGCAGATCGGTGCCTTCGCGTTCGAAGATCGCGTGCGGCTGGACCTCGATGAAGATATAGAGATCGCCCGACGGACCACCGCGCAGCCCCGCCTCGCCTTCGCCGGCGTGACGGATGCGGGTGCCGGTCTCGACCCCCGGAGGGATGTTGACCTGAAGCTGGCGATCGACCTCCACGCGGCCTGCACCATGGCAGACCTTGCAGGGGTTCTTCACCACCTGACCCTGGCCACCACAGGTCGGGCAGGTCCGCTCGACCGTGAAGAAGCCGTTCTGCGCGCGCACCTTGCCCAGACCCGAACAGGTCGGACAGGTCTGCGGCTCGGAGCCGCCTTCCGCACCGGAGCCGTTACACTCGGTACAGGCGGCCGAGCTTGGCACGTTGATCGTCTTGTGGGTGCCGCGATACGCCTCTTCGAGCGTGACGCGCATGTTGTAGCGCAGATCGGAGCCCCGCTGTGCGCGCGAACGCCCGCCGCCGGGACCGGCTCTGCCGCCGCCCATGAAATCACCGAACAAGTCTTCGAAGACGTCGGAGAAGGCCGAGGCGAAGTCGCCCTGACCGCCCGCGCCGCCATAGCCGCCGCCCGGACGCCCGCCGCCCATGCCGCCTTCGAACGCCGCATGACCGAACCGGTCATAAGCGGCTTTCTTCTCGGCGTCCTTGAGGACGTCATAAGCCTCGTTCACTTCCTTGAACTGGGCCTCGGCATCGGGATTGTCGGAATTGCGATCGGGATGAAGCTCTTTCGCCTTCTTGCGATAGGCTTTCTTGATCTCTTCGGCCGAGGCGCCTTTGGCAGTTCCCAGAACGTCGTAATAGTCGCGTTTTGCCATTGGTTACCCCCTTGGCGGAACGCAGGCGGGCCCGCCCTTAGAAAAGGCAGGCCCGCCCGACATTCCATGCGCAATTACTTGCGCTCGTCCTCGCCCAGATCTTCGAAGTCAGCGTCGACGATATCTTCATCGACATCGCGCGGGCTGTCTTCGTCGTTGGAGCTCTCGCCCTGACCGGCTTTCTCCTGCTCGGCCTTGTAGATGGCCTCGCCGAGTTTCATCGCCGCATCCGTCAGGTTCTGGATCGCGCCTTTGATCTTGCCGACTTCCTCGGTCTTGAGGGCTTCCTCAAGCGCGTTGGCCGCCAGTTCGATCGCTTCGACGGTCGAGGCATCGACCTTGTCGCCGTGATCTTCGAGCGACTTGCGGGTCGAGTGCAGGAGCGATTCGCCCTGGTTCTTGGTTTCGACCAGTTCCTTGCGGGACTTGTCCGCGTCGGCATTCGCCTCGGCGTCCTGAACCATTTTCTCGATCTCGTCGTCGGTCAGACCGCCGGACGCCTGGATCGTGATCTTCTGCTCCTTGCCGGTGCCCTTGTCCTTCGCCGAAACGGACACGATGCCGTTGGCGTCGATGTCGAAGGTCACTTCGATCTGCGGCATGCCGCGCGGGGCCGGCGGGATGTCCTCGAGGTTGAACATGCCGAGCATCTTGTTGTCGGCAGCCATCTCGCGCTCACCCTGGAAGACCCGGATCGTCACTGCGTTCTGGTTGTCTTCCGCGGTGGAGAACACCTGGCTCTTCTTCGTCGGGATCGTCGTGTTGCGATCGATCAGGCGGGTGAACACGCCACCCAGCGTCTCGATGCCGAGCGACAGCGGGGTCACGTCGAGCAGGACGACGTCTTTCACGTCACCTTGCAGAACGCCGGCCTGAATGGCCGCACCGAGCGCCACGACCTCATCCGGGTTCACACCCTTATGGGGCTCTTTGCCGAAGAAGCCGGTCACTTCTTCCACGACTTTCGGCATACGGGTCATACCGCCGACGAGGACGACTTCGTCGATTTCGTCCTTGGAGACGCCCGCATCCTTGAGCGCGGCGGCGCAGGGCTTCAGCGAGGCCTTGATCAGGTCGCTCACGAGGCTTTCCAGCTTCGCACGGGTCAGTTTCATGACCATGTGCAGCGGCGTGCCGTCCTTGCCCATCGAGATGAAGGGCTGGTTGATCTCGGTCTGGCTCGAGCTCGACAGCTCGATTTTCGCTTTCTCGGCAGCTTCCTTCAGACGCTGCAGCGCCATCTTGTCCTTGGTCAGGTCGACGCCATGCTCTTTTTTGAACTCGTCAGCGAGGTAGTTGACGATGCGCATGTCGAAGTCTTCACCGCCGAGGAACGTGTCGCCGTTGGTCGATTTCACTTCGAAGAGACCGTCGTCGATCTCGAGGATGGTGATGTCGAAGGTACCGCCGCCAAGGTCATAGACCGCGATGGTTTTCGATTCTTTCTTGTCGAGGCCATAGGCCAGCGCAGCCGCGGTCGGCTCGTTGATGATGCGCAGCACCTCGAGACCGGCGATCTTGCCGGCGTCTTTCGTGGCCTGACGCTGAGCGTCGTTGAAGTAGGCGGGCACGGTAATGACGGCCTGCGTGACTTCCTCACCCAGATAGCTCTCGGCGGTTTCCTTCATCTTCTGAAGAATCACGGCCGAAACCTGTGCGGGGGAGTACTTGTCGCCCTTCACTTCGACCCATGCGTCGCCATTGCCGCCGTCGACGATGGAATAGGGAACGAGTTTCTTGTCCTTCTCGACTTCCGCATCGGTGGTGCGGCGACCGATCAGACGCTTAACAGCGAAAACGGTGTTCGAGGGGTTGGTGACCGCCTGACGTTTCGCCGGCTGGCCGACCAGACGTTCGTCGTCCGTATAGGCGACGATCGAGGGGGTGGTGCGCGCCCCTTCGGAGTTTTCAATCACTCGGGGCTGTGCGCCATCCATGATGGCGACGCAGGAGTTCGTAGTCCCGAGGTCGATACCAATGACTTTACCCATGATGTTACCTCTCTTGGCGATATGACGGGGAACGGGTCCATTCAGGCCCCCGGCCCCTATCCCTTGGGTTTCGGTTTCATGCTCTGCTATCTAGCGGTGTGAGCCGCCGTCGGCTTCGAAGCGTATATAAGGAGGGGAAAATCGGGCTGCAAGAAGGCTCCCCCGAGGAAGAGGGTGAGAAAATGACAGAAAACCGGAAACACGCAACATCTCGGCCCGATCCGCAGGAGATTCGCGGCTTCCGGCATTATCCCGGCTGGCTGGACCTCGACGAACAGAAGGCGCTGATCGAGACGCTGCGCGGTGTCGTGGCGCAGGCGCCGCTGTTCTCGCCGATGACCCCCTACGGCAAGCCGATGTCGGTGCGCATGACGTCGGCCGGGCGGTTTGGCTGGATCTCCGACCGGCGCGGCTACCGCTATTCCGAGACGCATCCCGACGGTCAGCCCTGGCCCGAAATCCCGCAGCCGATCCTCGATATCTGGGAGGCGGTCGCGGGCACGCCCCGCGCCCCCGAATGCTGTCTCATCAACTTCTACGGCGAAGGCGCGAAGATGGGGATGCATCAGGACCGCGACGAGCAGGATTTCGATCAGCCCGTGGTCTCGGTCTCGCTGGGCGATGACGGGCTGTTTCGCATCGGGAACAAGACGCGCGGTGGCAAGACCGAAAGCATCTGGCTGCGCTCTGGCGATGTGATGGTGATGGGGGGCGAGGCGCGGCTGCTCTATCACGGGATCGACCGCGTGAAGCCCGGCACCTCGCCGCTGATGCCGAAGGGCGGGCGGATCAACCTGACGATGCGCGTCGTGACCTGACGCCTGTGCTGGCGGCATCTGCGGGAGCCTCCGGCGGGGATATTTTTGCCAAGAGGAAGGAGCCTCTTCTTCTCGATCCAAATATCCCGCGGGGGTCCGGGGGCGCGAAGCCCCCGTGCCTCTCAGAAAGAGCCGCGCGGCAGCGGCGTCGTGCCCTTGTTATAAGGCGTCCAGTCCTCGACATCCGGGTAGTATTTCCGCCGCCACGCCCGCACGCGCGGGTTCATCCGGCGCCGCCAGAGCGGCGGGATCATCGCCAGCGCCGTCATGCCGGGATAGCCGAAGGGCAGCTGCGGGGCTTCCTCGGCATCGTAGGTCTGCAGAAGCGGGAAGCGGCGGTCGGGTTTGTAATGGTGATCCGAATGGCGCTGCAGATTGATCAGCAGCCAGTTCGAGGCGGTGTGATCGGCGTTCCAGCTATGGCGGGGCAGGACATGCTCATAGCGCCCCTCGCCCTTGTAGCGCCGCGTCAGGCCATAATGCTCGACATAGTTAGTCAGCTCCAACTGCCAGACCGCGAAGAGCGCCTGCAGCAGGAACAGGCCGAGCCCCATCCAGCCACCCAGTAGCGCCGCCACGATCAGAGCCAGCGCCTGCAATGCGCCATAGCGCCAGAACGGGTTGGAACGGTGCCAGACCGGGCGGCCCGCGCGGCGCAGCTTCAGTTTCTCGGCCTTCCAGGCGGAGCGGGGGCACTCGAAAATCACGCGCCAGAAGAAGCGGTGAAACCCTTCGTTATAGCGCGCCGAGACCGCATCGCGCGGCGTGCCGACCCAGAGGTGATGGACCAGCAGATGCTCGGTCCGGAAATGGGAGTAGAGGACGCTCGCCAGCAGCAGATCGCCCAGCCAGCGTTCCAGCTTGCTCTTCTGGTGCAGCAATTCGTGGGCGTAGACGATGCCGATCGTGCCCGAGATCACGCCCACGCCGAACATCAGGGCGACGATCTCGAAGCCGTTCAGATGGCTCGTATGGGTCACCCACCAGATCGTGCCGAAGATCACGGCCGCCTGAATCGGGAACCAGATCAGCGTGATCGCGCGATACCAGAAAAGATCCGCCTCGGGCGTCTCGGTGTCGGGCTGATCCTCGTTGCGCCCCAGCAGCTGGTCGAGCACGGTCGTCAGCCACCACGCATAGGCGGGCAGCAGGATCAGGGTCCAACCGCCGAACCACGCCTCGATCCCCGCCAGCGGCACGGTGCCGAGCGACAGCCAGAAGGGCAGGGCGTGAGAGGGGCGGCGGATTTCGTCGCGGCTGGACATCGGAGCCTCGTGAGCGATGCGGGCGCGGTCATACTAGCCGAACGCTAACCCGATACAATCACTCGGGTTGCGGCCATTCGGCGCTTTGGGCGGCATCCCAGACCTTGCGCATCAGCGTGGGCAGATCGCCGGGCCGGAAATCGGCGCGCGGGGTCATGGCGCGGGCCTCCGTGCGGGTGACGTGGACCTGCAGGATCAGGTGGAAATGGGTGAAGGTGTGGCGCACCTCGACCGGGGAGAGCATCCAGTCGGCCTGCATCGGCGGGGCGGGTGTCGGCGTCTCGGACCAATCCGAGCCGGGAAAACCCAGCGTGCCGCCCAGAAGCCCCTTGTCGGGGCGGCGCTCCAGCAGCACGTCGCCCTCGCCGTTCATCGCGACATAGGCGAAGCCACGGCGGGTGGGCTTTTCCTTTTTTGGAGCCTTGCGTGGCAGCGTCTCGGCAATGCCGGCGGCGCGGGCGGTGCAGGCATCAATGAGCGGGCATATCCCGCAGGCCGGATTGCGCGGCGTGCAGATCGTCGCGCCCAGATCCATCATCGCCTGCGCGAAATCTCCGGGCCGATCCTCTGGCGTGATCTGCGCCGTCAATTCGGTCAGCTCCGTCTTCGCGCCGGGCAGCGGCGTGTCGACCGAGAAGAGGCGCGAGACGACGCGCTCGACGTTGCCGTCGACCACGGCGACGGGCTCGTCATAGGCGATGGCGGCGATCGCGGCGGAGGTGTAGGGGCCGATGCCGGGCAGCTTTTGCAGCTCTGCCGCCGTTTCGGGGAAGCGCCCGTCCAGTTCACCCGCCACGACACGCGCGCATTTCAGCAGGTTGCGGGCGCGGGCGTAATAGCCCAGCCCGGCCCATTCGGCCATCACGTCGCCATCCTCGGCCGCCGCCAATGCGCCGACATCGGGCCAGCGCTCGGTGAAGCGGCGGAAATAGTCGCGCACGGCGGCGACCGTGGTCTGCTGCAGCATCACCTCGGAGAGCCAGACGCGATAGGGATCGGGCCGTTCCCCCTCTGCACGATCCATAGGCGATACGCGCCATGGCATGACGCGGGCATGGCTATCGTACCAAGTGAGCAGGGTTTCGCCGATTGCCCCTTTACCGTCACGCAATGTTTATGCTCCCCTCTTGCCGACCGGTTGGCCCGGCCCGATGTGCTTCCTAGAATGGGATGGATCAAGAGGAACCGCCCACGAATGAAGAAAAGCGACCCGCAAAAGACGCCTGCCCGGCGGATGCGTGGCTTTGAAGCCGCGGGCGGGCTGCTGCGCAACCGTATCCGCGCCGCGGGTGAAGCGCGTGGTTTTGCGGTCTCGCGCCTGCTGACCCATTGGGCGGAAGTGGTCGGGCCTGAGACGGCCGCGCAATGCCGCCCGGTGAAGATCGGCTACACGAAAGGCGGCTTCGGCGCGACCCTTACCCTACTTACGACCGGGGCGGCGGCGCCGATGCTGCAGATGCAGTTGCCGCAAATCCGCGACAAGGTGAATGCCTGCTACGGCTATAACGCGATCTCGCGCATCTCGCTGACGCAGACCGCGCCGACCGGCTTTGCCGAAGGTCAGGCGCAATTCGCACCGAAACCGAAACCCGAACCCCGCAAGCCGGACCCCCACGTCGCCGAAGCGGCGAAAGCGCAGGTGGCCGATTGTGGCGATGCCGATCTCAAATCGGCACTGGAAGAACTGGCAAGAAACGTTCTAGCGAAGTCCGCAGAGCGGGCTGCACACAAGAAAGGCAGATAGATGAGCAAAACTCTTTCGATCCTCGGCGGCGCGGCTGTCATGGGGCTCCTCGCGACGGGCGGCTGGTATGCCAGCCAACACAGCGAGGCGAGCCTGATCACTGCGGCCCAAGCGCAGGAAGCCACGGCGAACAAAGACGTCGAGACCCTGCCCGACGTGATTCTGGGTCAGGAAGACGCGCCGGTCACCGTGATCGAATATGCCTCCTACACCTGCCCGCACTGCGCCGAATGGCACAAGGTCGAGTACCCGCAGCTCAAGAAGAACTACATCGACACCGGCAAGGTGAAGTTCATCCAGCGCGAAGTCTATTTCGACAAATACGGCGTCTGGGCCGGTCTGATCGCGCAATGCGGTGGCGATCCGAAATATTACGCGATCGCGGACATGATCTATAACAAGCAGAAGGACTGGATCGGCGACGGCAAACCGCAGACCATCGCGGACAACCTGCGCAAGATCGGCCTGCAGGCCGGGCTGAGCAACGATCAGGTCACCGCCTGCATGAACGACGAGAAGCGCGCCGAGCGGATGGTCGCGACCTTCCAGAAGAACGCGGGCGACGACAAGATCGACGCGACGCCGACCTTCATCATCGACGGCGAGAAGCATTCCAACATGGTTTGGGACGACTTCAAGAAAATCCTCGACGACGAGCTGGCGCAGAAAGCCAACTGAGCTCGGCGGCAGATGTTGAGAAGGCCGGTCCTGCGGGGCCGGCCTTTTTCATATCCCGAGCCGGTCGAGCGCTGCGTCGAGCGCTGTGGGGTCGTCGATCTCGAGCCGCACCGGCAGGGCGAGCACCTTCGGGCGGAAGCTTTCCGGCAGCCGGACCGCGTCTTTCTCGGTCGTCACCATCTGCGCGCCGAGCGCGTCGGCCTCCGCCTCGATGCGCTGCAATAGGCGGGTCGTGAATGGCTGGTGATCTTCCAGCGCCTCGCCGCGCAGCAGCTCCGCTCCGAGATCGCGCAGGGTGGCGAAGAACTTCTCGGGATGGCCGATGCCTGCGAAGGCGAGGACGGGAAGGCCCTCCCAATCCATGCCCGTCTGAAGCGGAGCGAGCTGTCCCGTCAGATGCGGTTTCGAAATTCTGGAACTCCAGAAATTAGCGAATTCAGCCTGCGCAGCTTCCGGCCCGATCGACAGCAGAAAGTCTGCGCGGGTCATTCCGGCCTCGATCGGTTCGCGCAGCGGCCCGGCAGGCAGGCAGCGCCCGTTGCCGAAGCCCTTATGCGCGTCGACCACCACGATGGAGAGGTCTTTGTGCAAGGCAGGGTTCTGATGGGCATCGTCGAGTACGATTACCTGCGCTCCGGCCGCGACCGCCGCCTGCGCCCCGGCGGCCCGGTCGCGTGCGACCCAGACCGGCGCGAAGGCGGACAGCAGCAGCGGCTCGTCCCCGGTTTCCTCGGCGCGGTGACTGCGCTCATCGACCTGCACCGGCCCTTCAAGCGATCCGCCATAGCCGCGCGTGACCACATGGGCGGTCACACCGCGCGCGGCCAGCCGCTGCACCAGCCAGATCACCGTCGGCGTCTTGCCGGTCCCGCCCGCGTTGATGTTGCCGACCGAGATCACCGGCACGTCGAGCCGCAGCCCCGGCTGCGCCACACGCCGCTTCGTCATCGCCGCGTAAATCGCGCCGAGCGGCGACAGCAGACGCGCCCGCAGGCCCGGCGCGGCGGGGGCGTTGAACCAGAAGCCGGGCGCGCCCATCACGCCACCCGTGCGGGCTGGGTGCCCGACAGGATCTCGGCCAGGTCGCGGGCGATGGTCTCCACCGCGCCCGCGCCGCCCGAAGTCACCGCCCAGGCGTTATGGGCCAGCTGCGCAGAGCGTTCCGGCGCGATCAGGTCCGCGACCACTTCGGGCAGATCCTCTGGCACCACGACGCCGCGGCAGGCTTTCGCCGCCTCGAGCCGCAGGTAATCTTCGCGGAAAGGCGCAAGTTTCGGGCCGTGCAGGATCGCCGAGCCAAGCGCCGCCGCCTCTACCGGGGAGCGTGGTGCCTGCGCCGTCCCCGACAAGGTGCCGCCCATATAGCTGAGCGCGGCCAGCCGATACCAAAGCCCGTATTCCATCGCGTCGTCGGCAATGAAAATCTCGGTCGTCAGTTCCGGTTCGCCCTCGAGCGACCGGCGCGCGACCGACCAGCCCTCGGCGGTCAGCTGAGCGGCAAGGGCCTCGCCTTGGGATTCGTCGTCCGGCGCAAGCAGAAGCAGCAGCCGATGCGTGTGGCGCTGGGCGTAGCGATGCGCGGCCGTCACCGGGCCGACCTCGGCCTCGGGCACGGCAGCGGCCAGCCAGACCGGGCGCGCGCCCATCGACTCGGCCATCGAGGCGCGCTCTGCCTCGGAGCCGTAAAGCGGCTGCGGCGGCTCGCCGAGCGCTCCGTCATTGACCACGATGACCGGCCCGTTCAGCCGGTCGCCCACCCGTTCGAGGCTCGCCTCGTCGCGCAGGTAGATGCGGTCGATCCGGCCCAGCAGCGTGAGCGAGACGTCATCGAGGCGCAGCCCATCCTGACCGCCGAGTTTCGCATCGGCCAGAACGCTGGCGATGCCGCGTTTCTGCGTCTCCGCGATCAGCGCTGCGGGCAGCGTGTCGTCCATGATGAGCACGAGATCGGGGCGCCACGCATCCAGCACCAGACGGACGGACGCGGGACGATCCTCGGGCGTGGGCCGGAAATAGACCTCTTCGGGCAGGCCGTCCGGCGGATCTTCCGCGCCGCGCACCGTCATCGCGATGCGGATATCGGGCATCCGCGCGGCCACCCTGCGCGCGACCAGCCCGGCGGCCTCCGCGCATGTCCCCGCAGCCCAGATCCACAGCAGCGGGGCGTCGGCGCGATCTTCCTCCTGACCGGCCTCGACCGCGGCTTTTGCCTTGGGTCCCGCAGGACGCAAGGCAGAGAGTTGCAGTCTGAGCCAGAGAGGAAGAGAGCGCGCCATGCCAGCCTTAGTTGCCGAGCTCTTCGGTGGTCGACACCTCGAGCTCTTCGTCACGCAGGCGATGCAGGTGCGCGATGAAGTAACGGGTATGGGCGTCGTCGACGGTGCGCTGCGCCTCTGCCTTCCACGCGGCATAGGCGGAGGCGTAGTTCGGATACATCCCGACGATATGGATATCGTCGACATTCTTGAACTCGGTGCGGCTCGGGGTCACCAGCTCGCCGCCGAAGACGAGGTGAAGACGTTGCGGGGTCGGTTTGGCCATAAGAACTCCTGTCGGCTTTTCTGCGGCGCAGAGATTACGCTTTGCCCCCACGCTTCACAAGGCGAGGGGCGGGGGCGCACGTAGCCGTTACCGCGCGAGGCCCAGCGATTCCAGATAGTCCGCGCCTTTTCTCACGCCAATCTCGTCATTCACTTCCAAAATCAGCCGCGGCATCTTCGGCAGCTTGCCAAGCGCCTTGAACACCGAATGCCACGCGATCGTGCCCTCGCCCGGATGCCAGTGCCGGTCGCCATAGCCGTCGATATCCTGCAGGTGGACATGTTCCAGCGCCGCGCCCGCCGCATGGACGAACACATCGACCGGCGGCGCGCCGCAGCGGCGATGCATGAACTGCGCATGGCCGGTATCGAGCGAGACCTTCACCGCTTTGCTCTTCATCTTCGCGGCCAGTTCGACACGCAGGCTCGGCGTGATGTCTTCGCAGTTTTCGACCACCAGCGTCACGCCCAGCTCCTCGGCGCGTTCGATCACCGGGGTCAGGACATAGCGCACGCGTTCGACCTGAATGAACCCGTTGGCCGGGTTCTGCTCCAGATCGGATTCCTTCCAGAGCGTATAGGGCGAGTGGATCACCATCTGATCGCCGCCCAGCTCCGCCGTGATCTCCAGCACCCGCAGCATCCGGGCGCGGATGATCTCGATGATCTCGGAATCGGCGCAGTCGATGTTGAACGAGGTGAAGGGCCCGTGCAGCCCGAGCCGCCCGGTATAGCCGTCGAGCAATTCCTTCGTCCGCGTGACCATCTTGCGCAGGTCCGCATCCGTGGCGTTCGGCCAGCAGAAGCTCTGCAATTCCAGATCGCGCTGGTCGTTCAGAATCCAGTCGCGATGATGCGCGAGCATATCGAGGCTCAGCGCAGCGCCGAGCAGCGGTAATTCCTTGGCCATGGGGTCCTCCTCCGGATCGGATGCTCGCGCAAGCCGCGGGGCTTTTCAATCCCGTGAGCGCGCTATATCGGAACGTCATGAAACGCAGTCTGCCCGAGTTTTACGAGTCCATGGTGGAGAACGGGGACCTCAACCCCGATCCCGCCCAACGCGCCATTCTGCCCGAACTGGAGCGCGTACGCCGCGCGCTGGAAGAGGCGCCTGCGCCCGAGCCGGTGAAACGCGGGCTCTTCAAGCGCAAGATCAAGCCGGTCGAAGGCGTGCGCGGCCTCTATATCTGGGGCGGTGTCGGGCGCGGGAAATCCATGCTGATGGACCTGTTCTTCGGCCAGACCGACGTGCCGAAACGCCGGGTGCATTTCCATGCTTTCATGCAGGAAGTCCAAGGCAAGCTCGACGATGCGCGCCGCGCCAACACGGTCGATGCGATGCGCCCCGTGGCCGAAGAGGTGGCGGGCTCGCTGCGGCTGCTGTGCTTCGACGAGATGCAGATCACGGACATTGCCGATGCGATGATCGTGGGCCGTCTGTTCGAGGCCCTGTTCGAGCGCGGCGTGACCATCGTCACCACCTCGAACCGGGTGCCCGAAGACCTCTACAAGAACGGGCTCAACCGCCAGCTCTTCCTGCCCTTCATCGGGCTGATCCGTGAGAAGCTCGACGTCTACGAGCTGGCCTCCGAGACTGATTATCGCCAGCACCGTCTGGCAGGCCAACAGGTCTATTTCACGCCTGCGGGCCGCGAGGCGCGCGCGAAGATGGATGCGCTTTGGGATGAGCTGACCGGGGGCGATCATCACGGCAAGCTCGACATCCCGGTGAAGGGCCGTGTGGTCGAAATCCCGCATTTCCACAATGGGGTCGGCCGCGCGAGCTTCTGGGATCTCTGCGCGCAGCCGCTGGGCCCGGCGGATTACCTCGCCATCGCGGATGCGGTGAAGGTGCTGCTGCTCGACGATATTCCGCTGCTCTCGGCCTCGAACTTCAACGAGGCGAAGCGCTTCGTCACGCTGATCGACTCGCTCTACGAGGGCAAGGTCCGGCTGATCTGCTCGGCTGCGGACGAGCCCGAGCGGCTTTACGTCGAAGGCGAAGGCACGTTCGAATTCGAGCGCACCGCCAGCCGCCTGCGCGAGATGCAGGCAGACGGCTGGGCGGCTGAGGCTTAAGTCAGCATTTCGTTCAGAAGCGGGCGGACCTTGGTGCCATAAAGCTCGATCGTCTTGCGCAGATGCGCGGGGTTCTGCGGCCCGCCGCTATATTTCAGCGTGAACCGCGACAGGCCCAGAGCCGTCACCGTCCGCGCGATCTTGCGCGCCACGGTTTCCGGGCTGCCGACATAGAGCGAGCCATGCTCGATCTCCGACAGATAGGCCTCGCGCCGGAACGGAGGCCAGCCGCGCGAGCGCCCGATCATGTCATGCATCCGCGCATAGCCTTCGTAGAACTCTTCCTGCGCGATCTCGTCGGTCTCGGCGATATGGCCGGGCGAATGGACGCCGATCTTGCCGGGCTTTGTGCCCATCTGGTCATGCGCGCGGTGATAGAGGTCGACATGCGGTTTGAACCGGGTCGAATCCCCGCCGATGATCGCCAGCATCAGATCCATCTGCATCGCGGCGGTCTCGACCACCGATTGCGGCGACCCTCCGACGCCGCGCCAGATCTGCAGCGGCGCCTCGGGGCGCGGATAGACGGTGACGTTCTTCAGCGGCGGGCGCATCTGGGCGTCGAAGCTGACCTTCTCCTGCGTCGCCAGCAGATGCAGGATCTGCGACTTCTCGGTGAACAGCGCCTCGTAATCGTTCAGATCGAGCCCGAAGAGCGGGAAGCTCTCGGTGAAGGAGCCGCGCCCGATGGTGATCTCGGCCCGCCCCGGCGCCAGCGCGTTCAGCGTCGCGAAACGCTGGAAAACGCGGATCGGATCGTCCGAGGACAGCACCGTCACGGAGGTGCCCGCCTTGATCTTCTCGGTGCGCGCAAGGATCGCCGAGAGGATCGGCTCGGTCGAGGAGATCGCGAAATCCGGGCGGTGATGTTCGCCCAGGCCGATATAGTCGAGCCCGACCTGATCGGCGAGCTCGCCTTCGGCCAACGTGTCGCGGATCACCTCGGCATGGCTGCGCAGCAGGCCGTCCTCCCCGCGCGTCACATCGCCGAACGTGTCGATCCCAAGCTCAAGCTGCATGGTGGTCTCCTTTCCTGTTCACGCGAAGATAGGCGCGCAGGCGCAGGTCAGCCACCGGTATCCCCGCATAGACTTCGTGCGAGACCGCAGCCTCAGGCGTTGTCGCGCAGCACCCGGCCCGCGAGGTAGAGCGAGCCGCAGATCAGGATGCGGGCATGGGGATGGATCGCGACGATCCCCGCGATGGCCGAGCCGACCGAGGCCGCAGGGCGGGCCTCGATGCCGACCACGCGCGCGGCCGCGGCGGTGTCTTCTGCAGGCAGCGTGTTTGCCTCACCGGGGATCGAAACGGCAAGCAGGCTCGCCGCGTGATCCGCCAGCGGGCGCAGATAGCCGGTCACATCCTTGGTGTTGAGCATGCCGCAGATCAGATGGGTCGGGCGTTTCGGAAGCCCGCCGAGCGTCTTGGCGATCATGTCGCCCGCCGCCGGGTTATGCCCGCCATCGAGCCAGACCTCGGCCTCGGGCGCACCGTCCACCAGCGGTCCGTGGCGCAGCCGTTGCATCCGCGCGGGCCATTCGGCTTTCGTCACCGCCGCCTCGCAGGCAGCCTCGTCAAAGCCCAGATGCCGCAGCGCCGCGAGCGCCGCCCCGGCATTGGCGATCTGATGCGGGCCGGGCAGGTTCGGCAGCGGCAGATCGAGAAGCCCGTTCTCGTCCTGGAAGATCAGCCGGTCGCGCTCTTCCCAGACCTGCCAATGCTGGCCATGCACGAGAAGCGGCGCGCCGAGCTTTTCCGCCCGCGCCTCGATCACGTCGAGCGCGGCCTCCTGCTGGGGACCGACCACGCAGGCCACGCCGCGCTTGATGATCCCGGCCTTCTCGCCCGCGATCTCGGCCAGCGTCTCGCCGAGGAATTGCTGATGGTCGATCGAGACCGGCGTAATGATGCTCAGCGCGGGTGTGTCGACCACATTGGTCGCGTCGAGCCGTCCGCCAAGCCCCACTTCCAGCAGCGTGTAATCCGCAGGGGTCCGCGCGAAGGCCAGAAGCGCCGCCGCCGTCGTCACCTCGAAGAAGGTGATCGGCTTGCCGCCATTCGCCGCCTCGACCTCATCGAGCAGCGCGGCCAGATTGGTCTCGGAGATCAGCTCTCCGGCGATCCGGATGCGTTCGTGAAACCGCGCCAGATGCGGTGAGGTATAGGCGTGGACGCGCTTGTCCGCAGCCTCCAGCCCGGCCCGGATCATCGCCTGGGTCGAGCCCTTGCCATTGGTGCCCGCGATATGGATCACCGGCGGCAGGTCGCGCTCGAGATGGTCGAGATCGGCCAGCAGCCGCTCCATCCGGTCGAGCGACAGGTCGATGACCTTGGGATGCAGCGCCATCAGGCGGTCGAGAATATCATCGGAGCTTTGCGTCATTGGCCTCTCCGGCCTTAGATGGCGGACCGGGGAGGGGGCGCTGCCCCCGCGGCTGCTGCCGCCCCCCGGGATATTTCAGCCAATACGAAGATCAGGTCTTGGGCTTCGCCTCGGCCTCGGGAGCCGCCTCGGCGACCGCTTCCTCGGGTGCCTTCTCCGGCGCGGGCAGATCGCCCTTCACCGCCGGCGGCAGGTTCATCAGCATGCGCAGGATGGTGATCAGCTCGTCGCGCATCTTCATGCGATGCGTCACGCGGTCGAGCATCCCGTGATCCAGCAGGTACTCGGCGCGCTGGAAGCCCTCGGGCAGCTTTTCGCGGATCGTCTGTTCGATCACGCGCGGGCCCGCGAAGCAGATCAGCGCGTTGGGCTCTGCGATATGCACGTCGCCCAGCATCGCGTAGGAGGCGGTCACGCCGCCGGTCGTCGGATGGGTCAGCACGACGATATAGGGCAGGCCCGCTTCCTTGAGCATCTGCACGGCGACGGTGGTGCGGGGCATCTGCATCAGCGACAGGATACCTTCCTGCATCCGTGCGCCGCCAGCCGCCGAGAACAGCACCAGCGGACGCTTGAGCTTCACCGCGCGTTCGGCCGCCGCGATGATCGCGTTGCCGACATACATGCCCATCGAGCCGCCCATGAAGGTGAAGTCCTGCGCGGCCGCGACGATCGGCGTGCGCCCGATCTCGCCCTCGGCCACCAGCATCGCCTCTTTCTCGCCGGTCGATTTCTGGGCCGCCTTCATCCGGTCCGGATAGCGTTTCTGGTCCTTGAAATGCAGCGGATCGGTGATCGGTTCGGGCACTTTCACTTCGGAGAAGATGCCGCCGTCGAACAGCGCCTCGAAGCGCACGCGGGGCGTGATCGCGAGGTGATGGTCGCAATTGGTGCAGACGTTGAGATTGTCCGACAGCTCCCGGTGGAACAGCATCGTCCCGCATTCGGGACATTTCGTCCAAAGGTTCTCGGGCACTTCGCGGCGCGAAAACAGCGAGTTAATCCGAGGACGGACGTAATTGGTGATCCAGTTCATCGTATGAGCCTCTCGCTGGGGCGGGTCGGTTTGGCTTGAAATACGCCGCCCCTGCACGAATTGCAATCAGACGCGGAGGGTGAGGCGGATCAACAACCACGCGATCAGCAGGTGCAGCATGTCCAGCAGAAGCCACGGCAAGAGGTCCCACAGGTCGCGTGTGTTGATCACGATCGTGTAGAGCGCCAGCCCGTCGAGCTGGCCGTAGAAGCCGACGAGGAAGAGCGAGCCGAAGTTATTGGCGAAATGCAGCGCAAGGGCCGCGCCGAGATTGCCGGTCCGCGCAGTCAGGTCGCTCGCGAGGCAGCCGAAGCCGAAAGCCCAGAGCGCGGGCCAGAGCGCGTTGCTGCCATACGCGCCGGGCGAATAATGCAGCGCCCCGAACAGCGCCGAGGGCAGGACCATCCAGATCAGGGGGCTGCGCCAGCGCGCCGCGAGTTGCTGCAGGAGATAGCCGCGAAACAGCACCTCTTCGGTCGCGATCTGCACCCCCAGAAGCGGCAGTGCGATCGGCGCCCAGCTCAGCACATGCAGCAGCGGGTTGGAGCGCGCCGCGGCCTCGCTGAGCTGGGTCAGCCCGAAGGCGAAAAGAGCGAAGAGCAGCAGAACCGGCAGCACCTTCGTGAAGGTGGCGAGGCTCCGCCGTCCGAACAGCGTCGCGGGCGCGCGGTGATGCAGGTGGCGGCTGACGACGAAAGTCGCGATCATGAGCGGCGCGAAACTCGCCAGCAGAATGGCGAGGCCGCGCGGGGTCGAGCCATGGGCGATTTCCTGAAACAGCCGAAGCATCGAGAAGTCGTCGAGCATCGAGGAGAAGAACAGGATCATCGCCCAGCCGCTGAGTAGGTAGAAGGCGACGATCACGCTCAGCCCCAGCATCCCGCGCCAGATCTGCGCATAGGGCTTCGCGGGGGCAGCGAACGCCTCGAGCGGCGCATATCGGTTCGAGCGCGCGATCACCGGGCGGGGCTCGCAAAGAGCGGGGCGGCTGCAAGGGGCGATTGGGTCATCTGGGTCTTCCGCAAGGCTGAGCTTCGGTGATAGCGGCTGCAGCCCCGGTGAGGCAACGGCTTTACTTTTCGCGGCGCGGGCAGGACAAGAGGCGGCTGTCTTCTGACCGGGGTGCAAATGTTTGAGCTTCCTCTCGATCTGGTGGTGATGCTGATCGGCGCGGCTTTCGCGGCGGGGGTGGTCGATTCCATCGCGGGCGGCGGCGGGCTGATCACGGTGCCGGCGCTTTTGCTGGCGGGCGTGCCGCCGGTTCAGTCGCTCGCGACGAACAAGATTCAGGGCACGTTCGGCGCGGCGACGGCGGCGATTTCCTATGCGGCCTCGGGCCATGTGGTGCTGCGAAAACAGCTACTGGCCGCCGTGATCGGGTTCCTTGGCGGGCTGGCGGGGGCGCTTCTCGTGTCGCGCATCCCGACCGACAAGATCGAGATCGCCCTGCCGTTCATCCTTATCGCGATCGCCGCGTTTTTCGCCTTGCGGCCCGGTTTGGACGACACGGATCGGGTGCAGCGTATTCCGCCCGGCCTGTTCACCGCCGCCTTCGTGCCGGTGATCGGCTTTTACGACGGGCTGATCGGGCCGGGGACGGGGTCGTTCTTCATGATCGGTTTCGTGACGCTGGCGGGTTACGGCGTGCTCAAGGCGACGGCGCATACGAAACTGCTGAACTTCTCGTCGAATATCGGGGGGCTGACGGGGTTCCTGCTGGTCGGCTCGCCGCTCTGGGTGCTCGGCATCGCGATGGGGCTGGCGCAGATCGCCGGGGCGCGGCTGGGCTCGCGGCTTGCGATGCGGGTGGGCGCGCGGCTGATCAAGCCGCTGCTGGTGACGACCTCGACGCTGCTGGCCGCGAAGCTGCTTTGGGATCTGATCTAGGCGCTATCCCGGTACCTGCGACAGGATCGTGCGCAGCCGCGCGAAACTGCCCGCGATGCCGTCGGGGGCGGGTTCGGCGATGAAGGCATCCAGCTCGGGCCAGACCTTGATCGCGGCGTCGATGCGCGGGTCCGAGCCTTCCGCGTAGAGCCCCGCCTGAATCATCATCTCGGCCCGGTCATAGGCGCCGAGCAGGCTGCGCGCCTTGCCGATCAACCGGTTTTCCTCGGGATCCGCCGCGTCGGGCAGCGAGCGCGAGACCGAACGCAGCATGTTGATCGCCGGGAAGCGCCCACGCTCCGCGATCTCGCGCTCCAGCACGACATGCCCGTCGAGCACGCCGCGCAGGATATCGGCGATCGGCTCGTCCATATCGGAACCGGCCACGAGGACTGAGAACACGCCGGTGATGTCACCCTGACCTTCGGCGCCGGGGCCCGCGCGCTCGCCCAAGGCCATGATCTGATAGGAGGTCGAGGGCGGGTAGCCGCGCAGCGAGGCGGGCTCGCCCCCCGCCAAAGCGACTTCACGATGGGCTTCGGCGAAGCGCGTGATCGAGTCGGCGAGGAAAAGCACGTGCTGGCCCGCATCGCGGAAATGCTCGGCCACGGCCATCGCGACCCAGGCGCAGCGGCGGCGCACCAGCGGCGATTGATCCGACGTTGCGGCGACGATCACCGCGCGGGCCATTCCCTCCGGGCCAAGCGTCTTTTCCACGAATTCCCGCAATTCCCGGCCGCGTTCGCCGATCAGCGCGATGACGACGAGGTCGGCAGAGACTCCGCGCGCGAAACTCGCCAATAGCGAGGATTTCCCGACGCCCGATCCCGCGAAAAGGCCGACCCTTTGGCCCTGGACCAGCGGCAGTATCGTGTCGAAGGCGGCGAGTGACGTCTCCAACCGGCCGCCCAACCGCTTGCGCTGGGCGGCAGGCGGAGGGCTTGCGCGCAATTCGCGCTCGCGCGCACCGTGGATCAGTGGTTGCCCGTCGAGCGGCTTTCCGAACGGGTCTATGATCCGCCCGACCCAGCTGTCATGCGGGGCGATCCCGCCCTGACCGAGCAGCTCCACCTCGTTGTCGATCGCCACGCCATCGGCGGCTCCGTCGGGCAGCACCGTGACCGCCCCGCGCGTCAGCGACAGAACTTCCGCGCCGATTTCGCGTCCGTTTTGGCAGCGAATCGTCGCGCGGTCGCCAAGGGCCGCCGAACGGGCAAGACCGCTGACCTCGATCATCCCGCGCCGCACCTCGCGCACGCGCCCGACCGCATGGGCGCTGGCGATACCGCGCATTTCGGCGCGCAACAGGTCGAATCCCGCAAATGCCATTCTGGCCTCCGATGTTCTCGAAACGTTTTCTAAACGATTCGCTCTTAAAGCTTGGTTGATAGCTCGGAGGAGAAGCCCCGATGTTCGAGAAGATTGAGATCATGAAAATGGCCAGTGCGATGGCCACCCACGCCGCAGCCCGCCAGAACGCGGTTGCGGAGAATATCGCCAATGCGGACACGCCCGGCTATGCGGCGCGTGACCTGCCGGCTTTCGAAGACCTCTATCGCAGCGAGGGTCGCGGCGCTATGCGGGCGACGCGCTCCGGTCACATCGACGCATCGGCGACGATCACCACCGCGCCCGAGGTGATCGCCTCCCCCGGTGTCACCTCGCCCGATGGCAATTCGGTTTCGCTGGAAGAAGAGATGGTCCGCTCGGTCGCGGTGAAACGCGAGCATGACCTGTCGCTCGCGATCTACCGCTCTTCGCTCAACATCCTGCGCAGTTCGCTCGGGAGGGGCTGAAGATGAGCGATTTTACCCAATCCATGGCGCTGTCCGCCTCGGGCATGAAGGCGCAGGCGATGCGGCTTCGGCACAGCTCCGAGAATATCGCGAATGCCGATACGCCCGGCTATCACCGCAAGATCGCTGCCTTCGAGAAGGTCGTCTCCGAAGGCGCTCCCACCGGGGAGGTCACCCTCGGCCCGGTGCGGCTCGACCGATCCGAACTCACCCAAATCTACGAACCCGGCCATCCGATGGCCGACGAGAACGGCTACTACGACGGCTCGAATGTCGATCTGGTGGTCGAAATCGCTGACGCGCGCGAAGCGCAGCGCAGCTACGAGGCGAATTTGCGCATGTTCGATCAGGCCCGGCAAATGTCGGCCTCCCTGCTCGAACTGCTTCGCCGCTAAGGACCGAGGAGATCTAGAATGGATTTTAACACCTCCCTTGCAACGCAAAGCTACGCCCAGGCCCGGGCTGCTGTCCCGCCGGAAGCGGGCGGTTCCGGGCCGGGCTCCCTTTTCGAACAGGCGGCGAGTTCCTTCGTCGATGCGGTCAAGGCGGGCGAAGACACCGCCAAAGCCGCGATGGCGGGTCAGGCCGATCCGCATGCGCTGGTGCAGGCGCTCGCCCAGACGGAACTCGCGATCGAAACGGCGGTGACCGTCCGCAACAAGGTCGTGGAGGCCTATCAGGAAATTCTCAGGATGCCGGTCTGATGCAGGACGCGATTTTCTTCGACACGCTCCGGCAGGGCTTATGGATCGCCGTGCTGATCGCGGCGCCGCTCCTTTCGGTCGCGCTGGTGGCGGGGGTCGCGATCGGCCTCTTTCAGGCGCTGACCTCGGTGCAGGAAATGACGCTGACCTTCGTGCCCAAAGTGGGCGCGATGCTCGTCGTGTTCTGGGTGTCGATGAGCTTCATGTCGGAAAAGCTGGTGGAGTTTTTCACCCGCACCATCCTGCCGATCGTCGCCGGGGGCTGAGATGGACAACACAATCTATACCACCCTCACGCGGCAATCCGGTCTGATGCACGAAATGCGGACGCTTGCGAACAATATCGCGAATGTCTCGACCACAGGTTTCCGGCGCGAGGGTGTGATCTTCTCCGAATATCTCTCGGGGTTGGAGGGCAATGAGCCCTCGCTGTCGATGGCGCGGGCGCATGGTCGTCTGATCGATCGAAGCCAAGGCGGGCTGACCCAGACAGGCGGCACCTTCGATTTCGCGATCGAAGGCGAGGGTTTCTTCATGATCGAGACCCCGCAGGGCAATCAGCTCACGCGGGCCGGCAGTTTCATCCCGTCGGCCGAAGGTGAATTGCTCACGCCCGACGGGTACCGGCTGCTCGATTCCGGTGGCACCCCGGTCGCGATCCCCTCGGGGGTGACTTCGGTCGCGCTCGCCGCCGATGGCACGCTCTCCGACAAGGGCCAGCCGATCGCGCAGGTCGGCGTCTACCTTCCCACCGATCCCAATGAATTGCGCCATGTCGGCGGCACCCGCTTCACCGCGGAGGCCGGGGCCGAACCGGTGGAGGGCGCGGTTCTGATGCAGGGGGTTCTCGAAGACAGCAACGTCGATCCGATCACCGAGATCGCGCGCATGATCGAGGTCCAGCGCGCCTATGAGATGGGCCAGGCCTTTCTCGAACGCGAAGACGAACGAATCCGCGGCGTCATCCAGACGCTCGCCCGCTAACAGGAGGCCCATGACATGAGAGCTCTTCAGATCGCTGCCACCGGCATGAGCGCGCAGCAGACGCGCGTCGAGGTGATTTCCAACAACCTCGCGAACATGTCGACCACTGGCTATAACGCGCGCCGCGCCGAGTTCGCCGATCTGCATTACCAGCAGACGACCCGCCCCGGCACGATCAACGCAACCGATGGCACGACCATTCCCGCCGGGGTGCAGCTTGGCCTCGGCGTGCGCCCGACCGCCGTGACGGTCAACATCGCGCAAGGGTCACTCAGCGCGACGGGCGGCGATCTGGACCTCGCGATTGACGGCAATGGCTATCTCGAGGTGACGCTGCCCTCTGGCATCTCCGCCTACACGCGCGATGGCGGGCTCAAGCGCAACGGCACCGGACAGATCGTGACCTCCGACGGCTATCCGGTCGTGCCCGATATGACCATTCCGAACGACGCGCGCGCCGTTGCGATCAACGCGGAGGGCGAGGTCTATGCCTATTTCGCCGATCAGGTCGCGCCGCAGCTTCTTGGGCAGTTCACCCTGGCGAATTTCTCGAACCAGAAGGGGCTGGAAGCGATCGGGTCGAACCTGTTTCTCGAAACCGGCGCCTCCGGCCCGCCCAATGTGAATACGCCCGGCGCCGACGAGTTGGGCACGCTGCGGCAGGGCTATCTGGAGGAGAGCTCGGTCGATCCGGTGCGCGAGATCACCGAGCTGATCAAGGCGCAGCGCGGCTACGAGCTGAACGCGAAGGTCATTTCCGCCGCCGATCAAATGCTTGGCGCGACGACGCAGGTGCGCTGATGCTGCGGCGGGCGATCCTGATTGCGGCATCCGGTCTCTTGCCGGGCCACGCCTTGGCGGACACGCTGGTCGCGCTGCACACCATGCGCGCCCGGACGATCGTCGCCCCCGCAGATGTCGGGCTACAACCGGGCGAGGTGGCCGGGGCGTTGACCGGGCCGGAGGAAGCGATCGGCCTCGAGACGCGCGGGGTGATCTATGCCGGTCGCCCGATCCGAGCCCGCGATCTGGGGCAGCCCGCCATTGTCGAGCGCAATCAGATCATCCCGCTCCTGTTCCGCCGCGGATCGCTGGAGATCCGAACCGAAGGCCGCGCGCTTGATCGGGCCGGCATCGGAGAGACGATCCGCGTGATGAACGCCGCTTCCAAAACCGTGGTCTCCGCGACGCTTGGCGCTGACGGAACCGCCCATGTTGCCCCATGAGGAACTCGCGATGAAATCTCCTGCCCTGTTGCTGTTGTCGATCATGCTCGTCGCCTGCGGGCGGCTCGAGCAGGTCGGTAAGGCGCCCGGATTCACACCGGTCGAAGGCGGCAACGAGTTCTACGCCATGGCCTCCTCGCCACTGCCCGTCACGACAGAGGCGCGCAGCCCCGAACAAGAAGCCTCTCTTTGGTCAGGTGCGCGCAACTCGCTGTTGGGCGACCCACGCGCCGCCAAACGGGGCGACATCCTTACCGTCGTGATTGAGATTAACGATAAGGCCGAGATCTCGAATTCGACGGGTCGCTCGCGCAGCGGATCGGATACGATGGGGGTGACCTCCATGCTCGGCATTCCCCAGCGCATCGACAGGCGTCTGCCAGATGGGGCGAGCATGGCCGACGCCGTCTCGACCAATTCGAATTCGACCTATTCCGGCGACGGGCAGGTATCGCGCAACGAGAAACTGACCCTGCGCGTGGCCGCAACGATCATCGAGACGCTCCCGAATGGCGTTTTGCGCATTCAGGGCAGCCAGGAGGTGCGGGTGAATTTCGAGGTGCGTGAGCTGATCGTCACCGGTTTCGTGCGCCCCGCCGATGTGAGCCGCCAGAACGAAATCACCTATGACAAGATCGCTGGCGCGCGGATTTCCTATGGCGGGCGCGGGCAGATCACCGATGTGCAGCAACCGCGCTACGGCCAGCAGATCGCCGATATTCTCCTGCCCTTCTGAGGTTCCGTAATGCTTGGTAAACTCCTCCCGCTTCTCCTCGGTCTGATCGGTCTCGCCGGTGGCGGCGCGGCCGGGTATTTCCTGCGCCCCGCCCCGCCGCCCGCAGAACATGCCACCGACCCGACCGCTGCGGAGGGGGCAGCGGAAGGAGATCACGGCGCCGCACCAGAGGCTCATGGGAACCCGGCCGCCGACGATCATGGGGCCGAGGGCGATGTCACCTCCGAATTCGTCAAGCTCAACAACCAGTTCATCGTGCCGCTGGTCACCGAGGCGCGAATCTCCGGCATGGTGATCCTGTCGCTCAGCCTCGAGGTGAGGGTCGGTGAGACCGAGGCCGTCTACCGCGCTGAGCCGAAACTGCGCGACGCGTTCCTGCAGGTTCTGTTCGATCACGCGAATACGGGGGGATTTCAGGGCCTGTTCACGGATTCCGCGAACATGTCGCGCCTGCGCCGGGCTCTGACCGAGACCGCGCGTAGTATCTTGGGTCCCGGTGTCCTTGCGGTGCTGGTCTCCGATATCGTGCGTCAGGACAGCTAGGTCCGGTCCGCGATCTCTGCGACAGACGAGAAGTCCCGCGCCTCAGCGCGGCGCGCCTCGTTTCGGGTGACCAAGTTTCGTGACAACGTCATGGCGGCCCACCGCGCGCGCGGTTGCGCCATGCTGCGCAGCAAGCGCAGGGTCGAGCTCCTTCCGCGCGGCGCGTAGCCGCGTGTCTTCCAGCGACAGGTAGCGCAGATAGGCGAGGGTGTTCTGCCCGGAGGCTGGTTCCTGCGCGAGCGTCTCCCGGGTCGACCTCTCCTCCGCCTGCAGGCTGGCAATTCGCGCATCGAGTGCGCGCGCCCGGGCGTTCAATCGTGCGAGCGTTGCAAGCTCCGACTCCCGCTGCATACGGGTCAATCGGGCGAGCGCCGCCAGCCGCTTTACCTGCAATTTGCTCATTTGCGCCATGCCGCACCTCCGCGTGCCGCCTTGCGCATTTTCTCCGCAAAGCGGATCGCTGCCGCCACGGGTTTGTAATGCTCCGGCCGGATTTCCTCCACGATCTCGATCGCCGCGAACAGCGCCCGCGCTGTCGGCGGGTCCGAATGAACGGGCACCGCGTTCTCCGCCGCGATCTCGCGGATCCGCGCAGCGATCGCATCAACCCCCTTCGACAGGCAGACCGGCGCGCGCCCCGAGGCGCGATCCCATTTCAGCGCGACCGCGTAATGGGTCGGGTTAACGATCACCACATCAGCCTTGGCGGTGTCGGGAACCGACTGCCGCATCGCAAGCTCCATCCCCTTCTGACGTCGCTGTGCCTTCAGATGAGGATCGCCTTCGGATTGCTTCATTTCGTCGGTCAGTTCCTTGCGCGTCATCCGGTTGCGGCGCAGGAATTCGGACCGCTGCCAAAGATAATCGATCGCGCCCATCGTGGCGGCGAGGGCGGTGACGATCATCAGAAACTCGGCGATCATCCGAAACAGCAGCCCCACGATCTGCACCGATTCGAGATGCTGCGTGAGCAAAATCAGATCGGCGCGTGCCCTGAGGTAAATGAAAAGAATCGTCGCGATCACCGCGAGTTTCGTCGCGCTCTTGGCGAATTCGAACAGCCCGCTGCGTCCGAATTTCTGCGCAGCATTTTTCAGCGGATTGATCCGGCTGAGCTTTGGCTGGATCTTGTCGGGCGCGACCACGATCGCGCGTTGTGCCCAGTAGGCGACGAGCGCGGCGATCATCGGTACCACGAAAAACGGCGCGAGCGGCACGAGCAGCGTGCCGATGATCCGCCCGCCCAAGGCCGTCCCGCCACCAAGAAACTGCGCGGCCATCTCATCGGCGCGATCCAGCATCGCCATCGCCCCAATGCCGAACCGCGTCACGCTGTAGATACCAAGGCCGAGCAGCGTCGCGAGAAAACTGCCATAGACGGCGGCCACGGAAATCTCGGTCGAGCGCACCAGATCGCCCTTGCGCCGTGCCGCGTCCAGCTTATGCGGTGTCGGGTCGAATTCCTTTTCGCCGGCTTCGTCTTCGCTCATCGTACCGCTCCGAACGGGTTGCCGAGGAAGGTCATGACCGCTTCGCGCCAGATCGCGATGGCGGTGGGCGCACATAGGGCAAGCAGGATCAGACCGCCTGCCGTGAGCGCCGGGGCGCCGACGAACGCGACCATGAGCTGCGGCATGGCTCGGTTAATTGCACCAAGTGCGACGTTGTAGATCAGCCCGGTGACCGCGAAGGGGGCGGCGAGCTTGAAGGCGAGCGAAAACGCATGCGCGACACCCGAGACGCCCCAGCGCCGCAGCGCATCCGGATCGGGCCATTCGCCCACCGGTAACACCTGATAGGTTCCGATCAGAAACTCGATGAGCTGGACGTGAAATCCGAGGCTCATCAGCACCGCGATCCCGGCGATCAGCAGGAGGTTCCCGATTGCGGGTTGCGGCTCCCCGCCCATTCCGCCGAGCAGCTGGGAGAGCGAACTCGACTGCGCCGCCATTGTGCCTGCGATTTGCAGAGCGAAGACAAAGGCGCGCAATCCGAAGCCAAGAAAGAGGCCGATCGCGATTTCCGAGGCCAGCCAAAGCGGCAAAGCCGTCCCCTGGTCGAAACTGGCGAGCGTCGGTGCGACGGCCGGAATCGTCACCAGGGTTATCGCGAGTGCGACCCCGGTCTTGATCCGCGCCGGCAGGCTCGTTTCGCCAAAGCCAGGAGCCATGGCGACAATCCCGCACACCCGCAGCAAGACAATGAAACCTATGAACAAAAAGCTTCGTGCTTGTTGCAGGATCTCGCTGAGCAGATCGAGAAGCGGTGGGGTCATGCGGGGACCTGTCCGACCATCGCGGGCCGCGCTTCCAGGCCGATTTCTTCGTAGCTCAGGACCGGCGCGTTCAGCCCTTTCGCGTTGATGACCGTGCGCAAGAACCGCCGCCTGCGCCCTGAAGAGACCAGTGCCGGGAAGGTCCCCGCCTGAGCCGCCCCGGCGAGTTTCTCTGCGATATTCGCCGCCAGCTTGTTGAACAGGTCAGGTGGCAAGGCGACATCGCTGCTCGCCTCGCCCCCGATCGTGTATTTTCCGAAGCGTTCTTCCCAATCGGGCGCCAGTTGGATCAGGGGGATCGTGCCGTCCTCGCGACGCAGATCGGCGACGAGCTGAAAGCCGAGGCGTTGCCGTACATGTTCGCAGATCTGCTCGGGGCTTTGCAGGTGGCGCGCCTCCGAGATTGCCTCGACGATCAGCAGAAGGTTGCGGATCGAGACCCGTTCATCGAGCAGTAGCCTTAACACCGAAAGCAGAAGATCGATCGGCACCTTGTCGGGAATGAGCTCGTCGAGAACGCGTCGATTGGCCTGTGCGCGTGTCGGGTCGGAGAGGTTCGCGACTTCGTCGAGCAGCCGCCGCAGCGCCCGCAATGTCATCAGTCGCGAGAAATTCGCCTTGATCACTTCGAGAAGATGTGTCGCGAGCACCTCCGTCGGCCCGACCACCGTCGAGCCAGCGAGCGCCGCGTCTTCCTGCTGATGGGCGGGCACCCAAAGCGCGGGCGCGTGGAACACCGGTTCGCGGACCTCCTCGCCGTCTGGCAGGAATTCGCGATTGTCCGCGATCAGCGCAAGAACATGCTCCGGCATCAGCCGATCGCGTGCCTGCTCCACCCCCTGAACCCGGATGCGATAGTGACCGGGCGGCAGCGTGGCGTCGTCGGTCAGCCGAATTTCGGGGAGGATCAATCCGAAATTCGCCGCGACATGATTGCGCATGTTGGAGATGCGCGCGTCCAGACCCGTCGCCGGATCGAGCGCCATCTTGACCAGATCCGGGGCGAATTCGACATGGATATCGTCGATGTCGAGCACGTCACCCATGGATTTCTGCTTCGGCCCGGTCTCTGGCGCGGGCATTTTCATCGCCTCGCGCCGTGCACGCGCCCGTTCGGCGCGCCGCAGCATATAGGCCGCCGTGCCGAGGATGACGGCCCCCGCGGTGAAAGGCACGAAGGGGAGGCCCGGCACGAGACCGAATAGCGCCATCAAGACCGCAACGGTTGTCAGGGCGGCCGGATATTTACCAAGCTGGCGGAACAACTCCAGATCGGTGGAGCCTTTCGCCCCGCCGCGCGACAGCAAGATGGCCGCTGCGATCGAGATGATGACCGCCGGTATCTGGCTGACGAGGCCGTCGCCGACCGTGAGGATCGCATAGGTCTCGAGCGCGCGATCGAGCGGCATTCCATGCACGATGGTGCCGATAAGCAGCCCGACCACGAGGTTGAGCATCGTGATTAACAGCCCGGCAACCGCGTCCCCTTTGACGAATTTCGATGCCCCGTCGAGCGAGCCGAAAAAGGTGGTTTCCGCCTGCTCGCGTTCGCGCCGCTCTCGCGCCTCGGCATGGTCGATGGCGCCTGCATTCATGTCGCTGTCGATCGCGAGCTGCTTGCCCGGCATCGCGTCGAGGGCAAAGCGTGCGCCGACCTCGGCCATGCGCCCCGCACCTTTGGTGATCACGATGAAATTCACGATCAGAATCACGCAGAACACGACCAGCCCGATCAGGACCGAGCCGCTCATGATGAAATTCGCGAACCCTTCGATAACGCCGCCCGCCGCACCCGTACCCGTATGCCCGTTTCCTATAATGAGTTTCGTCGAGGTGACGTTGAGCGACAGCCGCAGCATGAGCGTCGCAAGGAGAATGGTGGGAAAGGCGGAGAAATCGAGCGGACGTTCGATGAACAGGGTGACGGTGAAGATCAGGATCGCGAGGGCGAAAGAGGTCGCGAGACCAATGTCGAGGATCCAGGAGGGCACCGGAAGGATCATCATCGCGATGACCGCCATCAGCGCGAGTGCCAACAGGATCGTTGGCTGAAACGCGCGTTGCACGAGCGGGGTCGCCATCACATCCCTCGCGCTTTCCGCGCGGCATGCGCGAACAGGGAGGCGCCCGGGGCACCGCCCGGCCGGGGCGGCTTTGCGTCTTTCGATCTGAGCAGGAGCGGATAGCGGTTCCCTCGGCGTTGTGCTTGGGACGCGCTTTGTGCCAGCACGATGTCGGGAATATCAGGCAATGGACTGGCCGCGGCGGCGGAAGTGGTCATCACGTCTTTCGGGCCGCTCCTGCCCGCGAGTTTCGCGTAAAACCGGGCAAAGCGTGTCGAATAGCTGTTCGCATGCTTGGGCGTGCGCGAGTGATAGGCGCCCGCCGCCTTCTTCCAGTCACCGCTTTCTGCGTAGAGCGTTTTCAGAAATTGCGCCGCGTATCGAGCATTTTCCAACGGGTCGAACATGTCTTCGATCGATGAAAAATGTCGCCCGTGCCATTTGAAATTGATCTGGAAGCAGCCGATGTCGAAGCTTCGTGCGCCGCGTTTGAATTCCTTGAAAACGTAAGCGAGCGCCAAATCCCGGCTCTCGAACCAATGCCCAGCGCCTTCCATATTCACGGTCCAAGGCCACGGCTCGAAGCCACCCGCGCCTTTTCGTCCGGTCTCATTTAGCGAGATCGCCATGAGCACCGCGTAAGGAACGCCGCTTTCGCGCGAGGCTTGCTTCGCGGCGGCCTCGCATAGCTGGGGTTGCCCCGCCGCGGATAGCGGAACGAGGGTTAGACAGAGGACATAGAGAGCCCGCCGAAACCAAGGCATGGGATTTTCCCTTTGTAGTGCAATTCTTGCAAACCCAGACCTAGCGGCCAAAGATTTAGAAACCGTTTGCGCCGTTTCGGCACGTCATTCCTGTGCGGTCGGCAGGGCAAGGCGCTCGAGCATTTTCGACAGCGTTTCCCGCTCGGCTTGGCTTCGCTCCAACAGGCTGCGCGCCTGAGTGATCGGGCCCCCTTGGACATCCGTCCCAGGTGAAGGCTCCGCACCGAAGGTTTCTAAAAACTGCTTCTCCACCGCGTCGGGCGAAGTCTCCAGGTTTGACCAGTCGCCCTTATGCCAGGATTGTGCGCGCGCATCTTTTGGATTCCCCGCACGCAGATAGGCGGCGCGCGCGTCGTCGTGTCGACCGAGCCGGGATAAAGCCTCCGCCCGGAGTTGCTCGACTCGCTGACCGCCGAGGTCCTTCAGGTGTGCGAGAGCAGCTGCAGGGTCCATTTCAAGAAGCGCTGCCCGAGCGAGCAGCGTTTTGTCCTGCTCCGTCAATGGCGCGGCCTTGCCGAGGAGGCGCACGGCGACTGCCGGCATTCCCAGAGAGATTGCGCGTCCGGCCAATTCTTGTCGCAGGTTCGGTATCTGTGCGACTTCCTCGGCAAGTGGCAATTCGTCGTAGAGGGTGCGAAGGAAAACCGCGTCGCTGGATTGACCAACCAACCGCGTGAATGTTGCCGCGAGCGTGCCGTTTGGGTCCGCGATTGTGGCCGCATCGGCGTAAATCTCAAAAGCTTTAGGAAATTCGGAATTCGCGGCGTGCCCGATCGCAGCGATGCGCCGCAACTCCGGTGCCTCCGGCGCTTTGGCGAGTTCGAATGCGAGCGCCTCAGCATTGGCGAGAGCTGCCGGATCGACTTCTCCGCCCGCATCGATCTGGCCGTTGAGCCATAGGATCAACGCGCGCAACCCCTGCTCTGAATTCGTCTTCGAAAGCGCCTCAAGGTTACCCAAAGCTTGTGGATCCGCTTCTTTCGCTTGGATTTCCGCCTCCACTGTATCAAGCGCAGTTCGATCCTCCGTGGTTATTCGGCTGACCGCGGGTTCGAGAGAGCGTGCCACATCTGCGGCCCCAATCTGCGTGAGCCTAGCCACAAGGTTTGGCGCCAGAGACCGTCGCAGATCCACCGGAAGTGCTTCGAAATTTCGGCGAAGCGCGGCGAATGCGACATCTCGTTTTTCGGGCGGCGGGTCTGATGCAAGGAAAGCCCAAAGCGCGACCGCACCATCGCAATCTGTGAGCCGCGCGAGCGGCGATGCAGCCGCGGCGGGGTCCTGATCGAGAACCGATCCGACAAAGAGCAGAGCATCTTTGCTAGGACCATCCTTAGCCATGTCGCGCAAAAGCGCGCGGGCCTCCGTCCCGAAACCGAAGGCAATGTATAGTCTTGCCAAAGCCATCACCTTACGCGGGTTGGGGACGTCGAATTCGCCCAAGAGATCACGGCGTGCATCGCTGATCTGCGCGAAGGCCGGGCGCTCGTCGATCCAGCTCGCGAGGTCGAAATATCGATCGGGAGGGCACTCGGATACCTCCAGCTGCGTCTGGGGTGGCGTGACGAGATGATCGCGATCGATCACGGTCATCGAATCGACGGCGAGATGCGGCGGCAGTGCCGGCGCGGGAGGACCCATCGGATCGTCAGCGCTCTCCGTGGTCGTCTCGTTTGCAGGAGAGTTTGTTTGTTGCCCGCTTTTTGGGGGCCGGGCCTCTGAAGGCTTCACCTGAGCCGAGACGAGTCCCTGCGATGCCGCCCGCGAAACCTGGCGTAAGAGGCTCTCTTCAATGCCATCAAGTCGCGGATCCGGTTTCGGCGGGATTTGCGGTTTGGGCGCGCCATCCGAGATCGTCACCGGCGCTGCGGTGGTTTCGCGCATATGCGGTGGCTGCCAGAAGAGGTCGAGATAGTCCCGTCCAATCGCGACAGGCTGAACGGTTCTGTGCCGGGGCGGGGAGGATGGCCGCGGCGCATTCGTTGGCGAAGATTTGGCCCGATCGCGTACTGCCGCAGCTGGCGCCAGCGCGGCTTGATCTGGCGGTGCATCCTTGAGGTCTATGACGAATGCACCGCTTTCGAGAGTAAAGGTTTCGGGAATGATTCCGGGTGCGAGTCTCAGAAGAAGCGTGCCATCGGGCTCTGCGATAAGTGCTTTCAACCTGTCACGCGGGATCAACTCGAACACGTTTTGAATCGCATATTGCGGATCTGATGCGTCGGTCGCGAGGCGAACTCCTTCATCTACGGGAGCAAGGGCCCGACTGGCCGATGCGGGTAGATAGACCACGAGGCGGGAAAAGCCGTCATGCTCGCCCGATTTGACCGGAATTGGCGTGGCATAAGCCGGAGTGAAGGGCAGCAGAAAAAGAAGCGCGATCCAGAACCTCATGCCGCCTCCGATTTCACCGACTTCAAGGCCTCCTCGAGGTCGGAGAAGCTTGGGCGAATGTGGTGGGGTGTGTTCTGGCGACCAACCTCGATGCAGATATTGGTTGCGTGATTGTGCAGGTTGGCGATCAACACCTCGCGGATCAGTTTGTAGAAGTGGCTGTCTTCGTCGATCACCCCCTTCATCCGGCTCGCGAATGGGGCGATGAACCCGTAGGCGAGGAACACGCCGAGAAAGGTCCCGACAAGCGCGCCGCCGATCATCTTGCCGAGAATTTCGGGGGGCTGGTCGATCGACCCCATGGTCTTGATGACCCCGAGCACCGCCGCGACGATCCCGAGCGCGGGCATCGCGTCGGCAACCGACTGCATCGCGTGGCTCGAATGCATGGCGTGGTGGTAATTCGCCTCGAGCTGCTTATCGAGCACCTCTTCCACCTGCATGGGGTCGTCGTAGTTCATCGAAGCCGATCGCATCGTATCGCAGATGATGTCGATCGCCTCGTGATCGTGCAGGATTTTCGGATATTTCCCGAAGATCGAGGAATTTTCCGGGTCTTCGATATGCTCTTCGATCGCGACGGGGTTCTGCCGGGCAAGCCGGATCAGTTCGAACAAGAGGCAAAGAAGATCGCGGTAGTCGTCGGGCTTCCATTTCGGGCCTTTGAAAACCTTTCCGACATCCTTCAGCGTGTGCTTGATCGAGGCCATGTCGTTCGACAGAACGAAGGCCCCCACAGCCGCGCCGCCGATCATGATCATCTCGAAGGGCAGGGATTTCAGGATGATCCCCATCTTTCCGCCCGCCGCGACATAGCCGCCGAAAACCATCGCGAAGATGATCACGATGCCGATGATGCCGATCATGGAAAGCCCCTTCCGTTTCTCTTGGGCGACTTTGAATGATTCGGTTTAAGAAATGCCCAAGACCCTTAACGTCTGGCTCAGTCGCGGGGCGCGCCCGCGTTGCGGCCCGCCATCAGGACGCTGATCGCATAGGCGGTTTTCGGCTCGAGGCTTTCCATCACTGCCGCGGCCGCGGCGGGGCGCATCCGGGCGAGAAAACCTGCGGCGAAATTCGGGTCCATTTCGGCGAAAAGCGGGGCGGCCTGTTTCGGCTTCATGTTCTCGTAAAGGGTGACGAGCTTTCCGACATCTTTTTCGGCCGCGCCATCTGCCACGGCCACGGTCTTGGACAGCGCCTCTTCCGCCGCAACGAGATCATTCAGCCGCGCTTCCAACCGGGTTTCCGCGAGAGCGAGCGCATTTCGGCGGTCGCTCAACAGCCCTTCCTGTTCGACGAGTTTCGCCTCTCGCACCTTGAGATCGGCAAGCATAGCCATGAATCCCGCGTCGTCGATGCAATCGTTTTCCGGTTTCGCCGCTTCGGTCTCATGCGCAGGGCCGGTCGCCTCGCGCGCCCAGGCTCCGAATTGAGCAAGCTGCACTCCGCCGGACAGGCCGAAAAGCGCGGCTATGATCCAGAGCGCACCGCGGCCCGGGCGGGATTTGCGACGGCCAGGTTTGCGCTTGGGCAGACGGCTCATTGCGCCGCCTCCATATCCGTTTCCCGATGCCGTCGGCGCAGCACACGGCGGCGCGGTTCTCCGTCCTCGGGCAGATCGTGCAGGGAGGCCAGAAGCAGTTCGAGCTTCTCCGCACCTGCTTCCGCACGTTCCGTCAGGGCGCGCAATTGCCGCTCGGATGTGCCCGCGGTCGCCTGCGCCCGCTCGAGCGCTCGCGTCATGTCATCGACCTGTGCGGACAGCACGGCGATCGCCCCGCCCATCCCGGTCTCGAGCTGATTGAACCGCTTGAGCCTGCGCGCGAGCACGAAGCAATAAATCGCCGCCGCCAAGGCCGCGAGTCCGGATGTGATTTCGGCAAGGAATTGCATTGCTCTCTCCCCTCAGTTCAGCACGAATTCGATGACCAGAAGGTCGCGCACGCGCCCGTCTCCGGTGACCAGTTGCACCCGCCGCAACATCTGCGCGCGCAGGCGCATCATCGCGCTTGGATCCTCCAGAAGGCTGACATCGACCGCGCGTAAATACCCGTTCAGCACATCCATCACGCGCGGCTTCAAAAGCTCCACGTCGTGTTGATAGGCGCTGGGCACCTCAAGCTCGGCCGCGAAGCGCAGATGGCGTGCGGATGCCCCGCTCAGCGTGACTGAAAGCGGTTCGAGTGCGACATAGGCGATATCGGGAAGGGCCTCGGGCGTGGGCGCCTCCGGCCCGGCGGCGCCGTGCGCCGTGTCCGGAGGCGCGAGAATCAGCCCCGAATAGACCGCATAGAAGCCCCCGCCGCCCAGAAGAAGCATGAGCACGAGACCAATCACGAGCATCAGCTTGGACTTTTTCTTCGGTGGCTCTTCGGCCTCGGCAGTGGCGTCCGTCATAGGGGCCTCGCTGTTGCGGTTCGAGACTTGGAATACCCGAGTCGGACTAACCGATTGTTAATCGCATTAAGGGAAGGTGCCTGCGACGCTCGGGTAGAACGCCCGCTCTTTGGAGGTTCGTCTTGCAGCAACTCATCGACACTTGGGCCGGCCTGGATATGCGCAGGAAACTCGCCGCAGTTTTTGGGGTGATCGCCATGATCGCCACGGTTTTCGCCATCGGGTCGATCGCGTCGAAGCCGACGTTTGCGCTGCTTTACGCGGGGCTTGGCAGTGCGGAATCGGGGGAGGTGATCTCGGCGCTCGAACAGCGCGGCGTGGCCTATGAGGTGCGTGGCGATTCGATTTTCGTGGCCGCACCGCAGCGCGACGAATTGCGGATGACGCTTGCGTCGCAAGGTCTGCCCGCAAGCGGCGGGGCGGGCTATGAACTGCTCGATTCGCTGTCGGGTTTCGGCACGACCTCGCAGATGTTCGACGCGGCCTATTGGCGCGCGAAAGAGGGGGAACTGGCGCGAACGATCGCCGCCGTGCCGTCGATCCGATCGGCACGGGTGCATATTGCGCATCCGACGAATATGCCGTTTCGCGGGACGCCCGAGCCGACCGCCTCGGTGACGATTACGCCGACGCTCGGGGGGTTGAGCGGCGCACAGGCGAAGGCGGTGCGCTACCTCGTGGCCTCGGCGGTGACCGGCATGACGCCCGAAGATGTCTCGGTGATCGACTCGGCGCGGGGGCTCATCCCCTTTAACGACAATCCCGCGCTGCCCGGCAGTGGGGAGGATCGCGCCCAAGCGTTGAAGCAGAATGTCGAACGGCTGCTCGAGGCGCGTGTGGGGCCCGGAAACGTCGTGGTCGAAGTGGCGCTCGACACCGCGACAGAGCGCGAGGCGATCACCGAAAGGCGCTTCGATCCGGAGGGGCGCGTGGCGATTTCCACCGATACGTCGGAGACCTCGAAGACCTCCGACTCGACCACGCCGCCGGCGACGACCGTGGCCTCGAATCTGCCCGATAACGGCACCGGCGAGACCGGCAAATCGCAAAGCCGCACGAGCGAGACCCGCGCGCGCACCAATTTCGAAGTGTCGGAGACGCGGCGCGAATTGCTGCGTGCGCCCGGCGCACTCAAGCGGCTCAGCGTGGCCGTGCTCGTCGATGGGGTGCGCGGGACCAACCCGGATGGAACGCCAAGCTGGGAGCCACGCAGCGATGCCGAGCTGGCCGACCTGCGCGAACTCGTCGCCTCGGCGGTCGGGTTCGATGAGGCGCGCGGGGACGTGATCACCCTGCGGTCGATGCAGTTCGAGGCGCTGCCAGAGGCGGGAACCGTCGCAGGGCCCGGCTTCATCGACAGCATGGCGCTCGATCTGACGCAGATCATCCAGATCGCGGTCCTTGCGATCGTCGCGCTCGTGCTTGGTCTTTTCGTCGCGCGCCCGATCCTGCTGCAGAAATCGCGTGCAGGCGCGGCGGAGTTGCCCGCGCCCAGCGCTTCGGAAGAGGGCACCACGGCGTCGACGGCGCTCACCGGTGAGATCGACGACGGAGACATGCCCGACATGAATATGCAGCTTGTCTCCGATTTCGACCTCGGTGACCTGCCGATGGCGACACAGGCGGATTTCGACGTCGACCGACCCGCCGATCCCGTCGACCGATTGAAGAAGATGATCGAGGAGCGGCAGGCGGAAACCGTCGAAATCCTGCGTAGCTGGATGGAAGAGCCGTCGGAGAAAACATGATGGGGCAAAGGCTGAAACTGGAATCCTTTGAGCCCAACTCGGCAGAGGCGGGTGAAATCGCGCTCGCGCCGGCCGAGTTGGAAGAGGCCAAACTTGCCGCCTTCGAGACCGGATATCAGGCCGGGTGGGACGATGCCGTTGCTGCGCAAAATGCCGAAACCGCGCGACTGCACGCCGATCTCGGGCGCAACCTTCAGGCGCTGGGCTTCACCTATCACGAAGCGCGCCAGCACATGCTTGACGCGCTCGAGCCACTTCTGATCGAGATCTGCGGCAAGCTGTTGCCCGAGCTTGCGCGCGCGTCGCTTGGCCCCGTCGTGGCCGAGCAGTTGATGCCGATTGCCGAGGGTCTCTGCGCGACGCCGATCACGGTGGTCGGTAATCCGACCGCATTGCCGCAGGTTCAAGAGGCGCTCGCGCCACGTGCAGACTTGCCGCTCGTTTTCGCGGCAGAGCCTAGCCTTGGCGAAGGCCAGGTCTATCTGCGCTTCGCCGATACCGAGACCCGCGTCGATCTCGACGCCGTCATCGCCGCCATTTCGCGTGCGGCACGACCTATTTCACCGCCACCGCGAAGGACAAGCCCGATGAATGAGACCGCGCCGGACGCTTCGACCGCCAACCCCTTCACGCAGGTCCCGATCGAGATCACCATCTCGGTCGGCAAGGCCCGCCCGCTGGTGCGCGATTTGCTGCGCCTGAAGCGTGACGCCGTGCTGCCGCTCGACCGGAAAGTGGAGGACCCGGTGGAACTCTATGTCGGGGACAAGCTGATCGCGCGCGGCGAGTTGACTGAGATCGATGGCAGCGACGGGCAGCGACGGGCAGCTTGCGGTGCGGCTTACCGAGGTGGCCGATCTGCAAAACGGGTTGTGAAATGCGTCCCCGCCCGAACTCTCCCGACACCGCCAAGTCGTGCCTGCCTGCGCTTTGGCTCGTCCCCCTCGCGGCATTAACCTTAGCGCTCGCGGCGCTGCCCGCGCAGGCTCAGGACATTACGCTCTCTGTGGGGGAGGGCGACAGCCTCGCGGGCCGCTCCTTGCTGATCATTGCGGCGATCACGCTGCTCAGCCTCGCGCCCGGGCTCGCGATCATGGTCACGGCCTTTCCGTTCATCGTCACGGTGCTGTCGATTCTGCGCCAAGCTCTCGGGTTGCAGCAATCGCCGCCGAATATGCTGATCATCAGCCTCGCGCTTTTCCTGACATGGTTCATCATGGAGCCGGTCTTCCTTGAGAGTTGGCGCGTCGCGGGCCAGCCCCTGATCGACGGTGCGATCGACTGGCAGGAAGCGTTCACCAAGGGGATCGAGCCTTTCCGCGCCTTCATGGCCGGGCGCACCAATCCCGACACTTTCGCAGCCTTGGCCGAACTGCGCAGCGGCACGCCCGCGCCGGAAAGCCTCGAGGGCGCGCCGCTCTCGACCCTCGTGCCGTCCTTCATGCTGTCCGAAGTCACCCGTGCCTTCCAGATCGGCTTCCTCGTTTACCTGCCGTTTCTGATCATCGACCTCGTCGTCTCGGCGGTTCTGATGTCGATGGGGATGATGATGGTGCCGCCCGCAGTCGTGGCGCTCCCGTTCAAGCTCGCCTTTTTCGTGGTGGCCGACGGCTGGGTGCTGCTCTCGGGGGCCTTGGTGCGCAGTTATTTCTGACGCTGGGGGCGCATCGCGTAACCGCAGGCCCAGAAACGCAAAAACCCGGGCCGAAGCCCGGGTTTCTGAGGGTGATGGTGAGCCGTGCAGGATTCGAACCTGCGACCCACTGATTAAAAGTCAGTTGCTCTACCAACTGAGCTAACGGCCCATCACAGGGCGCGTCTCTACAAACCCCCGCCGGGGGGGTCAAGGCATAAAATTCACAAAAATTGCACATCTGGAAAAAACCTTGGCGCGGGCGTATATCGCGCGCCATGAATACAAAGCGCACAGAGAGCGGACTGCCCTTCATGAAGATGCATGGGCTCGGCAATGACTTCGTCGTGATCGACGCCCGTGAGGGCGACGATCCGGTTACGCCTGCGCTCGCGCGTGCGCTCGGAGATCGGCATCGCGGCGTGGGATTCGACCAGCTTGCCGTGATCCGCCCTGCACAAGGGGCTGATTTCACACTCGAATTCTGGAATTCCGACGGCACGCGGGCCGGCGCTTGCGGGAATGCGACTCGCTGCGTGAGCGATTACATGATGCGTCAGCTCGACCGGACCGATGTCACGCTTCTGACCGAACGGGGCGAGCTTGCCGCGATGCGGCGCGAGGACGGAATGGTCTCGGTCAATATGGGCGCGCCGATTCTCGAAGCGGCGCAAATTCCGATTCTGCCCGGCATCGATCCGGCGCATCTGCCGCTGGGCGGCGACCCGATCGCGGTCGGCATGGGCAACCCGCATTGCGTCTTCTTCGTCGACGATGCCGAGGCGGTCGAAGTTGATCGCCAAGGCCCGGTGATCGAGCATGATCCCCTGTTCCCCGAGCGCACCAATGTCGAATTCGCCAGCGTGATCGGCCCCGACCATCTGCGGATGCGCGTCTGGGAGCGCGGCACGGGCATCACGCTGGCCTGCGGCTCGGGCACCTGTGCCACCGCCGTCGCGGCCCATCTGCGCGGGCTGACCGGCAAGCACGTCCTCGTCGATGTCGATGGCGGTCAGCTGGAGATCGACTGGCGCGACGATGGCGTCTGGATGACCGGCCCCACCGCGCATGTCTTCGATGCGACCCTCACCCAAGATTTTCTGGACGCGATATGAAACCGCCCGTTTTCTCGACCCTCGGCTGCCGTCTCAATGCCTATGAGACGGAGGCGATGAAGGAATTGGCTGCAGGCGCCGGGCTCGAAGGGGCCGTGGTCGTCAATACCTGCGCCGTGACCGCCGAGGCCGTGCGCAAGGCCAAGCAGGAGATCCGCCGTCTCTCGCGCGAGAACCCGGACGTGCCGGTGATCGTGACCGGCTGCGCCGCGCAGACCGAGCCCGACACCTTCGCGGCGATGCCCGAGGTCACCAAGATCATCGGCAATCACGAGAAAATGCAGGCCGATACCTGGGCGCAGCTCGCCCCGCAAGGCCCCGATTTCATCGGCGAGACCGAGCGTGTCATGGTCGACGACATCATGTCGGTGAAGGAGACCGCCGGTCACCTGATCGACGGGTTCGGCCGCCACCGCGCCTATGTGCAGGTGCAAAACGGCTGCGATCACCGCTGCACTTTCTGCATCATCCCCTTCGGCCGCGGCAATTCGCGCTCCGTCCCGGCGGGCGTCGTGGTCGAGCAGATCAAGCGCCTCGTGGATCGCGGCTTCAACGAGGTCGTCCTGACCGGGGTCGATCTGACCTCCTGGGGTGCCGACCTGCCGGGCGAGCCGCGTCTGGGCGATCTGGTGATGCGAATCCTGCGCCTCGTGCCCGATCTGCCGCGCCTGCGCATCTCTTCCATCGACTCGATCGAGGCCGATGAGAACCTGATGCTGGCGATCGCGAGTGAGCCGCGCCTGATGCCGCATCTGCATCTCAGCCTTCAGGCGGGCGACGACATGATCCTCAAGCGGATGAAGCGCCGTCATCTGCGCGACGACGCCATTGCCTTTACCGAGGAAGCGCGCAAGCTGCGCCCCGGCATCGTCTTCGGCGCGGACATCATCGCGGGCTTCCCGACCGAGACCGAGGAGATGTTCGAGAACTCCCTGCGGCTCGTCGATGATTGCGGGCTGACCTTCCTGCATGTCTTTCCCTATTCCGCGCGCAAGGGCACCCCCGCCGCGCGGATGCCCGCCGTGAAGGGCCCGATTGTCAAGGAGCGCGCGGCCCGGCTGCGCGCGAAGGGCGAGGCCGCGCTTGCCGCCCATCTCGACGCGCAGGTCGGCACCGAACAGCGCGTGCTGACCGAGACCCCGCGTGTCGCGCGCACCGAAGGCTTTGCCGAGGTGGCATTCGAGAACGACCAGCCCGAAGGTACGCTGATGACCGTGCGCATCACCGGCCATGACGGGGCGCGGTTGCTGGCGGGGTAAAGGGGGCTTTCGTTTTTCGCAGCGTGAGCTAGCTTGTGGCCCATGCTGCGGATCAACGATCAGATAACCATCGAGGATTGGGAAATCACCGAAACCTTCACCCGGGCGCAAGGTCCGGGGGGGCAGAATGTGAACAAGGTCTCGACTGCGGTGGAGCTGCGCTTCGAGGCCGAACGCTCGCCGCATCTGCCGCAAGCGGTGAAGAACCGCCTGCGCCGGATCGCGGGGCGCAGATGGACCAGCGACGGCGCGCTTCTGCTGCTGGTGCAGGACACGCGCAGTCAGGCCCGCAACCGCGAGATCGCGCGCGACCGCCTCGCCGAGATGATCCGCAAGGCTTGCGAAAAACCCAAGAAGCGGATCCCGACCCGGCCCACGCTCGGCTCGAAGAAGCGGCGGCTGAAGGCGAAGGCGATTCACGGCGAGAAGAAAGCGCTGCGCGGGAAGGTCTCGGATGGGGAATGATCTTTTGGCGCGGCGCGAACGGCTTCTGGGGCCGAACGTGCCGACCTTCTATGCGCGCCCGGTCGAGATCGTGCGGGGAGAGGGCAGCTCGCTTTTCGACGCCGACGGCCAGCGCTACCTCGACGCCTATAACAACGTCGCCCATTGCGGCCATTGCCATCCGCGCATCGTGAAGGCGATCTGCGAACAGGCCGCCACGCTCAACACCCACACCCGCTATCTGCATGAAGGCATCCTCGATTATGCCGAGGCGCTGCTGGGCAAGTTCGGCTTTGACGGCCAGCTTCTGATGACCTGCACGGGGTCCGAGGCCAACGACGTCGCGCTGCGCATGGCGCAGGCGGTGACCGGCAAGCGCGGCTTCATCGCGACCGACAACACCTATCACGGCAACACCACCGCCGTGGCGCATCTCTCCACGCGGCGCCCGCCGATCGGGGGCTGGCCGGACCATATCCGCCGGGTGCCCGCGCCCGACAGTCTTGCGCCTCTGGGCGGATCGCTGGAAGCGCAGCCCGAGGCCTTTGCGGCGAATGTGGCCCAAGCGATCGCCGAGCTGGAAGAGAGCGGCCACGGCTTCGCGGGCTTCATGCTCTGCCCGATCTTCGCCAATGAAGGGATGCCCGGCATCGCGCCTGGTTTCCTCGACCAGACGGTCGAGGTGATCCGCCGCGCGGGCGGCCTGATCCTGAGCGACGAGGTGCAGCCGGGTTTCGGCCGGATCGGTTCGCATTTCTGGGGCCACGAATGGCTGGGCTTCACGCCCGACGTGGTCACGATGGGCAAGCCGATGGGCAATGGTCATCCGGTCGCGGGCTTGGTGGCGAAGCCCGATGTGATGGCCGGCTTCCGCGAGGCCTTCGGCTATTTCAACACGTTCGGCGGCAATCCCGTCTCGGTCGCCGCGGCGATGGAGACCTTGCGGGTGATCGAAGACGAAGGCTTGCAGGAAAACGCGGCGCAGGTCGGCGACTACCTTCTGCAAGGGCTGCGCGAGCTGTCCCATCCGCTGATTGCCGAAGCGCGCGGCTTGGGCTTTTTCCTCGGGATCGAACTTGCGCAAGACGGCGAACCCGCCAGCGAAGGCGCGGGCCGGATCGTCGAGGCGATGCGCGAGCGCCATGTCTTGATGGGCCGGGTGGGGCGGGCCCAACATATTCTCAAGATCCGCCCGCCGATGGTCTTCAATCAGGCCGATGCCGATGAAATGCTGGAGAAACTTGCGCAAAGTTTCGAGGAGCTTCCTGCATGATTTCGGACGAGACCGCACAGGCGATGGCGGACTCCGCCCTCTATTTTTGGGGGCAAACGAGCGCGCCGCCGCGTCTGGTGAAGAACCGCGAGAATATCGTCTTCGAGGCGCATCTGAAGGATGGCCGCCATGTCGCGCTGCGGCTGCACCGTCCCGGCTATCAGGGCCGCGAAGGGATCGAGGCCGAGTTGCGCTGGTGCGAAAGCCTTGCCGATCAGGGGATGCCGGTACCGCGCCCGGTGCGTGCGCTGAACGGGGCGCTGACGGGCAGCGTGCGCAACCGCGTGACCTCCTGCGTGGAATGGCTGGATGGCGCGGCGATCGGCGCGGGCGATCAGCCGCTTTCCGGCACGCCCGAGGCGGTGCGCGCCGAGGCTCATGCGCTGGGCCGCCTTATCGCGCAGCTGCATATCAGCAGCGATGCCGCCCCGCCCGACGGGTTCGACCGGAACCCGTGGGATGGCGAGGGGTTTCTGGGGGAGCATCCGCTTTGGGGACGTTTCTGGGAACATCCTCAGCTTTCGGAAGTTGAGGCCGCAACGCTGTCTTCGGGCCGCGATCTTGCGCGTGCGCTGCTGGCACAGGCACAGGATTACGGCCCGATCCACGCCGATTGCCTGCGTGAGAACGTGCTATCGACCCCGGACGGGCTGGCGCTGATCGACTTCGACGATTGCGGGCCGGGCTACCGGCTTTACGACCTCGCGACGGCGCTGGTGCAGGGCTGGGGCGACCCGCTTTGGGGCGAGCAGGCGGCGGGGATCGTCGAGGGCTATCGCAGCCTGCGTTCGCTTCCGCCCGATCAGGAGGCACTGCTGCCGCTTTTCGTGGCGCTGAGAGCCTTCGCGTCTGCTGGCTGGATTGTGACCCGGGCACCGGGTTCCGATCCGCGCCAAAGACTATATTTAGAACGTGCGCTTGAACTTGCACAGCATTTGGAGAACCGTACGCCGCCATGGGAGACCAGTCGATGAAATGGGCGAAATCCGTCGCGAAGGGCTTGCTGGGGTATCGCCCCGCCTCTTTGCAGGTGGGGGCGCTCTGTCTGCGAATCCGAGACGGCAAGACCCAGGTCCTTCTGATCACCTCGCGCGACACCGGGCGCTGGGTGATCCCGAAAGGCTGGCCGATGCGGGGCCGCTCGCTGTCCGGCGCGGCCAAGCAGGAGGCATGGGAAGAAGCCGGGGTCGTCGGCAAGATCGACAAGGAGCCCACCGGGGCGTTCCGCTACGACAAAATCCTCGATAGCGGCTTGGCCACGCCCACCGATGTCGTGGTCTTCCCGATGCGGGTCGAGACCCTGATGAAGTCCTTTCCCGAAGAGCATCAGCGCAAGCGCAAATGGTTTGCGCCGAAGCAGGCCGCGAAGCTGGTCGCGGAAGAGGGCCTGCAGAAGCTTTTGCGCAAGCTCTGAGCCCCGAAAGCCGTCGAACGCCTTGTCACAACGGGTCAAACCCGTTACCCCGCGCGGGTTCTGACAATTAGATGACAGGTTCGTGACGGTGGCCAATCAAGACAACGAGTCCCGCGTCAATCAGTGGAAAACGCTCGACAAGGATCTCAAGCGGATCGGACGCGTCGAAAGTGCCGGGCAATTCGTGGCGCGCGGCATGGTCGCGCCGGGGATCGCGCTGGCCTTCATCGTGCTCGTCGGTCTGGTGGCGGCCGTGTTGGTGGGCGGGCAGCCCGGCCAACTGGTGGTGATCGCCGCCGCTGCGATCGGGGCCTATATGGCGCTGAATATCGGCGCCAATGACGTCGCCAACAACATGGGCCCCGCCGTGGGCTCGCGTGCGATGACGCTGATCGGGGCGCTGATCGTCGCCGCCATCTTCGAAAGTCTGGGCGCGCTCGTCGCGGGCGGCGATGTCGTCAAAACCGTCGCGAAGGGCATCATCGATCCGACCGCCTTGCCCGATTCCGGGCATTTCGTCTGGGCGATGATGGCGGCGCTTCTGGCAGCGGCCCTGTGGCTGAACCTCGCGACATGGCTCGGCGCGCCGGTCTCGACCACCCATTCCATCGTCGGGGGCGTCGTCGGCGCGGGCATCGTGGCCGCGGGCTTCGGGGCTGTCGATTGGGTCTCGATGGCGAAGATCGCGGCAAGCTGGGTGATCTCGCCGGTGATGGGCGGCGTGATCGCGGCCGCCTTCCTCGCGCTGATCAAGACGAAGGTGATCTATGTCGACGACAAGATCGCCGCCGCGCGCCGATGGGTGCCGATCCTGATCGGCATCATGTCGGGGGCCTTCGCCGCCTATCTCGCGCTCAAGGGTCTCAAGCACCTCTTCAAGATCACGATTGTCGAAGCGGTCCTGATCGGCCTCGTCGTCGGTGCCATTGGATGGCTCGTCACGATCCCGATGATCCGCCGCCAATCCGAAGGGATGGAGAACCGCAAGAAATCGCTCAAGACGCTGTTCGGCCTGCCGCTCGTCGTCTCTGCCGCGCTGCTGAGCTTCGCCCATGGCGCGAATGACGTCGCCAATGCGGTCGGCCCGCTCGCGGCCATCGTGCACACGGTCGAGCAGGGCGATATTGCCGCGCAGGTCGGCATCCCGTTCTGGGTGATGGCCGTGGGCGCGCTGGGGATTTCCTTCGGCCTGCTCCTGTTCGGACCCAAGCTGATCCGCCTCGTCGGCAACGAGATCACCAAGCTCAACCCGATGCGCGCCTATTGCGTGGCGCTCTCGGCGGCGATCACGGTGATTGTGGCCTCCTGGCTGGGCCTGCCGGTCTCCTCGACCCATATCGCGGTCGGCGGCATCTTCGGCGTCGGCTTCTATCGCGAATGGCATGCCGAGAAACGCGCGCGCGAGCTGGGCATCCGCAAGGGCAAGCCCGTCCCGCCGGAAGAGCGCAAGCGCCGCCTTCTGGTGCGCCGCTCGCATATGATGACGGTGGCCACGGCGTGGATCATCACGGTGCCGGCCTCGGCAGCGCTCTCGGCGGTGGTCTACCTGATCCTGAACGCGATCACCTGACCGCTCAGACCATGACCTTCATCGCTTGCTGCGGGCCGACTTCGAAGACGCGCTTGTAGCGGGCGATCTCGTCCTCCGGGCCCATCGCCTTCGCGGGATTGTCCGACAGTTTCACCGTCGGGCGCCCGTCGGCCTCGACCGCCTTGCAGACAAGGCTGAACGGCGCGAGCGCGTCATTCGGCACCAGCCCGCGGAAGTCGTTCGTCAGCAGCGTGCCCCAGCCGAAGCTGACCTTCACCCGGCCTGCGAACTGCGCGTGCAACTCGCGAATCTTGTCGACGGTCAGCCCGTCCGAGAAGATCACCAGCTTCTGGCGCGGGTCCTCGCCGCGCGCTTTCCACCAGTCGATCGCGATCTCCGCGCCCGTCGCCGGATCGCCCGAATCGATGCGGATGCCGGTCCAGCCCGCCAGCCAATCCGGCGCGTGGTCGAGGAACCCCTTCGTGCCATAGGTGTCGGGCAGGATGATGCGCAGGTTGCCGTCATGCTCCTCGTGCCAATCGGCGAGCACCTTGTAAGGCGCCTTCGCCAGTTCCGCATCGCTATCGGTCAGCGCCGCATAGACCATCGGCATCTCATGCGCATTGGTGCCCACCGCCTCGATGTCGCGCCGCATCGCGACCAGACAGTTCGACGTGCCGGTGAACGCGCCCCCTTCGGAGATGTCGCCCAAGCCTTCGAGCATCGCCTGCACGCACCAGTCCTGCCACAGGAAGCTGTGCCGCCGCCGTGTCCCGAAATCCGCGATCCGCAGGTTGTCCAGCTCGCGCAGCGCCCCGATCTTCTCCCAGACCTTGGTCATCGCGCGCGCGTAGAGCACCTGCAGCTCAAAACGGCCCATCGTGTTGAGCACCGCCCGCCCGCGCAATTCCATCAGGATCGCGAGCGCCGGGATCTCCCAGAGCATGACCTCGTGCCACTTGCCCTCGAAGGTCAGCTCATATTGCCCGTCGCGCTTTTCCAGATGGTAGGGCGGCAGTTGATAGCCCTCGAACCACTCCATGAAATCCGAGCGGAACATCTGCCGCTTGCCGTAGAACGTGTTGCCGCGCAGCCAGGTACTCTCCCCGCGCGACAGTTTCAGCGAGCGCGCATAATCCAGTTGCTCGCGCAGTTCCGCCTCGTCGATCAGCTCCGCGAGCCGGATCGACTTGCTGCGGTTGATCAGGCTGAACTTGACCCGCGTCTCCGGCTTGTTGCGGAAAATCGACTGACACATCAACAGCTTGTAGAAATCCGTGTCGATCAGAGACCGCACGATCGGGTCGATCTTCCACTTGTGGTTATAGACGCGGCTCGCGATGTCGACCATGGATCAGGCCTCCAGCTTCACACCGGCAGAGCGCATCTCACTATGCGCCTCCTGCAGCGAGCCGTCGAGGTCGATCGCCCGGCAGGCGCCTTCGATAACCGTCGCGTGGAAGCCCAGCTTCGCCGCATCCAGCGCCGACCAAGCGACGCAGAAATCGGTGGCGAGCCCCACGAAGGTCAGATCCTCGACGCCCCGGTCGCGCAGGTAGCCCGCAAGCCCGGTCGGTGTCTTATGGTCGTTCTCGAAGAAGGCCGAATAGCTGTCGACGCCACGCCGGAACCCCTTGCGGATGATCAGCTGCGCCCGGTCCACGGCCAGATCGGGGTGAAACTCCGCCCCTTTGGAACCTTGGACGCAATGATCCGGCCAGAGCGTCTGCAGCCCATATTCCATATGCACCTGCGTGAAGGGGGCGGCCCCCTCGTGCTGGCTCGCGAAAGAGGCGTGATCCGCGGGGTGCCAATCCTGCGTCAGCACCACGGTGTCGAACTCGGTCATCAGCGTGTTCACGCGCGCCACGATCTCGTCGGCCCCCGATACCGCCAGCGCGCCGCCGGGGCAGAAATCGTTTTGCACGTCGATCACGATCAGGGCTTTGGTCATTTTGTCTCTCCCGCAGGGTCTCTCCATGGGTAGGGCGCGGGCCCCACATGGTCAACGGCTCTTGCCTAACGCCCCCGCACGGCGCTAATGCGGGGCCTATGTTCACCGTTGCCGCCCTTTACCATTTCACCCGGTTCGAGTCTCCCGAGGCCCTCAAGGCCCCGCTGGCGAAGCTTGCCTGCGCCCAAGGCGTGAAAGGCTCGCTCCTGATCGCGCGCGAAGGGATCAACGGCACCATCGCGGGGACCCGCGAAGGGATCGACGCGGTGCTGGCCCATATCCGCAGCTTGCCGGGCTGCGCCGATCTGGAATGGAAGGAAAGCGCGGCGGCCGAGATGCCCTTCGGCAAGATGAAGGTGCGGCTCAAGCGCGAGATCGTCACGATGGGCGAACCCGATATCGACCCGAAAGCCCGCGTCGGCCATTACGTCGAGCCGCAGGACTGGAACGCGCTGATCTCCTCGCCGGACACGGTCGTGATCGATACGCGCAACGATTACGAGATCGAGATCGGCACTTTCGAGGGGGCCATTGACCCCGGCACGAAATCTTTCCGCGAATTTCCGCAATGGTGGCGCGACAACGCGCATCGCTTCCACAACAAGCGCGTCGCGATGTTCTGCACCGGCGGCATCCGCTGCGAGAAATCGACGAATTTCCTGCTCTCAGAAGGCGTGCCCGAGGTCTATCACCTCAAGGGCGGCATCCTGAAATATCTCGAAGACATGCCGGAAGACGGCTCGCTCTGGCAGGGCGATTGCTTCGTCTTCGATCAGCGCGTGAGCCTGCGCCACGGGCTGAAACAGGGCGATTACGACAGCTGTCACGCCTGTCGCCGCCCGGTCTCCGCGGAAGACAAACGCCATCCCGATTACGAGGAAGGCGTCTCCTGTCACCGCTGCATCGGCGAGTATTCCGATGCCGATCGCGACCGCTTCCGCGAGCGCGAACGTCAGATGCGCCTCGCCGCCGAACGGGGCGAAGCGCATCTCGGACGCGATTAATTATCCGCGCAGACCTGCGTCAGATCGTTGCAGCCTTGCGTGACGGTCGGAGCCCCGGTGGTCGGGAAGTCCAGACGCGGCAGCGAGAAATCCCCGACGCCAGCCGATGCGGCGGTTGCGCCAAACACAGACAGAACAAGGGCGTAAGCGAGACGTTTCATAGCGGTTCTCCATAACTGAACTACTTGGTTCGGAATTGAATATGAACCGTTCGGTTCAGAAATCAAGCCCAAATGAACTGATCAGTTCGAAATACTGCCTTGCGCTGGACGCAACTCTGCATATTTTAGAACCGTTCTAAAAAAGAGGGCCTCCCATGCTTCCCGGTTTCGCGTCACGCCGCCGTTTCGACGATCTCACTGAACAGGAAGTGCTTGCGCTCGCGATCTCCTCCGAGGAGGACGACGCACGCATCTATCGCCAATACGCCGAACATCTGCGCGCCGAATATCCGGCTTCCGCGAAGATCTTCGACGAGATGGCAAGAGAGGAAGACGAGCACCGCCGCCTCCTGATCGCCCGGCACACGGACCGCTTCGGCGATGTGATCCCGCTGATCCGCCGCGAGCATGTCGCGGGCTTCTACAACCGCAAACCGATCTGGCTCACGAAGAACCTCTCGCTCGACACGATCCGCGGCGAGGCCGAGGCGATGGAGCGCGAGGCGGGCAAGTTCTACACTCTCGCAGCCCAACGCAGCTCCGATGCCAGCACGCGCGAGTTGCTAGGCGATCTCGCGGCGGCCGAACTCGGTCACGAGAAGAAGGCCGAAGAGCTGACCGGCACGCATCTGCCCGAGAGCGAAAAGGAAGAAGAGGACCGTCAGGCCCATCGCCAGTTCATCCTGACTTGGGTGCAACCGGGGCTCGCCGGGCTGATGGACGGCTCGGTCTCGACCCTCGCGCCGATCTTCGCCACCGCCTTCGCGACCCAAAACCCCTGGACCACCTTCCTCGTGGGCCTCGCGGCCTCGGTCGGCGCAGGCATCTCGATGGGCTTCACCGAAGCGGCGCATGATGACGGCGTGATCTCGGGCCGCGGCTCGCCGATCAAACGCGGCATCGCCTCGGGCGTGATGACCATGCTTGGCGGCTTGGGTCACGCGCTGCCCTACCTGATCCCCGATTTCTGGACCGCGACCACCATCGCGATCATCGTCGTGTTCATCGAGCTCTGGGCCATCGCCTGGATCCAGAACCGCTTCATGGAAACGCCCTTCCTGCGCGCGGCTTTCCAGGTCGTGCTCGGCGGCGCGCTGGTCTTCGCAGCCGGCGTCTTGATCGGCGGCGGCTGACACAGCCTTACCTTCGACCCGCGCGCCAGCGGCACATGCGGGACGCTCCGCGGGGGATATTTGAGCCAAGGCGAAGACAGGCGCTTCGCTTTCGGCTTGGCAAAAATATCCCCGCCGGAGGCTTCCCAAGCTTTCCACGGGCGCGCAGACCTCATTCCATAGCTGGCACTTGCCAAAGGCGCATGCTAGCCCTTGGCCATGCTTGAGATCTTTCTGAAGACCTTGCCGTTTTTTGCCCTGATCGGGCTTGGCTGGTTCGCCGGACAGATCCGCTTTTTTACCGCCGAGGCGACCGCGTGGCTGACGAAATTCGTCTTCTACTTCGCGCTCTCGGCGATGCTGTTCAAATTCTCCGCCAATCTCGATCTGGCCGCGCTCGTCGATCCGCAGTTCATCCTCGCCTATCTGACCGGCTCCGGCGCGGTCTGGCTGATCACTTTCGCCGTCGCCAAGGCGCGCAAGCTGCCCACCGCGCTTTCGGCGATGGAGGCGCATACCTCGATGACCGGCAATACCGGTTTCCTCGGCGTGCCGATGCTGGTGGTGCTGCTGGGACCGGCGGCGGTGGGGCCGGTGCTGATGGTGTTGAGCTGCGATCTGATCGTGTTTTCCTCGATCATCACGATCTTCATCACCGCCGCGCGGCACGGGAAGGTCTCGCTCGCGCCGATCGCGCTGGGGCTGGTGAAGAACCCGATGATCGTCTCGATGGTGGCGGGGCTCGCCTGGGCCGGGCTGAAGCTGCCGATGCCGGGCCCGCTGTCGGAATTCGTGACGCTGTTGGGCGCGGCGGCCACGCCGGGCGCGCTCTTCGCCATCGGCGCCTCGCTTGCGGGCAAATCGGCCGAGAAGCCTGCGCCGGCGGTCTGGCTGTCCTTCGGTAAGCTCTTCCTGCACCCGGCCGCGATCGCGATCACCTCGCTTCTGATCTTCGATGTCGACCCCTTCGCAGCAGGCGTGATGATCGCCGCCGCCGCCCTTCCTGTCGCGGGCAATGTCTATATTCTGGCGCAGCATTTCGGGGTGGCGCCGCAGCGCGTCTCGGCCGCCATCCTCGTCTCGACCGCCGTCTCGATCCTCACGGTTCCGGCGGTCATCCATTGGGTTCACGGCTAAGGAGGCTTTGATGAAAACGATCTCGGAAAACCGCTGTTTCGGAGGCGTCCAAGGCGTCTATTCGCACGCGTCGAAGGTCAATGACTGCGAGATGACCTTCGGTCTGTTCCTGCCGCGCGAGGCCGAGGACGGGCCGGTGCCGGTGCTGTGGTATCTCTCGGGCCTGACCTGCACCCATGAGAACGCGATGACCAAGGCGGGTGCGCAGGCGTTTGCGGCCGAGCACGGGATCGCGCTCGTGTTCCCCGACACCTCGCCGCGCGGCGAGGGCGTGGCCAACCACGAGGATTACGATCTGGGGCAGGGCGCGGGCTTCTACGTCAACGCGACGCAGGACCCGTGGGCGCCGCATTTCCGGATGTGGGATTACATTGCCGAGGAACTGCCGAACGCCATCGACGCCGCTTTCGAGATCGACCCCGAGCGGCAGGCGATCACCGGCCATTCGATGGGCGGGCATGGCGCGCTGACGCTGGCGATGTCGCTGCCCGAGCGTTTCCGCTCGGTCTCGGCCTTCGCGCCGATCGCGAACCCGACGCAAAGCGATTGGGGCCGCAAACAGTTCAGCGCCTATCTGGGCGACAGCGAGGCCGCATGGGCCGCGCATGATGCCACGCTTCTGATGCGCGAGCGTGGGTTCGACGGCGAAGTGCTGATCGATCAGGGCGGCTCGGACCAGTTCCTCGATCTGCTGAAGCCCGAGGCGCTGGCCGAAGCGATGGCCGCGCGCCGTCAGCCCGGCACCTTCCGGATTCAGGAAGGTTACGATCACAGCTACTATTTCGTCTCGACCTTCATCCCCGATCACATCGAGTTCCACGCCGAGGCGCTCTGGGCGTGATCTGGGTCGACGCGGATGCCTGCCCGGTGAAGGCCGAGGCCGAGAAGGTCGCGACCCGTCTCGGGGTCAAGCTGATGCTTGTCTCCAATGGCGGGCTGCGGCCCTCGCCCAATCCGCTGGTCGAGATGGTCTATGTCGATCAGGGGCCGGACGTGGCCGATATGTATATCGCCGAGCGCGCGACGGTCGGCGATGTGGTGATCACCAATGACATTCCGCTGGCGGCGAAATGCGTCGAGGCCGGCGCGCGGGTGCTGCGCCCCGACGGCGAGGCGCTGACGCCCGCCAATATCGGTAACGTCTTGGCAACACGGGATTTGATGGCGGATCTGCGCTCTGCCGATCCGTTCCGGCAGGGCGGCGGCAAGCCGTTTTCCAAGGCCGACCGGGCGCGGTTCTCGGATGCGCTCGACCGGGTCGCGCGGGCGGCAGCAAGAGAGGTTAAGAATGGTTAAGGCAGTTATCTTCGATATCGGTAACGTGCTGATCGAATGGCAGCCGGAGCGGCATTACGACCGGATCATGCCGCGCGAGACCCGTGAGCAGATGTTCGCAGAGGTCGATCTGCACGGCATGAATGACGAGATCGACCGCGGCGCGCCGTTCCGCGAGACGATCTACGCATGGGCCGAGAAATACCCGAGCTGGCGCGATGCGATCCGGCGCTGGCACGACGACTGGATCGAGATGGCAGCCCCCGAGATCCCGCATTCGCTACGCCTGATGAAATCCTTGCAGGCCAAGGGGATGCCGGTTTTCTCGCTGACGAATTTCGGGATTCAAAGCTACGATTTCGCGGCCACGCATTACCCGTTCCTGCGCGATTTCGACCGGGATTTCATCTCGGGCCATATGGGCGTCACGAAGCCCGATCCGAAGATCTATCAGATGGTCGAGGAAGCGTCCGGGCTGTCCGGCTCGGATCTGATCTTCACCGATGACCGCGCCGACAATATCGCGACGGCGCACACGTTCGGCTGGAAGACGCATCTGTTCGACGGGCCGGAGGGCTGGGCGCGGCGGCTGGTCGAGGAAGGCTTGCTGGAGGAGGCGGAGGCCGCATAAGTCAAACTTATGCAGCCGCCCCGAAAATAAGGAAAACTTATCTCAGGCGCGTTTCGCGACTGCGACGCCCAGAAGCTCGAGCACCTTCGCCTCGATCTGCGGCGCATCCATGCCCGCGGAGTGATACATGTCCTCGGGCGAGGCGTGGTCGATGAACGTGTCGGGCAGGACCATCGAGCGGAACTTGAACCCGTGATCGAAGACGCCCTGATCCGACAGGTATTGCGCGACATGGCTGCCGAAGCCGCCGATTGCGCCTTCCTCGATGCAGATCAGCGCCTCGTGTCCGGCCACGAGCCGGTCGATCAGATCGGTGTCGAGCGGTTTGACGAAGCGTGCATCGGCGATGGTCGGCGCAAGGCCGCGGGCCTGCAGCGCCTCGCGCGCTTTCAGCACTTCGGCAAGCCGCGTGCCATAGCTGAGGATCGCGACGCGCGCGCCCTCCGCGATCATCCGGCCCTTGCCGATTTCCAGCGGCACGCCTTCTTCGGGCATGTCGACGCCCATGCCTTCACCGCGCGGATAGCGGAAAGCGATCGGGCCGTCATCATACGCTGCGGCGGTGGCGACCATATGGACCAGCTCGGCCTCGTCGGCGGCGGCCATCACGACCATGCCGGGCAGGGACGACATGAAGCCCACATCGAACGAGCCCGCATGGGTCGCGCCATCCGCGCCCACCAGACCGGCGCGGTCGATGGCGAAGCGCACCGGCAGGCGCTGGATCGCGACGTCGTGGACGATCTGGTCGTAGCCGCGTTGCAGGAAGGTCGAGTAGATCGCGCAGAACGGTTTCATCCCCGAGGCCGCGAGCCCGGCGGAGAAGGTGACGGCGTGCTGCTCGGCAATGCCCACGTCGAAACAGCGGCGCGGATAGACGCCCGCGAATTGCTTCAGCCCCGTGCCGTCCGGCATGGCGGCGGTGATGCCGACGATCTTCTCGTCCTTCGCCGCTTCCTTGATCAGGCTTTCGGCGAAGACCTTGGTGTAGCTCGGCGCGTTGGAGGGCGATTTCTTCTGCTCGCCGGTGCTGAGATCGAATTTCGCGGTGGCATGGCCGCCATCGGGGCGGCTCTCGGCCGGGCCGTACCCTTTGCCCTTTTTCGTCAGCGCATGGATCAGCACCGGGCCGGTCGCGCGGGCCTTGAGCGTGCGCAGAAGCGGCAGCAGCTGGTCGAGGTCGTGGCCGTCGACCGGGCCGACATAGGAGAAGCCCAGCTCCTCGAACAGGGTGCCGCCCATGGCGATGCCCTTGAGCATTTCCTTCGCTCGGCGCGCACCTTCCTGGAACGGAACGGGCAGCAGGCCGACCGCGCCTTTGGCGGCGGATTTCAGGTCCTGCAGCGGGGCCTCGGAATAAAGCCGGGTGAGGTAGCTCGACAGCGCGCCGACGGGCGGGGCGATCGACATCTCGTTGTCGTTGAGCACGACGAACATGCGTTTGCCCAGATGGCCCGCGTGGTTCATCGCCTCGAAAGCCATGCCGCCCGACATTGCGCCGTCACCGATCACGGCAATCGCGTCGCCGGTTTCGGCGCCCAGCTCGCGGCCCATCGTGAAGCCGGTCGCGGCCGAGATCGAGGTGGAGCTATGGCCCGCGCCGAACGGATCGTAGGGCGACTCCGAGCGTTTGGTGAAACCCGACAGCCCGCCCTTGGTGCGCAATGTGCGGATGCGGTCGCGGCGCCCGGTCAGGATTTTATGCGGGTAGCACTGGTGGCCGACATCCCAGACGATCTTGTCGCGCGGCGCGTCGAACACGGCATGCAGCGCGACCGTCAGCTCGACCACGCCCAGACCCGCACCGAGATGCCCGCCGGTTTGCGACACGGCCGAGATGGTCTCGGCGCGCAACTCGGTGGCGAGCGTTTTCAGCTCGGGATCGGAAAGGCCTTTCAGATCGGACGGCAGTCGCACCTTGTCGAGGAGCGGCGTGGCCGTTTGGTCGTTCGGGTTATCGCTCATTGGCTGCCCCCTAGGCGCGCTACATCTCGCGGGAGATAACGAAACGCGCAGCGGCCCGCAAGTTTTCCGCTTCCTCGCCGTAAGGCGAAAGCGCGTCGATGGCTTGCTCGATCAGCTCGCCCTCCCGGAACCGCGCGCCGGCGAGGCCGAGCAGCGAGACGAAGGTGGCTTTTCCGGCCTCGGCATCCTTGCCGACCCGTTTTCCGGCGGCCTTTTCGCAACCCGTCACATCTAGGATGTCATCGTGAATTTGAAAGGCCAGACCGACCGCATCGGCGAAATCGCTCAGGGGGCCCTCGTCCTCGCCCGCGAGGATCGCGCCGGTGCGCGACGCGAAGGAGATCAGCGCCCCGGTCTTGCCCGCCTGCAGCGCGGTGATCTGGCTCAGCGAGAGCGGATCGGTGGCACTTTCCGCCGCGATGTCGAGCGCCTGACCGTGGCCCATGCCAGCCGCGCCGGAGGCTTTCGCGAGCGCGAGGCTGAGCGCGATGCGCCGCTCTGCCGGGCCGAGGACGGGATCGGCGCAAAGCTCGAAGGCAAGCGTCTGCAGCACGTCGCCGGTCAGCACGGCGGTGGCCTCGTCCCATTTCACGTGAACTGTCGGCTGGCCGCGGCGCAGATCGTCGTCATCCATGCAGGGCAGGTCGTCATGCACGAGGCTATAGGCGTGCAGCGCCTCGATCGCGGCGGCGGCGGGCATCACCTGCGCCTCCGGGATGCCGAAGATCGCGGCGCTTTCGATCGCGAGGAAGGCGCGCAGGCGTTTGCCGCCCTGCAGCGCGTAATGCATCGGGGCGCGCAACGGCCCCTCGGGCTGGCGCGCCACGGCGGCATCGAGCGCGACCTGAACGGTCGTCTGCACCTCTTTCAAGCGGGGGGCGAACATTTACAGACCTTCGGCGGGGGTCGTGCCTTTCGGAGCGCCGTCGGCATTGAGCGTGATCTTCTCCACGCGCGCCTCGGCCTCTTTCAGAAGCTTGGCGCAATGCTCTTTCAGCTTGGCGCCGCGCTCATAGAGTTTGATCGACTCGTCCAGGGGCACGTCGCCATGTTCCAGTTTGCCCACGACTTCCTCGAGAGCCTTCATCGCCTCTTCGAAGCTCAACGCGTCAATATCGCTCATCAATCTGCATTCCCGGTGATATGTCGTCCAACAAGGCTCTGACGCCCGGGTTCCTGCAAACCATATCCGGCTCGCGGAGTCGAGATCACCCCGCGAGACCAGTGCTATCGTGAACGTCTTATCGCCTATTTCTGAAGCGACTCGAGATAGGTCGCGAGTGAAAGGACGCGCCCGCGCGTGGCCAGAACGTCGGTGTAATACGGCGCACCGTGCCCGCCCTGTTCCATGAACACCTCGCCGAAGACCGGCATCGGCCCGCCATGCGCCCGCACGCCCGTGCGTCCGTCGATGATGTGGATCGCCTTGAGCATCGGGAACTCGCCGTCATTGGCGGCGGCAAGGCCGGTCAGATCGGCGGGTTTCACGTTCAGATATTCGGCCATCGGCCCGGTGCCCGTGCCATCGTCGCCATGACAACTGGCGCAATATTGGCCGTAGAGAGCTTTGCCGACATCGCCGTCCTGAGCGATGGCCGGGGTCGCGGCGAGACAGGCCGCAGCGATGATATAAGTGAAGCGCATGGTGTCCTCCCAAACAAGTTGACGCTTGGGAAGGTTGAGCGCGAAATAGGACCGAGTCGATGATCGACGTCAATGACGAAGGGCGCCCCTTTTTGCTAAGGAACGCCCCACGAAAAGGGCCATCTCTGTTCGAGATGGCCCTCCGAGATCTACGGAGATGGTCCGGTTAGGGTCCGAAGGAACCAGCCGTCCCAGTCAGGGTTTTTTGCCCTAGGGTTTGCCCTCAGGCCACGGCCCCCCTCACTGTCCCGACACCTCTCTCCACTATCACTCTAGACACTGGACCACCTCCTTTCATGCGTTGCCGTTATCCACAGCGTGCCACAGATTTTGTGTGTGGCAAGAAAAATTACGCAATCCTTGGAGAAAGTTTCGTAACAAGTGCCTTGAAAGGCAGCAGCGCGATCAAAGTCAGGGCAAGTTTGACAAGCCAGTCTGCGGTGGCCAGCGACACCCAGAGCGGCACCGTCGGTCCGACGCCCAACAGGGGCAGGGTTTCATTGGCCCAGGACACGTCATTTGACGGCTCGAGGAAGGTCAGCGCGGCCGAGAAGGCGATCGAGAAGAAGATCAGCGTATCGAGCGACGCACCGATCAGGGTCGAGACCGCAGGCGCGCGCCACCAGACGCCATTGCGCAGCTTGTCGAAGACGAAGATGTCGGTCATCTGCGCCACGAGGAAGGCCGCGCCGGAGCCGAGCGCGATGCGCAGCGTGACGGCCGGATAGGTGTAGCCGTCGCCCTGCAGCATGATCTGGCTGCCGATGAGCGAGCAGATCACGCCCACGACGAAACCGGCGGCCACGACGCGGCGCGCAGCACCCGGGCCGTAGACGCGGTTCATCACGTCGTTGACGAGGAAGGCGAAGGGGTAGGTGAAGGCGCCCCAGGTCAGCCAGTCGCCGACGAGGAATTGCACCAGGATGTTCGAGGCCACGACGATGATGGCCATGGCAATGATGCCAGGAATATAGCGGGTCATGATGTTCAACCGTTTTTACATGGTAGCGGAGACATGGCCCGGAACCCTCCGGGCAAGGGCGCGCGATACGCGCTCGAACGCGTTGCGTCAATCTTTTTTGGCGGTGCGGCGCGTGCCGGGCAGGATGTATTCGACGATTTCGGTGCGCTGCAGAAACCGGAAATTGTCGTCGGAAATCATCGTCAGACGGATCGCGCCGCTGTCGTCGCGCCAGACCGCGAGGCCTTCGAGATTGTCGTGACGCCCGGCGCCGGTTTCCAGAAGAACCTCGCCGCCCGAGATCGAGTCGCCGTTGATGTCGAAGACCTGAACGCGCGAGCGGAAGCCCAGAAGCCCCCAGAAGTCGCGCTCCAGCAGGTAGAAGCGGCCATCGGGGCCGAAATCCGCACCGACCGGCAGCCAGTTATCCGAGCGCGGGATGGCGAAGGGCTGATCCCATTTGCCGTCGCGATAGCGCCAGACCGGGTAGGGCCTGTCTTTCGCGCCCGAGCGTTCGGGCATCGTGTAGAGCGTGCCCTGATCGTCGATCGCCAGCGTCTCGAGCGAGGAATTGTTCTGCATCTTCGAGAAAGCATCCGGGCGCGGCAGCAATTCGGCCGGACCGCCGTCGGTCGGGAAATGCGACACCCGCGCCAGCCCCTCGAAGGAGATATAGACCGAGCCGTCCGGCGCCAGCGCCAAGCCCTCGCTGTCGCCTTGATGCCGGTTCAGCACGCGCCCCTTGGAGCTGTGCAGCCAGTTCGGCCCGTCGGTGATCTCGACGTCGCTGATCCGACCCTGCGCGTCACGGTCCAGCTGCCCGCGCCAGATCGTCGTGCGGTCCGACTGGGTGACGAAATCGCGCCCGTCCGGCCCCAGCTCAAGCCCTGAGAACCCGCCGAAGACGCTCACGCCCGGCATGGTCCAGTGAAAGCTTTGCAGGAATTGCGCGCGGGGATGCGGCCCGGCGGGCGCGAGCCCTCCGAGAATGGCCAGCCCCGCACCTGCAATCAGCGCGAGGTGAGAACGGCGCGGCATTGGGAAGGAAGGTCCGACATCACATAGGTTTTCGCGTTTTTCTTCGGCGGCCCTTTCGGCTTGGGCTTGGCCGCGGTCTTCGGCGGGTTGAGGTAATCGGTCACCCACCAGTTCAGCGTCTCGTCACAGCCATCGCCTCCCTTCGACAGCTGCGCCACGGTCGGTTTCTGCGTCTCGCAATAGCGCGCACCGGGCGGGCATTTCAGGCGGACGTGGAAATGGCTGTTGTGGCCATACATCGGACGGATCTTCTGCAGCCATGCGCGATCGTTGCGCGGCACCGTGTTGCACATCGCGATCTTCACGGCGGCGGCCACGAAAATGCGGTCGACGCGCGGATCGGCGGCGGCGTGGCGCATCAGCGCGAGGTGCTGCGGCGTCCAGTTGGAATTGACGTTGCGCTGATCGGCAGTGCGCACCGAGATCGAGGAGATTTTCTCCCGCTGGGCGCGGCTGAGATGCAGGTTCGTCGCGGGCAGCATCCAGATATCGGCGTCGAGCCCGATCTGGTGGCTCGCATGGCCGCCGGTCATCGGACCGCCGCGCGGCTGGGAAATGTCGCCGATATAGAGACCGTTCCAGCCCGGCAGCGAGGCCGCGTAGCGCGACAGGTCCTGCAGGTAGGTCAGCATCGCGGGCTGGCCCCAGTTGCGGTTGCGCGACAGCCGCATCGCCTGCCAGGTCGGCCCGGTCTCGGGCATCCGCTGAAGGCCCGCGGCGCAGCCGCGCGAGTAAAACCCGATGGCCGAGGGCGCCTGCGCCGACGCGTTCGCCTTGGAGCCGAAAAGCTGGCGGGCGAGCGGTTCGGAAAATCCGGGGGTGGCGAAAAGGCTGAAAGAAAGAGCGGCGACGAGGAATTTCGCGATCATGATGAGGGGGGTCCTTCGGGCGCAGGGTCTCCGTGGCTTCTTACGAAGCCTAGCAGGACCAGTCCCAAAAGCAAAAGAACGATGATCGGCGTGATGCCCGTCGACTGATTTCCGCTTATCTGCGTCGTGATCCCGATCGCGAGCGGGGCGATGAAGGCCGTGGCCTTGCCCGAAAGCGCGTAGAGGCCGAAATGCTCGGTGATCTTTTCCGGATCGGCCTGACGCACCATCATCGTGCGCGAGGCCGATTGCAGCGCCCCGCCGCAGGCCCCGATCATCCCACCCAGCACCATGAAGGCGATGTCGGGCAGTTTGCTGTCGGGGGTGACGGCCATTCCGAAGACGCTTTCGCGCGAGATCATCACGATGCCGATTACGACCAGCGTCAGGACCACCAGCGAGGTGATGATCACCGTGCGCGGCCCCCAGCGGTCATCGGCCTTGCCGCCAAGCCACGCGAAGGTCGCCCCGGTGATCGTGCCGAGAATGCCGAACAGGCCGATCAGCGTGATCGACCAGTTCAACACGCCCGCCGCATAGAGCCCGCCGAAGGTGTAGATGCCGTTGAGCGCGTCGCGATAGAACATCGAGCTGAGCAGGAACGAGGTCAGCGAGCGCCGGCGCGGCAGCGCCTTCAGCGTCGCGCGCAGTTCCGGCCAAGCGCCGCGCAGCGCCGTGCCGATGGGCAGTGCGTCGGGTTTGCGCGGCTCGCGCACCCAGAAGAAGAAGGGGATCATGAAGACCGCATACCAGATCGCGGTGAGCGGCCCGACCGCACGGGTATCCTCGCGCGTGGCGACGTCGAGGCCGAAGAGCGGGTCGATCCCCAGCATCGTCTTGCCGGTCGTCGGGCTCGCCTGCAGCAGCAGAAGCATGATGAACAGCGTGATCATCCCGCCGATATAGCCGAACGCCCAGCCCGAGCCGGAGATCCGCCCGATCTCTTCGCGGGGCCCGAGGTCAGGCAGGATCGCATTGGTGAAGGTGGTCGCGAATTCCATGCCGATCATGCCGATGGCGAAGCTGATCATGATCGCCATCAGCTTGAAATCGCCCGGCACCGCGTACCAAAGGCCCCAGGCACCCAGCACATACATCACCGAGAAGACCCAGATGAACGGCATCCGCCGTCCCGAGCGGTCCGCGACCGCACCCAGGAAGGGCGAGCCGAGCGCGATCAGGATCCCGGCGATGCCGACGCCGTAGCCCCAGACGGTCTGCGCCGCCGTGCCCGAGCCCATGAGGTCTTTCACGAAGGGGGCGAAGATGAAGGTGACCAGCAGGGTGTTATAGGGTTGGCTCGCCCAGTCGAAGAACCACCAGCCCCAGATGCGTTTCTTCGCCGTGATCATGTCGCCCTCTCCCCGCCGCGCCAGTAATTGCGGCGATCAAGCCCGAAAAGGGACGATCTGGCAAGGGGTTCGACGGGTTAGGCAGGCCGCGCTGGCGGCAGTGTTACATCTGCGGCGGCCAGGGGCGCATGTGGTCGGCCTCGGCCCAGGCGGTCACAAATTCGGGAAGTGGCGGCGAGGTCGCGTCCTGCCCCATCTCGGCCAGAACCTGTGCGGGCGGGATCATACCTTTCTTGGAGGTCACCGCGCCGCGGATCAGCACATGCGAGGTGCAATCTCCGTCCTTCGTGAACATCGCATGCTCGAGCCAAATCCAGCGATCGTCCCAGCCGAGGCAGCGCGAGCGCATCTCGATTTTCTGGAACGCCTGCACCCGGCGGCGATAGCGCGTGGTGTTCCCGGCGACCACGATGCCCCATTTGTTGCGCTTGAGCGCATCCCAGAGCCCGGTACGGATCGCGAGCGGGATCCGCCCCAGATCGAAGAGGGTCAGCGTGCGCCCGTTGTTGAGCTCCATCCACAGGTCAATGTCCCACGGCCAGCAGATATGCTGGCTGACATGGGTGCCCGTGATCGGCAACGCCGGGGCGTTGCGGAACTTCACGATCTCTTTGGCCATGCGGATAACGGGATACATGCGCCAAGAGGTGCTGCGCCGCAGCGGGGCGGTCAAGAGAGACGTTACGGAAAATGCGCGCCAGCCTGCGGTTGCAATGGGGCTGCGCCTCGCTTACCTGTCTTTGCGATCCAAAGCGGAGGTTTCGATGGTCACGCTCTTTCAGGCCCTGGTGCTGATCCTGAACGTCATCTGGTTCGTCATGATCGCCCATATCATTATGAGCTGGCTGATCAATTTTCAGGTGCTGAACCTGCGCCAACCCTTGGTGGCGCAAATCTGGTTCGGCCTGAATAACCTGCTGGAGCCGATCTACGGGCGCATCCGGCGCTTCCTGCCCGACACGGGCGGGCTCGATCTGGCGCCGCTGGTGGCCTTCATCATCCTGATCATCATCCGTCAGGCGCTGTTCAACAACGCGGCCTTCTTCTACGGCAACAGCTTCTGATGCCTGCGGCTGCGGCAGCCGAAGCCCCCGCAGAGCTACTGGCGCGGGTCTGGGGGTTCGACGCCTTCCGGCCCGGTCAGGAAGAGATCGTGCGCGCGGTGATCGACGGCCGGAACGTGCTGGCGATCATGCCGACGGGTGGCGGGAAATCCCTGTGTTATCAATTGCCTGCGCTGGCGCGCGAGGGCGTGACGGTGGTGATCTCGCCGCTGATCGCGCTGATGCGCGATCAGGTCCGCGCGCTGCGGCAGGCGGGCGTCGAGGCGGGCGCGCTGACCTCGGGCAATACCGAAGAAGAGACCGAAGAGGTCTTCACCGCGATCGATGAGGGGCGGCTGAAGCTTCTCTACATGGCGCCGGAACGTCTGGCCTCGGGCGGGGCGCAGCATCTGCTCAAACGCGCGGGCGTCAGCTTGATCGCGGTGGACGAGGCGCATTGCGTCAGCCAATGGGGCCATGATTTCCGCCCCGACTACCTGCGTATCGGCGAGCTGCGCCGTAGCCTCGGCGTGCCGCTTGCGGCCTTCACCGCGACCGCCGACGAAGAAACCCGGACCGAGATCGTCACGCGTCTGTTCGACGGCCAGCCCCCCGAGAGCTTCCTGCGTGGCTTCGACCGGCCGAATATTCATCTGGCGTTTTCGCCCAAGGATCAGCCGCGCCAGCAGATATTGCGCTTCGCCGCCGCGCGCAAAGGGCAATCCGGCATCGTCTATTGCGGCACGCGGGCGAAGACCGAGGCTTTGGCCAAGGCGCTGAGCGAGGCCGGGCATCTGGCCTGTCACTATCACGGCGGGATGGAGGCCGATGACCGCCGCGCCGTGGAGACCCGGTTTCAGCGCGAAGACGGGCTGATCGTGGTGGCTACGGTCGCCTTCGGGATGGGCGTGGACAAGCCCGATATCCGCTGGGTCGCCCATGCCGATCTGCCGAAAAGCATCGAAGCTTACTATCAGGAGATCGGCCGCGCGGGTCGCGATGGCGCCGCCGCCGAGACGCTGACGCTTTACGGGCCCGACGACATCAAGCTGCGCCGGTCCCAGATCGATGAAGGGCTCGCCCCGCCCGAGCGTAAGGAGGCCGATCACGGGCGGCTGAATGCGCTGCTGGGGCTGGCGGAGGCGACCGAATGCCGCCGGGTGAAGCTGCTGCGCTATTTCGGCGAAGAGGCCGCGCCCTGCGGCCATTGCGACCTGTGCGATACGCCGCCCGAGCTGTTCGACGGGACCGAGGCCGTGCGCAAGGCGCTGTCTGCCGCGCTGCGCTCGGAAGAACGGTTCGGCGCGGGGCATCTGATCGAGATCCTGCTGGGCTCACAGACCGACAAGATCAAGCAATGGGGCCATGACAAGCTGCCGACCTACGGGGTCGGGCGCGATCTGAGCCGTCCGCAATGGCAGGCGGTGTTCCGGCAGATGATGGGGCATGACCTGATCCGGCCCGACGCATCGCGGCACGGCGCGCTGGTGATGACCCAGACCGCGCATCCGATCCTGCGCGGCGAGCAGTCGATCACCCTGCGCCGCGATCTGGTGGCGAAGGCGAAGACCAAACATGTGGTCAAGACGCTGGTGAGCGACGACGACGCGCCGCTTCTGTCGGCGCTGAAGGCGAAGCGGCGCGCGCTGGCCGAGGCGCAGGGCGTGCCCGCCTATGTCGTCTTCACCGACCGCACCCTGATCGAGATGGCCGAGAAACGCCCCGGAACGCTCGACGAGATGGCCGGGATCAGCGGTGTCGGTGCGAAGAAGCTGGAAAGCTATGGCACGGAGTTTCTGGAGGTGATCGCGGGCGCGGTGGAAGAGATGCACCCGCTGCGCCGCAAGCTGGCAGGCTCGACCGAAGGCGAGATTTACGACCGTCTGGCCGATGCGCAGCGAAATCTCGAACGCGGCGCGGATGGCTATGATCGCCCGCTCTCCTGCTCGGCCTCGACGATCCGCAAGATCGCCGAGACGAAGCCGCGCTCGCGCGATGACCTCGCCCGGATTTCGAATCTGCCCGAGGCGAAGCTCGACCGCTTTGCCGAGGCGTTCCTCGCGGTGCTGGCCGACTACCGCTAAGCCGGTTGGTCGATCGCGGGCGGGCGCGCATCTGCGGGGCGGTCCGACAGGATGCGTTCGGTAATCTCACGCTTTTTCAGGGGCTTGGTCAGGTAGTGGTCGATCCCGGCGGCAAGGATACCCTCGCTGTCGCCCTCCATCGCATGGGCGGTCAGCGCGCAGATCGGCACATGCGCGGAGCCTTCCGCGGCCCGGATTTCGCGCGCCGCCTCGCGCCCGTCCATGCCGGGCATCGAGATGTCCATGAAGATCAGATCGGGCTGGAAGCTGCGCCACAGCGCGACCGCCTCGTGGCCGTTATTGGCGAAGCGCAGATCGATATCGAGATCCTTCACCATCTTGGAAAAGACCAGCTGATTGGTGCGGTTATCCTCGGCGGCGAGGACGCGCATCGCGCGCCGCTCGGTCAGGTCCGGCGGCGGGCCGGGGGGGGCGGATCAGCCGTGGCATCGGCCACCCGCGACAGGTCCTGCAATGCGCGGAACAGTTCCGAGCGCAGCACCGGTTTTTGCAGGCAGCCGGTGATGCCCTCGGCCATCGCGGCCTTCGCAGCCTCGGGATCGGAACTGAGCAGCAGGATCGGCACGTCGCCGCCACCCGCCCGCAGCCTCTGTGCCAGCGCGACCCCGTCGAGTGCGGGCATTTGGTGATCGGTCAGGATCACGTCGAAGGCGCTGCCATCCTCGATCACCTGCAACGCCTCCTCGCCGGAGCGGCAAAGCGTCACCTCCAGCCCGTAGGTCTGCAACTGCCGCTCCAGAATGACGCGATTGACCAGAAGGTCGTCGACCACCAGCGCCGCGCGCAGCGTGATCGGCGGGGAGGGGGCGTCGATCGGCTCGACCGGTTCGGCGCGGGGCAGCACCACCTTTAGGCCGAAACACGAGCCTTCGCCGGGCGCGCTGTCCACCCAGACCTCGCCGCCCATCAGCTCCACCAGTTGGCGGGTGATCGCGAGGCCGAGGCCTGTGCCTTCGAATTTGCGATTGCTCTCGGCCTCGACCTGATTGAACTCGCCGAAGACGTGATCGAGCAGCTCGGGCGCGATGCCGATGCCGGTGTCTTCGACCGTGATGTGCAGCTCGTAGTGACCGGCCTCGCGTTCGACCCCCACGACGCGGGCGAGGACATGACCGGCATCGGTGAATTTAACCGCATTGCTCAGAAGGTTGGTCAGGATCTGCCGCATCCGCCCGGGATCGGCCTCGAACCGGGTGGGCAGGAACAGGTCGTAATCCACCAGCAGCTTCACCTCGCGTTCCTTGGCGGAGGGCTGCAACAGCACCATCACCTCGTGCAGGCAGCGTTCGAGATCGAAGGGTTCGGGGTAAAGCCGCATCCTCTCCGCCTCGATCTTCGAGTAATCCAGCACGTCGTTGATGATGGTCAGAAGCGCCTCGCCCGAAGACCGGATGGTCTCGGCGAACAGGCGCTGTTTCTCGGTCAGATCGGTCTCGGCCAGCAGGTCTGCCATGCCGACGACGCCGTTCATCGGGGTGCGGATCTCGTGGCTCATATTGGCGAGGAAGGCGGATTTCGCGCGGTTCGCCGCCTCCGCCCGGTCGCGGGCTTCGCGCAGTTCGACCTCGCGCGCGACGGCGCCGGTGATGTCCTGTGCGAAGGTGACCAGATCGCCCTGCGCGCCCCATGTGTCGTTGAGCCGGAACCAGCGGCCATCCTGCGTGCGTAGCTCCATCGGGGGGATCTCGGTGCGGCGGATGCGTTCGCACATCTCGAAATGCCAATCGAGCGGGTCGCGCCCCTGCAGATCGAAGAAGCCGCTCTCTGCCGCGATGCGCGTCACCTCGTCATAGGAAACGCCGAGGCCGATTGCGATTTCCCCTTCGAAAAAGCCCAGAAACAGTTGGTTGGCGGCGACGAGGCGCAGGTCGCTGTCGAAGACCGCGAAGCCGTCCGAGATCGAATTGACCGCATGCCAGAGCCGCGCCTGCGCGATCTGGGCGAGCGAATTGGCCCGTTCGAGATCGTTGCGCACGCGGCTGTTCTCGCCCAGCAAGGTTTCGCGTTCGCTGAGCGCGCGGGCGAGGCCCTCGCGCTGCTCCACCACCTGATCGGAGAGCATGCGCGCGTGCTGGGCCAGCTTCTGGTTGGCGGCGAAAAGCTCCTGGCGCTTCTGCTCCAACAGCTTTTCCGCCGCGAGCCGTCCGCGGCGTTCCTGTGCCAGTTTCTCTGCGATCGCCTTGTGCATGGACGCGGCAAAGCCCCCCGTATGGTCCGGGAGGCAGAGTTGCAGTGCTGCGTGAAAGGCGGGTTAACCGCGATGATGGGCGGGCGGGAAAATCCTTAAATTGCTATGGATTGCCCGCCCGCTTGAGCCTCAAAGATCGGGTCTCAGAGACGCTCGATCGACAGCGCGATGCCTTGGCCGCCACCGATGCACATGGTGACGAGGCCGTGCTTGCCGCCGGTGCGCTCCAGCGCGTGCAGCGCCTTCACGATCAGGATCGCGCCGGTGGCGCCGACCGGGTGGCCGAGCGCGATCGCGCCGCCATCGGGGTTCACCTTCGACGCATCCAGACCCAGCTCGCGCGAGACGGCCAGCGCCTGCGAGGCGAAGGCTTCGTTGCTCTCGATCCAGTCGAAATCGGAGGCCTCCATCCCGGTCTTTTCCAGCAATGCGCGCACGGCGGGGATCGGGCCGAGGCCCATCACTTCGGGGCGCACGCCCGCGATGGCGTAGCCGGTGATCTTGGCGCGCGGCGTCAGGCCCGCCTCTTTCGCGGCCTCTTCGCGGGCCAGAACCAGCGCCGCCGCACCGTCATTGATGCCCGAGGCGTTGCCCGCCGTGACCGAGCCGTCCTTCTGGAAGACCGGCTTGAGCGAGCCGAGCTTCTCGAGGCTCGTCTGTTTCGGGTGCTCGTCGGTATCGAAGACGGTCGTGCCCTTGCGCGAGGTGATCTCGACGGGGGCGATCTCTTCCTTGAAATGGCCCTCGGAGATGGCCTTGGCCGCGCGCTCCTGGCTTTCCATCGCGAAGGCGTCCTGCTCTTCGCGCGAGATCGAACACTCGGCGGCCACGTTCTCGGCGGTCACGCCCATATGGCCGGTGCCGAAGGGGCACGACAGCGCGCCGGTCATCATGTCGAGCATCTTCGCGTCGCCCATCTTCTGGCCGAAGCGGGCGGCGGGCAGAATATAGGGCGATTTGCTCATCACCTCGGCGCCGCCGGCCAGTGCGAAATCGGCATCGCCCATCATCAGCATCTGCGCCGCCGAGATGACCGCCTGCACGCCGGAGCCGCAAAGACGGTTCACGTTCATCGCGGGCGTGCCGACCGGGACGCCTGCATTCACCGCCGCCACGCGGCTGAGATACATGTCGCGCGGTTCGGTGTTGATGATATGGCCGAAGACCACCTGACCGATCTTGTCCGCCGACACGCCCGCCCGCGAGATCGCCTCTTTCGAGACATGGGTGGCGAGGTCGATCGGCGCGAAGCCGGACAGCGTGCCGCCGAACGTGCCGATAGGCGTGCGGGTGCCGGAGAGAATGACGATACCGGTCATGGGTAGCCTCCAATGTTTGGGTCGGCGAGAGGGTAGCGAATGGGCTGATCCCGCGCCAGCAGGGCCAAGCGGTTATGACGAGACGTCATTTGGCCGGGCGGTGGGTTGAAACTCTCGGCTGAGGAAACACATTCTAGAAAACGAATGTGACTAGGAGGCCGACATGAGTGCCAACCCGATCGTCAAAGGGTTCTGGGATAAACCCACCGGAAGCTGGCAATACGTCTTTCACGACCCCGACACGATGAAGGGGGCCGTGGTCGATCCGGTCTGGGATTACGACCATCAGGCGGGTGCCACGACGCTGGGCAACGCCGAGAAAATCCTCGATTACGTCAAGGCCGAGGGGATCGACGTGGAGTGGGTGCTCGATACGCATCCCCATGCCGACCACTTCTCCTCCGCCGTCTGGCTGGCCGAGAAGCTGGGCGCGAAGCGCGGCATCGGCGAGCGCGTGCGCAAGGTGCAAAGCCTCTGGGCCGAGATCTACAACACGCCCGAGCTGCCGCAGGACGGGCGGCAATGGGATCACCTGTTCGCCGAGGGCGAGACGTTCAGGATCGGCAATCTCGATGTGAAGGTGATGCTCTCGACCGGGCACACGCTGGCCTCGATCACCTATGTCGTGGGCGATGCGGCCTTCGTGCATGATACGCTGATGCAGCCCGAAAGCGGCACGAGTCGGGCGGATTTCCCGGGCGGATCTGCGGCCGAGCTGTGGGACTCGATCCGGGCGATCCTCGATCTGCCCGCCGAGACGCGGCTGTTCATCGGGCACGACTATCCCGGCGAGGGCAAGGCGCCGCAGACCGGCGCGACCGTCGCGGACCACCGCAAGCACAACAAGCACGTCAAGGACGGCATCACCCGCGAGGACTACATCAAGACCCGCGAAGAGCGCGATGCGACCCTGCCGCTGCCGAAGCTGATGCTGGCCGCCTTGCAGGTGAATATCCGCGGCGGGCGCAAGCCCGAGGCCGAGACGGACGGGCGGTCCTACCTGAAAATCCCGCTCGACTATTTCGAGCCGCGGTAACGCTCAGCCGCGCGGCAGTTCGGCCCGGCCCTCGGGCGTCAGAAGCCACGCGTCGCGGCCTTCGATGACTGCGGTCGAGAGCGGGTGGCCATAGCCCGCACCGGAATCGAGATTGAGGCGGTTACCGTAATGGGTGGCCGCCTTGATATTTGTATGGCCATGCACGATCAGCGCGCCGTGGTCGCGTGGATCGGTCAGGAAGGGTTTGCGGATCCACAGCAGGTCATCCTCGACCTGATCCTCCATCGCCACGCCGGGGCGGATGCCTGCATGAACGAAGATCGCCTCGCCGCGGGGGAAATAGGCGGGCTGACCCGCGAGCCAGTCGCGGTGGGCCTGCGGGATGGCGGATAGTTCCTTTGCGACCTCGTCGAGCGGCCGGGAGAAAGCGTTCTCGATGCCGTAGCTTTCCAGCGTCGCCTCGCCGCCGACGCGCGGATTGAGATAGGAGACCTCCGCGCTCAGGATAGGGTCTTCGGTATAGGGATCGTCGAGAAAGCCAAGGAACATCCGGTCGTGATTGCCACGCAGCACGATCCAGTTCTCGCCGCTTTGCTCGCCCTTCATCAGGTAATCGATCACCCCGGCAGAGTCCGGCCCGCGATCGACCAGATCACCGACATGCACGATCGGGGCCTCTGTCTCGCCGCATGCCGCGCGATCCGCTGCGATCAGCTCGTGCGCATGCTTGAGCTTGTCGAGATGTCCGTGAATGTCGCCGATCGCATAGGTGCGCATGCCTGTCCCTTCCAATGAAAAGGCCCCCCGCGCGCGGCGGAGGGCCCGGATTCAACCGTTCAGCTAGATCAGCCGAGGACGAATTCCAGCGGTTTGACCTGCTTGAAGCCACCCGAGGTTTTCAGCGCGTCGACCACGTCCTGACCGACAGCCTCGTCGACATAGGCGATGGCGATCGCCTCGCCGCCCTGCTTGGAGCGACCCAAGGTGAAGTTCGCGAGGTTCACGCCCTTCTGGCCGAGGATCGTACCGAGTTTGCCGATGATGCCGGGCACGTCGTCATTGGTGGTGTAGAGCATGTGCTCGCCCACTTCGGCGTCGATGTTGATGCCCTTGATCTGGATGAAGCGCGGCTTGCCATCCGAGAACACGGTGCCCGCGATCGAGCGTTCCTTGCTCTCCGAGACGACGGTGACCTTGATGTAGCCTTCGAAGATACCGGTCTGGTCCTGCGAGGTGGTCGAGATCTGGATGCCGCGCTCTTTCGCGATGACCGGCGCGGAGACCATGTTCACGTCCGGCTGGCTGGCTTTCAGGATGCCCGAAACCACCGCGGCGTCGAGCGCCTTGAGGTTCATCTCGGATGCCACACCGTCGAAGGTGATGTTGATCGCCTTGATCGCATCTTCGGTCATCTGACCGATGAAGCCGCCGAGGTGCTGCGCGAGACGGACCCACGGGCCCATGACTTTCGCCTCTTCGGCGGTCATCGAGGGCATGTTGAGCGCGTTTTCGACCGCGCCGTCCAGCAGGTAGTTCGACATCTGCTCCGCCACTTGCAGGGCGACGTTTTCCTGCGCTTCGGTGGTCGAGGCGCCGAGGTGCGGCGTGCAGACCACGTTCGGCAGGCCGAACAGGACGTTATCGGTCGCCGGTTCCTCGGCGAAGACGTCGAAGGCCGCGCCCGCGACATGGCCCGACTTGATGAGATCGGCCAGCGCCTGCTCGTCGACCAGACCGCCACGCGCACAGTTGATGATGCGCACACCGGGCTTGGTTTTCTGCAGGTTCTCTTTCGAGAGGATGTTGCGGGTCGAATCCGTCAGCGGCACGTGCAGCGTGATGAAATCAGCGCGACGCAGCAGCTCGTCCAGCTCGACCTTCTCGACGCCCATGTTGGCCGCCTTCTCTTCGCTCAGGAAGGGGTCATAGGCCACGACCTTCATCTTCAGGCCGCGCGCACGGTCGCAGACGATGCCACCGATATTGCCCGCACCGATCACGCCGAGGGTCTTGGCGGTCAGCTCGACCCCCATGAATTTCGACTTCTCCCATTTGCCGGCCTGCGTCGAGGCATCGGCTTCGGGGATCTGGCGCGCAACGGCGAACATCATCGCGATGGCGTGCTCGGCGGTGGTGATCATGTTGCCGAAGGGCGTGTTCATCACGATCACGCCTTTCTTGCTCGAGGCTTCCTTGTCGACATTGTCGGTGCCGATACCGGCGCGGCCGACGACTTTCAGGTTGGTCGCGCTTTCGAGCAGTTTCGCCGTGACCTTGGTGGCCGAGCGGATGGCGAGACCGTCATACTTGCCGATCACCTCGGCGAGCTTTTCCTTGTCCTTGCCGAGCGAGGGTTCGAAATCGACCTCGATGCCACGGTCACGGAAGATCTGGACGGCGGTTTCCGAGAGCTTGTCGGAGACGAGAACCTTGGGGGCCATTTTCTGGGCTCCTTGAATTTTCAGAATATCGGGAAAGGACGGGCCCGGAGGCCCGCCAATCTGTCACGGATCACGCTTGCGCGGCGATCTCGGCCTCGAAGGCGTATTCGACCCAAGGCATCAGCGCCTCGACATCCGCCGTCTCGACGGTCGAGCCACACCAGATGCGCAGACCGGCCGGGGCGTCGCGATAGGCGCCGAGATCGAGCCCCACACCTTCAGCTTCGAGCCGCTTCGCGACGGCCTTGGCAAACGCCGCGCCATCCTTGATGCGATCGTCGGTGAACTTCACGCAGACCGAGGTGGTCGACGCGGTCGCCGGATCATTGGCGAGGTTCGCGATCCACGGCTTCGTGGCGCAGAAATCCCACACCACTTTCGCATTGGCGTCCGCGCGGTCGATCAGGCCTTTCAGCCCGCCCACCGATTTCGCCCAATTCAGCGAAACGAGGTAATCTTCGACGCAGAGCATCGAGGGGGTGTTGATCGTCTCGCCCTTGAAGATGCCCTCGTTCAGCTTGCCGCCCTTGGTCATGCGGAAGATCTTCGGCAGCGGCCAGGCGGGGGTGTAGTTTTCCAGACGCGCGACAGCGCGGGGCGACAGGATCAGCACGCCGTGACCGCCTTCGCCGCCCAGCACTTTCTGCCAGGAGAAGGTGGTCACATCGAGCTTGTCCCAGGGCAGGTCCATCGCGAAAGCGGCCGAGGTGGCGTCGCAGATGGTCAGGCCTTCACGGTCCGCCGGGATCGCGTCGCCATTGGGAACGCGCACGCCCGAGGTGGTGCCGTTCCACGTGAAAACGACGTCGGTGTTGAAGTCGATGGTGGAGAAATCGACGATATCGCCATAGTCGGCGGTCTTCGTCTCGGCCTCGATCTTGAGCTGCTTGACCACGTCGGTCACCCAGCCCGCGCCGAAGCTTTCCCAAGCGACCATCGTCGCCTTGCGCTCGCCCAGCAGCGACCACATCGCCATTTCGACGGCGCCGGTGTCGGAGGCGGGCACGATGCCGATGCGGTAATCGGCGGGCACGCCCAGAATTTCGCGGGTGGTGTCGATCGCCTCTTTCAGCTTCGCCTTGCCGATAGCGGCACGGTGCGAACGGCCCAGGGGCGCGTCATTGAGCATGTCGAGGGAGAAACCGGGGATCTTCGTGCAGGGGCCCGAAGAAAAACGCGGGTTTGCCGGCCGCGTAGCCGGAGCTTGAATAGCCATTGCTGGTATCCTTCCAGATATATGCCCTTCGTTGGGGAAGGGTGTCCCGCCGCCGCAGATACGCTCGCGCCCGCTCTGGCGCAAGGAGAATTTTTGGTCTAATGCGCCGCATCAGGTCACGGATACGACATTTGAACCGACATTCCCCAAGGAGCGCGCATGTTTACCGCCACGCTGATCGCTGACCCGAAAGAGGCCAATCTGGATCAAGGCACGCTGGATGCGCTTTGCGGTGCATGGGGTGGTGGCGCGGCGCGTTGGCTCAACCCGAATGTCGCGGCCGAATTCATGGTGGACCGCGTGCCGTCGAATCGTTGGGAGGCCTGGGAGGGCCTGCAGGGGCTGGGCGTCGATCTGGTCGTGCAGCCCACCGAGGGGCGGCGCAAGCAGATGCTGCTGGCGGATATGGACTCGACGATGATCCAGCAGGAATGCATCGACGAGCTGGCCGATGTGGCGGGCGTCGGCGAGCGTGTGAAAGAGATCACCGCGCGGGCGATGAATGGCGAGCTGGACTTCGAGGGCGCGCTGACCGAGCGGGTGGGGCTGCTGAAAGGTCTGCCCGAGAGCGTGATTTCCGAGGTGATCGAGAAGCGCATCAGCTTCATGCCGGGCGGGCATGATCTGGTTGCGACGATGAAGGCCAACGGCGCCTATTGCGCGCTGGTCTCGGGCGGGTTCACCGCGTTCACCGGCTATGTCGCAAAGACGCTCGGGTTCGACGAGAACCGCGCGAACCTGTTGCTGGTCGAGGATGGCAAGCTGACGGGCGTGCCGTCGCAGCCGATTTTGGGGCGTGAGGCGAAGGTTCAGGCTTTGCTGGAAATTTCGGAAAAACTGAAGCTTGACCACGCGCAGGTGATGGCCGTGGGCGATGGGGCGAACGATCTGGGGATGCTGAAGCTCGCCGGTGCGGGCGTCGCGCTGCACGCCAAGCCCTCGGTCGCTGCGGAATGCGACATCCGGATCAACTTCGGCGATCTGAGCGCGCTGCTCTACATTCAGGGCTACGCGGTGGAAGATTTCGCCTGACCGCCCTGCCAGACCTCGGTCAGGCGCCAGTCGTCATTGAAATGCACCAGATCCCCGGCGAAGCCCGGCGCGATCCGGCCCACCGGCGCGCCGATTGCCTCTGCCGGGATGCGGCTGGCCATCGCGAGCGCCTGTTCCGGTGATACGCCGACCGTCTCGATCATGAAGCGCACCGCCTGCGGCAGCGACAGATCGGCCCCGGCAAGCGTGCCATCCTCCAGTCGCAGCGCCCCGTCGCGCCGCTGGATGCGGCGACCGGCGAGTTCGAATTCCATGAGATCGGACCCGGCGCAGGCCATCGAGTCGGAGACGAGGAAGACCTCGCCCCGCCGTTTGGCAGCCAGCGCCAGCCGGATCGTCTCGGGGTGCACATGGATGCCATCCGCGATCAGACCCGCGGAGACCGGCTGCGACAGCGCCGCGCCGACAAGGCCCGGCTCGCGCGAGCCCAGCTGGCTCATCGCGTTGAAGAGATGCGTAACCATCCGTGCGCCCGCCGCGATGGCCTCCTGCGCCTGATCGAACGTGCACTCGGAATGGCCGAGGCTGACGACGATCCCGGCCTCGGACAGCCGCGCGATCTGCTCGGGCGTCGCATTGGCAGGCGAGAGCGTCATGATCAGCGTAGGCAGCCCGGTCTTCGCCTCGAGCAGCGTCTCGATGTCTTCCTCGTCCAGCGGGCGGATGCAGCCGGGCGGATGGCAGCCGGGGCGTCGGGGGTCCAGATGTGGCCCCTCCAAATGCAGCCCGCCGAATCCCGGAACGCGCGTCACGGCGGCGATGCCTGCCGCCAGCACCGTCTGAGTCGCGGCGCGGGTGTCGGTGATCAGCGTCGGAAGGATCGTGGTCGCGCCGAGAGCGGCATGCGCGGCGCAGATGGTGGAGATCGTCTCGAGCGTCGCGTGCCCGCCGAGCATCACGCCGCCCCCTCCATTCACCTGAAGGTCGACGAGACCGGGCGCGAGCGTGCCGCCCGGAAACTCGATCACCTCGCCCTCGGGCATCTCCGCGATCGGGCACAGCGCCGAAATTCGACCCTGTTCCAGCACAATCGCATGGTTTTCATGGAAGTCGGTGCCGTCGAAAACGCGCGCGCCCGTCAAGATCAGCTTGTCCAAAACGCATCCTCCATCGCCAATGCCAATGCGCCGTCCAGCGCGTTGCCTTTCGCAGCCCGTTGCGGCCAATCGCCCAGCGCAAGACCCTCTCCAAGCCCGCCGAGCCACGTCACCGGAAGCGGTTCTTCGGGCTGCAACAGCGCAATCGCCGCGCGGATCTCGGCCTGTGCCGCATCGCGCACGGCCACGGCGGCGGGGTCGGTCGATTGCAGGATGCGCGGCGCGAAGCGCGCCCAATCGGCGGGGGTCGCGTCGAGGCTGAAGGCGATCAGCCCGTTGCGCCCATCCATCTCTTCGAGCAACGCGCGCAGGAGCGGCGTCACCGCGCAGAACCCGTCGAGCGCACGTCCGGCCCGCATCCCCAGCGCCCGGCCGATCCACGCGCCCGAGCCTTCATCGCCCAGCCGCAAGCCCCAGCCGCCGATCGCGTGCTGCTGCCCGTCCAGCTGCCGCGCGAAGAACGAACCCGTGCCGATGGCCGCGACGATCCCGTCCTCTGGCCCGAGAGCACCGCGCACCGAGGTCGTCACGTCCTGCAAGACGCGGGCCGGAAACGGCAGCTCGGCGGCCAAGGCCTCTGCGGCGGGCGCATGGTTCGCCCCCGCCAGCCCGAGCACCGCGCGAATCTCGCGCGCGTCAATAGTGCCCATCGCGGTTTCGATGGCGGTGAAGATGTGATGGCGCGCCTCGTCATAGTCCGAGGCGATATTCGCAGGGCCGGAGTCGCCACGCCCGATGACGCGGCCAGAACCGTCGGCAAACACCGCCCGGCACCCGCTGCCTCCGCCATCGACTGCAATGAAATGCATCCCCGCCTCCGTTTTGTGCGTAACAGTGCCAAATAGCGGCCCCGAGAGAAAGCGCGTAACGAAATCCGCGCGCGAAACGACTTGGGGAAAGATCGCATCGCCTCTATCACTGGGGCGTGACCCACGGGAGGACCATGCGCAAACCTCTGATATTCCTCGGCCTGATCGCTTTGGCGGTGATCGCGGCTTTTCTGGTGGCCGATCCCGACCCCGAGCGGCTGCGCGCGCTGCGCGACAGCCTCGCGGCGTGGCGCGAAGCGCATCCGCTGGCGCTGCCCATCGGGTTCTTCGTCACTTACGTCGTGGTGACGGCGCTGTCGCTGCCCTTCGCGGTCTGGCTGACGCTGCTGGGTGCCGCACTTTTGGGGTTCTGGCGGGGGCTGGTTCTGATCTCTTTCGCGTCCTCCATCGGGGCGCTGCTGGCCTTTCTGGTCGCGCGCTACCTGATGCGCGACTGGGTGCGCGGGCGGCTTGGCCCGCGGCTCGCGAAGATCGAGAAAGGGGCGGCGCGCGACGGGGAATTCTACCTGTTCTCGCTGCGGCTGATCCCGGTCGTGCCCTTCTTCGTGATCAACCTCGCCTTCGGGCTGACTCGGATGAAAGCGTGGAAATTCTATGCCGTCTCGCAGCTCGGCATGCTGCCCGGCACCGCCGTCTATGTCGCGGCGGGCGCGCAACTGGGCGATCTGGACAGCCTGTCGGGGATCGTCTCGCCGGGGTTGCTGGGTGCCTTCGCGGCGCTGGCGGTGTTTCCGTGGGTGGCGCGCGCGGCGCTGCGGGTCTGGGCACGCAAGCGGGCCTATCGCGGCTATGAGCGCCCGGCCAAGTTTGACCGCAACCTGATCGTGATCGGCGCGGGGGCTGCGGGGCTGGTGGCCTCTTATGTCGCGGCGCAGGCGAAGGCGAAAGTGACGCTGGTGCAGGAAGGTCCGATGGGCGGCGATTGCCTGAATTTCGGCTGCGTGCCGTCGAAGGCGTTGATCGCCTCGGCTCGGGCTGCGGGCGTGGCGCGCGGCTCCGAGGCGCTGGGCGTGCGCGCGGATGTCTCGGTCGATTGGCCGGTGTTGACGCAGAGGATCTCCGAGGTGATCGCGCAGATCGAGCCGAATGATTCCGTTGAGCGCTATGAGGGTCTCGGTGTCGAGGTGATCGAGGGCCATGCGCGGCTGGAAGACCCTTGGACGGTGCGTGTGGGCGATGAGCGGCTGACCGCGCGCGGAGTGGTGCTTGCGACCGGCGCGGCCCCGGTGATCCCGCCGATCGAGGGGATCGGATCGGTCGAGCCGCTGACCTCGGACACGCTGTGGGAGACGCTTGCTGCAATGCCCGCGCCGCCCGAGAGGATGGTGATCCTCGGCGGTGGCCCGATCGGTTGCGAAATCGCGCAGGCGCTGGCGCAGCTAGGCGCGGGCGTCACCGTGGTCGAGGCGGCGGAGCGGCTGTTGATCCGTGAAGATGTCGAAGCCTCGGATGCCATCGCGGCGGCTTTGCGCGCCGATGGGGTCGACCTGAAGCTCGGCGCGAAGGCGATCCGTTTCGGGCACGACGACGGCAAATGGCTGGAACTGGAGGACGGCTCGAAGATCGATTTCGACACGCTTCTGGTGGCGGTCGGGCGCAAGGCGCGGCTCGAAGGTTTCGGGCTGGAGGAGCTGGGCATTCCGGCGAACAAGGTGATCGAGACGAACGACTACCTTGAGACGCTCATGCCCAATATCTACGCCGCGGGCGATGCGGCGGGGCCGTTGCAGCTGACCAATGCCGCAGGTCATCAGGGCTGGATCGCGGCGGCCAATGCGCTGGCCTCGCCTTTCTGGCGCTTCAAAGCCCATGCCGCGCCGATCCCGCATGCGGTCTTCACCTCGCCCGAACTGGCGCGGGTGGGGATGACGGCGGCTCAGGCCGAGGCCGAGGGCGTGCATCACGAGGTCACAACCTATCCGCTGGGCGATCTGGACCGCGCGCTCGCCGAAGGGGCGGGGAGCGGCTTCGTGCGGATCGTCACCGCGAAAGGCTCCGACAAGATCCTTGGCGCGACGGTCTGCGGCGCGCATGCGGCCGAGGTGCTGGCGGAATTCGCGCTGGCGATGCGGCACGGGCTGGGCTTGGGCAAGATCCTCTCGACGCCGCATATCTATCCCAGCTGGTCCGAGGCTGCGAAGAACGCCGCCGGGCGCTGGCGGCAGGCCCATGTGAACCCGCGCACGCTGCGGATCGCCGAGCGTTTCATGACCTGGAGGCGCGGATGATCGACGCTGCTCTCCTGCCGCTGCAACGTGCGATGATGCAGCCCCCCGCCGAGGCGCTGGCCGCGCGCGGTATCCGCGCCGATCAGGTGACGGTGGCGGGCTTCGCGCTGGGTCTTCTGGCGATCCCGGCGCTGGCGTTCCACGCCTATTGGCTGGCGCTGGCGCTGATCCTCATCAACCGGATCGCGGACGGGCTCGACGGGGCCATCGCGCGGATCAAGGGACCGACCGATCGCGGGGCGTTCCTCGATATTGCGCTCGATTTCCTGTTCTACGCGCTGATCCCGGTGGGCTTCGCGCTGGCCGATCCTGCGCGCAACGCGCTGGCCGCGACCATCCTGATCGCGGCCTTCGTCGGCACCGGGTCGAGCTTCCTCGCCTTCGCCTCGATCGCCGCCAAGCGCGGGATGAGCACCGATGCCTATCCGACCAAGGGCATCTACTACCTCGGCGGGCTGACCGAAGGGGCCGAGACGATCCTGTTCTTCTCGGCGATCTGCCTGTTTCCGCAGGCCTTCCCGATCCTCGCGGGCCTCTTCGCCGCCGCCTGTTTCGTGACCACCGTGACCCGCTGGCTGATAGGCTGGCGGGCGTTTTCCTGAACGGAGAGAGTATGAGAAACCTTCTTGCCGCCCCGGTTCTTGCCGCGAGTCTCGCGCTGACCTTCGCCGCGCCCGCCTTTGCCGATTGGGCACAGACCGAGGCCGAGGCGAAGGGCCAGACGGTCTATTTCAACGCCTGGGGCGGCGACCCGCGCACCAATGCCTTCATCGATTGGGTGTCCGACCAGATGCAGGAGAAATACGGCGTCACGGTCGAGCAGGTGAAACTGTCCGACACTGCCGAGGCCGTTTCGCGCGTGCAGGCCGAGAAGGCGGCAGGCAAGGATGACGGCGGCGCGGTGGACCTTATCTGGATCAACGGGCCGAACTTTCTGGCGATGAAGGAAGCGGGGTTGCTGCATGGGCCGTTCGTTTCCGATCTGCCCAATGCGAAGTATCTCGACCTGTCGGAGGGCTCGGCGGCCACGACCGATTTTACCGTGCCGACCGAAGGCTATGAGAGCCCGTGGCGGCTTGCGAAATTCGCCTTCGCCTATGATGCGGAGCGGGTGAGCGATCCGCCGAAGGATATGGCGGGGCTTCTGGACTGGGCCAAGGCGCATCCGGGTCGCTTCACCCATCCCAACCCGTCGAATTTCATGGGGGCGAGCTTCCTCAAGCAGGCTCTGGTCGAACTGGCGCCCGATCCGGCGGCGCTGTCGCTACCCGTGACGGATGAGGCCTATGCCAAGGAAACCGCGCCGCTCTGGGCATGGTATGACGCGCTGCGTCCGCTGATGTGGCGCGAGGGCAAATCCTTCCCCGAGAACGAGAGCGTGCAGGCGCAATTGTTGGCCGATGGCGAGGTCGATTTCGCGATGTTCTTCGATCCGGCGGCACCGGCCGCGATGATCGAGCAGGGCGTTCTGCCGCCCTCGGTCCGCGCCTGGGTGCCCGAAGGCGGCACGATCGGGAATATCTCCTACGTCGCGATTCCCTATAACGCGGCGCATCAGGCGGGGGCGGAGCTGGTCGCGAATTTCCTGCTCGACCCGGCCACGCAGGCCCATATGCAGGACATCCGCGTGCTGGGCAGTTTCTCGGTGCTCGATCCGGCAAAGCTGGATGCCGATGCGAAACAGGCTTTCGCCGATCTGCCCACCGCGCCTGCGCTGCCGACGTTGGACGATCTCGGGCCGACGCTCCCCGAGCCGCATCCGAGCTGGATGACGAAGCTCACCGAGGACTGGGCGCGGCGCTACACGAAGTGAGGGTTTGATGCGGCTCGCGGGCGCGATCCTGACGCTGGTGATCGGCGCGCCGGTGCTGCTCGGCGCGGCGCTGACGCTGGCGACCGGTTTCGGCTGGCAGCCGGGGCTGGGGCGCGTCACGCTGGGCTGGGAGGGCTTCGCCGAGGCGCTGGCCGCGCCCGGTATCCTCACCTCTCTGCGACTGACATTGGTGACTGGCTTGGGGGCGGCGCTGCTGTCGCTCGCGGCCTCGATCCCGCTGGCGCGCTGGCTGGTGACGCGGCAATCGGCGTCGCGCTGGCTGACGCCGCTGCTGGCGGTGCCCCATGCGGCGCTGGCGATCGGGCTGGCCTTCCTGATCGCGCCCTCGGGCTGGGCCGCGCGGTTGATATCGCCTTGGGCGACCGGCTGGGATCTGCCGCCGCAGATCGTGACGGTGGGCGATCCGTGGGGGCTGTCGCTGATCCTCGGGCTGATGCTGAAAGAGGTGCCGTTCCTGACGCTGATGACGCTGGTGGCCGCCGCGCAGCGCCCGGTTGCCGAGCAGATGGCGGCGGGGCGTGCGCTTGGCTATGCGCCGGGCCGCGTCTGGGTGCGGATCGTCTGGCCGCAGCTGTACCCGGCGATGCGGTTGCCGGTGCTGATCGTGCTGGCGTTTTCGCTGTCGGTTGTCGACATGGCGCTGATTCTCGGGCCGTCGAACCCGCCGACGCTGTCGGTGCGCATCCTGCGGCTCTACGGCGCGCCCGATCCCGCGCAGGCGGTGCCCGCCTCGGCGCTGGCGGTGATCTTGCTGGAAGTGATGGGGGCGAGTGCGGCGCTGTGGATGGTCGGCGAGCGCGCGGTGGCACGGCTGGGCGGGACGGCGATCCGGGCGGGGCATCGCGGCGCTGCGCGGCGGAACTGGAGCGGCGCTGGCCTGATCGGGGCGGGGGGCGTGCTGGCGCTCGGATCGCTCGGCGCGCTGGTCCTGTGGAGCCTTGCGAGCTTCTGGCGGTTTCCCGATGCGCTGCCCGCTGATCTGACCCTCAAACGCTGGGCCAGCGCCGATTGGGCGGGGCCTGCGTTGACCAGTCTGACGCTTGCGCTGATCTCGACCGCGCTGGCGCTGATCCTCGCGATGCTCTGGCTGGAAAGCGAGGATCGCACCGGCAAGCGCCTGCCGCTCGGTGCGCTGATCGTCCTGCCGCTCTTGCTGCCGCAGATCGGGTTCCTGCAGGGGCTCACCACCGGGTTTCTCTGGCTTGGCCTGCCGCCGGGGCCGGTCGCGGTGACATGGGCAGAGCTGCTCTTCGTCTTTCCCTATGTGATGATCGCGCTGGCCGGGCCGTGGCGCGCACTCGACCCGGCGCATCTCGCCAGTGCGGCGAGCCTCGGGGCCGGACCGACCCGCCGGCTGCTGCGGATCAAGCTGCCGATGCTGCTGGGCCCGATCTGTGCGGCGGCGGCGATCGGGGTGGCGGTGTCGGTGGCGCAATATCTCGCCGTTCTGCTACCCGGCGCGGGGCGCGTGCAGGCACTGGCCACGGAGGCCGTGGCGCTGGCCTCGGGGGCGGATCGGCGGCTGGCCGCGATCCTTGCGCTGATGCAGGCGGCGCTGCCATGGGTAGGGTTCGCGCTGGCGCTCGCCGTGCCGGCATGGTGGCATCGCAACCGGCGCGGCTTGCGCGGAGGAGTGGCATGAGCCTTGAGTTGATCGATCTGAGCCTGACCGCGCCCGGCGCCTCCGCCCCGCTCTTCGCGGCGCTGTCGCTCGTCGTGGCACCCGGAGAGACCGTCTGCCTGATGGGGCCCTCCGGGATCGGCAAGTCGAGCCTGCTCGCCCATATCGGGGGCCATCTGCCGCGGGGGTTCACGGCTTCGGGCGATGTGCGGCTCGATGGTGAAAGCGTCACGCATCTGCCCGCCGAGAAGCGCGGCATCGGGATGCTGTTCCAGCAGGCGCAGCTTTTCCCGCATCTCTCGGTCGGCGACAACCTGGCCTTCGGTCTGTCGGCGCAAGTGAAGGGTAAGGCGGCCCGACGCGCCGCGGTGGAGGCCGCGCTGGAACAGGCCGGGCTTGCAGGCATGGCGGATCGCGACCCGGCGACGCTATCGGGCGGGCAGCGCACCCGCGCGGCGCTGATGCGCACGCTGCTGGCGCGGCCGCGTGCGGTGCTGATCGACGAACCCTTCGCCGCGCTGGATGCGGAATTGCGCGCCGAGATCCGCAGCTTCACGCTGCAGCATCTCGCGGCCGAGCGTATTCCCTGCCTCATGGTCAGCCACGATCCCGACGACGGCGCGGCTGCGGCACGCCGGATCGCGTTGGGCTGAACCCCGCGCAGTCGATTTGCTTCGAGGCCCGGCAGGCTTGCGCGATGAAGGCCCTGAGGCTATCTCCAAGCGCATGATTTCTGCTGTCGGACACCGCTCGTCGCGTCTTTTGAAGTCCCTCGCCCTCGCGCTGGGGATGACCGGTTTGCTGGCCGCCTGCCAGCCGACCGCCTTCGGCACGGCGCAGGTCGCGAAGGCCCGCACGACGCTCGCCAATGGCGCGTTGACGGTGGCGGCGCCGAAAGGCTGGTGCGTCGATCCGAAAAGCCTGCGCAATTCCGGCGCGGGGGGCTTCGCGCTCTTTGGCAATTGCGCGGCGATCTCTGGCAATGCCGACGACGCCCACGCGCCCGAGCCCGCGCTGCTGAGCGTCACGGTCGGGCCGCCCGCCTTGGAAGACGGCTCCGGCAAGCTGTCGAAGGACCGGCTCGAGAAGATCGGCGAGTTCTTCCATTCCGAAATCGGGCGCGCGGCGCTGTCGCGCTCGGGCGAGGCGGAAGACGTCGCGATCAAGAGTACGGATATCGCGGATGGCGCTTTGCTGTTGCGGGTCGAGGATCGCTCCGGCACGGGCGGGCCGCCGATCGCCAAGACCTATCTGCGGGGCGTCACGGCCCTTGGCGGGCGGATCACGGCGCTGTCGGTGATGCCGCTCAAGGAAGGCGAAATGAGCTATGCCCAGCAACGCCGTTTGCTGGAGCGGTTCATCGCCGCGATCCGCGCCGCGAATTGACCGCCCAAGCCGACGCGCGCTCACCTTCCCGGTCGAAACCCGGAACGCAATGAGTTCGTGCGGAAATTCCCCCTTTCTCGCAACCCGATGATAAGGAATAACTGCTGTGATGCCGCAAACGGCACCGGCAGGCGGGAAAGAAGGGCAGCACATGGCAGGACGGAACGGCGGATCGCTGTTGCAACGGATTGCCGAGCGACGCAGCTTGCGGCGCTGGCGCGATGCGGCGTCCAAGGTCCCTGCATTGGACCCCGACGGGCTGCGCGGTCTGCGCGCCCGGGCGCGTGCGCTGCGCAACGAAGTCGATACGGTGCTGCGTGCGACCGAGCAGCGGCTGACGGCCTTTCCCAGCGATAGCTCCCTGCGCAAACCGTCGGGCAGTGACTGGGCATGGCGTCCGCCGCTGTGGCGTGTGAAGGCGCATCCGCATGGCATCGCGGGGGCACAAAGCCGCGACAAGCTGGGTGATGACCTCACCCTGTTCCATGACTGCCCGCGCTCCGAGATAACGCTGCGCCAGATCCGCAATACGAAGGGCGAGACGCTCGCCCCGTTCGGGCTGCGGCTCGATGTGCTGCGGTTCGAAGGATCGTTCCTGTCGCTGGTGCTCGACCTGCCCGACGCCGCATTGGGCGGCCTGCAACTCAACCATCTCATCCGGCTGGAGATGCAGCTGGAGTGCGAGCGGGAGCTGGAAGTGTTCTGCCGCCTCAACATCAAGCACGGCCCCAATTCGGAGCAGTTGGTGCGCGAACTGCCGCATGGCGACGGCGCGCGCTATGTCGAATTCGATCTGGCCTATACGCGGATGAACGAGCGGCGACTGGAAAAGGCGTGGGTCGATCTGATTTTTGAGAACCCACGGATGAACGAGGTGGTGATCCGCGATCTCACCTTCGCGCGCTACCCGCGCGCCGAACTGTGACGGAGGCGAGGATGCTGGACAGCACGCGGATCAAGGCAGGGCGCTGGGAAGCGGTGAGCCATGAGAAAGAGGCGCCCGATCTGGAAGTGCGCCATCAGGGCGAGGTGCTCGAAGGGCTGTCGGTCAGCGGCGCGCCCGGCGACTGGCGCATCGCGCAGCCGATCCCGGCGGAGTTGCTGAGCGAGGGGGTGCTGACCTTCCTCGTCTGCCGCAAGGCGGATGGCGAAGTGATCGACCGCTTCTCGCTGGTCGCAGGCGCGCCGCTCGCGGGTGATCTGCGCGCCGAGATCGACCTGCTGCGCGCCGAGCTGGACATGCTGTCGCGCGCCTTCCGCCAGCATTGCGCCGAGAGCGAAAGCTGAGCATTTCACGCGCGCCCCTCGCGCGCGGGCGCGCGCGCGTAGTAATGTAGACCTACGCGTCGAGCAGTCTGGCGACCGCCCGCAGCTCGAATTTCTGGATCTTGCCGGTCGAGGTTTTCGGCAGTTCCGAGAACACCACGCGCTTGGGCGTCTTGAAGCCTGCGAGCCGTTCGCGGCAGAACTTGATCAGTTCTTCCTCGGTCGCCTCCTTGCCCTCCTTCAGCTCGACAAAGGCGCAGGGCACCTCGCCCCAGGTCTCGTCCGGCTTGGCCACGACCGAGGCGAGCGACACCGCCGGATGGGCGCAGATCACACCCTCCACCTCGACCGAGGAGACGTTCTCGCCGCCCGAGATGATGATGTCCTTCGCGCGGTCGGTGATCTTGATGTAGCAGTCTGGATGCATGAAGGCGATGTCGCCCGAATGGAACACGCCGCCCTCGAAGGCCTCGCGCGTCGCCTGCGGGTTCTTGAAATAGCCCTTCATGACCATGTTGCCGCGGAAGACGATCTCGCCCAGATGCTGCGCGTCGCGCGCGACCTCCTTGCCCTGATCGTAGACGGTGACCTTCTCGAGCATCGGCATCGAAACCCCGGTGCGCGCCTTCAGATCAGCGCGCGCTTCGCCCTTGGTTTCGTCCCAAGAGGGCTTCCAGGTACATTCCACCGCCGGGCCATAGGTTTCGGTCAGCCCGTAGACCTGCGTGACGTTAAAGCCCAGAGGCTCGATCGCGGCCAGCGTCGAGGCGGGCGGCGGGGCGCCGGCGGTGAAGACCTCGACCACGTGATCGAAGGCGCGGCGATGCTCTTCCTTGGCGTTGATGATCGTGTTCAGCACGATCGGCGCGCCGCCGAAATGCGTTACGCCATGATCGGCGATCGCGTCGTAGATATTCTTCGCGGTCACATCGCGGCAGCCGACGACCGTGCCGCCCATCATCGGGATCATCCAGCTATGGGTCCACGAGTTGCAATGGAACAGCGGCACGATGGTCAGCAGAACCGGATAGAGCTGCATCCGCCACGAGATCGCATTGGCCTGAGTCGAGAGATAGGCACCCCGGTGGTGATAGACGACGCCCTTGGGCTTGCCGGTCGTGCCGGAGGTGTAGTTGAGCGCGATGCTCTCCCATTCGTCCTCGGGCATGATCCAGGTGAACATCGGATCGCCCTCGGCCACCAGCGCCTCGTATTCGAGGTAATGCCCGGTCGGCTCGAACCCGTGCTCGGGGTCGGCCACTTCGACGATCTGCGGCGCGGGGCCCTTCATCTTCTTCACGGCCTCTTCGGCCACCGGCAGGAAGGCTACGTCGCAGAGCACGATCTTCGCGCCGCCATGTTCGAAGATATAGGCGACGGTATCGACATCGAGCCGGGTGTTGATCGCGTTGAGGACCGCGCCGCAGGCGGGCACGCCGAAATGCGCCTCGATCTGGGGCAGGGTATTGGGCAGGATCGTCGCCACCACGTCGCCGGGGGTCACGCCGCGCGCCTTGAGGGCGGAGGCCAGCTGACTCACGCGCGCGTGGTAATCAACGTAACTATAAGAGCGGCTGCCGTAGATGACCGCAGGTCGCTCGGGGAAGACCTCCAGCGCGCGGTTGAGATGCGACAAAGGTGTAAGCGGTGCGTAATTCGCCGCGCATTTCTCCAGACCCGTCTCGTCGGCAAGCCAGCCCATGAAATCCTCCACGTAAATTGTCCGGGCATCTTCAGGCGGCATCGCGAGAAAGGAAAGAGGATTTGCATCATCTTTCGTCACGGCTAGTGTCGCGCGCATGATCGTTTCGCATGGCCGTCGCTACATCTTCGTTCATATCCCGAAGACGGGCGGCACGGCGCTGACGCTCGCGCTTGAGAACCGCGCGATGGCGGATGATCTGCTGATCGGCGATACGCCCAAGGCGCGGCGGCGCAAACGCAGGCTGGAGGGGCGCGAGACCCGGGGGCGGCTTTGGAAGCATTCCACGCTGAGCGACGGGCTGGGGCTCTATAGCGAAGACGAGGCGCGCGCCTATTTCACCTTCACGCTGGTGCGGAACCCGTGGGACCGGGTCGTCAGCTACTACCATTGGTTGCGCGAGCAGCGGATGGCGCATCCCGCCGTGGCGTTAGCAAAGTCGCTCAGCTTTTCGGACTTCCTTAACCATCCGCACACGCAGGCATCGCTCGCGGCGGCCCCCTATGGCAGCTACATGCGGCTGCCGGACGGGGAGGAGATTTGCGACCTCTATATTCGCCTCGAAGATGTCGAGGCCGATGCCGCCCCCCTCGCGTCACATCTCGGGTTTTCCGTGACTCCCCTCGCGCGATCCAACATTTCCAAGCGGAAGCGCAACTGGCGCGGGTATTTTTCAGATTTCGACGCTGAAGTGGTTTCGAAACTCTGTGCCGAGGACATCGCGCGGTTCGGTTACCGATTCTAAATTTTCGCGCAATTGCAATTTGCGACGCAATTTGGGCGATTCTCACGGGTCTGTGAGCGCCCCCCTGTCCGAAAAGATAGGTCAAACGAGCGAACCCCTATCCAAAAAGATAGGTCAATCACGGGTCCGTGAGCAACTTACTGTCCGAAAGTATGGGTTTGCCACATTTCGGACACCTTTCGGCCCCGGAAACTCCCTAGGAATCAATTGATCTAGGTAGGACGAAGAAATGGCCTCGCCGACTTTCAGAAGGAAGACCGACATGACCCGCAGTGCAACGACGACTTGGAACGACGATTGCGCCTTTGATTCCGCTCTGGCGGGCGCAACCTCCGGGCGAGTGCTCGATAACGGGGCTGCGTCGGGTATCGTTGCCGGAACGCGAATCGCGACCGCTATGGGCTGGCGCCCGGTGGAAGCAATTGCGGTCGGTGACATGGTCATGACCTTCGACAGTGGCCTGCGTCCCGTCGTGGACGTCAAGCGAACTCAACTCTGGCTCGGTCACGGGCGTTGCCCGGACCATCGCAAGCCGCTCGCCGTGCCGGTCGGCGCGTTGGGCAACAAAACCCCGATGCTGCTTTTGCCTGAACAGAACATGATGGTGGAAAGCGACATGGCTGAGGCAATTTACGGTGACCCCTTCGCCGTAATCCCCGCCTCTGCTCTTGAAGGCTATCGTGGGATCGATCGGATTACACCCCACCGTCCGATCGACGTGATCGTGCTGGAGTTTGAGGAGGAGGAGATCGTCTACGCGAATGGTTCTGGCATGGTCCATTGCGGTTCGATCAACAGCCACCGGCTCGAAGCACTCTTCGACGATGATGCAGGCCCGAACTACGAGACGCTGTCGCTTGAAATGGCACGCTCGATCGTTGCAGGGCTCATCGACGAAGATCTGACCGCGCACGCTTACGCGGCAGAGTGATAGCCCGGCCTGATTCCCTCCTGATCAACTGACAGGCCGAACGCCGCACCTTTACCAAGGTGCGGCGTTTTCCTTTGTCCTGGAGAAAGCTGAGCGTCTCGGATGTGGAAGCGCGTCCGGGCATAGAAAAACGCCGGGGCCTTTCGGTCCCGGCGTTCTGGTTTCTCTCGCGTTGTCGGATCAGGCGGCTTTCGCGGCCTGACCGTCGCCGTAGCGACCGTAGAAGGTCTCGCCCTTGGCCGCGATGTCGCGCAGCAGGGCCGGGGCCTCGAAGCGCGGACCGTATTGCGCGGTGAGCGCCTCGCAGATCGTGACGGCCTTGCCAGCGCCGAGGATGTCGAGCCAGCTGAACGGGCCACCCGACCATGGGGCGAAGCCCCAGCCGAGGATCGCGCCCACGTCACCCTCGCGGATGTCTTCCAGCACGCCCTGCTCGAAGGCACGGACCGCTTCCAGCACCTGCGCCATCAGCAGGCGATGCTGGACGTGATGCACATCGGGCTGCTCGTCCGCACGCGGGAACTTGGCGTCGAGACCTTCCCAGAGGCCCTGACGTTTGCCCTTCTCGTCATAGTCGTAGAAGCCCGCGTTCGACTTGCGGCCCATCCGGCCTTCGTCGGCCATCCAGAACAGCACGTCGTCGACCGCCTCATCGGGATAGGCATCGCCCATTGCGGCCTTAGTGGCCTTCGCGATCTTCACGCCGAGGTCGATCGAGGTCTCGTCCACCAGCTGCAGCGGCCCCAGCGGCATACCGACCATCGTCGCGGCATGTTCCACCAGCGTCGGGTTCACCCCCTCGGCCACCATGCGGATCCCCTCGTTGATGTAAGGGATGATGCAGCGGTTGGCGTAGAAGAAGCGCGCGTCGTTGACGACGATCGGCGTCTTGCGGATCTGGCGCACGAAATCGAGCGCTTTCGCCACGGCCACCGGGCCGGTCCCGGCCCCCTTGATGATCTCCACCAGCATCATCTTGTCGACGGGCGAGAAGAAGTGGATGCCGATGAACTGCTCGGGGCGCGCGCTGGCCTTGGCCAGCTCGGTGATCGGCAGCGTCGAGGTGTTGGTTGCGAAGATCGCGTCCTGCGGGATCACGGCTTCGGCCTTCTTGGTGACCTCGGCTTTGACGCCCGGATCTTCGAACACCGCTTCCACGATCAGGTCGCAACCCTCAAGCGCGGCGTAATCCGTGGTCGCGTTGATCAGGCCCAGCGTCTTCGCCTTGCCTTCCTCGGTGACCTTCTTGCGCGAGATGCCCTTGTCGAGGATGCCCTCGGAATAGGATTTCCCGCGATCGGCGGCCTCCTGGCTGTTGTCGATCAGCACGACCTCGATACCGGCCTTGGCCGAGACATAGGCAATGCCTGCGCCCATCATGCCCGCGCCGAGGATGCCGACCTTCTTCACCTTCTGGTCCGGGACGTCGGGACGGTTCGCGCCTTTCTCCAGCGCGCCCTTGTTGATGAAGAGCGAGCGGATCATCGAGGTCGACGACGGGTTCAGCAGCACGTTGGTGAACCAGCGCGCCTCGATCTTGATTGCCTGATCGAAGGGCACGAGCGCGCCTTCATAGACCGCCGACAGAAGCGCCTTGGCCGCCGGATAGACGCCCGCGGTCTTGCCATGCACCATCGCGGAAGCGCCGACGAAAGTCATGAAGCCCGCCGGGTGATAGGGCGCGCCGCCGGGCATCTTGAAGCCCTTCGCGTCCCACGGTTTCACCAGATCGGCGTCTTTGGCGTTCAGTACCCATTCCTTCGCGGCGGCCAGCGGATCTTCGACGACCTCGTCGATCAGGCCCGCGGCTTTAGCCTTCTTGGGGTCCGAGAGCTTGCCTTCCAGCAGGAAGGGCGCCGCCGCCATCGCACCGAGCTTGCGCGAGACACGGGTGGTGCCGCCGCCGCCGGGGAAGATGCCGACCATGATCTCGGGCAGGCCGATCTTCGCCTTCGGATTGTCCGCGACAAAGGTGCGGTGCGTCGACAGCGGCAGTTCCAGACCGATTCCGAGCGCGGTGCCGGGGATCGCGGTTGCGATCGGCTTGCCGCCCTTGTTGGTCTTCGGGTCCATGCCCGCGCGCTCGATCTTGCGCAGGACATGGTGCATCTGCATCACGCCGTCGAAGATCGCCTGAGCGCCGCCTTCGCGCATCTGCGCGATGACGTTGAGGTCCATGCCGCCCGCGAAATCGGGTTTGCCGGAGGTGATCACGACACCCTTCACGGCGTCATCCGCCAGCGCCTTGTCGATGAAGCTGTCGAGGAGCGCGAAGCCCTCCATGCTCATCACGTTCATCGACTTCTCGGGCACGTCCCAAGTGATGACGGCAACGCCGTCGCTGCCAAGTTCGTATTTGAAATCAGCCATTTGTTCCTCCCTCACACGCGCTCGATGATGGTCGCGGCGCCCATGCCGGACGCGACGCAAAGCGTGGCCAGACCGGTATTCAGATCGCGGCGTTCCAGCTCGTCCAGCAGCGTGCCGATGATGATCGCGCCGGTGGCGCCGAGCGGGTGGCCAAGCGCGATCGCGCCGCCATTGACGTTGACCTTGTCGGCATCGACCTGGAAGGCCTGCATGAAGCGCAGCACCACGGCCGCGAAGGCCTCGTTCACTTCGAACAGGTCGATGTCGGAGATCGACATGCCCGAATCCGCAAGGATCTTCTCGGTCACCGGAACCGGGCCGGTCAGCATGATCGTCGGATCGGTGCCGATCTTCGCGGTGGCGCGGATGCGCGCGCGGGGCTTGAGGCCATGCGCCTCACCGAATTCCTTGTTGCCGATCAGCACGGCGGCGGCACCGTCCACGATACCCGAGGAGTTGCCCGCGTGGTGGACGTGGTTGATGTGATCGAGATGCGGGTATTTCAGCATCGCGACCTTGTCGAAGCCCGGCATCACCTCGCCCATCTCCTTGAAGGAGGGCTTGAGGCCGCCGAGGCTTTCCATCGTGGTGCCCGCCCGCGGGAATTCGTCGTGGTCGAGGATGGTCAGACCGTTCTGGTCCTTCACCGGCACGATGGATTTCGCGAAACGGTTTTCCTTGATCGCCTCGGCTGCACGGCGCTGCGATTCCACGCCGAGCGCGTCGACGTCTTCGCGGCTAAAGCCGTATTCGGTGGCGATGATATCGGCCGAGATGCCCTGCGGGACGAAATAGGTCTTCATCGCGAGCGACGGGTCCACGGCGATTGCCGCGCCGTCCGAGCCCATCGCGACGCGGCCCATCATTTCGACGCCGCCAGCGATATAGCCCATGCCCGCGCCGCCGCGCACTTGGTTGGCGGCGAGGTTCACCGCTTCCATGCCGGACGCGCAGAAGCGGTTGATCGACAGGCCGGGAATGCGTTCGTCGAGATCCGACAGAAGCACCGCCGAGCGCGCAAGGCAGCCGCCCTGCTCCATCACCTGGGTCGCGTTGCCCCAGATCACGTCCTCGACCGCGTGGCCTTCGAGGTTGTTACGCTCGGCAACCGCGTTCAGCAGCCGCGCCGACAGCGCGACCGAGCTGACCTCGTGCAACGAGCCGTCCTTGCGGCCCTTGCCCCGCGGGGTGCGGGCTGCGTCATAGATATAGGCTTCCGTCATGGTTCCTCCTCACGCCCGGTCGGAAGGATTGCCGGGCATCAAATCATAGGGGTGTTTCCAACCGGGCAGGGCGGCGATGCCGTCCAGCCAACGGTCGATATTGGGGAATTCCTTGCGGTCGAACCCGAAGGGCTCGGGGTAGTAGAGGTAGCCGCAGCAGGCGAAATCGGCCAAGCTGGGCTGGTCGCCGACGACCCAGTCGCGGCCCTCCATATGCCGCTCGAGCGTCTTGATCGCGGTCAGCACGCGGCCCTTGAGCCAGGCGATCGCCTCTTGCGGGCGCTTCTCTTCGGGCAGGAAGTTCATCAGGAAGCGCAGCGAGCCCTGCTGGCCCGAGCCTTTTTGCGCGTCCCAGAACAGCCAGCGCATCATCTCGTTGCGATCCTCGGCGAGGAATTTTCCGGTCTGCTCCGCGATATGAAGCTGGATCACGCAGGACTGCGACAGCGTCAGGTCGCCCTCTTTGAAGACGGGCGCCTCGGCCATTTCGTTCAGCGCCTGATATTCGGCGCTGCGCGCCTCGCCGTTGAAGAAATCGACATAGACAGGCTCCCAGTCGTAGCCCGCCAGTTCCATCGTCAGCGCCGCCTTGTAGGCGTTGCCAGACTCACCGAAGCAATAAAGTTGTGCCGCCATTCGCTGCGGTCCTCCCTGATCACGGGGCCAATCTGACCCCTAAGTGACGCGAACGTAAGCCCCTCATGAGCGTTTCGCCGCAACGTCATTCCAGCACGACGTTGCGTTCAACGCGAGGGAGAGGGCGGCGTTCCGTCGCGAGAGGTGAACGGACGTGAACGGAAAGCGCGGAAAAAGCGAGCGGCGCGGTGCGGTTAGCGCACCGCTTCCATCGTGCCTTTGGGAAACTCGATGCCTTCGAAATCGGGATAGACCTTGCGCAGAACCGCGATCTGCGCCGGGCTGTCGATGCGCACCAGATACCATTCCTCGCCGTCTTGCAGCGCCAGCGTGGTATTGGTCGTGCGCACCTTGCCCATATCGGGCACCTCCATCACCGTCGAGGTCGGGATCTGCGCATAGGCCCGGCCCGAAGACGTCTCTCCGGTCTTCATCGCGGCGATGTTCATCTCGAAATCGTCGATCGTCACCGAGGCCATCGCGTCGTTGATCTGCTTGCGCATGATGTCTTCGAGCTGCTCTTTCGGCACGCCCGTCTGATCCGCAATCGCCTGCATCATCTTCGGCGGCACCGTGTCGAAGAAGACGGAGTAGTCTTTATCGTCCACCGCCTTGGTGAAGCCCGCGACTTCCTGTGTCACCGCGTTGCGGTCGGCGGCGTCGAAGGCGAGCGCAGGCAGGGCCGAGAGGGCAAGGGACGCGACAGCGAAAGCGAGAGACAGGCGGGTCATGGATGTCCTTTCGAAATCAGGCTTTGCGCTCGCCAAGCTCGGCCTTGAACAGCCGCAGGCGGTGGTTGAGATTTTCCTCGTGGGTGACGGAGTTGAAATGCTCGAACAGGAAGGTCAGCGCCTCGTCGGGCGTGATTTCCGCCTCCTGCGCGAACCGGTTGAGTCTGCGATAGGCGTCATTGGTCATGGCGACGGGAAAGCGACGGGTCAGGCGCAGGCGTTTGGGCATTCAGGCTCCGGGGCAATGTGGCGCGGGAAGGCGCGTCAGGTTGCGTGCAGCTTAGGAAGAAACCTGCGCGCTGGCCAGACCGCCGGTGCTTTGGCTCCGAGCCTCGAGGCCGCCCCTAGAGGTCGTCCCAATCGCTCAGCCCGAGCTTGTTCTTGCGGTGGATCTGCCACAGCGCCATCAGCGCGCCGAAGGCGAGCGCCGAGATCACCAGCGTCACCAGATGCGGCGCGAAGGACATGCCCTCGGTCGCGTTCAGCAGGTGATCCACCAGAAGCTGCGCGACTGCGAATCCGGCTGCGAAGATCAGCAGGTTCTGCTTCCAGTCGAGATAGGGAATCGGGCGCGGCTCGAAGCCCAGCCAATGCAGCACCCGCGCGCCCATTGGCGGCCGGGTCGAGCGGAACACGCCCCGCGCCCGCAGCTCTGCGAGAGCGGCGTCGTAACGGCGGTTGGTTTCTGCATTGTCGAGATACATGACGGCGGGACTCGGTGGGAATCGTCTCTGGTTGGAGACTCCGAGGGTAGACCCGCGCGGCCGCAAAACAATTGCCCGGCCCTACACTTCGCCTGACATGGCGGTGATTGAAAATTGAAACGGCGGGCCTCGGCCCGCCGTTCATTTTTTCGTTGGATCCGGTCGCCTTAGAACTGGTCGTCGGCGAGCGCCATGACCGGGTCCGCGCCGGTCTCGATCCGCGCGAGGTGCATCGCGCAGGCCGGAAGCTGACGCGCCATGTAGTAGCGGCCCGTGGCGATCTTGCCTTCGTAGAAGGCGGTGTCCGACGCCCCGTTGTCGAGCGCGGTGAAGGCGGCTTTCGCCATCCGCGTCCACATCAGGCCGAGGCAGACATGCCCCATCAGATGCATGAAGTCATAGCTGCCCGAGAGCGCCGCGTTCGGGTTCTTCATGCCGTTTTGCATGAAGAACATGCCCGCCGTCTGAAGCTGCTTGGAGGCATTCTTCAGCGCGTCGGTGAAGGGCGTCATCCGCTCGTCATCGTCATGCGATTTGCACTCGGCTTTGACCATCTCGAAGAAGGCCATGACGTGCTTGCCACCGTCCTGCGCGAGCTTGCGGCCCACCAGGTCGAGCGCCTGAATGCCGTTCGCGCCCTCGTAGATCATCGCGATGCGCGCGTCGCGCACATGCTGCGACATCGGCCAGTCCTCGGTATAGCCGTGGCCACCGAAGACCTGCTGCGCGGAGACGGCGGTCTCGAAGCCCTTGTCGGTCAGGAAGCCCTTGATGACCGGGGTCATCAGCGAGATCAGACCTTCGGCCTCGGCGTCGTTGAGCGCATGGGAGCGGTCGATCAGATGCGCACCCCAGAAGGTGAAGGCGCGCGCGCCCTCGACGAAGCTCTTCTGATCCATCAGCATCCGGCGCACGTCCGGGTGCACGATGATCGGATCGGCGGCTTTCTCGGGTGCTTTGACGCCGGTCACGTCGCGACCCTGCGTGCGGTCCTTCGCGTAAGCCACAGCTTCCTGATAGGCGGCTTCGGCTACGGCATAGCCTTGCAGGCCCACGCCGAGACGCGCTTCGTTCATCATCGTGAACATCGCGCGCATCCCCTTGTGGAGATCGCCCAGCAGCCAGCCCTTCGCGCCGTCATAGTTCATGACGCAGGTCGCGTTGCCGTGGATGCCCATCTTCTCTTCGAGCTTGCCGACCGAGAGCGAGTTGCGCTCGCCCAGCGAACCGTCCTCGTTGACGAGGAATTTCGGCACGATGAAGAGCGACACGCCCTTGGTGCCTTCGCCACCGCCCGGCGCTTTCGCCAGCACGAGGTGAATCACGTTATCCGACAGGTCGTGATCGCCCGCCGAGATGAAGATTTTCGTGCCGGTGATCGCGTAGGAACCATCGTCCTGCGGCTCGGCCTTGGTGCGCATCAGACCCAGATCGGTGCCGCAATGGGGCTCCGTCAGGTTCATCGTGCCGGTCCAGTCGCAGGTGACCATCTTCGGCAGATAGGTCTGCTTCTGCTCGTCCGTGCCATGCGTGTGGATCGCCGAATAGGCGCCGTGGGTCAGGCCCTGATACATGTTGAAGGCCATGTTGGCCGAGACGAACATCTCGCCCACCGCGCAGTTGAGCAGATAGGGCATGCCCTGACCGCCAAACTCGGGATCGCAGTCGAGCGCGGTCCAGCCGCCCTCTTTCATCGCTTCGAACGCCTTGTCGAACCCTTTGGGCGTGCGGACCACGCCGTTTTCGAGCACGCAGCCTTCCTTGTCGCCCACCTCGTTCAGCGGGGCCAGCACCTCGGACGAGACTTTGCCCGCGGCATCCAGAACGGCCTCGGTGAAGTCGCGGTCCATTTCCTCGTAACCCGGCACATCCGAATTCGAGACCTTGAGCAGCTCATGCAGCACAAACTGCATGTCCTTGGTGTTGGCGATAAAGCTCGACATGGTTCGCTCCCTTTAGTCGTCTTCGCGGATCAGGCCGCGTCGTCGTGGCGCGCCTTCTCCAGTTCCTTCTCCGCCCACTCGATCTGACCGGCCAGTTCGTCGATCGCCTGACCCAGTTCCTCGCGTTGGCGCGTCATTTCCTCCAGACGTTGCTGCGCGAGCTTGATCGTCTCGTTCAGCTGCGTCTTCTGCTTGTCGCCCATCTCGTAGAGGTCCAGCAGCTGGCGGATATCCTCCAGCGAGAACCCGAAACGCTTGCCGCGCAGGATCAGTTTCAGCCGGGCGCGATCGCGTCGCGTAAACAGCCGCTTCTGTCCCTCGCGAATGGGAAACAGCAACTCCTTGCTTTCGTAGAACCGCAGGGTGCGCGGGGTCACCTCGAAGGCGTCGCACATCTCGCGGATCGTCATTACTGTGTCGGTCATACTCTCTGCCTCGCGTTTCCTTTGCGTAATGCGACGCGGCAAATCGTCTGCCCGCGGCCACATTACAAGACTTCTTTACGTTCGCGTCACCGTAACGTGGCGTCACGAATCCAATGACGTAATGTCAGGGAATTTTTACCGTACGGTAAAGCAAGTTTCTTTCCTCGAAACCCGCCATAATCGTCAAGCTTACAAGGCGCTCTCACGTCCCCGCTGACGTTAAGGAATGCATTTCAGGGTCAAGAATCAAGAGTGTCCTGAACCTGATCACGCAATTGTCGTAGGTCGTCGATCGCCGCGTCCAGTTCTTCACGTTGTCGCGTGAGGACGTCAAGCTGCCGGTCGGCCAGTTCGACCCAGACGCGGTTCTGCTCTTCCGTGCCTTGCTGATCGTAGATCATCAGCCACTGGCGCAGTTCCTCGAGCGAGAAGCCAAATCGACGCCCGCGCAGGATCAGGGTCATCCGCGCAACTTCGCGCGGGCCGTAATAGCGTGAGCGGCCTTCCTTCTGGGGATTGAGAAGCTCGATATACTCGTAATAGCGCAGCGTGCGCGGGGTCACGTCGAACCGCTCGCACATCTCCTTGAAGGACAATAAGTCTGACATCTATTCGGCCTCCCGATCCGGGCGAGAAGCTAGCGCGCCGGGCTGCGGGCTGCAAGCTATGCCGCCCCCGGCCCGGCGGGCAGCAGCTCAGATTTCGATCGCTTTGAGTATCTCGGGTTCGATCACATCCACGCCGGGCAAGCCGTCGATGAGCGGCTGGGCCGATTGCTCCAGCGCATCGAAAGTCTTGTAGTGGCAGGGGATGACGGTCTTGAAGTTGAAATACTTCTTCGACGCCCAGGCTGCGCGCTTCATGTCCATCGTGAAATGACCGCCCGCGGCAAGGATGCCGATATCGGGGTTATGCAGTTCGCCCATCCATTCCATGTCGGCCATGATGTCGGTGTCGCCGGTGACATAGATCGTGTGCCCCTCGGCTTCGATCATGAAGCCCGCGGGCTGGCCTGCATAGACCGGGTCGCCGCCCTTGTAGTCGATCGAGGCGGAATGGGTCGCGTTCACCATCGTGACCTTCGCGCCGCCTACATCGACTGTGCCGCCCTTGCCGAAGCCGACGGTTTCGGCGCCGTCGGCGCCAAGGATGATCGACAATTCGTGAATGCAGTAGATCGGAATACCCAGTTCCTTCGCGATCGGCACCGCATCGGAGGCGTGATCGCCATGGCCATGGGTCAGCAGCAGATGCGTCGCGCCTTCGATCGCTTCGCTGCGCTTGTCGTCCGGAAAGACCGGCGAGCCGGTCAGGAACGGGTCGAGCAGGATCACCGCATCGCCGGTTTCGATGCGGAAGCCGGAATGGCCGAGCCAAATGATTTTCATATGGGTTTCCTCCGTTAGGCACTTCGATTGTGACAGGGTGACGTATCAGCACTGTGCAGGTTCCAAGATTAGCGCGCAAATTCGCGTGTGACAGGGCAGGGGCCCGCTGATGCGGGGCGCGGCGCTTGAAAGCCCCAGTGGCTCGGGCTAAACCGCCTTCCAAGACAAGCGGAGAAGCACATGTCCATTGATATCGACACCGCCCGCAAAGTGGCGCATCTGGCCCGGATCCGGGTGCCCGAAGACCATCTGCCCGAGCTCGCGCAGGAGCTGTCGAGCATCCTGACCTTCATGGAGCAGCTCAACGAGGTCGACGTCGAGGGCGTCGAGCCGATGACCTCCGTGACGCCGATGCGCCTCAAGCGTCGCGTCGACGAGGTGACCGATGGCGGTTATCCCGCGAAAATCCTCAAGAACGCCCCCGATGCCCGTGAGGGCTTCTTTGCCGTGCCGAAGGTGGTCGAATGAGCCTGAACAAACTGACGATTGCCGACGCGCGCGACGCGTTGAAAAAGGGTGATGTGACTGCGGTCGAACTGACCGAGTCCTGCCTGAGCGAGATCGAGGGCGCAGGCGCGCTGAACGCTTACGTGCACAAGACCCCCGAGATCGCGCTGGAGCAGGCCAAGGCCGCCGATGCGCGCATCAAGTCGGGCGACGCCCCCGCGATGTGCGGTATCCCGCTGGGCATCAAGGATCTTTTCGCGACCAAGGGTGTGGCGACGCAGGCCGCGTCGAACATCCTCGACGGGTTCAAGCCGGAATACGAATCCACCGTCACGCAGAACCTCTGGGATGCGGGCGCGGTGATGCTCGGCAAGCTGTCGATGGACGAATTCGCGATGGGCTCGTCGAACGAGACCGCCTGCTATGGCCCTGCGGTGAACCCGTGGAAGATCGACGACCGGCAACTGACGCCGGGCGGCTCCTCGGGCGGGTCCGCCGCCGCTGTCGCCGCCGACCTTTGCCTTGCCGCGACCGGCACCGATACCGGCGGCTCGATCCGTCAGCCCGCCGCCTTCACCGGCATCGTCGGCATCAAGCCGACCTATGGCCGGGTCTCGCGCTGGGGCGTGGTGGCCTTCGCCTCCTCGCTCGATCAGGCGGGCCCGATGACCAAATCGGTGCGCGACGCGGCGATCATGCTCGGCACGATGTGCTCGCACGATCCGAAGGATTCGACCTCCGCCGATATTCCGGTCCCGGATTTCGAGGCGGCGCTGACCGGCGATATTCGCGGCAAGAAGATCGGTATCCCGAAGGAATACCGCATCGAGGGCATGCCCGCCGAGATCCAGAAGCTCTGGGACGACGGCATCGCGATGATGAAAGATGCGGGCGCCGAGATCGTCGATATATCGCTGCCGCACACGAAATACGCGCTGCCCGCCTATTACGTGGTGGCCCCGGCGGAAGCCTCGTCGAACCTCGCGCGCTATGACGGCGTGCGCTACGGTCACCGCGCCAAGCTCGCGGCGGGCGAGGGTATCGTCGACATGTACGAGAAGACCCGCGCCGAAGGCTTCGGTCCCGAGGTCCAGCGTCGCGTGATGATCGGCACCTATGTGCTCTCGGCAGGCTTCTACGACGCGTACTACAACCGCGCCCGGAAAGTGCGCGCGCTGATCAAGCGCGACTTCGAGCAGGTCTTCGCACAGGGCATCGACTCGATCCTGACGCCCGCCACCCCGTCGGCCGCTTTCGGGCTGGGCGAGATGGACGGCGCCGATCCGGTCGAGATGTATATGCAGGATGTGTTCACCGTGACGGTGAACCTTGCGGGGCTTCCCGGCGTTTCGGTGCCGTGCGGGCTGGACAGCAAGGGTCTTCCGCTTGGGCTGCAACTCATCGGGCGGCCCTGGGAAGAGGGCGATCTGCTGAATCACGCCCATGTCCTCGAACAGGCGGCGGGCTTCGCGGCCAAACCGGAGAAATGGTGGTAACATGAAACAGGCACTCGCGATCCTCGGCGGCGTTCTGGCCCTCTCGGGCTGTATCTCTTCGATCCCCGACAGTGGCCCCGAGGCCCGTCGCGAGGCCGAACTGCGCGGCCAGCCCATCGTGCCGCCCTCGGCGCAGAGCGTTCTGCCGACCAATGACGGCTCGACGAACCCCGACGCGCCCGGCGCACCGCTGAACGCGACCGGCACCGCGATGCCGGGCACGACCAATGCGCTGTCTGCGCCGACGATCGATGCAGGCGGCACCATTGGCGACGACCCGTCGACCTCTGCCTCCAGCTCGAATGGCGGAGACAATAGCGGCGCTGCGATCGGGGCCGATGCGATGGCCGCGCTGCAGGAGACCGATGCGTCGAACAGCACCGCCGGGTCGAGCACCACGGCCAGCTCGCCGGGCTTCGACACCACAGCGTCGAGCAGCCTCGCCACCGCGCCGGTCACGCAGAACACGATCAGCAATCAGGACAGCTCGGGTCCGAACCTTGCCGCCTATGCGCTGTCGGTGTCGAACCGGCCCGGCGAGTCGGTCTACAAGCGCTCGGGCATCAAGCTGACCTCGTCGAGCAAGGCCTGCGCGAAATACGTCTCTGCCGATCAGGCGCAGCGCGCCTTCCTCTCGGCAGGCGGTCCGCAGAAAGACCGGCTGAACCTCGATCCCGATGGCGACGGTTTCGCCTGCGGGTGGGATCCGACGCCGTTCCAGCAAGCGCGTCAGTGAGCGCCGACTGGCCCTCGCCCAATTACGGCCCGCGCCGCGATGGGGCGGTGCCGGAGCTTATCATCATCCATTACACCGCGATGTGGTCCTGCGAGGCCGCGCGCACCCGCCTGTGCCTGCCCGAGGCGGAGGTCTCCGCGCATTGGCTGATCGGGCGTGACGGCTCGGTCGAGCAGCTTGTGCCCGAAGAGATGCGCGCCTGGCATGCGGGTTTGGGAAGCTGGCAGGGGCTGGGCGATGTGAATTCGCGCTCCATCGGGATCGAGCTGGATAACGAGGGCGACCGTCCGTTCCCCGAGCCGCTGATGGCGTCGCTGGAAGAGCTGCTGCCGCAGATCATGCGCCGCTGGGCAATCGCGCCGGAAAATGTCATCGGCCATTCGGACTTCGCGCCCGAGCGCAAGATCGACCCGGGGCCGCGTTTCGACTGGCAGCGCCTCGCGCGGCAGGGCCTGGCGATCTGGCCCGAGCGCGGCAGTGCTGCGCCCGCGGTAGACGCCGAGAGCTTCCTCGCGCTGGCCTCCAGCCTCGGCTACCCGGAAGCGCCACTCGCGACGATCCTGCCCGCCTTCCGCCTGCGCTTCCGCCCGCGCCATGAGGGGCCGCTCGATGCGGTCGACATGGCGCTGGTCGCCGATTTGGCCATGCGTTTCGGCGCGGATGGCGGGGCGTGGCGTTCGAGCTGAGGCCCGGGAAGGGGCTCTGCCCCACCGTCGCCGGAGGGCGACAAATTTGAAGACGAAGGGGGCTCTGCCCCCGCCCGCGATGCGAGCCCCCCGGGATATTTCTTCCAAGCCGAAGAGGTGATCAGAGCGCTGCGGCGAGCCGGGTGCCCTGATCGATGGCGCGTTTCGCGTCGAGTTCCGCCGCCACATCCGCGCCGCCGATCACATGCGGAGTGCGCCCCGCCGCGATGAGCGCATCGGCCAGCGAGCGGTCCGAAAGCTGGCCCGCGCAGAGCACGACCGTGTCGGCCTCGATCAGCGTCGGGTTTTCGCGCGCCTCGCCGAAACTGACATGCAGCCCCTCGGCGGTGATCTTCTCGTAATTCACCCCGCCGATCATCTTCACGTCCTTCATATTCAGCGCCGCGCGGTGAACCCAGCCCGTGGTCTTGCCGAGGCGGCGACCGAGTTTTTCCTTCTTGCGCTGCAGCAGCGTGACCTCGCGGGCGGGGGCCTCGGGCTCGGGCTTGGTCAACCCGCCCGGCGTCTGCGCCGGATCGCCGACGCCCCATTCGCGCTTCCATTCCTCAAGATCCAGCGTCGGGCTGTCGGTCACGGTCAGGAATTCGGCCACGTCGAAGCCGATGCCGCCCGCGCCGATCACGGCCACGCGTTTACCGGCGGTGACGCGGCCCTTGAGGATGTCGATGTAACTCACGACCTGCCCGCCCTCGGTCGGGATTTCCGGGTCGCGCGGCTGCACGCCGGTCGCGATGATGATCTCGTCGAAGGGCGCGAGCAATTCGGGCGTGGCGTCGGTCTCCAGCTTCACCGTCACGCCGGTCTTCTCGATCATCGTCTTGAACCAGTCGGTGAGCCCGTGGAATTCCTCTTTGCCGGGGATCGCGCGCGCCATGGTCAGCTGCCCGCCGAGTTCAGAGGCGCGGTCGAACAGGGTCACGGCGTGGCCACGCTCGGCCGCGGTGATCGCCGCAGACAGGCCCGCCGGGCCCGCGCCGACGACGGCGACGGATTTCGGCGCCTCGGTCTTGGTGATGACGATCTCGGTCTCATGGGCGGCGCGCGGATTCACGAGGCAGCTCGAGACCTTGCCCTGGAACGTGTGGTCCAGACAGGCCTGGTTACAGGCGATGCAGGGCGCGATCTCCGCAGCACGGCCTTCTTTCGCCTTCACCACGAAATCCGCATCGGCGAGGAAGGGGCGCGCCATCGAGACCATGTCTGCGCAGCCGTCGCCCAGCACCTCTTCGGCGATCTCGGGCGTGTTGATCCGATTGGACGTGATGACCGGGATCGAGACCTCGGGCTTGAGCCGCCCGGTCAGCCAGGTGAAGGCCGCCCGCGGCACCGACGTCACGATGGTCGGCACCCGCGCCTCGTGCCAGCCGATGCCGGTGTTGAGCATCGTGGCGCCCGCCGCCTCGACGGCTTTCGCGAGCGTGACGACCTCTTCCCAGGTCGAGCCGTCGGGGATCAGGTCAATCAGCGAGATGCGGAAGACCACGATGAAATCGGGGCCGACCGCTTCGCGCACGCGCTTGACCACTTCGACGGGCAGGCGCATCCGGTTCTCGAACGAGCCGCCCCAACCGTCTTCGCGCTTGTTGGTGTGGCGCACGAGGAACTGGTTGAGGAAATAGCCCTCCGAGCCCATCACCTCGACGCCGTCATAGCCCGCCTCGCGCGCGCGCGCGGCGGCGGTGGCGATGTCGGCGATCTGCTTCTCGATCCCGGCTTCGTCGAGCTCTTTCGGCGGGAAGGGCGAGATCGGGGATTTGATGGCCGACGGGGCTACGCAATCGGGGCCATAGGCGTAGCGCCCGGCGTGCAGGATTTGCATCGCGATCCGACCGCCCGCTTCGTGGACGCGATCGGTGATGATCTTGTGATGCGCGATATCCTCGGGGGTGAACAGGCCCGCCGCGCCGGGGAAGACGCCGCCTTCATTATTGGGGGCCATGCCGCCCGTCACCATCAGCGCGACACCGCCGCGCGCGCGCTCGGCGTAGAACTCGGCCACCGCATTCCAGTCGCCGCGCTCTTCGAGATTGGTGTGCATCGAGCCCATCAGCACGCGGTTCGGCAGCGTCACGTGGCCCAGATCGAGCGGCGTGAAGATATGCGGATATTGGCTCATGTAACCCTCCCTGATTTGGCCCGCACTCTGCGGCGCGTCGCCAAGCTTGTCACGTCAAACGCGGCGTCAGAGCGAAAGCGCCACCGTTTCGCAGGGTTCACCAACCTGCGGGATTCTCTCCCATTGTTACCCTCGTATTGTCGCCGCGAAGTCTAAATTGCGCCCGATTTCGTGCCGATAAGCGGGAAATAAGAAACAGAAATTACAAGCCGAAGGGTGTTTGGGATGGATCGCCTGACTGAAATGGAAGCCTTTGCCACCGTCGTGGATCAAGGGGGCTTCACCGATGCAGCCAAGAAGATGGGCATCTCCAAATCGGCTGTGTCGAAACACGTCTCGGCGTTGGAGGCGCGCCTCGGCGCACGTCTTCTGAATCGCACCACCCGTCGCGTTTCGCCGACGGAAATCGGGCTGGCCTATTACGACCGCGCGCGTCGTGTTCTCAACGATGCGGGCGAGGCCGATGCGCTGGTCACGTCGATGCAGACGGCGCCCTCGGGGCTGTTGCGCATCTCGGTCGCCACTGATTTCGGTGTGAACCTTCTCTCGCCCGTTCTGGGCGAATTTCTGCAGGAATTTCCCGAAATCACCGTGAATATGGTGCTGAACAACCGCTACGTCGAACTCATCTCCGAAGGGTTCGACATGGCGATCCGTGTCGGCGAGCTGGAGGATTCGAGCCTTCGCGCGCGCAAGCTGACCGAGACCTCGCGCCGCATGATCGCCTCGCCCGACTACTTCGAGAAATTCGGTCGCCCCGAGCGGATCGACGATCTCAACGACCACAAGCTGCTGCATTATTCCAACCAGTCGGCGGGCAATGTCTGGAAGCTGACCGCGCCTTCGGGCGAGCGGCGTCAGGTCCGCTCGGCGGGCTGGCTGACGGTCAATGACGGCCAGTCGCTGCTGCATGCCGCGACCGCCGGTCTGGGGATAGCTTACCTGCCCTCGTTCCTTTACGCCGATGCGATGCGCGAAGGGCTGGTGGAGGAGGCGATGCCCGATCTGCCGATGGAGACGCTGGGCATCTACGCGATCTATCCGCCGGGCCGTTTCACCCAGCCGAAAGTGCGCGCCTTCATAGATTTCCTCGCCAAGACCTTCGCCGAGAAGGGCCCCGACAACTGGTGAGACCGAACTCCCTCCCGCGCCGGGCCATTCCGCCGGCTGGCGCTAACTACGGGTCGAGGTGAGAACCGCTTCGACCCGTCTGTTTTTCTCGCGACCCTCTTTGGTCAGGTTGCTTGCGCGCGGGGCGAGGAAACCCGCCCCCTCGGCGCTGAGCTGCGACGCCGCCACCCCGTAATCGCCGATCAGCTTCTGCCGTGCCGATTGCGCGCGTTTCTTCGACAGCGCGATATTGGCCGCAAGCGAGCCCACCGCATCGGTATGGCCCACCAGCATCACCTGAAAATCGGGATTGGCCTTGAGGAACTCGGCCAGCGCCTGCAGCGAGGCGAAATCGCCCGAACCAAGTGCGGAGGCCCCGGACGGAAAGTCGAGATCGTCGAGCGCGACCGACCCCTGCGCCTCCAGCGTCTGCGCAAGCGCGGAGGGGGCGACGGCGGGCGCATCGGCGCGCGGCAGAATCGGCGCGGTTTGCGGCGGGGCGAGCGGATCGTCCGGCTGGGCGGGCGTGACGTCCTGCACCCGCATCTCGGTCACCTGAATGAAGCCCGACTCGGACGAGCGCGACACGGTGATCGCAAAATAATCGGCCCCCTTACGCGCCGCGATATAGCGGAAGTCGCCCAGATCGACATGCATCGCGGGCTCCGACAGCAGGTCGAGCGCGTAGCGGAAATCGAACCCGCCGCAGGCCTGCGTGTCGCATTCATAGAGAATGTCGTAGCCCGCCTGTTCGAGCTGGTCGCGCAGGGGCGCGAGGATTTGCAGCGTCGTGTTTTGATTGGCTCGCAGCTGATAGGCGGTGTCGGAGCGCGCGCCTTCCAGATCGCGGGTGTCGAGCTGACCGTCCTGCCACGGCCCGACCGCCAACTGGTAGCTGGTGGCGGGGCTCGTTTCCTGCGCGGATTGGGTGGCGCCTGCGGGCAGTTGCAGATCCGACGCAGCCTGCGCCGCGTGGGACAGGGTGACGGCCAGCAGAGCGGCCAGAAGAAGGGTCGCCCGGCGGGTCATGCCACCTCCGGCGCGCGGCGATAGTGATATTGCGCGCGCACTTCCATACCGAAGCTTTCGGCGAGCGTGTTCGAGGCGTCATTGGCGAGCGTCGTGATCATTTCGAACCGCTCCGCCCCGGCCTCGGCGGCCCAGCGAGCGCCCTCATAGATCATCTCGCGCGCGAGGCTCATCCGGCGGTATTTTGGGGCGACGGCGAGCGCGTGGAGCATCGCCGCCCCCTCGTAGAGACCGATATAGGCGACGCCTGCGGCCCGGTCTTCCTTGCGGCCCAGAACGCAGGTTTTCGGCACCTCGGCGCGATCCATGATCGCTTGGCGCTCGGGTCCGACATCGAGCTCGGTCCAGAGGTCGCGGGCGATCTGCAGCGGCGGCCAATGGGCGAAAGCAGTCACTGGCGGCACCTCGCCCTGCATCGCGGCGATCGGAGCCGACCAGATCCGCACCGGATCATAGGATTCGTAGCCGCGCGCCTCCAGGACCGCATCCAACGCCTCGTCGCCCGCGCGGATCATGAAGCGCGGACGCTGGCCCAAGGCGCGATGCGCGGCTTCGGCAGCCGGAATGTCGGCCTGCTCGAGCGGCACTTCCAGCGTCGCGCAGCTGACGCGCGAGCCGCCGCCTTGCCCGTCGCGGATCAGAAACCCGCCCGCGCGGCGATATTCGGCTGCGGGCCAGGTCGCGTCGATGATCGCGTAAGCGTCGATCATGTGCCCTCCGGGAAGGCGGTCTTCAGCTCGGCGAAGCCCGCGTCGACCTGAACGGGATCTGTGCCGCGCAGAACGAGGTTCGTGCCGTAACGGCCCTCCTGCACGAAGGGGTAGGAGCCGATCGAGAGGTCCGGGTAGCGGCCTGCCAGCGCGCGCAGATCGTCGGCCACCGAGGATTCCGCGCGCAGGACCTGAAGGCTGCGCGAGAGCATCGGGACGCCGCCGGTGAGCTTCGGCAAAAGCCCTTCGACCATCGCCTGAAAGATGTTCGGCACGCCCGCCATCACATGGACATTGCCCAGCGAGAAGCCCGGCGCGGCGGAGATCGGGTTCTCGATCAAAACCGCCCCGTCGGGGATACGCGCCATGCGCAGCCGCGCGGCGGTGAACTCGGTGTCGCGGGCTGCATAATGCGCGGCGAGGATCGCCTTGGCATCCTCGCGCACGTCGAGCTTGGCTCCCATCGCCTCAGCCACCGCATCGGCGGTGATGTCGTCATGGGTCGGACCGATTCCGCCGCTCGTAAAAAGGTGATCATGGGCTGCCGAGAGCTCCCGCACCGCGGCCACGATCACGTCATTGTCGTCCGGCACCACGCGGATTTCGCGGCAGGTGATTCCGCGCTCGACCAGCTGACCGGCCAGATAATGCGCGTTTCCCTCGCGGGTGCGCCCCGAGAGGATTTCATCGCCGATGATCAGGATCGCTGCGGTGGGATTTGGCATCTGTGAGGCTCCTTTCGACTTGGTATAGGGCGCGGAACGGGGCGCGAAAAGCCCGGGCACTGGCCAAGCCCCGCTTTTGTGACTATCTAAAGGCCGAAACCCTTAAGGAGCAGACCGTTGGACGATACTCAGGGCCGCACCACGAAGGACGGAATCCGGATCTATGATCAAAGCGATTTTGCGGGAATGCGCGCCTCCTCGCAGGTGACGGCGCAAATTCTCGACGAGGTCGCCGATCTGGTGGAGCCGGGGGTCACGACCGCAGCACTCGACGCCTTCATCGAACGCCGCGTGGGGGAGCTGGGCGCCACCTCGGCGACCATCGGGTATCGCGGCTATCAGCACGCGAGCTGCATCTCGGTGAACCATGTCGTCTGCCACGGCATCCCGGGCGACAAGAAGCTGAAGGACGGCGATATCATCAATATCGACGTGACCGTGATCCTCGACGGCTGGTTCGGGGACAGCTCGCGCATGTATGTCGCGGGCAATCTGAGCCGCAAGGCCGAGCGTCTGATTCAGGTCACCCATGACTCGCTCATGGTCGGCATCGAGCAGGTGAAGCCGGGCAACACCTTTGGCGATATCGGCCACGCGATCCAGAAATTCGTCGAAAGCAACCGCATGTCGGTGGTGCGCGACTTCTGCGGACACGGCGTCGGCAAGGTCTTCCACGCGCCGCCGAACGTGCTGCATTACGGGCGCGCAGGCACCGGCGCGATGCTGGAAGAAGGCATGATCTTCACGATCGAGCCGATGGTGAACCTCGGCCGCCCCGAGACAAAGGTTCTGGCCGACGATTGGACCGCCGTGACGCGAGACAAATCGCTGTCGGCGCAGTTCGAGCATTCGGTGGGTGTGACCGCCGATGGCTGCGAGATCTTCACCACCTCGCCGGCGGGGCGCTTCCACCCGACCTGGCGCTGAGATTAGCTGTTGGTGGGGGCTCTGCCCCCACTGGCTGCGCCAGCCCCCCGGGATATTTCCGCCAAGAGGAAGATCAGGGATCGAGGCCGATGAGCCGCGGCACCTGGGCCATGTCAGTGAACAGTTCCGCCCCCTCCGCCGCGAGCTTCGGATTGTCGCCTTTCGGGGAATAGCCGAGGCAACGCATGCCTGCGTTTTTCGCCGCGCGCGCGCCGGTGGCGCTATCCTCGATCACCACGCAAGCGGTCGGGTCAGCGCCCAGATGGCGCGCGGCATGGATGTAGAGGTCGGGCTTCGGCTTGGGCAGTCCCATGTCCTGCCCCGAGAACAGCAGCCCTTCGAGCCGCGTGCGGATATCCGGGTGCTGCCCGAGCGTCGCCTCCATCTTCGCCTGCCGCCCGTTCGAGCCGACCGCGAAGGGGATTCCTTCCGCATCGAGCCGGGCGAGAAGGCGCGGGATGCCGGGCATCAGCTCGGTCCCCTCGCGCAGCCGGGCGTAGAGCCCCTCGTAATAGCTGTCGACCCAGCCCTCGGGCAGATCGGCCCCATGCGCGCGGCCCCATTGATAGACATTCTCGATGGTGGAGCCGATGAAGGCGTCTTCCAGTTCGGAAATCGTCTTGTGCAAGTCGTAGCGGGCGAATTCTTCCTGGATCAGGTCGAAGGTCGCGGGCTCGCTGTCGACGAGCACCCCGTCGCAATCGAACAGGACGGCATGGGGGATCTTCGGGTGGTGCGTCATTCAGACATCCGGGCAAGGGTTACGAGCGTGTCGCCATAGCGGCGCTGGTCGAGCTGTTCGAGGCGGGCGGGCAAGATCGGTGGGGTGTTCTCTTCCCAAACGATCATCGCGCCCGGAGCGATCCATCCATTCTCGAGACAGGAGGCGAGGGCGCGTTCGCCCAGCCCCATCCCATAGGGCGGATCGAGGAAGATCAGATCATAGCCGGGGCCGCGATTTGGACCCATATTGGTCGCATCGCGCCGCCAGACATCGGTCACGCCCATCGCGCGCATCGCCTCGATATTGCGGCGCAGAAGCGCGCGGGCGGCGGTGCCGTCATCGACGAAGGCGACGCGGGCTGCGCCGCGCGACAGCGCCTCCAGCCCCAGCGCGCCGGTGCCTGCGAAGAGGTCGAGCACCCGCGCCTCGGGCACCGGATTGCCATGTCCGCCATTCGTCAGCAGGTTGAAGATCGACTCGCGCACGCGGTCGGTCGTAGGACGCAGATGCGCGTCCATGTCGCCCGCACCCACATCCGCCAGTTTCAGCCCGCGTTTCGCCCCACCGATAATTCTCATTTCATCAGGGCTTTCAGCTCTGCCGTGGTCTCGACCGCTTCGGGCGTCACGGGCTTGCTCGCTTCGATCAGGCGCTTGCCGACCATATAGGCGCGCGCGTCGTTGATCGCGTCCACCGCGATCAGACGGCCTTCGCGGAAATACCAGAAGCTGCTGCCGTCATCGCGGCGGCTGACGACCTGATCATAGCCCGCATTGAGCCCGGCGATTTGCAGCTTCGCGTCGAACTGATCCGACCAGAACCACGGTTTCGGCGTATAGGCGCGGTCCGCGCCCAGCATGTTCGCGGCGACCAGCTCGCCCATGTCGATGGCGTTGCCAACGGATTCGAGGCGGATACGTCCCTCGGCACCGGGGAAGGAAGCGCAATCGCCCGCCGCCCAGATATGGGGCGCGGAGGTGCGGCCCTGCGCGTCGGCGGCGATGCCGTTTTCGCAATGGATACCGGCTTCGCGGGCGACCTCTTCGTCGGGGGTGATGCCGATGCCGACGATCACGAAATCGGCGGGCAATTCGCGCCCGTCCTCAAGGATCGCGCCGGTGACGGTCTCCTCGCCGGTCAGTCGCGTCAGGCCGACGCCTTCGAGGATTTCGACGCCGCGCTCGCGATGCAGCGTGCGGATCGCGTCCGCGGTTTCCTTGCAGGCGACGCGGCCGAGGATGCGCGGGGCGGCCTCGACGAGCGTGACCTCGAGGCCGAGCTTGCGCGCGACCGCTGCCGCCTCCAGCCCGATATAGCCGCCGCCGACCACCACGAGCCGTTTGCCGGGGGTGAAATGGGGCTGCATCCGGTCGACATCCGCGAGGTTGCGCACGGTGAAGACATTGCCCAGATCGCCGCCGATCGCCGCGGGCAGGCGACGTGGCGTGGCCCCGGTGCAGAGCGCCAGTTCGGTATAGTCCAACGTCTCGCCATCCGACAGGGTGACCGTCTGCGCCTCGGTGTCGACCGCGGTGACGGAAGTGCCGAGCCGCAGCGTGATGTCGTTCTCCTGCCACCAGTCCGGGGCGCGCAGCGTCAGGCGTTCAAGCTCCATCTCGCCCAGCAGATAGGCTTTCGACAGGGGCGGGCGCTGGTAGGGCTGAATGGGCTCCGCGCCGATCACGGTGATCGCACCGTCATATTTCAGCGCCCGCAGTTTCGCGGCCATCGAAGCTGCGGCTTGTCCCGCGCCGACGATCACTATTCCACCCATGACTTTCTCCACTGGCCCGGCTCGCGCTTGACCCTATATCGACGGGCGGAACAAGTGCAACGCGAACAAATCGGAGCTTTCTATGACCTTAACGACCGGCGACGTTCTTCCTGGCGCGACTTTCCTCGCGATGGGCGACGAGGGGCCGCAACCCGTTAGTCTTGGTGACAAAATGAAGGGCCGCAAGATCGTGATCTTCGCGGTTCCGGGCGCTTTTACCGGCGTCTGCACCACCGCACATGTGCCCAGCTTCATCCGCACCAAGGACCAATTCGCCGAGAAGGGCGTGGACGAGATCGTCTGCATCTCCGTCAATGACCCCTTCGTGATGAAATCCTGGGGCGAAGAGACCGGCGCGAACGAGGCGGGGCTGACCATGCTGGCCGACCCGGAAGCCGCGTTCACGCAGGCGATCGAGATGGATTTCACCGCGCCGCCTGCGGGTCTCATCAACCGCTCGAAGCGCTATGCGATGCTGGTCGAGGATGGCGTGGTCAAGCTGCTGCATGTCGAGGATAGCCCCGGCACCTGCGAAGCCTCGGCGGGCGAAGGGCTCCTCGCGGCAATCTAACGCGAGCCCTTACCGGAACATGAAAACGCCCGGCCAAGGAGCCGGGCGTTTTTCGTTTACTCTTCGTCTTTTTCGACCGGTTCGGTCAGACGCATCACCGGGCGCCCGATATCGCGGTCGACCTCGGCCACGCCCTCGGCCAGCGAATCCAGCGCACCGGCCAGTTCGATATCGAGGACGCTGATGCCGCCGCAATCATGGGTCGTCAGCGTGATTTCGAGCTTGTTGTAGACATTGCGCCAGTCGGGATGGTGGTCCATCTTCTCGGCGCAGAGCGCGGCTTGGCTCATGAACCCCCAAGCGGCGGAGAAATCCTTGAACAGAAGCCGCTTGATCAGGGCATCCTGCCCATCGGCCGCGCGCCATCCGGTATCTTCAAGCGCATTGAGCAGCGCCTTGCGTTCCTCGGGTTCGAGCTTCGATGTCATCGCTTACTCCCTGATGCGTTAAGCTGGCCCGCAGCCTTGCAGCAGCGGGCCGCCAGTTCAAGCGGCGCCGCTTTCGCGGGTCACGCTGCGGGTCTCGATCTTCGGCACCTGTACCACTTCGAGCGTCCGCGTGGGGAAGGGGATGCCGATGCCGTTCGCGTCGAACTCCACCTTGATCTTGCGGGTATATTCCGCCTGAAGTCCCCAGAAATCTTCCGTCTTGGCCCAGACGCGGAAGGTGAAATCGACCGAGCTGTCGCCCAGTTGCTTCACCCGGATCACGGGCGCGGGCTCTTGCAGGGCGCGCGGGTCGGAGAGCGAGATATTCTCCAAGACTTCCTGCGTTTTCTTCAGGTCCGCGTCATAGGCGACGCCGATGGTCAGATCCATCATCCGCGTCGGGTTGGCGGAGAAATTGGTGATCGCGCTCGACCAGATGTCGCTGTTGGGCACGATGATCTGGATGCCGTCATAGGTGGTCAGCATCGTGTAGAAGAGCTGAATCTCGGTCACCGTGCCGCTTTCCGAGCCTGCCGCGATGAAATCGCCTTGGCGGAACGGGCGGAACAGGATGATCATCACGCCCGCCGCAAGGTTCGACAGCGTGCCCTGCAGCGCAAGACCGATGGCCAGACCGGCGGCACCGACAAGGGCGGCCAGCGAGGTCGTCTGAATGCCGAAGCGGTTGAGGATGAAGATCACCCCGATCGCGAGGATCAGGTATTTCACCATATTGCCGAGGAAGCCGAAGAGCGTGTCGTCTAGCCGTTTGTAGCGCTGCGACAGCGCCACGATGCGCCGTTTGGCCCAGGCCGAGATCGCCATCGCGACCAGCAGGATCACCAGCGCAGCCACCACATTCACCGCAACCATGATGGCCGCATCGATCCGATCCTGCGTCAGCCACGCGCTGACATCGGTCAGGTCATTAAAATTCATTCATCGCTCCCGCTCATATGTCCTTTAACATCGTTACTTATCACTCCTGCTCGTCGCTTCCACCTGAGGGGGCTCGGAACGGGCCCATTTCGGTTAGAACCTCGATATCTTGGTCCACGGCGGCGCGTTCGGCTTCCAGATAATCCGCGACCGCGCCGCGCAGACCTTCATGGCCGATCCAATGCGCGGAATGGGTGGCCACGGGCAGGTAGCCGCGCGCCAGCTTGTGCTCGCCCTGCGCCCCGGCCTCAACCCGGCTCAGCTTGTGCGCGATCGCGTAATCGACCGCCTGATGGTAGCAAAGCTCGAAATGCAGGAAGGGGTGGTCCTCGATGCAGCCCCAATAGCGCCCGAAGAGCGCATCGCGCCCGATCAGATTCAGCGCGCCCGCGATCGGGCGGTCTCCATTCATCGCGAGCACCAGAAGCACGTCCTCGCGCATCTCGTGCAGCAGGTCGAAGAAGGCGCGGCTCAGGTAAGGGCGGCCCCATTTCCGTGCGCCGGTGTCTTGGTAGAATTGCCAGAACGCGTCCCAATGCTCGGGCCGGATAGCGTCGCCGGTCAGCTGCACGATCTCGCCGCCGAAAGCCTGCGCCCGCTGGCGTTCCTTGCGCAGCGTCTTGCGCTTGCGTGAACTGAGATCGCCAAGGAACTGCTCGAAGCTCTCGTAATCGTCGTTGAACCAGTGGAATTGCTGCCCGAGCCGCGGCAGCCAGCCCGCCTCGGCGGCAAGCGCCGCCTCGTCCTCGGTGCAGAATGTCATATGAACCGAAGATACTCCAGCGCCTTCGGCGATCTGGGCCATCCCGGCCAGCAGCGCGCGGCCCCCGGCCTCTTCCAGCCCCGGCAGAACCAGCAGACGCCGCCCGGCCACGGGGGTGAAGGGCACCGCGCATTGCAGCTTGGGGTAATAGCGCCCGCCCGCGCGCTCGAACGCATCGGCCCAGCCGTGATCGAAGACATATTCGCCCTGGCTGTGCGATTTCACGTAGAGCGGCGCGACGCCGATCACCCGATCGCCCATCCGCGCCACCAGATGCCGCGCATCCCATCCCGTCCCCGGCCCGACCGAGCCGGAGGCCTCTAGGGCGGCCAGAAATCGATGCGTGGTGAACGGGTCGAACGCCCGCTCCCCATCCCCGATTTCTGGGCAGGCGCAGGCGTTCCAGTCTTCTTCACTTATTTCGGAAATATCCGAATAAAGCGTGATTTCAACGCTTTGATCCATTTTATCCCGGGTGGTTAGGCCATCCTTTGCCTGTATCTGTGCCCTGAGCGCGCGGCGTCAAGCCGGAAGCGCCGAGAGGTAGCCCTCGAAGGTCACGTTATCGGCCACCCGACGCGCCAGAGCCTCCTCGTCGACCGAGCGGATCGTCCAGCACAGAACCGGCACGCCGAGCGATTTCAACTCGGTCACCCGCAGCGCGTTCAGGTCCTTCGCCTCATGCGAGATGAAGGCCGCGCCGACGCGCTCGAAATCCGGGATGTGACGCAGCTCGTCGCCGCGCGCTGCGGGCAGCAGCGCCCAGTCGTTTGGCTGATAGGCCGAGGTCGTCAGCCCGACCGGAACGCCTGGGGCCAGGTCGCCGAAAGCCGCCACCGCGTGCGGATTGAAGGACATCACCGCAACCGGCCCTTCATAGTCGCGCAGCAACAGCGCCGTCGCCTCTTCCAGCGGGCCGATCTGCTGGCCGAGCGCACCGTCCTGATCCTTGATCTCGACCAGAAGCGGCACCTGACCGTCCACGATCTTGAGCACTTCGGCGAGGGTCGGAATGCCCTCCTGCGTGCCGCTCAGATGGATCGCGCCAAGCTCAGTCGACGTGCGCTGGCGCACCGGGCCGCGCTCTGCGGTCAGCCGGTCCAGCGCGTAGTCGTGAAACACCATCGGCACGCCATCGGCCGAGAGTTGCACGTCGATCTCGATCCCGTAGCCCGCCGCGATGGCCGCACGGATTGCGCCGCGGCTGTTTTCAGGGCGCCCGAGCGTGTAGTCGTGCAGCGCCCGATGCGCGATCGGAAGCCGGAGAAAATCAGGATGCAATGCCATCACGCGACCTCGAAAATCGCCTCGATTTCGACCGCGACGCCCATCGGCAGCGAGGCCGCCGAGACCGCCGAACGCGCGTGACGCCCCGCGTCGCCGAAGACCTCGACCATCAGGTCCGAACAGCCGTTCACGACCTTGGGCTGATCGGTGAACTCAGGCGTCGAATTCACGAACCCCACCAGCTTCACCACCCGAAGCTTGTCGAGATCACCGATGGCCGCTTTCGCCTGCGCGATCAGCGCCAGCCCGCAGAACCGCGCTGCCATCGCGCCCTCTTCGACATCCATCCCGTCGCCGAGCTTGCCGCGGATCAACCCCTCGGGCCCGTTCGAGATCTGTCCCGAGACGAACAGTTGATTGCCGGTGCGCACGAAGGGCACGTAATTTGCCGCCGGTGCCGGGGCATCGGGAAGGTGAATTCCCAGCTCTTCGAGGCGTGCTTCGATCTTGGCCATTGCGCCCTCCATGAAATTTCGCGGCGAGGCTAGGCGCGCGCCTGTTCCCCCGCAAGCGGAATCGCGTCTCTTCTTCTTGATCGAAATATCCCGGGGGCGCGATAGCGCGGGGCGGAGCCCCTCACCGTTACGCCACCAGCGCCTCGGCCTTCTTCAGGTCGACCGAGACCAGCTGGCTCACGCCTTGCTCTTGCATAGTGACACCGAACAGCCGGTCCATCCGCGCCATCGTCACCGCGTGGTGGGTGATGATCAGGAAGCGCGTATCGGTGCGCCGCGTCATCTCGTCGAGCAGGTCACAGAAGCGCGTCACATTGGCGTCATCGAGCGGCGCGTCGACCTCATCGAGCACGCAGATCGGGGCGGGGTTGGCCATGAAGACCGCGAAGATCAGTGCCATCGCGGTCAGCGTCTGCTCGCCGCCCGACAGCAGCGACAGCGTGGACAGCTTCTTGCCCGGCGGCTGGCACATGATCTCGAGACCAGCCTCCAGCGGGTCGTCGCTTTCGACCAGCTGCAGGTTCGCCGAACCGCCGCCGAAGAGGTGGGTGAACAGCGTGCGGAAGTTCTCGTTCACCTGCTCGAACGCGGTCAGCAGACGCTCGCGCCCTTCGCGGTTGAGCCCCGAAATCCCGGCGCGCAGCTTGCGGATCGCCTCTTCGAGATCGGATTTTTCCTGCACCAGCGCGTCATGCTCTTCCTGCACCTCGCGGGCGTCTTCTTCGGCGCGCAGGTTCACCGCACCAAGGCTCTCGCGCAGCCGCTTGAGCCGGTTCACTTCCGCGTCGAGCTTCTCCGCGTCGGGCATCTTTTCGGGATCGGCATCGAGGCTTTCCAGCAGATCATGCGGCGACTTCTCGGTTTCTTCCAGGATACGTTCGGCGGCGTAGGCGACCGTCTCGCGGGCCGCATCGACGCGCGCTTCGGCGCGGGCGCGGGCTTCGCGCGCCTCACCGGCCAGACGTTCGGCCTCGCGCTCGGCCAGCTGCGCCTCGCGCAGGGCGCTTTCCGCACCCGACAGCTTGTCCGACGCTTCGGCCTGACGCGCTTCGGCGGTGGCGATGGCCTCCGAAAGCTCGGCGCGTTTCGCGGCCAGTTCCTCGGGCGCGGCGGAGGCGTCCTTCAGCTCCGCCTCACTCTCGATCTTGCGGGTTTCCAGCTCGGCAGAGCGTTTCTCGGCGGTCTCCAGCCGGTGCCGCCAGCCGGAGATTTCCTTGGTGATCTCCTGCCGACGCTTCAGCCGCGCCTCGCCCTCGCGGCGGATTTCGTCATGGGCGGAGCGCTTGGTCATCATCGTCATGCGGGCCGCTTCGACGGTCATCTTCACCGCCTCGACGTCGCCGCGCGCGGCGTCCAGATCGGGCAGGGAGGATTGCGCATTCTCCGCTTCGCGCAGCGCCATCCGCGCGCTGCCAGCCTCTTCCTCGTGGCGGGCGACGGCGAGCTGGGCGCTTTCCAGCTTGGAACTGGCGATCGAGCGATCGGCCTCGGCGCGGCTGAGCGCACGGCCTGCTTCGGCCAGACGGCGATCGGCATCGCGGCGCGCCTCGCGGGCGGCGGCATCGGCGCGGGTGGCCTCGGCCAGCGCGGCGGTCAGCGCCTCATGGGCGGATTTCGCGCCCGAAGCGCGCGCCTCGGCGTCTTCGAGATCGCGCTTCAATTCCACCAGACGGTTGAGCTGTTGCAGGCGCAATGCGGCGGCGGTCGGCGCATCCTCGGCGCCGGCGCGATAGCCGTCCCAGCGCCACAGATCGCCCTCGGTCGAGACGAGGCGCTGGCCGGGGGCCAGTTGATCCTGCAGCCGGACGCCCTCGTCGTAATCCTCGACCAGACCGATCTGGGAGATCCGGCGGACCAGCACATTGGGCACATCGGCATGAGCCGAGAGCGGCTCGACACCGACGGGTAGGGGCTGCGGCGCGGGATAGTCGGGCAGAGCTTGCCAGCCGGTCGCGTCATCCTCGCCGACTTCCGGCGCGCGCAGGTCATCGGCGAGAGCGGCACCAAGGGCCGCCTCGTAGCCGCGATCCACCCGGACGCGGTCGAGAATTTGCTGACCGTTGGAGGCTTCGCGCTCGACCAGACGCGCGAGCGCCGACACCTCGGCCCGCAAGGCTCCCGCTTCGCCCTCGGCCTCGGAGCGTGCCGCCCGGGCCGCGCTTTCGCGGCCCTGCGCCTCGGCGCGCGCGTCATCGGCTTGGCCAAGCGCTTCCTCGGCAGCTTCGGCGGCGGCCTGCGCCTGCGTCTGTGCGCCTTCTGCCGCCTCGAATTCCGCATTTGCCTTCGCAAGCGCGGCGGCAGCGGCCTCGGCGGCCTGCTTGGACTGCGCGGCGGCGGCTTCGGATTTCTCCGCCGTTGCGCGGTTGTCGGTCACGAGGCGCTGCGACGATTGGTGGCGGGCCGCGAGCCGCGCGACATCCTCGGTCAGTTCCGACAGTTGCGCCTCGCGCTCCTGCAGAATCTGCGCGGCCTCATGGGCGGCATCGACCGCCGCCGCCAGTTTGTCCTCGTGCCCTTCGGAGGCTTTCGCGATCTGCGCCTGCTCCCATTCGAGCCGCCCGATCGTCTCGCCCGCATCGCGGTTGAGGCCCGCTTCGCGCTCCATGTCATGCACGAGCTGTTCGATCCGGGCTTTCAGCGTCTCGATCCGCGCGATCGCCTGATCTTCCTGATCCGAGAGCGCGTCGCGCTGCACGGTGAGGCGTTGCAGGATCGCGCCTGCGATGGCTTCTTCCTCGCGCAGCGGCGGCAGCGCGTCTTCCTTGCCCTGCCGGGCCTTCGCCGCCTCGCGGGAGGCTTTCTCGGCCTGCGCGGCCCCTGCGACTTTCTCGCGATGCGCCTCTTCGGCGGTGGTGCGGGCCAGATCGGCTTCGCGCCAGCGGCGATACAGCAGCATCCCCTCGGCACGGCGCAGCTCTTCGCCGATGGTGCGGTAGCGCGCGGCCTGGCGCGCCTGCCGGGCGAGGGTGGCCAGCTGCGAAGCCAGTTGCTCGATCACGTCATCGACGCGGGTCAGGTTCTGTTCGGCACCGTTCAGCTTCAGCTCCGCCTCGTGGCGGCGCTGATAGAGGCCCGAAATCCCGGCCGCTTCCTCGAGGATGCGGCGGCGGTTCTTCGGCTTGGCGTTGATCAGTTCGGAAATCTGGCCCTGCCGCACGAGCGCGGGGGAATGCGCGCCGGTCGAGGCGTCGGCGAACAGCATCTGCACGTCGCGGGCGCGCACGTCCTTGGAGTTCACCTTATAGGCCGAGCCCGCATCGCGGGTGATCCGGCGCACGATCTCCAGCCCGTCGCTGTCGTTGAACCCCGAGGGCGCGAGCCGTTCGGTATTGTCGATCTGCAGCGCGACTTCCGCGAAGTTGCGCGCCCCGCGCGACGAGGCGCCCGCGAAGATCACGTCTTCCATCCCGCCGCCGCGCATCGCCGAGGGGCGGTTTTCGCCCATCACCCAGCGCAGCGCTTCCAGGAGGTTCGACTTGCCGCAGCCATTGGGCCCGACGACGCCGGTCAGCCCGTCATGGATCACGAGATCCGTGGGGTCCACGAAGCTCTTGAAACCGTTGAGACGAAGCCGAGAGAAGCGCAATTGCCGAACTTTCCGAATCTGACCGAGTTCTGAGAAGTGTCCGTAGAGCAGGCCTGCGAGTCAATGGGAAGGCACCGCATCTGGCTATGATGGGGCTGTTATCCACAATATATTGGCACATTCTCGCGCAGGGTTTCGGGTGGTGCGACGTGCCGGCTGAGACCACTTGGTATGCGCGCCCTCCGTCTTTTCCTTTTGCGCGCGGAGGCTTAGCATCTAAAGCGTCCCAAGGAGCCGTCCGATGATCCCAGCCCTGTCCCTGATCCTCGCCTGCCAACTCGCCGGCGAGATCCTGTCCCGCGCTATGCAATTGCCGCTTCCCGGCCCGGTTCTGGGGATGATCTTCCTGCTTTTGCTCATGAGCGTCTCGGGCAAGGTGCAGCAGATCGTGCGCCCCACGGCCCAGTTCGTCTTGCAACACCTGTCGCTTCTCTTCGTGCCTGCGGGCGTGGGGATCGTCGCGCATCTCGGCGCGCTGCGCGAGCACGGGGTGGGGCTGGCGGTGGCGCTGGTGGTGTCGACGATGTTGGCGATCGTGGTCGGGGCGGCGGTCTTCGTCGCGGTGGCGAAGCTGACCCGGAGCAATGTCGATGACTGATCCGTTCAAGCTCTGGTCCTATCTTTCCTCCGAACCGCTGCTGTGGCTGTGGGCGACGCTGATCGCTTATTGGATCGGGGATACGATCTTCAAAAGCGTGAACCGCAGCCCCTTCGCCAATCCGGTGATGATTGCGGTGGTGATCCTCGGCGCGGTGCTCCTGATGACGGATACGCCCTATCAGCGCTATTTCGACGGGGCGCAATTCGTCCACTTCATGCTGGGCCCGGCGACGGTCTGTCTGGCAGTGCCGCTGCATGCGAACCTGCCGAAAGTGAAACGCGCGCTGCTGCCGATCGCGGCGGGGCTGATCGCGGGGTCGGTCACGGCCATCGTCTCGGTTCTGGCGATTGCGAAGGCGATGGGCGCGGGGCCGGAACTGCTCGCCTCGCTCGCGCCGAAATCGGTGACGGCCCCGGTGGCCATCGGGATTTCGCAATCGCTTGGTGGCGAGCCGTCGCTGACCGCGGCGCTGGTGATCCTGACCGGCATGATCGGGGCGATCACGGTGACGCCGATGCTCAACCTTTTGGGTTTTCGCGACTGGCGCGCGCGGGGCTTCGCGGTGGGTGTGGCCGCCCACGGCATCGGTACGGCGCGGGCGTTTCAGGTGCATGAGACCGCGGGCGCCTTTGCGTCGATCGGCATGGGGCTGAACGCGGTGCTGACCGCCTTCCTCGCGCCGGTGGTGCTGAGCTACTTCGGTTAATCGCTTTCCGTCAGTATTGGCGCGGCGGGCGCGCCTTGTAGACCGGAAGCTTCCAGCCGAAACGCAGCGATCCGGCCCGCAGCGCAAAGGTCACGCCACCGCAGATCAAAAGCGCGATCAGCGTATCCGCCCCGAGGGCCGTCGCGACCACTGCGCTCATGGCCCCCGCAAACGCGCAGGAGAGATACAGCTCGCCCTGTTTGAGAACCAGCGGCACCTCGTTGCAGACCACGTCCCGCATCAGGCCGCCGAACGTGCCGGTGGCGATGCCCATGATCAGCACGATCACCGGGCCATGCTCCAGCCGCATCGTGATCGCCACGCCCGCAGGCACGGCCACCGCCAAGGCGCAGGCATCGAGCCACAGCAGCGCGCGGTAGCGGCTTTCCAGAAGATGCGCGGTGAAGAAGACGACCACCGCCGCCCCCGCCGCGATCAGCACATATGTGGGATCGCCAACCCAGAAGACCGGGTCGCGGCCCAGAAGCAGATCGCGCAGCGTGCCGCCGCCGATAGCGGTCAGCGCGGCAATGAAGATGAAGCCCACGAGGTCGAGTTGCTGGCGCGAGGCGACCAGCGCCCCGGTCAGCGCGAAGACCAGCACCGAGGCATAATCCAGCGCCGCGCCCAAGGGAAACTCCCCCAGCCAGTCGGGCAGGGCGGTCATTTTTGCTTGGCCGGTTTGAAGGGCTCCATCCCGGCGCGGGCCAGCTCGTCGGCGCGCTCGTTCTCTGGGTGACCCGCATGGCCCTTGATCCATTCCCACGTCACGCGATGGCGGCGCTGCGCTTCGTCGAGCCGCTGCCAGAGATCGACGTTCTTCACCGGCTTCTTCGCCGCGGTCTTCCAGCCGTTGCGCTTCCAGCCGTGGATCCAGCCAGTCACGCCGTTCTTCACGTAAGCGGAGTCGGTGGTGATCGTGATCGCGGTGTCGCGGGTCAGGGTCTCCAGCGCGTTGATCGCGGCCAGAAGCTCCATCCGATTATTGGTGGTCTCGGCCTCGCCACCCTTCAGCTCGCGCTCCTTGACGACGCTGTCGCCGTCCATCGCGCGCATCAAGACGCCCCAGCCGCCGGGGCCGGGGTTGCCGCTGCAGGCGCCATCCGTCCATGCGTAAAGCTCAGGCATCGAGACCCACATAGCCGTCGAGCGCTGCGATCCGGTCGAGCCAGCGGCGCAGCGCCGGGAAGGGCTCGAGGTCATAACCGCCGCGGGTCTCGGCGGTATGGGTGTAGGCGTAAAGGCAGATGTCGGCGAGGCTCATCGTGTCGCCCGCGAGCCAATCCGCCTGCTCCAGCCGCTGCTCCATGATGCCCAGCAGGACGTGGCCGCGCACTTCCAGTGCGTCGAGCGTCTCCTGCGTGCGCTCATGCGCGCGATGCGGATAGCACAGGATCGCGGCGCGCACGGCGATGACGCCCTCGTGCTGGTTCTGCTCCCAGAACATCCACGACAGCATCTGCGCGCGGGCGAAGCGGTCCTCGGGGATAAAGCGCGAGCCCTCGCCGAGATAGGTCAGGATCGCGTTGGACTCCGCCAGCACGCGCCCGTCATCGAGATGCAGCGCGGGCGCCTTGCCGAAGGGCAGCGCGCCGCTCTCATGAGCCTCGGTCAAAGCCTCGGTGTTGTATTCCACATCGACCCGGTCGTAGCTCTGACCGAGAAGTGCCATCAACAGGCGCACTTTGTAGCTGTTGCCCGAGGAGGGCATCGAATAGAGCTTCATCTCGTTCAAGTCCTCACAAGCGCGATCAGGCAGGCGACGACGACGACGGTCAGGCCGATGCGCAGTTTGAGCCACCAGCGCGGCGTATGGCCGAATTTCTGGAACAGCCAGTCGAGCGGCAAAAGCGCGAGGAAGCCCAGGATCAGCACGAAATTCACCGGCATCCCGAGCGCCACGAAGGCGATGAAGAAGATGACCGGAGCGACGGCGAGGAAATAGCCGGTCTCCCATTCCGCGCTCGCGGCGAAGCCCCAGAGGCTGCCCGCCATGAAGCAGAAGATCATCAGACCATAGGCGAGCACCGCCACACGCGGGTCCGCGATGAAGGCGAATTGACCGGTCTGCACGACCAGCACGCCCCAGAGGAACGGGATCAGCCCGGCAAGGCCAAGGAGCAAAGCGCCGCCGGGGATTTTCGGGCCGATTTCGCGCATCACGACGCCTCTCTCAGAACGCGGGGCACCTTGAATTCGATGTCCTCGCGGGCGGTTTCGATCTGGTCGACGGTCAGGTCATAGCGCTGGCGGAAAGCGTCGATCACCTCGTCGATCAGCACTTCCGGCGCGCTCGCACCCGCGGTCACGCCGACCGTCTGCACACCCTCCAGCGCGCGCCAGTCGATATCCGCGGCGCGCTGCACGAGCTGCGAATAGGCGCAACCCGAGGCCTTGCCGACCTCGACCAGACGGCGCGAGTTGGACGAGTTCGGTGCGCCGATCACGAGCAGCGCGTCGATCTGATCGGCCATCGCCTTCACCGATGCCTGACGGTTGGTGGTGGCGTAGCAGATGTCTTCCTTCGCGGGGCCGACGATCTTCGGGAAACGGTCCTTCAGCGCGGCCACGATCGCCGCCGTGTCATCGACCGAGAGCGTGGTCTGGGTGATGAAGGCCAGCCGATCGGGATCGCGCGGCGTGATCTTGGCCACGTCCTCGACCGTCTCGACCAGCAGCACCTCGCCATCGGGCAGCTGCCCCATCGTGCCCAGCACTTCCGGGTGGCCCGCATGGCCGATCATGACCATCTGCAGCCCCTCGTTCGAGTGCCGCTCGGCTTCCTTGTGGACCTTGCTCACCAGCGGGCAGGTCGCATCGACATAGATCATCTCGCGCCGCGACGCCTCGGCGGGGACCGATTTCGGCACACCATGGGCCGAGAAGATCACCGGCCGGTCATCGGGGCATTCGTCGAGCTCTTCCACGAAGACCGCGCCTTGGTCGCGCAGGCTGTCGACGACGTATTTGTTATGCACGATCTCGTGGCGCACATAGACCGGTGCGCCCCATTTCTCGATCGCCATCTCGACGATCTTGATCGCCCGGTCGACGCCCGCGCAAAAGCCGCGCGGGGCCGCCAGATAAAGGGTCAGGGAGGGTTTCATCGCGCGCTCCTTTGTTCGGGTTCAGACCTAAAGCCCCGTCCGCCTCGCGTCCAGAGGCGATCAGCTTGCGAGCTTGATCGCTTCCGCCGTCAGCCATGCCAGCACCGCGTAGCGCCCGGCCTTGGCCACGAAGACCAGCGGAATGAAGAGCCACAGCGACATGCGCAGGATGCCGGAGATCAGGCAGATCAGATCGCCGCCGGGCGCCCAGCTCAGCAATAGCAGCCCGATCCCCCAGCGTTCGAACCAGCGATGGCCCCGCGCGAGCTGTGCCTCGGTCGCGGGAAACCATTTGCGGTCTTTCCAGTGGGTGACGCCCAGTCCGATCACGTAGGTGACGAGCGAGCCGATCGTGTTGCCCACGGCGGCGATGAGGATCATCAGCCAGATATTCTCGGTGCCGAGCGTCTGCAGCGCGACGAATAGGAGCTCCGACTGGAACGGGATCGGCGTCGCGGCCAGAAGCGCCGAGACGAAGAGGCCGAGGAGGGAGACGTTTTCGAGCATAAAGCTTTCCGCGAAAGACAAAGGGCGCGCAGGTGATCTGCACGCCCCTTCAAGCACGAATTACGGGTCGCGTCAGGTCCCGGATCAGCTATCGTCGCCGTTCTCGCCTTCGCGCGGTTCGCGCGGCGGACGCCCGATCACTTCGCGCAGCGCGTCGAGTTCGATGAAATTGTCGGCCTGACGACGCAGCTCGTCGGCGATCATCGGCGGCTGCGAGCGGATCGTCGAGACGACCGAGACGCGGCAACCCTGACGCTGAAGGCTTTCGATCAGCGGCCGGAAATCGCCATCGCCGGAGAACAGCACGATATGATCGAGGCGCGGTGCGAGTTCCATCGCATCGACGGCCAGCTCGATGTCCATGTTGCCCTTCACCTTCCGGCGGCCCATGGAATCCGTGTATTCCTTGGCCGGTTTGGTGACCATCGCGAAGCCGTTGTAGTTCAGCCAGTCAACGAGCGGGCGGATCGGCGAATATTCTTCACTCTCCAGGAGAGCGGTGTAATAAAAGGCGCGTACAAGTTTGCCGCGACGTTCGAATTCTTGTCTCAACAGCTTGTAATCAATATCAAAACCGAGCGCCTTGGCGGCCGCATAAAGATTAGATCCGTCTATGAACAGGGCGAGTCGTTCGTCCTTGTAGAACATACAGTCCTCTTGCACAGGTAGGGTGGACCAATTCGCGCAGGTGCCGATACGGAAAGAAAACGCGCATCTATTTGTCTTGCACAGGCGCGGGGCCGACCAGATTTAATTAGGACATATCGCATTTCGCGAGGGAAACGGAATCTGTCTTTATGGACACTAACTATTTGGTCGCTTTCGGAGCGAATCTACCTAGCCAATTCGGTTCTCCTCGCGCCACGCTCTGCGCCGCGATCGAGCGGCTTGAGCAATTGGGGTTTTCCTTGATCGCCGCCAGTCGTTTCTGGTCGACACCTGCCGTTCCCGAAGGGTCCGGTCCCGATTTCGTGAACGCTTGTTGCAAAATGCGAAGCGGTTTGCAACCGCCTGACGCACTCGCGCAACTTCATGCGGTGGAAGAGGAATTTGGCCGTGTGCGAGAGGGACGCTGGAGCGCACGGGTGGTCGATCTCGATCTGATCGCCTGCGAGGATCGGGTTCTACCGGATCGCGAGGGGTTCCTGCGCTGGAAGAACCTTCCGCCGGAGGCGCAGCAGCGCGAGGCCCCGACCGAGCTGATCTTGCCGCATCCGCGCTTGCAGGACAGGGCTTTCGTGCTGATTCCCCTTGCCGAAATCGCACCGCTCTGGCGCCACCCGATCACAGGCGACAGCGTGATGGAAATGCTCGCCGCCCTTCCCGAGGCGGAAAAATACCCGATTTCCCCTCTGTAACGTGGTCAAAACCCTGCGGACGGGCCGGATGGGCGCTTGTGTTTCTGCACTGCAAAGCCTAAGTAGGGCCCTCAATCCGAGTTCTTCTGGAGAGATTCATGGCCCGCGTGACGGTTGAAGATTGCGTTGACAAGGTTCCGAACCGCTTCGAGCTGGTAATGCTCGCTTCGCATCGTGCCCGCGAAATCGCTGCTGGCGCTCCCCTCACGGTCGAGCGTGACAACGATAAAAACCCCGTCGTCGCTCTGCGCGAAATCGCCGAGGAGACCCAATCGGCCGAGGATCTGCGTGAGCGTCTCATCGAGAGCAACCAGACCCAGATCGAGGTCGACGAGCCCGAAGAGGACTCGATGGCGATGCTCATGGGTGGTGAGACCCCCGATCGTGCCGTCGAAGACGACATGAGCGAAGAGCGTATGCTGCGCGCGCTGATGGACGCGCAGGGGCGCGAGTAATCTACTGATTGGCCGGAACGAGCGCGAATGATCGACGTCGAAGACCTGATCGCGCTCGTCCGCAATTATAATCCCAAGACCGATGCGGATCTGATCCGGAAGGCCTATGCCTACGGAAAAGACATGCATGAAGGGCAGTTCCGGCATTCGGGCGAGCCCTATTTTTCGCATCCCGTCGCGGTGGCGGCGATCCTGACCGAGCAGCGTCTGGACGATGCGACCATTATCACCGCCCTTCTGCACGACACGATCGAAGACACGCGCTCGACCTATGGCGAAGTGTCCGAGATGTTCGGCGAGCAGATTGCCGAGCTGGTTGATGGCGTCACCAAGCTGACCAACCTGCAACTTTCGAACGCGGCCTCGAAACAGGCGGAGAACTTCCGCAAGCTGTTCATGGCGATGTCGAAAGACCTGCGGGTGATCCTCGTGAAACTCGCCGACCGTCTGCACAACATGCGCACGATCCGCTCGATGCGGGCCGAGAAGCAGGCGCAGAAAGCGCGTGAGACGATGGAGATCTACGCGCCGCTCGCAGGCCGGATGGGTATGCAATGGATGCGCGAGGAGCTCGAAGACCTCGCCTTCAAGGTGCTCAACCCCGAGGCGCGCACCTCGATCATTCGCCGCTTCGTCAGTCTGCAGAAGGAAACCGGCGACGTGATCCCGAAGATCACCGCCGACATCCGTGCGCTGCTCGAAGATGAGGATATCGACGCGGACGTGTTCGGGCGCGCGAAGCGGCCCTATTCGATCTGGCGCAAGATGGAGGAGAAGCAGCTCACCTTCTCGCGCCTGTCGGATATCTACGGCTTCCGCGTCATTACCCGCACCGAGATGGACTGCTACCGGGTGCTGGGCCTGATCCACCACCGCTGGCGCGCGGTGCCGACCCGGTTCAAGGATTACATCAGCCAGCCGAAGACCAACGGCTACCGCTCGATCCACACCACCGTTTCGGGGCGTGACGGCAAGCGCGTCGAAGTGCAGATCCGCACCCGGCAGATGCACGAAGTGGCCGAGGCAGGCGTCGCTGCGCACTGGTCCTATCGCGATGGCGAGCGGGCGCAGAACCCCTTTGCGGTCGATCCGGCGAAATGGCTCGCCTCGCTCAGCGAACGGTTCTCGGACCCGGATGGCGATGGCGATCACGAGGAGTTTCTCGAGAACGTCAAACTCGAGATGTATTCCGATCAAGTCTTCTGCTTCACGCCGAAAGGCGATGTGGTGAAGTTGCCCAAGGGCGCAACCCCGATCGATTTCGCCTATGCGATCCACACGCGGATCGGCAATAGCTGCGTCGGCGCGAAGGTCGACGGGATCCGCGTGCCGCTCTGGACCCGGTTGAAGAACGGCCAGTCGGTCGAGGTGATCACCGCCTCGGGCCAGCGTCCGCAGCTGACCTGGCTCGATATAGTGGCGACCGGGCGCGCCAAAGCCGCGATCCGCAAATCGCTGCGCGAGGAAGATCGCGACCGCTTCATCAAGCTGGGGCAGGAACTGGCGCGGGTGGCGTTTGAGCATGTCGGCCGCCGCGTGACCGAAAAGGCGCTGCGCACGGCCGGCAAGGCGCTGGGGATCGGCGATCAGGACGAGGTTCTCGCCCGGCTCGGCTCCGCCGAGCTCGCGGCCTCGGATGTGCTCGACGCGCTTTATCCGGAACTCGCGCAACGCCGCGAAGGCGCCGAGATCGAGCCGACCCGCGCCGTGCTGGGCCTCGCCGCCGATCAAAGCTTCCGCCGCGCCGATTGCTGCCAGCCGCTGCCGGGCGAGCGCATCGTCGGCATCACCTATCGCGGCAAGGGCGTGGTGATCCACGCCATCGACTGTCCCGCGCTTGAAGAGTTCGAGGATCAGCCCGAACGCTGGGTCGATCTGCATTGGAAGACCGGGCAACACCCGCCCGCCTATACCGCGACCCTGAAGGTCACGATCTCGAACGACGCGGGCGTGTTGGGACATATCTGCACATTGATCGGCCAGCAGAAGGCAAATATTTCGGACCTCAACTTCGTGGAGCGCAAGCCGGACTTCTATTCGGTTCTCGTCGAGGTCGAACTGTGCGATGCAGAACATATGCATCGCCTGCTTACCGCCTTGGAGGCGGAGAGCGACGTGGCACAGGTGGAGCGGATCAGAAACCTGTCGCGCAAACCCTGACGCACACGGCGCAGGGTGTAGAAAGGACGGCAGCGTGGTCTTCAGACGGCGCGAAAAACGGGGGGTTTGGGCCAACCTGCGCGAGGCGATCTGGCCGCGTTCGGGCTGGTCCCGGGCTTTCCAATACGTCAAACACCGCGTCAACCGGTTGCCCGACCGCCCGCACCGGATCGCGCGCGGCGTCTGGGCCGGGGTCCTGGTCTCGTTCACGCCGCTTTTCGGATTTCACTTCGTCAGTGCCGCGGCCGTGGCTTGGATCATGCGCGGCAATATCCTCGCCGCGATCCTCGCCACGTTCTTCGGCAATCCGGTTACCTTCCCGATCATCGCGGTCTTCTCGACGAAGCTGGGGCACAAGATCCTCGGCGACCGGCTCGACCATGGTGGAGAGCCGGAAAGCCTGTTGCAGACCTTTCAGGCGGCGAGCCACGATCTGCTGCATAACTTCTGGGCGATGTTCACCCCCGAGCATGCGGAATGGAGCGGACTGGAGCGGTTCTTCACCGATGTCTGGCTGCCCTATCTGATCGGCGGGATCGGACCCGGCGTGATCGCGGCGACGATTTGCTACTACGTGTCGCTGCCCATCATCACAGCCTATCAAAACCGTCGCCGCAGCAAGCTGAAGGCGCGGCTGGAGAAGATGCGGGCGAGGATCAAGCGCGAGGAACGCGCGGCGGCGGGGAAGTCCGAGACTCCCGAGGACTGAGCCGCAGCCGCTGGCGTCAGCTTTGCGCTTCGCCCGCGCCCGCCTCGCTCAGCGCATAGCCGCGCCGTTGCGCCCGGCGACGAAACCGCTCCGCCGCATGGACCGCTTCGCGCAGGTTGGAAAACCACCGCAGACAGGACGCGCCGGTCTGGCCCTGCAGGCCCCATTCGCGCAGCACGGTATATTCCCCGAACAGGTTGTCGGAGACTTCCACGCGATAGAACCGTCGCGACGTCGGCGTGTGAAGAAGGAGATTGAGCATGGCAGTGCCCCTGTATCCCGATTTCGTGAAGTGAATCAGAGCGGGGCAGTTTTGGCCAGCGAAAAGAGGTTAACGCTGCCTCGGACGGGAAAGGGCCGCCCCCGAAGGACGGCCCCAAGCCTATGTTTCACATGGATCAATTCGACGGGGCAGGCGACCAGGTTTTGAGCCCGCCGATCTTTTCCTTGCGGCGTTGATCGGAGGATTTCGACCAATCCCCGCCGAAGGCCGCGGATTCCCAGCTGCCATATTCAGGGTTCGGGAACATGATCCAGTCCTTGCCCCAATTGCCTTTCGTTTTCTCGAGGAAGGTATGGCGTTCGGTGACCGAGCCCTTCGCGCTGTCCGAGAAATCGCCCAGATTGTCGCCCATCAGCAGCACGACTCGGTAATCCTTCGCGACGCTCGCGATCCGGTTCTCCTTGGCCGAGCCCCAGTCGGGCTTTTCCTTCTTCGTCAGGACCGTGTCGACATTGCCGCCCATCGGGAAGCCGAGCTTCTTCATGTTCTCGCGGGTGGCGGGCTCCTCGTCTTTCGTCCGGTTCGAGACGTAGAAGATTTTCACGCCCTTGCTGTCGGCATATTTCAGGAAATCGAGCGCGCCGGGCATCGCCTTGGTGGTTTCGGATTTGACGTAATCCGTCCATTCCTTCGACGAGAACGAGGTGCCGCGCGCAATCAGCGAGGCCTCGTAATTGGAGTTGTCGAGGACGGTTTCATCGAGGTCGGTGATGATCGCGACCGGCTTGCTCTGGAAGCCCTTGCCTTCCTTGTCGGGCGTCGCGGTCCAGCTCTTGTCGGCAAGCGCCTGATCGAGGCGCAGCTTGGCGAGATCGAAAAGCCCGCGCGACACGGCGGCATGCTCGACCGATTGCTGCATCCAGAGCGTCGCGTTGAGCAGGTCGTTCTGCTTGGTGGCTTGCGCGCCGTCCGCGCTGGCGGCGACGGTGCTGAGCGCGAGGGCCGCCGCACTGAGCGCAAGCAAAGGCTTGAAGGTCATATCTGTCTCCCGGTTGGTCTTGTTCGCAACTCGGAATTCAAGCGTCGGATGCGGCGTGCGCGCAAGCGGCGGCAGGGTCACCTTGCCGTGACTTCAGCTCCAACGGACCTCGCCCAGAAAGATGTAGCCCGCGCCGTAGATCGTCTTGATAAGACGTGGATTTTTCGGGTCTTCGCCGAGCTTCGTGCGCAGCCGCGAGATCCGCACATCCATCGCCCGGTCGAAGCTCTCGCCTGCCGCGCCGCCCAAGCTTTCCTGCATCTGCGCGCGGGTGATCAGCCGGTTCGGGCTTTCCAGAAACAGCCGCAGCACTTCCCCTTCGGCATGGGAGAAAGAGGTCTCGGCCCCGTCCTCCGCCACCAGCAGGTAGCGGTCGAAATGCGCGGTCCAGCCTGCGAAATGGGCGGTTTGCGCCTGCGCCGGGCCTTCGCTGCGTCCCTTGCGCAGGCGCGCACGGATGCGGGCCACGACCTCGGCCGGATCGAAGGGTTTGATGATGTAATCATCCGCGCCAAGCTCCAGCCCCGTTACGCGGTCCTGCACCTGCGCGCGGCCCGAGATGATGATGATCGCAGCCCCCGACTCCAGCGCCAGCCGATGCACCAGCGCCAGACCGTCGCGATCGGGCAGGCCCAGATCGACGAGGCAGACATCGGGCGAGGAGCGCTTCAGCCCGGCTTCGAACTCGGTCGCGCGACCGTAGCAGGTCGTGCGGAACCCGGCCTCTTCGAGCGCGTCGGAGAGCATCCGGCGGATTTCGGGCTCGTCGTCGAGGATCGCGACGAGGGGATGGTCGGCACTCATCGAGGCACTCCCGCAAGCAGCGCCGCAAGCTGCGCGGCGGTAAAGGGTTTCTGAAGGACCGGGCAGGGGGCCTGCGCGCGCAGCGCATCGCCCGGCGGCAGCGAGGTCATCAGGATCATGGGAACCTGATTGCGGATTTCGCGGGCAAGATCCACCCCGCTGCGCGGTCCGGGCAGCTGGATATCCGACAGGACCAGCGCGATGTCGGGCAGGTTCAGCAGGGCTTCGGCCTCGGCGATCGTGCCCGCCTCGACGACCGTGTGATCCATCGCGCGCAGCATGTCTCGGGTGCTGGCGCGAATGTCCTCGTCATCCTCGACCAAGAGCACCATCATCGGCGCGGCTTGCCGGGCGGCGGGTTTCAGCGGCAGGCGCATCGTGACGCGCGCGCCGTCCTCGGTATTGGCCAGCCGGATCGTGCCGCCCGCGAGCTTGGTCTGGTCATAGACCATCGACAGGCCGAGCCCGGAGCCCTCATTGCCCTTGGTCGTGAAGAACGGATCGAGCGCATGTTCGAGCGCCTCCTCCGAGAACCCGCCGCCCTGATCGGTCACGGCGATCTCGACCCATGTATCGCGCACCGCGCGGGCCTCGATCCGGATCGTGCCGCCTTCGGCGCGCATCGCGTGATTGGCGTTCAGGATCAGGTTCAGCAGGCTGTCCTGCAAAGGGCCGGGATCGAGCAGGATCGCGTCTTTCAGATCGCTATTGTCGAAATCGAGCGTCACCGGATCATGCAGCGTCGGCCCCGCCATCGCGGCGAGATCGTCGAAGAGATCGTCCAGCACCACCGCCTGCGGGCGCAGCTCGCGCGGGCCCGAGATCGCGGCGATCCGGTCGAGAAGCGTGCCGCCGCGCCGGGCCGCGCCAAGGGTCGCCCGGATCGCGTCCTGCGCGTCGGCGGGCAGCCCCTCCATCCGTTCGAGCCGCCCCTGCAGACCGAGGATGATGGTCAGCAGATTGGCGAAGTCATGCGCGAGCCCCGACGACAGCTGTGCGGCCAATTCGCGCTTCGCGGATTGCGCGAGTGCTGCCCGGGCCTGCGCCTCATGCGTGACGTCGGTGGAGAGGATATAGACCCCGCTCACCTCGTTCTTGCTGGCAAGATCGGGGGTCAGCGCGACGCGGATACGCCGGCCCGACGGATCATGCGTGATCTCGACGACGCTCGCCTCGCCCGCCAGCGCGCGCCGGAACCCGGGGGTGATCTTGCGATAGGTCTCGGGGCCGAGCGCCTCGCTCGCGTGGTGGCCGACCGCATTGGCGAGCGATCCGGGCATCACGGTCGACAGGCGCCGGTTGGAAAAGGTGTAGATCAGGTTGCGATCGACGCGCGCGATATGGGCGGGCATCATCTCGGTCACCTGCCGTGTGCGGGCCTCGGTGATGGCCAGCTGGCGCGAGGTCTCCTCCAGCGCCATGTTCGTCGCGGCCAGTTCACGGTTCGCCGCCGCCAGCGCCTCGGCATGGTCAAGCAACTGGCCCGAGAGTTCCTCGGAACGCGCGCGCAACAGCGCCTCGTGCCGCTTCACCGGCGTGATATCGGTATAGACCGTGACCCAGCCGCCTTCGGGCAACGGCGCGCCTTCGACCGAGATCGTGCGACCGTTCGCTCGCTGGCGCTCCATGTAATGGGCCTCGAAGGCGCGGGCGGTCTCGACCCGCTCGCGGACGGCGGCCTCGATATCATCGACCTCGCCATATTCGCCCCGCGTGACGAGGAAGCGAATCGTATCCTCGAAGGTGGTGCCCGGCTGGGCCAGCGTGTCGGGCAGGTCGAACATCAGCTGATATTGCCGGTTCGACACGGCCAGCCGCAGATCGCTGTCGAAGATCGACAGCGCCTGTCCGATCAGGTTCAGCCCCGCCTGTGTCAGCCGCTCGCGGCTTGTTTCGCTCACCTCGCCCCTCCCGCTCCTTGGCTTTTGCTACCATTGGCGGGCGGCGCGGCAAAGCGTGTTTCGCTGCGCAGCGAAGTCGTAAGAATTCGTTACAATCACGAAAAGATCACGAAAACTTTGACATGGACTGTCGAGCCATGCCGAACTGTGCGCGGAGGAGCGCCCGGGGCGGTCGAGGGACGCCGGACATACCGGCGCGAGGGAGGAAAATTTGGCTGACGCAGTCGCGAAGGGGCAGGAGTCTGCCCAATCGATTCCTGCGCTTTTGGCGCGGAACGTGGCCCGATATGGTGGCTACCCCGCCTATCGCGAAAAGGAATTCGGGATCTGGCAGAGCTGGAGCTGGGCCGAAGCGGCCGAGGAAATCCGCGCGATGGCGCTGGGCTTCCTGAGCCTCGGCGTGGAACGGGGCGATTATATCGCCATCATCGGGCGCAATCGCCCCATGCATTATTGGTCGATGGTCGCGGCGCAGATGTGCGGTGCGATTCCGGTGCCGCTCTATCAGGACGCGGCGGCCGACGAGATGGCCTATGTGATGGAGCATTGCGGCGCGCGCTTCGTCGTCTGCGGCGATCAGGAGCAGGTCGACAAGATCGTCGAGATCGAGGACCGCATCCACGCGATCACCCATGTCACCTACACCGACAAGCGCGGCATGCGGAAATACGACCATTCGCGCATGAACGCGCTGGAGGACGTGCAGGCCGAGGGCCGCGCGGGTCATTCGCGCTACGAGGCCGAGTTGGACAAGCGCATCGCCGAGCTGACCTATGACAGCACCTGCGTGATGCTCTACACCTCGGGCACGACGGGCAAGCCGAAGGGCGTGGTCCTGTCGAACCGCAATATCATCGAGACCGCCAAGGCGTCCTCGGAATTCGATCACCTGAACCATAATGACGAGGTTCTGGCCTACCTGCCGATGGCATGGGTGGGCGATTTCATCTTCTCGATCGGGCAGGCCTATTGGTCGGGCTTCACCGTGAACTGCCCGGAAAGCCCCGAGACGATGATGATCGACCTGCGCGAGATCGGGCCGACCTATTTCTTCGCGCCGCCGCGGGTCTTCGAGAACCAGCTGACCTCGGTGATGATCCGCATGGAAGACGCGGGCAAGCTGAAGAAGAAGCTGTTCGACCATTACATGAAGGTCGCGCGCGACGTCGGTCCCGACATTCTCGACGGCAAGCCCGTCAGCTTCGGCAAGCGGATGTCCTATGCGCTGGGAAATTTCTTCGTCTATGGCCCGCTCAAGAACACGCTGGGCTTCTCGCGCATCCGCGTCGGCTACACGGCGGGCGAGGCGATCGGGCCGGAGATCTTCTCCTTCTACCGCTCGCTCGGGATCAACCTGAAGCAGCTCTACGGTCAGACCGAAGCTTCGGTCTTCATCACCCAGCAGCCCGATGGCGAAGTGCGCGCCGATACGGTGGGCGTGCCGTCTCCGGGCGTCGAGGTGAAGATCGCAGACAATGGCGAAGTCTTCTATCGCAGCCCCGGCACCTTCGTGGAGTATTACAAGAACGCTGAGAGCACGGCCTCGACCAAGGATCCGGAAGGCTGGGTCGCCACCGGCGATGCGGGCTTCTTCGAGGAAGACACCGGGCATCTGCGGATCATCGACCGCGCGAAGGACGTGGGCAAGATGGCCGACGGTCGCCTGTTCGCGCCGAAATATGTCGAGAACAAGCTGAAATTCTACCCCTCGATCCTCGAGGCGGTGGTGTTCGGTGCGGGCAAGGACCGGTGCACGGCCTTCATCAATATCGACCTCACTGCGGTCGGCAACTGGGCCGAGCGCAACAACATCTCCTACGCCTCCTATCAGGAGCTTGCGGGCCATCCGCGCGTCTATGAGATGATCCGCGAGCATGTCGAAGAGGTGAACGAAAGCATCGCCGAAGACCCGATGCTCTCGGGCTGTCAGGTCCATCGCTTCCTGATCCTGCACAAGGAACTCGACGCCGATGACGGCGAGATGACCCGCACCCGCAAGGTGCGCCGCAACGTGATCGCCGAGAAGTTCAACGACCTGATCGAGGCGCTCTATGACGGGCGTGACGAGATCTACACCGAAACGGAAGTGACCTACGAGGACGGGCGCAAAGGCTCGATCAAGGCGACGCTGAAGATCGCCGACGCGAAGGTCGTGGCCCCGAAACAGATGGCGGAGGCGGCGGAATGAAAGACATGAACGAAGGTTACGTCACCGCCGACGGCCGCCAGATCGGCGGGGTCATCATGGAGATGAAGAACATCACGCTGCGCTTCGGCGGGGTGGTGGCGATCAAGGACATCTCCTTCGACATCCGCGAAGGTGAGATCCGCGCGATCATCGGTCCGAACGGCGCGGGGAAATCCTCGATGCTGAACGTCATCTCGGGCTTCTACATCCCGACCGAGGGCGAGGTGTTCTACAAGGGCGTCAAGCGCGGGCCGATGAAACCCTATCAGGTCGCGCGCCTCGGTATCGCGCGCACCTTCCAGAACATCGCGCTGTTCGACGGCATGTCGGTGCTCGACAACATCATGACCGGGCGGCTGACCCATATGAAGAAGGGTCTCATGTCGCAGGCGGGCTGGTGGTGGACGGGTGCCGCCGCCGAGGAGCACGAGAACCGCGAGAAGGTCGAGAAGATCATCGACTTTCTCGAGATCCAGAATATCCGGAAAACGCCGGTGGGGCGTCTGCCTTACGGCCTGAAGAAGCGGGTGGAGCTGGCGCGTGCGTTGGCCGCCGAGCCGAAGATCCTGCTGCTCGACGAGCCGATGGCCGGGATGAACGTCGAAGAGAAAGAGGACATGAGCCGCTTCATCCTCGACGTGAACGACGAGTTCGGCACCACCATCGTCCTGATCGAACACGATATGGGCGTCGTGATGGACCTCTCCGACCGGGTCGTCGTGATGGATTACGGCAAGAAGATCGGTGACGGCACGCCCGACGAGGTGCGCAGCAATCAAGACGTGATCGACGCCTATCTGGGGGTGGCCCATGACTGAGACCATCCGCATCGCAATTCAGACATCGGAGGCGCGTCATGCCTGATATCGTTCTCTATGCCGCCGAGGTGACGCTGAACGGCCTGATGGCAGGGGTGCTCTATGCGCTCGTGGCGCTGGGCTTCGTGCTGATCTTCAAAGCCTCTGGCATCTTCAACTACGCGCAGGGCGTGCTCGCGCTCTTCGCGGCGCTGACGCTGGTCGGCATCCAGAAGGGGCAAGTGCCCTTCGCCCATCTCATCAACGCAATGACGGGCAATCACTACACGAATTTCCCGTGGGAGGTTCCGGCAATCGTCGCGATCCTGCTGGCGGCGGCCGTGATGGTCGTGCTCGCGATCATCATCGAGAAAGTGGTGCTCAAGCATCTGGTGAACCAGGCGCCGATCATCCTCTTCATGGCGACGATCGGGATGGCCTATTTCCTCGAAGGCTTCGGGGACGTGATGTGGGGTTCGGACATCAAGACGCTCGATGTGGGGCTGCCGCAGGGCATCAACGAGACCATCGACACCGTCACCTACAACATGTTCGGCTACGGCTTCTTCATCGACAATCTCGATATCGTGGCGGCGATCGTCGCGGTGCTGCTGGTGTCGGCGCTGACCGTGTTCTCGCAATACTCCAAGCAGGGCCGGGCGCTGCGCGCGGTGGCCGACGATCACCAGGCCGCGCTGTCGGTCGGGATCTCGCTGCGCTTCATCTGGATCCTCGTCTGGTCCATCGCGGGCTTCGTGGCGCTGGTCGCGGGCATCATGTGGGGCTCGAAATCGGGTGTGCAGTTCTCGCTGTCGCTGATCGCGCTCAAGGCGCTTCCAGTGCTGATGCTGGGTGGCTTCACCTCGATCCCGGGCGCCATCGTCGGCGGTCTGATTATCGGTGTGGGCGAGAAACTGTTCGAACTGCTGATCGGGGCCCCCTTCCTGGGTGGCGCGACCGAGAACTGGTTCGCCTATGTCCTCGCGCTCGTCTTCCTCGTCTTCCGGCCGCAGGGCCTGTTCGGCGAGAAGATCATCGAGAGGGTCTGACCGATGATCACGACGCTTTCACGTCACGGTGAAAAATTCCTTGATCGAGCCGCAGGGGTGCGACAAGCTGCCACATGTCGTGGCGTCAAGGGGAGGGGAGCCCAGTGTCGTCGCGCTGATGTGACGATCATTGGGAGGACCGTTACCGATGAAGACCTGTGCAACCGTGTTCACGATTGGCTGGGGAGCCGCGCTCGCATTCGGATGGATCGCGCTGGCAGCGCCGCCGGAAGAACCGACCACCTTGCAAACACTGAATATCGTGCTGGCCGCCCTGGGGGCGGGAGCCGGGCTCTGGGCCTGGGTGAGGATCCGGCGCGGCAACTGCTGACGGGAGACGACGCGCTCTCCCTGACGAAAGGGAGAGGCTGATGTTTTACCGCGAAGCAGGTGATTTCAAGACATCCTACCGGGAGGACAGTCAGACCTTTCCGATCAAATTCGACCGGTTGCGCTACTACGCAGTGCTGGCGGTCGCTTTCGGGATCGTGCCGCTGTTCATCAATGACTACTGGGCGAACGCGGTCGCGGTGCCCTTCCTGATCTACGCAATCGCGGCGATCGGGCTGAATATCCTCGTGGGCTATGCCGGTCAGGTCAGCCTTGGCACCGGGGGCTTCATGGCGGTGGGCGCTTATGCCGTCTACAAGCTGATGACGGCCTTCCCCGACGTATCGATCTTCATCCATGTGATCCTTGCAGGCTTTATCACCGCCGCCGTCGGCGTGATATTCGGCCTGCCGAGCCTGCGCATCAAAGGCTTCTACCTCGCGGTGGCGACGCTGGCGGCGCAGTTCTTCCTCGTCTGGCTCTTCAACAAGGTGCCGTGGTTCTACAACTACTCGGCCTCGGGTCAGATCAACGCGCCCGAGCGCACCGTCTTCGGCGTCTTCGTCACCGGCGCGCAGACCTCGGCGATGGCGAAATACATGTTCTGCCTCGTGATGCTGACGCTGGTGGCGCTGGTCGCGCGCAACCTGACGCGCGGCACGGTGGGGCGCAAATGGATGGCGATCCGCGACATGGATATCGCCGCCGAGATCATCGGGGTGAACCCGCTGACGACGAAACTGTCGGCCTTTGCGGTCAGCTCCTTCTTCATCGGCATCGCCGGCGCGCTGTTCTTCGCAGTCTACCTGGGCGCGGCAGAAGTGGGCGAAGCCTTCGGCATCCAGAAGTCCTTCCTGATCCTCTTCATGGTGATCATCGGCGGTCTGGGCTCGATCTTCGGCTCGTTTGCGGGCGCTGCCTTCCTCGTGCTGCTGCCGGTCTTCCTCAAGAACGTGCTCGTCGGCACGCTCGGTTGGCCCACGGACCTCGCCGCGCATATCGAGCTGATGATCGTGGGCGGGCTGATCGTGGCCTTCCTGATCGCGGAGCCGCATGGCCTCGCGCAGCTCTGGCGCGTCGCGAAAGAAAAACTCCGGCTTTGGCCCTTCCCGCACTGACGGCCGGGCCGCCCAACACAAAGAACCGGGACACGCCCGGCGCAACACTCGAACATTCTGGGAGGAGAACCGAATGAAGAAGACCCTAACCGCACTGGTCGCGGCGGCGATGACGCTGACCACGGCCCCGGCTTTCGCCGAACTGGTGGTGCCGAACCTCAGCTATCGCACCGGGCCCTATGCCGCGAACGGCATCCCCTACGCCGATGGCTTCAACGACTATTTCACCCTGCTCAACGAGCGTGACGGCGGCATCGGCGGCGAGATGGTTGCGACCCCCGAATGCGAAACCGCCTACAACACCGAGAAGGGCGTCGAATGCTACGAGTCGACCAAGGGCGAAGGCGCGCTGGCCTATAACCCGCTCTCGACCGGCATCACCTATCAGCTGATCCCGAAGGTCACCGCTGACGGCATCACGCTCTACACCCCGGGCTACGGCCGCACCTCGGCTGCGAACGGCAAGGTGTTCAAGTGGGTCTTCAACTTCCCGGCCAACTACTGGGATGGCGCCTCGGTCGCGATCAAATATATCATCGATCAGGAAGGTGGCGACATCAGCGGCAAGAAAATCGCGCTGGTCTATCACAACTCCGCCTATGGCAAGGAGCCGATCCGCACGCTCGAAGAGCTGGCCAAGAAGCACGGTTTCGAGCTGTCGACCCTGCCCGTCGACCACCCCGGTCAGGAGCAGAAGTCGCAATGGCTGCAGATCCGTCGTGACAAGCCCGACTATGTCCTGATGTGGGGCTGGGGCGTCATGAACCAGGTCGCCATCCAGGAAGCCGTGAACATCCGCTTCCCGATGGATCACTTCATCGGCGTCTGGTGGTCGGGTTCGGAGAACGACGTGGCTCCGGCAGGCGACAAGGCCTCGGGTTACAAGGCGCTCTCGTTCCACGGCACCGGCATGGACTACCCGGTCTATGCGGACCTCAAGCAATATGTCGTCGATGCCGGCAAGGCGTCGGGCGCAGGCGATCAGGTCGGCACGATGCTCTATTCGCGCGGCATGTACGCGGCGATGATCATCTCGGAAGCGATCCGCAAGGCGCAGGAGATGGCCGGCAAGTCGAACGTCAACGCCGCTGAAGTGCGCGACGGTTTCGAAAACCTCGACCTCACCGAAGCCCGTCTGGAAGAGCTCGGCCTGCCGAACTTCGCCCAGCCGATCAAGGCGAGCTGCGAGAACCACGGTGGCCCCGGCTCCGCGAAGGTCTTCCAGTGGGATGCCGGTGCGAAGAAGTGGAACGAAGCCTCTGACTGGATCGAATCCGACAAGGACGTGCTGAACCCGCTGATCGAAGAAGATTCCGCAGCCTTCGCTTCGGAAAACAACATCACCGACCAGTGTAACTGATCGAAAACGGCCTCCGGCGCGCGCCGCCGGGGGCCACCCCAACGTCCCGGAGAGAACCATGCTCGACGCTTCGAAAACCGATAACACCCTTCTCGAGGTCAACAATATCGAGGTGATCTACAATCACGTCATCCTCGTGCTGAAAGGGGTGAGCCTGAGCGTGCCCAAGGGCGGGATCACTGCGCTTCTGGGCGGCAACGGCGCGGGCAAGACGACGACGCTCAAGGCGATCTCCAACCTGCTCAAATCCGAGCGCGGCGAGGTGACGAAAGGCTCGATCACCTATCGCGGCGAACGGGTGCAGGACGGCTCCCCCGCCGATCTGGTCCGCAAGGGCGTGATCCAGGTGATGGAGGGGCGCCATTGCTTCGAACACCTGACCGTCGAGGAAAACCTGCTGACCGGCGCCTATACCCGCAAGGACGGGCGCGCCGCGATCCAGGACGACCTGGAGATGGTCTACACCTATTTCCCGCGCCTCAAGGAGCGCCGCAAATCGCAGGCGGGCTATACCTCGGGCGGGGAGCAGCAGATGGTCGCGATGGGCCGCGCGCTGATGAGCCGCCCCGAGACGATCCTGCTGGACGAGCCCTCGATGGGTCTCGCGCCGCAGCTGGTGGAGCAGATCTTCGAGATCGTGAAATCGGTCAACGAGAACGAGGGCGTGACCTTCCTTCTGGCCGAGCAGAACACCAATGTCGCGCTGCGCTACGCCCATTACGGCTACATTCTGGAGAGCGGTCGCATCGTGATGGACGGTCCCGCAGCCGAGCTGCGCGAGAACCCGGACGTGAAGGAATTCTACCTCGGCATGTCCGACGAAGGCCGCAAGAGCTTCCGCGACGTGCGCAGCTATCGCCGCCGCAAGCGCTGGCTGGCGTAACGGTAACTTATTGATTCAATTGAATTGCTGCGCAGCATTTTTGCCGCGGCACAGGAGCGGTCTGTCCGCTGAACGGAAAGGGTCGAGAGATGGGCGAACATTTCGACGAATTGGAAACCCGCAGCGCCGACGCGCGTGAGGCCTCTCTGGCGGAGTGCCTGCCGGCTCTGATCGGCGCGGCGATGAAGGCTCCGGGGATCGCGGCGCATCTGCAAGGCGTCGACCCGAGCGCGATCACCTCGCGCGAGGCGCTCGCGAAGCTGCCGGTGCTGCGCAAGTCCGACCTTGGCGCTGCGCAGAAAGGCGCGCCGCCCTTCGGCGGGCTGGTCACGAAACCCGCCCATGCCTTCGCGCATATCTTCCAGTCGCCCGGCCCGATCTATGAGCCCGGCGATACCAGCCACAACTGGTGGCGGCTGGGGCGTTTCGTCCATGCCGCAGGCGTCGGTCCCGGCGATATCGTGCAGAACTGCTTCGGCTATCACCTCACCCCCGCGGGGATGATGTTCGAGAATGCCGCGCGCGCGGTGGGCGCCGCCGTTCTGCCTGCGGGCACCGGCCAGACCGAATTGCAGGTGCGCGCAGCCGTCGATATCGGCACTACCACTTACGCGGGCACGCCCGATTACCTGCGCATCATTCTCGAGAAGGCCGAGGAGATGGGCGAGGCGCTGAAAATCACCAAGGCTACTGTGTCGGGCGGCGCGCTCTTCCCGAGCCTGCGTCAGGATTATGCGGATCGAGGCATCGCTTGCCTGCAATGCTACGCCACCGCCGATCTGGGCAATATCGCCTATGAGAGCGCCGCGATGGAGGGGATGATCGTGGACGAGGGTGTGATCGTCGAGATCGTCCGCCCCGGCACCGGCGATCCCGTGGCCCCCGGCGAGGTCGGCGAAGTCGTCGTGACCACGCTCAATCCCGACTACCCGCTGATCCGTTTCGCCACTGGCGATCTCTCGGCGGTGATGGAAGGCGTCAGCCCCTGCGGGCGCACCAATATGCGCATCAAGGGCTGGATGGGCCGCGCCGATCAGACAACCAAGATCAAGGGCATGTTCGTGCGCCCCGAGCAGGTCGCCAGCTTCGTCTCGGCCCATGCCGAGGTGCAAAAGGCCCGCGTCATCGCCACCCGCGACGGCGAGATGGACGTGATGACCGTGCAGATCGAAACCGAGGCCGACGATCCCGCCCGCTTCGACGGTGGCATCCGCGAGGCGCTGAAGATGAAGGGCGTGATCGAACTGGTGTCGCCCGGCTCTTTGCCCAATGATGGGAAGGTCATCGACGACCAGCGCAAATACGACTGAGGAACCGCGCGCGCATCCAGGGGGTTTCTCCGTCAAAGAGAGTGGAGGACCCCATGCGTAAACTTCTTCTGACAGGTGCCGCGATCGCGGCGCTTGGCCTTCCCGCCCATGCCGCCGATCTGGCGCTGGTGCTGGGCAATTCCGATTATCAGCGGATCGACGATCTTCGCTCGGGCACCGCGCTGACCGATAGCGAGGCAAAGCTGCAGACGGCGGGCTTCTCGGTGCTGATCGAGGATGACGCCGACGCAGCCGAGATCCGGTCCCGCTTCCGCGATTTCGTGACCCGTGCGCCCGAGGCCGAGCGGCTGGTCGTGGCGCTCTCGGGCCGTTTTGTCCATTCCGACGGCGAGACGTGGTATCTGCCGGTCGACGCCCGCGACACCTCGCTGCCCGAAGCGGTCAGCGAGGCGCTGCCGCTGTCCGCGGTGATGACCGTGCTCGCCGCCCATCCGGGGCGCGCCGTGCTGCTGCTTGGCTCGGCGGATGACGCGGGCAACGGTCAGGGCCTGACCCAACCGGGGATCGGCACGCTCGACATTCCGCAAGGCGTGACCGTGCTGCGCGGCAGCCCTAAGGATGTGGCCAGCCTGATGTCGGGCGATCTGACCGAGCCGGGCGCTTCGCTGATGCAATCGGCGCAATCCGAAGACCTGCGCGTCAGCGGCTACATGCCACAGGATTTCACCTTGGTCACCGAGCCGTCGGGCAAGAAGCCCGCCCCGGTGAAGACCCCCGAGGCTGACCCGTCGGCCCCGTATTGGGACATGGCGCGCTCCGAGGACACGATTACCGCCTATCAGCTCTATCTCGACCGCTATCCGAACGGCACGAATGCCGCTCAGGCGAAGCAGCGTATCCAGCAGCTGCGCGACGAGCCTCAGCGGCAAGCGAAGGCCGCCGAAGAGGCGCTGAACCTCAGCCGCGATCAGAAGCGCGAGGTGCAACAGAACCTGACGATCCTGAAATTCGATCCGAAAGGCGTCGATGGCATCTTTGGGCCGGGCTCGCGCGGGGCGATCTCGCGCTGGCAGAAAGCCAACGGCTTCGACGATACGAGCTACCTGACCCGCGCCCAACTCACCGCGCTCTCGGCGCAGGGCGAGAAGCGCGCCGCCGAGCTGAAGGCCGAGGCCGAGGCGCGTCAGGCGAAGATTGATCAAGAAGACCGTGCTTATTGGGAGCAGACCGGAAAGGCGGGCGATGAGGCCGGGCTGCGCGCCTATCTCAAGAAATATCCCGACGGGCTGTTTGCGGAACTCGCGCAGGAGCGTCTCGACAAGATCGAAGCCGACCGCCGCTCCGAGGCACAGGCTGCCGACCGCGCAGACTGGGATGCCGCGCGCAAGGCCGACACCATCGCCAGCTACCGCGACTATCTGGCAAGCCGCTCCGACCCGGCCTTCAAAGCCGAGGCCGAGGCGCGCATCGCCGAGCTGCAGCAACAGAATCAGCAAAGCGACGCGATGAAGGAAGCCGCCGCGAAAGAAGCCGCCCTCGGTCTGCCCGGCGTCGCGAAATCTCTGGTAGAGCAACGCCTTGCCCAGATGGGGCTGAAGCCCGGCAAGGTCGACGGTGTGTTCGACAAGGATACCCGCCGCGCGATTCGCCGCTATCAGACCGCAGGCGGGCTGGAAGCCACCGGCTATCTCGATCAGGCCACCGTGGCGCAGCTTCTGGCCGGGGCGATCGGCGCGCGCTAAGCGCCGATCCCTCTCAGCCTCGACGCGCTGAACAAAGGAAAAGGCCGCGCCGGGAAATCCCTGGCGCGGCCTTTATTCGTTTCGGCTCGGCTGCCTCAGCCTTGACGGGCTTTGAAGCGCTTTTGCGTCTTGTTGATCACGTAGACGCGGCCTTTGCGGCGCACGACCTGGCAATCGCGATGACGCTGCTTGAGCGAGCGGAGCGAGTTGCGGACCTTCATCGGCCTTCTCCTGTATCGCGGCGCGCGGTGCGCCTTGAAAAACGAATGCCCCGGGCTTGCAAGCCGGGGGCGGTGAATAGATGGTGGGCGGTACTGGGATCGAACCAGTGGCCACTACGATGTCAACGTAGTGCTCTACCGCTGAGCTAACCGCCCACACCCGTGCGATCCCGTTTGATGCCTTTGATTCGCGCTTGCGGCTAGGCCGCGAAGGGAACCGAAAGGCGCGGTGTCGCGTCGGTCTGGGGGTCTATATAAAGAGTCGAAACGGCTTTCAAGAGGGTTTTGGCGCGAAAGCGTTCCAGTGTAAGATATTAGGCGATCATAAGAGGTTTCATGTCCGACAGCCCAGCCCTTTTGCCGCCGTTCCGGTTGGTTCGCCCCAAGGCGTTGCGGACGGCTGCGGTCTTCGCCTCGCCCCATTCCGGTGCGCAATACCCGCATAGCCTGCAGGAACGGGCCGTTCTGGACATGCTGCGCCTGCGGTCTTCCGAAGATGCTTTCGTCGATGAGCTGCTGGCGGATGTGCCGCGATTCGGCGCGCCGCTTCTCTGCGCGCAGTATCCGAGGGCCTGGGTCGATCTCAACCGGGCGGAGGACGAACTTGATTCGGCGCTGATCGCCGGGCTGGACCGGGCGCATCCGGGGCCGCGCGTCGCGGCCGGTCTCGGGGTGATTCCCCGCGTGGTGTCCGGTGCGCGGGCGATCTATCGCGGCAAGATCCCGATGATCGAGGCCGAGGCGCGCATCAACCATGTCTGGCGGCCCTATCACGCGCAGCTCGAGGCGCTGATGGCCGAGGCGCATGGCGCTTTCGGGCAGGCGATCCTGCTCGATATGCATTCGATGCCGTCCGAGGCCTTGGCCGCGAGCGGGCCGCGCCGCGCGGAAATCGTGCTCGGCGATCGCTACGGCACCAGCGCCGACCGGGAGATCGTGCGCGAGATCGAACTGATCTTCGAAGGCGAAGGGCTGAACGTGGCGCGCAACAGCCCCTTTGCCGGGGCCTATATCACGCAGCGCTACGGGCATCCGCGCGAGGGATATCACGCGATCCAGATCGAGATCGACCGCGCCCTCTACATGGATCAGCACCGCATCGCGCCGAACGAGAATTTCAATGCGTTCGCGGCGCTGATGAGCCGGGCGGCGCGTCAGATCGCCGATCTCGGGGCACATCCGCTGCGCCACGCAGCGGAGTAAGTCACTCTCCGTCCCAGCCGCGCCCGTTGCGGATCGCATCCGCCCCGAATCGCGCCCGGATCGCATCTTTGGCCCGCTCCGCCCCCGCGCGCTTGCCCGCATTGGGATCGAGCAGATCGCCCGCCGGATCGCGCCCATCCGCCGCCGAGAGGTCCGAAAACCCGATGCCGATCAGACGGTAGGCCTGCCCCTTCGGCAGCTTGTCGAACAGCGTCTCACCCGCGCGATAAAGCGTGTCGGCCAATTGGCTCGGCTCCTCCAGCCGGGTCTGCCGGGTCACGGTCGCGAAATCGGCCTTCTTGAGCTTCAGCGTCACCGTCCGCCCCGCCAGATCGCGCGCCTTCATCCGGGCCGAGACCTTCTCGGCCAGATGCCATAGCTTGCCCATCAGCGCCTCGCGATCGGCGATATCGGTGTTGAAGGTGGTCTCGTTCGAGATGGATTTCATCGGCGAGTCGGGAGAGACTCGCCGCGCATCGAGACCGCTGGCCAACTCAAAGAGCCGCCGCCCCGATGCGCCGAAGCGGTCCTCCATCCGCGACAGCCCAGCGCGGCGGATATCGGCGAGCGTGCGGATGCCCGCGCGCCCCAGGGCCGACCGCGTCGCCGCACCCACGCCCCAAAGGATCGACACCGGCTTGTCGCGGAGAAACTCTTCCGTATCGCCGCGCCCGATCACCGAAAATCCGCGCGGCTTGTCCAGGTCCGAGGCGATCTTGGCGAGGAACTTGTTGTGCGAAAGACCGACCGAGGCCGTGACCCCGATCTCCGTCTCGATCTCGCGCGCGAGCCGCGCCATCAGGAGGGCCGGGGGCGCATGATGCAGCCGCTCCGTCCCGCCCAGATCGAGAAACGCCTCGTCGAGTGAGAGTGGCTCGATCAGCGGCGTCAGCTCGACCATCTTCGCCCGAATCTCGCGCGAGACATTGGCGTAATGCTCCATCCGCGGTTTGATGATCACCGCATCGGGGCACAGTTTGCGGGCCTGAAACATCGGCATGGCCGAGCGCACGCCGGAGATGCGCGCGATGTAGCAGCAGGTCGTCACCACCCCACGCGTGCCACCGCCGACGATCACCGCCTGCGAAGACAGTTCGGGATTGTCGCGCTTCTCGACCGAGGCATAGAAGCTGTCGCAATCGATATGCGCGATGGGCAGGTCGAACAGCTCCGGATGCGCCACGATCCGCGCCTTGCCGCAGGCGGGGCAACGCTTCGGCGCCTCGTCAAAACTCTTCAGGCAATCGCGGCAAAGGGCAGGCATGGGGACTCGATCCGGGGGCGTGCCCCTTAGATACTCTCTCTTCGCCTTGGCGGAAATATCCCGGGGGAGAATTGGCGCAGCCAAGAGGGGGCAGCGCCCCCTTATGCCAACGAAAAAGGGGCGGATCGCTCCGCCCCTCTCAATCGGTATTCAGGTGACCTTAGTGCAGCGGCACGCCATCGGCAGGCTTCGTGCCCCCCAGAGGCGCCGCATGGCCGCCGACGATCAGGCCGTTCGGGCCTGCCGTCACTTCGACCGTCGCACCATCCATGATCTCGCCGCCAAGGATCGCCTCGGCCAGCGGGTCCTGCAGCGCGCGTTGGATCACCCGCTTCAGCGGGCGTGCGCCATAGACCGGGTCGTAGCCTGCATCGGCGAGCCACTTGTGGGCCGACTCGTCCAGATCCAGCGTGATCTTGCGCTGTGTCAGACGCGTCTCCAGCCGCTTGAGCTGGATTTCCACGATCCCGTCCATATTCTCGCGGTTCAGGCGATCGAAGATCACCATCTCGTCGAGACGGTTCAGGAATTCGGGGCGGAAATGCGCCCGCACCGCATCCATCACCTGACGCTTGGCCTCGCCCGCATCCGTGCCTTCCGGCAGCTGGCTGAGCGCTTGGCTGCCGAGGTTCGAGGTCAGCACGATCAGCGTCTGCTTGAAGTCGACCGTGCGGCCCTGACCATCGGTCAGCACACCATCGTCAAGCACCTGCAGCAGCACGTTGAACACGTCCGGGTGTGCCTTCTCGACCTCGTCGAACAGCACGACCTGATAGGGACGCCGCCGGACCGCTTCGGTCAGAACGCCACCCTCGTCATAGCCGACATAGCCCGGAGGGGCACCGATCAGCCGGGCCACGGAGTGTTTCTCCATGAACTCGGACATGTCGATCCGCACCATCGCCTGATCGTCGTCGAACAGGTAATTCGCGACGGCCTTGGTCAGCTCGGTCTTACCCACGCCGGTCGGGCCGAGGAAGAGGAACGAACCCAGCGGGCGGTTCTCGTCATTGAGCCCGGCACGCGCCCGGCGCACGGCGTTCGACACGGCGGTGATCGCTGCATCCTGACCGACGACGCGCTTGTGCAGCTCGTCTTCCATCTTCAGCAGCTTCTCGCGCTCGCCCTCCAGCATCTTCGAGGTCGGGATGCCGGTCCAGCGTTCGACCACTTCGGCGATCTGCTCGGGACGCACCGATTCCTCGACCATCAGCTCTTCGCCTTCGGCCTCATCGGCTGCAGCGAGTTGCTTTTCGAGGCTCGGGATGATGCCGTAGCTCAGCTCACCAGCGCGGGCGAGATTGCCTTCGCGCTTGGCTTGATCGAGCTCGGCCCGGGCCTTGTCGAGCTGCTCTTTCAGGCTCCGGCCCGATTCCAGCTTGTCCCGCTCGGCCTGCCACTTGGCAGTCATTTCCGAAGCGCGATCCTGCAGGTCGGCCAGTTCCTTCTCGAGCTTCTCGAGACGGTCCTTCGACGCTGTGTCGTCCTCTTTCTTCAGCGCTTCCGCTTCGATCTGCATCTGCAGGATCTGACGGTCGAGCGCATCGAGTTCCTCGGGCTTGCTGTCCACTTCCATGCGCAGACGCGAGGCGGCCTCGTCCACGAGGTCGATCGCCTTGTCGGGCAGGAAGCGGTCGGTGATGTAGCGATGCGAGAGCGTCGCCGCCGAGACCAGCGCCGAGTCGGAGATTTTCACCCCGTGGTGAAGCTCGTATTTCTCCTTGATGCCGCGCAGGATCGAGATCGTGTCCTCGACCGTCGGCTCTTCCACCATTACGGGCTGGAAACGCCGGGCCAGAGCCGCGTCCTTCTCGACATATTTGCGATACTCGTCGAGCGTCGTCGCCCCCACGCAGTGCAGCTCACCGCGCGCCAGCGCCGGCTTGATCAGGTTCGCCGCATCCATCGCGCCATCGGATTTCCCGGCGCCGACGAGCGTATGCATCTCGTCGATGAAGAGGATGATCTCACCCGCAGCGGCCTCGATTTCCTTGAGGATCGCCTTCAGACGCTCTTCGAACTCACCGCGATATTTCGCACCCGCGATCAGCGCGCCCATGTCGAGCGCGAGGAGCCGCTTGTCGCGCAAGCTTTCCGGCACGTCCCCGTCGATGATGCGCAGCGCGAGACCTTCCGCGATCGCGGTCTTACCCACGCCGGGCTCACCGATCAGAACCGGGTTGTTCTTGGTCCGGCGCGACAGCACCTGCATCGCGCGGCGAATTTCCTCGTCGCGGCCGATGATCGGGTCGATCTTGCCCTGCTCGGCGGCCTCGGTCAGATCGCGCGCGTATTTCTTGAGCGCCTCATAGCCCTCTTCGGCCGAAGCGGAATCCGCCGTGCGGCCCTTGCGCAGGTCGTTGATCGCGGCGTTGAGCTTCTGCGCCGTCACAGCGCCCGCATCGAGCGCATCCTTGGCGCGCGTGTTCACCATGGCCAGAGCCATCAGCACACGCTCCACCGGGACGAAGCTGTCGCCTGCTTTCTTGGCGATTTTCTCGGCCTCGTCGAGCACGCGCACGAGGCTCTGCTCGACATAGACCTGCCCGTCGCCGCCCGACACTTTCGGCAGTTTCGACACCGCCAGATCGACGGCCTCGAGCACGCGGGCAGGCTCGCCGCCGGCGCGCTTGATCAGGTTGGCCGATAGCCCCTGATCGTCATCCATCAAAGCCTTCAGAAGATGCTCGGGCACCACACGTTGATGACCCTCGCGCATCGCGATCGTCTGCGCGGCCTGAAGGAAACCGCGAGACCGCTCCGTGAACTTCTCCATGTTCATCGGCATTCTCCTTTTTTAAAGCCCCCGGGATGTGTCTGGCCCTGAATAGGCGCCGTCCTGACCGGGTCTCGTTATGAAAAATGGGATGTGGCGCATCCCGGTTCAAGAGCTTTTCGGCGACCATTTCGCCGCAGAAGGAAACCAAAACGCAAGGTTTAGCGTTTACGCAGGGACACCCACACAGGAGGCTCCGAGGATGCATCATGCCAGCGCCACGCGCATCGCGCGCCTGATTTACAACGCCGCGCAGCGCCGTTTCGAGGCGGTCGTCGAATTCTTCACCCCCGGGATCGCGCAGCCGCTGCGGGTGCCTGTTCGGGTCGAAGCCAGCCCGAATATTCCCCATCGCCAGCTTGCCCGCGCGCTGACCCGCGAAGCGCAGCGTCGTGGTATCGGCGGGCTGTGATCCCGCGAACGGCTTGACGTAGCGGTGATTGATCCGCATCAGGGGGCGATCTTGAAAAGGAGCGCCCCGCGATGACCGACATGACCCTGCCCGCCGACGACCGTCTCATCGTCGCCCTCGACGTGCCGAGCGCCTATGAAGGCCTCGTGCTGGCGAACCAGCTGGGCGACTCGGTGTCCTTCTACAAGATCGGTCTGGGGATGCTCACCGGCGGCGGCCTCGCGCTGGCCAGCGAGCTGAAGCAGGATCAGGGCAAGCGCATCTTCCTCGATATGAAGCTGTTCGACATCGGCGCGACGGTCGAGAACGCCGTGCGCGGGCTGGCGCAGTTCGATCTCGATTTCCTGACCGTGCATGGCGACCCCTATGTGGTGAAGGCCGCCAAGGAAGGCGCCGCTGGCACCGATCTGAAAATCCTCGCCGTGACGATCCTGACCTCGCTCGACCGCGAGGACCTGAACGGTGCGCTCATCAAGGACGGCGCGATTAGCGATCTCGTCGCGGAACGTGCGGGGCGCGCGTTCGAGGCGGGCGCGGATGGCGTGATCGCCTCGCCGCAGGAAGCCGCGATGATCCGTGCGCTGCCCGAAGCGGCTGGCAAGTTGATCGTGACGCCGGGTGTGCGCCCGACCGGGGCCGATCTCGGCGATCAGAAGCGTATCGCGACCCCGGCGGCTGCCGTGGGCGCAGGTGCCGACCATATCGTCGTCGGTCGCCCGATCCACCGCGCGCCCGATCCGCGGGCTGCGGCGGAAGCGATCCTCAAAGAATTGCAGGGCTGATTAGCATCTCTTACTGACCGTCGCCGCCGGTCGCCGGGCCGCTCGTCTTCGAGTCGGGCGCCACGTTGACCTGTGCGGCGTTCGGGTCGGATATCTGCTGCTCGCTCGGCGGATCGGTGGCGACGTCATCCCCCCCGTCGATCGGCGTATCGGCAACGAGCCAGACCACGACACCCAGCGCTGCAGCCAGAGCGACGAGGGTGAGTATCACGCCGCCGAGACTGCTCTGTCGGTTCGAATCCTTGGCCATTCTTGCTCGCCTCTTCGCTTTGATCCCTCGGTAAAGGAAACGCGAGGCTCTGACCTGCGTTCCTCCTCCCGTCATCAGATAGGCGGAGCATGGCGCAAAATGAAACGGCGCCCCGCAGGACGCCGCTTCACTTGCACGTGATCTACGAGGGCCGAAATCAGTTCGAGCCGCCGCTTTGCGTGGTGGCCTCAGCCGAAGCGCCGCTCGTGTCGGTGCTGCTGCCGCTGGCTGCCGCATCGCCCGAGGCGTCGGCGCTCGACGAGTCCGCCGGGGCTGCGTTGTCGTTGTTCTCGATCGTGACCGAGGTGGCGCTCGCATCGCTCTCAGCGGGCGCGGTGGTGGCGCTTTCGTCACCGGGCGACAGCATCAGCCAAAGAACGATGCCGAGGGCGACGACGACCGCGCCCAGAACGAAATAGATGCCGCCCAGGCCCGAGCGTTCGTGATTATGCGTGTCAGACATGATGATCTCCTGTCGATGTTCATCTCTCTGTATTGGCGAGAGAACATCGATGGCCCGCGTCCAGTTCCCGCGATGCGCGAGAACCCGCCGGCAGCGGTTTCCTCACATGTCTTCAGTTCTCGTTAATATCGTCATGCCATTGTTTCACCTGACCGCGCCGCACGCCCATCAGTTTGCGCAGCGCGAGCCATGCGATGATCGACAGAACCGCGAAGGTGATCAGCGTGATCGGCACCGAGTTTCCGACGATGCCGATCCAGATCAGCCCGCCGGTAATCACCGCCCCAATCGAGAAGCCGAGGAAGATGAAGCCGGGGATGATCATCTCGGCCCCGCCCAGCACCAGCCCGGCCAGAACCCAGACCCACGGAAGTTGCCAGAGGTCCATCACGCTTTCCTCAGAAGCTGGAAGGCGTCGGTGAAGGCTTCGAGGGCTGCGGCAGGCAGGATCACGGTCTGCTTGCCTTCGCCCTTGGCAACTTGAGCCAACGCGTCGACCTGTTTCAGCGCGACCTGATATTGCGCGGCCTCCAAGCCATTCTTCGCGATGGCTTCGGCAACGACCTCCGTGGCATAGGCTTCCGCATCGGCTGAGATGCGGCGCGCTTCGGCCTCTTTCTGTGCCTGGAACAGCTGGGCTTCGGCGGCGAGTTCGACCGCGCGCTTCTTGCCCTCGGCCTCGGTCACCTGCGCCCGGCGCGCGCGTTCGGCATTCAACTGCTGAAGCATCGCGGCGCGGGTCGCCTCGTCGAGATTGACGTCGAGAATCTCGGCGCGCGTCACCTCGATCCCCCAATCGTCGACCATCACGGCGACCTGTTCGCGGACCTTCTCGATCAGGCGGGCGCGGTTCGACTGCACCTCGTCGAGCTCGATCACCCCGATCTCGGAGCGCACGATCCCCGCCACGGTCGTCGCGATCGCGGCGTCGACATCGCGGATGCGGTAGACGGTCTTTTCCGGTTCGGTGATCCGGTAGAACACCGAGGTCTCGACCTTCACCAGCACGTTGTCGGCGGTGATCGCGTCCTGCATCGCGTTGGGCAACTGGCGCTCGAGGATCGAGATCTTGTGCGGCACCCGGTCGAGGAACGGCACGATGAAGTTGATGCCGGGGCCGAGCACCGCGCGCAGCCGCCCAAAGCGCTCCACGACGTGCTTCTCGGATTGCGGCACGATCCGCACGCCGAGGAAGACCGACAGGATCAGCAGCGCCGCGACGGCGATCATCACAATATCGCTGCCGGTTAGGGAATTCGGGAAAAACATCTGGGTCTCGACCTTCTGAGCTTAAACTTGGTTACCGGGAAACACGCGCAAGGCGAGCAATGTCAGCACCACGAGCACGGCCCAGCCCCCGGGCCGTGCGATGAGCCAGACCGCGAGCGCGAAGCCTATCCCGACGATACGACTGCTCGCCGTCGCGAGAAAGCCGAACAGCACGCCCATCAGGCGAATTCCATCAAATAGGGGGTCATCGACTGCTCCTTGTGGTTTTTCCACAAGTTTGCCGCAACTTCCGCGATTTGGGAAGACTGTTGCGCTCAGCCTAAGCGTGCAGGCAGGCGTAGGCCGCGCAAGACGTCGGCCCCGGACATCGGGCGCTTGCCTGGGCGTTGGGCTTCGAGGATTTCCAGCGCGCCGGTGCCGCAGGCGATGGTGAACCCGTCGAGAATCTCGCCCGGCGCGCCGCTTCCCTCTGCCGGGGCGGCGCGCAGCAGCTTGATCCGTTCCTCGGCGATTTCGGTCCAGGCGCCGGGGAAGGGGGAGAGCCCGTTGATATGGCGGATCACCTCATCGGCGGGGCGCGTCCAGTCGACCTGCGCCTCCGCCTTGTCGATCTTCGCGGCATAGGTCACGCCATCCTCGGGCTGCGGCTGAAGGATCAGCGAGTCGATCTCGGACAGCGCATCGAGGATCAGCCGCGCGCCCATCGCGCTCAGCCGATCATGCAGCTCGCCGGTGGTCTCCGTCGCGCCGATCTCGGTCGCTTCGCGCAGCAGAACCGGCCCGGTATCGAGACCGGCTTCCATCTGCATGATGCAGATGCCGGTCTGGCTGTCGCCTGCCATGATCGCCCGGTGGATCGGCGCGGCCCCGCGCCAGCGCGGGAGCAGCGAGGCGTGGATATTCAGGCAGCCCTTCGCGGGCGCATCCAGAATAGCCTGCGGCAGGATCAGCCCGTAGGCCACTACGACCGCGATATCGGCATTCAGCGCGGCGAAGGCTTCACGATCCTCGGGTGCTTTGAAATTCCGCGGGGTGCGCACCTCGATCCCCAGTTCCTCGGCCTTGGCATGGACCGGGGAGGGGCGCTCTTTCTTGCCGCGCCCTGCGGGGCGGGGCGGCTGGCTATAGACGGCGACAACCTCATGCGCGCCGGCCAGCGCCTCCAGAACGGGGACGGAGAACTCCGGCGTTCCCATGAAGATGACGCGCATCGCTTAGCCTTTCGCGAGTTTCTTCGACTTCTGCACCAGCATCTTGCGGCGCAAGGGCGAGAGATGATCGACATACATCTTGCCGTTGAGATGGTCGATCTGGTGCTGAACGCTCGTCGCCCAGAGGCCCACGAAATCGCGGTCCTCCATCTCGCCGTTCTCATTGAGGAAGCGCACCGTCACCGCGCGGGGCCGCTCGATCGGGGCGGAGATACCCGGCAGGTTCGGCGAGGCCTCTTCATGCTTGCGCATCTGCACCGACGCATGAAGCACTTCCGGGTTCGCCATCCGCACGGCCTGACCGCGCTTGTCGGACGCATCGACAACGGCGAGGCGCATCATGATGCCGATCTGCGGCGCGGCAAGCCCCACACCGGGCATCGCATCCATCGTCTCGATCATGTCGTCCCAGATCATGCGAACGGTCTCGGTGATCGCCTCGACCGGCTCGGCGGGGCGATGCAGGCGGCGGTCGTCATAGGGGATGAAGGCGCGCGAAGCCATCAGAGGATCGGATCCTTGGCGGCGCCCGCACGGGCGCGCTCGCGCTTGAGCTTCTCCATCTTGCGGGTGATCATCTTGCGCTTCATCGGACCGAGATAGTCGATGAACAGCTTGCCGTTGAGGTGGTCAAATTCGTGCTGCGCGCAGGTCGCCCAGAGCGCGTCGAACTGTTCCTCATGGCTTTGCCCGTCGAGGCCGAGCCACTTCATCCGCACCTCGGAGGGGCGCGTCACCTCGGCATATTGATCCGGGATCGATAGGCAGCCTTCCTCGTAGACATTGGTCTCTTCCGAGGTCCAGCTGATCTCGGGATTGATCAGGACCATCGGCTCGGGGGCCGCTTCCTTGTCCTTCACGCAATCCATCACGAAGATCCGCTTCATCACGCCGACCTGCGGCCCGGCCAAGCCGATGCCGGGCGCGTCATACATGGTCGCGAGCATGTCATCGGCGAGCTTGCGGATCTCGTCGTTAACTTCGGGCACCGGCTCGCAGACCTTTTTCAGGCGTGGATCGGGATGGATCAGGATCGGTCGTAGCGTCATGGGCAGGGATTTAGGCGAAGCAATGCGTCTGTGCAATGGCAGCGGTGATTGTGCCAGTGACAAAACGCCGTTTGTAACCCGGCTTTGCTTTTGCTCAGATGCGCCCGATCCGACCAATGAGAGGCCCAGATGAGCAAACCCGACTTCGACGAAATCATCGACCGCGTAGGCACCCATTCGCAGAAATGGGACGGGATGGAAAAGTATTACGGGGTTTCGCCGGAAGACGGGATCGCGATGTGGGTCGCGGATATGGATTTCCGCCCGCCCACCTGCGTGCAGCGCGCGCTCGAAGATATGGTCGCGCAGGGTATCTACGGTTACTGGGGCGGCGAGGACGAGTACCGCGCCGCGATCCAGTGGTGGATGCGCGAGCGGCACGGCTGGGAGATCGAGCCGGACTGGATCTTCACGACCCACGGTCTGGTCAACGGCACGGCGCTCTGCGTCGATGCCTATACCGATCCGGGCGATGCGGTGGTTCTGATGACGCCGGTCTACCATGCCTTCGCGCGGGTCATCCGCGCCGCCGGGCGCGAGGTGCGCGAATGCCCGCTGAAACTGGTCGATGGCCGCTACGAGATGGATTTCGACGCTTGGGACGGGCTGATGACGGGGGCCGAGAAGATGCTTGTTCTCTGCTCGCCGCATAATCCCGGCGGGCGCGTCTGGACCCGCGCGGAGCTTGAGGCCACGGCGGCGTTCGCGAAGCGCCATGGGCTGGTGCTGGTCTCGGACGAGATTCACCATGACATCGTGATGCCGGGCGAGACCCATATCCCGATGGCGAAGGCCGCGCCCGATCTGCCGCTGGTGATGATGACGGCCACCACGAAGACCTTCAACATCGCGGGCACGCATACGGGCAACGTGATCATCTCGGCCCCGGATCTGCGCGCCCGATTCGCGTCGCGGATGGCCGCTTTGGGGATCTCGCCCAACAGTTTCGGCATCGCGATGGCGACGGCGGCCTACAGCCCCGAAGGGGCGGCGTGGGTCGATGCGCTGAACGAATATCTCGACGAGAACCGCCGGATCTTCGATCAGGGAGTCGCCGAGATTCCGGGTCTGAAGTCGATGCCGCTCGAAGCGACCTATCTCGCTTGGGTCGATTTCTCCGGCACCGGAATGGAGGCCGAGGAATACAAGTCGCGTGTTCTGAAGGACGCAAAGATCGCGGTGAATTTCGGGGCGACCTTCGGGGCAGGCGGCGAGACCTTCCTGCGCTTCAACCTCGCCACGCCGCGGGCGCGGGTGCGCGAAGCGGTGGAGCGCTTGCAAGCCGCCTTCTCTGATCTGCAATGAAAAAAGGGCCGGTTTTCCGGCCCTTTCCTTTGAAAACTCGGTCGCGCTCAGATCTTCGTCAGGTAGCCCGACAGCGTCGGCCCTTCCTGCGCGAAATCGAGCGCCGCGCGATCGCTGACGGGCGTTTCGCGCTTCACCGTGCAGATCAGCTCGTTTCCCTGAATTTCCGAGGCCACGATCAGGCAGGTCGCGACGTGCTTGGGGCCGTCATAGAGATCGACATGGCCGCGCAGATGCGAGACCTCGTCGGCATCCAACGCGAAGCCACCCGGCACCCGGCGCAGCACCGGCCAGATCTGACCGCCCGCGAGAACACGCAGGCGTGCCTTTTTCGCCGCATCGCGTTTCTGCGCGGCGCGCAGTCCCTCAAGGACCTCCTTGGGCAGGAATTCCATGACATCCTCCAACAGCTTCCCCGTGATCCATGCTGATCACCTCAATGTAAAAAGCAAGTTAACCATTCAGACGATCCGATTCTGCAGCTGCAAAGAGTGCTGAAATTGCAACGGCTTGCAGGGTCGCCGCATCGGCTTGTCGGCATGGGCCGCGCAAGCTAGCGTCGAGGGTGACTGCGCAACCCGGAGGCTCTCATGCGTAAAGCTCTGCTCACCCTGATCCTCGCTTGTTCACCCATGCTCTCCCCCGGTTTGGCCCAAGCCGAGTGCGGCGGGAGCTGGTCCGGGTTCCTGTCCGGGATTCGCAGCGATCTGCAGGCGGCCGGACTGAACGCGCAACAGGCCGATGCGTTCCTCGCGGGCGCGCGCCAGAATCCGGCGGTTTTGCGGGCGGACCGGGCGCAGGGGGTGTTTCGCAAGACCTTTCTCGAATTCGCGAGCGCGGTGATCAGCAAGAACCGGATGGTCAACGGGGCGAAAAACGCCAAGCGCTATGCGAAAACCTTCGACCGGATGGAGCAAACCTATGGCGTCTCGCGCGGGGTGCTGCTGGCCTTCTGGGCGCTCGAGACCGATTACGGCGCGGTGCAGGGCGATTTCAACACGCGCGATGCGCTGCTGACGCTGGCCCACGATTGCCGCCGGCCCGAGCTGTTCCGCCCGCAGGTAATTGCCGCCGGGGAGCTGTTCCGGCGCGGCGATTTCGATCCCAAGCGAACCACCGGTGCCTGGGCGGGAGAGATCGGGCAGGTGCAGATGCTGCCCGAGGACATCCTGCATAACGGGGTCGATGGCGATGGCGACGGGCATGTGCGCCTGAAGACCTCGGCGCCCGATGCGCTGATGTCGGGGGCCAACATGCTGCGCGATCTGGGCTGGCAGCCGAACGAGCCGTGGATGCAGGAAGTGACCGTCCCCGACAATCTCGACTGGTCCCAGACCGGGCTCACCACCGAATTGCCGGTTTCCGAATGGGCGGCGCGCGGCGTGCGTGCGCGGCAGGGGCAGCTTGCGTGCAACCTGCGCGGATCGGTACTTTTGCCAATGGGGCGCAAGGGGCCAGCCTTTCTCGTCTATCCGAATTTCCGCGTTCTGTTCGAATGGAACAAGAGCTTCGTCTACGTCACCAGCGCGGCCTATTTCGCCACGCGCCTCGAAGGGGCGCCGCGCCTCGATCCCGGCGCGCCCGAACCGGGGCTGAGCGTGTCGCAGATGAAGCGGTTGCAGGAGAAGCTGGTCGCGAAGGGCTATGACGTGGGCGCGGTCGACGGCATCCTCGGCGCCAACACCCGCAACGCTGTCCAGACCGCGCAAGAGAGGTTCGGACTGCCTGCGGATGGATGGCCCACACGCGCTTTGCTCGATCGGTTGTGATCGCGTCGGGGCGGGTGGTCACCCCGCTGCGCCGCCAAGTGCGAAGAAATCGAGGAAGGGGCTGAGCAGGTAGCGGATCGGAGAGACCGGTGCGGTCTGCAGGTAGACCTCTGCGGGCATACCGGGCACGAGAAGCCTGCGTTCTTCGGCGTCGAGCTCGTCCATATCAAAGGTGATCCGCACTTTGTAATAGCTTCCCCCGGTCGCCGGATCGGTCAGCGTGTCGGGGGAGATGCGCGTGATCGTGCCGGTCACGTCGCTCGAGATTCGCCGCGACAGACCCGGAAAGCGGAGGATCGCAGTCTGGCCTGCCGCCACGCCGTCGATATTGGTCGGATCGACTTGCGCATTGACGATGAGCGGCCGCCCGGTTTCTACGATTGCCATCGCCATCTCTGCCGGGCGCAGCACCGCATGCGCGCCGCGCAGGCGGACATCATGCACCGTGCCGCTGACTGGCGCGCGTAGGGTGCGCCGCGCCAATTCGTTGCGCAGATGTGTGGTGCGCGCAGAGAGCTCGATGGCGCGCGCATTGCTGGATTCGAGTTGCGACTCGATTTCCTCCCGGCGTTGCCATTGCAGCCGCGACGCGGTGAGCACCACGCCGCCGCTTTGCACCGTGAGCTGCGTTTTCTGGGCGCTTAACGCACCGAGTTGTCGCTCCAGCGAGACCTGTTCGCGGGTGAGGGCGAGGATTTGTGCCGATGTGGCGAGGCCGCGATCCTTCAGCCGTTCGCGGAGGGCGAGTTCCTTTTCGATCAACCGCTCTTCGCGTTCCAGCGCCGAGACCTGCGCATCGAGCCCGTCGCGCTGCGCGCGGATTTGCTGGAGCTGCCGCGCCATATCGGCTCGTTGCTGAGCGAAGGACTGTTTGCGGGCTTCGAACAGGGAATTCTGCCCCTCGACCAGATCGGTGACATCCGCGCGGAGCTTGGCTGCCTCTAAAAGCGGCCTCGGGTAAGGGACCGTGTTCGCGCCGTCCCGTTCGGCTTGCAGCCGCGCGCGCTGGGCCTGCAGGGCAAAATCCGAGGCTTCGACGATGGCCAGCTCGGTCCGGATGTCGTCCGAGGCAAGCCGCATCAGTACTTGGCCGCGGGTGACGTGATCGCCGCTTTTGACATAGATCTGTTCGATGGTCCCGCCGGTCGGATGCTCGATCACATGGCGGGAGCTGTCGACTTCGATCCGTCCTGAGGCCTGGATCGATCCGGCGAGCCGCGTGACGGTGAGCCAAAGGGCGGATCCGATGAAGAGGGCGACGATCGCCGCGAGGCCGAAGCTGATCGGGACGCCGTGTTGCGAAGGGGTGCAGCAGGTGCCCCCTTGCCCGGAATGGATGCAGGCGTCGCTCACGCGGCGCTGTCCGCGCGCGGAACCACGCGGGCCTTCGTGGCCGAGGCGATCATGCGCTTGAGGACGTCGTCACGCGCGCCGAGGGCGCGCTGCGCCCCGTGATCGAGTACGAGGATGCGTTCGCATTCGGCGAGCGCGCCGGGGCTGTTGGTCATCACGATCGCCGCGCCGCCGCGTGCCTTCAGATCGCTCAGCATCGTGTGCAGACACGCGCCGCCATCTCCACTGAGCAAAAGGTTCGGCTCATCGAGAATGAGCAGGATCGGGTCGTGATAGAGCGCCCGCGAGAGCGCGACGAGCTGACGCTGACGATCGGAGAGCGAAGCCCCCTCGAACTCGATCGGCGTGTCGTAGCCCGCGGGCATTTTGAGAATCATCTGATGCGCGCCGGCGCGTTTGGCTGCGGCGATGACCCGGTCCATGTCGGGCGCGAGGTCGAGCCGGGCGATATTCTCGGCCACGGTGCCGGGGAAAAAGGTGACCGATTGCGGCAGATAGCCGATCAGCCGCCCCAAATTGTCGCGGTCGTATTGATCCAGCGGCACCTCGTCGAGGCGGATCGTGCCCGAGCTCGGGTGGGAGAAGTTGCACAGGCTGCGCGCGAGAACGGATTTGCCTGCGCCGAGCGGGCCGATCACCCCGAGCGCCTCTCCGGGTTCGAGCGAGAAGCTGATCATCTCGATTGCCGCTCGGTCGGAATTGGCGGGCCGGACGGTGATGTCTTCGACGGCGAGGCGCGCCTTCGGGCTCACCCATTCGGCACCCTTTTGCGCGGCCGGGTGAGCGCCGAGCAGAGCCGCCAGCCGGTCGCGGGCGACGGTGGCGCGCTGCCATTGCGTCCATCCACCCACGGCAAGCTCGACCGGTGCGAGCGATCTTCCCATCAGGATCGAGGCGGCGATCATCGCCCCCGCGCTCAACTCGCCTTGCAGGACGAGATAGGCGCCAAGCGCCAGCATCGAGGTTTGCAGCAGCATCCGCAGTGCGCGCATCGAGGCATGGAAGCTGCCGCTGAGATCGGTGGCCCGAATCGCGTTGTCCATCGATTCATGCCGCGCCGCCTGCCAGCGTTTGAAGCCGCTCTCGCGCATCCCGAGCGAAACGACCGTTTCGATCTGGCGAAGAAAATCGTTTCCGAGATACCGGGCTTTGTTCTCGAGCTGCGTCGTCTCTTCCATCCGCCCGCGCGTGACGAATTGCGTGGCGAGAGACAGCAGGATCAACGTGGCCCCCCCGGCGAAGGCCAGAGCGCCGAGCCACGGGTGGAACACGAACAGCACTCCGAGATAGAGCGGCGTCCAGGGCAGATCGAACACCGCCGCCGCGACCGGGGAGGCATAATAGCGCTGGACGATTTCCAGATCGCGCAGGGCGTTGTTGGAGGACCGCTCCTGCGTGTTGATGGTGGCGTCGATGATGGCGGCGTCGAACACGCGCCGCTCGAGGCCGCGCTGATGATCCGCTCCGATCCGGGCGAGCAGGCGACCTCGCGCCCAATCAATGACGCCCATCATCGTGAAGAGAAAGGCCACCAGCAGGAACAGGTTGATCAGCGTCGGCAAGGACCGCGCGGGCAGCACGCGGTCATAGACCTGCAGCATGAACAGGGGCCCCGCGAGAACGAGCAGATTGATGAAGGCCGCGAATATTGCGACCAGCACGAATTGCCTTCGTACCCGGCCCAACAGCCGGGCCATCTCCCGTCGCCCTTTGACGATGTTGCGTTTGATGATGGCTTGATCGGTGTTGGAATATGGCATCGTGCTCTCCCCGCGATGAGGGGCGCTGATCGGTGCGCCGCGCTTGGCAAGGGTGATGCGAAGGCGCTGAACGGGGCGTTAATTCCCCCGTGTCTTTTCCCTCCAATTCGATCCATTTCTTCCGGAACTCCGGAGTTCTGAGCGACTCGCGTTGCGGCACGACCGGATGCGCCCTATCTATTTCAGGACCTAAGCTGCAACGAAGGGGGAGCGACTTTGGCGCAGGAATTGGAACAGAAGGCCCCGGCGCGCAGCGGCGTGCGGTGGTCTGCGGTGGCTACGATGACGGCGCTTGCGCTGGGGTTGGCCGCCTGCGCACCTGCACCGCCCGCGACCGGCATTCAGGACCCTTACGAGGCTGCCAATCGCAAGACGCATGAGTTCAACAAGAAGCTCGATTCGGCCTTCTTCCGCGCCGAGTCGACCGATGGCAGTGGCCCCGGGCCGGTGACGAAAACGCTCTATAATGTCGGCAGCAATCTCAGCCTTCCGGGCAAAGTGCTCAACTCTCTGCTGCAAGGACGGCCCGAACCGGCGGTGAAGAACACTTTCCGATTCTTCATCAACTCGACGATCGGGCTGGGGGGGATTTTCGATCCGGCGGGGACGGATTTCTCGTTGCCCGAGACGGATACCGATTTCGGCGAGACGCTGCATGTCTGGGGCGTGGGCGAAGGTAATTATCAGGAATTGCCGGTCTTCGGGCCGTCCACGACGCGTGATACAGTTGGGATGGTGGTCGATTTCGTGATCGACCCGCTGGGCGCGCTGCCGGATAAAGAGCGCATCGCCGCAGGGGCGCTACGCTTCGGCGGCAATGTCGCGAAGCGCAACATGTATGGCGCGACTGTCGATTCGATCCTGTACGACAGTGCCGACAGCTATGCCCAAAGCCGGCTTCTGTATCTGCAGAACCGACGCTACGAACTCAATGGCGAGGAGGCCACCGATGCGAATGCCTACGATCCCTACGAAGACCTTCTGCCGCAATAGACGGCAGGTTCTGGGCCTCGGCGCGGCGGGTCTGGCGGCAGCCATGGTGCCGGGGTCGGCATATGCGCTGACGGATGCGCAGGCGCGCGCTCTGATCCAGAAAGCGGTGAACGAAGTCAACGCGGCCATCGCCTCGGGGCGCACCGGGCCCGCGCTCTATGCGATGTTCGAACGGATTTTCGCTCGATATGCGGATGTGAACGTCATCGCGCGCTCGGCGCTGGGCGTGGCGGCGCGGCAGGCGAGCCCGGCGCAGCTCGCCGCTTTCACCAAGGCGTTCCAGGGCTACCTGTCGCGCAAATACGGCAAGCGGTTCCGCGAGTTCCAAGGCGCGAAGTTCCAGATTCAGGGCGCGCGGCCGGTCAAGACCTTCTACGAGGTGAAGACGCTCGCGAGCCTACCGGGGCAGGCTCCGTTCGAGGTGCTGTGGCAGGTCTCGGATCGCTCGGGCAGCGACAAGTTCTTCAACCTGATCGTCGAGGGGGTGAATATGCTCGCCTCCGAACGGGCCGAGATCGGCGCGATGCTCGACCGGCGTCGCGGCAATATCAACGCGATAATCGAGGATTTGAAACGGGCAGGGTAACCGGCGCGGGCTTCGGCCCGGCAAGGCATCGCCGCAAATGAAAACGCCCGGGCCAGTGGTCCGGGCGTTTCTTTCGTTTCGGGTCGGTCGCTCAGTTGCTGCCGAAGATGTTCAGCAACTCGTTGAGGATCGACTGCGACGGGTCGCGACGTTTCGGCTGGGCGGGGGCTTGTCCCGCGCTCTGGCTTTGGCCCTGATATTGCTGATCCGGCACCTGCCAGTCGCCCGGATGGGCCATCGGCAGCGGCTTGGGATCTTCGCCGTTGAGCACACGCTTCATCGTCTCATGGAAAATCTCGGCGGGCAGGCCGCCCCCGGTCGTCCCTTTCAGCGGCGTGTTGTCGTCATTGCCCATCCAGACGCCGACCACGTAATCCGAGGTGAAGCCGACGAACCAGGCATCGCGCGCGCTTTGAGTGGTGCCGGTCTTGCCCGCGATCTCGTAGCCGTCGATGTTGGCGCGGCGGCCGGTCCCGTGCAGCACGACCTGACGCATCATGTAGGTCAGTTCCTGCGCCGCTTTCTTCGAGATCACGCGCTCGCCGATCCCGCCGGGCTTGCCGAAGAGCGGCTGGTCGTCGCCTCTCAGCGTCAGCGAGGTCAGGCCATAGGGCTGCACCGAAGAGCCGCCATTGAGGATGCCCGCATAGGCCCCGGTCATGTCGAGCAGGTCCGATTCCCCCACGCCGAGCGCCACCGAGGGCAGGTTCGGCAGGTCCTGCGCAAAGCCGAAGCCTTCCGCGACCTTGATGACATTCTCGCGTCCCACCGCCTCGGAGACGCGCACCGTGGCGACGTTCACCGAATGCTCGAGCGCCGTGGTCAGCGTGATCGGCCCCATGTAGCTGCGCTCGTAGTTGCGCGGGCTCCAATCGGGTGAGCCGGGCATCTTCACCGTGACCGGCGCGTCATCGACCATCGAATCCGGCGTGTAGCCCAGATCAAGCGCGGTCGCGTAGACGAAGGGCTTGAAGGTCGAGCCGGTCTGCCGCTGCGCCATGGTCGCATGGTTGAACGCGCCCGAGACCTTCGTCGCCCGGCCGCCGACCATGCCGCGCACGGCGCCATCGGCGCTCATCACGACGATCGCGGCCTCTGCCTTCGAGCCTTTGGAGACCTTGTTGTCGTAGACCGTTTTCATCGCGTCTTCGGCGGCCGACTGGATGCGCTGATCGAGCGTGGTGTTGATGACCACATCCTCGGTCGTGTCGCGCGACAGGAAGTCGGGGATCGTGTCCATCACCCAATCCGCGAAATAGCCGCCCGCGCGTTTCTGTGCCGCCTGGCTCAGCGTGGCGGGGTTGTTCTTCGCGTCGAGATATTGCCGGTCCGTCAGGTAGTTTTGCTCATGCATGAGGCTGAGCACGGTCTCGGCCCGCTCCTGCGAGCGTTTGAGGCTCGAGGTCGGGGCGTAGTAGCTCGGGGCTTTCAGAAGACCGGCCAGCATCGCGGCCTGCTGCGGATCGACATTGGCCGCCGAGATGCCGAAATAGCGCTCCGACGCGGCCTCGAAGCCGCGCGCGCCCGCACCGAGATAGGCGCGGTTGAGGTAGATCGAAAGGATTTCATCTTTCGAGTATTTCAGTTCCAGCGCGAAGGCGTAGGGCACTTCCTTGATCTTGCGGCGCAGACCGCCCGAACGGCAGTCGTTCTCATAGGCGGCTTCGTTCTTCCATTTCTTCGGGTCGAACTTCACGCCGAGGCACAGGAGCTTTGCGGTCTGCTGCGTGATGGTCGAACCGCCGTTGCCGTCGAACGGCCCGCGCCCTTCGCGCACGTTGATCGCCATTGCCGAGGCGATGCCGCGCGGCGAGATGCCGAAGTGATGGTAGAAGCGGCGGTCCTCGGTCGCGACCACGGCGTCGCGCAGATAGGGCGAGACGTTCTTCGCGTCGATCTGTCCGCCGAAGGTTTCGCCGCGCCAGGCGAAGACCTTGCCCTGATCGTCGAGCATCGTGACCGAGCCGCGGGTGCGCCCGTCGAGCAGCTTCGTGTAGTCGGGCAGGGTCGAGTAGAAATACATCGTGGCGGCGCCCACCACGAGCGCGACGATCATCGCCAGCCGCCATCCCACGCCCCAGACAATCCGCCAGATCAACCGGGCGAGGCCGATGATCAGACCGGTGAACGGCCCATTGCGCCGCGGCGGCTTGCCGCCGCCACCGCCGCCGTTTCCGCCACCCCGCCGTGCGGTCTTGCGCGGCTTGGTGGGTTTCGATGCCTTGGGAGGCTGCTTCGAAGAGGAATAGCGCTTGTCGGCCACGAGGCGCCCGCGCCCTCCGCCTTTCTGAGTCATCTGCCTGTTCCGCTGCCTGCGTTTTAATTGCGCGCAATCTACACGGGCCGACCCGAGATGTGCACCCGCGAAAAATCACGTTTCAGATTTGCAATGTGATTAAAAAAGCAGCAAAGCGCACAAATTGTGCAAATTTGGGCCGGAATCCGCTGACGCTGCTACTCGGACGGAACCTCGTTTCCTTGTGTGAAAGGGGCACAGCGGGCCTTTTAACACCGTGCGATGTCACCAAGCGGGCATCGAAAGGGCTGAACAAGGAAGGGATGTCAGGTGAAACTCATCATTGCAGCAATCAAGCCGTTCAAGCTGGAGGAGGTGCGCGAGGCGCTCACCACCATCGGCGTGCGCGGAATGATGGTGACCGAGATCAAAGGCTTCGGTGCCCAGTCGGGTCACACGGAAATCTATCGTGGCGCCGAATACGCCGTGAACTTCGTGCCGAAGGTCAAGCTGGAGATCGTCGTCGCTGACGGCCTCGCCGACGAGGTTGTCGACACGATCATGAAAGCCGCGAAAACCGACAAGATCGGCGACGGCAAAATCTTCGTTCTCGATGTCGGGCAGGCGGTTCGCGTGCGCACCGGCGAATCCAATGACGACGCGCTTTAAGGCGCGACAGGGGGAAAGTAGGAAAATGAACAAGCTTTCGAAAATCACTGGCCTTGCGGTTGCGATGACCGCGGTGGCCCTGCCGGCGCTGGCGCAAGACGCCGCCCCGGTCGATCCGCCGGCCAATGAGATCGGCTTCATCCTGAACACCTTCATGTTCCTCGTCACCGGCTTCCTGGTGATGTGGATGGGCGCGGGCTTCTCGATGCTCGAGGCTGGCCTCGTGCGCTCGAAGAACGTGACCATGCAGTCGCTCAAGAACATCTCGCTCTTCGCGATCGCGGCGATCATGTACTACCTGATCGGCTATAACCTGATGTATCCGGGCGACGGCTGGTCGATCAACGGCGTGCTGGGTGCCTTCGGGACTACCTCGCTCGAGCCCGTGGGCGTCGGCGCGGATTCGGTCGACCTGACCTACGCTTCGGTCGGTTCGGACTTCTTCTTCCAGCTGATGTTCTGCGCCACCACCGCGTCGATCGTTTCGGGCACTCTGGCCGAGCGCATCAAGCTGTGGCCGTTCCTGATCTTCACCGTGATCCTGACGGGCTTCATCTACCCGATCCAGGCTTCGTGGAAATGGGGCGGTGGCTTCCTGGACGCCGATTTCGGCTTCCTCGACTTCGCTGGCTCGACCGTCGTGCACTCGGTCGGTGGCTGGGCAGCTCTCGCAGGCGCTCTGATCCTCGGCCCGCGTATCGGCAAGTATAAGGACGGCAAGGTCCAGGCGATGCCCGGTTCGAACCTGACGCTCGCCACGCTCGGTACCTTCATCCTGTGGCTCGGCTGGTTCGGCTTCAACGGCGGTTCGCAGCTCTACATGAACACCGTGGGCAACGTCGCCGATATCTCGCGTATCTTCGCCAACACCAACACGGCAGCTGCCGGTGGCGCGATCGCAGCGCTGATCCTGACCCAGATCCTCTACAAGAAGCCGGATCTGACCATGGTTCTCAACGGCGCTCTGGCTGGCCTCGTGTCGATCACGGCTGAGCCGCTGACCCCGAGCCTCGGTGCAGCGACCATCATCGGCGCGATCGGCGGTATCATCGTGGTCCTGCTGGTTCCGATGCTCGACAAGCTGAAGATCGACGACGTCGTGGGCGCTATCCCGGTCCACCTCGGCGCTGGTATCTGGGGCACGCTGGCTGTTCCGATCACCAACCCGGACGGCACCTTCTACGGCCAGATCGTCTCGATCATCATCGTCGGCATCTTCGTCTTCGTGGTCTCGGCAATCGTCTGGTTCATCCTCAAAGCTGTCATGGGCATCCGCGCCCCGGCCGAGGACGAGATGATGGGCCTCGACAAGGCGGAACTGGGCATGGAAGCCTATCCGGAGTTCGTCAACTAAGACGCTTCATCCAAGACAAAGCGAAAGGCCCGGGAGCGATCCCGGGCCTTTTTCATTGCATCTGGTGCCGGCTTACTCGGTGACCGGCGCGCCTTGCGGCTTCTGGCCTCCGCCGCTGTTCTGGTAATCCGGCTTGCGCAGGAAGAAGACCAGCGGGATCGCCGCCAGCGTGACCCACATCATGAACTTGAAATCGTCCACGTAAGAGATCATCGCGGCCTGCTGCGTCGCGAGGTTGTTGAGCACCGTCAGGGCCGCCTCCCGTGACATGCCGCTCGCGCCGTTGATCACGCCCGAGAGGTTCTGCGGATTGATCGCCGAGACGATCTCGGAATGGTTCACCGCGATATTGTGGGTGAGCAGCGCGGTCACGATCGAGATCCCGATGGACGAGCCGATATTGCGCAGAAGCGAGAACAGCGCCGTGCCGTCGCCGCGATATTCCGGGGCGAGCGTGGCGAAGGCCAGCGTCGAGATCGGCACGAAGACCGAGCCCAGCCCGAAGCCCTGAATCACGCCCGAGATGATGATCCATTTCGGCCCCATCTGCGGCGAGAAGGTCGACATGATGTGCAGCGAATAGGCGGTTAAGGACAGGCCGACCACCACGAGGACGCGCAGGTCGATGACCTTCACCAACCGCCCGATCAGCAGCATCATGATCATCGCTCCCACGCCGCGTGGCGACATCACCAGGCCGGTCGTCAGCGTCGGATAGTCGAAGATGTTCGACAGCATCGGCGGCAGCAGCGCCAGCGAGGCGAGCAGGATGATCCCGATCACGAAGATGAACAGCAGCCCCATCGAGAGGTTGCGGTCGAGGAACATCTTTGGCTCGAGGAAGGGCTTCTTCGCGCTGAGAATCCATACGAGGAATACCCAGAACCCGCTGATCGCGAGCGCGGCCTCGATCCAGATTTCGCGCGAGGCGAACCAGTCGAGATCGGACCCACGGTCGAGCATCATCTGCAGCGACCCGATCGCTACCGCCAGCGCTGCGAAGCCGAAGAAGTCGAAACCGATCTTCTTCTTGGGCGTCTCCGGCAGGAAGAAGGCGGAGCCCGCGATGGCGATCATCCCGAGCGGCACGTTGATGTAGAACACCCAGCGCCAGTTGATCACCTCGGTCAGATAACCGCCCAGCGTCGGGCCGATGATCGGGCCGAGCATGATGCCAGCACCGAACATCGCCATCGCCTGCCCGTGCTTCTCGCGCGGGTTGATGTCGAGCATGAAGTTCTGCGCGAGCGGCACGATGGCCGCGCCGAACACGCCCTGCATGAGGCGGAAGATCACCATCACGTCGAGCGACCACGCGATCCCGCAGAGCATCGAGAAGACGACGAAGCCGATCACCGCGACCATGAAGATCTCGCGCCGTCCGAAACGGTTGGCAAGCCAGCCCGACAGCGGCGTCACGATGGCCGCGGCCACGATATAGGAGGTCAGCACCCAGTTGATCGTATCGCGCGACGCGCCGAGGTCGGCGCGCATGTCGGGCAGGGCCACGTTCGCGATGGTGGTGTCGAGCACCTGCATGATCACGGCCAGCATCAGCGACGCCATGATCAGCGCGCGATGCGGCACGTTATGCGGGTCGATCCCCTTGGGTTGTTTGTCTGCGGCCTCGGCCATGACTTACTGCCCCTGTTGGGTCGTGCCCGCCACGGCGGCCGAGCTGTTGGCCTTGTCGAGGATGCGCTTGTAATGCGGCTCCGAGGCGGTATCGACGGTGACGCTGGCCGACAGACCCGCGCGCAGACCTTCGAGGTTCGCGCCTTCGTCGAGGCGCAGGCGCACCGGAACGCGCTGGGTCACTTTCACCCAGTTGCCGGTCGCGTTCTGTGCCGGAAGGATCGAGAACTCGGCTCCCGTGCCCGCACCGACCGCGCTGACCGTCGCGTGATATTCACGATCCGGGAAGGCGTCGAATTCGACGGTGGCCGACTGGCCCTCTTGCATATGGGTCAGCGCGGTTTCCTTGAAATTCGCGATCACCCAGACGTCGCTGGTATCGACCAGCGTGAAGAGGCTGGCACCGGCACCGACCATCTCACCCGCTTTGAACGAGGAGGCCTGGTAGATGATGCCATCGGTGGGCGCATCGACCTCGGTCTGCGAGAGGTTGTACTTGGCGTCATTGACCGCCGCGATCGCCGATTTCACCGAAGGATGCTCATCCACCGGGATCTCGGGATTGCCGTTGAGCGCAACCTTGGCCGATGCCACTTTCTGCTTGGCCGCGGCCAGCGTGTTCTGCGCGGATTGCGTCGCCGTGCGCTGCTGGTCGAGCGCCTGCTGCGTCGTGGTGCCGGATTTGATCAGCTTTTCCTGACGATCGAGCTGTTTCTCCTGATACGCCGCGTTATCGGCTGCCTGTTTCTCATCGGCGAGCGCGGCCTTGTAGGAGGCGCGAAGCTGTTCGACCTGCAGGCGGGCCTGCGACAGCGCGGCCTCGGCCTTTGCCAGCGCCAGCTCGTAGGGTTTCTTGTCGAGTTCGAACAGCGGCGCGCCTTTTTTCACATGCTCGTTGTCATGCACAAACACCTCGGTCACGCGGCCCGAGATTTGCGAGGCGACGGGAATCCGCGCCATCTGGAAATTGGCGTTCTCGGTGCTTTGCGAGCCACCGGAGCTCAGCCAGTACCACGCGCCACCCATAACGATCAGGGCGGGCACAAGAATGAGGAGCCAGAATTTCGGCCCCTTCTTCTGTTTCTGTTTCGATTGGGTTTCCGCGCTCTCGGCGGTCGGTTTCTGGTCACTCATGATCATTCTCTGACGTGGGGGAGGTACAGTCTTCGGAGAGGTTTCGGATGATCTGGCGCAGGGTGTTCAGCGCGGTCGCGACATCATCATCGCTCAGGCCCGCCAGCCCCTTGGCGTAGATTTCGTCCGCGATGTCGCGGGCGTCTTCAAAAGCGTTGCGCGCCTTGGGAGAGGGGTGCACGAGCTTGACGCGTCGATCATTCGGATCAGGTTTGCGGCAGACCCAGTCGGCCTCTTCCATGCGGTCGACGAGGCGCGAGACCGAAATCGGTTCGATCTCGAGCAATTCGGCCAGACGGGCCTGCGGCAGCGCGCCTTCCTTCTTGAGGTAGACGAGAAGCCGCCATTGCGCGGTCGTGAGGCCGAACTCGTTGGCGCGCGCCTCGAACCGACGGCGGATCAACCGCGTCGCGTCGTGCAGGAGAAAACCTAGGCTCTGATCGGGCATCCTGGGCTCCGTTGAAATTAAAGTAAGCCTCTATATTATGAGCCTGCTTATGATTTCAAGGACGCAACGCGGAAAAATCGACCACGAAAAACGGCGGCCCGAATGGACCGCCGTTCTGAATTTTCTTGCTGTCGGAGGAGGTTAGACGCCTGCGTCGATCAGCGCGCGGGCCAGCAGCGGCACGCTGTTTTTGTTAAGGCCCGCGATGTTGATGCGCGAGTCGCCGACCATGTAGATCGCGTTGCCTTCCTTCATCGCAGCGACCTGCTCGGGCGTCGCACCAAGGCGCGAGAACATGCCGCGGTGCTCTGCCACGAAGTCGAAGCGGTCGGAGTTGGACAGCTTGCGCAGCTCGTCGGCGAGTTGCTGGCGCAGTTCCAGCATGCCGGTGCGAACCTCTTCCAGCTCGGCTTCCCAATCGGCGCGCAGCTCGGGATCGGTGAGCACGCGGGTGACCAGCGCCTGCCCGTGATAGGGCGGGAAGGAGTAGGTCTGACGGTTGAGATAGGCGAGGTTGCCCTGAACGGTCTTCTTGGTCTCTTCCGAACCCAGAACCATCAGGCAGCCGGTGCGCTCGCGATAGATGCCGAAGTTCTTCGAGCAGGACGCCGCGATCAGCACTTCCGGCAGACGCTCGGCGATCAGACGGGTGCCTGCCGCATCCGCTTCCAGACCGTCCCCGAAGCCCTGATAAGCGAGGTCGATCATCGGCACGGCGCCGGTCTCTTTCAGAAGGTCCGCAACCTTGCCCCATTGCTCGAGCGTCAGGTTCGCGCCGGTCGGGTTGTGGCAGCAGCCGTGCAGCAGCACGATGTCGCCTTCCTTGGCGCCCTTCAGGTCTTCCATCATCGCATCGAAATCGACCGAGCGGGTCTCGGCATCGAAATAGCGATAGGTGGTGAAGTCCTGATCCATGAATTTCAGGATCGAGAGGTGGTTCGGCCAGGTCGGATCGGAGACCCAGATCTTGGTGCCGGGGTTCGCGATGCGGGCAAGCTCGAAGCCCATGCGGCAGGCGCCGGTGCCGCCCACGGTCGACAGGCAGGCCAGACGATCGGCCGGGTAGCCTTTGCCCAGAACCATCTCGGCCATCGCCGCGTGGAATTCCGGCTGGCCGGCGAGGCCTGCGTATTTCTTCGTGGTTTCCTGATCCCAGACCTGCTTTTCCGCCTTGTGGATGGCGCGCATGATCGGGGTTTCGCCTTCGGCGTTCTTGTAGACGCCGACGCCGAGATCGACCTTCTGGTCGCGCTCGTCGGCGCGGTATTCTTCCATCAGCGCGAGGATCTTGTCCGGCGCCTGCGGCTTGAGATTGTTCAGCATTATGCTTCTCCCGTTGCGACCTTGAGGTCGTTAAACATGCCCCATTCCGACCAGGACCCGTCATAGAGCGACCAGTCGGACTTGCCGATCAGTTCGAGTGCGAGCGACAGGATCGTGGCGCTGACGCCGGAGCCGCAGGTCGTGATCGCGGGCTTCGACAGGTCGACGCCGGCGGCCTCGAACAGGGCCTTGATCTCTTCTGGGGATTTGAAAGTGCCCTCGGGGGTCAGCAGCTCGCCGAAGGGCAGGTTGCGCGATCCGGGGATATGACCCGAACGCAGCCCCGGGCGCGGCTCCGCAGCACTGCCGAGGAAGCGCTCGTTAGAGCGCGCGTCGATGATCTCGTGATCGCCGAGCTTGCTGGCATGGGCGACCTGCGTGACGTCCTTCACCAGACCGGGGTGACGCTGCACCGTCATGTGACGGTCGCGCACCATCGGCGGCATGTCCTCGAGCGGGCGGCCCTCGGCCTCCCATTTCGGCAGGCCGCCATCGAGCACCGCCACATCCGTCTTGCCCATCAGGCGGAAGGTCCACCACACGCGCGGCGCGGAGAAGACGGAATGCTGGTCGTAGATCACGACCTGATGGCCGTCGCCGACGCCCATCGCGCGCATCCGCGAGATGAACTTTTCGGGCGGCGGCGCCATATGCGGCAGATCCGAGCGGTTATCGGCGATATCGTCGATGTCGAAGAAGCGCGCACCGGGGATGTGCTTGGCGTCGTAGGTCGCCTTCGCATCCCGCTCCATCTGCGGCAGGAACCACGAAGCGTCCAGAATGCGCAGGTCGGGGTCCTTCAGATGGGCAGCAAGCCAATCCGTCGATACGAGCGTTTTCGGGTCATCCATCGTCATGCGCCTCTTTTGCCGGTCGGGATTGCTTAGACTCAGCGGCGCGCAAGACGCAAGGGCAGGGCGGGTAAATCCGCCCCATGCCCCTAGTAATTCTGCTTCAGAAGGCGCTGTTTCTGGCGGTTCCAGTCGCGTTTCGCCTCAGTTTCGCGCTTATCGGCCTGCTTCTTGCCCTTGGCGATCCCGATCAGGACCTTCGCGATGCCCTTCTCGTTGAAGTACATCTTCAGCGGCACGATGGTCATGCCCTCGCGCTGGGTGGCGTTCCACAGGCGCGCGAGCTCCCGCTTCGAGACCAGAAGCTTGCGCTTGCGCCGCTCCTCGTGGCCGAAATGCGAGGCTTGGTTCAGGCTCGCGATATAGGAGTTGATCAGCCACAATTCGGCATCCTCGACCGAGGCGTAGCTCTCGGCGATGTTCGTCTGACCGACGCGCATCGATTTCACCTCGGAGCCTTGCAGCACGATGCCCGCCTCGAGCGTGTCCTCGACGGCGTAGTGATAACGTGCCTGCCGGTTCTCGGCGATCAGCTTGGAATTGGGGTCTGAATGCTTTGCCATAGTCGCATCGAGATAGGGCAGGCAAGCGGCTCTGTCCAGTGCGGCACCGCTACGCTTGACGCCCGTGCGGTGGCGCGAAATAGCTAGGGCAGGAGGAACGCCCATGATCATTCAGATCGCCATCGGTTCGGTGATGATGCTTTTGACTGTGTGCATCGCCGCGCTCAGCGCCTGGGCGATCGAGGCGACATTCTCGCGGCTGCACTGGTGGATGCTGCGTGAGCCGCACCGCCCGAAGCTGATGCTGATGGTTGTCGTCGCCGCCCTCTGGGCCTTGGCGATGGTCACGGCGGGCGTCTGGCTCTGGGCGTTCTGCTTCCGCATCCTCGATGTGTTCCCGACAATGGAGGAGTCGGTCTACTTCTCGCTCGTGAGCTTCACCACGCTGGGATATGGCGACATCCTGCTCTCGCATCAATGGCGCATCCTTGGCGGGATGGCGGCGGCGAACGGGCTGCTGAATGTGGGGCTTCTGACCGCGCTGCTGGTCGAGGTGATCCGCCATGTGCGCAAGAGCCAGCTGGAGGCCCGGGCCGAGCGTGGCGCGAGCTGAGCTGCAAAGCTCGCGTGCGCGGGTGCGCACGCGAACTATATATCCGTCAGTCGATCATCAGTGCGTCTTTGACGATCCCGGTCAGCATGTCGGTGACCGGCTGCATCGACTCTTCGTCATAGGAGCGGAAGCCCACCGTCACGTGATCCGTGTCCTCGGGCGTCTGGTAGACGAAGATCGTGTAGGGGCAGTACTGGACGTT
>NZ_CM176571.1:880000-897500 GCF_058105145.1 Thioclava sp. ISO4
GGGTGACAGCCCCGTATGGGAAGTCTGATTGGACGTATTAAGTAGGGCGGGACACGTGAAATCCTGTCTGAAGATCGGGGGACCACCCTCGAAGGCTAAGTACTCCTTACTGACCGATAGCGAACCAGTACCGTGAGGGAAAGGTGAAAAGCACCCCGACGAGGGGAGTGAAACAGTTTCTGAAACCGGACGCCTACAAGCAGTCGGAGGAGCCTCGAGCTCTGACGGCGTACCTTTTGTATAATGGGTCAACGACTTGGTCTATCGAGCAAGCTTAAGCCGTTAGGTGTAGGCGTAGCGAAAGCGAGTCTTAACAGGGCGAATAAGTTCGATGGATCAGACCCGAAACCAGATGATCTAGCCATGTGCAGGCTGAAGGTGAGGTAACACTCACTGGAGGGCCGAACCGACACCCGTTGAAAAGGGTCCGGATGACGTGTGGCTAGGGGTGAAAGGCCAATCAAATCTGGAGATAGCTGGTTCTCCGCGAAAGCTATTTAGGTAGCGCGTCGATTGTATTCTCCCGGGGGTAGAGCACTGCATGGATGATGGGGGCCCACAGCCTTACTGAGTCTAAGCAAACTCCGAATACCGGGAAGAACTGATCGGCAGACACACGGCGGGTGCTAACGTCCGTCGTGGAGAGGGAAACAACCCTGACCAACAGCTAAGGCCCCCAATTCATGGCTAAGTGGGAAAGCATGTGAGACTTCCAAAACAACCAGGAGGTTGGCTTAGAAGCAGCCATCCTTTAAAGATAGCGTAACAGCTCACTGGTCTAGTCAAGAGGTCTTGCGGCGAAGATGTAACGGGGCTCAAGCCATGAGCCGAAGCTTTGGATGCACAGTGATGTGCGTGGTAGCGGAGCGTTCTGTGATATAGAACGCTGCCTCCTTATCTCCGTTCTCGGAGTATTGGAGGCAATGTTCTGACTGTGAAGCCGGGCTGTAAGGCATCCGGTGGAGTGATCAGAAGTGAGAATGTTGACATGAGTAGCGACAAACAGGGTGAGAGACCCTGTCGCCGAAAGTCCAAGGGTTCCTGCTTAAAGCTAATCTGAGCAGGGTAAGCCGGCCCCTAAGGCGAGGCCGAAAGGCGTAGTCGATGGGAACCAGGTTAATATTCCTGGGCCATGTGGTGGTGACGGATTGCGAGGGTTGTTCACACTTATCGGATTGTGTGGGCCGCTTAGCAGTTCCTGGAAATAGCCCCACTATCGGACCGTACCCGAAACCGACACAGGTGGACTGGTAGAGAATACCAAGGCGCTTGAGAGAACCACGTTTAAGGAACTCGGCAAAATGCCTCCGTAAGTTCGCGAGAAGGAGGCCCCATTCTCACGCAAGTGAGGGTGGGGGGCACAAACTAGGGGGTGGCGACTGTTTACTTAAAACACAGGGCTGTGCGAAGCCGTAAGGCGACGTATACAGTCTGACGCCTGCCCGGTGCCGGAAGGTTAAAAGGAGGAGTGCAAGCTCCGAATTGAAGCCCCGGTAAACGGCGGCCGTAACTATAACGGTCCTAAGGTAGCGAAATTCCTTGTCGGGTAAGTTCCGACCTGCACGAATGGCGTAACGATCTCCCCGCTGTCTCAAACGTGGACTCAGCGAAATTGAACTGTGTGTCAAGATGCACACTACCCGCGGTTAGACGGAAAGACCCCATGAACCTTTACTATAGCTTCGCACTGGCATCAGGCATGTGATGTGCAGGATAGGTGGTAGGCTTTGAAACGGGGACGCCAGTCTTCGTGGAGCCATCCTTGAGATACCACCCTTCGCCTGCTTGATGTCTAACCGCGGTCCCTTATCGGGATCCGGGACCCTGCGTGGTGGGTAGTTTGACTGGGGCGGTCGCCTCCCAAAGTGTAACGGAGGCGCGCGAAGGTTGGCTCAGACCGGTCGGAAATCGGTCGTTGAGTGCAATGGCAGAAGCCAGCCTGACTGCAAGACTGACAAGTCGAGCAGAGACGAAAGTCGGCCATAGTGATCCGGTGGTCCCGAGTGGAAGGGCCATCGCTCAACGGATAAAAGGTACTCTGGGGATAACAGGCTGATGATGCCCAAGAGTCCATATCGACGGCATCGTTTGGCACCTCGATGTCGGCTCATCTCATCCTGGGGCTGGAGCAGGTCCCAAGGGTACGGCTGTTCGCCGTTTAAAGAGGTACGTGAGCTGGGTTTAGAACGTCGTGAGACAGTTCGGTCCCTATCTGCCGTGGGTGTAGGATACTTGAGAAGAGTTGCCCCTAGTACGAGAGGACCGGGGTGAACGGACCACTGGTGGACCAGTTATCGTGCCAACGGTAGTGCTGGGTAGCTATGTCCGGACAGGATAACCGCTGAAAGCATCTAAGCGGGAAGCCCCCTTCAAAACTAGGTATCCCTTGAGGGCCGTGGAAGACCACCACGTCGATAGGCTGGAGATGTAAGCGCGGCAACGCGTTCAGTTGACCAGTACTAATTGCCCGATTGGCTTGATTTGATCCGGTAGAAGCCAGACCTCTGGCTCCGATCATAATCAAAAGCTGCATAGCAACTTGACTTGAAATCATCGCTTCTTCCTCGGTTTGGTGGTCATAGCACGAGCAAAACACCCGGCTCCATTCCGAACCCGGCCGTTAAGTGCCGTCGCGCCAATGGTACTGCGTCTTAAGACGTGGGAGAGTAGGTCACCGCCAAACCTAGAAAGAAGCGATGAAAAATCATCTCTCAAACAACGATGACAAACAAAATCCCGATCGCAAAAACATAAAGCCCTCGGGAAATAAACGCGGGATCGAGCACCCCGCAATCGCTACAAACTCTCCGCGAGAGTTTGAAAAACGCGATCGCCTCGTCAGGCTCATAACCTGGCAAAAAGGCAAACGCTCAACGGACGCGGGATGGAGCAGCCCGGTAGCTCGTCAGGCTCATAACCTGAAGGTCGTAGGTTCAAATCCTACTCCCGCAACCAAATATATAGAACAATATCAAACGCTTAGCCTCGCTACACGCGAGGCTTTTTGCGTTGCGACAAACGCCCTGGAAGCAACAGAGAACGGTACGCGTCGGGCGCCCTCAGAGATGGGGGTTGCAGGCTGGGCTGCAGGGCGCAGCATGTAGTCACCACCGCGAACGGGGTGGGAATTCGTCACGGTCGAGCGCGGACGTTTTCCTGCGTCCGGCGGAGGGCCTCCGGCGTGTCGATGTCACAGGCCTCCTGGGCGGTTAGGGGAACGAGCGACTGGTGTGGGAGGGCGCGTAGCAGCTCTCGCGCGCCCTGGTCATTGTCCCGATCGGGCATGCGCCTCATATCCTCTGCGGTTAAGAGCGCTGGCGGGAGCGGGGTTCCGTTGAAGACGCAGGCGCGGGTCCCGCCGCTATTGATCAGCGTGCGGAGTGTTTCGGCGGATACGGAGGGCATGTCGCCCAATACGAACAACGCGCGCTCTGCATGGAACTCGATTGCGCAGTCGCGGGCCATCTGCCACGTCCGCGAGAGCGGCAGGCCCTGCGGAAGCTGATGCAAGTCGAACGACGCGGGGAGCGCCGCGCCCACGCGTTCATCTGAGACGATCGCGAGGAGCGCGTCGCATCCCGACGCCTCGAGCGCGTAGGCAGCCGCCAGCACCAATGGGGCGCCGTTCCAATCGGCAAGAAGCTTATCCTGAGCGCCGAACCTGCGCGAAGCGCCGGCGGCGAGAAGGATGCCAAGCGTGCGCATGGAGGCCTACGCTTGGCTCAGTCGAGCGGCGAGAAGGCCGCGGGCTGCAGGAAGATGCTTTCCTGATGCACGAGATAGGGCAGGATCTTGGGTACGAAAGCCTGCCATTCCGGGGCTGCGCCCAGCTTGGCGCGTTGCGCGCTGCGGTGGCCGTAATCCTCATAGGCCCAGAGGAAGGTGACAGCGTTGAGCACGCCGCTGTCGCTGACCCAGCATCCGGCAAGCTTCGCGTATTGGGTGATGATGTGCAGGCCCTCGGCTTCATAGAGCTTGAGGAACTCGGGCGCCTTCCCAGGGGTGATACGGTAGGTTCTTTGTTCGTAGATCATGTTGGACTCCGGCGTGAATGGCAGAAAATCACGGGCACTGACGTCCCGTCACGCGCCGAAGCTACGACCAAACTTCGGGTTTTCGCAACACATAAGTCGTCAAGTGACGAAAAGATACTTTGCCTTCGTGCGGAATGGGCTAATGTATGGAGCTGAAGTCGTTGCGTCCGGCGTCAGAATGAACAACAAGGGATGCCAAGAGGAAAACGTGCAGACCAAGCCCAAAATGACTGAAGGTTCGTCCAAAACGAACGGCGCCGGAAACAAGCCCGGCTCGCCGCAAGGCGCTGTGCGGATGCCGTTCAATGAGCGTCGTGCCCAGATCCTGGACGTCGCCACCGAGTTCTTTGCGGAGAACGGGCTTGCGGGGCAGACGCGTCAGTTGGCGGAGAAATGCGGCATCTCCCAGCGTCTTCTCTATCGCTTCTTCCCGACCAAGGAGGACCTGCTCAAAGAGGTCTATAACCGAGAGATTCTTGGCGCTTTCAAGGCCGTCTGGTTCGTTGAGCTTCAGGATCGTTCGCAGCCCATGGCTGTGCGCCTCGATGCATTCTATCGCGACTATCTTCAGTCTACCTTGACCCGGAAGTGGTTGCGATTGTTCCTTTATGCCTCGCTGGCCGAGGCGAATATGGCGCCTGACTACATCGCAGCGATCGTCATGCAGTTGCTGGAGACCGTGATGCGCGAAGTTGCGCATGAGCGGGGCGTGGAGCTGCCGGAAGATCCCGCATTGCTCCGCGAAATGGCGTGGACGCTGCACGGTGCGATCTCTCACTACGCGATTCGACGCCATATCTATCAAAGCAGCCTGTCGCTCTCCGAAGACCAGGTGGTAACGATGCATGTCCGCGTGTTCCTCGCGGGATTCGAGGACATGGTCGAGGTGTGCAGCGGCCGCTGAGCGCTGCAATCCACTACATTTTCCCTGATTTCGCCTGCGGAGGCTTCCGCAGGCGCTGAAATTTTGTGCGATTTCCGTTGCGGAAGGGAAATCCTCACTTTTTCGTTTGTCGTCAGTTGACGAATAAATAAATCGCCAATAGCGTCGGTTCCCATAAACAAGATCAACAGGGACGGCTTGCTGCAGGTTGGGCTTTGAACGGGCTCGGGCTGAGGCGGCCATGCAAAAGGAATCGAAAGATGCTCAAGGATAAGACGCGCCGTCTCGGGCGCCGGGATTTCCTCCGCTACTCGGCGGCGGGCGCAGGGGCGCTGATGGCGCCGGGTCTGGTTCGTCCGGCCAAGGCCGAAACGGCCGCGCTGACGATGCACACCTGGTCGGCCGCGGTCGACACCGTGCAGAGCCACCTCAGCGCCTTCACCAAGGAAACCGGGATCCCGGTCAATTACGGGAACTCGCCCTGGGCCCAGTACCGCGAGGGTATGGTCGCGAAATTCGTGGGCGGTGCGCCGCTCGACGCGATGTGGGTGTCGGATTCCTGGCTGCCCGAATGGGCCGAAGCCGGCTGGATCGCTCCGGTCGACGAGTTCGACAGCCTGATGAAATACAACACCGAGGCCGAGGATTTCTGCACCGACTCCATGACCTATGGCGGTCGTCAGTACGGCCTGACCTATTACACCGACTACATGGCCTTCTTCTATGACGAGGCGAAGCTCAAGGAAGCTGGCTTCGACGCGCCGCCGGAAACCTGGGACGAGCTGGTCGAGCAGTCGCTCGTCATGAAAGAGAAGGGCATTGCCGACTATCCGATGATGCTTGCCATGGCGCAGGAAAGCTGGCTGATCGAGTTCATCTCGACGCTGGTCTATTCGCATGGTGGCCGTCTGGTCGACGACAACGGCATGGCCGTGATGCAGGACCCGAAAGAGGGGGCTGTCGAGGCGCTGAGCTGGGTCGTCGATGCGGTCAACAAGCACGAGATCGTCTCGCCTGCCTGCGTCGAGACCGGCGAACTGGCCGGCCTGAAATCCTTCGCGGCGGGTAACCATGCCTTCGCGATGGTCGCGAAATACCGTCTGCGGATGCTCAACGATCCCGAGCAGTCGCAGATCGCAGGCAATGTGAAGCAGGCGATGATGCCGAAAGGCGCCAACGGCTCTCACGCGACGGTCGGCTGGATGCGTTTCCACGGCATGTCGGCGCAGGCTGCACAAGACAAGGCGCGCGCCGAGAATGCCGCGAAGCTGATCGAATGGTTCGGTGGCAAGGCGGATGGCGCCTACACGTTCCAGAAGCTCCTGTTCCTCGATATCGGGGCCGGGTTCGGCGTGAAGCCGCTGTTCGAGGATCCCGAGATCCGCGCGGCCTACGACTCCTATGGCGATGTCGACATGATCCAGGCTCAGCAGGCGCTCGCTCGCAAGAAGGACACGGTCACCCCGTGGTTCGGCGAGTGGAACGACACCAACGGGTCGGCCTGGCAATCGGCGATCCTCGGCAATGTCGATCCGGCCGGAGCGGTCAAGAAATCTGCCGATCTGTGGAACGAGCTGAAGGACAGCTACTGAGCAGGTGCGGCGGGCCTTTCTAAAAGGCCCGCCGTCTGTCGGGCAGGGCAACGGGAGAGCATGACGTGGCGAATGCAATGACACGGGCGACACGCCCGAAATGGCGGGTGGGATACGAGGAGCGCAGCGCCATGCTGTTTCTTGCTCCTGTCATGGCCGTTCTGGGCGCGGTTGCGGTCTTCCCGATCGCCTATTCGCTTTATATCAGCTTCTTCAGCATCAAGCTGACGCGTCCGAACCGGACTCCCTTCGTCGGGCTGAAGAACTATACCGATCTTCTCGGCGATGAGGCTTTCTGGGGCGCGGTCTGGCGCACGGTGAGTTTCTCGCTCGTCTCGGTTACCGCGATTGCTTTCATAGCCTTGCTTGTTTCGTTGCTGCTGAATCAGGAATTCCGCGGGCGTCGTATCCTGTCGACGATCCTGCTGGTGCCGTGGGCGATCCCCTATGTCGCGAACGCGCTGATGTGGAAATGGATCTACGATTCCAGCTATGGCGCGCTGAACGGCCTGCTCTATCAGCTCGATTTCATCGACAAATACATGGTCTGGCTGGGGGATCAGGACAAAACGCTGTTCCTGATCGCCAATGCGTTCGTCTGGAAGGAAGTGCCGCTGGCGACGATCCTTCTGCTGGTCTCGCTCAAGTCGATCCCGTCCGATCTCTATGCGGCGGCGCGCGTCGACGGCGCGACGGTCTGGCAGCGCTTCGTGCATGTCACCCTGCCGGCGATGAAGCCCGGTTTCATGCTGGTGATGATCTACGAAACGATGATGGCGATCCGTCATTTCGATCTGTTCTTCATCCTGACCGAAGGCGGGCCCGGCAGCGCGTCGCATGTGCTCTCGTGGCACATCTATGTCGAGACCTTCCGCAACCTGTCCTTCGGGAGCGGTGCTGCGATGTCCTACCTCCTCGCAATCGCGACTTTCGCACTCTCCTACCTCTTTATCCGAACGCTGGGGCGCAAGATCTGACATGAGCGATATGCCTATCACCCCGCCTGTCGACACGATCGACTACCGCCGCCGCCAGAAAATCGGGCGCATCGTGCAGCGTCTGGTGATCGTGGTCTCCGCGATCGTCCTTGCGGCCTACATTCTCGCCCCGGTGTCGTGGCTCGTCTCTTCGGCGTTCCAGACCGAGACCGAGATCGTCTCGATCCCGCCGCATTGGATTCCCGAAGAGCCGACCCTGCGAAATTTCGAGGCGATCTTCACCGCCGGGAACGACGAGCCTGTCACCTACGAGACGCGCTCGGGCGCCGATCCGGCTGCCGGTGACTTCATCCCCTCCACCGCGGGGAACCTCCTGCCGTCGATGGCCAACAGCCTGATCGTCTCGACCCTGGTGGTGATCCTGAACCTGCTCGTCGGGGTGCCGGCCGCCTATGCGATCGCGAAGATCCGGTTCTGGGGGCGCAACGCGTCGGTCTATTTCATCCTGATCACGCGGGTGATCCCCGATATCGCGCTGGTCGTGCCGTTCTTCCTGGTGATTCGCAAACTCGGGATGCTCGATACGCTCGGATCGCTGGTGATCACCTATCTCGCGATCACGGTGCCCTTCACGGTCTTCATCCTGATCCAGTATTTCGAGGGCCTCCCGGACGAGCTGGACAAGGCCGCGCGGGTTGATGGCTGTTCGCGGTTCCAGGCGCTGATCAAGGTGTTCCTGCCGCTCTCGTTGCCCTCGCTCGTCGCCGTGGTCCTCTTCACCTTCCTTACCAGCTGGAACGAATTCCTGCTCGCGCTGATGTTCACGCAGACCTCCGCGTCGCAAACCCTGCCGATCCTGCTGGCCTCGTTCACCTCCGATTTCACGGTGAGCTTCTCCTTCCTCAACGCCGCTGGCGTCCTGGCGGTCGTGCCGCCGGTGATCGTCGCCATCGTCTTCGAACGCTACATCGTTTCCGGTCTGACCGCCGGGGCTGTCAAAGGTTAGAAAGGACAAAGTCTTGGCCCGGATCCGCTTCACCAACGTAAACAAGAAATACGCCAACGGCTTCCATGCCGTGCGCAATCTCAACCTCGATATCGAGGATCGCGAGTTCATCGTCCTGCTCGGCCCCTCGGGCTGCGGCAAATCCACGACCCTCAACATGATTGCAGGGCTCGAGGAAGTCTCGGACGGCGATCTCATCTTCGACGAGCAGGTCGTGAACTACGTCCCCCCGCACAAGCGCGACGTCGCAATGGTGTTCCAGAGCTACGCGCTCTACCCGCATAAGACCGTCTACGACAATATCGGCTTCGGGCTGAAAATGCGCAACGCGTCGAAGGAAGAGATCGACGAGCGCGTGCAAGACGCCGCGAAGAAGCTCGAGATTTCTCACCTGCTCGACCGGCGTCCGTCGCAGCTGTCGGGCGGCCAGCGTCAGCGTGTGGCGCTGGGGCGCGCGATGGTTCGTGACCCGTCGGTCTTCCTGATGGATGAGCCGCTGTCGAACCTCGACGCGGCGCTGCGAATCTCGATGCGGGCAGAGATCAAGGAACTCCACCGCGCGATGGAGACCACCTTCGTCTACGTGACCCACGATCAGGCCGAGGCGCTCACGCTCGCGGATCGTATCGTGGTGATGAATGACGGGGTCGTGCAGCAGATCGGCACGCCCGACGACATCTACGAGCGCCCCGCGAACACCTTCGTCGCGTCGTTCCTCGGCAGCCCGCCGATCAACTATTTCGACGGCGTGCTAGAGGCCGGGCTGGATGACGAGATGGCCTTCGTCCGCGATGGGCTGCGTCTTGTGCTGCCGGCAGATCATGCGGCGCGCCTGAAAGGGCAGGAGGGCCGCGCGGTGCGGCTGGGTATCCGGGCTGAGGATGTCGCGGAAGGCACTGCCGAGCCGGGATACAATGCGCTCAGCGGCACCGTGAACTCGGTGCTTCCGGTTGGCTCGGATCAGTATCTGGGTATGGATTTCGGCGGCGAGGAGCTTTTCTTCCGCGTCGGCAAGGATCTGCGCCATGCGTTCGGCGAAAGCATCACCCTCGCGGTGGATCTCAACCGCCTGCATGTCTTCGACCGCGAAACCGGTCAGTCGCTGATCTGGAACGCGGCCTGACACGATGAAACCCGCCCCTTTCACCTACCACCGGCCTGCGAGCCTTGCCGAGGCACTGGCGCTGTTGCGCACGCATGGGCCGGCGGCCAAGCCGATCGCCGGCGGGCAAAGCCTCGGGCCGATGCTGAACATGCGGCTGGCGCGCCCGGGCCATCTGATCGATCTCAACGATCTGATCGAGCTGGACCGCGTGCGGGTGAAGGAGGACATGCTGGAGATCGGCGCGCTGACGCGCCATCACCGGCTGGCCAATGCGCCGGAAGTGCAGCGGAGCCTGCCGCTTCTCGGTGCCGCTGCCGCCTCGATCGGGCATTACGCGATCCGTCAGCGTGGCACGATCGGCGGCAGCCTCGCCCATGCGGACCCCGCCGCCCAGTTGCCGCTGATCGCGGTCACGCTGGGCGCGACGCTGGTGATTTCGGGACCGGCAGGCACGCGCGAAGTCGCCGCCGCCGATTTCCTGCAATCGATCATGACGGTCGATCTGCGCGATGGCGAGTTGATCACTGCGCTGCGCTTTCCGCTTCCCGTTGGCGATCTCTGGGCCTTCGAGGCTTTCTCGCGCCGTCACGGCGATTTCGCGCTGGTCAGCGTCGCGCTCAGTTTCACGCGCGACGCGGAGGGCAAGATCGATGCGCTGCGGCTCGGGCTCGGCGGCGTCGACACCGTCCCGCTGCGTCTGCCCGAGATCGAGGCGCGCGCGCAGGGCAGGCTGGCCGATGACGAAACCATTCGCGACCTTGCAGCCGCGGCCGCCGCGGCGATCGCGCCCGAAGACAGCGCACAGGTGCCCGCCGTCTATCGCCGGGAGCTTGCCGAAACGCTTGTCATTCGCGCGTTCCAGTCCGCTTTGACCCGGGAGGAGGGTGCATGACCGCTCCGACACACGACCCCCTGACGCTTTCGCTGAGCGTGAATGGCGAAACCCACGACGTTCGGGTGCCCGCGCGCAAGCTGCTCTCGGATGTGCTGCGCGACGATCTTGGCCTGACCGGCACCCATGTCGGCTGCGAACACGGCGTCTGCGGCGCCTGCACCGTGCTGATCGACGGCCGCCCGGCGCGCGCCTGCCTGACTTTCGCCGCCCAGATGGAGGGCCATGAGGTCACGACGGTCGAGGCCATGGGGCGGCCCGACGCACTCTCGGCGCTTCAGCAGGCGCTGCACGAGGAACATGGGCTGCAATGCGGTTTCTGCACGCCGGGCATCGTAGTGACCTTCGAGCATTACCTGCGCGAGAACCCGGACCCGACCGCAGAAGAGGTGCGCGATGTCCTGTCGGGCAATCTGTGTCGCTGCACGGGCTATCAGAATATCGTCGCCGCCGTACTGAAAGCTGCGGCCCGGATGCGTGGAGAGGCGGCATGAGCGGTGATTTCACCGAGATCGGTCGCGCCCTGCCGCGCAAGGAGGATCGGCGCCTCGTCTCTGGTCGCGGGCGTTATCTCGACGATCTCGCCTTTCCCGGCGCGCTGCATGTGAGCTTCGTGCGCTCGCCCCACGCCCATGCGCGCATTCTCGGGATCGACAGCGCCGAAGCCGCTGAGATGCCGGGGGTCGTAGGCGTTTTCACCGGGCGCGATCTCGATCAGATGACGACGCGGCTGCGCCTCGCGCCGCCGATCGAGGGGCTGCAGCCGACCGAGCTGACGACGCTTCCGATCGACAAGGTCCGCTTCCACGGTGATCCGGTGGTCTGCGTCGTCGCGACCGATCGCTACCTCGCCGAGGATGCGGCCGAATGTGTCAGTGTCGAATATGAGCAGCTTCCGGCGGTGACCTCGATCACCGAGGCCTTCGCGCCCGATGCGGCTCTGGTCGATGACAGCCTGACGAGCAACATGGTCTCGCATCAGAGCCTGAGCGTCGGCGATCCTGCCGCACGCCGGGCCGAGGCGCATCGCGCCGTCGAGGCCCGGTTCTCGCTCCATCGCCACACCCATGTCCCGCTGGAGACGCGCGGCTGCGTCGCCGATTGGGATGACGGACGCGCGCATCTGAACATGCATATCGGCAATCAGGTCCCGCACCCGTTGCGCAGCCAGCTTGCTGCGCGGCTGGGCCTGTCGGAAAGCCAGGTCACGGTGATGAGCCCCGATGTGGGCGGCGCTTTCGGTCAGAAGATCGCGCTTTACCGGGAGGAACTCACGGTCGCGGCTCTGTCTCGCCACCTGCGCCGACCGGTTCGGTGGCGCGAGGATCGGATGGAGAACCTGATGTCCGCCGCGCATGCGCGGGAATACGAGTGCCGCACCCGCGCCTCGGTCAGCGAAACCGGACGGATTCTCGGCCTCGAGCTCGAGATCGACGAGGATTTCGGCGGCTACTGCTTCTACCCGGCCAACTATATGGCCCGCGTCATCGCCCTGATCATGACCGGCCCCTACCGGATTCAGGACTACGCCTATGAGGTCCGCGTCGCGCTGACCAACAAATGCGGCGCGGGCCCGATGCGCGCGCCCATGGCGATCACCAGCTGGGTGATGGAGGGTACGATCGACGCGATCGCCCGCGACCTTGGCCTCGACCCGGTCGAGGTGCGCCGTATCAACGCGCTCGGCCCGGAGGATCTGCCCTACAAGATGCCCACGGGCGAACTTCTCGAAGATGTCAGCCCACGGGAGACGCTCGAGATCGCCGTGGACGCGATCGATGTCGCGGCCTTCCGTGCCCGGCAGGCGCAGGCGCGCGCTGAGGGGCGCTATCTGGGGCTCGGACTGTGCACGGTGATCGAGAGCACGACCTACGGATCGGAATTCTACAAATCCGCCGGTATCCCCGGATCGGGCCATGAATCGGCCTGGGTGCGGATCGAGCCGAGCGGGGCGGTCAACGCCTCCGTAGGTCTGATGGGCACCGGGCAAGGCTACGAGAGCCCGCTTTCGCAGGCGGTGGCCGAAGGGCTCGGCGTGCGCTCGGAAGATGTCACGGTCCATATGGGCAACACCGATATCGCGCCCTACGGCATGGGCAGCCGCGGCGGACGCGGCGCGACGGCCGGGGGCGGCACGCTCTATCTCTGTGCGCTCAAGGCGCGCGAGCGGGTGCTCGCGATTGCGGCGTCGATGCTCGATCTTAACGACGCCGGCGGGCTGCGACTGCGCGCAGGCCAGATCGAGCGGATGATCGGCGAGGACTGGCAGGAGACGGGGCTTTCGCTGACCGATATCGCGCGGCGCGCCTATCTCGAACCGCTGGCCCTGCCCGAGGGGATCGCGCCGGGGCTCGACTTCTCGCATAGCTACGACCCGCCCGCGATGACCTATTCCAACTCGACCCATGCCTGCGAAGTCGAGGTCGACCCGCAGACCGGTGCGATCTCGATCGAGCGCTATCTCGTCGCCGAGGATTCCGGCACCGTTCTCAACCCGATCGTCGTGCGCGGCCAGCAGCAGGGCGCGATCGCGATGGGGCTGAGCGGCGCGCTGCTCGAACAGGTGATCTACGACGGCACGGGGCAGAACCTCTCCGCGACGCTTGCCGATTACCTCGTGGCCTCCCCGAACGAACTGCCGGAGTTCGAAATCCTGCACCACAACACGCCGAACCGCCGCACCCCCGCGGGGATCAAGGGCATGGCCGAAGGCGGCGTGATGGGCGCGATCGGCGTGCTCGCCAACGCGGTGAGCGATGCGCTGGCGCCGCGCGGCGTGACGATCGAGCGTCTTCCGCTGACCCCCCAATCCATTCGCGCGCTCCTGCGGGAGGCCGCGCCCAGTTCAACGAAAAGGACCCAGCCGTGACAGAAGAGAAACTCAGCGTCGGCTTCATCGGACTCGGAATCATGGGCCAGCACATGGCGGGGCATATCCTCGCCGCGGGGCATCCGCTCAACATCTACAACCGCACCCGCGCCAAGGGCGACGCCCTCGTCGCGAAGGGGGCGACGTGGTGTGACAGCCCCGGCGCCGTGGCCGAGGCCAGCGACATCACGATCACCATCGTGGGCTACCCCGCCGATGTCGAGCAGGTCTACCTCGGTGAGGAGGGGATCATCGGCAAGGCGCGCCCGGGCTCGGTGCTGATCGACATGACCACCTCGAGCCCGGCCCTGGCCGGGAAGATCGCGCAGGCGGCTCTCGCGCGCGGCCTCTCTGCGCTCGACGCCCCGGTCTCCGGCGGCGATGTCGGCGCGAAGGCGGGCAAGCTCGCGATCATGCTGGGCGGCGACCAGCGCGCGTTCGAGCGGGTCCTGCCGGTGCTGGAGCTGATGGGCGGGAATATCGCGCTGATGGGCAAGGCGGGCGCTGGGCAGCACACCAAGATGGCCAACCAGATCGCCATCGCCTCGACCATGCTCGCGGTCGCGGAAAGCATCAGCTACGCGCGCGCCGCCGGTCTGGACCCGATGCAGGTTCTCAAAGTCATCGGAACCGGGGCCGCGTCGAGCTTCCTGCTCAATGGGCTTGGGCCGAAGATGGTGGACGAGGATTTCGCGCCCGGCTTCTTCGTCCACCACTTCGTCAAGGACATGTCGATCGCGCTGAGCGAAGCCGAAAGACTGGGCCTCGATCTGCCGGGCCTGTCGCTGGCGCGCAGCCTCTATGGCAAGCTGGTGGATGACGGCTTCGGCGAAGAGGGCACGCAGGCGCTCTACCGCGCCTATAACGCGATCCACGCGGAGGCCGGGTGATGCGGTTCGAAGGCGATCACCTGATCCCGGCCGATCCCGAAACGGTCTGGCGTGGGCTCAACGACCCCGAGGTGCTGCGCCGCGCGATCCCGGGCTGCGAAGCGATGGAGCAGACGGGCGAGGCCGAATATACCGCCACGGTGGTGGCGCGGGTCGGCCCCGTCTCGGCCAGCTTTCGCGGCAAGGTGGAACTGAGCGATCTGGTTCCGCCCGTGTCCTACCGGATCACCGGGCGCGGGCAGGGCGGCCCTGCGGGCTTCGCCAAGGGCGGCGCGGAAATCAAGCTCGCGCCCGAAGGCGAGGGCACGCGCTTGTCCTATGTCGCCGATGTCGAGGTTGGCGGTAAACTGGCCGCGGTCGGCGGGCGATTGATTCAGGGCGTGGCGCGCAAGAATGCCGAGGATTTCTTCAACGCCTTCTCGCGGGTCGTGACCGGCGAGGCGGAGGAGACGACCCCGGCAAGCGAAGGGGCCGCCCCGACAGGCGCGGTGGCCACTGCGGCGGCGGGACATATCCCGCTGATCGACCGCGTGGCGTGGCTTCTGGTCGGTCTTGGCCTCGGGCTTGGGATCTGCTGGCTCTTTGGTTGAAAGGACGCGCGATGAACATCACCCCGGCGATCAAGGCGATGGAAGACCAGTTGGTCGAATGGCGGCACGCGTTGCATCGCCGCCCCGAACTGGCCTTCGAGGAACACGAGACCGCCGCCTTTATCGCGGCTGAGTTGCGCAGGTTCGGACTGGAGGTCCACGAGGGGCTGGCCGGGACCGGGGTGATCGGCGTTCTGCGCAATGGCGAGGGGCCGACGGTCGGCCTGCGCGCCGATATCGACGCGCTGCCGATATCCGAACTGACCGGGGCGGACTATGCCTCCGATATCCCCGGCAAGATGCATGCCTGTGGCCATGACGGTCACACCACGATGCTTCTGGGCGCCGCGCAGGCGATGGTGGCCGATCCGCCGGGGCCGGGCACGGTGGTGTTCATCTTCCAGCCCGCCGAGGAAAACGAAGGCGGCGCGCGGGTGATGATCGCGGATGGGTTGCTCGACCAATTCCCGCTCGACAGCACCTTTGCGCTGCACAACTGGCCGGGGCTCGAGGCAGGCAAGATCGCGATGCGCGCGGGCCCCGTGATGGCCGCGTTCGACACGTTCGAGCTGAAGGTGATGGGCAAGGGCTCACATGGCGCGATGCCGCATGAGGGGATCGACCCGATCACGCTGGCCGCTCAGCTGCAGATGGCCTGGCAGACCATCGTCAGCCGTGCGGTGGATCCCACCGATGCGACGGTGATCTCGGTCACGCAGATCCATGCGGGCCACACGCTCAATGTCATTCCCGACGAAGTGACCCTGCACGGCACCGTGCGCACCCTGCGCCCCGCGACACGCGATTTCGTTCAGGCCGAGATGACGCGCCGCGCCGAAATGATCGCCGAGGCGTTTCATGCCAAGGCCGAGCTGATCTATCAGCGCCGCTACCCGGCCACGATCAACGACCCCGAGGCGGCCGAAACGGCACGCCGCGCCGCCGAGGCCATCGTGGGCCGCGACGCGGTGCAGGTCGATTACGCGCCCAGCATGGCGAGCGAGGATTTCGCCTTCCTGCTGGAGAAGGTGCCCGGCGCTTACGGCTGGATCGGCAATGGATCGGCCGAGGGCGGGCGCAACCTGCACAGCCCGCATTACGATTTCAACGACTCGATCCTGCCGCTGGGCGTTCAGTTCTTCGTCGAGGTCGCGCATCGCGCGCTGGCCGGGTCGAACGATTGAGGGGCCAGCCGTGACCCATCCCGCCGCGCAAGATCCGTGGTTCGAACTGGCGCGGTCCGACACACCCGGCGCAATCGCGGTGATCTCTGCCATCGAAGGCCCGGCCTATCGAAATATCGGCACCGCGATGGCGATCTTGCCGGATGGTCGGCGCTTCGGAGCGCTCAGCGCGGGCTGTATCGAGGAAGATGTGGTCGAACATGCGCTCGCGGCGCTGGCCGACGGGCAGGTGCGCAAGCTGCGCTATGGGGCCGGCTCGCCCTTTTTCGACTTGAAGCTGCCCTGCGGCGGCGCGCTCGAGGTTACGGTGATCCCCGCGCCGGACCGTTCCTTGCTTAGCGAGCTTGCGGCAAGGCGGGCGCGCCGCGCGGAGGCGGCCTTGGGACTGAGCGCCTCGGGGGGCTTGCGTTTGATGCAGGAGGGCGAGGCTCCCGACGAGCCGGGAGAGCTGCGTATCGCCTTTCGCCCCGAGCCGCGCTTCGTGATCTTCGGTGCCGGCGCCGAGGCGGTGCTCTTCGCCGATCTGGTGCAGGCCACCGGCGCGCCGCATCTTCTTCTCACGCCCGAGGACGCCACTTTCGCCAATGCTGAAGGTGCAGGCTGCACGGTGCGCAGGTTGGACCGAAGCGCGATCCCCTCAGACGTTGCCATCGACGCGCGCACGGCGGTGATCCTTCTGTTTCATGACCACGATTGGGAACTGGATATTCTCGAGGCGGCGCTCGCAACGCCTGCGTTCTACATCGGGGCACAAGGCAGCGTGCGCACGCAAAACCGGCGGCAGGAAGGTTTGCAGGCTCGCGGTATCGATGCGGCGACGCGCGCGCGGGTTCATGGGCCTATCGGGCTCATCCAATCTGCGCGCGATCCGCGGCTGCTGGCCGTGTCGGTGCTGGCCGAGGTGCTTGCTCAGGTGGAAGACGACACCAAGCGAGCCGCGTCGCGTTCACCGATCGAGGCCGGAAGCCGCGCTCAAGACCGCTCGAAGTAAGCGGGCGTGCCCCGCGCCTCCACCGACTCCGCGATCCGACGCAGACCATGGATATAGGCGGCATCGCGCATCGAAAGCTCCATTTCGTTGTGCAATGTCCAGATCGATTGCGTCTCGGTCTCCATCGTCGTCTTCAGATGATCTCTGACGCGCGAACTGTCCCAATAAAAACCCGATCTGTTCTGGACCCATTCGAGATGGGACACCGTGACGCCCCCGGAATTCGCGAGGATGTCGGGCACGATGATATGCCCGGCTTCCGTCAGCTTCTTGTCGGCTTCGGGCGAGACCGGTCCATTCGCCATTTCAAGAATGATGCGCGCTTTGATCTTGTCACAATTCTCAAGCGTGATCTGCCGCTCCAACGCGGCAGGCACCAGCACGTCGCAATCGAGCTCCAACAGCTCGGCATTCGAAATCTCTTTCGTCTTGCCTTGCCCCTTCGCGCCTTTGACGCCGCCTGTCTCATGCTTGTGTTGCATGACGGCGAGCGGGTCCAAACCGCTTGGATCGTAGATGCCGCCGC
>NZ_CM176571.1:902500-3020000 GCF_058105145.1 Thioclava sp. ISO4
ATGATGGGGGCCCACAGCCTTACTGAGTCTAAGCAAACTCCGAATACCGGGAAGAACTGATCGGCAGACACACGGCGGGTGCTAACGTCCGTCGTGGAGAGGGAAACAACCCTGACCAACAGCTAAGGCCCCCAATTCATGGCTAAGTGGGAAAGCATGTGAGACTTCCAAAACAACCAGGAGGTTGGCTTAGAAGCAGCCATCCTTTAAAGATAGCGTAACAGCTCACTGGTCTAGTCAAGAGGTCTTGCGGCGAAGATGTAACGGGGCTCAAGCCATGAGCCGAAGCTTTGGATGCACAGTGATGTGCGTGGTAGCGGAGCGTTCTGTGATATAGAACGCTGCCTCCTTATCTCCGTTCTCGGAGTATTGGAGGCAATGTTCTGACTGTGAAGCCGGGCTGTAAGGCATCCGGTGGAGTGATCAGAAGTGAGAATGTTGACATGAGTAGCGACAAACAGGGTGAGAGACCCTGTCGCCGAAAGTCCAAGGGTTCCTGCTTAAAGCTAATCTGAGCAGGGTAAGCCGGCCCCTAAGGCGAGGCCGAAAGGCGTAGTCGATGGGAACCAGGTTAATATTCCTGGGCCATGTGGTGGTGACGGATTGCGAGGGTTGTTCACACTTATCGGATTGTGTGGGCCGCTTAGCAGTTCCTGGAAATAGCCCCACTATCGGACCGTACCCGAAACCGACACAGGTGGACTGGTAGAGAATACCAAGGCGCTTGAGAGAACCACGTTTAAGGAACTCGGCAAAATGCCTCCGTAAGTTCGCGAGAAGGAGGCCCCATTCTCACGCAAGTGAGGGTGGGGGGCACAAACTAGGGGGTGGCGACTGTTTACTTAAAACACAGGGCTGTGCGAAGCCGTAAGGCGACGTATACAGTCTGACGCCTGCCCGGTGCCGGAAGGTTAAAAGGAGGAGTGCAAGCTCCGAATTGAAGCCCCGGTAAACGGCGGCCGTAACTATAACGGTCCTAAGGTAGCGAAATTCCTTGTCGGGTAAGTTCCGACCTGCACGAATGGCGTAACGATCTCCCCGCTGTCTCAAACGTGGACTCAGCGAAATTGAACTGTGTGTCAAGATGCACACTACCCGCGGTTAGACGGAAAGACCCCATGAACCTTTACTATAGCTTCGCACTGGCATCAGGCATGTGATGTGCAGGATAGGTGGTAGGCTTTGAAACGGGGACGCCAGTCTTCGTGGAGCCATCCTTGAGATACCACCCTTCGCCTGCTTGATGTCTAACCGCGGTCCCTTATCGGGATCCGGGACCCTGCGTGGTGGGTAGTTTGACTGGGGCGGTCGCCTCCCAAAGTGTAACGGAGGCGCGCGAAGGTTGGCTCAGACCGGTCGGAAATCGGTCGTTGAGTGCAATGGCAGAAGCCAGCCTGACTGCAAGACTGACAAGTCGAGCAGAGACGAAAGTCGGCCATAGTGATCCGGTGGTCCCGAGTGGAAGGGCCATCGCTCAACGGATAAAAGGTACTCTGGGGATAACAGGCTGATGATGCCCAAGAGTCCATATCGACGGCATCGTTTGGCACCTCGATGTCGGCTCATCTCATCCTGGGGCTGGAGCAGGTCCCAAGGGTACGGCTGTTCGCCGTTTAAAGAGGTACGTGAGCTGGGTTTAGAACGTCGTGAGACAGTTCGGTCCCTATCTGCCGTGGGTGTAGGATACTTGAGAAGAGTTGCCCCTAGTACGAGAGGACCGGGGTGAACGGACCACTGGTGGACCAGTTATCGTGCCAACGGTAGTGCTGGGTAGCTATGTCCGGACAGGATAACCGCTGAAAGCATCTAAGCGGGAAGCCCCCTTCAAAACTAGGTATCCCTTGAGGGCCGTGGAAGACCACCACGTCGATAGGCTGGAGATGTAAGCGCGGCAACGCGTTCAGTTGACCAGTACTAATTGCCCGATTGGCTTGATTTGATCCGGTAGAAGCCAGACCTCTGGCTCCGATCATAATCAAAAGCTGCATAGCAACTTGACTTGAAATCATCGCTTCTTCCTCGGTTTGGTGGTCATAGCACGAGCAAAACACCCGGCTCCATTCCGAACCCGGCCGTTAAGTGCCGTCGCGCCAATGGTACTGCGTCTTAAGACGTGGGAGAGTAGGTCACCGCCAAACCTAGAAAGAAGCGATGAAAAATCATCTCTCAAACAACGATGACAAACAAAATCCCGATCGCAAAAACATAAAGCCCTCGGGAAATAAACGCGGGATCGAGCACCCCGCAATCGCTACAAACTCTCCGCGAGAGTTTGAAAAACGCGATCGCCTCGTCAGGCTCATAACCTGGCAAAAAGGCAAACGCTCAACGGACGCGGGATGGAGCAGCCCGGTAGCTCGTCAGGCTCATAACCTGAAGGTCGTAGGTTCAAATCCTACTCCCGCAACCAAATATACCGAACGAAAACAATGCACTAGCGCCCCAACGGGCGCTTTCTGCATTCGGGCTGGTTCAGCCGTGGAAGCATTGTGGAAGCAGCAGAGTAGAGTAGGCGTCGGGGTCCCCAGAGATCCGGCCGGTGCGCAAGTGCTGCCCACTTTGGCAGGCAGCACTGAGTTTCTTGGCTACTGCACATCAATTGGGATCGTCGTCACCGCCGCCGTCTTCGCCGTTTTTGTTCGGCGTTTTCCCTTCGATGTTCTCGCCGCCATTGCCAGCTCCGTTGTCAACGCGGCCATTGGCGCCGCTGACGGAGAGGCCCGTGACGAGCGCCGCCTGCTACGCCTGCAGAAACAGATGGTCGGATACAAGCTCCTGATCATCGACGAGCTGGGCTTCGTGCCTCTGAGCAAGACCGGCGCCGAGCTGCTGTTCGAACTGATCTCGCAGCGCTACGAGCGGGGCGCCACCATGATCACCAGCAATCTGCCCTTCGACGAATGGACCGAAACCTTCGGCTCCGAGCGCCTGACCGGCGCTCTGCTCGACCGGCTCACCCACCATGTCCACATCCTCGAGATGAACGGCGACAGCTATCGGCTTGCCCAAAGCCGCGCCCGAAACAGCGCCGACACCTGATCACATCGTTCAGGTTTGGCCCGCTGGGCCAAAGCGCCCCGGCAGCCGCAAGCTATCTGAAAAGCGCAGCTGCCGGGGCGCGAAGCGTTCCCTCCGCTTCAATCCCATGCCCTCTCTGGTGGCTGACTTTTGCTCCGCCCCGTGGCCGGTTTTTGCTCCGCCGTTGACACTTTTGTCGCTCTATCTCAGGCTGACGCGGTAACGGGGCGCTGACCCCGGCGCTTCTGAGAGCATAAGAAAAGGCCCGCATCGCTGCGGGCCTTTTGTAAAATCATACCATCACTTGCGCGGCTTCTTCGGGCCGCCGGACTTGGGCTTTCCACCTTTGCCCGGATGCGGCCCTTTGCCGGGGCCTGCATATTTCGCGCGGGGCTTCTTGCCCTTCGGGGCGGCACCGCCATCGGGCTTGGGCTTGCGCTTCTTCGGCGAGATTTCCGCGAGGGCTGCGAACACGGCCTCGTCGTCGGGGCTCCAACCGCTGGTCTTCGCACTCTCCTCCGGGGCGTCGTCGCGCGGCGCCTTGGGCGGGCCCTTGCGATGGGGCGTCTTGCCCGGACGCTCGCCGCGATCCGGTTTGCCATGCGGCTTGTCTGCGCGGCGTTTTTTCGGCGGCGGACCAAAATCGGGTTCGCCATTGAGGGCGCGGGCGGAGATTTCGTCGGACAGTTCCCCATCCGGGCCAAGCGAGGCTTCGAATTTCGCGACGCTCTTCTCGGCGATCTCGACGAAGGTCTCGTCATCGCGCACGCGGATCGCGCCGATCGCGGATTTGTCGAGATCGGCATGGCGGCGCAGCAAGGGCAGCAGCCAGCGCGGCTCGGCCCGGTCGTTGCGCCCGACCGACAGCGTGAACCAGCGGCTCGGGCCGAATTCCTGACGCTCCGATTGCCCCTTGGTGTCCGGCGGCAGAAGATCCTCGGGCGGGGCATTGCGCGACTGCTGCAGCCGCAGGAAGGCGGCGGCGACAGCCTCGGCCCCGTGCCGGTCGAGCAGCTTGCGCGCAAACGCCGCCTGATCCTCGCTGATCGGCTCGCGCCAATCGGGATCGGTCAGCAGGCGCTCTTCGTCGCGCGCGATGATCGACTCGGCCGAGGGCGGCACGGTCCATTCGGCGTTGATCTTCGCGAATTTCAGCAGGCGCTCGGCGCGTTTGACCATGCGCGGCGGCACGATCAGCGCGGACATTCCCTTGCGCCCGGCGCGACCCGTCCGGCCCGAACGGTGCAGCAGGCTCTCGGTGTTCTGCGGTAGATCGGCGTGGATCACGAGGCTCAGGTTCGGCAGGTCGATGCCGCGCGCAGCCACATCGGTCGCCACGCAAACCCGTGCCCGCCCGTCGCGCATCGCCTGCAGCGCGTGGCTGCGTTCGGCCTGTGACAGTTCGCCCGACAGCGTCACGACCGAGAGGCCGCGATTGCCGAGCCGCGCGCTGAGATGGTTCACCGCCGCGCGGGTGTTGGCGAAAACGATGGCGCTTTCGTCGTGGTGATAGCGCAGCAGGTTGAAGATCGCATGATCGCTATCCGAGGCCGCAACCTTCAGCGCCTTGTAGGCGATGTCGGAGTGCTGCTGCGCGGTGTTGATCGTCGAGATGCGCTGCGCGTCGTTCTGGAACTGCTCGGCCAGCTTCGCGATCATCGGCGAGACGGTGGCCGAGAACAGCAGCGTGCGGCGCTCTTCCGTGGCCGAGCCAAGGATGAATTCGAGGTCTTCGCGGAAGCCCAGATCGAGCATCTCGTCGGCCTCGTCGAGCACGACGGCGCGGATGTCACTCAGATCGAGCGCGCGGCGGCGAATATGGTCGCTCAGGCGGCCGGGCGTGCCGACCACGATATGGGTGCCGCGCTCGAGGGCGCGCCGTTCCTGACGCGGGTCCATGCCACCGACGCAGGAGCTGACGATGGCGCCGGTCTTGCCGTAGAGCCAGCGCAATTCCTGCATGACCTGAAAGGCGAGTTCCCGCGTGGGGGCCACAACGAGTGCAAGCGGCGTGCCAGCCGGGCCGAAGCTTTCGGCCTCGCCCAGAAGGGTCGGGGCGATCGCGAGACCGAAGCCGACCGTTTTACCCGAGCCGGTCTGGGCCGAGACCAGCAGGTCCTTGCCCGCCAGCGCGGGATCGGTCACCGCGTCCTGCACGGGAGTGAGAGTGTCGTAGCCGCGCTCGGCGAGCGCTGCGGAAAGGGAGGGGATCATCGGAAAGTCGTCCAAGCAATGACGTAAGGGACGGGCCGCTCTGCTTTGGCAGCCCGTGCGGAAGGCGCCTGCATAACGGCCCCTGCGGCAAATGTATATTGCCTATTTGGAGAATCCGCCCGCTATGGGCAATAATTCTTGGTCAGGCGAGGACTTGCAGCACCACCGCCGAGGCGTAGATCGCGACCAGCAGCAGGCTCTCGATCCCGATCCGGGCCGGCCCGTCCTTCTGGCGCAGGATCAACCCGCCGAGCAGCACGCCCGTCATCATCAGTCCCGTCGCGAGCCAGTAGAGGTCCGACATCGAGACCGCGTGATACAGCGAGCCGTCACGATAGGCCCCGTCCGAGAAGACGAGGAACAGCGTGTCGAAGGTGTTGCCGCCGATGATCCCTCCGATGGCCAGCTGCAGCGCACCGCGACGGACAGCGGTCAGCGTCGTTACCAGCTCGGGCAGCGAGGTCACGACCGCCGTCAGAAGCGCGCCCACCAGCGAGGAGCTGAGACTGAAGCGGGTGACGAATTCCTGCCCGACCTGCGAAATGACCCAGCCGCTGAGGCCCATGATGACGACGAGGCCCACGAAGACGACGATCGGTCCGCGCGGCGAGCGGTTCGCTTCCTCCTCGTCTTCGGGTTCGTCACGGCGCGTCTCGCGGGTTTCGACTGGTTTCCACATCGGCGTTTCCGACACCTGCGTCGCGAGTTTCGTGCCGCCGAGATAGGCGAGGAACAGCACCACCGAGGCCGGGCTGATCCCCCAAATCGCAAAGTCGGGCGCGGCGGTCGCGGCGAGCGGGATCGACAGCAGCACGATCAGCATCACCGCCTGAAAGAGGTTCGCGGGCTCAGCCGCGGAATGTTCGAGATTGGCGCGTCGGTGCAGCATGTCGGCGAGCGCCAGAAAGAAGGTCTGCGCGGCGATCCCGCCCACGGCATTGGAGAAGGCGAAACTCGCATCGCCCTGTGCGGCGACCGAGACCGAGACGACGATCCCCGACAGCGACGTCGCAGCCCCCAGCACGATCCCGCCTGCCAGCGCTTCGCCCATCCGCGTGCGATCCGCGATCACATCGGCCAGCCCGGTCGCCTTGATGGAGGAGATGACGACGATCAGCCCGGCGATGGCAAATACGCCGAGCAGAAGCGGGGTCGAAAGAGAGGCGATCATGAAGGCTCCGGGGACACTGTTCGAAAAGCAACCGCGCAGCGCGCTCACGGTTCCGTTAAGAGGGCGAAGGGTGGCGCCTCTGCAAAGGGCTGGGGGGAGTCGACATGCCCGAAAGAGACGTTAGGGTCGGCGCCAATCAGCGCGCGGGAGGACAAGCATGTTTATCGGATTGGATCTGGGCACATCGGGGCTGAAGGGGCTCCTGATCGACGAGGCGCAGCGCGTGGTGGCCGAGGCGACGCATCCGCTCACCGTGTCGCGCCCGCAGGAGGGCTGGTCGGAACAGGATCCCGCCGAATGGATCGCGGCGATGGAGGCGGTTCTGGGCTCGCTCGCGCAGCACGATCTGTCGGCGGTGCGCGGGATCGGGCTGTCGGGGCATATGCATGGCGCGACGCTGCTGGACGCGCAGGACGCGGTGCTGCGGCCCTGCATCCTGTGGAACGATACCCGCGCCCATCGCGAGGCGGCGGCGCTCGATGCGGAGCCGCAATTCCGCGAGATCAGCGGCAATATCGTCTTCCCCGGCTTCACCGCGCCGAAGCTGGTGTGGCTCGCCAAGCACGAGCCGGAGCGGTTCGCGAAAGTGGCGAAGGTGCTGCTGCCGAAGGACTACCTGCGGCTCTGGCTGACCGGGGAACATGTCTCGGAGATGTCCGATGCCGCCGGGACGAGCTGGTTCGATACCGGCGCGCGCGATTGGTCGGATGCGCTTCTGTTGGCAACCGGGATGCGGCGCGAGCAGATGCCGCGCCTCGTCGAAGGCTCGGACGTGTCGGGCACGCTGCGCCCGCAGATCGCGGCGCGCTTTGGTCTGCCGGAGGGCGTCGTCGTCGCGGGCGGCGGGGGCGACAACGCGGCTTCGGGCGTGGGCGTCGGCGTCGTGGCGGCGGGGCAGGCCTTCGTCTCACTCGGCACCTCGGGCGTGCTGTTCGCCGCCGATGACGGCTATCGCCCCGATGCGGCGAGTGCGGTGCACAGCTTCTGTCACGCCTTGCCGCAGACATGGCATCAGATGGGCGTGGTGCTCGCCGCGACCGACGCGCTGAACTGGTATGCGCGGCTTCTGGAGAGCGACGCCAAGCAACTGACCGAAGGTCTCGGCCCGCTGCAGGCGCCGGGCAAGGCGCGGTTCCTGCCCTATCTCGGCGGCGAGCGCACGCCGCTCAACGATGCGGCGATCCGCGGCGCGTTCATCGGACTTGAACACGCAACCGATCGCGCCGCGACCACGCGGGCCGTGCTGGAAGGGGTGAGCTTCGCGCTGCGCGATTGTCGCGATGCGCTGGCTGGAACCGGTACCCGGATCGAGACGCTGCTCGGCGTCGGGGGCGGCACGCGCTCGCGCTATTGGTGCGAGGCGATCGCGACCGCGCTCGACACGCCTGTCGCCCTGCCGGTGGCGGGCGATTACGGTGGCGCGTTCGGCGCGGCGAGGCTTGGGATGATGGCCGCGACGGGTGGCGGGCTGGAGCTTGCCGCGCCGCCGGAGATCGCCGCGACGATCGAGCCGGTGCCCGCGTTGCGCGAGGCCTTCGACGAGGGTTACGATCGCTACCGTCAAGCCGGTGCCGCGTTGCGGGGTTTGACCTGATCTACCTCGCGCCGCGCCATAGCGATCGGCGCGGCGTCGCAGAACTCAGCCCGAGAATTGCAGCCGGATCCGGTTCACATATTCCACGCCCGGTCGCAGGATCGCCGAGGGGAATTCGGGGTGATTGGGCGCGTCGGGCCAGGCTTGCGGCTCCAGACAGATCGCGTTGAAGCTGTCTCCGGACGGTGCGGTGTAGACCTGCAATCCGGGCTGGTTGCTCAGCATCGTCATACTGCGTCCGGAGGCCGGATCGCTCAGCACCGCCACCTCGCGCATCGCGCCGGGGCGGAGACAGAAGTTGTGATCGAAGCCCGCGCCATCCGGTCCCGGCACCGGCGCCGGTTCGCGGAAGTCGAAGCGTGTGCCAGCCACGTCGCGCGGTGCGCCGACGGGCAAGGTCTCGGCATCGATCTCCAGCACCTGATCGGCGTTGAGCTTCAACTGGTGGTCGGCGATCGAGCCGCCGCCTGCGAGATTGAAATACCCGTGCGAGGTCAGCGAGACCGGGCAGGCACGGTCGCAGCGCGCCCGGTAGGTGATGTTCAAGGTGGCAGGGTCCGATACCGCGAAGCTCACCTCCGCGACGAGATTGCCGGGAAAGCCCTGATCTCCATCCGGGCTTTCGAGCTGCAGTGTCGCCGCGTTGATCCAATGCGCGACGACCTTCCAGTCGCATTGGTCGAACCCCTGACCACCGCCATGAAGGCAGTTCCCGTTTTCATTTGCATCGAGCTGGAATTGCTCGCCATCGAGCGTGAATTTTGCTCCGGCGATGCGGTTCGCGTAACGTCCTATCGTCGCCCCGTGGAAGCTGCGCGTGGTCTGCACGGGGTCCGGGCCGATGAGAAGTTCGACGGGTCCATTGGAACCTGGCAGGGCCAGGCTTGTCAGTCGCGCGCCTTTCGGGTCGATACGCACCAGCATCCCTGATGCAAGCCCGATCTCCAATTCTGTTTCGTGATCGAACATGCTTTTATCCAGTCTATGTCGCGACAAGAATGACCCAACGTAAGCCATTCTCCAAGCCTTGACCTTAATCTCGATCAACATCCGAGACGAGTTAGCCACATGGACACCCGCCGGACCTGCCAAAGGTGAAGCAGGCCGTAGGTGCGATTATATGCATCCGAAATGCTTCTTAAAAGTTTCGTGATGGGCGCGTGGGTGCAAGCGAAAAGGTGCTTTCGTGCTCGATTTTGCGCGAAAATATATTATATGTGGCAATAACGAAAGTTATCGCGCCTAAAACTTGACGCGCCTCATTGCGAATGAGCGACAGGCGCTAGCGGGAGTACGCAAAATGCCACAAGCAGTAGATCTCTTCGTGATCGGCGGCGGGGTGAACGGCTGCGGGATCGCGCGCGACGCGGCCGGACGGGGGCTACGGGTGCGTCTGGCCGAGATGGGCGACCTTGCGCAGGCGACCTCTTCGGCCTCGACCAAGCTGTTCCACGGCGGGCTGCGCTACCTCGAATATCTCGAGATCAAACTGGTCCGCGAGGCGCTGTCCGAGCGCGAGGTGCTGATCCGCGCGATGCCGCATATCTCATGGCCGATGCGCTTCGTGCTGCCCTATAGCGCCGATATGCGTTTCGAGAGCGATACGCCGGTCTCGAAAATGCTCTCCACCGTCATGCCGTGGATGAAGGGCAAGCGCCCGTCCTGGATGATCCGCTCGGGGCTGTTCCTCTATGACCATCTCGGCGGGCAGGGGCTGCTGCCGGGTACCAAGCGGCTCGACCTGCGCAACGCCCCGGAGGGCGCGCCGCTGAAGGACAGCTTCACCCATGCGTTCGAATATTCCGATGGCTGGGTGCAGGATGCCCGGCTCGTCGTACTCAATGCCCGCGACGCCGAGGCGCATGGCGCCGACATTCGCGTGCAGACCAAGGTGGTCGAGGCGCATCGCGACGGCGGCCATTGGGTGATCGTGACCGAAGGCCCGAACGGGCGCGAGGAGCATATGGCCCGCGCCGTGGTCAATGCCGGCGGCCCGTGGGTCGAGCAGATCCTGAAAGGTACGATGGGCAGCGCCAGCCGCGAGCATATCCGTCTCGTGCGCGGCAGCCATATCGTGACTCGCAAACTCTACGATCACGACAAGTGCTACTTCTTCCAGGGCGCGGACGGGCGGATCATCTTCGCGATCCCCTATGAGCAGGACTTCACCCTGATCGGCACCACCGAGGCCGCCCATGAGGACTCGCCGCTCGCCGCCGAATGCACCGAGGCCGAGCGCGATTACCTGTGCGACTTCGCGTCCGAGTATTTCAAGGAAGAGGTCACGCCCGACGATGTGGTCTGGACCTATTCCGGCGTGCGCCCGCTCTATGAAGACGGCGCGAGTTCCGCGACGGCGGCGACGCGCGAATATGTTCTCTCACTCGATGCGCCGACCGGGCAACCGGCGGCCCTGCATGTCTTCGGCGGCAAGATCACGACCTACCGTCGTCTGGCCGAAGACGCGCTGGGCAAGCTGCGCCCGCATCTGCCCGGCATGGGCGGTCAATGGACGAAAGGCGCGCGCCTGCCGGGTGGCGATTTCGCCCCCGAAGAGGTCGGCGCCAAGATCGCCAAGCTCTCGCAGGATTACCCCTTCGTGGATCGCAAATGGGCCGAGCGGATGATCCGCCATTACGGCACCGAGTCCTGGGATATCTTTGGCGACGCCAAAGCGCTGGGCGATCTGGGCCGCGATTTCGGCGGCACGCTGACCGAGGCCGAGCTGCGCTGGCTGGTCGACAAGGAATGGGCGCGCAAGGTCGAGGACGTGATCTGGCGGCGCACCAAGCTGGGCTTGCGGCTCGATACCGATCAGGTCAACTCTGTCGCCGCGTGGCTGGAGGAGCACGCAGGCTGACGCGCGAAACGGGAGGACTTCATGACCTACATTCTTGCAATCGACCAAGGCACCACGTCGACGCGCGCGATCGTCTTTGACGATGCGCTGCGCCCCGTGGCGAGCGCGCAGCAGGAATTCACGCAGCACTTCCCGCATTCCGGCTGGGTCGAGCATGATGCCGAGGAGATCTGGGACAGCGTGCTGGCGACCGTGCGCGGGGCCATCGAGAAGGCCGGGGTCGAGGCTTCCGACATCTCCGGCATAGGCATCACCAACCAGCGCGAGACGGCGCTGGTCTGGGATCGCGAGAGCGGAGAACCGATCCATAACGCCATCGTTTGGCAGGACCGCCGCACCGCCGAATTCTGTCGCGAGCTGCGCGAGGACGGGTTCGAAGAGACTGTGACCGCGCGCACCGGGTTGATCGTCGATCCGTATTTCTCGGCGACGAAACTGCGCTGGCTGCTGGAAAACGTCGACGGCGCGCGCGAGAGGGCCGAGGCGGGCAAGCTCGCCTTCGGCACGATCGACAGCTGGCTGATCTGGAAACTGACCGGCGGCACATCGCATGTGACCGACGCCACCAATGCCGCGCGCACGATGCTCTACGATATTGCCAAGGGCCGCTGGTCGACGACCATCGCCGCCAAGCTCGGCGTGCCGATGGAGATGCTGCCCGAGGTCAAGGATTGCGCCGCCGAGTTCGGCGTGACGCAGTCCGACCTGTTCGGTGCGGAAATCCCGATCCTCGGCGTCGCGGGCGATCAGCAAGCCGCCACGGTGGGGCAGGCCTGTTTCAAGCCGGGCATGCTGAAATCGACCTATGGCACGGGCTGCTTCGCGCTTCTCAATACCGGCGATCAGATGGTGCGGTCCGAGAACCGCCTGCTGACGACCATCGCCTATCAGCTCGACGGCAAGGTCATCTACGCGCTCGAAGGTTCGATCTTCGTCGCGGGGGCCGTGGTGCAATGGCTGCGCGACGGGCTGAAGATCATCGAAGCCGCCGATCAGACTCAGGCGCTGGCCGAGCAGTCCGACCCCGAGCAGGACGTGATCATCGTGCCCGCCTTCACCGGCCTCGGCGCGCCCTACTGGAACCCCGATTGCCGCGGCGCGGTCTTCGGCCTGACCCGCAGCTCCGGCCCCGCCGAGTTCGCGCGTGCGGCGCTGGAATCGGTCGGCTTCCAGACCCGTGATCTCTTGGAGGCGATGCAGGCGGATTGGTCCGACGACGCGCGCCCGACCCTGCGCGTCGATGGTGGCATGACGGCCTCCGATTGGGCGATGCAGTTCCTGTCGGACATCCTAGGCGCGCCTGTCGACCGGCCCGAAGTGTTGGAGACAACGGCACTCGGCGCGGCATGGCTCGCGGGCTACAAGGCGGGGATTTATCCCGAGCCGGACGAGTTCGCGAAGGGCTGGGCGCTCGATCGCAACTTCGCCCCCGAGATGGACGAAGCGAAACGCGAAGCGCGCTACGCCGCGTGGAAGAAGGCGGTCGAGGCCACCATCGCTGCGGTCTGATCCGCAGCGATAGGTCAGACCCCCTTTCCCTTCCCCGCGTTTTGCTCTTTGCTGTCTCGGTCCGATCTGATGACAGGAGCCTCTCGATGACCCGCTACCCCCGCGACCTGCGCGGCTATGGCCGCACGACCCCCGATCCGCATTGGCCGGGCGAGGCGCGCGTGGCGATCTCGATGGTGCTCAATTTCGAGGAGGGCGGCGAGAACAACGTCCTGCATGGCGACGCGGCCTCCGAGGCGTTCCTGTCCGATATCGCAGGCGCCGCGCAATGGCCCGGCCAGCGGCACTGGAACATGGAGTCGATCTACGAATACGGTGCGCGCGCAGGCTTCTGGCGGCTGCACCGGCTGTTCACCGGGCTCAACGTGCCACTGACGATCTACGGTGTCGCGACCGCGCTGGTCCGCGCCCCCGAACAGGTCGCCGCGATGAAGGAAGCGGGCTGGGAGATCGCCTCGCATGGCCTCAAATGGGTCGAGCACAAGGACATGGCGGAAGACGAAGAGCGCCGCCAGATCGCCGAAGCCATCCGCTTGCACACCGAGGTCGTCGGAGAGCGTCCGCGCGGCTGGTATACCGGGCGTTGCTCGGCCAGCACGGTGCGGCTGACCGCCGAAGAGGGCGGTTTCGACTGGATTTCCGACACCTATGACGACGATCTGCCCTATTGGCTCGAGGTCGGCGCGCGCGACCAGCTCGTGATCCCCTACACGCTGGAGGCCAACGATATGCGCTTCGCCACCGCGCCGGGCTATATCGAGGGCGAACAGTTCTTCCAGTATCTCAAGGACAGTTTCGACACGCTCTATGCCGAAGGGTTGGACGGCGCGCCGAAGATGTTCTCGGTCGGTCTGCATAACCGCCTGATCGGGCGGCCCGGCAAAGTGGCAGGGCTGAAACGGTTCCTCGATTACGCGCTGTCGCATGAGGGCGTCTGGTTCGCGACCCGTGGAGAGATCGCCGCGCATTGGGCTGCGACCCACCCCCACACGCGCCGCGAGCGCCCGAGCCAGATGAGCCGGGAGCGTTTCGTCGAAGCCTTCGGCGGCATCTACGAACATTCGCCCTGGATCGCGCAGCGTGCCTTCGATCTGGAGCTCGGCCCGGCGCATGACTGCCTCGAAGGCGTGGCCTCGGCGCTGGCCCGCATCTTCCGCTCGGCGTCGGAGGCCGAACGCCTAGGCGTGCTGACCGCGCACCCGGATCTCGCGGGCAAACTCGCGCAGGCCAAGCGCCTCACCGCCGAAAGCACCTCCGAGCAGGCCAGCGCCGGGCTCGATGCGCTGACCGATGAAGAGCGCGCCACATTCGAGGCTCTCAACGCCGCCTATACCGAAAAATTCGGTTTCCCCTTCATCATCGCCGTAAAAGACAATACGAAGGCGTCAATCCTCCACGCCTTCCGCTGCCGGCTTGACCAAGACCGCGAGACGGAATTCCTCGAGGCCTGCAAACAGGTCGAGCGGATCGCGTGGCATCGCCTGAACGCCATGGACCTTTGATGGAATACACCTATTACGCCCCGACGGGCGGTTTGCCCGATCAGAACCAGCGCGCCCGCGAGCGCGCCCAATTCAACACTTCCTACGCGGTGATCCCGCGCGGGGTGCTGTCAGATATCACGATCTCGCTGCTGCCCGGCTGGCAGAACACCCGCGCCTGGGTGCTCGCCCGTCCGCTCTCCGGCTTTGCCGAGACCTTCGCCGAACTGGTCGTCGAAGTCGCGCCGGGTGGCGGCTCGGACAATCCCGAACCCGACCCCGAGGGCCAGAGCGTGATCTTCGTGCTCGCCGGTCACATCCGCCTCGTGATCGAGCGTGTCGGCCATGAGCTGGACGCGGGCGGCTACGCCTATCTCGCGCCGGGCGCGCAATGGTCGGTCGCCAACGATCAGGACACGCCCGGCACCTTCGTCTGGGTCCGCAAACGCTACGAGCGCGTGCCCGGCATCGACGCGCCGGAAAGCTTCGTCACCGCCGATCAGGACAAGCCGCCGCTCGAGATGCCCAATACCTCGGGCTACTGGTCGACCTCGCGCTTCGTCGATCCGAACGATCTGCGCCACGACATGCACGTCAATATCGTGACCTTCATGCCGGGCGGAACCATTCCCTTCGCGGAAACCCACGTGATGGAGCACGGCATCTTCGTGCTGCAGGGCCGGGGCGTCTACCTGCTCAATCAGGACTGGATCGAGGTCGAAGAGGGCGATTTCATGTGGCTGCGCGCCTTCTGCCCGCAAGCCTGCTACGCCGCGGGCCGCCGCCCGTTCCGCTACCTGCTCTATAAGGACGTAAACCGCCACCCGAAGCTCGGCTCGCCCATCTCGGGCTGATCCCCTTTCGGCTTGGTTGAAATATCCCGGGGGTGAGGGGGCAGCGCCCCCTCTCTTCCGCCAGACCCCGGAGGCGCGCCATGCAGATCAAGGCCGAACCGCTGACACCCGAAGCTTTCATCCAGTTCGGCGATGTGCTCGACGCCGCAGGCGACCCCGACAAGATCATCAATGCGGGGCTCTGCGGGCGCTATCACGACCGCGCGCAGCTCGATTTCGGGGCGGAGACGGGTGGCCGCGCCGGCATTTCGATCTTCAAGGCAGAGCCGCGCGCGCTGCCTTATCTCTGCGATCTGCTGGAGCGGCACCCCGAAGGCTCGCAGGCTTTTCTCCCGATGGGCGCGGACCCGTTCCTCGTGATCGTCGCCCCTGATGCGGACGGTAAGCCCGGCACGCCGCGCGCGTTTCTCACCAATGGTGCGCAGGGGATCAACCTCCATCGCGGCACCTGGCACGGGGTGCTGACGCCGCTCGCAGCGCCCGGCCTTTTCGCCGTGGTCGACCGGATCGGCGAGAGCGCGAACCTCGAAGAGCACCCTCTGGACGCGCCTTTCACCGTGATCGCCTGACCCGTCGTCAAAGGGGGCATGGACACTTCCGCCGAACTTTCCCAAGCTGCGCCAAATCGTTTTGGGGAGGAGCAAGAATGAAAACGCGGATCGCACTTCTGCGCGAAATGGGCAAAGCGCGCCCTTATTCCGACAGCAAGCCGCTGGAGATCGTCGAGGCCGAGCTGGACGATCCCGGTCCGGGTGAGCTGCTCATCAAGATGTCGGCTGCGGGCCTCTGCCACTCCGACCTGTCCGTTATCAACGGCGACCGCCCGCGCGATATGCCCGTGGCGCTGGGCCATGAGGCGGCCGGCGTGGTTGAGGCGGTCGGACCGCATGTCACCCGCTTCGCACCGGGCGATCACGTCGTTCTCGTCTTCGCCCCCTCCTGCGGCCATTGCGTGCCCTGCGCCGAGGGGCGGCCTGCGCTTTGCGAGCCTGCCGCCGTTGCAGCGGGCAAAGGCAGCCTGATCACCGGATCGAAGCGCATCTCGGTCGCGGGCGAGCATGTGAACCACCATATCGGCGTCTCGGCCTTCTCCGATTATGCTGTCGTCTCCGAGGCCTCCTGCGTGAAGATCGACAAATCGATCCCGCTCGATCAGGCGGCCCTTCTGGGCTGCGCGGTGCTGACGGGCGTCGGCGCGGTGCTGAACTCGGGCGGGCTGAAGACCGGCCAAAGCTGCGCGATCATCGGCCTCGGCGGCGTCGGCCTCGCGGGGCTTCTGGGCGCGGTTGCGGCGGGCGCGCGCACCATCGTCGCCGTCGATCTTGCAGAGGACAAGCGCGACCTCGCGCTGAAGCTTGGTGCGACCCATGTCATCGACCCGACCGAGGAAGGGGCGGTGCAAAAACTGCGCGACCTCACCGGCGGCGGCGTCGATCTCGCGGTCGAGCTGGCCGGCGCGGCCCCGGCGCTGCAATTCGCCTATGCCATCACCCGGCGCGGCGGCACGACCGTCACGGCGGGCCTGCCGAACCCGCAGGCCGAATTCAAGATCCCGGCCGTGTCGCTGACCGCGAACGAGCACGCGCTGAAGGGCTCTTACATGGGCTCCTGCGTGCCGGTCCGCGACATCCCGCGTTTCGCGCAGATGATGGTGCAGGGGCAGCTGCCGATCCCGGACCTGATGACCCATCGCCTCAAGCTCGAGGACATCAACGAAGGTTTCGAGCGGCTCGCCGCGGGCGAAGCGATCCGGCAGGTCATCGTCTTCGACTAAGCGCCGATCTCGGCCCGCAACCAATCGCGGAAGGCGCTGACATGCGGCGCCTCCCGCGCGCGCTCGGGCAGGATCAGCGCGTAATTCTCGCCCGTCGCAAACCGGCGCGGCGTCGCCTGCACCAGCCGCCCCGAGGCCAGCGCTCCTTCGGCGATGATCGCGGGCACCAGCCCGAGGCCCATACCCGCGCTCGCCGCATCGAGGATCATGTCGAAATGATCGAATCGCGCGCCGCGCAGGATATGGCGCGCGTCGCGCCCGCTTTCGCGAAACCAGTCGAGCCAGAGCGTCGGGCGCGTCGATTGCTGCAACAGCGGCAGGGCCAGTAGCGCGTCGTCCTCCAGCGCCGCCCGCCCCGCCATCAGCTTCGGCGCGGCCACCACGATCAATTCCTCCGCTACCAGATTTTCGACCTCAGCCCCTGCCGGTTCATGCCTTGAGCGCATGATCGCCAGATCGAAGGGCTCATGCTCGAACTCCACAGGCAAGAGCCGCGCGCTCAGATCGAGGCTCACCTCCGGCTGCGCGGCCTCGAACCCTGCCAGCCGCGGGATCAGCCAAGAGCGCGCAAAGCTCGGCAGCACCGCCATGCGCAGCACCGCCCGCGCGCCGCCGAAAGCCATCGCCCCCATCGCGGCCCGGTCGATCTGGCGCAGAATTTCTTCGGCCTGCGCCAGAAAAACCTGACCCGGAGGCGAAAGAGACAGCCGCTTGCGCACCCGGTCGAACAGCGCCACGCCCAGCCGCTCTTCCAACGTCCCGAGCGAGCGCGACACCGCCGATTGCGTCAGGTTCAACTCCGCCGCAGCCCGCGTCGTCGTGCCGAGGCGCGCGCAGGCCGCGAAGGCCTGCAGCTCGTTGATCGTCGGGGTATAGCTCTTGCGCATGGTCGCGAGGGTGCTCCGATTTGGTCTAGGAGATCATGCGCAAAACTCATCATCTTCGCAAATTTAATCGTTTGCGGTCCGCGCCCCGATGCCTAGAGTCCGACGCAACGAAAGACAGCCTCCGAGGACCCGCCATGACCGACCGCCCCACGCTCAAAGCCAAGGATGCCCCCGATCTGGGCAAGTTCACCTGGGACGACGCGCTGCGTCTGGAAACCCAGCTGAGCGAAGACGAGCGGATGCTGCGCGATGCGGCCCGCGCCTATGCGCAGGACAAGCTGCAGCCGCGCGTGATCGAGGCCTTCGAGAGTGAGACCACTGACCCATCGATCTTCCGCGAGATGGGCGAGATGGGGCTCTTGGGCGCGACCATCCCTGAGGAATATGGCGGGATCGGCGCGGGCTATGTCTCCTACGGGCTGATCGCGCGCGAGATCGAGCGGGTCGATAGCGGCTACCGCTCGATGATGTCGGTGCAATCCAGCCTCGTGATGTATCCGATCTACGCCTATGGCTCGGAGGAGCAGCGCCAGAAATACCTGCCGAAGCTGGCCTCGGGCGAGTGGATCGGCTGTTTCGGCCTGACCGAACCCGATGCGGGCTCGGACCCGGCGGGCATGAAGACTCGTGCCGAGAAGACTGACAGCGGCTACCGCCTCACCGGCTCGAAAATGTGGATCACCAACTCGCCGATCGCGGATGTCTTCGTCGTCTGGGCGAAGTCCGAAGCCCATGGCGGCAAGATCCGCGGCTTCGTGCTGGAGAAGGGCATGAAGGGGCTGAGCGCGCCGAAGGTCGGGCAGAAGCTGAGCCTGCGCGCCTCGATCACCGGCGAGATCGTCATGGACGGCGTCGAAGTCGGCGAAGACGCGCTGCTGCCGCATGTCGAGGGGCTGAAAGGTCCGTTCGGCTGCCTCAACCGCGCACGCTACGGCATCGCCTGGGGCGTGATGGGCTCGGCCGAGTTCTGCTGGCACGCCGCGCGCCAATACGGGCTCGACCGCAAGCAGTTCAACAAGCCGCTGGCGCAGACGCAGCTCTTCCAGAAGAAGCTCGCCGATATGCAGACCGAAATCACTTTGGGTCTGCAAGCTGCGCTGCAGGTGGGTCGCCTGATGGACGAGGCCGATGCCGCGCCCGAGATGATCTCGCTCATCAAGCGCAACAACTGCGGCAAGGCGCTGGACATCGCGCGGATGTCCCGCGACATGCATGGCGGCAACGGGATCTCGGGCGAGTTTCAGGTGATCCGCCACATGGTCAATCTCGAGACGGTGAACACCTACGAGGGTACCCATGACGTCCACGCGCTGATCCTGGGTCGCGCGCAAACGGGCCTGCAGGCCTTCTTCTGATGGCCCCGCTGGAAGGTGTGAAAGTCGTCGAGCTGGCGCGCATTCTGGCCGGTCCCTGGGCCGGTCAGGTGCTCGCCGATCTCGGCGCCGAGGTGATCAAGGTCGAGGCGCCCGAAGGCGACGATACCCGCCGCTGGGGCCCGCCCTTCATCGCGCGCGAAGGCGACGGGCCGGAGGGCCGCTCGGCCGCCTATTTCCACGCCACCAATCGCGGGAAGATTTCGGTCGTGGCAGATTTTCGCACCGAGGAAGGCCAGAAGATTGTGCGCGATCTGGTCAAGGACGCCGACGTGGTGATCGAGAACTTCAAACTCGGCGGGCTCAAGAAATACGGGCTCGACTACGAGAGCCTTTCGGCGATCAATCCGCGTCTCGTCTATTGCTCGATCACCGGTTTCGGGCAGGACGGTCCTTATGCCAGCCGCGCGGGCTATGACTTCCTGATCCAGGGCATGGCGGGCTGGATGGACCTGACCGGCGACCCGCAAGGCCAGCCGCAAAAGGTGGGCGTCGCCTTCGCCGATATCTTCACCGGGCTCTACGCGGTGATCGGCATTCAGGCAGCTTTGGCCGCACGACAGCGCACCGGGCGCGGGCAACTCGTCGACATGGCGCTTCTGGATTGCGCGGTGGGCGTGCTCGCCAATCAGGGGATGAACTTCCTCGCGACCGGCAACGCGCCGCAGCGTCTGGGCAATGCCCATCCCAACATCGCGCCCTACGAGGTCGTGAGCGCCAAGGACGGCGATCTGATCCTCGCAGTCGGCAATGACGGGCAGTTCCGGCGGCTTTGCGAGGTGCTGGGCCTCGACCTTGCAACCAACCCGGACTTCGCCACGAACGAAGCGCGCGTCGCCAATCGTGAGGCGATGCGCGCGGCCCTCTTCCCTGCGCTCGCGCAATGGCCGCGTGCCGATCTGCTCGCCGCGCTCGAAAAGGCGACGGTCCCCGCAGGGCCGATCAACTCTGTCGATCAGGTCTTCGCCGACCCGCAGGTTGAGGCGCGCGGGATGCGGATCGAGGCCGAGGGCATCCCCGGTATCCGCACGCCGATCCGCTTCTCGGACACGCCCTTGGCGGAACCAAAACCCGCCCCGAAGCTCAAGGCCGACTAGCTTCTTCCTCTTGGTGGAAATATCCCGGGGGGTGAGGCGGGATCAGCGGCCTTCCAGTGGAAGGACGCCCCGCCGAATGCCCGAAGCGCAAGCGAAGGGCCGTCAGCGCGGGGGCAGCGCCCCCTCCAAGTTCACCCGTTACAAGCCAGCGTCAGCGCGATCGGGATATTGTCCGGCCCGCCATGCACATCCGGTTGGTTGACCGACACGTTCGGCACGCAGGTCGCGCCGTCGGCCAAGCCCCGGATCACGACCGGGTTGGATTTCACCGGCACCAGTCCGGTCAGGTTCTCGGGGTCATACATCTCGATGCGCAGATCGTTCGGATTCTCGGCCTGGGGCAGGGCGAGCGCGAAGGCCATCGTGACGGCCCCATCCTTCACCGTCGCCTGAAAACCGTAAATCTGCGGGTCGGGCAGTTGCTCGGCCCCTTTCCAGAACCGGGTGTAGAAGAACGAGCCTTCCGAATTCTGCTTCGCCGCATCTTGCAGCGGAGCCAACTCGTCTCCTGTGAACGCTCCGTCGCCATTCTTGTCGAAGGTCTGGATCAGCCAGTCCGAAACGGTCGGGTCGAAAGTCCAGCTCTCGCCAATATGGGTGACTTTGCCGCTCGCCATGCCGACGAGCAGGCGGATCAGGATTTCGTCTTCCGGGTGGGCGTTCGCGAGACCCGGCAGTAGTCCGATCAGACCGGCGAGGGTGAGAACAGTGCGGCGGATCACGGCTGGAAATCCGGTTTCTTGCTGCCCGGCGGGGCGGCGGGCGGTGGCGCGCCGAAGCTCGGGAAAGCATCGGCCTCGGGCACGGCGGCATCTGCGGCGGGCGCGTTCTCGGAGGCCGCGGTCGAGGGATCGGCATTCTTGGGCTTGAGCTTGCCACCCATCAGCGCGACCCCGCCGTAAAGCAGCCCGATCGCGACGAGCCAGCTGCCGACGATCCGGCCCGCGATCTCGAACCAGCGCGCCTGCCAGCTGCGCAGCACCAGATAAACCGCACCGATCAGCCAGACGCCCAGCCCGACCCCGGCGAGGAAGACCCACGGTTTGCCGCCATAGCTCGGATCGGACAGCTTCACCGAGAGCGCATACATCACCCCCAGCACAAAGCCCGCAGGCACGATCAGTGCGGTCCGCGACCAACGTCCCAGGGCGAGCGTCGCGCCAATGGCGATGGCCGAGATCGGCATGGTCAGGAAGTGATGCGTGATCGCGCCGGGGAGTTGTTGCAACGCGGCCATCAGCTCGATGCGGAAGGTAAAGCCGAGCGCGATCCCGACCGCCCAAAGGAGCGCCGCGATCAGCACGGCGCGCCGCCCGACCAAGGCCAGCGCGATCCCGAAGCCGAAGAGCGGGAACAGCCGTTCGATCGCGACCGCGTCGCGGATCAGCCACGCGCCGGTCTCGCCGCGGTCTGCAGGCGGGATTACCGCCAGCACGATCAGGGCGGTCAGCCCGGCCAGCACCCAGAGGTGACGCAGCCAGCCGAGGCCGGAACGGTTATGCGAAAAATCAATGGCCAAAGAGGCTTAGCCCACCTTGCAGGAACCCGAGCTGAGATTGCAGGTAACCCAGCGCCAGCGCAAGGAAGCCGAGCCCGACCACCGCGATGATCGCACCCAGCCCGCGCGAGAGTTGCCCGCCCCGGATCGGCTCGAGGATGAGGCCGACGCCGACGCCGATCACGTGGATCATCCCGGTCGCCAGCACGAAGCCGATCGCGAAATCGGCCGGGTCGGCGGCCAGCGGCAGTTCCGCCCCATGCGCATAGCCGTGATAGAGCGCGAAGACCGAAATGATCGCCAGCGCCACCCATTCGTAGGGTTTCCACCCGGCGGCGATGGCGAGGCCGAGCACCACGATCGACAGCGCGATCCCGATCTCGATCCCCGGCAGCGGCAGGCCGAGAATGCCGATCACGCCGCCCACGACCATGATCAGCGGGAAGGTCACCGGCAATTGCCAGACCTGACGTCCACCCATCTGCGCGCCCCAGAGGCCCACGGCGAACATCGCGAGGAAATGGTCATAACCCGAGAGTGGATGCTCGAACCCCGCGGTGAACCCGCCCGACCCGGTCGAGGTGATATGGGCGGCAGCCATCTGCGGCAGTATCAGGGCGATGAGGCCCGCGAGGGCAGCGAGGCGGCGATGGTTCATGCGAAGGCTCTCTGTTTCGTGACTGTCGGGCGGCATCATCCGGATCGGGGCGCGAAACTCAAGGCGGCAAATCGCTCACCGCGCCTCACCATCCATTGAAGGGGCCGGGCGCGCGCGCTCAGCCCGCGCCGAGCAGCGCGGAAATCTGATAGGTTGCGAAGGCTGCGAGATAGGCCAGCGCGAACATGTAGACCACTGCGACCCACATCCATTTCGCCGAGCCCGCCTCGCGCCGGATCACCGCCAGGGTGGAGATGCATTGCGGCGCGAAGATATACCATGCGAGCAGCGCCAGCGCGGTGCCGAGGCTCCACTGATCGGTGAGCGTGTGGATCAGCCCGTTCTCGCCGCCCACTGCATAGACCGTGGCCAGCCCTGCGACCGCGACTTCGCGCGCGGCCATGCCCGGCACCAGCGCCACGGCGATCTGCCAGTTGAAGCCCAGAGGCGCGAGGATCGGGGCGACGAACTTGCCGATCATCGCGGCGAAGGAATAGTTGATCGCGGGCTGCGTCGCGCCTTCGGGGGTCATCGGGAAGGTCGACAGGACCCAGATCACCACCATCGCCCAGAAGATCACCGTGCCCGCGCGGCGCAGGAAGACCCGCGCGCGCTGGTAAAGCCCCAGCGCGATATTGCGCAGGATCGGCATCTTGTAATCGGGCAGGTCGAGCATCAGCGGCGCCGAGCGCTCTTCGCGGGCAAAGAGGTAGCGCGCGACGAAGGCCACCGCGAGCACCGAGAACACACCCGCGGCGTAGAGGCCGAACATCACCAGCCCCTGCAGGCTCAGCCCGCCGAGGACTTTCGTGTTCGGGATGAAGGCCGCGATGATCAGCGTATAGACGGGAATGCGTGCCGAGCATGTCATCAGCGGCGCCACGAGGATCGTCGTCAGCCGGTCGCGTTTGTTGTCGATCACCCGCGCCGCCATGATGCCGGGGATCGCGCAGGCGAAGCTCGACAGAAGCGGGATGAAGGCCCGCCCGTTCAGCCCTGCGCGGCCCATGATCCGGTCCATCAGGAAGGCCGCCCGCGCCATGTAGCCGAAATCTTCCAGCAGCAGGATGAAGAGGAAGGTGAACAGGATCTGCGGCAGGAAGATGATGACCGAGCCGATGCCCGCGATCAGCCCGTCCGAGATGAAGCTTTGCACCAGCCCCTCGGGCATCACCTGCGCCACCAGCACGCCCAGAGAGCTGAAGGCCCAGTCGATCGCATCCATGAACGGCGCGGCCCATGAAAAGACCGCCTGAAACATCACGAAGAGAACCGCGAGGAGAATGATCGGCCCCGCAATCGGGTTGAGCACCACGCGGTCGATCTTGGCAGAGATCGTATCCGGCTCGGGCGGCTGGATCACATGGGTCTTCACCAACCGCTCGGCCTCGCGCATCGAGACCCGCATGTCATGGGTGCTGGGAACGGCCCAGCTCGACGGTTGCGGGTCGTCGAGGCCGGCTTCCAGCATCGGATCCACTGCGGACCACAGCTCGTCCAGCCCGCCGCGGCGGACGGCGGTCGCGGGGATCACCGGGATGCCCAGCTCCTCGCTCAGCGCGACATGGTCGATCTGCAACCCGCGATGGCGCGCGATGTCGATCATGTTCAGGATCATCACGATCGGCAGACCGATCTTCTTGAGCTCCGAGACCAGACGCAGCGCACCGCGCAGGTTGGTCGCATCGCCCACCGCGAGGATCATATCGGGGACACGCTCGCCGGGGCGCTGGCCCAGCAGTACGTCGCGGGTCACTTCCTCATCGGGGGAGCGGGCGCGCAGGCTATGCGTGCCCGGCAGGTCGATCAGCGCGAACTTGCGCCCCGCAGGCGTGGTGGCCACGCCGACTTTGCGCTCCACGGTCACGCCGGAATAATTGCCGACCTTCTGCGTCGCGCCGGTCATCGCGTTGAACAGCGCCGTCTTGCCGCAATTGGGCGCGCCGACGAGCGCGGCCTCGATCGGCTGGGCGTCGGGGTCGGTCTGAGAGGCTTTGGGCTGGTTTATGGCAGGTGCCGACGTCATTCCGCGAGGATGGCCATCGCCTCGGCACGCCGCAGAGCGACGGTGGTGTCGTTCACGCGCACCGCGATCGGATCGCGCCCGAACGGACCTTCGTGAAGGATGTGGACCGAAGCGCCCTCGATGAAGCCAAGCTCCAGCAGGCGCAGTTCCAACTCGTCCGCGTCATAGCCGTCTTTCCCGGCAAGCGGGCAGACGGAAACCAGAGTGCCCCGGAACCCACGACGGCACTGGCCAAGCGGCAGCGCGCATTTGCAGGTTTCGTTCTCGATAGGGCTGGCCTTCATAAGGGCACCTCCGTGACGGGTCGCGAGTCATTCTTCGCTTCCTATAGACAGGAGATAGTCTGGAAATTGATCTCTGACAAATGAAGTCTGGTATTTTCCCGGCTTCGTGATCGATTATTTTTGTCAGGAATTTAGAAGGACTCTAAATTGTTATGTAAGTATCTGGAATGGTTTATGTGAATGGGAAAGGCGCCGCCCCCTTGGGAGCGACGCCTTCAGGCCGGTTTTCCGCCGGATCGACCCCTCAATGCTCGCGGAAAGCGCGGTTCATCGAATCCACCACCGGTTTCGCGATGTATTGGGCGAAGGTCCGCGACGCGGTCTGGATCATCACTTCGACCGGCATACCGGGCATCGGCGCGAAGCCCGGCACCCGGCGCAGTTCCGAGGCGGGCAGGCGGATGCGGGCGATATAGACCTCGCGCGGATGCTCGCCCGAGCGCTCCACGATCGCGTCGGCGGAGATGTAATAGACCTCCCCGATCAGGATCGGCGTCGTGCGCTGGTTGAGAGCCGAAAGCCGCACCGAGGCCTCCTGTCCGACCTTGATCGCGTCGATATCGGTACGTGCGATCATCGTCTCGATGATCAGCGGCGCTTCCGAGGGCAGGATCTCGGCGATCACCTTGCCCGCCTCGATCACGCCGCCCGCGCCGGAATAGTTCAGGCGCACCACGGTGCCGGAAACGGGACTGTCGATCACGACGCGCTTCAGGATGGAGGTGGCCTTGCGCTCTTGTTCGCGCACGGAATCCAGCTCCGCCTGCACGGTCTCCAGCTCATCGAGCGCGGCCTGCTTGTGGGTTTCGATCGTCTGCGTGGTCTGCGCCTGATATTTCGCGCGCATCTCCTCGCTCTCGCCGATCTCCGCCTTGAGGCGTCCGATCTGTCCCTCCGCATCGGCCAGAGCGCGCAGCAGGGCATTCAGTTCGGTCCGCCGGATCAGGCCGCTCTCGTAGAGTTTCGCCTTGCTCTCATGGTCCTGGGCCAACAGGTCGCGCTGGGCCTCCGTGGCGATCAACTGCGCGCGATAGCCTTCCGCGCGGCTTTCCATGGCGGCGATATTGCGGGCCAGAAGGTCCAGCTCGCTCTGCACTTTCGCCCGTGTCACCTCGAAAGCGAGGCGCTGCGAGTCCATCATCGCGGCGATCTCCGCATCGCGCCGGGCCTCTTGAAGCCATTCCGGAAAGACCAGTTCGCGCCAGCCGTCATATTCGGCCTGAATCCGGGCCTCCATCGACGTCAGTCGCGCACGGCGCAGAAACAGCGCGCGTTCATTGGCCAGAGCCGAGGTCTCGTCGAGGCGAAGGAGCGGCTCTCCAGCGGTGACGAAATCGCCCTCGGAGACGTTGATCTCCTTGATAATCCCGCCTTCGAGGTGCTGGATCATCTTGTTGCGGCCCGTGGCCACGAACGAGCCCGGCGCCATCACGGCGGCGGCGAGCGGCGCGCTGAAGGCCCAGATGCCGAAACCCCCGAAGGCCATCACGAAGATCATCATGCCGACGATGACGAGCGTTTTGATGTTGCGCGGGACCTCGGTTGACCAGTCGCGGATCTCGGCGGATTGGAGCGGGTTGGTCAGAAGGAGTGTCATGCCGTTGCTCCTTGCATGTGCGCGTTTGCGGCGGCGGTGGCGGTCTGGGCCGCTGCGCGCTGTTGCTGCACCTGCTGGGCCTTGGCCTGCTTGCGCCGCTCCAGTTCCGCGAGCATCTGATCGCGCCAGCCGAACATCGCGATATTGCCGTCGTTGAGCAGCATGATCTTGTCGACCGCGCTGAGCAGCGAGGGTTTCTGCGTGACCACGACCACCGTGATCCCGTTCGCCTTCGCATGGCCGAGCGCGCGCACGAGAGCCGCATCGCCCTGGGTGTCGAGGTTCGAGTTCGGCTCGTCCAGCACCACGAATTTCGGATCGCCGAAGAAGGCGCGGGCCAGACCGATCCGCTGCTTTTGTCCGCCCGAGAGCGGTGAGCCGTCGGAGGCCACGACCGTCTCGTAGCCCTGCGGCAACGAGGCGATCATCTCATGCACATCGGCGAGCGCGGCGGCGCGGTGGATCGCGGCGTCGCTCGCATCCTCGCGCATCCGGGCGATGTTCTGCTTGATCGTGCCCGGGAAGAGCTGCACGTCTTGCGGCAGATAGCCGATGCATTCCCCGAATTGCCGCGGGTCCCAGTTACGGATGTCCATCAGATCCAGCCGCACCGCCCCCGAGGTCGGCAGAACCGATCCCACCAGCATCTTGCCGAGCGTCGTCTTGCCCGCGCCCGAATTGCCGATGATCGCAAGCTGATCGCCCGGCGCGAGCGAGAAGGTCAGCGCGTTCAGCACGACATGCTTGGTGCCCTGCGGGACATAGAGGAGACGCTCGATATCGAGCCGCCCCTCGACCTTGGGCAGGCGCAGCTTGTCGTTGCGGGTCTTGGCCGAGGCCAGAAGCTGGCCGACCCGATCGTAGGCGCCGCGTGCCAGCAGGAACGAGTTCCAGCCCTCGATCGCACCTTCGATCGGCGCGAGCGCACGGCCCGCCACGATCGAGGCGGCGATCACCATGCCGCCGGTGATCTGCCCGTCGAGCGCGAGATAGGCACCCCAGCCGAGCATCCCGATCTGGGTGAACAGGCGGAACATCCGCGACGCGGAGGCGGTGAAGACGTTGCGGTCCTGCGCCTCGGTCTGCGCGCGCAGCGAGGCGGCGGTATCGCGGCCCCAAATCGACACGGCCTCGGGGATCATCGCCATCGCATTGATGATCTGGCTGTTGCGCGACATCGACTCGAGGTGAAGGTTCGCTTTGGTCTGCGCGACATTGGCGCGGCGGAAGCCCTCCGAGGTGATCTTCTGGTTGATCCAGGCGAAGATCATCAGGATCAGCGCGGTCACGACCACGATCGTCCCCAGATGCGGGTGGATCAGGAAGACCGCGAGTACGAAGATCGGTGTGAAGGGCACGTCGAGAAAGGACAGCAGCGTGCCGGACACGAGAAAGCTCCGCAGCGCGTTGAGATCGCCCAGAACCTGATATTCGCGCCCATTGGAATGCAGCGAGGCCTGCGCCGCCGCCGACAGGACCGGCGCGCCCAGACGGGCTGCCACATCCACCGCCGAGCGCATCAGCACCAGCCGGCGTACCGCATCGAGCAGCGTCTGCACCACGATCGCACCGATGATCACGATGGTCAGCATCACCAGCGTATCGGTCGAGCGCGAGGTGAAGACCCGGTCGGAAATCTGGAACAGGTAGATCGGCACCGCGAGGATCAGGATATTCGTGGCGCAGGTCATCAGCACGACGAAGGCCATGTTCGTCCGCAGCCGCTTTTTCATGTCATGCAGCGTGCGGGTGAAATCCACCGGGCCGAGACGCTTGTGAAAAGCGGGAGTGGAGGGTGGCGCCGGTGGGGAGCCGGAGGCATTTTGCGCGGGGACACGACCCGCCTCCTTTCGGGCGTCAGCACCACCCTCCGTCCGGGCGGCGACTGTTTCGACAGTCCCCTCCGCGCCGGTCTCGTCGGCTTGCGCTTCCGCCTCGGGGCCGTCGCCCGCTGCGGCTTCCGCCTGCCGTTTCTCTGTCGGATCGGTCTCTTGCCGATCCTCGTTCTGAGCCATCGCGTCATGACCATCTTGGCGGTTCGCCTGCCCCCCGGCGGCGTCGTCAGTCCTGTCTTTCATCGAAGTTCCCCTAGTAAATGAAGTTCCGCGCCCCCGTCAGGCCAGAACCGTGTGCAATGCATCGAGCGACCCGCTTCCCCCTTGGGAGCCCGGATGCACTTGGAATTCCTCGTCGTCATAACTCGGCGCGTTCTCGATCATCCCGTCCGCGAGGAAGGCGACCGCCTCCGAGGCGAGCGCCCCTTCGCTGGAACTCGTCGGGCCCAGAGGATCACCGCTGCCGTCATCCATCATGCCCGCCTGCCAGATCACCGCGTCGGAATAGACGCCATCGGCGGCCATGATGGTGCTGTCGACGCCCGCGACGGTCAGCGACCCGACATTGCCGAGCGTGTTGCCGCCCGCGTCGATGTCGAACTCGCCCGGCCCGTCGAGCGAAATCAGGTCGGCGTCTTCGAGAATGTTGATCTGGGTGAGGTTGTCCCGGATGATCAGGTCGCCCTCGATATAGAGCACCCGCAGCGCCATCTGGCCGCCCAGAAGCTCGTCGCCCAGCAACCCTTCGACCGCGTCGAAGGCCGCGCCCGGGGGCATCGAATAGCCTTCGCCCGGGTTCGGATCGAGGCCGCCGTAGATCTCGGAGAGCTGGTCGAGCACGTTCTGATATTGCTCGTCCATCTCCATATGCTGGTCGATGCCTACCTTGGTCAGATGCGCCTCGTTCCACAGCAGATTGTCCTCGCTCGACACATGGCCCGCGCCGGCCTGTCCGACGCCACCCGATCCGCTCATCACCAGATCGTCGTCGAGCAGCACGTTGATCTGCTCGAGCTGCGCGATCTCGTACATGTTGCCGCCGATCATGATCAGATCGAAATGCGTACCAATTTCCAGCAGGAGCTGCAGGTTGACGGTCGAGTTGTCGCCCATCACGATCTCGGAGGAAAAGGAGCCGAATTCGAAGCTCACCAGATCTCCGTCGGAAACCGCGTTCACCTGCGTCGTATGGTTATCGATGATCAGGTCGCCGCGAATTTCCGTCATCGCGATCATGCTGGCCCCGGGGGGCATCACGAGGTTGAGGAAATTCGCGGGATTGGCCTCTTGGGTGTAGACAGCGACGTTGTGGGCCTGCGACGCGAGCGGGTCATAACCCTCCGCGTTCCCGAGACCTTTCCCGCCAGCGCTGTTGCCGGTGCCGTGATGGCCCAGTCCGGGTTTCATATCCGCGTCGCGCAGCACGTTGACCTGCGAGATCACCGAGAGCGACGTCATCGACCCGCCCACCGCGATCACCGGCGCGTCGAGCCAGTCATGCACCGACTGCGATTGGTTCAGCAGAAGGTTGTTGCCGGTGCTCAGGCTCTGCACGATTTCCAGCGCCAAGCCAGCCGGATCGACGGGCATATCGGGGCTTTGGACCAGCCCGGCCGCACCGTCTCCGTCGCCGCCGATCCCATCGGTCTCGACCTCGACCACACCTTCGCCGAGCGGTGCGTCCTCTTCCTCGTCCTCAGACGGATCGCGCGCTTCCAGCCGCAGCTTCAGCGTCTCGGGCAGTTCTTCCATGAGCTGCCCGTCGAACACCACTTCACCCGAGAAGGCGGGCGGCAGGGGAGAGGTGGCCTCCGCTTCATCGCCCTCGAGGCTTTCGCCTTGCAATTCGGTCATCGCCGCCGGATCGGCTGCGCCCTCTTCGAGGCCGTCTTCCTCCTCCGCGTCGGTGGGCGCGGCGAAGATCGTCTCGCTGCGGAACATCGCAGCCGTCGCACCACCGGGCACGGCCTCGGGATCGAGCGCGTCGATCTGCGCGATCAGCGTCTCCGTCTGCGCTTCGATGGTCGTGCCCACAGGCGCGGTGCTCACCGTCAGCGCATCGGCATAATCCGCGAGCGCCATCAGCTTCGATGAGGTCGCCTCCGGGCCATATTCATCCATCAATCCCGCCGGCATCATGAAGGGCTTGTCGTAAAGCACGTCATGATCGGTCAGCATGTTGATCTGCGAGGTGATGTGCAGCACCGACGAGGGCGGGGTCATTCCGAGGAACATCTGAGGCGGTATCGGAACGGGCGGAAACTCATAAGGCGGGATCGCGAACTGGCCGGGCGGCAACCCGGGCGGTGCGATGTCGCGCAGCTGGAAATCGTCGACGAAGGGCAGCCAGGGTGCGCCAGACGGCGGGGCCAAGGGCAGTTTCAGCCAAATCGCCGGGCCGAAATCTTCCAGCGCGTAATTCGAACTGATGCTGACATTGACGGAAAGCAGCTCCCCCGGCGTAGGCGTGGAAGCCTGCAGCGCGCGGAAAGCGTCGTATTCCTGTCGGGCGACATTGGTCTCGGTCGTCTGATTGAAGGCACCGATGAAATGGGCGATGATTTCGGTCTGCCGATCAAGCATCTTCCTTCCCCCCTTCATGACGCTGAAAACCCGCGCTTGGAAGCGGGTGGTCAGACTGTCGGTTCATCGCATCTGGCGGGCGATTGCCGCCGAGGTCAGGTCCGGGCGTGATGCGATGTGAAACGGCCCGAACGGGATGCGGCGCGCCTCCGGGAGAGGCGCGCCGCGTGTTTGCTTACGAGGCGTCGTCGTCGCCGATATAGGAGGACGACAGGTTCCCGCCGACCACGGTCGTATCGACTGCGTTGCCAAGGATGTTGGCACCCATCACGATCGACTGGTTGAACGCGGTGGTGTCGATGGCCGCGCTCGCATCGGCATAGGAGTGGCCGGTGACGATACCATCATCGCCATTGCCCGAACCCCAGTTGCCGAGGCTACCGCCATTGCCGCCGCCGCCTGCGGTGACGTCGCCACCGCCGTTACCGCCGCCAGCATAGCCACCCGTCGCATTCGCCGCGCCACCGGTTGCCGCCGCACCGGTCGAGGACCAGCCGTAGCCGTCGCCGCCGTTGCCGCCGTCGCCGCCGTAACCCGTGCCGGTGCCGTTGCCGGTGCCGGTGCCAGTCGCCGCTGCATCAGCCATTGCCTGACCGTAATCGGTCGCGGTCGCATCGCCAGCACCGCCCATTTGCGGGCCGTGGTGATGCTTCATCATCGGCATGCCGCCGCCTTCGCCGGATTCTGCGACCGCGCCGCCTTCTTGCGCTCCAGCACCCGCCTGGGCGCCGCCCATGCCGAGGCCGAGGCCCAGACCGAGGCCTGCGCCACCGTCGCCGCCGTCATCGCCTTCACCCTCGGTGTTCGAGGCTGCGATCGAGACGCCGCCGGTCGACAGCGCGATACCGCCACCCGCGAGTGCAGCGCCACCGGACGAGCCGACATCCTCGGCGCCGTTGCCGCCTTCGGAGGATGCGTCGATCCCGTCATCCGACTCCGCCGAATTCCCCTTGATGGTTCCATCCGTCTGGAAATTCGCGTTGTTGGAAACGCTCGGATTGTTAAGCGTGTCGTTGTCGGTGAGCGTGTTGGCCTGCGTGTTGACCATCATCACGTCATTGCCCATGCCGTTGAGCATGTCGCTGAGGTTGATGTCGTCACCCGGATCGTAGTCGTAGCTGTAGGTCATGTCGCCATCGGCAAAGACCATGTCGCCCACGTTCGAGTTGTCGATATCCGCGAAGTCATTGTCTTCGCCGAAGATGCCCTCATCCGGGAAATCGATCGTGATGGTGTTGGTGTTGGCCGCCTGCGAGCTGGAGTTCGAGTCGGTGTCGACACGGTTGTGGTTCGTGTCGTCGAGACGGTTGGTGTTGTCTACGTCAGCACCCTCAGCATAGGCACCGGCACCAGCCATCGCACCCGCGCCAGCAATCGCACCGGCATCAGCGTCCGAATTCGACTCGCTGTTGGCATGCTGATGCTGCTGCTGTTGTTGCTGCTGCTCCTGCTCCTGCGTGTCGGGACCCGGCTTGTGCATGTCGCCCTTGTCGTGATGATCATGCGGGCCGCTCGGCTTTTGACCCGGATCTCCGTAATAACGCTTACTCATTGTCTCACTCCCAGTTGTTCGGTCCGGGATCCGTCACTCTGTCTAAAACGGATATGGTCGGACCATTGCGATCAGGGCTTTCGCCCCGGTGAATGTCCGCTTCCCCAACCGCTCGGTACCCCTGTCCCGGTCCCCGAATCGAGCGATTCGCAGGTGGGTCACCCTTTCCGGGCGGGATGTGGAAACAGACGAGTCACAGCCCCCAGCTGCGACACGATCATCCTGCGCCCCGTGATCCAGAGGACCTAGCTAGCAAATGGGTCTAGCCAATCGGATCGGCTTCCTAACCGCCTGAAAAACATCCGTTTCTCTACGCGTCCTGTGCTGAATCCTGCGGAATCCCGGACTATCTGGGAGATTTTCACGAAGCCGTCACAAATGCCGAGGCCGGGACAAGGTCTAGTGGCGGCAAACGGGAGAGCTACCACTTGTGACGCCTCTCAAGCGGCGCTGAGCGGAAAAACCGTGATTCCGTTTCCGATTCGGGTAGGATTACGCTGCGTAAGAGAATCCTTACCATTGGGTAAACACTTCGGGTAACGCTGATCTCACTGGTCCGTGATATGGTGGATGCGGGCGGTATGACGTGGGGTTAACCGTCCGAACATTTGAGTTCAGGGTAGGATGAGGGGGCCGCCATGAATGCGTTGTATAAGAGTGAACCTGCGGGAGCGCGTGTGATGCCGTCTTGCCGCAAACAAGATGCTGCGATCTGCTTTCTCGGCGCGTCGCATGTTTTTTCCGATACCGTTTTGCGAACCGTGGATGCCGAAGTGACACCGGCAAAATGCCTGCGTCTGGACGATTTCGAGACGCTGCTAGAGGAACTGCGGTCCGACGGTTGGATCGAGGATCACGGCGCGCTGTGCTCGCTGATCGTCGACGAGGACCACGCCGATGGTCTCGTCGCGCTGGCGGGACGCCGTGACCCGCTTCTGTCGCGCGTGAAGCTGATCGTCGCGATTGAAGACGAGGCGTATGCGCAAGATCTGATGACGCGCCACGGCGCAGCGATCCTGTCGAACCACATCAGCCTGCTGCCGATGAACGTCAATCTGACGACGTGGCTCTTGATCCTGCGGATGATCGTCTCGGGAGGGCACTATATCCCGCCCGCGCTTCTGGGCTGCCGCCCGGCAGAGCCGCCGATCTCGGCACTGAACGGATCGGCCGAGACGGAGGCTGCGCATGCGATCGACGTTTCGGGGCTGACACCGCGCGAGACCGAGGTGCTCGAGATGCTCGCCTCGGGGCAGCCGAACAAGATCATCGCAGGGCAGCTGAATCTCTCCGAACATACGGTGAAGCTGCATATTCACCGGATCATCGGGAAGCTCGGCGTGACCAACCGCACCGAGGCGGCGATCTGGTATCACCGTAGCCGGAGTGCCTAAGGACCCGCCCACGCCGACGGAGATGCGCCCGCCGGATTTCGATCAGTTCCTGATGCAGATCGGGCGCATCAACTACGCGTGGACCAATACGGAGAGCCTGCTGATCCATCTGATCGCTGGGCTCGCCGGGACCGACAAGGGTGTCGCGACGATCATCCATCTGACGCTGAACACGACGCGGGCGCGGCTCGATCTGGTAGATCGGCTGGCCAAGCGCGACGACTGCCCCTGCGCGCCGAAGGCCTGCGAACGGGTGCTGGCCGTGTCAGCGCGGATGAAGAAAGTCTCGGGGCTGCGCAATCATTTCAACCATTGCCTCTACGCCTTCGACGAGGGCGGAGGGCCGGTGCGCGCGATCCAGATGCGGATCGCGGATCGCAAGACGAGTCTGAGAATGGGAGAGGAAAGCGTTCTGGACCGCGCGACGCTTGCCGATCTGGAAGCTGCGCTTGTGGAAATGCAGGCGATCAATGCAGAGATCTGGGCGATCGCCAAGGACTATGGAATGCCGCTGTAAAGGGAGCAGAGGGATTACAAAGGCGCGGCGCGCAAGCTCAGTTGCGCATCTGGCGTCCCAGCGCCTCGGCCAGTTCCCACGGGTTCGTCGGCTTCGAGAAGACGGGAATTTCCGGCATGATCGACTGGAAGGCGAGCGGCAGCGGCTCGGCCGTGTTCACCACCAAGGGCACTTCACGCTTCCACAGCTCGACGATCAGGGCCTCCGCCGAGCCGTCCAGCAGGTTCATGTCGAGGATCGCGCCATCGACCGATACCGCGTCATCGGACAGGGCGGCACGTGCGCGCGCCAGGGTCGCGAACGGGCCCGCAACCTGACCGCCCGCCTCCTCGACCGAGAAGGCGATGTCATAGGCGATGAATAATTCATCTTCTACAACGAGGACATTGCTGCCCTCGAGGCAAGAAATACTGCTCTGTAGCATGGGCTATACTACCCTTTTATCAGGTCCATTGGCACGGTCATGCGAGCTTGGAACCCGTCGGGAACCCATTCGGTTCCATAGGTTCCTCGCAATTGGCCCTGAATTGTGAGGTCGATCAAGCGAGACCCGAAGCCGCTGTTGCTCGGCTGCACCAGTTCTCCGGGGTGGCCGCTTTCCCGCCAGTCGAGTTCGAGCTGGCCCGACGCCTCGCGCCAAGTCAGCTCCAGACGCCCCGCATCATGCGACAGCGCCCCGTATTTCACCGCGTTGGTCGCCAGTTCGTGGATCACCAGCGCGAGGTTGGTCGAGCCCGCATGGTTCAGCGCGATATCGGGACCGTCGAAGATCAGCCGCGGATCGTCGAGATTGGTGTAGGGCGAGAGCACACCCAGCAACAATTCACGCAGTTCGACCATGCCGCGGAAATTGCGTTCGGGCGTGGCGGTCGGATTGATCAGTTCATGGGCGCGGGCAAGAGCGCCGATGCGTTCGCGCAGCCCCCGCGCCATTTCCTCCGGCGTCTTCGCATGGCGCGCGGTCATGCCGACCAGCCCCGACATCATCGCGAAGGCGTTCTTGACCCGGTGATTGAGCTCGCGCGTCAGCGTGTCGCGCGCCTGCGCAAGCTGCCGCTCCTCGGTCACGTCGCGCAGATAGGCGAGGATCGCGCCGTTGTCGGGATAAAGCCGCGCCTCCAGAATCCGGCCATCGCGCCCGTCCTGATCGGCGACCGTCGGCACGCCGGTGCGCCGGGCCTCTTCCAGGGCGTTGGCGAGATTGCTGCCGATCAGATGCGGCGCGGTCTCCCAGAGCGACCGCCCGACCGCCTGTGCCTCCGTCTCGGCGCCCACCGACTCGCGGATGCGGGTGCGCATGACCGAATTGGCGAACCGGATTTTGTCCTCGCTGTCGAGTTCGATGATCGCGTCGAAGGTGATCTCGTGAAAATGCGCAAGCCGCCGGTCGACGTCGGCGGCATGTTCACGCGCCGCGTTCAGGTCCGAGATGTCGAGCGCGGTGGCCACGGCCACGGGCGGATCGCAATCGACCCGCTGCGCCGAGACGAGCAAATTACGCTCTGGCCCGTCATGGGGCACGCAGCGCAGCTCCATATGGCTAACCGTTTCGCCATGCCGCGCCGCGCGCACGATGGGAAACTCGCTCAGGCTGAGCTTGCGCCCTTCCGGCGTGTAGGCGTCGAAGGGGAGCTGCTTGCTCACGTCGCCGTCCTTCACGCCGAACATCTCGATCGCGGTGGCGTTCAGATCGATTAGCCGGCCGGATCCCATTTCGGCTACGCCGACGCCGATCGGCATCTGGTCGAGAACGGCGCGGAACCGGTTTTCCTCGCGATGGGCGACATTGATCTGACGTCGCAGCCGGATTTCCGCCTCGACCCCGGCGGCGATGTCGGACAGCGCCTCGTATTCTTCTTCGGTCCACCGCCGCGCTTCCCGGTCGATCAGGCAGAACGCGCCCAGCGGCTGCCCGTCGATCGTGCGCAGCGGCACCCCGAGATAGGCGGTCACACCCAGATCGCGCACCGCGCCATTGTCGCGCAGCACCGAGTCCTCGCGCGCATCGGGCACGTTCAGCGGCGCATCGGACTCCACGACATAGCGGCAGAAGGAATGGCTAAGCGGCGTCTCGGAGGGGGCGTCCGGACCATCCAGCCCGGTTTGCGCCACGAAGACCTGCCGGTTCTCATCGACCATGGAAACCAGCGAGACAGGCACTCCGGTCACACGGGTGGCGAGCCGTGTCGCACGCTCGAAGATTTCCGCAGGCGCACTCTCCAGCAGGCCGGTCTCGCGCAACGCCCGAAGGCGCGCCGGATCGGCGAGTTTGGACCGTTCTTCACCGGTCAGCGGAGGGGGAATAGAGGTGTTCATGCGCAGGCTCTCATAATTCCACCTATGCCCCGAAGAAACCCATTTCGCCCAGTGTCATTTGACACGGTTGCGATCACGATTTCTGCCAAACACGATTTTCTTCTACGTTTTTCGTGACGCGATTGCTGTGTCGACGAATCGCAGAGCCAAGAGGTCGCAATCGCCCGCATTCCGAAGGCGTCTTATGCTGAATTCGTAACGCTTCCTAACGGGTGACGTTAGGTAAGGATTCGCGCAGGTTTCAGCGAACCGGCAGGAACTGGCCTAGGCGCGCGACGAAGGCCCGTTCAGCATGCCGTAGCAGGTGTCATCGTGCGCTGATCGAGCAGGAAATCGGTCACCATCGCGCCGATCCACATGCAGAACAGCGCCAGCCATGCGGTGCCTGCCAGAACGGAGGTGCCCGTCACGCCGTTGCCGATGGCGCAGCCGCCGGCGAGCATCGCGCCGAAGCCCATGAAGATCGCCCCGATCATCGAGCGCCGCATCACCGGCATCGAGTCGAAGCCCTGCCACGCGAACTGACGCGAGAAGAGCGAGCTCAGGAAAGCGCCCAGAACCACGCCGGGCACGAGGCCCACGTCGAATTCCAGCACCGAATTGCGGTCGAGGAAGAACATCAGCGTATTGGCCGAGGGGCCCGAGAAGGTGACCGAGTTCACCGGCACCGGGTCGAAAGCGACCTGGCTCAGCATGAAGGTCAGCACCCAGCCCACCGCGACGGCGAAGCCGACACCGGAGGCGAAAATCCACGTCTTCACGCCGATCTCGTTGCGCTTGGCCAGATACATGCCCGCGATGGCGAAGACGATGCCGACAGCCAGCCCGGTCCAGTCGGGAAGGTGCAGCGCGTCGAGGATATTCACGTTCTGCGCGCCGGTGATCCAGAGGCTCGCGAGCCGGTCACGCAGCGGCGCAAGGATGCCCTTGAGGCTCATCGTGGCGGTCACCGCGAAAATCAGCCCCGAGACGACCGAACGCAGGTTGCCCGTCGCCGCCAGCACGAGAAGCCGCCCCGAACAGCCGCGCGACAGCACCATGCCGACGCCGAAGAGAAGCCCGCCGATGATCGCGCCCGACCACGAGCCCGGCACCGACATCATCCGGCTGTCGCCCTGCCGGAACAGATCGAGCAATTGCGCGCTCTGCACCCAGACCAGCGCGGTCGAGAAGGTCAGGAACCATACCGCGACCTTGCCGCCCAGCTTGCCGCGCGCAAATTCCACCGTGGCAGCCCGCAGGCAGAAGTTGGATTTCTGCGCGGCCACGCCGAAGATAAGCCCGGTGATCACCCCGAAAAGCGCCGCCGTGGGGCCTTCGCCGATCCGCTCGATGAGTGCGATGATGTCCATGATCCGATCTCCCGTTCGCGCACGGGTTCTGCCAGAAACCGCAGAAACGCACATTGATCTGAGTCAGGTTGCACCTTTTGCAGACTTGTCGCGGGTGGCGCGGTCGCGTCTAAGGAGAGGATGATGAAGTTCCGATCCGTCCCTCTCGACGAGGCCCACGAGCTGCCGCGCTGGCGCAGGCCCGAGGCGCTGCTTTACGTCATGGCAACCGCCATGCCGATCTCCTTCGCCACCTGGTCGGCGCTCCTGAACAACTTCGTCATCGACGTGGTGAATTTCGACGGGGTCGATATCGGCTGGCTGCAGAGCTTCCGCGAAGTGCCGGGCTTCCTCGCGATCGGTGTGATCGTCGTGCTGTGGGTGATGCGTGAGCAGACGCTGGCCATCCTGTCGCTGCTGCTTCTCGGTGGGGCGACGGCGGTGACCGCGCTGTTTCCCAGCTTCGCCGGGCTGATCATCGTGACGCTGCTGTCCTCGATCGGGTTTCACTATTTCCAGACGGTGAACCAGTCGCTGCAATTGCAGTGGATCGACAAGGCCAAGGCGCCGCAGACGCTGGGCCGGATCGTGGCTATCGGCTCGGGCGCCTCGCTGGCGGCCTATGCGGTGCTGGTGCTGACCTGGAAGACGTTCAACCTCAGCTATGAATTCGTCTACGCCACCGCCGGGATCACGACGATGGTGATGATGGCGGCCGCCGCGCTGATCTATCCGCAATTCCACACCCGCGAGCCGCAATCGAAGAAGTTCGTGCTGCTTCGTCGCTACTGGCTCTATTACGCGATCACCTTCATGGCGGGCGCACGGCGGCAGATTTTCGTGGTCTTCGCCGCCTTCATGATGGTCGAGCGCTTCGGGCTGCGCGTGGACGAGATCACCGCGCTCTTCCTGATCAACTTTGCGGTCAACATGGCCGCCGCGCCTGCAATGGGCCGCTTCGTGCATCGCTTCGGCGAGCGCCGGGCGTTGATCTTCGAATATGTCGGGCTGACGCTGCTGTTCCTCGCCTATGGCGGCATCTACTGGTTCGGCTGGGGTATCTGGCTGGCCTGCGCGCTTTATGTGGTCGATCACCTGCTGTTCGCTCTGGCCTTCGCGCAGAAGACCTATTTCCAGAAGATCTGCGACCCCGAGGATATCGCCCCCACCGCCGCCGTCGCCTTCACGATCAACCATATCGCGGCAGTCTTCCTGCCGGTGACGCTGGGCTATCTGTGGATGGTCTCGCCCGGCGCGGTCTTCGGGCTGGCGGCCTCGATGGCGGTTATCTCGCTGGGGCTCGCGCTGCTGGTGCCGCGTCATCCCTCGAAAGGCTACGAGACGGTGCTGCAGGGCCTCGGTCCCGTTCCGGCGTGACGCCCGCTTGAACTGGAAATTCCGCCGCTCCGCGCCTATCTGAGAGGGGCGCGAAAGGGAGATTTGCCATGCTGTTCGGAAAACCCGCCACCATTCCCACCAAGGCCGAAGCCCTGCCGGGCCGCGCCGAGGCGATGCCTCTGGCAGAGCCGCATTTTCTCTGGGGGCGTGACCTGCGGTCGCCCGTGCCCGAGGGCATGGAAGAGGCGATGTTCGGCATGGGCTGCTTCTGGGGCGTCGAGCGCATGTTCTGGAACACCGATGGCGTCTGGCTGACCATGGTCGGCTATGCGGGCGGTCCCACGCCCAACCCGACCTATCGCGAGGTTTGCACCGGAATGACCGGCCATAACGAGGTCGTCCGCGTGATCTACGACCCCGCCAAGGTCAGCTACGAAGACCTGCTGCGCGTCTTCTGGGAGGGCCACGATCCGACCCAAGGGATGCGTCAGGGCAATGACCGCGGCACGCAGTATCGTTCGGGCATCTACACCTACACCGACGCCCAGAAAGAGGCGGCCAAAGCCTCGCGCAACGCCTATGCCGAGCGTCTGCAGGCGGCGGGCTATGGCACGATCACCACCGAGATCACCGACGCGCCGCCCTTCTACTATGCCGAGGATTATCACCAGCAATATCTGGAGAAGAACCCCGGCGGTTATTGCGGCATCGGCGGCACCGGCGTGACCTGCCCGATCGGGCTGAACGCGTGATCTGATGCGTGTGCGCGCCGCTTGACGGCTCGCGCCCGCGGCCCTAAGCCCGGGCGCAACCATCCCGAGGAGCGCGCCCATGACCACCTTCACCGCCTTTACCACGCTGGCCGATCGCGAGGCCGCCGAGGCGCTGTCCGAACGTCTCGAGGAGCTCGATCCCGGCCCCTACGGCACCGGCGTGTTCGAGATCGAGGACGGGTCGGGCCGCTACGAGGTCTCGGGTTATTTCCTCGAGGCCCCCGACGATGTGGCGCTGGATCTGCTGGCGATCTCGCACGGGGCGCAGCCCTTCGTCGTCTCGGAAATCCCGGAAACCGATTGGGTCGCCCATGTGCGGCGCGAACTGGCCCCGGTGCGCGCGGGTCGTTTCTTCCTCTATGGCAGCCATGACGAGGACAAGATCCCCGCCGATGCGATCGCGCTGCGGATCGACGCGGCGATGGCCTTCGGAACGGGCCATCACGGGACCACCTCGGGCTGCCTGACCGCGCTCGACGATCTCGCGAACGAGGGTCACACCTTCCACAACGTCGCCGATATCGGCTGCGGCACTGCCGTTCTGGCGATGGCGGCGGCGAAGCTCTGGCCCGAGCCGGTGCTGGCCTCCGATATCGACCCGGTCGCGGTAGAGACGGCGGCGGCGAATGTCGCGGTGAACGATCTTGAGGGCCGCGTGATCTGCATCGAGGCCGCGGGCTTCGGCGATCCGCGCCTGAAAGAGGCCGCCCCCTTCGATCTGATCTTCGCCAATATCCTCAAAGGCCCGCTCGTCGCGCTCGCCCCCGAAATGGGTCGCAACTGCGCCGAATCAGGCTTCGTGATCCTGAGCGGGATTCTCAATGAACAGGCCGATGAAGTCGTCGCCGCCTATCAGGCGCAGGGCTTTGTTTCCCATTCGCGTAAGGAATTCGGCGAATGGACGACATTGGCCATGCAGCGCGCCTAATCCGCGACAAATCCGCTCTGATTGCCGTAAGGATTGCTTTACCCTGACCTGAGAAATTGCCTTTGGGGGCATCGCAGTTAACGGGGTTTGCCATGCGCGATCCGCAAATCGAGTCTTTTGAAAAGCGCCTGCATCGGATCGACCAGATCCATCAAGCAGGCGGTGCATTCGAGGCGTCCGGTGCGTTGGGGCGCAGCTATTTTGATTCCATGCGCCCGAAGTCGCGCCGCAGTTTTCCGCTGCGCGGTGTGGCGCTGATCTTTGCCGGTATTCTGCTGGTGAAGGGTGCGATGCTCGCCCAGGTGGGCCAGGAGAGCTACGAGGCGCGCGTTTCAAGCCTCGCGAACGGCTCGCAATTCGAACGGGTGGGGGCTTGGGTCATGCATGCCGACCCGATCACCCGCAAGATCGCCGGGCTGCTCGCGCCGTATATCGGCTGAGCGCCAAAGCCATTAAGACATAAAGAAAGGGCTGCGCCGTTGCCGGGGCAGCCCTTTTCGCATGACCTGTCGGTCGCGTTAGCGCAGGCGCACCACGTCGAGCCGGGTCAGGCCGATATCGTCCAGCGCGCGGTCGCTGAGCTTCATCAGAGCCTTGCGGGTGACGCGTGCGTCGTTCCAGTCGTGCAGGGCTGCGATCAGCGAGGTAAAGACGCTCGGTCGGGCGCTGCGGCTCATGCGGGTGTTGATATCCATCGAAGCCATGGGGAGGATCCTTCGTTCACAAACTGCTCAAGTTTCGGGCATTCCATCTTCTGAAGCGCAGATAAGACTGGCAGGGCGCGAAAACAATCTCAGTTTTGGCAGCCCCGCCATGCAGGAATCGCATGTGATATGAGGCCGGTTTTTGCATCGCCTCTGGTCGATGTTCCCTTTTCGTGCTAGTTCTTGCGAAACAACACGAGAACGAGGCAGGGCAGATGCGGGTGATCGGGATCGATCCGGGGTTACGCAATCTCGGATGGGGCGTGATCGAGATGGACGGATCGCGGCTCAGGCATGTCGCGAACGGGATTCTCCATTCCGAAGGCAAGGATTTGGCAAAGCGCCTGCTGGTGCTGCACGAAGGGCTGAGCGCGGTCATCGCGACCCACGCCCCCGAGGCGGCGGCGGTGGAGCAGACCTTCGTCAACAAGGACGCGGTGGCGACGCTGAAACTGGGGCAGGCGCGCGGCATTGCGCTTCTGGCCCCGGCGCAGGCCGGGCTCGAGGTTGGCGAATATGCCCCCAACGCGATCAAGAAAACCGTCGTCGGCGTCGGCCATGCCGACAAGACGCAGGTGCAGCATATGGTGCGCCATCAGCTGCCCGGCGTGCAGTTCGAAGGGGCCGATGCGGCCGATGCGCTCGCCATCGCGATCTGCCACGCCTTCTATCTGCAATCGGCGGCCCGGATGAACGCGGCGCAACTCTCCCGCGATGCCTTGGGCACAACCCAGCGGAGGCGCGCATGATCGGTCGCATCGCAGGGGTCATCATTCACCGCGCGCTCGACCATGTCATGATCGACGTGCGCGGCGTGGGCTATGTCGTCCATGTCAGCCAGCGCACCGCGCAATCGCTACCGCCCGTGGGCGAGGCCTGCGCGCTCTATACCGATCTCTTGGTGCGCGAGGATCTGCTGCAGCTGTTCGGCTTCCCGACGCTGTTGGAGAAGGAATGGCACCGGCTGCTGACCTCGGTGCAGGGGATCGGGGCGAAGGCTTCGCTCGCGATCCTCGGCACGCTCGGTGCGGAGGGGCTGGGTCGCGCGATCGCGCTGGGCGACTGGTCCGCGGTGAAATCAGCCCCCGGCGTCGGCCCGAAACTTGCCCAACGCGTGGTGCTGGAACTGAAAGAGAAAGCGCCCTCGGTGATGGCGATGGGCGCGGAGCTGACCGTCGACGCCTCTCCCGATGTGATCGAGGAGGCGCCCGCGAAGAAACCCGCGAAGAAAGCAGCCCCCGCCGCCACGCCCAAGGTGAACTTCACCGCCGAGGCGATCTCCGCGCTCACCAATCTCGGCTATGCGCCCTCGGACGCGGCCGGGGCCGTGGCGCAGGCCAATGACGACCCGGAGGTCACCGACACGGCGAAGCTAATCCGCGCTGCCCTGCGACTTCTTGCCCCGAAGGATTGACCTCTTCCTCTTGGGATAAATATCCCGGGGTGCGGGGCAGAGCCCCGCTTGCTCCCCTCCGCCAAAGGCGCGACAGTAAATGACGATGAGCGAACCTGATCCCACCCTGCGGCCCGACCGCCTGCCCGAAGACGCCGACCGCGCCCTGCGCCCGCAGGCGCTGGAGGAATTCACCGGTCAGGCCGAGGCCCGCGCCAATCTGCGCGTCTTCATCGAAAGCGCCAAGATGCGCTCTCAGGCGATGGATCACACGCTGTTCCACGGCCCGCCCGGTCTGGGCAAGACGACGCTCGCGCAGATCATGGCGCGCGAGCTGGGCGTGAATTTCAAGATGACCTCGGGGCCGGTGCTCGCCAAGGCGGGTGATCTGGCCGCGATCCTGACCAATCTCGAAGCGCGCGACGTGCTCTTCATCGACGAAATTCACCGGATGAATCCGGCGGTGGAGGAAGTGCTCTACCCCGCGATGGAGGATTTCGAGCTCGATCTGGTGATCGGCGAGGGGCCCGCCGCGCGCACTGTGCGGATCGAGCTGCAGCCCTTTACGCTGGTCGGCGCCACGACACGGCTCGGCCTGCTGACGACGCCCCTGCGCGACCGCTTCGGCATCCCGACGCGGCTGCAATTCTACACCGAGGACGAGCTGGACCTGATCGTGACGCGCGGGTCGCGGCTCTTGGGTATTCCGTCCGACCCAGAGGGCACCCGCGAGATCGCCAAGCGCGCCCGCGGTACTCCGCGCATCGCGGGCCGCCTGCTGCGCAGGGTCGTCGATTTCGCGCTGGTCGAAGGCGACGGGCGGCTGACCCGCGAGATCGCGGATCGCGCGCTGACGCGGCTCGGTGTCGACAATCTCGGGCTCGACGGGGCGGACCGGCGCTACATGATGCTGATGGCCGATCATTACGGCGGTGGCCCGGTGGGGGTGGAGACGCTTTCGGCCGCGCTCTCGGAAAGCCGCGACGCGATCGAGGAAGTCATCGAGCCCTACCTGCTGCAACAGGGCCTGATCAGCCGCACCCCGCGCGGGCGGATGCTGGGCGCGCGGGCGTGGCGGCATCTGGGGCTGGAAGCGCCGAAACCCGCCACCCCGCAGACGGACTTCTTTGGCGATGGCTGACCCCTTGGCACGTTTCGAGATCACCGAGGCGGAGATCGACCGCGTCGTCGCGCGCTTCTACGAGCGCGTGCGCGGTCACGCGATGCTCGGTCCGGTCTTTGCGGTGCATGTCACCGACTGGCCCACGCATGAGGACAAGGTCGCGCGGTTCTGGAAGAACGCGATCCTGCGCAAGCCGGGCTATGACGGCTCGCCCATGCAGGTCCACCGCGCGGCGGGCAATGTGCGCCCGGGCATGTTTTCGACCTGGCTTGCGGAATTCGACAAGGTGCTGAGCGCGGAGCTCACGCCCGAGCAGGCGGCGGGCTGGTCGGCGCTTGCACATCGGATCGGCATGAGCCTGCGGCAAGGCGTGGTCGAACGCGAGACCTTTGCGGGCGGTATTCCGAAGCTGAAATAGGCGAGGGGGCGCTGCCCCCGCCATGACGGCCCTTCGCTTGCGCTTCGGGCGTTCGGCGGGGCGTCCTTCCACTGGAAGGCCGCTGATCCCGCCTCACCCCCCGGGATATTTCTGCCAAGAGGAAGAGGATCAGTCCTCTTTCTTCCCGAACACGCCCGTCAGCGACCGGCCGATCAGGTTGGTCACGCGGGGCTTTTGCAACTTGCGGAAGGGCATCGGACGGCAGACCTCCAGCGCGGCGATGCCGACGCGGGCGGTCAGTGCGCCGTTGATGACGCCTTCCCCGAACCGGCGCGAGAGTTTCGAGACCAGATGACCGCCGGTGACAGTCTCGATCAGGTCGTCGCCGGCCGCCACCGCACCGGTCGCGACGAGATGGGTCATCACCGTGCGTGCCAGCCGGATCGAGCCGAGCGTGCCGGAGCGCCCGCCATAGATTTCCGCGATGCGCCGGATCATCCGCAGGTTCGCGGTGAGGGCTGTGAAGACGTCGGCGAGTGCCAGCGGCACGACGGCTGTCACCGTGGCGACGGTACGCGCGGCGGCCTCGATCTCCAGCCGGGCGGCCGCGTCGAGCGGGGCCATCAGCTCGGCCTCCGCCAGCCCCATCAGCGTGTCCGTGTCGAGCACCTCGCCCGTTTGCTCGGCCAGCCGCTTGCGCGCCCAATCCATTTCGGGCCGCGCGGCGTAGAGGCCCGAGACATGGGCCGTGACCTTGCGCGCGCGGCTCAGATCATCTTCGCTCAGCGCCTCCGAGACTTCCTTATGGACCTTGTCGAGCCGCGCCAGCCGCGAGAAGGCGGCGATCTCGCGCCCGGTGATCAGCAGAGCGCCAAGCGCGAAGGCCGCGACCAGCCCGGTGCCGATCCAGCCGAGGATCGGATGGGTGGCGAACAGCCCGTCGATGAAACGCCAGAGCGCGACGGAGATCAGGAAGCCCACCAGCGCCACGCTCGCGCGCCAGAAGAACCGCACGATGGGCGAGGTGCGCCGTGCCCCCAGCCGCGTCGCGATCTGCATGGCGCGGCCTTCGAGCCGCTCCTCGGTCGCATGCGGCATATCCTCGATCGGCGCGGCCTCGGCGGGCGAGGGCGCGTCCTCGATCTCGATCATCACCGGTTTTTTCATAGCTTGTCCCCGATCAGGAAATCGGCCGCGCGGTCGAGCCGGATATGCGGCGGGCCTTCGCCGGGTCGCAGGATCACCGGGGCCGGGGCGAAGTTCATGATCGAATAATCCTCATTGAGCCATGCGGAGGCCCCTTGCGCCGCGGGCGAGAGAAGCTGCGCCGGGTCGGCGGGCAATTCGCCGGGATAGAGCGCGACCGATTTGCCGCTCTCCAGCCGCCCGCGCACCGCCTGCAACTCCGCCCCGTCATGCGAGAGGGTTTCTTCCGTGGTGCTGCGCAGCGCCGCGATCGACAGGGCCAGCGTCTTCGCGCCCGCGAAATCGGCGCGGTCCTTGGCTTCGCGCAGCAGCGCGCCGGTGATCGCAGTCAGGCGGGCGTGTTGGGTGTGATGTAGGTGATCGGCCTTGGTGGCGGCGAAGAGGATTTTCTCGACCCGTTTGCCGCCGATCAGCGAGGTCAGCCAGCTCGCGCGTCCCGGGCGGAAGGCCGCCAGAATATCGGCCATCGCCTGCCGCAGATCGTCGAGCGCGGCGGGCCCCGAATGGATCGCGCCCAGCACATCGACCAGCACCACCTGCCGGTCGATCTTGGCGAAATGGTCACGGAAGAAGGGGCGTACGACCTCGCGCTTATAGGCATCGTAGCGGCGCTCCATCTCGCGCCGGAGCGAGCCGCGAGGGGCGTCACCCTCGGGCAGCGGCGCGAAGGTCAGAGCGGGCGATCCGGCCATCTCGCCGGGCAACAGGAAGCGCCCCGGCGTGCAGTCGGAGAACCCTGCATCGCGCGCCGCGACCAGATACCTCGTGAAGCCCGCCGCCAGCGCCTTGGCCTGCGGCTCGGTGAATTCGGCCGTGCCATCCGCCGCCTCGGATTGCGCCAGATACTCCACGCCTTGCGGACGGTTCGGCAGACGCGCCAGCGCCTCCGCCGACCACTCGGCATAGCTTTTGTCCATCAGCCCGAGGTCGAGCAGCCACTCGCCGGGATAGTCCACGATGTCGAGATGCACCACGCGCGGCCCGCGCACCGCGCCCAGCATCCCGCGCGGCTGGATGCGGAAGGACAGGCGCAGCTCCGAGACCGCGCGCGTGCCGTCCGGCCAATGCGGGGAAGGTCCGGTCAGCGCGGCAAGGTGGCTCTCATAGTCGAAGCGCGGGACGGTGTCGTCGGGCTGCGGCTGCAGGTAAGCGGCGGTGATATCCGACGCCGATCCCAGCGCAGGCATCCGCCCGCGATCCAGCAGGTTCGCGACCAACGATGTAATGAAGACGGTCTTGCCCGCGCGCGACAGACCCGTCACGCCGAGCCGGATCACCGGTTCGAACAGCGCCTCAGAGACCGAATGGCCCATGCCCTCGATCCCGCGCGTGATCCCGTCCGCAATGTCGGAAATGCCCAAAGCCCGGCCCCTCATTCTCATTCCTGAACAAGATAAGCAGCGGTGAGTATTAATGAAAGAGAGGGCGGACACGCGGCCCGCCCTCTGAACTGTCCTTCCGCCTCGGATCGGTCTCAGACCGCGAGGCAGATATATTTCATCTCGAGGTAATCCTCGACGCCGTGATGCGACCCCTCGCGGCCCAGACCGGATTGCTTCACGCCGCCGAAGGGCGCGACCTCGGTCGAGATCAGGCCGGTATTCACGCCGACGATCCCGTATTCCAGCCCCTCCTGCACGCGGGTGATGCGGCCCACGTCGCGGGCGTAGAAATAGCTCGCGAGGCCGAAGATCGTGTCATTGGCCTTGGCGATCGCTTCCTGCTCGGTCTCGAACTTGAAGAGCGGGGCGACGGGCCCGAAGGTCTCCTCATGCGAGACTTTGGCCTCCTGAGTGACCCCGGTCAGCACGGTCGGCTGGAAGAAGGTGCCGCCCATTTCGTGACGCGCGCCGCCGGTGACGATCGAGCCGCCATGCTTGAGCACGTCCTGAATGTGCTCCTGCACCTTCTCGACCGCCTCCTCGTTGATCAGCGGACCGGCCTCGACGCCTTCCTTGAGGCCGTCGCCCACCTTGAGAGCGTTGACGGCCTTGGCCAGCTTCTCGGCGAAGGCGTCATAGACCCCGGACTGGACGTAGATGCGGTTGGCGCAGACGCAGGTCTGACCGTTGTTGCGGAATTTCGACGCCATTGCGCCTTCGACCGCCGCATCGAGATCGGCGTCGTCGAACACGATGAAGGGTGCGTTGCCGCCCAGCTCCATCGAGCATTTCATCACCTGATCCGCCGCCTGACGCAGCAGGATGCGGCCCACCTCGGTCGAGCCGGTGAAGGTCAGCTTGCGCACCGTGTGGTTCTCGCAGAACTCCTTGCCGATATCGGAGGCTTTCGCGGAGGTGATGACCGAGAGGATGCCTTTGGGCAGGCCCGCCCGTTCGCCCAGCACCGCCATCGCCAGCGCCGAAAGGGGCGTCTCGGAGGCCGGACGGCAGACGAAACCGCAGCCCACGGCGAGCGCCGGGCCCGCCTTGCGCGCGATCATCGCGTTGGGGAAGTTCCACGGCGTGATCGAGGCTGCGACCCCGATCGGCTGCTTGATCACAGTGATCCGCTTGTCACGCTGATGGCCCGGGATCGTCTCGCCATAGACCCGCTTGGCCTCTTCGCCGAACCACTCGATGAAGCCTGCGCCATAGGCGATCTCGCCCTTCGCCTCGGCGAGCGGCTTGCCCATCTCGGCGGTCAGGATCGCGCCGAGATCGTCCTGGTTCTCCATCATCAGGTCGTACCATTTGCGCATGATCTGCGCGCGTTCCTTGCCGGTGCGCGCGGCCCAGTCCTTCATCGCCTCGTCAGCGGCTGCGATGGCGCGGGCAGTCTCGGCACGGCCCAGATCGGGCACAGTGCAGATCACGTCGCCCCGCGCGGGGTTGGTCACGTCAAAGGTGGTGCCGTCATCGGCATCGACCCATTCGCCCGCGACGAAGGCCTTGGTCGCCAGAAGCGAGGGGTCCTTGAGGATGGATTTGAGGTCGGTCTTGTCGTCGAGCATGATGTCCTCCGAAGGGCTGGATGGGTCGCCCGGTCAATGCGCCGGGCTTTTCGATGTTCCGTAACGGCTGCGCCAGCAGGGCTGCAGATCGCCGGGGTGTTCTTTCGCTTCATAGATGGCGCGGGCGATGGCGCGGGCAAGCACGCAAGACGCCGCATGGCCAAGCTGGAATGGATCGCGGACCGGATCGGCCAAGGGTTTCTCGCCGGTCGCGGCTGTGAAGATCAGATCGCCGTCGAGCGGGGTATGCGACGGCACGATGGCCCGCGCCATGCCGTCATGGGCGGCCGTGGCCATGCGCTGCGCCTGCGCTTGCGTGAGGGCGGCATCGGTCGCGACGATGGCGATGGTGGTGGCCTCGCCCTGACGTTTCATCGGTTCGGGCATCGCGCTCGGATCATGTTGGGGCGCAGGGCCGAAACCGCCGAACTCGCCCGCGATCTCCCAAGGCGCGGCCCAGAAATGTGGCCCCTCGCCGACGCTCACCGAGCCGAGTGCATTCACCGCCACCAGCGCGCCGACGGTAAAGCCGCTCTCCAGCACGGCCGAGGCCGACCCGAGCCCGCCTTTGAAAGTCCCGGTCATCGCCCCGAAGCCCGCCCCGGCGCTGCCGATCTCGAACCGCTCCGAGGCCGCCTCGAGCGCCGCGCGCCCGAGCCCGGGATAGGGCGTCTCGGTCCAACTCTTGTCGCCGCCATTGAGCAGATCGAACAGGATCGCGCCGGGCACGATCGGCACGCGCTGATCGCCCACCGCGAATCCGCGGCCTTGCGCGCGCAGTCCCGCCATCACGCCGTCGCAGGTTCCAAGCCCGAAGGCCGAACCGCCCGAGAGCACCAGCGCATCGACCTCCTGCACCAGCTTGTCCGGCGCCAGAAGATCGGTCTCCCGCGTCCCCGGCGCGCCGCCCATAACCTGCACCGCCGCTGTGAAGGGGCGCTCGCCCAGCAGCACGCTCACGCCCGAGCGTAGGCCCGCATCCTCGGCATTGCCCACGCGCAGCCCGGCGATATCGGTGATCAGATTGTTCGGCCCTGCCTTCATCTTCCTCTTGGTCCAAATATCCTGGGGGTTTGGGGGCAACGCCCCCAACTCAATGCCCTGCGTTCAGATACAGCGCCCGCCATCGACCTCCATCGCGACGCCGGTGATCATGCTCGCCTCGTCTGAGCACAGAAACAGCGCCGCATTCGCCATGTCCTCGGGGGTCGAGAACCGCCCCAGCGGGATGGTCGAGAGAAACTTCGCGCGGATTTCCGGCGTGTCCTCGCCCATGAAGCTCTTCAGAAGAGGGGTCTCTCCGGCGACGGGGTTGATCGCGTTGACGCGGACCCCGGAGGGCGCAAGCTCCACCGCCATCGCGCGGGTCGCGGTGATCATCCAGCCCTTCGAGGCATTGTACCAGCTCAGGTTCGGCCGCGGGCTGACGCCGGCGGTGGAGGCCACGTTCAGGATCGCGCCCGTGCCGCGCGCTTTCATCCCCGGCACGATATGGCGCGCCGTCAGGTAGACCGATTTCGCGTTCACGGTGAGGACGCGGTCGAACTCCTCCTCGGTCACCTCCTCCATCGGCTTCGGCAGATGGGTGGTCCCTGCGTTGTTCACCAGAATGTCGATCTGCCCGAACGCCTCCCGCGCCGCCTGCGCCAGTGCTGCGACATCCGCATCGCGGCTGACATCCACGGTGCAGGCCACGCCGCCGATCTCGTCGGCGATGGCCTGCGCGGCCTCGGCGTTGAGATCCGCGACCAGAACCCGCGCGCCCTCCGCGGCGAAGCGGCGCGCGATCCCCGCGCCGAAGCCCGAGCCCGCGCCGGTGACGATCGCGCTTTTGCCTTCCAGTCTCATCGGTGCTCCTCCTCGGGGCCTACTGTTGTCGCAGGACACATCGGGTGCAAGGGGGGCTCTGCCCCCCCCCCCCCGGTCTCCGACCGCCCCCCGGGATATTTCCGCCAAGGCGAAACCCTCAGCCATGCCACGCGGCGACGGTTTTCAGGGTGGAGAAGCCGTAGAGCGCCTCGAACCCTTTCTCGCGCCCGTGTCCGGATTTGCCGATGCCGCCGAAGGGAAGCTCCACGCCGCCGCCCGCGCCGTAATTGTTCAGGAAGACCTGCCCCGCGCGCAGGCGGCGGGCGAGCCGCATCGTTCGCCCGCCATTCTCCGACCAGACCGAGGCGACGAGCCCGTATTCTGTGCCGTTCGCAATGGCGACGGCCTCTTCTTCGTCCTCGAACGGGATGACGATCTGCGCCGGGCCGAAGATTTCCTCCTGCGCGAGCCGATGCGCGCCGTGGCCGCCGCCGATCAGGGTCGGGGCGACGTAATGACCGCCCGCAGGGACGTCCTCGGCGATCCGGCCTTGAGCCGCGATAGTGAGGTCGGAGGCGAGCGCCAGATAGCCCTCGACGATCTCTTTCTGCCGCCCCGAGATCAGCGGGCCGAGGTCGTGATCGCCAAGCGCGGGCCCCGCCGTCAGGCCGCGATAACGCGCGGCCATCTTCTCCAGCACCTCGTCATGGCGGCTGCGCTGCACGAGGATGCGCGACGAGGCCGAACAGGTCTGCCCGGCATTCTGGATGCCTGCATTCACGAGGAAAGGCAGCGCGCGGTCGAGATCGGCATCTTCGAAGACGAGCTGCGGGGATTTGCCGCCAAGCTCCAGCGTGACCGGCACGGCATTCGCCGCGGCGGCGGCCTGAATGTGCTGGCCGACCGCGACCGATCCGGTGAAGGAAATATGCTGGATGCCGGGATGGGCCGAGAGTGCGGCTCCCGCCTCTTCACCCAGACCCGGCACGATATTGAGCGCACCGGCCGGCATCCCCGCTTCTTGCGCGATCCGCCCGAAGGCCAGCGCGGTGAGCGAGGCTTCCTCGGCAGGTTTCACGACCGCCGCATTGCCCATCGCCAGCGCCGCTGCGACCGAACGCCCGATGATCTGCATCGGGTAGTTCCACGGCACGATATGCGCGGTCACGCCATGCGGCTCGCGCAGCGTGTAGGCGGTGTAGCCGTTGAGATAGGGGATCGTTTCGCCCATCACCTTGTCGGCGGCCCCGCCATAGAATTCGAGATAGCGCGCCAGTGCCGCCACATCGGCACGCGCCTGCGTCAACGGTTTGCCGACATCGAGCGCCTCGATCACTGCCAGATCCTCGGCATGGGCCAGCACGAGCCCGGACATCTTCAGCAGAAGCCGCCCGCGCTCTGCCGCGCTCAGCTGCCCCCAGTCGCCTGCAAGCGCCGCCTGTGCGGCCTCGACCGCCGCGTCGATCTCCGGCTTCCCGCCCCGGGCGATCTGCGCCATCTCGCGCCCATCCGAGGGGCATTCCACGGAAAGGCACGCATCGGGCTTGCGCCAGACGCCTCCGATCAACATCTCCTCGGGATCGAACCAAAGCGGCAAACTCATGCGCGGCACCTCCTCTTGTCACGCGATTTTGCAGCACGCTCGACGCGCGCGCGCGGAAAATCAAGAGGGCAGGAATCTGCCGGACGCGATCAGATCACATTCATGTGAGTGTGAGTGGAGGGAACTTTCCCCTATCTAGCCCCTTGAATGACGGAACCGGGCCGAAGGCCCACCGAAAAAGAGACAGGAAAATTGCAAGTGACCGCGAGTTATTCGACGCTCAAACGCGCAATCCGCCCGGCCATGCTCTTCGGGCTGGCTGGCATCTTGGCAGCCTGCGCGAGTGCGCCGGAACAGCGCTACGCGCAACCGACCCAGTCGACGAAGGCCGTGCCCTCCGAATATCAGGCGCGCGAGGATGACGGGAAAACCATCCCGGCGATCAATCCGAAATATCTGGTGGAACGGAACCGTCGTCAGATCGTGCCCTATCACGGGCCTGAAGCTGTCGGGACGATCGTCGTCGATCCCTATGCGCGGTTCCTCTACTACATCACCGAGCCGGGCAAAGCAGAGCGCTACGGCATCGCGGTGGGCCGCGACGGCAAGACCTTCTCGGGCGATGCCACGATCAAGCGCAAGCAGGAATATCCGAGCTGGACGCCGACCCAGAACATGATCAAGGAAGATCCCGACCTCTACGGGCCGCTGAAAGACGGTCTGCCGGGCGGTCTGGACAACCCGCTGGGCGCGCGTGCGCTTTATCTCTACCAGGGCAACCGGGATACCTATTACCGGATTCACGGCACGATGGACCCGTCCTCGATCGGGCGTGCGACCTCGGCTGGCTGTATCCGTCTGTTCAATCAGGACATCATCGACCTGTTCTCGAAAGTGCCGAAGGGCACGCCGGTGAAGGTGCGCAGCCGCGCCGAGAGCCTCGAGATGGAAGGTCCGGTCGTACAGCTGCATTCGGGCTATGTGGTCTCCGCCTATAATCAGGTGGCGATCAACGAGGACGAGGCCGCGTGGAAAGCGGGCCAGATCCCCGATCAGCAGAAGGTCGAAGAAGAGCAGCATCAGGCTTCGGTCGCGATGGCCCAAGAGGTCGGCGGCTCGGGCGAGACCGCCAGCTCCACCGTCGATTGCGGCTATTCCGGCACCGGCACCTGCGTCGATACCACCAACTGATCGAGCCGATTTTCGAGATGACACTCACGGCGCGGGGGCAACCTCGCGCCGTTTTTCTTGCGCTGCGGACCCTCCAGAACCGTGCCAAATCGCGCGATACGCGCCCCGATGCCGCAGCGTTTGCGCGTTCACGTCTTTCCTTGCGGGCCGGGTGACGCTAGGACTCGCGCGCAAGCAGATCAGGAGGATGCCATGAGCGTCACCGGAACCACGCGGCAGAAAATGCCCGCAGATATTCTCGCGATGAAGGGCGGCGCGCCGATCGTTTGCCTGACCGCCTACACCACGCCGATTGCGAAGCTGGTCGACAGCCATTGCGATCTCGTGCTGGTTGGCGACTCGGTGGGCATGGTGCTCCACGGGCTGCCCTCGACGCTGGGCGTGACGATGGAGATGATGATCCTCCACGGCCAAGCGGTCGCACGCGGCCTGTCGAATGCGCTGATGGTGATCGACATGCCGTTCGGGTCGTATGAGGAAAGCCCGGCGCAGGCGTTCCGCAATGCCTCGCGTCTGATGGCCGAGACCGGCGCGGGGGCGGTGAAGCTCGAAGGTGGGGCGCATATGGCCGAGACCATCGCCTTTCTGACCGCGCGCGGTATCCCGGTGCAGGCCCATATCGGGCTGACCCCGCAATCGGTGAACACGCTGGGCGGCTACAAGGTGCAGGGCCGCGGCGACAGCCGGGCGCGTCTGGTCAAGGATGCGAAGGCGGTGGCCGACGCGGGCGCCTTCTCGGTGGTGCTGGAGAAAGTGCCGCAGGGGCTGGCCGACGAGATCACCGCGATGGTCGCTATCCCCACCGTCGGCATCGGCGCGGGCGCGGGCTGCGACGGGCAGGTGCTGGTGGTCGACGACATGCTGGGCCTCTTCACCGATTTCAAACCGAAATTCGTCAAGCGTTTCGGCCAGCTCGGTCAGGAAGCCGAAGCCGCCGTCGCCGATTACGCAGCCGAGGTGCGCGACCGCAGCTTCCCGGCAGCCGAGCACAGCTTCGCCGATGAGGTGAAGAAATGACGCAGGTGATCCGCAAGGCCGCTGAACTGCGCGACAAGGTGGCAGCGTGGAAACGCTCGGGGATGCTGGTCGGCGTGGTGCCGACGATGGGCGCGCTGCATGACGGCCACCTCAGCCTCGCCCGCGCCGCGCGCAAGCAATCGGACCGTGTGATCGTGACGGTCTTCGTGAACCCGATGCAGTTCAACAACGCCTCGGACCTCGACAAATACCCGCGCGACGAGGCGCAGGATCTGGCGCTTCTGGAAGCGGAAGGGGTCGATGTGCTCTTTGCGCCGGGCGTGGACGAGGTCTATCCCGACGGCTTCGCCACCACCGTGTCCGTCGCGGGCATCACCGAGCCGCTGGAAGGCGCGTTTCGGCCCGGCCATTTCGACGGCGTGGCGACGGTCTGCTCGAAGCTTTTCGGCATGACGCAGGCGGGGCGCGCGTTCTTCGGCGAGAAGGACTGGCAGCAATTGCAGGTGGTCCAGCAGCTCACCCGCGATCTCAACATGCCGATCCGCATCATCGGCTGCCCGACCATCCGCGAGGAGGACGGGCTCGCGATGTCCTCGCGCAATGTGCGGCTGACGGCTGAGGAGCGCGAACTGGCGCCGCGCCTGCATACGGTGATGCAGGAGACTGCCGCGAAGATCCGCGACGGCGTGCCGGTCGAGGGCGCGCTCAACGATGCGAAAGCCGAGCTGAAAGACGCGGGCTTCGGGGCGCTCGACTATCTCGAACTGCGCACGGTCGACGGGCTGAAACCTGCGACGGACCTGTCGCAACCGGCGCGGATGCTGGCCGCGATCTGGCTGGGCGATGTGCGCCTGATCGACAATATCGCCGTCTGATAACTCGAGGGGGCGCTGCCCCCGCGACTGCGTCGCCCCCGGGATACTTGGGCAAGCCCGAAGACGGAAATGATCCTGCTTCGCCTTGGTTGAAATATCCCGGGGTGAGGCGCGGCCCGCGCCGAGGGGCAGCGCCCCTAAGTCCCCAGCAACTCTGCCAGAACCAGCGCCATGACCTTCGCGCTGTCGGCCATATCCTCGATGCCGACCCATTCGTCGGGCTGATGGGCGAGTTCCAGTAGCCCCGGCCCGTAGGCGATGCAATTCTGCAGCCGCCCGATCCGGTCGATATGCTTCTGGTCATAGGTGCCGGGAGAGACGACGTAAGCCGCCTCGCGCCCGAGCACGGCCTCGATTGCGGCGGCGGTGGAGCGCACGATCGGCGCGCCCTTGTCGGTCATCGTGGGCTGCACCTCGAACAGGTCGCGGATTTCATAGCGGAAGCTCGGACGCTGGGCTTTCACGCGCTCCATCAGGTCGGTGATTTCGGCCTTTACCTCTGCAAGGTCTTCCTCGATCAAAAAGCGCCGGTCGATCACGATGCGGCAGCGATCGGCGACGCAGGGCGTGGGCAGGCCGGTGTAATCGGCCCCCTCTTCCGGCGCGCCGCCATGGATCGAATTGACGTTCAGGGTCGAGGCCCGCGCGCCCTCGGGGATCACGGGCATCTCGGTCTGCTTGCCCAGAAGGAGCGGGTAGAGCGTCTCCTCCATCTCGCTCAGAACGGCGCTCATATGGCGGATCGCGCTGTCGCCCAGAAACGGCATCGAGCCATGCGCGATGCGGCCATGGGTCTCGATCTCGGCCCACCAGACGCCGCGATGGCCGAGGCAGATCTGGTCCTTGTGCAGCGGCTCGGGGATGATGACATGCTGCACGCGGGCGGGATCGAAGCGGCCTTGCTCGGCCAGATAGGCCACGCCGCCATAGCCGCCCGATTCCTCGTCGGCAGTGGCGGAAATCTCGATGCTGCCCGCGAAATCGGGGCAGATGTCGAGGAAGGCCTCCGCCGCGATCACCGAGGCGGCGAGCCCGCCTTTCATGTCGCAGGCGCCGCGCCCGTAGATGCGGTCTCCGTCGATCTCGGCTGCGAACGGATCGCGGGTCCAGCCATGGCCGATCTCGACCACGTCGTGATGCGAATTGAAATGCACGCAGTCGCCGGGGTGCGCGCCCTCGATGCGGGCGACGAGGTTCCAGCGCGGATAGGTCTCGCTGTCGCCGGGCGCGCCATGGGCGCGGATCAGTTCGGTCGTGAAGCCGCGCTCGGAGAGATAGGCGGCGAGGAAGTCGCATATTTCGCGGTAATTGCGCCCCGGCGGGTTCAGTGTCGGGATGCGGATCAGTGCCTGCGTCAGCGCGATCAGTTCGTCGCGGCGCGCGTCGATGGCGGATTTCAGGCGGGTGGCGAGGTCCATACCCAAGGCTAGCGCCGGGCGCCGCCGCGGGCCAAGCGAAAACGCAAGGACTGAAAACACATGGCTTTTACCGCCCCCGCGCGCTATTGCGGTTCAAATTCCTACGGAGGGACGGATGAACCTGTTCTTGGCCTTCGCGCTCGTGCTTTGCATTGCGGTCGGAGGGTGGCTGTCGAAATACGACTGGGCGAAGCTTTTGGCGCTGGTGCCTGTCGCGATGATCGTGCCTGCTTTCTACATGACCGGCACCGCCTGCGGTGCGGGCTTCGTGCTGCATTTCTTCTCCGACACGGCGAGCTGCTCGAACGGCTACGTGCCGCGCCAGATGTTCGCCGCGACCTATGTGCTCGCGCTGATCCCGGTCGCGGCTTCGGCCATCGTGATCAAGCTGATCCGGATCGGCATGGAGCGTCGGAAGGGCTGATCTGGTCAACCGCGCCGCCGCGGCCTAGGCTTGCGACAGCGAGGGGCAAGGAGGGCGCGCGATGCTGGCCTTGATTCGACTGGCGATCTTCGGGCTGATCGTGCTGACGATCCTGTTCTGGCTGGTGCGTCTCTATGCCCGGTCGGTCCGGCGCGAGGCGCTGGAAGAGGATTGGAACGAGGCCGCCGCCGAAGGCCGGGCCGAGACCACGCGCGATACCTTCGTCGAGGCCGGGATGCGGGACTATGAGAAAAGCCTGCTGCGCAAGCTGATCTGGCTGGTCTATGTCCTGCCGATCGTCGTGGTGGGGCTCATTATCTATCTGATGAATTACAGGTGAGAATCCGATGCGTTACGTGAAATGGGGCTTCTGGCTGGTCGTGATCGGCTTCGTCGCGGTGTTCCTGCATTACAACCTGCCGCGTCATGACATCGTGCGGATCGTCGGCACCGAGGTGCGCCGCGTCGATTTCGGCGAGAACTCGATCTTCTGGGCCGCGCCCGACGTCGGCACCGCGACCGCGACGAGCCGCGACGTGCGTTTCATCAACTCGGTGCGGCCCAACGGCAAGACGCTGGTCTTCCGCAACGAGGATACCGGCTGGGGCTGGCCGCCTTATTTCAAGCTCGACAGTTCGGACCTGCAGGCGCAGGCGGAGTCGCTGATCTCGACCTCGGCCGATCCGATCTGGGTGTCGGTGACGCGCTATGGCTGGCGCTCGCGCTGGCTGACGATCTACCCCAATGCGGTCGGGCTGAAGGTCGTGCCGGGGCCGGATACGCGGATCATTCCCTGGGGCAGCATCATCATCCTGACGCTTCTGGTCATCGTCTTGCTGACGATTCGGGCGATGTGGCGGCAGTTCCGCCAACGCTCGATCGACCCGTTATTCGAGGATGCGAGCGAGGCCTGGGACGATGCCGAGGAGGGCGCGAAGGGCTGGTTCGACCGCTTCATCGGGCGCAAGTGAGACGAGGGTGCAGGGCCGCCAGGCCGCGCCCGACTCAGACCGCCACTTAAACGCAAAAGCCCCGCCACTTAAGGGCGGGGCTTTCGATAATCAGGTGATCTGCACTTACGCGTTGGCGGCGCGGATCTGCTCGGCGGCGTCCTTGTTGAAGCTCACGCCCTTGGTCTCGAACAGCTGGTCCAACTCGCCCGAGAGGGCCATCTCGGTGATGATGTCGCAGCCGCCGACGAACTCGCCTTTGACGTAGAGCTGCGGGATGGTCGGCCAGTCCGAATAGTCCTTGATGCCCTGACGGATGTCCTGATCCGCGAGCACGTTGACGTCCTTGTAGGTCACGCCCATGAAGTTGAGCACGCCCGCGACGCGGCTCGAAAATCCGCATTGCGGCATGTCCTTGGTGCCCTTCATGAAGAGAACGACGTCATTCTCAGAGATTTGCTGGGCGATTTGGTCTTGCGCGTTCATCGCTAAATCCTTTCTCCGTCCCGCTTGGAGACGTGTGTGAAATCACTCGGGCGCCTTGGTGGTCAAAGCGAGCGCATGCAGCACCCCGTTCGGCCCGTCCATCGCCCCTTTGAGCGCGGCATAGACCGCGCGCTGTTGCTGGACACGGTTCTTGCCGCGGAAGCTCTCGTCGATGACCTCCGCTGCCCAATGATTCCCGTCCCCGGCGAGATCGGTGATCGTGATCTTGGCATCGGGGAATTCGGCCCGGATCAGGGCTTCGATGTCATGGGCTTCCATTGCCATAAATAGGGCTCCTCGTCCTTTGCCGCAAACTTAAGTGGCGCGGCGGCTGGCTGCAAGGGGATGCGCGGGGGCGCGGACCTATGCGGTGGCCGCTAGCGGGTGCAATCGCGATAGGAAAAACATGAGCGTCGCGATGACCACGCTGCCGATGAACATCGCGGCGGCTCCGGCGGCCGTTACGGGCAGGGAATGGCCGGGCGCGCCGATCTCTCCGGCGAGCAGGAAGCACATGTTGATGTCGATCCCCATCAGCGTGGTGCGGGGATGGGCGCGCAGCAGCGCACCGCCTGCGATGAAGGCGAAGGCGAGGATCAGAAGCTCGGTCTGATCGCCGCCCGACTGATGCGTAAGCCCGCGATAGGCGACGGCGGCGAGCACGCCAAGCGCGACACCGGGAATGAGGAAGCGCACGGCGGGGCGCGGATTCGGCATGGAGCCCAGCACCGAAGAGAAGACGATCACAGAAAGCGCGGCGGCCGTCGCGGCGGGATGGGTGAAATGGGCGTCGATCAGCGTGGCCCCGCCGGTGAGCACCGCCACCGCCGCCATGCGCAACCAAAGCTGCTGTACGAAATGCGGGTTCGGGCGCGGCGGCATCGGCGCGCGACGGGCCGGCGTGAAGAGCCAGTTCACCGCCGTCACCGAGATGACGCCCAGAAGGGTGCAGGCGACCCGGTCGAGCGCGAGCGGGATTGCATCCGCCCCCATCCCCAGCGCGGGCATCACCACCACGCCGATCGTGATCGCCATCAGCGTGAAGCCATAGGCCCAATGCGTCCCGATCCGGTAGGCGATGCCGACGCCGATGGCCGCCGTGAGTGCCACGGTCAGCGCGATTCCCGGCACCGGCAGCCATGTCAGCGCGGCGATGCCGATACCGGCACCGACCAAGGTGCCTGCGACCCGCAGCACCGCGCGCAGGGCCATGTCTTCGCGATGGGGCTGGATCACGACCCAGATCGGCATGGCCGCCCAGTAGATATTGGTCAGGCCCAGTAGCCGGGCGGCAGTCAGGGCGAGCGTCGCGGCGAGGAACAGCCGGGCGGCATAGGCGAGGGTGGAACTGGTCAAAGCGGGAACCTGAAATCGGTGGATCGCCGCGACATTAGCTTGTGCGCGGGCGGTCAGGAACCGCCCGGCGCGCATGTCCGCCCTGCGTCAGGTCACAGAACTCAGGCGTCGATCGCCGCTTTGAACGCACTGCGATAGAGGGCCGACAGTTCCTCCAGCGGGGCGCTGTCCGAACCGAAGCCGACCGTGTCACCGCCGAAGCGACCCACGGTATAAAGCGGTACCTCGGCGCGGCGGGCTGCAACCATCAGCGCCTCGGCCTGATCGAAGGAGCACGCCACGAGGTAGCGGCCCTGATCCTCGCCGAAGAGCGTCGCGATGTCGTCAGCCTCGAGCGTAACGCCCAGACCGGCTTCTTCCGCCATCTCGAAAGCTGCGAGCGCGAGGCCCCCGTCCGAGAGATCGCTTGCGCCTTTGACCAGCGCGCGGTTCTCGCGCAGGAACTCGCCATTGCGTTTCTCGACGTCGAGATCGACCTCGGGCGCGTCGCCCGACTCGAGCCCGAAGGCTTCAAACGCCAGCGCGGATTGATCGAGGTGACCCTTGGTCTCGCCGATCACCATCGCCACGTCGCCCGCCGTCGGCAGGCCCGCGATCAGCTCGTCGAGCGAGCTCAGCAGACCGACCGCGCCGATGGTCGGCGTGGGCAGGATGCCGGTACCGTCGGTCTCGTTGTAAAGCGAGACGTTGCCCGACACGATCGGCATGTCGAGCGCGCGCACCGCGGCGTCGATACCTTTGATGGCACCCACGAACTGGCCCATGATCTCGGGCTTTTCGGGGTTGCCGAAGTTCAGGTTGTCGGTGGAGGCCAGCGGCTTCGCGCCCACGGCGGTCAGGTTGCGATACGCTTCGGCCACGGCCTGCTTGCCGCCCTCAAAGGGGTTCGCCTTGACGTAGCGCGGGGTCACATCGGCAGTGAAGGCCAGCGCCTTGTCGGTGCCGTGCACGCGCACGACACCCGCGCCGAGACCCGGACGGCGCACCGTGTCGCCCATCACCTGCGTGTCGTATTGCTCATAGACCCAGGACTTATGCGCGTAGTTCGGCGAGCCGATCAGCGCCTTGAGCGCATCGATCGCACCGATCTCGGGCAGCGCCTCGCCAGCGGTCGCGACGGGCGTCTCGACCCACGGACGATCGTATTCGGGGGCTTCCGAGGACAGTTTCGACAGCGGAACGTCGGCTTTCACCTCGTTGCCATGCACGATCAGGAAACGGTCTTCCGCGATGGTCTCGCCGACGATGGCGAAATCGAGATCCCATTTCACGAAGATCTCGCGCGCGATGTCTTCCTTCTCGGGGTTGAGGACCATGAGCATCCGCTCCTGGCTCTCCGACAGCATCATCTCATAGGCGGTCATCGCGGCTTCGCGCTGCGGGACCGCGTCGAGGTTGAGCTGCACGCCGAGGCCGCCCTTGTCGCCCATCTCGACCGCGGAGCAGGTCAGGCCTGCGGCCCCCATGTCCTGAATAGAGATCACGGCGCCGGTCTGCATCAGCTCGAGGCAGGCCTCCAGCAGGCATTTCTCGGTGAAGGGGTCGCCGACCTGAACGGTGGGGCGCTTCTCTTCGATCGTGTCGTCGAACTCGGCCGAGGCCATGGTCGCGCCGCCGACGCCGTCTCGGCCCGTCTTCGCGCCGAGATAGACGACCGGCATGCCGATGCCGGAGGCGGCGGAGTAGAAGATCTTGTCGGCATCCGCGAGGCCCGCCGCGAAGGCGTTCACGAGGCAGTTGCCGTTATAGGAGGGGTGGAAGCGCACTTCGCCGCCCACGTTCGGCACGCCGAAGCAGTTGCCGTAACCGCCCACGCCCTCGACCACGCCTTTCACGACATGGGAGGTCTTGGGGTGGTCGGGCATCCCGAAGCTCAGGCTGTCCATCGCGGCCACCGGGCGCGCGCCCATGGTGAACACGTCGCGCAGGATGCCGCCCACGCCGGTCGCAGCCCCCTGATGCGGTTCGATATAGGAGGGGTGGTTGTGGCTCTCCATCTTGAAGACCACGGCCTGCCCGTCGCCGATATCGACGACGCCCGCATTCTCGCCCGGACCGCAGATGACCTGATCGCCCTCGGTGTGCAGCGTGCGCAGCCATTTCTTCGACGACTTGTAGGAGCAGTGCTCGTTCCACATCGCCGAGAAGATCCCGAGCTCGGTGAAAGTCGGCTCGCGTCCGATGATCTCGAGGATCCGGTCGTACTCGTCGGGTTTCAGGCCATGGGCTGCGATGAGATCAGGCGTGATCTGCGGCTCGTTCATGAGGATCCTCCGGCATCGGCTTCGCCGCCCCTATTAGGCGAATATGTGCAGGGGGAAAAGAGAGGCCGGACGTTGCGGAAAGAAAAAACGCGAGGCTCGAAGGCCCCGCGTCGTAAAAGCACGTATCAAGTGCAGCCCGGATTACGAGCGCATGTCCACCTGCGTCTCGAGATTGGTCAGCAGTTCCGACACGGTCCAGCCGAGCTTGACCTGACCATTGGCGGCTGCGCCTTTCGGCACGTTGATCTTGAACAGCGACACGGTGGTGTCGAGCTTCGGCGAGGTGCGGATATAGACGGTGTCGTAGCCGTCATTCGCTTCGACCTTCTCGATCATGCCGATGATGTTGCCGTCGACGCTCATCGCCTTGTCTTCGGCATTGGCGGCGGTTTTCATGCCCGTGATGCCGGCTTCGTCGGTCAGCTGGCGCTGCGCGGGGATCATTTCCTCACCCATCGAGGTGCTGTTGAACGTCGCGGTGCCGGTCTTCACGTCGGTGATGCCGTACTGGTCGGTCGACTCGAAAGTATTCGAGGAGGTCACCGCGGGCGGCGTGCCCATCGAGGTTTCCTGACCCGGCACGGTGCCGGTGCGATAGTCGGCGATGCCGTAATACTGGCCGTCATCATTATTCGTGGAGGGCACTTTCGACAGGTCGAGGGCCGAAGCCGAGCCTGCGATGGTCATCGCGCCAATAAGAGCGGTCGAAGCGGCAAAGATGTTTTTCGCGGTAGTCATGTCTGTATCCTTCCAACTGGTTACTCAAGTGCTGCGCCGTTGCTGGCGTCGGAAAAGGAACGGGCTGAATCGGCGAAAGTTCACTGAAATTTTTGTGAACGAGATCGTGGAATTTTAAATGAACCTAAGGGGATAGTTGCGCGTAGGGCGGGGTTTTCCGGGTCGCGACCGCGTGAAATTTCGTGAGGTCTGGGCTGTGGGGAGGGGCCTTCGTGCCCTGCGTGAAAGCCGCATCCGGGCGTTGGACAAAAAAAAGGCCGAGCAAAGCTCGGCCAAAGTCCAACAGGGAGGTAGAAGGTGCTGCGCCTTTCGGCACGGCCAACCCTTCTGAGCCTCATTTATGGGCAGTTTGTTAACGCATCAAGGGAAAACATGCTGCGGGCGCATCATGGCCGGTATGCGTTGCGGTAAAGTCGCGGTGCAACCCTAGGTTGAATCACCCGCCTGGAAGCGCCGATAGTTGGTGATTTCTTCCTGAATGAAGTCGCGGAAAGCGGTCACACGGCGCGAAGAGCGCAGCTCTTCGGGGTAGGCGAGGAAGATCGGGATCTCGACCGATTCCAGATCGGGCAGCACCCGCTGCAGATCGTTGAAATCGGCGGTCAGGTAGTCGGGCAGGATGCCGATGCCGATATGGTTCAGCACCGCCTGCAGCACGCCGAAGTAGTTGTTCACCGTCAGCGTCGAGCTTTGATCGAAGGCCAGAACCTGCCGCGCGAGCTGCGCGCCCGCCTGCACTTGCGGGGTGCGCGGGGTCTGGCAGATCAGGCGATGCTTGCGCAGATCCTCGATCTTTTCGGGCGAGCCCCATTTCGCGAGATATTCGGAGGTCGCGTAAAGCCGCATCCGGATGTTCAGCAGACGCTTGCGGATCAGGTCGGCCTGCGCGGGCTCTTTCATGCGCACGGCGACATCGGCCTCGCGCATCGGCAGGTCGAGAACCCGCTCCTCCAGCATGAGGTCGATTTTCAGATCGGGATACTTCTCGTAGAGCTTAGTCAGACGCGGCGCGAGCCACAGCGTGCCGAAGCCCGTCGTGGTGGTCACGCGCAGCTCGCCGAAGACTTCCTCTTCGCTGTCACGGATGCGCGCGGAGGCGCTGTCGAGCTTTTTCGCCATCGACGAGGTGGCTTCGAACAGCAATTCTCCCTGCTCGGTGAGAATCAGTCCGCGGGCGTGACGGTGAAAAAGAGTCGTTCCGAGGGCCTCTTCGAGCGCCCGGATCTGTCTGCTCACGGCAGATTGAGACAGATGCAATGCGTCGCCAGCATGGGTCAAAGACCCCGCATCGGCCACTGCATGAAAGATTCTGAGCTTGTCCCAATCCATTAAGGTCACTTTCGCTTTATCAACTGCTGTTCCGCGCAAGTTTCTTTACATTAATCTTGACGATTTACGAAACCGCTAAGTAACAATTTTCCGCTTTCTAGGTCAGATATTATGACCTACCATGTCTCCATGCCCAGTTAGCAAGGGGAGGTGCTTAATGGGAAGGCAAGAAATATCCCTAGCGGATCGGTTCGACCTTACGAAATCTCCGGTTTTGCTGAACGGGACGCAGGCTTTGGTGCGTCTCGTTCTGGCTCAGGCCGCGCGCGACAAGGCGGCGGGACTGCATACGGCCGGCTATGTCACAGGCTATCGCGGTTCGCCGCTCGGCGCTGTCGATTTGCAGATGGCGCGCGCCAAGACCGTGTTGGAAGAGAGCGATGTCCGCTTCGAGCCGGGCCTGAACGAAGACCTCGCGGCGACCGCGCTGTGGGGCTCGCAGCAGGCGGAATTGCGCGGCGAAGGCAAGTATGACGGCGTTTTCGGCCTCTGGTACGGCAAAGGCCCGGGCGTCGATCGCTCCGGCGATGTGATGCGCCACGCCAATATGGCGGGCACGTCGAAATACGGCGGCGTCCTGATGGCGATGGGCGACGACCACACCGGCGAATCCTCGACCGTGCTGCACCAGTCCGACTGGGCGATGGTCGATGCCTACATGCCGGTTCTGTCGCCCGCGGGCGTTCAGGAAATCCTCGATTTCGGGCTCTACGGCTATGCGCTGAGCCGCTTCGCCGGGGTCTGGGTCGGGCTGAAAACGATGAAGGATACGGTCGAGGCGACGGCAGTCGTCGACGGCGATCCCTTCCGTCAACAATTCGTGATCCCCGACTTCAAGATGCCCGAAGGCGGGCTGAACATCCGTCTTGGCGACACGCCGGTCGCGCAAGAAGCGCGGATGATCGACTTCAAACGCTACGCGGCCGAGGCATTCGCCCGTGCCAACCGCATCGACAACCGCGTCTGGGGCAAGCCCGGGGCGAAGATCGGTCTGGTGGCGGCAGGCAAGAACTGGCTCGACCTGACCCATGCGCTCTCGCTTCTGGGGATCGACGAGGCCGAGGCCGAACGGCTCGGCATCACCACCTACAAGATCGGCCAGACCTTCCCGCTCGACATGACCTCGTTCCATGAATGGGCCGAGGGGCTGGAGCTGATCATCGTCGTTGAGGAAAAGCGCAAGCTGATCGAGGTGCAGGTCAAGGAGGCGATCTTCGACGACCGTCGCGGTCGCCGCGTCTATGGCTGGCACAAGGGCGATACCTGGGAGAATGGCCGTCAGGTGGAGCTGTTCCCCACGCGCTACGCGCTCGACCCGGTGATGATCGCGCGCAAGCTCGGCGACATCTTCATCGAAGAGGGCCGCGGCACGGATGCGATCAAGGCGGGTATCGAGAAGATCGAAGCCGCCCAACGCGCCGATAACGCGCCGGAGATCGCGACCCGCACGCCGTGGTATTGCTCGGGCTGTCCGCATAACAGCTCGACCAAGGTGCCCGAGGGCGAGCGCGCCTATGCCGGGATCGGCTGCCACTACATGGTGCAGTGGATGGGCCGGAACACCGAAGGCTTCACCCATATGGGCGGCGAGGGTGTGAACTGGGTCGGCGAGGCCCCGTTCTCCACGCGGGAGCATATGTTCCAGAACCTTGGCGACGGAACCTACAACCACTCGGGCGCGCAGGCGATCCGGGCGGCTTTGGCGGCCGGCACCAACATCACCTACAAGATCCTGTTCAACGATGCGGTCGCGATGACCGGCGGGCAGGAGAACGAAGGCGGGCTGACCTCGCAGCAGATCGCGTCGGAGATCGTGGCGATGGGCGTGAAGCCGGTCGTGGTGGTCTATGACGAGAAGGAAGAACTGGACCTGTCCACCTTCCCCGCCGGCGTCGAGAAGGTCGAACGGGCCGAGCTGATGGCCGTGCAGAAGCGTCTGGCGAAGACGAAAGGCGTCTCGGCGCTGATCTATGTCCAGACCTGCGCTGCCGAGAAGCGCCGCCGCCGCAAGCGCGGCAAGTTCCCCGACCCGGACAAGCGCGTCTTCATCAACACGGATGTCTGCGAAGGCTGCGGCGATTGTGGGGTGCAGTCGAACTGCGTCTCCATCGTGCCGGAAGAAACCGAACTCGGCACCAAGCGCGCGATCGACCAGTCGTCCTGCAACAAGGACTTCCGCTGCCTCGACGGGTTCTGCCCGAGCTTTGTGACGCTGCACGGCGCGAAGGTGAAGAAGGCCGAGGCGCAGGCGCTCGACCTGCCGGACCTGCCCGAACCTACGCTGCCCGCGATCGACGGTACCCATAACGTGGTGATCACCGGGGTCGGCGGCACGGGGGTCGTGACCATCGGCGCTGTGCTCGCCATGGCCGCCCATATCGACGGCAAGGGCGCTGGCATGATGGAGATGGCCGGGCTCGCCCAGAAGGGCGGGGCGGTGCATATCCACCTGCGCATCGCGAACAAGCCCGAGGATATCTCGGCGATTCGCGTCGCCGTGGGCGAGGCCGATTGCGTGATCGGCGGCGATCTGGTGGTCTCCGCCGGCGCCAAGACACTGGGGCTGATGACGACGGGCCGCACCGGCGCCGTCATCAACAGCCACGAGATCGTCACCGGCGAGTTCACCCGCAACCGCGACTTCCGCCTGCCGGGCGAACAGCTTCGGTTGAGCCTCGAGGCGCGGCTGAAGGATCGCGTGGCCTTTGCCGATACCTCGGAACTGGCGCGGCAGATGCTGGGCGACTCGATCTACTCGAACATGGTCGTGCTGGGGGCTGCGTGGCAGCAAGGCTACGTGCCGCTGACCCTCGAGGCGATCTTCCGGGCGATCGAGCTGAACGGTGCCAAACCCGCCGAGAACAAGCGCGCCTTCGATCTGGGGCGCTGGGCTATGGCCTATCCGGAGGAGGCCGCGAAGGCGATGGCGGCGGAGGTCGTGAAGGCCCCGGTCGATCCGATCGAGTTCCGGGCCAACCATCTCGTCGACTACCAGAACAAGCGGCTCGCCAAGCGTTTCCGCAAGCTGGTGGACGAGGCGCCGTCGGAGCTGCGTGACGCGGTCGCGAAGGGCTATCACAAGCTTCTGGCCTATAAGGACGAATACGAGGTCGCGCGGCTGCATCTGTCCACGGCAGAGAAGGCGCGGGCCGAGTTCGAGGGCGATTTCGAGATGCACTTCCATCTCGCCCCGCCGATCCTGTCCAAGGAAGGCTCGGACGGTCGCCCGAAGAAGCGTGAATTCGGCCCCGGCATGGAGCGCAACTTCCGTCTTCTGGCGAAACTGAAAGGGCTGCGCGGTACGCCGTTCGATCCCTTCGGCTATGCCGCCGAGCGCAAGATGGAGCGCGCGCTCATCAAGCAATACGAGGCCGACATGGCCGAAGTGCTGCCCAAGGTCACGCCGGAGACGATGGAGATCGCGCGCGAACTGGCCGAACTGCCGCTGACCATCCGGGGCTTCGGCCCGGTCAAGGCACAGGCCGAGCAAATGGCGGCGAAGCGGCGCGAGGAATTGCTCGCCGCTTTCCGCGCAGGCGGTACTCCGCAGAAAATGGCTGCCGAGTGAGGGCTGTCATCTGAGTGTCGTACCTTCGTGACATGGCGCTGGCAGAGTGAAGCCAGCCCATGTTGCGGAGGTTCGAGATGACCGCCACCCCGATGGCCCCACGGATGCCTGTCCGCCATGCCACACAAGAAATCTCATATGCTTGGTCCGCGCGCTCGAAAGGCGCGCGGGTGCTGATCCGCGCGATGGAGAACGCGACCGGGCGGATCGGGTTGATCAAACGCGCCCGCGGCTACGAGCATGACATCGCGCAAGGCGCGGATTTCTGGCAGGTGATGGCCGAACGCTACGGGCTGCAGATCGATGTGACCCGCGGGGCGCTGGCCAATATCCCGCAGACCGGGCCGTTGGTGCTGATCGCGAACCATCCTTACGGCATTCTCGACGGGCTGATCATGGGCCTGCTGCTGTCGCGCATCCGCGGCGACTTCCGCATCCTCGCGCATAACGTCTTCAAGCGCGCCGAAGAGATCGACCGGATCATCCTGCCGGTGGATTTTTCCGAGACGAAAGAGGCCATGAAGGCCAATCTGCGCACCCGTTCGGACGCCCTGCGCTACCTCGGCGACGGCGGCGCGATCGGGGTGTTCCCCGGCGGCACGGTCTCGACCGCCGCCAAGCCTTTCGGTGCGCCGATGGATCCGGGCTGGCGCAATTTCACGGCCAAGATGATCGCGAAATCCGAGGCGACCGTGGTGCCGGTCTACTTCGCGGGTCATAACAGCCGCCTGTTCCAGCTCGCGAGCCATCTGCATTACAGCCTGCGCATGGGGCTGATGATCCGCGAGTTCAAACGCCACGCCAATCGGCCGGTGCGACTCTGCGTCGGTGAGCTGATCCCGCAGGCCGATCTCGCACCGCTACGTGAGAGCCCGAAACAGATGATGGATTTCCTGCGCCGTGCGACGTATGACTTGTCGCCGACTCCCTTGAAGTCTTACGGCTATGGCTTCGAGTTCGAGGCGAAATATAGAAACTGACCGGCGCCTGTTGCGGCCCGGACGGGCGAGGGGCGCGAGCATGGCAGTAGGCGTTTTCGATTCAGGTCTGGGCGGGCTGACGGTCTATGACGCCTGCGCCAAGCGGCTGCCGGATATGGCCTTTTGCTATTATGGCGATAACGCCCATGCGCCTTACGGGGTGCGCGATGCCGATGACATCTTCAACCTGACCTGCGCGGGCGTCGAGCGTCTGTGGGAGGAAGGCTGCGATCTGGTGATCCTCGCCTGTAACACGGCCTCTGCCGCCGCGCTGAAGCGGATGCAGGAAACCTGGATCCCCGAGGGCAAGCGCGTGCTGGGCGTCTTCGTGCCGATGATCGAGGCGCTGACCGAACGCAAATGGGGGGACAACTCCCCGCCGCGCGAAGTGGCGGTGAAACATGTGGCGCTGTTCGCGACCCCCGCGACGGTGGCGAGCCGCGCGTTCCAGCGCGAACTGGCCTTCCGCGCGATCGGCGTCGATGTCGAGGCGCAGCCCTGCGGCGGCGTGGTCGATGCGATCGAGACCGGCGACGAGATCCTCGCCGAAGCGCTGGTGAAATCCCATGTGGAAGCGCTCAAGCGTCGGATGCCGAAGCCCGAGGCCGCGATCTTGGGGTGCACCCATTACCCGCTGATGCAGAAGACCTTCCAAGAAGCGCTGGGCGACACGGTCGATGTCTACAGCCAGGCCAATCTGGTGGCCGAAAGCCTCGCGGATTATCTCGAGCGTCGTCCCGAATTCAGAGGCGCGGGTACGGAATCGAAATTCCTGACCACCGGCGATCCGGCCTCGGTGTCGAGCCACGCGACGCAGTTTCTGCGCTATTCGATCCGGTTCGAGGCTGCCTGATCTACGGCCGCCTCAGCCGAACCGGTTGGGCCCGCGCGTGCCGCGCTTGAGCATGAAGATTAGCATAGCAATCGCGTAAGCAAGCCCGACACAACCGAAGATGATCCAGATCGCAAGGGATCCGCTTTGTCCAATTGGTGTTCCCTGCGGAACGGTAACGGCTATGGCAAGGATGGTGGCGAGAAGCGTCCCGATAATTCCGCCGCCGTACCACCAGCCCGAACGGTTCGTATCATGTAGCCGTCGCACCGTCACTGAGATCGAGGGCAGGAAGGTCGCGATGGAAATCACCGCGCTGATTGCCGCCCCGTCCTGGCCCATCGAGGCTTCCGCAATACCGCCCGCGAACCCTGCCAGCATGACGAACAGCACAAACCACCAGTATTCCGACCGGCTCGCCCGGCCCTTGAAGGTCGCGTATTTGCGGAAGCAAACCTTGATCGCCTCGCCGAAACCGCGCGAAGGCGCTCCGGCATACATCCCGTCCGCTCCGATCCCGCGTTGCGTGCGCTCGCGTTTGATCGAGGCATCGGCATAGGCGCGGGGATCGGCGGAGGAGAGCTTGCCCTCCTGCTGATGGCGCTGCGCGATGCGAGCCGCGTAATTCGTCGCGCCGCTATGCGGGTCGGCGCCCGTGGCCGAGGTTTCCGGCGGGCGTCGGAAGAAGTGATCGCCCGCAGGCTCCCACCCCTCCATGCCGTCCTGCCAGACCATCGTCTCGGCTTTGATGCGCCCGGCCCGGACCATGTCCATCATATGTTCTGCGGGAAACGGGCCGACGGGATTCTTGCCATCGGCGTAATACCACTGCTCTGCCATCGCCCTGCCTCGTTCACTCTCGCCTTGCCCCGCTTCACACGGAGTTTATTTGAGTGTGAGCTTAGGGTAAGGGAGAGCCGAGCGACAAGCGCGGAGGTTGATATGACGAAGAAAATCGCGATTCTGGGCGCATCGGGCTACACCGGCGCCGAACTCGTCCGGCTGATCGCCACCCATCCGAATATGGACATCGTGGCCCTCTCGGGCGAGCGAAAAGCCGGTATGGCGATGGGCGACGTGTTCCCGCATCTGCGCCATCTGGGCCTGCCCGATCTGGTGAAGATCGAAGAGATCGACTTCTCGAATGTCGATCTGGCCTTCTGCGCGCTGCCGCATGCGACCTCGCAGGCGGTCATCAAGGAGCTGCCGCGCGATCTGAAGATCGTGGACCTCTCGGCCGATTTTCGGCTGCGCGATCCGGCGGATTACGAGAAGTGGTATGGCAAGCCCCATGCTGCGGTCGAGCTGCAGAAAGAGGCGGTCTACGGGCTGACCGAGTTCTACCGCGATGCGATTCGCGACGCGCGGCTGGTTGCGGGCACGGGCTGTAACGCCGCCGCGGGCCAATTCGCGATCCGCCCGCTGATCGAGGCCGAGGTAATCGACCTCGACGATATCATCCTCGATCTGAAGAACGGTGTGTCGGGCGCGGGCCGTTCGCTGAAGGAAAACCTGCTCCATGCGGAGCTGTCGGGCGGTGTCGCCCCCTATTCGCAAGGCGGCAAGCATCGTCATCTTGGCGAATTCGATCAGGAATTCAGTGCCTTGGCGGGCCGCCCCGTGATGGTGCAATTCACCCCGCATCTGGCGCCCTTCAACCGCGGCATCCTCGCCTCGGCCTATGTGAAAGGCGAGCCCGAGGCCGTCTACAAGGCGCTGGCCGACCGCTATGCGGAAGAAACCTTCATCGAAATGCTACCTTTCGGCGCAGTTCCGTCCACCAGGTCTGTAACTGGCTCCAATTATGCCCATATTGGTGTATCAGGAGATAGGATCCCCGGGCGCGCGCTCGTGGTCGTGGCTATCGACAACCTCTGCAAGGGGTCGTCGGGACAAGCGATCCAGAACGCGAACCTCATGCTCGGGCTGGAGGAAAGCGAAGGGCTGATGCTCGCCCCCGTCTTCCCTTGATCCGCGTCAATGGCACGGCCAGCGCGGTAAGGTAGACGAAGCGGCATCTCAGGAGGCGAAGAGATGAAGAGTCTGAAGAAGAAACGTCGTATCCAGGTGCTCAGCGTAGCGGCGCTGGCCTTGGTGATCGCGACCGTCACGATCGGCTATTCGATGCGCGGCGGCATCAACTTCTTCCGTGCGCCTTCGCAGCTTGCCACCGAACCGCCGCAGCCCGGCGAGGTGTTCCGCCTCGGCGGGCTGGTCGAGAAAGGCTCGCTCAAGCGCGGTCAGGGCGAGGTCATCGAATTCAAGGTCACCGATGGCGGCGCGACCGTCCCGGTGAAATTCGCGGGCGTCCTGCCGGACCTCTTCAAAGAGGGACAGGGCATGATCGGCACGGGCAAGATGGAAGGCGACACGTTCGTGGCCTCCGAAATTCTTGCCAAGCATGACGAGAATTACATGCCCAAGGAAGTCGCGGACGCGCTGAAGGAACAGGGCGTCTACGAGGGCCCGTCCTCCTGATCGCAACCCCGGCGAACGCTCTCTTCTAGCCCTCTTAATCGCACGGCCCGAGCCTGCCTGACGTTGTCATCAACGGAGGCAGGCCATGAAATCGGTCACCCAGATCGCGGCGGAGATCGTCGCGCGCGAAGGCGGTTATGTCGATGATCCGGACGATCCGGGCGGTGCGACCAAGCACGGCGTCACGCTCGGAACCCTGCGCCGGTTGGGGCGCGATCTCACCGGCGATGGCCGAGTGAACGAGATGGATGTCCGCGCGCTCGACCCGGGCCAAGCCGCCGAGATTTTCATCGAGCATTACTACGAGAGCCCGCGCATCGACCGGCTGCCGGTCTCGGTGCAGGCCTCGGTCTTCGACATGTATGTGAATGCGGGCGGCAATGCGGTCGTCATCCTGCAGCGTCTGCTGGGCGACATGGGCCAGCACGTCGTGGTGGACGGTATCATCGGCCCGCAGACCATCGCCGCCGCCGAACTCGCCGATGCGGCCGCGCCCGGCTATTTCGCCGATGCCTACGGGATCGCGCGGCGCAACTATTACTACCGGATCGCCGATGCGCGCCCCGCCAGCCGCAAATATGCGACGACGCGGGCGGGCAGGAAGGGCGGCTGGATCCGCCGCGCCGAGGAGTTCATTTCGCCGCGCTTTCACCTCACCGAGGGCGAGCATCGCAAGCGGGTGGCGAAATGGGCATGATCGAGAAACTGTTCGGCGGTGCGGGCGCGGTGAAGGCGGCAGGCGAGGCCGCCAGTTCGGTGGCGGAGGTCTTCGTGCCCAATGCCACGAAGAAGCTCGAGGCCGCGCAGGCCGCCTATCTCGCAGCGCTTCAGGAACACGGGGCGGAGTTCGAATATATCCGACCGGGCCGCTTCGACCGTGTCGTGAATGGCCTAAACCGCCTGCCGCGCCCGGTGCTCGCCTTCGGGATCGTGGGGCTTTTCGTCTATGCGATGCTCGACCCGGTCGGCTTCGCGCAGCGGATGGTTGGGCTGAGTTACGTGCCCGAGCCGCTTTGGTGGCTTCTGGGCGCGGTGGTCAGTTTCTATTTCGGCGCGCGCGAGGCGCATTACTTCCGGATGAAGAAGGTGTCGGCAGTGCCTCCCGCAGCGCTCGCCACCACTTCGTCAGAGGAAAACGCCGCGCTCTCGGCTTGGCGGGCGGGCGAGAAACCGGCCGGTTAGGGGGGGGCGCTGCCCCCGCTCCCTGCGGGATCTCCCCCGGGATATTTGAGGCAGTTGGAAGAGGGCAGGTCTTTGCTTCCAATTGCCGGAAATATCCCGGGGTGAATTCGCGAAGGCGAAGAGGGGCGGAGCCCCTGATGCGCCTCAGTCGCGGGTGCCTGCGAAGCGTTCCTGCCACTCTTCGCGCTCGTCATCCGTGATCTTGCGGAAGAGCACCTCGGGCGTGGTGAAAGCATGGCCCGCGGGCAGCGCCTCGAGCGCCGTTTTCACATCGCCCGGCCAGCCGCGATCCGCGTCGCCCATCGCCTCGAGCATGATTTTCGCCGCATCGGGAATGAAGGGCGCGGAGAGCACCGCGTAGATCGGGATCAGGTTCAGCGCGAGCCGTGCGATGGCCGCTGCCTGATCGGGATCGGTCTTGAACACCGACCACGGTGCCGACGCCTGCAGGTATTCGTTGCCCGCGACCCAGATCCCGCGCAGCTCCATCGCCGCCTTGCGGATATCCTTCTCTTCCATATGCGTCTCGTAGGCGCGGATGCGGGTGGTCAGATCCTCGATCAGCGCCGCTTCCTGCTCGCCCCAGCTGCCGCCTTCCGGGATCGCCTCGCCGAATTTCGAGCGGGTGAACTTGGTGATCCGGCTGACGAAGTTGCCCAGCACATCGGCGAGGTCCTTGTTCGCCGAGACCTGGAAGTTCTCCCAGGTGAATTCGGCATCCGCGCTTTCGGGCGCGTGGGACAACAGCCACCAGCGCCAGTAATCGGCGGGCAGAAGCTCCAGCGCCTGATCCATGAAGACGCCACGGCCGCGCGAGGTCGAGAACTGGCCGCCATCGTAGTTCAGGTAGTTGAACGACTTGATGTAATCCACGAGCTTCCACGGCTCGCCCGAACCGAGGATGGTCGCGGGGAAGCTCAGCGTGTGGAAGGGTACGTTATCCTTGCCCATGAACTGGGTGTAGGTGACGTCGTCGGCGCCCCTGTCGGTGCGCCACCAGCGCTCCCAGTCGCCGCCCGTCTTCTCGGTCCATTCCTCGGTCGCGGCGATATATTCGATCGGCGCGTCGAACCAGACATAGAAGACCTTGCCTTCCATGCCCGACCACGGCGCACCCTCGAATTGCGCGGGCACGCCCCAGCTGAGATCGCGGGTGATGCCGCGGTCCTGCAGCCCGTCGCCGTCATGGAGCCATTTCTTCGCGATCGATGTGGTCAGCACCGGCCAGTCGGACTTGCTGTCGATCCACGCATCCAACTGGTCCTTCATCGCCGACTGGCGCAGGAACAGGTGCTTGGTCTCGCGCATCTCCAGATCGGTCGAACCCGAGATCGTCGAATGCGGGTTGATCAGGTCGACCGGGTCGAGCTGTTTGGTGCAGTTGTCGCATTGATCGCCGCGCGCGCTCTCGAAGCCGCAATTGGGGCAGGTGCCCTCGATATAGCGGTCGGGAAGGAAGCGCCCGTCGGCCTTGGAATACATCTGGGTTTCCGAGACTTCGCGGATCAGCCCGGCCTCGGCCAGCTTCACCGCGAAATGCTGCGTCAGGCGATGGTTCTGCGGGCTGGACGAGCGCCCGAAATGATCGAAGCTGAGGCGGAAGCCTTCCGCGATCTTGGCCTGCACATCGTGCATCTCGGCGCAATATTCGGCGACCGGCTTGCCCGCTTTCGCGGCGGCCAGTTCGGCGGGGGTGCCGTGCTCGTCGGTGGCGCAGATGAACATCACCTCGTTGCCCCGCGCGCGCTGGTAGCGGGCGAAGAGATCAGCCGGCAGCTGCGAGCCCACGAGATTGCCGAGGTGCTTGATGCCGTTGATATAGGGAATGGCCGAGGTGATGAGATGGCGCGCCATGTAGGACCCTCTTGCTGTGGAGCGTTTGAGCGCGGGTTTACTAGGGAATCATGGGAAGGGCTAGGGGGGAGCGCCGAGACGCACCGCTTGCGGCTTCAGGGCCAGTCGAGCGTGTGGATCTTGCCGGTTGCGCCCTCGGTTTCGCGCCATGTCTCGGTGCTGGCTTGAGTGTAGGCGACGAGGGCAGAGAGGGTTCTGCGTGCCGAAGGCTTGCTTTTGCGCAGGTGGCGTCGATAGTCGGGGCGAGACGGAGTGAGCGTAGGGGGCAAGCGGTGCTGATACATGCCGGAGACGATCGGAGCGTTTCGATCGACCTCGCGCTGGCGATCTGGCTGGCGCTGGTCGCGGGCGCGGTGAATGCGGCCGGGTTCCGGGCGCTCGGCTATTTCTCGGCCAACATGACGGGGAATGTCTCGACCGCGACCGACCTGCTCGCGCTGGGGCGGTTCGGCTCGGCGATCTGGTTCCTGCTGCTGCTTCTGGCCTTCGTCTTCGGGGCCTTTGCGTCTGGGGTGCTGATCGATGTCGGGCAGCGCCGGAGGTTGCACGGGATCTACGCGCTGTCGATCCTGCTGGAGGCCGCGTTGCTGATCGTGCTGACGATCCTCGATATGGTCTGGGCTGCGGCGATGAGCGAGCATCTGATGATGATCGGGCTCAGCTTCCTGATGGGGCTGCAGAACGCGGCGAGTACGAAGATCTCGGACGGGCGGGTGCGCACGAGCCATGTGTCCGGCATCGCGACCGATCTGGGGCTGGAGCTCGCGGCGCTTTTGCCGGGCGCGCGCGATGCGGAGACCAGACAGGTGCTGCGCTCGCGGCTCCTGCTGCATGTCGCGACGCTGTGTTCCTTCTTCGCGGGCGGTATCGCAGGCGTGCTGGGATATGAGCGCATCGGCCCGATGGTCTTCGCGCTGGCGGCGGCGCTGCTGATCGTCATCGCAGTGCCGGAACTGCGCAAGGTCTATCGCGGGGGGCGGTGAGGCTTCGATAGAGAGGCGTCGGGGCGCGCATGAAAAAGGGCGCCCGCGAGGCGCCCTTTTCCGTAACAGTCATGCAGCTCAGGCTCAGAAGCCGAGGCCGGCATATTTGTTCTTGAACTTCGACACGCGACCACCGGTGTCCATGAGGCGCGACGAACCACCGTTCCACGCCGGGTGCGAGGTCGGGTCGATGTCGAGGGTGAGGGTGTCGCCCTCGGAGCCCCAGGTCGAGCGGGTCTGATACTCGGTCCCGTCGGTCATCTTGACGGTGATCGTGTGGTAGTCGGGATGGGTTTCGGCTTTCATCGTCCCGCTCCTTATTTCGCAGCTTTGGGCTTGTAGTGGGTGTCTTCGGCGATACGAGCCGACTTACCGCGACGTGCGCGCAGGTAGTACAGCTTGGCGCGACGCACGCGGCCACGGCGGACGACTTCGATCGAGTCGATGTTGGTCGAATAGAGCGGGAACACACGCTCCACGCCTTCGCCGAAGGAGATCTTGCGCACGGTGAACGAAGCCGCCAGCGTGTCGCCGCCCTTGCGCGAGATGCAGACGCCTTCATAGGCCTGCACGCGCGAACGGGTGCCTTCGGTCACTTTGTAGCCGACGCGAATGGTGTCACCGGCTTTGAAATCCGGGATGGTCTTGTTGAGCTCGGCGATCTGTTCCGCCTCGAGCTGTGCGATCAGGTTCATCGCAACGTCCTTTCACATGCTCACGGTTTGTCCCGTGAAGGTTTCGCCGCCTCAGAGCTCCGCGTCTTCATCGGGTCCGGTCGCCTTTTCAGGGTCGCGCCCGCGGGAGATTTCAGGTCGTCTTTCGCTTTTTGCGCCCTTCGCCGGTGCCGTGACGCGGACCGAAGAAGGCTCCGCCGGGCAACAGCAAAAGGGTCCGAGGGCCGATTCCGGTCCGGACCCGCGCGTATTACGGGGAAATGACCAATGTGGCAAGGGGGAAGTGGGGGTGGCGAGGTTCGCTATGCGGACGAGGCGAACATCTGGTATCATTTGAGAACCTGAGGTTCGACGGACCGAGGCGCCTGCGAAAATCTGATTGGAAAGCAAACAGAAGCCGGGAGGAACATACAGTGCAATCAAAAGGACTTATCTTGCTTGTATGCGTGCTACCAATCGCAGCGGTCGGTTGTACGCCATCCCTGAACTCCGGCCCTGTGATAATAGGCTCGACAGCCACCGGTGATCTAATGACGCCAGAGGCGGCGGAGTTGAAATGTCAGGAAATCGGGAAAAAATCTACGCTTCGGATTACACAAAGCCGGACCGATAATGTCTGTATTTAGGTCTAGATTCCAAGTGTTGAGCCAAGGGGCGCGAGGCTTCTAGGTGCACCTTGGCCTTCAACGGGCCCTCACTCTCCACGCTTCTCCCACAGATCCGGCCGCCGGTCCTGCGTGAGTTTTTCGCTCATCTCGCGGCGCCAGTCTTCGATCTTCTTGTGGTTGCCCGAGGTCAGCACCTCGGGGATCGAGCGGCCTTCCCATTCGGCGGGGCGGGTGTATTGGGGATGCTCCAGCAGCCCGCTGGAATGGCTTTCCTCGACCGCGCTCTCCGCATTGCCCAGCACGCCCGGAAGAAGCCGCACGGTGGCGTCGATCAGCACTTGGGCGGCCACCTCGCCACCCGTCAGGACGAAATCGCCGATCGAGACTTCCTCGACGCCGAAATGTTCCAGCACACGCTCGTCCACGCCTTCGAACCGCCCGCAGAGAAGCGTCATGCCATCGGCCTCGGCAAAGCGGCGCGCCATCTCCTGCGTCAAGGGCTTGCCGCGCGGCGAGAGATAGACGACCGGCCAGCGCGCACGGTCATCCGGCGTGCCGTGGGCGGCCTGCTTGAGCGCCTCGCCCACCACATCGGCGCGCAGCACCATCCCCGCGCCGCCGCCGGCGGGGGTGTCGTCCACATTGCGGTGCTTGCCGATGCCGAACGGGCGCAGGTCGACCGTCTCCAGCGCCCAAAGGCCCAGATCGCGGGCGCGGCCCAGAAGGCTCAGGCCCAGCGTGCCGGGGAAGGCTTCGGGGAAGAGCGTGACGATCTTTGCGGTCCACGCGCCCTTCAGCCGCGGCGGCTCGTCCATCAGTGAGCTGGGCTTGCGCGTCGGCGAGATCGTCAGGCGGCCATGCGACTTGGTCGCGAGCTTGGGTTTGTCGTCACTCATCGGATTTCGCCTCTGCCTCTTCGCGCCATGCGGCTCGCAATATGGCGCGCTTTTTCTCTTTTGTGGCCTCGCGTGGCAACCCTTCCGCGTTGATTGCGGCGAGTTGGTCGGCCAGCGCCGCCCGGTCCACCCTCCGCGGGCGTGCATTGGCCGTGATCCCGAGGCCCAGAGACGCGCGCGCCTCGGGGGGGACGCCCATCAGATCGAGGAGCGGTGTCAGCGGGCCGTGGGGATTGTCGCGGGCTTCGTCGAGCATCACCCATGTCACTGGGGCGGGGTCCACAGTGCTCACGATCTCGCGCAGAACAGGGGCGAGGTCGAAGCCCGACAGCCGGGTGCGGAAGCTGTCGAGCGTGTCCGTCAACATGCCGCTGCGCACATGCTGCCAATGCAGGCTCTCGATCCACGCGGTCTTTTCGCGGGTGGTCAGGAAGAGCTGCAACTCCAGCGCGTCTTCGTATTTCGCGCGGAAGACCTCGGCCAGCGCGCCCATCAGGGCGGGCGTTGCGGAATAGTCCAGCACGCCATCGCGGCCCGGCATATGGCCTGCGAGCCCTTCGATCGAGATCACGGCCTGGGTTGTGTCTTCGGGAAGGGCATCGGCCCAATTGGCGAGTGCGGCTTGGTAAAGCCCCAGCTCCATCGGATCGCGGGTCAGCGAATAGGCGCGGGCGGCGGCGGCTGCGTCGGGAATATCCTCGCGCAGCGCGATCACCCAATCTGGCAAATGGGCGCTGGCTTCGCGCAGTCCGGTCTGGATCGTGGAGGTTCCGGTCTTGTGAAAGCCCGGATGGACGATCACGCGCATCCGATTACAGATCCTCGGGCGGGTCGGCGACGATACGCTGCGCGGCGAGGTCCACGGTCGGCACGATGGCCTTGGTGAAGGGCAGCAGCAGCGCCTGTTTGCGCCCGGGCGCGTAGATTTCGAGAATGTCGCCCGCGCCATGATTATGGACCGCGCGCACGGTGCCGATCTTGGCGCCGCCGGTATCGACCACCGTCAGCCCGATCAGGTCGGCATGGTAGAATTCGTCGTCAGGAAGCGAGGGCAGCTTGTCGCGGTCGGCCCAGAGGGTCACGCCACGCAGCGCATCGGCCTCTTCCTTCGTGGCCACGCCCGACAGTCGCGCGCCAAGCCCGTTTTTCAGGCCCCGCGTCAGCGTCACGTCGAACTGGCGCGCGCCGTCTTCGGTATAAAGCGGGGCGTAGCCCACGATATCCTCGGGTTCGGCGCAGAAACTCTTGAGGCGCACTTCGCCCTGCACGCCGAAAGCTCCGGCAATGGCACCCACGCAGACGCGTTCGGGTTGGGTCATGATGCGGTCCTCTGTGCTAGATCGGATGGGGCAGGGGCCGGGCGCATATCGCGCCCGGCCCGCCAGCCATCCATAGCTGCCGATTATTCTTCGGCGGGTGCTTCTTCAGCGGCGTTCGCCTCGGCGGCCTTGGCGGCACGCTGCTCGGCGCGCTCCTGGGCTTTCTTGCCCGGAACGGCTTTCTTCATGTTGGCGCGGGTCGGCTTGCTGCGCTCGCCAGCGGCTTCGAGGAAGCGCGCGATGCGGTCGGTCGGCTGCGCGCCTTGGTCGAGCCAGTACTTCACGCGCTCGATGTTCATTTTCACGCGGTCTTCGCTGTCTTTCGGCAGCAGCGGGTTGTAGGTGCCCAGCTTCTCGAGGAAGCGACCGTCACGCGGCATGCGCGAGTCGGTTGCGACGATCGAATAGAACGGACGCTTCTTGGAACCCCCACGAGCGAGGCGGATTTTCATAGCCATGTCAGTTGTCTCCTTTGGATGGCTGGTGATGGGCCGGATGGCCCGTCATTTCTGGAATTTCTCGTGATGCCGGATCACTTCCGAAATCACGAAATTGAGGAACTTCTTCGCGAATTCCGGGTCGAGCCCGGAATCGCTCGCCAGCTTTTCGAGCCGGGCGATCTGCTTGGCCTCCCGATCGGGATCGGAGGGCGGAAGGTCGTGCTCTGCCTTCAGCTTGCCGACGGCCTGCGTCTGGGCGAAGCGTTCGGCCAGCGTGTAGATCATCACCGCATCGAGCCGGTCGATGCTGTCGCGATGCTCCTTGAGAAGCTCGGCGGCACGGGTGGTTGCATCGCTCATGCGGCGGCCTCCTTCGGTGCGGGGTGACGCCAGACCACGATCGGCGGCTCCCCGGGATAGGCGGCCTGCGGGTCGGGGCGCGCGCCCAGACGCTCGGCCAGCGCGGTCGAACGGGTGTTGTTCGGGTCGATGTAGCTGACGGCGGTGGACCAGTTCAGGTCGCGGAACGCATGTGCGATCACCGCGCGCGCAGCCTCGGCCACGTAGCCCTTGCCCTCGGCCTCGGCGCTCCAGACCGACCAGGCGATCTCGGCCTCGGGCCAGCTTTCGGGCATCCAGGGGCCGAGCGCGCCGAAGCCCTGATCCGAGCCGCGCTCGGTCATCACGAACATGCCCCAGCCGCGCAGAACCCAATGGCCGGTGATTGCAGCAAAACTGCGCCAGGCGTCCTCCGGGGTCGGGTCCTTCACCGGGCGGAACCAGTGGCTGCGCTCGGACATGTAGAAATCGCGCCATGCCGCCCAATCCGCGGCCTTCGGGGCGCGGAGCACGAGACGCTCGGTCTCGAGAACAGGGGTGGGGGAGAGCGCGACGGTCACCTCGATCACTTCTTCTTGCCGAAGCCCGACAGGCCCGGCGGCAGCGCGCCGCCCAGACCACCCAGGCCACCCGGGGGCAGCTTGCCGCCCATCGCCTTCGCCGCGGCCTCGACCTCGGCGGGGTCCATGTTGGCCAGGTCCGGCGTGCCGCCCTTGCCGCCCATCATCTTCATCGCCTGTTTCATCATGCCGCCCTTGCCCATCTTGGCCATCTTCTTCATCGAGTCGGACATCTGGCGATGCATCTTCAGCAGCTTGTTGAGGTCGGAGACCTCCAGACCCGCGCCCGCCGCGATGCGCTTCTTGCGGCTCGCCTGAAGGATCTGCGGGTTGGCGCGCTCTTTCTTGGTCATCGAGTTGATGAGCGCGATCTGGTGGGTGATTGTCTTGTCGTTCAGGCCCGCATCTTCGGCCTGCTTGGCGTATTTCGACATGCCCGGCATCATCCCCATGACGCCCTGCATCCCGCCCATCTTGATCATCTGATCGAGCTGGTTCTTCATGTCGTTCATGTTGAACAGGCCCTTCTGGAAGCGCTTGGCCATGCGCTCCGCCTGTTCCTGTTCCAGCGTCTCCTGCGCGCGCTCCACGAGGGCGACGATATCGCCCATGCCGAGGATGCGGCCCGCGATACGCTCGGCCTCGAAGGTTTCGAGCGCGTCCATCTTCTCGCCCAGACCGACGAAGCGGATCGGCTTGCCGGTAACCGCGCGCATCGAGAGCGCCGCACCGCCGCGACCGTCGCCGTCCATCCGGGTCAGCACGACGCCCGAGACGCCGACCTTCTCGTCGAACTCGGTCGCGACGTTCACCGCGTCCTGACCGGTCAGGCCATCGACGACGAGGAGCGTCTCACGCGGGTTCGCGACATCGCGCACCGCCTGAACCTCGTCCATCAGCACTTCGTCGATATGCAGACGGCCCGCGGTGTCGAGCATGTAGACGTCATAGCCGCCGAGCGTCGCCTGCTGCTTCGCGCGCTTGGCGATCTGCACGGCGCTCTCGCCCTTCACGATCGGCAGCGTGTCGACACCGATCTGGGTGCCGAGGATCTGCAGCTGCTCCATTGCCGCCGGGCGGTTGGTGTCGAGCGAGGCCATCAGCACGCGCTTGCCTTCGCGGTCCTTGAGACGCTTGGCGAGCTTGGCGGTGGTGGTGGTCTTACCCGAACCCTGCAGACCGACCATCAGGATCGGCGCGGGCGGGTTGTCGATCTTCAGCGCATCGGCGGCCTCTTCGCCCGCGAGCATCTTGATCAGCTCGTCATGGACGATCTTCACGACCTGCTGGCCCGGCGTGACCGATTTGGTGACAGCGGCACCAGTGGCCTTGCCCTCGACCGATTTGATGAACTGGCGGGCGACCGGCAGCGAAACGTCGGCTTCGAGAAGCGCGACGCGTACTTCGCGCATGGCCGTTTTCACGTCATCGGCGGAAAGCGCACCTTGTTTGGTCAGCCGGTCGAAGACGCCACCTAGGCGCTCTGATAGACTTTCGAACATGGGTCACCCTCCTGTGATTGGGGCCGGGACAAACGACAAGCGCACCAGTGGGCGCAACGCGCTGACTGGTGGCGATCCCGACCTCATGCCGGGACCGGAGGGATTCGTCCTCCGGGGAAATCTCGCGTGAACTATGACAAAGGCCCCGCCGAGTCAACCGCGACAGGGGCTTTGCGCCCGCCTGCCTCGCCAGTTGGCAAAGTGAAATCGCCGCCCGTTTTTCGGCGGCGGGGTGCTGCGGGAGTGGTAATGTCGCGCCATGCTGTTTGACCTGCCCGATCACGATACGCTTTATCAGGCGCTTCTCGCCCGCGATGCCCGGTTCGACGGGCAGGCCTATGTCTGTGTCGCGACGACCGGCATCTTCTGTCGGCTGACCTGTCCTGCGCGCAAGCCACGCCCGGAGAATTGCAGTTTTCACGACACCGTCGGGGCGTGTATCGCCGCCGGGTTCCGGCCTTGTAAACGCTGCCACCCCCTTGGTCCCGCCGCGCAAGCCGATCCTGCCATCGGCACGCTTCTGGCGGCGCTCGAGGCCGATCCGGGGCGACGCTGGCGCGAGGAAGACATCGCGCGGATGGGGTTCGACCTGTCCACGGTGCGCCGCAGCTTCAAGCGGCAGTTCGGAATGACATTCCTGGAAATGGCGCGGCAGCGGCGGTTGCGCGAGGGGTTCGGCAGTCTGGCCGAGGGGCAAAAGGTGATCTCCGCGCAGCATGAGGCGCGCTTCGACTCCGCCAGCGCCTTCCGGCGCGCCTTCGCGGGCTTGCTGGGCTGTCCGCCAGCCGCGTTGCGGCAGGGGGGCGTGCTGCGCGCCGACTGGATCGCGACACCGCTGGGCGACATGATCGCGGTGGCGAGCGAGCGGCACCTGCACCTGCTGGAATTCGTTGAGCGGAAGGGGCTGCCCGCAGAGCTTGCGCGGCTGCGCGAGGATGCGAAAGGGGACCTGGGTCTCGGACGCTTCGCGCCGACCGATCAGATCGAGACGGAGCTCGCCGCCTATTTCGCCGGGCGCTCGGCGCGGTTCGATACGCCGCTGGCGCAGGCGGGAAGCGCGTTCTCGCAGGCGGTCTGGGCCGAGTTGCAGCGCATCCCCGCCGGGCAGACCCGCAGCTATGGGCAGATCGCGGCGGCGATCGGGCGGCCTTCGGCTGTGCGGGCGGTGGCGCGGGCCAATGGTGCGAACCAGACCGCGCTCGTCGTGCCCTGCCACCGGGTGATCGGCGCCGATGGTTCGCTGACGGGATATGGCGGCGGGCTTTGGCGCAAGCAGCGCCTGATCGAGATCGAGCAGGCCTATCGGCGCGCCGATCATCCCGGTTGAGACAGAAAAGGCCCCGCGGTGTTATCCACGGGGCCAGTCGGGGGAGGTAGGGAACGTCTTTGCAGGCTTGAGCGGATCAGGCCGCGAGGTGAATGATTTGCTCTTCGGCCTTGGCGATCGCGGCGGCCTCGTCGAGGTTCACGCCCTCGGCTGCCACCACGGTCACGTCGGTGATGCCGATGAAGCCCAGAACCTGCTTGATGTAGGGCGTCGCGAAATCGAAGGCGGAGCCCTGCGGCACGCCGCCCGAGGAATAGGCGATGATGACGCGCTTCGGACCGGCGAGGCCTTCAGGGCCTGCCTCGGTGTAGCGGAAGGTCTCGCCCACGCGGCACACCATGTCGATCCAGTGCTTGAGCGGGCCGGTGACGCCGAAGTTGTAAACGCCGCAACCGATGACGATCGTGTCGGCGGCTTTCACTTCCGCGATCAGCTCGTCGGACAGGGCGAGCAGCTCTTTCTGCTCGTCGCTGCGCTGGTCGGCGGGGGTGTAGGCTGCGCCGATCCATGCTCCGTCGATGGTGGGAATGGTGGTCGCATCGCGGGTGGTGACGTCGCCGCCGAGCCGCTCGACGATCTTGTCGGTGAGGCGTTTGGAGATCGACGCGTCGCCTTTGATGGAGCTGTCGATACGAAGGGTCTTAGTCATGGGGAGGACTCCGTAAAACGTGTTCGATGTGGGGTCGTGAATTTCGGTCTGACCCTTACTTGTCTCTTGCAATCCAGAACGCAACGGGCATGATCGAGCAGATTATGTTCACGGATGCACAGCATGAGCTTTGACAGTTGGGATGAAATCCGCACCGCTTTCCACGTGGCGCGCATCGGCACCGTCTCGGGGGCGGCAGAGGTTTTGGGCGTTCACCACGCGACGGTGATCCGCCATGTCGATGCCTTGGAGGACAAGCTGGGCACCAAGCTGTTCCAGCGCCATCCGCGGGGCTACACGCCGACCGAAGCGGGGCAGCAATTGCTCTCCGTGGGGCAGGCGACCGAGGACCAGTTCAGCCAGCTCGCCGCCCGGATCGCAGGCGCGGGCGACGAAGTCACGGGCGAATTGATCGTGACCTCGCTGACCGCGGTTTCGGTGCTTGTCCTGCCCGCGATGGAAAAGCTGTTGGGCGAATATTCCGGGCTGCGTCTGCGCTATCTCACCGATCAGCGCGTGTTCCGGCTGGAATATGGCGAGGCGCATGTCGCGATCCGCGCCGGCAACCGCCCGACCGAGCCCGACAACGTGGTGCAGTCGCTGGGCCGGATGCAGAACGCGCTCTATGCGAGCCACGCCTATGTCGAGCGCTTCGGAATTCCGCGCTCCAAGGAAGAGCTCGCCAAACATCGCTTCGTCTCGAACGACAACCGCGACAGCCGCGCTCCGTTCTATCGCTGGCTGCGTGACAACGTGCCGGACGAGCAGGTCGTGTTCCGCGCGAACGAGCATGAGAGCCAGGTCGATGCGATCAAGGCGGGGCTTGGTTTGGGCTTCCTGACCGTGCCGATGGGTCGCGCCGATCCGACGCTCGAAGAGGTGGTGAAGCCCTACGAGACCTGGGACACCAACCTGTGGCTGGTGACCCATGTCGATCTGCACCGCACGCCGAAGGTTCAGGCCGCCGTGAAGGCGATCAAGGAACAGGCGGCACGCTCGGACGGTCTGATCCTGAGCTGACTCAAGAGCTGAGCTATTCGGCTGCGTGCAGCTGCACCGGGGGCGACGCGGGCGCGGCCTCTTCGCGTGCCTTCCGGCGTCGCGCCACGGCCTTCGCGCCGAAATTGTCGCGCCCGTAGGCGAAGGCGAATTGCAGCGCGAGCCCGCCGAAGATCAGCACGCTGTCCTGCCAAATTCCGCCGGGATGCACCTGCTTCACCGTCTGGCCCGCGATCGCCAGCACCGTGCCGAGCGCGAAGATCGGCAGCGAGTGACGGCCCAGCATCCGGATGGGCTCCAGCACGCGCGCCTTGGCGATGCGCGGGATGATCCCCGGCAGCGACAGGATGTAGGCGAGCGCCAGCAGGTGCGACAGGCGTGGCAGCGACACGAAGGTCTTGTCGAAGCCCGCGATGAAGAAGGGCACGTTCCATTGGCGCAGCTGCGAGACCGCGTGGCCGAAATTCTTCAGCATCCAGCCGTTGTGAACCCACACGAAAGTCAGCGCCAGCCAGCCCGCCGCGAGGGCGATGATCCAGCCTTTCACAGGCACGAGCCGCTTGCCTTGGCGCAGCGACAGCCCGGTCAGGATTCCGAGGCTGAACACCAGTTGCCACGCCAGCGGATTGAAGAACCAGCCGCCTTCCATCGGGTAGTTCGGCAGATTCAGCCGGAACAGCCCCGTCGCCACCCAAAGCCCGACCGAGGTCGCCAGCAATGCCAATTTGCTGCGCTGGCCGATCCGGATCAGCGCGGGCGCCATCAACAGGAGCGCCATATACATCGGCAGGATGTTCACATAGCCCAGCTGGTGGCCCAGCGTCGCGATCCCGATCAGGAAGCCGAACGGGTCGGTGCCATAGATCTTCATCGCATTCTTCGACAGCATCGCCTCGTTGCCCCAGAATTGCACGGCGGCCGAGACGATCGCGATCGCCCAGACGGCGGTCAGGATATGCACGAGGTAGAGAAGCCACGCCCGGCCCCAGAGCCGCGAGGTGCCTTCCCAGCTCAGTCCCTTCGCCAGCGCCGGACCGTAAGCCAGCGCGGCGGCGAGACCGGACATGAAGACGAAGCCCTCCGCCGCATCCGAGAAGCCCAGATTGCGGGAAGTGAAATGCTCGTAGAGATTGCCGGGGATGTGATCGATATAGATCATCACCAGCGCGAGACCGCGGAACAGGTCGATCCGCAGGTCGCGCCCGGGTTTCATCAGCGCAATGTTACGCATGTGCGGGGCTCCGGTGAGGGGCGTCCGCGAAACCGGCGCGGTCGCCCTCGGGGGCCGGGAAAGCGTTTTCCCAGCGGGTGAAGATCGCATCGTGCAGACGCAGGATGCGGGGCGTCTCGATCTCGCTCGGCACCAGCATCAGCTGCGAGGCCGAGGGCTGCGACGACCACGAGATCAGCCAAGGCGCTGCGATCATCGGCAGACCCACCGGCAGCAGCCAGAACAGCAGACCCGGCGCGAGCCACCATGTGACGGCAAGGCCCGCAGCACCGATGGCGACGATCCACCACGCCGCGTTGAACCCGTCGGCCACGCTCAGCCGTCCGTCGCCGCGGTTGTTGGTGGGCCAGCCGCCATCCGCGCCGAACAGCACCTGAAAGACCGAACGCGTGGCGAAGGCCAGCAGCACCGGGGCCGTGAGCGAGGAAAACAGCAATTCGCTCAGCGTCGAAGCGAAGGCGATGTTGCCGCCGCCGAAGCCCCGCGCGGTGCCGTTCATCGCCGCACGCGCCGCGATCAGCAATTTCGGCACCAGCAGAAGCCCGAAGATGCCGATGGCGAGGCCGATCGCTTTCGAGGCCTCTGACGGCGGGAAATAGGGGAAAGGCCAATAGGGCTCGGGGAAGTAATCCGGCGGCGGCACGAACAGGGGCGCCGCGACCGAGGCCACGAGAAAGCCCAGCCAGAACAGCGGCGCGATATAGGCCATGATGCCTTGCGCAAAGACGAACCGCGACCAGCCGCGCAGCCCGGGCGCGCCGATGATGCGCGCGTGCTGCAGATTGCCCTGACACCAGCGGCGGTCGCGCTTGGCGTGATCGACGATATTCTCCGGGCCTTCCTCGAAGGACCCTTCCAGATCGTCGTCGAGCCGCACGAGCCAGCCGTTGCGTGCGAGAAGGGCTGCCTCGACATAGTCGTGGCTCATAACATGCCCGCCGAAGGGCGGCTGCCCTTTCAGCGCGGGCAGGCCGCAGCTTTCGGCGAAGGCGCGGGTGCGCACGATGGCGTTGTGGCCCCAGAACGGGCCGGTCCTGCCCTGCAGCATCGCGAGGCCACGGGCGAAGACGGGTGAGAAGAAGCTGGCCGAGAATTGCATCGCACGGGCGAAGCGCGAGCTTCCCCGCACCACTTTCGGCAGGGTCTGCAGCAGACCTAGGCGCGGCTCGGCCTCGATCCGGCGGATCATCTGCAGGATTGTCTCGCCTTCCATCAGGCTGTCGGCATCGAGGATCAGCGCGAAATCATAAGCCGCGCCGGAACGGGTGATGAAATCCTCGATATTGCCGGCCTTCTTGCCGACGTTGTTGGTGCGGCGGCGATAGAAGAACCGGCCAAGCGCGTCACGCTCTTCCACGAGATGGGCGAAGACCTGCACCTCGCGCTGGGCGATGTCGTCCTTGCGGGTGTCCGAGAGGATCGCGAAATGCACCTCCGCGTCGTCGCCGGTCGCGGCGAGCGAGGCATCCATCGCGGCCACGCGCGAGAAGGTGGAGACCGGGTCTTCGTTATAGACCGGCACCAGCACGACCGTGCGGCCTTGGATGCGCGCATGCGGGTCCACCCGCGGCGGCGGCTCGGCGCGCGAGGTTAGCCCGATCAGCGCCTGCACCGCGCCCCAGGCGAGCCACAGCGTCGAGATCAGGATCAGAAGCGCGCGCACCACGTCGAGCGTCTGCAAGCCATCGGCCTGCCCGAACTGGATGAACAGAACGAAAGCCCCGATACCCGCAAGCGCCGCCAGCCCGAGCGCGAGAGCGCGCAGGCCGATCAGCAATGCGCCGCGAGGACGCGCGAGCGCGGACATGTCAGGTGCCTTCCCCGACCGGGCGGCGGGTCAGCATCCGGGCGAGCCGGGTACTCAGCCGAAGATCGGGTTCGATCTGTTGCGCAGGCATGGCCATGGGGGCCACCGGCAGCGCAGCGGGGCCGTCGATCAGGTCTTCGGGCGACAGCCGGCGCTGGGCGCGCGGCTGGTCGGTCAGCGCCGGCACTTCCGGCAGCGTCAAATGTGAAATCATGTTTTGGTCCACTGGTAGAGCCAGGTCTCGGAGAGGTTCCGTCCAAAACCAGCAAGAGTGGCAGAGAGTTCCACGGGCGCGTCGCCATCGGCGGAAATATCCAGAACGAGACGCCAGACATTGTCCTGTTCGACCTTCGAAAGGGTCTGCGTTTCGATCTTGCCCTTGTTCGCGTGGGTGACCGGCTTGATCTCGTCGACAGCCGAGGCTGGCAGGCCCGCAATCTCTCCGCCCTTGAAATCAATGACGAATTTCCGGGTTCCCTTGGTGTTCTCGACACCCGAGACACCGCCGGTCCCGGCCCAGGTCTGGTCGACATAGGCGCGCTGATCGCTCGGATCGGGGGGCAGATCGCCCCATTCCAGCCGATAGGCGAATTCCAGCGCATCGCCTGCTTTTGCCGGGGCCTCGGGCACCCAGAAGGCGACGATATTGTCGTTCACCTCGAGTTTCGAGGGGATCTCGACCAGCCGAACCATGCCCTTGCCCCAGTCGCCCTGCGGCGTCACGCGGACCGACGGACGGCGCTCGTAACGGGCCGAGGCGTCCTGATAGTGATCGAAGTCGCGCTCGCGCTGATAGAGGCCGAAGCTCTTCGGCGCGCTCTCGGCGAAATAGGAGGAGGCGAGCTTGTCGGGATTCTGCAGCGGCCGCCACAGCTTGTCGCCGTCGGCCTGCTCGATCGCCAACCCGTCGCTGTCATGCACGCGCGGGCGATAATCGTCGAAATTATGCCGGTTGCGCGGCCCGTAGAGGAACATCGAGGTGAGCGGCGCGACGCCAAGCTGCTGGATGTCCTCGCGGATGAAGAGCCGCGCGGTCACGTCGACCGAGGTCGCCTCGCCCGGGGTGATGACGAATTTGTAGGCCCCCGTCAGCGAGGCCGAATGCATCTCGGCGAAGACGGTGATCGAGGTCGCGCCCGAGGCCGGGGTCTCGACCCAGAACTGAGTGAAGCGCGGGAATTCCTCGGCGACCGAGATGCCGGTGTTGACCGCAAGCCCGCGCGCCGAGAGGCCATAGGCCGACCCGCGCCCGAGCGCGCGGAAGTAGGAGGCGCCCTGAAACGCGATCAGCTCGTCCATGACATCGGGGCGGTTGATCGGGCTGTGCAGGCGGAAGCCTGCGACGCCGGGCAGGGGCGCATGTTCGGGGACGATCTTGCGGGCTTTGCTCTGGTAGATGAAATCGTCGGTCGAGAAGGTCATCGGGCTCGCTTGCCCGTTCTCGATGCTGGCGAGATGCACCGGCTCTTTAAACAGCCAGCCCAGATGGAAAGCCTGCAACTCGAAGCGCGTGTCTTCGATATTCTCGAAGCGCGACTTGTCCGGGTCGAAGCGGATCATCCGGTAGCTGTCGTAGTCCAGCTTGCTCAGGAAATCGGCCGAGCTGGTCTCGGGCGGCACGGCGTCGCCCTTCGCGGCCTTCTGCATCCGCGCCGCGAGATCGTCGAAGGAAAACGGCGATTTCTGCGGTGCGGCAGGGGGCGAGGCTGGCGCGGAGGCGGGGTCGGCTGCGGGGGCGCTATCTTGCGCGAGCGCATGGCCGGGCCAGCCCCCCGTGGCAGCGAGCGCGCCAAAAGCGGAACCGGCGGCGAGGAGCTGTCGGCGGGAGAAATGGGGCACTTGCACAGTGCGGGGATTAGGCATCTGTTTCCCTGCGATTACAGTCGCTTCGCACGGAGAAAAACCGCCGTGCTGCAATTTTCATAGCCACATGCCTGGAAAAACTGCAAGAGGGTAAGCGAGGCCCATCGGGCGGACAGGGTCGAGCCATGCGATTCTCGCATAACATCGCCCATCCATGCATCGAAAAGCGCGATTTCCCGCCGATTCAGCGACATTTTCGCCGCAGAATGCCGCATGTGCAAAATGGCGGGAGAGGGGGCGATCGCGGCCGCTTTGAGGCGGCCTCCGCACAATGCCTTGCGATTCTACTCAGGAAACGCCGTCGCGAAGCTTGACAGACATGCCCCCTGTGCGCAGGTAAAGTAATGCTTGCGCGGGGGAGAGTGCGGTCGCATCCATCGCCCCAAGGCCCGCCAAAGAACGGACCGGAGAGAAGATGTCGCCTGCCTTGATCGCCGCTTTGCCCTTCCTGGGCGCAGCCATGCCGTCGATCCTTATCCGCACCGGACGCACCAATGCCGCCGCGGTTTCGGCCCTGTTCACGGGGTTGGCGCTGCTCGGGTTGTTGCTAAACCTGCCGACCGTGATGGCAGGCGGTGTCGTCGAGACCAAGATCGACTGGCTGCCCTGGCTGGGCCTGAACGTGAATTTCTGGATCGACGGTCTGGGGATGCTGTTCGCGACGCTGATCCTCGGGATCGGGCTGCTGATCATCCTCTATGCGCGATTCTACCTGTCGAACAAGGACCCGGTCGGTCAGTTCTACACCTACTTGCTGCTGTTCCAGGGCGCGATGGTGGGCATCGTGCTGTCCGACAATATCCTGCTTTTGCTGATCTTCTGGGAGCTGACCTCGCTTAGTTCCTTCCTGCTCATCGGCTATTGGAAGCACCTGCCTGCGGGCCGTCAGGGCGCGCGTATGGCGCTGACCGTGACCGGTCTGGGCGGCCTGTCGATGATTGCGGGGATGCTGATCCTCGGCAATATCGCGGGCAGCTACGACATCTCGGAAATCCTGCAGCACAAGGACGCCATTCAGGCGAGCCCCTATTACATCCCGGCGCTGCTGCTGATCCTCGGCGGCGCGTTCACGAAATCCGCGCAGTTCCCGTTCCATTTCTGGCTGCCGCACGCGATGGCGGCGCCGACGCCCGTCTCGGCCTATCTGCACTCTGCCACGATGGTGAAGGCGGGGCTGTTCCTGATGGCGCGGATGTGGCCGGTGCTCTCGGGCACGCCGGAATGGTTCTATATCGTCGCGAGCGTCGGCCTGATCACCATGCTGATCGCCGCGAAGATCGCGATCTTCAAACACGACATGAAGGCGCTGCTGGCCTTCTCGACCGTCTCGCATCTGGGGCTCATCACCTTCATGCTGGGTCTGGGCACCGAGGCCGGGGCGCTGGCCGCCGTGTTCCACATCATCAACCACGCGACCTTCAAGGCGGCGCTGTTCATGTCGGCGGGCATCGTCGATCACGAGGCGGGCACGCGTGACCTCACCCGCATTTCGGGGCTGCGCAAGCTGATGCCGATCACCTTCGTGATCGCGACCATCGCGGCGCTGTCGATGGCCGGTATCCCCTTCTTCAACGGGTTCCTCTCGAAAGAGATGATGCTGGAAGCCGCCGCGCATACGAAGTGGCTCGACAATAGCTGGCTGATCCCGGCGCTGGCCACCATCGCGGCGCTGTTCTCGGCCACCTACGCCTTCCGCTTCATCAGCCACGGCTTCTTCGGCCCGCCGCCGCAGGACCTGCCGAAGACGCCGCATGATCCGCCCTTCGGCATGTGGATCAGCCCGGCTTTCCTGTCTTTCCTCGTGATCGCGATCGGTCTGTTCCCGATGGCGGTGGCGGGCGGCTATGTCCAGATGGCGACCAATGCGGTCGTCGGTGGCGGCTATCACATGCACGAGCTGAAGATCTGGCACGGCGTCACGCCCGCGCTGATCATGTCGGCCATTGCCGTCACCGGCGGTATCGCTCTGCTCGCCGCGCATCGCCCGTTCCAGCGCATCTGGGACGCCACTCCGCGCCCCGAGGCCAAGGTGATGTTCGACTGGGTGGTCGCGAAGGTGCAGAGCCTTGCCGCGTGGATCACGCAGGGGCTGCATACCGGCGCGATGGCGCGTTACCTGATGTTGTTCACGATTACCGCGGTCGGGGTGGGGCTCTACGCCTTCATGAGCGGCACGCTGGGGCCGCAGACCCGTGCGCTGACGCCGGTGAACGGCGCGGCGGTGACCTCGTGGCTGCTGCTGTTGACGGCCACGATCTGTATCGTCGCCTTCCATCACAACCGCATCCTCGCGCTGGTGCTGATCGGGATCGTCGGCCTGACCGTCTCGATCTCCTTCATCTTCCTCTCGGCGCCCGACCTCGCGCTGACGCAGATCTCGGTCGAGATCGTGACGACGGTGCTGATGCTCCTGGCGCTGAACTTCCTGCCCAAGATCACCTCGATCGAATCCAGCCGGATGAAGATCGGCTTCGACGTGGGGCTTTCGGTCGCGGCGGGCGTCGCGGTCTCGGGGCTGATCTACGCGCTGCTGACCCGCGATTTCGCCTTCCCGACGATGTCCGGCTACATGCTCGACAACAGCTACAACCTCGCGGGCGGGGATAACGTGGTGAACGTGATCCTCGTGGACTTCCGTGGCTACGATACGTTCGGCGAGATCACGGTGCTGGGCATCGCCGCGCTGGTGATCTTCGCGCTGACCGAGGCGCTGCTGCAGGGGGCGTCCTCGCGCAAGCTGATCGCATGGCGCCCCGACGTGCCGCGTGGCGGCGACAAGCACCCGCTGATGTTGCTGATCGTGACGCGGGTGATGATGCCGATCGCGCTGGTCGTGGGGCTCTATATCTTCCTGCGTGGCCACAATGAGCCCGGCGGCGGCTTCATCGCCGGTCTCGTGGTCGCGATCGCGCTGGTGACGCAATACATGGCCTCGGGCTTTGCATGGACGCAGGCGCGCCAGAAGGTCTATTACCACGTGCTGATCGCGTCGGGCGTGCTGGTGGCCGGGATCACCGGGGCCGGGGCGTTCTTCAACGACATGCCCTTCCTGACCTCCGATTTCGGCTATGTGAAACTGCCCGGCCTCGACAAGTTCGAACTGGCGACCGCTGCGGGCTTCGACCTCGGCGTGTTCCTCGGCGTCGTCGGCTCGGTGATGCTGGCGCTTGGCGGGCTGAGCCGCCTCGCGCGCCGCGCCGCGATGGGCGAGGAAGGCGGCGAAGAGGGCGCGCATATCGCGGCCGAGAAGCCCGAGGCCCGCGTGCTCGCGCCGCTCTCGGCCGGGCCCTATCCGCCCGAAGCCAAAGTGCCGCGCCGCTGGTGGAAGACCGCCCGCGCCGCGCGCGAAGCCACCCAGAACGAGCGTGACACCGTGCACGAGAACAAGAAGACCAACGGGGGCGATCACTGATGGAAGTGCTCGTTGCATCGGCCATCGGCGTGCTGACCGCCGCCGGCATCTACATGATCCTGCGTCTGCGCACCTTCCCCGTGGTGGTGGGCATGTCGCTGCTGTCCTACGCGGTGAACGTGTTCCTGTTCGCCACCGGTCGTCTGGTGATCAACCAGCCGCCGATCCTGCGCGACGGCGTGACCTCCTATACCGACCCGATCCCGCAGGCGCTGGTCCTGACCGCGATCGTGATCTCCTTCGGGATGACCGCGGTCGTGGTGATGCTCGCGCTTGGCGCCTTCATCGAGGCGGGCAATGACCGCATCGACCTCGAGGAAGAGGAGGACGGCCAATGATGGAGCATTGGATCATCGCGCCCGTCCTGATCCCGGCGATGCTTGCGCCGCTGATCGTGCTGTGGATGCGCTACGATCTGGTCACGCAGCGCGTGGCCTCGATCCTCGGCATGTCGGCGCTTCTGGTGCTGGCCATCGTGCTGATGGTCTCGGCCTCGATGGGCCCGCCCGAGGTCTATCGCCTCGGCAACTGGGAGCCGCCCTACGGCATCGTGCTGGTCCTCGACCGGCTGTCCGCGCTGATGCTGCTGCTGACCTCGATCCTCGGCCTCGTGATCGTGCTCTATGCGATCGGTTCGGGCTGGGACAAACGCGGCTGGCATTTCCACTCGCTGATGCAGTTCCAGATGATGGGGATCAACGGCGCCTTCCTGACGGGCGATGCGTTCAACTTGTTCGTCTTCTTCGAGGTTCTGCTGATCGCCTCCTATGGTCTGATGATCCATGGCGGCGGCCGCGCACGGCTGAAATCGGGCGTGCAATATGTGGTCTACAACCTCGCGGGCTCGACGCTGTTCCTCTTCGCGCTGGGGACGATCTACGCGACGGCAGGTACGCTCAATATGGCGGATCTGGCGGTGAAGGTGGCGCAGATGCCATCCGAGCAGACGGCACTGATCAAGGTCGGTGCGGCGCTTCTGATGTTGGTCTTCGCGGTCAAGGCCGCGCTGGTGCCGCTGCAATTCTGGCTACCCGCGACCTACACCAATGCACCCGGCCCGGTGGCGGCGCTGTTTGCGATCATGACCAAGGTCGGCACCTATGCGATCGTCCGCGTCTACACGCTGATCTTCCCGATCACCGGCACGATCGGCACGCTTGCCCATGACATCCTGCTGCCTTCGGCCTTCCTGACGATAGCGATCGGGATGATCGGCATTCTCGGCGCCCGCGATATGGGCCGCACGGTCGCCTATGCGGTGATCGGCTCGGTCGGGACGATGATGCTGGCATTTGCGCAGTTCACCCAAGGTGCGACCACGGCGGGTCTTTACTACATGATCCACTCGACGCTGATCGCCGGGGCGATGTTCCTGATCGCCGATCTCGTGCGCGAGCGGCGCGGGCGCTGGGGGCTCGGCTTCACCGATGCGCCGCTGATGAAGAACCACGGGCTGATGGCGGGCATGTTCTTCATGGGCGCGATCGCGATGGCCGGGATGCCGCCGCTCTCGGGCTTCCTCGGCAAGCTGATGATCCTCGATGCGACGCGCGGCCAATGGGCGCTTTGGGCGACGGTTCTGGTGACCTCGCTGATCGCCATCGTGGGCTATGCCCGTGCGGGTAGTCAGGTGTTCTGGCGCTCCTACGCGGTCGAGGCCGAGGAAGACGATCTGCCGCCCGCGCCAAAGGATGCGAGTTCGCCGGGCCTCGCCTTTACCGCGACCGGTATCCTGCTGGCCGGGTCGGTGGCGCTGACCGCGCTGGCCGGACCTGCGAGCACCTGGCTGCAGGGCACCTCCGCGCAGCTCTTCACGCCGTCGCAATATATCGACGCGGTTCTCGCCGGCGCGGAAGAGCGCGCGCAGGAGGCGGCACGCATCGGGGCGCATGAGCATGGCCATATGGAAGTGAGCGAGGAAATGCAGGCCGAGGAAGCGCATGGCGGCGAGGCCAGTGCCGCGGACCCGCATGCCGACGCTCCGCCCGCCGATCAGGCCGACACCCACGCCGGAACCGAGACGGGGCAGGACGCCCCCGCCGCGGCGCATTGAGGGGAGCAAAGAGATGATCCGCAAGATCCTTCCCCACCCCTACCTGACCGTCACGCTGGTGATGGTCTGGCTGATGCTGGCCAATAGCTACACGCTCAATTCGCTGGTCTTCGCGATCCTCGTAGGCCTCGTGATCCCGTGGATCACCGCGCCCTACTGGCCCGCGCGCCCGCGTTTCGCGAAGCCGCTGAAGATCATCGAGTACATCTTCATCGTGATCTGGGATATCATCGTCGCGAATATCACCGTGGCGAAGATCGTGCTCTTCATGCCCAATTCCAAACTGCACCCCGCCTGGGTCACGGTGCCGCTCGATATCGTCACGCCCGAGGCGGTGACGGTGCTGGCGGGCACGATCACGATGACGCCCGGGACGCTGACGGCGGAACTGGCCGCCGACGGTCACTCGCTGCTGGTCCACGCGCTGCATGCGCCCGATGCCGATGAGGTGCGCGACGAGATCAAGTCCCGTTACGAGGCCCGCCTGAAGGAGATTTTCGAATGATCACCTATGCCCTGATCTTCGCCATCGCCTGCTATTCGCTGGCGCTGCTGTTCAACCTCTACCGGGTCGTCAAGGCGCCGGGCGTGACCGACCGGGTTCTCGCGCTCGACACGATGGCGATCAACGCGATCGCGATGATCGTGCTGTTCGGCATCTGGGAGGGCACGGCGCTCTTCTTCGAGGCGTCGATCCTTTACGCAATGACGGGCTTCGTGGCGACGGTCTCCTTCGCCAAGTTTATCCTGCGCGGCGACATTATCGAGTGAGGGCGTGATGGAACTGTTCTGGGACATCCTGATTTCCGCGCTGCTCGTGATCGGCGGCATTTTCGGCCTCGTCGGCAGCTTCGGGCTGGTCAAACTGCCCGACCCGATGACCCGCCTGCACGCGCCGACCAAGGCCGCAACGCTGGGCGTGGGCGCGATCCTGATCGCCTCGATGGTCTGGTTCGCGGTGAAGCAGGGCCACGTGACCCTGCACGAGCTGATGGTCACCATCTTCATTTTCCTGACGGCCCCGATCACCGCGCATTTCATCTCGAAGGCCAATATCTTCCGCGACTGGCCGGCCGAGAAACTGCCGAAGCCCGCAGGCGAGGGCGACTGGGCGGTGCACACGGCCGATGCCGATACCTCGAAGGGCGAACTGGCGGTCGAGCGGGAAAAGAACATCCCGCACGAGAACGACTGACGACGAGAACGACTGACGCTCCCTGACGTTGCGAAACGCTTTGACGCGCGCGTAACCCGTGGCAGGCTGATCCCCGGAGGAGATTTCGGGAGATTTTCGCGATGCGGATGCGGCTGATGCTGTCCCATCTGTCGATCTGGGTGATGATCGCAGTCGTCGCCGCGGCGGCCTATTGGATCGCGCAGGGGCCTTGGTGGCTCTGGGCGGTCGCGCTGCTGGGGATCCCGGCGCAGATGCTCAACGAATACGGGCTCCACCGCTACATCTTCCACATGGCGCCGCCGAAGCGGCAATGGGCCTTCAACTGGCTTTACCGGGTGCATTATGGCCACCACGAATTCCCGACCTGCTGGCCGCTTCTGTTCGCGCCGCTCTCGGTGATCGTGCCGGTGCTCGTGGGCAATACCGCGCTCCTTTGGGCGGTGCTGTCGCTGATCGGCGTGCCTTATGCGTTCGATATCGCCGTGGCCGTCGTGCCGCTTGGGGGCGCTGCGACCTTCCTCGCCTATGAATGGTTCCACACCACCGCCCATGTCACCGTGAAGAAGACCGCGATCGAGCGCCATGTCTCGACGCTGCACAACCAGCACCATTTCCGCGACTTCTCGAAATGGTTTCACGTCACGGCAGGCGGCGAGGTAATCGACCGTCTGATGGGCACCGCGATTTCGCGCGATCAGCTCAAGACGCAAAGCCGGGTCGAGTTCATCCGCACACTGGGCCTGCGCCCCGACGATCCGCGCCTGATCGCGGCGCGGGAGAAATTCGCGCCGCGCTTCGGGATCACCGAGGCAGAGGTCTCGCGGGCAGGTCATGTCGGAGGGGGCGTTGCCCCCGCGCGCTGACGCGCGCCCCCCGGGATATTTCCGCCAAGAGGAAGTTAAGCCTTCCGTAACCAGAATCGCCTGACCCTGATCTCGCGGAACAGGCGGGGACGCCGATGGCCGCCCAAGGGGAAGCGCCCGGCCTGCCGCCCGCAACCGGGTTCGAGCCGGGCGTTTTTCTTCCTCTTGGGAGAAATATCCCGGGGGAGGCCGCAGGCCGGGGGCGGAGCCCCTTACAGGTTGTCGGTCACGCGGAAGCCTTCGGGGATCGTGTCACGTCCCTCCAGCACCAGATCGACCATCACCTCGGCCACTTTCGGCGCCATGCCGAAGCCGATCTTGAACCCGCCATTGGCGATGAAATGTCCCGGACGGTCGGGCCAATCACCCAGCATCGGCGCGCGGGATTTGGCACGCGGGCGCACCCCGGCCCAACGGTCGATCACCGGCGCCTCGGTCAGCGGCGGGCAAAGCGCGCGGGCTTTCTCGATCAGCGCGTCGAGCTGCGCATCTGTCGTGTCGGGGGCATCGAATTCGCGCTCGGAGGTCGACCCGATCGCGACCGTTCCATCGGAATGCGGGATGATGTGAAGGCTGTCGGCGAAAAGCTGCGGCACGTCGCCAGCCGCGTATCGGAAGAGCGCCGATTGGCCCTTCACGCCGGTGCCGACGGTTTTGCCGACCACCGCGTTCAACTCGGCCAGACCTTCGGCGCCGGTCGCGTGGATGACCGGGCCGACCTCCTCGGCCTCGCCGATAACGATCTCCGCGCCCATCGCTTTGAGCGCCGCGACCAGCGCGGCCCCCGCGGCACGCGGATTGGCGCGCGCCGTGAGCGTGTCATGGATCACGAGCCCGGTGGGCGAGGGCGGCGCGAAGGCGCCGAATTCCGCGGCCTCGGCCACGCGCCATGTGGCGAAGCCCTGCCATAGCTCGGCCGCGCCTGCCGCTCGCTCCCTGGCGCGTGCGATCTGCGCCTCATCCGCCAGCGGCTGCAGCCGCCCGAGACGCGCATAGCCCGGATCGCCGCCGCCGATGCGCTGCACGTCGGCCCAGAAGGCTTCCGCCATGCGCAGGCTCTCGAACTGGAACTGCTTCTTGGGATTCCAGTTCTCCGGCACATGCGGGGCGAGCGCGCCGACATGGCCGCCCGAGCTGCCCGCGCCGATGCGGCTGCGTTCGATCAGGCGGACCTTCGCGCCGCGCTTCGCTGCCTGATACGCGATCGCGAGGCCGAAGATGCCGCCGCCGCGCACGGTTATGTCGTGTCTGCCGCTTGTCATTTCGCGCCTCCTGCTTCAAGGCTGGGCCGGAGACTGTGGACTATCCCCGATGAACGCCCCTGACCAGAGCAAAGCCGATCTCGATTGGCGCGATGACCTTGTGCCGGTCTCGCGGCGGTTCGACGATCCCTATTTCAGCCTTGCGGGCGGTCTGGACGAGACGCGGCATGTGTTTCTGGCGGGCAATGATCTGCCCGCGCGGCTGCGTCCCGGCTTTCACGTGGCCGAGCTGGGCTTCGGCACGGGGCTGAACCTGCTGGCGCTGCGGCTGGCCTGTCCCGAGGACTGCCCGATCCGCTTCACCTCCTTCGAGGCCTACCCGATGGAAGCCGACGAGATCGCACGGGCGCTGGACGCATTTCCGGAGGTCGCGCCCGTGGCCGGTCCTTATCTGGAAGCCTGGGCTGCGGGGCAGCGCCAGTTTCAACTCGGTTCGGTCGCGGTGGAGATCATCGAGGGGGATGCGCGCACGGCGCTTCCCGCTTGGGAAGGAAAAGTCGATGCGTGGTTCCTCGACGGGTTTTCGCCCGCGAAAAACCCCGAGCTTTGGGGCGACGATCTTATGGCCGAGGTAGGTGCGCATACGGTGCCGGGCGGCTCCTTCGCGACCTATACGGCGGCAGGCTTCGTGCGCCGCGCCCTCGAGGCCGCGGGTTTCGAGGTCAACCGCAGCCCGGGCTTCGGGCGAAAACGCCATATGTCGCGCGGGGTGAAACATGGTTGAACAATCGACCCGCCGCGGCATCGCGCTGATGGTCGCGGTGACCTTCATCTTCGCGCTTCAGGACGGCATCTCGCGCCATCTGGCCGAGACCTATAACGTCTACATGGCGCTCATGGTGCGGTTCTGGTTCTTCGCCGCCTTCGTGCTGGTGATCGCGGCGCGCAGCCCCGGCGGGATCAAGCGGGCGACCCGCTCGGGCTTGCCTTGGGCGCAGGTGATCCGCTCGATCATCCTGATCACCGAGGTGATCGTGATGGTGCAGGCCTTCGTCTACCTCGGACTCGTCCATTCTCATGCGGTCTTCGCCTGCTACCCGCTGCTGGTCGCGGGTCTTTCCGGGCCGGTGCTGGGCGAGAAGGTCGGCTGGCGGCGCGTGGCGGCGATCGGGGTGGGCTTCATCGGGGTGCTCATCATCCTCAAGCCCGGCTTCGGTGTGTTCTCTCCCTATGCGCTGATCCCGCTGGCGGCGGCGACGCTGTTCGCGCTCTACTCGCTGATGACGCGCTATGTGGGCCGCGTCGATCCGGCCTCGGTGTCTTTCTTCTACACCGGCGTGATCGGGGCGCTTGTGATCACGGCGGTCGGCATCTGGCACTGGGAGAACATGATCGCGTCGGACTGGGCGTGGATGGTCGTGCTGTGCTTCACTGCCGCGACCGGGCATTTCCTGCTGATCAAGGCCTATGAGGTGGCCGAGGCCTCGGCGATCCAGCCCTTCGCCTATCTGCAACTGGTCTTCGCTTCGACGCTGGGTGTCGTTGTCTTCGGCGAGTCGCTGGAATGGAACGTGGTCATCGGCGCGGGCGTCGTGGTCTGCGCGGGGCTCTTTACCCTGTGGCGCGCGCGGGTGGTGGCCGAAGGGGCGTGACCGCCTTTTTCGGCTTGGTTCAAATATCCCGGGGTGAGGCCGTCAGGCCGAGGGGCGGCGCCCCTCTCCTCTTTTCATTTGTCGACCTGCGGCGACGGGGGGCGCGCGCCCTTCAATCCGTCACGTCACCGCGCAGGATGTCGGTGAATTTCACCTCGCCCTTGCCCAGCCGCGCGCGGTAGGGCGGGATCGCCTCGGAGACGCGCATGACGTAGTTGCGGGTCTCGGTGAAGGGGATCATCTCGACCCAGTCGATCACGTCGACCGTGCCGACCCGCGGATCGCCGCGATCCTCGATCCAGTTGCGCGGGCGGCCCGGTCCGGCATTGTAGCCCGAGGCGACGAGCACCGAAGACGGTCCGAACTCGTCGCGAAGCTCCGCCAGATAGGCGCCGCCGAGTTTGAGGTTATAGGTCGCGTCGGTCGTCAGCCGCGCCTTCTCGTAGGGCAGGTCGGTTTTATCCGCCATCATCTTCGCGGTGCCGGGCATCAGCTGCATCAGACCCTGCGCGCCCACCGGAGAGCCCACGCCGATCGCGAACTGGCTCTCGCGCCGGGCGACCGCGAGGACGACTTCTTCCGGCACGCCCAGATCATGGCTCGTCAGCCCCGGGATCGGCCAGAGCGCCTGCGCAATGATCTCGCCCTTCAGCGCGGCGCGTTTGCCGATGATCAGCGCGAGATAGGTGTCGTCCTCCTCAAGCGCAAAATTCGTGAGCGCACCGAAATTGCCCGGCCCGAGGCTTTCCTCAAGATGCAGCACGAAGCGCGCGCCCAGCTCGTTTTCCCCGGCTTCGTAGAGCAGCTGCGCGGCCTTGAAGACGGAAGAATGGCGCAGCTTGTAGCGGCGCCAGTCTGGCAGGTCGGGGCCTTTGGCGAAATTCGCGGGCAAGGGCAGGTTCAGCCGCTCTGCCGACAGGAGCCCGTAATAGGCGTCCTGATTTTCCGCGCCTTTGCGCCATGCGGCCTTGGCCTCGTCGCTGCGGCCCAGAACCTCCAGCGCGCGGCCTTGCCAATACCATGCCCGCGCGGAGGAGATCGGCCCGTCCACCGCCTTTTCGAGATTGTGGAAATGGCTGTAGGCCGTATCGGCTCGGCCCAGTTTCAGCGCGGCATAGCCCGCCACCCATTCGAGATCGGCGTAATCTGCGCCGCCCGGTTCCAGATGGTGCGAGGAGGCCAGATCATAGGCGCGCTGCGTATTGCCCGCGCGCAGGTCCCAGCGCGACTGATAGCCGCGGAGCGTCGCCCAAAGGTCGGGGTCTTCCAGATCGGTTGCGGATTTCGACCGCTCGAGGATCAGCTCTGCCGCCCCGTCTTCCAGCCCTGCGCGCCAGCGCCACATCGCGCGGTCGCGGGCAAGCCCTGCGGAGCGCTCGACCATGTATTGGGGGACGGCGGCGACGAGATCGTCCACGCCCTGCTTGCGCGCCTGCAGGGCGATCCGTGCCTCGGCCACAGCCTTGGTGCCGGGCGTGACCAGACCGATCATCCGGCGCGCATCCGACAGATGCCCGCGATCGAGCATGTTCTGCATCCGCCCGCCATGATCGGCGGAGATGAGCGAGGGGTAGTCGGCCAAGAACTTCGCCTGCTCGTCTTCGTCCATTGGCAGTTGGCGCCATGCGGTCTTGGCGACCTCGGCCGCCAACGCCTTCTGGCCCAAGGCGAGATGCGCACCAATCAACGCCAGCGCGCCGGTGCCGGTCTGCGGCGGGCCGAGTTTGAAATAGGCGATCACCTCGCGCGGCGGGATGCCGTCGAGCGTGGCTTCGCCCTTCTCGCGCAGCCACGGCATGCCGGGCCAATCGGCGCGGCGGGTGGCGAAATCGAGATAGTCGGCGAAGTCTCCTTCGCCGTCGCGCAGGCGTTTCCACTCGATGACATCGAAGCCCAGGGGGCCGACGCGGCGCGCGAGATTTTCGGCCTCGTCCCAGTTGCCGGAATTGGCTGCGGCGAAAGCATCGGACAGCGCGGAACTCGCGGCGCGAAGCGCGGCCGGCGAGAGCGCGAAACTCGAAGCCGCAAGCGCGGCGAGGAACTGGCGTCGGATCATCATGGCTGCTCGTGGTCGCGGGGTTGCCCCTTTGATACGGGCCTCTCACAGATGGGGATGAATCACAAGTTGGCAACCGTCGCGCAACCGCCTATAACCCGGCCGATTTCCGCCGGGACGACTCACCTTCCCGGCCCAACCAAAAAAGGAGCGTGTCATGTTCAAAGGGTCTCTTCCCGCACTGGTCACGCCGTTCAAGGACGGCGAACTGGATCTGGACACGCTCAAGAAACTCGTCGAGTGGCATATCGACCAGGGCAGCCACGGCCTCGTGCCGGTCGGCACCACCGGTGAAAGCCCGACGGTGAGCCATGCCGAGCACATGACCGTCATCACCGAGGTCGTGAAAGCCGCGAAGGGTCGTATCCCGATCATCGCGGGCGCGGGCTCGAACTCGACCGCGGAAGGCGTCCGGCTGATCCAGCACGCCGCCGAAACCGGGGCCGATGCGGCGCTCGTTGTGACGCCTTACTACAACAAGCCGACGCAGCGCGGCATGATCGAGCATTACCGCGCGCTGCACGATGCCTGCGAATTGCCGATCGTGATCTACAACATCCCCGGCCGCTCGGTGATCGACATGATCCCCGAGACGATGGGCGAACTGGCCAAGCTGCCGCGCATCGTCGGTGTGAAGGACGCGACTGGCAAGCTGGAGCGTGTCTCGATGCAGCGCGCGACCTGCGGGCCCGATTTCATCCAGCTTTCGGGCGAGGACGCGACCGCGCTCGGCTTCAACGCGCATGGCGGCGTGGGTTGCATCTCGGTGACCGCGAATGTCGCGCCGAAGCTCTGTGCCGAGTTCCAGGAGGCGACGCTTGCGGGCGATTACGCCAAGGCGCTGAGCTATCAGGACAAGCTGATGCCGCTGCATATGGCGATCTTCCTCGAGCCGGGTGTCGCGGGCGCGAAATACGCGATGTCGAAGCTGGGCATGTGCTCGGCCGAGGTGCGTCTGCCGCTGACCGAGCTTCTGCCCGAGACGAAGACCGCGATCGACGCCGCGATGGCGCATGCCGGTCTGATCTGAGGTTCCGACCCAAGCGAAGACAAGAAAACGCCGGCGCGATGAGGATCGCGCCGGCGTTTTTCTTTGACGATGGGGGTTATTGCAGGGCGCTGCGCAGATCGTCGAGCGCGACGGAGCTGTATTTCTGCGGCTGTTCCTGCGTGCCCGGCGCGGCGGGCGCGACGGTTTCGGGGGCCGCGTGTTCGACTGCGGGGACCGGTTGCGGGGCCACGGGCTCCGCCTTCGCCTCGAGCCGCGGCGTTGCAGTATCGGTCGGCGCGGGCGCATCGGTTTTCGGATGAAGATAGGCGAGGGTCACGGTGATCCGGCGGTTCGAGGGATCGCGGGGCTCTGCCGGTTTCAGCGGATCGGTGTCCGACAGGCCCGAGACGCGGGTGATACGCTCCGGAGCGACCCCGGCGGTCACGAGCGCCCGGCGCGTCGCATTGGCGCGGTCCGAGGACAGTTCCCAGTTCCCATAGGTGCCGCCCGCTTTCTGATAGGGCACCGAGTCGGTGTGGCCCGCGATCAGCACGTCATTGGGCAGATCGGACAGGGCGCGGCCAAGCTGATCCATCAGCTTCAACGTCGGCCCGTCGATCTTCGCGCTGCCCGAGGCGAACATGGCTTTGCCTGCCTGATCCACGACCTCGATATTCAGCCCGTCCGGCGTGCGGCGGAACAACACGTTCTGCTGCAGCGGGCGAAGGTCCGGGACGTGCTGGATCGCTTGCGTGATCCGGGTCTGAAGCGTCTCGAAGCGGGCGTCATCGACGGCATGCGGCGTGACCGCAGCGGTCTTGGCGTCGGTCACATCGCCGGCCTTGGCCGTCGCCTGCGCCGCGGTCGCGAGCTTTTCAGCCGTCGCGTCGGGCGTGGTGTCCTTGGATTTCCCGGAGGCGTTGGCCATTTCGGTCGAGGGATCGGTCACGCTTCCGATGCCGGGATTGGCGGGGATCGCATCATTGGCGCGCGACGCGTTCATGATCCCTTTCGGGCCGAGCGTCTCGCCTGCGAGCGGGCCGGTGCCGCCGGGCGCCTGCATCGAGATTTTCGCCGGAGCGAAGTAATCGGCGATCCCGGTGAGTTGGTTCTCGTCCGACACGGAGAGAATCCACATCAGCAGGAAGAAGGCCATCATCGCGGTCATGAAGTCCGCGTAGGCGACTTTCCACGCACCGCCATGATGCTCGGTTTCGTGATCGTCGTCGCTCCGCTTCACAATGATCGGCGCTTGGTTCGACCGTGCCATGGATTGCCCTTTCCCACCTCGCTGACCGGAGCCAGCCGTATTCTCAGGGCATACGTCTCCTGCAGCCCCTGACTGTGGGTTCTCGGATTAAATGTGGGCCAAAAAAGGGCGACAATCGTTCATGATCTGGAAACAAAGATTCGCAACGCTGACTTTGGAATCCGTTTTGAGCAGAAAGGCTTGCGCCTTGCTGCCCGTTATCACGCCCCGTGGAGCGAGGCGTCGAGGTCGTCGCGGCTGTGTTTTCCCAACCCGACCTTCTTGGCATAGGCCGCTTTGCGCGCCGAATAGCTGGGCGCGACCAGCGGCATATCCGCGGGCAGATTGAACAGGGTCCGGTATTCGTCTTCGCTCAGCCCGTGTTCCGAGCCGAGATGGCGTTTGAGCATCTTGAACCCGCGCCCGCAGCACAGGCAGAAGACCTTATCTTCGGTCACTGCGTCTTCAATAGGAAGCGCGGGGTGCGGCCGCGCGGGGCTGGAGCTGGCAGAGGCCGTATCCATCGCATGAGAGGCCGTCGCATCGTTCAGCTCTTCGCCGAACTGCGCGGAGAGCTTCGCCACGAGGTCGACCACCTGATCCGCCGTTACATCCGAACGGGCGGCATAGGCGGCAGCAACTGTCGCGATAATGTTTGCTGCATCCGTGGGCCGATCCTTCGACATCTGGTCTCTCCAATGCTTAAAATTTGCACTCTCCCCGGACTAGTAGAGAAAGTTACGGGCAACCTCTGTTTCTGTCAACAAACGCGCGTATCTGTGCTTGGGTTCCTTGCAAAGATACATTTCCTGAACGGGATTGTTTCGCTGAATGCTTTGACTGTCCTCGGGCTGGTCAGTGCAGTTTGTCGCGCGTGAGCCATCGCTCTTTGGCGAGCTGATAGTCCGGAGCGCTGGTCGGATAGTCCGGCGGAAGTCCCCATTTCGCGCGATATTCCTCGAAGGTCATTCCGAGCAGATTTCTGAGGTGACGCCTCAACATCTTGATCGGACGGCCCGTTTCCAGACAGATCAACCGATCCGGATACACGCTTTCCGAAATCGGCACCGCAGGGATGCGGGAGGTCGCAGGCTCGCCGGTCCGGGCCGGAGGATGTTGCGTCATGTCTCCACTCACATATTTTTGTCCTTAGGGGGAAAGATTGAAGGAAATCTTAAAGTTAGGTCAAAGAAATCGATTTTTTCCCGCAAGACGCCGCAGTTACACGCTATTTCAAAGCGTGCGCGCGGCTTGTCAGGCACGAAAGCGTGAAGTATCGCATATCGCAGGTAAAAAAATTCGAAAATGCAAAGAAGTCAGGCTCGGCGGATTTATGCTCTGAGGTCCCGTCTGGCGTTCGGCGTTAATCGGAAGTGACTGCGCAACGGGGATGGGCGCGAGACCTGAGTTTCGACCCGAAGCGCTGGGGTATTCGGGGAGTTGCCTTTTGTTTGGCGCAGATGCCATGCGGAGACAGAACGTCATCATCGTAGCGGAAGACGAGGCGAAACAAGGCCAGTTGCCCGGCTTCTTTCGCGAGTGCTGCGGCTGGGATCCTTTGCCTTTTGCGAAAGCATTTGAGGCGGAGCAGTACATCCTGCTGCATGGAAACCCACGCCTGTTGTTAATTAATCTCGCGGAGCCGGAGGGGGCGGCGGATCTGATCCGCACCGCGCGCGGCAGTGAGATGGAGAGCCTCGTCCTCTTCGTCGATCCGACCACGGGCGGAGATCTGGCCGCCGAAATGATTCTGGCGGGCGCCGATGATGTGCTGCGTGAGCCTTATTCCGAGAGAGAATTGGCTGCGCGGCTATGGCTGCGTGCGGGGAGCAGTCTGCCAATCAGCTTCCCGGGCGAAGAAAAACGCGTCGCTCGGTTGAAGATCGACAAGGAAAACCGGCTGACCGGGCCCGATGCTGCCGAAGCGGTGCAGCTCACCCCGATGGAAGGGGAGATCATGTGCGAGCTGATCCGGAGCGGCGGGCGAATCGTGACGCGCGACGCGCTGTCGCGTCGAATCGATAAATGCATGTGGGTCTACGGCGACCGCAAATTCGACGTTCACATCACCAAGATTCGCAAGAAGTTGCGCGGTGCCTTTGGAGAAAGATACGTCGTGGAAACGATTCGGGCGGCTGGATACTCGTTCTACGAGATTCCCAAAGGAAGGCAGCAAACAGACACAACCTAAGGTTGAGTCACCGAGTCGCTGTGACGTGTTTTGCGGTAGTAGCTGTCAAGCGCCGAATTGTTAACGTCTCAGCGATTGTCCGTGAGCGCACAACCTGTGGCTGGAGCATCGACAAGCTGTGGATGATCGAGGTTGCAACCACAACCCTTAGCGTTCGAGTCTATGAAAAACAGGCCTGCGGCCGCCTCACGCGATGTTGGTCTGGGGATAACTCAAGGGCCGGTTTCACGGTCTTTTTACAGAAAATCTATCCTTACTCGCCTCGCGGTTTAACAATCTTTAACCTTACCCGATCCTGAATCGCTGATAATCTGCTGTCACTGGAATTGGGGGACACAGGGATCAGGGATGTCTATGAAAAATAACGATTTGTTAGCGCAGATTTGGGAGGGTTCGGTGACGCAAGCGTCATCATCCGCGGGCTCCCAAGGGAGCTTGGTGGCGGCTGCGCTTCTGCCTGCGCACAGTGTTTTGCTGCGCTCGATTCGCAAGGATGCAAGCTTGCTCGTGCTGCCCGAAGCCGAAGAGCTTTTGCCGGGTATATCGCTTGGTGATATTCTTGCAGAAGAGCTTGGAATCGAGGTGCCTTATGGAAGCCTCGTGGTGATCGAACCGACGCATGTCGCAGGGGTGAAGCATGGTTTTGGGGACCGTGCGATCGACCTCCGGCTGCCAGCGATGGCGTCGCCCGCACGCCGTGGTTTTTCTGTTCACGAAGATGCGCGGGATCGCGGCGCGAGCGCGACGGGCAGTCGCCTTTGAGCGCGAAGGCCGTGGAAAACGGCCGATATGAGTTCTGCGCTCGGTTGGCGGACCGGGCCTTTCTGGCAAAGTCATGAGTATGCCGCGCCGTCCCGAAGGCGGCGCGGCCTCCCGCAGAATTAATCCGAGGTTAACCAGAAAAGCCTCCGATTAACTTGCCTTTAATCAAGTAAAGCTTTCTCCAAACATGCCCCCGTGGTCTTCTGTTCTTCAAGAATAGAGCGGATAGAGGCGGAGTAATGTTTGCATTGAGCTTCCGTGCTGCACTTGATGCGCCATTTCTGAATGTTGAAGAAGAACGGCAGGCCATCTCGCGCTGGCAGGAATATGGAGATCGGGACTCGCTCGAAATTCTCCTGCGCTCGCATGTCCGTCAGGCCTATGCGCAGGCGCGTCGCTGGGCGACCAATCCGGTCGAGCTCGAAGACCTCGTCGCGGAAGGGATCATCGGTCTGATGCGCGCCGCCGAACGCTTCGATCTGACGCAGGACGTGCGGTTCTCCACCTATTCACACTGGTGGGTGATGACCTGCGTCCTCAATGCGCTTGCCCGGATCAAGACGGTGATCGATGTGCCGGCGCGGGTCTATCTCGATGCGCGGATGGGGCGGCTGGACAATCCCGAGGCGAGCCAGCTTCTGACCGGTCTGGTGGCGCTCGATGCCAGGTCGTTCGATGACAGTGACGCCGAGATGATGGAGATGATGCGCAGCCCGGACCTCACGCCGGAAGAGCAGACTGTGGCAGCCTCTGCCGCACGCGCCGCGCATGAGGTTCTCGAAGATGCGCTGGACGATCTGGATGCGCCGGATCGCGAGATGGTCTTGCGGCGCAAATTGCAGACGCCGCCGGAATCGCTCGACGATCTGGCCCGCGATCTCGGGATGAGCCGGGAACGCGCGCGGCAGGTCGAAAAGCGCGCGCTCATCCGGTTGAAACGATGCCTTGAAAAGCGCGGGTTCAGCCCTGCGATGCTGAACTGAGAGGGCTGGGATGGCACGTCATCTGATGATCGCAGGACATGGGCGCGCGGGCACGACGCTGTTCTACAATATGCTGCGCGAGACCCTCAAAGGGTTCGAGATCCCTCCGCGCGAGACCAGCGCGCTGTCCACGATCGGGCAGCCGGGCGACTGGGTCAGCAAGCGGCCGCTGGATATCTTCCAGATCGCGAATATCGCGCGGGCCAATGTCCGCAACAAGCGGATCGATCTGATCGTGCCGCTGCGCGATCCGCGCGACATCCTCGTGAGCCGTCATTCGGCGGTGCCGGACGACTACTTTATCTCGGCAGATGCGATGTATTTCATTGGCGGCCCGGATGCGCCCGCGCCGGTCATGCCGGGGCTGCTGCAGATCCACGAGGCGATCGCGACCGTGCTGAACTCCGGCATTTTCCCGCAAGGCGTCTTCCTTCTGAAATACGAAGACCTTGCCGACGATCCCGACAGGATTCAGGAGAAGTTGCGCGATGCGCTCGATCTGAAATTCGAGGGGCACTTCTCCGATTTCGGCAGTGCCGAGATTCCGGAAGATTTGAAGGGGCCGCTCAACGGCATTCGTCCGGTCGAGAAGGCCCGCGCGAAGTGGCTCGACGAAGAACATCAGGCGCGCATCTTCGACCAGTTCTCGCGCTTCCCGGTGCTGTTCGATCTGCTCGAGCAGCTTCGCTACGAAAAGGACCGCGACTGGTTCGCGCCCTTCACGGAGTGGCAGGCGGCGTCGGGGTGCCGGAGCAAGCGCTTGGGTTTAGTGTGACGAGGACGATGAGATGGACGCGATAGCTGCGACATTGCTGAAGACGACGGCCTCTGGCGCAGGGGCCGGGCGGAAGTCGTCATCGGAGGCGACCGGCTTCGGATCGCTTTTGCAGGGCGCGAACCCGAATGGGGGAAGTGCCGCGAAGGCGGGGGTGTCGCCTGTGGCCACGTCGCCCAAGGGTGCGACAGCGGCGGTCCTTGCGGGGAATCCCGCGCTTAAGGCCGAGCTGGCCGGGAAGCTGCAGAAGGTTCGGGACGGTGCGCTGGCAGAATTGGCGCAGGGCGAGCCGATCGGGACGGTGCTGAAAGAGCTGGGCACGTCGCTCGCGACGGTGCTCGCCGAGTTCGACGCCGCGCATGGCACGAAATTGCAGGAAACTCTCGCCCAAGCGCTAAAAGGGGTGCAGCTACAAACTGGTGGCGCGGAGGCAAAGCCCGCCTCGGATCATGCGCACGACAAAAGCGACACGGTCGACGAGGTCTTCGCGAGCCTTCTGGTCTCGCTCGGTCTGCATGCGAAGCCGCCTGAGCCCGCATCGCCGCAAAAGGGCGGCGCGCAGACCCCATCGGTAATGGCGCTCATGCCCGCACATTCTGCGGGCGATCTACCCTCTCCGGCGGCGCAGCCGAAGCCTGAGGCGTCGCAGCCGCAGCCGCAGGTCATCACGTCCGTTCCGCAGGGGCTTGCCGGGGCGGTGCCCGCGCCATTGGCGCCGGAGGTCCCGCAGAACGACATGGACCCGCGTGTGCGCGCCGTTCTGGAAGCGGCCGCGAAAGGCGCGGCGAAGACCGGCAAGGCCGACGCGCAGGCAGCACTGTTGCCCGTCGCGCCGAGCAAAGCCGACCCCAAACCGGCGCAGCCATTCGCCGAGGCCGCCCGCGCCGGGGCTCTGCCCGATGCGGCCGTGGCACGGCTCACGCAGCATGACGCAAGTCACGCAGCCCGCAGCGAGGCGGCGGCGCAACCAGGGCAGGCGGACCAGCCCTCGCCGCGCTTTGCGGCCTTCGTCGCAACGCAGCTCCGCCGCGCCGATCTGCAGGAGGGACGCACCCGCGTGGCCCTGACCCCGCGCGGGCTGGGCGATATCGAGATCGACGTGGAGCGCGACAAGCGCGGTCAGGTCAACGTGGTCGTTCGGGCCGAAAGCCCGGCGGTGCTGAGCGCCTTGCGTGGGGATCGCGAGACGCTCGCGGCGATCCTGGCGGGGCAGGGCTTGCAGATGGATAGCGGCGCGCTCGATTTCGAGCAATTCGGCGGTCATGGCGAGGGCGGAGAAGAACGCTCCTCCGGCCAGAGCGCGAGCATTGACGAAGACGTCCCCGTGCTGGGCGCCGATTGGCAGCCCACCATCGACGACGGACAACTGGATATCAGGACCTGAGGAGCCACAGATGAGCATCTCCCCGACAAGCACCAATCCGGCCGCGACTGCGACCGACACGACCGCCAAGGCAAATCCGGCGCAGTCGAAGCTCTCGGCGGATTACAACAGCTTCCTGCAGCTGCTGACGGCGCAGATCAAAAATCAGGATCCGCTGAAGCCGATGGACTCGACGCAATTCGTCTCGCAGCTGGCGCAGCTCAGTCAGGTCGAGCAATCGGTGCAGACCAATACCAACCTCAAGACCATCGACGCGAAGTTGAGTGCGATGGGCGGGATGGCGGATGTGGCCCTGATGGGCAAGACGGTGTCGCTGGCCTCTGACCGGATCGAGCTGCGCGACGGTCAGGCCAGTACCAGCTACGAGCTTGCCGCACCCGCCGACAAGGTGACCGCGATCATCAAGACGGAGGACGGGACCGAACTGCGCCGGATCACAGGCCTGCCCGGACGTTCGGGCGAGAAGATCGCGCTGAACTGGGACGGGCGGGATTCCGCGGGGCTGCCGGTGCCCGATGACACGTTCCGGGTCGAGATCGACGCACAGGATACCGATGGCAATGCGGTCCCCTATGACACCTATCCCAGCACGCAGGTCGAGCAGGTGCGCTTCTCCTCGCAGGGGCAGTCGCTGGTTCTGCGCAATGGCGAGGAAGTGCCCAGCTCGCTCATCGTTGCGGTGTCGGGCTGACGCGAGTGTCCCCCGGCGCGGTGCGCGGCGGGGGCTTTCCTACCCTTGCTTGAATGGCGCCGCGCTGTTCACCTTCGCCGCTTGTAAGCCGGGCACACGGTCCTTGAGGCCGCGCTCGAGCAGCGGGACGAGGTCGTCGGGCGTGACAGTATCGGGGTCGAAGATGCGATTATCCGCGAGCTTCGTCAGCAGATCGATCGTCTCGTCGCGCAGTTTCGGCACGAGCGCCGGACCATCGGAAAGCTCTTTACCCTTCAGCACCAGCGTCACATCGACCGTCAGATAGCTGACCGCGCGCGCCCGGAAGATCGGGACAGTGATCGGCCCCAGCGCGACGTCGCGCGGGGCAGGCACGGGCGGCGCTTCGGGCGCTTTGGGCCCCGGCGCGATCTGGCTGCCGCCAAGATAGCCCAGGCCCGCCGCGACGATCGGCACCACCACGATGAGCAGCACAAGTGTTCTCCAGCGCGGCATCGTCGTGCTCAGTAGGGCAGGACGACGTCGAGCGCGTCTTCCCCGTAGCGGGGCTGTTGCACCTTGCTGATCTGGCCGCGCCCGCCATAGGAGATGCGCGCCTCGGCGATCTTCTCGTAGGGGATGGTGTTGTCCATCCGGATGTCCTCGGGACGGATGATACCGGCCACGCGCAATTCGCGCAGCTCGTGATTGACCTTCACCTCCTGGCGTCCGGCGATCACGAAATTCCCGTTCTGCAGTTTCCGGATCACGAGGGCTGCGACCTTGAGGCTGATCGTCTCGTTGCGCTTGATCGAGCCGGTGCCGCTGGCGCTCGATTGCGAGCTGAGATCGACGATATTGCTGCCCGTGGGCAGGTCTTTCTCGCTGACGCCGGGCAGGATCTTCGCGATCTTGCCGCCATAGCCGAGGAAGGTCGGGAAGCCGACGCTCTGGCTGCCGTCGCGGCTGCGCTGGGAGGCGTTCTGAAGCTGCGCCTCGTCGTTGATGTCGATATCGACGGTCAGCAGATCGCCCACCTTGTCGGCGCGCTGATCGCCGAAGAAACCGGTCGAGCCGGTCTGCCAGAGCGAGGCCGCCTCGGCGCGCTGCGGAACGCGCGCAGGCTCCAGCGGCGGCATCGGGACGCTGACGCGGTTCACCTCGGGGATCGTGTCGCCATCGACGACCATGTCGCTCACCTTCGGGTCGCGCTCGAAGGCCGAGCCGGGTCCGCAGGCGGCCAGCGCGAGCATCGGCAGGATGTAGAACGGATGTCTCACTTCTGAATCTCCACTTTGCCGTCGGGCTTGGCGATACCTTCGACAATCTTGTTGCTCACGAGATTGACCACGCGCACCGACTGATCCGCATGGGCGTCGGAGATCGCCTTGCCGGGCGCGGTCAGCGACATCGCGCCTTTCGAATATTCGATCGAGACCGGGTCGCCGCGCGAGATGATGACCGGCTCGATGATCGACTGGCTCATCACCGGACGCCCGCGCGCTAGAACCCGGCGCACCTGCATCCCGGCCAGATGGTCGAGCTGTGTCACGGCATAGGCGCCGACTTGGCCATAGGGCAGGTCGACCATCTGAAAATCATCGCCCGACAGGATGGCGCCGGGGAGGATCTGCTGCGTCGGCACCGGAACGGGCACGTTCAGCAGGGCAAGCCCCCCGAGGCGGCGCACATCGCCCGACGCCTCGACCGCATTCGCGAGAAACTGTCCCGTGGAGCGGTCCATCCAGAAATCGCTGATCATCTCCGCGTCGCCCGGATCGCTGTCTTGCAGCGTGATCTCGAAATGACCGCTCGGCGGCATCTCGAGGCCCCAGGACTGCTCCGCCTTCTCGGCAATCAGCACCCGCACGGATTCCGCGCTCGCGGGACCGGCGAGAAGCGCGGTGACGAGCGTGGCGAGAACGGCAGTCGCAGAGGCGAATTTCGGGATCATGGCATCACTTGATCTGGTTCGAGGTGGACATCATCTGGTCGGCTGTCTCGATCGCCTTGGAGTTCATCTCATAGGCGCGCTGCGCCGAGATCAGGTCGGTGATCTGCTGGATGATGTTGACGTTGGAGCTCTCAAGATAGCCCTGACGCAGGATGCCGACGCCCGGATCGCCCGGCAGCGCCTCGGTGGGCTCGCCCGAGGCGGTCGTCGCCTGCAGAAGGTTGTTGCCCAGCGGTTTCATCCCCGCCTCGTTGACGAAGGTCGACATCGTGATCTGGCCGATCTGAACCGGGGTCGGGTCCTTGCCGACATAGGCCATCACGAGGCCCTGCTGGTTGATCTCGACATTCGTGGTGTTGGCCGGGACGTTGATGCCGGGCGCGACCTCATAGCCGTCCATCGACACGATCTGGCCCTCGGGGCTCAGCTGGAAAGTGCCGGCCCGGGTATAGGCCTGGCTGCCATCGGGCATGTTGAGGGTGAAGTACCCGCCGCCGTCGATCGCGAGATCGAGCTGGTTTTCGGTCTGCACCAGACCGCCTTGCGTGTTGAGCCGCACAACGCCCGCGCTTTGCACGCCGAGGCCGATATCGACGCCTACAGGGCGCGCGGTCCCGTCGGCCGAGGTCAGCGAGCCTTCGCGTTGCAGCGACTGGTAGACCAGATCCTGAAAGGCGGCGCGGCTGCTTTTATAGCCGGTGGTGTTCGCGTTCGCGATGTTGTTCGAGATCACGTCCACATTGGTCTGCTGGGCCAGCATCCCCGTCGCGGCAATTCCAAGTGCTCTCATGGTTCAGCTCCTTTTCGCGCCGGTCAGACTTTGCCAAGCCTGCGCAGTGTTTCCTGACGAAGGGTGTTCTGTTCATCCATCAACTTCACCGCCCGCTCGTAGGAGCGCTGGATGTCCATCATCCGGGTCATCTCGACCACCGGCTGGACATTGCTCTCCTCGACGAAGCCCTGAGCGACCTGCGTCGTGTCAGACGGGGTGAAGGCGGGGGCGGCCCCTCCGGGCGCGGCAAATAGGCCGCCGCCCAGTCGGTTGAAGCTCTGGATGTCGGGCACGGTGAACATGCCCAGCGTGCCGATGGTGCCGCTATTGGGCCCCGAGATCGTGCCATCACGGGAGATCGTGATCTTCTCGCCCGGCGGGATCGCGATCGGCGCGCCGCCCCGGTCGAGAACCTTGTTGCCCGTCAGCGTCACGAGATTGCCCTGCGGGTCGACGGCCAGCCGCCCGTCGCGCCCGAAAGCCGTCTGCCCCTCGGGCGTCGTATAGGCGAGCCAGCCGTCCCCGTTCAGCGCGACATCGAGCGGATTGGACGTCTTGGTAAGCGAGCCCTGTCGGTCATCGAGATAGGAGCCCTTGTCGAGCACGTAGCTCACGTCATCCTCGGGGCCCGCATTGCCCTTCGAGTTGTAGCTCTCGGTCAGCGAGCGTTCGGCTTTGAAGCCAGCCGTGTTGGCGTTGGCCATGTTGTTGGCCGAAATGTCGAGGCAGCGCCACAGCGTCGAGACGAGGGATAGAGAGACGTAATTTGAGCTATCCATGAATTTCCGTCCGCGAGAATGTATCTTGTGGCTTTGTGCTTGGATCGCTGCCAATTTCTATTCAATAATGTTTGCTCTTCTTGGAATAATCAATACTATTCTTTATAGCGCGAAGGAATTCTGGTGCGTTTGGGCAAGAGGTGATGGAGTTGCGAGGCGGTTTCCCCTTCATGGGCGGCGTTTTGGCGCTCTGTCTTCTGTGCGGCGGCGCTGCGGCGGAGACGCTGCCCGCGCCTCCCCCTTTCGATTTCGCGCAATACACGCAGGCGGGGTTCCTCGCGGATCGCGATGCGCTGGCCGCTGGTTTCGCCGCAGCCGAGCCGGGGCCGTCGCGCGCCATTGCGCGGCTCGATCTCGCGGAATTCTATCTCGCCCATGTCATGCTGCCCGAGGGGCGCTCGGTGCTGGGCGACCAAATGCCCGACGGCTTGATCCCCGCAGAGCAGGCTCGCTGGCGTGCGATTGCGGCCGGGTTCAGCATCATGGAAGGGGCGGGGGTGCCGACTGGCACGCTCCTGCCGAATGCCGACTGGGCGAACTGGCAGGACTATCACCTCTGGGCGGCGCTGAACGCGATCACGCAGGGCGACGCGGTGGAGCTTGACGGCAATCTCGCGGGTGCGGCTGACCGGCTTCCGGCCTATCCGCCCGTTTTCGTGGAGGCCTGTCTGCCCGCGCTTCTGGAAGGCGCGATCGCAGTCAGGAAATGGTCGCTGGCCCAGCGGCTGAGCCGGGATTTCGACGACTATCCCGAGCTTAAATCGCAGCCGGTCTATAGCTTCCTTCTCGGCCGTGTGGCGGAGCAATCGCATCATCCCGACAAGGCCTATGCCGCCTATCGCGAAGCGGCGAAGGGGCAGGATCGGTACGCGCAGCGGGCGCGGCTTGCATTGGTCAGTTTGGGGCTCGAGCATGGAGCGCTGACGCCCGACCAAGGTTTGTCGATGCTCGCCGAGGCTAATCTTGCGTGGCGCGGCGACAGGTTCGACCTTCAGGCGCTCGAACAGCGCGCGCATCTGGGCGAGACGTCCGGCCATGACGTGGATGCGCTGATCGCTTATGGCGAGATCCTCACCCGGTTCCCCGAGCGTCCTCAGGCGCGCGCGGCGGCGCAGGCTGCCGACAAGCTGCTCAAGGCGTTTTATGCGAAGGGCGCGGCGGGGAAGATTTCGCTCACGGATTTCGCCGAGGGGCATCAGCGGTTGGAGGCCTATTACCAGGTCCGTCCCGATTTTCAGACCTATGCCGAGCAATTCGCGGATCGCCTGCTGGAGTTGGGGGCTACGACCCAGGCCGCCACGGAATATCGCAAAATCCGGGAAGCTCTGAGCGCACAGCGCAAGGACAACCCCGAGGCGGTGTCGCAAGATCGGATGGCCTATCTGGCGCTGCGCGAGGCGGAAGCGCTTGCGCGCGGGGGGCAATTTTCCCGTGCCACCAAGGTGTTGGAGGCTTCCGAGCGTCCCGCCGATGCGCAGGAGCTGAACCAGTTCAACGCGCTGCAGGCCCGTGTTCTGGCGGAGGCCGGGAAGACCGATGCGGCTTTGCAGGCCAAGGTGACCTCGCACTCGGTCGATCATCTGCGGCTTCAGGCGCGGCTCCATTGGAAGAAGGGCGATTGGAAGGCGGCGACCCGGTCCTATCGCGAGCTGTGGAAGAAGGCCCCGGACGATTTCTCCGAGACCGACGCGGTCGAATTGCTGCTGGCCGCCTACCGGTCGGGCGATCTGACCACCGCCCGCAGCGTCGCCGAGGTCTTCCCGCGTCTGGCGGGGCGCGAAGATCTGAACAAGCTCGTCGCAAGCCTTCTGGCGGAGCCCGCCAAGCTCAGCCCGCTGATGGACGCGGCCGCGCGGGATCGGCTGCGCAAGGCGGATGACGCGCTTGAGATGGTTGGGTCGGAGGCGAAGCAGGCTGGCGGGTAGATATCTTTGCTATGCATTGCCCCTCGCCAGCATCGGCAAAGACAAAACGCAGATATTTTTAACTCCAGTTAAACATCAGTCGCATATCTCCTAGATAGGAACCCCTTCTCTTCGGACATGAGAGGATAAAACCATGAGTATTTCGAGCGCGATGCAGACCGGCGTGAGCGGCCTGAACGCAAACTCCGTCGCCGTTGGCGAAATTTCCGAGAATATCGCGAATGCGAATACCACGGGCTACAAGCGCAGCTTCGCCCAGATGGTGACCATGACGCCGAGCGGCGGGCTCGATGCACCCTCGGGCGTCAATGCTGTCGTTTCCTCCGACGTGACGAACGGGGGCGCGGTGATCCCCACCAGTTCCGCAACCGATTTCGCGGTGAACGGGAACGGGTTCTTCGTTGTGTCTGGCAGAGCCAATACGAGCGTCGAGTCCGATTACGTCCTGACGCGCGCCGGGTCGTTCAAGCCCGACGAGAACGGCGATCTTGTCAATTCGGCGGGCTATTTCCTCTCGGGCTACCCCTATACCGACGGCAAGCTCGGCTCGATCGACGGTAACAGCTTCAATGGGCTGAAGACGGTGAACGTGACCGATGCGACGCTGAGCGCGAAGGCGACGACCACGGTCAGTGTGCAAGGCAATCTGCCCTCGCAGGAAACCGGAAACGCGACGCCGGGCGCGCCCTTCACCTCGTCCTCGCAATATTTCACGCCGCTCGGTGCGGCGAAGCGGCTCGAATATTCCTGGCAGCCGACCTCGACCCAGAACCAGTGGGACGTCACCGTGTCCGATGGCGACGGCGTTCCCTACGGTCAGGTCACGGTCGATTTCGCCGCCAGCGGGCCCAATGCGGGCGCCCCGGTCAGCTATTCCGGCGTGACCAATCTCGCCACGGCGCCCGGCGCCTTCTCGATGGACACGACCACGGGCGTGATGAGCCTGACGATGAATGACGGTGGCACGACCCAGCCGATCGACGTCGGTCTCGGCGCGCTGAACAGCTTCGACGGGATGACCCAGTTCGCCGGCGATTTCACCCCGCAGAAATTCGACACCGACGGCTCGTCCGCCGGCGCGCTGACCCGGATGGAGATCGATGATACCGGCACGATGTACGGGATCTTCGACAACGGCCAGCGGCAGGCGCTCTACAAGATTCCGCTCGCCCATGTGGCGAACCCGAACGGGATGCAGGAGGTCGATGGCGACGCCTATCGGCTGACCCGCAACAGTGGCGACTTCACGATCCACAAGGCGAACGAGGGCCCGGTGGGCACGATTTCCTCGGGGACGCTTGAAGGGTCGAATGTCGATATCGCGCAGGAATTGAGCGATCTGATCCGCACCCAGCGGGCCTATTCCACCAACGCGAAGATCGTCACCACGATGGACGAGATGCTCGACGAGACCACCCGCCTCAAACGCTGATCGTCACGCTGAGAACGGAGTAAGCCGATGAGCCTGACGGGCGCCCTCCAGGCGAGCACGAGCGGTCTGCGCACGGCGCAGATGCAATCGGAAGCGACCTCGCGCAACATCGCGAATGCGAGCACCGAGGGCTATGTGCGCAAGGAGTTGCCGCAGGTCACGACCGCGGGCGGCCTCGTGCAAACCGGCGAGGCGCGGCGCGAAGTCGACGCCTCGCTCAACCGCATGTATCGGCAGCATTCCTCGGCGATGGCGCGCGAGCAGGCGATCTACGAGGCGGTGGGCGAATATACCGCGACACTCGGTCAGCCGGGCGACGGTCTGTCGCCCGCGGATCGGCTGACGGACCTGCGCAGTTCGATGATCGCGCTTGTGAACAATCCCGGCAGTAACGCTGCGCAGAACGGCGTGGCGTCCTCCGCGCAGGAGATGGTGACCTCGCTCAACCAAAGCAGCGACATGCTCGCGCGGGTCGGTGGCGAGGTCGATATGGAGATCAAATACGACGTCTCCGATTTCAACGAGACGCTGCACAAGATCACCTCGCTCAACAAGCAAATCTCGGACGCGCCGCCCGGCTCGCTCGGTGCAGCCGATCTGGGGGACCGGATGGATGTGCTGGTGGAAAAGGCGTCGAAGCTGATCGACATGCAGGTGCGCCGCTCCACAGATGGGCGGGCCACGCTCTACACCGCCGGGGGCACGCCGCTCGTCGACGGAGATCAGGCCAGCTACATCACCTACGACCAGACGGCCGGAACGCTGTTTGCGGGCAAAACGAATATCACCCCGGACTCCACCGATGCGCGCGGCTTCCAGAATGGCAGCCTCGCCGGTCTGTTCGCGGTGAAGAAAGACGTTCTGCCGCGCTTCCAGCTTCAGCTCGATGAGATGGCGCGGGGGCTCGTGCAGGGGTTCGAGGGGGCCGATGCCTCGCTTGCGCCGGGGCAGGCGGGGCTCTTCACCGATGCGGGCGCGGCTTTCGACCCGGCCAAGCTCGAAGGGTTGGCAGGCCGGATCTCGGTCAATGCGGCGGTGGACCCGGCACAGGGCGGCCAGCTCTCGCGTCTGCGCGACGGGATCGGCGCCACTACGCCGGGTGCCGCAGGCGACTCGACCCAGATCGAAGCCTTCGTGTCGATGTTCGACGATCCGCTTTCGGCGGACCCGGGCACGGGATTGGAGGCGTCGCAGTCGCTGCGCGATTACGGCAGCAACATGATCTCGGCGCAGGAATTCGAGGGCACCCGCGCGCAGGAGCGGTTCGCCGCCGCGCGCACCGCCGCCGAGACGGTGAACGGCACGCGCCAGGGCATCCAGGGCGTGAATGTCGATGACGAGATGCAGAAGCTGATAACGATCCAGCAAAGCTATGCCGCGAATTCGAAAATGATGTCCGCCGTCATGAAGATGATGGACACGCTGCTTGCCGCCGTCTGAGGAGACTGAACGATGATCCCCCTAATCCGGAATTCGCTGTCGACCTTGCAGATGAGCGTGATCTCGCGGCGGTCGGTCAGCCGCACCACGGCAGAGTTGCAACGGACGAGCGACGAGGTCGCGACCGGACGCAAATCCGATGTCTACGCGGATATGGGGGCGAAATCGGCCTTCGTGCTCGCACTGGAAGATCGCGCGACGACCAATTCGCATTTCATTACCTCGAACAAGCTCCTCGGGAGCAAGCTGGATATGATCGCCTCCAGCGCGTCGACGGCGCGCGGGGCCGCGCAGGATGTGCTCGGGCTCGCCGTCGGGAACCTCGAGCAACCCGGTGCCGCGGCGGCGACCCTGCAGCAAAGCGCACGCGCCGCCCTCGACACCATCATGACGAGCCTGAATGTCTCGCTCGACGGGGAGCATCTGTTCTCCGGCGTGGCTTCGGACAAGGCCGCGCTGCGGGGCTATGACGTAACGAACGGCGCGACGGGGCTGTCGCCGAAGGATGTTCTGTCGGGGATCGTGGGCAGCGGTCCCGCCGATGCCACTCAGGCGACGGCAATGCTGTCGCAGATCGACAGCGTGTTCGACGATACCAATGCCGATCCGACGAAACGCTACAGCTCGACCTTCTTCCAGGGCGATACGACAGCCGGGACGCCGCGCAAAACGGCGCTGATCGGGGATGGCGAGACGCTCGATTACGGGATGCAGGCCGACGATCCCGAATTCCGCAGCCTGATCAAGGGACTCGCGCTCTTCGCCTCGACCGACGTGTCGAAGATCAAGGACCCGGACGCGTATAAAAGCTGGATGGCCGCCGGGGTCAAAGCGCTGAGCGATGGCGTTGAGGGGCTGCGCAATTCCGAGACTGCGCTGGGTGCGAAGCAGAAGCGGCTCGACGTGAAGCTGACACAGCAGCAATCGATGGATTCGGTGCTCAACAGTCGTCTGTCGGATTACGTCTCGGTCGACCCCTATGAGGCCGCGACCCGGATGACCGCGCTCCAGACACAGCTCAACGCGAGCTACAGCGTAGCCGCGCAGATGTCGAAGCTGTCGATCCTGAATTATCTCTGAGCCGCGCGTTTATCGCGCGGCTACCGTGCCCCGCGCGTCGGTTTTCTCATAAGCTGCGAGCTTCACGTCGCTCGTGCTGTCCAGTTCGCTGAACTTGTAGCCCCGACCGTAGACCGTCTCGATATATTGGTGGCCGCTATCGGCCGCATCGGCGATCTTCTTGCGCAGCTTGCAGATATAGACGTCGATGACCTTGTCGAAAGGCTGGTCGTCGCTCATCCCGTAGACCGCGTCGTAGATCGCACCTTTCGCAATCACCTTGTTCGCATTCAGCGCCAGGTGCTGGAAGATCGCGTGCTCGCGGTTCGACAGCTTCAGCCGTGCGCCGGAGACCAGCGGGTCGCGACCGTCGAAGAAGGCGGTGATCTCGCCGACGCTGATGCTCTCGGCGGCGTGGCCATAGGAGCGCCGGATGATCGAATTGATCCGCGACAGCGCCTCGATCCCCTTGATCGGGCTGACCATGACATCGTCAGCCCCGGCATCGAGCGCTTCCGAGGCATCGCGCGAGTTCTTGAAGTCGCGCATCACCAGAACCGGGTTGCGGCAGCCGCAGCTACGGATAGCCCGGATATAGTCGGTCACTTCCGGGCAGTCGCCGATCAGGATCGCCCGCGTGTCGACGCCCTTCTGGTTCAGCGTGCTGAGATCGGACGCGAAGAAGGATGCGGGGACGAGGACGGGTTGCAGCCCAACGCTCTCCAGCTCGCTGAGCAGGCCGCGAACGCGGCCATCGCGAGGCTCAAAGACGTAAATATTCATGCAGGCCTCCATCCCGGGCAAGTTTCTCGCACAAGCGGCAAGGTCACGCTAGGTTGCCACAAAGGATTAGTCAAGAATAGTGCTGATTTATATTGGACACTATTTATGTTTTGCTTTAATTTGGCGGAACGTGCTGGTGATGTGAGGAAACTATGCTTGCTTCTTTGCGCCGAAAAGGTAATTGGGCGTCGTTTTCTTACGCCGGGGTTCGTGGGGCGCTCGTCGCGCTCTCCGTCATTGCGGGGGCGCTCCTGGCAATCCCGGCCGCCGCACAGGTCCGCATCAAGGATATCGCCAGTTTTGAAGGCGTGCGCGAGAACCAGCTCGTGGGCTACGGCCTCGTGGTCGGCCTGAACGGGACCGGTGACACCCTCAACGGCAGCCCCTTCACCAAGAAGTCGATCGAGGGGATGCTCGAGCGGCTCGGCGTCGGCAATCTCTCCGGCGATGCGATCAAGACGAAGAATACCGCTGCGGTGATGGTGACGGCAAAACTGCCGCCCTTCGCCCGCCGCGGCTCGACGATCGACGTGACGATCTCCTCGCTCGGCAATGCGGACAGTCTGCGCGGCGGTACGCTGATCGTGACGCCGCTCGTCGGGGCCGATGGCGAGATCTACGCCGTAGGGCAGGGGCCGATCTCGGTTGCGGGCTATAGCGCGAAAGGCAACGCGGCGAGCATCGTGGACGGCGTGCCGACCGTCGCGCGGATGGAGAATGGCGCGATCGTCGAGAAAGAGATCGATTTCGAATTGAACTCGATGAAATCCGTGCGCCTGTCCTTGCGCGAGCCCGATTTCACGACCGCCTCGCGGGTGGCGGGCGTGATCAATGACAAGCTCGGCCACAACACCGCGCAGATGCTCGACCCCTCCACCATCGAGGTGCAGGCGAAGGGCAAATATGGTGTGCCGGAGCTGCTGGCGATGATCGAAAACCTGCCCGTCACGCCCGACTCCGTCGCCAAGGTGGTGGTCGACGAGAAATCCGGGACCATCGTGATCGGCTCGAATGTGCGGATCGATCAGGTCGCGATCAGTCAGGGCGGTCTGACCGTGAAGGTCAAGGAAAGCTACGCGGTCAGCCAGCCGAAGCCGATCTCCATCGGGCAGACGGTCGTGGTGCCCGAAACGGATGTGCAGGTCGAAGAGCGAAACACCCAGTTCAGCGTGCTTCAGGGGGGCGATGTCAGCCTTCAGGACCTCGTGGACGGTCTGAACGCAATCGGTGTGGGCGCGCGGCAGACGATCTCGATCCTGCAGGCGATCAAGGCCGCCGGCGCGCTTCATGCCGATCTGGAGATCATCTGATGAACCCGCTCGATCCGTCGAAGCCGTCGCTCTCGGCCGCATCACTCAAGGCACCTGCCGCTTCCGGTGCGAAGACGCAGGACGCGAAGGAGATCGCCAAGAATTTCGAGGCGACCTTTCTGCAGCAGGCCGTGGGCGAGATGATGAAGACCGTGAAGATGGGTGGGCTGGATGGTGGCCACGCCGAGGAGATGTGGAAATCCTTCCTCGCACGCGGCATCGCCGACGAGATCGCCGCCTCCGGCCGGACCGGGATCGCGCAAAGCGTCGAGCGGATGATCGGCGCCTATAACTCGAACGGAGAAGACCATGGCTGATGAGACCCCGTCGCGTTTTCGCAAGCGGATGCAGGCCCGGCGCGATATCGCCGCCGAAGGCCCCGTTCTGACCGACGAGGACGACGCCAACCTCGCCGCTTTCGAGGCGAATATCGATGCGACGCTCGATCTGCTGCATGAGGAAATCGCGGCGGTCGAAGCGGGGCATCTCGACCGCGTCACCGAGCTTTATGATCGCAAGGCGGACCTGCTGAAGCGCATCGAGTTGAAGATCCCCGTGATCGAGCCGTTTCTGGAGGCGTCTGAGGATGCCGCGCCCGCACTGCGCGAAAAGCTCCGCCAGTTGAAGACCGCCGTGCAGGATAACAGCGTTCTGCTGTCGCGGATGTCCGAGGCGACCCGGGACATCGTGCGCGAGATCGAGAAGATCCGGAACCGCCACAGTCTCGATGGGCTCTATGGAAAGAGTGGCAAACCGGTCACAGGACAGGACGGCCCGCAGATGCATATCGATAGGGAATTCTAGATTTCGCCCAAACGTTAACCCGCGCTTAATCTTCGGCCCAAAATTCCTCTCCACGGCTCGCGCCGTTTTTCTGTCAGAAGACGAAAACAAATATCTTTCAGAATGAGGAGTGACCAGAAATGTCGTCCATTCTTACCAATACCTCCGCGATGAATGCTCTTTCGACCCTGCGTTCGGTGAACAAGGGTCTCGAGGACACGCAGAACCGCATTTCGACCGGCAAGAAAATCAACTCGGCGAAAGACAATGCCGCCTATTTCTCGATTTCGGAATCGATGAACAGCGACAGCGGCATGTACAAGTCGATCAACGAAGGTATGACCCTGACCAAGAACTCGGTTTCGACCGCGCGTCTTGGTGCAGAGTCCGTGAAAGACCTCGCCCAGCAGTTCGTCGAGCGTGTTTCGTTCGCCCAGGGCGCGGCGGTTGACCACGACGCGGTCCAGAAGGAACTCGACAACATCGTGACCCAGATCGGGACCACGATCCAGCAGTCCACCTTCAACGGCGACAACATGGTGAACACGACCGGCGCCGTCTCGGTTGTGACGGGTATCAGCCGCGCGAGCGGGTCGTTCCAGACCACCGCGATCACCTTCAACGCTGTCGACCTCACCGCGATCCAGTCGACGCTCGGTGCGATCGACATCTCGGACGCCACGGGGTCCGCGAACGCGCTGGCGAACGCGATGACGACCGCCGAAGATCAGCTCTCGACGGCGATCGACAACGCGACCTCGCTCGGTGTTGCGGAGAAGTCGCTGGAATCCCAGCAGAACTTCCTCAACAAACTGACCGACAAGCTGGACACCGGCACCGGCAACATGGTCGATGCGGACATGGAGAAGGAGGCTGCGCGCCTTCAGTCCTACCAGGTCCAACAGCAGCTCGCGACGCAGTCGCTCTCGATCGCGAACCAGGGTCCTCAGAACCTTCTGAGCCTGTTCCGCTAATCGGTGGTGATGAAATGAATGGAAAGGCCCCGTGTATTGCGGGGCCTTTTCTTTTACCGCGCTCGGATTGTCTTTTGCGCCAAAGTTTAAAAACGCCTTTAACCGCGCCGTGCTAAGCTCGGCGAAAGAGAAGAAAAGAATATCGAGAGGAGAGCTTGCATGAGTGTCGCCGCTTATAAGCGAACCATTTCAGAAACCGAGTCTCCGAGGCAGATCGAGCGCCGCATCCTGTCGCGCGTCACCGGAGAGCTGGAGGCCCATATGGCCGCGTTCGACAGCGCCACCGGTTACGAGCGGCTGGGGCTTCTGGCGCAGGGCTTGCGCACCGCGCTTTGGGAAAACGAGCGCATCTGGATGGCGCTGCGCGACGATCTTGCCGAGCCCGGGAACACGTTCCCCGCCGATCTGAAAGCGGCGCTGATCTCGCTCGCGCTCTGGGTCGAGCGGGAGACGCAGACCGTGATGGGCGGTGGCGGCACGGTCGCACCCCTCGTCGAGGTGAATCGCAACATCATCCGCGGGCTCAGTGGCGACGCTGGTGAGCCGGTGGCTGCGGAATAAGAAGGGGCGCGGGCTGTGGCATTACGACTGACGTTGAAACCGAACGAGCGGATCGTGGTCAATGGATGCGTGATCCGGAATGCCAACCGTCGCCAGACGCTTCAGATCGAGAACACCGCCGACGTGATCCGGGCGGAGGATCTGCTGGATGAAAACTGCGAGCCGACCCCGGTGAAGCAGGCCTATTTCCTGATCCAGACCGCGCTGATCCGCGCCGACACGCGCGAAACACTGGTGCCGGTCATTCAGGAGCAGCTCGCCGATCTTGTCACGATCTTCAGCTCTCCCGTTGTCGGCGGCGTCTTCGAGGCCGCGAACTGGGTGTCTCAGGGCGATTACTACAAGGCATTGAGCGCGCTGCGCCCGGTCATGCGCCGCGAAGAGGAACTGTTCGCCCGCCTGTCCGAAACTGCGAGCCCGGCTGCGGCGCTCGAGGGGGAAGAATGCTGACGATTTCGGGCATGAGCAGCCGCCTCGCGCTGAAACTGATCGACCGGACGCAGGCCAAGCAGCTGGACCAACTGGCGCAAGAGCCGCAGCACGCCCGCGCGATCAGCCGCTTCCGCGAAAAGATCGCCAATATCCACACTGCGGCCGACCTGGTCGGCGATTACGACACCTATAGTTTCGTGATGAAAGCCTTCGATCTGAAAGACCAGATGTTCGGCAAGGCGATGATGCGCGAAATCCTGTCGAGCGATTCCGCCGACAAGACCTCTCTGGTGAACAGGCTCACCGATCCGCGGTTTCGCAAGCTCTACGATGCGCTCGGGTTCACCAATGGCGGAACGACGAATACGAACACCTCCTCGACCGCGTGGCAGGACAAGATCGTCGATCAATATATCAGCCAGCAGTTCATCAATGGCGAGAATGATCAAAATCCGACCGTCGGGTCCGTTCTTGAATTCCGCCAAAAGGTCGGTGGCCTCAAAACGTGGTATTCGGTCCTGAAAGACAAGGATACGGCGCAGTTCATGCGCACGGCTCTGGGCATCCCGAATGACGTGGTGAAGCTCGATGTCGAACGGCAGAAACAGATTTTCGAGGACAAGTTCGACATCACGAAGCTCAAGGACCCGAAGGAGGTCGACAATCTGGTCTCCCATTTCGTCGCCGTGTCCGATGCGAACAATTTCTCGACCGGTGGGGCTGCGGGGAATGCTGCGGTGACGCTGATGCAGGGCGCGGTTCAGGGCGGCTCGGGCCAGTTCGTGCCCGCGACCTTCGATCTGACCGCGATCGCGACCTTCTCGGCCTCGCGCTACCGGTAAACTGGCCCTCAGATCGCGGCCGGTCTCAGTCGATAATCACGTCGTCATCGTCGAGCGGGATGCGGATCTCGTCATCGCGCGACAGTTCGAGCGCATAGTCCACCAGCGCGGATTGCGCTTCTTGCACTTCGCGCCCGCGCACCGGGCCCATCGCGGTCATTTCCTCGTTCAGCATGTCGCGCGAGCGGGCGGGCAGGGCGCTCAGGAAGTAATCGCGCACGTCCTTTTTCGCCCCGCGCAGGGCGAGCGGAAGCGTTTGCCCTTCGACCCCGCGCATGACTTTGACGAGGCTCTGCTGGTCGAGCTTGCACAGATCGTCGAAGGTGAACATCTTCGCTTTGATCGCGCCGAACGCCTCGGGAATGCGCGTCTCCAGACGCTGGGTGATGTCGTCGAACAGCTTGCTGTCGAGCTTGTTGAAGAGATCGGCCATGCGCTGCTGCGGGTCCGGCCCGGTGTTGCGCGTCGCCGAGCTCATGAACTCTTTCTGCAGCGTCTCCTCGATATTCTGGAAGACGTAGCGCGGCACGGTGTCGATGCCGATCATCCGCTCCAGCACCTCCATCATGCGCTCTTCGCCCAGAAGCGGCAGCACTTTCGAGGCCACCTCGGGCTTCACCTTGCTCAGGATCGCCGCGACCGTCTGATCGTGCTCATCCTTGAGGTAATTGGCGATCACCTGTTCGTTGAGCGCAGAGAAGTTCTCCCAGATATTGCGCCCCACCAGCGGGCCCTGGATCTCGTGCATGATGTCGGTCACACGATCCTCGGGCAGGAACCCCTTGAGCATGCTTTGCGCCATTTCCATCGACCCGACGATACCGCCGCCATCGCCTGCGGTTTCCATGAACTCGCTCATCACCTCTTCCACGACATCGGCGGGGATCGTGCCGAGAGACGAGATCGCGTGGGTGATCGAGTGGATGTCGTAATCGTCGAGCCTCTGCATCAGCCCGGCGCCATGCTTCTCCCCAAGGCAGAGGAAAAGGATCGCCGCCTTCTCGGGGCCGCGGAGTTTCTTGTAATCCCGGGAGGTTTTCATCGTCGGCGCTCGATCTGTTCTGAAGTCTCGGCAAGAATAGCAGTCTATCTTTGTATTCTCAATCAGGATCGCGCGCTATTCTTTGGCTTGAGGCGTTTTCTAAGGATAGGGGCGGCGCCGAGGCTTAGCCGCCCCCGCCATAGGCAACATAGGATTGCATCATGCTCCCTGCGAGCATGTACCAGCCGTCGATCAGCACGAAGAAGATCACCTTGAAGGGCAGCGAGATCATCACCGGCGGCAACATCATCATGCCCGCGCTCATCAGCACCGAGGCGACGATGAGGTCGATCGCGATGAAGGGCAGGTAGATCAGGAAGCCGATCGTGAAGGCGCGCCGCAGTTCGGAGATCATGAAGGCGGGCACGAGGGTGCGCCAGCTCGCCTCCTCCGCCGTGGCAGGCGCGGGCGTCTCGGGCGCGGGTTCGGCGTTTTGCCCTGCTTCGTTGTTGCGGACGAGATCGGCGAACAGCTTCAGATCCTTCGGGCGCGTATTGGCGAACATAAAAGCCTTGAACGGCGCGCCGATCCGCACGATCGCCTGTTCCTCGGTCACCGTGTTGTTCAGAAGCGGCCGCAGCCCGCCGGTCCAGGCATCGTCGAAGACCGGCTGCATCACGAAGAAGGTCATGAACAGCGCCATCGCGCTCAGCACCATGTTCGGCGGCGTCTGGTTCAGCCCCAGAGCGGAGCGCAGCATCGAGAAGACGATCACGAAGCGGGTGAAGCTGGTCATCACGACGAGGACGCCCGGCGCGATGCTCAGCACGGTCATCAGCGCGATCAGCTGAATGATCCGCCCGCTCAGGCTGGCCGCGGCGTCGCTGCCCGGGGCGGCATTGTTGAGCCCCTGCGCCAGATCGCCAAGCAGGCCGCCCGCCTCCTGCGCCTCGGCGCTGCCGCTGAACGCGAGCGACGCGGCGAGGGTCAGGACGAAGAGCGGCAAGCCAGCCTTCGCCGTCAAGGAACGCTTCGCGAGGGTGGTCATCGTGTCGGGACGTAGTCTTTGACGATCTCGGTCAGGGTGACGCCGAGGCGGTTCTCGCCCACCTTCACCAGATCGCCGCGCGCGACGAGCCGGTCATTGATCACCACGTCCACCGGCTCGCCGATCTTCTTCTCCAGCTCGATGACCGAGCCGCGGCTCAGGTTGAGAAGCTGCGAGATCGGGATGCGGCTCTGGCCCAGCACGATCTGAACCGAGAGCCCGACATTGAGCATCGCGTTGACGTTCTGTCCGTCACCGTCGCTTGTGGCCTGCTTGCTGGCGAGGCTGTGCAGCAGGGTCTCCGCCGCAGCCGCGCGGGCTTCGTCCTGCGTCGGCTCCGCTTCGGTTTCCGGCGTCTCAGGCGGTTGCGTGGATTCGGGCGTATCGTTGTCGGACATTTACACGGCTTTCCTGATTGGTGTGGCTTGGGGCGAGACGGTCTGACGCAAAGCGATGAGGATGCTGCGGCAGACCGTCTCGAAGCTGTAATCCATCACGCCGTCATCCCAGTCGGCATGGATGTCGCCATCGGCAAGCGCCGGGTCCGCGACGATGTTCAGGGCGGGGCTGTTCGGCCCGGCGCTGGCCTCGATCACCGGCGTCAGTCCCGCGACATTGGCGGGGGAGAGGCGGATCGTGAGGCTCGGTTTGCGCAGCGCGATTTCCATCGCCCGCCGGATCTGCGTCTCGACCCGCGCGGTCGAGCAGCTCTCGATGAATTCGGGAAAGACCTTCTCGCAAACGCGCAGCGCGAAACCGCAAAGGTGCCGCTCCAGCGTGGCCTGATGGGCCAGCTGATTGCCCAGAAGCGTCGCGATCTCGGGGGAGAATTTCTCCAGCGCCTCGGTCTGGCGCGCCTCGAGCGATTCCGTGATCTCGGTGGTGGCCTCGTTGCGTCCCTGCGCACGGCCCGCTTCGAAGCCTTCGGCGCGCGCTGCCGCCGCTGCCGCATCGAGGTCGGCCTGGGTGAAGACCTTCAGCCGTTCGGCGGCGCGGCGGGCATCTTCCGCCTGCATCTCTTCATCGAAGTCTCGCTGGAAGACCGTCATCTCACGCCTCGTTCAACAGCCAGCCGCGCAGGACCTTGAGGGCCTCTTGCGGCTCGTCTTCGGCGATCTTCTGGATCGCGGAGACCTTGCGCTTCAGGATCGCACCGCTGATCGCGAAATTGGTGATCAGCTCATCATCCCCGGCGGGGTCGTAGCGCTCGGCACGTTGGACGGGGGCTTCGGGCTCGGCGGCCTCCTGCGTGCGGGGCGCGACGGCGTTGGCGGGCGCGGCGGGCAGGTTGTTGCCGGCAGGCGCCTCCGCCTCCGTCTCGCCTTCCGGGGCTGCGAGCGCCCCGGCGCCGGTTTTCTCGCTCAGCCGGGCGCGTTCGCGGTCGGCCCGGTTCAGCAGGGGGCGCAGACCGAAGACAAGCACCGCGACCACGATCAGAAGGGCGAAGACCCAGCGCAGAATCGAGACGATATTGTTCGATAGCCGCTGCATCAGCGTCGGGCCAACCGGGCCGCCGACCTCCATCGAATAATCGATGAAGCGCAGGCTATCGACGGAGACGGTGTCGCCGCGGTTCTGGTCATAGCCGATCGCCGATTTTACCAGCGCAGTGAGGCGTGCGATCTCTTCCGGCGAGCGCTGTTCGTATTTCAGCGACCCGTCGTCCTGCACGTTGTAGATGCCGTTCACCAGCACGGCGACCGAGACGCGCTTGACCGCACCGGCTTCGGTCGTGGTCTCGCGCCGGGTGTTGCCGATCTCGTATTGCACCGACTCGCCGTTCTTGCTGCGGCTGTCGGTCGTGTTGCCCGCGCCGGGACCGCCGAGCGCGCCGGGGATGTTGTTGCCGGTGTTCACGCCGGAATCGCCGTTCTTCACGCCCTTCTGCTGCTCGGCATTGTTCTGGGTGGAGCGGATAACCTGCTGATCGGGATCGAAGCTTTGCTGCACCACGACTTCGCGCTGGTTGGACAGATCGACATTGACCTGCACGCGGGCGTTGCCCGCACCGACACGCGCCGTCAGGATCTGCTCGATCGAGCGCGCCATCCGGTCCTCGGTCGCGGCCTTGTTCGACTGCAGCGTCGCTTGCCCGGCCGCGTCGGAATTCTCCGCGAGGATCGTCTCGCCGCTGGCCGAGAGCACCGTCACCCGGTTGCCGTCGAGATTGGGCACCGCCGCCGCGATCAGGTTGCGGATCGCCAGCGCCTCCTTGCGGCTGATGCCGCGGGTGGAGGCGGCGCGCACGATGACGCTGGCGCTCGGATCGGGGCTGGTGCGCGAGAAGGCTTCGCGTTCGGGCAGAACCAGATGGACGCGGGCGCTGCGCACCCCGTCGATGGTCTGGATCGAGCGCGCCAGCTCGCCCTCCATCGCGCGCAGCCGGTTCACATGCTGCATGAAGGTGTTCATGCCGAAGCCGCTCGCATTGTCGAACAGCTCCCAGCCGGGTTCGCCATCCACGGGCAGGTTCTTCTCGGCCAGCGCCATGCGGGCGCGGGCGATATCGCCCTCGGGAACCGATACCGCACTGCCATCTGCGGAAAGCTGCGTCTTGAACCCCGCCTGATCGAGCGCGTCGACGATTCCCGCGGCGCTGGAGGGCGAAAGCTGGCTGTAGAGCAGCTTGTAGCTCGGGGCCGTCACGACCGAGAGGCCGAAGACCAGCGCGAGAACGCTGATGACACCGACAGCCCCAAGCATCAGGAGCTTGCGCCGTCCCAAGGATTGAAGGTTCTGCAAGAATTGCTGCACGGCGAACACCAGTTATTCTTAATTGATCCTGTAGAGGCTATTCTATCTTTGTATTGCAAGTAAAGTGCGGATGTATATACTTCATGATATCCAGTTAAGATCGGATTTTATCTTTAAATTCGACGAAGAGAGGCGTGATAGCCGATGTTTGATGCGGCCGTTGATGAAGAAGAGGTTGCCGAGGCGCCCGAAACGCGCTGGCGGACCTTGCGCGACCATAAGCGTCTCGTCATGGCGGCGGGTGCGCTCGCGGTCGTGGCCATGTTCTGCGGTGGCTTCGTGGCTTTCGGCGGCGTCTCGGCGCTCACCGGGGGCGGCGCGGCGGATTCGGCCGGGCATGGCGCTTCGGGCGCAGCTGGCGCGGATGCGCTGCTGGATTTCGACGACATCGTGGTGAACATCACCGAGACCACCGCAGACGGCACGCCCGCCGCGCGCTACCTCAAGATTCACCTCGCGCTGGTCTATCCCGAATCGCCGGATGCCGAGGCCAAGATGACCGAGAAGAAGCCCTTCATCCGCGACACCTTCACCGGGTTCCTGCGTCAGATGACGGTCGAGGATCTGCGCGGCAGCATCGGTCTCATCAAGCTCAAGGCGGAACTGCTCAAGCGCGCCCGCGCGGTCGTGGGCGATGACACGCCGAGCGAAATTCTCATCAGCGACCTGGTGGTGCAGTGACGATGGCGGAACAGGCGGACATGGCGACGGCGACAACGACCGCGGAGGTCGAAGACGAGATCATCCGCATGTCGATGCTCAATTACGAGCGTCTGCCGATGCTGGACGTGATCTTTGAGCGCTTCGTTCTGTCCTTCTCCAGCTCGCTCAAATCGCTGACCGGCTCGGTGCTGGACGTGACGCTGGGCGAGGTCGAATACCTGCCCTTTGCCGACGCGATGAAAAGCCTGCCCAAGCATGGTTTGATCGCGGTCGCGCAGGCCGATCCCTGGGACGACCAGTTTATCCTTTCGCAGGATCCGGTCTTCCTGTTCTCCGCGCTAGAACTGATGCTGGGCGGCCAGCCGTCGGGCCGGGCGAAGGATGCCAAGCACGGTTTCACCACGATCGAGCGCCGGATGGGCGAGCAGGTCGCCGAACGTATCCTTGCCGATATGGCGGTAGGTTTCCGGCAGATTTGCGAAGTTTCCTTCCAGGTCGACCGGATGGAGAGCAATCCGCAATTCGCCAATATCGCCCAGCCCAACAGCCCCACGGTCCGCGTGCCTCTCAAGGTCAGTCTCGAGGGTTATGATGGCGAGGTCCACCTGATCCTGCCCTATGCCACGCTCGAGCCGGTGCGCCCGCTGCTCACCAAGATCTTCTTCGGGGATCGGCTCGGTGCGGACAGCTCGTGGCGCACGCAGCTGAAGCAGAAGATCGAAGGCTCTTCGGTGGCGCTTACCGCGCAGCTGCACGAGCTGGTGGTGCCGATGCGCGAGATCCTGGATTGGAAAGTCGGGGACACGCTCGATCTGCGGATCGACGACAGCCATCCGGTCCTGTTGCTTTGTGCCGGGAGCCCGGTTCTCGAAGGCGAAATGGGCAAGAAGCAAAACGGGTCGATGGCACTGAAAGTGACCGCGAACCTCATGGGAAAGGACGAGTGGAGCAATGATGTCGATGCTGATTAACGCGATTATTCTCGTGTCTCTTGTCGGGCTGATGGCCTATGGCGTGGTGATCACGCGGCGGGTGAAAAAGCTCATGCTCGTCCTCGAAGAGATGGAGCCGCTCGTCGCGGCCTTCTCCGCGGCCGTGGACAAGTCGCAACTCTCCGTCGAGGAGATGAAGGACGCCGTCGCTGAGGCGCAGAAAGCGCCCGCGCCCGAACCGGCACCTGCGCAAGAGGCCGCGCCCGCCCTGACCTTCAACTCGCGCCGGGCCGCGCCGAAAGCGCCGATGGGGCTGACCCGTGTGACCGGCAAGGCCGAACTGGTCAAAAGCTTCTTCGAGCAAACCCGCGTGCGCCGGGAGGCGCAGGGCCAATGGTGAAGGGCCGTCCGCTTCAGGTTCTCGTGGGCGTATTGCTGCTTTCGGGCGCTGCGAAGCTCGCGACCAGCCTTCCCTCCGACATGATCCCGTTTCCGGATTCGCTGTTGCAGGCCGCGCTTGCAAGCGGGGCGGAGAAGGATGCCGCCGCGACGCCGGCGAGCGATGCCTCCGCCGATGCGACCGGCGGCTGCGGTCCGACGCCGGAAGAGCTGTTGATGTCCGTGCGGCAGGAACGCGATCTCCTCGCCGAGCAGAAGAAGAAACTCGACGCCCGCAGCGCCGAGATCGAGCTTGCCAAGCAGGGTCTCGACACCCAGTCGCAGCATCTGACCGAGTTGAAGGACAAGGTGACCAAGCTGCTCGACAAGGTCGACAAATCGCATAGCGACGACGTCGATCGCCTCGTGTCGATCTACAAGAACATGAAGCCCGCGGCGGCGGCGTCGATCATGAACGATCTCGATATCGAGGTGACGGTCATGGTTCTGGCCACGATGAAGGAGCGCGAGGTCGCCCCGATCATGGCCGAGATGAACCCGGTGCGCGCGCGGGCGGTCTCCAAGATCATTCTCGAGCGCTCGAAGCTGCCGGGCGACCAGAAGCTGGTGAACGTCAAGCTCAACTAATTCCGCACGGGCGTGATGGTACGTGCATCGCGGCGCAGTTGTTGCTGATTGGGGAACGGGGGCGCGCAGCCCCCTTTTTTAGTCCTCGTCGACCCGCAACACCGAGCCCTTCGGGGGCGCGCGCCGGATGTTGCGGCGCAGGTCCATGACGTAGCCGATGATCTCCGCGACGGCCTGCCAATGCTCGACCGGCACCGTGTCGTCCACGTCGATCGTGGCGTGAAGCGTGCGGGCGAGGGGCTTGTTCTCGACGATCGGTACCTCATTCTCGCGCGCGATCTGGCGGATGCGCGCGGCCACCGCATCGGCCCCTTTCGCGACGCAGACCGGCGCGGCGTCGCTGCCCTGTTCGTATTTCAGCGCGACGGCGTAATGCGTCGGGTTCGTCACGATCACGCTCGCGGTCGGCACCGCCTGCACCATGCGCTGCCGGGCCCGCTGGCGTGCGATCTCCGTGCGGCGGCCCTTTATCTGCGGATCGCCCTCGGAATCCTTCATCTCGTCACGGATTTCCTTGAGCGACATGCGCAGCTTGCGCCGCCACTCGAACCGCTTCCAGATGATGTCGCCGATGGTGATCGGCACGAGAAACACCATCGCCGCGCTCAGCAGCCAGCTCGCCCAATGGGCGGCATAGCTCGGGATATGCTCGGGCAGGAAATTCTCGCCCTGCCAAATGCCGGTGACCGCGCGTTTCGCCACCCAGAGCGCGAGCGCCCCGATGACAAGAACCTTGGTGATGCTTTTCGCGAATTCGACCAGCGCGCCGGGCGAGAACATCTTCTTGAGCCCGGCGAGCGGCGAGAGCTTCGACAGTTTCGGTTTCATCCGCTCGGACGAGACCACGGTTTCGCCCTGGATCAACACGCCGAACAGCGCGGCCAGAAGCATCACGCCGAAGATCGGGGCGGCCCAGCCCGCGATCTCACCGAAGAGCAGGCTGAGGATGTCGCCGATGTCGCGCGCGCCTGCCGACCCTTGGCCGATCTTCACCTGGCCCGCCCCGGAGAAGACCTGACCGAGCGATGTCATTGCCCGGCCCGCGACGACCGGAAGGACGAACACCACGATGAGCAGCAGCGAGAAGACCGACATCATGTTGCCGGTCTCGCGCGAGGAGGGCACGTCGCCTTTCTCGCGCGCCGATTTCAGCCGCTTGTCTGTCGGCTCTTCGGTCTTGGAGGATTTGTCCTGTTCGTCGCCTTCGGCCACCGCGCGCTCCTTAGGGTATGACGAAAGTGCCGAGCCAGTCGGTGAACTGGCCGAGGAAGACATGCAGCATGCTGGGCGACGCCGCCGCGAGGATCAGCAGGCCCGACGCGATCAGCGCGGGCGCTGCGACAAAGAAGACCGGCAGCGCGGGCATCATCCGGTTCGCAAGCCCCATCCCGAGATTGAAGATCAGCCCCATGACGAAGAACGGCGCCGCGATGGCCGCCCCGATATAAAGGCTCGCCGACGCGGCTTTGACGATCTGCTTCGCCATGTCTCCCAGCAGCAGCGTGCCCGGCGGGAAGACGTCGTAGGAATAGAGCAGCGCACGGATGATAATGTGATGCGTATTCGTGACGAAAATCAGCGCAACGCCCGAGATCAGCAGGAAGCTCGCGACCATGGTGGAGCCCTCGAACGATCCGAGGCTGGGCGCGAAAGCATTGGCGAGGCCCGAGACCTGCCCGGCCTGATGGCCCGCGAATTGCAGTGCGCTGAACAGCACCCGCGCGGTCAGTCCGATCCAGAGGCCCGTCGTGACCTCGAGCCCGAGATAGACCGCGAAGGTCACGAGATTGTCGGGCTGCATCGGCATCACCGGCGTCGCGGGGTAAAGAGCGAGGCTGAACACCACCGCCATCGCCAAACGGCTGCGGGTCGGCACCTGCATTTCGCCGAAGCCCGGCATGAACATCAGCGCGCTGCCCAGCCGGGCAAAGACGATGAGATAGCCGAAGAGCTGCCCGTCGAGAAATGCGCTGAGCCCGCTCACCCCTCAGGCCCCGATCGTCCCGACCGTCTTCATGGCGGCCTTCCGGTGCACCTCGTTATGCGAGATCACCTGCGTCATCGGGCTGACCCTTTCGAGCATCGAACGGACATAGCCACGCACTTCCGGCGCGACCATCAGCGCGGGCCATTCGTCGCGCGCCGCGTGGCGCTGGATTTCCTGCCGCGCCTCCAGCACGAATTCCTGCACGCGCTGCGGCGACATCAGGAAGGTCCGCTCCTTGCCGTTGATCTTCACAGCCTCGCCGAATTCATGCTCCCACGCCCCCGACATGGTCAGCACCGGCACGAAGCCCGAACCATCCGCCAGCGCGCGGCAGATCTGGTTCGCAAGGCGGGCGCGGACCCGCTCGGTGATGACGGCGGGGTTGGTGCTGGACGGCGCGGCTTCGGCCACCGCCTCGATGATGAGCGGCAGGTTGCGGATCGAAATGCGCTCGGCCAGCAGCGATTGCAGCACCTGCTGCAGCAGGATTTCCGGCGCGGAGTTGGAAATATCGCTCGCGAGTTTCTGGTAGTCCCGGTCCAGTTCGGCCAGAAGCTTCTTCACCGCGCCATAGGTGAGAAGCTCGGACATATGCTCCTTGATGATCTCGGTGAGGTGGGTGGTGATCACGCTCTCGGGGTCCACGACCGTATGGCCCTGCTGTTCGGCCTCGGAGGCGCGCGCCGGGTCGATCCAGACCGCGCTCAGCCCGAAAGTGGGCTCCTTGATCCGTTCGCCGGGCAGCTTCACCTGATCGCCGGACGGGTCGATCACCATCACCAGATTGGGGCGCAGCTCGCCTTTCGCCGCTTCGACGCCCTGCACGAGGATCGAATAGCTGTTCGTCGGCAGCATCGGGTCGTCCTTGATGCGGACCGAGGGCAGGACGAAACCATAATCCTTCATGAAGAGGTTGCGCAGGCTTTTGACCTTGCCGGGCAGGGCGGCATCCATGCTCGAGATCAGCGGCACCAGCCCCGCCCCGAGGCTGAGGCGCAGCTCGTCGAGCTTGAGTTGCTGCTGCGTGGTCTCGGCCGAGGTCTCTTCCATCTGGGCCGCGCGGGCTTCTGCCGCCGCCTCGTCGCTCGCGCGTAGCGCGGCCTGCTCCTGCATCACATAGCCTAGCCCGGCGAGCAGCCCGGCCAGCGCGAAGAACACCACGATCGGGAAGCCGGGCAGCGAACCGATCCCGAACAGCAGCACCGCCGCCATGTAGAGCGCCTTGGGGAAGTTCGACAGCTGCCCCAGCACCGCCTCGTTCGCTGCGCCTTCGGTGCCGCCTTTCGTGACGATCAGGCCCGCCGCCAGCGAGACCACCAGCGCCGGGATCTGCGTCACCAGCCCGTCGCCGATCGTCAGGACGGTGTAATTGCCCGCCGCCTGAGAGACGCTCAGCCCGTGCTGGACGACTCCGATTAGGATGCCGCCCACGACATTGATCAGCGTGATGATGATCCCCGCGACCGCATCGCCGCGCACGAATTTCGAGGCACCGTCCATCGCGCCGAAGAAGCCGCTCTCGTCCTCCAGCTCCTTGCGGCGGCGTTTGGCCTCCACCTCGTCGATCAACCCCGCGCCGAGATCGGCGTCGATTGCCATCTGCTTGCCCGGCATCGCATCGAGCGAGAACCGCGCGGAGACCTCGGCGATCCGGGTCGAGCCCTTGGTGATGACGACGAAGTTGATCACCACGAGGATCGCGAAGATCACGATCCCGATCACGAAATCCCCGCCGACGATGAATCGCGAGAACCCTTCGATGACGCCGCCCGCCGCATCGGTCCCGGTATGGCCCTGGCTGAGAATGAGGCGCGTCGAGGAGATGTTGAGCGACAGCCGCAGCATCGTCACCACGAGCAGCAACGTCGGGAAGGAGTTGAACTCCAGCGGCTTCGGGATCCACAGCGCCACCATCAGGATCAGCACCGACAACGACAGCGAGATCGCGAGGCCGAAATCGAGGATGATCGGTGGCAGCGGGACGAACAGCATCCCGAGGATCAGCGTCACGCCAATCGCGAACCCGATATCGCGGTTCTTGATGCCAAGCCCTACGAGGTTCTTGCCGAAACTGGTCTGATTTTGGCTCATCCGTCGCTCAATTCGTTCGCGTGAAATTGGGAAGCACGGGTTGCAGGTCGTTGGTCGAATAGATCGACAGCCGCATCTCCTGATCCGCGGTCAGATCGGCCGACCAGAATACGGGAAGTTTCCGGCGCGCAGGGCGCGGCGAGGTACTCGGCGCGGGCGTGTCCACGGGGGCGGCGCCGGCGAGCTGGACGAAATAATCGCCGCGTTTCTGCGCCACCGCGAGATTGCGCTTGAGCGCGGTCAGGTAGGTCTGGCGCGCCTCCGGGGTGAACGAGTGATAGGAGCCCGCCGCGAGCCACCAATCCCCCGTCCGCCGATGCAGATCGACCAGAAACCGCGCGGCATAATCCACATTCGCCGCCGGATCGAAGGACTGGGCCAGCGAGTCGAAGGCGTCGGGGTGCCATTTGCGGTTCACCTGCATGCAACCCGTATCGATCGAGGAGACGCCCGCGGCCTGCTTCTGATGGACCCACGCCATCGCGGCCTCGCGGCTGTCGAAAATCCGGCCCTCACCCGCGGCATTCACGCTCCACGGCCAGACCGTCAGGCGCCCCTTGTTGCGAAACCCCGCCTCCTGCAGCCCGATCGCGAGCAGCAGGTTGTCGGGGATGCCGTAGCGGTCCTGTGCCGCGAAAATCTGGCGCAGGCATTGCTGGTCATTGCCGAGGGTGGCGGGAAGGGGGGTAGTCGTCGCGGGCACGCTCGGGCGGCTGGAGGTGTAGAACCCCGCCCATCCTTCGGCCCGTGCGGGGCCTGTCGCGGCGAGGCTCGCGACCGCAAGTGCCGCCAAGGCCTGAAGCCACCCCGCCCGCGCCATCACGCGGGCCCGTTCATGATGAGATCGAAGACGGTGTCCGACAGATGCGAGAGCGTTGCGTAGATGAAGGGCAGGGCGAGGACGAGCCCGACGAAGATCGCGACGATCTTCGGCACGAAGGTCAGCGTCATCTCCTGAACCTGCGTCAGCGCCTGAAAGATCGCGATGCCGAGCCCGACGAGCAGCGCGAGCGCAAGAATAGGGCCGGCCCCCATAAGAATCGTCCAGATCGTGTCCGACATGATCGCATAGACATCGGCTTCTTCCATGTCGCCCCCGCCTGCCTCAGATCGGCATCCGCATGATTTCCTGATAGGCCTCGACCAGCTTGTCGCGCATCGCCACCGTGACCTTGACGGTGGATTCCATCGCCATGGTCGCCTCGACGACCTGCTGCGTGCTGGCCTGCCCGGTCAAACCTGCCTGCGCGGTCGTATCCGCCGTGCGCATGGTCTGCACCGCCTCTTCGGCGGCGCCTTTGAGCATGTCGCCGAAGCTCTGCCCGGCGGATTTGGCTTCATGTGCGGAGGCCGGGCCGCCGCTCAGGCTGCGCGACGCGCCATAGGCGCCCCGGATCGCTGCATTGGAGAGGACTGGATCGCTCATGCTTCACCTATTTGAGGAGGTCGATCATCTCGCGGCGCATCTGGCGGCCGGTCTCGAGCATGTTCAGGTTGGCTTCGTAGCTGCGCGCCGCTTCGCGCATGTTGCTCATCTCGATGATCGGATTGACGTTCGGCATCTTCACGAAGCCGTCGGCGTTGGCGGCCGGATGGGCGGGGTCGTATTTCAGGACGAAATCCGACGTGTCGCGCCCGACTTCGGTGACATCGACCATCGAGGCGCCCGAGGCGTCGTCAACCATCTCGCCAAAGGAAATGGTCTTGCGGCGATACGGATCCGCGCCCGGCGTCGAGCCGGTCGAATCCGCGTTGGCCACGTTTTCGGAGACGACCTTCAGCCGCTCCCCCTGCGCCCGCAGCCCGCTTGCCGCGATCGCACCGATTGATTTCAGAGGGTCCATGCTCATGGTCGTCTCCCCGGGTTATTCCTTGCCGCTGGCGGCATTGAGAAGCTGGAAGGCCTTGCGATAGAGGTTCGCCGCCAGCCGGTATTGATCGGCATTCTCGCTCGCCATCACGGATTGCTGCTCCAGCGCCACGTTATTGCCGTCGAGGCTGCTGTCCCACGCGCCGCTGCCGCCCACGGTTTCGACCGTGGTTTCGTGCAGCGGGCCGCCCGCCGAGCGGTTCGCGTCGCTCTTCTCGAGGAAGCTCTGGAAGTCGGTCACATCCCGCGCGCGATAATTCGGCGTGTCGGCATTGGCGATGTTTTCGGCCAGCACCTTCTGGCGGGCCGCAAGCCAATGCATCCGATCCGAGGCGAGGTTAAAAAAGGATATCGTATCAAGTTTCACGTTGGATCGCTCCGTTTTCATGGATAGTATATCGGTATGAGAATGGATTGGTAGGGTTTATACTTGTGAATACGATTTTTTCTTCCTTGAATTATGCGGTTGATGAGGCCGACGAGGCAAGAATTGTCGGTCATGTCCATTCGGTCACGGGCCTGTCGCTGACTGTTGTCGGGCTCGAACGCGCGATGGGAATCGGTCAGCGGTGCATCGTGCACGGGCGGCGCGGCCCGGTGCTGGCCGAGGCGGTCGGGCTGAACGAGGCCGGAACCCGCGTTCTGCCGTTCGGCAGCTGGGATGGCGTCTCGGTGGGGGATCGGGTCGAGCTCGATCAGCACGGCGATCTGATCCATCCCGATGAAAGCTGGATCGGTCAGGTCGTGGATGCGCTGGGCCGCCCCGTGCGCAGCGGCACCGGCTGGACCCCGGGCGAGACGGCCCGCGACCTCAAGGCCGCCCCGCCGCGCGCCTTCGACCGCAAGCGGGTCGGCGCGAAGCTGGAGACGCAGATCAAGGTCTTCGACATCTTCACCCCGATCTGCCGCGGTCAGCGCATGGGCGTCTTCGCCGGCTCGGGCGTCGGGAAATCGACGCTGATGGCGATGCTCGCGCGCAACACCGATACGGATGTGATCGTGATCGGGCTGGTAGGCGAGCGTGGCCGCGAGGTGCAGGACTTCATCCAGAACGATCTGGGCCCCGAGGGGATGGCGCGCGCGGTCGTCGTGGTGGCGACGGGCGACGAGCCGCCCTTGCTGCGCCGTCAGGCGGCATGGACCGCCACCGCGGTGGCCGAGCATTTCCGCGATCAGGGAAAGCAGGTGTTGCTGCTGATCGATTCCGTCACCCGCTTCGCGATGGCGCAGCGCGAGATCGGCCTCTCCGGGGGCGAGCCGCCAACCACCCGGGGCTACCCGCCGACCGTATTTGCCGAACTGCCGCATCTGCTGGAACGGGCCGGGCCCGGCGTCGAGGGGACGGGCGATATCACCGGGCTCTACACGGTTCTAGTGGATGGCGATGACATGAACGAACCCATTGCCGACACCGTGCGCGGGATCGTGGATGGCCATATCGTGCTCGACCGCCACATCGCCGAGCAGGACCGCTACCCAGCGGTGAACGTGCAGAAAAGCATCTCGCGGATGCTGCCTGACTGCCACACCGATGCCGAGTATCGCATCATGCAGGCGGCCCGGCGCGCGCTCGGGAAATATGCGGATATGGAGGATCTGATCCGGGTGGGCGCCTATCGCTCCGGCGCCGATCCGGACACCGATGCGGCGATCCGTTTCCACCAAAGCGCGACGGTGTTCTTCTCGCAGCGCAAAGCCGAGCAGCTTGGATCGATGCAGGCCTTCGCGGAAACCTACAGGCTGCTTCTGGAGGCGGGGTTCGACGTGCCGCTTCCCGAAGAGGTGGATGGCGAGGGCGCCTAAGTCCTCAGTCCTGAGCGGCCCTTAAAGCTTGGCGATCTCGGAGAGTGGACCACTCCAGTCGCCAAGCTGCGTCTGGCGATGAAGCTGCAGATTGCCGTACCAGCGATCCGGGCTTCCGTGACGGCCCCAATACCACATGCAAGCCGCCCCTTTCGGGATCAGCACATGGCTGTCGGGATGCCCCAGCGCGCCGCAGACATGGGCGGTGGTGTTGTCGATGCTCACCACCCGGTCGAGCGCCATGATCTGCGCGGAGAACCCGTCGAGATCGGCGAGCTGGTCGATCTCTGGATCGTCGAAAAGCGTCAGATCGGGGCGGGTCCGGGCGGCCTGTGCAAGCTCCGCCTCCCGCGCGCCATATTGCAGGTTCACCACCAGCGTACCCTCGGGCAGCGCCGTCAGCAGGGTCTCGAGCGCGAGGGAACGATGCGCGCCGGTGATCGGATCGCTGCTATGCCAGGCGATGCCCACGACCGGGCCGCCCTGCGCCATCTCGCGATACCGTGCGCGGATCGCCTCGACCCGCGCGGCATCCGCGCGCAGATAGCCACCCAGCGACTGTTCCGCGAGCGCCTCGACGCTGAGATAGCGCACCAGATCGCCCACGAAGATCATCTCTTCCGGCGCAAGGTTCAGCTTGTCGCTGACGGAGGTCTCCGCGAAATCGACATCGAGGCGACAGCGCTGGACCAGCGGTTTCATCCGCGCCTCGCCCACGAAGGTCACCTTCGCTCCGGCGGGCAGGGGGGCGCGGTCGATGATCGGCAACAGCGCCAGCTGATCGCCAATCCCCTGTTCGTCGATCAGAAAGAGGCGCTCGCGCGCAGCCAGCCGTTCGGGCGCTGAATTCTCATAGGGGATGCGGCGGCGGTTGGCATCGGGCTGGCGTCCCGCATATTCGATTGCGCCTGTCGCAAAATCGCCCTCGCCCATCAGGAAGGTTCCATAGGCGCGGCTGACCCAAGGCCCGGCCCCGTCGAGGATGTGGCGCGCCTCGCGGAAGGCGATGCGTGCCTCGTGTAACTCATCAAGATCGAGATGGCACTGGGCGGCAAACCCGAGCGCACGCTGGTAATAGACCGGATCCTGAAACCGGTGCGAAAGCGTGTCGAGCGCGCGCGACGACGCGCCGCTCGCCCGCAGCGCCGCCATGCGCAGCGTCGCGATCTCATCGAACTGCGCGGGCGTCACCTCGGGGTCGCTCCGCAGCGCGTCGGCATGGGCGAGCGCGCCTGTATAGTCCTGCCGGAAGAGTTTCGCCTTGAGCAGGCCGATCCGGTGAGTGATTGGCTTCGGCGCGAGGCGGGCGGCTTCCTCAAAGGCGGGCGCAGCCTCGGCATTGCTCTCGCCGCGCGCAAAGGCTTCAGCGGTGAGCAGCCACAGCTCGGCCGTCTTCACACGCTCGGCCATCTTGCGCAGGGCTTGCCCCGCGGTGGTGGAACGGTCGAGCCGCCCCATCAGATCGGAGTAGAGACGCGCCATCGAGACATCTTCGCTGCCATGCTGGATCGCCCGCGCGAACAGATCGACCGCGGCGAAGATATCGGCCTGCAGAACCCGCGCCTTGCCCAGTCCCGCAAGACCCATCGCATCGGTGGGGGCGATCAGCAGCGCGCGCTCGAAGAATTGCGCTGCCGCCTCTGCCTCGCGGCGATCCAGCGCGACGGTGCCCAGCACGAGCCACGGGTGGCGGTTTACCGGTTGGCTCTGACTGACCTCATGTGCCAAGCGTGCGGCCTTCGGGCCATCGGCTTCAGCCAGAGCCTCATAGGCCTCGTGCATCGTCAGCGCCGCGGCGCCGTCAGCGATGCCGTAATACTTCGCGGCTTTCGCGGCCCGGGCGCGCCGGTCTCTGCGCGAGAGGGTGGTCTGGGTCATGCGCGTTCTCTCGGAATGGCGAAGTAGTCGATCGAGTGGACGTAGAACACGCTGTCGATCAGCACGTAATCATGCGCGCGGCACCACTCCTGCGCGAAGGCGAGGAGATTGTCGCGGCGGGTCTCGACCCAGATCAGCGGGCGGTCGCGCGCGATCAACGCCTCGGCCCCGGCGAGCACATCGAGCTCCATCCCTTCGGCGTCGATCTTGAGGAAATCGGCGCGGGCATCGGTCATCAGCGCATCCAGCGTCACGACTTTCAATTCGCCCGCGTCATCGGCGATCAGCGTTGTGGCCCCGAGGTTGTTTTCCTGCGTCGTCTCGGCGCGGAAGCTGCCCTCCGCGCGTCCGACGCCGAAGCCCATGCCGCGCCGGTCGATCAGGTCTCCGATCCCGTTCGCGGCGATATTGCCTTCCAGAAGGGTCAGCGCCGCGGGGTTCGGCTCCACCGGATAGATCCGCGCCGGGTCCAGATGTTGCGCATACCAGACCACGTGATTGCCGATATTCGCACCGACCTCGACGATATGCGGATGCGCCACGCCGATCAGATCGCGCAGCTTCTCGAGCGAGCTATCCTCGAAGAACCGCCCCTGAAGATGGGTGTTCTGGATGATGTCGAGCGGATTGGTGATCTGCATCTTCGCAGCCACGCCCCGATGTTCGAGCTGCGCCCAGACCGGATCGCGCTCAACCGCGTCGGCCCACATCCGTTCGACCTGCCGGGCCCAATCGGCTCCCGTCGCAGAGCGCGGACCGGTGGAGTGCTGATCGCGGCGATTGACGAAGAAAATCTCCGGGCGTTTCGCGCAATTCCCGGTCTGCCAAAGCTGCAGGTAGAGCTTGTAGTCCTCGCCCGTGTCCATCGCTTCATCGAAGCCGAAGCGCGCGACCAAATCGGTGCGGATGAAGGCGCCGATCTGAACCGCGAAGAAGGGCGGCGTGGCGAGAAACTCCGCATAGGCTGAAATCTCGGCGGGTTGGCCGTCGCGCAGTTGCGGCTCGCCAGCCGCGTCGAATTCGCAGATCAGACCCCAAAGCGCGTCGAGATCAGGTTCCGCCGCAAGACGCGCGCCGAATGCCTCGAAGGCGTTCGGGGTCATCACGTCATCCGCATCGAGGAAGAAGATCCACGCGACGCCCGCCTCCTGCGCCTGCCGGATCGCGGCGTTGCGGCGCGCAGACCGGCCGTGCAGCCCTTGCGTGTCGTCCATCGCGTAATGATGGATCTGGTCGAACGGGCCCTTGGAGAAGCCGATCGCGGTCTCGACGGAAGGCGCGCAGCTTTCTTCGAACAGCGCGCGGTGGCCGGGGCCGATCGGGGTGATGATGGCGCAATCCATGGCTCAGCGCTCCTCGCCGGTTTGTTGATCTGCAAGCGACTGGAAGACGGATTCGCGGATCGTATCGAGCGAGACCTTCCGCGCCTCGCCGTGGCTGAGCGCGGGCGTCAGGCCGAGTTGCAGGGCCAGCGCCGAGAAGAAGATCAACGCCGCACCACCCAGCATCGTGCGCATCTGCGGCTTCGCGCCCGCGCTCTTCGCCGGGAGCTTGCCGGTGGCCTCGCGCGGCGGGGCGGCGAGGGGGGTAGGCTGCGACTTCGCGGCTTCGGGGGCGATGAAGATGAAGTGGTCGAGCGCGGTCAGTCGCGCCGAAAGCGGGGTCCGCCGCAGGGTCGCAAGAAGCGAGGCGGGGAAATGGTCTGCGGGGGTGTGAATCTGACCGGGCATGGCGGTCGCGCCCTGTCGCGCCAGTTCGGCGACCGGAATGGCGAAGCTGTGCAGGTCGTCACGGAAATAGACGTCCCGCACCCCGAAGCTTTGCGCATCGGCACCAGCATCTTCGATGGAAATGCGCACGGTGTCGCCGCTGAGGCTAATTTCGCAAGTTGCCATCAGCGCCTCGGCCCGGTGCGTATCGCTCAACCGCCGGAAGCCGGGCGGGCCGCCATCCTCGCCGGTGGGGCGCGCGGCCTCCGTGCTGGCACGTGGCGGGGGCGCGGCGATCTTGCTCGCGGGCGGCGTGGTTGCGGATTGCTCCGGGTTCAGCTCCGACAGAAGCCGCTCCACCTCGCGCATCGCGGGCGAGACCGAGGCCGATTTCGCATCGGTCAGCGCTTCCGGGTCGAGCCCCTCATCGGCGGCATAGGCGAAATTGATCGCGTAATCGCGCGCGATCTCGGGCAGATCGTCAGTCTCATGCACGAGCGAGAGGATCTTCTGCTCGTCGGAAAACAGCATCCGCCGGGTCCGGTAACCGTCGATCTTCGGAATGACGCTGAACTCATCCGCGCGCCAGTTCATCGAACGCGCGAGCCGGGGCAGGACGCGCTCGGCCTCGCTTGCGTGAAAGACCAGCATCGCACAGCCGCCTTCCGGGTCGAGGCCCACGGCCAGACACATCTGCTGCGGCCATTGCTGGAACAGATGGCGCAGGTCCTGCTCTTCGAGCAGAAAGGCTATGGCTTCCGCGCTGGCGCTCATGAAATGCCCTGAATGCAAGATCCGTGTTGAAATGAGCCTATCTATTCATGAATAGCCGGTCAAGTTTCCTTGTTAAGCGCCCGGTATTTGGAATCTATGCTTAATAATGCTGGCGAAATCGGCATTTATACTTGACTTAACGGAGGCGTCACCGGAGATTTGGCCAAGAATTTCAGGAAACGGCGGCTGTCGGTCGAAGACCGCAGGGCGCGAAACACACGGACAAAGAACAATGACGATCATCCTTGGCCTGTTGGCCGTCGTGGGCCTCGTGTTCGGCGGCTTCCTTCTCTCCGGCGGCAGCATGGACGTTCTCATTCACGCACTGCCCTTCGAAGGTATGATGATCGGCGGCGCCGCCTTGGGCTCTTTCTTGATCGCGAACTCTTTCAGCATGATCCGCCGTTCAGGGCGCGGGCTCATGAAGGCGATGAAGGGCAGCCAGTGGAAGACGGCGGACTACACCGACCTCCTGAACCTGCTCTATGAGCTGTCGCGGCTGTATCGCAACAAGGGGATCATCGCGCTCGACTCGCATATCGAGACCCCGGAAGAGAGCGAAATCTTCGGTCGCTATCCGCGTATCCTGAAGGACCATTTCGCGATCCAGCTGATCACCGACAGCTTCCGGATGCTGGCGATGAACTTCGATGACAAATACCAGACCGAGGACGTCATCAACCGCAAGCTCAAGAAGCATCACCGCGAGGTCATGGCGCCGGCATCGGCGCTGCAGACCGTCTCTGACGCGCTTCCTGCCATCGGCATCATCGCGGCCGTTCTGGGCGTGATCAAAACGATGGGGGCGATCGACCAGCCACCGGAAATTCTGGGCGGCATGATCGGCGGCGCGCTCGTCGGGACTTTCCTCGGCGTGTTCCTTGCCTATTGCTTCGTGCAGCCGATGTCCGGCCGCCTGCGCCAGATCGAGGAAGAGGATTCCGCATTCTATGCCGTGATCCGCGATATCTTCGTGGCGTTGGTGAGCGACCACCCGCCGAATATCTGCATCGAGATCGGTCGCGGCAGCATCCCCACCGTCTATCAGCCCGATTTCTACGCCGTCGAACAGGCGCAGAAAGAACTGCCGCAGGCGGCGTAAACAGGCGATGGCGCGCAATCGGATCGCGGCTCTGGAGGTGATCGGGCGGCTGCGCAGACGCGAGCTCGAAGAGCAGGCTGGCGAGCTCTCGAAACTGAATGCGCAGGTCGCGCGGCTGGAAGGCGAGCGCGATACGCTGACAGAGCGCGCCCGCGCCGAGCTTCACGTCACCTCGCCCGAGACCGCGCCCTATGCGGCCGGGTTTCGCGAGGCGGTGCGCGAGACGGTCTCGTGGCTCGATCAGGAAATCGGCACGCTGAACGAGCGCCGCGTGCCGCTCGAAGACCGGATGCGAGAGCTGTTTCGAGAGGCGAAGACCTACGACACGCTTCTCGACAGCGCCCGCGCCGAACGCGCGGCGGAGCTGGCAAAGCGCGAGCAGGCACAGGCCGAGGAGCGCACGCTGCAACGCTGGCTGCGCGACAGGGATGCCATCTGACGTCGAAAGCTCGCCTCGATTGGCGTGAACCGTCTCCGCCGCATTCGGGCTGGCCTGACATCCCATCCTGCGGCTAAGCTTTCCCTACGGCACATAAACAGAGGGAGACGCTCCGATGGAGTTCAGCGATGCAATCCGCAAATGTTTCTCGAACTACGTGACCTTCACGGGCCGCGCGGCCCGGCCCGAATTCTGGTGGTTCGTTCTGTTCATCTTTCTCGGCAACATCGTCTTCGGCATCTTGGACCGTATCCTTTTCGGTCCGATGATGATGCGGCACGACGCGTCGCTGCTCGGCGGGATCTTCTCTCTCGTCGTGTTCCTGCCAGCGCTCGCGGTGCTGGTGCGGCGACTGCACGATATCGACCGGACCGGCTGGTGGGCCCTGATCACGCTGATCCCGGTGATCGGGACGCTGGTCCTGCTCTTCTTCACCGTCCAGCGCGGCTCCACGGGCGGCAACCGATTCGGGCCTCCGGCTCTGCCGCCGCATCAGATGCCGTCGTGATGTGACATGAAAAAGGGCACCCGCGCGGGGTGCCCTTCATTCTGTCGTTGGAAGCGGTCTGCTCAGTCCAGCGCCGCATCGCACCGTTTGCAGGTGCCGGGATGCTTATGCGTGCCGACATCGGGCAGGATCTTCCAGCAGCGTTCGCATTTCTCTCCATCCGCCTTCTCGAAGACTACCGAGATTCCCGAGACTTCGGGCAGGCGATAAGCTTCCTGCGGAGCCGGATCAGCGGTCAGCGCGATATCCGAGGTGATGCAGAGATCCTCGAAGGGCACCGATTTCAGCGCCGCCAGAACGTCCTCATCCTCGACATGCACGACAGGCGCTGCCTCGAGCGAGGCTCCGATCACCTTGGCCGAGCGCTGCACTTCGAGCGCCGCCGTCACCACGCGACGGGCGCGGCGGATGCCGTCCCATTTCGCGGCAAGGCTCGCGTCGGCCCAGTCCGCGGGCGTCTCGGGGATGTCCTGCAGGTGGACCGAGGCATCGTCGCCCGGGAAGCGCGACAGCCACACATCTTCCATTGTGAAGACGAGGATCGGCGCGAGCCAGGTCGTCAGGCGGTGGAACAGAAGGTCCAGCACCGTGCGCGCCGCGCGGCGGCGCAGGCCGTCTTCCGGATCGCAATAGAGCGCATCTTTGCGGATGTCGAAATAGAAGGCCGACAGATCCACCGTGCAGAAGTTGAACAGCTGCTGGAACACGCCCTGGAAGTCGAATGCGTCATAGCCCTTGCGCACCTCCACATCGAGCTGCGCCAGACGATGCAGCACCCAGCGCTCCAGCTCCGGCATCTCCGCCGGATCGACGCGCTCGGCGTCGGAGAACCCGTCGAGATTGCCCAGCATGAAGCGCAGCGTGTTGCGCAGGCGGCGGTAGCTGTCCGCGACGCCTTTCAGGATCTCCGGGCCGATGCGCTGATCTTCGGTGAAGTCGGTCTGCGCGACCCAGAGACGCAGGATATCCGCGCCGTATTGCTTGATGACTTCCTCGGGCACGATCGTGTTGCCCAGCGATTTGGACATCTTCATGCCCTTCTCGTCGAGCGTGAACCCGTGCGTCACCACGTTGCGATAGGGCGCGCGGCCCTTCGTGGCGCAGGCCTGCAGCAGCGAGGAGTGGAACCAGCCGCGGTGCTGGTCGGTGCCTTCGAGGTAGACATCGGCGATGCCGTCCTCGGCCCCGTCCGCGCGGTCGCGCAGCACGAAAGCGTGGGTGGACCCGCTGTCGAACCACACGTCGAGCACGTCGAAGACCTGCTCATATTCGTCGGGGTTCACCAGACCTTCGAGAACCTTCGCTTTGAACCCGTCCTCATACCACGCATCCGCGCCCTCGGTCTCGAAGGCGGCGATGACGCGGGCGTTGGCTTCGGCATTGCGCAGCAGGAAGTCCTCGTCGGTGGGCTTGGCGCCCTTCTTGACGAAGCAGGTCAGCGGCACGCCCCAGGCGCGCTGACGGCTCAGCACCCAGTCGGGACGGTTCTCGATCATCGAATGCAGGCGGTTCTTACCCTTCTCGGGCGTGAAGGTCACCAGCTCCTCGATCGAGGTCAGCGCGCGCTTGCGGATCGTGTCGCCATAGGTGCCCATGCCATCGTCGAGCGTGTGGTCGATCGCGGCGAACCATTGCGGCGTGTTGCGATAGATCAGCGGCGCTTTCGAGCGCCAGCTATGCGGGTAGGAGTGCTTGATCTTGCCCTTGGCGAGAAGCGCACCGGCCCAAGCGAGCTGCTTGATGTTCGACACGTTTGCGGGGCCGTCCTTGCCGTCCGCCGCGACGATCGCCTCGCCGCCGAACAGCGGCAGATCCTTGCGGTACGTGCCGTCGGGCTCGACGTTGTAGGTCATCGGCAGGCCGAACTTCAGGCCCATCTGATAGTCGTCGTCACCATGCGACGGCGCGGTGTGCACGAAGCCCGTCCCCGCCTCGTCGGTCACGTGATCGCCCGGCAGGAGCGGCACGTCGAAATCCCATTCGCCATTCGCGCCGTCGACGCCGGCATAGGGGTGCGACAGGGTCAGGCCTTCCAGCTCCGCAGCGGTCACGTCGCGGACGCGGGTGAAGCTCTCGACCTTCGCTTGATCCATCACCGATTGCGCCAGCGCATCGGCCATCAGCAGCAGCTCGCCTTCCTCGGCGGTCGATTTCTCGTCCAGCGTATCGACCCGGTAGAGGCCATAGCCGATCGTCGGGTGGAAGGAGACGGCGCGGTTTTGCGGGATCGTCCACGGCGTCGTGGTCCAGATCACGACGCTCGCCTCATGCAGCTGATCGGCCAGCAGCGCCTGATCGGCCGCGTCATACTCGACCGCATCCTCGGTCGGCATCGCCGCGTTGCCGCCCCGGCGGACCTTGAAGCGCACCCAGATCGTGTGGCTGGTGTGGTCGTGATACTCGACCTCGGCCTCGGCCAGCGCGGTCTTCTCGACCGGCGACCACATCACGGGCTTGGAGCCCTGATAGAGCGTGCCGTTCATCAGGAACTTCATGAACTCCTCGGCGATCACCGCCTCGGCATGGTAGTTCATCGTGAGGTAAGGATCGGCCCAGTTGCCATAGACGCCCAGACGCTTGAATTCCTCGCGCTGGATGTCGACCCAGTTCTCGGCAAAGGCGCGGCATTCGCGGCGGAAGGCCACCACGTCAACATTATCCTTGTCGAGACCCTTGGCGCGGTACTGCTCTTCGATCTTCCACTCGATCGGAAGGCCGTGACAGTCCCAGCCCGGCACGTAGCGCGCATCGCGGCCCATCATCTGCTGCGAGCGGGTGATGAAATCCTTCAGGATCTTATTGAGCGCGTGGCCGATATGGAGATGGCCATTCGCATAGGGAGGGCCGTCATGGAGCACGAAGCTCGGGCGGTTGTCCTTCGCGGCCTTCTCGCGCAGGCGGTCGTAGACGCCGATCTTCTCCCAGCGTGCCAGCCAGTCGGGCTCGCGCATGGGCAGGCCCGCGCGCATTGGGAAGTCGGTTTTCGGCAGGAAGACGGTGCCACGATAATCGGGGGCGGTCGTCTCGGTGGTCTGGTCGGAACTCATGGAATTGTCGTCCTTGGGAAAGGGAAGGGCGTGCGCGCGCACGCCTCGGGGCTTGGCGCAATATCCCGGCTACCCTGACGCGTCAGAGCGCCGGGCAGGTAATTCGCGGATATGCAGCCAGCAAGAACATGCCGCCCTTATAGGCGTGCGACCGCAGGGCGGCAAGCGCAGATCAGGGAGGGCTGCCGCCCGTCACTGTGGGGGCGCAGATGCCGAAGAAGAGGGGGGCGCTGCCCCCACGCCCTGTCGGGCGCTCCCCCGGGATATTTGTGCCAAGCCGAAATGCCGCTGCAGGCAAGAGCCGGGGAGGCGCGGCAGAGGGGTTGGCCCCTTTCCCCCTCCGTCGCGATCTCTTAGGGTCAGGGCGAAGCGAGGGAGGCGGCATGTCGGAACAGGCAGAGATCACGGGCGAAATGGTGGAGCAGCTCTTCCGGCGTTCCTCCGACGAGTATCTGTTCGCACGCTGGGGGCGTCCGGTCGTGCCGGTGGTGTTCGGGGTGGAGGCTGCGACGCTGGCGACCGTGAAAGGCGCGGTCGAGGCGGTGGTCGCGCTGGCCGGGCACAAGATGGCCGAGACCGATCCCGAGCTTGGCGCGAACCTGATGATCTTCTTCTTCCGCGACTGGCAGGAATTGCTCGAGGTGCCCAATCTCGATCACTTGATCGACGGTCTGCAGGATCTGGTGATCCGGCTCGACGATCAAGGCGCAAACCAGTATCGCGTCTTCCGCTTCGACAAGGAGGGCGCGATCCGGGCCTGTTTCGCCTTCGTGCGGATGGATGCGGGGCTCGACGAGGTGCCCGCCGAGGTGATCGCGCTGAGCCAGGCGGTGCAGATGATCCTGCTGTGGTCCGACAAGGCTTTCGTGAAGCGCTCGCCGCTGGCTGTGGCGCGCGGCGTGACCGTGCTGCGCCCCGAGATCGCGGCGGTGATCGCGGCAGGCTACGATCCGACGATGCCGGCGGTTGCGAAAGATCCGAGCCACGCGCTGCGCCTTGCCGCTCGCGCAGGTCTGCGTCAGGGAGAGGCCGCAGAGGCGGTGCGGGAATTGTCGCGCGAAGTGGGCGAGGCGGAGCCGGACGATCAGGAGAACGAGAATGGCGCATGAGTTTCCGATCCGGGTCTATTACGAGGACACCGATCTCGCGGGGATCGTCTATTACGCCAATTACCTGAAGTTCATCGAGCGCGGGCGGTCCGAATTCGTCCGCGCGCTGGGCGTGGATCAGGTCGCGCTGAAGGCCGATCACGGCGTGGTCTTCGCGGTGCGCCGGGTCGAGGCCGATTATCTGCGCCCCGCGAAATTCGACGACGAGCTGGTGGTCACGACCGATCTGGTGGCCGAAACCGGCGCGCGTTTCGTGATGGAGCAGACCGTGCAGCGCGACGGCGAAGTGCTGTTCACCGCGCAGGTCACCATCGTCTGTCTCAACGAAGCGGGGGCGGCTCAGCGGCTTCCCGCCGATATTCGCCGGAAACTGGCCCCGAAACTGCACTGAAAAGCGGCGGGGTTTCGCCGGTTACATTGTTGTTATGGCGTTCCCCTTACTGCTGATATAGAATCGCTGGTAATCAGAGGCCCGATAACGTGGCCCCAACCGGCGAGCAGTACCTATGGACCATTCTTCGCTTGCGATGGCGCAGGAGATCGATTTCTCCCTGCTGGCGCTCTTTCTGCGCGCATCGCTGACCGTCAAACTCGTGATGATCATCCTTGTTGTGGCCAGCTTCTGGTCCTGGGCGATCATCATCCGCAAATTCATCGCCTACCGCGCGGCGCGCTCCGAGGCGGAAGCCTTCGACCGGGCGTTCTGGTCAGGAGAGCCGCTCGATGAGCTGTTCGACCAGATCGGCCCTGCGCCCGATGGCGCGAGCCAGAAGATCTTCGCCGCCGGCATGCTGGAATGGCGTCGGTCGCACCGTCAGGACGGCGCGTTGATCACCGGCGCGCAGGCGCGGATCGAACGCTCGATGGATGTCGCGATCCAGAAAGCCACCGAGAACCTCAATTACGGGCTGACCTTCCTTGCGACCGTGGGCTCGATTTCGCCCTTCGTGGGCCTGTTCGGCACGGTCTGGGGGATCAAGGTCGCCTTCGAGGAGATCGCGATCTCGCAGAACACCTCGCTCGCCGTCGTGGCGCCCGGCATCTCGGAAGCGCTCGTCGCGACCGCGCTGGGTCTGCTCGCGGCAATCCCGGCGGTGATCTTCTACAACAAGCTGTCGTCCGATGCCGATCGCATCGCGGGCAACTACGAGGCCTTCGCGGACGAGTTCTCGACCATCCTGTCGCGCCAGTTGGATAGCTGATCATGGGCGCGGGTGTTGCAAAACGCGGATCGGGCGGATCGCGGCGCCGCAGGAGCGGGCGCGGGCGTCACGCCGCGATGAGCGAGATCAACGTCACGCCGATGGTCGACGTGATGCTGGTGCTGCTGGTGATCTTCATGGTCGCTGCGCCTATGATGACCGTGGGCGTGCCGCTGGAGCTGCCGAAGACGGCGGCCAAGGCCGTGCCGACCGAGCAGGAAGTGCCGCTGACGGTCTCGATCCAGGCGGACGGGAAGGTCTCGCTGATGAACTCGGAAGTGCCGCAGGATCAGCTGATCGACCGCCTCAAGGCGATCGCGGCAGAGCGCAACAGCGACAAGGTCTTCCTGCGCGCGGATGGCAAGATTTCCTATTCTCAGGTGGTGCAGGTGATGGGCGCGCTCAACGGCGCGGGGTTCTCGAACATCACGCTCGTCACCGATACCGGAGGGCCGCAATTGACGGCGCCTGCGGGGAACTGAGCCCAGGGGGCATCGCATGAACCGTGCGGACAAGATCGGTTACGGCCTGTCGGGCGCGCTGCATGTGGGCGTGCTCTTCTGGGTCATTGCCGGGGGGCAGTGGTTCTTCCCGAAGCCGAACAAGCCGGTGGTGATCAGCCAGGTCGCGGTGATGTCCGAGCAGGACTTCAACACGATGATGGCCTCGGCCCCGAAGGACGCGCCGCAGCCGACGCCGGACCCGGTCGCGCCCACGGCGCCCGATACGCCGAACGAGACGGCGCCGCCGCCCGAGACGCCCGCGCTCGAGCCGCAGGCCAAGCCCGAACCCGAGCCGCAGGCGATGCAGCAGCCCGATCCGGCCCCTGATGCGCAGCCCGACGTCTCGGCGCTGCAAGAGCCGACGCCGCCCGCCGAGGTGAGCGACACGCCGCCCGAAATCGTGCCGCCGGTCGAGGAGCCCTCGCCGATGGTTACGCCCGACATCTCTCCCGCGCCGAAGCCGAAACAGGCGCCGCGGGTTGCGCCGACCCCTGCGCCCGAGCCGCCGCCCGAAGCGAAGGTCGATCCGCAGGCCCAGCCGCAAGAGGCGCCCAAACCCGCCGATACGCCCGATCAGCCAGTCGAGAAGCCGAAGGAGGCGACCGCGCCGCCGGAAGCCTCGACGGAGATCGTGACCGAAGCGAACAAGACCGAAGACAAGCCGGAAAGCTCTGCGCCGCTGGCTTCGCCGCGTCCGAGCGCCAAGCCCAAGCCGCCTGCGCCGAAAGAAACGCAGACGGCCGCAGCGCCCGCAGAGAAGAAGCCCGCCGAGCCGAAACCGGCAGAGACCAAGCCCGCGCCGAGCGAGCCCAAGAAAGTCGACAGCGCTTCGGTGAACGATGCTCTGGCGGCAGCCTTGGGTGGCGAGGGCACGGGCGGCACCGGCTCCGCGCCGACGGGCCCGCCGATCACCGCGGGCGAGAAAGACGCGCTGATCGTCGACATCAAGCAATGCTGGAATACCGGCGCGCTCAGCTCGGATGCGCTGCGCACCACAGTGACGCTGTCGGTCGACATGCAGCCCGACGGCCACCCGATCATCTCCTCGATCAAGCTGGTCGGGGCGACCGGCGGCACCGGCAACGCGGTCGATCAGGCCTTCGAAGCCGGGCGGCGCGCCATCGTTCTGTGCGGCTCGGACGGGTTCCCGCTGCCGCCGGAGAAATACGACCGCTGGAAAACGATCACCATCGACTTCAATCCCGAAAAAATGAGGATGAAATGATGGTGTATCGGCGAATTTCCGCGCGGTGTCATGGGGTTGTGATGCACGATCGTGCCGCAGCGCGTTACAAACCGGGCAAGACCCGGAAAGGGAGTGTGTGACATGATGCGTTTCGTTCTCAGTTTGCTGGCGGCTGTGATGCTGGCACCCATCGCCGCAACCGCGCAGGATTCCGAACCGCTGCATATCGAGATCACCGATGGCGTGATCGAGCCGATGCCGTTCGCGATCGCGGGCTTCATCCCCGAGAGCCCTCAGGCCGCCGATATGGCGAGCCAGATCACGCAGGTGATCTCGAGCGATCTGACGGGCACGGGTCTGTTCCGCGAAATCCCGAAATCCGCCTATATCCAGAACGTGTCGAGCTTCGATACGCCGGTGAAATATTCCGACTGGCAGGCGATCAACGCGCAGGCGCTGGTCGTGGGCTCGGTCGGGATGCAGGGCGGCAAGGTGGTCGTGAAGTTCCGCCTCTTCGACGTGTTCTCCGGTCAGCAGATGGGCGACGGGCAGCAGCTTGCGGCCTCGCCGGCAAGCTGGCGGCGTCTGGCGCACAAGGTCTCGGACGTGATCTATTCGCGCATCACGGGTGAGGGGCCCTATTTCGACAGCCGCGTGGTCTTCGTCTCGGAAAGCGGGCCGAAGGACAACCGCCAGAAGCGTCTGGCCGTGATGGATTACGACGGCGCGAACGTGACTTATCTCACCGATGCCTCGACCATCGTGCTTGCGCCGCGCTTCTCGCGTGACGGCACCAAGGTCCTTTACACCACTTTCGAGACCGGTTTCCCGCGCATCAAGATGCTCGACGTGGCCACCGCCTCGGCGCGGCTTCTGCCGGAAGTGCCCGGCACGATGACCTTCGCGCCGCGCTTCTCGCCCGATGGCACGAAGATCGTCTATTCGATGGAGCAGAACGGCAATACCGATCTGTGGATGATGAATATCAGCTCGGGCCAGACCCAGCGCCTGACGACCTCGCCTGCGATCGAAACCTCGCCCAGCTTCTCGCCCGACGGCTCGCGGATCGTGTTCGAATCCGACCGCTCGGGCACGCAGCAGCTCTATATCATGCCGGCGGGCGGCGGTGACGCGACGCGGATCAGCTTTGGCGACGGGCGTTATTCGACCCCCGTGTGGTCGCCGCGCGGCGACATGATCGCCTTCACGAAGCAGAACCAGGGCCGTTTCCATATCGGCGTGATGCGCACCGATGGCTCGGAAGAGCGTCTGCTGACCTCGTCCTTCCTCGACGAGGGCCCGACCTGGTCGCCCAACGGCCGCGTGATCATGTTCACCCGGGAGAGCCCCGGCGCCCAAGGGTCGGCCTCGCTCTATTCGGTCGATATCTCCGGGCGCAACCTGAAGAAAGTCTCCACGCCGGGCGCCGCATCGGACCCGGCCTGGTCGCCGCTTCTGCCATGAGAGCGGATTAACAAGCGTTAGAGAAACTGGTAGGCTCGCCCGAAAAGGGCAGATCAACAAAGGCGGAAACCATGAATTTTGCAGTGAAGGCCGTTCTGGCCATCTCGATGCTGGGCCTCGCGGCCTGTTCGAACCCCGATCAATACGGCTCCGGTGCGACCGGCCCCGGCGGCGCGCTAGGCCCGGGCGGTGCGGGCGGCATCACCCAGGGCGGGATCAACGATCCGAACTCGCCGGCCTATTTCAGCCAGACCATCGGCGACATGGTGCATTTCCAGGTTGACCAGTCGACCCTGACCGACACCGCGCGCGGCATCCTGTCCCAGCAGGCAAGCTGGCTGGTGAGCCACCCGAGCTACACTGCGATCATCGAAGGCCATGCCGACGAGCAGGGCACCCGCGAATACAACCTCGCGCTCGGCGCACGCCGTGCCTCGGCCGTGCAGGAATACCTGATCAGCCAGGGCGTGGCCGGCAACCGTCTGCGCACGGTCTCCTACGGCAAGGAACGCCCGCTGGCGATCTGCTCCACCGAAGAGTGCTACAAGAAGAACCGTCGCGCCGTGACGGTGATCTCGCAATCGGCGGTCGGGAGCTGATCGCGATGCTGAGAGCTTTGCTTCTCGGCGCGGCTGTTCTGGCAGCCGCGCCCGCGCTGGCTCAGGACGCGAACCGCGCCCAGACGCTGGCGGATATCAAGACCGAACTGGGACAGCTTCAGACCGAGATCGGGAGCCTGCGTCAGGAGCTGCAGGCCTCTGGCCAGGCTGGGCTGCAGAAAGCGGGCGGCGATTCCGCTCTGCAGCGCATGGACTCGATGGAGCTGTCGCTGTCGCATATGACCGACCGCGTCGAAGAGCTGGAAAACAAGATCAACCGCGTCGTCGCCGATGGCACGAAGCGGATCGGCGATCTGAATTTCCGGGTCTGCGAGATGGAAGAGAACTGCGACATTTCGAAGCTGGGCATGGCCAAGCCGCTGGGAGGCGACGCGCCGACCAATGCGCCCTCGGTCACCGGCCCTGCGCCGGATTCCACGCCCGGCCCCGATCTCGCGATCAACGAGAAATCGGATTTCGAAGCGGGCAAGAAAGCTTATGAGGATGGCGATTACGCCTCGGCGGCCGATCTTCTCACCACTTTCCGGCAGACCTATCCCGGCTCCCCGCTGACCAGCGACGCGATGTATTATCGCGGTCTCGCGCTGCAAAAGCAGGGCGACGAGGCGGGTGCTGCACGCGCATGGCTCGACGGGTTCTCCGCCGATCCGAAAGGGTCGCGGGCGGCGGACAACCTGCTGTCGCTCGGCAAGGCGCTGGGGCAGCTTGGCCAGCAGAGCGAGGCCTGCACCACGCTGGGTCAGGTGAGCGCACGCTTCCCGGGTTCGTCGGCGGCGGGCGAGGCGCAGAGCGCGCAGCAATCGCTGGGATGCCAGTGAGCGCGGTCCGGTGACGCTGGACGACATCGCAAGACACGGTTTTGACCCCGATGCGCCCCGGCGCGTCGGGGTTGCCGTTTCCGGGGGGTCGGATTCGATGGCGACGCTGGTGCTGCTGGCTGCGCATTTCGAGGTCGCTGCGGTGACGGTGGATCACGGGCTGCGCCCCGAGGCCGCCGAGGAAGCTGCCTTTGTCGGGCGGTTCTGCGCGGATCGCGATATTGCGCATACCGTCCTGCGCTGGGACGGAGCCTCTGCCGAGGGCAACCTGATGGATGCCGCGCGCCGGGCGCGGTTGCGGCTGATCGGCGCTTGGGCACGCGAAAACGGGATTGCCGATGTCGCGCTGGGGCATACCGCCAACGATCAGGCCGAGACCTTCCTGATGCGGCTCGCCCGCGAGGCAGGGCTGGAGGGGCTCTCGGGCATGCGTCCGCGGTTCGAGGCCGAAGGCGTGACATGGCACCGCCCGTTTCTTGGCCAGACCCGCGAGTCGTTGCGCGACCATCTGCGCGCGGAAGGCATCACGTGGATCGACGACCCTTCCAACGCGAATGACCGCTTCGACCGGGTCAAGGCGCGTCAGGCGCTCGGGGCGCTCGCGCCTTTGGGTGTCGATGCGCAGGCGATCGCCGGGGTGACGGAGAACCTCTCGGCGGCGAATGCGGCGTTGCACCGGTTGCTGATTGCGGAGGTCGCACGCCACGTCTCCGAGCCGTCGGGCGATCTGCTGATCGACGCCACGGGCTTCGCCGCGATGGACCCGGAATTGCAACGTCGCCTGATCGTGGCTGCGCTGCGCTGGGTCTCCGGGGCGGATTACGCGCCGCGCGCCGCGAAGGTGCAGAGCCTGCTGTCGGAGATCGCGCTGCCCGGCGACCGCACCCTGCATGGCTGCCGGATCACCTCCGGCAAAGACGCGATCCGCATCACCCGCGAGGCGCAGGCCGTGGCCGACCTGCGCGTGGCTGTCGAAGCTGGCGCCGTGCTTTGGGACCGCTGGGAGATCACCGGGCCCGCAGTGGACGTCGCGGAAGTCGCGGCGCTGGGGGAGGCGGGATTGCGCCAATGCCCCGAGTGGCGCGACACCGGCCTTCCGCGTGCCTCGCTTGCCGCAAGCCCCGCCATTTGGCGCGGCGAGGCGCTTGTCGCGGCGCCGATCGCGGGCTTTGGCGCGGGCTGGCAGGCGTGGATTTCCCGCGACGCATTCGCCACTTGGCTAATTCGACGTTGAACCCCGGCGCGTAATGCCTATTTTCACTGAGGAAGAGGCGGCGACCGCAGGTCAGTCGCCCGATACGATTGGAGGATATTCCTTGGGTAATGCGCGCAATCTGGCCTTTTGGGCGGTGCTGTTCCTGCTGATTTTAGCCCTGTTCAACCTTTTCGGTGATGGGCAATCTTCGATGAACTCGTCCCAAGCGACCTACTCGGAGTTCATGGACGCCGTCGATAAAGGCGAGGTGAAGAACGCCCGACTCGATGGCGAAGAGGTGCGCTACCAGCTCGCCGACGGCACAAGCTTCACCACCATCAAGCCGATGGAAGATCAGATCGCAGAGAAGCTGATCGACAAGGGCATCGCGGTGACCGTCGTCAAACAGCAGCAATCGGGCTTCATGTCGCTGCTGGGCGTCTGGCTTCCCTTCCTCGTGCTGATCGGCATCTGGATCTTCTTCATGAACCGGATGCAGGGCGGCGGCAAAGGCGGCGCGATGGGCTTCGGCAAGTCCAAGGCGAAGCTGCTGACCGAGAAACATGGCCGCGTGACGTTCGACGACGTGGCGGGCATCGACGAAGCCAAGGAAGAACTCGAAGAGATCGTGGAATTCCTGCGCAACCCGCAGAAATTCTCGCGCCTCGGCGGCAAGATCCCGAAAGGCGCGCTGCTGGTGGGCCCTCCGGGTACCGGTAAGACGCTTCTGGCCCGCGCCATTGCGGGCGAGGCGGGCGTGCCCTTCTTCACCATCTCGGGCTCCGACTTCGTCGAGATGTTCGTGGGTGTCGGTGCATCCCGTGTCCGCGACATGTTCGAGCAGGCCAAGAAGAACGCGCCCTGTATCGTCTTCATCGACGAGATCGACGCGGTGGGCCGTGCCCGTGGTGTCGGCATCGGCGGCGGCAATGACGAGCGCGAACAGACCCTCAACCAGCTTCTGGTCGAGATGGACGGCTTCGAGGCCAACGAAGGCATCATCATCATCGCGGCGACGAACCGTAAAGACGTGCTCGACCCCGCGCTGCTGCGTCCGGGCCGCTTCGACCGTCAGATCCACGTCCCGAACCCCGACATCAAGGGCCGCGAGAAGATCCTGACGGTTCACTCGCGCAAAGTGCCGGTGGGGCCGGATGTCGACCTGCGCACCATCGCGCGCGGCACGCCGGGCTTCTCGGGGGCCGACCTGATGAACCTCGTCAACGAGGCCGCGCTGATGGCGGCCCGCGTCGGGCGCCGTTTCGTCTCGATGGAAGATTTCGAGAACGCGAAGGACAAGGTGATGCTGGGCGTCGAGCGCCGCTCGATGGTCCTCACCCCCGAGCAGAAGGAAATGACCGCCTATCACGAGGCCGGTCACGCCATCGTCGGCCTGTCGCTGCCGAAATGCGATCCGGTCTACAAGGCCACGATCATTCCGCGCGGTCAGGCGCTGGGTATGGTCGTCTCGCTGCCCGAGATGGACAAGCTCAACTACCACAAGGACGAGGCCAAGCAGAAGATCGCCATGACCATGGCGGGCAAGGCGGCCGAGATCCTGAAATGGGGCGAAGAGCATGTCTCGAACGGCCCGGCCGGCGACATTCAGCAGGCGTCGGCGATTGCCCGCGCGATGGTGATGCGCTGGGGCATGTCCGAGAAGGTCGGCAATATCGACTATGCCGAGGCGCATGAGGGCTATCAGGGCAACACCGCCGGCTTCTCGGTCTCGACCAAGACGAAAGAGTTGATCGAGGAAGAGGTGCGCGGCCTGATCGAAGAGGGCTACCAAGAGGCGCGCCGCATCCTCACCGACCGGATCGAGGATTGGGAACGTCTGGCCCAGGGCCTTCTGGAATACGAGACCCTCACCGGCGACGAGATCAAGAAGGTCCTCTCCGGAGAGCCGCTGGGCGGTGACGATGACGACAGCTCCTCGGGAAGCCTGCCGTCGGTGACCGCGCTGCCCAAAACGTCCAAGAAAAAGGATCAGGGCGACGGCGGGGCGGAAACCACCCCCGAGCCTTCGGCCTGACCGCGAAGGTTCGCGAGAATGGTCACGCGTGACGCTTCAGTGCCGGGCGCAGCCGATTGGGACCCAGACGCTTATGCGCGGTTCCGCAATCTGAGGCTGCGCCCGGCACTCGACCTTCTGGCGCGGGTGCCGCAACTGCCCGAACGCGGCAAGATCATCGATCTGGGCTGCGGCAATGGCGCGGTGTCCGAGGCGCTGAACCACCACTACCCCAAGCGCAAGATAGTGGGCGTCGACAATTCCGAGGCGATGCTGAAGCGCGCCGCGGCGACCGGCGCCTATCACCATTGCGATCTGGTCGACATTTCCGAATGGGTGCCCAACAAGCCGCCCGCGATGATCTTCTCGAACGCCGCGCTGCATTGGCTGCCCGACCACGCCACGCTCTTCCCGCGTCTGGCCGGAGAACTGCGCGAGGGCGGCGTTCTGGCGGTGCAGATGCCCGCCCAGCATGGCGCGCCGTCGCATCGCATCCTGCGCGAGCTGTCGCAGGAGATGTTCCCCGACCGGTTCAACTTCGCGGGCTGGGTGCCGCCGGTGGCCCCGGCGGTCGATTACGCGAAGATGCTCAGCCCCTTGGGCGAGGTCGACATCTGGCACACCGAATATCTGCAGGAATTGGAACCCACGCCGGGCGCGCATCCGGTGCGTCGCTTCACGGAAAGCACGGCGATGCGTCCTTTCCTGCGGCTCCTAGGCGACACTGAAGCGCAGGTTCTCATCGAACGCTATGAAACCGCGCTCGAGACGGTTTATCCTTTGCGGGACGACGGCAGCGTCTTTTTCCCGTTCCGTCGTCTGTTTGTCGTCTTGTCAAAGAGGGGCTGATGGCCGCGCTGAAACCCACGCAATATCAAGGGGAGGTCGTCTGGCTCGGGCTGGTGACCACCGAGGGACAACTGACCTCGACCCCGGTCGAAGAGATCGACTTCACCTTCGACGGTCCCGTGGGAGAGCTGCATGGCGGGCGCACGCGCCCTTCCTGCTCGCGGGTGACCGATCAGCATCCCAAGGGCACCGAGATCGCCAATGTCCGCCAGCTGACGATCCTGTCGGCGGAGGAACTGGCCGAGACCGCCTTCGCGATGGGCGTTCCGGAAATCGACCCTTCCTGGGTCGGCGCGACGATCGTGCTGCGCGGCTTGCCGGACCTGACCCATATCCCGCCCTCGGCGCGGCTGCAGAACGAGACCGGGCTGACCTTCGTGGTGGATATGGAGAACCGTCCCTGTGTCTTGCCGGGACGGGTGATCGAAGAGCACCATCCCGAGAAGGGCAAACGCTACAAACCCGCAGCCCAAGGTCGGCGCGGCGTCACCGCATGGGTCGAACGTCCCGGCCGTCTGGTCGTGGACGAAACCCTGCGGCTGCATATCCCCGATCAGCGCGCCTGGGAGCTGATGGACGAGGTCCGCTGAGGCGATTTAATCCCGCAACGGTCGCTTCTTTCCCTTCTACTGCGCCGTCGAATGGCTACCCTCCCTCAGCAGGAGGACCCGATGACCAGTGATCTAGAGATTGCCCGTGCCGCGACGCTGCGCCCGATGCCGGAAATCGCGGCGAAGCTGGATATTCCCGAAGACGCGCTGATCCCCTATGGCCGCGACAAGGCGAAGCTGGAGGCGGAGTTCATCGCGGGGCTGGACGAGCGCGAGACCGGCAAGCTGATCCTCGTCACCGCGATCTCGCCGACCCCTGCGGGCGAGGGCAAGACGACGACGACCGTGGGTCTGGGCGACGGGCTGTCCCGGATCGGCAAGCGCGCCGCGATCTGCCTGCGCGAAGCCTCGCTGGGGCCCAATTTCGGGATGAAAGGCGGGGCCGCCGGGGGCGGCTACGCGCAGGTCGTGCCGATGGAGTCGATGAACCTCCATTTCACCGGCGATTTCCACGCCGTGGGGGCCGCGCATAACCTGCTCTCGGCGATGATCGACAACCACATCCATTGGGGCAACGCGCTCGAGATCGACGCGCGCCGGATCACGTGGCGGCGTGTGCTCGACATGAACGACCGGGCGCTGCGCGACATCGTCGTCAGCCTTGGCGGTGTCTCGAACGGCTTCCCGCGCCAGACCGGCTTCGACATCACCGTGGCCTCCGAGGTCATGGCCTGCCTCTGCCTCAGCCGCGATCTGACGGATCTGCAGGAACGGCTGGGTCGGATCGTCGTTGCCTATCGGCGCGACCGCTCGCCCGTGACCTGCGCCGAGATCGGGGCTGATGGCGCGATGGTCGTGCTGCTGAAAGAGGCGCTGCAGCCCAATCTCGTGCAGACGCTGGAGGGCACGCCCGCCTTCGTGCATGGCGGCCCCTTCGCCAATATCGCGCATGGCTGCAACTCGGTGATTGCGACGCAAAGCGCGCTGAAGCTGGCCGATTACGTCGTGACCGAAGCGGGCTTCGGGGCCGATCTGGGGGCGGAGAAATTCTTCGACATCAAATGCCGCAAGGCCGGGCTGAGCCCGAATGCTGCGGTGGTCGTGGCGACGGTGCGGGCGTTGAAGATGAATGGGGGTGTCGCGAAAGCGGATCTCGGCGCGGAGAACGTGGCCGCCGTCGAGGCGGGCTGCGCCAATCTCGCGCGTCACATCGCGAATATGAAGAAATTCGGCGTGCCGGTCGTGGTCGCGATCAACCGCTTCACTGCCGACACCGAGGACGAGATCGCAGCGGTGCGCGACGCGGCCGAAGCGCAGGGCGTGGAGGCGGTTCTGTGCACCCATTGGGCCGAAGGCGGCGCGGGGACCGAGGCGCTGGCGGAGAAGATCGTCGCGCTGACCGAGAGCCCGTCGCAATTCGCGCCGCTCTATCCCGATGACATGCCGCTGTTTGAGAAGATCGAGACCATCGCCACGCGCATCTACCACGCGAGCGACGTCTATGCCGATCAGAAGATCCTCAACCAGCTGCGTGACTGGGAGGCGGCGGGCTATGGAAACCTGCCGATCTGCGTGGCCAAGACGCAGTATTCCTTCAGCGCCGACCCGACGCTGCGCGGGGCGCCCTCGGGCCATACGCTGCCGATCCGCGAGGTGCGGCTCTCGGCGGGGGCGGGGTTCGTCGTGGTGATCTGCGGTGAGATCATGACCATGCCGGGCCTTCCCCGGCACCCGGCTGCGGAGACGATCGGCCTCGATGCCGAAGGCCGCATCACGGGTTTGTTCTAGGCGCGCGGTCTTGAGCTTGTTGGGCCAAGCTGCGATAGGGGGCGCGAGTGTTCCGGGAGCCTTGTCGATGAAATCTCCGTCAGACCTGCACACGATGGAAGAGCTGCGCGTCGCCATTGATGCGCTCGACCGGGAGCTGGTCGAGATGCTCGGTGCGCGCACCCGGCTGATCGCCCGTGCGGCGGAACTCAAACAGGGAAATGGCTGGCCCGCGCGCATCCCCGACCGGGTCGAGGACGTGGTGGCAAAAGTGCGCGCCGCCGCCGGTCCTGCCGGGCTCGATCCCGATCTCGCCGACCGTCTGTGGCGCGAGATGATCGAGCATTTCATCGCGCAGGAAGAACAGGTTCTGGGCAAGGGAGACCCCGATGAGCGCCACGATCATTGACGGAAAGGCGCTTGCGCAGGTCAAGCTGGACGAGACCTATGCCGAAGCTCAGAGGCTGTCGGAGGCAGGCTGGGCGCCGTGCCTCGTCTCGGTCTCTGTCGGCGATGTCGCGGCGGCCGAACTCTATGTCCGCAATCAGAAGAAATACGCCGAGAAAGCAGGTGTGGCCTTCGAGGTGCGCAACTACCCCGAGACGATCAGCCTCGAACAGCTTCAGGGCGTGCTGGCCGGTCTGAACGCCGATCCGCGCGTCAACGGCATCATCATCCAGCGCCCGCTGCCCGCCCATATCCCGGTCAAGGTCCTGCAGAAGGCGGTGCATCCGCTCAAGGACGTGGAGGGGATGCACCCCGCCTCGATCGGCAACATTGTTTATAACGAGCTGGAGCTGGGCCCCTGCACCGCCGTCGCAGCGGTGGAGATCTTGAAATCCCTGCCGCTCCAGACCGAAGGGCTCAATGTCTGCGTGATCGGCCACTCGGAGATCGTGGGCAAGCCGATCGCCTTCCTGATGATGGGGCTCGGCGCCACAGTCACCGTGTGCCACCACATGACGCGGCAGGTCTCGGTGCATTCGCGCGCGGCCGATGCCGTGTTCGTCGCGGTGGGCAAGCCGGGGCTGGTGCATGGAGAGATGCTCAAACCCGGTGCGGCGCTGATCGATATCGGCATCAACCGGGTCGAGGGGCGCACCGTGGGCGACGCCGATTTCGACAGCTGCGCCGAGGTGGCGGGCTGGATCACGCCCGTGCCGGGCGGGGTGGGGCCGGTCACGGTCTCGACGCTGATGAACAACGCGGTCCGCGCGACCCGCATGCAGATGGACCATTACCGCACGACCTTCGCGGCGGCGGAGTGACGGAGGAATGAAATGACGGCGACGATCATCGACGGGAAGGCCTTCGCAGCGAGCGTGCGCGAGAAAGTGGCCGAGCATGTCACCCGGCTGCAAGAGGAACACGGTATCACGCCGGGCCTCGCGGTGGTGCTGGTGGGCGAAGACCCGGCCAGCCAGGTCTATGTGCGCAACAAGGGCAAGCAGACGCTCGAAGCCGGGATGAACTCCTACGAGCACAAGCTGCCCGTGGAGACCTCCGAGGCCGATCTGCTGGCGCTGGTCGAGAAGCTCAACGCCGATCCGGCGGTGCATGGCATCCTCGTGCAGCTGCCGTTGCCCGATCACATCGACGAGGAGAAGGTGATCAACTCGATCACTCCCGCGAAGGATGTCGACGGCTTCCATATCCTCAATGTGGGCCTTCTGGGCACCGGGCAGAAATCGATGGTGCCCTGCACGCCGCTGGGCTGCCTGATGATGCTGCGCGACCAGCTGGGCAGCCTCTCGGGGCTGAACGCCGTCGTGGTGGGGCGCTCCAACATCGTCGGCAAGCCGATGGCACAATTGCTGCTGCGCGACAGCTGCACCGTCACCATCGCGCATAGCCGCACCAAGGATCTCGCCGATGTCTGCCGGGGCGCCGATATCCTCGTGGCCGCCGTGGGCCGCCCGCGCATGATCCCGGGCGACTGGGTGAAGCCCGGCGCGACCGTGATCGATGTCGGTATCAACCGGATCGACGCGCCCGAGAAAGGCGAGGGCAAGACCCGGCTGGTGGGCGACGTCGATTTCGACAGCGCCAAGGAGGTCGCGGGCGCGATCACCCCGGTGCCGGGCGGCGTCGGTCCGATGACCATCGCCTGCCTTCTGGCCAACACGGTCACCGCCTGCTGCCGCGCGAATAACCTGCCCGAACCTGAAGGTCTGACTGCCTGACGAAAGTAGGTAAGGAATTCCGCAGGTTGGGCGGGGAAAAACCGCCTTTTCCGTTGTCGGACCTGTAACGCTTGCGTTACCTAAGCGTCAATTGGGGCGTGGCGGCGATGGCAGGATTCTGGAAGACATATTGGCGGGCGTTGAAGGTCCCGGCTCTGCCGGTGATCTGGGTCGTGGCATCGCTATTCGGCATCGTGGCCGGACCGTTCAATACTCTCGAATCCATGTCGTTCGGTGCGCGGGTGATTTTCTGGCCGCTCAGTGTCGCGGTCGGCATCCTGATCGGCGCGGCGATCCGCATTTTTGTGCGGCGCAAGCTGGGTTTCCGCCGGTTCCGCTACGAGGCGCCGACCCTTGCCGGTCTTTCGGCGCTGGTGATGACGGCACCGCTTTACCTGCTCGTTCTGCTGCTCGCGACGGATCCGAATTTCGGGGGCTTCGAGATAGTCCACATGGCGGCCAATATCCTCGGCCTGTCGATGGCAAGCTCGACCCTGCGGCACTGGATGACGCCTCAGCAGGGGCGTCCGAGGCGGGCGCAGGAGGCCCCGGTGGCTGCCGCGCCGAAAGAGGCCCACCGGGACGTCGAGGCTGCCGGTGAGGGGACGCTCTCTTCGCGCGCGCCGCGTTTGCTTTATCGGCTAGAGCCTGACCTGCGCGCGCCGCTGATCCGCCTCGCGGTGAACGACCACTATGTCGACGTGGTGACCGAGGCGGGGGAGACGAGCCTGCTGATCCGGCTTGCCGATGCGATTGCGGAGACCGAGGGCACGCCGGGCCTGCAGGTCCATCGCTCGCATTGGGTGGCGCGTGACGCGGTGCGCGGGTTGCGCAAGGAAAAGGGGCGGGTCTTCCTGCAGATGGCTGATGGCGTAGAGGTGCCCGTCTCGCGCACCTACCAGCCGCAGGTCGAGGCGGCGGACTTCCGTAATTCCCCGGGATCCGATCGGATGGCCGCCCAGTAACGCCCTTAGTGGACGATCACCTCGTCTCTGACGAACATGTTGTCCCAGGCGCGATCCACCAGCTCCGGCGTCATCTGATAGGGGATACCCTCGAACTCGCAGATCGAGATCATCTGGTCGATCAGGAAGATCGGCTGATAATTCGCGTAGATATTGTCGATCGTCGGGTATTTGACCTTGAGGAGATGCAGCAGCGCTTTCTCGTCGAGCGGCACGTTGCGCTTCTTCGCCATCATCTGGAAGATCTTGAGATAGTCGGATTGGTTCGGCCCGTCGATCTTGATCTTGAAGAAGATACGACGCAGCGCCGCCTTATCGAAGATCTCGTTCGGGTGGAAGTTGGTCGAGAAAATCACGAGCGTGTCGAAGGGCACCTCGAATTTCTCGCCCGATTGCAGCGAGAGGATATCGCGGTTCTCTTCCAGCGGCACGATCCAGCGGTTCACCAGCTTCTGCGGCGGTTCGGCCTGACGGCCAAGGTCGTCCACGATGAACACGCCGCCCGCCGATTTGAACTGCAGCGGCGCGGTATAGGTGCGCGCGGTTGCGTTGTATTTCAGGTCGAGCATGTCGAGCGAAAGTTCACCACCGGTGATCACGGTCGGACGCTCGCAATAGACGTAGCGCTGATCGAACTGCATCCCGCGCTTGCGCAGCGAGGTCGGGTCGTCTTCCTCGACGGGGACGGGGGTGTGTACGATCGGGTCGTAGACGGTGATGATCTGGCCCGCATATTCGATGGCGCGGGGGATGAAGATGTTGTCGCCGATCGCGTCGCGGATGCCGTTCGAGATCGAGGATTTCCCGTTGCCGGGCGGGCCATACATCAGAATCGAGCGCCCCGAGGAGACCGCCGGGCCAAGCTGGCCGATCAGGTCGGGCGGCAGGATCAGGTGGCCCATCGCGCCCAGAAGCTGCTGGCGGGTCAGCTGGATGTTGCGGATCGACTGGCGCTTCACCTGCTCGCGATAGACGGTCAGCGGCACCGGCATCGCGCCGTAATATTCCGACTGCGCCAGCGCATCGAGCGCGCGCGCCTTGCCGGTGTCCGACAGCTGGAAGCCCATCTCGCCGCCGGAATTGGCGTGCAGCGTGCCCATCGCCTCCAACAGGCCCTGCTTGCGGCACATGTCGATCAGGTCCTGCACCATCGTGATCGGCAGGCAGACGAGCTTGGACAGCGCAGAGGCCGTGTCCGTATTGGTACGGAACATCGTCTTGAGCAGGATGTCCCGCATCATCACGACGTTCAGCCCGGTTTCCTCCAGCGCGCGCGGCGGGGCCGGGGCGATGACATTCGAGGTCATCATGTTCATCTGGCGCGTCCTCTCGGCTATGCACCCCGCTTTGGTCCTGCGCGGGGGCTAAGATCGGTCCGGGCCAATCTTGCCGGTGATTGTGGCCAAATGTTGGAAAAACCGGGTAATCGCCGCGATACCCGATCGGGAGGCTAAACAATCAGCCCAACGCCACGAGCAGCAGATACGCCCAGAGCGTGCCGACCAGCGCCAGTCCCATCGGGAAGTCCTTGCGCTTCCAGCTCACCCAGTCGGGCGTGGCGTTCACCACGGCGGGGATTGCGCGAAAGATCCGGTGCGCGGCGAAGGCCGCGAGCAGGAAGGCGCATAGCAGGAACATCGTCAGCTGCACGTCGAACAGCTCATGCGAGAAGAACGGCGCGGCGGCGGCTGCGAATTTCGCGTCGCCCGCACCGAAATGCGCGATCTGGTTCAGGATGTAGCCGACAAGAAAGACGACCAGCGCATGGCTCCACCGCCAGGCATAGACATCGATCGGCAAGAGGAACGGCCCCGCGAAGGCGAAGATCACCAGAAGCGCCAGCACCGCCTTGTTGCGGATCTTCATGTATTTGAGGTCGGTGAAGACCACCCAAGCGCAAACCGGGGTGATCAGCACCAGAAAGATCAGTGCCGAAAGCGGCGGGGCGAGACCGAGCATCCTCTTAGCCTTTCAGCGCGCTCGACGATCCCTGATCGAGCGCCTTCAGCGCCCGGTCGGCCTCCGCGAAATACTGCGGATTGGTGTCGATCGCGTCTTGCAACAGCGTCTTGCCGATATTGACGTCGCCGCGCTTCACTGCCGCCAGACCCGCCGTATACAGAAGCTGCGCGCGTTCCATCTGGGTCATGTCGATCACGGGCAGGTCGTATTTGCCCTGGCTGGCCCGCGCGAGCACGAGGTTGTTCTTCGTGGTGAACCGGGTCGGATCGTAGGTGAGCGCTTCCTTGAACAGCTTCTCGGCGCCTGCGGCATCGCCACGGCTGAGCTTGGAGAAGCCCCAGTTGTTGTAGATGCCCGCGGGCTTCGTGGTCAGGCCCGCCGCGGTCTCATAGAAGCTGTCGGCCTTCTTCCACTTTTTCTCGCTATCGGCCACCATCGCTTCGAGCCGGTAGCGATCATAGGTCTCATGGGTCGGCGGCACGGTGTCCAGCGTGGCCTTCGCCCCGGACCAGTCATTGGAGCGGATCTGCGCCTCGGCCATCGACACGCGGTCGTCATTGGTCGCGCCCGGCATCGTGAGAACCTCTTGCCAGACCTTCACGGCCTGCACGGGCTTTTGCGCGCGCACGAGCGATTTCGCGAGCCCACGCTTGGCGTCGATCCGGTCGGGATGGTCGTTGGACAGCCGGGTGAAATAGGTCACGGCCTCGTTCGGATCGGCGACCGTCAGCATGATGTCGGTAAGGTTGGTCTCATCAACGGCATTCACGCTTTTCATCGCGCGGGCGACTTCGGCGTCGCTGTTATTGCCCATACAGCCGGAGAGAGTCATCGCGCAGCCAGCCAAGGCTGCCAGAAAGATCGGGTGGCGCATGTTACCTGCGTCCTTTTTGCTCGAGCCTCAGTGCTTCGTCAGCAGCAGGTAGTCACCGACCCCTTTCCTGACGAGCGTGAACTGCTTGTCCTGTGGCGCAGCGTAACCCGGCTCTTTTATTTTTGCGAGCGCCCGCTTGAGGTTTTGCTTGATCGCGTCCGATTGGCCACTGTCCAGCGCGAAGGCGAGCTTGAAGACGCGCGCGGCTTCGGCGTATTTGCCGCGCTCCATCAGAACGACGCCAAGGTTGTTCCATGCCGGCACGAAGGTCTGGTCGGCCTCGGTCGCGCGGCGCAGCATCTGTTCGGCCTGGTTCAGACGTCCCAGTTTCAGGTCGGCCGAACCGATACCCGAGAGGATTTCCGCCGTCGCGCCATGCTGGCCCGCCGCGCGGTAATAGGCTTTCAGAGCAAGCTCGTATTCGCCCGCTTCCATCAACCGGTGGCCGACGAGAAGCCCGTCGACCGCCTGCGCACCGGGTTTGGTGCCGGGGGCGAATGCGCCCCGTTTCTCAGCCGAAAGGCCGCCCGGGTTGCAGGCGGCCAGTGTGCTTAGTGTCAGCGCGGCCAGTATCAGGCCGCGGCGCTTTGGGATCATGCCGTCAAATGCCTATATTCTTGAAGGTCTCAAGCATATCATAGATCGATGGGCCAACAAGAATGATCAGAAGGGGCGGCACGGTGAACATCATCGTGCCCAGCGTCATCTTGGTCGGGATCTTGTTGGCGGCTTCCTCGGCGCGCATGATCCGCTTGTCGCGCATATCGGCGGCATAGAGGCGCAGGGCTTCGGCGATCGAGGTGCCGAATTGCTGCGACTGGATCATCACGGTCACGAAGCTCGCGATATCCGGCACGCCCGAGCGTTCGCCGAAATTGCGCAGCACGGTCGATTTGTCGAGACCGGCCTTGATCTCATGCGCGACCATCGCGAATTCCTCCGACAGCGCCGGGTAGGATTTGTTCAGCTCTTTCGAGACCCGGATGATCCCCTGATCGAGCGATTGGCCTGCCTCGACGCAGACCAGAAGCATGTCGAGGGAGTCGGGGAAACCGTTCTGCATCTCGTCGGTGCGCGCATTCACGCGCTTGTTCACCCAGTATTTCGGGCCGTAATAGCCGACGCCGCCGGGGCCGAGCACCCACATCACCGTGCCCAGCATCCCCATCGCTTGCCCTTCGGGAGCGGAGGCATTGTAGAGCACGACATAGAGCGAGCCGAGCGCGAGCAGGCCGATGCCCGCCGCGAACTGGATCGCGTGGAAGGTGCGCACGGCATTCGGGCCGCGATAGCCCGCCGATTGCAGCCATTTGCGCGATTCTGAGAGTTCCTCGGCGTTTTGCGGCTCGAGGAAGGCTGAATATTTCTGCAGCTTGTCGCTCTGGGTGTCGCGCAGCTTCTGGTTGGTTTTGTCCGTGTTCCCGCCGGTGTTCTGGCGCGGCGGGCGCGGGGCTTTTCCGCGGATCTTGTCGAACGGGTCCTCGCGCTTCTTCAGGAGCGCTGGGACCGCGGCGAGCACCAGAAGCCCGCCAAGCGCCGCCAGAGCGATCATCGGGCCCATTGGCCCGAGCGCATCGGTCAGCATCTGGTTGATGGCTGCGAAATCCATTGGGCTCTCCTCAAACCTTGATGGTTGTCATGACCTTCATGAAGATCACGTTGGCGCCGAGTAGTAGGAACACCACGATGGCGGCCGGAATGAAGGCGGCAGTCGTTTTCACCTCGTCGTAGTAATCGGGCGAGACGACCTGAATGATCACCATCACGATGACAGGGAAGGCCGACAGGAAGATACCCGACCAGCGCGGCTCTGCGGTGATCGCCTTCACGCGGCGGAACAGCCGGAAGCGCGAGCGGATGACTTTCGACAGGCCTTCGAGAACTTCGGCAAGGTTGCCGCCCGAGGTCTGCTGGATCGACACGGCGACCGCGAGGAAGCGCAGATCCTGCATATCGAGACGTTCGGCCATTTCCGAGATCGCCTCGGCCACGTTGCGCCCATAGGCCGCCTCGTCGGCGATGATGCCGAACTCGGTGCCCATCGGATCGGGGATTTCGCGCGCGACCGCCTGGATCGCGGAGGCCAGGGGGTGGCCGACGCGCAAGCTGCGCACCATCAGTTCCACCGCGTCGGGAAGTTGCTCCTCCATCAGCGCCATGCGCTTCTTGGCCTTCGAGGAGACCCAGAAGAACACCCCGCCCACGCCCATGAAGAGCGCGAGGAAGAGGCGGATGAAGAGGCCCGCCTGCGAGCTCAGCGTCAGGGCCATGAAGGACGCGAAACAGGCGAAGGCCATGATGCCGATCAGCGCCATCGGCGAGAAGGCGATATTGCCCTTCTGCGCCTTTTCGGCCAGCAGCGAATAGAGCGGGATCGAGCGCGCGTCGCTGTGCTGCGTCGCTTCCTTGCGCAGACGTTCCAGCACCTCTTCGCGCCGTTCGCCCTTGTTGAGCATCTCCAGGCGTCGATTGACCCGTTTGTTGAGCGAGATCGATTTACCGAAGAACAGCAGATAGACGCCTTCGACAAGCAGCAGCACTGCGACGAAGATCAGCAGGTAGATAATGGGGGTCGCCATGGCGGGGTGTCCTTAGTCCTGCACGGGTTCGTAGATCGAAGCCGGCAGGTCGTAGCCCCATTGCCGGAACCGATCGGAATAGTGAGAGCGCACGCCGGTCGCGGTGAAGCGGCCGATGATCTTGCCGTCGGGCGCGAGGCCGAGACGCTCGTAGCGGAAGACTTCCTGCATCGAGATCACGTCGCCTTCCATGCCGGTGATTTCCGTCACCGAGACCATGCGGCGCGAGCCGTCCTGCAGGCGCGAGGCCTGCACGATCAGGTTCACAGCCGATGCGATCTGGCTGCGCATCGCCTTCATCGGCATCTCGATGCCCGACATCGAGATCATGTTCTCCAGACGCGCCACGCCGTCACGGGCGGAGTTCGCGTGGATCGTTGTCATCGACCCGTCGTGGCCGGTGTTCATGGCCTGCAACATGTCGATCACTTCCTCGCCGCGCGTTTCGCCGACGATGATACGGTCGGGACGCATCCGCAGCGCGTTCCTGAGACAGTCGCGCTGGGTGACCGCGCCCTTGCCTTCGACGTTCGGGGGACGGCTTTCCATCCGGCCCACATGGGTCTGTTGCAGCTGAAGTTCGGCCGTGTCCTCGATCGTCAGAATGCGCTCGGAGTTGTCGATGAAGGACGACAGCGCGTTGAGCGTGGTCGTCTTACCCGAACCCGTACCGCCCGAGACGATCACGTTGAGACGCGTCGCGACGGCGGCTTGCAGATAGGCCGCGATTTCCTCGGTGAAGGCGCCGTAATTGACGAGATCGTCGATCCCGAGCTTGTCCTTCTTGAACTTACGAATGGAGACGAGCGAGCCGTCCACCGCGATCGGCGGCACCATCGCGTTGAAGCGCGAGCCATCGGCGAGACGGGCGTCCACGTAAGGGTTGGATTCATCGACGCGACGACCCACGGCCGACACGATCTTGTCGATGATGCGCAGCAGGTGGCGCTCGTCCTTGAAGGTGATGTCGCTCAGTTCGAGCTTACCATCGCGTTCGATGAAGATCTGCTGCGGGCCGTTCACCAGAATATCGTTGACGGTCTCGTCCTTGAGCAGCGGCTCGAGCGGGCCGAGGCCCATGACCTCGTCATACAGCTCCTGCTGCAGCGCCTGGCGGTCCTGCGCGTTCAGCGCGACCGAAAGCTCCGTCATCGCCTCGGCAGTGATGTCGGCGATCTCCGCGCGCAGCTCGCGTTCCGAGGCGTGCTCGAGCGCGGCGAGGTTCAGGTTCTCCAGCAGGCGCTTGTGCAGCTCCACCTTGAGTTCCTGAAGGCGCTGCTTGCGCTTCTTTTCCTTGTCGGCGGCCACCGGGTCGGCGGCGACCTTCTGGGGGGCCAACTTGCGATGTACCTGCGTCTTCGGCGCAGCGTCGATCGGCGGCGGCTTGGCGGCACCGGGCGCGGGCGGCGGGGGGGCGGCCTTGCCGTTGGTGGGCTTTGCCCCGTCTTTCTTGTAGCGCGAAAACATCTGGACGTGTCCTTTCGGGTCAGGCGGCCGCTTCGACGGCTTCGTTCAGCTCCACCAGCGAGCCGGCGAGCTTCTGGAATTCCTTGCGCAGCGGCACTTTCGGCGCCGAGAGCGCCAGCGGGAGCCCGTGGTCGTTGGCCTGCGTGATCTGCTTGCCGCCATCGCTCATCAGCAGTTCGAGCGAGATATCGAGGCTCTCGGCCAGTCGCTTCACGCGCGCCTTGCCGTTCAGATCGGTGAATTTCGGCGCGCGGTTGAGCACGTAGCGCAGCTTCTCGGTCGGCAGCCCTTCGGATTTCAGCGCACGCTGCATCCGCAGCACGTTCTGGGCCGAGCGCATGTCCAGCTCGATCAGCGCGAAGTAGAGATGCGCCTTGTTCAGCACCGTCTCGGTCCAGCTGACCACGGTCGAGGGCATGTCGATCACGACGAAATCGTAATGCGCGCGCGCCATGTCGATCAGGCGCTCCAGATCCTCGCCGCTCAGCAGATCGAGCGGCAGCATGTCGGTCGGCGCGGTCAGCACATCGAGCTTGTCGTTGAAGCTGAGCATCGCCTGCCGGAAGGTTTCCTTATCCATATGCTCGGTATCGGCGAGCATCTCGTAGATCACCTCGCGGCGCGGCAGGTCGAGATAGGTCGCCGCAGCGCCGAATTGCAGATCGAGATCGAGCAGGCAGACTTTCGGCGAGGTCGAAGGATCTTTTTTCTTCTTCTTGCCGTCATGGATCGTCGCCATTTCCCAGGCGAGGTTCACCGCGAAGGTGCTGGCCCCGACACCGCCGGACAGGCCGTGGACCGGAAGAACGACACCGTCATGATTGCCGCTCGCCGAGAATGTCGGGGCGTTCATGTTGGGTGCCATCTCGGGCGGCGGCGCGGCTTGGCCCAGACGCTCGATCGCGTCATGGAGCGCGCCTTCGGGAAGCGGGTAGGGGACGAAATCATCGGCCCCCAGACGCAGCAGTTGATGCAGCGCGATCGGGCTGACCTCGTCGGCGATCAGGATGACGCGAATATTGCGGTCCTTTGCCTCGGTGATGATGCCGGAGATCTTGGTCAGCTCGTCCTCGTCTTCGCCATCCACGGCGATCGCGATGAACTCGAGCTGTTCCGCGTCGGGTTGGCTCAGGAAGATTACCGCTTCATCAAAGGTCAGGTCGCCCCAGCTTTCACCAAGCTCGGTCTCCATATCCTCGATCAGCAGGTCGAAGTTCGACACATCGCGGGACACGGTGCAGGCCTGAATCGGGGCCGGCTCCGAAGTCATGATAGCTGCTGCAGTCATTGCCTCTGTCCTCTTTTTCGTGACCCGCGGCGGTGTTCCGTTAACTCTGTTGATACACCGCGGACCGGACGCGACTCGCTGGACGCGCCTATTCCGTCGAGGATCAATCTCGGTTCCAATCTGGGCGACATTGGGGCCAGACTGTTTCAATTGTGGGATAAAGGGAGACGATAAAGAAAAACGGCGGGCTTTGTTGAAAGCGCCCGCCGTCAAAAGATGTTCTCTGCCGCAAATTGCGACGAGGTTAGTAATTTCAGAAGTTTAGTTGCCGCCGCCGCCGCCACTGCCGCTGGTGTTGGCGGTTGCCGAGGTGATGTAGTCGCGATAGATCACCGCCGCATACTTGCCGTCGAGCAGCATCGGTTTGCCCTTGGTCACGAAGCCCGAGACCTCGGTGACGGTGCGACGATTCTGTTCGTTCGGGGCTTGGGTGTAGACCAGCGGATGCGTTTCACCGTAGGACACGAGCGCCTCGAGTCGCGAGCGGGAGATGCCCTGCGAGACGAGGAAATTCACCACCGCCCGCGCGCGGCGCAGCCCCAGAGCCTTGTTGTAAGCGTTGGAGCCGACGAGGTCGGTATGTCCGTAGACGCGGAAGCGCACTTCCGGGTTCTGCCGGATCCAGTTCGCCTGCTGCGACAGCGCATTGCGCGCCTGCGCATCGAGAACCGAAGAGTTGAAGGCGAAATGCACCGTGTTCGGCACGTCGGCGGCGAATTTGCGCGTCATATTGATGACGTAGCTTTTGTCGCCGCTCATCATTGCCTGATTCTGTGCGATGGCGGAGCCGAAGCCCAGCGATCCTTCCGCGGTCGAGCCGACCTCAGAGTTGAAGGTCTGGGTGCCTTCGGTGCAGCCAGCCACCACAGCCATGGTGCCGATGGTGATCGCGAGAGTGCGTAGTTTCATGTTCTCTGCCATCTCGCTCACTCCATCACATAGCCATAGGAGCCGGAGAAGTCCTGCTTGGCGACTTCTGCAGCAGGGCCTTTCTGCGGCGCTTTGCCGCCCGAGGTTCTGCCGTGAAGGAACAGCTCGGACTCGGTTGGCGGCTTCAGGCGATCTGTCGGCAGCGCCAGCGTGTCACCCTTGACGGGCGAGACAAGATGCGGCGTGACGATGATCACGAGTTCGGATTGTTTGCGTTCGAATTCGGTCGAGCGGAACAGCGCGCCGAGCACCGGAACGTCGCCGAGCCACGGAATCTGGCCCACGGAATCGTTGAAGTCGTCCTGAAGCAGGCCCGCGATCGCGAAGCTTTCGCCGTCGCGCATCTCGACCGTGGTCGAGGTCGAGCGCTTCTTGAAGGCGCTGACGTTGAACGTACCGCTCGTGTAGCCGTTGGCCGTGTCGATCGAGGAGACCGAGGCGGCGATGTCGAGGTTGATCACGTCGCCGTCCACCACGCGCGGCGTGAAGGACATCTCGACGCCAAAGGGTTTGTACTGGATCGAGACATCGCCGTCGTTGAGAACCGGGATCGGATATTCGCCACCGGCCAGGAAGTCTGCCGACTGGCCCGAAAGTGCGGTCAGGTTCGGTTCCGCGAGGGTGCGCACGACGCCTTTGTTTTCAAGGGCCTGGATCAGCACGCCCAGCTGGAACGTGCCGCGGGTGAGGCCGAGGCCGATCCCGTTGTCGTAGGTGCCGGTGCGCGCAGTCGTTTCGTCAAGATTGATGCCGCCGTAGCCTCCGGCCTGCCCGTACGTTCCGCGAGGCCCAACCCCGGCATTGATCGATGAGCTGAGGCTTTTGGCGACCGAGCGCTGCATCTCGGCGAAGCGCACTTTCAGCATCACCTGCTGCGTGCCGCCAACCATCATCAGGTTCGACACCCGGTCCGGCGCATAGCGATTGGCGAGTTCCAGCGCGCGGCTGAGTTTCTGCGCCGAAGAGACCGTGCCCGAAAGGACGATCCCGTCATTCGCGGTGCGGACCTGGATGTTCTCGCCCGGTAGGATCTGCTTGAGACGTTCCTTGAACTCCGCGAGGTCCGGCGTCACCTGAACGTCGACATTCGACACCAGCTTGCCGTCGGCACCAAGAATCGTCAGCGTCGTCCGGCCCGGCACCTTGCCCAGCACGTAGATCGAGCGATCCGAAAGGGTCTGGATGTCCGCGATGCCGGGGTTGGCGATCGAGAGTTCCGAAAACGGCGTGTCGCTTTCCACGACCACCGCGCGGTTCAACGGAACCGTCAGCGGAGCTTGAGTCGCCCCGGACAGAATCCGCAACGTGTCTGCTTGCACCGGGCTCATCGCCGCGACGTTCAGCGCCATGCCGCATAGGCAGGCCTGCATTAAGGTTTTCAATTTCATCTGTGACCCTGCCTCTCCGATCACGCCACTCGCAAATCTTATGTCTGCTTAGGGACTGTTTTGGTCCATTATTGCAAAAGAGAATGCGCCAAGACCTGTTTTTTTGCAAGAATCAATGGATTGAGCGCCGTTCTTGATGTGGATAAACGGTCACATGTGAAAGCGGGGCCCCGAAGGACCCCGCGCAAATGACTGATATCTGTCATTTATTTAGTTGGTGCAGGGGATCGGCGTCTCTATGACTTCCGTGCCCTTGCGCGTCTTGACCGTGCAGACCTCCGCCTTCTCGACCTTCTTGGCCTCTTGCTTCTGGATGCCGAGCAACTCGTCCCGGTTGATTTCGATCTGGCCGAGCTGCGCGCTGTTCTCGAGGCCGACGAGCGAGAGGGTGAGGCGACCGGTGTTCTGAGCGAGCGTCAGGGCCGCAACTTGTTCGGGGCTGACTTCGGCCGTGACAGAACGCGCGATCTGCGTGGCGCTGCTGCGGTCGGGATTAGTGCTCTGATCGATCGCTATCAGTTTCAGATTGCTGTCGATCAGCTTGGTCACAGGCTCGCCGTCGATCTGGCCGGACCAATAGACATCGACCAGATCTCCCGGGCGCAGGAAACCTGACACGGCTGAGCTCGACGAGACTTGGATGGTAAATGCGCGACGACCGTCAGGGAGGCTGGCCATGATGCCCGCGTTCTCGCCTGGTTGGGTGACGCGCGTCGCAAGCACGACCTCACGCGGGGATATGGACCGCATGGAGGCGCGCTGACGCGTTTCTCCTTCTAGGAATGCCGCGGTTTCGGCGTCTTCGGTGCCAGCTTTGGCCGTGATCGTGCGGAATGCATCTTTTGGAACGGCATTGGCTTGCATCTTTATTACGACGAGGTCTTCGGGCCCGAAATGCTCGCCATATTTGAGCGGCTTACGCGCAACGACGACATCTGCCAGTTTCGGTGCGTTTTTCTGCATTTCAGCCAACTGATCGCGTTCCGCTTGGAACTGTGAGATTTGTCCCTGCGCCATCATCACGGCGACACCAGCGAGGCCGACGCCAGCCACGAGGAAAACAACAAAAATCAGTCGCATCGCTTCATCCTTCTGTTTTTTGATCGGCGACAATCCTACGATCAACGCTGTTTATTGCAGGCCAAAGTGGCGAAATGTAGGCGTATTCGAAGTCTTGCTGTGGAAGTGGCGGTTAAAGTTCATCTTCTGCGAAGACAGTTTTGACTTCTTGCCTGTCAACGAATGTCGCAATCTTTCCGGAAACTTCGGCGGTTTGTTGCCAGATCAGGATGGTCGCGATGAAGCCGAACGAGACGACCGCCGAAACCAAAACCACCCAATCCACAGTAACGGCGCCATCTTCCTCTCGGAATATGCGCGCTGCTTTTGAGGCATGTCTCATGTCCTGTTCCGCTTTCCAAAGAAAAGGTTTCGGGCGCAACGCTATCCGCGACGGTTTCCACGCCCCTTAAAATGAAGGGCCGCCCGATTTTCGAGCGGCCCAACTCTTGAAGTGGCTGACTAGGCTCACTTGCCGTCGTCGGTGAAGCCGGATTCGGCGGCAGTGAAGTTCTCGGAGACTTCGGCGCCGTCAAGGTAGGTTGCGATCTTGCCGCTGAGTTCGCCCGTCTGGGTGCGGATCAGCGCCATTGCAGCAGCGCCGAGGCCGACGACAGCAGCGGTCAGCACAACCCAGTCAACGGTCACAGCGCCGTCTTCTTCGTCGTGGAACTTCTTGATTTTGAAAAACTTCATCATGGTGTCTCTCCTTAGGTTTGTCTCTGCCCCGCAATCTCGGTTGGCGTCCGTGCCGGTTTCCGTCTCGCGGTATGGGGACATATGGCCCCCGGAACGTGGCGCGATTTGGGCGCATCGCAGGCGATTTCGCGAAAACGAAAATTGCGGCTGATGAATCCGCTAAGTCATTGTTAATTAACGAAACAAAAATCTAACTTTTTGTGAGATTTGCATTTTGCGTCCGAATTTCGGCTGTCGGACCACGAATCGTCGGCCTGAAAAGGGCGGATTTTCTGGAATTTTTCCGGGTTTTCAGGGATAGTCTGGCTAAAGCGGCCCTCGAGAGCCGCGTGAGGCAGTGAGCAGGTGGCGCAGATGCGCAAGGTTTTCGCAGGGATTCTCTGCAGTGCGATGGTGGCCGTGGTCGCGCCCGTGGGGGCCGAGCCTGCGGCTCCCGTCTTCAAGAGCGTTAAGCCGAAGACGGTCAAGCCGCCTGCGCCCGGCACCAAACGCTTCATCACGATCCAGATCGACCCCGAGGAACAGAAGCGCCAGCTTGCCGCGATGGCGAAGCAGCCTTGGGAGCCGGAAACGGCGCCTGCCAAAGAGGACAGCGCGACGGGCGATGCAGCGGCGTCCACACCAACGCCTGCGCATTACGCATGGTACTGGAAAAAGGTCTCGCCGCGGCTTGGAGAGCGGGCGGGTCGGTTCGATCAGGCGATCTCCGCGCTGTCGCAGGGACCGAATGGCACAAGGGTGCGCGAGCCGCGCCTCAACGATCTGGCGAAGATCGCGCGCACGCATGGCACCGATATCCTGCGTTCTACCATCGGGACAGAGGTCTCGCCTGCGCTGGTGCTGGCGATGATCGCGGTGGAATCGGGCGGACGGCACGATGTGCAAAGCCATGCAGGCGCCGTGGGGCTTATGCAGCTGATCCCGGCCACCGCCGAGCGGTTCGACGTCGAAGACAGCAAGGACCCTGCGCAGAACATCGCGGGCGGGGTGAGCTATCTCGACTGGCTGATGAAGGAATTCGACCGCGATCCGCTGATGGTGATCGCCGCCTATAACGCGGGCGAGAACGCGGTGAAGCGCAATGACGGCGTGCCGCCCTATGCGGAGACGCGCGACTACGTGCCGAAGGTGCTGGCGGCGTGGAACGTGGCGCGGGGGCTCTGTGCGACGCGTCCGCAGCTCGTGAGCGACGGTTGCGTCTTCCAGGTCACCCAAATGGCAAAGAGCGACCCCTGAGGGCCGCTCTTCACGTCTCTAGCCTATGGACGGCGATCAGTTGATGATCGTCGCCTCGGTCGCGGCACGGATCTCGTCTTCGGTGACGCCCTCGGCGCATTCAACGATTTTCAGCCCGCCCTCGACCACATCGAGCACACCGAGATTGGTGATGATGCGGTTGACGACGCCGGTGCCGGTCAGCGGCAGGGTGCATTCCTTCAGCAGCTTGCTGTCGCCATGCTTGTTGGTGTGGTCCATCACGACGATGACGCGCTTCACGCCCGCCACGAGGTCCATCGCGCCGCCCATGCCCTTCACCAGCTTGCCGGGGATCATCCAGTTCGCCAGATCGCCATTCTCGGCCACTTCCATGGCGCCGAGGATCGCCATCGCGATCTTGCCGCCGCGGATCATGCCGAAGCTCATCGAGCTGTCGAAGTAGACCGTGTTGGGCAGTTCGGTGATCGTCTGCTTGCCGGCGTTGATCAGGTCGGGATCCTCTTCGCCCTCATAGGGGAAGGGGCCCATGCCGAGCATGCCGTTCTCCGATTGCAGCGTGACGTGCACGCCCTCGGGGATGAAGTTCGGGACCAGCGTCGGGATGCCGATGCCGAGGTTCACATAGGTGCCGTCTTCAAGCTCCTGCGCCGCGCGGGCGGCCATCTGATTTCTATCCCATGCCATGGGTCAGGCCTCCTTCTTTTCGCGGGTGGTGACTTTCTCGATGCGCTTCTCGTGCTCACCCTGGATCAGGCGGTGCACGTAGATGCCGGGCAGGTGGATGCAGTCGGGGTCGAGCGAGCCCACGGGCACGATCTCTTCGACTTCCATCACGCAGACCTTGCCGCACATCGCCGCCGGCGGATTGAAGTTGCGCGCCGTCTTGCGGAAGATCGCATTTCCGGTCTCATCCGCTTTCCACGCCTTCACGATGGAGACGTCGGCGAAGATGCCCTCTTCGAGGATGTAGTGCTCGCCGTTGAATACCTTGACCTCTTTGCCTTCGGCGATCTGCGTGCCGTAGCCGGTCTTGGTGTAGAAGCCGGGGATGCCGTGGCCGGCGGCGCGCATGCGCTCTGCCAGCGTGCCCTGCGGGTTGAATTCCAGCTCGAGCTCGCCGCTCAGATACTGGCGCATGAATTCCGCGTTCTCGCCCACGTAGGACGACATCATCTTCTTGATCTGCTTGGTATCGAGCAGCTTGCCGAGGCCGAACCCGTCCACGCCGCAGTTGTTCGACGCGACCGTGATGTCCTTGACCTTGCTCTCGACCAGCGCGTCGATCAGCATTTCGGGGATGCCGCAAAGCCCGAAGCCCCCGGCCGCGATCAGCATTCCGTCGAAAAGAAGCCCGTCCAGGGCCTCTTCCGCGGAACCGTAAATCTTGTTCATGGATATCCTCCGCTCATGTGCGCGTGAAGATGACGCCGGGGCGGGGGGGAGTCAATTGCTGCGATGCGGCGAAGGCGGGTGCCAGGATCAACTTCACGCGTAAATAGACCGGGGGGAGGGGGCTCTGCCCCCCGTCGCCGTAGGGCGACAAGACCTCAGAGAGGGGGGGCTCTGCCCCCGCGCTGTCGCGCTCCCCCGGGATATTTTGATCGAGAAGAAAGAAGTGGGGCGCGGGCGCCTCACTTCTCGTCGGTCTTCTTGGTCGCCGTCTTTTTCGCCGCTGTCTTCTTGGGGGCGGCTTTCTTCTTCGTGCCGCCCTTCTTCGCCGCTTTGGCCTCGATCAACGGAAGCGCGTCTTCGAGGGTGACGGATTCCGGTTCCAGCTCTTTCGGCAGGGTCGCGTTGATCTTGCCCCATTTGACGTAAGGCCCGTAGCGCCCCGGCATGACCGCGATCGGGCCGCCCTCGGGGTGTTCGCCCAGCTCCTTGAGCGGCTTCGCGGCTGCACCCCGCCCGCCTTTGGCGGCTTTTTGAGCGATGACTTCCACGGCGCGGTTCATGCCGATGGTGAAGACCTCGTCGACCTCTGGGAGGTTCGCGTAGATCCGGCCCTTCTTGACGTAGGGCCCGTAGCGCCCGATCCCGGCTTCGACCAGCTCGCCATCTTCCGGGTGCGGGCCGATCTCGCGCGGCAGGCTCAAGAGAAGCAGCGCTTTCTCGAGGTCGATCTCTTCGGGTTTCCAGCCCTTGGGCAGCGAGGCGCGCGGCGGCTTGGGCACATCCTCGGTCGGCTCGCCCTTCTGGACGTAGGGGCCGAAACGACCGACGCGCAGCGTGATGGCCTGATCCTCGTCATAGCCCAGCACCTTACCGTCGAGCGCCTGCACCTCGTCATCGCAATCGGGCGCGGACAGAGGTCGGGTGAAGCGGCATTCGGGATAGTTGCCGCAGCCGATGAAGGCCCCGCCGGAGCGCGCGGTCTTCAGATGCAGCTTGCCACTGCCGCAAAGCGGGCAGATGCGCGGGTCGGACCCGTCGGGGCGCGGCGGATAGAGATGGGGGCTGAGAACCTCGTCGATCTTGTCGAGAACTTCCGAGATGCGCAGCTCCGACGTCTCTTCCAGAGCCGCCGAGAAATCGCGCCAGAACCGCTTGAGCACTTCCTTATAGTCGCGATCGCCCGCCGAGATATCGTCGAGCTGATCTTCCAGATCGGCGGTGAAATCGTATTCCACGTAGCGCTTGAAGTAATTCGACAGGAAGGCCGTCACCAGCCGCCCGGTATCCTCGGGCATCAGACGGTTCTTGTCCTTGCGCACATAGCCGCGGTCCTGAATCGTTGTGACGATCGAGGCGTAGGTGGACGGGCGCCCGATGCCGAGCTCTTCCATCCGTTTGACCAGCGTCGCCTCGGTGTAGCGCGGCGGCGGTTGGGTGAAGTGCTGCTCGGGCGTGATGTCGCCCTTCTTGGCCTCTTCGCCCTCGTGGATCTGCGGCAGGCGGTTGCTGTCCTCGCCCTCGTCATCGTCGCGGCCCTGATCGTAGACTTTCAGAAAGCCGTCGAACACGACGACGGAGCCGGTCGCGCGCAGTTCGACCTGTTCGTCGCCGGAGCCGACGAGAACGGTCGTGCGCTCGAACCGAGCCGCTTCCATTTGCGACGCGATCGTGCGCTTCCAGATCAGGTCATACAGCTTCCACTGATCGTCGGAGAGCTTCAGCTTGTCGGGCGATTTCGACATATCCGTCGGGCGGATACATTCGTGCGCTTCCTGCGCGTTCTTCGCCTTGTTCTTGTACATGCGCGGAGATTTCGGGACGTAACTGTCGCCGAACTTGTCCTTGATCGCATCGCGCGCCTGCATCACAGCCTCGGGGGCCATGTCGATGCCGTCGGTCCGCATATAGGTGATGTGACCGGCTTCATAGAGACGCTGCGCCGCCGACATCGTGGCCCGCGCGCCGAAGCCGAACTTGCGGCTGGCTTCCTGCTGCAGCGTCGAGGTCATGAAAGGCGGGTAGGGGTTGCGATTGGCGGGTTTCGCCTCGACCGAGGTCACGCTGAGATCGCGCGAGGTGATCGCCTGCACCGCCATCTCGGCCGCGGTCTCGTTCTCGAGGTCGTATTTCTCGAGCTTCTTGCCGCCCAGAACCGACAGGCGCGCCTCGTATTCCTGACCGCGCGGCGTCGTCAGGATCACCTTCACCGTCCAGTATTCGCGCGGCTTGAAGGCTTCGATCTCCATCTCGCGCTCGACGATGAGACGCAGGCAGACCGACTGCACGCGGCCCGCCGATTTCGCGCCGGGCAGCTTGCGCCACAGGACCGGCGAGAGGTTGAAGCCCACGAGATAGTCGAGCGCGCGGCGGGCCAGATAGGCCTCGACCAGCGGGGCATCGACATCGCGCGGATGCTTCATCGCTTCCTGGATCGCAGTCTTGGTGATCGCGTTGAAGGTGACGCGGGAGACGTTCTTGCCCTTGAGCTTCTTCTCCAACGCTTCCTGCAGGTGCCACGAAATCGCTTCGCCTTCGCGATCGGGGTCAGTTGCGAGGATCAGCGTGTCGTCGTCTTTCAGCGCGTCGGTGATCGCCTTGATGTGCTTTTTCGAGTCGCTCGCGACTTCCCATTTCATCTCGAAATCGTGCTCGGGATCGACCGAGCCGTCTTTCGGAGGCAGGTCGCGGACGTGGCCGAAGGAGGCGAGAACGGTGTAGTCAGACCCTAGATATTTGTTGATCGTCTTGGCCTTGGCAGGGGATTCGACGACAACAACAGCCATAAGGTCCTCACTATTCAGTGCAAAAAGGGTCTGGGCGCGGAACATGTGGGCGTTTGGGGCGAATTGTCAATGCGTCCTGACCCTGAGGTAATCCCGTCCCCCTCAGAGCGGACGGCTGATCCGACCGCCGCGATGCCGCTCGATCCGGCCCTCGATTTCGAGCGCGGTGAGGGCTTGCGAGAAGGCCGCGGCAGGCACGTCGAGATCGCGGATCACCTGATCCTCGGCGGTGGGGGAGGGGCCTAGCCGTTCGAGGATCTTTGCGCAGAGATCGCCGCTTTTCACGGCGCGGCGCGTTGGCGGAGGGTTTGGAGCAGGGCGCGGTTCGGGTGAGGCCGCGCGGGCGTTCAGCGCTGCCAGCACATCCTCGGACCCGCGCACCAAAGTCGCTCCGTCGCGGATCAGCGCATTGCAGCCGCCCGCGCGCCCGTCCATCGGATGGCCTGGCACGGCCATCACCTCGCGCCCCTGATCGAGCGCGTCGCGTGCAGTAATCAGGCTGCCCGATTTCAGCGCCGCCTCGACCACGACGACGCCTGCGCTGAGCCCCGAGATGATCCGGTTGCGCGCGGGGAAGTGGCGCGCCTGCGGCTGGGTGCCGGGTGGGGCTTCGGTCAGCCGCAGCCCGGTCTCGGCCATTTGCTGGGCAAGCGCTGTATTCTCCTGCGGGTAGATCACATCGATCCCGCCCGCCTGCACCGCGATCGTGCCCGTGGGCAGCGCCGCTTCGTGGGCGGCGGCGTCGATCCCGCGCGCCAGCCCGGAGACCACGCAGATGCCTGCCGCGCCCAGACCTTCGCTCAACCGCTTCGCCATGCGCAGCCCCAGCGAAGAAGCATTGCGCGCGCCGACCAGCGCGATCATCTGGCGGGTGAGCAATTCCAGCTGGCCAAGCGCCCAGAGCACGGGCGGTGCGTCGTCAATCTCGGCAAGTGCTGAGGGATAGCCCGGCCCGCCATGGATCAACAGCCGCGCGCCGGCGGCCTTGCCCGCCTTGAGCTCGGCACGGGCCTGTTCCTCGGGGCAGGGAGTGTAATCGGCGACACCCGCCGCGCGGGCCACTTCGGGCAGGGCCGCGAGCGCTGCCGACGCGGAGCCATGTTCGCCGATCAATCTGTGGAAGGTTGTGGGCCCGACACGTCGGGAACGAATGAGGCGAAGAACCGGCAGTTCATCTTCTTCCGTGGTGGGTGGGGTGAAGGGGGTGGGGTAAGAAAACAAATCTGTTTCCATCCGGCCCTCCGCCTCAATCGCCCGCCCTTTCTGCCGCGTTATTCTTAATAACTCGTTACCAAAACCCGTGTCGTAACGCGTTTGGGATAAATTTTTCACGTTTTAGTTGCAGATTTTCGGCGCCACCGATTTGCCGCTTGGGGCTGCGGGGGAGGCCTTGCCGGATCATCTCCCCCGCGCCCGTTGGCGAATCGTTTACGCGGCCGAGCCGCCCACGGTCAGGCCGCCGATCATCAGGGTCGGCTGGCCGACACCCACCGGCACCCATTGGCCCGCCTTGCCGCAATTGCCGATGCCGGGATCAAGCTCGAGGTCGTTGCCGATGGCGCGGATATGCTGCATCGCGGTCGGCCCGTCGCCGATCAGGGTCGCCCCGCGCACTGGTGCGCCGACGACGCCGTTCTTCACGCGGTAAGCTTCGGTGCAGTTGAAGACGAACTTTCCGTTGGTGATGTCGACCTGACCGCCGCCGAAGCCGACCGCATAGATGCCGTCCTTCAGATCGGCGAGGATCTCGCCCGGATCGGCATCGCCGCCCAGCATATAGGTGTTGGTCATCCGCGGCATCGGGGCATGGGCAAAGCTCTCGCGCCGCCCGTTTCCGGTGGCCTCCACGCCCATCAGGCGTGCGTTCTGGCGGTCCTGCATGTAGCCCACGAGCACGCCATCCTCGATCAACACGTTCTTGCCCGAGGGCGTGCCCTCGTCGTCGATCGTGATCGAACCGCGCCGGTCGGGGATCGTGCCGTCATCGAGCACGGTCACGCCTTTCGCCGCCACCTGCTGACCCATCAGCCCGGCGAAGGCCGAAGATTTCTTGCGGTTGAAGTCGCCTTCCAGCCCGTGCCCGACTGCTTCGTGCAACAGTACGCCCGGCCAGCCCGGGCCAAGCACCACATCCATCACGCCCGCAGGGGCAGGCTCGGCGCGCAGGTTTACCAGCGCGATGCGCAGCGCCTCGCGCGCGACCGGCTGCCAATGCGCGGGCTCGATCAGGCCCGACAGGCCGAACCGCCCGCCGCCGCCATGACCGCCGGACTCGCGGCGTCCGTTCTCTTCCACGATGACCGAGATGTTGATCCGCGCCATCGGGCGGATATCCGAGACCAGCCCGCCCTCGGGGCGCAGGATGAACACTTCCTGCAGGCTCGCCGCCATCGAGGCCGAGACCTGCACGACGCGCGGGTCGAGGTCGCGGGCGAAGGCGTCGATCTCGCGCAGGATGTCGATCTTCGCGGCGAAGGGTGTGTCCGAGACGGGATCGGTATCACTATAAAGATGCAAATTCGTGCCCTTGGGCGGGGGCGCCATCGTGCCGCCGCCATCGCCCACGGCCAGCCGCGCCGTCTCTGTCGCCCGCTTCAGCGCGGCTTCGGAAATCTCGGTCGAATGGGCATAGCCCGCGACATCGCCTTTCACCGCGCGCAGCCCGAATCCTTCGGAGGCGTCGTATGAGGCGGTTTTCACCCGGCCATCGTCGAAGACCAGCGCCTCGGACCGGCGCTGTTCGAGAAACAGCTCGCCATCCTCGGCCCCTGCTGTCGCTTCACGCAGCAGATGCAGCGCGCGATCCTGGTCGAGCTTGTCCTCGAAAGGGGCGAAACGGTCGGGCTTGGTCATCTGGACTCCTGCTAGGGCGATCAATTTTGACAAAATGTCGCAGCTTTTGCTTGCGCCACCCTCCCAATATGATTTTAAAGTGAGAACACGCAACGGTGAACGGTTTGGGAGATCCGAACGCCGTCGGGCGGCAGGGAGAAACGCCGCCAAAAGGGAGACATGGGACTTATGCGCTTTGCAAGCAAGGGCCGCGGCATCGCGGCCACTGTCACGTCGGCTGTTATGTTGACGCTCGTCGCCGGGCAGGCCTCGGCTCAGGACATGATCAAGGGGCTGCCGGTGATCGGTAAGCCGCATCTGGGCGGCACGGGGTTCCAGCCCGCGTCCTCGAACCTCGCGGAGGATCAGCAATGGCTGGACCATATGCTGCTGGTGATCATCGCCGCGATCTGCGTTTTCGTGTTCGCGCTGATCATCTACGCGATCCTGCGCTTCAACAGCCGCAGCAATCCGACGCCGCGCAGCTTCACCCATAATACGCCGCTCGAGATCACCTGGACCTTCGTGCCGATCGTGATCCTCGTGGCGATCGGGGCGTTTTCGTTGCCCGCGCTTTGGAATCAGCAGGAAATCCCGGAAGGCGATATCACCGTTAAGGTGACCGGCTACCAGTGGTACTGGGGCTACGAATACCCCGATGAGGGCGTGGCGTTCGATTCGCTGATGCTGGCGAAAGACGAGCTTGCAGATCATGGCTATGCGCCCGACGAATATCTGCTGGCAGCCGACAACGCGATGGTGGTGCCCGCGGGCAAGACGATCGTCGTGCAAGTCACTGGCGCAGACGTGATTCACAGCTGGACCGTGCCCGCCTTCGCCGTGAAGCAGGACGCCGTGCCGGGCCGGATCGCGCAATTGTGGTTTAAGGCCGATCAAGAAGGTGTGTATTTCGGCCAGTGTTCGGAGCTTTGCGGCACCAATCACGCTTATATGCCCATCGTGGTCAAAGTTGTCTCACCGGAAGTTTACGCTAACTGGCTTGAGCGTGCGAAGAATGACTTCGCCTCGGTCGAGACGGATGGCGCGGTTCGGGTCGCACAGAACTGAATTCATTGTGCGATAACACCCGAGGGACGCTTTCATGAGTGACATCAGCTATATCCGCCAACAGGACAACGAGGCGCGGTTCGGCGACTACATCGCGCTTCTGAAGCCGCGCGTGATGTCGCTGGTGGTCTTCACCGCCTTCGTCGGTCTCGTGGTGGCGCCGAATCCGGTGCATCCCTTCGTGGGCTTCGTCGCGATCCTGTTCATCGCGCTGGGCGGCGGGGCCTCGGGCGCGCTGAACATGTGGTATGACGCGGATATCGACCGGATCATGCGCCGCACCCGGAACCGTCCGATCCCGGCGGGCCGCGTGTCGGAGCGCGAGGCGCTGGGCTTCGGCCTCGCGCTGTCGGGCATCTCCTGCGTGATGCTGGCGCTGGCCACGAATATCTTCTCGGGCCTGTTCCTCGCCTTCACCATCTTCTTCTACGTCGTCGTCTACACGATGTGGCTCAAGCGCGCGACGCCGCAGAACATCGTGATCGGCGGCGCGGCGGGCGCTTTCCCTCCGATGATCGGCTGGGCCGTGTCGACGGGTGGCATCTCGATCGAATCCGTGGCGATGTTCCTTCTGGTCTTCCTCTGGACGCCGCCGCATTTCTGGTCGCTCGCGCTGTTCATGAAGGCCGATTACGACGAGGCGAAAGTGCCGATGCTGACCTCGACCCACGGTCGGGTGGTGACGCGCAAGAACATCCTGTTCTACGCCTTCATCCTCGCCCCCATCGCGGTCGGCACCGGTTTCACCTCGATCGGCGGCCCGGTCTATTTCGCGACGGCGCTGATCATGAATGCGCTCTTCATCAAGGGCGCGATCGAGATCCACGCCCGCACCGAAGCGCAGGCGGAGGCCGACAAATACGCGGTCGAGAAGCGCTTCTTCTATTTCTCGCTCATCTACCTCTTCGCGCATTTCGCGGCTTTGCTGGCCGAAGCGGGGCTGAGCTATATCGGTTTGGGAGTCTGGTAAGCGATGGCAATCACCCGGGACAGTGACCTTCATATCCGTCGGTTCTCGCGCAATGCGGGGCTGGGCGCGGTTCTTCTCGGGTTCGTCGCAATCGTCTTCGGTCTGACCGTGGTCAAGGTCGAGAACGGCTCGAAGATGGAAGCCTACGACCACCAGCCGCGCGCCTCCGTGCTGCCGGCGGAAGGGGCTTCGCAATGACCCAACGCCCCGCAGATCGGTCGAACACCCGCGTGCTGCTCTCGCTGCTCGCGGTGATCGTCGTGATGGGGGCAGGGGCCTGGGCTGCGGTGCCGTTCTACAACTGGTTCTGCAAGACGACCGGCTATGGCGGCACGACCAACACCGCCGAGGTGCTGCCCGACAAAGTTCTCGACCGCGAGATCCTCGTGCGTTTCGACGCCAATGTCGCGCGCGGCATGCCGTGGGAGTTCAAGCCGGTCCAGACCGAGATGAAATTGAAGATCGGGCAGAACGGGCTCGCCTTCTACGAGGCCTACAACCCGACCGATCATCCGATCGCGGGCACGGCGAGCTACAATGTCTCGCCCGACGTGGCTGGCTACTATTTCGACAAGATCCAGTGTTTCTGCTTCACCGAACAGGTGCTGCAACCCGGGGAGAGGGTGCAGATGCCGGTGAGCTTCTTCGTCGATCCCGACATTGTCGAGGATGCCGATGCGAAGCGGATTCACGCGATCACGTTGAGCTATACTTTCTATGAAACCGACCTTCCCGAGCCGGAGGAAACTGCCTCGGTCCGTCAAAGGGAGACGGAGACGGTCAACTAGCCATCGGAGGGAGACGCATGGCCCACGCAAAGAACCACGACTACCACATCCTACCGCCCTCGATCTGGCCATTCCTCGGTGCCGTGGGCGGCTTCATCATGCTCTTCGGGGCGGTGCTCTGGATGCAGAGCATTACCCATTACGTCTTCTTCGGCGGCCTGCTCGTGGTGCTCTACACCATGTATGGCTGGTGGTCGGACGTAGTCCACGAGGGCGAAGTGGGCGATCACACCCCGGTGGTGCGGATCGGCCTGCGCTATGGCTTCATCCTGTTCATCATGTCCGAAGTGATGTTCTTCGCGGCCTGGTTCTGGAGCTTCTTCAAGCACGCCATGTATCCGATGGGCCCGATGAGCCCCATTCAGGATGGCGTCTGGCCGCCCGAAGGCATCCAGACTTTCGACCCGTGGCACCTGCCGCTGATCAACACCGTGATCCTGCTCCTGTCGGGCGTGACGCTCACCTGGGCACACCACGCGCTGGTGCATGAAAACGACCGCAGCCAGGTCAAGCAGGGGCTGATCCTCACGGTCGTCCTCGGCGCCTGTTTCACGGTGCTGCAGGCTTACGAGTATAGCCACGCGGCCTTCGGTCTGGCGGGCAATATCTACGGCGCGAACTTCTTCATGGCGACGGGCTTCCACGGGGCGCACGTGATCATCGGGACGATCTTCCTGCTGGTCTGCCTGATCCGCATCGTCAAAGGCCAGATGACCCAGAACGAGCATGTCGGCTTCGAGGCCGCCGCCTGGTACTGGCACTTCGTCGATGTGGTCTGGCTCTTCCTGTTCGCGTCGATCTATATCTGGGGCAGCGCGTAAGCGCCCCCGGCCATCACACGCAAATGCGCAGATCGGCGCGGGGGGCGACCCTCGCGCCGCTTTGTTGGAGGCTTGATGAAACGCTACATCTTTCCGCTGCTGCTGGGCGTCGTCGGCTGCGCGATCCTGATCTCGCTCGGCATCTGGCAGGTGCAGCGCCTTGGCTGGAAAGAGGCGATGCTGGCCGAGATTTCCGCCAAGATCGAAGGTCAGCCGCAGGCGCTGCCGACGAAGGGCACCGACACCAAGCCGCTGAAATACGAACCCGTCACGGTAAGCGGGCGCACGACGGGGCAGGAGATTCTCGTGCTTTCGGGTCGGAAGGGCGTCGGCGCGGGCTACCGGGTCATCGACGCTTTCGAGACGGATCAGGGCCGCAAGATCATGCTCGATCGTGGCTTCATCCCCGAGGGCGAAAAGGGCACCGACCGCCCCGCCACGGAGCTCACCGTCACCGGCAACCTCCATTGGCCCGAAGAGGCCGATAGCTATACGCCCGAACCCGATGCAAAGACCGGTATCTGGTTTGCCCGCGACGTGCCCGCGATGGCTGCGAAGCTCGGGACTGAGCCGATCCTGATTGTCGCCCGCACCGTTCAGGGCGCCGCGCAGGGCATAACGCCGGTCCCCGTCACCATCACCGGCATCCCGAATGACCACCTCGGCTATGCGATCACCTGGTTTTTGCTCGCAATCGTCTGGGCTGGGATGACAATCTTTCTTCTCTGGCGTATCAGGCGGCAACAGGCCTGAGGATTGACGATGCGTTATGTTTCCACTCGGGGCAAAGCCCCGGTTCTGAATTTCGGCGATGCGATGCTGACGGGGCTTGCCCGTGACGGCGGGCTTTACGTGCCCGAGACCGTGCCGCAGTTCTCCGCCGACGAGATCGCCGCGCTCGCGGGGCAGCCCTACGAGGAAGTCGCGTTCCGCGTGATGAAGCCCTTCGTCTCCGAGACCTTCTCGGACGAGGAACTGCGCGGCGCCATCACGCGCGCCTATTCCGGTTTCGGCCATGTCGCCCGCGCGCCGATGGTGCAGCTGGCGCCGAACCATTTCCTGCTGGAGCTGTTCCACGGCCCCACGCTCGCGTTCAAGGATTTCGCGATGCAGGTGATCGGGCAGCTGTTCCAGATCGAACTGCAAAAGCGCAACCAGAAGATCACCATCGTCGGCGCCACCTCGGGCGATACCGGCTCGGCGGCGATCGAGGCCTTCCGCGGGCTCGACAATGTCGATGTGTTCATCCTCTTCCCGCATGGCCGTGTCTCCGAAGTGCAGCGCCGGCAGATGACGACGCCCATCGAGAGCAATGTCCACGCGCTCGCGCTCGACGGCGATTTCGACGATTGTCAGGGCAAGCTTAAGGACATGTTCAACGATTTCGACTTCCGCGACGAGGTCGGTCTGGCGGGCGTGAACTCGATCAACTTCGCCCGCGTGCTGGCGCAGATCGTGTATTTCTTCTCCTCCGCCGTGGCGCTTGGCGCGCCGCATCGCAAAGTGTCCTTCACCGTGCCCACCGGCAATTTCGGCGATATCTTCGCGGGCTTCCTCGCGAAGGAAATGGGTCTGCCGGTCGAGCGTCTGGTGATCGCGACGAACCAGAACGACATTCTGCACCGCTGCCTCGAAAAGGGCGACTATACCAAGCAGGGCGTCACGCCCTCGATCTCGCCGTCGATGGATATCGAGGTGAGCTCGAACTTCGAACGCGCGCTGTTCTGGGCCTATGGCAAGGACGGGGCCGCGATCGAGAAGTTGATGGACGAGCTGAAAGCCGAAGGCTCCTTCACCGTCTCCGAAAACGCCATCGGTGCGCTGCGCGATATCTACGACAGCGGCTCGGTCGGCGAGGCGCGCACGATGGAAGAGATCGGTGATACGCTCAAGGAAACCGGCGAACTGCTCTGCCCGCATTCCGCGGTCGGCGTGAACGTCGGCAAAACGGCGGTCGCGCGTGACCCGGCCACGCCGATGATCACGCTCGCGACCGCGCATCCCGCCAAGTTCCCCGATGCTGTGGAAGAGGCGACGGGCATCCGCCCCGACCTGCCGCCGCGCATGGCAGACCTGTTCACCCGCGAGGAGCGCGTGACCCGCGTGCCGAACGATCTCGCAGACCTCGAAGCCCTGATCCGGGAGCGCCGCCGCACATGATCGAAATGACCACCCTGAAGAACGGTCTGCGCATCATCACCGAGTCGATGCCGGGCCTCGCCTCTGCAGCGATCGGCGTCTGGATCACGGCCGGTGGCCGCCACGAGCGCCCCGAGCAGAACGGCATCGCGCATTTCCTCGAACATATGGCGTTCAAGGGCACCAAGACGCGCTCCGCGCTGCAGATCGCGGAAGCGATCGAAGACGTGGGCGGCTATATCAATGCCTATACCTCGCGCGAGATGACCGCCTATTACGCCCGCGTGCTGGCCGAGGACGTGCCGCTCGCGCTCGACGTGATTTCGGACATCCTCTTGAACCCGGTCTTCGATCAGCGCGAGATCGAGGTGGAGCGCGGCGTGATCCTGCAAGAGATCGGTCAATCGCTCGACACGCCTGACGACGTGATCTTCGACTGGCTGCAAGAGGCCGCGTACCCCGATCAGCCGATGGGCCGCACGATCCTTGGCCCGGCGGAGAAGGTCCGCAGCTTCGCGCGCGACGACCTCTCGGCTTTCGTGACCGAACATTACGGCCCCGATCAGATGATCCTTTCGGCGGCTGGCGCGGTCGATCACGCGGAAATCGTGAAGCGCGCCGAGGATATCTTCGGCGACTTGCGCCCTGCGCTGAACCCCGCGCCCTATCCCGCGAAATGGGTCGGCAACGAGCGGCGCGAGATCAAACAGCTCGAACAGGCGCATTTCGCGCTTGGCATCGAGTCGCCAAGCTATCGCGATGCCGATCTCTACACCGCGCAGGTCTATTCGGTGGCGATGGGCGGGGGGATGTCCTCGCGCCTGTTCCAGAAGATCCGCGAAGAGCGCGGGTTGTGCTACACGATCTTCTCGCAGGCCGGCGCCTACGAGGATACCGGCATGTTCACCGTCTATGCGGGCACCTCCGGCGACGAGGTGCGCGGTCTGGCCGAACTGACCATCGACGAGCTGAAACGCGCGGCCGAAGACATGACCGAGGTCGAGATCGCCCGCGCCCGCGCCCAGATCAAGGCGGGGCTTCTCATGGGGCTGGAAAGCGCCTCGGCGCGCGCGGAACGCATGGCGCGCAGCCTCTATATCTGGGGCCGGGTGCCCGGGATCGACGAGGCCTCGGCGCGGATCGACAGCGTCACCCGCGATGCGGTGCGCGACTTCGGGGAACGGCTCGCCACTGGCGGGCGCACGGCCATGGCGCTTTACGGGCCGGTCAAGGATGCGCCCGAGCTCGGGGAGCTGCGCGAAAGGCTCGCCGCCTGATGTTCGCGCGTCGTCGTCAGCTGCGGATCGATACGGATCGCATGATCCTGCGTCCGCCGCAGCATGGGGATTATCGTCCGTGGGCCAGCCTGCGCGAGGACAGCCGCGACTTCCTGGTCCCGTGGGAGCCGAGCTGGTCCGCCGATCACCTCAGCCGCAAGGCGTTCTCGAACCGGGTCTATTGGGCGGCGCGCGCGATTGCGAATGGCACCGCCGTTCCCGTTTTCCTGTTCTCGCGCCGCGACGACATCTTTCTGGGGGCGATCACGCTCGACAATATCCGGCGCGGACCTGCGCAGGCAGGCACGCTGGGCTATTGGATCGGCCGACGCCACGCGCGTCAGGGCTACATGCGAGAGGCGATCGAAGCCGTGGTGCACTACGCTTTCACCAAGCTCGACCTGAGCCGCATCGAGGCGGCCTGCCTGCCCGAGAACGCGGCTTCGCGCGGGGTGCTGGAGAAATCCGGCTTCAAATATGAGGGCGTCGCGCAGAGCTACCTGCAGATCAACGGGCGCTGGCGCAATCACGTCCTCTATTCCAACCTGCGCTCGGATCGCCGGGGACGGACGGATGTCCGATAGGAACGGATATGCTGGCGACGGACGTCCGGCCCTTCGCTTGCGCTACGGGCGTTCGCCGGGGCGTCCTTCCACTGGAAGGCCGCTGATCCCGGCTCACCCCCCGGGATATTTCAGCCAAGCCGAAGGAGGCAGAGATGCGCACCGCCGCTGATGAAAGTTTCGTCGAGACGCTGCGGAACGCGGTGCCGGGCCTGAGCCTCGGGGCGCCGGGCGCGTCTTACCTCGAAGAACCGCGCGGGCGGTACCACGGTCTTGGCGGAGTTCTGGTGAAGCCGACGTCGACCGAAGAGGTCGCGGCGGTTCTGAAGCACTGCCACGCGGCGGGCGTCGCCGTGCTGCCCTATGGCGGGGGCACCGGTCTGGTCGGCGGCCAGATCACCGAAGACGGACCTGCACCGGTCATCCTGAGCCTCGAGAAAATGAATGCCGTGCGCGCGGTCACTGGCCATGTGCTGGAGATCGAGGCCGGCGCGACGCTGCTCGAGGCGCAGCAGGCAGCGGAAGGCGCGGCGCGGCTGTTCCCGCTGAGCATCGCAAGCCAGGGCTCTGCCCGGATCGGCGGTGTGCTGGCGACCAATGCGGGCGGGGTGAACGTGCTGCGCTACGGCAATGCGCGCGAGCTGTGTCTGGGCGTCGAGGCGGTGCTGGCCGATGGCACGGTGATCTCGGGCCTCAAGCATCTGCGCAAGGACAATACCGGCTACGATCTGAAGGACCTGCTGATCGGGTCGGAAGGCACGCTCGGGATCATCACGGCGGCGACCCTGCGGCTGTTCCCGCGCCCGGCGGCAGTCGGCACGGCGATGATGGTGGTCGAAAGCCCCGCCGCCGCGCTGGAACTGCTGGAACTGGCCGAGGCCCGGATGCCGGGCTGCGTTTCGGCCTTCGAGATGATCTCGGGGCAGGGGCTGCGCTTTCTCGACGAAGTCGGGCCGGAGGTGCATCACCCTTTTGAGGCGCGCCCCGACTGGTCGGTGCTGATCGAGATCGGTCTGCCCGAAGGGCTGGCACCGGAGGAGGCGCTGGCAGAGCTATTCGAGGCGGCCGAGGGGCTGGTCAGCGATGGGGTGATCGCCAGTTCCGAAAGCCAGCGCGCCCAGATGTGGACCCTGCGTGAGAGTCTGCCGGAAGCGAACAAGCGAATCGGGTCGATCTCGAGCCATGACATCTCGCTGCCGCTGCCGAAACTGGCTGCTTTCATCGAAGAGGCGCGTGGCGCGCTTCTCGACCTCGGCAATATCCGCATCAACTGCTTCGGCCATGTCGGCGACGGCAACCTGCATTTCAACGCGTTCCCCGCCGAGGGGCGCGACCGCAAGGAATACGAGAACCTGCGTCGCGCGATCCCCGAGACGGTCTACGATCTGGTCGACCGCTTTGGCGGCTCGATCTCGGCCGAGCACGGGATCGGGCGGCTCAAGGTGGGCGATCTGGAGCGTTACGGCGATCCGGGCAAACTGGCCGCGATGCGCGCGATCAAGGCGGCGCTGGACCCGAAAGGCATCCTGAACCCCGGCGCGGTGCTGGCGGAGCGCTGAGGGCCAAGAGAAACGCGCCCCGCCAGGAGAGCAGGCGGAGCGCGGCGTTCTGGTTCACGTGTCATTGCAAGCAGCCGAACCATCAGGCCCGCTCAGGTTAGGTCGATTCGCGTAAGAAAGACGTTAACGCGGTCCCAGTGCGGCGGCCTGCCGCGCGATCCGCGCCACGTCGCGGCTGAGGGACAGTTCTTCCTCCATCCGGTCGATATCGACCCAGCGCGCATCCAGCGCGTCGTCGTCCGCGACCGGCTCTCCGGCCTGCCACTGGCATTCGACTGCGATCAGCACGAAGTGATGCTCCAGCGTGCCCTTTCCATCCTCGGCGAGGACGTCGAGCGCGTTGAAGGCATGGGTGGCCCGCGCCTGCACGCCGGTCTCCTCCAGCAACTCGCGCTCTGCCGCTGCAAGTAGCGTTTCGCCGAACTCGACCTTGCCGCCGGGAAAACCCCAGAGCCCGGCATCGGGTGGGTTCGCCCGCTGGACCAGCAGCGCCTGCCCGTCGCGGATCACGACCGCGAGAATGGCGGGGACGGGACGGGGGCTCACGCCCCCTCGAATTCGCACAGAACGCTGACATTCATGCCGCGATCTTCGAGCAGCTTGCGCCCGCCCAGTTCCGGCAGATCGACGATGAAGGACAGGCCCACGATCTCGCCGCCGACGCGCTCGATCAGTTGGATGCCCGCCTGCGCGGTGCCGCCGGTGGCCAGAAGATCGTCGACGACCAGAACCTTCTCGCCGGGTTTGATCGCATCCTCGTGCATCTCCATAACCGCCTCGCCATATTCCAGCTGGTAGGCCTGCGAGATCGTCTGACCGGGCAGCTTGCCCTTCTTGCGGATCGGCACGAAACCTTTCGACAGCTGATGCGCGATCGCGCCGCCGATGATGAAGCCGCGCGCCTCCAGCCCCACGACCTTGTCGATCTGCTGGCCCGCCCAAGGGTGCAGCAACTGGTCGATCGCCATGCGGAAGCCGCGCGGATCGGCGAAAAGCGTCGTCACATCGCGGAACATGATCCCCTCATGCGGGAAATCGGCGATGGTGCGGATATAGTCTTTGACGTTGGTCATGGGATCCTCAGAGGTCGAGCACACGGCCCGCGATGGTCTTCAGTTTGCGCGCCATCTCGGGGTCGCGCTTGTCGGGGGCGGTCATGATCGCGCTGTCGAGGGCGTGGGTGCAGCCGGTGGCGCAATCGCCCGCAGTGCCCTTCAGCAGACCGGGCAGAGCCGCGACCAGATCGCGCGCCTTATCGGCGTTCTTCATCGCGACGGCAACGACCTGCGCCACATCCACGGCATCATGATCGGGGTGCCAGCAGTCGTAATCGGTGATCATTGCGACGCAGGCATAGTGCAGCTCTGCCTCGCGGGCGAGCTTGGCCTCGGGCATGCCGGTCATGCCGATCACGTCGGCCCCCCATTGGCGGTAAAGCTCGCTCTCGGCCTTGGTCGAGAATTGCGGGCCCTCCATCGCGACATAGGTGCCGCCCTCATGGACGCTCACGCCGGTCTTGCGCGCGGCCTCGGCGCAGGCGGCCGACAGCTCTGCACACACGGGATGCGCCACCGAGACATGGCCCACCATGCCGGGACCGAAGAAGGTCTTCTCGCGGGCGAAGGTGCGGTCGATATACTGGTCCACGATCAGGAAATCGCCCGGCGCATAGGCCTCTTTCAGCGAGCCCACGGCGGAAACGGCGACCAGATCGGTGACGCCCAGCTGTTTCATCGCGGCGATATTGGCGCGGTAGGGAACGGTGGTCGGCGTCTCGACATGGCCGCGCCCGTGGCGGGGCAGGAAGGCCATCTTTACACCGTCGAGCGTGCCGGTCAGCACCTGATCGGAGGGCGCGCCGAACGGCGTCTCGACGGTGATCCATTCGGCCCCTTCGAGCCCGTTGATCTGATAGACGCCCGAGCCGCCGATCACCCCGATCATTCTGTCCATTCTGCGCATCCTTCGCCTGTCTTTTCCGCGTCGCGGCGAGCCTAAGCGCCACGGCCCCGGGAGGAAAGAGGGATTGCAGCCACTTGCCGCGCGGTCTATCGGCGCAGGGGGATATGGGAGTCCCCACGGGAGAATCTATGGAAAATATCCGCGGCTCGGTGCTGATGGTCGTCGCGATGGCGGCCTTCGCGATGGAAGACATGTTCGTCAAATCCGCCTCTACCCATCTCGCGGTGGGCGTGGTGCTGATGCTGTTCGGCCTCGGCGGGATGGTGGTCTTCGGCGTGCTCATCACCGCGCGCGGTCAGCGGCTGCTACATCCGGCGCTCGCCTCGAAACCGCTCCTGATAAAGCTCGCGCTCGAAGTGGTGGGGCGCCTCGGCTACACGCTTGGGATCGCACTGACTCCGCTCTCGAACGCCTCCGCCATCCTGCAGGCGACGCCGCTCGTGGTGGTCGCAGGTGCAGCGGTGGTGTTTTCCGAACGCGTCGGCATCCGCCGCTGGGTCGCGGTGGGGATCGGGTTCATCGGCGTGCTGATCGTGCTGCGCCCCGGCCTCGACGGTTTCGTCCCGGCTGCCCTCTGGACCGTGCTGGGGATGCTGGGCTTCGCGGGGCGCGATCTGGCGACGCGCGCCTGCCCGCCGGTCCTGTCGAATTTCCAGCTCAGCTTCTACGGCTTCATGATGCTGATCCCGACCGGCGTGCTGATCCTGCTGATCTTCGGCGGTGTGACGACGCCTGATTTCTTCGCGCTGCGCGACGTGGCCGGTGCGGTGGCCTTCGGCAGCCTCGCCTATTGGTCGCTGACCAAGGCGATGCGGATGGGCGAGGTCTCGGTCATCACGCCCTTCCGCTACACCCGCCTGATCTTTGCTTTGATCCTCGGCGCGGTGGTGTTCGGCGAGCGGCCCGATGCGGCGATGATCGTGGGCGCAGCCCTGATCGTGGCGAGCGGCCTCTACACGCTGATCGAAGGCCGCCGCAGCCGGGCCCGCGCACGGGTCAGAGCTTAGGCCGCAGCATCTCGAAGGTTTCCGACACGGCCGCGTAATCGCCGCGATTGCCGAGCCGCACCAGACGGTCAGGCGGCGAATAGATCCCGTCCTTCAGGCAATCATCGGCGATATGGATGCCCGTCACCTCGCCATGCACGAGGTAATTGCCCTCGCCCAGAAGCTTGATCACCTGCACCACGCGGCATTCGAGCGACGCGGGCGCCGCCGCCACACGCGGGCAGTCGATGGTCTCGCATTCCGCCTTCTCGATCCCGCATTCGGCGAACTCATCCGTGCCAGCAGGGAAGTTCGCGCAGGAGGCGTTCATCTGATCCTTCAGTGCATAAGTCACGAGATTGGCGCAGAACACGCCCGCTTCGCGCAGCTGCGAGACGCTGTCCTTCGTGCCGTCGCGGTCGGGCTTCACCCCGGTCGAGGAGAAGATCACCTGCGGCGGCGTATAGGCGACCGCGTTGAAGAAGGAGTAGGGCGCAAGGTTGTCGCCCATCTCGCTGCGCGTCGAAATCCAGCCGATCGGACGCGGGGCGACGATGGAATTGAACGGGTTATGGGCGAGAGGGTGGCCATCCGAGGTGCGATAGAACATGCTTTCTCCTGTTTGATCCCGAACTTAGCGCATGCTACCGCGCAGGAAAGGGGCAGCCTGAAAGGGGCGGCGGGCGTATGTATCAGCTCGAACAAGAGACAGCGGAAGACTGGTGGGAAGTCGAGGCGCTCTATGACCTCTGCTTCGCGCCGGGTCGCACGGCGCTGTCCTCCTACCGGTTGCGCGACGGGGTCGATCCAGTGCGCCCGCTTTGCCTCACGCTGCGCCAGGACGGCATCCTCGCGGCGGTGATCCGCTTCTGGCCGGTCAGGGTGGGCGGCAAGCGCGTGCTGCTGCTGGGGCCGATCGCGGTCCACCCGACGCGGCAGGGCGAAGGGCTGGGCGGAATCCTGATGCATGAAAGCCTCTCGCGCGCTGCCGATCTGGGCTGGGAGCGGGTGCTGCTGGTGGGCGATGCGCCCTATTACCAGCGCTTTGGCTTTTCAAAGCTCGACGATGTCGAGATGCCGCCGCCCACCAATCCCGACCGCGTTCTGGGGCTCGAACTGGTGCCCGGCGCCTGGGAGGGCGTGCGCGGTCAGGTCGAGAAAGACGACTGATTGCCGAAGCGCCCCCGCCGCCCCATATCAGGGAAAGGCAAGGAGGCGATGATGGCAGATATTCTTCCCCCCGTGAGCGACCCGGCGATTCTGGGACAGCTCGACTCGCTCGCGAAACGCCACCGCGCGGCGGGCGGCGTGGTGATGCAGGTGATCGGCTATATCGGAGGCTCTGCCGAGGGGCTGCTGGGCAAATTGCCCACCCCGGTCCGCAATGGGCTCGACGGGGCGACCGAACGCGCGTTGTCAGGGGCGATGACCGCTGCTGAGCGTTCGCGCGGGATCGTCTCGGACCGGCCCGACTGGATGAACCGGACGCTGACCACCGCGATGGGGGCTGCGGGCGGCGTCGGGGGCCTGGGCAGTTCGCTCGCCGAATTGCCCTTCACGGTCACCATGCTCCTGCGCGCCATACAGGGCATCGCCGCCGAACATGGCTTCGATCCGGCCTCGGAAGAGGTGCGGCTCGAATGCCTGCGGGTCTTCGCCTCTGCCGGGCCGCTCGAAGATGATGACGGGATGGACCTGAGCTTCCTCGCCGCGCGGGCCACGATCACCGGGCCGAGCATGAAGTCGCTGATCGCCAAGGTCGCGCCGCGCCTGTCGATCGTGCTGGGGCAAAAGCTTGCGGCTCAGGCGGCCCCGGTTCTTGGCGCGGTCGCAGGTGCCGCCGTCAACTACGCCTTCACCAGCTATTATCAGGAAATCGCCCGCGTCCATTTCGGTCTCAAGCGCCTTGCGCGCGACACCGGCACCGATGAGGGCGTTCTGCGCGAGGAGCTTGTCGCCCGCATCTCCACGTGATCGAAGCGCCGCGCCTCTGGTCGCGGTCGAATGCCTCCGGCGGGGATGTTTAGACCAAGAGGAAGAACGTTTCTTTTCCTCTTGGCGAAAATATCCCGGGGGGCTCCGAAGGAGCGGGGGCAGCGCCCCCTCTGAACCCTCAGCTCTTCGCGTCTTCGAGGATCATCTGCGCCGCCTTCTCGGCGATCATCATCGTCGGCGCGTTGGTGTTGCCCGAGGTGATCGTCGGCATCACCGAAGCATCCGCGATGCGCAGGCCCTTCAGCGCTTTCAGCCGCAGCCGCGAGTCCACCACCGCGCCGTCATCCGAGCCCATCCGGCAGGTACCGACGGGGTGGAAGATCGTGGTGCCGATATCGCCCGCCGCTTTCACCAACTCGGCTTCGGTCTGATAGTCCGGGCCGGGCTTGTATTCCTCGGGTTTGTATTTCGAGAACGCTGGCTGCGAGGCCACGCGGCGGACCTGTCGGATCGCTTCGGCGGCGACGCGGCGATCGCCCTCGGTCGAGAGGTAATTCGGCGCGATCTCGGGATGGGCGCGGAAATCGGGCGAGGTGATATGCACATGGCCACGGCTTTCGGGGCGCAGGTTGCACACGCTCGCTGTCATGCCGGGGAAGGGGTGGACCGCATCGCCGAACTTGTCGAGGCTGACCGGCTGGACGTGATATTCCAGATCGGGCGTCTCCTTCTCGGGGAAGCTGCGCGTGAAGATGCCCACCTGCGAGGGCGACATCGACATCGGACCCGAGCGGAACAGCGCATATTCCATGCCGATCTTCGCCTTGCCCCAAAGGGTCGAGGACATGGTGTTCAGGCTCTTGACGCCCGAAACCTTGTAGATGAGGCGCAGTTGCAAGTGATCCTGCAGGTTCTCGCCCACGCCATCGACCTCGGCGACCGGGGTGATGCCATGCTCGGACAGCACGTCGCCGCGCCCGATCCCCGAAAGCTCGAGAATCTGCACCGAGCCGACCGAGCCTGCCGAGAGAACCGTCTCGCCCGCCTTCACGTCGTGGCTCTGGCCGTTCTGGTTATAGCGGATGCCGAGGACGCGGCCCTCCTCGATCAGCAGCTTCTCGACCTGCGCATTGGTCTCGATCCGCAGGTTGGGGCGTTGCATCGCAGGCTTCAGGAAGGCTTTCACAGCGCTCCAGCGCCAGCCGGATTTCTGCGTGACGTGGAAATAGCCGCCGCCCTCGTTCGTGCCGGTATTGAAATCGTCGGTGCGTGGGAAGCCGGCCTCTTCTGCGGCCTCGAGGAAGGTGTCGAGCATCTCCCAGCGCACGCGGGCTTCCTCCACCCGCAATTCGCCGCCCGCGCCGTGCAGGTCGCTCTCGCCGCGATAGAAATCTTCCTGCTTCTTGAACAGCGGCAGCACGTCGTCCCAGCTCCAGCCGGGATTGCCCGACTGCGCCCACATATCGTAATCGCGCGCCTGACCGCGCATGTAGATCATGCCGTTGATCGAGGAGCAGCCGCCAAGGATACGCCCGCGCGGATAGAGCAGCTCGCGCCCGTTCAGACCAGCATCGGCTTTCGACTTGTAGCCCCAGTCGGTGCGCGGATTGCCGATGCAGTACAGGTAGCCCACCGGGATATGCACCCAGTGGTAATTGTCGCGCCCGCCTGCTTCGAGCAGCAGCACCTTGTGCTTGGGGTTCTCCGACAGACGGTTCGCCAGAACGCAGCCTGCGCTGCCACCGCCGACCACGATGTAATCGTATTGCTCCATTAGCCCCTCCCGAACTGCGCCTCCGGGCAAGACTTTCGCAAGCTGCCGCGCGGGAAACAAGGCCATGACCCGTTCATTCGCGCAAAGTAGCTTTGCGAAAACGCAAGGAGGGGCTTGCCTGTGAGGGGGGTGATCCGTTCTATGGCGCAAATCCTGCCGGAGCCTTTCATGGTCCTCTACCGCCTTCTCGTCAGTATCGCGAGCCTGCCTGTTCTGGCGGCGCTGCTCTGGCGCGTTCTGCGCGGGCGGCAAAGCTGGACGGCTCTCGCGGAGCGGCTGGGCGGCGGGGAGGCCGCGCAGCGCCGTCTGTGGCTGCATGCCGCCTCGAATGGAGAGCTGACCTCCGCCAAGCCTCTAATCGATGCGCTGCTGGCCGCAGATCCCGCGTTGCAGCTGTTGGTGACGGTGAACACGGTGACGGCGCGCGAGCTGGGACAGGGCTGGGCCGATCCGCGCATCGCGATCCGCATGGCCCCGCTCGATCATCGCGCCGTGCTGCGGCGGTTTCTGTCGCGCCACGAGCCCCAGGCGCTGGTCGTGATTGAGAATGAGCTCTGGCCGAACCGCATGGCGCTGATGGCCGATGCGGGGCGGCCGATCTTCGTGATCGGTGCACGGATGTCGGCGCGTTCGGTGGCGCGCTGGGCCAAGATCGGGATCGCGCAGCCGATGGTCGCGCAGATCACCGCGCTTTCGGCGCAGGATGCGGGATCCGAGGCGCGGTTCCTTGACCTTGGCCTGCCGCGCGACCGACTGATGCCGCCTGCCAATCTCAAGACGGCGATCACCGTCGCGCCCGGGGTGCCGCTCGACTGGCCGCGCAGCGACACGGTTCTGGCTGCCTCGACTCATGAGGGGGAAGACGCGCCGATCCTTGCCGCCTTCGCGAAGGCGCGCGCGCGCCGCCCCGGCCTGCGCCTGATCCTCGCTCCGCGCCATCCGCGCCGCGCGCCCGAGATCGCGGCGCTGATCGGCAAGGCCGGGCTGCCTCATACCACCCGCTCGAAGGATGAACCCGCGACGGCGGAGGTCTATCTGGCCGATACGCTGGGCGAGATGGGGCGCTGGTATGCCAGCGCAGGCCTGTGTTTCGTTGGCGGCTCGCTGGTCGAAAAGGGTGGCCATACCCCTTATGAGCCCGCGGGCTTCGGCTGCGCTTTGCTGCACGGCCCGCATGTCGCGAATTTCGCCGATGCCTATGCCGCGCTCGATGCGGCAGGCGGGGCGCGGCTTTGCGAAACCGAAGCCGATCTTGCGGCGGCCTTCACTACGATTGACGCCGACGCGCAGGCCGATATTGCGCGCGCTGCCCGGAAGGCTCTTGGCCCGCCTGCGGATGTCGAAAGCCTTGCAAAGGCGCTCCTCGCACGGCTCTGAGCGACGGCGACGCGCTTGCATAACGGCCTGAAACGCTTATTTGCATATGCATCCGGGAGATGCAGACATGATCCGTTATACGCTGCAATGCGAGAATGAGCACCGCTTCGACAGTTGGTTCCCCTCGGCCTCCGGGTTCGAGGCGCTCAAAGCCGCAGGCCAGTTGGAATGCGCGATCTGCGGTGCGAAAAAGATCGAGAAATCGCTGATGGCACCGCCTGTCGCACAAACGCGCAAGACGGATGAGTCCGCCCCCGACCGCCCTCTTTCGCAGCCGCGATCCGAGGCCGAACAGGCCCTCGCCGCGATGCGCCGCGAGATCGAGAAAAATTCGGATTACGTCGGCATGAATTTCGCCACGGAAGCGCGGGCGATGCATGAGGGCACCGCCAAAAGGCGCGCGATTCACGGCGAGGCGAAGCCCGAAGAGGCGCGCAAGATGTTGGAGGACGGGCTGCCGGTTCTGCCGCTCCCCTTCCTGTCCACGCGCAAGACGAACTGACCCTTTTCGCTCTTTCCAAATATCCCGGGGTGAATTCGCGAAAGCGAAGAGGGGCAGCGCCCCAGTGCCGATCTGAGGCCTTCAAAACGCCAAATCTCTTGCGCGGCTCAACGGCTTGAGCTAGCAGAGGCCCGACTCTGCCCAAGGGGGATTTCCATGCCCATTCTGGTGATGAAATTCGGCGGCACTTCCGTCGCCGATCTCGACCGGATCGCCAACGCCGCCGAAAAGGTGAAGCGCGAAGTCGAACGCGGTTACGATGTCATCGTGATTGTCTCGGCGATGTCGGGCAAGACCAATGAACTCGTCAACTGGGTCGAGACCACTTCGCCGCTCTATGACGCGCGCGAATATGACGCCGTGGTCGCCTCGGGCGAGAATATCACAGCCGGGCTGATGTCGCTGCGCCTGCAGGAGATGGGTGTCTCCGCGCGCAGCTGGCAGGGCTGGCAGGTGCCGATCAACACGACCTCGGCGCATGGCGCGGCGCGCTTCGTGTCGATCCCGCGCGAAAATCTCGACCAGAAATTCTCCGAGGGCTTCAAGGTCGCGGTGATCGCGGGCTTCCAGGGGCTTTCGCCGGAAAACCGGATCACCACGCTCGGCCGGGGCGGCTCCGACACGACCGCCGTGGCTTTCGCCGCCGCCTTCGGCGCGGAGCGTTGCGACATCTACACCGATGTCGACGGCATCTACACCACCGACCCGCGCGTCTCCTCCAAGGCGCGCAAGCTCGACCGCATCGCCTTCGAGGAGATGCTGGAACTCGCGAGCCTCGGGGCGAAGGTTCTGCAAACCCGCTCGGTCGAGCTCGCGATGCGCTACAAGGTGCCGCTGCGCGTGCTAAGCTCCTTCGAGGAAACCACGGAGAATTCGGGCACTCTGGTCTGCGACGAGGATAAAATCATGGAATCGAAAGTTGTCTCCGGCGTCGCCTTTTCCCGCGACGAAGCGAAAATGACCCTCGTGACGGTCGAAGACCGCCCCGGCATCGCCAGCGCGATCTTCGGGCCGCTCGCCGATGCGGGGGTGAATGTCGACATGATCGTCCAGAACATCTCCGAGCGTCAGGCCGAGCATGAGGTCAAGGTCACCGACATGACCTTCTCCTGCCCGGTCAATCAGGTCGCCCGCGCCCGCAAGGCGATGGAAGACGCCCGCGACGCCGGGCTGATCAAGTTCGACGAGCTGGTCGCCGACGAAGACGTGGCGAAAATCTCCGTCGTGGGCATCGGTATGCGCTCCCATGCGGGGGTCGCGGCGAAGATGTTCAAGGCGCTGGCCGCTGAAAACGTGAACATCAAGGTTATCGCTACGTCGGAAATCAAGATTTCGGTGCTGGTCGACCGCAAATATCTGGAACTGGCGGTTCAGGCCCTGCATGATGCCTTCGAACTCGACAAGGCCTGAGTAACCCGAAGGGCCGCAGAAACAGGGACGACCTGCGCGGATGGTGGAACTGAGCGAAAGTGATAGTCGCACGCTATTGCGACGCCTGCGCGATACGCTGGCCACAGAGGGCGACGGGCAGGACCGGCTCAATCACATCACCCAGATCATCGCGGATTCGATGGGCACCGAAGTGTGTTCGATCTACCTTTTCCGCGATCCCGAAACGCTCGAGCTTTGCGCAACCGAAGGTCTGAAGGCAGAGGCCGTCCACCACACGCGGATGCGGCTGGGCGAGGGTCTCGTGGGCCGCGTGGCGCGGTCGGGTCGTCCGATCAACTCCGCCGATGCGCCCTCCGAGCCGGGCTTCCGCTACATGCCGGAGACGGGCGAAGAGATCTATTCCAGCTTCGTCGGCGTGCCGATCCAGCGCGTGGGCGAGAAGCTGGGCGTTCTGGTCGTGCAGTCGAAGGACGAGCGCAGCTTCTCGGATGACGAACTTTACGGGCTCGAGGTCGTCGCGATGGTGCTGGCCGAAATGACCGAACTCGGTGCTTTCACCGGCGGCGAGAATTCCGAGATCGGCGCGACGCATCGCTTCCCGGTCATGTTCCGCGGCGCGACGGGGCAGGAGGGCGCCGCCGAGGGGCGCGTCTGGCTGCACGAGCCGCGCGTCGTCGTGACGAACCCGGTCGCCGAGGATCCCGAGGCCGAGGCTGCGCGCCTCGAAGAGGCGATCACCGAACTGCGCGGCAAGATCGACGAGATGCTGGCCAGCCCGACCCTGATCGACAAGGATCAGCGGCAGGTGCTGGAGACCTTCAAGATGCTCGCGGCCTCGAAGGGCTGGAAGCGGCGGATGCTCGAAGACATCGCAGCCGGCCTCTCCGCCGAAGCCGCCGTCGAGAAGGAACAGAACGCCGCACGCGACCGGATGCGCAAGGCACCCGATCCCTACCTGCGCGAACGGCTCAACGATCTCGACGACCTGTCGAACCGCCTGCTGCGGCAGCTGACGGGGCAGGGCAGCGATACCGGCGCCGAGATGCCGGAGAACCCGGTTCTGGTGGCGCGCAATATCGGCCCGGCGGAACTGCTCGACTATGACCGCAAGCTCAAGGGCGTGGTGCTGGAGGAGGGCTCCGTCGGATCGCATGCCGCGATCGTCACCCGCGCGCTCTCGATCCCGCTGGTGATCCATGCGGGCCGGATCACCGCCGAGGCGCTGAACGGAGATCCGATCCTCGTCGACGGCGATCAGGGCGTGGTGCATCTGCGGCCCGAGGAAAGCGTGGCCCATGCCTTCCGCGACAAGATCGCGATGCAGGCGGAGGCGCAGAAACGCTACGCCTCGCTGCGCGACCAGCCCGCGATGGACAAATCGGGCCAGACCGTCTCGCTGATGATGAATGCGGGTCTGATGGCGGACCTGCCTTCGCTGAAGGGCTCCGGCGCCGACGGGGTGGGCCTGTTCCGCACCGAGCTGCAATTCCTGACCCGCACCAAGGTGCCGCGCCGCAACGAGCTGGTGCAGCTCTACAAGCGGGTGATGGATGCCGCCGATGGCAAGCGGGTGAATTTCCGCACGCTCGATATCGGCTCCGACAAGGTCGTGCCCTACATGAAGCCGCAAGACGAGCCGAACCCCGCGATGGGCTGGCGCGCGCTGCGGGTGGGGCTCGACAAGCCGGGGATCCTGCGGATGCAGCTGCAGGCGCTGCTGCGCGCCGCCGACGGGCGCCCGACCTCGATCATGTTCCCCTTCATCGCGCTGCCCGAGGAATTCTACGCCGCGCGCGACACGCTGCTGCGGGTCCGCGACCGCGAGGCGCAGCTGGGCCGCACCGTGCCTGAAGAGCTGCGCATCGGTGCGATGCTGGAAACCCCGAGCCTCGGTTTCGCCCCCGACAGCTTCTACCGCGATTGCGATTTCATCTCGATCGGCGGCAACGATCTGAAGCAGTTCTTCTTCGCCGCCGACCGCGAGAACGAACGGGTGCGCCGCCGCTACGATACGCTCGACGGGTCGTTCCTGAACTTCCTCGAACGGATCATCGCGCGCTGCGCGGTCTCGGATACCCATCTCAGCTTCTGCGGCGAGGATGCGGGCCGCCCGATCGAGTCGCTGACCTTCGCGGCGCTCGGCATCCGCACGCTCTCGATGCGGCCCGCCTCGATCGGCCCGGTCAAACACCTGATCCGCCGCGCCGATCTGGGCGAGCTGCGGCAGGTGATCCAGCAGGCGCGCAATGCCGGCCAATCCAGCGTGCGCCCCGCCGTGACGAGCTACCTCGCCCATCTCTGAGCGGGGCAGGGGCAGCCTCTCCTATCCACGAAATCTCACCCCCGGAATGATTTTGGGCCAAGGCGAAGCTCTGACACTTCGCCTTGGCCCAAATATCCCGCGGGGGTCTGGGGGCGCGAAGCCCCCAGCCTTGTCTTCATTCGTCAGCCTGCGGCCAGACGCTTCGCTTCCGCTTCCTTGAACGATTTATCCGAGGGCGCGATGAAGGTGTAGAACATCGGCACCACGAACAGCGTGAACATCGTCCCGATCAGGATCCCCGAGAAGATCACGAGGCCCATCGCCTTGCGCGCCTCTGCACCCGCGCCTTGCGCGAGGATCAGCGGCACCACGGCCAGCGCCATTGCGGCGGTGGTCATCAGGATCGGACGCAGACGGGTCTGCGCGGCTTTCACGATGGCCTGCCTGCGGGTGAGGCCCGACTGCTCGCGCTGCTGATTGGCGAACTCGACCATCAGGATCCCGTGCTTCGTGATCAGACCGACCAGCGTGATCAGCCCCACCTCGGAATAGATGTTGAGCGTGCCCAACCCAAGGTTCAGCGGCAGCACCGCCCCGAAGATCGTCAGCGGCACCGTCATCATGATGATGAAGGGGTCGCGGAAGCTCTCGAACTGCGCGGCGAGCACGAGGTAGATCACCAGCACGGCCGCCGCGAAGGCGATCAGGATGGTGTTGCCCTGCTGCGTCTCGATCCGCGACTGGCCCGAATAGTTCACGTAGAAGCCTTCGGGCATCACCTGCTTGGCGATGTCGACGATGGTCTGCACACCCTCGCCGGTGGAGCCACCGGGCAGCGGCAGCGCCGTGATCGTGGCCGCGTTCAGCTGGTCGAACTGTTCGATCGAAGACGCGTTCACCCCGGTGTCGATCTTCACGAGCGACGACAGCGGGATCATCGCCCCCGAGGACGAGCGCACGAAGTAGCGGCCCAGTTCTTCGGGGTTCGCGCGGAACCGCTGCGGCACCTGCGGGATGATGTCGTAGCTGTTGGAGTCGCGGTCGAACTGCGCCACCGACGCCTCGCCCACCAGCAAGCCCAAGGTCGAGCCGATATCGGAGACCGGCACGTTCAGCGCCGCCGCCCGGTCGCGGTCGATCGTGACATTGACCTGCGGGCTGTCGAAGTTGAGCGAGTTCTGCACGACGATGAACTTGCCCGAGGCCTGCGCCTTGTTCTTGATCTCCTCGGCCACTTCGGCGACGCGTTTCGCGGAGTGGATCGACTGGATCACCACCGAGATCGGAAGGCCGCCCCCGGTGCCCGGCAGCGACGGCGGGGCGAAGGCGAAGCCTTTCAACCCGGTCGATTTGCCGAGATCGCCCTGAATCTCCTGCTGGATTTCCTTCTGGCTACGGTTGCGGTCCGCCCAGTCCTTGAGCGCCCAGATATAGATGCCCTGAGAGCTGTCGCCGCCGAAGCCCGCGATCGAGAAATCGGTGCGCACTTCGGGAATATCGGCCGTGTCGCGCCCGATCTGGTCGATATATTTCTGGGTGTACTCGCTGGTCGCGTAGCGCGGCCCGTTCAGGATCGCGAAGAGCGCGCCGTTGTCCTCATCCGGGGCAAGCTCGGAATTGGTGTTCATCAGCATGAACCCGGTCACGCCCACGAGCGAGGCGACGATGAGCAGGGTGATCCCACGCAAATCGAGCGAGCCATCGACGCGCCGCCCGTACCAGCCCGAGAGCCGGTCGAAATTGCGGTCGACGAAGGCCTGGAAGCCCTTGGACTCGCCATGTCTCAGCAGGCGGCCCGACATCATCGGCGTGATCGTCAGTGCGATCACCCCCGACAGGATCACCGATCCCGCCAGCGCGAAGGCGAATTCCCGGAACAACTGCCCCGTCAGCCCGCCGGTAAAGCCGAGAGGCGCGAGCACCGCGGCTAGCGTGATCGTCATCGCGATGACCGGCCCGGTGATCTCCTTCATGCCCTGCACGGCGGCTGGGATCGGTTTCATCCCCTCTTCGATATGTCGGTGGATATTCTCCACCACCACGATCGCGTCATCGACCACGAGGCCGATCGCCAGCACCATCGCCAGCAGTGTGAGAAGGTTGATCGAATATCCCAGCGCCAAGAGCACCGCGAGCACCCCGATCAGCGAGAGCGGAATGGTCACGATCGGCATCGCCACCGAGCGCAGCGACCCGAGGAACAGCAGGATCACCACGGTCACGATTGCGACCGCCTCGCCGATGGTCTTGAACACCTCGTGGATCGAGGCCGAGATCGTCTCGGTCGAGTCGTAGACCAGCTGGATCTTCATGCCTTCGGGGAGCGAGGCGTTGATGTCGGGCAGCGCCTTGCGCACCGCCGCCGCCGTATCGAGCGGGTTGGCGGCAGGCGTCGGATAGACGCCGAGGAAGGTGCCTTCCTTGCCCTCGAAAGTGACGATCTCGTTCTCGGAGGCCTTGGCGAGTTCGATCTTCGCGACATCGCGCAGCCGCACCACGTCATCGCCCTTGCCCGAGATCGGCAGTTTGCCGAAGGCTTCCGGCGTTTGCAGCGTGGATTGCAGCGTGATCGACTGGGCGACGTATTCGTTCTTCGTCTTGCCCGGGGCCGAGAGGAAGTTCGACGCCTGAATCGCGCCCACGACTTCCGATGCCGTGACGCCGCGCGCGGCGAGCTTGTCCGGATCGATCCAGACCCGCATCGCGTAATCCGAGGCGCCGATGATCTGTGTCTGAGCCACGCCCGGAATCGTCGACATGCGCGGACGGATCACCCGGCGCAGATATTCTGTCAGCTGCTCGGGCGTCATGTTCGGGTTGAGCGCCGCGAGATACATCAGCGCGAAGGTTTGGCCGGTGCCCTTCTGGATCACCGGGTCCTTCGCCGCCGAGGGCAACTGGCCTTTGACCTGCTGCACCTTCGAGAGCACTTCGGTCATCGCCGCGTCGGAGTTCGACCCGAGCTTCATGTGGACCGAGATGACCGAGGCCGAGGGCCGCGACTGGGTGGTGACGTAATCGACGTTCTCAGTGGTCGCCACGGCGGCGGCCAGCGGCGAGGTGATGAAGCCCTGAATCAGTTCGGGCGAGGCGCCGGGATAGGCGGTGGTGATCGTGACCACCGTTTCCTCGACTTCCGGATATTGGCGGACGGGCAGGTTGAAATAGGCCTGCGCGCCCAGCAGGAGCATGAACGCGCCCAGCACCATCGACAGGACGGGGCGGCGGATGAAGATCTCGGAGATGTTCATGGGCTTGGCCTTACTGCGCCTTCGCGCCGTCTGAGGTCGTGTCCGATTGGGCGTCCGACGTCGTGTCGGAGCTTGCCTGCGCGTTGCCCTCCATACCGAAGGCTTTCATCACCTCTTCGGTCGAGGGTGCGTCGGGATCGGGCGAAATCGCGTTGTCGATGCTCACAGTCGCGCCGGAGTTCAGCTTGTTCTGACCCGCGTTGACGACCATGTCGCCTGTCTTCAGCCCCTTGGTCACTTCGACGAGCGTGCCCGAGCGGCGGCCGAGCGTGATGAAGACCTGCTTGGCCACCAGTTGCGGCTGATCCGCGCCTTCGGGCGTTTGCTTGCGCACCACGAAGACCGAGTCGCCGTAGAGGTTGGAGCTCACCACCGTTTGCGGCAGCGCGATCACGTTGTCCTCGGAGGGCAGCACGACCGTGACATGGACGAACTGGCCGGGCGTCAGTTTCCCTTCACCATTGGGGACCTCGGCGCGCAGGGTCACAAGGCGCGAATTCGGATCGATCTTGGGCTCGATGCCGGTGATCTGGCCTTCCAGATCGACCGAGCCGTCCTCGGTCTTCACCTTGACGGTCTGGCCCGCTTCGGCGTGACGCGCCTGCTGTTCGGACAGGGTGAAATCGACGCGCATATGGTCGCGATCCTGCAGCGTCGCATAGGTAGTGCCGGTGCCGACATACTGGCCGACCTCCACCTGCGGGATGCCGATGATGCCCGCGAAGGGCGCGGTCAGGCGCTTCTTCTCGAGCACGGCCTGCAGCTTCGCGACGCTTGCGCGCGCTTCCTGCGCGCTGGCCTCGGCCTGATCGAGATTGGACGTGGCGGACACGCCCCGGTCGGCGAGCTGGCGCGCGCGCTTGAGATTGGTCTCGGCGAGGTCCTGAGCGGCCTTGGCCGAGGCCAGATCGGCGCGCTCGGAGCTGTCGTCGATCTGCATGAGGACCTGGCCCTTCTCGACCTTGTCATTCGCCTTGAAATGGATCTCCTGAACCGTGCCGCCCATTTCGACGGCCAGTTCGGTGCCGCGAACGGCGGCGGCGGTGCCGATCGCCTCGAGGCCCGGCTGCCAGGTGATCGGCTTCACTTCGCTGACCGAAACCGCCACGGGGGGCTGTGTCATGTTTGCGAAGAACTGCGCGATCATCTTCGAGCGGAAAAGATTGTAGCCGACGACGCCACCCACCACGAGGATGAGCGCGACGAGGGCGATGAGGAGGCGTTTGATCATTTGGCTGTCCCGTCAGAATCCCTGTTTGCACGCAAATACGACCCCGCCGGCCGACCTGCGCGCGATTTTGAACCATTTGGTTCACGTCCTTGTACTGTCAATACGCGAGTGACGTAAAAAGGATGGGTCACAGTTCCGTGAATACAAGGCGAAAAGTCTGTGCGTCAAAGCCATAACAGGGCTTCACGAATGCTCATCTCGCGAAAATCTGATTTTTCTATGCTCGACGGTGAAGAAGAGTGCCTTATTTTACCGATACCTGCGATCCTGACGACCTGACGTCGCTTTGCAGCGATGTTCTGGTTCGAGGTGTTGGTATGGGTCCCCTGTCTTTTATGCGCATTGGCTTCGAGGCTGCGCGGATCGGCTTTGAGGCGCAAGCGGTGATTTCGATGCGCGTTGCGGGAATGATGGGGCTCTGGGATGTCTCCCCGCTCGAATCGCTTCAGATGGTGCAGGAAAAGCCCGTGGCGGTCGCTGCGGCGGCGGAGGCTGCGGCATTCGCGCTTCTGCGGGGGCAAACGGCGGATCGGGCGATTTCGGCGTCGATCACGCAGATCGGAAACCACACCAGCGCCAATATGACGCGGTTGTCGCGCCGTGGACCCAGCTGGCTCTGACGGCACTGGCCGGGCAGGGCCGCCACGCTGACGCGGCGGCCCCGTAGTATTCAGGCGGCGTTGTCTTCCTCGACCTCGTCATCGCCTTCTTCGACGCTTGCGGGCGTGACCATCGCCGTGAGGATCGTCGTCATGTCGACCACGCCGATCGGCTTGTTGGCCGCGTCGACAACCGTCGCCGTACGCACCTCGGCATCGGCCATCCGGCGCGCGATCTTTTCGAGCACCGAGCTGGCTTTGACCTTCATCTTCGGCAACTCGCCCTCGGGCAGCGGCAGCGCGATGGTTTCGGCGCGGATCACGCGGCCACGGTTCACCTCGCGCACGAACTCGGCGATGTATTCATTCGCCGGGCGCAGCACGATTTCCTGCCCCGTGCCGACCTGATTGAGCGCGCCGTCACGCAGGATCGCAATCTTGTCGCCAAGGCGCAGCGCCTCGTCGAGGTCGTGGGTGATGAAGACGATGGTCTTCTTCAGTTCGGCCTGCAGGTCCAGAAGCACCTTCTGCATATCCATCCGGATCAGCGGATCGAGTGCCGAGAACGCTTCGTCCATCAGCAGGATGTCCGCATCGTTGGCCAGCGCGCGAGCAAGGCCCACCCGCTGCTGCATCCCGCCCGAGAGCTGGTTCGGATAGTTGTCCTCGTAGCCCGCGAGCCCGACGCGCTCGATCCATTTCTTCGCGATCGGTTCCGATTTCGACCGGTCGACCCCTTGGATATCCAGCCCGTAGCAGGTGTTTTCCAGCACGGTCCGGTGCGGCAGAAGCGCAAACTTCTGGAACACCATCGCCGTTTCATGGCGACGGAATTCCCGTAGCTCCTCTTCGTTCATCTTCACCACGTCGCGGCCGTTATAGAGGATCTCCCCGGCCGTGGGCATGATCAGCCCGTTGATGTGGCGGATGAGCGTCGACTTGCCCGAGCCCGACAGACCCATGATCACCGAGATCTTGCCCGGCGGCAGGTCTAGGTTGATGTCTTGCAGGCCCAGAACGTGCTTGTGCTTGTCGTTGAGCTCTTCCTTGCCCATGCCGGCCTGCACCTTCTCCACGTAATCCTTGGGGCGCGCCCCGAAGATCTTGTAGAGATTGCGGATCTCGATGCCCGAGCGGTTGCCGGTATCGGTGTTGGTCGTGGCATTAGTCATGGCCAGCCTCCGAATGTTTCTGCAGCCGCTTGCCGAACGCCTGGCTCGCGCGGTCGAAGATGATCGCGATCGCAACGAGTGCGAAGCCGTTCAGGAAGCCGATGGTGAAGAACTGGTTGTTAATCGCCTGCAGCACGTTTTTACCGAGGCCACCAACGCCGACCATCGAGGCCACGACGACCATCGCCAGCGCCATCATGATGGTCTGGTTGACGCCCGCCATGATCGTCGGCAGCGAAAGCGGAAGCTGCACGCCCCAGAGCTTCTGACGGGGATTGGCGCCGAAAGCGTCCGCGGCTTCGATGACTTCCTTGTCCACGAGGCGGATGCCCAGATTGGTCAGGCGGATCATCGGCGGGATCGCGTAGATCACCACGGCGATCACGCCGGGCACCTTACCGATACCGAAGATCACGACGACCGGGATCAGGTAGACGAAGGATGGCATGGTCTGCATGACGTCGAGCACCGGCGTCAGGACTTTCTGCATCCGGTCCGAGCGCGCCATCAGGATCCCGATCGGCAGGCCGAGGACGATCGCGATCAGCGTCGCCACCGTGACCATCGCGAGGGTGGTCATCGTGTCCTCCCACAGGCCGAAGATGCCGATGAAGGCAAGGCCCATGGACGAGCCGAGCACGATCTTCGGGTTGCGCGAAGCGAACCACACCACGACGAGGATCAGCGCGAAGATGATGAACCACGGCGTGTCCACGAAGGCGTGTTCGAGAGTGTTGAGAAACCATTGAAGCGGCCGGGTGGCCGCGTCGATTTGATCGGAATAAGCGCGGACGATGCCGCGAAACCCGTCGTCGATGCCCATGCGCATGTGGCGCAGGGTGGAGTTGGGAAGGGAAGGGAACTCACAGAGCAGTTCCGGCAAGCCCCAGCATGAAGATGCCATCTTGTTATGTCCTCCGGTCGATTATTTGCGCCGGTTAAAAGAAAACGCGCGCGAGGCTCCCCTCACGCGCGCCAAAATCTCGGATCGCCCGCTCAGAGCGCGTCCTCGACCTTCTTGATCACGTCGTCGGAAAGCCATGCCTTCCAGACGTCCGGATAGTTCTCGAGGAAGTAGTAAGCGGTGTCCTCGTTGGTGCCTTGGTTGTCGGCCTGCCATGCGAGGAATTCGCCCACGGTCTTGTTCGACCATTCACGCTTGCCAAGGTAGTCCATCGCCACCGCGTTGTTCTCGGCGAATTCCTTGGTCACGACCGTGTACACGTCCGAGGTCGGGTAGGCGTTGGGCTTGGGATCGACGCAATCGGCCTGCGAGTTGCAGTTGTCCCAGGCTTCCTTGTCGCCCTCGACGCCCGCGTCGAGCTTGACCATCGGGTATTTGCCGAGGATCGCGGTCGGGGCCCAGTAGTAACCCAGCCAGCCCTTCTTGGACTCGTAGGCATTGGCGATCGAGCCGTCGAGGCCCGCAGCAGAACCGGTGTCGACCAGCTTAAAGCCCTTCTCCTCGGCCTTGTGAGCCTTGAAGCGGTTCGCGGTCGAGATCTGGCAGTTCCATCCCGACGGGCAGTTGTAGACGCCACCGATGGACGGCTCTTCGGGATCGGGGAACAGGTCGGGATGCGCCAGCGCATCGTCGACCGTCTTGATCTCGGGGTGCTCGTCGGCGATGTATTTCGGGATCCACCAACCTTCTTCGCCGCCATCCTTGAGGATTTCGGCAGCGATCACGAGGCGATCTTCGCTGACGGCTTTGTCGAGCGCGACTTTCACCGCGTTCACCCAAAGCTCGGGCGCGATGTCGGGCTCACCCTTCTCGTTCATCGAGGTGAAGGTGGGCATCGTGTCGCCGGTCACCAGCGTCACGTCACAGCCGTAGCCGTTTTCGAGAATGATCTTGTCGACCCAAGCAGCGACCCCGGCCGAAGCCCAGTTCATTTCGGCTTCGGTAACGGAACCACATTCGCCGTCTGCGGCGAAAGCAGGCGCCGAGAAGGTCGCCAGCGGCAGCGCCGTCAGTAACGCGGCAAGCGCTTTCTTGTTCATCCAGGTCCTCCTGTTGCGGCAGCTTTGATTGATGCGATCCGCGCGGGCTGCCGCCGCGATATCGGTCGCGATAAGTCCCGGTTTTTCCCCAGGTTGGAATCTTCGCACAGTCACGCTCACGCGATAACGTTCGCAAGACTTGCCAAATTCCGACACTCTATGTCGTAAATAACCAAGTCCCGAGGCGCAACCTTTTCACGGACCTTTCCACCTCCCTGCGGCGTTACAGCCGCGACGAAGAGGTGACATCATGACGACTGAGCCGAAGGATTCCGTCCAGCCGGAGTATGATACGGGGCCTGACAGTCTCGTGGATCGAGACGCGAAATCCGCGCTCCAGTCCGGGTTGAATGACGAGAAGGGCGATGAAAAATTGACGAATGGCACCCCGCCGGAGCCAAGCGTCGCATTGCGCCGACAGGCGGTCGCGCTGATCGCGAACCCCTCTTCGGGCGGCAACGCGAAAGATGAAGAGGCGATCCGCCGCGCGATGGACGCGCTTGGTGACGGTGCGTCGCTTTACCGGTGGTCTCCGGAAAGCGACATTGTGGCGACCGTCCGCAAGGCGCTCGACGACGGTGCGGAGATGATCGTCGCGGCGGGCGGCGATGGCACTGCAATGGCCGTCGCGGGCGCGCTGGTGGGGCAGGAGGTGCCGATGGCCGTGCTGCCGCTCGGCACATTCAACTTCTTCGCGCGCGGCCTGCGCCTCTCCGAGGATGCGGAGGAGGCGGCGCGCGCGATCCGCGAGGGCAGCGCCCATCCGATCCGGGTCGGCGAGGTGAACGGGCGGGTGTTTCTGAACAACGCGTCGCTCGGCATCTACCCGTCGATCCTCAAGGCGCGCGAAGACATTTACGCCCGTTGGGGTCGCCGCCGGATCGTCGCGCATTGGTCGGTCTTCAAGACCTTCCTGCGCTTCCAGCGCCCGATGCGGCTGAAGATCACGGCGGACGGGGAAACCAGGAACCGCCGCACCGCGCTCGTCTTCATCGCGCGCTCGGCCTATCAGCTCGATTTCTTCGGGCTCGATGGGGCGACGGTCATCAGCGACGATGCCTTCGCAGTGCTGGTCGCGAAGGCGCAGAGCCGCCGCGACCTCTTTCGCCTGTCGTCGCGGCTGGTGCGCCGCAAGACCAGACGGGGCGAGGATTACGAATTGATCCGCGCGAAATCCTTCGAGATTGAAACCGCCCGCGGGCGCGGGTTGCTGGCCTTCGACGGGGAGAAATGCCGTGAAGAAAGCCCCTACCGCTTCAAGATGTCCGACGCGCCGCTCTGGATCGTGCTGCCGGCCGAGGACACGGACACCGAGACCCAAGACGCGACCGCATGACCCGTATCGTTCACCTTTCCGATCTGCATTTCGGGCGCAGCCTGCCCGAGCTCGAGACGCCGCTACTGACGGCGGTGAACCGTCTCGCGCCGGATCTGACGGTGATTTCCGGGGACTTCACGCAGCGCGCCCGACGCGGCCAGTTCGCGCAGGCGCGGTGCTTCGTGGAGCAGATCGAAAGCGAGACGCTTTCGGTGCCCGGCAATCACGACACGCCGCTCGACAACCTCTTCCTGCGGATGCTCAAACCCTTCGGGCGCTACAAATCCGCGATCAATCATAATCTGGAGCCGGTTTTCGAGACCGATCGCGTGAAGGCGGTCGGTGTGAATACGGTGAACCGGTTCGCGTGGCAGCGCGGCAAGGTGCCCGAGCGTACGATCTCCCGGCTGTGTCGCGAGTTCGACAGCGCGGGCGAGAGGCTGCGAATCGCGGTGATGCACCATCCGCTCGAACATGGGCCCGAGGTCGACAAGGCGCTCATGGACGGGGCAGGGGATGCGCTGGAGGGGATGTCGGACTGCGGCGCGGATCTCGTGCTGTCGGGGCATCTGCACAGCGGATCGGTCGCGCCCTTCTCGGCGGTGCCGGGCATCCTGTTCGTGCAGGCGGGGACGGGGCTGTCCTCGCGGCTGCGCGGCGAACCCAATACGTTCAATGTGATTGAAGGGGGGCGCGACGCTCTGTCGATCACGCTTTACGGGGCGCGCGACATGGGCTTCGAGCCAATCGGGGCCGACGAGTTCACGCGGGGCCCCGATGGGGCATGGGTCAAAGCCTGATCGGTTCGGGCCCGATCAGTTCGGCTTGCCCGAGATGTCGCCCCAATCCAGAACCGGCGCCGCGTCGATATCATGTGCGTCGAGCATCGAGGCCACGCGCTCGAGCGAGGCGATGATCTGCGCCTGCTCCCAGTCTTCCAGCGCCTCGAAGCGGCGCACGAAGATCTGTTGCAGCGCGTCGGGGGCTTCGTCGATGGCGCTCGCGCCAAGTTTGGTAATCACGATATCGGTCTGACGGCGGTCGCGCTCGGATCGCTGACGGGTCACCATGCCCTTGCGCTCGAGCTTGTCGATCAGCGCCGTCATCGTCGCCTGACTCACGCCCATGCGCTGGGCGATCGCCTTCGGCGTGGACCAACCTTTTTCGGAAATCACCTGCAGCACGCGGAACTGCGCAGGCGTCAGCCCGGCAGCCTTGGCCAGGTCGCGGCCGAACATTTCGGTCGCGCGCAGGATTCTACGCAAAGCGATCAGGCTCGTATCGACACGCTCCATCAGGCGGCGGGCCCCTTTTTTATCAAGACGGCCCAGTATCGCAGAGAGTTCCGTGCTCTGCAATTGCTTGGCTTTGCTAAGCTTATCGTGTTCGTTTTTACTCATTTGCTTCGTCATACTAACGGTATTTAGGGCTTATAAGCAAGAATATAAGGCTATAAGCGGAACTTTTCCGGGTTCCATTAGTTAGGTGGTTGAAATTTTCGACCACATGAACTACTTAGGCTACCGAAGCAAACGAGAGGAAAGAGCCGTGCCGCAAGTCGAGTCGATCAAGAAGGGTTCTAAACTGGTCTTCCGTAAGCCGGAGTCCGAAGACGGCAGCGAAATCTGGAAGCTGATCCGCCGCTGCAAGCCGCTTGATGAAAATTCGATGTATTGCAACCTTCTGCAGTGCGATCACTTCGGGGACACCTGTGTCCTCGTGGAGCGCGAAGGCGAAGTCGTCGGCTGGATTTCGGGCTACATCGCCCCGTCCGAGCCGGACACGTTCTTCGTGTGGCAAGTGGCTGTTTCCCCCGACGCACGCGGTCTTGGCCTTGGTAAGCGCATGCTGCGCCACCTCATCCAGCGCGACGTCGCCGAAGACTGCACCAAGTTGAAGACGACCATCACCGAAAGCAACGAAGCGAGCTGGGCGCTCTTCCGCTCCTTCGCGCGTTCGATCGGCGGCGAGCTGACCGATGAGGCGCACTTCCACGAAGAAGACCATTTCGATGGCCATGCCTCGACCGAGCATATGGTCACCATCACCTTCCCCGAGGAGGCGCGTGCCGCCGCCTGATCTCACGCGCGCGTCCCCCTCCTCATTCCCCCAATTCTATGGAGTCCCCCATGACCGTTCATTCGACGGATAAGACGATCTTTACCCAACGCGAATCTGAGGCCCGCTCCTACTGCCGTGGCTTCGATACCGTTTTCACCAGCGCGCAAGGCTCGGAACTGACCGACGCCGAGGGCAACACCTATATCGACTTCCTCGCCGGTTGCTCGTCGCTGAACTACGGGCATAACGACCCGGACATGAAGCAGGCGCTGATCGAGCACCTGACCGAGAACAAGATGGGCCACGCGCTCGACCTGCACACCGACAGCAAAGCCAAGTTCCTGAGCGCGTTCGAGGAGCACATCCTCGCGCCGCGCGGCATGGACCATAAGCTCATGTTCATCGGCCCGACCGGCGCGAATGCCGTCGAAGCCGCGATGAAGATCGCGCGCAAGGCGACCGGCCGCACCAACATCATCGCCTTCACCAACGGCTTCCATGGCGTGACCATGGGGGCGCTGGCGGCGACCGGTAACGGCTACCACCGCGGTGGTGCCGGCATGGATACGCATGGCGTGACCCGCATGCCCTATGACGCCTATGCCGACGGTGTCGATTCGGTCGCGCTGCTCGACCAGATGCTCTCGGACGCCTCGGGCGGGATCGACGCTCCGGCGGCGATCATGCTGGAGACGGTTCAGGGCGAGGGCGGCCTCAACGCCGCAAGCCCGGAATTCGTGAAAGGCGTCGAGCAAGTCGCACGCAAGCACGGTGCGCTGTTCATCATCGACGACATTCAGGCAGGCTGCGGCCGCACCGGCACCTTCTTCTCCTTCGAGGAGATGGACGTCATGCCGGACGTCGTGACCCAGGCGAAGTCGATCTCGGGCTTCGGCATGCCGATGGCGCTGGTTCTGGTGCGTCCCGACTATGACGTGTTCGGCCCGGCCGAGCATAACGGTACTTTCCGCGGCAACACCCATGCCTTCGTGACCGCCACCGTGGCGATCGAGAAGTTCTGGGCCGACGACAAGTTCCAGAAGGAACTGGCCGTGAAATCGGACGTCCTGCGGGAAGGTCTGGCCGCTGTGGCCGATCTCGTGCCGGGTGCCTTCCTGAAAGGCCGTGGTCTCATGCAGGGTGTCGATGTCGGCACCGGCGAGCTCGCCTCGGCGATCTGTGGCCGCTGCTTCGAAAAAGGCCTCGTGATCGAGACTTCGGGCAATGACGACCAGGTCGTGAAGGTCCTCGCACCGCTGACCACGCCGATGGAACAATTCCGCAAGGGTCTGGAAATCCTGCGCGAAGCCGCCACCGAGGTGACCGGCGAGCGCACGGACATCGCGGCGGAATAATCCGCCGCTGCCTCCCCCAGCGACCAAGAAATTAAGATACGGAGACACGACAATGATCGTTCGCGACTTCAACGAATTGAAAAACACCGACCGTGCCGTGGCGGATGCCGACTGGACGAGCGTGCGCATGCTGCTCGCCGACGACAAGATGGGCTTCAGCTTCCACATCACCACGCTGAAGGCCGGCTCGGACCACACGTTCCACTACAAGCACCATTTCGAGAGCGTCTACTGCATCTCGGGCAACGGCCACATCACCGAGCTCGACAACGGCACGCGCCACGAAATCAAGCCGGGTGTCATGTATGCGCTGAACCTGCATGACCATCACCGCCTCGTCGCGGGTGACGAAGACCTCGTCATGGCCTGCTGCTTCAACCCGCCGGTGACCGGCAACGAAGTTCACCGTGAGGACGGCTCGTATGCGCCGGCCGAAGAACTGGAAAATTCGTAAGGGGGCCAAATTGACCCACCAGAATCACACAGTCGAAAAGATCGGCGGCACCTCGATGAGCCGCGTGAACGAGCTGCTCGACACGCTGTTCATCGGAGACCGCAAGGGCGCCGATCTTTACAACCGCATTTTCGTCGTCTCGGCGTTTGGTGGCATCACCAATCTGCTGCTCGAACATAAGAAGTCGGGCGAGGCGGGCGTCTATGCACAATTCGCCAAGGCCGATAGCGAACATGGCTGGCACGAGGCGCTGAGCCGCGTCTCGTCCGCGATGGTCGAAGCCCATGAGAGCGTGCTGACGCATCCGGGCGACATCTCGCAGGCCACCGAATTCGTGCGCGAGCGTATCGAAGGCGCGCGCAACTGCCTGATCGACCTGCAGCGCCTGTGCTCCTACGGGCACTTCCGCCTCTCGCAGCACATGCTGCAGATCCGCGAGCTGCTGTCGGGTCTGGGTGAGGCGCATTCCGCCTTCGTCACCACGCTCCTGCTGCAGCGCAACGGCGTGAACGCACGTCTTGTCGACCTTTCCGGTTGGCGCGATGAAACCGATCACGACCTCGAAGGCCGGATCATGGGTGCGATGAAAGATGTCGACCCGGCGACCGAAATGCCGATCGTGACGGGCTATGCGCAATGCGCCGAAGGCCTGATGCGGGAATTCGACCGTGGCTATTCCGAGGTGACCTTCTCGATGCTCGCAGCCCTCACCGGCGCGCGCGAGGCGATCATCCATAAGGAATTCCACCTGTCCTCTGCCGACCCGAAGCTGGTGGGCGAAGGCAAGGTGCGCAAGCTGGGTCACACGAACTATGACGTGGCCGACCAGATGTCGAACATGGGCATGGAGGCGATCCACCCGAAAGCCGCCAAGACCCTGCGCCAGGCGGATGTTCCGCTGCGCGTCACCAACGCGTTCGACCCGGGCGATCCGGGCACGCTGATCGACGACAAGCCTGCCAAGGAAGCGGCGGTCGAGATGGTGACCGGGCTCGATATCATCGCGCTGGAAGTGTTCGAACAGGACATGGTCGGTGTGAAGGGCTACGACGCCAAGATCCTCGAAGTGCTGACGCGTCACGGCGTGCGCATCGTGTCGAAAGCGTCGAACGCGAACACGATCACCCACTATGTCGACGCGCCGATCGAAGTGCTCCAGAAGGTCGAGAAAGACCTCTGCGAGATCTACCCTTCGGCGGAAATCTCGGCGCGCATGCTGTCGATGGCTTCGGTCATCGGGCGTGACCTGAAAGGCCTCTCGGTTCTGACCCGGGGTCTGCAGGCGATCGCGAAAGCGGGCATGGAAAGCCTCGGTGCGACTCAGGGTCCGCGCAATGTCGATGTGCAGTTCGTGCTCGAACGCGGCGACCTGAAGCCCGTCATCAAGGCGCTTCACGAAGAGTTCATTCCGGCGAGTGTGGATCTGAAGCAAGCGGCCTGACGGCGCAAAGTCCAAGTAGTGTTGAAAGCCCGTGCGGAACCCCGCGCGGGCTTATTTCATTGGTTCTGCGACATGCCGCCACAGTGCGACAAGGTGAACCACGGAGCCAAGGTTGCCGTAACCACTCAGTAGTCTAGCTCGCCTTTGAACCCAGCAGAAACGCGGACTGAAATGAGTATATTCGACATACCGACACTCGACTTGGCGCGGGCGCAATTCGCCTTCGTCGTTTCGGCGCATATCGTTTTCCCGGCCTTTTCCATCGGTACGGCGAGCTACCTGATGGTGCTCGAAGCGCTGAGGATGATCACCGGCAAGGACGTCTACCTCAGGATTTTTGAGTTCTGGAAACACATCTTCGCGGTGGTCTTCGGCATGGGCGTCGTCTCGGGCGTCGTGATGTCTTACGAGTTCGGCCTGAACTTCGCGCATTTCTCCGACAAGGCGGGACCGGTGATTGGGCCGCTGATGGGTTACGAGGTGATGACGGCCTTCTTCCTCGAGGCCGGTTTCCTCGGGATCATGCTGTTCGGACGCAACCGGGTGAACAAGTGGATCTACATGTTCGCCGTGACGATGGTGGCCTTCGGCACGCTGCTTTCGGCCTTCTGGATCCTCTCGGTCAACAGCTGGATGCAGACGCCCGCGGGCTTTGCGATGAACGATGTCGGCCAGTTCATCCCGAAGGACTGGTGGGAGGTGATCTTCAACCCCTCGCTGCCCTACCGCTTCGTGCATATGGTGCTGGCGGCCTACCTGACCACGGCGCTCGTCGTGGCCGGGGTCGGGGCTTGGCACCACATCAAGGGCACGGCGGATGACGCGGTGCGCACGATGTTCCGCATGGCGGTGGCGATGATCCTCGTGACCGCGCCGATCCAGATTTTCGCAGGCGACCAGCACGGGCTCAACACGCTCGAACACCAGCCCGCGAAGATCGCGGCGGTGGAAGGGCACTGGGAAACCAGCAAGGGCGCGGGCCTGATCCTGTTCGGCATTCCGAACCCGAGCCAGGAGCGCACCGATTACAAGATCGAGGTGCCCTATGCCTCGTCGCTGATCCTGACGCACTCGCTCGACGGCGAAGTGCCCGGCCTCGGGGACTTCCCGCCGGATGAACGCCCGCCGATGACGATCGTCTTCTTTACCTTCCGCATCATGGTGGGGCTCGGCTTCGCCTTCGCGGCGATCGGGCTTTGGGGCGGCTGGCTGATGTGGCGCAAGCGCTTGCACGAGCCGGGGCTGTTCCACAAAGTGGCGCTGGTCTTCGCGCCCGGCGGGTTCCTCGCGATCATCATGGGCTGGTTCACCACCGAATTCGGCCGCCAGCCCTATACGGTCTATGGCCACTTCACGACCGCGGAATCGGTGTCGAACCTCAGCCACGGCGCGGCCTGGGCTGCACTGATCTGCTTCGTGCTGGTCTATGCGTTCCTCTTCGGCTCGGGGATCTTCTACCTCGGTCGTCTGATGAAGCGCGGTCCCGAAGGCGCAGAGCCCGTTGAGAATACGCCCCAGCGCGCCGGTGGCGTCGCGGGCGCGATGCTCGCCAATGATGTCACCACTGAAAAAGAGGAGGCCCACGCATGAGCGGCTTCGCCCACTACCTGCCCGACATCTGGGCCGCAATCATCGCCTTCGCGATCCTGACCTATGTCGTGCTCGACGGGTTCGACCTCGGCATCGGCATCCTCTTTCCCTTCCTCGGCTCCGAGGAGAACCGCACCCGCGCGATGAATTCGGTCGCGCCGGTCTGGGACGGTAACGAGACATGGCTGGTGATGGGGGGCGGCGGTCTGCTCGCCGTCTTCCCGCTGGCCTACGGGATCATCCTCAACGCGCTTTACGTGCCGATCATCATCATGCTGCTCTCGCTCGCCTTTCGTGGCGTGGCCTTCGAGTTTCGGGGCAAGACCCGGCGCTGGCAGAAGCTCTGGGACAAGGCGTTCTTCGGCGGCTCGCTGATCGCGACGCTGGCGCAGGGCGCGATCCTCGGCGGGCTGCTGCGCGGCCCCGAAGTGACCGGGCGCACCTTCACCGGCGGCCCTTTCGACTGGGTCAGCTGGTTCTCGCTCGGCACCGCGCTGGCGCTGGTCGCGGGCTATGTGATGCTGGGATCGGCCTGGCTCGTCATCAAGACCTCGCATGGGCTTTACGATCTGGCGCGGCGCGTGGGCCAAATGTCCCTGATCGCGACGCTGGGCTTCATCGGCCTCGCCTCGCTGGCGACCCCGTTCCTGCATCCCGAATACTACAATCGTTGGTTCGCCTGGCCCGGGATCATCCTGAGCGCGGTGGTGCCGCTGTTGCTGCTCGCGGCGGCGTTCGGCTACTGGAAATGCATTCGCTCGGATCGCGGCGTGATGGCCTATCTGTCCGGCATCGCGATCTTCGTTCTGTGTTTCGCGGGGCTCGGCCTGTCGATCTTCCCCTATATCGTGCCCGCCTCGATCACGATCCGCGAGGCGTCCACCACGGCGATGTCGCAGGGCTTCATTCTGGTCGGCGCGGCGATCTTCCTGCCGATCATTCTCGCCTATACCGCCTATGCCTATTGGGTTTTCCGCGGCAAGACATCGGAGCATGAGCATCACTACTGAGTGAGACTACGGGACGGCCGGAACCGACCGGGCGCAGGCAGGGTTGGAACGATGTGACCCACATCCCGCGCATCATAAGCAGAGCCTTTCCCTCTGCGGTCTTCAGCCGGTCGGCTGGCCTGCGCGCGCCCCGAGGGGCGCGCGCAATTTCATATGCGCGGCTCGACGCCGGAGGAGCGACGCGCCATGTCTGAAAAGCTTGATAAACTACCCGAAGAGAGCGGCCCCTCCGGTGGCTGGGGCTCGATGCGGGGGATTGCCCGGGTCTTCGGCGAGTCCTGGCCCTCGCCCGATGTGCTGCGCGAGCTGGAGCGCCAGAACAAACCGGGCGGTCTCATGTGCTCGTCCTGCGCCTTCCCGAAACCCGCCAATTATCACCCGTTCGAATTCTGCGAGAACGGGGCGAAGGCGACGCTGTGGGAGATGACCAAGTCGCGCCACACGCCGGAATTCTGGGACGATCACACGGTTTCCGACCTCAAGGACTGGTCCGACCACGAGCTGGAAAAGACCGGCCGTCTGACCGCGCCGATGCGCTATGATCGCGCCACCGACCGCTATGTCGAGGTGAGCTGGGATGAGGCCTTTTCCGAGATCGGGTCGATCCTGAAAGGCCTGCCGAAGAAGGAAGTCGTGTTCTACTCCTCGGGCCATGCGGGTCTGGAGGCCAGCTATCTCTGGGCGCTGATGGCGCGCGCCTATGGCAACAACAACCTGCCGCAAAGCTCGAACATGTGTCACGAGACGACCTCGGTCGGCCTGAAGAAGGTGATCGGGTCGTCGGTTGGCACGGTGCTTTGGGAAGACCTGGAGGAGACCGATTGCTTCTTCTTCTTCGGCCAGAACCCCGGCACCAACTCGCCGCGCTTCCTGCATCCGCTGAAGGCGGCGAAGGATCGCGGTGCGAAGATCGTCACCTTCAACCCAGTGAAAGAACAGGGTCTCGTCAGCTTCGTCGATCCGCAGAACCTCTACGATATGGCGACGGGCCGCGAGACCAAGATTTCCGACCAGTATCACCAGCTCAAAGCGGGCTCGGACATCGCGGCGTTGACCGGGCTGTGCAAGGCGGTGATCGAAGCGGATGAGAAGGCGCAGGAGCAGGGCCGCGCCGCGATCATCGACTGGGATTTCCTGAAGGAACACGCGGTCAATTATGACGGGTTCCTCACCTTCTGCCGGACGACGCCGTGGGACAAGATCACCGAGGAATACGGGCTGTCCGAGGCCGAGCTGCGTCAGGCGGCAGATGTCTATATCCACGCCAAGAAGGTCATCGGCGTCTATGGGATGGGGCTGACCCAGCACGCCCATGGCGCGACCAATATCGGGATGCTGGTGAACTTCCTCGCGCTGCGCGGCAATATTGGGCGCAAGGGCGCGGGCTGTTGCCCGGTGCGCGGGCACTCGAACGTGCAGGGCCAGCGCACGGTGGGTATCGCCGAGAAGGCCAAGCTGATCCCGATGGATCGCTTGCGCGAGCTTTACGGCTTCGAGCCGCCGCAGGAAGACGGCTATCACATCGTCGACGCGGCGCAGGCGATGATGGAGGGCAAGGTTTCGGCCATGTTCTCGCTCGGCGGCAACCTCGTGCGCGCGCTGCCCGACAGCGAGCGGATCGAAGAGGCCTGGCCGAAGCAGAAGCTGACGGTGATGATCTCGACCAAGCTCAACCGCTCGCATCTCTATCCGGGCGAGGTGGCCTATATCCTGCCGTGTCTCAGCCGGTCCGAGAAGGACGAGCAGGAGAGCGGCAACCAATATGTCTCGGTCGAGGACAGCTTCTCGAAAATCCACGGCTCGCTCGGCAAAAGCACGCCCGCCTCGGACAAGCTGAAATCCGAACTGGCCATCACCTGCGGCATTGCGAAAGCCGCCTGCGCGCCGAACCCGAAGCTGCAATGGGACGAATGGGTGAAGGACTATTCCGTCGTCCGCGATCTGATCGAGGCGACCTATCCGGACGATTTCCGCGGCTTCAACGCGCGGATGAACGAGCCGGGCGGCTTCTGGCGCGGCAATCCGGCGCATGATCGCATCTGGAAGACGGAAAGCGGCAAGCTGGAATTCACCACGCCGTCCAAGCTGAACGCGCTTGGCTTCGAGGACAAGCCGGGCCGTTTCCGGATGATCACCATGCGCTCGAACGATCAGTTCAACACCACGATCTACGGCTATTCGGACCGGTTCCGTGGCATCGAAGGGACGCGCGACGTGCTGTTGATGAACAAGATCGACATGGCCGATCTGGGGCTCGCGCACGGCGATCCGGTCGTGGTCCATGGCGACATGGAGGACGGCGTCGCGCGCCGCAAGACCGGGCTGAGCGTCATCACCTTCGAGCTGCCGCGCGGCACGGTCGGGGGCTATTACCCCGAATGCAACGTGCTGGTGCCGGTGGGGCTCAATGACGAGCTGTCGAAGACGCCCGGCTCCAAGGGCGTCCCGGTCCGCATCGAGAAAGCCTAAGCGGGAACGGCGGCGGGGCGGCGGCTATCGAGCCACGCGATGGCGAGGAACACGAGCCCCGCCGCCGCCAGCCCCGCGCCGACATAGCCGGTGGCGGTCCAGCCATAGCCTTCCGCCAGCGCGATGCCCGCAAGAAACGGCCCGATGGCGTTGGCGAGGTTGAAGGCCGCGTGGTTGAGGGCCGCGGCGAGCGTCTGGGCCTCGCCCGCGACCTCCATCAGCCGCATCTGCATCGGGATCACCATACCGGCGGTCGACCCCAGCGCGATCATCGCCACCGACATCGCGACCCAGTTGCCGATGGTGAAGGTGTAGAGGATCGACATCACGATCATCCCGCAAAGCAGGATCACGCCCGCGCCGAAGCGCGACCAGTCCGACAGCTTGCCCGAAATCCAGTTGCCCAGCGTGCCGCCCACGCCGAAGGCGGAAAGCGCCACGGGGATCGCCCAGGCGGGCCCCGCCTGCGTGTCGATCATCGCCGCCGACAGATAGGAATAGACCGCGAAGATGCCGCCGAAGCCGATGGAGCCAACCAGCAGCGTCAGCCAGACCGAGCGATTGGCGAGCGCGCCCAGCTCGCGCATCGGGCTGGCATTCGGGTCGCGCGGCGTCGCGGGGGCGACGCGGGCGATCATCAGCGCCGAGGCTGCGCAGATCACCGCGACGATGGCAAAGCCCCAGCGCCAGCCGAAATTCTGCCCGATCGCACCCGCGAGCGGCACGCCCACGATATTCGCGATCGTCAGCCCGGTGATCACCATCGCGATGCCCTGCGCGCGTTTGCCTACGGGCATCAGATCGGCGGCGAACAGCATCGCCATCCCGAAATAGGCGCCATGCGGCAGGCCCGAGGCGAAGCGCGCCGCCATGAAGGCATCCATATTCGGTGCGAACCCGGCCAGCACGTTCGCCACCGCATAGAACCCCATCAACCCGATCAGGAACTGCTTGCGCGGGATTTTCGCGCCGATCACCGCCAGAAGCGGCGCGCCGATCACGACGCCAAGCGCATAGGCCGAGATCGCATGACCCGCCCGCGCCTCGGTGATCCCAAAATCGGCCGCGTAATAGGGCAGCAGCCCCATGGACGCGAATTCGATCACGCCGATACCGAAAGTGCCAAGGGCCAGCGACAGGATCACGGCCCGCGCGTGGCGGGGTTCGTGCGTCATGGGTAGTCTCCGAAAATAGGTGTAGCGCCGGGTATCAGCCACGTGACTTAGGCGATTGCTGCGCTGCGGCAAGGGGGCGGCCGGGTTATTTCCCGTAATAGTCGCGGAACCACGCCACGAATTTCGCGATCCCCTCGCGCACATCGGTCTGCGGGCGATAGCCGGTGAGGGACTGCAGAAGCGAGGCATCGGCCCATGTCGCGGGGACGTCGCCTTTCTGCATCTCCATGTAATTGCGCTGCGCGGGGCGACCCAGCTCGGCCTCCAGCGCATCGACGAAATCCAGAAGCTTCACCTTGTCCGAATTGCCGATATTGACGACCCGGTAGGGGGCCACGGGCGACAGGCTGTCGCCCTCGGCGATCTCGTCGCGCGAGACGGGGCGCTCGGGCACCGCGTCGATCAGCAGGCGGATGCCACGCACGAGGTCTTCGACATAGGTGAAGTCGCGATACATCTCGCCATGGTTATAGATGTCGATCGGACGGTCGTTCAGGATCGCATCGGTGAACTTGAACAGCGCCATATCGGGGCGTCCCCACGGCCCATAGACCGTGAAGAAGCGGAACATCGTCGTCGGCAGGTTCCACAGATGGGCATAGGAATGGCCCATCGACTCGGTCGCCTTCTTCGTCGCGGCGTAGATCGTCAGCTGTGTGTCGGCCTTGTCGGTCTCGGCATAGGGCATGTCCTCGTTCGCGCCGTAGACCGACGAGGTGGAGGCCATCAGCAGGTGCTGCACCTCGTGGCGGCGCGCGGCCTCCATCACGTTGAAGGTGCCGACGATGTTCGCGTCGATATAGGCGCGGGGCTGCTCGAGGCTGTAGCGCACGCCCGCCTGGGCGGCGAGATGAACGATGATCTCTGGTTTGAACTCATCCGCCATCGCGTCGAAGGTTTCGAGATCTTCGAGCATCCCCTCGGTCGCGGAGAAATTCGGGTTCTGCAACAGCATCGCATGGCGGCGCTGTTTCAGGGCGACATCATAATAGTCGGTCATCCCGTCATAGCCATGCACCCGGTAGCCTTCGTCGAGCAGCAGCTTCGCCAGATGGTAGCCGATGAAGCCTGCGGTGCCGGTGATCAGGATGCGCGTCATTAAAGTCCCTCGCCAATGCTGTCTGTGCAGTAGCGAGCGGGGGGCGGGAAGGTCAAGCGCCGCGCGGGATATCAGAAGGCCCCGGGCGTGCGGACAGCTTCGTCTGTTCGGGCTCGCCGACCGGCGCGTTGGCGTCTATATAGACCACCGGCTGGTTCATCGCGGTATCGTGATAGGGCGGCGAGAGACCGGCGGCGCCATACCACGCCTGAGGCGCGTGACCTTCGGGCGACCAGCCCGGTGGGGCAGGGCGCGCGCTGGCCGCGACACCGCCCCGATTGCGCGAAAACGCGGGAGTTGCGTGCGCGGGGCAAACGCACTATACGCCCCCGGTGGCCCGATGGCCGCATAAGAATCAACATGAAAAGCCGTGTCCCTTCCGCACTCGCTTCGGGAAGGTGTTCCGGCAAGGAGAAGCGATATGAAACTCAATGAACTGCGCGACAACGACGGCGCGGCCCAGAAGAAAAAACGCGTCGCCCGCGGTCCCGGCTCGGGCAAAGGCAAGATGGCTGGCCGTGGTATCAAAGGTCAGAAGTCGCGTTCGGGTGTGGCCCTGAACGGTTACGAAGGCGGCCAGATGCCGCTCTATCGTCGTCTTCCGAAGCGTGGCTTCACCAAGCCGAACGCGAAGAAGTTCAACGTTGTGAACCTCGGCCAGATCGAAAAATTCATCGAGGCCGGCAAGCTCGACGCGAAGTCGGACATCACCGAAGACGCGCTGGTCGCGGCCGGTGTCGTGCGCCGCAAGCTCGATGGCGTGCGTGTTCTCGCCAAGGGCGACATCAAGTCGAAAGTGGCTCTGAAGGTCACCGGCGCTTCGAAATCGGCCGTTGAGGCTGTCGAGAAGGCTGGCGGCTCGGTCACGGTGGCGCAGGCCGCTGAATAAGCTGTTGTGAGCGGGCTCCGGCCCGATTACATAGGCGAAGGTTTTCTAGGCGCCGCCGACCGGGAACCGGTTGGGCGGCGCTTTACATGAAAGAGACGAGCATATGGCATCTGCTGCAGAGCAAATGGCGGCGAACCTCAGCTGGGACGCCCTGGGCAAAGCCACCGAGCTGCGCCAGCGCATCTTCTTCACCATTGGTTTGCTGATCATCTACCGCCTCGGGACCTATATTCCGGTTCCGGGCATCGACGCGCAGGCACTGCGCGAATTCATGCAAAGCGCGGGCTCTGGCCTCGGCGGCGTGTTGTCGATGTTCACGGGCGGTGCGCTCGGCCGGATGGGCGTCTTCGCGCTCGGCATCATGCCCTACATCTCGGCCTCGATCATCATCCAGCTTCTGACCGCTCTGGTGCCCGCACTCGAGCAGATGAAGAAGGAAGGCGAGCAGGGCCGCAAGAAGATCAACCAGATCACGCGCTATGCGACCGTGGCTCTGGCGACCTTCCAGGCATGGGGTCTGGCCGTCTCGCTCGAAAAGGGCGATCTGGCACATGATCCGGGCCTGTTCTTCGTCGCTGCCGTGGTCATCACGCTCGTCGGCGGCACCATGTTCCTGATGTGGCTGGGTGAGCAGATCACCGCACGCGGCATCGGCAACGGCATCTCGCTGATCATCTTCGTCGGTATCGTCGCGGAAATCCCGGCGGCTCTGGCCCGCTTCCTCGAGCAGGGCCGTGCCGGTGCGATCTCCACTCCGGTGATCCTCGGGGTGATCCTGATGATCGCGATCGTGATCACCTTCGTCGTCTTCATGGAACGCGCGCTGCGCAAGATCCATATCCAGTATCCGCGCCGTCAGGTGGGGATGAAGGTCTATGACGGCGGCTCCAGCCACCTGCCGATCAAGGTGAACCCGGCGGGCGTCATCCCGGCGATCTTCGCCTCGTCGCTGCTGCTGCTGCCGACCACCATCGCGACCTTCTCGGGCCAGAACACCGGTCCGGTGATGTCGACGATCCTCGCCTATTTCGGCCCGGGTCAGCCGCTCTACCTGCTGTTCTACGTCGCGATGATCGTGTTCTTCGCCTACTTCTACACCGCGAACGTGTCGTTCAAATCGGACGAGGTCGCGGACAACCTGAAGAGCCAGGGCGGTTTCGTGCCCGGCATCCGTCCCGGCAAGAAGACCGAGGAATATCTCGACTACGTCGTCAGCCGCATTCTCGTGATCGGTTCCGCCTATCTCGCCGCGGTCTGCCTTCTGCCCGAGATCCTGCGTTCGCAGCTGTCCATCCCGTTCTACTTCGGCGGCACCTCGGTCCTGATCGTGGTCACCGTGTCGATGGACACCATCAACCAAATTCAGTCGCATCTTCTGGCCCACCAATACGAGGGTCTGATCGAGCGCTCGCAGCTTCGCGGCCGTTCGGGCAAGAAGAAGAAGGGGCCGCGCAAGCCGCCCGCGCGCCGCTAAATCCGCCAAGCGTTTTCAGGGGGAGCCGACATGGCAAATATCATTCTTCTCGGCCCGCCCGGCGCGGGCAAGGGCACCCAGGCCCGCCGTCTCGTCGAAGAGCGCGGCATGGTCCAACTCTCCACCGGCGACATGCTGCGTGAAGCGAAGGACTCGGGCACCGAGATGGGCAATCTCGTCGCCGATGTCATGGCCAAGGGCCAGCTCGTGACCGACGAGATCGTCATCGGTCTGATCGAGGAAAAGCTCGCCGCCGGTGGCGAGGGCTTCATCTTCGACGGCTTCCCGCGCACGCTGGGACAGGCCGACGCTCTGGGCAAGCTGCTCGCCAAGATGGGCACCAAGCTCGACGCGGTGATCGAGATGCAGGTGGATGACGAAGCGCTCGTCGCCCGCATCACCGGTCGCTCGACCTGCGGCGGCTGCGGCGAGGTCTATCACGACCAGACCAAGCCCTGGCCCGCAGACGGCAAATGCGAAAAGTGCGGCAGCACCGACGTGAAGCGCCGCGCGGACGACAACGAAGACAGCCTGCGCACCCGGTTGATGGAGTATTACAAGAAGACCTCTCCGCTGATCGGCTACTACTACCACGCGGGCGATCTGTTCACGATCGACGGGCTGGCTGAAATCGAGACCGTGGCGACGTCGATCGCACGAATTCTCGATCAGCAAGAGTAATCGTAAATGAAGCCTTGACCCGGAGGGCGTTTACCTCTAGGTCACGGCGTCTCCGACGGGAATCGTTTCCGAGAAGGGAAGATTCTCGAGGGAGTTAATCGTGGGGTCCGAAGCGGCAGTTTCGGGCCTCGTGTTGTGAAAAAAGGGCCTGGGGTTACGGGCTCGCAACGAAAGGATACACGCTTTGGCTCGTATTGCTGGCGTCAACATTCCGACCGGGAAACGCGTCCCGATCGCACTTACCTACATCACCGGGATCGGTCCTCACTCGGCTAAGCAGATCTGCGAAGCTACCGGTGTCGACGTGACCCGTCGCGTCAACGAGCTTTCGGATTCCGAAGTGCTCGCAATCCGCGAACATATCGACGCCAACTACACCGTCGAGGGCGACCTGCGCCGTGAAGTTCAGATGAACGTCAAGCGCCTGATGGATCTCGGCTGCTACCGTGGCCTGCGTCATCGTCGCAACCTGCCCGTGCGCGGTCAGCGCACCCATACGAATGCGCGTACGCGCAAAGGTCCGGCGAAACCCATCGCTGGCAAGAAGAAGTAAGGGGAGGCAGGACAAATGGCTCGTGATAAGGTTCGCGCTAAGCGCAAGGAACGCAAGAACATCGCCGCTGGCGTCGTTCATGTGAACTCGTCGTTCAACAACACCAAAATCCTGATCTCTGACGTGCAGGGCAACGCGATCTCGTGGTCGTCGGCTGGCACGATGGGCTTCAAGGGCTCGCGTAAGTCGACCCCCTACGCCGCTCAGATGGCTGCAGAAGATGCGGCTAAGAAGGCTCAGGATCACGGTCTGCGCACCGTGGACGTCGAAGTTCAGGGCCCCGGTTCGGGTCGTGAATCGGCGCTGCGCGCGCTGGCTGCGGTCGGTCTGACCGTCACCTCGATCCGTGACGTGACCCCGATCGCCCATAACGGCTGCCGCCCGCCGAAGCGTCGCCGCGTCTAATCAAGATTACGACGGTCGGGCCGTGCGGATTTCCCGTGCGGCCCGCCCGCATTTTTCGGTTTTATCCTCGGGCGTCCCCGACTTTGGGCATGGGTCTGGGACAGGTATGGAGGCAAACGCATGATCCACAAGAATTGGGCTGAACTCATCAAGCCGACGCAGCTTGAAATCAAGCCCGGCAACGACCCGCTGCGTCAGGCGACGATCGTCGCTGAACCGCTCGAGCGTGGCTTTGGTCTGACGCTCGGCAACGCGCTGCGCCGCGTGCTGCTCTCGTCGCTTCAGGGCGCCGCGATCACCAGCGTCCAGATCGACAACGTGCTGCACGAGTTTTCGTCGGTCGCAGGCGTTCGTGAAGACGTCACCGACATCGTCCTGAACCTCAAGGGCGTGGCTCTGCGTATGGACGTTGAAGGTCCGAAGCGCCTCTCGATCTCGGCCAAGGGCCCGGGCGTCGTGACCGCTGGCGACATCACCGAGACCGCGGGCATCGAGGTCCTGAACAAGGATCACGTGATCTGCCACCTCGACGATGGTGCCGACCTGTTCATGGAATTGACCGTGAACACCGGCAAAGGCTACGTCGCCGCCGACAAGAACCGTCCCGAGGATGCGCCGATTGGCCTGATCCCGGTCGACGCGATCTATTCGCCGGTGAAGAAAGTGGCTTACGAAGTGCAGCCGACCCGTGAAGGTCAGGTTCTGGACTATGACAAGCTGACCATGAAGGTCGAGACCGACGGGTCGCTCTCGGCCGAGGACGCGGTGGCGTTTGCCGCCCGCATCCTGCAGGACCAGCTGTCGATCTTCGTGAACTTCGAAGAGCCGGAATCGGCTGGCAAGCAGGACCAGGACGACGGTCTCGAGTTCAACCCGCTTCTGCTGAAGAAAGTGGACGAACTGGAACTGTCCGTGCGTTCGGCGAACTGCCTGAAGAACGACAACATCGTCTATATCGGCGACCTGATCCAGAAGACCGAAGCCGAGATGCTCCGCACCCCGAACTTCGGCCGTAAGTCGCTGAACGAGATCAAGGAAGTGCTCTCGGGCATGGGCCTGCATCTCGGGATGGAAGTCGAAGATTGGCCGCCGGAGAACATCGAAGATCTGGCCAAGCGTTTCGAAGACCAGTTCTGATTGACGAATTGAGGGGCGTTGGCTAAACGCCCCTCCAATGCCCGGACTGCCGGGGACGATCTGGGTCACAAGACCCCAAGGTGAGCCGGTGACACGCATCGCTGGCCTGACAAAGCAAAACGCAAGATTGGAGAATGACAATGCGTCACGCACGTGGCTACCGCCGCCTCAACCGTACCCATGAGCACCGCAAGGCGCTCTTCGCCAACATGGCTGGCTCGCTGATCGAGCACGAGCAGATCAAGACGACCCTGCCGAAGGCGAAAGAACTGCGCCCGGTCATCGAGAAGCTGATCACCCTCGCCAAGCGCGGCGATCTGCACGCACGCCGTCAGGCGGCTTCGCAGCTCAAGCAGGACCAGTATGTCGCGAAACTCTTCGACATCCTCGGCCCGCGCTACAAGGACCGTCAGGGCGGCTACGTTCGCATTATGAAAGCCGGTTTCCGTTACGGCGACATGGCTCCGATGGCGATCATCGAATTCGTCGAGCGCGATCTGGACGCAAAAGGTGCGGCAGATAAGGCACGCGTCGAAGCCGAAGAGGCTGCCGAGGATTGATCCTCGCGACCGATTTCCCTGCGAAATCAATGAGAATTGGGAAATCCCGCCAATTTGGCGGGATTTTCTTATTTCCGCCTGCATTTTCTCGCAATTCTCCCGCAAAAGGTTATTGCGCAGGTGAGGCGCATTCGCGAGTGTATTCGCGTGGGCGGGTAGGGACGTAATGTCACTGTCGGAGCGAACTCCGCACGCCGCGAACACTTTTAAGTTGACCGGGTTAATTCCAAACTGTCTAAAAAGATATGTCGATACAGAGCAGAATCGATTTGAAACTTCGTGACTTGGATCGTTTAGCTCCAAGCGGTTATTTTGTTGGACTGCATATTCGTTTTACGGCGCCTTTGATGACGTTCCAGACTTACGACAAGGCCTGGCTCGATCATTACACCGCAAACGGCTATGTGCTCCGTGACCCAATGACTGCTTGGGGGTTTAGCGAGACCGGTTCAATCCGGTGGAGCGACCCGCGCTTGCCCGATCCTTTCCGTCTCTTCGATGAGGCCAAACAATATGGTCTGATCTACGGGGCGACAGTCTCATGCGGCCCGATCCGGTCCCGTACTATCGCAAGCATGGCGCGCGATGATCGGGAATTCGACCTACCCGAGATCGAGACCTTTGAGTTTATCGTGCGCGAATTGCACGACATGACACAACCGCCTGAGGAACTCACGAGAGCTCAGATCGAAGCCCTGCGCTGTGTGGCTGGGGGTGACCGACACGCGGCGGCGGCCGCGAAACTTGGAATTTCGGAAAGCGCGCTCAAGGCGCGGCTGAATTCTGCGCGCGCAAGACTGATGGCTCGGACGACCGCCGAAGCTATTCAGCGCGCAAAGGATTTCCGCCTGTTATAGTGTTGTTGACCCTCCGCACGGCTGTACTGTGACTAACCTGCAGGAGGAAGACATGCAGACCACAACGCTTTCGTTCACCAATTTTCATAATCATGGTGAGCTTTTCGCAAACATGCTCCGCGCCAGGCGCGAGCTCTTCATTGTCCAGAACAAATGGGACCTGCCTGAAGCGATGGGCATGGAATATGACCAGTATGACACCCCTGCGAGCCGCTGGGTGGTGGTTCACGACGATTTGGGCAAGGTGCTGGCAGGCAACCGTCTGACGCCCACCACGGCGACCTGCGGGATCTACAGCTACATGATCCGCGATGCGCAGCGGGGGCTGCTCGCGACGATCCCGTCCAATCTTCTCTATGACGAAGCTCCGGTCAGCGAGACCGTCTGGGAAAGCTCGCGTCTGTTCGTGTCCCATGACGTCCCGATGGCGATGCGCCGCAAGGTTCATGCGCGTCTCGTGCAGGAAATCGGCAATTCGGCGCGTGAACTCGGCGCAAGCTCCGCCCTTACCCTTCTGAACGCGAATTGGCCGCGTTGGGCGGGTCGGGTTGGCGTGGACATGACTGCGATGGGCCCGGTGCTAGAGATCGACGGGATCAAGAACCAGGTCGTATCGATGAACTTTTCCCAAAACCTTCATTAAAGGGATGGGAAAGATGAGAGCCCCCGTGCGCCCCACACGCGCGGGGGCTTTTCGTAGGCGGAGCTAGACACTAGGTTCACGCCATCATGGCCGACCTATTCGACACGCCCCCCGACCCCAATGCGCCTGCGCCCGAAGCGCCGCGCCCGCTCGCTGATCGCATCCGCCCGAAAACTCTGGGGGAGGTGATCGGTCAGGAACAGGTGCTCGGCCCCGATGGGCCTTTGGGGGCGATGCTGGCTGCAGGCTCGCTCGGATCGCTGATCCTCTGGGGGCCGCCGGGTGTCGGCAAGACCACCATCGCGCGACTGCTGGCCGATGCCTCCGATCGCGCCTTCGTCCAGATTTCCGCGATCTTCACCGGCGTGCCGGAACTGCGCAAAGTCTTCGAGGCCGCCAAGCTGCGGCGCGGGCAGGGCAGGGGAACGCTCCTCTTCGTCGACGAGATCCACCGCTTCAACAAGGCGCAGCAGGACAGCTTCCTGCCGCATATGGAAGACGGTACGATCATGCTGGTGGGCGCCACCACCGAGAACCCGAGCTTCGAGCTGAACGCCGCTGTACTCAGCCGGGCGCAGGTCATGGTGCTGGAACGGCTCGACCTCGCCGATCTCGAACGCCTCGCGCAGCGCGCCGAGAAGGCGCTCGATCGTCCGCTGCCGCTCAGTGGCAAGGCGCGCGAAGCGCTGCTGGAAATGGCCGACGGCGACGGCCGCGCGCTTCTCAACCTGATCGAGCAAGTTGCGGCGTGGAAAGTCACCGGCACGCTCGACACCGACGCGCTGTCGACCCGTCTGATGCGTCGCGCGGCGAAATACGACAAGTCCGGCGATGAGCATTACAACCTGATCTCGGCACTCCATAAATCGGTGCGCGGCTCGGACCCGGATGCCGCGCTCTATTGGTTCGCGCGGATGCTGGAGGGCGGCGAGGACCCGCGCTATCTCGCGCGGCGCTTCGTGCGCATGGCGGTCGAGGATATCGGGCTGGCCGACCCGCAGGCCCAGACCCATGCGCTTCATGCGTGGGAAATCTACGAGCGGATCGGCTCGCCCGAGGGGGAGCTGGCGCTGGCGCAGACGGTGATCTATCTCGCGCTCGCGCCGAAATCCAACGCCGGTTACGTCGCCTATAAGGGCGCGCGGGCGCAGGCGCAGAAGACCGGATCGGAGCCGCCGCCCAAACATATCCTCAACGCCCCGACCAAGTTGATGTCCGAACAGGGCTACGGCGCGGGCTATGCCTATGACCATGACGCCGAGGACGGCTTCTCCGGGCAGAACTACTTCCCCGACACGATGAAGCGCCCGGTGCTCTATCAGCCGGTCGAGCGCGGCTTCGAGCGCGAGTTGAAAAAGCGGGTCGACTGGTTTGCCAAGCTGCGCGAACAGCGCAAATCTTGACATTCAGGCCTGTGACCGCTCTTAGGGCGCCAAAGGAGACAGCGATGCTTTCTACGATTTTGCAGGTCGCGCTAGGCGGCGCGATGGGTGCATCGGGGCGCTACCTCGTTGGCGTCGGAATGATGCGCAGCTTCGGCGCGCAGCCTTTCCCGCTGGGCGTCATCACGGTGAATATCCTCGGCTCGTTCCTGATGGGCGCGCTCGTGGTGTTCCTCGGTGACAAGCAGCTGACCCATTGGAACGCCTTCCTCGCGACCGGCTTTCTCGGTGGCTTCACCACTTTCTCCTCTTTCTCGCTCGAAGCCTATCGCTTGATCGAGAAAGGCGATGTCACATTGGCAGTCAGCTATATCGGACTGTCGGTCGGCGCGGGGCTTCTGGGCCTCGTCGCGGGCGTTCTATTGATGAGGGCCATGCTATGAGCGGCGTCCAGCATATCACCGTCACCGAGGACGAGGGCGAACAGCGCCTCGACCGGTTCCTGAAAAAGCGGTTTCCGCATCTGTCTCAGGGCATGATCGAGAAGTTCTGCCGCAAGGGCGATCTGCGCGTGGACAAGGGCCGGGTGAAGGCCAATTCCCGCGTGGCGCCGGGGCAGGAGATCCGCGTGCCGCCGATCCCCGATTCCGCGCCCGCGCCGAAGACCGAAGGAATCTCGGATGCGGATGCGAAGTTCATCCAGAGCTGCGTGCTCTGGAAGGACGAGCATATCATCGCGCTCAACAAGCCGCCGGGGCTGCCCTCGCAGGGCGGCTCGGGGCAGGGTAATCGCCATGTCGACGGGCTGAGCGAGGCGCTGAAATTCGGCTACAAGGACAAGCCGAAGCTGGTGCACCGCCTGGACAAGGACACCTCCGGCGTTCTGCTGCTCGCGCGCACCGACCGGGTCGCGCGCCGCCTGTCCGAGGCGTTCCGCGGCAAGACCACCCGCAAGATCTATTGGGCGGCCGTCGCAGGCGCGCCCGAACCGAAGACCGGCACGATCCGCTTCGGTCTCGTGAAAGCGCCGGGTCACGGCCGTGGCGGCGAGGGCGAGAAAATGATCTGCATCCATCCCGCCAAGGTCGACAAGACCGAAGGCGCCAAGCGGGCCACGACCGATTATTTCACGCTGCACATCCTCGGCCAGCGGGTCAGCTGGGTCGCGCTGGTGCCGATCACCGGGCGGACCCACCAGCTGCGCGCGCATATGGCCGAGATCGGCAACCCGATCATCGGCGACGGCAAATATGGTGGCTCGAGCCAGGAGAACATGGGCGACGGCTGGGGGGCGCAACTGGGCGGCGAGATTTCCCGCAAGCTGCACCTGCATGCCCGCCAGATCAGCTTCGATCATCCGATCACCAAAAAGCGGATCACGCTGACCGCGCCGCTGCCCGAACATATGAAGCGGACCTGGGATCTGCTCGATTGGCATGAGCGCGACGTGCCTGCCGACCCGTTCGAGGATCTGAAATGAAGCTCGCGATCTTCGACGTTGATGGCACGATCTCGGACAGCCAGAACCACATCACCCACGCGATGACGATTGGGTTCGAGGCGGCGGGTCTGCCGGCCCCGCCGGCCTCCGCCGTGTTGCAGATCGTGGGTCTGTCGCTGCCGCTCGCGGTGGCGCGGCTTGCGCCGGAGCACGATGCCGAGACGCAGGCGCGCATCGTCGAGGGCTACAAGCAGAGCTACAAGACCGCCCGCGCGGCCTCGCCCGCGCCGCTTTATCCCGGGGCCGAGGCGTTGCTGCGCAAGCTCGCCGCGCGCGACGACATGCTTCTGGCGGTCGCCACCGGTAAATCCCGCCGCGGGCTGCGCGCGCTGATCGAGCATCACGGTCTGGACGGGCTCTTCGTCAGCCAACAGACCGCCGACGATCACCCCTCGAAGCCGCACCCGTCGATGATCGGCGCGGCGTTGAGCGAGGCGGGCGTGGATGCACGCGACGCGGTGATGATCGGCGATACCAGCTTCGACATCGAGATGGGCCGCAGCGCGGGCGTCGCGACCATCGGCGTGCGCTGGGGTTACCACGCGCCGCACCTGGTCGAAGCGGCGGGCGCGCATCAGATGGTCGATGATTTCGACGGGCTGGAAACGACACTTCTCGATCTGTGGGAGATGAGCGCATGAGCGAATGGGCGGCCAAGCGGTTCTGGACGGAAACCACCGTCACCGAGCACCCCGAAGGATTCGGCGTGGCGCTGGACGGGCGTGCGGTGAAGACGCCGGCGAAAGCCGCGCTGACCGTGCCGACCCGCGCCTATGCCGAAGCTATCGCGGCTGAATGGGACGCGCAGGACGGCGCGATCCAGCCCCATACGATGCCCGTCACCCGCTCTGCCAATGCGGCGATCGACAAGGTGGCGCATCAGCACCCCGAGGTCGTCACCCATGTCTGCGAATTCGGCGGCACCGATCTTCTGTGCTACCGCGCCGAGGCCCCGACGGAGCTGGTCGAGCTTCAGACCGCGAAATGGGACCCGCTGCTGGACTGGGCGGCGCAAACCTACGACGCGGAGCTGAAGGTCACGACGGGCATCCTGCCGGTCGATCAGCCTCCGGACCATCTGGCGCGGCTGGAGGCGGAGGTGGCAAACCTCGATCCCTTCGCGCTGGCGGCGCTGCATGATCTCGTGGGCATCACCGGCTCCCTCGTTCTGGGTCTGGCGGTCACCTGCGGCAGGCTCTCGGCCGAGGAAGCGTGGGAGCTCTCGCGGCTCGATGAAGACTGGCAAATCGCCCAATGGGGCGACGATGAAGAGGCGGCGGAGATCGCCGCACACAAGCGCGAGGCGCTGTGTGACGCGGCTCGAATTTGGGCGCTCACCGAAAGGTGACCGCCACGGATTCTCACGCTGCTTATTGACCTGCCAAAAGCATCAGCACTTGCTGATGATTTACGCAGGGGTCCTCACGAATTCCGGAAACTGGCCTTGACGTTCTTTGATCGGATGGACCAAACTTTCGTTACTCCGTGTCATGTAGACACGATCGACCAGGTCCGTGAGGGACCAAGAACCGCTCTGTCAGAGCGGCGACAACAGGAAGAGGTAAAAATGAAGAAATCCGTCTTTTTCGGCGCGCTGACGGCTGCGACGCTGACTGCCAGTCTGGCTGGCGCGGCCACGCTCGATGACGTGAAATCGCGCGGAGAGCTGATCTGCGGCGTGAACACCGGTCTCGTCGGCTTCGCCGCGCCGGATGCCAACGGTAACTGGTCCGGCTTCGACGTCGCGGTCTGCCAGGCCGTCGCCGCCGCTGTACTGGGCGACCCCTCGAAGGTTAAATATGTCCCCACCTCGGGCCAGACGCGCTTCACCGCGCTCGGTTCGGGCGAAGTGGACCTGCTCGCACGTAACACCACCTGGACCTTCTCGCGCGACACCGACCTGAAGCTCCAGTTCACCGCGACCAACTACTACGACGGTCAGGGCTTCATGGTCCGCAAGGATTCGGGCGTGACCTCGGCCAAGGAACTCGACGGTGCTTCGATCTGTATCCAGACCGGTACCACGACCGAGCTGAACCTCGCCGACTACTTCAAGGCCAACAACATGTCCTATCAGCCGATCACGGTTGATTCGAACGCCGAAGGCGAACAGCAGTTCCTCGCCGGCGCTTGTGACGCCTACACCACCGACGCGTCCGGCCTCGCCGCGACCCGCGCCGCTTTCGCGAACCCGGCCGACTACGTGATCCTGCCGGAAATCATTTCGAAAGAGCCGCTGGCTCCGGCCGTCCGTCAGGGCGACGATCAGTGGACCGACATCGTCCGCTGGACCATCTTCGCGCTGATCGGCGCTGAAGAATACGGCGTGACCTCGGCGAATATCGACGAGCTGGCCAAAGGCACCGACAACCCGGAAGTCAACCGCCTGCTCGGCACCGAGGGTGACCTCGGCGCGATGATCGGCCTCGACAAGGATTGGGCCGTCAAAGCCATCAAGGCCAACGGCAACTACGGTGAAATCTTCGCCGCGACCATCGGCGAGCAGACCCCGATCGGTCTGGCCCGTGGCCTGAACGCTCAGTGGACCCAAGGCGGTCTGATGTACGCTCCTCCCTTCCGCTAAGAAGGGCCCGGCAGGGGCGCGGTTCAATCCGCGCCCCTGTTCCGTTTTCAAGAGACCGTGCGTAGGGGAGACATCCCCACTAAGGCCCGCAAGAATGGCCAGACAAAAATAACGACGCGGCAACAGGGGAAATAAGAATGACAAGCGCGCCCGACGCGCCGGAGCAGGGCTTCCGGCTCAGCCAGCTTATCTATGACACGCGTTATCGCTCCCTGACGATTCAGGCGATCGTCTTCATCCTCGTGATGGGCGGCGCGGCATGGCTGGTGGACAATGTGATCCAGAACCTCAACGACCTCGGGAAGGATTTCAATTTCTCCTTCCTCGGGCAGAGGGCCGGTTACGATATCGGCAATGCGATCATCCCGTATAACAACGACATGAGCCACGGACGTGCGCTGCTTGTCGGTCTGATCAACACGCTCTGGGTGTCCTTCCTAGGCTGCGTCGCCGCGACGATCATCGGGGTCGTCGTGGGCGTGCTGCGCCTGTCGAAGAACTGGCTCGTGGCGCGGCTGATGACCGTCTATGTCGAGGTCTTCCGCAACATTCCGGTGCTGCTGTGGATCCTGGTGGCGATCGCGCTGCTGACCGATGTGGCTCCGTCGCCCAACGCCTATAAGGTGAACCAGCAGACGGGCGAGGCACAGGCTTCGATGCTGCTCGACTCGGTCGCTTTCACCAATCGCTACACCGCGATCCCCTCGGTGCATTTCGATCGCTCGCTCGGCTCGCTCGACACGGCGCTTGCGCCGATCTCGCTCAACTTTCTTGCGCTGGTGATCGTGCTGATCGCCTCGATCTGGGTGAACAAGCGGATGCTGACCCACGCCGCCAAGGTACAGGAGGCGACCGGGGTCCGACCTACAATGTGGTGGAAGAGCGCACTGATCCTCATCGCGCCCGTCGTGATCCTTGCCATTGCGCTCGGGATCAATCCCGAGGAGCCGCAGATCAAGGGCTTCAACTTCACCGGCGGCACGAACGTGTCGAACTCCTTCGTGGCGCTCTGGCTCGGCCTGTCGCTCTATACGGCGGCCTTCATCGCCGAGATCGTCCGCGCCGGCATCCTCGCCATCTCGAAAGGCCAGACCGAGGCCGCCTTCGCGCTGGGTCTGCGGGCCAATCGCACGATGAGCCTCGTGATCCTGCCGCAGGCGCTGCGGGTCATCATCCCGCCGCTGATCTCGCAATATCTGAACCTGACGAAGAACTCCTCGCTCGCGATCGCCGTGGGCTATCTGGAACTGCGCGGCACGTTGGGCGGCATCACCCTGAACCAGACCGGGCGCGAGCTTGAGGCGATCACGCTGATGATGCTGATCTACCTCGCGATCTCGCTGTCGATCTCGGGCGTGATGAACGTCTACAACAATCGCGTGAAGCTGAAGGAGCGGTGAGATGAGCGATACACAAGCCCATTCCGTCGCCTATGTCCGCGACACGATGCTGCCGCAACAGCCTGCCCCCGCAGGGCAGTCCGGTGCGGTCCAATGGCTGCGCGAGAACCTGTTCTCGGGCTGGCTGAACACGTTGCTGACCCTTCTGGGCGTGGCCGTGATCTACACGCTGGTCATGCATTTCCTGCCTTGGTTCCTGCATGGCGTCTGGGACGCCAACTCGATCAAGGAATGCCGCACGATCATCACCGACCGTTACGGCGAAGGCGCGACCGGCGCTTGCTGGGGGGTGATCCGCGAGCGTTGGCACCAGTTCATCTTCGGCTTCTACCCGCCGGAGCTTTACTGGCGCCCGATCCTGACCTTCCTGCTGCTCTTCGTGGCGGTCGGTCCGCTTCTCTTCACCTGGGTGCCGCGCGTGCTCGCGTGGTTCACGCCGGTCTACCCGTTCCTCGCCGTCTGGCTGCTCTGGGGCGGCTCCGGCTGGACGCCGATCATGATCTTCGCAGGCTTCGTGCTGGGCGCGGCGATCCTGTTGGTGCTGTCACCGCGGCTTGGCTCGATCATGGCTTTCTCGATCGGCGCTTTGGTCGCGATCCTCTACTTCCTCTTCGTGGTGGGCCCGCTCATCGACGGGTTGCAGGCGATCCTGCCCTGGGGGCTGGAATCGGTGGACTCCGCCAAGTTCGGGGGCTTCCTGCTGGCGATCACGCTGGGCGTGGGCGGCATCATGATGTCGCTGCCGCTGGGGATCGTTCTCGCGCTCGGGCGGCAGTCGGACATGCCGCTGGTCAAAGCCTTCTCGGTGGTCTTCATCGAGTTCATCCGCGGCGTGCCTCTGATCACGCTGCTGTTCGTGGCCTCGTTGCTGCTGAATTACTTCCTGCCGCCGGGCACGAATTTCGACATCATCCTGCGGGTGATGATCCTCGTGACCTTCTTCGCAGCCGCTTACATCGCCGAGGTGATCCGCGGCGGTCTGGCAGCACTTCCGCGGGGCCAATACGAGGCGGCGGATGCGCTGGGGCTCGATTACTGGAAGGCACAGCGGCTGATCATCCTGCCGCAGGCGCTGAAGATCTCGATCCCGGGCATCGTCTCCACCTTCATCGGCATGTTCAAGGATACGACGCTGGTCGTGTTCGTGGGTCTCTTCGACCCGCTCAAGGGCATCCCGGACTTCATCCGCGCCGACTTCAACTGGAAAGGCATCTACTGGGAGCCCTTCATCTTCGTCGGCGCCATCTTCTTCATCCTGAACTTCGCTATGTCGCGCTACTCGATGGCTCTCGAGCGTCGACTGCAGCGTGATAACCATTAATCGGGGACTAGACACAATGACCGAACCGCAATTCGAACGTCAGGTCGACCGCAGCCATATGCAGGTCTCCGACGAGGTCGCGATTCAGATCGAGAACATGAACAAGTGGTACGGCCAGTTCCACGTTCTGCGCGACATCGATCTGACAGTGCAGCGTGGCGAGCGCATCGTCATCGCCGGGCCTTCCGGCTCGGGGAAATCGACGCTGATCCGCTGCATCAACCGTCTGGAGGAACACCAGGCGGGCAAGATCGTCGTGGACGGGATCGAACTGACGAACGACCTGAAGAACATTGACAAGGTCCGCCGCGAAGTCGGCATGGTGTTCCAGCACTTCAACCTGTTCCCGCATCTGACCATTCTCGAGAACCTGACGCTGGCCCCGATCTGGGTGCGCAAGACGCCCAAGAAAGAAGCCGAAGCCACGGCGATGCATTACCTCGAGAAGGTGAAAATCCCCGAGCAGGCCGACAAGTATCCCGGCCAGCTGTCGGGCGGCCAGCAGCAGCGTGTGGCGATCGCGCGCTCGCTGTGCATGAAGCCGCGGATCATGCTGTTTGACGAACCGACCTCGGCGCTCGACCCGGAGATGATCAAGGAAGTGCTCGATACGATGATCGAGCTCGCCGAAGAGGGGATGACCATGCTCTGCGTGACCCACGAGATGGGCTTCGCGCAGGCGGTGGCGAACCGGGTGATCTTCATGGCCGACGGTCAGATCGTCGAGCAGAACAACCCGCATGACTTCTTCAACAACCCGAAATCCGAGCGGACCCAGCAGTTCCTGAGCCAGATCCTCGGGCACTGAGGGCAAGCTGGGGGTTTCACACCCCCAGACCCCCGTGGGATATTTCCGCCAAGGCGAAGAATTAAAAAAGGGGCGGCGCGAATACTCGTGCCGCCCCTTTTTAGATATTCGCGTCTGATTTAAAGAAGGTCGGAAACCGCTTCGCGCTCTTCTTCCAGTTCGCCGACGGTGCGGGCCATCATCTCTTTCTGGAAATCGTTGAATTCCAGACCTTCGACGCGCTCGTAATGGCCGTCCTTGCAGATCACCGGCAGGCCCACCATCAGCCCCTCGGGGATGTCGTAGAGGCCGGTCGACGGCACGGCCATCGACACCCATTTGCCGTCGGTGCCGTGAATCCAGTCATACATGTGATCGATCGCGGCGTTGGCGGCGGAGGCGGCCGAGGACGCGCCACGCGCTTCGATGATCGCAGCGCCACGGGTGGCGACCTGCGGGATCAGCGTCTCGCGATACCAGGTCTCGTCGCCGATGATCTCGGAGAGCTTGCGGCCCTTCGCTTCGGCCTCGGTCCAGTCGGCGAACATGGTGGGGGAGTGGTTGCCCCAGACCACGAAACGCTCGATGTCGTCGACATGCAGATCGGCCTTCGACGCGAATTGCGTCAGCGCGCGGTTATGGTCGAGGCGGATCATCGCGGTGATGTTCTCGGTCGGGAAGTTCGGCGCGTTGGCTGCGAGGATCATCGCGTTGGTGTTGGCCGGGTTGCCGACGACCACGCATTTCGCGTCGCGCTTGGCAGCCTTGTCGAGCGCTTCGCCCTGCACGCGGAAGATCTCGGCATTGGCCGACAGCAGGTCGCGGCGCTCCATGCCTTTGGTGCGCGGGCGCGAGCCCACGAAGAAGGCGGCATCGATATCGGTGAAGGCGGTGACCGGATCGTCGGTCACGACGGTGCCGGCGAGCAGCGGGAAGGCGCAGTCTTCCAGCTCCATCACCACGCCACGCACCGCGTCGAGCGCCTGCGGCAGGTCCAGAAGCTGCAAGATCACCGGCTGATCGGGACCGTAGACATCCCCTTTGGCGATGCGGAACAGCAGCGCGTAGCAGATCTGACCGGCAGCCCCGGTGACGGCGATGCGTTTGGGCGTTTGAGCGGACATGGAAACCCTCCTGTGATGATTACGCCAGAGAGATAGGGCACAGGCGCGCGGCTGGCCATAGAAAACCGTGCCCTAACGTCACGATCACGGGAGGGAAAAGCTGTGTTCAGCCCCGCCGGGTCGGCGTGAAGAAATCGAGCACCGATCCCTGACCCGCCTGCACCTCGTCCCAGCTGTCGATCTGGAAATCGACGATCAGCGTGGCGCAGGTCGGGAAGCGGCGGAAATCGGGATCGTGCAGCGCGCGTGCGGGCAGGCGGTGCGCGAATTCCGCGATGCCCGGGTTGTGGCCGAGCATCATCACCGTCGGCGCCGTGGCGGTACGCAGGACCTGCAGCATCATCTCGGGGGCGGCGTGGTAGAGATCCTCGACATAGCTCACCTGCGGCCGCGTCTCGATCACCGCGCGCTCCACCCGGTCCCAAGTCTCGCGGGTGCGCGTCGCCGAGGAGCAGAGCACCTCTTCCGGTTCCAGCCCGCGCGAGGCGAGGAAATCGCCCAGTTCAAGCGCGGCCGCGCGTCCGCGCGCATTGAGCGGGCGATCGCGATCCTCCATCGCCGGGTCGTCCCAGCTGGATTTGGCATGACGGGTCAGGATCAGGCGGCGATAGCCGAGCGGGGTCATGGGTGAAACTGCCTCATATGCCATGCGGATTGCTGGGGCAGCCTGCCATAGCTTTCACCTGCCGGGCAAGCGCGTCTTGCAAGGCAGCCGTGATCGCGACAGGCCGCACCTTCGGGACGGTCGAGATGCGCGTGACAGCTTTCGGTGTCGTAACCGTCCGCCTTGAGCGCATCGACCGGGCAGGCGGTGGCACAGGGTGCGGGGCATCCGACGCAGGGATTTCGGGCGGGCGCGGGCAGGGGAAGCAAGCCAGGCAGGGCCAGCGCGCCCCGAACCGAGGCCCAGAGCCCCATCTGCGCATGGCACATCAGGTGGACCGGGGAGGCGAAGCTCTGACCGCTTTTCACGGCCCAGCTCACGAAAGGCTGCCAGGGCGGGCCGGTGAAGGGAAAGAGTGCGCGGGCTTCAAATTGCCGTGCGAGGGTGCCGATCACCCGCGCAGACCAGCGGTCCAGCGGATCGGGCGCGTCTTCGGTAAATTCCGGCTGAGCGGTGACGTGATCCCAGAAGCCCGGCTCATCGGGCGAGATCAGCGCGATCGTCTCTCCATCCTCATGCAGCAGCCCCGACACGAAGAGCCGGTGCGGGGCCAGCGCCGCGGCGAGGGCCGCGATTACCGGCGGCGTCTCACTCACTGCGCGGTTTCACGCGCGGTTCGGTCGAGCGGATCATCGAGCCCGCCCCATGTTCGGTGAACAGCTCCAGCAGGCAGGCATTGGCGACGCGCCCGTCGACGATGACCACCGCGCGCACGCCCTCGTCGACCGCTTTCAGCGCGGTCTCGACCTTCGGGATCATGCCGCCAGCGATGGTGCCGTCTTCGATCAGCGCGGTCACGTCCTCGGGGGTGAGCTGGGTCATCACCTCGCCCGCCTTGTTCTTCACGCCCGCCACATCGGTCAGCAGCAGCAGGCGATCGGCGCGCAGCGCGCCCGCGATGGCGCCGGCTGCGGTGTCACCATTGACGTTGAAGGTCTCGTTATCGGCCATGCCGGTCGCGACCGGGGCGATCACCGGGATCATGCCCGCGTTATAGAGGTCGCGGATCACCTGCACGTTCATCTCGACCGGGCGACCGACGAAGCCCAGTTCGGGATCGTCCGCCTCGCAGACCATCAGGTCGTCATCCTTGCCCGAGATGCCGACCGCGCGGCCGCCTTGATCGTTGATCGCCTGCACGATGCGCTTGTTGACGAGGCCGGAGAGGATCATCTCGACCACCTCGACAGTGGCTTTGTCGGTGACGCGCTTACCGCGCACCCATTGGCTCTCGATGCCGAGCTTGCCCAGCATCTCGTTGATCATCGGCCCGCCGCCATGCACCACGACCGGGAAGATGCCGACCTGACGCATCAGCACGATATCGCGGGCGAAATCGGCCATCGCCTCTTCGTCGCCCATCGCGTTGCCGCCGAATTTCACCACGACCACGGCGCCGGAATAGCGTTGCAGGTAGGGCAAGGCTTCCGAGAGGGTGCGGGCGGTGGCGATCCAGTCACGATCCATGGTCTGCTTTCTCATCTGGCTGGTCCTCGGGCAGGGCGGTCTCATCTTGCTAGACCGTTCGCGCCGGGTTTGGAAGGGCGCAATCGGGGCCGTTGCGCTCGGAACAAAACCGACTAGGGTCGGGAGCGCGCAGACGGGGAGTTCGAGTAATGGATGATCGCAAAGTAATGCTGCTGACGGGGGCGAGCCGGGGCATCGGCCACGCCACGGTGAAACGCTTCGCAGCCGAAGGGTGGCGCGTCATCACCTGTTCGCGCCAGCCTTTCCCCGAGCAATGCCCGTGGGGCGGCGGGCGCGAGGATCACATCCAGGTCGATCTCGCCAAGCCCGACGAGGTGATCGATGCGATTGCAGACATTCGCAGCCGGATCGACGGGCGGCTCCATGCGCTGGTCAACAACGCAGGCATCTCGCCGAAAGGGCCCGAGGGCGAGCGGCTCAATACGCTCGATACCGATCTGCGCACCTGGGGGCAGGTGTTCCACGTCAATTTCTTCGCCTCCATCGTGCTCGCGCGCGGGCTGGTCGAGGAACTGTCGGCCGCGCAGGGCGCCGTGGTCAACGTGACCTCCATCGCCGGGCTGCGGGTGCATCCTTTCGCGGGGGCGGCCTATTCCACCTCGAAAGCCGCGCTCAAGGCGCTGACGCGCGAAATGGCGCATGATTTCGGGCCGCTCGGGGTGCGCGTGAACGCCATCGCGCCGGGCGAGATCGAAACCTCGATCCTCAGCCCCGGCACCGAGAAGATCGTCGAGAAGCTGCCGCTGCGCAGGCTCGGGCAGCCGTCGGAAGTGGCGGATGTGATCTGGTTCCTGTGCTCGGATGCGTCGAGCTACGTTACCGGCACCGAGATCGAGGTGAACGCGGGCCAGCACGTCTAAGGTCGTGCCCTAGACGGCTCAGGTCTTCTTGCCGATCTTCGGCTCCGTGCCCATCGCGAGACGCGCGATATTGGTGCGGTGCCGCCAGAAGATCAGCACCGACAGGCCCGCCGCCAGCATCATCAATTCGCGATAGCCGAGGAAATAAGCCAGCGGCACCGTTGCCGCCGCCGAAACCAGCGCCGCGAGCGAGGAAATCCGCGTCAGCAGCGCCGTGACCAGCCAGACGGCGCAGGTCGCAAGGCCCACGGGCCAGGCCAGCGCGATCATCGTGCCGAGGAAGGTCGCCACCCCTTTGCCGCCCTGAAAGCGCAGCCAGACCGGGTAGATGTGACCGATGAAGGCAGCCGCGCCCGCCACCTGCGCGGCGGTTTCGCCCAGCGTGTAGCGGGCGATGAGAACCGCAATCGCGCCTTTGCCGCTGTCGAGGAGCAGGGTCGCAAGGGCCGCGCTCTTGCTGCCGGTGCGCAAAACATTCGTCGCGCCGATATTCCCGGAGCCGATCTTGCGCAAGTCGCCCAGTTTGAAAAGCTTGGTGATAACGAGCCCAAACGGCACAGATCCGAGCAGGTAGCCCAGTGCAGCCACCAGCCCGAGCCATGCTGACCCGTTCTCAATTCCCGGCATAAGCCTGCCCTCGCCTCATTTATGAGTCGTTATTGTTGTCATAAACCTGCACCCCCGCGACGAATGTGGCAAGCGTTTTGCCTTCCATTCGAGCAGTATCGAAGGGGGTATTCTTCGATTTTGAGCGCAGTTTGAAGCGATCGAGCACGAAAGGCGCATCCGGATCGAAGAGAACGAGATCGGCCGGAGCCCCTTCGCAAAGCCGTCCCTGCGGCAGTCCGAGACGCTTCGCCGGGTTCAGCGACATCGCCCGGAACAGCTGCGGCAGGGTCAGCTGACCGGCATGGTAAAGGCGCATCGCGGCGGGCAGGATCGTCTCGAGCCCGACCGCGCCGGAGGCCGCTTCCTCGAAGGGCAGGCGCTTGGATTCCTCATCCGCCGGCGTGTGCAGCGAGCAGATCACGTCGATCGTGCCGTCGGCCACCGCCTCGATCACCGCGAGCCGGTCTTCCTCGTCGCGCAGCGGCGGCGTCAGTTTGAAGAAGGTCCGGTAATCGCCCACGTCGAGCGCGTTCAGCGTCAGGTGATGGATCGAGACCCCGGCGGTGACATCGAGCCCGGCCTCTTTCGCGCGGCTCAGCGCGGGCAGGGCTTTCGCGGTGGTGATCTGGTCGGCGTGATAGGCGAGGCCCGTCATCTCGACCAGCGCCAGATCGCGGTCGAGCCCCATCCGCTCGGCCATCGGGGACACGCCCGGCAAGCCACGCAGCGAGGCAAATTTGCCCGAGGTCACGGCCGTGCCTTTCGACAGGACCGGCTCTTGCGGATGGCCGATCACCAGAGCGCCCAGATGGGCCGCATAGGTGAAGGCGCGTTGCAGCACCTTGGTCTGATCCGAGACCCGCGTGACATCGGTGAAGGCCACCGCGCCTGCATCTTTCAGAAAGCCGATCTCGGTCATCTCCTGCCCGTCGCGGCCCTTGGTCAGCGCCGCCATATGCAGGATGCGCACCGGCGCGTCCGCCGCGCGGCGGGTGACGAATTCCAGCGTCTCGGGATTGTCGATGGCGGGCTGCGTGTCGGGGCGGGCGATGATGGTGGTCACGCCCCCGGCTGCGGCGGCCAGTGCCGCCGTGCGGAAGCTTTCCATGTGGCGCTCGCCCGGCTCACCGATCTTCACGCCCAGATCGACGATCCCCGGCGCGAGGTATTTACCGCCGCAATCGATCACCTCGGCATCGGCGGGGGCGGACATGTCGCCGATAGCCGCGATCTTGCCTCCGTCGATCACCACGTTGCCGAGGGTTTCGGTCAGCGCCTCGGGGTCGATCAGCTTGGCGTTTTCGAGGAAAAGGGTCATGCGTCGTGCCTCACTTCGCCACCAGTTTGCGCGCGGCCTGCGCGCTCTCGATCTCACGCACCACCGGGCCCGCATCGGCGAGGTGGCGGATCAGATGTTTGTCGCCCGCCTTCGTCACGACCTGCACATCGCCCATCAGCGAGCGCACGCCGGAGATTTGCAGCAGCATCACCTGCTTACCCTGCGGCCCGATCAGCCGCTTGTCGGTCAGCTGCCAGCGCCGCGCGAAGGCCTCCGAGCGGAAATAGAGCCCGCGCGCCGCCATGCCGACCACGACGGCGAAGCTTGCGATCACCACCTGATCGGGCTTGCCGAGCCAGAACAGCACCGTCGAGATCAGCACCGCGCCGATCACCGCCAGCACCGCATGATCTGTCCAGTAGCGTTTCTTGTCCGCCGCGAAGACGGCCAGAACCTTCTCGCCCTCGTCCAGCGGCAATTCGCTTTCGGGGCCGGGGCGGTAGTTGAGAACTTCGTCGCGCTTGATCTCAGACATAGGTGCCCTCCGTCAGCGCGCGCCCGCGCTCGGCCCGAAGGTTGCGCGCCAAGAGGTCCATCACCGCCATGCGCACCGCCACACCCATCTCGACCTGTTCCTGAATGACCGAGCGGTTGATGTCGTCGGCGATGGTGCCGTCGATCTCCACGCCGCGGTTCATCGGGCCCGGATGCATCACGATCGCGTCTTCCTTGGCATAGGCGAGCTTCTCGGCATCCAGCCCGTAGCGGTGGAAATATTCGCGCTCGGAGGGGATGAAACCGCCATCCATGCGCTCTTTCTGAAGCCGCAGCATCATCACCACATCGGCGTCGCGCAGGCCTTCGCGCATGTCGTGATAGACCTCGCAGCCGAACTCCTGAACGCCCGAGGGCATGAGGGTCGGCGGCGCGATCAGGCGCACGCGGTTTTCCATCTTGCCCAGCAGGATCAGGTTGGAACGCGCGACGCGGCTATGGGCGACATCGCCGCAGATCGCGACGGTGAGGCGCTTGATCCGGCCCTTTTCGCGCCGGATCGTCAGCGCATCCAGAAGCGCCTGCGTGGGGTGTTCATGCTTGCCGTCGCCCGCGTTGATCACCGCGCATTCGACCTTTTGCGCCAGCAGATCGACCGCACCAGACGCGCCGTGCCGCACCACCAGCAGATCGGGATGCATCGCGTTCAGCGTCAGCGCGGTGTCGATCAGGGTCTCGCCCTTCTTCACCGACGAGGTCTGCATCGACATGTTCATCACATCCGCCCCGAGCCGCTTGCCCGCAAGCTCGAAACTGGATTGGGTCCGCGTCGAATTCTCGAAGAACATGTTGATCGCTGTCATCCCCGCCAACGCATCGGTCTTTTTCACCGTGCGACGGTTGAGATCCACATATTTTTCGGCGAGGTCGAGAACGGTGAGGATATCCTCGGGGCTCAGATGTTCGATCCCCAGCAGGTGCCTTGGGCGAAAAGCCATTGCGCGATGCTCCGGTTAGACTGCATCGCTTATGGCAAACAGGGGGGCGGGCGTCCAGCCGCTTTACCGTCGCAGCGCGCATGGGGTAGGGTCGCGCAATGGAGACTCAGCCGACCCCGGAACTCGACTATCACGCCGCTCTGGCCGCCCTCGAATGGCAGCTGGAAATGGGCGTCGATACCGTCATCGGCGATACGCCTGTCGATTGCTACGAACTGCCCGACAAATCCGCGCAGGCCAAGGCGAAGGCCCCCGAGGCCGCGCCCACGCCGGACCGGGAATTGCCGCCGGTCGCGCAGATGGCGAAAATCGAGGGTCCCGATCCGGTCGTCGTCGCACGCGATGCCGCGGGCAAGGCCGACACGCTTGAGGCGCTGCGGGCCGCCATCGACTCCTACGATATGTGCGATCTGAAGCTCGGGGCGCGCAACACGGTCTTTGCCGATGGCAAGCCCACCGCGCGGGTGATGATCATCGGCGAGGCGCCGGGACGCGAGGAGGACCAGAAGGGCCTGCCTTTCGTGGGCCGCGCGGGGCATCTGCTCGACAAGATGTTCTCGGCGATCGGTCTGTCGCGGCAATCGCCCGATGCCGAAGCCGCGCTCTATATCACCAATGTCCTGCCCTGGCGTCCGCCGGGCAATCGCGATCCCTCGCCTGCCGAGATCGCGCAGATGCTGCCCTTCCTTGCCCGGCATGTCGATCTGGCCGATCCCGACCTGATCGTTCTGATGGGCAATGCCGCCTGTGCGGCGGCGCTCGGCAAGCGCGGCATCTTGCGGTTGCGCGGCACTTGGGCCGAGGCCTTCGGGCGGGCCACGCTGCCGATGACGCACCCGGCCTATCTGCTGCGCAATCCGGCCGCCAAGCGCGAAGCCTGGGCCGATCTTCTGCAAATTCGCGCCCGTCTCGACCAGGCGTAAACCGCGCCAAACGGTCGCGCTTTCGTGAAAAAGTGACGGACGCGGCGCCGTGACGCGTAGAGATAACCATTCCCTGCACCTATTTCGGCAAGGTAACATGGAAATCGCGCGACCGTGGGCAATTGCGAGCGCCCGCAGCACTGACGACAGATCGGAGACGCCATGCGCTTTCTCACCCGCTCCCTGATGGGGCTGTTTCTTCTGGCGCTAACCGTCGGCCTGCTGGCGATGGGCGGCTTCTCGATCTTTCAGGCGATGCAGGCCCGCAATGCCGAGAGCGGGCGTGCGCCCACCGCGCGCGAACGGGTTTTCGCAGCCAATGTGATCCCGGTCACCTTCAAGACGATGTCGCCGGTGCTGACCGCCTATGGCGAGGTGCGCTCGACCCGCGAGCTGGAGCTTCGCGCCTCGGCGGCGGGCACGATTGTCGAACTTGCCCCCGATTTCGAGGATGGCGCGGAGGTCGAAAAGGGCGAGCTTCTGGTCAAGCTCGACCCGGCGGAGGCGCAGGCGGCGCGCGACAGCGCCGCGGCGACCGTGGCCGAGGCAGAGGCCGCGCTTGCGCAGGCGGAGCGCGCTTTGGCCATATCGAAGGACGATGTGACGGCGGCGCAGCGGCAGGCGGACCTGCGGCTCAAGGCGCTCGACCGGCAACGCTCGCTCTCGGAGCGGGGCGTCGGCTCGGCGGCCAATCTGGAGACCTCGGAACTGGCGGCCTCGGCGGCCGATCAGGCGGTGCTGAACCGCCGTTCGGCCTTGTCGACCGCGCAGGCGCAGCTCGATACCGCGCGCACCTCGTTGACCCGCGCCAAGATCAGCTTGACCGAAGCCGATCGCAAACTGGCCGACACCGAAATTCGCGCCGAATTCTCGGGCCGTCTGGCCGAGGTGAACGCGGTCGCGGGCGGGCTGGTGTCGAATAACGAGATGCTGGGCAAGCTGATCGACCCGAACGCGCTGGAGATCGCCTTCCGCGTCTCCACCGCGCAATTCGCGCGCCTGACCGACGATCGCGGCGCGCTGCGCGATCTGCCCGTGGGAGTGGAGCTGGTCGCGGGGGAGGAGACGCTGACCGCCAAGGCCGAGCTGTCGCGCGTCTCGGCGGCGGTCGACGACGGGGTGACGGGGCGCCTGCTGTTCGCGCGCGTCACCGACGGCTTGGGCAATCTGCGTCCGGGCGATTTCGTGACCGTCCGCCTGAAAGAGCCCGCGCTCGAGAATGTCGCAGAAATCCCTGCCGCAGCCGTCGACGCGGATAGCACGGTTCTCGTGCTCGGCCCGGAGGATCGTCTGGAAGCCGCCGATGTCACCGTGCTGCGCCGTCAGGGCGATGCCGTGATCATCCGCGCCAAATTCGCGCCCGGCACCGAGATCGTGGCCGAGCGCACGCCGCTTCTGGGCCGCGGGATCAAGCTGCGCCCGATGCGCCCCGGCCAGCCGCAGGCGGCCACCGCGCCCGAGACGATCAAGCTCGCTCCCGAGCGCCGCGCCAAGCTGGTCAGCTTCGTCGAGACGAATACCGCGATGCCCGACAATGCCAAGAAACGCTTCCTTGCCGAGCTGAAGCAGGAGGAGGTGCCCGTCGCCACCGTCGAGAAGCTCGAATCCCGGATCGGAGGCTGAGATGGCGTCTGGCCTCGACCCCAGAGAGCTGCCGCCCGCCCGCGGGTTGATCGGTCTCTTCACCCGCCACGCGACGCTGGCGAATATCGTGCTGGTCGTGATGATCTGCGCGGGGCTCGTCGCCCTGCCGCGGATGCGCGCGCAGTTCTTCCCGGATTCGGTCGAGGAATCGATCACCGTCTCGGTGAAATGGGACGGGGCTGGGGCCGAAGAGGTCGACCGCGCCATCGTTCAGGTGCTGGAGCCCTCGCTGATCTCGGTCGAGGGGGTGGAAGCCTCGGACAGCCGCGCTTCGGAAGGCTCGGCACGGATCAGCCTCGATTTCGAACCGGACTGGGACATGTCCCGCGCGGTCAACGATGTCGAGAACGCGCTGGCCTCGGCAGGCGATCTGCCCGAGGGCGCGGAGGAGCCCGAAGTGGCGCGCGGCGTCTGGCGCGACACGGTGACCGATCTGGTGATCACCGGGCCGCTCTCGCCGGAGCAACTGGGCCGGTTGGGCGACGAGGCGGTCGTGCGGCTCTATCAGCAGGGCGTCACGCGCACCTCGCTTGCCGGGATCGCCGCGCCGGAGACGGTCGTCGAAGTGCCGACCGTCTCGATGATGGCGCATGACGTCACGCTGACTCAGATCATCGACGTAATCTCCGCCGAGGCGAATACCGATCCGGCGGGGGAGGTGGCGGGCGGCGCCACGCGGGTGCGCACGGGCGAGGAGCGCCGCTCCGCGCCCGAGATCGAGAACCTCGTGATCCGCACCGAAGCGGACGGCTCGCAACTGACCGTGGGCGACGTCGCCAATATCCGCGTTGAAGGTGGCGACCGGAACCGGGCCTATTTCGTCGGCGACAACGCGGCGGTGGTGATCAATGTCGCGCGCTCGGCGGCGGGCGATGCGATCGCGATCCAGCACAAGGTCGAAGGCGTGATCGACCAGATGCAGCCGACGCTGCCTGCGGGCACCTCGATGGATCTGGTGCGCACCCGGTCCGACGCCATCACGCAGCGCCTCGATCTGCTGGTAGGCAATGGGGTGCTGGGGCTGAGCCTCGTGCTGGTGCTGCTGTTTTTGTTCCTCAACGCGCGCACGGCCTTCTGGGTGGCGATGGGGATTCCGACCTCGATGGCTGCGGCTCTGGCGGTGATGTATTTCACCGGCATGACGCTGAACATGATCTCGATCTTCGCGCTCATTCTGACGCTGGGGATCGTGGTCGACGATGCGATCGTGGTGGGTGAACATGCCGATTTCCGCGCGCGACATCTGGGCGAGCATCCGGTGCTGGCCGCCGAGAACGGCGCGCGGCGCATGGCCGCCCCGGTCTTCGCCTCGACCCTGACGACCGTGATCGCCTTCGCAGGGCTCACCGTGATCGGCGGACGCATGGGCAATATGATCGTCGACATTCCCTACACGGTGATCGCGGTGCTCGCCGCCTCTCTGATCGAGTGTTTCGTGATCCTGCCCAACCATATGAGCCACGCGCTGCGCCACACCTCCGAGGGCAAGTGGTACGACTGGCCCTCGCGGCAGGTGAATCGCGGGCTCGACTGGTTCCGCCGCGTGGTGATGAAGCCGCTCACCCGGCTGATCGTCGTCGGGCGCTACCCGGTGATCGCGGCGGCGATCGCGCTTTTGCTGTGGCAGGTCAGCTTCGTGATGTCGGGCAAGGTGCAATGGCGCTTCTTCAACCCGCCCGAGCAATCGACGGTGAACGGCGCCTTCTCGATGGTCGAGGGCGCGACCCGCGCCGATACCGAAGAGATGATGCGCACGATGCAGGCGACCGTGACCAAGGTCGCGAAGGAATTCGAGGACGAATACGGCGTGAACCCCGTCGAATACGCGATCGGGCAGATCGGCGGCGCATCGGGGCGGGGGCTGGCCTCTGCCGATACCAAGGATGCCGATCTCCTCGGCTCGCTTTCGATCGAGGTGATCGACCCCGATTACCGCCCCTATTCCAGCTTCGATTTCGTCTCGCGGTTGCAGGCCGAAACGCCGCGCCTGCCGCTGGTCGAAGAGATCAGCTTCCGCCGCTTCCGCTCCGGCGGGGCGGGGGACGGGATCGCGGTGCAGTTCTCGGGCAACGAGACGCGCATACTGAAAGACGCCGCCGAAGACCTGAAGACGCAGCTTGCGCAATTCCCCGAGGTTTCGGCGGTGGAGGACAACCTCGCCTATGACAAGCAGGAGCTGATCCTCGATCTCACCCCGCAGGGCGAGGCGCTGGGCTTCGACATCGCGACGCTGGGCCGCGAATTGCGCGCGCGTCTGAACGGCACCGAGGCTGCGAGCTTCCCCGACGGGGTGCGCTCGGCCACGATCCGTGTGGAACTGCCCGAGGAAGAGCTGGCCGCCGATTTTATCGACCGGATGCAGCTGCGTGCGCCCGGTGGCGAATGGGTGCCGCTGGCCGATATCGTCTCGGTGCGCAGCCAGACGGGCTTCTCGACGATCCGGCGCGAGGATGGCGTGCGGCAGGTCTCGGTCACGGGCGATGTCTCCGAGGATGATCCTGCGCGGGCCAACGAGATTCTGGCGCGCATCTCCGACGAGATCCTGCCCCGCATCGCCGAGGAACGCGGCGTGGCCTATACGCTCACCGGGCAGGCCGCGCAGGAGCGCGACTTCATGAGCGACGCGCTGATCGGTCTGATCATGTGCCTGATCGGCATCTACATCGTGCTGGCCTGGATCTTCGCGAGCTGGACACGGCCGATCGTGGTGATGTCGGTGATCCCCTTCGGCGCGGTCGGCGCGATCTGGGGCCACTATGTCTGGAACCTGCCGATGTCGATGTTCGCCGTGGTCGGCGGGATCGGGATGATCGGGATCATCATCAACGACGCGATCGTGCTGATCTCCACGGTCGACGAATACGCCGAGAAACGCGGGATCGTGCCCGCGATCGTCGATGCGGTCGCCGACCGTCTGCGCCCGGTGCTGCTGACGACGCTGACGACGGTTCTGGGTCTTGCGCCGCTTCTCTACGAACAGTCGAGTTCGGCGCTGTTCCTGAAATCCACCGTCATCACGCTGGTCTACGGTCTGGGCTTCGGGATGGTCATCGTGCTGCTGGTCGTGCCTGCGGTGCTCGCGGTGCAACTCGATTTCGGGCGGCAGGTGCAGGCGGTGCGTCACGGCGTGCGGGTCGTGCGGCTGCGCGCCGTGCTGGCCGGGGTTGCGGCGCTGATGGCGGTGGGCTTCGCGCTTACGCTGGGGCGCGCGATGTGGGAGGGTCAGGCGCTGATGCCCGCCTTCGGAGGCTTCGCGTTGATCGCGGGGATGGTGGCGATGGGGGCGGGGCTGATCGCGCCCCGGCTGCTGCGCGGCCATATCCGCCACAGACCGCCGCCCGAAGTCTGATACGTCTGACCCCTGAGTGAGCTGATTACTCGGTGCAGCCCGTAATCTCGACCGCGCCGCGATCCGAGAGCACGGTGATGCGCAGATCGCTGGGGTCGAGGTCGAAGGGCTTCGCGTCCGGCGGCACGAAGTCGGCGCTGGTCACGAGCGTGTCGCCCTCGCGGTGGCTGTCGGCCTCGGACACCCAGACCGGGCGCGAGGCGAGTTCCAGAAGCGCGTTTTCCGTGCCGATCGCGGGCGGCAGATCGACCCGCGCCGTCAGCCGGACCCCGTCGCGCGTCGGCTCTGTCTCGCAGCGCGTCTGCGGGTCGATCTTGCGCGGCTCGCGCGCGAGCGCCGCCTGAATTTTCGGATCGGGCGTGCCGTCTCCGGTGACCTCGGTCTGCAGATGCAGGCTGACCGGCACGCAGATATTGTCGCAGATCCCGATCATCACATCGGCTTTCAACTGCACCGGCTTGCCCGGGTCTTTCGGTGTCACCGAAATCGGCAGCACAACGCCGTTGTGATAGCCGACGGTGCGCATGCCGGAGGACAGGAAGACTTCCGGCGCGGGCCAGTGGACCACGGCCGAAGCGAGATTGCTCGACCCGGTGAACTGGATATGCGGCGGGATGCCCGCATCGCCCGGCGAGCGCCAATAGGTTTTCCAGCCGGGCGCGAGCGCGATCTCCAGCGCCGCCATGCGGGTGCCGTTGGCGCCTTTTCCGCCTGCGCGCAGCTGCGCCTGCTCCAGCCCCGGGGGCGTCGGCAGGGCTGGCATGGACGCGTCTTGCGGTGCGACCTGCTCCTGTGCGGCGATCTGTGCAACGGCTTCCTGGGCCGCCACGCCGAGCGGGCAGCAGCCAAGCAGGATTCCCATGACTGGTAACAAACGTGTCATATGTCTTACCTAGTCGCTTCCCTGCACGTTCAGAAGTCACAAACGCGACAGAAGCGTGCAACATTTTGTCCCGACGCGCCGCAATGCGAAACAATTCCTGCGTCTGGCTTGAAGTGACGCGCCGCTCGCGCCACCTTGAAAAGAGATGGGGTGCAACTGCGAAGGGGAGCGAGATGGACCTGACAGGCAAGTTTCTGATCGCGATGCCCGGTATGGGCGATCCGCGATTCGAGCATTCGGTGATCGCCGTCTGCGCCCATTCCGACGAGGGTGCGATGGGGCTGATCATCAACAAACCCTTGCCGACGCCCGCCTTCTCGGACCTTCTCGAAAGCCTCGATATCGAACGGCCCGGTGCGGATATCCGCTTCGATCAGCCGATCCTCTTTGGCGGCCCGGTCGAGACCGGGCGCGGCTTCGTGCTGCATTCGCCCGATTGGACGACCGGCGAGGGTCAGATGGAGGTCACCGACCGCCTGCGGATGACGGGCACGCGGGACATTCTCGAAGATATCGCGATGGGGCGCGGCCCGAACCAGGCGCTGATGGCGCTGGGCTATGCGGGCTGGGGGCCGGGTCAGCTGGAGGAGGAAATCCTCGACAATGGCTGGCTCACCGCAGACAGCGACGCCGACCTCGCGCTCGATGCCGAGCATGAGACCAAATGGGTGCGCGCGCTCGAAGGTATGGGGATCGACCCCAGAACGCTTTCGGCTGCGGCGGGTCATGCCTGAGGGCTTAACGGGGAGGGGGCTCTGCCCCCTCGGCGCGTCCGCGCCTCACCCCCGGGATGTTTAAGCCAAAACGAAGAGGCGATCAGTCGCGCGGGGCTGCTGCGCGGCGCAGGCGGTCGTTGATCGCGCGGCCGAGGCCGGTTTCCGGGATCGGGGCGAAGGCGAGCGTGGTGAGGCCGCGCGTCTGGGCGAGCGCGTCGCCCTTGCGCAGTAACGCGAAGAGGTTCGCCGCGGCCTCTGTCAGATCGCCCGAGGGCGAGAGGTTCAGATCGGCGGTCGTGCAATCGCCGCCGAAACCGATCCAGACCGCATCCGGGCGCGGTGCAGTCACGTCCAACAGCACGGCGGCGCCGGGCGCGTAATGCGATTTGAGCTGCCCCGGCGCGTTGGGCTTGGCCGCGTCGCCGCCGGTGGGCAGGGGCTGGCCGATCAGTGCCTCGATCTCTTCGGCCGCGACCCCGCCGGGGCGCAGCAGCGCGGGCGGATCGAGTGCGAGGATGGTGGATTCCACCCCGACCTCGCAGGGGCCGCCATCGATCACCGCCGCGATCTTGCCGCCGAGCCCGTCGATCACATGCTGGGCCGTGGTCGGGCTGATCTTGCCCGAGGGGTTCGCGGAAGGCGCAGCGAGCGGCCCGCCGAATTCGGTTAGTAGCGCGCGGGCGACCGGATGCGCGGGCAGGCGGATCGCGACCGTGTCATGCCCAGCCGTCACCAGATCGGAGAGCCCGGCCTCGGGGCGCAGCGGCAGCACCAGCGTCAGCGGTCCCGGCCAGTAGCGCGCGGCGATTTCGCGCGCGGCGTCGGAGACCACGGCGATCTCTTCCGCAGCCTCGATCGACGGCAGATGCACGATCAGCGGATTGAATTTCGGACGCCCTTTGGCCTCGAAGATCGCCGCCACCGCGCGGTCGTTGCGCGCATCACCTGCAAGCCCGTAGACCGTCTCGGTCGGCATCGCGACCAGCTCGCCCGCGCGCAGCAGGGCGGCTGCCTGCGCATAGCCCTCGGCATCGGCGGAAAGGAGTTTCGTGTCTTGGCTCATGCAGTCGTGACGCAGCGTTGGAGTTGAAGGGGGCTGCCCTTGCGGTAGGGTATCGGCAACCCGACAGGACATAGACGCGCGCGCGGCAATTGCCAAGCTGCCCGGAGGAGACCCATGACTTACCGTTCCCCCGTCACCGATATTCGCTTCATTCTCGACCACGTCGTGCCGCTCGCACCGGTCGCGGCTACCGAGATGTTCGCCGAGGCGACCCCCGATATGGTCGAGGCGATCCTCACCGAAGGCGGCAAGCTGTGCGACGAGGTGATCGCGCCGACCAATCGCGACGGCGATCTGACGCCCGCGAAACTGGAGAACGGCGTTGTGCGCTCGCCCGCCGGTTTCAAGGAGGCCTTCGCGGCGCTGGCCGAGGGCGGTTGGATCGGCATCGCGGCGGACCCGGAGCATGGCGGGATGGGGCTGCCGCAGGCGCTCAATGTCGGCTTCAACGATATGCTCTCGGGCGCGAACCTGTCGCTGCAGCTCAGCCCGCTGCTGACGCAGGGCCAGATCGAGGCGCTGGAGCATCACGCCTCCGACGAGATCAAGGCACTGTATCTGCCCAAGCTGATCTCGGGCGAATGGTCGGGCACGATGAACCTGACCGAGCCGGGGGCGGGCTCGGATGTGGGCGCGCTCAAGACCAAGGCGGTGCCGAACGATGACGGGACCTATGCGATCTCGGGGCAGAAGATTTTCATCACCTGGGGCGACAATGACTGCGTCGAGAATACCTGCCATCTCGTGCTCGCACGTCTTCCCGATGCGGCCCTCGGCACGAAAGGCATCAGCCTTTTCATGGTGCCGAAGCTGATCCCGGATGCCGACGGTAAACCGGGCGTGGCCAACTCGCTCAAAGTGGTCTCGCTGGAGCACAAGCTGGGCATCCACGGCTCGCCCACCTGCGTGATGAGCTATGAGGGTGCGACCGGCTGGCTCGTCGGTGAAGAGAACAAGGGGATGGCGGCGATGTTCACGATGATGAACAACGCGCGTCTGAACGTCGGCGCGCAGGGCATCGGCGTGGCCGAGGCCGCCTATCAGCAGGCACTGGCCTATGCGAAGGACCGGGTGCAATTCGCGCCGATCGTCGAGCATGCCGATGTGCGCCGGATGCTGGCGGGCATGAAGGCCGAGATTTTCGCGGCACGCTCGATCGCGCTGGCCTGTGGCGTCGCGATCGACATGGGGCGCGCGACGAATGATGCGAACTGGCAGGCCCGCGCGGCGCTGCTGACGCCGATCGCGAAGGCTTACGGCACCGATATGGGCATCCGCGTGGCCTCGACCGGCGTGCAGGTCCATGGCGGCATGGGCTTCATCGAGGAGACCGGTGCGGCGCAATATCTGCGCGATGTGCGGATCACCACGATCTACGAGGGCACCAACGGCATTCAGGCGATGGACCTTGTGGGCCGCAAGATGATGGACGAGGGCAAGGCCGCCTTCCGTCTGCTGCAGGAGATCGAGGACGAGGCGCAGGGCGCGCGCGAGGCCTTCCCGGTGCTGGCCGAAGACGTCTGGCAGGCCGCCGAGGAACTGCGCGAGCATACCGAATGGATGGTGAGCCAGGGCATGCAGGACCGTTTCGCGGGGGCCGTGCCCTATCTCGATGCCTTCGCGCGGGTGCTGGGTGGCTATTACCACCTGCGCGCCGCGATGGCCGAGGGGCGTGATTCCGCGCGCGGTCACTTGGCCGCCGTCTATATTCGTCGCCTGATGCCCGCCTATTCGGCTTCGCTGGCCCAGGCGAAGGAAGGGGCTGACGGGCTCTACGCGCTGAGCGTCGAAGATCTCGAGGCATGAGGGGCGACGGCGCTCCCGTGTCGACGAATGGCATCCGCTACCCTTGGGCGGAGCCGCCCGAGCCAGGCGGAGCGGTCGAGGTCGCGCCCGGGGTGATGTGGATCCGTCTGCCGTTGCCGATGGCGCTCGATCACGTCAATTGCTTCGCGCTCGATGAGGGCGATGGCTGGGCGCTGGTCGATCCCGGCATCGACACGCGCAAATGCCGCGCGGCGCTGCAGGCGGCGATGGACGGCCCGCTGGGCGGCAAGCCGGTCACCAAGGTTCTGGTGACGCATTACCACCCCGATCACATCGGGCTGGCGGGCTGGCTGCAGGAGCAGGGCGCGGAGCTGATCACGACCCGGACCTCGTGGCTGTTCGCGCGGATGCTGGAACTCGATCCGCAGGACCGGCCCGTGGCCGAGACTCTGACCTATTACCGGCGCGCCGGGATGGACCCGGCGCTTCTGGACAAACGCGCCAATGAACGGCCCTTCAACTTCGCCGATTGCGTCCACGCGCTGCCGCTTGGCTTCACCCGGATCGTGGAAGGCGACGAGATCACCCTCGGCGGGCGGCGCTGGGCGGTGAAGATGGGCGACGGGCACGCGCCCGAACATGCGACGCTGTGGAGCCTCGACGACGATCTGGTTCTTGGCGGCGATCAGCTTCTGCCTTCGATCTCGGCCAATCTCGGCGTCTATGCGACCGAACCCGAGGCCGATCCGCTCGCCGACTGGCTGACCTCCTGCGCGCGGTTTGCCGAGATCGCGGAGGATCGTCACCTCGTGCTGCCCGGCCACAAGCTGCTCTTCACCGGGCTGCCGCTGCGGCTGCGCCAGATGATCGAGAACCATGAAGGCGCGCTGAAACGTCTGCGCAAGCATCTCGACACCCCGCGCACCGCCTGCGAGTGCTTCCCGCCGCTGTTCAAACGCCAGATCGACGAGAGCACTCACGGGCTCGCGATGGTCGAAGCGATGGCGCATCTCAACCATCTTTGGCACAAAGGGGAGGTGAGCCGCACCTTGCGAGAGGACGGCGCCTGGCTCTGGAGCCTGAAATGACCGAGATACGCACTACCGCCGAAGCCCATGAGGAAGCCGCCCTTCCGAATGCGAAGGTGGTGCATACCTCGGAGAACGCGCCGAAGACCGCCGAGGTCAAACCGCTTCCGCCCGAACAGGCGCGCGGACGGCCCGAGGATAAGAGCCCGGCGCAATGGGCCTATGAGCGGGTCCTGCTCTATATCCAGAACTTCGAAGAGCAGTTGCAGGAAGACGAGGAGGTCGTGCTTGGCCTCACCGGCGGCGAGGCGGGCGTGCTGCAGATCGAGGGGATCGGCTTTTTCGACCCCGACATCCTCACCTTCTACGGCACGGACGAATACGGCGCGCACACGCAGCTTATCCAGCATGTAAACCAGCTCAATGTGATGCTGATCGCCCAGCCGAAACCGGCCGCAGACGAAGCGCCGCGCCGGATCGGCTTCCGGCTCGCCCGCGCGCTGGAGGAAGAAAATGCGTCTGACGACGCGAAGCCTCAAGACGAGGCGTGACAGCTTGTCGCGGCTCGGCTAGTTTTCCCTCTGGGAGACAGCGCAAAAGGGAGAACGCGCAATGGCCGAGTATAAACCGGGCAATATGGACATTCGTGATCAGGAGAGAACATTCAGCGGTTTTGTTCGCTTCGTTACGATTTCGGTGATTGTGATCATCTGCTTTCTGGTGTTTCTCGCTCTCGTAGGCGGCTGACGCGACCGGCGGCGGCTGAAAAAGACACGCTTGGGAACGGGAGATCGGGCAGATGATGCGCGTGCTTCTTGTCTGCCTGATGCTGCCGCTTCTTCTGGCTGGCTGCGGGGCGGATAACATCTATGCCTCGGATGCCGAGGTCGCCAAATATCGCTATGTTTCCGACGAGCCGCCTTCGGTTACGCTCTATACCGTGATCTCGACCAATACCGGGTCGGGCGGCCATTCGGCGCTGTTGATCAACGGGCGCGAGCGGATCATCTTCGATCCGGCAGGCACCTGGAATCATCCCTGGGCGCCCGAGCGCCACGATGTGCATTTCGGCATTACCGAGAAGATGCGGAAATTCTACATCGACTATCATGCCCGCGAAAGCTGGTATGTGCGGGCCCAGAAGCTTCCGATCACGATGGCGCAGGCCGATCAGCTGATGGCCCGCGTGGAGCGCAACGGTTCGGTCAACAAGATGATGTGTGCGGATTCGGTGTCGAGCGCGCTGCGCGACATGCCGTGGCTGCACGACAAGGTGCCCTTCACCTTCTCGCCGCTGAAATTGTCGAAGGCGTTCGGGCAGCTGCCGGGCGTGACCGAGAAGGATCACTACGACAACGATCCCGACGACAATTCCGGCGTGCTGATGATCCAGCAGCAGCCCTACAATCACGGCGACACCCAGTTCAGAAACTGACCGAGCCTTCAGACATCGCCTCGCCTGCGTGACAATGCGCGGGCGAGTGCGGGACCTGCGATCAGCACCAGCAGGAAGCGGCCAATCTGCATCGCCATGACGAAGGGCACATCGACCTGCGTGCCCGCTGCGATGATCGCGACCGAATCCGCTCCGCCGGGGCTGGTGGCGAGATAGGCGGTCACCGGCTCGATCCCGGCGAAATAGACCAATCCCATCGCGAAGGCGGCGCAGAGCGCGATCAGCGCGATGATCGAGCCGAGGATGCGTGGCAGCAGCCTTGCGGCATGGCGCAGCACGGCGCGGGTGAAGCGCATCCCGATCCCCCAGCCGACGACCGCATAGCTGATTGCGAGCACGGTCTGGGGCAGGGTGATCTCCAGAAGGCCCGTGGCGCTCGCGATCAAGCCGAAGGCCATCGGCAGCAGCAGCCCGCCACCCGGAATGCGCAGCCGCACGCCCAGAAAGGCCGCCCCGATCCCGAGCGCGAGCGTCTCGACCGCGGCGAAGAAGCCCATCGGGCCTTGCTCGGCGAGTGCCGCGCCGACATCCCTCGCCTGCGCCACGCCGAAAATCTGCACGACGGCAGTTGCGGCGATCGCACAGCAGGCGACGCGGGTATATTGCATCACGGCGACAAGCCGCATGTCAGCGCCGTAATCGTCCGACATAAGCGTCATCGCGGTCGCCGCGCCGGGGGAGGAGCCCCAGATCACCGTCGTGCCGGGCAAGCCGCCCGCACGCGCCATCACCCAGCCGAGCACGCTCGCCCCCAGCACGGTGGAGAGCGTCCCGGCAAGGAAGATCGGCCAGTCGCGGGCGATCTCGGGCAGGATCGAGGCGGGAAGCTTCGAGGCGATCATCACGCCCACGACACCCTGCGCCGCGATGAAGCCCAGAGGCGGCAGCCGCACCGCCCCGCCGCTCGCGGCAAGCGCGATCGCGACCGCCATCGGCCCCAGAAGAAGCGCCGCCGAGAGATGCGCGAGACTCAGCGCGAAGGCCAGAAGCGCGGAGCCTGCGAGGAGGACGGCCCAGCGCAATGCAGGGGGCCAGCGGTCGGGGGCGTATCGGAAGGGAGGCGATGAGCGCATAGGGGGCTTTGAAGACGGAAATCAGGTGCTTCCGAGCAGATAGGGCTCGTAGCGTCAAGCGCCCAGCGAAATAGGGGCGGAAATTGCCCGGCATATCGGCTTTGCGCAGCGCTCGTGGCGGGGTTCTGCCAGAGCCCGCGCAGAGATCTGCCAGCTTTCTTGTCGCAGCGGTGTGAGTTGAATTGATCCCTGCGCGAAACCGGGCACCCTAGAGCCAGTCCCGCTTTCAATGCGGGCAAAGACATATGGGAGGAAAGGATGTTCCAGAACATCAAGCTCGGCGCGTTGATCGCCGGGGCAGTGGCGCTGAGCGCGCCCGTCGCGAAAGCCGAGAACTTCATCAACATTCTCACCGGGGGCACCTCGGGCGTCTACTATCCGCTCGGCGTGGCGCTGTCGGAAGTCTATGGCGAGACCATGCCCGACGCGCGCGTGCAGGTGCAGTCGACCAAGGCATCGGTCGAGAACCTCAACCTGCTGCAGCAAGGCCGGGGGGAGCTGGCCTTCGCGCTGGGGGATTCGGTGAAGGACGCCTGGGAGGGCAACCCGGAGGCGGGCTTCAAGGCGCCGCTGGGCAAGCTGCGCGCCATCGCGGCGATCTACCCGAACTTCATTCAGGTCGCGGCCCTCAAGGATGCGGGTGCCACCACGATCACCGATCTCAAGGGCAAGAGCCTCTCTGTCGGCGCCGCGAAATCGGGCACCGAACTGAACGCGCGCAAGATCTTCGACGCGGCGGGCATGAGCTATGACGATCTGGGCAAGGTCGAGTATCTGCCGTTCTCGGAATCGGTCGAACTGATGAAGAACCGCCAGCTCGACGCGACCTTCCAGTCCTCGGGTCTCGGCAACGCGGCGCTGAAGGACCTCTCGACGACGCAGGAGGTGACCTTCGTCGCGATCCCGGCCGATATCGCCGAGAAACTGGGCGCGCCCTACAAGGCGGGCGTGATCCCGGCGGGCACCTATCCGGGCCAGGATGCGGATGTGCCGACCGTGGCGATCACGAATATCCTCGTGACCCGCGAAGGCGTGTCCGATGAGGAAGCCTACCAGATGACCAAGCAGCTCTTCGAGCATCTCGACACGCTCAAGGCGGCGCATTCGGCGGCCAATGGCATCTCGGCCGAGGCGGCGGTGCAGGGTCTTCCGATCCCGCTGCATCCGGGCGCCGAGCGTTACTACAAGGAAATCGGTATTCTGAAGTAACGCCGCGCAGACACATGGAGAGGGCGGCGCGTTCGGGCGGGTCGCCCTCGCCTTTCGAGGGAGGAGAGAGTGATGGATATGGATAAGGAAGCGGCGGTCGATGCCGTGGTGCATGACCCGCTGGCAGACGGGTTCCCGCATAGCCGCGAGGGGCGCGTGCTGTTCTGGCTCGCGGTGGCCTTCTCGGTCTGGCAGATCGCCTTCGCCGCGCATGTGATCAACCCCTCGAGCCAGGTCGCGCGGGCTGTCCATGTGGGCTTCCTGCTGGCGCTTGGCTTCCCGCTTCTCTCGCTTGCCAAGGGCTATGGTCCGCTCGGGCGTTCCGTCGCTTACCTGCTCGCGGCCGGTGGCGTGGCCGTCGCCGCCTATCAATGGATCGAATACACGCCGCTCCTGCTGCGTGCAGGCGATCCGAACACGCTCGATCTCGTCGTCGGCGTGGTGCTTCTGATCACCGTCTTCACCGCCGCCTGGATGCTGATGGGCCCGGCGCTTCCGATCATCGCGGGCACATTCTTCGCCTATGCGATGTTCGGGCAATACCTGCCCTCGCCGCTCAACCATCGCGGCTACGCTTTCGAGCAGGTTATCGAGCAGATGAGCTTCGGCACCGAAGGGATCTACGGCATCCCCACCTATGTCTCGGCGACGTATATCTTCCTCTTCATCCTCTTCGGTTCGTTCCTCGAGAAAGCCGGGATGATCAAGCTCTTTACCGATGTCTCGCTTGGGATGGTCGGCCACAAGATGGGCGGGGCCGCGAAGGTCTCTGTGCTGTCCTCGGGGCTGATGGGCACGATCTCGGGCTCGGGCGTGGCCAATGTCGTCACCACCGGGCAATTCACCATTCCGCTGATGAAGCGCTTCGGCTATCGCCCGGCCTTCGCGGGCGGCGTCGAGGCGACCTCGTCGATGGGCGGGCAGATCATGCCGCCGGTGATGGGGGCGGTGGCCTTCATCATGGCCGAGACGCTAGGCGTCGATTACGTCGAGGTGGTGAAAGCCGCGCTGATCCCGGCGATTCTCTATTTCGCGGGTGCCTTCTGGATGGTGCATCTGGAGGCGGGCAAGCGCGACCTGCGCGGCCTTGCCAAATCCGAGCTGCCCTCCCCGCGCAAGGCGTTGAAAGAGGGCTGGTATCTGCTGCTGCCGCTCGCTGTGCTCGTCTACCTGCTGTTCTCGGGCTACACGCCGCTGTTTGCGGGCACGGTGGGCCTGTCGCTGACGGGGCTTCTGATCCTTGGCGGGTCGGTCGCGCTGGGGCTACCCAATCAGGTGCTGCGGATGATCTTCTGGGTGGTGATCGCGCTGGTCGCAGCCGCTTTCTTCGAGATCGGCATCTGGGCGGTGCTGGGCGCGGTGGCCGTGCTGGTCGCGATCAATGCCTTCAACAAGGGCGGGCGCGAGACGCTGGCGATCTGCCGCGACAGCCTTGCCGATGGCGCGCGCACCGCACTGCCCGTGGGGATTGCCTGCGCGCTGGTTGGCGTCATCATCGGCGTGATGACCCTAACGGGCGCGGCCACCACCTTCGGCCAGTTCATCGTCGGTGTCGGCAAGTCGAGCCTGTTCCTTTCGCTGATCCTGACGATGATCACCTGCGTCGTGCTGGGCATGGGGATCCCGACGATCCCGAACTATATCATCACCTCCTCGATCGCGGGTCCGGCGCTGCTTGATCTCGGCGTGCCGCTGATCGTGAGCCACATGTTCGTCTTCTATTTCGGCATCCTCGCGGATCTGACGCCACCCGTCGCGCTCGCCTGTTTCGCCGCCGCGCCCATCGCGAAGGAAAGCGGGCTGAGGATCAGTTTCGAGGCGATCAAGGTCGCCGCCGCCGGTTTCGTCGTGCCCTTCATGGCGGTCTATACGCCCGCGCTGATGCTGCAGGATGGTGGCCCGCTCGCCGCCGAGATCGGCTACTGGCCCGCGGTCGCCTATATCATCATCAAGGCGCTGCTGGCGCTCGCGCTCTGGGGCGTAGCGGTGATCGGTTGGCTGGGCCGTCCGCTGGCGCTGTGGGAACGTGCGCTGGCGATGGTCGCGGGCTTCACCCTGATCGCGGCGCTGCCGCTGACCGATGAGATCGGCTTCGCGTTGGTTGTGGCCTTTGGCGCGACGCTCTGGTTGCGCCGCGCGCGGGCCACGGCATGAGCGCGACCTGCCTCATGGTCGGGGCGGCGATGATCGCGCTGGCCCCCTCGGGCCAGTTCTCGCTGGAATGGACCCATTCGGTCGAGAAAGAGGGCTGGCGCGAGCATTGGCAGGTGACCGATCACAACACGCTGCGCCTTGTGGGCGCGGCGGTGAAAGGCTCGGGCGCGGGGATGGAGCCGGGCCCGGGCGGTCATTTCGAGGGTGGCTGGTGGGTCTGGAGCACGACCGGCCCCGACGTGCCCGATCTGGAACTGGCGGCCTCGGGCGCGACTGTCTCGGGCTGGACTTTGTGCTCGGTCGACTGTCAGGTGATCGGAGCCGTGCGCGAGGCGCCGATCCGGATCGCGCCTTGCCCCGCCGCGCCGGACGACGGCTGAGAGCGATCGAGAGGGAGGGCGCATGGCCAAGCCTGCCGCGCGCATGACATTCTGGCGAGTGATCGCGGTCTGCGCGATCTCCGTCGCGGCGGCGGTGGGTGCATGGCGCATCGCGCTGTCGGGCATCGACGCGCGGCTTGACCGCAGCCTGATCCTGACCCTGCGCGCGCTGGAAACCGAGATTGACCGCTTCCGCTACCTGCCCGCCGTAGTCGGGCAGGATGCCCGCATCCGCGCGGTGATCGGCACGCCCGATGCACCCGGCGCGGATCTCGCGGCGAACCGCTACCTTGCCGAGGTGCTGGGGCTCTCGGGGGCCGATCAGCTTTACCTGATGGACGGGCAGGGGGTGACGCTGGCGGCCTCGAACTGGGACAGCCCGGCCTCTTTCGTAGGCCACGATTACAGCTTCCGCCCCTATTTCCGCGACGCGATCGCCACCGGGCAGGGCGCCTTCTACGCGATCGGCGTGACCACCGGGGTTCCGGGTTATTTCCTGTCCGCGCGGATCGGGGATCGCGATGGTCCGCCCGGTGTGGTGGTGGTGAAGGTCGATCTCGACCCGCTGCAACAGGCCTGGGCGCAGGCGGGCCAGGCGGTGGCGGTGGCCGATCCCGATGGGGTGGTGTTCCTCTCGGGCAATCCCGACTGGCTCTATCACCCGCTCCATCCGCTTGCCCCCGAGGCCCGCGCGCGGCTGGCCGACCTGAAGACCTATCCCGGGCGCGATCCCGCGAAACAGGGGCCGCTGATGCAAGGCAGTGCCGCGTGGATGTTCGATGCGAGCGGCGCGCGGCTGCGCAGCCAGACTGCTGCTTTCGGCGAGGGCTGGACGGTGGTGGCCGCCGCCCCGGTGCAGCCCGCGATGCTCTCGGCGCTGATCGCGGGGGTGACGGCGGCGCTGGCCTCGGTGCTCGGTCTGGCGCTGACGAAAACGCAGGCGCAGCGGCGGCAGCTCGTGGCGCTGCGCCTGCGCCAATCCGAGATGCTGGAGCGCAAGGTGGCCGAGCGCACCCGCGCTCTTGGCCGCGAGATCGAGGCCCGCCGCCATACCGAAGCCGAATTGCGCGCCGCCCAGGAAGGCTTGATCCATTCCGAGAAGATGGCCGCGCTTGGCCGGATGTCGGCCGCGATCGTGCATGAGGTGAGCCAGCCGCTTGCCGCGATGGAGGCAACCCTTGCCGCCGCCGAGATGGGCGCCGCGCGCAGCACCGAAAAGACGGTCGCCCGCATCGAGACCGCGCGCAACCTGATCCGCCGGATGCAGCGCACGATCAAGCACCTCAAAAGCTTCTCGCGCAAGGACACAGCCGCGCTGGAGCGGGTCGAGATCGGCGCCGTAGCGGCAAGCGCGCTGGAACTGGTTGCACCGCGGGCTAGAGCGCTCGGGATCAAGCCGCGCGTGGTTGTCCCCGATGGTCCGCTTTTCGCCAATGCGGGACGGGTGCGGCTGGAACAGGTGTTGGTAAACCTGCTCTTGAATGCGCTTGATGCGGTCGAGGGCCAGCCCGCGCCCGAAGTCGAGCTGCGTCTGGAAGGCGCGGAAAATGAACTGCATCTGAGCGTCCGCGACAACGGCCCCGGTATCGCGCCCGAAGACGTGCCGCGCGTGATCGAGCCATTTTTCTCGACCAAGGAGGAGGGTTCGGGGCTGGGTCTCGGGCTTGCGATCTCGCAGGCGATCCTGTCTGAGATCGGCGGGCGTCTCGATATCCGCTCGACGCCGGGGGAGGGCACGCAGATGATCGTGACGCTCACACGGGTGCGCGAAAAGGAGCCGGTATGACCGCACTGATCCATGTCGTGGAAGATGATGACGACCACCGCGCGGCGCTTGCCGATCTGATCGAGGCGGGCGGCTATGACTGCGAGGGGTTTGCCAATGCGCAGGCGGCGCTCGATGCGCCCGCGCTGCCCGATCTGGTGGTCAGCGATCTGCGGATGCCGGGGATCGACGGGTTCGGCCTGCTCGAGGCGCTCAAGGCGCGCAGCCCCGATCTGCCGGTCCTGATGATCACCGGGCATGGCGATGTCTCGCATGCGGTGAAGGCGATGCAATTGGGGGCCGAGGATTTTCTCGAGAAGCCCTACGACGCGCAACATCTGCTGGCGGTGGTCGACCGGGCGCTTCGGGCCCGCGCGACCCGGGCCGAGCTGGGGCGGCTGCAAGACGAGATCGCGCGGCGCGACGGGGCGGAGATCCTTGGTCAGTCGGCGGCGATCGCGGCGCTGCGCGCGCGAATCGCGGCGCTCGGCCCGCTGGAGATCGACCTCGTGGTGACGGGGGAAACCGGGACGGGGAAGGAACTCGTCGCCCGTGCGCTTCATGCGGTTAGCCCCCGCGCGCAGGGGCCGTTCGTAGCGCTCAATTGCGCCGCGCTGCCTGAGACGCTGTTCGAGATCGAGATCTTCGGCCATGTCGCGGGCGCTTTCCCTGGCGCTCAGGACAAGCCCGGCAAGCTGGAGGCGGCCTCGGGCGGCACGCTGGTGTTCGACGAGGTCGAGGCTATGCCGGCGGCGGTGCAGCCGAAATTGCTGCGCGCCTTGCAGGAACGTCAGGTGGAGCGGCTGGGCGAAAACCGTCTGCGCCCGCTCGACCTGCGGATCATCGCTCTGACGAAATCGGATCTGCGCGCGCGCACGCTCGATGACAGCTTCCGCGCCGATCTGTTCTATCGCTTCGCCGGGGCCGAGATCACGCTCGATCCGCTGCGCTCTCTGGGCGAGGATATCGTTCTGCTGTTTCGCCATTTCGCCGAGCTTGCCGCGCGCCGCTATGGCCGTGATCTCCCGGACCTGCCCTATAGCTTGCGCGAACAGCTCAAGCGCCGCCCCTGGCCCGGCAATGTCCGCGAACTGAAAGCGGCGGCGGAACGCTTCGCGCTGGGCCTTGATCTGCCCGATGCGCCGACCGAGGCACCCTCGGCTCCGCAAAGCCTCGCCGACAAGGTCGCGGCCTATGAGGCGCGCGAGATCAGCGCCACGCTCGAACGCTGCCGGGGCAATACCGAACGGGCCGCCCAGGCGCTCGGCATCGCGCGGCGCACGCTCAACGACAAGATCAGCCGCTACGGGATTCGCGCCGATTAGGCGGTGGTTTTACTCGGAAAGGGGGAAGTGGTGCTGCTGGAGAGACTTGAACTCTCGACCTCTCCCTTACCAAGGGAGTGCTCTACCGCTGAGCTACAGCAGCGCCGGTTTCGGTCCGTCGCTTCGACCGTGGCGGGGATTTAGACGCAATCGCGCGGGGGTGCAAGGGCAAATCTTGCTCTCTCTCGACAGGATTTCACAGGCGGGTTAAACGAGGCGCCATGACAGGCGGAAAGAAAGATGGATCGGGCACCTCCCGCGATGCGGAATTGAGCCGCGAAGAGCGTCGGGCGCAGGCGCTGCGCGCGAATCTGCAGCGGCGCAAGGCGCAGGCGCGCGCCCGCAAATCCGAATCCAAGCCGCCGAATAACAACGAATCCGAGGGCAGTTGACATGGACAGCATCGTCGTACGCGGCAACGGGCCACTTTCCGGCCAAATCCCGATCGCGGGGGCGAAAAACGCCTGTCTCGCGCTGATGCCGGCCACGCTGCTCAGCGATGAGCCGCTGACCCTGACCAATGCGCCGCGCCTGTCGGACATCCGCACGATGACCGAATTGCTGGCGAGCCTCGGCGCGGAAGTGACTGCGCTGCAGGATGGCAAGGTTCTGGCGACCTCGTGTCATGGCGAGATCAACCCGGTCGCGGATTATGAAATCGTCCGCAAGATGCGCGCCTCGAATCTGGTGCTGGGGCCGCTGCTGGCACGTCTGGGCCATGCGGTCGTGTCGCTGCCCGGCGGCTGTGCGATCGGCGCGCGCCCGATGGATATCCATGTCGACGCGCTCGCGGCGCTCGGGGCGGAGATCGAGCTGAAGGATGGCTATCTGCATGCCGAAGCGAAGGGCGGGCTGAAAGGCGCCACCCACGAGATGCGCTTTGCGTCCGTTGGCGCGACCGAGAACTTCCTGATGGCGGCCTCGCTCGCGAAGGGCACGAGCGTGCTGAAGAACGCAGCCCGCGAGCCGGAAATCGTCGATCTGGCGAAATGCCTGCGTGCGATGGGTGCGCAGATCGAGGGCGACGGCACCTCTGAAATCGTGATCGAGGGCAAGGATCGGCTGCACGGCGCGACTCACCCGGTGGTCGCCGACCGGATCGAGCTCGGCACCTATATGCTCGCACCCGCGATCTGCGGCGGCGAGGTGGAGTGCCTGGGCGGTCGAATCGATCTGCTGGAGAGCTTCTGCGAGAAACTCGACGCGGCGGGCATCTCGGTCGAGCAGACCCATACCGGCCTCAAGGTCGCGCGCAAGAATGGCCGCATCCGCGCGGTCGACGTAACGACCGAGCCGTTCCCCGGCTTCCCGACCGATCTTCAGGCGCAGATGATGGCGCTTCTTTGCACCGCCGAGGGCACCAGCGTTCTGGAAGAGAAGATTTTCGAGAATCGCTTCATGCACGCGCCTGAACTGGTGCGGATGGGGGCGAATATAGACGTCCATGGCGGTCATGCGACGGTCCATGGCGTCGAGAAGCTCAAAGGCGCGCCGGTGATGGCGACCGACCTGCGGGCCTCCGTGTCGCTGATCCTCGCAGGGCTGGCCGCGGAAGGCGAGACCGTCGTCAGCCGTGTCTATCACCTCGATCGCGGCTATGAGCGCGTCGAGGAGAAACTGGCGGGCGTCGGTGCGCATATCGAGCGCGTGAAAGCGAATTGATCGGCTGGCAATCCCCGCCGTCTTCCCCATATCGAATGCAGAGGTGACCCAATGACCCGTGACGCGAAATTCGAAGATGGTGGCGAAGGCGCGATCGCGCTGCGCGCCGAGACCCGCGACGACCTCTCCGTGATCGCGGCGCTGGTGCAGGATGCCGTGCTGCCGATCACCGAGATTGCCTGGGAGGCGAAGTCCCGGCGTCTGGCGCTGCTGATCAACCGGTTCCGCTGGGAGGATAAGACGCAGGCCGAGGCCGAAAAGCGCCCCTATGAGCGCGTGCGGTCGCTGCTGGTGATCTCGGACGTCACCCATGTCGCGAGCATGGGGATCGATCGCTCGGATCGCGACGTGGTGCTCTCGATCCTCGATATGACCTTTGAAGAGGCCGAAGACGGCGCCGGGCGGGTGACCCTGACGCTGGCGGGCGATGGCGCGCTGGCGGCGGATGTCGAATGCCTCGATGTCGATCTGCGCGACGTGGAGCGGCCGTATAGGGCGCCCTCCGGCAAGGTGCCGCATCATCCCGAGTGAGCCGCGTTTTGCCGCCGGAGATGCCTCCGGCGGGGATATTTACGCCAAGTCGAAGTGGAATTGCCCTTGGGGGCAGGGTCGCGCTTGCGGGGCAGGGCGGGAGTCTCTAATCCGAAGAGCGCAATAGGAGACTGTCGATGCCGCACTTTCTGGACACGCGCGAAGAGGGCTTTGAGGCCCGGTTTGTCGAACTTCTGGGGATGAAGCGCGAGGACAGCCCCGATGTGGACGCTGTCGTGGCCGGGATCATCGCGGATATCCGCGCGCGCGGTGATGCAGCGCTCATCGAGCTGACCGCCAAATTCGACCGTCTGGAGCTGACGCCCGAGACGCTGGCCTTCTCCCCCGAGGAGATCGAGGCCGAGGTCGCGAAAGTGCCCTCCGAGGAGCGCGCGGCGCTGGAACTGGCGGCCGAGCGTATCCGCGCCTATCACGAGCGCCAGATGCCGCATGACGCGCGTTGGATCGACGCGAGCGGGGCGGAGCTTGGCTGGCGCTGGGGGCCGGTCTCAGCCGCGGGGCTCTATGTGCCCGGCGGGCTGGCGAGCTACCCCTCTTCGGTGCTGATGAACGCGATCCCGGCGAAAGTCGCGGGCGTGGAGCGTCTGGTCGTGGCCTGCCCGACGCCGGGCGGGGCGGTGAACCCGCTGGTGCTGCTGGCCGCGCAACTGGCGGGCGTCGATACGGTCTACCGGATGGGCGGCGCGCAGGCGATTGCCGCGCTGGCCTACGGGACCGAGACGATCACGGCGGTCGACAAGATCACCGGGCCGGGCAACGCTTTCGTGGCGGCGGCCAAGCGGCGCGTCTTCGGGCGCGTGGGCATCGATATGATCGCGGGACCGTCGGAAATCCTCGTGATCGCAGATGGCACGGGCGACCCGGATTGGATCGCGCTCGACCTGATGAGCCAGGCCGAGCATGACGAGAGCGCGCAGGCGATCCTGATCACCACCGACGAGGCCTTCGGTAAGGCGGTCGTAGCGGCGGTCGAGAAACGCCTCGAAACGCTGGAGCGCCGTGCGATTGCAGGCGCGAGCTGGCGTGACTTCGGGGCGGTGATCGTCGCGCGCGATCTGATGGAGGCGGCCGAGCTGTCGAACCGGGTCGCCCCCGAGCATCTGGAGCTGTGCGTCGCCGATCCCGATTGGCTCTCCGAGGCGATCACCCATGCCGGCGCGATCTTCCTTGGCGCCTACACGCCCGAAGCGATCGGCGATTACATTGGCGGGCCGAACCACGTTCTGCCCACGGCACGCTCGGCGCGGTTCTCCTCGGGCCTGTCGGTGATGGATTTCATTAAGCGCACGACGCTGGCGAAGATGACGCCCGGCGCGCTGAAGGCGATCGGGCCTTCGGCCGAGGTGTTGGCGCAATCGGAAAGCCTCGAGGCGCATGGGCTGTCGGTGCGTGCGCGGCTCGATGCGCTCAATGACGAAGGGGAGGGGTGATGGCCCGGATTTCTCATATCCAGCTGGACACGGGCGGGCTGCCCGCGCCCTCGCCCGAGATCGAGCAGGAGCGCAAGGTCGCGATCTATGATCTGCTCGAGGATAACAGCTTCAATATTCCGGGCCGCGACGGGCAACCTGCACCTGAAGGGCCGTTCGCACTGACGCTTGGCGTGCGGGACCGGCGGCTGGTTTTCGACACCGAAACCGAGAGCGGCGCGAAAGTGGCGGAGTTTCATCTGTCCTTCGGCCCGTTCCGGCAGGCGGTGAAGGATTACTTCCAGATCTGCGAGAGCTATTTCGAGGCGGTCAAGAAGCTGCCGCCCAGCCAGATCGAAGCGATCGATATGGCTCGGCGCGGCATCCATAACGAAGGCGCGCGCATCTTGCAGGAGCGTCTGGAAGGCAAGGCCGAGATCGACATCGACACGGCGCGGCGCCTCTTCACCCTCGTTGCCGTTCTCGCCCCGAGGTAAACGGATGGGCGAGATCCCCAACTCCGTTCTCTTCGCGTGCGATCATAATTCCACGCGCTCCCCGATGGCCGAGGGGATGATGAAGAAATTCTACGGCACCGAATGTTACGTGCAGTCGGTGGGCGTGAAGGCCGATCTGGAGATCGACGGCTTCACTATCGCGGTGATGTCCGAGATCGGCGTCAATCTGGAGCGTCACCGCGCGCGCTCTTTCACCGAGTTGCAGGAATGGGGCGACGATCTGTCGGCCTTCGATCTGGTGATCGCGCTCTCGCCCGCCTCGCAGCGTCAGGCGCTGGAGCTGACGCGGTTCTTTCATCTCGACGTGGAATATTGGCCGATCCTCGACCCGACCGGGATTGGCGAGACGCGCGAGGCCAAGCTCGCCGCCTATCGCGACACCCGCGACCAGATTCGCCGCCATCTCATCGACCGTTTCGGAGAGCCGACCGCCTGATCAGCCGCCAGACTGTGCAGGCTGCGTGCAAAGTCGGCCCAGGTTCGCCTCGATCCAATGCGCTAGCTCGAAATAGCGGATCGCGATCGCCTCTCCTGCCTCGGTCAGGCAATAATCCACGCGCGGCGGCACCTCGCCATGACCATCGCCGTTACCGGAGCCACCGGCCAGCTTGGCCAACTCACCCTTGCCGCACTGGCCGCGCGCGGCGCGACCGACGTGATCGGACTGGCACGCAGCCCTGAAAAGCTGACGGGCGCCGCGCGTCGGTTCGACTATTCCGATCCCGACAGTTTCGACGCGCTGGCAGGTGTCGACACGTTGATCCTGATCTCGTCGAGCGAGGTCGGCCAGCGCGCGCCGCAGCATCGCAACGTGATCGAGGCCGCCAAGACGCATGGGGTCGGCCATATCCTTTACACGTCGCTGCTGCATGCCGACCGTTCGAAGATGCAACTGGCCGAGGAGCACGTGGCGACCGAAGCGGCGCTGGCCGCATCGGGGCTGAGCCATACGCTTTTGCGCAATGGCTGGTATGGAGAGAATTACGACAGCGCGATCGCCTATGCTGCGCAGTCGGGCACGATCGCCGGGGCGTCGGGCGCAGGCCGGATCGCGGCAGCGGCGCGCGCGGATTTCGCCGAGGCGCTGGCCGCCGTGACGCTCGATCCCGGCTTGCAGGGCAAAACCTATGAGCTGGCGGGCGATGCGGGTTTCACCCTCGACGAACTGGCCGCCGAGATCGCCGCACAGGCCGGTCGCGCGGTCGAGGTCTCGCACCTCGCCGAAGCCGAGTATCGCGCGTTGCTCGAGACGATGGGCCGGCCCGGCCCCTTCGCTGCGATCATCGCGGATTCGGACGCGCAGGCCGCCAATGGCGCGCTGTTCGATGACAGCCACGACCTGTCGCGGCTGATCGGCCGCCCGACCACGCCGCTGGCCGAGATCGTGCGCGCTGCATTGGGGTGACCCGCGACGGCGCCTGTAACCGCGTTTGACGCGGCGCGTGGCGCGTGGCACTCAAGGCCAGACAGCTTTACGGAGAATGGCCATGCCGCGCGCCCGCACTCTCGACACGATCAGCCGCTATTACGATGCCTTCAACGCAGGCGATACGGCAGGGATGGAGGCCCAGCTGGGCGAGCCTTTCGCGCATCATGTGAACGAGGGAAAGATCCGCCACGGGATCGAGGCGTTCCGCGCCTTCAACAAGCATATGAGCCGCTGCTATCGCGAGCAGCTGACCGATATGGTCATCATGGCCAATGACTCAGGCACGCGGGCGGCGGCGGAGTTCATCGTCAACGGCGTCTATCTGGAGACCGATGACGGGCTGCCCGAGGCGCATGGGCAAAGCTATGTGCTGCCTGCGGGGGCGTTTTTCACGCTCGACGAGGGCAAGATCACGCGCGTCGTCACCTATTACAACCTCGCCGACTGGATCGCGCAGGTCTCATGATGGAGGTGCGGCGGCTGACCGGAGAGGCGCTGGATGCGGCGCTCGACGACGTGGCGCGGCTGCGGATCGCGGTGTTTCGGGACTGGCCATATATCTACGACGGGTCGCTGGCGTATGAGCGGCGATATGTCCAGAGCTACCGGGAAAGCGAGGCCGCCGTGGTCGTCGGCGCGTTCGACGGGGCGACGCTGGTGGGTGCGGCCACAGGCACGCCGCTGGAAGATCACGCGGGCGATTTCGCGGCACCGTTCGCGGGCACGGGGCTGAAGCTTCAGGACGTGTTCTACTGTGCCGAGTCGGTTCTTCTGCCCGACTATCGCGGGCAGGGGCTCGGGCACGCCTTCTTCGATCACCGTGAGGCCCATGCGCGCGAGCTGGGGCGCCGCCATTCGGTCTTCTGCTCTGTGATCCGTCCTGACGATCATCCGCTCAAGCCCGCCGATTACCGCCCGCTCGACGGGTTCTGGCGCAAGCGCGGCTATGCGCCGATGGAGGGCGTCGTAGCGCGGTTCAAATGGACCGATCTCGGTGAAGATCAGCAGACCGAGAAGGCGCTGCAATTCTGGGGGCGCACGCTGTGAGCCGCGAGGTGACGATCGCGGCGGCGGCCTATCCGCTCGACTGGTTCGAGGATTGGGCGGGCTATGCGGCGAAGGTCACGGCTTGGGTGGCCGAGGCCGCAGGGCAGGGCGCGCAGCTTCTGGTCTTTCCCGAATATGGCGCAATGGAACTGGCGAGCCTCGGCGGCGCAGAGGTCGCGGGCGATCTGGAAGCCGCGCTGGTCCATGTGGCCGGGCTGCGGGCGGACATGGAAACGCTGTTCGCAGGCCTCGCGGCGGAGCATGGCTTGCATATTCTCGCCCCCTCCGGACCCGTCATCGACGGCACCAAGCGCGTGAACCGGGCGAGCCTGTTCGGCCCCGGCGGACTGATCGGGCATCAAGACAAGGCGATCATGACGCGCTTCGAGCGCGAGATCTGGCATGTCGACGCGGGCGAGGGGCTGGTGCTCTTCGAAACCGCGCTCGGCAAGATCGGCGTCACAATCTGCTACGACAGCGAATTCCCCCTGCTGGCGCGCGCGCTGGCGGAGGCCGGGGCGGAGATCATCCTCGTGCCCTCCTGCACCGACACGCTCGCGGGCTTTAATCGGGTGCGGATCGGTGCGATGGCGCGCGCGTTGGAAAACCAATGCGTGACCGTGCAGGCCCCCACCGTGGGCGAAGCGCTCTGGTGCCCGGCGGTGGATGAAAACTGCGGCACGGCTGCGATCTTCGCGCCGCCCGACGGGTTCTGGCCTGAAAGCGGGATCGTGGCCGAAGGGGCGCCCGACTCACCTGGCTGGACCTTCGCGACGGTGGACTTGGATCGCGTCGCGCAAAGCCGGACTGCAGGAACTGTTTTGCCCTACAAACATTGGTCCGAGCAGTCCGAAGCGGCCCAAATAATCCGGATCGCCTCGGAAAACCCCGCCCAGCCTTGACATTGCCCTTGAATTTCGCGGCTTACGGGCGCATTTAAACGCTCGCCCGCAGATGACGCGGGTAACCATTTATGGAGTGACCATGGCCAAGGAAGAAATGCTCGAATTTCCCGGTGTCGTGAAGGAACTCCTGCCTAACGCGACGTTTCGGGTCGAGCTGGAAAACGGCCATGAGATCATCGCGCATATGGCAGGCAAGATGCGTAAGAACCGCATCCGTGTTCTGGCAGGCGACAAGGTTCAGGTGGAAATGAACACCTACGACCTTACGAAGGGTCGTATCAACTACCGCTTCAAGTGAAGCTGATCCTCGGCTCGGCGAGCCCGCGACGGCGAGAGCTTCTGGCCCAGCTCGGGCTGGATCCTTTTGATGTGCGCCCCGCCGATATCGACGAGACGCCGCTGAAGGGCGAGGCCGCGCGCGACTATGTCGCCCGCATGGCCCGCGAGAAAGCGATGGCGCTCGATGTGGCCGATGACGAGGTGCTGCTGAGCGCCGATACCACGGTGACCTGCGGGCGCCGTATCTTGGGCAAACCCGAAGACGAGAAAGAAGCGGCGGAGTTTCTCTGGCTGCTCTCCGGGCGTCGGCACCATGTGTTCACCGCCGTGGCAATGCGCACGGCGCAGGGCCTGCGTGAGCGGCTTGTCGATACGGTGGTGAAGTTCAAACCGCTCAGCGACGAGGACGTGAACGGCTATCTCGCCTCGGGCGAATGGCACGGCAAGGCGGGCGGCTACGCGATCCAGGGTCGCGGCGGCGCTTTCGTGCCGTGGATTCAAGGGTCGTTCACCGCTGTCGTGGGATTGCCATTAGCTGAAACCGCAACGCTGCTCGCAAGCGCGGGCATTCGAGGGGACGTATAATGCAGGGGCGTGTGGTTCTGCTGGACGAGATCGCCGGTCGTGAAGCGGCGGCGCTGATGGTCGACGGGCAAATTGAAGACCTGATTATCGACACCCCGGAGGAGATCAGCTTCGCCCCCGGCGCGATCCTGCGCGGCACCATCGGCCGCCAGATGAAAGGGCAGGGCGGCGTCTTCGTCGATCTGCCCGAAGGCACGCGTGGCTTTCTGAAAGAGGTGAAGGGGCTCGCCCCCGGCCAAACCGTGATCTGCATGGTCTCCGGCGGCACCGAGCCCGGCAAGGCGCTGCCTGTGACGCTGCGGGTGCTGTTCAAGTCGCGCTACGCCATCGTCACTCCCGGCGCGCCCGGCATCAACGTCTCCCGGCGGATCCATGAAGACGATCTGCGCGCCGACCTGCAGGCAGCAGCCGAGGCGGTGATGGAAGGCTCGGATATGGGCGTGATCCTGCGCTCCGCCGCGGCCCATGTGTCGCTCGAAGAGGTGGCAGAGGATGTCGCCGCGATGCGCGAGCTGGCCGAGGCCGTGACTAATGATACTGAAGGCGGGCCGGAACTGCTCGTCGATGCGCCCGACCCGCATGAAGAAGCCTGGCGTGACTGGGCCGAACCCGTGCCCGACGAGGTGATCGAAGGCGGGTTCGACGACCACGGCGTCACCGACGCGATCGAAGCGCTCCTGCACCCGCGGGTCGACCTGCCGGGCGGGGCGCATCTGATGATCGAGCCGACCCGTGCCCTGATCGCGGTCGACGTCAATACCGGCAATGACACGTCGCCCGCCGCGGCGCTGAAGGCGAATATCGCCGCGGCCCGCGAATTGCCCCGTCAGCTGCGCCTGCGCGGCCTTGGAGGGCAGGTCGTGATCGACTTCGCCCCGATGCCCAAGCGCGACCGTCAGGCGCTGGAACAGCAGCTGCGCCGCTCCGTCAAAGGCGAGCCCGAGACGTCGCTGGCCGGCTGGACGCCGCTGGGCAATTTCGAGATGCAACGCAAGCGCGACCGCGTCCCGCTCGTGCGCCTTCTGCGGGGCCAAAACAGGGAGGCGAAATGAGCTGTCCGATCTGCGGTAAGGATGCCGACCCGAAATATCGCCCCTTCTGTTCGAAGCGTTGCGCCGATGTCGATCTGGCGCGCTGGCTGAACGGTTCCTACGTCATTCCCGGCGATATCGCCGAGGAAGAAGAGCGCGCGCCGACCGGTCCCGCAGGCGATGATACGCCCCCCGGCAAGCCGCACTGAGACGTTTCGCAAGTTCGCGTAATTTTCTGCGAAATCCCTCTGGACACCCCCCGCGCCCTCGTCTAGTAACCGCTCCACCAAGACCGAAAGGTCGCAGTGCCCGGATAGCTCAGTTGGTAGAGCAGCGGATTGAAAATTCGCGTGTCGGTGGTTCGAGTCCGCCTCCGGGCACCACTAAAATCCTCAAAATAGAATTACGTGTTGGTCTGGCTTCGCTCTATTCATAGCGTGGCTTCACACGGTTCTGCGCCGGTGAACTTTCCCCGCCGCAGACGGGAATAACTTAACGCGGAAACTGCGGCTTGGGCGTGCGCGCGACCTCGTCAGCAGTCGCGGTGTGATTCAGCACATAGTGCGTCGCGACGACGTCGCCGATCAGCCCGGCAGCGGCTTCCGAAGCCGGATCGAAACCGCGCTCCACTGCCTGACCCAGCAGCGTCGCGTCATAGCCGGTGGCGATGAGTAGCCACGGCAGTGGTGTGTCGGCGCCGCGCAGTGCCTGCTCGCGTGTCATCGGCGGTGGTGCAGTCGGACGGAGCAGCTGAACGCTGGCGACACCCGGACGATAGGCGATCTCCTGAAGCACCTCCTGAGCGATCCAGGAAGCCGCAGCGTCTTCATGTCCGGTGCCGGGTTGAAAGCGGAAAGCGGTGGCGAAACCACCCAGACCGTAGCCCTCGCTCGCCGGAATCGTGCAGAAACCGCGCGTCATGCCGCGAAATCTCGGCATGATCGCACCGGTCCAAGATGTGGGGTCGTTCAGGCGGTCGAGGTAGCCCTGCGACGTCGCCACGTCGGTCCCGCTGACTTCATAGGTGACCATGTAGCGTGGCCCGCTCTCGGTCGCGATCCAGCGCGTCGCCCGCAGGAACCCGGGAACCGAGAGGCGCTCATGCAGGTGCTCATGGCTGTGCCAGTGGTCGTGGTCGGCGGTGTCACCGTCGATGTCATAGAACAGCACCATCGCCGCATCGCTGCAAAGCGCCATGGTCCGCCTCCCCGCTTATGTGGTTTCGCGTGACGCTATCGGCGGGTGCTGGGGAAGGCAAGTTGTGGCGCGCTCTCTTTGTCGTGGCTGCGCCGCTCCGACAAGGCGCGCAATTCCAACGCGCTCAGGCCGCATTCGTCGCTCGGATGCAAACGCCACCGCAAGTTCATGGGCATCAAAGCCAAACCCGCAGACTCTCGGTTTGAACGACGCAGCGCCGGGGCAGGTTAGTGCGGTGAAGTGTCGTGAAGCGCGCCCTCGAAGAAATTCGTCACGGTGGCGCGCACAGTTGCTTCGACGTCGATTTCCAAGGGCATGTTGTAGACGAATTTTCGAATGGCGATGTAGAACACCGCTCCGTGTAGCCCCCAGAGGAGTTCGACCTCGTCGGTGTTCGGCGCAGCGCGGTCTTCGGCGTTTTGCCGGGAAGCGCGCAATTCCATCGCAGCCGGTTCGATGATCTTCGTTCGAATGATATCGAGGTAGCGTTCGGTCAGCCCGTAGGACTTCAGCCCGGACGACACGAAAATGCGAACCCAGTCATAGTCGAACACCCGTTCAGAGTATTCGATGTAGAATTGCGTAAGGCGATCCTGAAGAGAACGGCCGCCTTCGAGCACCAGCTGCTCCCAGTCCGGGTTCCAGCGTTCGAGAAAAACATGCTCGTAGACGCGCTCGATCAGTGCGTCCTTGCTTTCGAAATGCCGGTAGATGACCGCGTGGGACACGCCCATACGCTTGGCCAGCTCGCGTGTCTGGCCCTCAAATCCCGATTCGGCGAAGAACCGAACCGCCTCGGTGACGATCAGTTTTTCGCGTTCCTCCCCGCGCATGTTCTTGCGGCGCGGCCGTTGATTTTCGGTCTTTTTCTCCGAGGTCATGCCTGTCTCTCTTCTCTTATCCCGAGCCTAATGCAAACCATTGTTGTAACCAACTGGTCATTTTTTCTTGACCGGTCCTGATTGTCCTGCATTATAGAAGTTACCAATTGGTCACTTTGTAGCTGGGGAGAGCTGCGGGCCAGAGGAGGATAAGTGAAACTACCATCGTTCGAATTTCTGCGTGCGCGCAGTCTTGCTGAGGCATGGGCGCTGCATTCCGACGCGGGAGGCGACGCGGTCTACCTGTCGGGCGGGCACAGTGTCGTGCCCTCGATGGCGCTGCGTCTGCAGGCGCCGTCGCGGCTGATCGACATCTCGCAAATTGCCGAACTGCACGGTGTCGAGCTACAGGGCGAAACGCTGCGCATCGGTGCGATGACCCGTCATGCGGAGGTGCTGGCCAATCCGTTGATCGCGCGCCATGCGCCGCTGCTTTCCCGCGCTGCACCCCATGTCGCGCACCCGGCAATTCGCAATCGTGGCACGATCGGTGGCAATCTGGCGCTTGCCGATCCGGCATCGGAATTCCCGGCTGCTGTGCTGGCCATGCGGGCGGAACTTGAGGTCATGGGCCCCGAAGGCCGGCGCATGATCGCCGCCGACGATTTTTTCCTCGACCTTTACGAAACAGCCCTCATCCCCGGCGAAGTGCTGACCGCCATTCACGTGCCGCTCCCTCCCGAAGGACGGGTGTTCGGCTTCGACGAGATCGCGCGTCGCCGGGGCGATTACGCCATGGTGGGCGTGGCCGCACAGGCCGATATGTCCGATGGCGTGGTTTCCGATGCGTCGGTGACGCTGTTTTCAGTGGGTGTCACCCCGATGCGCGCCGCCGCGGCGCAAGACGCGCTGGAAGGCGCCCCGCTCTCAACGGACTCCATTGCCCGCGCTCAGGCCGCCCTGGCCACCGATCTCGACCCACCCGACGACCCCGGTTTCCCGGCAGAGCGTCGTCTGCAACTCGCGCGCGTCCTCCTGGGACGGGTGCTGACCCGGATGGAGGCTGTTCAATGAAGGTTATGTTGAGCACGACCGTGAATGGTGAACAGGTTCAGGAAGCCGTTCTCCCCCGCACCAGTCTCGCCGATTTCCTGCGCGAGGATCTCGGCCTGACAGGCACGCATCTGGGCTGCGAAATGGGTGCCTGCGGGGCCTGTCTGGTGCTCATGGACGGCGTGCCGGTGCATGCCTGCCTCGTGCTGGCGGTGCAGGCGGAGGATAGCACGGTCGAGACGATCGAGGGGCTCAACGAGACCGGTGCCGCGGCCGATCTTCAGGCGCGTTTTCATGATCGCAACGCGCTGCAATGCGGTTTTTGCACGAATGGAATGCTGATGAGCGCGCAGGCGTTGCTGGAGGCGAACCCGGCACCGACGCGAGACGAAATCCGCGACGCGCTGTCGGGCAATTACTGCCGCTGCACAGGCTACGAGGCCATCGTGGACGCCATCGACACCACAGCCCGCGACCGCGCGGCCCGGACGGAGGCGGCGAAATGACCATGTATATCGGCCAGTCGCAGCGCCGCGAGAATGCGCGGCGCCACCTCTCGGGTCGGGGGCATTTTGTCAGCGACCTCACCCTGCCGCGCATGCTGCACGCAGTCTTCGTCCGTAGCCCGATGGCTAAGGGGCGGCTCGTCGAGATCGACACGTGCGAAGCCGAACAATCCCCCGGCGTGGTGCGGATCCTGACCGCCGCCGAGCTGAACGCGCGCTGCAAGCCGTGGGTCGGCACGCTCGCGCATTTCGCAGGTATGCAGAGCCCGCCGATGAACATCCTTGCCGAGGAGGAAGTGCTCTGGACCGGGCAACCGGTGGCGATGATCATCGCCAAGAGCCGGGCCGAGGCCGAGGATGCCGCCGACTTGGTGATGGTGGATATCGAGGATTCCGAGCCGGTGACCGATGGCGCTGCGGCCCTGCAGGACGGCGCGCCCCTGGCGAACAGTGCCGCGCGGGACAATCTTTGTTACGAGGCGCTGTTGGAAACGCCTGCGGTGAACGAGGCCTTCGCCGGTGCCGCGCATGTGGTCGAGGGCAGCTTCACTTTTGGCCGCCACACCGCCGTCACGCTCGAGCCGCGCGCGGTGATCGCCGATTTCGACCCGTCGAGTGGTGCGCTCACCGTGCATCACGGGACGCAGACCCCCTACCAGTTTCAGGACGTCTATGCGCGCCATTTCGGTCTGCCGGAGGGCAAGGTCCGCGTCATCGCGCCCGATGTAGGCGGCTCGTTCGGCATGAAGCTGCATGTCTATAACGAAGAGATGGGCGCCGTCGCGGCGAGCATGATCCTCAAGCGCCCGGTGCGCTACGTGGCCGACCGGCTGGAAAGCTTTCTGTCCGACATCCACGCTCGCGATCATATCGTGAAAGGCCGCATGGCGCTGGACGCGGAGGGCAAGATTCTCGCGATGGACGTCGATGATCTGGCGCCGGTCGGCGCGGTCTCGGCCTATCCGCGCACCAGCGCTGCCGAGGGCAATCAGGTGATCCGCCTTATGGGTGCTCCCTACAACATGCCCGATTATCGCGGCCGGCTGCAGGTCGCCTTCCAGAACAAGGTGCAGACCAGCCAGTATCGCGCGGTGGGGCATCCCATCGCCTGTGCGGTGACCGAGGCGCTGGTTGAACGGGCGGCGGAGGTCACGGGCCTTGATCCGTTCGAGATCCGTGCCCGCAACCTGATTGCCGACGATGCCTATCCGCATGTGTCGGCCACCGGCTACCAGTTCGAGAAGCTCTCGCATCAGGCCAGTCTGGCCAAGCTGCGCGAGATGGTGGACCCCGACGCGCTACGCGCCGATCAGGCTCGCCTGCGCGAACAGGGCATCTATCGTGGGTTCGGCATTGCCTCCTTTGTCGAGATTACCAATCCCGGCGCGGCCTTCTACGGTGTCGGCGGAGCGCGGATCTCGGCGCAGGACGGTGCAGTGGTGCGGATGACGCCCTCTGGCGACATCCATTGCGCCATCTCGGTCACCGAGCAGGGGCAGGGCACCGAGACGATCATCGCGCAGGTGGTCGCCGATCAGCTGGGTGTTTCGCCCGAACGGGTGAGCGTCACCACGGGCGACACCGCGACCACGCCCAGCGGCGGCGCCACCTGGGCTTGCCGGGGCGCGGGCATCGGCGGCGAGACGGCGCTGCGCGCGGGGCGCAAGCTGCGCGAGCGGATTTTGACTTTGGCGGGCGCGCTACTGCAGGCCGATCCGGCAACGCTGCGGCTCGAAGATGGCGCGGTTGTCGATGTCACCACGGGCGAGGCGCGCATCACGCTCGAAGAGATTGGCCGCGTCGCCACCTACCGCCCCGACACGCTGCCCGACGGGGTCGATCATTCGCTGACCGTAGCGCATCATTTCGCGCCCTCCGGCTACCCGTTCGACTTCACCAACGGCATTCAGGGCAGTCTGGTCGAGGTCGATGTGGAAACCGGCATCGTGCGGATCCTGAAACATTGGGTCGTCGAGGATTGCGGTCGCATCATCAACCCGCTTCTGGTCGATGAACAGATCCGAGGCGGCGTGGTGCAGGGACTTGGCCCCGCCTTCTTCGAGGAATGCCAATACGACGCGGACGGCCAGCTTACCAACGGGTCGCTCGCCGATTATCTCGTGCCCATGGCCTGCGAGATGCCCGATATCGAAATCGCCCATATCGAGACGCCGACCGAGGACACGATCCTTGGCGCCAAGGGCGTGGGCGAAGCGGGAACCGCCGCTGCCGGCGCCGCCGCGATGAACGCGGTGAATGACGCGCTGCGCCCCTTTGGCGCACGGCTCACCCAGACACCCATGACGCCGCTGCGCATCCTCGATGCGCTCGACGCGGCCCGAAAGCAAAGGACCGATCCATGAAGCTTGAAGGAGAGCAGCTCCTGAGCGCCGACCCCCAGACCGTCTGGGCGGCACTCTTCGACCGCGACGTGCTGGCCGAAGCCATTCCCGGCTGCGAAAGCCTCGAACAGCTGAGCGAAACCGAATTTACTGCCGTGGTGAAACTCAAGATCGGCCCGGTTTCGGCCCGCTTCAAGGGCGCGGTCACGCTGAGCGATATCGTGCCCGGCCAATCCTGCACGTTGTCCGGCAAAGGCTCGGGCGGGGTCGCGGGGTTCGCCAAAGGGGCTGCACAGGTGACGCTGGTGCCCGAGGCGGACGGCACGCGGCTTTGCTATGATGCCGATATCGCGGTGGGCGGGAAGCTCGCCTCTCTCGGCAACCGGCTGATCGGCGCCACGGCGCAGAAGCTGACCGACGCCTTTTTCACCAATTTTTCCGATGCGTTGGCCCAACCGGAGGAGGCTGGGCCGACCTGATCCGCTGGCGCGCAGCGAGGTCAGGCCAGACACGAAAAAAAGCGCGTATAACAAGAACCATCCTTGGGAGGAGGATACCAATGACAACCACACGCAGGGCCTTTGTGGCCATGTCCTCGGCAGCCTTGGCGCTGCCCTTTCTGAACACCCGCAGCATCGCGGCTCAGAACATCTCGATTCAGATCGGGTCTAGCCACCCGACCAACAATATCTGGGTCTACGCCATGCAGAACGCACTGCAACCGGCGCTCGAAAAGCTGCTGGCGGATGCGGGCGGCGAGTATTCCGTGAGCTGGAATGAGAATTACGGCGGTACGCTCTACAAGTTCAAGGACACCCGCACGGCGGTGCGCGACGGCATCGTCGATGTGGGCATGGTGGGGACGGTCTGGGAAGGCTCGGCGATGCCGCTGCAGAACGTGACCTATTTCACCCCCTTCGCGAATGTCGATCACAACGTCACCATCGACATCTTCGACAAACTGACCGACGAGCTGCCGGAGCTGCGCGCAGGGTGGACCGACCAGAACATGGTGCATCTGTCCTCGCTGGTGACCGACAGCTACGACGTCTATGCCAAATTCCCCATCTCCTCGGTCGATGACATCCGGAACCGCCGCCTAAACGCGCCGGGCACCTCGGCCAACTGGCTGGCGGAGACTGGCTGCACGCCGGTGGATGGCGCGCTGACCACCTATTACACCGACATCCAGACCGGCGTCTCCGAGGGCACGCTCTCCTTCGCCAGCGGCATCCAGCCCACACGGGTCTACGAGGTTGCGCCGCATCTGACCCGGGTCGGTTTCGGCTCGATGTATTTCGGCGGGATCGCGGTGAACAAGGGCTTCTACGACCGGCTGCCCGAGCCCGTGCAGGCCGCGCTGAAAGAGGCGGGACGTATCACCTCGCGTGCGCATGGCGACTACATCACGAAACGCACGACCGAGGCGATCACCGAGATGAAGGGCGCCGGGCTGCAGATCACCGAAATGGCTCCCGCAGAGCGCGAACGCTGGGCCGAGACGCTCCCCGACGTCGCGAAGCCCTGGCTTGAGGCCAATGGTGCGGCGGCGGCAACGGTGGCCAAAGCGTATTTTGGCGAACTGGAAGCTCGTGGCATCAAACCTGCCCGCGACTGGACCGCCGGGATCTGAAGCCATGGCTTCGATCCCGCGCGCAACTGAGGGAGCCTCTATGCAACGCGCCAGTCTCTTGGCTACCAGCCTGCCCGCGCTTCGGCGCGGGCTCCAGCTTGCCCTGAACGCGATGGCGGCGGTGGGCGTGCTGTGGATTTTTGCCATCATGTTGCTGATCGTCGCCGACGTGGTCGGTCGCAATTTTCTGGCCGCGCCGATCATCGGCGTCGCCGAGATCGCGGCCCGCTCGGTCGTGGCCATCGTCTTCCTGCTGCTGCCGGCTGCCGCGCTGAACGGCACCCTGATCCGGTCGGATTTCCTGATGCGTGGGCTCCAGCGTTTTTCGCCCCGGTCGGTGCGGCTACTGGACAGCCTGTTTACGCTTGCCGGGGCGGTCATCTTCGGACTCGTGGCGCTCGCCGCCTGGCCCGATACGCATGACGCCTGGGTCAGTTCCGAGTTTTTCGGGGTGCGCGGCGTCTGGACGCTGCCGACCTTCCCCTTCCACCTGTTGGTGGTGCTGGGGGCCTCTGTCACCAGTCTCGCCTGCATCTTTTCGGCCGTCGAGACTCTGCTGAACCGCCCGACTGAGGAGCACTTCTGACATGAGCAGCATCACCATAGGACTGATCCTCATTGGCGTGCTCTTCGCGCTCGTGCTCTTGGGGATGCGCATCGCCGTGGCGCTTCTGGTCGTGGCCTTTGCCGGGGTCTGGATCATTCGCGGCAATTTCGACCTTTCCATGCGGCTCATGTCCATCGCCGCCTACAATGGGGTTGCCAACTATCTCTTCGCGACGATCCCGCTCTTTGTTCTGATGGGGCATCTCGTCAGCATTTCGAATGTGGGCAAGGATACGTTCGACGTCGCCGAGGCTTTGCTGCGCCGCCTGCTTGGTGGCCTCGGCATCGCCACCGTGGCGGCCAACACCGTCTTTGCCGCCGTGACCGGCGTTTCCATCGCCTCGGCAGCGGTTTTCACCAAGGTCGCCGTGCCTGAGATGACGCGCCACGGCTATTCGCCCTCGTTTTCCGCGGGCACCGTCGCGGGCAGTTCGGTTCTCGGTATGCTCATCCCGCCGAGCCTGCTTTTGATCATCTATGGCGTCTTGGCCGAGCAATCCATCGGCCGGATGTTCATCGCGGGGCTGGTGCCTGGCGCGCTCCTGGCGACGGGCTTCGTGCTGTGGATCCTGTTGGCTGCGAAATTCGCGCCCGGCATCGTCTTTGCCTCCCCCAAGGCCCAAGAGACCGACCCCGAGGCGCAGGCCTATGATGACCTGTCGACGGGAGAACTCCTGCGCAAGATCGTCCCGATCATTGTGTTGGTGACCTTCGTTCTCGGCGGGCTCTATTCCGGGTTCTTCACCCCGACGGAAGCCGGGGGCGTCGGAGCCTTCGCGGCGCTGATCATTGCGATCTTCCGGCGTAGCCTGAACCTGCGCGGCTGCTGGGCGGTGCTGAGCCAGACCGGCACCATCTCGGTCGGCATTCTCGCGCTGCTGGTGGCCGCTGGCTTCTACAGCCAGATGCTTGCCGTCGCAGGTATCCCCGCCGCTATCGGCGCCTTTGTGAGCGGCAGCGGCTTTGGTCCGGTCGGGTTCCTGATCGTCTATGTGCTACTGGTGCTGCTTCTCGGTATGATCCTGGACAGCAGTTCGATCCTGCTGATCGTGGTTCCTATCGCCGCTCCGATCGCGCAGCACCTTGGTTATGACTTGATCCAGTTCGGCATCATCACGGTGATTGCGGTCGAGGTCGGGTTGCTCACACCGCCCTTCGGGATTTCGATCTTCACGGTGCATTCGACGCTTGGAGACCGGAGCGTCTCCCTGGAATCCATCTTTGCTGGTGCGCTGCCCTATGTCGGGGTGATGCTGGGTGTGCTGATCCTCGTGGCCTCCTTTCCAGTGCTGATCATCGGTTAAGAGATCTCAGGCGCTGTGATTGATCTACTCCTCTCTCTCGGGCCAAAGCGCGGCGCGTAGGTCTGGGAGAGAACGCTAGAGTTGAACCTGGGGAGCAGAGCCGTCCGAAGCCGTCGCGGCGGGCCGCGTGGGCCGTATGTAACGGGATTGGATGAGCTTGGTCGCAAGAACGAGCTGGCGAGCTGGAGGCACCGATCCGCGATCGAGACACACAGAAAATGAACGTCTGTCTAAGAGGGTAAATGGCATGGATCAGTCAACGACAGTTCTATGCGAGACCGAATGGCCCTTGGCTCGGCTTTTGAGGCCGGGGCCAATGTGTCTGTGCTTCATCAGCCATGTCGAGGGGCCGTCATATCGCCCGCTCGGGTCTGGCATGGCCGTCGATGCTGCCGGGCGGCGGTTCGGCAATTTGTCGTCGGGATGTATCGACGAGGATGTCGCGCTTCATGCGGTGGAGGCGTTGAAAACCGGCGCTCCGAAAGTGCTGCGTTACGGGCGCGGGTCGCCTTTCATGGATATTCAACTGCCTTGCGGGGGCGGGCTGGAAGTCACCTTGCTGCCGGCCCCGGATCGTGAGGTTCTGGACGTGGTGCATCGCCGTCTGGTCGCGCGTGAAAATGTCACGCTGACGGTGCTGCCGGATGGCCAGATCGAAAACGGCGCGACGCGCGGCGGTCTGACGATGACCTTGCGCCCCAAAGTGCGGGTTCTGGTCTTCGGCGACGGTCCCGAGCCTCGGGGATTTTCCGCGCTTGCGCAGGCTGCGGGATTGCCGGTCACGCTATATGCCGGATCCAAGGAGACGCGCGACGGCATTGCGGGCGCATGCGCGTTTTCCGGCAAGACCTGGCCCGATACGGCCCATGTCGATCATCGCACGGCCGTCACGCTTTTCTTCCATGACCATGAGCGCGAAACTGCGCTATTGACGCATGCCTTGGAGACGCCCGCTTTCTATATCGGGGCGCAGGGAAGCCTTCGGGCGCGTCAATTGCGCGAAGCGGCCTTGAGCGCCGCCGGGGTGGGGGACGCGGGAATTGCGCGGCTCGTCGAACCCTTCGGATATGTCGCGCATGCACGTTCCGCACAGGAAATGGCCGCTGGTGTGCTTGCTCAGGTTATCGATCACGCCCGGCGCGTCTGACGTAGGCGCGGGATGACCTCATGCTCCCTTCTCGGGGCTTTTTGGCGGAATTCCTCTCCGACAGATCTACACCGGATTCCGAGTCAAATTTGCAACTTAAGTAAATAATGTCAATGTTTTAGGTTAAATTCAGCGCCGTCAGGAAGGTTCTCGTGCTACACATTGTGCTACACGAATGCTCTTTCCCGGAGGTGTGTGATGAATATCACCAAGCGTGGCGAAGTCTGGCATCTGCGTCGGCGGGTCCCCAAAGCCTATGCCCCGGTCGATCCGCGCCGTGAGGTCGTGATCAGCCTTCGGACGGGGTCCGAGACGGTGGCGCGACAGAAGGCGCCGCTCCTGTGGGGGCGGCAGGTCGAGGTCTGGGAGGCGATGCTCGATGGCGACACGGAAGACGCGGAGGCACGGTTCGCTGCGGCCAAGCGGTTTGCCAAGGCGCGAGGCTACCGGTTTCTCGATGCTCGCAAGGTGGCGCGTCTGCCTGTGCAAGAGCTACTCGCGCGTATCGATCTGGTTGCCAGTGACGAGATGCGCGATCCGCTTGGGGCGGATTCGCTTCTGGGTGGGGCAGAGCTTCCGTTGATCACCGTATCGCGGGCGCTTGAGCTTTTCTGGGGGCTCGCGCGTGACAAGACCTTGGGCAAGAGTGCGGATCAGGTTCGACGCTGGCGTTACCCGCATATCAAGGCGGTGCAGAATTTCATCGCGGTTGTCGGTGACAAGCCGCTTGATGATCTGACGCGCGATGATTTCCTCGATTTTCGCGATTGGTGGGCAGAGCGGATGGCGTCAGAAAGGCTCACAGCGAATTCCGCGAACAAGGATCTGACGCATCTCAGTGCGGTTTTGAGGCGCGTGAACCGCGACAAGCGGCTCGGGCTCAAGCTGCCGCTTGAGGATCTCGGCTTTCGAGAGGGGAAAGCTGCGCGGCGGCCGTCCTTCTCCGACGCGTGGATCCGGGGTCGCTTGCTGGCCCGCGGTGCGCTCGATGGCTTGGAGCCGCAAGCGCGGGCGATCCTCCACGTGATGGTGAATACTGGGCTCCGACCGAGCGAGATCGCAGCGCTGAGGCCTGAGGAGATCCGGCTCAAGGATCCGATCCCGCATTTGCTCCTGCAGCCGATCGGACGGGTTCTGAAGACCCAGAATGCGGAGCGGGTGATGCCGCTGCACGGGGTGTCGTTCGAGGCGATGCGAGCGTTCCCGGATGGGTTTTCGCGTTATCGCGAGAGCTCGGCCACGCTGAGTGCCACAGTGAACACCTATCTGCGGGATTCAGGCCTCCTCGAGAGCGAGCGGCACTCTCTTTACAGCTTGCGGCACGGGTTTGAGGATCGAATGCTTGCTGCTGGGATCGACGAGCGGATCCGGCGCGACGTGATGGGGCATGCGCTGGGGCGCGAACGATACGGGGAAGGGGGGCGGCTGGCAGCGATTGCGGAGCTCCTTGAACCGATTGCATTCTAAGCATTCGGCGGGGCCAGTTCTGTGATCGCGTTCTATGTGCCCTCAGAAATGTGGATGTCAGGATTTCTTTACTTCGATGGCATTCCGATAGAAAAATATCCCAACAAAAAGAGCCGCGACCAAAATAGTCGCGGCTCTTCGTTTCCGTTGACGGCTTTGAGGTTTGGCGCTGCCTTTCTTCAGAGAGAAGCCGCGTTCTTACCCTTTGGCGCCTTGCCCGCGCGCATAGACATCTTCGTAGCGGATGATGTCATCTTCACCGAGATAGCTGCCGGTCTGCACTTCGATCAGCGTCAGCGGAACTTTCCCCGGGTTTTCCATCCGATGGACGGCACCGAGCGGGATGTAGACGGACTGGTTCTCGGTCACGAGTTTCACCTCGTCATCAATGGTCACCTTAGCGGTGCCTTCCACAACGATCCAATGCTCAGCGCGGTGGTGGTGGCTTTGCAGGCTCAATGCCGCACCTGGGTGGACGTGGATGCGCTTCACCTGGAAGCGCTGGCCGACGACAAGGCTCTCATACCATCCCCAGGGGCGGAAGTCGCGGGGCAGGGTCTCTGCTTGGGCGGCGCCCTTGGCCTTCAGCTCGGCGACAGCTTTCTTCACGTCCTGCGCGCGATCCTTGTGGGCGACAAGAACCGCATCGGGCATGGCGACCGCGATGATATCCTCAAGCCCGATTCCGACGAGTTCCTGTGCGTTATCCGTTGAATGCAGGAGTGTATCGCGGCAGTCGATGGCGGTCGCGGGACCGGTCGCGACAATGCCGTGCTCGTTCGGGTTCTGCTCACGCCAGACCGCCTGCCAGTCGCCAAGATCCGACCACGCTCCACTGTAGGGCACGACGGTCAGGTTGTCGGCGCGTTCCATCACCGCGTAGTCGATCGAGATGTCTTCAAGCTGCGCCCAAGGCTCGGGCGCGAGCCGGGTAAAGGCAAGATCGGGTTCTGCGGCGTCGACGGCGGCCTTGGCCTGCGCGAGCGTTTCGGGCGCATGCTTTGCGAAGGCTTCAAGGATCGCCGAGGTCGAGAAGAGGAAGATGCCCGCATTCCAGAGATGCATGCCGCCATCAAGCAGCGTCTCAGCCTTGGTCAGATCAGGCTTTTCGACGAAGGATTTCAGCGGCTGCGGAGTCGCGGAGAATTCCGCGTCCGGAGCTTCGCTCAGCTCCAGCCAGCCATAGCCGGTTTCGGGCCGGTCGGGTCGAATACCGAAGGTGACCAACTGCCCAGCCTCTGCCGCAGGCGCGGCGGCCTCGACCGCCGCGCGGAAGCGCGCGGAATCTGGGATGACGTGATCGGAGGGCGCTATCAGCATCAGCGCGCTAGGTTCACGGGCCTCCAGCACAAGAGCGCCTGCGCAGATCGCCGCGGCGGTGTTTCGGGCGGACGGCTCGATCAGGATATCGGCGGGGGCGATTTCGAGCGCGGCCAGTTGTTCGATCACCACGAAGCGGAAATCTGCGCCGGTGATTACCGAGGGCGCGGAGAAGCCGTCGCCTGTGAGACGCTTCGCCGAGGCCTGGAACAGGCTCTCTTCGCCCATCAGGTTGACGAATTGCTTGGGGTAGCTCTTGCGCGAGAGCGGCCAGAGCCTCGTGCCCGAGCCGCCGCAGAGGAGGACGGGATGGATCGTCTTGCTCATGAATTCTCTCTCAGGTTCTGGCGGTGTCGTAGTTTGCGAGGAACCAGCGATAGGTCTCAGTGATCCCGTCTTCGAGGTCGATACGTGCCTGCCAGCCCATCGATTTGAGCCGGGTGACATCCATCAGCTTGCGCATCGTTCCATCGGGCTTCGACGGGTCGGTCGTGATCCGGCCCTCGAAGCCGGTCACCTTCGCGACCATCTGCGCGAGTTCCAGGATCGAGATGTCGCTCCCCGTGCCCACGTTGATATGGCTCAGCATCGGATCGGTATTTGCTTCATACTCCGGCTTGGGAAGGCCGAGCACGAAGAGCGAGGCCTCGGCCATGTCATCCACATGCAGGAACTCACGCCGCGGCGTGCCGGTGCCCCAGATCGTGACTTCCTCGAGCCCGTCGCGCGCCGCTTCGTGGAAGCGCCGGATCAGCGCGGGGAGCACATGGCTGTTCTGCGGGTGGAAGTTGTCGCCCGGCCCATAGAGGTTCGTGGGCATCACCGAGCGGTAGTCCACGCCGTGCTGGCGATTGTAGCTCTCGCAAAGCTTGATCCCGGCGATCTTTGCGATGGCATAGGGCTCGTTCGTGGGCTCGAGCGGCCCCGTCAGCAGTGCATCCTCTGCCATCGGTTGCGGTGCGGTTTTTGGGTAGATGCAGGAGGAGCCGAGCTGGAGAAGCTTCGTGACGCCAGCGGCAAAGGCCTGATGGATCACATTGGCCTCGATCATGAGGTTCTCGTAGATGAACTCGGCCGGGTAGGTGTTGTTGGCGTGGATCCCGCCGACCTTGGCCGCGGCGAGGATCACCACGTCAGGTCGCTCCACCTGCATAAACTCGCGCACCGCCGCCTGATCGGTCAGGTCGAGCTCGGAATGCGTGCGGGTGATCAGCTCGAGCGCCTCACCTTCGGCTTTGCGCGCCTCCAGCTTGCGCCGGATCGCGCCACCCACCATTCCGCGATGGCCTGCGATATAGATCTTGGTCATTGGACTGCCTCAGCCTTCGAGCGAGACCGGCAGGTCCAGCCCGTGTTCTTTCAGAAGCGCATAGCGCCGCGCCGCCTTGTGATCCTCTGCGACCATCTCGGCACACATTTCCTGCGCGGTGATCTCGGGCACCCAGCCGAGCTTTTCCTTGGCCTTGGTCGGATCTCCCAGCAGCGTGTCCACCTCGGCGGGACGGAAGTAACGCGGATCGATCCGCATGACGACGTCGCCGACCTTCAAAGCGGGCGCCTTGTCGCCCGTGATCGATGCAACCGTGGCAGTCTCTTCGATCCCAGAGCCCGAGAACTCCAGCTCAATCCCCAATTCCCGCGCACTCCAGGTGATGAACTCGCGCACGGAATACTGTTTGCCGGTGGCAATCACGAAGTCTTCGGGCGTGTCCTGCTGCAGCATCATCCACTGCATCCGGACGTAGTCCTTGGCGTGGCCCCAGTCGCGCAAGCTGTCAATGTTCCCCATGTAGAGACACGGCTCGAGCCCCATGGCGATGTTCGAAAGACCACGGGTGATCTTGCGGGTGACGAAAGTCTCGCCGCGACGGGGGCTCTCGTGGTTGAATAGGATCCCGTTGCAGGCATACATCCCGTAGGCTTCGCGATAGTTCACCGCGATCCAGTAGGCATAGAGTTTGGCGACCGCGTAAGGTGAGCGCGGGTGGAAAGGCGTGGTTTCTTTCTGTGGCGTCTCCTGCACGAGACCGTAGAGTTCGGAGGTCGATGCTTGGTAGAACCGCGTCTTCTTCTCGAGGCCGAGAAAACGGATCGCCTCCAGCAGGCGCAGCGTGCCGATCGCATCGACATCGGCCGTGTATTCTGGCGCCTCAAACGAAACCGCGACATGGCTCTGCGCTCCGAGATTGTAGACTTCGTCCGGCTCGATGTCGCGCATTAGGCGCGTGAGGTTCGAAGTGTCCGACAGGTCGCCGTAATGCAGCTTCATCTGAGCGTGGTTGCTATGCGGATCCTCATAGATATGGTCGATCCGCTGCGTGTTGAAGAGCGAAGCCCGACGTTTGATGCCATGCACCTCGTAGCCTTTCTCCAACAGAAATTCCGCGAGGTAGGAGCCGTCTTGGCCGGTGATGCCGGAAATCAAAGCTTTTTTCATGGGAGGACCTTCAAAACGATGGAAAAACGAGTTTGGATCGTTGACGTTGCTACAGCCCGACGCGCCGATTTCCTTTGCAATCCCATGCGAACATGAAAAACGGAACAGTCCGATCCATTGCTAGAGCAGTCCAGTTCGAGAAGGAAGAGCTTGGGAAAATGGAGGGCGAATATGGATGATATAGACCATTGTCAGATATGGCTTGGGTTCAATTTTCTCGATGCTGACATCCCGCCTCTTTCCCAGCAGAGAAAGAGCGGCCGGGAATTTCATTTTAGACGGTCCAGTGTCTAAGGGGCGGAGAAAGCGGCTTTCTTACTCCCCCTGAACTTCAGTCGCATTCGATCAAGCCAATAGTGCTTGAGTGGAGCTTCAAGAGACGCTGCAATAGTCTGGCTTAACTAGCACGAAGCGGCCAATCACAAGTACATCCATATCGGTGCGGTTGAAACAGGCGATAGCCTGCTCGGGGGTATCGACAACCGGTTCGTTCTCGTTGAAGCTTGTGTTGAGCACAATGCCGTAGCCGGTGCGTGCCTTAAGTGCGCTTATCAACTTGAAATAGATTGGATTATTTTCTTCGTCCACTGATTGCAGTCGGCCGGTTCCGTCGACGTGAGTGACAGCTGGAAAGACTTCTCGCCATTCCGGACGGAACTTCACTACATGCATCATGAAGGGACTCTCAATGTCTTGTTCGAAGAAGCGACCAACTTCCTCGCGCAGTACCGAAGGAGCAAAGGGTCGGAAGGATTCGCGCTTTTTGATTTTTCGGTTAATCGTATCTTTCATGTTTTTAATCGCCGGATTGGCAAGAATTGAGCGATTGCCCAGAGCGCGTGGTCCCCACTCGCTTCGGCCTTGATACCACCCCAATACCGCGCCATCAGAAATATAGTCGGCAGCCAGCGCGATCGCTTCTTCTAAGTCACGACATTCTTTGACCGGATAGCCCGAGGCATGCGCTGCTTCCTGCATGCGCCAGTCGGGGTATTCCGGCCCCCAAAAGGAGTGCTTCATCTCGAAACGTTCGGTTTGGCCCAGCGCCATATGCCAGCAATAATAAGCTGCTCCCAATGCGGTGCCGTCGTCGGATGACGCAGATTGCAGATACATCTGTTCGACCGGGAGATCGCGATAAATCCGCGCATTCATGACGCCGTTGAGGGCGCAGCCACCTGCCATTGCTAGGCGTTCTATCCCTACATTCTTTGATAGCTTCTGCAACGAAGCCACTGCAGCTTGCTCGAACCGCACCTGGGTCGAGCGCGCAATGTCCTTCTCGCGCTGCGTGATCTCTTCGGTGCGCCCGCGCGGTGCGCCAAGCCTATCCTGCAGTCGGTCGGAATAGATGCGCCCCAGTCGCATCTGCCCGTCGTCGGCCAGTTGAGCCTCGCTCAGGCCACGACTGATGGTGAAGTACTTCTGGTTTAGGCGAAACCAACGGTTTTCAGGCAGGTTAACGATATCAGCCATCACATCAGCATATCGATCCTCTCCGTAGGGAGCGAGGCCCATGACCTTATATTCTTCTCCGAATAGGTCGAAACCGATGAATTGACAGAGCGCGGTATAGAAATGGCCGAGGCTGTTAGGCACGGTAATCCGATCAAGGACCTCAATCTTCGTCCCCTCACAGCGTGCAGCCATCGCCGAAACGAAATCGCCTGACCCGTCGTAAGAGAAACCAGCCGTGAGCTGGTCGAAAGGTGAGAGGTAGTAGGCGCTGGCGATGTGTGCGAGGTGGTGCTCGACATTGCAGACTTCAAACTTGACCTTGGCCGGATCTTCGTCACAGACTTGGGCGAGGTTTTCGAGCGTACTAAGAGTTTTCTTGTGACGCGACGTAAATCGAGAGACTGCATCAACCCCAATGCTAGGGTTGAACAGTAAATACTTGCCTTTGGCGCCTAGGTTTGCGTTGGGCTGGCGCGCCATGGCGACATGGGTGACATCGCGCAGACGGACGCCCGAGCTTTTCAAAAGCCAGCGTATGGCGTTTTCCGGAAAGGCCATGGTGTGCTTGTTGCGCGTCCCCAACCGCTCCTCAGCGACGGCGCCCGTCAGCTTTCCGTCGATCAGAAGACAAGCGGAAGAGTCGGGGTGAAACGCATTTAGGCCGAGTATGACAGTCATTTGGGGTCCTTCAATTTAGCGATTCTGATTTCTTTGTTTCACCACTCGTCCCAAGCACTTTTTGATAGGTGCCGAGCGTCTTGGCGGCGATCCTCTCAGGTGAAAACTCGTCAACTGCAATTCTAGCTTGTTTTCCGAACTGCTTTCGTAGCGTCTCGTCGCGGAGCAATTGTGCAATAGATCTTGCCATCGACTTGTCGTCTCCCACCGGCACAATGAACCCGCTCTGTCCATTTCTAATCTTGCGTGCGACATCCCCAACATCGGTAGACACCACCGGACGGCTCATCGCCATAGCTTCCCACACTGACACTGGAGAGGACTCTGCTTGAGAACTGCAGACGTAGACGTCGAAACGTGCGAGATATGGGCGAACATCACTAAGAGCGCCTGCCCATTCAATACAGTCTGCAACCCCCAGTTCTTGGGCCATTTCCATCAGTCTCGATAGATACGCCTTGCGGTTCTGGTGGATGGCTCCAACAATTATTACTTTCAGGGTAGGCGTCTCCCGCCGAACTATTGCAGCTGCGCGGATGAGTGTTTCGAGCCCTTTGACTGGTGTGACGTTGGCCACCGTCCCGATCACCGGTCCGTCAACTGAAGGAAGAACAACGTCATTCTCTGATCTGCATGTATGCTCGATGCTGAAGCTGTCAGTATCGACAGTTGAAGGCACGACTGCCTGTAACCTATTCTCAAGAGCAGCGCCGTAGTAGTCTCGGGAACGATAAGATGCGAATATGAAGCCAGAGGCTAGAGGTGCGAAGAGGCTGAATAGCTTGCGCACCCAGCCTGGCATTTGGGTGTCGTTGAGATGCCAGACTGAGGGAACCCCGGCCAGCCACGCCGCCAGTATTGCCTTATATTGCCAGCTTCCGCCTGAGGCATGAACGAGATCGACACGCTCGCGCTTAAGCAACAAGGTGAGCTGTAACACCTCGACGGGCGAGAACAATAGGTAACCTAAAGCGATGCGCCATTCCTTAGTTATCCTAGTCATCGGTAGTGTGCGGTAGGGCACGCCTGCGGATTCGCAGAGGGCACGGAACGGTTCAGAGTTCGCTTTCGGCATGATAATCAGTGTCTCGGCTCCCTCCAGAGCAGCGGCGACCCGAACCATTCTGATTTGCGGTCCACCGAGCTTGCCTTCTTCAATGACGTTGGCCACGATCAATCTTGCAGTTCCCTTTTGACTGATTTGTTTGCAGTGTCAGAAGAGCGGGGTGATGCCGCACCTTTCGCGGGTGTTCGGACAGGCAATGATCTGAAGGTTGTAGAGAGTAAAAGGTAAGCCGCAACGGATGAATATAACCCGATAAAGAAAGTGCTAAGATCACCGCGGATAAAGATTGGGAAAAGCGCGATATAGCTAACTAGTGACCCGTGTATTATACCTGATGGCATTTTTTTTGGGCTTGAGATGATCGTGTCGGCCCGCCGCATTGCCCAACCCGCCATGATGGATATTAGGATTACGCCTAAGAAGCCGAAGTCAAGATATGCATCGGCGATGGAAAGCACCCCTACGTTGTCAAAGACATAGCCGGCGTGTGCTGCAATTTCCGGACCTGTTCCTTGATTTTTGGATGTCCAAATCGAGCGTGGGACGAGTATGAAAACTGCCGATAGAACCCGCACTGGAGGAGATTGCGAGGTGAATTCTGTTGAGAATATATCGTTAAAAAGTGACATAGAAGAGAACTCTAGGGAAAAAAAGCTTTGAGCTACCTGCTGTATATTGAAGCTGAGATTGCCGCTTCGCATACTTGTCGAGAATGGCAGCATTATTATTGCGACCATTACTAAGAGATGCGCGCGATGCCAGATGTAACGTAGGTTGCCACGTTCAACATAGGCGAAGAATATAATGGTTGGGCCGAAAAGAGACACGTATCTCTGTGTGTTATACGGGTTTGACATCAGAAGGCCAACACCAAGGCAAAATAATAGCGCTGGCGTGATACGCAGCGAACCAAAGTGTTTGCGATCAACGATGTAGAAGTAGGAAGCCCAGAACGGTAAAATCTTCAATGCGCCTTTGATGAAGTTCGCGTAGCTTGACAATCTTTCTACACCATCGACCCGGTAACGGTTCCGCGCGAGAAAAATTTCATCCGGACCAAAAACACCTAAGAAAATGGCGAGAGAAACTATCGCAATAACTATTAGAACAAAGTTGCCGACACGCGGACGGTCGCGAGGAGGTTTGGCTAGTCTGTTTCCTGAGTTGGTACTGAAGCTGAGAAAATGGAAAGATAGATTGAAGCACACGACGAATAATAGGAAAAGCCACATCGTTTTTTCGGTTAGAGCTGTCGATGGAGAATACGAGAATGAGAAGCCAACGGTCAACTGGATAAGAAATGGGAAAAGAGTTAGGAAGTAGATTACAGAGTTAGCAAAAACAGCGGCGTATCTGGCCGTTAAGATGGCATAGAAAGTAAAGAGCGCGGTCACGATCAACAAAATGTTCATTCGCGGCAATGCAGGGGAATCTTGTGCCAACTGTGGCATTACTGCGAACCCCAAGAAAAGCACTAGAGTGAGCGTACCAGTGCGTGCGCGTTGAAATATATTAGTCATTCTTAGTCATCGCGCTAATTACGTGACGGCGAAGCTTGCGTGCAATTAGGGCGCTATCGTAGTGACGAGCGGTTTCACGAGCTGCTGCGCCCATATGGCGGCACCGTTCCGAATTTCCCCAAAGCTCTCGCATTGCCTCCATCAATGCTTTAGTGTCGCGTGGAGGTACCAATATCCCCGTATTGCCGCCTGCCGTTAATTCCACCCCACTCATCACACCGTCGGTCGTAACCACTGGGAGGCCAGCAGCCATCGCCTCCAGCACAACCATTCCCCAACCGTCGTGATAGGACGGCAGAACGAAAAGGTGCGCCAAAGCATAGATCTCAGCTTGGCCTACGGGACCAAGATAACCGTGAAAAATCACGCGGCTACGCAGATAAACGGGTACTGCAGCCTCTAAATTGGAACGTTCGGGGCCATCGCCGATCAGATGCAATACGGATGAGGGATGCTCCCCGGCGAGCCGACTAAAGGCATCGATCAGCCGATCGATGCCTTTTGAGGCGACCAGCCGAGCAGTGCAGACGATTGACACAGAAGCTTCATCGTCATGCGGCTGCACCTGCAGGAATGTCGACAGATCACGCGCGTAGGGAACTGAAGCCAGCCGTGCGCGCGGAATACCCAACTGTGCATAGATGTCGGCACCCGCCGCCCCAATCGTCAACACCCTGTTAGCACGTGCGATTTCACGTATCACTAGTCGCTTGGCCCATTTGCGAAGTCTCGTTTCGTTCGGCCATATGCGCATCCTTTCGCCCCAGAAGACCCAGGGTCGCGCGAGGACAATGTTGAGATAGAGAATACAAAGCAAGTGAAGCGGAGGCATGTATCCTTGGACTAATACGAGCCCGTTCCCTTGTGCTCGGATCCGGGACAAGAGCGCTCGTAAACGCCACAGTCGCGAATTCGCAACCGGTAAAAACTCAGCGTCGTAACCAGCGATACAGACAGGATCGGCCCATTTTGCATTTTGCCCGCTGGTGTAGACCACCCGGACCTCAATATCGTCGCAGCGGTTCAGGGCCTCGTAAAGGTCAGTCGTGTTTGGGCTGGGCGAATTCGCGATAACGAGAAGCTTAACCATCGCTACTAGACATTTTCGCGCAGGCTGTCACGCGCGCGCTGCAGGTTTTTCATCAACTCCGCTTCATTCTCATATCTGAAAATATATTTTATTCCTTCCAGCGAAGCGAGATCGAACTGCCACCATTTAATCTCGGTTAGCAGGGTTACGATTTCTTCGTGAAAACGCATTTTGATCGATTTTGCCGGTACGCCTGCCGCGACCGTAAACGGAGCGATATCTTTTGTGACCACGCTACCGGCTCCAACTATTGCCCCGTTACCAATCGTGACGCCCGGAAGAATAACTGCTAAATCTCCGATCCAGACGTCGGAGCCGATCCGAACTCCTGTACCTTCCGAAGTTGGTCGCGTTAGGCCTAAACTTTTCAGAAGAGCCAATTGGTTGCAAGTCGCGCCTTCAGGGTGGTTTGAGCTGATGATGCGCACGTCCGCACCAATGGCATTGAAATTCTCAATAGAAACGAGCTCACTCCCTTTGATCAAGGCAGGGCCGTTAATATTATTATGATAGCCTAATATCAGAGGAGCGTTGAGCTTTGTTCCAACTGATAATCTACTGTAGTTAATATGAACGTCCCTGACTTTGAGGCTTGCAGAAATTAGCCTCCTTCGGAGGCCTCCGATTGGGATTGGAGGAGGAGCAAAGTTCATTTTCGGTCCGACGTGGGTGGGAGCTGATGGGCAATACTTTGGGATACCAATCTTAAGGTCACTAGGCCAAGAACTGCTTGGGTTAGCGCCGTCGCCAGCCCGGCGCCGACAATGCCGAACCGGGGAATGAGGAGTAGATTCAGTGCTACGTTTGCGAGAGCAGCTGCTGCACTAAGCGTCGCGTTAATGCGTTGCTTCCCGATCATGTTTAAGAGCACACTTGCTGGACCGGTCGATGCAAATATGCTCTGGCCGACAAGTAGAATGACCATCGCAGAGTAGCTTGCGTCGAACCCGGCTCCGAAAATGATTAAGATTATATGATCGCCCATCGCCATGAGGAAGACGAGCGGCAGTGCGGCGCCGGCAACCGAAAGCTTCACGCTAAGTCGGAAGAACTGCTCGAGCTCCTTCGTCGCGCGCTCACGCCAGAGTGCGGCAAAGCGGGGCGAGAATGAGGTGCCAACGATCTGAAGCCCTATGATCGGCAGAAATGAGAGCTGCTGGGCGATACGATAATGTCCGACGCTCTCGTCACCTCGAAGCATACCGATCAAAAAAATGTCGGCATAGTTGTTTATTTGAAGTATTCCACCCGTGATGGCGAAGATTGCTCCGGCTGATAGCCAAGAATAATCGAAAGTATTTTGGGTATTACTTGTCTTCGGGCTCGGTGCATAACGGGAAAGTATGAGCCAAACGAGTATAAGAGCTGACGCTGAAGATATAATATATAAGATGACCGATAGTTTTGCATCGACCGATATCCCAAGCGATACACAGGCGAGTAGCAAAGAAATCAAGATCATTTGTCGAAATGCGAGATCAGGAAATAGGCCCAAAACGACACGATGGAGTCCCCGAATAGCAGCGCCGTATACTGCGGTGAGCGAAGCGAGAGGAATAATAAACCCGGCCAGAAGAAGAGGCAGCTGATCGCTCGAAGGGTCGCCATGCCAAACTCGGGTTACTACAAAGATGCCGGCGAACATCATCGCGCTCATGATTAGCGTGATCACCGTTGCCCAACGCCAAAGGTTGCGCATTCCTCCCCAGTTTCCGTCGGACTGCATATAGGCAGTTTCGCGTAGGACGAGCCGTGGGAAACCCAGTTGTGTTACCACGCCGCAGATCGACGCAACCACGATAGCAAAGGAATAAAGACCAAATTGAGATGCGCCGAGCATTCTGGCAAGTAACATCGAGACGATGAAGCCTAACCCTGTATTGAGGAGCTTGATCGCACCGGTTCCGCTAAGCAGCCGAAGCAGGCTGTTTTCGGACGTATGCCGAAATATTCTATGAAGTGACATTCGATTGCTCGCGTCGCGCCGGCAGCCATTCACTGAGGTCTAGGTCTGTAATGTCCTCTAGCCGCATGATGTCTTCGGAGAAGCCAGAAAGTATTTCTGCGCGCGTTTTGAAATCGAGTGACTTCTTCTTCTCCGAGGTCTGTGTATTGAGATTTGTAATTTCATGCCGCAGGCGGTTACGCGCGACTGATGGAAGAAGGTTTTTGGCTAGCCTTTTCAGAATAGAGTCTTTGGCCATGAATTGTGCGACAAACTTACTGCGCATTCTTGCCTGAACATTCGATGCTTTGACTTCTAGACTCAGGCCATTAGGAGAAATTTCCAAAAAACTAGAAATGTCTGTGCGTATGGCTCCGTTATTCAAGTCTTCCAATCGAGCAAAGAAGAACTGGTGGCGACCAAAATGTTGCAGCCAAGTTTCTACAGACGAGGAATAAAAAGACTCACGTACATAAAGGCAGTCGTAATCCAACGTTCCCGTCGAAGCGTCGAAAACGCTTTCGGAGAAGTCGGCGCTTTCGGCTTCTAAACGCCGAGCATGTAGGTAGTGAGAAAAAGCCCGATCGGCGGGATTTCGAAACAATACAACGAAACGTAGCTTTTCGGGATGCGCAAGCATCGCTTTCATGCGTGGTATTACGACATTAGCGTTATGTAAGTAGGCCGGCGTCGCTTCGCCAACAACTTTTTCTCCTTTTGCTCCAGTAAAGAATTTCGTCAAATAGCCGTCAAATCCAATTTCATTATATAGGTTGGAGTCCGAAAAGAATCGTAACTCTTTCAATTTCGGCATGTAGATATCTGGGTGTGTCGATAGCCACTCATGCAGCGTGGTCGTGCCGCACTTCGGTGCGCCGATGATGAAGAAGTTGGGTTCTGTCTTAGGCATTCAATCTAGTAGTCCTCGGTTTTCGAAGTACGCTTCTAGCTCCTTTCGTTGCATCGCAGGCTCGAGCGAGGAGTGATATGGGCGGTCGGAACGAGGACAATCGACGAGATGAGCGTATTGCGGTGCGTTCATGTCGGCGAAGGCTGAGGTCACGACAAAGAAATTCTCGTATTCGAATGTGCGTCGTACCTCTTCGTCATTCATCAACTCTTCATACATCTTCTCGCCCGGCTTGGCACCAATCTCGACAATCTCGATGTCGCGATCTGCTCCTAGACGCGCGCGCATGAGCTCAGCGATATCTTCGATCCGAGCGACAGGCATTTTGGTCACCATGACCTCCCCTCCGGTCGCTAACCATACCGAGTCGAGGACGAGCGAAGTCGCTTCTTCAAGCGTCATGATGAAGCGCGTCATCTGTCTGTCGGTGAGGGTGATCGGACCGCCCGCTTCAATTTGACGTTTGAAGAGTGGCACGACGGAGCCGCGTGAACCGAGTACATTGCCAAACCGCGTCGAGGCGAAAATCGTTCCCGGGCCATTTTCCGAGCGTCCGATCGGCTTGCCGTAGGTTTCGGCTGCCGCTGTCATCAAACGTTCCCCCATCAGCTTGGAGGTTCCCATGACATTGGTCGGGTTCACCGCTTTGTCCGAGGAAGTAAAGATCACCCGTTCGACGCCGTTTGCTAGTGCGGCGTCGATGACATTTTGAGTGCCCTGAATGTTGGTGTGAATCGCTTGGTTCGGGCTGTCTTCGCATAGGCCGACATGCTTGAGTGCCGCGGCGTGTAGCACCACGTCCACCCCGCGCATCCTTAGCTTCAGAGCATCAGCATCACGAATATCCGCGAGGTGGGCCGAAACTTTGCCAGTGCCTCTAAAATGCTCTAGCTGGAAAAACAGTTCAGTCTCGTTGTTGTCGATGCAGATGACGTGTGCTGCAGGCCCTTCGACAAGTTGGCGCACCAGCTCTGCGCCAACGGTGCCGCAGGAGCCGGTCACGAGGACGGTCTTGCCGTCGAATTTGTTCGACATCAGTTCCACCTCACGCGCGGCATGATCCGATCGGCTACGATCGAGTCTTTGTTGGCGATAATGCGTTCAATCATCTGCGCTAGCACTTCGTCGGTCATGTAATTGGGCTGCAGTCCCAATTCGATGAGGCCTGAATAGGTGGGATTGTAGTGGTGCTCTTCTTTTTCCTTGCGCGGATTTGGAATGGACTTGATCTCGACATTGAGGCCCATTGCATCGCCCGTTTTCTTGACGCGTTCAGCGAGTTCGTTGACCGTGAAGGTCTCGGTCAGTTGATTAAAGATGCGCAGTTCGCCTTTCGCGGCGGGTTGCTCCGCTGCAAGCCGCACGCATTGTAGCGTGTCGCGTAGGTTGAGGTAGCCTCGCGTCTGACCGCCACCTCCGTAAACAGTAAGCGGAATTCCCGCAACTGCTTGGACAAGGAAGCGATTGACGACAGTTCCGAAGATGTCGTCGTAGTTAAAATTGGGCACGAGGGAAGGGTCGAGATCCGCTTCAGGAGTCGAGATGCCGTAAACAGGCCCTTGCATAAGGTCCGTGACACGTAGGCCATAAGTCCGCACGTAGAACCAAAGCAGATCGGTATCCAACACTTTCGTTGTGTGATAGAGCGAGCCGGCAGCACGGGGGAAGAGGAATTTATCCTTGCGACCCTTGTGCTCGATTTCGATCCAGCCCTCCTCGATGTCGATATCAGGGGTGCCGTATTCGCCCATCGTTCCAAGTTTGACGATATGACATTCCGGCACGAGGTCCTTAACTGCCCAGATGCAGTTGAAGGTGACATCAAGGTTGTTCTTGAAGGTTTCGCGCGCCTCTGAGAAACCGCGCATCGAATATGGGGCAGAGGGCTGTTCCGCGTAATGAATGATCGTGTCAGGCTGCGCTTCACGCACGATGTCGAACATCACTTCGGGGTCGGACAAATCCCCGATGCGAACTTCGATATGTTTCCCGGTCAGTTGTTCGAAGTGCCGCGCGCGACCACTCAAACTAGGGGTGGGGATAAGCGCTTCACTATCGGTCTTCTCGGCAATGCGTCTGCGAAGATAATTATCGGCGACGGTTACTTCATGGCCAACTGCCGCGAAATCCATTGCGGTCGGCCAACCGAGATATCCGTCTCCACCGAGGATCAAAACTTTCATGATTTAAACTCCAGTATTAGCATTTTGTTGGTGTTTTTCGGCTTCTAGGAAATGACGCACTGTGCGCCGCAGTCCTTCTTCGAGCGGTAATTGGGCTTGCCAGCCAAGCTTGGTCTTTGCTTTGGACGTGTCGGAGAAATTCCGCATGACATCCCCATCGCGACGCGGCCCGAGAAAAGTGATGGGGCGAGGCACGCCTTCGGCCTCGAGCGCATCCAGGAGCACTCGCGTCATTTCTTGAACAGTGGTTTCCTTGGCCGTGGCAATCTGGAAGCATTCGCCGCCGGAGCCCTTGCTGGTGGCTGCACGGCGAATGGCATCGATCAGGTCGGAGATGTGGATGAAGTCGCGTGTCTGTGCTCCATCGCCATAGATTTCAAGCTTTTCACCCGCCAAAGCCTGCTTGATGAACTTTGCCACGACCGAACTCTTATGGCCGGAGCCTTCGCCGTAGACATTCCCGAAGCGAAGCGCGACGGTTTCTACGCCGAAGCAATGATAATAAGCGGAACAATATCCCTCGCCTGCCAACTTCGAGGCGCCGTAAGGAGAGGCAGGGTGTGGCGCCATTTCTTCATGAAGTGGCGGCGTCTGGACCCCGAGCGGTGCGCCCGAAGACGCGAAGACGAAGCGGCTGGTTCCTGCGTGGCGTGCCGCCTCAAGCATGTTTAGTGTGCCGATTACGTTTGTGCGACAGTCTTCGTGCGGGTTCGCGACCGATGGCGCGACGCCGGTATTGGCTGCAAGATGGACAATGACGTCGGCGCCGATGCTGGCGGCGCGAGCGCGCTCCGCGTCGAGTATGTCAGCTTCGATCAAGGCAACGCGATCTTGGTCCCACTCTGATAGGTCGGCACCTTCGGCCAGGTCTACGAAATCTGTCGCTGAGGCGAGGTCGTCTCTGCTACCGACCGATAGGTTGTCATAGACTCTGATTTGGTCGTTGGAGCTGGCCAACAGTTCCGTAATCAGTGCGCGCCCGATGAAACCGCAACCTCCTGTAATCAACCACCGCATGTCAGCGTTCTCCGTTTCCAAATCAGTTTTATTTCAGGTGCGCCGGTTCGCTCACCTCTACCGCCTCGACGCCGGTCTTAGAGAAGGGCACGTCGGAAGCCGCGAAGACACAAGATTGGCCCCCGTGGGCGAGGGCGTCGCGGACGACCCTCGGCAAGTGGTCCGGCGAGCTGACGAAGAGAACGGCCTGGTGATCACTATGCTCCAGTGCCAGTTTCACTTCGTCTGATGTGTTTCTTGCGGTTCCAAGATTGGTAATTCCATGTGCTGCGAATAATTCGCCGCTTTTCTTGTCCCGCGCGTCATTTGCATAAAGCGGTAGTTTCAATTCCTCCGCCAAGGCAATGGCGCGTGTCAATCGGCCGCTTTTACAGTCGTCACCCAGCATAACCTGTGTCCAATTCTCGGCCTTGCTGCTGTAGCTATGCACAAAAACAAATTCGAGATTTCCGATCATTTTTTGCGATCTTCAGGCAAAGTTAATGCGTCTTTTTTTCTGACGAGTTGTGTGGGGCAGTGGTTTCCTTACGAAGCGCCTCAATCTCCGCCTTCAACGCCTCAAACTCCGCCATCTTCCGCGCCAAGAACCGCTGCGTAATCGCCGCCTTCTCCGCCACGCCCTTCGGCGTCAGCAGGTAGGCATACCGGCGCTTATCTTCGGCTGCTTTGAAATTCCCGAGCTTCACGAAGCCTTTTTCCACGAGAGCTTTGAGCACATAGTTCGCGCTTCCGGTGCTCACGCCGACCGCGTCTGCCAGCTCGCGCTGCGACATCTCCGGGTTTTCCTCAAGAAGGCGCAAGATGCGAAAGCGGATATCTTCCTGGACCTTGCTGCGCTGGCCTGCCATCAGAAGCTCGCATTCTGGCAGGCTACCGCATCAGCGCTGACTCGGGTCAGCCTGAGGGGAGGGGTGTTCACAGTCTGGGGTCGAAAATCCGACATCGTTCAAAGTTGAGCGGTAGCAGAGTGCTGCACCCGCTAAAAGGGTGTTTATGCAAATCCAGTCATCCGGCAAGGGAGGTCACGGGCGTGTGATCGCAAGCTGCTTGGAGGCAGCGGAGATCGGCCGGTGAAGTATGGCAGGAGCCTTAGGTGTCGAACGGGGAAAGGTGCCCAGTTTGTCTGGAGAGCAGCTCGTCGCGGGAGGGTGTCGCCAAGCGCGCCGCAACAGAAGCGTCTCCAGTCGCTTGTTCGAGGTGCGCCGCCACTTGCCTCAGTGGGCTGCTTGACGTGCCCGGATGCCAGGGGTGAGCAGGGGGCGCAAATCCTCGAAAGTTTCGCCGCCGCGGAACCGCCGGAAGGCAAGCGCCAGGCGCTTCACATGTTTTGCCTCGTCGACGTCGAAGAGTTCGGCGCAGTGATCAGCCGTGCGAGCGGCGAGCATTTGGGGAAATGGCCACCTGGCCGAAGGCGCGCGGCAAAACGTGACGGCCAGCGTGCGTTCGGCGGCGAAGAACCGCCCGCGATGATCGAATTCTCCCGGAGGGTCGGTGCGCCGCTCTTTACGGTCGAGATATTCAAACGCCGCCGCGATTTCAGCGCTGGTATAGGCGAGACTTGTTGCGAAGACCGCGAATTCGCGACGCGGGCCCGAGGTGGGGAGGATGTCGAGCATGATGTTGTCCTTTGCTTGCTGAGTGATCCCAGTTTAGCCGAGGCGGGTGAAAAATCGGTTTTGAAAAATCTCGAAAATCTCTCGGTTTGGTCGAATTATGTGGACAACTCGGAGGCGTGTGCCGGGTGAAGGTCAGGCAGATAGGGGGCGTGGCCGCGTTGGGGGGGCTCGTCGCTCGTAACGCCTGGACGCGGTGTATTCGGAATAGACCCTCACCTGTCCTAGGGTGATTATCTCAGGGGAAAGGTGCGATCCGGTCTTGCACTTTGCGGCTCGCAAATCTCCCAGTGGGGAGATCTTCGGGCTGCGCCGAGCGACATCGTTGCCGATAGTCTTTTCGATCCCCCTTGCAGGGGACACTCCCCTTTCGGGGCACAATTCTCAAACGCAAAACTTCGTCGAATTCTCGAAGAATAATTGTGTCTAATCGTTGTCGATCCTCCTTTCGGAAGGACGTAAAGATCCTTCCGAAGAGAGAACACTAACCGGATCGCTTAGACATAATATGCTCGCAAGGCGCTGAAGTAAATAGAAAAATATCTCTAGGTTGTAGGGCTGCGCCTGGCGCTGGGTAAGCGGTGACGCCTAGACGCCAGTCTGACGTCTCATTGAAGCGTCAGCCCTTCTGCCGCTCGACGAACTGCCAAAGCTTGGAGAAGTTCTTGCTCGCAATGGTCATCACGCCGCCAACTTTGTTGCCGCGGATCGCGCGCCAGTCTTCGCCCATCTTCTCGCGAATGCGCGCAAGGTTGCGATTGCTCACGCCGCCCAAACGCATCTTGTAGAGCACTTCGGGGATATAGACCGAGCGACCGGTCGCTTGCGAGAAATAGCGCAGGATGAAGTCGTAATCGGCGGCGATCCGGAAGCTGGTGTCGAAGCCGCCGAGGCGCTCGTAGGCCGAGCGCCGGAGATAGAGGCTCGGGTGGGCCGGCATCCAGCCGCGCTTGAGTTTCGCCGCGCTGTAAGGGCCCGTCGCCCAATGTCGCACCACCTTTGCCGTGTCCGCTTGCGAGACATAATCGAGATTGGAGAAGACCGCCTCGACCTGCGGGTCCTCAAAAGCGGTGGCGATGCGTGACAGAACTTCGTCATGGGCGAGGAAGTCGTCGCTGTGGACGAAGCCCAGGACATCACCGGAGGCCTTGGTCACGCCCTTGTTGAGCGCATCATAGATCCCCTTGTCGGGCTCGCTGACGAGGACCATCCGGTCATGTGCGGCGCGCTCGATCGCGGCGAGCGAGCCGTCCTTCGATTTCCCCTCAATGATAAGGTGCTCGAGCTCGGGATGGGTTTGTCGCCCGACGCTCTCGATAGCCTCGCCGACGGTGGCTTCGGAATTGTAGACGGCTGTGATAACGCTAATCTTCATGAAAATGACGGCCCAGTATAATGCGCTACGTCTGTCTATAGGCGCTTAGCGGGGCGGACGAAACCGACCAATCCCTAACCCGGCACGCAGTTGCCAAAAGCTCCGGCTATCCTCGCTTCCGGAGCGACGCCGCCTGTGTCTCGCGAACTGGCGCAGAGCTTTCGTCCAAAGCCTTCAGGAAGAGCGAGAAGAGCTGCGCCTGAGAGGAGATCGACAGCTTCCGGTAGGCGTTCTTGCGATGGACTTTCACCGTCTCGTCGCTGATCTCGAGATTTGCCCCGATCGCAGTCGTCGAATAGCCACGCAGCACCATCGCGATCACCTCGGTCTCGCGCGGGGTCAGCACCCCTCCGGCAATGCGGTCGAGCAGGACCTGCAGAGGGGGCAGGGCGGTCTCCGCCCTATCGTCGCGCGCCTCGCGCGCTGCCGTGACGCCCCAATGGCCGCGCATCAGGGCCTCGATGACGGGGCCGACCTCGGCGAGACGCGCCCGCTCGCGCGCACTGAAAACCGGCTGGCCGCGTTCTCGGGCGAAGCTGATCACTGCGACCCGCTCCGGCCCGATCGCGGCGAAGATGCCGATCTCGTCGCGAATGCCGGTGCGGCTGTAGTGCTTGGCGTAATATTCCGACTGGAAAAACTTGTCCGGCGCCATCTGCCGAAGGCCGGCCATGCCCGAGCGCCGCCGTTCGGTCTCGGCGTAGAACGGGTCGAGAAGATACGGACCGGTGCAGTAATCCCAGATCACGATCCGCGCGGCTTCGGGAGGCAGATTGTGGTAGAGCGATTGCGGCGTCGCGTTGCCCTCATAGGCAAAGACCATGCAAATCTTGTAGGGAAACAGCGCTTCCGTCGCCCGGTCCAGCGCTCGGGCGAAGTCTTCTGTTCCCATCGCGGTGATCGCATCGGCGATGCGCTCATTCCATCCTGACATCGTTCCCGGTCTCGCTTTGATCCGCAGCACCCCTTGCGGGAGTCGCGGCATACCCCTCGGGGGGTATTGGTCGGCTCAGCCAAGGCTCTAAGCTGAACCGGATTAGGAAAAAATGGAATGCAGCGGAATGCAAGCTGATACCCCCCATCATGTCGATATGCACGAAATGCTCGATCGGATCGGCGCGCAATATGTGCATATCGGGATTTTCGATCAGGACGGGATGTTCCGCGTCAAACGGGTCGCGCGCGCCAAGGCGGAGAAGCTGGCCCAAGGGGGCTACCCGTTCTGCGATGTGCTCTACAATTGGGACAGCGCCGAGGAGACCTATGGGAGCGGCGACTATACCGACGTGCCAGCGCAGCTTTTCCCCGAGACGGTGCGCGCCTGGCCCTTTGAGGGCGATCAGGCGATCTGCATCGCCGATTACGCGATGCCCTTCGGAGAGCGGTCGGGACGAAATCAGTTGATCCGCCAGTTCGAGAAAGCGCGCGACATGGGCTTCTCGGTCCATTCGGCTTTCGAGTTCGAGTTCAACCTGCTCGACGAAGATGCGGCGAGCCTGCGCGAAGGCGGCTATGCCGACCCCAAGCACTATGCGCTGGGCAACAAGACATATTCGCTCGAGACGCTGGCGAATGAGCACGATCTGCTGGATGGGCTCGTGGCGATGATGGAGAGCCTCGGAATCGGTCTCGACGCGCTGCATACGGAACTTGGCCCCGGCTGTCTCGAAGTGCCGCTGAGCCATGCGCCCGGTGTGAAAGCCGCTGACGATGCCGCCTTGTTCAAGAACTTCGCGAAGACCTATTTCCGGCGCCACGGGCTCACCGCCTGTTTCATGTCGAAGCTGAACGAAAACCTCTCGGGGCAGTCCGGGCACCTGCATGTCTCGCTGCGCAACCTGACCGACGATAGCCCCGCCTTCGTCGATCCCGGCGATGCGGACGGGCTGAGCAAGACCGCCCGGCATTTCATCGCTGGATTGGTCGCCTTGATGCCGGAAATGCTCGCGCTGTGCAGCCAGACCGTGAATGCCTATCGCCGGATGGTTCCGGGGATGTGGGCGCCCACGGCGGCCTCCTGGGCGATCCAGAACCGCACGGTCGCGGCGCGGGTGATGAATGACAGCCCCGATGCCACCCGCGTGGAATTCCGTGTGCCGTCGGCAGATACGAACCCGCATCTGGCCCTGGCCATGTGCCTCGGAGCCGGGTTGTGGGGCATCGAGAACGAGCTCAACCCCGGTCCGCCTGCCTCGGGGGACCAGTATCTTCTGGAGCCGTCGCCCGAAACCCGCTTCCCGAGCGATCTCGGCATGGCCGCAGAACGGCTGAACGAAAGCCAGGTCGCCCGAGAGATTTTCGGCGACGTGTTCATCGACAGTTTCGTGCGCGCGCGCCGCCACGAATACGCAACTTTCCTTCGCCATGTGAGCACGTGGGAACGGGAAAGATACCTAGAGGTCGTCTGAAACAAGAAAAGAAAGCTGGCCTTGATCCAACCAACCGGGAGTAAAGAGAGATGACAAAGTCCAAGGGAATACCGATGTTTTCGCCCAATCGCCGAACCTTCCTGCAAGGCATGGGCGCGGCGGGGCTCGCGGGGGCAGGGTTGATGCCGCGAAAGGCTCACGCCGCCACCTCGATGAAATTCATGTGCTGGGAGGGCTATGACAGCCCCGACATCATCAAGCCCTTCGAGGAGGCGAACGACGTTTCGATCTCGATCGACCTCATCACCGACAGCCCCGGCGGTTTCGCCAAGCTCGCAGCCGGCGCATGGCGCGATTTCGACGTCGTCGCCACTGACAGCCCGTGGGTGCAGCGCATGGGGCCGGCCGATATCGGGGAATTCCTCGACGATGCCGAGTTCGCCGATGTCTACGAGAGCTTCTACCCGCAATTCCGCGCCCCCTTCGCGCCGCTGGATTTCGACGGGAAGACGACGGGCCTGCCGACGCGCTGGGGCTGGGTCGGGCCGACCGTCAACACCAAGTATGACAAGCTCGAGAACTGGAGCAGCTACGCTCCTTGTTTCGATCCGGCCTACAAGGACAAGATCTGCGTGCTCGACTGGGGCGACTGGCCGATCATGCCGATGGCGCTCTATGCCGGGATCGATCCCTACAAGGAGCTCGACGATGCCGAGCTCAACGAAATCCGCCTCGTGCTGCGCGCGCTCTTCAAGAACACGCGGGCGATCGTCGGAGACCTGTCGGTCGCGCAGAAAGGCCTGATGGATGGCTCGTTCAGAACCTTGATCGGGGGCGGCACCTACTGCACCTCGGCGCTGCGCAAGGATGGCCAGAAAGAGATCATGTCGATCGTGCCCGAGCCGAAAGACGGCTTGAACCAGGGCATCATCTGGATGGAAGCGGGCGGGATCGTGAAAGACCCCGTCGACGACGCCAAGGCCAAGGCGCTGCTGCGCAACCTGACCTCGGCTGAAGTGGCCGTCAAACTCGCCTGGACGGAAGCGACCTGCAACCTCGTGCCCTCGCAGGAAGCCGAAGCTCTGTTCACCGACGAGCAGAAGGACGTGCTGCAGATGGATTACATGTGGGAGGCCTGGGACAAGTCCCACTTCCACAACGTGGCGCCGAATATCGACCAGATGCTCGAAATCTGGTCTCAGGAACTGGCCGCCGCGCGTTGATCTCCCGATTTGCAAGGGCGGTTTCGCCGCCCTTGCTCCCTTTCTGAGACAGGAAGTCCCCCTTGGTTTCTCCCATCATCAAAGCCACCGGAATCGATAAATACTACGGCACCTATCGCGCGCTGACCGATATCTCATTGGAAGTCGCCAATGGTGAGTTTCTGGCGCTCGTCGGGCCTTCGGGCTGCGGCAAGACCACGTTGCTCAAGATCCTGGCCGGTTTCGAGGACCTGTCGGCAGGCAGCCTCGTGATCGACGGGGAGGATATGACGGAGATCCCCGCCTCGGCCCGACCGACGCGGATGGTGTTCCAGAAGCTCGCGCTTTTCCCGCACAAGACCGTCGCGCAAAATATCGGTTTCCCGCTGCATCTGGCCAAACGCCCGAAGTCTGAGATCGACGCGGCCGTGCGCCGGATGCTGGAGCTGATGCATCTCAAGGAGAGCTACCTCAACCGATACCCGCACGAGCTGTCGGGCGGGGAGCAACAGCGCGTGGCGCTCGCGCGGTCGATGGTGTCGCAGCCGCCGGTGCTGCTCTTGGACGAGCCGATGAGCGCGCTCGATGCGAAGCTCAAGAAATCCCTGCAGGCTGAACTCAAGCACCTGCATCGCCATGTCGGGACGAGCTTCGTCCACGTCACGCATGACCTCGAAGAGGCGATGATGCTCGCCGACCGGATTTGCGTCATGCGCGCGGGGAAGATCGTGCAACTGGGCGAGCCGTCCGAGATTTATTACCGCCCCGCGAATGCTTTCGTCGCCGGGTTCATCGGGGATACCAATCTCCTGCCCGCCAAGGTCACGCGAGAGGGCGATGCATTCCGGTTCGCCTGCGACGTTCTTGACTGCGCAAACCCGATCATTGCCGCCGATCAGGTCGCGCCCGGTGTTGCGGCGGGGGCTGATGCGGCGCTGATGATCCGTCCGGAAATGCTGCGCCTGCTTGCGCAAGGCGAAAGCGCCGACTGCACCATCACCGGGACGGTGAACGAGTTCTTCATCCGGGGCGCGTCGATCCAGTATCGGATCGCGGCGGCTGGAGCAGAGATCGTGATGGATATTCCCGGCACCTCCACCTTGCCGGCGAAACAAGGCGATCCGGTGAAGCTCGGTCTCGCGCTGGGCGACCTGTTCGCCGTGGAGGCGTAAGCGATGGCCGAGATACAGAAAACCTGGCGGGACGGGGCGTTGCGCCTGTCGACCTTGCCGCTCTTGTTGCTGATGGGGCTGTTCTTCGTGATCCCGCTGATCATGACGGCGCTCCTGAGCTTTCAGGGCACGCAATACTACCGGCTCGTCTGGACCTGGGATCTGAAGGTCTGGACCGATGTGTTCAGCCAGGTCCACTACTGGACGATCATGTGGCGCACCTTGATGATGGCGCTGGTCTGCACCGTGCTCTGCACGATCCTCGCGATCCCGATCGCCTATGGCATGCTGCATCGCCTGTCGCGCTGGTCCGACCATATCACCCTGTTGATGGTCTTTGCTTTTCTCACCGACGCGGTTCTGAAGACCTTCGGTTGGGTGCTGTTTCTCGACCGCTCCGGCGTGCTGAACGGCACGCTCGAGGCGATCGGGTTCCCGCCGGCTGCGGTGAACGTGCTCTTCACGCCGAACGCGACAATGATCGGCATGGTCTACAACCTGCTGCCCTACACCATCTTTACCATTGCGCTCTCGATGGCGCGGATCGATGGGGATCTGGTGCTCGCGGCACGCGACGCGGGCGCGTCCCGGCTGCGTGCCTTCATCGAGGTGACCTTGCCGCTTGCCAAGCCCGGCATCTGGGCGGGGGCGGTTCTGGTCTTCGTCCTCAGCCTCGGCGTGTTTCTCGAGCCAAAGGTGATGGGCGGCGGGACCTCTCCGCTTGCGGCGGAACTGATCCGACAGAGTTTCGAGACCCGCGTGAACTGGCCCTTGGGGGCGGCGCTGACGCTCGTGTTGATCGCGATCGGGGCGGCGGCTTTGACGGTGTTCGGAGCGGTCGCGCTCTGGCAGGCGCGGAGGGTGGTAAATGACTGATCGCATGGAAAAGCGAATTGCGGATGTCCTGCTCTATGGATCCGTAATCGCCGCGCTAATTTTCTTCTACATTCCGATCGCCACGCTTGTTCTCTTCTCCTTCACCAAGAGCCGCTTCCTGTCCTGGCCGATCCCCGAATTCTCGACCCGCTGGTATGGCGAGTTGCTGGCGGATCGCGATTTCTGGTCCGCGCTTGGCAACTCGGCGCTTCTCGCCGTGCTCGCGACGGCCTTCGCGACGCTTCTTGGCATCGGGGGCGCCTTCGCCTGGAGTCGCTACAAGTTCCGCTTCCAGTGGGGTTTCCGCATCCTGACCTTCGCGCCGCTCCTGTTTCCGCAGCTTCTGCTGGGCGTCGTGATGCTCTTGTGGTTCTCGGTGCTGGCCGGCTGGCTGAACATGTCGCCCGGGCTTTGGTCCGCGGTGATCGGGCATGTCATCTACATCACGCCCTTCTGCATCGTGATCATCTCGGTGCAGATGCAGGGCTACGACAACACGCTCGACTATGCCGCCGAGGATGCGGGAGCGACCCGCTGGCAGATCCTGCGGGAGATCACGCTTCCCCTGATCTGGCCGGGGATCTTCTCGGCCGCGATCTTCGCTTTCCTGCTGTCTTGGGGGAATTTCTACATCACCTACAGCCTCTCGGGCTCGACGCGCACACTCCCGACCTTCGTCTTCTCGGGGATCGCCGTGGGCTCGTCCCCGATCTACCCGGCCCTCGCCACGCTGACTTTCATCCCCGCCTTGGTATTGATCTTCGCGGTCGACAGGTTGCGCAAACGCGCAGCCCGTCGTCGCCTGAGCGCGATTGCCGAGAGCTGATCACTTCGACAGGACCTTCCCATGAGTGAATTCGATTTTGCGAGTCTTCGGACTCGTTGGAATTTCCCGACGCAAGTCTGGTTCGGAGCCGGACGCCTGTCCGATCTTCCGGCAGGCCTTGCGGAGATCGGCGCGACGGCACCGCTTCTGATCACCGACAGGGGCCTCGCGACCTCTTCGATCGCCACGCAGGCGCTGGAGATCGTGAAAGCTGCCGGCATGGAGCCCGGGTTTTTCCACGATGTTCAGCCGAACCCCACCGTGGGAAATGTCATGGCGGGACGGGAGGTCTTGCGCAAAGGCGGCCATGATTGCGTCATCGCGCTTGGCGGAGGCTCCGCGATGGATGCCGCGAAGGCGGTCGCGATGATGGCGGGGCAAGCGCGCCCGCTGATGGATTTCGAGGATGTCGGCGACAACTTCCGGCGCGTTCAGACCGAGGGCATGGTGCCAGTCATCGCGATTCCGACCACCGCGGGGACGGGCTCCGAATTCGGCAGATCGTCGGTGATCACCGATACCCAGACCCATCGCAAGGTCATCATTTTCCACCCCGAGATGCTGCCGGAACTGGTCATCCTCGATCCAGAGTTGACCGTCGGTCTGCCGCCCACTCTGACGGCCGCAACCGGTATGGATGCGCTCTCGCATGCGCTGGAAGCGCTCTGCGCGCCGGGTTGGCACCCGATGGCCGATGGCTTGGCGCTGACGGCGATGAAGATGATCGACGGGGCTCTCGCGACGGCCTATTGGGAACCCGAAAACCTGGAGGCGCGCTCGAACATGATCGTCGCCTCCGCGATGGCCTGCACGGCCTTGCAAAAGGGGCTCGGTGCGGTTCATGCCTTGGCGCATCCGCTGGGCGCGCGCTACGATGCGCATCACGGAATGCTCAATGCGGTGCTGATGCCCCATGTGCTCCGCTTCAACCTGCCTGCCGTGAGCGAACAGATGGCGACGCTCGCGCATGAATTGCGGCTCGAGGGCGATGATCCCGGCGCGGCGGTTCTTGCCTGGCTCGAGGCGTTGCAGGCGCGCATCGAAATGCCCTCGACGCTGAGCGAGATGGGCGTAAAGGTGAATGACAGTGATATTCCCGATCTGATCGCCGATGCGTTGCGTGATCCGTGCGCCGGAGGAAATCCGACCCCCTTGGATCCGGGGGGTGTGGAGCAAATCTTGCGCGCCGCACGCTGATTGCCGGGCTGCGGCGCAAGCGATACCTTGTCTGTCGAGAATGGAGACAAACATGAAAATCGCGCTCGTCCAGCCGCAGCCGCTTTCTTCTGACCCGGCGCAGATATTGCCGATCATCGAGACATGGGTGAGCGGTGTGGCGTCGCTCGGCGCCGATCTGGTCGTGCTGCCCGAGCTGATCCTGCCCGGCTACAACCGGCCCGAGGAACATCGTGCGCGGGCGCAGCCACTCGGCGGAGAGTGGTGCGCCGCGATGGGCGACATGGCACGGAAATACGGATCCGCGATCTGCTATGGCTGGGCCGAACGGTTGGGCGATGACGTGTTCAACGCGGCGTCCGTGTTCGACAAGAGCGGCGCGCGGGTCGGACACTATCGCAAGATCCAGCTTTTCGGCGAGATGGAGCGTGCCAGCTTTACGTTCGGCGTGGAGCCACCGCCCGTGTTCGATCTGGAGGGCACGCGGACCGGTCTGCTGATTTGCTATGACATCGAGTTTCCCGAATATGCCAGGGCTCTCGCTCGATCCAAGGCCGACCTAATCCTCGTGCCGACAGCGAATCCGGTTGGCTATGATCACGCTCCCGATCTGCTCGTGCGGGCACGCGCGAGCGAGAATGCAGTCACCGTTGTCTATGCGAATTATACCGGACCGGATCGCGAAATCGTCTTTGGTGGCAAGTCTATCATCGCGGGTCCAGACGGACAGGCTGTGGCGCAGGCTGGAAGAGGGCCGACGACGTTGATTGCGGACCTGCCGAGACCCTCGGATTATCCCGGCGAGGCAATCTCGGTTCAATTCAGCGATTTACGTAGCTTTTCCTAGCGGAAGCCCCAGCCTGTGTCTGTGACCCGAAAGATCGCAAAATGAACGTCCTAAACAAGTTCTCAAACTGACCGGTAATGTCCCGTAAGATCGGTCGATCGACCCGTTCGGCACGCCTCGCAAGCGCGTTCCGGTATCTTCATGAAAATGACGGCCCGGGAAAAATCTGTTCGACCCTCCTATAGGCGCTCCCCGCGGAGGATGAAACCAGTCGTGCTTTCGTTGCCTCGCAGGCAAGCTATCTCCCGCTCGCTGCATAAGCCCAGATCCCGACCCATTCCTTGAGCGCGAGATCTAACGTGTCGAGATGACCCGCGAGATCCCAGCCAGTATCTTCGAGAAATTCCTCTGCGCGATAATCGACAGGGTAGGGGATGAGCGCCTCCCATCCGGCTCGCTTAGAGCTCGCCATCGCGCGTCTCATGTGGAAGGCGCTGGTGATGAGCAGCCAGGTCTCATCCGGTTTGGGCTGGGCGAGGTTGTAGCTGAAACGTGCATTCTCGGTGGTGTTGCGTGAGTGGGTCTCGAGAAGCAGCCGGGTCTGCGGAACGCCCGTTTCGCGAAACGCCGCGGCCATGACATCGGCGCCCGGCATGCTCTCTCGGGCAAGCATCCGCACCGCGCGTTCGCGCACTTCAGGGGAAAACTTGTTCGTTGTCTTGCTCATGATGCTCCCTCCTGCTCAAGAGTTGGAGCCTCCGGCAAACTCGGGGCGGTTCAGTAACCTGTTTACACGATATTCGAAAACTTCGAATGTTGCGATTTTTGCGTTTGTTGCGACTGTTGCGATTGTTTCGAATGGCGGATACCCTATATCCAACACGAGAAGAGAGAACCGGAGAGAGAAGATGAACGCCCTCAGAAAAGAGGCGTTCTTTGATCGTTTGCCCGACGAGGTCGAGATCAAGAACGCCGAACAGCTCAGAACGATGGTCGCTTCCCAGATCAAGGAAGGCGAACCGACGAAGCTGTCGCTTGCCCTGGAAGGCGGCGAAGTCCGAACCGTGACGCTTGCGCCTGCCTTGACGGCTTCGCTGCTCGAGGTGCTGCGGCTCGTGTCAAGCGGTCGCGGCTTTCGGATGATCCCCGTCGAGTCAGAGCTGACCACGCAGCAGGCGGCGGATCTTCTCAATGTGTCCCGTCCGTTCCTGGTGAAGCTTCTCGAGGAAGGCGAGATTCCGTTTGCAAAGACCGGCCGTCATCGCCGGGTTCGTGCCGACGATCTCTTTGCCTACAAAGAGAAGCGTGACGCATCTCGCTCGGGCGCATTGAGCGACCTTGCCGCCATGGATGCGGAAGACGGTCTTGTATGAGCCGATACGCTGATCGGTTTAGCCACCTCTATGAGTTCAGGGCCGGCGGCGTCGGCTGGGGCGTGCCAGATCCAGATGGGTTTTACGAGGGCCCGATGCCGGCCAGTAAGACCAACCTACTTGATGTGCTCGAAGATGTGGGAACCAAGACCATTCATTACATCTACGACTTTGGCGACAACTGGCACCACGTAATCAAGGTCGAGAAAATCGATGATGCCATCCCGGGTGCCGTATATCCGCGCCTTGTCAGGGCCATCGGGGCTTGCCCGCCGGAAAATATCGGTGGCTCTCCCGGTTACGCGGACTTCCTGGACGCCATTGCCGATCCGCAACATGAAGCCCACGCAGACATGTTGGAATGGCATGGCGCAAAGTTCGATCCTGATGAGGCAGATATCGGCCGTATCCTCGAGAATTTCGAACGCCTCGCCCGTAAATGGTCACCAAAGCCTCGGAAATCCAAAGCTTCTACCAAGCAGATCTGATCAAAAGCGAACGCCCGCGGTCTTCGCCGAATGCCCACCTTGTATCTCCTATCAGTATCCTCTCAGTAATCCGTCTCCTGCCTGTTATCCCAAAGGCGGAGAATTTCGATCTGGGTCGGCATTACGCGATATATCAGCAAGAACGGTGTCCGAGGAATCGAGAGCTCTCGCACAGCGCGCCCTGAATCGCTGGGGTGTCCCGCATAAGGATTGGCGGCCAGCGTCTGCTGGATGGCTTTCAGGCTCGCGCGGGCCTTCAAGCTACCTTCTGGAAAAACCGATTGATAGTAATGGCGAAACCACTGGATGTCCTGGGCCGCCTCTTCAAGAAAGACGATCTTCATGCGCTGTCGGGCGTGATGTCCGGTTTCGGGGAAGGGAGCTCATCTCCCGTGTCCCATGAATCGATCCAGGCGTTCATCGCTTCGGCGGAAATGAAAGCTCCCTCTTCGGCACGCGCCAAAGCGTTGTCTATGGCGGCCCGCTTGGCGGCCTTGGCGTCCAGCATGGATCGAATGGCGCGCACTGCGAGCTGGGCAGGCGAACGGTCTTCGATTTCCGCTTCGCGTTCGAGAGATTTTCTCAGCTCGTCGTCAAGACGGATGGAGTATGGCGAGCTGCCCATGGTTTGCTCTTTCGATTGCGGCGTCATACATCGTAATACATCCCTCATGGAAAGCAAGATTTGATCAGATAGGCGCTCGAAAGTGGGTTCAATGCGTGATGACTGCGAGCGAATAGGGCTTTTCGCTTGAGTGACCTAATGTCTCGAAAAACCTTCGAGCAGATGAACCTCCCCCACCAATCCTGTAGGTTGGAAGGGGGGAGGTTCATAGCTTGCCGCGGGGCCAGGGGAACCATATTTTCCTACACAAAGTAATATAGCGTGTAGGAATGCCTGATGGAGTATCTCCCGGTCCCGATCCACACTGCCTATCATGAGCTGATGCAGAGGTTCCGGGCCCGGCCACCCCTCTCCGTCCCTGGGTCCATCATGCGGATCGAGAAGTCCGGTCGGGGCTATTGGGTGTCGAGGCGCCGCATCGGGGACCGAGTCGTGGAGAAAACGATCGGCCCTGAAACGCCGGAGGTCCTGGCGACCGTCGCGGCGGCGCGCGCCGAGCGGGAGGTCTAAGACGGTTGGCGAAAGAAGAACGCGACCCTAGTGTCGATGCTGAAGGCCGCCGGGATCCTCTCGCTCGATGTTAACACCGGGAAGGTCCTCTCCTCCTTGTCTCGGGTCGGATTCTTCGAGATCGGCGGGATCCTCGGGGGGGGCTTTAACATCTTCCATTTGACTTATGCTTTTCGCATCATATATCATCTTTATGATGAAGAAGCTTGTAAGTATTGGCGAGGCCGCGAAGGCCCTGGGCGTGACACCGCTCACCTTGCGCAGATGGGATGAGAGCGGCAAGCTCAAACCCGACCTCGTAACCGAGGGTGGGCGGCGCCGCTATGACCTCGCCAAACTTCAGCCGGAGCTCCATCGGCAGCAGGATAACGCTGCTCGGCGCACGGTTGCCTACGCACGCGTTTCCTCCCATGACCAGAAACCTGACCTGGAGCGCCAGGCGCAGCTTCTCGAGGCCTATTGCGCCGGGCAGGGCTGGACCTACGAGGTGCTCACCGATCTCGGCTCTGGCATGAACTATCGCAAGAAGGGCCTCAAGCGCCTACTCGAAGACATTGTCGAGGATCGCGTCGGGCGACTGGTCATCACTCACAAGGATCGTTTGCTGCGCTTCGGCGCCGAGCTCGTCTTCGCGATCTGTGAGGCGAAGAACGTCGAGGTCGTAATCCTGAACCAGGGCGAAGACACCAGCTTCGAAGAGGATCTTGCCCGGGACGTGCTTGAGATCGTCACGGTCTTCAGCGCGCGGCTCTACGGTGCGCGCTCCCGCAAGAATGCGAAATTGATCGCCGACATCAAGGCCGCGGCTGAAGGAGGCGATGATGGCGCTTGATGGAGCAGCGATCTCTACCCGGATCATGACAGTTCACCGCATCGCCCTCGATGTAGACAAGGCGCAGGACGCACTGTTTGCGCAATGCGCCGGCATCGCCCGGTTCAGCTGGAACTGGGCTCTCGACCGATGGAAATCCCAATATACCGCGCATTGCGAAAACAATTCCCTGCCCAAGCCTTCCGAGGCTGCGCTGCGACGCGAACTCAATGCCATCAAGCGGGCTGAATGCCCCTGGATGCTGCATGCGCCCAAAGCGGTTCCACAGCAGGCGATCAAGAATCTTGGTGCCGCGTTCAAGGGTTTCTTCGAGGGGCGCTCTCGCTATCCCAACTTCAAAGCAAAAGACCTCTGTCGTGAGAGCTTTCGGCCGGACAATGGCCCCGGGACATTCCGTGTCGAAGGGCGACGCCTGAAACTGCCGCGCATTGGCTGGGTGTCTATGCGGGAGGCCCTGCGCTTTGGTTCCGAAATGAATCCAACCTTGAAATCCGTCACCATCTCGCGGGAGGCGGGCCGGTGGTTCGCGGCGATTGCGGTTGAGATCGATCACAGCTTTGCGCCTCGTCCCAAGGGATCAGTTCTCGGGGTCGACCTGGGGATTACCGATCTGGCCACCTTGAGCGACGGCCGCAAGTTCTCCGGCCCGAAATCCTTGGGTCGCAACCTGAAGCGGCTGGCGCGGCTACAGAGATCTCATGCGCGAAAACAAAAGGGTGGAAAGAACCGTGCCCGCTCTCGCGCCCGGATTGCAAAACTCCATGCACGTATCCGCAATATCCGCCAGGACGGGTTGCACAAGCTCACGACCAAGCTGTCGCGTGAAGCCGGCACAGTGGTCATCGAAGACCTCAATGTTCGGGGCATGATGGCGAACCGGCATCTTGCCCGCGCCATTTCCGATATGGGGTTTTTCGAGTTCCGTTGGCAGCTGAGCTACAAGCTCGCGCGCCTTGGTGGCACTCTTGTTGCCGCCGACAGGTTCTTTGCGTCCAGCAAGACCTGTTCGGCATGTCACACCAAAGCGGAGGTTCTTCCGCTCTCGGTCCGCTCCTGGACCTGCGCCAACTGCGGCGCGCAGCACGATCGCGACATCAATGCGGCGATCAACCTCAAGAATTTGGCCGGTAGCGAGGACCTCAAAGTCCGTCCGGTGTCAGCTTGTGGAGTGGAAGGCTCTGGCGGCGGGACTGATCCTGTCGTGAAACCGGCCATGATGAAGCAGGAAAATGGACCTGATCAGGAAAGATCAGGTCCATGAAAGCGGTATGACCTCTGAACAGGATGAACCTCCCCCACCAAGCCCGTAGGTTGGAAGAGGCTTGTGGTGGGGCCTTTTGGTGACGCAGCTCGGACGCGCCGCCGTGGCGGGAACTCTGTCGATCATGGATGACAAAGACGGCGGCAAACCGCAGAGTTGCCGACCTTTCGGATCTTCGTTTCGATCACTACATGGGTCCTTGGATATACCTAAAAATATACGCGCCGCGCCACGAGCGGCAAGCTGTTCAATACTCACCCGGAGGGTCTGGGTTGGCGCGATGCCTGTTTCGCGAAAGGCGGCGGCCGTGACTTCAGCGCCGGGCATACTCTCTCTTTCCAGATCGCGCAAAGCGCCGCTGCCGCCAGAGAGCAGGATCCTGGCGTCTGGAAAGCGATGCGCTTCAGTCAAGGAAACAACGTGAAAAAAAACTGCAGGAAGCGGTTCGGTTTCCGAGCCGCCTGGTGTGAAAAGTTCCTCTTCTAAAAAGTTATCCCTAGTAGGTCTGCCAGTCCAAACTCTCTCCGATGCGGAGCCTGGAAATTTCCTGAATTTTTTCGACCGGAATTTTCAGGTCGGCGAGGGACACTGGGTCCCATGAAAGATCTTGCAAACCCTCCCGCCGATCCGGCGCGCTCCAATCCTCGGGCCGCGTCGACCCGTCTGCAAACCTGCACTCTCTCGAAAGCGAAAGCTCAGCGCGCCCATGACTATCGGCTGGGGCATATCCCGGCCTATGTCGATCAGGAGAAGCTGGGCGATAGGGGACTACCTACTTCCATCCGGCCCGCTCAAAGCTCGCCATCGTGCATTCTCGGAAAGCGCGAATCTCGCAGAGGAGCAGGGCCCGCTCGATCGCATTTCCCATTCGATACGGCATCTCGCCCTGCGGAAACGAGCGAAAGCCGGGCGACGAAACCCTCTTGCCGGTCGATAGCCCAGGGCGGCTGCCGTCTGGCCCGGCAGCGCTAAGAGCCATCTATCCCGCAGTCAACGTAGCGCGATCTCGACCGGGGCGGAGCGCGCCTCGATCTCTTTCGCGGCGTCGAAGAGCACGTCTTCGCGGAACCTCTCTGCCACCATTTGGATACCGAGCGGCGCGCCTTCGGGCGTGGCCCCAGTTGCCAGCGAAAGCGCCGGCAGCCCGGTGATTGGCAGGCCCACCATCGCGTTCTGTGCGTCCCAGACGCGGCGGAAATCAGCATCGCTCCCCAGGTCGAGATTGTCGGCGAAGGGCAGTTCTGAACTCGGCGGCAGCAGCACCAGCGGGTAGCGCTCGAGGAAGAGCGCCCATTCCCGCGCGATTTCGGCCCGGCGGATCAGCGCGCGCGGGATCGCATCGGGGGCGAGGGAGCGGATGAACTCGGCCTGGCCTTCCAGCACGCGAAGCGCACCCGGATCACCCTCGGCTTGCGCCGCCGCAAGCTTGCCGGGATAGTCGTGGCTCAGCCAAAGCGTGACCTGCATCCGCGCGGCCTCGGCGATCGGCGGCAGCGCGTCGAGCTCGTCCACGATCCAGCCAGCGGCGCGAAGTTTCTCGGCGGATTGCAGGAGGCTCTGTTCCAGCGCGGGATCGGTCTGCGCGCCATCGGGCCGCAGGCAAAGCGCCGCGCGCCGATCCACCGCAGGCCCGTGCAGCGGCGCGGGCACCGACCAGATGTCGCGCGGATCGGGCTTGGCCATCGCGGTGAAAGCGAGCCGCAGATCCCCGACCGAGCGCGCGAGCGGCCCGGAAGTCGCCATCAGCTGCCCGCCGATATCGCGCTCCGCCCCGCTGGAATTATGCGCCGCGATACGCCCGAAGCTCGGCCGCAACCCATGCACACCGCAGGCATAGGCCGGGTAGCGGACCGAGCCCGCGATATCCGTGCCATGCGCGATCGCTCCGATCCCGGCCGCAACCGCAGCGCCAGCACCGCCCGACGATCCGCCCGGCGTCAGGTCCTTGCGCCGCGGGTTGTAGGTGTGCCCGTGTAGCAGGTTGTTGGTGAACCAGCGATAGCTGAAAGCGGGCGTGTTGGAGCGCCCGAGGCTGACCGCCCCCGCGCCCAGCAGGTTCGCAACCACCGGGTTGTCGGTCTTCGCGATAAGATCCTTCTGCGAGGTCAGCCCGTTCGTCGTCGCATAGCCGCGCTGGTCCACGATCACCTTGATCGTCACCGGCACCCCGGCCAGCGGCCCCGGATCCTCGCCGCGCGCGATACGGGCATCGACCGCCTCTGCCGCGGCCAGCGTCTCCTCGGGTCGGCATTCGACGACGGCGTTGATCGCGGGATTCACCGCCTCAAGCCGTGAAAGTCCGGCCTGCGCCACCTCGCGGGCACTGACCTGACGCGACCGCACGAGGGCCGCGATTTGCGTGGCGCCCAGCGACCAGAGAGCGGGTTCGGCGGTGTCGTTCATTTCGGAAACTCCAGTCTTGAAAAATAGGGCATCGGGGCTGTGCCAAAGCGGCAAGCCCTGCGGGGATGCAAACTGCGGGGTTCGGTCAGCGCGACAGCATGCGATCCATGTGGAAGGAGGCGTCGAGCTTGCCCATGAAGGAGGCGGCGCAGGCCATATGCTCGCCCATCAGTCGCGCCGCCGCATCGGCATCGCGCGCCCGGAACGCCGCGAGCAGTTGCCGATGCGCATCGACATTGTGCTCGCCGAAATCCTCGTGCTCGGGCATCGCCTCGGAGCGGTAACTGACCAGATCGCGCAGCATCGAATTGAGGAAGCGGCACATGAAGATCAGCATCACGTTGTCCGAGGCCTCGCACAGAATGTCGTGAAATTCGGTCTCGAGCGCGCGCACCCGCTCGCGGTCCTGCGCGGCGTTGGCCGCATCGCAATCCGCGATGTTCTGCTCCAGCCGCCCGAGATGTTCCTCGGTCAGTCGCGGCGTCACGTTGCGCGCCAGAACCACCTCCAGCGTCTCGCGCAATTCGTAGACCTGCGCGAAATCGAGCTTCTGGAAATGCAGATAGCGGCGCAGTTGCTGGGTCACGATGTCGATCGAGGCCGCCTGCACCTCGGGCCCGCCGTTGGGGCCCGAGACCATGCGCAACAGCCCTTCCACCTCCAGCGCTTTGAGCGCCTCGCGGATCGTCCCTTTCGAGCAGCCGTAATATTCCATCAGGCTGCGTTCGTTCGGCAGCCGATCTCCCGGATGCAGTCCCTCGCGCGAGATGCGTCGGCGGATATCCTCGGTGATCTGGTCCGACAGCTTGATCCGCGACAATCGACCGCCGCTGGCTCGGGTTTCGTTCTTGTTCATCCGCTCCCTGACCAACGCTCTGCGCCGCGCGCAAGCGCCTGCTGCGTTGTTCCCTTATGTCCGTGACCCGTTTCAGGCCTTCACTCCAAGATAGCGATCTATCGTCTCGGAATCACTGGCGAACTCTGTCGCACTGGCCTCGTGGACGATCCGGCCCATCTCGAGGATGTAGTGACGGTCGGCCAGAGCGCGGCACACGGCGAGGTTCTGCTCGACCAGAAGGATCGGCACACCCGCGTCGCGGATCAGCCCGATCTGCGAGACGATCTCCTCGACAATGATCGGCGCGAGACCCTCGACCGGCTCATCGAGCATCAGCACTTTCGGTCCACCCAGCAAGGCGCGCGCGATGGACAGCATCTGCTGCTCACCGCCCGAAAGCTGTCCGCCACCGTTGCGCCGGCGCTCTTCGAGCCGCGGAAAGGTCTTGTAGATATCCGCAATGGCCCAAGGCGAGCCGCGTTTGACCGCGATGCGCAGGTTTTCCTCGACGCTCAGCAACTGGAAGATACCGCGATCCTCGGGCACCAGCGACACACCGGCTTTGGCGATCCGATGTGCGGGCTGGCCGGTGACGTCACGCCCGGCCAGCTCTACCCGGCCCGAGCGTGGCGTGACCGCACCCACAGCGGTTTTCAATGTCGTGCTTTTGCCTGCGCCGTTGCGGCCCAGAAGCGTGACGATTTCGCCCTCTCCCAGTTCCAGCGAGACGCCCTGAAGAATGTGGCTCTTGCCGTAATAGCTGTGCAGATCCGTCAGTCGAAGCGCCGCCGTCATGCGATGTCTCCCGTGATCATGTTGCCCAAATAGGCCGCCTTGACCTCTGCATTGTCGCGCACCTCGGCGGGCGACCCCTCGACCAGTTTGCGGCCGAGGCGCATTACCGTGATCGTGTCCGAGATGTTCATCACGATGCCCATGTTGTGCTCGATGAAAAGGACGGTGTGGTCGCGACCAAGATCGCGGATCAGGGTCTTCATCCCCTCGATATCGTCGATCCCCATGCCGGAGGTCGGCTCGTCGAGCAGGATCACGCGCGGGCGCGCCGCGATCGCCATGCCGACCTCGAGGCGGCGCTGCTGGCCGTGTGACAGCTCCCCCGCCGCGCGGGTCGCAACATGGCTCAGCGAGAGCCGTTCGATCACCGCGTCGGCGGTCTCGAGCACGCTCTTGCGGGCCTCCGCGCTGCGCCACGGGATCAGTGCCTGCCACGGCGTGCGCCCTTGCGCGGCCAGCCGCAGGTTCTCGCGCAGGCTCAGTTCCGGAAAGAGGCTAGTGACCTGGAACGAGCGCGCGATGCCGAGGCGCACCCGGTCATCGTCGGAAGCGCGCGTCACATCACGGCCCTCCAGCTCGATCCGGCCGCTGCTGGCAGCAACCGTGCCGGTGAGCGCGTGGAACATCGTCGTCTTGCCCGCGCCGTTCGGCCCGATGATCGAATGAACGGAGTTCCGCTTCACGCTCAGATCGACGTCGCTCAGCGCATCGAAGGTGCCGTAGCGGACGCCGAGCCCGTGGGTTTGCAGGGCAATATCAGACATCGCCAGCCTCCTTCCGCGTCACCTTGCGGCGTTCGACCAGCGCGTCCCAGCCGCGCTCGACCAGCCCCCAGAGTCCGCGCTGGAAGAACAGCGCGACTGTGACCAACACAAGGCCCAGCAGCAAAAGCCAGCGCGGCCAGATGACTGAGAGCGTATCGGCCAGCAGCAGGTAGAACCCGGCTCCCATGACCGACCCGAAGAGGCTCGTGGAGCCGCCGATGATCGTCATCACGAGGATCATCTCGCTGGTGTGGTAGTTGATGCTCTCGAGCGGTGCGACGCCGATCAGCAGCGCATGCAATGCGCCGCCGAGGGCCGTGATCGCACCCGAGATCGCGAAGGCCTCGATCTTGAAGAGCCGCACCGGGAAGCCGATCGCAGCGGCGCGACCTTCGTTTTCACGGATCGCAAGCAGCGTGCGCCCGAAAGTGGAGCGCGTGACCATCAGCAGCAGCCCGAAGATCACGAGGAAGAACACCGCGACGAAGGTGTAATAGGCCCAAGGCCCGTCGAGCGCCTGTCCCATGATCTGCGGCCGGGGCACGCCGAGGAGGCCGTTATCGCCGCCGGTGATGTCGCTGAACGTGTAGGCGAGAAAATAGAACATCTGCGCGAAGGCCAGCGTCAGCATCACGAAATAGACCCCCTGACGACGGATCGTGAACCAGCCGACGACGGTCGCCACCAGCCCGCCCAGCACTACCGCGCCCAGCAGCACGAGCGGGATCGGAACACCCCAGCGCGTTGTCAGAACGCCCGCGACATAGGTGCCGAGCCCGAAGAAGATGCCCTGTCCGAAAGACAGAAGCCCGGTATAGCCCAGTAGTAGGTTACAGGCCGCGACGACCATCGCGTAGATCAGGATCTCGGTCGCGAGGATGCCCGAGCTGAGCACGAATGGCAGGATCAGCACGGTTGCCAGCGCGAGGCAGATCTGCACCTTGGCAGTATCGAGGACATGCATCGCTCAGACCCTCCCCAACAGACCGCGTGGGCGGATCACGATCACCGCCGCCATCGCGATATAGATGAAGAGCTGTGCGCCCTGTGGCCAGATCGTCGTCATCAGGCTCTGGATGATACCGATCAGCAACCCCGCCACCAACGCGCCGGTATAGCTGCCCATGCCGCCGATCACGACGACGACGAAGGCGACCGAGAGCGCCTCGGCGCCCATGAAGGGTTCGACGCCGCGGATCGGCGCGGCAAGCGCTCCGGCAAGGCCGGCCAGCCCGGCGCCGAAGGCGAAAACGGCGGTGTTGATGCGCATCGTGTTGTAGCCGAGAAGCGCCATGTTCGACGCCGACTCAGAGCCCGCGCGCACAATTGCCCCCAGCCGCGTGCCCTCCAGCAGCCACCACAGCCCCGCGGCCATCACCGCCGTCACGATGATCGTGAACAGTCGGTATTGCGGGTAGATGAAGTTGCCCAGCATCACGACGCCGCCCAGCCCGTCAGGCGTGGGGACGGAGCCGCCGATCGGCCCCCAGATGATGATCGCGAGCTCCTGGAAGACCAACGCGATGCCCGCCGTCACGAGGATGTGGAACGTGTGCGGCAGCTTATAGATCCGGTGCAGCAGCAGCGCTTCGATCGCGCCAGCGACGATCGCCACGATCAGTGTCGCCACCGGCAGCGCGATCCAGAAGCTCACGCCCCGCTCGACGAGATCATAGGTCAGATAGGCGCCCAGCAGATAGAAGGCGCCATGGGCGAAATTCACGAATTGCAGCAGGCCGAAGATGATGCTCAGCCCGGCGGCGAGCAGGAAATATAGCATTCCCAGCCCGATGCCGTTGAGGATCTGGAATAGGTAGATCACGGGCACACGCTCCCAGTAAGGCAGTAGAGGGGATCCGCCGGGAGACGGGGGGGGCTCCCGGCGGATCGGCATGGCTACGGTCTGTCGGCTGGTCAGGCCGGCAACTTGCAGCCCGCAGCTTCCGGATCGAGGAAGGACTGGCCGGAATTGATGATCTCGGCGTAGTCGTCCTTGTCCTGCATATCCGCTTTCGCCTTGCCCTTCAGGAGGTAGTAGTTCTTGATCACCTGATGATCGGCGGCGCGGATTTCTTCCGGCCCGGTGAGGCCGTCGTATTTCCGACCTTCGAGCGCCTTGGCCACCTCTGCGCCCTCGGTGCTGCCAGCCTCGGCGGCAGCTTCGAGCAGAAGTTTCGAGATGATGTAGGAGCCCGCCAGCGAATAGTTCGGGTTGTAGCCGTATTTCTCCTGCACGGCTTTCACGAGCGCCTTGTTCGCGGGCGTGTCCGCCTGATGCCAATATTGCGCGCCGAAATAGACGCCCTCGCAGGTATCCGCGCCCAGCTCCTCGAACTGCTCGAGACCCGACGCCCATGCGATGACGATGGTCATACGCTGCTTCATCCCGAAGGAGATTGCCTGACGCAACGTGGCCGAGGATTGCGAGCCGAAGTTCAGCAGCAGAAGAACGTCGGGCTGCGCGGCCATCGCGTTGGTCAGGTAGCCCGAGAATTCCCGTTCGCTCAGCGAATGGTAGCTGTTGCCGACATGCTCGATGCCCTTTTCCTCGAATACGTCCTTGGCGGCGCTCAGAAGCCCTTCGCCGAAGACATATTGCGGGGTGATCGTATACCATTTCTTTGCATCGGGCAGCATGTCGATCAGCGGGCGAACGGTCTCATTGATCGCGCCATAGGTCGGCACCGACCAGCGGAAGGTCGCGCTGTTGCAGTCCTTGCCGGTGATCTCGTCAGCACCCGCGGTGGTCATGAAGACGCCACCCGCGCGCTCGGCTTCCTTGCCCATCGCCAGCGAGACTGAGGACAGGATGCCGCCGGCGAATAGCTTCGCGCCGTTCTGCTCGGCCGAGTCCTGCACCTTGCGCACGGCGGTCGCGGGCTTGCCCTCGGTGTCGAGATCGAGCGTGTTCACCTCGATGCCCTTCGCCGCAGCGACCTCTTCAGCCGCCAGCTTCGCTCCGATCACGGCGTATTTGCCATTGGCCGCGAATGCGCCTGAGATCGGCACCGGCACGGCGAGCGTGATGGCTTGGCCTTGCGCCAGAACCTGTCCCGACAGCCCGGGCATCGCGAGGGCTCCTGAGGCGAGAGCGGAAGTCGCCAGAAACTTGCGTCTTGTGATCATGGTCTTTCCCTGTCGTGATTTTTTGTATTTCTCATGTTGATCATAACTATACGCATAGATTCAATCACAAACGCGTGAGTCGGCCCGCGATGCGTCAGTCGCAAGTTTTTTCATCATCGCAATAAGGGAATGCGGACGAAAAGACCGAAGCGGAAAGGAGGCCGGTGGACGCCTGCCTGTCCGAGTGTTCGGTGGTCTAAAGGCTGGCGGCGCGTGACGGCCCGTTACGATAGGCGCCCAACGATATTCGTCCCAGCGAGAGCCCGCGCCGAGACAGTCCGGTTCTGGTGATGAGGTCTCAGTCTCGATGAAAGTGGCAGAGGGTGGAATCATAACCACGGCGCGAAGGCGATAAAGACGCGCGTATCCATGCGCCCCTTTACGGCGCTGCCGCCCCGTCCCGCAATCCAACCGTTCGAGAAAGCTACTTACAGTCTGTCATATAGGTAGCTTTTTCAGGTCGGCTTTGCCCGCTCTTTCCAGCATCGCCGGCCAGTCCGTTCACCCGCGCTCGGCTTCGCTCTCCTTGAGGCTGGCAAGGATGACCTCATAGGCGCTGTCGATATCCTCGCGCAGGGCTGCGATGGCCGCCGCACTGTCGCCGTCCCGGATCTCCTCGAACAGCCTGCGGTGCTGCTTGTTGGAGACGCGGTAGTGGCCATGGCGTTGCAGCAGGTGGAACTGCGGATTTATCCGCAGCCAGATATTGCCGATGATCTCCAGTAGAAGGGGAGAGCCTGCCTGCCGGTATATCGTGAAGTGGAAGTCGTAATTCGCGTGGATGAATTCGCGCACCTGGCCTGCGGCTTCCGCAGCTTCCATCGCGTAGAGAATTTTTTCCAGCTGTGCGATGAACTCGGGATCGCGGTGCTCGACCGCCCAGGCCACCGCGGTGGTCTCGATCTCCGAGCGGACTTTGCGCAGGTCGGCGAGTTCCTCTGCCCCAAGACGCGGCACGCCGATGGATCGTCCCGACACGATGGTCAGGGCTCCGAGGGCCATGAGCCGGGAAATTGCTTCGCGCACCGGCATCGGGCTTACGTCGAGCGCCTTTGCGATGCTGGCGACAGTGATCGACTCGCCGGGTGCGATCTCGCCCTGCAGAATCAGATCGCAAAGCCGCTGATGCACCAGCGTCTGCAGGGTTTCGCGCTTTAGCGGCGTGACGCTTTCGAACATGGTCAGACCTTTCATTTCACGGCTTAAACTACGCCGGCTCGAAAAAGAATAAAACACGTTTTGACTTTTGATCAAAGATATCGGATCGTGAATCCCGTGAGGCGACCGGGGAGAGTCGCCGGACATGGGAGGAAGAAATGATCAAACGCTATATCGCGGGCGCCGCCTGCGCCCTTGGTCTCGTGGCTGGAGCTGCCCAGGCGCAGAGCGACGGGCCATACAAAGTCTATCTTTCGATGAGCTATATCGGGAACGATTGGCAGGCCGAGGCTTCGAACATGGTCAAGGCGCTCGCCGCGTCAAAGGACTATGCCGACAAGGTGGATCTCGAGGTCCAGGTCGCCGGGCCGAACGCCCAGCGCCAGATTCAGCAGATCAACGCGATGGTGCAGGCCGGTGCGGATGCGATCGTCGTCTACCCGATCTCGCCCACTGCGCTGAACAGCGTCGTCAAGAGCGCCTGCTCGCGCGGTGTGACGGTTATCGCCTATGATGCAGAGATCACGGAGCCCTGTGCCTATAACGTGACGATCGACCAAGAGGAGGCCGGTCGAAAGACGGCGGAATGGCTGGTCGACAAGATGGGCGGCAAGGGCGATGTCGTGATGGTGACAGGTGTGCCCGGCACGTCCGTGGATACCGCCCGGACCAAGGCGGCCAAAGAGGTCTTCGCCCAGCATGACGGCATCAATATCGTCGGCGAGGCCGTGGGCATGTGGAGCCAGGCGGTGGCCCGGACTGAACTCAACAAGCTGATGGCCACCCGCGACTGGTCCGATATCAACGGGCTCTGGATGCAGGTCGGCTGCTACACGGCGGATTCCATGCAGCTCGAAGCGGGACGCGATCCTTCCGAGCTGCTGCCCTGTGCGGGAGAGGGATCGAATGGCGGGCGCATCCAGATGCTTCCGGCAGATACAGCGGTCGAAGGGGCGAGCAAGCCCTATGCGCCGATGGGCGCGCCCCGGATCTCCTACGCCTCGCCGCCCTATTCCGGCGCGCTGGCCCTGAAGCTCGCGGTCGACAAGCTCGAAGGGAAGGACATCCCGAAGCATACCACCTTGCCGCTGCCCCTGGTCACCAACGACACCGTGCAGCTTTGCGAGACGGGCAGCTGGGATGAGCAAAAGGCGGGGTGCAATGTGTTCCAGCCCTCGATGGTGTCGAACCCCGGCTGGTTCGCCTCGATCTTCTCGGAAGATCTGCCGCAGCTTGGTCTGAACGCCGCGCTCGTCGGCCAGCCCGAGAACTGAGGTCACACGCCCGGCGGCGGGGGCTTTCCGCCGCCGGGCGCAGACCGCACCATACATACGCATTCCGGAGAATTGCATGTCACGCATCGCCGATTCAGCGCCTGCGGTGGAAGTTCACGACTTATCGAAGGCCTACGGTCCCACCGTCGCCAATGACAAGGTCAGCTTCTCCGTCGCTCGCGGCCGCGTCCACGCCCTGCTCGGCGAAAACGGCGCCGGCAAGTCGACCACCATGAAACTGCTCTCGGGGCTCGTGCGGCCAGATTCTGGCACGATCCGAATAGGCGGCCGCGACGTTAGCTTGCGCAATGCGCGCGATGCCCATGCCGCGGGGATCCAGACCGCCTTTCAGGAGCTGACGCTGGTGCCGGACCTGAGCGTGCTCGACAACATGCTGCTGGGCCGGTCGCGCCGGACGATCATCGGCACGCTGGACCGCAGCCGTGCGCGGCGCGAGGTGACCGCACATTTCGAAGCGCTGGGCCTCGACGTCGATCTCGATGCGTTGGCCGAGGAGCTGACTTTGGCCGTGCGCCAGAAGATCGAGATCGCCCGCGCCCTCTACCGCCAGCCCGAAATCCTTTTGCTCGACGAGCCGACATCGGCGCTCTCTGGTAGCGATGTCGACTGGCTCGGCCGGATCATCGCGGACGCGGCCGCGCAGGGAATTACCGTGCTGTTCATCTCGCACCGCTTGCCCGAAGTGCGTGCCTTCTGCGACACGCTCACCATCTTGCGCAACGGACGGTCCGTAACCTCGGCGAAGGTCGCGGATGTCACTGACGCTGAAGTGGTCGAGATGATCGTGGGCCGCTCGGTCGAGAATGCCTTCCCGCCGCGCCGCGCCCCGAAGGCGATCGCGGGGCAGGTCCCGGTCCTCGCCACCCGTGGGCTGTCGGCGGGGCCGAAGCTGCGCAATGCCGAGATCGCGTTACATAAGGGAGAAATCCTCGGGATTGCCGGGCTGCAAGGCATGGGGCAGGAGGCGCTGTTCTCCGCCCTTTTCGGACAGGAGCGGTTGCGCGCGGGCCATATCGAGCTGGACGGGACGCCCCTCCATCTGCGCGCCCCGGCCGATGCGCTGCATCCGTCGGTCGCGATCGGGCTCGTGCCCGAGGAACGCAAGACTCAAGGTTTGTTCCTGGAACTCAGCGGGCGGCAGAATGCCAGCCTGCCCGTGCTCTCGCGATTTCACCGGGGGCCGGTTCTCGATGACGGGGCGGAGGCGCGTGCCGCTGCGGGGGCTTTCGCCGCCGTCGAGGTGGACGAGCGCGCGCATTACCTGCCCGCGGGCGCATTCTCGGGCGGCAATCAGCAGAAGATCGTGCTGGCCAAGTGGCTCGTGGCGCAGAGCCGGATTCTGCTCCTCTTCGATCCGACGCGCGGCATCGATGTCGGGACGAAAGAGCAGATCTATGCGCTGCTGCGCGCCTATACGGATGCAGGCGGTTCGGTCCTGCTCCATTCCACCGAAATCCCTGAACTCGTGCATCTGTGCGACCGGGTCGGCGTCCTCTACGAGGGTCGGCTGTCGTGTTGGCTCGAGGGTGAAGAATTGAGCGAGAACGCGATCATGCAGGCCACGCTCGGCGGCAACGCACCGCTGAAGGGAGACACGACGCATCCGAAACAGGAGGTCCGGGCATGAGTGACCAAAGCCTATCATCCGGGGCCGCGCCGCGCCGCAAGTCCTCCAACTGGCTACGCAGCCTGCGTCACGGACAGGCCGTGATCGTCGCGGCGCTGGTGCTGGCGGGCCTCATGGCGTTGAACGCGGGACTGAGCCCCTATCCGCTGAGCTATTTCGACATCTCATTCCTCGCAAGCGGCGGGGCGACCTCCGCGATCGCGGCTGCGGGGCAAACACTGGTTATCCTGTCGGGCGGGTTCGACCTGTCGGCTGGCGCGGTGGTCTCGCTGGTCAACGCGGTGCTTGCGACCTCGATGGACCCGGCGAACATGCAGGCCTCCGTGCCGCTCTGGACCGCGATCGGGATCGGTATCGGCATGGCCGTGGGCGCGGTGAACGGCTTTTTCGTGGCTGTGGTGCGCCTGCAGCCCATCGTGGTCACCTTGGCGGTGATGTTCATCGTCCAAGGGCTGACGCTTCTTGTGATGGCAATGCCGGGCGGCTTCGTCGCGCCTTCGCTCGCATCCGTCTATCTTGGTGACACGATCCCCGGTCTTCTGCCTGCACCGATCACGCTGATGCTCGTGCTGGTGGCGCTGTGGCTCTGGCTCAAGCGCACCGGCTACGGGATCACGCTCTATGCAGTGGGCAGCGACGCCGAGGCTGCCCGCGCGACGGGGCTTCACGCGCGCACCGTTACCTTCGCGACCTACGTGCTCGCAGGTGGGCTTTACGGGCTCGCCGGGGTTTTTGTCAGCGCCCAGACCGGCAGCGGCGACCCGCTGGTGGGGAACTCGCTCCTGTTGCCGACCTTCGCGGCTGTGGTGATCGGCGGCACCCGTCTTGGCGGTGGCAAAGGCGGTGTGCTGGGCACGATCCTCGGGGCCTATATCCTGATGATCGTGGTGAACCTTCTGCTGTCGCTCAACGTCTCGGCTTACTATTCGACTATCGCGGAAAGCGCAGTGCTCCTGATCGCGGTGCTCGCGGGCTCGTTGCGCCGTGACAGCACGCTCTCGCAGCGCCTGCGCGAAGTCACCGATGCGATTGGCGCCCGGCGGCGCGGTTGGCTCGTAGGCCAACGCTCGGGCGAGGATCACAGGCTGGCTTTCACGCGACCGGCAGAGACCGCCCCCTCGCAAAGCTTTCTGCAGCGTCACGGTCATACGCTGCGCCACGTCCTGCCCGCCTGGATCTGCCTCGTGGTGGTCCTGATCGCGACGCAGCTGGTGCTGGGCAATGTCTTCAGCGGCTGGCGTTACTGGGACTCGCTCCTCGTGCTCTCGAGCTTCCTCGCGATCCTCGCGCTGGGGCAGGGCGCGGTGATCCTGACCGGGGGGCTGGACCTGTCGCTGCCCTGGAGCATCGCTTTGTCGGGCGTGATGCTGACCGGGCTCGTTGGCGGGCAGGACATGGGGTTGCTCACGGCGCTGCCGGTGGTCTTCGCGGTGGCTGCGCTGATCGGGCTCGCGAATGGGTTGGGCGTCGTGGCGCTGGGCCTGTCGCCGATCGTCGTGACGCTTGCGATGAACGGCATTCTTCAGGGCGCGGCGCTGATCTGGTCGGGCGGCACGCCCGCCGGGTTCGCACCGCCCTCGCTGCGTTGGCTGATGACCGGCAAGCTGATGGGGGTGACCCCGGTGATCATCTTCATGGCCGCCTTCGTCGCGCTCGCGATTGTCCTGTTGGGACGCACCGCGTTCGGGCGCCGGGTCTACGCGGTCGGCAACAGCGAACTGGCGGCGCGCCTCTCGGGGGTGCGCACAGGAAGGGTCATCATCTCTGTCTACATCCTCTCGGCTCTCTGCGCGGCGCTGGTCGGCGTTCTGCTGGCGGGCTTTTCCGGACAGGCGAGCCTCGGGATGGGGGATGACTACCTTCTGCCCTCGATCGCGGTCGTCGTCGTGGGTGGGGCGCTGATCACCGGTGGCCGCGGGCATTACGCGGGCATGCTGGGGGGCGCACTGCTGCTGACCGCGATGCAGACCCTGCTTGCCGGCACCGCGCTGCCCTTCGCATTCCGCTCAGTGTTCTTCGGGCTCGTCATCCTGATGGCCGTGATCGCATTGCGCAAATAACCAAGGAGATTTCGATGAGTGATACATCCAGGATGAAATTGCCCGGCCTCGAGGGCAAACGCGTAGCGGTCACGGCGGGCGCTTCCGGCATCGGTCTGTGCATCGCGCGGGAACTGGCTCGGCAAGGCGCGCGGCTGGCTATCTGCGACATCGATGAGGCCGCGCTTGAACGGGCCGCGCAGGAGCTGGGCGCCGAAGTGGCCCTGCGCGCCGACGTCTCGGATGAAGCTGCGGTGGCATCTTTCTTCGAGGCGATCGGCAACACCCTCGGCGGGCTCGATGCGCTGGTCAACAATGCCGGCATTGCGGGGCCCACCGGCTCGGTCGACGAAATCTCGCCCGAGGATTGGCGGCGCTGCCTCGATATCGGCCTGACGGGTCAGTTCCTATGCACCCGGAAAGCGGTGCCGATGCTGCGCGCGGCAGGGGGCGGAGCGATCGTCAACATCTCCTCCTCGGCGGGCAAGTTCGGCTATGCGTTCCGCACGCCCTACGCCTCGGCGAAATGGGGGGTGATCGGGTTCACCCAGAGCCTGGCGAAAGAGCTCGGTCCCGAGAATATCCGTGCCAATGCGATCCTGCCCGGCATTATCGAAGGGCCGCGGATCGAAGGCGTGATCGCAGCTCGCGCGAAGCAGACCGGGATCAGCCATGAAGAGATGACCGAGCGGTATCTGTCGAACGTCTCGCTGCGCCGGATGACCCCGCCCGAGGACGTGGCGGACATGGCCGCCTTCCTGATCGCTGAGACCGGGCGCAACCTGTCGGGGCAGAGCTTCCCCGTCGATGGCAATGTGGAGACCTTGTGATGAAAGAGCCTGTCGCCTGCGTCGGTTCGGGGCTTATCGGGCGTGCCTGGGCCATCGTGTTCGCCCGTGCCGGTCATCCGGTGCGGTTGTGGGACGAGGTGCCCGCGGCGCCAAAAGCCGCGCGCGACTTCGCCGCCGAGATGCTACCGGAACTGGAGCGCCTGGGCCTCATCCCCGGAACAGCCGAGGAAGCGCTCGCGCGCATCGAGCCGGTCGCCACGCTCGAAGAGGCGCTCGAGGGCGCGCGGCACGTGCAGGAGAGCACCTTCGAGGAGATCGGAGTGAAGCGCCAAATCTTCGCGCGTCTCGACGCGATTGCCGGCCCCGATACCGTGCTCGCCTCCTCGTCGTCGGCCCTGCTGCCGTCGGCCATTTCCGAGGGGCTCGCGGGACGTCACAGGGTCATGGTCAATCATCCGATCAATCCCGCCTATCTCGTGCCCGCCGCAGAGTTGGTGCCCGCGCCCTGGACCGATCCCGCGCTTCTTGAGCGCACGGCGGATCTTCTGCGCGAGGCCGGCATGCGCCCGATCGTCATGCAGAAGGAAATCGACGGGTTCGTGATGAACCGCCTTCAGGGCGCACTTCTGCATGAGGCGTTCCGGCTTGTGGCCGATGGATATGCCAGCACTGAAGACGTCGATATCGGGTTGCGCGAAGGGCTCGCGCTTCGCTGGTCCTTCATCGGCCCGTTCGAGACCATCGACCTCAACGCGCCCGAGGGCGTGCGGCAATATGTGACGCGCTACGGCGGCATTTATGACGGCATGGCGGGGCAACCCGCGGCGGACTGGCGCGGCCCCGTGCTGGACCGGATCGAGGCGGAGCGCCGTGCGGCGCTTCCCGCAGACGAGCTTGCTCAGCGGCAGGCGTGGCGAGACCGGCGCCTCATGGCGCTCGCCGCTCACAAGCGCCGCGCAACAGATGAAATCGGAGATTGATAGAATGCCAGACAAGGTCATCCTCACCTGCGCCGTGACCGGCGCCATCCACACGCCGACGATGTCGGACCACCTGCCCATCACGCCCGACGAGATCGCTGAAGCCGCGATCGGGGCGGCCGAGGCGGGGGCCGCGATCCTGCACCTGCATGCCCGTGACCCGAAAACTGGAAAGCCAGACCAGTCCGCCGAGGCCTTCGCGCCGTTCCTGGGCCGGATCAAGCAGGCGACGAATGCGGTGGTGAATATCACTACCGGCGGTTCGCCCTACATGACGGTGGACGAACGCACGAAGCCCGCAGCGCAATGGGCGCCCGAGGTCGCCTCGCTCAACATGGGGTCGATGAATTTCGGCTTCTTCCCGCTTCTCGCGAAATACAAGGAGTTCAAGCACGAATGGGAGCGTGAGCATCTCGAGGGGTCGCGTGACCTCGTCTTCCGCAATTCGTTCAAGGACATCGAATACGTGCTGGAGACCTGTTACGACAACGGCACCCGGTTCGAGTTCGAATGCTACGATATCTCGCATCTCTACAACCTCGCGCATTTCGCGGATCGTGGCCTCGTGAAGCCGCCGTTCTTCGTTCAGTCCGTTTTTGGTCTTCTGGGGGGGATCGGCACCCATCCCGAGGATGTCATGCACATGAAGCGCACGGCAGACCGTCTCTTCGGAAAGGATTTCCGCTGGTCGGTTCTGGGCGCCGGCAAGGACCAATTCCGCATCGCGACACAGGCACTGAGCATGGGGGGCAATATCCGCGTCGGTCTCGAGGACAGCATCTGGATCTCGCGCGGCAAGCTTGCAGAGAGCAACGCGCAACAGGTCGCCAAGGCGCGCGCCCTCGTCGAGGGGCTGGGCCTCGAGCTCGCGACGCCGGACGAGGCGCGCGAGATGCTTGCGCTCAAGGGCGGCGACGCCGTGAACTTCTGAACCGGATACCAAGGGAGGAGACCAACATGCAGATCGATATTCTGCTCGACGTGAAGACGACGCTGGGCGAGGGCCCGGTCTGGGACGTCGAAAGCCAGCGGCTCTATTTCATCGACTCGATGGATGGACGGGTGTTTCGCTGCACTGCGGACGGCACGGAGCTGCGCGCCTGGGACGTGCCGGGTAAGATCGGCTCGATGGCGGTGCGCAAGGACGGCAAGGGGGCCATCGTCTCGCTCGACAAGGGGTTCTGGTTGCTGGATTTTGACAGCGGCGATTGCGAATTGCTGCACGACCCGGAAGCCAACCTCGCAACGACCCGTATCAACGACGGCAAATGCGATCGGCGCGGCCGGTTTTTCGCCGGTTCGATGGATATGCAGGAAGCGGGGCCGCTGGGCGCACTCTACCGCGTCGATCCCGACCTGAGCGTTACCAAGCTCGAGGAGGGGATCATCTGCTCGAACGGGCCTTGCTTCTCGCCGGACGACAAAACCTTCTACTTCACCGATACCTGGACCGGTGAGATGTGGGCCTATGACTATGACATCGAGACGGGCGGCATTTCGAACCGTCGCACCTTTGCGAAGGCGGATACCTCGAACGGGGGCGCCGCGGATGGGGCGACGGTCGATGCGGAGGGCTATTACTGGATGGCGCTGGTCTATGACGGGCGGATCTGCCGCTTCGCACCGGACGGCACGCTCGACATGGAAATCCCGATGCCAGTGAAGAAGGTCACGAGCGTCCAGTTCGGCGGCCCCGATCTCGACGTGCTCTACGTCACGTCGATGGCGAAGCCGCCGCTGCCGCGTTTTCCCGACGACGGTGTTCAGCGCGGCAGCCTGTTCGCGATCCGCGGTCTCGGCGTGAAAGGCGTGCCGGAGCCGCGCTTCGGCGGCTGAGTAGTCGAAGCCGCCCCCCTCCAAAGTCCTGCGCGCACTCGGCGCGCAGGCGCATCCAGAGGGGCTGCGTGAGACCGGAGAGCGGCCAAACGTGTCGTCGCGAAAATCAGTGTTCAGGCGGGCTGTGCGCCGGTCATTGCTCGCTCCCATATGTTAGCTCACCGACCGCAGAGTGACCGTTCGACGATAGGTCAAAGAGCTGGTCGCAGAGCAGCTTTCAGATTGTCGCGACCGATTTGAAAATAGGCTGCACGGGTCATTTGAAGGTCACTCAGCACGGCACTTAAGTCCAAAGCTCTTAGCGTCGCCCGCCTTCAATTGTTATTGGCTCGGCTCGCGCTCTCTTCCGAGACAGGCAATAGAAATAGCTGCTTTCACTTCTCGGGGGAATGGACCGCAGGATTGTCGCCTGCGGCCCGGCCAATTTGACCAAAAGACCTCACCACAAGCCCCTTCCAACCGATCGGATTGGTGGGGGAGGTTTATCTCAGTGATTGTGCCGCGGCAGTCTCTTCGCAAGCTGACGGAACTGCTCGGCGTCGCGGATCGTCGCACCGTCGGCCATCTGCGTGACGGTCTCGCGGTAGAGCTTCTGCCACGGGGTCGCTGCCTCGGGGATCGGCGGCAGGTCGCCAGCCTTGCGCGCTGCCAGTTCGTCGTCGGCAACGAGCATGTCGCAGCGCCCGGTGTTCAGATCGATCCGGATCGTATCGCCCGTGCGGAGCCATGCCAGCCCGCCGCCCGCCGCGCTCTCGGGGGAGGCGTTCAGGATCGAGGGGCTGTCCGAGGTGCCCGATTGTCGCCCGTCACCGATCGTCGGCAGGCTGGTGATGCCGCGTTTCAGCAAGCGATCCGGCGGCTGCATGTTCACCACTTCCGCAGAGCCCGGCCAGCCGAGCGGACCCGCCCCCCGGATCACGAGGATCGAGGATTCGTCGATCTCGAGTGCAGGGTCGTTGATGCGGGCATGATAGTCTTCCGAGCCGTCGAAGACGAAGGCCGTGCCCTCGAGAATTCCCTCGCGGCCCGGCTCACTGAGATAACGCTCGCGGAACTCCGGCGAAATCACCGAAGTCTTCAGGATCGCGAAGTCGAAGAGATTGCCAGAGAGGACATAGAAGCCCGCGCGCTCCATCATCGGCTCCTCGAAACGGTAGATCACCTCGCGATCGGTGCTCTCGTGCCCGTCTAAGTTCTCCGCCACGCTGTGACCGGTGACGGTGGGGCAATCGCCGTTCAGCTGTCCCGCCTGCAGTAGTTCCCACAGGATCGCAGGGACACCGCCCGCGCGGTGGAACCGTTCGCCCAGATATTTCCCGGCGGGCTGCACATTGGCCAGCAGCGGGATGTCGTAGCCATGCGTTTGCCAGTCCGACGGATCGAGCGTCACGCCCGCATGTTTCGCCATTGCCATGATATGGGGCTGGGCATTGGTCGAGCCGCCGATCGCCGCGTTCAGTTTGATCGCGTTCAGGAAGGCCTCGCGGGTAAGGATGTTCGAGGGCCGGATGTCCTCGTGAACCAGTTCAACGGCACGGCGCCCGGTGCGATAGGCCATCTGGCCGCGGGCGCGATAGGCTGCCGGTATCGCCGCACAGCCGGTGAGCGACATACCTAGCGCCTCCGCGATGGCGTTCATGGTAGAGGCCGTGCCCATCGTGTTGCAGTGGCCAATCGAGGGCGCGCTGTCGAGCGCGGTTTCGAGAAACTCGTCGCGGGTGATTTCGCCCGCGGCGTATTTGCGGCGTGAACGCCAGATCACCGTGCCCGAGCCCACGAGTTCTCCCTCGTGCCAGCCGTCGAGCATCGGCCCGCCGGACAGAACGATCGCGGGTAGGTCGACTGTCGCCGCGGCCATCAGGGCCGACGGGGTGGTCTTGTCGCAACCCGTGGTCAGCACGACACCGTCGAACGGGTAGCCGTAAAGCAGTTCGACAAGACCGAGATAGGCGAGGTTGCGATCGAGCGCGGCGGTCGGACGCTTACAGTTCTCAAAGAGCGTATGTGTCGGGAATTCGATCGGGATGCCGCCTGCATCGCGGATTCCGTCGCGCACGCGCTTGGCGAGATCCAGATGGTGGCGGTTGCATGGGTTCAGGTCGCTGCCCGACTGGGCGATCCCGATGATCGGCTTGCCCGCGCGCAACTCTTCAGGCGTCGTGCCGTAATTCATGAAGCGTTCGAGATAAAGCGCAGTCAGGTCGGCATGATCGGGATTGTCGAACCAGTCTTGCGAGCGCAGGCGGCGTTCGGTTTTGGTCATGATCTTTCCTCGAGAAGGGACGCGCTGTTGAGCGTCTCAATATGAAGCAGCAGCCCGGAATGATCGACGTCGCCGTTTCCAGCGGCGACGAAGGCCTCGTAGGCCGCACGCACGGTATCGGTCAGCGGGAGCTCGAGATGGTTCGCGTTCGCAAGCGTCTCGACGCCGCGAAGGTCTTTCAGCTGCAGTCGCGACGGGCCGCCTAGGGTGAAATCGCGGGCGATCATCCGCGCGCCATGCAGTTCGAGGATGCGGCTTTCGGCAAAGCCACCGCGGATCGCGTCGCGGAACCTCGCGGGATCTGCGCCGCCCGCTCTCACGAGGACCATCGCCTCGGCGACCGCGCCGATGGTGACCGCGACGATCTGCTGATTGGCCAGTTTGCAGACCTGACCGGCGCCCGCAGGGCCGACATGGGTCATTCGCCCAAGTGGTTCGAGCACGGGCGCGATCCGCGCGATCGTCTCTTTCGGCCCACCCGCCATCAAAGCGAGCGTTCCGCTCTCGGCGCCCGCAGTGCCGCCCGAGACAGGGCAGTCGATCTGCGTCACGCCAAGCTCTTCGAGCCGGGCGGCATGATCGCGCGCCACATCCGGCGCGATCGACGAGGTGTCGATCAGCACGCTGCCCGGGCGCAGGGCTTCGGCTGTGCCTTGCGCAAACAGCACGTCGGCCACCGCTGCGCCATCAGAAAGCATGGTGAAGGTGATATCCGCCTTCGCGACGGCCTCGGCGGGGCTCCCCGCCTGCTCGGCCCCGGCGGCGACCAGCGGGCGGGCCTTTTCGGCAGCGCGGTTCCATACGGTGACGGGATAGCCCGCCCCGAGGAGGCGCCGAACCATCGGCGCCCCCATTAGACCTGTGCCCAGAAAAGCAATATTGGGGAGCGGCTGTGTCACGCGGCACCTTCCAGTTCATCCTCGATATGCGCTTGGATGATCGCGTCAAAGCTGTCTTCCGAGGTAAAGCCGAGTTGGCGGGCGCGGGTCGCGTCGAAGCCTGCGGCCCAGCTCTCGCACATCTTGGTGATCATCGCGTCTGGCTCGCGCCGGATCAGGGCGGCAGCCTTTTGTCCTGCAACTCGGCGCAAGGCTTCGATCTGTTCGCCGACTGTGGCGCTGACACCCGGCATCGAAAGGTTGCGGCGCGGCCCGACCTCATCCAGATCGATATCGGCTGCGTGCAGCATGAAACCCACTGCCGAGCGCGGCGAGGTGTGCCAGTGCCGGATCGTCTCGGGCACCGGAAGCACGGCTTCCTGACCCACCAGGGGTTCGCGCAGGATGTTCGAGAAGAAGCCTGACGCTGCGGCATTCGGTTTGCCCGGACGGATGCAGATCGTGGGCAGGCGGATGCCGATCCCGTCGAAGAAACCATGGCGCGAATAGTCCGACAGCAGCAATTCGCAGATCGCCTTCTGGGTGCCGTAGCTGGTCAGGGGCGTCGCGTGGAACTCGTCGGGGATCGGATAGGGCAGGGGCGCGCCCACCACCGCGATGGAAGAGGCGAAGACCACCCGCGGACGATAGCCATCGGCGAGGTTCGCGTGACGGATTGCCTCGAAGAGTGCGCGGCTGCCGTCGAGATTGATCCGGTAGCCCTTTTCGAAATCTTTCTCGGCCTCGCCCGAAACGATCGCGGCTAGGTGGAAGATCACATCAGGCCGCGCGGCGATCAGTTTCTCTGCCGTGCCTGCTTCGGACAGGTCGGCTTGAAGGCAATCGGTGGTGCCTGAGTATCCCTCCGGCGTTTCGGGGGCGATTACGTCGACCAGCGACAGGTGGTCGACCGCTTTGCCCTGAAGGGGCGCTCCTCGGACGATTCGATCGGTGAGTTTTCGGCCAACCATTCCCGCCGCGCCGACAATGAGTGCGTGCATAACGTGTCTCCTCCCTGAGAAATTCGCAGTCCAGCATCAAAGATGTTGTAATGTTGTCTGATAACCAGATATATGCGGGATGCAAATCATTTTTGTCCAGCTGGTCGAGATGGGGCGACGGGCGAGCACGAAGAACAAGAGTGGGGGAGATAGGCATGCAGGAAGGTGAGGCGGCGAAGGAACTTTGCACGATGCTGGGCGGCGACATGGTCTCGACCGATGCCGGGCTGATCGCGCGCCATTGCCAGGACTGGCACGGCGACATCACCAGTTCTGCCATTGCGCTTTTGCGACCGCGGAGCACCGAAGACGTATCCCGCGCCGTGCGAGCCTGTGCAAAGCTCGGGCTCGGCGTTGTGCCACAGGGGGGGCGTAGCGGACTTGCTCTGGGCGCGGTGCCCGATGCGCCTGAGTCTCAGGTCGTGTTGTCGCTCGAGCGTATGGACCGGGTCCGCAGCCTGAGCGCACAGGATTTCACGGCGGTTGTCGAAGCTGGTGTCGTGCTCGAGTCGTTCAAGGAAGAAGTGGCCGAGGCCGGTCTCTACTTCCCGCTCGCGCTCGGCGCGCAAGGCACCTGCCAGATCGGTGGCAATGTCTCGACCAATGCGGGCGGGGTGAACGTCCTGCGCTATGGAATGACGCGCGAGCTGGTGCTCGGGCTTGAGGTCGTCCTGCCGGACGGTCGCGTGCTCGATCGGCTCAGTCGGCTGCGCAAGGATAATCGCGGGATCGATCTCAAGCAGCTTTTCATCGGAGCCGAAGGGGTGCTGGGCATCGTCACGGCCGTGTCCTTCAAGCTGATGCCCGCACCCGACCAAGTCTCGACCGCGTTGCTGGCGCTCGACTCACTAGAAGACGCGATCGAGCTTTACCGTCTCGCGCGTCGCCAGTGCTGTGACCTGATGTCGGCCTTCGAATTCCTGCCCGCCGAGGCATTCACGCTCGCACGCGAGGGTATTCCCGATCTTTCGCTGCCGCTTGAGCCCGCACATCGCGCCTATGCGCTGGTTGAGCTTTCGGGCTCGGGTCTCGTCGATATCGAGGCTCTTCTTTCTCAATTCCTCGAACTTGCGATGGAAGAGGGGCTCGTGCGCGACGGCGTGATCGCGCAGTCGAAAGCTCAGGCGCAGAATATCTGGCTGGTGCGTGAGGGGATGAACGAGGGGCAGGCGCGGCGCGGAAAACATCTGCGCACGGATCTCTCGGTGCCGCTTTCAGAACTGGCTGCGTTCGTCGCTGAGGCCGAGGCGGCGGTCGGAGAAGCCTTGCCCGGGGCGGTCTGCGTCTCCTACGGTCACGTGGGGGATGGCAATGTGCATCTGAACGTGCTGCCAGACCCGGAGGGCATGGAGGCGCTCGATCAGCAGATTTTTCGAGCTAAAACAGTTCTCAACGGGGTCCTGGATCGCTATGACGGTTCGATCAGCGCAGAGCACGGGGTCGGACGTCTCAAGAAGGCCGACTTCGCCGCGCGCGCGTCTTCGGTTCAGCATGATCTGCTGGGGCGGATCAAGCGGGCGATCGATCCAAATTTGACGATGAACCCCGGGTGTCTGATCGACCTCGAAAGTTGACGGACTTGGGACGAGATGAGGAATGAGTGATGGATAATGAGTTCGAGCAGATTGCCCGCACGGATCACCTGCCAACGCGGATCGCCACGCAGTTCGCCAAGCGGATTTATGATGGCGTGCTGAAAGCCGGTGACAAGCTGCCGACAGAGCATGCGATGTCCAAGACCTTCGGCGTGAGCCGCACCGTCGTGCGCGAAGCGATTGCGCAACTGCGCAACGAGGGGCTGGTCGAGACGCGACAGGGTGTCGGTGCCTTCGTGGTGGAGCGCAAAGCACGCCAGATCCGTCTCGAGGATGGCAAGAAGATGGACCGGCACGCCTTCAATGATCTCTATCAGGTGCGCGTGCCGCTGGAGATGGAAGCGGCTGCACTCGCAGCAGTGAACCACACCGAGGCCCAGATGGCGGCGCTCGACGCCGCGATGATGGGGCTGTCGGGTATTCGTGATTGGGGCAAGTCGGGGGTCACAGCCGACCTCGATTTCCACCGCATCATCGCCGAGGCGACGGGCAATGACTATTTCGTGCAATTCGTCACCGCGATCTCGGAGCGGATCAGCCATGTCATTACGATTGCGCGCGCCGAGGGGCAGCTCGACGATGTGATCGCGTGGACGATCGAAGAGCACGGGGCGATTTGCGAGGCCATTCGAGCGCGCAATCCCGCCGCGGCACGGGCCGCGATGCAGCGCCATCTGGTCAACTCCGCGGAACGTGTCGGCCTGCAGTTCGAATTCGTCGAGTAAGCTGAGCATCACATACGCTTGAGCCGCATAGGCGGCGCAGAATAGGGGTTGTATTTTATGTTGTAGTGTTGTCTGACATCATATGTCAGTGCGGTATGAGGAGATACTGCGCCCGACAACATGGAGGGGGAATTGGCACTTATGCTCAATTTGGAAACGGGCCGTATTTTGCCCGAGGATGACGCACGCGCCCTGCTGGTCGGTCGGGTCTGGTCGAAGGCGGAAGGCGGGCCCTGCGTAACCGTTCTGCGCAACGGAATCCTGCACGATCTTACGCATATCGCAGCGACGGTTTCCGGGCTTCTGGAATGCGACGATTTGCACGCAATTCTGCGGCGCGACGATCTGCCGGTGCTCGGCTCACTCAAGGATTTTCTGTCCGGGGCGGCCGGTCATCTCTTGGCCCCGATCGATCTTCAGGCGGTGAAGGCCGCGGGCGTCACCTTCGCTGAAAGTATGCTGGAGCGCGTGATCGAAGAACGCGCCGGCGGCGACCTTCAGGCCGCGCAGGACATTCGCGCCAAGCTTGCTCCGGTGATCGGTGAGAACCTGCGCGATATCTCTGCCGGATCGGAAGCTGCTGCGAAAGTGAAGGCACTGCTGCAGGAGATGGGCCTCTGGTCGCAATATCTCGAGGTCGGCATTGGTCCGGACGCAGAGATCTTCACGAAGGCCCAGCCCATGTCATCTGTCGGATGCGGTGCCGAGATCGGCATCCACCCGATTTCGGACTGGAACAATCCCGAGCCCGAGATTGTGCTGGCGATCCGCTCGGATGGCACGATCCTCGGTGCGACGTTGGGCAATGACGTAAACCTGCGCGACGTCGAAGGCCGCTCGGCGCTCCTGCTCGGCAAGGCCAAGGATAACAACGCCTCCTGCGCGATCGGGCCATTCCTGCGGATTTTCGACGACCATTTCACGCTCGCCGATGTCGAGACCGCGGTCGTCACTCTGCGCGTGCGCGGCACCGACGGGTTCGAGATGGCGGGTGAGAGCCGCATGGAGGCGATCAGCCGGTCGCCCGCCGAGCTCGCCCGGCAGATGCTCAATCGCAGCCACCAATATCCCGACGGCGCGGTCCTGTTCCTCGGCACGCTTTTCGCGCCGGTGCAGGATCGCCGTGCGCCGGGGCAGGGCTTCACCCACGAGACCGGCGACGAGGTCGAGATTGCTTCGCCGCGACTCGGGGCTCTGGTGAACCGCGTCGCTCGCTGTGATGCCTGTCCCGAATGGGTTTTTGGCAGCCGCGCGCTGATTGCCAACCTGGTCGCCCGCGGCCTCGGCGACAGGGTGTAAGCGGATGCAAAAACTTATCGCACTCTTCTACCGTGGCCTCGACATCCTGCTGGCGCTTTTGCTCGCCGGGATGGCTCTGATGGTCTTTCTCAATGTCATCCTGCGCTACGCGTTCGATAGCGGCATTGCCGTCTCGGAGGAAATGTCGCGCTTCTTCTTCGTCTGGCTGACCTTCATCGGCGCCGTCGTCGCACACCATCACCATATGCATATGGGCATGGAGACGGTGGTCGCGGCCTTCGGTCGTCGCGGACGCATGGTCCTGATGGGGCTGAGCGAGATCGTGATCATCGGCTGTTCGGCGGTGCTCTTTATCGGCACATGGAAGCAGCTGCCGATCAACATGACGATGGGCGCTCCGGTAACGATGATGCCGATGGGCTTTGTCTACGGCACCGGGCTGTTCACGGGTGCCGGGATCATCCTCATCTCGCTCGAGCGGCTCTTCCGGTTGCTGACCGGTCGGATGAGCGACGCCGAGTTCGCCCGCTTCGCAGGCCAACATCATGACGCTGAAGATATCGAGGGGCGTGCATCATGACCCTCGTTGTCTTTCTTGTCGCGCTCATCGGCGCCATGGCCATCGGGGTTCCTGTTGCCTTCGCTCTGATCTTCTGCGGCATCGCGCTGATGGAATATCTGGGGATGTTCAACACCCAGATCATCGCCCAGAATATGGCGATCGGGGCGAATACCTTCACCCTTCTCGCGATCCCGTTCTTCATTCTCGCAGGCGAACTGATGAATGCCGGCGGGCTCTCGCGCCGGATCATCGACTTCGCGATCGCCTGCGTCGGGCATATCCGCGGCGGTCTGGGCATCGTCGCCATCATGGCGGCGGTAATCCTCGCCTCGATCTCTGGCTCGGCTGCCGCCGATAGTGCCGCACTCGCTGCGATCTTGCTGCCGATGATGAGCCGCGCCGGCTATGACGTGCCGCGTTCTGCCGGCCTGATCGCCGCAGGTGGCGTGATCGCGCCGGTCATCCCGCCCTCGATGGCCTTCATTATCTTCGGCGTCGCGAGCAACCTTTCGATCTCCAAGCTGTTCATGGCTGGCATCGCACCTGGTGTCCTGATGGGGACCGTGCTGATCGTCACTTGGCTCTTCGTTGCCCGGAAGGACAAGGCCGAGACGTTGCCGCGTGCCAGCTGGGGCGAGAAAGGCCGGGCAGGGATGCGCGCAATCTGGGCGCTTGGCATGCCGGTGATCATTCTCGGCGGTATCAAGTTCGGTGTCGTCACCCCGACCGAGGCTGCGGTGATCGCGACCTTCTATGCGCTCTTCGTCGGGCTCTTCGTCTATCGCGAACTCACCTTGAAATCCCTGCCGGGCGTGTTCATCGCGGCAGGTCGCACAACGGCGGCGATCATGTTCCTTGTCTGTGCCGCGCTGGTCTCGGCTTGGCTCATCACGATGGCGAATATCCCCGCCGAGCTCGGCAGCATCATCGAACCGCTGATCGAGCATCCGAAGCTGCTCATGGCCTTCATCATGGTGCTGATTATTATGGTCGGCACCGCCCTCGATCTCACGCCGACGATCCTGATCCTGACCCCGGTGCTCTTGCCGCTGGTGCAGAAGGCGGGGATCGATCCGATCTACTTCGGTGTGATGTTCATCATGAACTGCTGCATCGGACTTCTGACGCCGCCTGTCGGTGTCGTCCTCAACGTGGTCAGCGGGGTCGGGAGGATCCCCCTTGGCCGTGTGATCATCGGTGTCTGGCCCTTCCTCGTGGCCGAGATCCTGGTGCTCTTCGTTCTCGTGGCCTTTCCGCAGATCGTGCTCGTTCCGGCACATTGGTTCTACTGACCGGTCACGGGTCAACATTTGCCAACGTTAATTTCCAAAGGGAGGAAACAATGAAAACCAAGGCAATTAAAGCAGCGCTTCTGCTTGGCACGATGGTAGCGGTCGCAAGCCCTGCCGCAGCCGAATTCCACGACCGCACGATCCGTATTTCCAACGGTGTCGCCGAAAACCACCCGGTGCATAATGGCGTCGATGCGATGCAGCAGTGTCTTGACGACAAGACCGGCGGCAAGATGAAGCTTCAGGCTTACTGGAGCGGTTCGCTTGGCGGCGACCTTCAGGCGACCCAGGCGCTTCGCTCGGGCACGCTCGACGCGGTGGTGACCTCGTCCTCGCCGCTTGTCGGGATCGAACCGGCGCTCGGTGTGTTTGATCTGCCGTTCCTGTTCCAGACCAACGAGGAAGCCTACGCCGTCATGGATGGCGATTTCGGCAAGTTTCTGAATGACAAGCTGGCCGACAAAGGGCTGGTCAACCTCGCCTATTGGGAGAACGGGTTTCGTAACGTGTCGAACTCGAAGCGTCCGATCACCAAGTGGGAAGACCTCAAGGGCATCAAGATCCGCGTGATGCAGAACAATATCTTCCTCGACACTTTCGACAATCTCGGTGCCAACGCGACGCCGATGGCCTTCGGCGAAGTGTTCTCTGCACTGGAGACCGGCGCGATCGATGCACAGGAAAACCCCTATGTCACGATCGACACTTCGAAGTTCTACGAGGTGCAGAAATATATCAGCGAGACGAAGCACGCTTATACGCCCTTCCTCTTCCTGTTCTCGAAGCCGATCTTTGATACGTTCGATCCCGACGAACAGGATGCGCTGCGCACCTGTGCAGTCAAGGGCGGCTCGGTCGAGCGCAACGTGATCCAGGATCTCAACAAGAAATCGCTCGAGAAGATGGAAAAGGCCGGGATCAAGTTCAACAAAGTCTCGCCTGAAGAGCTGGCTCGCATGCGTGAGAAGTCGCAGGTCGTCTACGACAAGCACCGCGACGAAATCGGTGGCGACGTCATCGATCGGGTGCAGAAGACGATCGACGGGCTTCGCTCCGAGAAGAAAGCGAGCAGCAACTGAGGCTGCGTAATGTAGTCTCAAGCTGATCCGCCCATTCCCTCGGGCGGATCAAGAGGCGGGCCATGTCCTCCGGCCCGCCTCTCCCTTTTTGGTCACGACACGGACACGAGGATAGGGCGATGAACACATTCGATCTCTCAGGCAAAACCGCACTGGTCACCGGCTCGTCTCGCGGTCTGGGCAGAACCTTCGCGGAGGCGCTGGCGGCCGCGGGCGCGCACGTGGTGCTCAACGGGTTTGATGCCGCACGGCTCGAGCAGACTCGAAAGGAAATGATCGAACAAGGCTACGACGTGAGCGCCGCGGCCTTCGACGTCTCCGACGAGGCCGCCGTGCGCGCGGCGTTCGAGAGGCTCGACGCGGAGGGGCGCACCCCGGACATTCTGGTGAACAATGCCGGTATCCAGTTGCGCCGTCCGATGTTGGAACTGAGCGCGGCGGACTGGCAGCGCGTGCTCGATACCAACCTGACCTCTGCATTCCTTTGTGGCCGCGAAGCAGCTTCGCGGATGATCGCGAAAGGGGGCGGCAAAATCATCAATATCGGCTCGCTGATGAGCGACCTCGCCCGCGTCACGGTCGCGCCCTACACGGTCGCCAAAGGGGGCGTCAAAATGCTGACGCGGTCGATGGCGGCGGAGTGGGCCGGCTCGAACATTCAAGCGAACGCCATCGGACCCGGCTACATGATGACCGACATGACGCGCCCGCTTCAGGAAGATCAGGATTTCGACAGCTGGGTCCGCGGGCGCACACCCGCCGGGCGCTGGGGAAAGCCCGAGGAATTGCAGGGCGCGGTGGTATTTCTCGCCTCGTCGGCCTCGGATTTCGTGAACGGACAAATCCTCTACATCGACGGCGGCATGACGGCGGTTCTTTGAAACCGCGCGCATTGAACGAAGGGTCTCTGCGACGCCGTTCTGCGTCGGGCCCGGTGACGAATTAACAAGGAGACATCATGACCTTCACCCCGCACGGACAACACCTGATCGCCGGCGAATGGATCGGCACCGACAAAACGTTCTCTTCCGACCCAGCCCATGGGCCGAGCCATGAGTTCTGCGTCGGCACGGTCGAGATGGTGAACGCGGCCTGCGAGGCAGCCGAGGAGGCATTCTGGGACTACGGTTATTCGAGCCGTGAGACCCGCGCCAAGTTCCTCGAGACTATCGCCGACGAGATCGACGCCCGCAGCGAGGCGATCACCGAGATCGGCACGCAGGAAAGCGGTTTGCCCGAGGCGCGCCTGAATGGCGAGCGCGGGCGCACCGTGGGCCAGCTGCGTCTCTTTGCGAGCCACATCCGCAACGGTGACTATCTCGACCGCCGCCATGACGAGGCACTCCCCGATCGCCAGCCGCTGCCGCGCCCGGATCTGCGGATGATGCAGCGTCCGATCGGTCCGGTCGCGGTCTTCGGCGCGTCGAACTTCCCGCTGGCGTTTTCGACGGCCGGCGGCGACACCGCCGCCGCGCTGGCCGCAGGCTGCCCGGTCGTCGTGAAGGGCCATTCCGCCCATCCCGGCACCGGCGAAATCGTGGCCGAGGCGATCATGGCCGCAGCCGAGAAATGCAACATGCCCAAGGGCGTCTTCAGCGTGATCCAGGGCGGACGCCGCGATGTGGGTCGAGGGCTCGTGCAGCACCCGCTGATCAAGGCCGTGGGCTTCACTGGTAGCTTGGGCGGTGGTCGTGCGCTGTTCGATCTGTGTGCGCAGCGCCCCGAGCCGATCCCGTTCTTTGGCGAGCTGGGCTCGGTCAACCCGATGTTCCTGCTGCCCGAGGCCGCAAAGGCGCGCGGCGCCGAGATCGGCACCGGCTGGGCAGGCTCGCTGACGATGGGCGCGGGCCAGTTCTGCACCAATCCGGGCATCGCCGTGGTCGAGGAGGGCCCCGCAGGCGACGCTTTTGTCGCCGCCGCGAAGGAGGCGCTGTCGGCCTCCGGCCCGCAGGTCATGCTGACGGACGGCATTGCGCAGGCCTATCGAGACGGCAAGGACCGGTTCGATACGCGAAACTCCGTGACCCCGGTGCTGACGACCGAGCAGGAAGGCCGCAACGCCTCCCCGAACCTCTACGAGACGAGCGCCGAGAACTACCTGCAGGATCATGCGCTTGGCGAGGAAGTCTTCGGGCCGCTCGGTCTTGTCGTCAGGGTCTCGGACCCCGCGCAGATGGTCGATCTTGCGAAGGGCTTCGAGGGTCAGCTGACCGCGACGATGCATCTCGATGACGGCGATGCGGAGCTTGCCCGCAAGCTGCTGCCGGTGCTCGAGCGCAAGGCGGGCCGCGTGATGGCCAACGGATTCCCGACCGGCGTGGAAGTCGGCGATGCGATGGTCCATGGCGGGCCCTATCCGGCGTCCACGAACTTCGGCGCGACCAGCGTCGGCACGCTCTCGATCCGGCGCTTCCTGCGCCCGGTCTGCTACCAGAACATCCCCGAGGGCGTGCTGCCCGCGGACCTTGCGTGAGTTTCGTCGGCTTTCGTTTCAGGCAGAACGATGAACAGCCTGAAGTGGTCGCTTAAGCTACACGCTCTTGAGGATGTTGCTGCGTTTGGGAGGCCTTCGATTTTTGGTCGGGCGAAGTCCTTCCCGGGGGGGCGAACTATGGTGCCCCCCGCGTGCCGCCTTTTTTGAGCATAAGCCGAAGCTGCCGCGCCGGCCCGCAATCCAGCCGTTCAGGAAAGCTAGCTATAGTCTGTCATATAGCTAGCTTTTCCCGACAGACCCCCGGCGCCGTTTTTCGCACCGGTCTCCTGCCCGTTTTTTCAGGTCACCAACTTATCCTCGAGCGAGAGCCAAGGAAGAGAAGAGGTGATCCATGAGCTATCAGTTTGTCCATATCGAATGTTACTCGGCCGCCCCGCGCAAGGTTAAGGGGGCGCCTGAGCAGGTGAATACGGCCGAGCAGGTCTTTGGCGAGGCGATGCGGGTGCCACGCTATTCGCGCCATGTTGCGGAGCCGAAAGCGCCAATCAAGCTTGACGGCACGACGACGCTCAAAAAGCTCGAGGCGCTCTGGGCCAAGAAGGTGGAGACGATCCGTGAGACCGTGAAAAGTGCGAAAGGCACGAGCTATCAGCGTCGGCTGCGTCGGGATGCGGCGACGCTCTATGCGGAAGTCCATTCGCATCCGATGACCGCCGCGGCCTTAAGGGACGACTGGGAGCGCCATAAACGAGAGATTCTCAGCTGGGCGGAAAGGGTGCTCACGCATTTCGAAGCGCGTATGCCGCAGGGCGTGGAGTGGGTGGCGGTGCTGCATGTCGACGAGGCGCAGGTCCATCTCCACATTCTCGCAGTCAATGCCGAAGACCCGAAACTTGATGCAAACAAACTACATGCGGGCAAGCGCGCAGCCGCGGAGGTGCGCGCCTCCCGCGAGGTCCCTTCAGCCATCGTCTCTCTCCCGCGCCCTGCTCCCAGGCCGCTTCCGCCGAGACCGCGCAAACGGGCTCTCGGAAAACGACCGAAGACCATCGCGCGCAACAAGGAGCATAATGCCGCGCGTCTCGAGGCTTGGCGCTCGGACTGTCGCACCGTGCGCGCCGACAATGCCGCGGCACTTGCAAGGTGGGAGGACGCGAACCGCGCTCATCTGAAGGCGGCTCGAAAACTGCGGGGTGAGGTTCCGGAAATGGTCGCCTACCGTGCGGCCATGCGTCAGTTCCAGGACAATTACCACCGGGCGGTCGGAGAGCACTGCGGGCTCTTGCGTGACGGGCCGCGAAAAGCGCGGCTAACGACGAAACAACATGCCGCGCGCAAGGCGATCGCGGAGCAGATGCGAGTGCAGTCTGCGGAGCTCGACCGAAGAACTCTCGAGTTTGCGCAAAAGCAAGCCGCCCTGCGTGAGGTCATCGCAGCACTTGCCGAAGGCCGTGCTGAAATCTTCAGAGGGGACGTCGTGATGGAAGATATGCCTGCCTCCCTCAAGGAACTCGGTGAGAAGAAGGAGGATTGGATGATCCAAGCTGTTCTCGATCTCCTAGTGCGTGCAGGGGAGGCCGGTGTTGGTGCGCTGCAGCTGTCGCGCGATGAGGAGATTGACGGACCGGGAATGGGGTGATCCTGGGCGCTTGCTGCAAGATACCCTCGGCCCGCCAAGGGGAACCATGCAAACTCGCGTTGCCTTCCTGGAAGAGGCTCTCAAATGGAGCTTTTGAACGTTGGCGCGGTGCCCTATGCTCCTCCTAGTGACTAAGCGAGCCCGAAATGCAGACGAACGGCAAAACTCAAGATCCGACGCAGATCGCCGCTGTTGCGCTGAAAGCTTTTGCACGCGTCGCCGCGTCCTGGGGTCTCAGCGAGAAAGAGGCCGCCGGCCTCGCGGATATGTCCGAAAGCGAGTGGACGCGTGCCAAGAAGCCTGATTTCGCGGGCGACCTGACCAGAGATCAGCTCCTGCGCCTGAGCGCGGTGGTGGGCATCTACGAGGCGCTCGAGCTCTATTTTTCCGAGCCGCTCGCGAGAAGCTGGTTCGCGCGGCCGAATGCAGGTCCATTGTTTGATGGCCGTAAGGCTCCGGGGCGGACCGTCTTTCGGACTTGAGGCAGGCGGCGTAGGTCCGGAGCTATGTCCGACCATAGATACAGACCCGAAATTGAGATCCTTTCTGTCACCGATACCGGGCGCCGTCGGCGTTGGACGGATGAAGAGAAGGTGCGCATCGTTGAAGAAAGCTTTGGCGGTAGAGGGCGTGTCGCCGAGACAGCCCGACGTCATGATATTGGCCGCACCCTGCTGGTGCGCTGGCGTCGCCAATACCGCGAAGGCAGGCTGACGAGCGGCGATGCACGACCGCAGTTCACACCGTTGGCCATCGCCGCTCCTGAGGGAGCTGAGGATCAAGGCGGACCGTTTGCACCGGTTCCGACGCCAGAGACAGCCGAGGTCCTGATGGCAGATATTACCCTCGCGAATGGCCGTCGCCTGTCTGTGGCGGCCACGATTGACCCGATGGTGCTGGCGCGCCTCGTGCAAGCCCTGGATCCGTCATGATCGCGTTCCCGGCGGGGGTGCGCGTCTGGATCGCGGGCGGAGTGACTGACATGCGGCGCGGTATGAACACCTTGGCGTTGACGGTGCAGCAGGGTCTGGGGCGCGATCCGCATGCCGGCGAGATCTTCTGCTTTCGCGGGCGCAAGGGCGACCTGGTCAAGCTTCTCTGGCACGACGGGGTGGGCATGTCGCTCTATACCAAGCGGCTGGAGGCGGGGAAGTTCATCTGGCCGACCAGTGGAAGCGGCGAGGCGGTGCAGATCTCCGCGGCCCAGCTCGGTTATCTTCTGGAGGGGATCGACTGGCGCAATCCACGCTGGACCCAACGCCCTGCAAAGGCGGGATAAATTGGCCTCATCGACCCTATTTGCATGGGCTTTCCGATGCCGGCATGGTAGGTCTTGGCCATGTCGAACAACGCTTCCGAGATTGCCAGATTGCGCGCCGCGCTCGCGGCCTCCGAGGCCCGTGCCGAGGCCGCCGAGAGCGAGCTAGCGCAGACCCGGGCGGTGGTCTCGACCTCCGAGGCGATGATCAAGCATCTCCGGCTCGAGATCGCCAAGCTCCGACGCGAGCAATACGGCCACAGCTCGGAACGCCGCGCCCGACTGATCGACCAGATGGAATTGCAGCTCGAGGAACTCGAAGCCGCGGCCACCGAAGACGAGATTGCCGCCGAGAAGCTGGCGAAGACCACGATCGTCGCGGGGCTCAAACGTCGCCGCCCGGCGCGCAAGCCTTTCCCGGAGCATCTGCCGCGCGAGCGCGTGGTGATCGCGGCGCCCACGGCCTGTTCCTGCTGCGGCTCGGATCGCATCGTGAAGATGGGGGAAGACGTCACCGAGACGTTGGAGGTGATCCCGCGGCAGTGGAAGGTGATCCAGACCGTCCGCGAGAAGTTCACCTGCCGGACCTGCGAGAAGATCAGCCAACCGCCGGCGCCCTTCCACGCCACGCCGCGCGGATGGGCTGGCCCGAACCTGCTGGCGACGATCCTCTTTGAGAAGTTCGGACAGCATCAGCCGCTCAATCGCCAGGCCGAACGCTATGCCCGGGAAGGCGTCGATCTCAGCCTGTCGACGCTCGCCGACCAGGTTGGCGCCTGCGCCGCCGCGCTGGAGCCGATCCATGCGTTGATCGGTGCCCATGTTCTGGATGGCGACCGCTTGCATGGCGACGATACGACAGTGCCGCTGTTGGCGAAGGGCGGGACAAAAACCGCCCGGCTCTGGACCTATGTCAGGGATGACCGACCCTTCGGCGGCGGGGCTCCACCTGCCGCGCTGTTCCAGTTCTCCCGCGACCGAGGAATGACCAACCCGAACCGGCATCTCGCCGGATGGCAGGGTATCCTGCAAGCCGATGCCTATGGGGGCTACAACGACCTCTACCGCGCCGACCGTGACCCGGGGCCGGTCGAGTCTGCGCTATGCTGGAGCCACGCCCGGCGCAAGTTCTTCGAGCTCGCCGATATCAAGGGGAACGCCCGGAAGGGCAAGCCGGCCCATGACATCTCCCCCGTCGCGCTGGAGGCCGTGGCCCGTATCGACGCGATCTTCGGCATCGAGCGCGGAATCAACGGGCTGACGGCTGCAAAACGGCAGGCGGCCAGGCACCAGCTGTCCCGGCCTCTGGTCGAGGAGCTTCATGACTGGCTGCGTGCCGAGCGCGACCGGCTGTCGAAGCACAACCCGGTCGCCAAGGCGATCGACTACATGTTCAAGGCGGAGCGCTGGCCAGCCTTTACCGGGTTCCTCGAGGACGGCAGGATCTGCCTGACGAACAATGCCGCGGAGCGGGCGCTGCGCGGCATCGCCCTTGGCCGCAAGTCCTGGCTCTTCGCTGGCTCCGAGCGCGGCGGGGACCGCGCCGCCTTCATGTATTCCCTGATCGTCACCGCCAAGATGAACGATGTCGACCCTCAGGCCTGGCTCGCCGATGTCCTCGTCCGGTTGCCTGGCACGACCGCCTCCCGGGTGCCGGATCTATTGCCCTGGAACTGGGCCCGGGCTGAGCAAAGGATAGCCGCATGACCCTGATCGCCCGCCTCCGGATCATCCTGAACGACGTCGACCCGCAGCCGATGCGCCATATCGAGGTGCCGCTGAAGATCAGGCTCGACCGGCTGCATGCGGTCATACAGGCTGCCATGGGCTGGACAGATACCCACCTCTACGAGTTCCGCGCCGGTGATGCCGGTTGGGGCGTGCCCGACCCGGACGGGTTCTACGACGGCCCCATGGACGCGAAGAAGACGACGTTGGAAAAGGTGCTCGAGGACACCGGTGCCAGGACGATCCAGTATATCTATGACTTCGGCGATGACTGGGACCACAGCATCCGTATCGAGCGGGTCTACGAGGCCATCCCCGGCATGATCTACCCACGGCTTCTCAAGGCGACCGGTGCCTGTCCACCCGAGGACGTCGGCGGTGCCTGGGGCTACGAGGAGTTCCTCGAAGCCCTCGCCGATCCCGATCACGAGCAACACGAGGACATGCTCCACTGGTCCGGTGGGGACTTCGACGCCGAAGATGCCGGGATCGACAGCATCCTTGAACGCTTCAACCGGCTTGCCAAGAAATGGGCCCCGCGGGCCCGCAAACCCAAAGCCCCCAAGGGCACGACCTGAGAATTGCTCCCATGTGCGGTCCACGCCGGATGGTTACTGATGGCCGCTGTCCGGTCGAGGCAGCCATCGAGGGTGGCCTGCCGCAGATCCTCGCGATCCGGACCTATCTCGACGATCTGCTGGAAGGCGCATGAGCACCGCCCTTGACGACGCTATATTCATTCCGAGCGTTTACTGAGCAAGTGCCAAGGGAAACGGGCAGGAGCTCTGCAAGTGCCTGGCGACCTCGTGAACCTTCTGAGGAGAGAGCCCCATCTCGCTCACGAAGGAGTTCTGAAGCTCCAGTGGGACTTCGGAAAAGAATGCGAAGACGGGGCCGATGGCGCGTTTTGCGGCATCGATATCCGAGATGCTCTGGGCGAGTTGATGAGCGGACAAGTTCGCACGATAGGGTGCGTTAACCGTTCCAAGAACAAGGGACGCGATCTGCGACATTGCCCCACTTATTCTCATCATCCTCAGGCAACGCGCCCGAGATCTCATGAGATAATATATGTTCCTGTGGCTGCCTGCATCAATATCGCAACGATCTGACAGGTCACCAGTTAGGCAGATCGGCGCGATAGTGATATACTTCTAGAGGTAAGCTTTTCGGTGGAGAAATGAATGGCCATCGATTTCTGGTTCGCGATTGGCAGCACCTACACCTATTTCCCGGTTATGCGCCTAGACACTGTCGAAGCTCAAACCGGTATCCGCTTCAATTGGCGTCCATTCAACTTGCGACGGGTGCTGGTCTCGATGAACAGCGTCCCCTATGCTGACAAGCCCGCGAAACTCGCCTACATGTGGCGCGAAATCGAACGCCGTGCCAAGGGCTTCGGGCTCACGGTCTCCATGCCTCCTCCTTACATGATTGACGACCTCGTGCGCGCTAACCGCATCGCGCTCCTCGGCCTGAAGGAGGGCTGGGGCAAGACTTATATTCGTGCCAGCTATCGGCGCTGGTTCGTCGAGGGCCAGGATGCCGGCGCTGAACCCAACTTTTCGGAAAGCCTGCGGGAGGCGGGTCAGAACCCGAAAGAGGCGCTCGCCTGCGCCGATGCCCCAGAGATAGCTGAAGCTTTGGAACGCGACACCGACGAGGCGTTATCGCTGGGTCTCTTCGGCGCCCCCAACTTTGTCGTAGGAAAAGAGATTTTCTGGGGACACGATCGGCTCGAAGATGCCATTGCCTGGCACCAGCAGTCGAGCTGATACGGCCAGCAATCTGCGTTCAGTTCAGGCGCCGAAAATGCGCATTGTGCTCGGGCCGCCCCTAGGGCCAAAGCCGCCGCTCGGATATGGAGCGGATGGCAAAACAGCTCCGCGCGCAGGGGGCGCAATGTCCACCGTGGTTGCGATCCTCGCAAGGACAGTCGTTCAAACAGGGGGTGCTCGTTTTGCTGTATTTCATAAACCCCGCTTCCAAAACATATCAATGGCTTACGGCGGGGTGGGGGTGCTCGATAAATGGTATGTCACAGCGCGAACCGCGCACCCCTATGCATATTATCGAGCACCTGCACGCGCGGTGTTTTGCCTGCTCGATAATATGCATTCCGAGCTGAAAGGCAGTTTATCGAGCACCAGGGAGAGCGAGTTGCGCGCGTGCTCTCTCGCGGATTTCTTCAATCGCCGTTCTTCTCAGTTCCGGCAACCTTCTCGAAGCACAAATCCGATCGAACGACGGAGGAAGCTTGTCGAGCGGCCCCGCGAGCCGTCGCACTGATGGCTCAAGGACAGCGGCGCGCTGATAATCAAACTGGAAAATCCAGGAGGGTTTGACCAAACCGGCCCCCGCAACCTTCCGCGATCGATTGATCTTTTCGGCTATGCCGTCATTGCAGGTTCAATTGTGTGATCATCCGTTCCAGCCGTTCCATCGCGCGCACGCCGTCCTCGATATCGGGCACATTGCGGCTCTCGCCCTGCAGCACCGCCGCCGCATCGGAGAGGAGCGCCGCGTAGCCTTTGTGATCTTCATTCGCGGCCGCCGTGAAGTTCGGTCGCCAGCTCAAGGTGTCGCAGGTTGGATCGAGCATTGCCCTTGGATCGTCGGCCTTGAAGGGCGGATCGCGATAGAGCGCCACATCGATGATATTGTCGACATGCAGGCGCGTGTGATCGCCCATGATGCGGATCTCTTCCATCGGGGTCCCGCGCGATTGCACGGTGCCCATGACGATATTGCCGATCACGCCGGCCTGCGTCGTGAAATTGAGGTGTAGCAAAAGTTTGCCTGGTGCGGGAGAGACGTGGCGCACCTGCATGTCGCCGAAATCGTCCCCCGCGAACCATGGGATCAGGTCCATGTAATGCACGCAGTGATGCAGGAAGAAGCCGGTGTAGTCGGGCTCGCCCTGAAAATAGGTCGGGGCGGTCATGTAGGCTCCGGTGATCCCGAGAACGGGGCCGAACTCCCCATGATCGAGGACGTTCTTTGCGATCTTGTTGCCGGTCGAGTAGCGCTTCATGAAGCCGACGATGACCGGTTTTTTCGCGGCCTGCGCGGCACGTGCGATCTCCCGGGCGCCTTCGGCGGTGGCGGCGGGAGGTTTCTCCATGAAAACCGGCAACCCGCGTTTGAGCGCGGCCAGCGTCGCCATCCGGTGAAGCTCCGGCCCCACGGCCATGCCAATCGCGTCAAGTCCAGGCGTGGAGATCATTTCCTCGAAGTCGGAGAACAGTGCGGTGACACCGTATTCCTCGCCGGTGCGGGTCAACGCCGCTGCATCGCGATCACAGAGCGCCGCGATGCGGATGTCGTTGCGCCCGAGTTGAGGTAGCAGCATTTGGCGCGCATGGCGCCCACAGCCGATCCAGCCGATCTTCATCATTGGTCTACCTCCGCGAGCGTCAGCGAATTGCGGATCACGCCCAGACCGGCGCGCAACTTGTCGGACTCATCTTCGCGCGGCGCGCGCCATTGCGCGATGGGGAGAGCGATGCGGTCATCGGCCCGCCGGAACGGCTCGAGAGATATCGGCCCGTCGTAGCTCACTTGGTGCAGGGCACGCATGATCGCGGTCCAGTCGAGATGCCCGGTGCCGGGATGCCCACGGTGATTCTCATTGGCTTGGAAATGCGCGATGCGGGGCCCCGCCAGTCGGATCGCATCGGCGATCGAGCGGTCTTCCATGTTCATATGGAAAGTGTCGAGCATCAGCTGGCAACCCGGATCATTGACCGCGTCGACCAGCTCGACCGCCTGACGGGTGGTGTTGAGGATATCCGTTTCGAACCGGTTCAGGGCCTCGACTGCAAGAACCACACCCGCCGAACGTGCCAACGGCGCCACCTGCGAAAAACCCTCGATAGTGCGATCGGCGCGGGCCGCGATCTGGTCATCGCTGCGCGGGCAGGGTGGACGCCCCGCGAAGACCATCGGTTCCCCGTAGAGCGGGCCGCCGACGATGCCGACGCCCAATTCGGCCGCGACCTCCACGCAGAACTTCAGATAATCGAGGCCACCTTTCACATTCTCAGGGTCATCGGATGCGATGGAGCGTTGCGGATTGACCCGCGCCGCCAGCACCAGCGAAATACCTGCATCGGAAGCTGCGGCTTTGACATCGGCCAGCGGCAGATCGTCCTCTGGTTCGGGCACCAGTAGCTCGACGAAGTCGAAGCCAAGCTCCGCAGCATGGGCGAAATAGTGCAGGTCCTTGCCGGTGAATGGCCGGGTGAACTGCATTGAGATGATACCAATCGGGTTTTTCAAGATATGTCCTTTCTAGCCTTTCACGGCGCCTTGCGTGAGGCCGGAGATCAGGCGTTTCTGAACGATGAGGAAGAGCACGGTCGCGGGCAACGCGCCGACGATCCCACCCGCCGTCAGCAAGCCCCATTGCACCTCGTATTCGCCGATGAGTGTCTGCACGGCGACGGTGATCGTGCGCACGTCGCGTCCACCGAGGGTGAGGGCGTAGAGATACTCGTTCCAAGCGGTGATGAAGATGTAGATACCGGTGGCGATAATGCCGGGCAGGCACAGAGGTAGCACGACGCGGCGCAGCGCTTGCAGGCGGGTGCAGCCATCGGTCATTGCCGCCTCGTCGAGCGAGCGGGGGATGCCGTTCATGTAGCTGACCATCATCCAGATCGAGAAGGGGATCGCGACGGTCGAATTGGCGATGATCAGCGCGAGGTGGGTGTCGAGCAGGTGCAGCCGGCGCATGAAGACGAAGAGCGGCAGGATCAGAAGCACCAGCGGGAACATGTTGATGAGCAGGAATTGCAGCATCAGGATCCGCTTGCCCCGGAAGTTGAAGCGCGAGAAGGCGTAGGCCGCCGTGATCGAGAGCGAGAGGCCCACGACGACGGTGCCCGCCGCGACGATGAAGCTGTCGAGAAGGTTCTTCCCGAAGCCCACCGTTTCGAAGAGGCGCGTGTAGTTCTCGATCGTAGCGTTCCAGATCGAAGGGCCTTGCGTGAACAGTGTCGATTGCGGGCTGAGCGAAGTGATCAGCATCCACAGGTAGGGGCCGAGCGTGAAGGTGAGAACCGCCAGCATCGGCAGTTCGACGACCAGAAAGCGGTTGAGGCGGGAGCGTTTGCGCAGGCTCATGAGGACACCGCCTTTCCGGTCCGGCGCAGATAGAAGACCACGACGACCATCAGCATGGCTGTGAACAGGACCGCGACCGCCGAGCCGTAGCCGAAATCGAGGTTCGTGCGGGCCTTGATGAACGCGTAGAGCGGGAGCGTGTAGGTCGAGTAGCCGGGGCCACCGCCGGTCATCACGAAGATCACGTCGAAGCTGTTGGCCACCCAGATCAGCCTGAGCAGGACCGCGGTCGCCATCACTCCAGAAATGCCGGGCAGGGTGATGTGCCAGAATTGGCGCCAGGTCGACGCGCCGTCGATCGATGCAGCCTCGTAATAGCTGCGCGGGATCGATTGCAGCCCGGCAAGGATCATCACCGCGAAGAAAGGAAAGCCTTGCCATGTCAGCGTGACAATGATCGCGCCGAGGGCGGTCTTCGGATCGGCAAGCCACGGGATCGCCTTCTGGATAAGACCGACCCGAAGCAGGAACTCGTTGGCGATGCCGTAATTGCTGTCGTAGATCCAGACCCACATCAGGGCGATCACGACAGAGGGCAGCGCCCAGGGGATGATCACCAATGCGCGGGCCAACGGGCGCCACGGAAACTCCTGGTTCAGAAGGAGGGCGGTGATCAGTCCCAACAACAATTGCGCGGGGATAGTCGCTGCCATCCAGATCGCGGTGTGGCGCAGCGATATCCAGAAAACCTCATCGTTCAGCGCGGCCTTGAAATTCTTCAGCCCGACGAAGTCGAAGGCATTCGGTCGGAACAGCACGTAATCGTGCAGGCTCATCCATGCGGTTTGCAGCATCGGCAGGAAGACGATGGCCAATGTTACCAGCACGGCTGGCGACAGCATCGCGTAGGGCAGCACGCGACGGCCCAGCCCACGCCGCGGCGGGGAGGTGGAAAGCTCTGGTCTTGTCATGTTCGAAGCCAATCAGGGCAGGTTTGGATAAGGGCGCGCACGAAGGATGCGCGCGCGCCCCGGCTGCGTCGGCGGGATCAGTCGCCGTTATAGAGTTTGGCGATTTCCTCGTTCATCTGCTTGGGCGTGATCTCCCCGGTCAGAACCCTTTGCATCGCGGTGGGCCAGACGGTGTTCACGAAGTCCGAGGTTTGAGAAACGTTCGGATAGAGATGCGCGAAGGGTAGCGAGTCCACCGTGGCCTGAACGAAGCGTTTGGGCTGGAGCGTCCAGCTGTCCGCATCCGATTTCACGACTGGCAGCTGGCCGGTCGCCTCGTTGAACTTGGCGTTGTTTCCGGGGCTCGAGAGGAACGAGATCCACTTCCAGGCTGCCTCCTTGTCCTCTGCGCCTGAGAAGATTGCGGTGCTCTCGTCACCGAATGCCGTCCAGCGTCCACCGCCACATTCGGGCACCGGCACTGCCGAGACTTTGTCGCCAAGAGCCTCGACCATGCCATTGGCCGAGCCGATATGGTGGATCGTCATCGCGGTCTTGCCCGCCTTGAACGCACCGATGATCTCCGAGAAGCCGTCATTGGGAGCCGACGGCGGGAAGACGTGATCCTTGCGGAACAGGTCCTGCACGAATTGCGTGCCCGCGATGCCTGCATCCGAGGTCAGACCTTTGGTCAGGCTTACGCCCTCACGGCCGAGGGTGAAGCTCGCCCATTGGTCCTGGCCACCCTTGGCGCCGCGAAAGCCGAAGCCATAGACGTCGGGTGTTCCGTCGCCATTGGTGTCGCGAGTGAGCTTCTTGGCGTCTTCCTCGAACTCCGCGCAGGTTTGCGGAGGGGTCAGGCCCAGCTCCTTGAACATGTCGGTGCGGTAGTAGAGGTAGAGGATCACGTATTGGATCGGCAGGTAATAATGCTCACCATCTGCCGCTTGCGTAAGTTTGAAGAGGTTCTCGTCGATCTGCGACTTGCCGGCCCACTTCGAGAGCTGATCGTCGATCGGTTCTAGCGCGCCCATCTCGATCAGGCGCGGTTAGGCAAACATCTTGACCATCGCCGCGTCGGGTGCATTGCCCCCGATAATTGCGGTGTAAAGCTGGTCGTAATAGCTGTTCCACGGCACGTTTTGAGCATCAATCTTGATGCCGGGGTTTTCCTTTTCGAATTTCGCGACCAAGCCGCTCATCGGGTTGTCGGCATTGTCGAAGTGATACCAGAAATGCACTGTGCTGTCGGCATGCGCGATCCCGGCCGCCATGGCCAGAATCGAGGCAAGTCCGAAGGTTTTGATCCGTTTCATCTTTCTCCTCCCTTGGGTTGACCGTTCTCCTCAGACGGTCTGTTGAAATACCTCGCCCACACGAGCGAAGGCCGCGCGGGCCTCGGGCAGGATGCTGCCCATCTGCATGAAGCCGTGAACGACGCCTTCGATGCGGTCATAAGGATCGTTGCGCCCCAACCCGTGAAGGCGCGCCGCGAGCTGGTCGCTGTCCGAGCATAACGGGTCGATCTCGGCGGCGTTCAGGTAGAGCGGTGGCAGGGCACGCAGAGCTGCATCATCCGCAGCCAACGGTGAGACCGTCGCCTCTTTTCGGTCTCCGGCGGGGCAATACCAATCCCAATAGCGTTGCATCTTGTCGCGTGTCAGGCCCGGCCCCGCGGCATAGGTGCGGTAGGAATCTGTCTCGAAATCCGCGCCGTAGACGCCGTAGAAAAGAAGTCCCATTTGCGGCAGATCGGTCTCCGCCGAGATCCTGCGCAGCATCAGTGCCATCGCGAGGTTCGCCCCGGCGCTGTCGCCCGCAATACTCCAATGCCGGGTCCTGTCTCGCGCCTCCCAGGCCGCCTCGACGTCATCGAGCCCGGCCGGAAAGGGATTTTCCGGGGCCAGACGATAATCGAAGGTCAGCACCGGGCAGCCACAGGCAAGCGCGAGCCGGCGCGCTGCGCCTTCGTGGGTTAGCGCAGAGCAAAACGCCCAGCCGCCCCCATGCACATGCAAGATCGCGTGACGCCCGTCGTCGTTCGGCGGCGTCACCAGCCGCGCGGGCAGCCCACCGATCAGCACCGTGCGCGCCTCCATCGGAGGCAGGTCGGCGTTCCAGCGGGCATTGGTCATTTCGGCGAGTGCGCGCCCGAGACGCGGCGCCATCAGCGTGGGATCGCCCAGACCGGCATCCTCTTGTGCGAGGCGTTCAAGCACCGGTTCCATCGAGGCGCTGAGGCGTGTCATGACTGCTCTCCGGCATCGCTCGCGCGCAGATCGGGGCCGAAATCCACAATCGTGGTGATGTGGTGATCAAGCAGTTGCCGCAGATGTTCTACGTCGCCTTGAGCCAGAGCCGCGATGATCGGAACATGCCGTTCAGCAGTCTCTTCCAGCGCACGATTGGGTTGCGAATTCAGAATCTTGTAGCGGTGGTTGTGGATCAGGCACCGGCTGAGGATGGGGGTGACCAGCGGCAGATCGGCCGCGGCAAAGAGCCGTGCGTGAAATCCGCGGTCATGGGTCGAAAGCCGGTATTCATCGCCGTCGCGCGCGGCGTTGCGCATCGCGTCCAGCCTTGCGCGCAACTCGCCAAGCAAGGCGGCGTCGGTGCGAGCCATCACCCGGTCGAGATGGTTGCATTCTATTCCGCGGCGGATCTCCAGTAGGGCGCGCGCGTCATCAGCAGCACAGGGGGCCACATGCGTCCCCCGGTTGGGCAGCCGGTTGACCAGCCCTTCTTCGTTCAGCCGCATCAACGCTTCGCGAATCGTGCCTTGGCTGCAGCCGAACCGTTGCGCGAGATCTAGTTCCGTCAACGCGCTTGAGGGCAGCAAGGTGCCCAATACGATTTCCTGCTGCAGAGCCTCGAAGACCTGGTGGCTGCGGCGGCCCGAGGGGCGGACTGTGCCGCCGGTCGACGTGAACGTATCAAAACTTTCCGCGGCCATTCGTTTTCCCAATTTCGTGGCTTGCCTCAGATTATCATTATCGATAACATGCAAATTATCGATAATGCAAGCGCATTTCGAACGGGAGGAGGCAACGCGCCATGGCAGAGATTTCGTTACGCAAGATCGTCAAGGATTACGGGGCCGTGCGGGCCATGCACGGTGTGGATCTGGACGTCGCCGACGGAGAGTTCGTCGCATTTGTCGGCCCTTCGGGCTGCGGCAAGTCCACCTTGCTGAGAATGATCGCGGGGCTCGAAGAAATCTCCGATGGCGAGTTGTCGATCGGCGGTCGCGTTGTCAATGAACTCGAGCCGCGCGATCGCGATGTGGCGATGGTTTTTCAGGATTACGCGCTCTATCCGCATATGACGATCCGCGCCAATATCGGTTTCGGCCTCAAGATGCGTGGTTTCAAAGCGGCTGAGATCAACGAGCGGGTCGAGCGCGCGGCGGGCATCTTGCAAATTGCCGATTTCCTCGATCGCAAACCCGGTCAACTTTCCGGTGGCCAGAGGCAGCGCGTCGCGATGGGACGCGCCATCGTTCGCGAGCCGTCGGTCTTTCTGTTCGACGAGCCTTTGTCGAACCTCGATGCCAAGCTGCGGGTCGAGATGCGCACCCAGATCAAACGACTTCACGCGATGCTGCGCACGACGATGATCTACGTCACCCATGATCAGACCGAGGCGATGACGCTTGCAGATCGCGTCGTGGTGCTGCGGGGAGGTCATATCGTGCAGCAGGGTGCTCCGATGGAACTATATTCCAACCCTGAGACACGTTTCGTAGGAGAGTTCATCGGCTCGCCGCAAATGAACATCATGTCGGGAATCCTGGATCGGTCCGGAGACGTTCCGCAGTTGCGTCTGGGGGATCAAGCGATGCCGCTGGGCGCGGTCGCGGCAGCAGACGGGGCTCGCATCGATGTGGGCGTTCGCCCTGAGCATCTGACCCTGGCCGGGCAGGGGGCTGAGATGATCCGGGCCGTGCCCGAAGTGTTCGAGCCGCTCGGATCGGACCTGATGGCGATCTGCAGCTTCAGTGCGCATGAACTGACAGCGCGACTCGAGCCGAATTCCCGCCTGACGGCTGGCACGCCGATCCCTCTTAGCTACGCTATGGAGAATTTGCATTACTTCGATGCTGAAACCGGGAAGAGGCTGGCGACTGTTTGAAGCTCCGATTTTCGTGTTGGTTGGCTGTCGTGAGCAGTTCGTAACGCCTTGATTTTTAAAGAATTCCCTTGCTCCGATCTATCGGGATGAGAGAGGCGGGTCCGATAGATGGTTTTGACAAGATTGCTCTCTCGCTGTGCGGATCTTCAGGAAGGATGACAGCAAGCGCTTAATTGCCCCTCTGGAGAAAGGGGTGCCCAAGCTTAAGCTTCTTCGAGGCTGCGGCGCCGGCTGATAGCAGCCTCTGTCTTAAATTCGATGGACGACCAAAGGCGGAAGTTCACGGATGCTATAATATCTTGACCTCACTCTTGCCGAGGCGCGACCTCGAAAAGATCAGTGTGATCGTCCTGAATGCGGTCGATCTGATCGAGGATGCGCGACAGGTGATCGCGCATCGCCTGTGTCGCGCAGTCGAGGTCGCGGCTTTCGAGCGCGCTCAGGATCTTCACGTGATCGTCGAACGCATCGCGCGAGGCGAAAGACAGCGACAGCATCCGCACGCGGTCCATGTGCCCCTTGTTCTCGGCGATCAGTTCCCATGTGAAGCCGAGCCCGGCACGGGTGCAGATCTCGCGATGAAACTGATCGTCCAGTTCGTGGAATTTGGTCTTCTCACCCTTTTCCATTGCGGCACGCTGTTGCTCGATCAGATCGCGCAACGCCGCGAGATCCTCATCGGTCAATGCGGCGACCGCGACGCGCACAGTTTCAACCTCGAGCGCGTTGCGAATGAAGCGCGCCTGCAGCACCGCTTCGCGTGAAATCAGCGAGACCGTCGTCGCACGCTGAGGTCGAATCACAAGAAATCCGAGCTTCGACAAACGGTAGAAGGCATCGCGCACCGGCTGGCGCGAAACCCCCATCTGCTTGGCGACCTCCACTTCTGAGAGCTTGGTGCCCGGTGGCAGGGATAGCCCCAGAACCTGTTGGCGCAAATGTTCGAAAACGACATCGGAAACCGACATGCGTGCGTTCTGATCAAGCTGGGTCAAAGGCAGGGGCGCGGGCATCGGAACTCCTCGTTGACGGTCCGGGTATTCTAGCATATTAGTTTATTAGTTCGGTGGTAGTCCACCTAAGAAAATAGCTACAGGGGGAGCGATAGACCATGGCGCTGTTGAATAAAGATCGCCTGCTGCCAGCGGATCCGGGGGTTCGTGCCCTTGCGCGCGATCTCTATGACACGATCAAGGACGCCCCGATCATCTCGCCCCACGGCCATACCGATCCGCGCTGGTATGCGCAGAACGAAGCCTTTCCCGATCCCGCCCAGCTTTTCGTGACGCCCGATCACTATGTGTTCCGGATGCTTCACAGCCAAGGCGTGCCGCTGGAAGCGCTTGGCGTGCCGCGCGTCGATGGCGGCGAGACGGAAACCGATGGCCGCAAGATCTGGCGGCTGTTCGCGGAGCATTACCACCTGTTCCGCGCCACGCCCTCGCGGATCTGGCTGGACCATGCGTTCGAGACGATCTTCGGCTTCACCGAGCGGCTCAGCGCCGACACCGCGGACATGTATTACGATCGCATTTCGGAGGCGCTTCAGCGCCCGGAGATGCGCCCGCGCGCTTTGTTTGATCAGTTCAATATCGAGGTGATCGCGACTACCGAAAGCCCGCTCGACGATCTGAAATGGCACCGGATGATCCGCGAAAGCGGGTGGGGCGGGCGCGTGATCACCGCCTATCGCCCCGATCCGGTGGTCGATCCCGATTTCGAAGGCTTCGCGCAGAATGTCGAGACGTTCTGTCAGCTTGGCGGGCAGTCGGGCACATCCTTCGCGGCCTATCTGGACGCCCATCGCGACCGGCGCGCCTATTTCGCCTCTTTCGGGGCGACCTCGACCGACCACGGTCATCCGAGTGCCGCGACGCTCAATCTGGATCGCGCCGCGGTAGAGGCGCTCTATGACAAGGTGCTCGCGGGGCAAGCGGACGCGGCGGAGCGCGAGGCATTCCGCGCCCAGATGCTGACCGAGATGGCGAAGCTGTCCTGCGAGGACGGTCTGGTGATGCAGATCCATCCCGGCTCGTCGCGCAACCATTCCGACCCTATCCTAGCCCGCTTCGGGCGCGACAAGGGCTGCGATATCCCGACGCGCACCGATTATGTCGCAGCCCTCAAACCGCTTCTCGATGCGGTGGGGCAGGACCCCGAGCTGCGCGTCATTCTGTTCACGCTCGACGAGACGACTTATGCGCGCGAACTGGCGCCGCTGGCGGGTGTCTATCCCTGTCTGCGCCTTGGTCCCGCGTGGTGGTTCCATGACAGTTTCGAGGGCATGTGGCGCTACCGCGAGATGACCACCGAAACCGCGGGTTTCTACAACACGGTCGGCTTCAACGACGACACCCGTGCCTATTTGTCGATCCCCGCGCGCCATGACGTCGCGCGCCGGGTCGATGCCGGATTCCTTGCCAACTTGGTCGCCACCGGGCGGCTGACGGAGGAGGAAGCTTCTGAGGTCATTCATGACCTCACACACAGGCTTGCACGCCAAGCCTACAAGCTCTGATTGAGCACTTTCTGGGAGGAGAGAAGTAATGAAGAAGACACTGACACCTATCGCTGCGCTGCTGATTTCGGCCGCCAGCGTCACGACCGCGTCGGCCTGCGACATGACCCTGCGCTCGTCGGACACCCACCCCGACGGCTACCCGACCGTCGAGGCGGTGAAATCGATGGCCAAGGAGGTCGAGGCGAAGACCGATGGCCGGATCTGCATCGAGGTCTACCCGTCCGCGCAGCTGGGCGAGGAGAAGGATACGATCGAGCAGACCCAGCTGGGCGTGATCGACATGGTGCGCGCCTCGTTCGGCACGTTCAACGACATCGTTCCGGAAACGCAGCTGTTCTCGCTGCCCTACCTGTTCCGTTCGGTCGAACATCAGCACCACGTTCTCGACGGCCCGATCGGCGCCGAAGTCGGCAAGGCGTTCGAGGCACATGATCTGGTGCAGCTGGCCAATTACGACGCCGGTTCGCGCAGCTTCTACAACTCCGAGCATCCGATCAAATCGATCGACGATCTTCAGGGCATGAAGTTCCGCGTCATGCAAAACGACGTGTTCGTCGACATGATGAAGGCGATCGGGGCCAATGCCACGCCGATGCCCTATGGCGAGGTCTACTCCTCGATCCAGACCGGCGTCATCGACGGTGCGGAGAACAACTGGCCCTCCTATGACAGCTCGGGCCATTACGAGGTCGCGCCCTATTACACGCAGGACCAGCACCTCATGGTTCCGGAACTGGTGGCGATGTCGCTCACGACCTGGAACAAGCTGAGCCCCGAAGACCAGAAGGTCATCAAGGCTGCTGCGAAGAACTCGGAAACGCTCGAGCGCAAGCTCTGGGCCGAGCAGGAAAAGAAATCCGAGGACAAGGTCGAAGCGGCTGGCGTCAAAGTCGTGAAGGACATCGACAAGCAGCCCTTCATCGACGCGATGAAGCCGGTCTACGACAAATACGTGACCACGCCCGAAGCGAAGGATCTGGTGGCACGCATTCAAGCGACCGAGTGATCTGACCCATCGACCCCCGCCCATAGGGGCGGGGTCACATTCTTTCCGTGGAGTTCCCTCCGATGCGCAACGTTGTGGAAAAACTGGCCGTCTGGACCGGCTGGTTGGGCCGCGCTGCCCTATGGCTATCAGGGATCGGGCTGGTGCTGATGACGGCTTTCGTCTTCGCCCAGGTCTTTTACCGCTACGTCCTCGGCTCAAGCCTGTTCTGGGCCGAACCGGCCAGTGTGATCCTGATGGGTTGGTTCATCTTTCTCGGCGCGGCTGTCGGCATCCGGGAGGGCTACCACCTCAGCTTCGACGTGCTGCTTTTCGTGCTGCCCGAAAAGGTGCGCCTGACCTTCTTCTCGATCTCGGACCTCGTTGTCGCGGCTTTCGGTTTCGGGATGCTCAAATACGGCTGGGAGCTGGCTGACAAGATGGCCGCCACGACGATTTCGGGGCTCGGCGTTTCCGGGGCCTTCCGCTTCGTGCCGGTCGCGGCGGGCGGAGCGCTGCTGATGATCTTCTGCGCCGAGCGCATCCTGCGCCGGCTCGCGGGTCTGTCTACGTCGCGGTTCGGCGACGATCACGACGCGGCGGAGCTCGAGGGCGAAGCTGTAACTGGCGAAGGGAACTGAGCTCATGGAACTCTGGATCTTGTTCGGGACCTTTACCGTCCTTCTGCTGATCGGAACGCCGGTCGCATTCTGTCTCGGCGTGGCCTCCTTTGCGACAGTCACCTATCTCGGGCTTCCCCCGGTGGTGGTGTTCCAGCGTCTGAATTCCGGCGTCTCGGTCTTTGCGCTGATGGCGATCCCGTTCTTCATCTATGCCGGTGACCTGATGGTGCGCGGCGATATCGCGCGGCGGTTGGTCGCGCTGGCGGGCGCCTTGGTGGGGCATATGCGCGGCGGGCTGGGGCAGGTGAACATCCTCGCCTCGGTGATGTTCGGCGGCGTGTCGGGCTCGGCTGCGGCGGATGCCTCGGCAGTGGGCGGCCTGATGGTGCCGCAGATGCGCGAACGAGGTTACGGCGCGGATTACGGCGTGAACATCACCGTCACGGCGGCGATCATCGCGCTGATGCTACCGCCCAGCCATAACATGATCATCTATTCGATCTCGGCAGGCGGGAAGATCTCGATCGCCGACCTGTTCACCGCCGGGATTATTCCGGGTCTGGTGCTTGCGCTGTCGCTGATGACCGCCGCCTATTTCGTCGCCAAACGCCGCGGCTACCCGACCGAACCGTTTCCCGGTCGCAGGGCCCTCGGGCGGTTGTTCTGGAATGCGATGCCCGGTCTGATCATGATCCTGATCATCTTCGGCGGCGTGCGCTCGGGCATTTTTACCGCCTCTGAAAGCTCCAATATCGCGGTGGTCTACGCGCTTCTGGTGACCGTCTTCCTGTATCGCACGATGAAGCTGTCGGATTTCATCGAAGCGACCAAGGGCGCGGTGCGCACGACGGCGATGGTGCTGATGGTGATCGGCTGCGCGGCCTCCTTCGGCTGGCTGCTGGCCTATCTGCAAGTGCCGGCCAAGCTGATCAATCTGCTCGAGAATTTCTCGCATAATCCGATCGTCATCCTGCTGCTGATCAACCTGTTGCTGCTGGTGCTGGGCACGTTCATGGACATGTCGCCGCTGATCGTGATCACCACGCCGATCTTCCTGCCCGTGGCTCAGGCCTTCGGCGTCGATCCGGTGCAGTTCGGGGTGATCCTCGTGCTCAACCTCGGGATCGGTCTCTGCACGCCGCCGGTCGGTGCGGTGCTGTTCGTCGGCTGCGCAGTGGGCCGGGTGCCGATCACGACGGTGATGAAATCGATCTGGCCGTTCTATTTCGCGACCTTCGCCACGCTGATGCTGGTGACCTACATCCCGGCGCTTTCGCTCTGGCTGCCGTCGGTCTTCCACTGAGAGGAGTTTTCGCATGAGCTATCCGATCGCCTATCCCGATGAGGGCATCGCCCGTCAGGTGCTGACCGAAAACGAGCAGATGATGCTGGTCTCGGTTCGCTTCAAGGCCGGGGCAGAGGGCGCGCTCCACTCCCATCCTCACGTGCAGGCCACCTACTGCACCTCCGGCGAATTTCGCTTTGTCCTCGATGGTGCGGAGCACGTGCTGCGCGCCGGGGACAGCCTGATGATACCGTCCGGCGCCGAACACGGCTGTGTCTGCGTCGAAGCGGGGGAGCTGCTCGACTGCTTTACCCCGCGCCGCGACGACTTTTTGTGAAAGGACATTCAATGCTCAGCGTAGAAACCCGCCACGCCATCCATCCCGATCACGCCCGCACCATGGGCACGCAAGAGCTGCGTGAGCATTTCCTGGGCACGGGGCTGTTCGCGCCCGGCGAGATCCGCTTGATCTACACGCATTACGACCGGTTCACCCTCGGAGGCGCGGTGCCGAATGGCGCATCGCTGACGCTCGACGTGGTGGACGAGACGCGGACCGCCACCTTCCTCGAGCGGCGCGAAATGGGCGTCGTGAATATCGGCGGCACGGGACGCGTCTCAGCCGCTGGCGAGACTTGGGAGATGGGGCGCGGTGATGTCCTGTATCTGGGCATGGGCGCAGGACCGGTGACCTTCGAGGGCGACGGCCGGTTCTATCTGGTTTCCGCCCCCGCGCATCGCGCCTGTCCGCATCGCCTGATCAAGCTTGCCGAGGCGAACCGCGTCGAGCTGGGCGAAGCTGCGACCTCCAACAAACGCGTCATCAACCAGTTCATCCATCCGACCGTGATGGAAAGCTGCCAGCTGGTGCTGGGCTATACCCAACTGGTCGAGGGGTCGGTCTGGAACACGATGCCCGCGCATGTCCATGACCGCCGGATGGAGGCCTACCTCTACTGGGGCATGACGCCCGAGGCGCGCGTGCTGCACCTGATGGGCGAGCCGACCGAGACCCGCCACATGATGATCGCCAACGAGGAGGCTGTGATCTCGCCGCCGTGGTCGATCCACTCCGGGGCCGGGATCGGGGAATACACCTTCATCTGGGCGATGGCGGGCGACAATGTCGATTACACCGACATGGACTTCGTGCAGCCGGCGGACCTGAAATGAGCCCGTTTTCGCTAAAGAACCGCCGCGCCCTCGTCACCGGCGCGAATACCGGCATCGGTCAGGCGATCGCAGTGTCGCTCGCCGCGCAAGGGGCACATGTGACCTGCGCGGGGCGGCGCGAATGCACCGAGACGCTGGAGATGATCGCGGATGCGGGCGGGCAGGGCGAGGCGCTGCTCCTCGACTTCGCGGACCCGATGGCCGCGCAGGATGTCTTCACGGATGCGGGCTATTCGATCCTCGTGAACAACGCGGGCATCATCCGGCGCGAAGACAGTCTGGAGTTCACCGAGGCCGATTGGGACGCGGTGATGGACGTGAACCTCAAGGCGCTGTTCTTCACCACGCAAGCCTTCGCCCGCGCCGCGCTCGAGCAGGGCAATACGCCTTCGGCAGTGGTGAACATCGCCTCGCTGCTATCCTTTCAGGGCGGCATCCGCGTGCCGTCCTACACCGCGTCCAAGCATGGTGTGGCGGGGCTGACCAAGATCCTCGCCAACGAATGGGCGGCCAAAGGGATCAACGTAAACGCCATCGCACCCGGCTATATCGCGACCAACAACACCGAGGCTCTGCGCGCCGATCCAGAGCGCAGCGAAGCGATCCTTGCGCGAATTCCGGCCGGGCGCTGGGGCGATCCTTCCGATATCGGCGGCACCGCCGCCTTCCTGTGTTCCCCCGCCGCGCGCTACATCCATGGCGCGGTCCTGAATGTCGATGGAGGCTGGCTTGCCCGCTGAACGTCTCACTCGCGAAAGCGCGAAGCTCAAAACCGGTATCGTCCATCTCGGCCTCGGCGCGTTCTTCCGCGCCCATGGGGCGATCTACACGGCTGAGGCTGCTGCGAAAAGCGGCGGCGACTGGGGGATCACCGGCGTGTCGCTGCAATCGTCGCGGATGCGCGATGCGCTGGCGCCGCAGGATTTCGCCTATAGCGGGCTGGAGTTCGGCCCCGAGGGCGAAACGCCCGAGCGCATCGAGATCGTCAGCGATATTCTGGTGGCCCGCGAAAATCCGCAAGCAGTGCTCGACGTGATGGCCGATCCGGATGTGCGCATCGTATCGCTCACGATCACTGAGAAGGGCTATTGCCATTCGCCCGCGACCGGCGCGCTTGACCCCGATCATCCCGATATCGTGCATGACATGGCCAACGACCTGCCCGTCTCTGCGCCCGGCTATCTTGTGCGTGCGCTGCAGCTGCGCCACGCGCGCGGCCTGCGTCCCTTCACCGCGATGAGCTGTGACAACCTGCCCGAAAACGGCCGGCTGCTGCGCGGCGTGGTACTGGATCTGGCGCGTCGCATCGACCCGGAGCTGGCGGACTGGATCGCGGCTGAGGGGCGGTTCCCGTCGACCATGGTGGACCGCATCGTGCCCGCGACGAAGCCCGAGGACATCGCGCGGCTCGAAGAGCTCGCCGGCTGGCACGACGCCTTGCCGGTAATGCACGAGCCGTTCCGCCAATGGGTGATCGAGGATGATTTCGTCGATGGCGAGCGGCCCGATTGGGGCGCGGTCGGTGTCGAGATGGTCAGCGACGTCACTCCGTTCGAGCATATGAAACTGCGGATGCTGAACGGCACCCACAGCTCTCTGGCCTATCTTGGCTATCTGGCGGGGTTCGAGACGATTTCCGACACGATGGACGACGAGGTGATGGCCGACTTCGTGCGCTATCTGTGGCGCGACGAGATCATCCCTTCGCTGACCCCGCCGCCGGGCGTCTCGCTCGAGCGTTATGCCGACGCGCTCGCAGAGCGCTACGCCAATCCCGCGATCCGTCACCGGACATGGCAAATCGCGATGGATGGCAGCCAGAAACTGCCGCAGCGCATTCTGGCCACCGTCGCCGATGCGTTGAAGGCCGGGCGGAGCTGCCCGGGCCTGATGCTCGCGATCGCGGCCTGGATGCGCTACGTCGGCGGCGTCGACGAGAGCGGGCAGCCGATCGAGGTGAAAGACCCGCTGGCCGCTGAGTTGCGTGCGCTCTCCGACAGTGCCGCGGATGCCGAGGGCAAGGTTGCGGCGCTTCTGTCGTTGCGTTCTGTGTTTCCGCCCGAGCTCGCACAATCCCTGCAGGCCCCGGTCACGGAGGCCTATCGCGCGCTCGTCGAAAAAGGCGCGCGCGCCGCGGTGCGGGAGGTTCTCCAATGATCGAGATCTGGCGTTGGTATGGCCCCGAGCTGGACACGATTTCCCTGCCGCAGATCGTGCAGACGGGCGCATCCGGCATCGTAACCGCCTTGCACGAGATCCCCTATGGCGAGGTCTGGTCGCGCGAGGCGATCACGGAGCGGCGCGCCCGGATCGAGGCGGCGGGGCTGCATTGGCACGTGGTCGAAAGCCTGCCGATCCATGAGCGGATCAAGCGCGGCGAAGGCGATCTGAGCGCGCTCTTCGCCAATTACCGTCAATCGATGGCCAATCTCGCCGCCGAGGGCATCACCACGATCTGCTACAATTTCATGCCTGTTCTGGACTGGACCCGCACCGATCTGACCGCGCCACTTGCGACAGGCGGTAGCTGCCTGCGCTTCGAGGCCTATCGCATGGCGGCTTTTGAGATTCACATGCTGAAGCGCGAAGGGGCCGAGGACGATTACACGCCCGACGTTTGCGCCCGCGCCAAGACCTGGTTCGAGGGTTCGACACAAGACGAGCGTGACGCGCTGTTGCACGCGATCATGTCGGGTCTGCCGGGTGCCTATGACCGCTACGACATCGCCGGGCTGCGGGACCAGCTCGCGCTTTATGACGGTATCGATCGCGACGAGATCCGGCGCAATTTCAAACGCTTCCTCGATGAGGTGATCCCCACGGCGGAGGAACTGGGGCTGCGGTTCTGCGTCCATCCCGACGATCCGCCGCGCGACATTCTGGGTCTGCCCCGTGTCGTCTCCAACGCCGAGGATATCGACTGGATCCTGCGGGCGCATGATAGTCCCGCGAACGGGCTGACGCTTTGCACCGGCTCGCTCGGGGCGAACCCGGCCAACGATCTGCCCGCGATCGCCGAGCGCTTTGCGCCGCGTATCCATTTCGCGCATCTGCGTAACGTGCGCAAAGATCCCGATGGCAGTTTCGAGGAGGCCGCGCATCTGGGCGGCGACACCGACATGGTCGCGGTGGCTGCCGCACTGCTCGCCGAGGAAACACGCCGGGCGTCCGAGGGGCGTGCGGACCCACAGATCCCGTTCCGGCCCGATCACGGTCATGTCCTGCTCGACGACGCCACGCGCGGCTCTTTCCCTGGCTATCCGCTGATCGGGCGGATGCGCGGGCTGGCCGAGATGCGCGGCGTGATCGCCGGATTGAGGGGGCGTCGCGATGGCTGAAGCGATTACACTGCATCCGTGCGACACGGTCGCCGTTCTGCCCGCGCGGGCGGATGCCGGCAGCACGCCGCTCGGCACCGGCGAGCCGCTCGCACATCCGGTTTCCGCCGGGCACAAGCTGGCGCGCGTCGCGATGGCCGAGGGTGATCCGGTGATCAAGTTTGGCCAGATTATCGGCCGGGCCAGCGCCCCGATCGCGGTGGGCGAACATGTCCATAGCCACAATGTCAGCTATTCCAAGCATGACGAGACCCACCAGATCGGCGCGGATCTCGCAAACGCCGAGGCCGCGATCCCGAAGGGCGCGCCCCGCAGTTTCATGGGCTACGAACGCGCCGACGGTCGGGTCGGCACGCGTAATTATATCGCGCTCTGCGCAACGGTGAACTGCTCGGCCACGGTGATCAAATGCGCAGCCGCCGAGATCACGGCTGAGGGCGCGCTCGATCCTTATGACAACATCGATGGCGTCGTCGCCTTCGCCCATGGCACCGGCTGTGGCATGGCGGCGAGCGGGCGCGGGGCGGACAGCCTCGAGCGTGTCCTCTGGGGCCATGCGATCCATCCCAATGTCGGCGCGGCGATCTTCGTGGGACTGGGCTGCGAGGTGATGCAGATTGCGCGCATGGAGGCGCATTTCGGGTCGGCCGGGACCGAACGGTTCCACGCGCTGACCATTCAGGAGACCGGCGGCACCCGCGCCACGATCGAGGCGATCAAGACGAAACTCCGTGAAATACTGCCGGAGGTAAACAAGGCCAGCCGCAGCTCCTGCCCGGTTTCCGCGCTGCGGATCGGATTGCAATGCGGCGGCTCGGACGGGTTCTCCGCGATCACTGCAAACCCGGCGCTGGGTGTTGCCTCGGACCTGATCGTGGGGCAGGGCGGGGGCGTGATCCTCTCCGAGACACCTGAAATCCATGGCGCCGAAGACCTGCTGCTGCGCCGAACGACACCCGAGGTTGCGGAGCAACTCCTTGGCTGTCTCGACTGGTGGGAAGGCTATGCCGCACAGGGCGGCGGCTCGATGGATAACAACCCCAGCCCCGGCAACAAGCAGGGCGGGATCACCACGATCCTCGAGAAATCCCTCGGCGCGGTCGCGAAGGCCGGGGCGACGCCGCTGCGGGCCTTTTATGACTATGCCGAACAGGTCCGCACGCCGGGGCTGAGCTTCATGGACAGCCCCGGTTACGATCCGGTCTCGGCCACGGGCCAGATCGCGGCGGGCGCGCAGATCGTGGTGTTCACGACCGGGCGCGGCTCCGCCTTCGGCTCGAAGCCCGCGCCGACGATCAAGCTGGCGACCTCGGACCGGCTGATGGAGGCGATGCCCGACGATATGGATATCGGCTGCGGTGACATCCTCAGCCAAGGCGTGTCGATCGCTGACAAGGGCGCGGAAATCTTCGAGGCGATCTTGAGGGTCGCGTCAGGAGAGAAGACCAAATCGGAAGACCTCGGACTGGGCGATAACGAATTCCAGCCGTGGCAAATCGGAGCGGTGATGTGACGAAGAAACCCGTGATCGCCTGCGTCGGGGAAGCGATGGTCGAGCTGTCTTTCGATCGCCCCGAGCAGCAGATCGGCTTTGCCGGAGATACGCTCAACACGGCGGTTTATCTTACGCGCGCGGCCGGGGAGGCGGCGCAGGTCGAATTCGTCACCGTGCTGGGGCGCGATGCTGTCTCCGATCGCATGAGCGCTTTCATCGCCGCCCAAGGTGTGGGCTGCGCGCGCATCCGCCGCCACCCCGAGCGCCTGCCCGGGATCTACGCGATCGCGCTCGACGCAGAGGGCGAGCGCAGCTTTTCCTATTGGCGCGACCAATCCGCGGCGCGCTGCCTGTTCGAGGACGGGTTCGCGCAGCTTGAAGGGGTCGATCTGATCTACCTCAGCGCGATCACGCTGGCGATCCTGCCCCATCCGGTGCGCCTGTCGCTCTTGGCGCATCTGGCGGCACATCCCGCCCGGGTGGCTTTCGATTCCAACTACCGCCCGCGGCTGTGGGAAGATGCCGAGACCGCCCGCGCGGTGACGGAGGCTGCGTGGCGGATCGCCGATATCGCGCTGCCATCGCTGGATGACGAGATGGCGCTGTTCGGTGATCGCGATGCGCAAGCGGTGCGCGCGCGGCTCAACGGCTGGGGCGCGCGCAAAGGCGCGTTGAAGATGGGCGCGGGAGGGGCGATATCGTTCGATCCCACCGCCAAGCCGCTCGACCTGGCTGCCGCGCAAAAGGTGGTCGATACCACCGCGGCTGGCGACAGTTTCAACGGTGCATGGCTCGCCGCGCATTTTCGGGGCGCTTCAGACAAGGACTGCCTTGTTCAGGCGCATGCCTGCGCGCTCGAGGTGATCGCGCAGCCGGGGGCGATCATAGCTGCGTAACTACCAAAGAGGGGGGCTCCTTTGCGGCATGAGACATTATCTCGATTCTGTAGAATTCAATGCCTTGCGGGGAGGGTGGGTGCTCCATGTCGTTAGTCGAGCAGGGTCGCTCCCGTCTTTTGCATGCCCGACACTATACGTCAGGCAACGGGATATCCTTGGTCGAGCACCTATAGGCGGTGAAGTTTGCCTGCTTGCATGAAGGGGGCGGGCAGTCTTGAAAACGCCTGTCCCCCGTCAGCGCCCCTGGGACATCTGAGTTGATTTTGTAACGGCGAGTTTCTGGCTCATCGTAACCACCAAGGCGTGAAGATGAAACAGAAAGCCGGAACAGCGAAGCCGACGGCGGAGTCGATGAAGAAGAACATCCGCCGACGAATGCGGAAGCAACATCCTCCTGGGAAGGCTGCGGCACGAAAATAGCGTCGGGGTGTTCGTTTCGCAGCATTTCGCGGCACTGGTTTCATATGTATATCAATCAGTTGATATCGGGCAGGCGTGTTCGATAACTGACATGCTGCGTTGCGATCCGAACACCCCCGTATGAAAGAGTGTTGTTTATCGAACACCCGAAGCCCATCGGCGCTGCATGTTCGATAATATTCAGTCAGGCCGCGAAATGGCTGTTACCGAACACCCTGAGGGTATCCGGCCCATGTGTTTTCCTATGCCAGCGGGCTTTGACTTGGCACGGCGAAGGTCACCTTCCTGGTTTTTCGCACGGGAGTTCGAAGAGTGCAGGGCAGTTGACCTGCCACGGGACACCTGAGCTACCCCCTGAAATTCGGACACTGACATAAGCTACGATTTGCAGTCTGCTGATCTTCGACGAGAAGGAGATCAGAGATGTCGAAACGCAAGCAGCACGCGCCCGAGTTCAAGGCAAAGGTCGCGCTGGAAGCCCTGAAGGGTGAAGAGACAGCGGCCGAACTGGCGAGCCGGTTCGGGGTGCATCCGACGATGATCCATCAATGGAAGCGGGCCCTGCTCGAAGGCGCGTCCGGCGTGTTCGAGCGCGGGGGCCGCAAGAAGCCCGAGATCGACGAGGAGCAGGTGAAGGAGCTCCACGCCAAGATCGGGGAGCTGGCGGTGGCCAACTCTTTTTTGGAACGAAAGCTGAAGCCCTGGGGCGGGAAGTGAGGCGCGGCATGATCGAGCCTCACCACCCGGACCTGTCGATCGGCCAGCAGTGCAAGCTGCTGTCGATCGCGCGCTCGTCTTTCTACTACACCCCCAAGGGCGAGACCGAACAGAACCTCGGCCTGATGCGACGGATCGACGAGCAGTTCCTGGAGACCCCGTTCTTCGGCGTCCGGCAAATGACCTGGCATCTGCGTAACGACGGACACTTGGTGAACGAGAAGCGGATACGGCGACTGATGCGCCTGATGGGGCTGATGCCGATTTACCAGAAGCCCAACACCAGCAGGCCCGCAAAGGGCCACAAGACCTATCCCTACCTGCTGCGAGGTCTGCGAGTGGATCGCCCGAACCAAGTCTGGTGCTCGGATATCACCTACCTGCCCATGAGGCGCGGATTTCTATACCTCGTTGCGATCATGGACTGGCACACGCGAAAGGTCTTGGCCTGGCGGATCTCGAACACGCTGGAGGCCGACTTCTGCGTCGAAGCGCTGAACGAAGCCGTCCACAAGTTCGGCCCGCCCGAGATCATGAATACCGATCAAGGGTCTCAGTTCACGTCCTTCGCCTGGACGGACACGCTGCGTCGATCCGGCGTGCGCATATCGATGGATGGGAAAGGCCGCTTCCTGGACAACATCTTCATCGAGAGGCTGTGGCGCACCCTGAAATACGAGTGCGTCTACCTGCACGCTTGGGAGACAGGATCGGAGACGAAGGCGGCCATCCGGAAATGGATGACCTTCTACAACCACCAGCGCCCTCACTCAGCCCTCGGCGGCAAGCCACCGGCGCTGGTGTATTGGCAGAGAAATGATATCAACCAACCCGGTCAGCAGGTGCAACGAGTAGCTTAATTTACGTCAGATCCTGTCCAAGAGATGGGGAGTAGCTCAACCATCAGCTCATCTCACAGAGAAACTGAGCTGCCGGTATCCGCGAGGACGATGGTTTGGAACCGGACACCTTCCCCGCGACGACCAGATCCTGACGCTCGCGCTGACCGAACGAACTCCCTTTTCTCCGAACACGATGTGTGAGCAGAGAACGGGGAGCATTCACTTTCAGCTATCCCGATTTCAGGGCCTTGCATGCGGCGAGCACCCGTTGCGCCGACGCCTCAGATGAATCTCGGCGGATTGACCACTGGGTCCTCGTATAACACGCTGTCAGCAAGGTGGTTTCGAGCGCAGATGCGCGGTCGCAGCGTCTGCTCATGGCCTCCCGATTGGCAGCAGAAAGCCGATTTCATCTTCGATAGCCTTGATCATGACTGGCTTCATACGCCTTGGCGTATGGGCCGTTATCGGAAAAGAGTTGTTGAGTTTCGGTCGGTTCCTCATGCCGTTGGGGAGCGAGGCCCCCACGCCTTTTGCGATCGCGAGCAAAGTGCCAGGCTGCTGCACGACGATCAGAGCGGGCGTAGGCATGCGGATTGCCCCTGTCTCTCTGATCTTGTGAAGAGCTCGGCAGAGAGACTCGCAGGACATACTCAGCAGAGAGGCGATGTCGCGCCGCTTAAGTGATATCGGCAACTCTGTATTCGTCGTGCTGGATTCCGCTGGCAGCTGCGCAAACAATAAGGCCGCAACACGTTGTGTCGTTCCCTTGCCGCGCTGGGATGACGCCCAGAGGCGTTCCTTCTCGAGCTGGCGGACGGTCGCGGCGAGATAGCCTTTCTGCCACGCTGCGTGCTCGGACAGCAGCGCTTCAAAACTCGAACGCGTCATCCAGCAAAGGGCAACATCTGTCGCAGCTTCCCAAGCCAACCTGTTCTCGGAGGTTCCGAGATCACCAATGATATCGCCGGGGGAAAGCAGGCTCAGGATGTGCATTTCACCGTCTTCAGTCTGGTTGACGACTTTGACGATTCCAGAACATAGAATACCAATCGAGGCAGCGGGTTCGCCCTGGGCAAAGATGGTCGTGCCCGAAGGGAAGCGGGCGACGTGTGTTCGCGTCGCCAAGGCTTTCGCCGCGCATGCGTCAATCTCCCCGAAGAATCCAATTCCATCTTCCACGAACTGTCGACAGGTCGATGATGATGCGCAGGTGAGTTGACTATTAAGCAGCATTTAGACCTCGCCTAACTGAAGTTTCCTTGCGGGTCGGTTTCGAGGACCTCCGCTCAAACTTCCCATCTTATATTAGCGCGATCATAAGGAACGGTCCTGACATGGATCAGCGTGCCGAGTGCAATCACGTCAGCAATGGGCCTTCCTGGTCCATGTAGGAAGGATCGAACTCTGCCTCGCTGATCAGCCGGTCGTAATCGTGGAAGGAAACGCGGCCCGAGCGAAAGGTGACCAGCCCATCCTCGCGCAGCCGGCGAAGCGCTCTGTTGACGTGTATCGCGCTTAGCCCCAGAGCATCGGCCAGATGATACTGCGTGAGCGGACAATCGAAGCCGCGCTTGTCCGCAAAGCCCACGAAAGAAAGGCGCTCGCCAAGCTCGAGGAGAAAATGTGCGACGCGTTTATCCGCGCTGCGACGGCCAATCCCCACAAGATGCTCGACGACCATCGCCTCGTCGCGAGAGGCCGCCCAAAGGATGGCGGTCGCAAGCCGCGGTGTGGTCTCAAAAACATCGAGCAACTCATCCAGCCGCACTTCTGCCGCCTCGATCTTGACCACCGGCTCGAAGCTGTGATCGGAGGTGCGCAAGAGTATGCTGCGCAGGCCCAGGAAATCACCGGGGACCTGAAAGTCGACGATCTGGCGCCCGCCATCGGGCTGGATCTTGTAGGAGGAGACCCATCCTTTCGAGAGAATATAGGTGGCGTGTTCTGATTGGCCCTGATGAACCAGATCGCGTCCCGCCGCGAACGAGCGGCGGCGGCGAAATAAGAGCTTCAGAGCCGTGCGTTCCTGATCCGTTAGGGTGACGAATGCCGAAAGCTTGCGCGCGAGTGGGGTGTCTTCCATCCGTGGCTTGCTTTCCATTGGTCCCGGTCAGCACAGACTTGGTGTCGCAAGCCTAAGCTGCTTTTGATCAGTCCAGCCGAAAGGAATTTCTGTCATATTGCATGTTGGCACCATTACCAGCCGGTGGCGACCCAAATTCCACAAGGAAAGGCCGAAACCAATGTCCTCGAAATCGGAATATGCAGGGATCGCTGCGCTGTCGATCTGCGAGGCGTTGCTCTTGGCGATGAACGATCGTGGTTTGCTGTCGGAGGCCGATGTCGTCGGCGTGCTCGAAGATGCGGCCACAAGTCATGAAAACGCGGCTGCCGCATCTCTCGCAGGGGAGGCGCATCTGGCCACGGCAGAGCTGATCCGCGCAATCGTCGCAGGCGGAAATTCCGTGCGCAGGCTGTGACCGGGATTTAGGGTTCTTTCGAGAGCCGGAGTTAGCGCAACATATGTAACCGCCCCAAACGCAAGAGGTATTTTCAGAGCTTTTCTGACACGTCGTCGGGTGCTGACATATGTCCGGCCTCATGATGCGACCTCACAGATGTCGCGGGCCCGTATGGTGTTCGAAGATCGGGTCCAAATCAACGCCGCGTGCTCAAAGGCACTCTGTTGCGCACTGGTTCTCCCGATCCCGTCTCACGACTGTTGCGCCAAACTGCTCCTTGCCCTCTTACGCTCCGACGTCCTCGCGGCCGACGTTGGTTCTACACCGCGCCGACCGGAGATCGATAGACACCGCCCCGGGCCATCAAGGCCCAGACGATGCGCGCCATCTTGTTCGCAAGGGCGACGCGCACCAGCATCGGTGGCTTGCGTGTCAGCAGATCACCCAGCCATGTGCCGGGTTGTGCCTCGCGATGGACGTGCCGCTTGATGATAACGCTGTTGGCGCCAATGATCAGCAGACGGCGAAGCGACCGCTCCCCCATCTTCGTCGTCGCTCCGAGCCGTTGCTTGCCGCCGGTCGAATGCTGCCGCGGGACAAGACCGAGCCAGGCCGCAAAATCCCGACCCTTGCGGAATGTTTCGGGCGGAGGCGCGAGGGTCGCGATGGCCGTAGCGATCAGCGGGCCGATGCCCGGGACTGACATCAGGCGCCGCGCCACTTCGTTGTCCTTGGCGCAGCGGGCGATCTCGGCATCGAGCTTCCTGATTTGCTCCTCGAGCTGTGCCAGGGTTCCTACCAGAACTTGCAGGGTGGCCGTCGCCTCAGCGGGCAAGCCGCTCTCCGGATCTTCGACGAAAACAATCAGCTTCGAGGCGTTGGACGCTCCTTGTGGCGCGACCTGCCCGAACTCGGCCAGATGACCGCGCAGCGCATTGATCGCCTGGGTGCGCTGACGGATCAGAAGCTCGCGAACCCGGAACACCATCGCCGCGCCCTGGGTCTCGCCGCTCTTCACTGGCACGAAGCGCATCGTTGGGCGCAGCGCCGCTTCGCAGATCGCCTCGGCATCGGCCGCATCGTTTTTCTGACGCTTCACAAAGGGTTTAACATAGGCTGGTGGGATCAGTCGCACATCGTGGCCCAGCTTGCAGATCTCGCGGCCCCAGTAATGCGCGCCGCCACATGCTTCCATCGCGACAACGCAGGACGGCAGCTGACTGAAAAACTCCAGAACCTGCGCTCGCCGCAACTTCTTGCGCAGAACAGGTTGCCCCGCTCCATCTGCCCCGTGGACCTGAAACACATTCTTCGCCAGATCGAGCCCGACCGTGATAATCTCCGACATGACCGTCCTCCTTTGTGGATCATCGCAGACCCACCTTGGCACATCGATGCCGTCGGAGGGCGGTTACATCATCAATGCGAAGAGGTCCGCCCTTTTGATCTTCCTGAAATCGGTTCTTATCGGGGCGTGAGGCTTCGAAGTGCGAGCCGCATCTGCTTCTCGATCTCTATCAAAACGAAGAAAACGACGCCGATCAGGATGATCAATACGCCTTCGGGGAATGGCACCGCTTGTGTTCCGAACACCTTCTGCAAAGGGGGGACGTAGGTGATCGCGAGCTGAGCGGCTATGACGGTGAGTACGCAGACCCAGATGATCGGCGTTCCCCGCGCAGCCGCCCAGGTGAGTGAGGTGCCGTGGATGTTACGGATGAAGAAGAGATGGAAAATCTCGAGCACGACCAATGTGTTCATCGCCATCGTCTGCGCCAGGACGGGCGGATAGCCCCGGTCGATGGCGTAGAAATAAGCCCCGAAGACCGCCATCAGGAATAGCGACGAGACGAGCACGATGTGCCAGATCAGCTGACCCGTCAACAGCGGCGCGGCGCGCGGGCGAGGGGGCCGGCGCATGGTGCCGGGCTCGGACGGCTCGAAGGCGAGCGCGACGCCCAGCGTCACGGCGGTGATCAGGTTTACCCAGAGGATCTGCACCGCCGAAATCGGCAGTGTCATGCCGGCAAAGAGCGCTGCGACGATCGTCATTGCCTCACCCGCATTGGTGGGTAGCGTCCAGCTGATGACCTTTTTGATATTGTCATAGACCGTCCGGCCCTCGCGCACTGCGGCGGCGATAGATGCGAAATTGTCGTCGGCGAGTACGAATTCGGCGGCCTCCTTGGCTGCCTCGCTGCCCTTCCGACCCATGGCGATCCCGGCATCGGCGCGCTTGAGCGCGGGTGCATCGTTGACCCCGTCTCCGGTCATGGCGACGGTCAGCCCCTGCGATTGAAGGGCCGTTACGAGCCGCAATTTGTGGGCCGGAGAGGTGCGCGCGAAGATGTCCGTCTTCACGGCCGCGTCGGCCAGTTCGGCGTCGTCCATCGCCTCGATATCCGCGCCGGTGAGAACGCGCTCGGCGTTCTTCAGCCCGATTCTTCCGGCGATGGCGCGCGCCGTGGCGGCATGGTCACCGGTGATCATCTTCACTTGGATACCCGCGGCATGACAGTCGGCGACGGCGTCGATGGCTTCGGCCCGCGGGGGATCGATCAGGCCGATCAGCCCGACGAGGGTCAGCTGACCCTCGAGGTCAGCCGACACCAACTCGGCGTGGCCCGCAGACACCGCGCGTGTGGCGATCGCGATCACCCGCTGGCCCTCGGCAGCGAGCTCCTCGATCGCTGCGTGCCAGTGATCGACGTCCAGCGGTTCCGTGCTGCCGTCGGCGCTGCGCTGGTCGGCGCAGAGTGCAAGCACCGCCTCGGGAGCGCCCTTGACGTGGATGCAGGCGCGGCCTTCGCGGTCGCGGTGCAGCGTGGCCATGTAGCGATGCGCGGCATCGAAGGGGATTGCATCGGCACGGGACCATTCGCGGAAGGGCTCGGGCCCGTCTCGAGTGACCTTGCCGGCGAGCGCCATGAGCGCACCCTCCATCGGGTCGCCCTCGACACGCCAGCCTTCGGCATGGCTGTGCAGCAGCGCATCGTTGCAAAGCGCCGCGGCGCGGGCGAATTCCATCAGCACCGCGTGGTCGTCCGGGTCGATATCGGCATCGCGCCAGCGCACTGCGCCTTCGGGGGCGTAACCGTTGCCCATCACGGAATAAACGTGCTCGGTCGCGGCGAGTGAGGCCACCGTCATTTCGTTGCGCGTCAGCGTTCCGGTCTTGTCCGAGCAGATCACCGAGACTGCGCCCAACGTCTCGATCGCCGGCAGGCGGCGAACGATGGCGTTCCGTCGGGCCATTGCCTGCACCCCGACAGCGAGGGTGATCGTCAACACCGCTGGCAATCCCTCGGGAATCGCAGCTACCGAGAGGCCGACAATGGCCATGAACAGATCGGCAAAGGGCAGGTGTCCGACGAAGTAGCCGTAGGTCAGGAGTGTCGCCGCCACCATAAGGATGAAGGCCGTCAGCCAGCGGGCGAAGCGGTCCATCTGCGCGACGAGCGGCGTCGTCAGCGTCTCAACTCGGCTCAGCATGCCGCTAATCCGGCCAATCTGGGTCTGTGCGCCCGTCGCCACGACGACGCCGCGTCCCGCCCCGGCGGCGACCAGCGTGCCCGAGAAGAGCATCGAACTCCGGTCGCCCAGCGGCGCTTCCTCCGCGACCGATGCGGTGCCCTTGTCGACCGGCACGGATTCGCCGGTCAGGATTGCCTCCTCTGCCTTCAGCCCCCGGGCCGCGATCAACCGAAGATCGGCTGTCACCCGATCACCCGCCTCGATCAGCACGATGTCGCCGGGCACCAGATCGGCCGCCTCGAGGGTCTGTCGTCGTCCGTCGCGCAGCACCGCCGCGCGCGGCGCCAGCATATCCCGGATCGCGGCCATCGCTTGCTCGGCGCGACCTTCTTGGACATAGCCGATCACCGTGTTGACGATTACCACGGCAAGAATCACACCCATGTCCAGCCAATGCTGAAGAGCCCCTGTCACCGCAGCGGAGGCGAGCAGCACATAGATCAGCACGTTGTGGAAGTGCGCCAGGAAGCGCAGCAGCGGGCTTCGTCGGGGCGGTTCGGGAAGCCGGTTGGGGCCGTGCGCGACTCGGCGCCGCGCGGCTTCCTCGCTGCTAAGTCCTTCCGCCCTGGCTGAGACCGCGTGAAGGGCCTCACTCGGGGGCAGTGCGTGGAGCCTCGAGATGATATGCTGCTTTTCCGCCAGAAGCCGGGTGTCGACTGGGTGAAGATTCGCCGCGCTTGTCGGGGGCGGATAGGGTGGGGACGGCATGTGGTTCCTTCTCGCGTCGGGGAGCGGCGTCAGGTTCAATCTGATCTGCAGGAAACTCAGCAGTCATCATGTGGGATATTACTTTATCGGGCAACTCCGTTGAGACGAGGGGGCTTCACTACATTGCCCGTGCCTCAGGCGAGGATTGGGCCCGTGCATCGCCGCTTCCATCCGATGCTTGGCGAACTCGATGCGCGCGCGCCCTCAGGAGCATGCGCGCTTCCCACGATCTGCGCCTGCGAGTCGAGATCGGTGATCCGCGCCAGCGCGTCGAGATCGGTGATCCGCGCCAGCGCGTCGATCAGAACGTCATGCCCCTTTCGCGCGGCCAGCAATCCGACCGAGAGGATCAGGGGGGGGCGGATTTAGCGATGTCGCAATGGGCGGGCCGGTCGAAGCCGGGCAGGGCGATCGAGATCCGCTCGGGCGCGACGCCGAACTCAGCCTGCAGGATCGCGCTGGTATGAGGGCTGGGCACGACGACATGCGCGGCGCGCTTGAGGTTCTCGGCCTCACGGGCCAGCAGATGTCGCGCGCGCGGCGCGGGCAAGCCGGTCTCGAGCCCCAGCGGGTGATGCAGCATCGCGACCACGGGCGCCACCATCGCATCGAGCACCTCCGTCTCGATCGAGCCGAAGACCAGCCCGTCGAGGATCACCGGCCGGTCGGCGGGAATGGCGGTCAGCTGGGCGCGCGCGGTTGCCGTCTCTTGCGCCGAAGCGCCGGGGAAGCTGGGGGCAGTTCGATATGGGCGACGTCGCGGCCTGCCGCGCGCAGCGCCTCGAGCAGTTTGCGCTCGTAGATGCCCCCCGGTCAGTTGCGTGATGTCGCCCGGGATGGCGAAGGCGGCTCGTGTCATGTGAACTCCCTCGACAATATCAGCGGACCAGTTGCTCGGCTCCGTAGCGGCGCAGAACAGCGCGTTCGATCCGTTCAATGGCGGCATAGGCCGCGACTGCGACGAGAGCCAGCAGAACGACAGAACTCCACAGCATTCCGTAATCCGAGGTGGAGGCGGTCAGTGCCATTAGTCCACCGATCCCGCGTCCCGTGGCTAACCATTCTGCTGTAGTCGCCGCCAGAATTGCCGCTGGCACCGCCATCCGTGCAGCGGCGAAGAATGCGGGCAGCATCGCGGGAAACTGCACCAGCGTCAGCCGTTCCCACCGGGTCGCGGCATAGCTCTCGAAGAGGTCGAGGAGCGCGGCGGGTGTGCGTTTGAGCCCCTGGTAGCAGGCGATGAAGGTCGGAAAGAAGATCATCACGGCGGTGATGGTGATCGTGCCCGCAGCCCCGCGCCCCATCGCGACCACGACGAGCGGGGCGGTGATGACGATGGGGATCGCGCGCAGGGCCACCGCGAGCGGCATGATCGCGCGCGACAGCGCGGGCAACATTAGAAGCGCGATGGCGAGGCCCAGCCCGAGCGCGAGGCCCAGAGCGTAGCCGGGCAGAGCTAGGCTCATCGTCTGTCCGAGGGCTGCGAAGAGGGTCGTGCGGTGATCGGCGGCTCCGCTGGCGGTGACGAGAAAGGCCCAGATGTCGTCGGGCCGCTTGGCGAAGAACCGGTTCAGCCCGGCGAGATCCATCGACAGCCACCATAGCGCGATCACCACGAGCGCGACGAGGATCGGGTTCAGCCGCGTGGCCCAGCTGCGGTCGGTGCGGGCATCGGGCAGGCTCGCGAGGATCAGCGGCGGCGGCGCGTCGTCGAGCCTGCGCCAGAGCCATCCGATTCCGGCATGGGCCAGCATCGAGACGGCCGCGGCGATGGTGGCAAGCGACCAGGTGCCCGCCACATCGAGGCTGCGCATCGCGCGGATCGTCAGCACGCCCATGCCACGCTCTGCCCCGGTGAACTCGCCGACCAGCGCGCCCAGGAACGCGGCGGGGGCGGCGATCTGAAGGCCCGCGAACAGATAGGGCATGGCGGCCATCGCGCGCACCTCGACAAGCGCGGTCCAGCCGCCGCGCCCATAGCTGCGCACCAGATCGAACCAGTTCGGCGGGGCCGCCCGCAGCCCCACCAGCAGCGGCAGGAAGGTCGTGTAATAGACCGCCAACGCGGCCAGCGTCACCTGTGGCCCCAGTCCCGGCCCCCAGAGAACACGCAGGATGGGTCCGGTCGCGACCAGCGGTAGGCAAAAGACAATCAGCGCGAGCGAGGAAATCAGCCGCGCCGCCCCGGGGATCAGGATTGCCACTGCCGCCAGCGCGATCGCGGTTAGGTTGCCGATCACGTAACCGCCCGCCGCCGCGAGCGCGGTCCAGCCGGTCGCGCGCAGGATCAGTCCGGCGTGATCGGAAAGGTATGAGGCGATCTCCAGCGGTCCCGCAATCAGATAGGTGCCCGCGAGCGCGCGGGCCAGAGCCTCCCACGCGATCAGCGCCACCAGCGCGGTCGCGATGCTGCGCAGCCAGTCAGTCCGGGGCCTGCGCCATCGGGCGGGGGAGAGGATCATGCGGGCGCGCTCACGAGGCTATCCAGGCCGGGGGAGGCGCGGGCGCGTGGCGGGCGAGCGCAGCGCCGACCTCCTCGATCAGCGCATCCAGCGCGGGACCCTTCTCGCGCGGATGCGGTAGCAGCACGGTGATATCGGCCACCACCCGCGCCGGGCGGGGCGACAGCACAATGACCCGATCGGCGATGCGCACCGCCTCCGAGATCGAATGCGTGATCATCACCGCCGTCACCCCGCGCGCCTGCCACAGCGCCGGCAATTCTTGATTGAGCCGTGCGCGCGTCAGCTCGTCCACCGCGCCGAAGGGCTCGTCGAGGAGCAGCAGCTGCGGATCGGTCGCGAGGCAACGTGCGATCGCCGCGCGCTGGCGCATCCCGCCCGAGAGATCCGCGGGGCGGCGATCCTCGAAGCCTGCAAGCCCCACGGTCGCGATCAGATCATCGACCTTCGCAGGGTCCGGCGCCATCCGCGCGAGCTTGCGTGCAAGCGCGATATTGCCGCGCACCGATCGCCACGGCAGCAGGGCCGCATCCTGGAAAGCCACCGCGAGCGCTGCGCGGCGGCGCATCTCGGCCGGGGTTTCGCCACCGATGCGCACAGTGCCAGCGCTTGGCCGGTCCAGCCCCGCGATCAGGCGCAGCAGGGTCGATTTCCCGCAGCCCGACGGGCCGACAAAGGCGGTCGTGCGCCCGCCGTCGAGCTGCAGATCTGTCGGGGCCAGCGCGTCGATCCGGGCCGCACCCGTTTCGAAGATACGGCTGAGCCCCTCGCAGGTGATGCCCGGCGCTATGTCCGACGCGCGCTCAACCTGCATGGATCTCTTCGAGGATCGAACGATCCCACAGATCCGCCGTCACCGGCTTGTCCAGCAGCGCGAGCGTCTTGATGTTTTCCGCGATGCTCTCATCGGTGAACCAGCCGAAACCGTGTTCATCGGTGACGTCCGAGAACATCAGCGGCACCTGACGTTTCGCTTGCAGTTTCTGCGTCTCCAGATCGAGCCCCGCATCGGGGAACATCTTGACCGTCAGCTCGGCCGCGGTATCGGTATCTTTGTGGTAATCGGTCCAGCCCTTGATCTCGCCGCGTAGCAATTCGACCAGCTCCTTGCGACGATTGGCGAGGCTGTCCTCGGTTGCGATATAGGTCTGCGATTGCACCGCATAGCCGAAATCGGCCATCAGCATTGTCACCGGATCGAGCCCCTTCATCGTCATCGCGACGGGCAGATCGGTGGCCCAGCACAGCAGGCAATCGACCTGACCAGCGACCAGAGGGGCCGCGTCATATTGCGTGGGCACCACTTCGATCGCGTCGAAACTCACGTCGTTGAGCTTGCACAGCGCCTTGAGCACCGGGGTATTGGCTAGCGCCATGCCGATCTTCTTGCCCTCGAGATCCTTCGGCTCCTTCACCGGGTTTGCCGGCAGCGAGGCGATGGCGAAGGGGTTCTTCTGCATCGCGACCGCGATGATCTTGAAGGGCGCGCCCTGGGCCACGGCGGCGGCGGTATAATCGGCCGCAGAAATGCCGACCAGCGCGGTCCCCGAGACGACCGGCGGCTCGACCGGGGCGTTCGGCCCGCCCGGCGTGAGGCTCACGTCGAGGCCCTGATCGGACCAGTAGCCCTTCGACTTCGCGATATAGCTGCCGCCGAACTGCACCGAATGCAGCCAGGACAGCTGCAGGTTAACGGTGCCTGCGGCGAGCACCGGGTGCAGCCCTAAACTCGTGGCGAGAACGCCGCCGGCGCCGGTCGCCAGAAATCCGCGGCGGGTAAGAGCGTTTCGTTTCATGAAAAATTCCTCGCTATCCTTGCTGTTCAACTTAGCGCGTCCTGCGCGGGCGTCATTTTGCTTTTGACGTAGTTGCGGCGGCCGCGTCGCGACGCAGCAGCACCCAGCCGAGACCGGGCAGCGCCGAGGCGATCAGGGTCGCGCCGAAGGCGGTCGCGGCTGCAAGCCCCGCCTCGGGCGTTGCGCCCGCCAGCGGGAACAGCGCCGCAGCTGCCCCCTCGCGCCAGCCCCATCCGGCGATGCTGAGCGGGATCACCATCGCGCTCAGGATAAGCGGCACGAGCGTCACGATCGCGCTCGGCGAAAGCTGCGTGCCGATCGCACGCGCGGCGAAGGCGAAGGCCAGAAGATTGCAGGTCACGATCGACAGCCCGAGCGCGATCTGGCGTGCCCGCACCTCGCGCCCCAGAAGCGCACGACGCAGCGGCGCGAGAAGCCGCGCCAAACGGTCCCAGCTGCGCGCGAGAAGCCACAGCGTCAGCGCGGCCCCCAAAAGCTCGAGCGCCCACACCAATCGTCCCGTCAGCAGCAGTGCAACCAGAACCACCGCGGCCAGTGCGATCTGCCCCGCCAGCCGTTCGATCACGACGGCCTGGCTGGAACGCAAGAGATTGGCCGAGCGGCGCGCCCGCATCGCCCGGCCCGCATCCCCAAGCACCCCGCCGGGCAGGGTCTGGTTCACCAGCTGCGCGAGGTAATACTCCCCGATCGCCTCGCCCGTCTCAATCCGCTGCCCAAGCGCGCGCGCGGTGACCTGCCAGCGCAGCGCCGAGAGCACCGTCTGCAGATTGACCGCGATCCCCGCAAGGGCGAGCCAGCGCCAATCCGCCATACGAAGATGCGAAAATACGATGGTCGGATCGACGAAATAGAGCGTGACCGCCAGAACGGTCGCGACCGTGATCAACTTGAGAGCCAGATGCGTCATCCGCGTGCCTCCGACGGTTCCGCGCTGAGCGTCTTGATGAAGCGATCGCGGAAATCGCGCATCGGCCAGACCGGGGTCTGCGCATCGGGCACGAGCCCTTCGGTCCAGTTCCAACCGTCAAACAGGGCGACCAGATCGGGCGGGCCGATCAGGTGAACCGGCACGTCCCGGCTCTCGCTCTGGGCTACGAAAGAGGCGGGTTGGTGGTCGCCGAGAACGATCATCAGCGGGGGGTGGCGTGTTTGCCGTTCGGCAAAGGCCAGAATGGATTGCAGCGAATAGTCGATGGCTTTGCGATACTGGTCGCGCACCCGGTCGCGATCACGCCAGACGATTTTGGGCGGATCGCCGGAATTGGCCATCTCATTGAAAATCGTGCCGTTGCCGACCGTGTTCCAAGGCACGAGATGCGGCACCGGGACCCAGGGTGCATGCGAGGACAGCAGCACGATCTGTGCAAGCAGCGGATCGTCGGGCCGACTGCGCGGCACGAGCCGGTCAAAAGCGGCAAGGGTGAACTGATCGGGCATCGTCACGAAGTTGAACGGATCGCCGCGATAGCCGAGATCGGCTGCGGCGAGGATGGTCTGGAACCCCTGTTTTGGCCCCTCGGGCCAGTCCATCGTAATGCCTGGCATTACCGCAATCGTCCGCAGTCCCGAGGCCGCGGCAAGATCGAACAGGGTCTTGCGGGGGCTCGCGAGCAAGGCCCGATAACGCGTCTGATCGGAAATCGTCAGCCCTGATTCCAGCGTGGAATGCGCAAGCCAGCTCTGCCCGCCCGCCGTGGGCGAGGTCAGCCAACCCGACCGCATCGCCAAGCCGGCCTGTCTCAGGCGCGGCTCGGCGGCCTTGAGCGTGCCCAGATGCGTCGGTGCATAGAGCGGGTTGTCGAAGCTCGCGCGCCCGTAGCTCTCGATGAAGACGATCAGTACATCACGGCCCTGAAGCCGCGTGAAGAGATCGGTTGCGCCCGCGTAAGGGTCGGTTTGGGCTGCCGCATAAAACAGCCGCAGGCTCCGCGTGGTCTCGACATAGCGGGTGAGGTGATACCCCGCGATCCGGGTCGTATCGGCGCGCCCGGGCCAACGCTTGAGTGCTGTTCCGGAAACCTGAAGTGCTACGGCAGCAATGCAAAGCGCCGCGCCAAGGCTTGCGCCCGCACGCCATCCGACCCCGCGCACGAGCCCCGTCCATTGTCCGCTTGCCCACCAGAGCGCGGTGATCAGGGCGCCAAGTCCGACAATCAAGCCGATCCCGGCCAGCAGGGTCAGCGGCAGGCCGATCGTGCGTGCGGCAAGCCTCGGTCCAGCATCGAAAACGAAACTGTCGACCGCGAGATTGAACGGTCGGGAAAAGGCGATGAAGCTGCCGATATCGGCGATTTTCAGAAGCACCATCACCACCAGCGCGACCGCAAGCAGGGCTCGGATGGCGTTGGTCGCGCGCCATCCCCTGGACAGAACGGCGAGGCTCAGCAAGATCGCTGGCAGCTCGAGTGGGACGCGCAGAAATGTCTTGAGCACGAGGCCATCCGGGTAGTCCGGCAGCACCAGAGCGATCTGAAATACCCAAGCCGCGAGCAGCAGCCCCGCGATTTTATGCCCTGCGCTCATCAATCGCGGGCCCGGGAGAGCCAGAGGATATCGGTCGCGAAAGACCAGGCGAGCGCGAGCGTGGCGGCGGCGGCGATGATCTGCGCGGGCAGGCCATCAACGCCGGGGATTGTCAGCACGATGAGCGCTGCGATCTGGACCACGCAGATCGTCTTGCGCCGGAAGCTCTCGGGCAGCGGGGCATTCAGCCAGGGAAGGGCCTGCGCCAGCGCAATGTAGATATAGCGCATCGAACCTAGCAGCAGGACCCAGGCCCCGACCGTGCCCGAGGCAAAGACAAGGACCGACAGCACGAAGCCAAGCGCCGCATCGGTTTCCATGTCGAAGCGTGCGCCAATGCGCGACACCAGCGCAGTGCGGCGCGCCAGCCAGCCATCGAGCCCGTCCATCGCGAAGGCCAGTGTCGCGATCGCCGTGATCGACCAGGCAAGGATTTCCGTGGTCGGATCGCGCGCGAGAAGCGGGGCGAGCAAGGTTACGATCAGGGCGGCGCGCGAAAGCGTAACCACGTTGCACAGGCCCAGCCGGCCATGTGGGTAGGAGCGCCAGAAGGCGAGTGAAATTGCGATCGTTCCGAAGGCGACGGCGCTGAAGCTCAGGAAGGCAAGGGCGAATCCCCAGGGCGCGATGATCGACGCCGCCACCAGTCCCAGCGGCAGCCCCAGCGATGCCATACGCAACGCCGCCCCCGACGGACGGTCCGCGCGTGCCGCAGCCAGAAGGCGCTGAAACTGTTGTGGCGCGAGAGGCGACTGGATCATGAAGACAACCCCGGCGTGACAATAGTTAAAGAAACGCAATGGCGCATGATATGGTTCATTATGGCAAGCGAATAGCCGAATAATTCGGAGAATCTGGGGGGCAAGCATGCGCAAGACTCGACATGAGGAGAATGCGGCATATTCGGCCCCGGCCCGCTGGCTGCACTGGAGCGTGGCGGTGCTTGTCCTCGGGTTGATCGCTGCGGGGCAGGTGATGATCGCCGAAGGGCTGGCGCCTTCGGTCCGGGATCTGCTTTACCTCTTTCACAAAAACGCGGGCGTAATCATCGGTGCGCTGATGCTGATCCGGCTTGGGTATCGGATCGCTCATCCTCCGCCGCCGCTGCCCGCGACCACGCCGCACTGGCAGGCACGCGTCGCCCATGTGACACATGCGCTTCTCTATCTTCTGGTCTTCGTGATGGTGGTTTCGGGCTACACGCGCGTGCGCGCGGGCGGTTATCCGATCGAAGGGCTCGACGCTCTGGGCCTGCCGCGCCTCGTGGCAAAGGAGAAAGGGCTCGAAACGGCCGCGAAGGCGATTCATGCCTATGCGCGGCTTGGCCTGATTGCCCTGATCGCGCTGCATATCGGCGCAGCCTTCTATCATACGCTCTGGCTGCGCGACGGGCTTCTACGCCGGATGTGGCCGCGCCGTTCAGGCCAGTAGCACCCGCGCCGCCAGCGGCCGGTGATCCGAGGCCACGCGAATACCCGGCCCGTCGAGAACCCGCGCTTCGCGCACGGCAGCGGGCTGGTCGCTCAGGATCCGATCGAGCGGCAATAGGGGGCGGGTGGCGGGGAAGGTTCTGCGCACCGGGCCCGACAGGCGCAGCCCGACGAGCTTTTTCGAGAATGCCAGACCACCCCAGGGCCGCCACTCGTTCAGATCTCCCAGCACGATCGTCGGCATCTCCGGGCGCCGAAACAGGAACTGCCCGATCGTGCGCATTTGCGCGGCGCGCAGCATCTGCCCCAGCGAAAGATGGGTGGTCAGGATTCTCAGCGCCTTGCCATTCTTTCGTGTGTCCACCACCACCGCGCCGCGATGGCAATGGCCGGGCAGGTCGAGGACATGGGTGGCGGTGATCTCGAAATCGGGATGGAGAAATAGGATGGCGCCCAGAAACCCATCGCTCTGCGGCCCCCAGCGCAGCGCCGCGTTGCTATGGATGGATCGAAGCCCGGTCTCGGCTTCGATCCTTTTGAGATCGAGAAGTCCTGCGTGTGGAGGTGTTTCCTCATCAGCCTCCTGCAAGGCGAGAACCTCCGGGCCGTGCGCGCAGACTTCCGATGCAAGCACGTCGACGATGCGTTCCGGATCGACGCGGTTGTCCTGCCCGCGTCCCCGATGGACATTCCATGTGACACACTCGAGGCCATGAGGTCGGAGTGTTTGCATGCGCATCCCTACTTGTCCTGAATTTTCCTTTCGAACTATCGCCAGGCGCTCCGCCCTGCGCAAGCCAGGCCATTGCAGAGAAGTTGCATGAAGCTCATTTGCGCTCCACGGGGTGTCACGTGATTTGCACCGGTGTTCCCGACATAGCTATCTGCCGGTTGTTCTCGCGATGACCTGCCACGGGTCTTTCGCCATTGACTGGCCCGTGCGAATGTCCCGGACATCGGATCGGGATGCGCTTAAGGAGTTCGGGGGCTGGACCGGAAATTGCACCTGATCTCAGTTTCATCGGCGCCTGACCGTCGTAAAGTAGGTCCCTCGTCCCCATATAGATCAGACCGACGACAAGCATCCCGGTCCGACATGGACCAAGAGTTGACGTCGGGCGATAAAAGGATCGATGACATGTCCTTCAAGGACCTGACCACTCGGGCCGCTGCGGCGCTGAAGCCAACGCCCGAGAAGACCGCCAAGCCCCCTGCAGAGAAGAGCGAGCCCAAAGCCGCCAGTGAGGACGCGCCCGCGAAATCCAAGACTTCGTGAGACCTGAACAGGCCCGCGCCCCGCTCCTGACAAGGGGCGCGAGCCATTCGCTCATCATGTGAGAGGATTGCGCCGGTGGAAGAGTTTACACGCAAGACCATTGCGGTTTTTTCCCGCCCGTTCAGCCTTCCGGGATTTACCGAGACACTCCCGGCGGGAGAGTATGAGATCGAGACGGAGCTGGTCTCTCCTCCGGATCGGAAGGACCCCGAAACCTGGAAAGCGTCCGTTCTGGTGAAGCTGCATCCCAAGGCCTCGCATCCAGGGCTTGCGAGGACGCTGACGGTTTCTCTGGCCGATCTCGATCACGCGCGTGCCAAGGACAGGCTTACGGGCCGCGCCCTGTCGGACTTTTTCGTGGAAGAGATGCTTTCGGATCCGATGGTGCGCCTCGTCATGAAGGCTGATGGCGTCTCGGAGGCGCATCTGCGCCATCTCTACTCGGTATTCCGGTCGCCTGATCCCGATCTACCCGGACTGGGGCCCCTGAAGGCCCCCGAAAGACGGCGCTACGAAGCGTCCATTCGGGCGGCAGAAAACGAAGGGATGCCGACGAGGCCGGAAACACGCCAGCCCTCGCAAGCTTGAAACATAGCGCGGTATCCGTCAGGACCGCGAGAAATGAAAGGCTTAGCGAAGCGCCTGGCGGTCAGGCCGGCTCCATCGCGACACCGCTGACCGGCAAGGGCATAGGCGCGGGCGCCACTTTTTTCGGACCTTATTGGAGCGCCATTTGGCCTGTCTCGACATCGTTCACACCACGACCTACCGATACCGGGGAGACGTCTCTCTCGGGCCGCACAGGTTGATGCTGCGCCCGCGTGAGACGCGCGAATTGCGGCTACTCTCGCACGCACTTTCCATTACGCCGACGGCGCACATAACGTGGGCGCATGATGTGGCCGGCAACGCGATCGCCACCGCCGTGTTCGACTGTCAGACTGATCATCTGGCAATCGAAAGCCGCGCGTCCGTGGAGCTGACCGCGTCGGCCTGGCCGGTCTTTGCTATCGCTTCCTCGGCAGCCCAGTATCCTTTTCTCTACGCCGCGGACGACTGGACGGACTTGGGGGCGCTGACCACCCCGCAATACCAAGACCCCAAAGGCCGCCTTTCCCGCTGGGTCGAGGGCTTCGTCATGGCGCGCCCGACCGACACATTGTCTCTGTTGAAGGACATCAGCACCGGTGTGTTCACGCAGATTGCCTACCAGAGCCGGGACGACGAGGGCACCCAGTCGCCGACCGAAACCCTCGACCGAGGCTGGGGATCGTGCCGCGACTTTGCGGTCCTGCTTGCCGAGGCCGTCCGCCATCTCGGCTTCGGAGCCCGCATCGTCTCGGGATATCTCTTCAATCCCGAAATGAACCTTGTGGGGTCGGCTGGCTCAGGGGCGACCCACGCATGGGTCGAGATATTCGTCCCCGGTGCCGGATGGATCGCATTCGATCCGACAAATCGCAGCGTCGGGTCGCAGAACCTGATACCGGTCGCGGTCGGTCGAGGCATCCATCAGGTCTCACCGATTTCGGGCAGCTTTTCAGGATTTGGCAACGCGCTCTACGATCTCTCTGTTGAGGTCTCCGTTCAAAGCGGGCGGGCCGCCGTGTCCGTGGCGGAGGAGGTAGGTTTCGACGACCTGTGAAGGCGTTAATCAGATGATGCGCGTTTTGTGGGTTCAATCGCTCGTGCGGCTGCGCAAAGCGTGTTGGAGCCGACATTCTCAGAGTGTTCCAGTGGCTCAATTCCAGGCGGTCAGTCGCGATGGAAGTCGATATTTCCGAATTCCTTACGGCTGCGCTTTTTGACAGCTTGAATACAATCTTCCGGCACATCGCACGTGAATCCGCCTGATCCGCTAATAGTGACGAAGCCATCCCGTGCGCGTCCTTCAAATCGGAAGATCGTTTTTTCTGCGCCAGTCACGAATACGCCTTGGCCGAGCTGAATTGGGTCTTCCATTTTTAATCTCCCTGTAGTGTCCGCACTTCGAGGCAGTTAATGAAACGAGCCGCCATACTACTGCAAGACAGGTGACCTGTTCCCCTGAAATGTCCTCGTTTTGAGGTTAGTCTTTTCTCCAAAGGGGGAGAGGCGCATTGTGTTCATGGCCGTTTCATTGCTGCCAGGACACGCGTCTGAAGTTCCGGTGGCAGGCTGTCTAGCGCGCGGGCAATCGTAACGAGATCCTGTCGCGCAGCATGCAGCTGGTCAAGGAGCGAGACCACGATAGCCAGCGCCGTTTCGTCGAGGTCAAGATCATGGGAAAGATCGCACAATAACTCCAATCGCGCGATGTCGACGCGGCGGAAAACATAGCCGGTGTCACTCTTTTCCGGTCGGACGAGCTCGCCTTCGACATAGCTCAAAAGCTGACTTCGTGTGAGCCGGGTGACGTTGGAGATCACGTCCTCTTCGGAAAAACTGTCCGTCATGCGCTGGCCCTTTTCATCAAGTCGACACGCGGATCGAAGCTATGTGTCTTGCGCCACTCGGTGAGGAAATCACGCAGGCCCTCGTCAATGTCGGGCGGTGTAACGATCTTCAGCTCAACCCGCTGATCGCCCTTGGTTTTGCGCTTTGCGTTGGCGATGCCACGTCCCCGTAAACGTAAGACCTGGCCCGAACTTGCGCCCGCTGGGATGGTGAGTCCAACTGGGCCGTCAATGGTCGGTGTGGTGACCTTGCCACCGAGAATAGCCTCTTCGATGGTGATCGGGAGCGTTACAAGGATGTCATCCCCCTCGCGGTCGAACACCGGGTGGGACCCCACGAGAACGGTAATCAGCGCGTCTCCCGCGGGGGCATCTCCATATCCAGGCGCACCTTTGCCGCGTAACCGAAGTGTCTGGCCGTCTTCGGTGCCCTGTGGGATCTTGACGGTCAGGCTTTGTCCATCGGGTAGCGTTATTTGGGTTTCCGCCCCCCGCGCTGCATCCAGAAATGGCACGGTGAGCGAATACCGCGCGTCGGCGCCGCGCGCGGAAAACCCACGGTCGCCGAAGTCGCCAGCGCCAGGCCGCCCGCGATTGCGCAATATGTCCGCGAAGATATCTGCCGGATCAACATCTGGTCCAAACCCGCGCCCGTGCTGGTAGGTGTTATCGGAGGACCCCGAGAAATCACGGTAATACTGTCGCCGCGGACGTTCTGCGCCGAGACTGTCGATTTCTCCCGCGTCATAGCGCGCACGGGTCTCGGGATCTTTCAAGATCTCATAGGCGGCCGAGATCGCCTTGAACCGCGCTTCGGCGCCCGCGTCATCCGGGTGCAGATCCGGATGGCTTGTCCGCACCAGTTTGCGATACGCCTTCTTGATTTCGTCAGCCGTCGCAGTCTTGGTCAGGCCAAGGGTTTCGTATGGATCATTGGGCATCCAGATATCCTGTTCGGCGAGCAATGCTTGGTAAGGCAAAACGCGTGCGAAAGTGGGTTCACTTGTCGTTGGATGCCATGAGAAGGGAGCTTAAGTCCGTGATCCACGTCAATGTGGAAATGTCACGATTGACTGTGCTGACTGATTTGGGGCCAAGCGGCGGCTCGCTGCATCCCACACGCCGACCTGGCATGGCCGAGTTCTCGACGACTACCGCAAGACACTTCAAGCTGTGTTGTTCTTTTGCGAGTGTGCGCCCCATCTTGCTGGATGCAGGCGGCGGGCCAATCGCTCGGAGCGGCTTGCGGCGTTATATGCCTGTTCGGCCACCAGTTTTTACCATCGCTTCGAATGCCCGATAGAAAGCCAAACATCCGCTATGGCGGATGCGTCAGTCAACCTGTCTCACTTTTATCCGTGCAATCCGAAGGCCGGTAGCGCGGTGCGAGAGAAACGATGTCGCGTAACGGTCATCACCAAAGCTGGAGAAGAGTCGTAGTGCACCGAATCTTTGGCGAACTTGGCCAGCGAGGAGGCCATCACCCATGAGGGTTTCGTGGCCCAAAACAAGGATCAAGACGTCTCAATAGGCCTTCAGGAAAACGGCTTGCACTGAACGCCGACTGATCAGCCCCGTCTCTCGGGGGGGGCGGCCATCAGGCAGGTTCACTCGGGGAGCGGGGAAATCAATTAACTCGGCGCAGCTTTTTATTTCGTCACAGCCTGTTTTGCGCCGGCTTTGACTGGGGTCGGATTTGTTGGCGCACGACGAAAACCGACGCCTTTCCGAAAGCCTTTCTTGGCGGGCTGGCTCAGGAAATCCTTGAGGTCGAGTTGTTTCTTTTGAGGGGAATAGCCCATGATCGTTCTCCGCGTAGACAGGTGAATTTTGAACCCGCCCGCACATCCTGATCCGCAATGCCGGATGGGTGGTTCTACAGATGTTTCGAACCTGGACTGCGCAAAGGTATTCGAGCAGAGAAGACTCTCGCAACATGGGTGCGTTCGCGGACCGGAAGACACCGGACCGCGAACGATTTTATCAGGCGAGTTCGAGATCCTTGGCGGATTCCCGGCCATCGCGGCCGGTCTCGATCTCGAAGGTCACTTTCTGACCGTCGTCGACCTGGGAAAGGCCCGCTCGTTCGAGCGCGCTGATGTGCAGGAATACGTCCTTACGACCGTTCTCGGGTTGGATGAAGCCGAAGCCTTTGCCGGGGTTGAACCATTTCACGGTGCCATTGGCCATCGTGTTGTCTCCTTGTTTGAAAATCTGCCCGCAGGATGCGGCAGGTCGGCCGGTCAGATCGAAAAGCAAACTGAGGCCGATGAAGGAGACAGGGTGCGGTCGGAATAACTAAGCCTCTTATAGATGGGGCTGGCGGGCGGCGATACAAGATGCAACCGAGGAATGAGATGAGAAATGCGTCTCTTAGCTCAGGTGCGCGTTCGAGGCTGAGGGCGGACGGCCTTTCTCGATATCGAGAAAGGCCTCGACCTGCGCGCTCGCTTCGGCGGCCGGAAGCCAGGGCGGGATCATCAAGAAGGAGGCGCCCATGCCCTTGCGCCAGACATTGTCCGCATCTTGCACGATCGGTGGGGTCAGCTTGCGGTGAGACAAACAGGCCGTCGAAAAGTTTCGATCGCAGAGCCTGTAGCCTTCGCGCTTCGCCCGGAGGGCTCCGCTGCGGACGGGCTGCCGCGGGGTCTAACCGGTCAGGCCGCAAGGGCACGAGCCGCTGGTTCAAATGGCACGAAACCTGCGGTGCAGGCGGCGCCAAGGAAGGCGCTGCGCGCATCGCCCACGGAACCGAGGCAGTCCATGGCGGCCTCGACACGCCCGATCGCATGGTCTTGCGCGGTGTCGGCGACGGGCCACTTCTTGCGAAGCCAGTGATGCACCTGCTCGATGGTGCTGAAGTTTTTGACGTCGCCCTCAGGCGACACGACAAGAGAGATGGGCTTGCCCCAGTAAATTTCGATCAAGGTTCGTATCTTTCCAAGAATTCGTGAGGGGACCAGTTTGACTGGTCGCGCGATCACGGAGGCACGGTGCGGGCGAGGCCTGCGCCATGCGGTGAATTGGGTCGACGCGCGGTATTGCGCGCGAGATGTCTTTGCGTTCGGATAGTGCCCCGTCAGCGTCAACGCGCGCGGCTCACTATCGGGCACTTTCGATGTGCGAAGCTCGCGGCGAACGCGCAAGGGGTGGAATATGTGCAATCGGCCAGAACCCGCACGGCACGTTTTGTGAGCGACTCGTCTGCTCGAACGGCGTCACGGCGCTATGGGCCGGGTGAGGCTCCTTTTCCTTATGCCGCCTTCGAAAACGCGCGGCCCGACAAAGCTCAAGATCGTCGCTGAGCCGGAAGGAACAGGGTCCGAGAATTAAGATATGCGAGTTCACAGATAAGCGATCTGCGCCACTATTGCGAGGAAATTGCAGCGCGCGCCCGCGTTTTCGCACAACAGATTGATTGTGCTCGATATTAATCGGCTGTCGTCAGGGGAGGCCGGACAACGCGATGGAGCGCCGCGCATTTCCTTTGCTAAATGAGCCAAATTGGCGTAGAACAAACAGGCTACGTTATTCCCTTCTGCAACCTGTCTCCCTACTTGGCTTCAGTCTGCCTTATTGAATTGACTGAGCCGGGCTGTCGCATTCCGCGGACCGCAATATTTGAGGAGACATCACGATGGCCAATGGCACCGTGAAGTGGTTCAACCAAACCAAAGGCTTCGGCTTTATCGAAGCGAAGGCGGGTGGACGTGACATTTTTGTCCACATTTCGGCCCTCGAGCGCGCGGGCCTCTCGCAGCTCGATGACGGACAGGCCGTCATCTACGAGATCGAAACCGGACGCGACGGGCGTGAGTCCGCCTGCAATCTGGCGCTCGGCTGAACTCAAAGGTTCCATATCCGGCCCGGTGGGCCGGATTTCGCGACCAAGGAGGGCATATGCCCCGCAATTACAACGTGGACGGCTTTTTCCGTGATCTGCCTCGGAAAGCCGCGACGGCTCAGGACAAGACGGATGCCGCAGTGCGCCTCATCCGTGACGATGACGCCGAGAAAAGAGCGGAGCTGACCGCGAGTTTGCGCGCGGCGCGTTTGGAGCGGAATTCGGACGAAAGTGCTGCGGCACCGTCCCCGCGCAAGAAAAAGCCGCGACGCTGACCGGATATTTCGGTCATCCACAGGAATTTTCCGAGTATCTCTCGGGGATTAAAGGGAGGGCCGAAATATGGCTGTCGAAAAAATGCCTGCGGGCAAGACGTCCCAGACGAAGGACCACGCGCATTCCAAGGGCCATGCCGCTCTTGCTTGGCATCACTTCTTCCGGAGTTTGTCCGAAGAAAAGATACCGGACGAGCGCAGCGCCCTGCCGGGCGGTATTCAGGAATAGTCTTGTCTGAAATTCGGAACCGGAATTCCTGGCAAGAGGGCTGAGCGATCTGAGGTTTCGCAAAAACTTAATGACGCGCGCCACACGACTCGTCGGGAGGCAAAGCGGCGGGAGGAAACTCCTGCCGCTTCGCTTTCTTAGCGGATAGGTCATTCGGCTGTCAGAATTCTAATCCGGGAACCGGACACCGCGTCAGCCGGCACGACCTTCACGCTGAGGATGCCGTCTTAGGCGCAATCGCGGATATTCAGAGCTTTTCGTCAGGTGAAGGTCGCTGCGAGTTCGCCAGGGCTGATCGGTTTTGGCATAAAAGCACTGCGCTTGGGGAGGTCTAGCGTTTCGGGCGCTGAATGCCCCGACATGATGATGATCTGGCATGCGGGAAACCTGCGCCGCACCTCATGCGCGAGCCCCGCTCCGTTCATTTTGCCGGGCATGTCGATATCGGTAATTAGCAGGTCAATTTCCTGCCACGCGTCTAGTAGGCTGAGTGCAGCATCAGCGGAGCTCGCCTCAAGCACATAATAGCCCAGTTCTTCGAGCCCAAGAACGAGATCCATCCTTATGATGGCCTCGTCCTCGACGACGAGAACTTTGGTCGCATCGTTGCGCATCATATTACCTTGGTGCCTGAGGAGAAGGTGCGCTTTGCCAGGACACAGGGACAATACGCGATTGCGATAGACCAACTTGTGGTCAGAAGACCTAGATCAACGCTATCGCACATCTGCGGTTCCCTGGCGGATTTAATATTTATCTATTTTGGGCGCGTGTTCAGCGGGCCATGCCCGCTGGCCTCGCCACATGGCGCCTAGTCACTTCAAGCCTCTTATCGCGGCAGACACAGGCGGATCAGAAGCGCTAGGATGAGCGCGGGCGGCATGATCCTGAGCCCGACGCCCAGGAACTGGGCTGCGGAGACGTGAATGCCGGACCGGTGAAGGGTCGCGAGCCACAGGAGTGTTGCGAGCGACCCAGTCACCGAGAGGTTCGGTCCAAGATCCACGCCAATCAAGAGGCAGTCGCGCATGAGATCCCAGAGGTCTCCTGCTGTCGCGGCCGCGGCGGCAGCCAGTCCGACAGGCATGTTGCTCGCGATGCCGACCGCTATCCCGCTCGCTCCCGCTGCCGCCCGCGGCGAGGTTGCGGAGATCTGCCCGAGCCATTGGCCGAGCGTCGAAAGGAACACGACGCGGTCCAGCATGGCGACCAGCTCGAAAAGCCCGGCGACGAGCGCCCCATGTCAGGTGCCGCAAGAGGGGCAAGGGAGGCCGCCGGGTGGTCAACGCTACCACCAGCGCCACGGCGGCTCCGGCACTGAGCGTCGCAAGTCCCAGCCGCCACCCAGAGATGAGACCGTGACCAGCGGCACCGCCGAAAGGCTCAGCCCGGCCGCCGCGACCCAGCCACCCCGCGAAAGCGCGGCGACATCGGGCGTCCCGGGCTCTGTGCCCAGATCATGGCGCATCGCCCAGCGAAGAGAGAGATGGCTGACGACGATCGCAACGAGAGCAGGCAAAGCGAGCCGCGCGAGCCAATCGCCGAGGTGCGGGAGGGCACCATGGTAGAGCACGAGATTGGCAAGGTTCGAGATCGGCAGGACGAAGCTCGCCGCATTTGCGACGATGGCGCAGGTGAAGAGATAGGGCAGGGGCGGCACGCGCGCATGGCGCGTCACCCCGAGGACGGCAGGCGTCAGAACGACGACCGTAGTATCGTTCGACAGGAAAACCGTCACGCCTGCGCCGACCAGATAAAGGATGAAAAACAGGCGCCGCGCAGAGACCGCCGCCGCCCGCACCGCGCGGGCGGCAAGATGCTCGAAAAGGCCCTCGCGGCCCGCGACTTCTGCGAGAAGCATCGTGCCGACCAGAAAGAAATAGACCTCTCGGCCTTCGCCGATGGCATGCGGGGCGTCGGAGAGTGGTAGTGCCCCCAGAAGAACCACCGCTGCGGCGCCGCTCACGGCAAAGATCCAGTTGGCCCAGCCGAAGGGACGCAGGATCACGCCCGCCGTGGTAAGAGCCGCAATAGAAAGACCGATCACCTCAACCATCATCAGCTCGTTCAACACATGCGGTCATACCGATTGCCCGTTGGGCATCAATGCAATGTCTGATCTGACGAAAGCTGTCGATGCTTACTCGCAAGGCGGGTGGCCTGTGTCGCGAAATCGAACGCGGCATCCGACGCGCCGGTTACAGTCAAAGAGGTTCGGCGCGGAGCCCTGCCGTTAGAGGCGGCGATGCGCCACGGCTCAGCTCGTCTCTGCGCTATCTCGTCATATGCGTGCCATCCGACAGAAGGATCTCGTCCATCGGCACATCCCAAGGCATCGGGTAGATGGTCGGCAAGCCGCAGTTCGAAAAGCCGATACCAACCACCCGCGGCGTCTTCTCAAAACGGGCGAGCGTGCGGTCGTAATAGCCACCCCCGTTTCCGAGGCGGTGAAGGGTCGTGTCGACGCCGACAAGGGGGACGATCACGATGTCGGGCGTGCGAGGCTCGCCTGCGGCTGGCACGGGAATGTTCCAGATGCCGCGCACCATCCGGCATTCCGGGGACCACGTATGGAATTCGAGCGGCGCATCTCGCGCGATGACGACAGGCAACAGAACTTCGGCCCCGGAGTCGTGTGCCTTGCGCATCCAGAGCCGCAGATCCGGCTCGCCCCGGATCGGCCAATAGACCGCCACGGTGGTGGTAGGATCGAGGGGCACGATCCTCTCGAGACCGTCAATCAAGTGCGCGGTCGCGCGCTCTCGGTCTTCTGTTGACAAGGCCCGCGCGGCCACAAGCCGAGCGCGCGCCGCCCGCCTGAACCGCGCCACGTCGCGTGCTGTCTCGGGATCGACCAGATGCCCATCGATCAGAAGATGGGCAAAGCAGGCGGGGGCTCCTCCGGTAGCATCATCTTCCATGGTTATGCCATCCGCTCGCGTTTCCGAGGCGGAAAGATCGTATCGTATCCCCAAGTGAAAACGAAGGTGTAGACGAGGTAGAAGCCTGCAAAGGACAGTTCCATCACGAGAATGGTTAGCAGGGAGGCGTCGAGCCACCATGCGAAAATCGGTAGGAGCAGGGTAAGCAGCGTCACCTCGAAAAGCACCGCGTGAGAGATCCGAAGCAGCATCGTCTTACGGGCATCGCCACGACGCCAGAGCAGGATGTGATCGAAGGCCAGGTTGAATAGATAGTTCCAGACGGTGGCCGCGGTCGCCCCGAGAACGACCAGCACGCCCATATCCCCCATGGGGTGATCGAAGGCCCAGGCGAAGAGCGGCGTGACGATTAGGATGCCAATGAGTTCGAAGCTCACGGCTTGGCGGATACGGTCTGGGGTGCTGCGCATAGAATGTCTTCGTTTACAGGTCAGGCGGTCCAGCGTGCAGACCTTGTAGTCGGGCGAGGTCTTCCCCAAGTCTCCTTATGGTGGGGCCCGTGCGTCGGCTTTTCAAGCATGGGCGCACGTTGCGCTGTCCATGACCTGCCACGGGTCTTTCATCCAGCCACGACCGAAGCCAGGTTGGTGTTGCTCTGCCACGCAGGCGTCTCCCGATCGTCAGCTATCGCACTGATCCTCGCAACGGATCGCCTCCTAAAGGTGGGAGAGAGCCGCGAAAAGCGATTGAAATGGATATCGACCAAATACAAGGAGCGACGCCCCACGCGCGTCCTCACATGCGGATCATAGAGGTCGGGGCATCTATATTCTCGACCTGAGCAGCGCCCACTTTGTAGAGGGGCTGGGAGATGCATAGCGGCACACCTTACGGGCCTCATTGGAGCAAAATCTGTACTCATTTCTTCGCCCTTAGGCCAATCGGATAATGTTGCAGATAACGGTCGACACCCCAGATAAAATAATCTGAGGTAACGTAAACGATGTTTTTCGTGATCGTTGAGAGAGGGGTTCCCAGTCTATGGCCAACGATCAAAACCTTCTTGAAACCGTCGAGGCCAATCCAGTTCTCGCGCTTTTACGGCAGGCCTATCGAGGCTATGCCCTCGAGGTAGCTTATCGCGTTTTTCGCGATGAATATGCGCTCAACGCTCCGATCGATCGCTTTCTGCGCATCTGCGAGGGAGTGCTCGAGGAAGTTCGCGAAAAGCAGATCGCGGGATCTTTCAAGCTCTCTCCCGCCGAGCAGCTCGAGGCCTGGTGCAGCCAGGAGGGCGGCGTTCCCTGGTTTGCAATCCAGGACGATCCTTCCCTTGGGCGTCAGGTTGTCATGCGTCCCGCAGCTCGCGCCGCGCTGCAGATTGCCCTCGAAGTCGAAGACAACCTCGAAACCGTTTCCACCGTTTCTCTCGGGCGCTTTCTCGACGATATCGTCGATGCTGCCTCGCACCTACGTCAGGACAAGGCCGCTCTCGTCGAAAAGTACAAAGCTCAGCAAGAAGACATCCAGCGCAAGATTGACGCGCTTGAAGCCGAGGGCGTGCGACCTGTTCAGGACTCCGATCGGCAGATCTACGCCTCCACACTGGTGCGCACCGTGCGGGACATGTTCAGCGCGCTGGGCCGTCTGCCGACAGATCTTCGCGAAAACCTGACAGAGGCCACAGACCTCTTTTATGCAACCGAAGAAAGCCATGGTCAGGTGATGCGTGCGGTGCTCGAACACCTCAATGAGGGAAGGTCCCGCTCGGCCTATCTCGCGATGCGACAATTGGCAGATCTCCATCTCGATGAAGGCAAGCGCCGCCATCTCGAACAGGCCGTGGAAACGATCCTTCTGCAATGCTCAAACTACATCGGCACCTCCGCCTCCCTGCAGGCGCGCAACTTCTTCGATCACTTCACGACCCTGTCTCTGCAGACAGTCAGCGAAGATCAGCAAGCCGCCCACCGTGTGACCACCTTCATTCAGGATGCGACCTTCGAGCGGCGCCTCGGTCAGTCGCGCCGTCTCCTCCAGATCAGCGAAACGATGCGTGAACTCGCAAAGGAAGGGAAAGTCTCGACGCGTCCCGGCTGGGGGCCGGTCGAGGGGCTGAAAATAGACATCGAGCGTGAAGCGAAGAATTACTGGTTCGACTTCCGCCTCAACCCGCTCCCGCCGAACAAACCAGAAGACGTGGAAGACCTTCCTCCACTCGAAGGTCTCGATCCGGAAATCGCAGCAAAAGCCGTGAGAGAGGCTGCCGAAAAAGAGGCTCATATCGATCCCCAAAGGCTCAAGCGGCGCGTGTCGAAGCTCATCGAAATCGGCGGAGACGTTTCGCTCTCGACCATCCTGAAGAACCTGCCGCCCCGCTACGGGCTCGATGAGATCGCAGGATGGATGCGGATTGCGATGAGCATGCACCCCGCCATTTTCCATCCCGGATGGGAATTCGAAATGCTTCTCGACGATCCTGCCCGACCCGGAACCATTCAGCGCCTGCGCGCCGCCGATCCTGTTTTCACCCGCACGGGAGACCCCGGACAAGGTCTTTTCGACGGATCAAATACGGACGTTCTGACAATCGAGACATGCCGAAATCCGAACGAGCGCCTGGACCTGACCAACCGGATCAAAACCCTTCGACCTGAAAAAGCGCCAGCCGGGATCTTGAGGGCGCGCGACTTTTATCAAGATGAGACATTTCAATGAGCACGAAATTCACCCCGCACAACGTCATCACGCATCTCCACCGCGAGCCCGGCCTTGATCTCGATACCGATCCCGAACTTTTCGAGTATGCCTATGAAGTGCGTAATGTACTGAAGTCCCATTTTGCCCTCGAAGGTCTCGATCTCCTGATCGATCTCCAGCTGGGCGCAATGTGCCTGCAGGTCATGGATGACGAGAAGATCGCACGAGTATCTCGCGACACCGGTGGAACACCGTTCCGGCCGATCTACAGCTCGCGCGCTCAAAACTACTGGGCCTCGGTCCTTCTGGTCATCCTGCGCCTTCGCTATGAAAGCGCAATCGCGACCCCCGAGGCAGCCTGGGTCTTCGAGAACGATCTCTTCGCTGAATTCCTGCGCTACCACGATGCCGAGCATCGCGAAAACCATGGTAAGGTGCGTGACGGAATGACGGCGCGCCTGCGCGACCTCGAAGGCAAGGGCTTCGTCATGAAGCGGGTCTCAGCCGATCGCGGGACCTCCTGGTCCGTCACAAAATGGGTCGTCCTGAGACTGACAGACGATGTGCTGCTGAAGTTCATCGAAGACCTGACTTATGTCTCCGAAAACGAAGGCGGAAAGAAGCCCGCGAAAGAGGAAGCTGAACTCGACGAAGACGATCTGGTCCATGATCTCTTCAATGCGGCACAGGACGAAGCAATCGAGCCTGCCCCTGCAGACGGAGACATGATGGGAAAATTCGTCGATAATGCCGACCGAGCAGGAGAAAAAGCATGAATCAGATTCAGGAAAACCTGTTCGAGCAACCAAGCCCGATCCGTCCTGAGACGTTCACCGGCTATCGCATCAAACGCATCGAGGTGCGAAACTTCGGCTCCTATCACGGGGCCCCCACGAGCTTCGACATGGAATGCGCCGGCTCCATCTTCGCAGGCGAAAACGGCGCCGGGAAATCCACAGCCTTCGATGCAATGAATGTCTGCTTCAACATGAAGCCTCGACTGAATGGGGCGGCCGCCGGTGAGAGCCGTGGGGGCAATGACCGGTCCGTCCCGAACTACTATCGCGGGATCGTCGGCGACAAGGAAACCGATGGTCGGGTCAGCAAGCACACGCTGCGCCGGTTCGGTGACCAGGAAACATTCATGGGCATCATGGTCGTTTTTTCTACTGCCTCTGGTGAAAACTTCAGTGCTGGTCGACTGCTCTATATCGACGACGGCGGGAAGAGCCATTGGCACTACATTACCTCCGAGCGCGCGCTGAGCCTGCGTCACGACTTTCGCAGCTGGGAAACATCTGGGCGCCTGCGCACCCGCGGGGAACAGGACGGGTTCGATGTCCATCCCAATTTCGACCTGTTCATGGGACGCGTCGGCACAGAACTTGGCCTTGGCTCATCGGCCCAGGCGCAACGCGCCTTTCGTCTTCTCTCCCTCGCCTCGAGCCTTCAGGTCATGGGCTCGACCACCCAATTCGTGCGCAGCTACATGCTTCCGGATGTCGATTTTCTCGGCATGGCCGAAGAAACGCTTCAAGCCATCGAGTCCCATGGAAAGGCGCGCGCAAAAATCGCACTGACGCGCAAACAGATTGCAGATCTCGAAGACATCTCGAGACAACTCGATACCCTCGACGAAGCCTTTGCAGAAGAAGTTCGCCTGCACCGGATCGAACAAGGCCTCCCGCTCGTGCAATCCTACATGGAGCTTCTGTCCGCGCGCCGGATGCAGCGCTTCCACGCGATGAAAGCAAGTGCCGCGAGGACAGAGCACGCGGCCAACCAAAAGGAAATTGAGCAACTCGATCAGGAGATCGACGCCCTCAACGAGGCTATAAAGGCTGCGGACGGTGACCGGATCGAATTTCTCGAACGCGAATTAGACGCAAAAATCCGCGAGAGAGACCGCATCACGGCACAGCGTGTCTCGATCGTGGAAGCCGCCATGGAAAGTGGGATCGAAGCTCCCGTGTCTGCCGATAGGGCAGGGTGGGAGAAAATTGTCAAACACCTCGACACCCTGCCTGATCTACAGGAAAAGATTGCCGAGATGGAAATCGACCGTGGCGAGATTGGCGGGCGCGTCCGACAAGCTGAACGCGAAATCGCGTCCCTCGAAGGCGAAATCGAGAAGGTTAAAAAAGCGGGGTCACCAATCCGATCCGACTTGCGCAATGCCCGCGAGGAAATCGCTCGAGCCTGCGGTCTTGAGCCTGACGATATGCCCTTCATGGGGGAATTGATGCAGGTCGAAGAAGAGAGCAGAGACGGGTGGGAGTTCGCGGCCAATCAGCTCCTCGGCGCCATCGCAACAAAAATGCTCGTTCCAGAGAGCCGCTATGAGGCCGCAAAAGCCGCGATGGAAGCCTCCGAGGCACAGGTTCGAATTCGCCTCGAAGCCATGACCGAGGCTCGGATCGGCACGGAAGCGCAATCCAGAGCAAGAATAGCGCTGGCCCGATTGGACAAGCGCGCGATGGCGCGCAAAATCGAACTGCGCGATCACCCCTTTTCGACTTATGTGCAAGACCAACTCACTCATCGGGCCGATCACCTATGCGTTTCCGGCGAGGAGTTCCCGCGCACGCGCGGCAAGGCCATCACCCAGCGCGCCTCGATTTCGCACTCGGACACCAGTGCTGAAAAAGACGGGACGCGGTCGCGCAACCAGCGGTCCAGCTACGTTCTTGGCTGGTCCGTCGAAGACCGGATCGCGGCCCTGCGATCTGAGATTTCGGCAATCGATGCCGATCTCCAGAAAGACAGACAGATGTATGATAACGTAAGCGGCGCGCTTACGTCCCTCGGCGCAAAACGCGACGCCCTGAACAAACTGTCCGACCGAATGCGTCCTTGGGAGGAGGTAGACACCACCGATCTCGAGAGCCGTGTGGATTACCTCAGCAACGAACTGGATCGCATCCAGACTGACGATATGCGTAAGAGCCGAGAGCGTCGTGCAGAGCTCTCGACCAGACGAAAAGAGAAACAAGAGCGCCTCACCAAACTGGAGCATGAGATCATCCAGAAAGAGACGCAGTTCTCTACGGTTCAAGAGCGAATTGATGAGAAATCAGATGAAATGCGCACACGGAGGGCGGCCACCGAGGCGCGCCTCACCCGCACCGATTACAAGGTCATTCGAAGCGAGCTTCTTGCGGGGGCGCATGTGCCGCCGGGACCTGGCTCCGCACTTCTTCGCGTTGTCCCTATGGGAGAGGACAGCCGTATTCGCGGGATGTTCGAGACTCTTGGGAGAGCATATCGCGCGCGGATTTCGAACGGCCGAAAATCTCTAAGCCAAAAGGGCCTCAATGCAGTCAAGGCCATCAATGATTATCTCGACACCTATGACGGAGAGCGCAACAAGGGGCTGACCAATCAGGTGCGCGGTGCCGATCTCGACGGCCAACATGAGCGAGAGCAATGGCGAGCCCGCCTCGTGACAATCCGTGAACGCGAGTTGCCTATCGCTCAGGAAGAGGCTGACAAGTTCCGCCAGAACACTCTCCGAACGAACGTGATGGCCTTGCAAGGCAAGCTGAACACTTACGATCAGGAAGTCCGCAGTATCATCGCAGGCGTGAACACGGTGCTGGAGCAGAACATTTTCAACCCGAAAGCCGGGACGTTCGCAAAAATCCGTGTCGATCGTTCAAAGGACCAGGTCATCGTCGCCTTCGATGCCTTGTTGAGCCAGGCTCTCGACCACCACACCGATCGCAGCGAGGCGGATCAATTCCAGCGCTACGCGGATATCGCAGACTTCCTTCGCGATGACGAAAAGTCCCAGCAAAGAGACCGGCGTCAGCGCATACAATATCTGGCAAACCGCTGGGACGCGACGATCCGAGAATTGCGCACCGAAGAGAACGGCACTGAGCGGCTGGTGCGCCAGATCGACAGCGGTCAAAGCCTTTCTGGCGGGGAGCGCGAACGCTTCTCGGCCTTCATGATGGGCGTCGCCGTCAACACCGCCTTCAAGGCCTATGACGAGAGCGTGCGCGATCACTGTCTCCACACGATGCTGATCGACGAAGCGTTCAGCAAATCCGACAGCGAGACGACACGCGCGGCCATCCAGGTCCTCGAGGCCTTTGGGCTGCAAATCATCGCGGCGACGCCGATGTCCAAGATTAGGCCCTTTGAGCCGGTCGCGCGGACGATCTTCATGATCTCGCGTCCCGGCAACCTGCAGACCGCGACCACGCGAATGGAAGTGGCGACACTCGATTTCGGCAATCTCAGTGACGACGACAGCGACCTCGAAAACTTCAAGTTCGCGGCTGATGCCGAGGAAGTCGGCTGATGACGACGTCACATCAACTGCAATACCCAGACGACCTGCGCGCAGATCTCAAACGCTCGCGCAAGGCCATGAGCTTCCTATGGGGTTACGACACCCAACAGGAGCCGGAGAGGCCGCTACTCGAGAAATCCATCAAGACCCGTGGCATGACCCGGGGAGCGCCACCCGAAGCCGTCTCGGAGATCCATGATTGGCGGGGCGCATGGCAGGCGGCCGCGAAAGCATGCGGAGCCAATTTGATTGAGGCTCGAAAGAACTTCGCCTTGGCGCGCGATCTCGCCTTCGTGCGCAAGATATCCTTCGCCGATCGCACTCAGCTCGCACGCTTCCTCGGAGAGGATCACTTCGACAGAATGATCTCGTTCGATGCCCATATCGCTTCCCTCGAGGCTCTCAAGGGGTGCCAGATCTGCGACGACACTCTCAGGGCTCTCCTTTACCGCCAGGCGCCTGAAGATCTCGACACTGTCCTCGCGCTTGCTCGATGGCGCCGAGATGTGAGCGACGAGGATCTCGCCGATATGTCTCTGCGCGAGCTTCCCGTTCATGGGATGGACACCAAGTGGATCGAGCGGCATCGACAACTCGTTCTGTCTGTCTTTCGGGAGTTCGGTTGGATCGACGAGGCTGCCGAGAGCTTCGAAGGCAAGCTCGGCCTTTTCGAGGTCTCGAAGAGCATGGTCAAAATCCGCATTCACCCCTCGAGTTGCGAAGGCGGATGGGTCGCGAACATGGGCGTACAACCCCAGCTTTTCGCTGAAGCTCCACCACGGATCTCTCGCGTTCTTATCGTCGAAAACGAGACAACACTCGATCGATTCGAGCCAGGCCCTGGCGACTGCATCATTTTCGGACAGGGCAAGGCGATCCTAGCCTATGCCAAGCTGATGCCTTGGCTCTCCCAGGTTGCCATTCTCTACTGGGGAGATTGCGACGGGCACGGCTTCGACATTCTCGACCGGCTGCGTGAGCAATTGCCTCATGTGCGGTCCTTCATGATGGATTGGGAGAGCGCTCAAGACCATCTCCATATTGCCACGGCCGAGAACCCGAATGCGCGTGTTGCGCGTCCGATGCCCAATCTGACGGAAGGAGAGGCTCGCTTGCGTTCGTGTCTTTCTGAGCGCGGTGCGTTCCTCGAACAGGAGCGCCTCCCGCGTGCAACGCTTCGGCAGATGCTCGAACGTGCGCCGGCGGAGTAATTTGCGCCGAACAGTTTGAATAGTCCGGTTTATGGTGGACCTCTTTTTTGCCAATTTTGAGGTAAGGAGGCCATACGTTAATCCGTTCGCGTTGCGTTCGTTGGTCTAAGTAATCGAAATAGAACGCTTTATTGTTTCAGCGGCCGGAAGCTTTGCTCTGAGCGCAACAAATGTATTAAATTCAAACGCTTGAAAAAAATTTTACCCTCAAGCCACCGCACTCGGGCAGGAGGCACTTTGCGTCATTGCCAGCGCGCACACCGGCCTGTTCCGCCGTTACCGACGCCCGAGCGGGTTGTCTGTAACCGCCATTCCATTCGATTTCAGGTACGCCTGACAGTGCCTAGGGTGAAGCGGGTCAACGAAGAGTCCAGCCCATCGACTTGGCGAAGCTGACTGAGCAAGCGCCAGCCGAAACGGACAGGAAGCCCGGTTTATAGACCTTACGAGATCGCCAGCCCGAAATCGCGCGGCGAGATCGCGATATCCGCAATCGTGTAGTTGTCCAGCGTCGCCAAGAATGCAGCGCGGGCTTCCGCCAACGGAGCGATCAAGCGGCAGGACGCTGTGATCGCGCAATCGCCGCCGCTGCGCATACATTCGACGAGATCGAAATCCGTCTCCATGTGGCGCACAATTGTTCCGACGCCGATCTCTTGGGCGGCACGTGCAAGCCCCAAGCCGCCGGACCGACCGCGTTGTGCAGTCAGAAATTCGCCTCGGGTCAACGCGTTGACAACCTTCATGACCGTGCTTCGAGGCGCATGATAGGCCTCGACGAGATGATCGATCGTGAAACGGCGGTCATTCATCGACGCCGCATAGATCATGACGCGCAAGGCGAGGTCCGTGGTGTCGTTCAAGCGCATTCGCACATCTCTCCTGATCGGGCTCCCAAGCGACCCGTCTCGTATCACGAGGCCGGACGGAATGTCGCACAGGAAAAACATACCTGTGATTGGCACCTTAATTCTCGGGGGAATAGATGCGGATCATTGGTATGTTTTATAACCCAGGAGACAATGATGGCCAAGCCGCTCTCGGAAAACACACTCGCGATCATCGAAGCCACTGCACCCGTCGTCGCCGCGCACGTCGATCAGATCGTGCCGGTCATGTATCGCAGGCTGCTCGCTGCTCCCGAAATTCGGGCGCTGTTCAACATGTCGCATCAGCATGGTAACTCCCCGCAGCACAAAGCGCTCGCGGGGGCACTGGTGGCCTATGCGACGCATATCCGGAATCCCGGGGTCTTGGCCGATGCGCTGGAACGGATCGCACAGAAACATGTCGGTTTGCAGATCCTTCCCGAGCATTACCCCCATGTCGGCGAAGCGCTGCTGGGCGCTGTCGCCGAGGTGTTGGGCGAGGCCGCAACGCCCGAGATCCTGAATGCCTGGGGTGAGGCCTACTGGTTCCTTGCCAATACGCTTATCGAGCGGGAGGAAGAGATCTACGCCGGTGCGGAAGAACAGGACGGCGGCTGGCGCGGGTGGCGGCGCTTCAAGGTTGGCGCGAAGGACAGCGAGACCTCCGAGATCGCGTCCTTCACGCTCTATCCCGTGGATGGGTTGCCCGTTCTCAAGCATCGCCCCGGTCAGTATCTGAGCTTCCGCTTTGCACCTGCGGAAGGCGAGGAGTATCGGCGCAACTACTCGATCTCCTCGGCGCCGGATGGTCAGTCCTACCGTATCACCGTCAAGCGTGAGCCCGGCGGACGAATCTCCAACTGGCTGCATGATGCGGTCGAGGTCGGCGCCGAGTTCGACGTGGCCGCGCCCGCTGGCGAGTTCTTCCTCGATCCCGCAGACAAGCGAGAGGTGGTTCTCTTGTCGGGCGGCGTTGGCCTCACCCCGATGATCTCGATGCTGGAGAGCTACGGCGGCGGCGATCTGCGGATGGTCTATGTCCACGCGACGCGGAACGGCCGGTCCCATGCGCTTGCCGCGACCTCCCGCGCGAAGGCACATGAGAGTCACGTCTTCTACGAGGCGCCGGAAGAGAATGATGTCGCGAATGGTGTCCATACCGGCCGCGTCGATCCGAACTGGCTCGTGCAGATCAGCGATCCGGCCAGAGCGGACTATTTCATCTGCGGCCCGACGGGCTTCATGCAGGAGATGGTTTCCGGCCTGAAGGCTGCAAACGTTCCAGACGCTCGCATCCACTATGAGTTCTTCGGTCCCGCTGCCGCGCAGATCGGTTGATACCCCACCCCGGCGCTCTATCCGTCGAGCGCCGGGGCGCCGCTCTATGTGACCAGAGCTGCTTTGAAGAGATGTCGGTGTCTTGCGAGGGGGAGGGGGCGATAAACGACATGCCATGCCTCGATCCGCGCGCCCCTATGCTGTTGAACGAGTATCTGCGAGCCCGGAGCTTTACCTCCTCAATAAAATGCAATCCGGGGGCATGTGTCGTTTTTCGAGTACCAGGGAGGGCGAGTTGCGCGCGTGCTCTCTCGCGGGTTTCTTCAATCGCCGTTCTTGTCAGTTCCGGCAACCTTCTCGAAGCAAAAATCCGATCGAACGACGGATGAAACTTGTCCAGCGGCCCCGCGAGCCATCGCACTGATGGCTCAAGGGCAGCCGTGCGCTGACAATCGAGCTGGAAAACCCAGAAGGGTTTTCGAGTGCCAGTTCCAGCTGATTTATCTCGCGCTCGATCGTTGCCGGGCAAGCTGAGCTAGGTAGTATTGGCGATATTCAGAAGGTTCATCGAATGGTTCCAGATAGTTTTCTGTTAAAGATCTAACTACGCTTGGTGCCCAAATGTGTTCCGTTGTTGCCAAGGTGCCCCCACCTGCATGCCGTGTAATTGGCCACAGACGGTAATAGTATTCAAGCGGACTTGTTTTGTGAGGTTCTGGTTGCGGAGGCATGAATCTGGAAAGAACATGTTGGGCAAAGGCAATCGGAAGTTTGTAGGGTGAATTTTTCGGGTCTTCCCATGCAAAATAAGGTAAAGGATCTCGGTGTTTCTGATTTGAGAGCTTAATTGGTAAGTTGTTGTAGGCGCATATTGTGCTTAATGCGCGTATGCACAGCTTTTCTAGTAATATGCAAAGTGGGTAATAGATCCCCTCATCTTGAATGGAGACGTTGTCTTCATTGAGAAAAAATATCCCCTGTCCAAAGCCTTGTTCGCTCATGCTTTGCGGTACTCTTTGATTTAGGTTTCTTGCTCTGCCACAGTAAATTGATCCCCTTCCAAGTTGTTCTATTGCATATATAGCATAAACTCCGGGTTTGGAGGGGATAAGATGCTTATTTTTTGCGTCAACTGCGTAGACCCTTCCCGTGGAATTGAAGTGGATGCCTCCCGGGAAAATTAAGGGGTAGTCGCTCTTTGGCAGCAAGCCGCTAAACGGTTCTGAGTCGGAGAAAGTGCCCCAATCGAATGCGTGTGTTCCTGTCATTTTGGATATCCTTTCGAAACATTCTTCAGCTGCGTGCGCCCAACCTGAAATTCCGCAGCATGGTGGGTATGGCCGAAAAGCCATCTCTCGGGCTGGTATTCTTCGATGAGCGCAGTCAGGTCTGAGGCGTAGCACCAAGGAAGCGGCGCGCCCGGAGGGAGTGCCGCCGGGTGCGGGGCATGATGCGTGACGACGACGGTTTCGCCATCAAATGGCGTCGCCAATTGCCCTCGCAACCAATCGAGATGCTCATGGTGCTTCGTGATTGTGTCCGCTGGCCGCGCCTTGCGGTAGCCGCTTCCTGCGACGCAAATATAGCGATAGTCATTCATCGCCCAGTTGCTGCGGGAAGACTTCTCTACTACGCTTCCCGGCCTGAGCGCGAAGTCGGTCCAGGGCGTCACGCAGAGGAATCGCGTGCGCTCATGGGTGATCACACGTTTCTGTGCGAGATGCGCTCCTGTTTCACGCGCGAGATCCGCGAGGCGGTCGTCGCGATCGAGCCGGAAATCGTAATAGTCATGATTGCCCGGAATGACGTGAACCCGGCCGAGTTCGATGCTCTGGCCGATAAATTCGAGCGCAGGTTTCCAATTGGTCTTGGCCTCGTTGGCAAGGTCGCCAGCGATGATGAAAAGTGCAGCGTTCTCAAGCTGAAGACCGTCGAGTGGATGGCGGTTTTGTTGCATCCAGAGATCGAGATGCAGGTCTGCCAGGATAAGCACGTCGGACATGATCATGATCTCTGATGGGTGCGCAGGAGTTGAACGTTTGGCGAAAGGCGCCCATCTTCTTGCAGGGCTGAGAGGAAGCTTGGATCGTATGAGCCCAAGCGGTAGAAGCGGTTGCAGCTTCGAGCCCAACCTTCATTCGGCTGGAGGTTCATCAAGGGAGATGTTCGAACCCGCGCGCCCTCGCGCAGATGCGGGTGGCCTGATACACGGCCGACAAGCAGGGGCACGTCGTCCTCGACTATCGGGCACCATGGGTCGAGGAGTGGCGCGGCTGAAAGCTCCCCGATTGATGGCCTTTGGTGGCTTAGGTCTCTGATCCAGGCGAGAACCAGCGTGGCGTCGAAGGCTCCATCGCCGATCGATCCTCCCTGTCCGCCTAGGGCGCGATCAGCGAGATAGGTTTGCAGGAGCGGGGCAAGCGCCGAATGTTCTCGAATGCGTTGTTGGGTGCCGCCGAGATCGAGCATCCCGGGAAGGTTGACGTCGGGGAGTCCAGCGATGATCTCAAGGTAAGGCTGAAGTGCCAGTTTGGTCTTTGTCATGGGCAGGGTCGTCCTTCACTCATTGACATTGTTTGGCGCCCTGAGTAGCAATGCTGCTATTGGTGGGGCGCGTGCGGATTTAGGTTTTCGGCATGAGCCGACCGGCCTTGGACTGTGCAGTGTCCAGGTTATCAGCCATGGCGAAAGGCGCAGGCCGACAGCATGTCGACCCGGGTGATGGGTGGGTGTGTTGTGGAGTAAGTGTCACCGCCGTGTACGTCCAAGTGCGGGCGGTTCACTTAAACAAAGAAGCTAAGTTTCTATCGTGGGGCTATCCTCTCTGGGGCTATCGAACGCCGCCATTCTAGGGTGGCTTTGCCCTCGAGTTCATGCCTCAATTATCTGATAATAAACGATTTTTCGCACGGGCTTTATGGAGGTTAATGCCTTGATCTTGCTTTCTGACGTGCCGGAAATCCGCGTTTTTTCGCACGGACAAGGGCTGGCTCCATATTGGATGGAAAAGCGCGTCTCCTCTGAAATGGCGAGTCGTCCAGAGGGGCGATGCGCTATCCGAATCGGGGCAAATGGAGAGGGGCTCCTTCAGAACCGGTAAGGTTTCCGCCGGTGAAGTGTGCATCGGGGAGCGAGGCAAATCGTCAGCCTCTTAGATCGAGAGGGACGGACTACCAAATCAGCCTGCCAAGGTTGAGGTGTCTCGTCTTGTTCGTCTGACCGGAGGTCGCCTCATTCGGTAGACTTTGTCCTTTGACTCGGAGGGTAGAATTGCCCCCGTCAGCCAGTCCACCGCCCCGGTGTTTTGCAAACCCTGACTTAGTATCAGAACGCAGGCCACCGTAATTACGTTAGGATAACCAAATCCCGCAAACGCCGCATCGGGCGGAACCAATCCGGTCAAGACGCAGGCCATCAGCGAGGCCAAGCCTACCAGATCGTGGCGAAGCCTCCCCCATAAGAACAGCGAGAGGGTTCCGGCCAGAATTGCAAACAGAGTAAGTTGTGACGCTGTCATCATGCGATCCTTGGTCGCGAGATCCGGTGGCATGATGGCAAGAGCCATATGCCTCTGATATGTTTTATCGCGCGGTTGAGGACTGCGGGACGCAACCGCATTCGGTCGGACGCCCTATGAGAATTTGTTTGGACCTCGTTCGTCGTCATCACTTCGCCGGCCTGCGCCATGCCGTCGTCCATTGGGCTCGGACCAATGGCGCCTCAATCAACGACCCTGATCGCGGCGTGGAGATGCGGCTACGATCATCACTGCTCCGCCACAAGCCTCGAGGGGCTTGCCGCGGGAGAGTATTACCGGTGGTCGAAAGAGGGCCAAGTCCTCCTTATCGTCCGCAATCCAAAGACCATTCCCGACAGGTTTGACCTGTCCGGATGTGGCGCGCTTGACGCATTCCCCTATCCCGGACTACGGTCTCATGATGAACGCGAAAACCACCACGTTGGAGATTACCTGCTCGATATCGTGAGTGCGCCCGAATTCGGGCGCCGATCGGTGTCGAGATTTCAATCAGGTCATTCTCAAACGATGGTGAAGCCATGCCGCAAAAACGCGTTCAAGTTCTCTTTCAAAAGCCCCTCTCAGCAAGCCTGGCTAGGTCAACGGTCACGAGCAAAACAAATACCGCTTTCGTCAAGCGGTGGGAGCGCCTGTTTCCGCGGGACAAGACGTCCGAAGGTCCAGATGATTTTTACGATGATTTTTCTCTGGAGGGACGTGAGCGGAATAAGCTGGAAAATCAGCGGATCGGTCGCGCTGTCGAGCGTCTCGTCGATCAGAAGATGCAGTCGGGCTTCCAGGTCGATAAGGGCGCGAGCGAAGAGACGATCAGGAAGCTACGAACCCTGCACGCGCGTGGGGCGCGACTTGCGGGGCCAGATACGCCGGACTCCGTTCATGAGCTAGCGGCCGCCTTGCATGAGGAGGCGCCATGGCTTGCCCAGGTGTCGACTTCGATCATGAACCAGGGGCTCGCACATGTCGCCTCTGGCGGCGTCGGGTTGCGCTTCGACCCGATGATCTTGGTCGGCCCTGTTGGCTGCGGGAAGACGCATTTCGCGCGGCTTGTTGCTGAGCTCGCAGGGACCCCGCGCGCGATCATCGATGTGGGCGCCGGCGGGGCCGGGTTCCGGATCTCCGGCGTTGAGTATGGCTGGGCCACGGCGCGATCCGGAGTCCCAGTCGAACTGATCGCGGAAACCGCGGTTGCAAACCCGGTGATCGTTTTGGACGAGGTCTGCAAGGCGGGAGGGGCCATGCACTCTGCGGATAGGTCGGCAACGTCTTTGACAACATCACTGCTGCAGGTGCTCGAGCGGTCAAGTGCAGAGCACTTCGTCTGCCCGTTTTTGCGCACGCGTTTCGACCTGAGCCATGTGAACTGGATCCTAACGGCGAACTTCGAGCACCAGATCCCCGAACCGCTTCTCGATCGGTGCCAGGTATTCCGGGTCGATGTGAGCAAGCCTGAGCACCTCGTGGCGTTCTTCAGCCGTGCGGCTGGAGACGATGCCGAGCCGGAAGAGCTGGAACGCGTGGGCGCCTTCATCGAGGAGATGTGCGATGTCGGGCGTCCTCCGAGCCTGCGGCAGATCGGGCGCCTTGCGAAAACGCTACGCGCGACCGGGCGCGACTTGTTGATGTGATTGATGCCATTTCAGCGGAAAGCGGGGAGTGGAAAGAATGTCTAATGCTCTGATCGTGGCGGATCTTCACTTGGACATGTGGGCCGAAGCGGGTCGAGATGCCCTTGCGCATCTCGATTTTAGCGACGTTGGGCTGATGATCATCGCAGGTGATCTGACGAACAAGCCGAAGGTGAGATGGAAGCAGGCGCTCGAGATCATCGGTCAGTGCATCGATCTTGAGCGTGTATTCATCGTTCCTGGCAACCACGACTACTATCATCACGCGTTGGACGGTGACGATCGGCTCGAGCAGATCGCGCGCGACGCTGGGGCAAACTTCGCTCAGAAGCGGGAGATCATCTTCGGCAACAAGCGCTACCTGTGCTGCACGCTCTGGACGGACTTCCAGGAGGGGCAAGGAACTCTCGAGAGTCGTGATCTTGATGCCCGGGCGAAGATGAACGATTACCGCTACATCCGGGTTGCCTCTGCCGGATACAGGAAAGCTCGGCCGGCTGATACGATCGCGAGACACCGCGAGCATCTCTCTTGGCTGCGCTCAAAGCTGGTGGAGCGTTTTGATGGGGAAACCGCGGTGGTTACCCATCACGCGCCGATCGCCGATGTGCTGCCGGCTGGCCAGAAACTCAGCTGGTGCTATGCGAGCGATCTGAAGGATCTCATCCTAGAATATCAGCCGGCCGATTGGTTCTTCGGGCATACGCATCACCGAACTGAGCTCCTTGTCGGTAAGACGCGGATCATGAACGTGTCGATCGGATATCCGTTGCAGAACATGGGTGGCGCTGCGGGAGGTAGAAAGCCTCGGATGAGGGTGTATCCGAGGGCGCGTCGCGTGTGAGTTTAGATTTGATGTGCGAAGGACGGGCCGGGCATCGCCGTGCAAATGCTGCAAGAACCGCGGTTTCGACGATAGCGCTGGTCTCTGTGGCTACGGAACGCATGCGTCCAGACCGGCGAGTCGGCCGTCGCGGCGCCTAGCTGTGCTGGAAGGCACCGGCCCCCTCCCTTTTGCTAGCGCCTATGCGATCGCGATCCAGAGCACATGAAGGGCCATATAGATCACGATCAGAGACCCGATCGTGTAGAAGGGTGCCCGGACCTCGTGGGTTTGGCGCGTGGCATAAGCCAAGAAGTGCGCGATCCTTGTGGCAACAAACGCAAACATCAGAGCCTGTGCCACCCTAAGGCGCGGGGTCGACCATGACGAACAGGAAGCCCGCTACCCAGAAGACCGCAATATTCTCGAGGTCGTTTTGATGTATGCGCCGAGACCGATCAAAATAGCCGTTGATCCCAAGTTGGGCTGGGGGGCGACGGCGTTACTGGGAGCGACAATATAGGGGGGCGTAAGCTTTCGACATGTCGTCTCGAAGCTGGTCGCGGCTCTCGCATGCCAGCGCGGACCAGGATTTTTCGAGGTCGGATATTTGAAGCGTGCTGGTGGTGGGGGCATGGTCGTCAGCATCGCGGCGTGGTTTCGCGAAATTTGTTTGAGATTTCTGAGCTGTTTGTTGTTTCTTGAGCGTCTTGGTTCTTTGTTTTTGAACTAGACAGGTATGAAGGTGATTTTTGTTAAAGTTTGTTTTGATTGAATTTTGGATTTTTTCTTACTTTCCTGCATGATGGCTTGGCTGCCCCACACTGCAGCCTTTTGGCCTCAAAGACGGATAAGCCAGTCAAACCTACCAAGGCTCTGGCATATCGTCTTGATCGTCGGACGGGGAGGCCGCGTCACTTGGTAGGCCACGCAGGATCGCCCTTGCGCGCGCCAGAGGGTCCTCGATCCGGCGCGCCTCGATGGTCGCGATTTCGCGCTCCAGTCTCTCGAAAATCGGGGCATAAATTGGTTTTTCCAGCATCAGTTCGGCGACCTGCAGCCGGGCTTTCATGAGCCGCTCGAGAAGCTCTTCGTCGGCCTTGGTGAACCCAGTTGCACGATGAGATTTTCGCATATTCGGCGCAAAAGGACGCTGGGCCATGGCATGCATCTCCTGAGACCGCGCGAGCGAGGCTCGGCGGGGACGGGTAAGGTGATCCGGGGCGGATCTGGTGATGCGTTCAGTCTAAGTGCCGAGGCTGAAAAAAACGGATTCTCGATTTTTTAGGAAGTAGAGAAAATTTCGCCGGAGCTCATTGCCGCTCGTTTTCGGGAGCGCCTAGCGCTAGCGCTAGCGGTTGCACTGTGTCGCTTTTTCTTTCTATCTGTGAGCTTTCGATGGAAAGATTTTCGCACATGGCCTTTTTCGAGATGACCTGCCCCCCTTGGGTCCCTCGTTCATAACAAGAGTCTGCAGGTTTGAGATTGGTAGTCGGATCGGTCGTTGTGGGCAAGCGCGCCGGGCGCGGAGCCCTCAAATTGCTCAAGCGTCCGGCGCGCTTCGAGCGGCGTCTGGTTTCCCAGAGACGAGTGCGGTCTGACGGCGTTGTAGTCGTAGCGCCAGAGCGCCAACTTGCGCCGGGCATCGTCCAGTGTGTCGAAGAACTCCTCGTTTAATAATTCGTCGCGCAGGCTGCCGTTGAAGGACTCGATGAACGCGTTCTGCTGCGGCTTGCCGGGGTCGATGTAGTGCCAGGGAATGGCGTTCTGGTCGGCCCATCTCAGGATGGCCCGGCTGGTGAACTCCGTCCCGTTGTCGCTGACAATGCAAGCAGGCTTTCCGTAGATCCGCACCAGCGCATCGAGTTCACGGGCAACACGCGTGCCCGATATGCTGGTATCGGCGACCAGGCACAGGTTCTCTCTGCAACAATCGTCGATCACGGCCAAAATACGGAACTTGCGCGAGGCGCCGAAGCTGTCCGCCAGGAAGTCGAGCGACCAGCGCGCATTGGGATGCGCCGCCGCAGGCATCGGCGTGCGTGACCCGCGAGCCCGCTTGCGTCCACGCCGTCGCTTCACCGATAGCCCTTCCTCGCGATAGAGCCGATACAGCTTCTTGTGGTTCATGGTCATGCCCTTGCGCTCAAGCAGGATGCCGATCCGGCGATAGCCAAACCGGCGCCGCTTCCCGGCGATCTCCTTCATCTCCTCGCGGATCTCGGGGCAGTCCGGCGGGCGTGTGCGCCGGACCGTCTTGGGGTCGACACCGACAAGCTGGCAGGCCCGACGCTGCGAGATGTCATGATCCCGCATCGCCCTGAGCGCCGCCTCTCGCCGCCTGGTCAATGTCGTCAGTTCTTTCCCAGCAGATCCTTCAGAACCACGTTGTCGAGCATGGTGTCGGCCAACAGACGTTTGAGCTTGGCGTTTTCGTCTTCGAGCGCCTTCAGCCTGGCCGCCTCGGAGAGCTCCATGCCACCATACTTGGCCTTGAACTTGTAAAAGGTCGCCGGGCTGAGGCCATGCCTGCGGCACACATCAGCTGTCGGCATGCCTGCCTCCTGCTCCTTGATCATCCCGATAATCTGCGCCTCGGTGAAACGGCTTTTTCGCATTCGTCTGCTCCTTCAGAGTTGGCGCAGACTCTACACTACGTTGAGGGATCCCGCGGGGGGCAGGTCAGAGATCCTGAGAGCCGAACGCGTGGGGCGCGGGCTTACGCAGGCCGAACTCGCCTCCCGCGCCAATATCAGCATCCCGACGGTGCGCGCCCTGGAGACCGGGGCAGGCACGATCCTCACGCTCGAGGCCGTCTTGCCGATCCTTGGCTTGCGCTGGCGTGTCACTGAGCCCGCGGAACATATGGGACGTGTGCTCGCGGAGCGGCGGCGTGCGCACGGGTTTTCGCAGCAGGCTCTCGCCCGCAAGATCGGCTGCAGCCGCGTGAGGATAATTGCCTTGGAGGCAGAGTTCTCCGGACGGGTTGCGACGCTTGCCGCGGCCTTGCGACTGCTCCGCCTCCGCAACCCACTGGAACGGAGCGATCTCGCGAAAGGACGCGGGTTGGCGCCGCCTAAGAATGAGGCGGAACAGGACCGGGTCATGACCCCGCCTGACCTCGCCAAGGCGATCATCGAACATTTTTCGCATGCGATGGCCGGGCGAGTCCTCGATCCGTCGCGCGGGGAGGGGGCGTTCTTTGAGCATTTCCCGGATCACGTGGAGCGTGCCTGGTGTGAGATCAGCGAGGGGCGTGACTTTCTGTCTTGGTCCGATCGCGTGGATTGGGTTGTCACAAATTCGCCCTGGTCAGAGCTTCGGACATTCACGCGACACGCGATGCGAGTCTCAGAAAATATCGTCTGGCTCGCGCCGCTGACCAATCTGACGACGAAGGCGCGGTTGCGGGATCTCCAGGAGGCCGGATTCGGAATTGCGGAATTGCTCTTCGTCGACACACCGAAGAGCTGGCCACAGAGCGGCTTTCAGATCGTCGCAGCCCATTTGAAGAAAGGGTAAACCGGGAATTGGAAGGTCGCCCAGCTTCGAGGGCGAGGGGGCGCACACGTCTCTTAGTGTCCCCCGCAATTTCTCTTCTGCCGACCCTGGTTCACGCGCTTTCAGATCTCGTCCAGCTCGTCCAGAGATCCCATATCTTGAGTTCTGCCCCCCTGGGCCTCGCGCCATGGACGAATGTCATAAAGGTCGCGCCCCTCCTGAAGCTCGATCGCTATGCCGCGTTCCAGAAGCCAGGCTGTCGCAAATTTCATCAGCCGGGATCTGCGTTCGTGGTCGTCCTCGACGCCATAGAGATGAAGATGCGCCAATCCGGGCTCGCCATAATGGGCGCGGGCCGAGACGAAGAGGTTGAGATCTGGATTGCCTGCTCGCAGCTGTGCCTCCAGCTCGCCGAGGGCCCTTGGGCGTTGATCTCTCGCTCGAGCCAGTTCCTGATCGATAGACATAGTAGCCTCAAAGGCTGAGGAACTTGATGGATTTTGGCTCGCGGCTCTTCACGAAGCCGACCCGGTCGGCTCGGACTTTCTTGAACGCGAAATTCTGATGCTGCAACTCGCTGGGACTGACCTCGCCTCTCGCCAGGCGCTCTTCATCCTTCGCGCGGCTTCGCGCCTTCTCTTCTTGCCGTTTCCTGTAAAGATCTTCCATGCGCGGTCCTCCGTGAAACCTACTTATAGCCTGAAAGTGCCTGCTTTGTCTCGTTTGATCGGGGACGCCGACTTCGCGTTTTGGAGATGTGCGACGGCGCGCTCCTCGTGAGCGGCTATCGCGGTTGTCGCAGACGTGCCGACACGGGGAGGTGATCTGCCCTCAGCGCTGCGGCGAAAACTGCGACAAGCATCGGCATCCCTACGCTTCTTCTCAGAGGCGCTTCTGGTGAAGCAATGATCTCGGGCCAGTTTGACTTATTTAGCCCTATCCGGTCTAAGTTCGACGGAAGGAGCGCGGTATGGACTGGAATGTGACAGCCGGTATGATCCTCATGGGCGTGTTCGCTGTGGCGGCCTTCTGGAGTGTGATGCGTGAGCGCCGGCATATCAAAGATGTGACAAGCCTGAGTGCGGAAGACATCCGTTGGGTCAATTCGCAGCCCCTTTCCGGAGACGCTTATTTTGGCGAAAGAACGACGGATGACGACGGCGACGAGGGGGATGATCCTTCGAATGGATCGACCTGAAAGCGATACTGATCACGTCGGACGCTTAGCATATTGATCTCGCAGGAGGGATCTTCTCTCATACACGCAAGCCGTCGCGCAGTTGCGGGCCAATTCCTCGCTTGGGAGCCAGTTCCTGATCGCTGGGTATAGCAGCCTCAAAGGCTGAGGAACTTGATGGATTTCGGCTCGCGGCTCTTCACGAAGCTGACCCGGTCAGCTCGGACATCCTTGAACGCGAGATTCTGACGCTGCAGCTCGCTGGAGCTGACTTCGCCCCTAGCCAGGCGTTCTTCATCCTCAGCGCGGCTTCGCGCCTTTTCTTCTTGTCGTTTTCTGTAGAGATCTTCCATGCGTGGTCCTCGGTGAAACTTAATTAGAGCCTTAAAGCCCGTGCTCTGTCTCGCTTGATCGGAGATGCTGACTTCGCGAATTCGAGATGCGCGACAGCGCGCTGGTGACTGACCGGCAACAACGGCTGCTTCGAGGGCTCGTCGCGCGTCAGTATTCCGCAAAGGAGGCGGGGCCAACCCTGATCGATCCGCTATGACATTGATGCGTTTCGCCGATATCGCAGGTCCAACCCGAGCAATTCCGAGTTTGATCTTTTTGATGTTTCGTCGCTACAGTGCCGGGAAAAGGATGTGTCATGGATCTGGCCGAATACATCATTGCGGGCGTGCTCACCGTGCTCTCCGGCGGAGCGGCGGTGGCCGCTTATGTCTTGCGAGCCACCCTTTCGGAGCCAGCGAAGATGACAGAAGAGGATCTCAAGGCGCTCGAGGCCTGTGACCTTCCCGAACCTCGATTCATCAAGATTGATGCCCAACTCAAAGCTCCTCGCACCCGTCTTGCGCCTCGGCCAACAGGCGCTAACAGACGTCTGCGTCTGACGGGGCCTCGCCGGACTAAGAAAAAGCCACGCCCAGTGTAGGTCGCCTTTGCCTTTCCAGCCAGGCCGACGAACATGTTTGTCGGCCCGTGTGCCTCGCATTTCGCAAGCGACATTCTCTCTCGGGTATCCAGCGTGCCGCACAGCCGCTTCGATGCTTTGCCGAGCTGCTTCGATCACCCTGCGAGTATTCGCGACCGGCCCGCGCCTGAATGGTCATCGTCGTCCCGGAGCTGGGCGCCCACATCGAGACCGCAGGTGAACCCGACACCTGCTCGGATCATCTGCAAGACACGGGAGGCCTCCGGCCTCGGAGAGAGTCCGGATCACCCGGAGGTAAAATGTTCGAATGCCTTGCAAAGCTTTCTGCGGCGAATTGCGCGGCGCGATAGGCGGTTTCTACAGGTGGAAGACCGGGGTTCTATATCGCGTGCTGCTCTGCAATGTCTCTTCGAGGCGGCTCATAACTTTCGCAAGTATGTAATAAACGAATCAAATTGCGTAGCCCGTTCGCAATTTGCGACGCGCACACACTCAGGCTCAGCTCTCGATAAGGCTATACACGCACTGGGTGTGTAATGGTCGGATGCCTTGGAGAGTTTCAACTCAAGGTGGCGATCACAAGTTTCTCAACTTAAAAAGGAAGAATTTATTTTGCAACTAGAATGGAAGCCTGCATTAATCTATCGGAGTTGATCGCAGCGTGCTTCGGTGCCTTTCAGGGCGATGAAAGCTTCTAGTTTTCATCGCTTTTAGACGATCTGCTAAAAAATTTTCTTACTGATTTATTTAGGCATAGCAATGAGTGAATTTCAAAAAGCCAAAGGCCGCTCGCTGCGTATTTTCAAATGCGAGTCTTGCTCGCATCGGATGCGTTTCGGAGCAAATCGATGTGGCGCTTGCGGTCGGAGCGCGCCTCTCCTGAACCGGTCCGGCGTGTGGGGATTTCTGCTGATCTTTGTGATTTTCGCAGGCGTTGTGCTGATCACGCGGTGAGTTGGTCTCAAGCACGGCGCTGCTTTAGCGAAACTTAGAGGGTGAAAACTTGAATGGTTTAGGTCTTACAAGCCCGCCCTTGGTCGGTTTAGAAGCTGTTCTTCTCGTCGTAACTCTTTCCCTCTTGGCGCTCGCGTTGCGGCGAAAGTTGACCATAGCCGCTGCGTGTTTCGTTATTTTTTGTTTTTCGATGTTGGGCGCTCCACTCACCTGGGGGCTCATTTATGCCCCGGATGGATCTTCTTTGCGGGAATTTGTCTTCTATCTGATCGGTGTCTGTGGCGGTTTTCTCGGGCTCTCGCTGTTCATGCTTGTCGTCTCGCCTTACGGATATTTAGTGATGTCTGGTGTTCTCGTCGTTGCGTCGACGATGATGTTTGTTGAGGATATTTCCTATGTTTGGGAGAGCGCGGCACTGCGTGAGACGGCTCTCATCGCCTCACTTCTCATCTTTGGGTTGGCAGTTTACTTGGAAGCGACGGAGGGTGCGCTTCGGCCGATGGTGCGACAATTTCGAAGAGGTGTTATCTCTCGTTTCGCGTCGAGGGAGGCCCAGCGTTAGAGAGAAGCTGCGCGTGTGCCAACGGGGTGCAGGCAGTCGTATGTCTGAGCGTCGCCAACGCGTTTGCGGGATGGCGTTTGCAGCGCATTCGGTTCCCGGCGCAGCGACAACGTGGGATTGATGTCCAACTGCTGAAATCGAACGCAGTTCTGCCCACTCTTGCGGGCGAAATTTTCGCATTCGTCTGCTCCTTCAGAGTTGGCGCAGACTCTACACTATGTTGAGGGATTCCGCGGAGGGCAGGTCACGACCTCTACACTAAGGCCACGAATGCCTCAGGTTCTTCTTCGGTTGAAAAACTGAAGCTCCTCTCCCCGGCAGAGGGCGAAGTTACTTCGCGGCCAGGAAGCGGGGGGGACCGGGGGAGGCGCAGCTTGAAGCGATTGCCGTAAAGACCGCATCCGCTCATCATGCTCACGAGGCTGATCTTCCAGTGTCGCAAATCGTAGAGCGAGCTCACGCTCGATACTTTCGCAGGAAAGGTGGCCATAAGTCCGGCTCACAGTGTCCGTGTTCGCGTGGCCGAGTTGACGCGCGACGATGGCAAGCGGCGCACCGGCTTGCACAAGCTGACTGGCATAAGTGTGCCGCAATCCGTGGAACACGAATTCATGCGGCAGCCCGGCCTTCTCGACGGCTGCTTTGAAGAGATGCTTATGACGTGTTTTCCAAATCTGGCCTGCGCCAGTGCGAAAGACGATGTCATCGTCTGCTTTCCCGGCGCATTTGGCCAAGAAAAATCGCATCCCTTCCTCGGGGAGATACACATAGCGTGGTCGCCAGCCTTTGGGGGAGGAAACGTAAATGCCAAAGATGTCTTTTCCGACATCGCACACGCGAAGCGCTGAAAGCTCGGACACGCGACAGCCCGTGTAAAGCGCTGCCCGCACCAAGTCCGCGAGATCTGGGCGGCATGCGGCTATAAGCTCACGACACTGTGCGCGTGTGAGGAAGATCTGAAGAGGAACTTCCAAATTCGGGACGCGGTGGATGCAGCGCCAAGACCGCTCTGAGGCGGTGTGGCCGTTCTCCCATGCCATCTGCATAGCAATTCGCAATATCCCCAGCAGCGTGTTCAACGTCCCCTTCCTGCGCCGCAAAGCATCCGGGTCGAGGCTTTCAATCTTCACCTTTGTCCCGAGCGCCTGGTTTCCCCGCTTGGGTGGCGTCTCAAGGATGGCACGACAGAACTTGGTGATTGTGTTGCCGGTGAGGTCATCGAGCTGAACTGATCCGAGGCGCGGTAGGATATGAAAGTTGATCAGTACGACAAGCGTCTCAAAGGTCGTCTTCGTGGCAGCAATGCGCTTCCATTCCACATAGTCGATCAGGGCGTCGCCCACAGTGAAGCCAGCGTCACTCTTCGAATATCGCAGATGCTGTGTGGTCCCCACTGGGAAGCTCGCAGAGGCGATGCCCCGGAGTTCCTGCTCGGCGAACCAGGCGCGTGCGAGCGTGATCGCCGCTTCGTAGGAAAGGCCCTGTGAGTTTTCCGAAACTGCGGGTCCGAGCCGCTGCTGCTTATAGCGGCCATCCTTCTTACGGATCCGAGCGACCCAATGAAGGGGCTTGGCTGGTTTTTTCTCGAGGCCAATGTGGCGACAATACTCGAGAATGTTCCAATAAGGCTCCCGTCTTTCAGGAAGTGTGTTGATCGTCTTTTGGGTATCGAGCTTCGGCGCGTGATCCATCGGATGCTTCCTCTTGGCCAAGGTTGAGGAAGTATCTTCGCGCTCTCTCCGTTAAGCCATATCTCTCGACGTAGTCGAGCAGAACGGCTTCTGCCGTGTCAGGTTGGGTCGGGTCTTTCATCGCATTCTCCTATCGTCTACACGAGCGGGCAGGCTAACAAATTGAGAGTAAATGGCGCGTTAACACAACGAAGACACTGTTGCGGCCACCCGTGTAAAAGCCAGGAGTGAGTCCGCCGGGCGCAATGAGCCTGAGTGTGTCGGCTGGCTCCCAGTCATGTAGCTAGTGAGCCTGATATCCGCTCATGTCATCTGCCAGACGCGGACGGTCAGGGATGCTTCTGCCCCTCGCGTCAGTCGCCCGTTTGGCTGCCTCTCCGAAGATCGCCGATCCGCCGCTCGATCGCATCGAGCCGCAGGAGAACCTCGTCGCGATACGCATCGGTGCGCGTGGTCTCCTCTTCGGAATGGGCGTCCTGCATCGAATTCACGATCAGGCCCACCAGAAGGTTCACCACTGCGAAGGTCGTGACCATGATGAAGGGCACGAAGAAGGCCCAGGCCAGAGGGTGGGTTTCCATCACCGGGCGCACAATGCCCATCGACCAGCTCTCGAGCGTCATGATCTGAAACAGCGAATAGGCTGATTGTCCGAGCGATCCGAACCATTGCGGGAAACTCGCGCCGAACAACTTCGTCGCCATCACGCTCGCGATGTAGAAGATGATGCCCATCAATAGGAACACGCTGCCCATGCCCGGCAAGGCGCTGATCAGCCCCTCGACCACGCGGCGCAGGCGTGGCGCGACCGAAATGATGCGCAAGAGCCTCAGCACGCGAAGCGCCCGGAGCACACTGAAGACCTGCGCGCCGGGCAGAAGCGACACGCCGACAATGGTGAAATCGAAGAGGTTCCAGCCAGACCGGAAGAAGCCCAATCTCTGCACCATGAGCTTAAGTCCAATCTCGATCACGAAAACCGACAGGCATAGCATATCGAGGAGCCGGATCAGATCGCCAGCCAAGGCCATCGCGCGCTCCGACGTCTCCAGTCCTAGAAGCAATGCGTTGAACAGGATCACGCCCGTGATCGTGTTTCTAAAAGTCGATGTGTCGAGCGCCATCGCGATCCGGTCGCGCAAAGTCATACGGTCCCCCTCTTATTGGCGGGAGGGATATGGTTCTTGGACGTAACCATCCGGCGTGGACCGCACATGGGAGCAATTCTCAGGTCGTGCCCTTGGGGGCTTTGGGTTTGCGGGCCCGCGGGGCCCATTTCTTGGCAAGCCGGTTGAAGCGTTCAAGGATGCTGTCGATCCCGGCATCTTCGGCGTCGAAGTCCCCACCGGACCAGGGGAGCATGTCCTCGTGTTACTCGTGATCGGGATCGGCGAGGGCTTCGAGGAACTCCTCGTAGCCCCAGGCACCGCCGACGTCCTCGGGTGGACAGGCACCGGTCGCCTTGAGAAGCCGTGGGTAGATCATGCCGGGGATGGCCTCGTAGACCCGCTCGATACGGATGCTGTGGTCCCAGTCATCGCCGAAGTCATAGATATACTGGATCGTCCTGGCACCGGTGTCCTCGAGCACCTTTTCCAACGTCGTCTTCTTCGCGTCCATGGGGCCGTCGTAGAACCCGTCCGGGTCGGGCACGCCCCAACCGGCATCACCGGCGCGGAACTCGTAGAGGTGGGTATCTGTCCAGCCCATGGCAGCCTGTATGACCGCATGCAGCCGGTCGAGCCTGATCTTCAGCGGCACCTCGATATGGCGCATCGGCTGCGGGTCGACGTCGTTCAGGATGATCCGGAGGCGGGCGATCAGGGTCATGCGGCTATCCTTTGCTCAGCCCGGGCCCAGTTCCAGGGCAATAGATCCGGCACCCGGGAGGCGGTCGTGCCAGGCAACCGGACGAGGACATCGGCGAGCCAGGCCTGAGGGTCGACATCGTTCATCTTGGCGGTGACGATCAGGGAATACATGAAGGCGGCGCGGTCCCCGCCGCGCTCGGAGCCGGCGAAGAGCCAGGACTTGCGGCCAAGGGCGATGCCGCGCAGCGCCCGCTCCGCGGCATTGTTCGTCAGGCAGATCCTGCCGTCCTCGAGGAACCCGGTAAAGGCTGGCCAGCGCTCCGCCTTGAACATGTAGTCGATCGCCTTGGCGACCGGGTTGTGCTTCGACAGCCGGTCGCGCTCGGCACGCAGCCAGTCATGAAGCTCCTCGACCAGAGGCCGGGACAGCTGGTGCCTGGCCGCCTGCCGTTTTGCAGCCGTCAGCCCGTTGATTCCGCGCTCGATGCCGAAGATCGCGTCGATACGGGCCACGGCCTCCAGCGCGACGGGGGAGATGTCATGGGCCGGCTTGCCCTTCCGGGCGTTCCCCTTGATATCGGCGAGCTCGAAGAACTTGCGCCGGGCGTGGCTCCAGCATAGCGCAGACTCGACCGGCCCCGGGTCACGGTCGGCGCGGTAGAGGTCGTTGTAGCCCCCATAGGCATCGGCTTGCAGGATACCCTGCCATCCGGCGAGATGCCGGTTCGGGTTGGTCATTCCTCGGTCGCGGGAGAACTGGAACAGCGCGGCAGGTGGAGCCCCGCCGCCGAAGGGTCGGTCATCCCTGACATAGGTCCAGAGCCGGGCGGTTTTTGTCCCGCCCTTCGCCAACAGCGGCACTGTCGTATCGTCGCCATGCAAGCGGTCGCCATCCAGAACATGGGCACCGATCAACGCATGGATCGGCTCCAGCGCGGCGGCGCAGGCGCCAACCTGGTCGGCGAGCGTCGACAGGCTGAGATCGACGCCTTCCCGGGCATAGCGTTCGGCCTGGCGATTGAGCGGCTGATGCTGTCCGAACTTCTCAAAGAGGATCGTCGCCAGCAGGTTCGGGCCAGCCCATCCGCGCGGCGTGGCGTGGAAGGGCGCCGGCGGTTGGCTGATCTTCTCGCAGGTCCGGCAGGTGAACTTCTCGCGGACGGTCTGGATCACCTTCCACTGCCGCGGGATCACCTCCAACGTCTCGGTGACGTCTTCCCCCATCTTCACGATGCGATCCGAGCCGCAGCAGGAACAGGCCGTGGGCGCCGCGATCACCACGCGCTCGCGCGGCAGATGCTCCGGGAAAGGCTTGCGCGCCGGGCGGCGACGTTTGAGCCCCGCGACGATCGTGGTCTTCGCCAGCTTCTCGGCGGCAATCTCGTCTTCGGTGGCCGCGGCTTCGAGTTCCTCGAGCTGCAATTCCATCTGGTCGATCAGTCGGGCGCGGCGTTCCGAGCTGTGGCCGTATTGCTCGCGTCGGAGCTTGGCGATCTCGAGCCGGAGATGCTTGATCATCGCCTCGGAGGTCGAGACCACCGCCCGGGTCTGCGCTAGCTCGCTCTCGGCGGCCTCGGCACGGGCCTCGGAGGCCGCGAGCGCGGCGCGCAATCTGGCAATCTCGGAAGCGTTGTTCGACATGGCCAAGACCTACCATGCCGGCATCGGAAAGCCCATGCAAATAGGGTCGATGAGGCCAATTTATCCCGCCTTTGCAGGGCGTTGGGTCCAGCGTGGATTGCGCCAGTCGATCCCCTCCAGAAGATAACCGAGCTGGGCCGCGGAGATCTGCACCGCCTCGCCGCTTCCACTGGTCGGCCAGATGAACTTCCCCGCCTCCAGCCGCTTGGTATAGAGCGACATGCCCACCCCGTCGTGCCAGAGAAGCTTGACCAGGTCGCCCTTGCGCCCGCGAAAGCAGAAGATCTCGCCGGCATGCGGATCGCGCCCCAGACCCTGCTGCACCGTCAACGCCAAGGTGTTCATACCGCGCCGCATGTCAGTCACTCCGCCCGCGATCCAGACGCGCACCCCCGCCGGGAACGCGATCATGACGGATCCAGGGCTTGCACGAGGCGCGCCAGCACCATCGGGTCAATCGTGGCCGCCACAGACAGGCGACGGCCATTCGCGAGGGTAATATCTGCCATCAGGACCTCGGCTGTCTCTGGCGTCGGAACCGGTGCAAACGGTCCGCCTTGATCCTCAGCTCCCTCAGGAGCGGCGATGGCCAACGGTGTGAACTGCGGTCGTGCATCGCCGCTCGTCAGCCTGCCTTCGCGGTATTGGCGACGCCAGCGCACCAGCAGGGTGCGGCCAATATCATGACGTCGGGCTGTCTCGGCGACACGCCCTCTACCGCCAAAGCTTTCTTCAACGATGCGCACCTTCTCTTCATCCGTCCAACGCCGACGGCGCCCGGTATCGGTGACAGAAAGGATCTCAATTTCGGGTCTGTATCTATGGTCGGACATAGCTCCGGACCTACGCCGCCTGCCTCAAGTCCGAAAGACGGTCCTCCCCGGAGCCTTACTCTTGGACGGGGGTTGCGCAACCTCACCTTTCAGGATTGAGCACTTCGACGCAGTCGCCGCGCACGATGTCGGCTTCAAGAGGGCACCAGGCGCGTATGACGACAGACTTCAGTATATCAAAGCGCTCGGCTTGCAGGTGATCAGCGCCACTGGAGTGGCCCGGCTTGAGTGTGAGTGCATGACCGGCCTCAGGTCCGCCGCTCGGCTTTGGGATCACGCTCCCGACTATCGCGACAAGCAGTGTGTTCGGTCCGGTGGTGGCAGGCCGGGTGGCCGACAGTGTCGGGCCGATGGCGATGTTCTGGAGACCTGCCGGTCAGGGCGTGCCTTCGCTGGAGGCTAAAGCGGCCAAACAATCAGCAGCAGCGGCAAGCTTACGGCAACGACGATCACCTCGAGCGGCAGCCCAAGCTTCCAGTAGTCGCCGAAGCGAAAACCGCCCGACCCGAGGATGAGTGTGTTGTTCTGATGCCCGATTGGCGTGAGGAAAGCACAAGACGCGCCGATCGCCACGGCCATCAGGAAACTGTCGGGGTTCACTTTTAGCGACGCTGCAATGCCCAGGGCAATTGGACTGAGAACTGCTGCCGTGGCCGCATTATTCATCAAATCGGAGAGAAACATCGTAGTGATCAGGATTGCCGCCAGAGCCGCGATGGCGTTCCCGCGCGCAACAGTTTCGACCAAGAAACGCGCCAGAACATCTGCCGCACCGGTGGTCTGCATCGCGCCAGCCACTGGGATGAGCGATCCCAGCAGGACGATGACAGGCCAGTCGATGGCTGTGTAGACCTGCCTGGGCGGCACGGTTCGCAGCAGCATCGAGCCCAGAACTCCCAAGGTAAAGGCCACGGATGCCGGCAGCAGGCCGAAGGTGGCAATTCCGATAGAGCCAAGCAAGAGCGCGCTGGCGATGATTGCCATGCGCGCATTGGGAAGATGCAATTCGCGCTCTCCCAAAGGCGCGCAGCCGGTCTCGTTCATGAAATCAGCCATGATCTCGGCGGGCCCCTGCAACATCAGCAGATCGCCAGGCTTCAGCTTCAGTGTGCGCAGCCGCGTCCGCGGGGGACGCCCTTCACGTGAGACGGCCAGAAGATTGAGGCCGTAGCGCGTCCGCAGCCGCAGGTCTGTCGCGGACTGCCCGACGATCGTGGAGCCCGGCAGCACCGCGAATTCGCGCAACACGATATCCTCGTCGCGGTCCGAAGGCTTCGTCGCTGCATCGGTGTCGTCGGCGGACTTGTTGCTCTCGGCTTCGTCCTTTTCAGTCTGCGGTGTTGTCTCTCCGGCTTTCCTTTCCGCTCGCGCCGACCCGCTCTCCTCCTCTTCAAGCGTGATGCCGAAGGCCGACAACACTTCGGCCAGCTCTTGAGCCTCGGCCTCCAGGATCAGAACGTCGTCCGCCTGTATGCGCCGTCCGCCATGTGGCGCCGTCATCCGCACGTCGTTGCGGATCAGTCCGATGATCTGGGCGCCGCTTTTTTCAATCCCGCGTTCGAACTTGCGCAGGGTCAGTCCTACGGCCTTGCTTTTATCCGGCACCCGAACCTCGGTCAGATAGCTGCCAGTGTCGAAACCTGCCGTGCTCATCGGTTTGCGCGCAGGCACGATGCGCCATCCCAGAAGCGCGATGAAAGCCACGCCGACGAAGGCGACCGCCACACCTACGGGGGCATAGTCGAACATACCGAACTGCCCCAATCCGGCTTCGGCGCGAAAGCCCGAGACGATCAGGTTAGGCGGTGTGCCGACCAGCGTGGTCATGCCGCCGAGGATCGTGCCAAAGGCCAGGGGCATCAGCATCTGCCCAGGTGTCAGGTCCAGCCGCCCGGCGAGCCGGATCGCGATCGGCATGAGAAGCGCGAGCGCTCCGACGTTGTTCATGAAGCCAGAAAGAACAGCCGAAAGAGCTATGAGCGCCGTCATGCTGGTCAGACGCTTTGCCTCGGAAGGTAGAATTGCCTGCGCCAGCCAGTCTACCGCCCCGGTATTCTGCAAACCCTGACTTAGTATCAGAACGCAGGCCACCGTAATCACGGCAGGATGACCAAATCCCGCAAACGCCGCATCGGCCGGAACCAATCCGGTCAAGACGCAGGCCATCAGCGAGGCCAAGCCTACCAGATCGTGGCGAAGCCTCCCCCATAAGAACAACGAAAGGGTTCCGCCGAGGATCGCGAACAAGGTGACTTGTGGCGCTGTCATCATGGCCTCCTTGCCTCAAAATTAGCAAAGAAGGCGTCCACGATACACGGGGCTATTCATTCATACCTCAAAGCGCTGTCCAAACACCTCCTGCCTGCGAGGATCGCAAGGCCGCCGAAATGAAGCGCATCCCGGCTAGGCCATCCGCCACGCCCGGCAGCAGCCCGAGCGGGCCGGGCTCGCCGCGTTCATGGGCCAGGATCGCGTCAGCCGCCGCGCTGTAGAGATTGCCGAAAGCCTCGAGGAACCCTTCCGGGTGGCCGGCCGGAACACGCGTCATCTCGGTGACCTCGGGTGTTAGGCCCGGCCCGCCCCGAGACAGAAGATACGGGGGCGCTCCGAAGGGGGACACGCGCAAACTGTCGGGCGCAGTCTGCAGCCATTCAAGCCCCGCCGTCTCGCCGTAGACACGTAACTTCAGCCCATTTTCGTTGCCCGGGGAGACTTGGCTGGCCCAGAGCATGCCCTTCGCCCCGCTCGCATAACGGATCAACATCTGCACGTCGTCATCGACCGCGCGATCTGCCACGAAACTGGTGAGTTCGGCGCAGATTTCGCGCGGCTCAAGGCCCGAGACAAAGCTCGCGAGGTTCATTGCGTGGGTGCCGATATCGCCAAGCGAACCCGCTGCGCCGGCCCGCGCGGGATCGGTCCGCCAGACGGCCTGTTTCGCGCCGTCCGTTCCCACCGGCTCGGTGAGCCAGTCCTGCGGATACTCGACCTGTACGACCCGGATGCGTCCGAGCTGTCCGGATTCCACCATCGCGCGGGCCTGTCGCACCATCGCGTAGCCGGTGTAGTTGTGGGTGAGCACGAAGAGCGCGTTTGAGGCGCGCACCTCTTCGGCCAGCGCCTCCGCCTCTTCGAGTGTGCGCGTCATCGGCTTGTCGCAGATCACGTGGATGCCCGCGCGCAGGAAGGCGGTCGCGACAGGCGCATGCATATGGTTGGGGGTCACGATCGACACCGCCTCGATCCCGTCGGGCCGCGCCGCTTCTTCTCGCGCCATCACCTCGAAATCCGCGTAGCTGCGCTTGGGGTCCAACCCCAGTGCCGCCGCGGAGCGATGCGCGCGCGCAGGCTCGGAAGCAAGCGCCCCCGCGACCAGCTCGAACCGGTCGTCGAGCCGGGCCGCGATGCGGTGAACGCCGCCGATGAAGGCGCCTTCGCCCCCACCGACCATGCCGAGGCGCAGTTTGCGATGTTCGTTCGTGTCGTTCACTTCTTGCCCTCCAGCCCGAGAATACGGCGATTGGCCCCTTCGTCGGTGCCCGCCCCTGCGAAATCGTCGAACGCGTGATCGGTCACGCGGATGATATGGCGGGCGATGAACTCCGCCCCTTCGCGCGCGCCGTCCTCGGGATGCTTGAGCGCGCATTCCCATTCAAGCACGGCCCAGCCGTCGAAGTCATGCGCCGCCATCTGCGAGAAAATCCGCCCGAAATCCACCTGCCCGTCGCCAAGCGACCGGAACCGCCCCGCGCGATCCACCCAAGACTGGTAGCCACCGTAGACGCCCTGGCGTCCCGAGGGCACGAATTCCGCGTCCTTGACGTGGAAGGCCCGAATCCGATCGCGGTAGATCTCGAGATGCTCGAGGTAATCGAGCTGCTGCAAAACGAAATGCGAGGGATCGTAGAGCAGGTTGGCACGTTGGTGATTGTCCACCCGGTCGAGGAACATCTCGTAGCTGACCCCGTCATGCAGGTCCTCGCCGGGATGCAGCTCGAAACAGGCATCGACGCCGTTCTCTTCGCAGGCGTCGAGCAGCGGGCGCCAGCGCGCGGCCAGCTCGTCGAAGGCGCTCTCGATCAGCCCCGGCGGGCGTTGCGGGAAGGGGTAGAGGAAGGGCCAGGCCAGCGCGCCCGAGAAGGTCGGCATCGCCGAAAGCCCCATCCGGCGCGAGGCGCGCGCGGCCAGACGGACCTGCTCGCAGGCCCATGCCTGCCGGGCCGCGGGCTTGCCGTGCAGTTCGGGCGGGGCGAAGCCGTCGAGCAGCTCGTCATAGACCGGGTGCGCCGCCACGAGCTGGCCCTGAAGGTGGGTTGAAAGCTCCGTCACCTCCATCCCGTGAGCGGCGACCGTGCCGGTGATCTCGTCGCAGTAATCCTGCGAGCTGGCGGCGCGTTCGAGGTCGATCAGGCGGCGGTCCCATGTTGGGATCTGCACGCCCTTGTAGCCGAGCTCGGCCGCCCAGCCGCAGATCGCGTCGAGACTGTTGAAGGGCGCATCATCGCCCACGAATTGCGCGAGAAAGAGGGCAGGCCCCTTGATCGTCTTCATCTGGGAATACTCCTGTCGGGTCCTTGCAGGCCAAGCGCGAGGGGCCGTTCCCCGCGCTTGGCCGGGTTCAGTCTGGTTTGCGCAAGAGCGCCCGCGCGCCCTCTGGGTCGAGCGCCGGGGCGCGGGTGCAGGTCGTGGTCATTTCCACGAAGCCGCCTTCCTCGCCCGAGCGCAGGATCGCCGTCATGATCTCGATCCCGTGCAGCGCGCGGTCGATGGAACACCGCGCCTCGCGCCCCTCGATCACAGAGAGCGCCATATCGGCAAGGCCCGCCGCGCGATAGTTGGCGACCATGCCATGCGGGTGCTCCTGGTTGGGTTTGCCGAACGGGTGGGCCCAGGGCTCCACGGGCGCGATCTTCCCGTCGCGCCCCGCGATCTCCACCGGGCCGCCGAAGAAGTTCGGATCCGGCAGAAAGAGCGAGCCCTCGGTCCCGTAGAGCTCCATCGGGCCGTGTCGGTGCGCCCAGACATCCCAACTCGTGGACAGGGTGACGGTGGCCCCTTGCGCAAATTCGAGCAACGCATGGATGTTGGTGGGCGTATCGACGTCGATCGTCTCGCCATTGTGCGGCTCGGACGTAATCGTGCGCGTGGGCGTCGCGGTGGAGGTCAGTGCCGCCACGCGTTTCACCGGGCCGATCAGGTTGATCAGGTTCGCAAGGTAATAGGGCCCGAGATCGAGCATCGGACCGCCGCCCGGCTTGAAGAAGAAATCCGGGTTCGGGTGCCAATGCTCCATGCCGTGGCTCATCACATGGGCCGTGCCCGCCGTGATCGTGCCGAGGCGCCCCTCGTCGATCAGCGCGCGTGCCTGCTGATGCGCGCCGCCAAGGAAGGTGTCGGGCGAACTGCCCACCGAGAGACCCTTGGCCTGCGCAAGCTCGCGCAGGGCCTTGCCGTCTTCGGCCGAGAGAACGAAAGGTTTCTCGCTGTAGACATGCTTGCCTGCCTCGAGCGCCGCTTTCGCGACCTCGAAATGCGCCGCCGGGACGGTGAGGTTGATGATGACATCAATCGCGGGGTTCGCGAGGAGGGCCTCCACGCTTTGCGCCTCGACGCCGTATTCCTGCGCGCGCGCCTTGGCGGCCTCCGAGTTCAGGTCGGCGCAGGCGACGAGTTTGATGCCGCGAAAGAGCGGTGCGAATTCGAGATAGGTGGTCGAGATGTTGCCGCAGCCGATGATGCCGATACCGAGTTCAGTGCTCATGCCACGCTCCCTTTTGAGAGCTTGCGTGCGTTGTCGATCGAGCTGCGGGCGAAGCGCGCATCGTCGGACGGGTTGTCATGCTCCATCACGAAATGGGCGGCCTTGCTGTCGCGGCGCAGGGCCTCGAGCAGCTGGGCCCAGTCCATGATGCCGGTGCCCACGTCGGCCCAGCCATCCTCGTCGGCTTTCTCGCCTTCGGGGGCGATATCCTTCACATGGGCCGCGGTGATCCGGTTGCCATACCGCGCGATCCAGTCGAGCGGGTCGGCCCCTCCGCGCGTGATCCAGGCGATATCGGCCTCCCAGTCGAGATCGCCCGCAGCAAGGATATGCTCCATCGGCAGCGTGCCGTCGGCGAGCGGCTTGAATTCGAAATCGTGGTTGTGCCAGCCGAAGCCGAACCCGGCGGCGCGGATCGGGGCGCCAGCGCGGGCGAGCCGAATGCCGAACGCCTCCCAGCCTTTCGCATCGGTGGGTCGGTCATCGGGCATCAGGAAGGGCACGTAGAGCGCCTCCATTCCCAGCGCGCGGGCGATAGCAATTGCACGGTCCGGGTCGGTCTCCACGACATCGAGGCTGAAATGCCCCGTCGGCATCTTCAGCCCCGCCGCGTCGAGCTGCGCGCGGAACGCCGCGAGGCCTTCTGCATCAAGCCCCTCATAGAGCCCGCCGAACCCCTCGACGCTTGCATAACCTGCCTGCGCGAGCATCCCGAGCGTCTGGTCGAGCGGGCCCGCATTGCGCGAGCTGTAAAGCTGGTAACTGAAATCGGTCATATTTCTCTCCTCCTGAGAAAATCGGGGGTGCGCCGATGGCGTGCCGTCCTTTGCGAGCTTGTATGATTTCCTCCCTGAAGTGATCGCGACTCCTCAATCGCGCATCTCGACGTTCTCGGGGGGTATGATTGTATGTAATCGATTGCATTTCACGCTAATCACGCATGTAAACGATTGCAAACATGAATTGTCCGAGTGGATACAGGAGGTGTAGCGCTCTGCGACTGGTGAAGGCGGACCGGCAGGGCCTATAGAGAATGAAATGAAGGGGATGAATGTGAGTGGTGAGTCGGGTGACGGCGGAATGACGGGGGCAGGGGCGAGTGGCCCGCGCCACACGATGGCGGACGTGGCGCGCCGCGCCGGCGTCTCGACCGCGACGGTCTCGCGTGCGCTCACCCGTCCCGATCAGGTCAGCCCCAAGACCCGTGAACTGGTTCATGAGATCGCCGAGGAGCTCGGTTTCCGTCCCAACCTGATCGGGCGTCAACTGCGCGCCCAGGCGGCCAATTCGCTGCTGATCCTCGTGCAGGACCTCGAAAACCCGTTCTACGCCGAACTGATCAAGGGCGCGGAATATGTCGCACGGGAGCGTCAGTTTTCGGTGATGGTGGGCGGAACGGATGGGCTCGAAGACGTCGAACGTCTCTATGCCGAGCAATATCTGGGGCGGCGCGTGGACGGCCTGATCCTGTTGACCGGCCATCTGCCTGCGGGCCTCTCGCGCAAGATGGCCGAGCAAGGTCCGGTTGTGCTGGTGTCAGAGGACAATCCTGGACTCGCGCTCTGCGCGGTGCTGGTGGACAATGTCGGCTGGGCCGCGCAGGCGGTGGCCCATCTTCATGCGCTGGGACATCGCCGGATCGCGCATCTGTGCGGCCCGATGGCGCGGATCATCAGCCGCGAGAGGCGCGAGGGGTATCGGCGCGCTCTCTCGCAGGCAGGGCTGCCGGCGGATCCCGCCCTCGAAGCACCGGGCGATTTCAGTTTCGAGACCGGGCGGCGCGCAACCCGCGCCCTGCTTGCCCTGCCGGATCCGCCAACCGCAATCTTCTGCGCCAATGACGAATCCGCCCTGGGTGCGATCCGTGCCGCACAGCAAGCCGGTCTGGACGTGCCCCGCGACCTCTCCGTCATCGGCTTCGATGACACGATGCTGGCCGAGATCTCCGACCCTCCGCTCACGACAATTCGCCAGCCGCGCCAGCAAATGGGAGCGGTCGCGGCCGAGATGGTGATCGACATGCTCGAAAACGGTCCGGGGCAGTGCGCCCGCCGGATACTCGACTGCGAACTTGTCGAGCGCGGCACTGTCGCCGCACGGCACATGAAAAGCTGAGGCGCGATCCGCCCCTTCAAATCCTTTCGATGTCGTTGGTCGAGCAACTCCGGGCCTTGGGCCGCCATCATGTTCCCCGCAGCGCAGATGTTCCGGCTTGAAAGGCCTCCGCAGCGGCGCGTAGCTTGAACGCGAAGACCCAACCCCCGGAGGCCCTATGCGCTGGTTCTTTCGTGCTCTCGCTCTCATCGTCCTGATCGCCCTGAGCATCGGGGGGGCGCTCCTGCTGATCCCGTCGAAGAAGATCGCCCAGATCGCCGAGGCGCGGTTCGAGGCCGCGACCGGGCGCAAGATGACGCTGAGCGGTTCGGTTCATGCGACGATCTGGCCGCAGCTTGGCGTGCGCACGGGGCCGGTCGAGATCGCGAATGCGGATTGGTCAAAGGACGGGCCGATGCTCTCGGCCAAGGGGCTCCAGATCGGTGTTGATCCGGGCGCCCTGATCGGCGGTGAAATCCGCGTCTCGAAGGTCGACGTGCTCTCGCCGAACATCCTGCTCGAACGGCGCAAGGATGGGACAGGGAACTGGGAGTTCACGCCACCGAACGCGGCCACCAGCGCCCAGACTGCGAGCCCGAGCCCGGGCGAGGGTGGCGGGGTGACAGCTTTCAGTCTCGACAAAGGGGAAATCAGCGATGGATCGGTGAGGTGGATCGATCATGCAAGCGGCCAGCGCCTTGCGCTCACCGGCATCGATGCGAGCCTCGCGCTTCCGTCCTTTGATGGTCCAGCGCGCCTGAACCTGACCGGGCAGGTCAACGGAAAGGCATTGAAAGCGAAAGGCACGCTCGGAAGTTTCGCGTCCTTCCTTGCGGGCGATCCGGCCCCCACCGATCTTGCGCTGAGCCTCGACGCGTCGTCGATCGATTTCAAGGGCACGTTCGGGACGGCCCCCTTGGCGGCGAAAGGTGCGCTCACTGCGAACGTCAAGGACCCGGCCGCGCTGGCGGCAATCTTCGCGCAGGCCGCGCCGGATCTGCCGAAAGGGCTCGGGCGTGACACGATTACTGCGACGGGCGACGTGACCCTGGGCGCGGATGGCGCCATGCAGCTGCGCGACGGCAAACTCACGCTCGACGGCAATGCGCTGAGCGTGGCGGGCGATCTCTCCTTCGCGAAAGGCAAGCCGCGGATCGATGCCCAGATCAATGCGGGTGCCCTTGATCTCTCGGCGCTGGCTGGTTCGGGCGCGGATGGATCGGGCGGGTCCTCCTCCGGCTCTGGCTCTGGCGCCAGCGGTTGGTCGAACGCGCAGATCGACGCCTCGGGCCTGCGGGCGCTGGATGGCAAGATCGCGCTCGATGCGAGCTCCATCGATTTCGGCACTGCCAAGCTGGGCCCGACCAAAGCGCAGATCACGATCGACAACGGCCGCGCGGTGGCGGATCTGCGTCAGGTCTCGGCCTATGGCGGCAGCGTCACCGGGCAAGTGGTGGCCAATGCGCGCAGCGGGTTCTCTGCCTCCGCCGATCTGGTGGCAAAGGGCGTCTCGATGCAGCCGCTTCTGAGCGATCTGGCCGATTACACGCGGCTCGATGCGAAGGCGGATCTGGCGGTGAAGCTGCTGGCCTCGGGCAACAGCCAGGCCGCGCTGGCGCGCTCGCTTTCGGGCTCGGGCGATGTCGCCTTCGGCAAGGGGGCGCTGGAGGGGCTCGATCTGGTGGGGATGCTGCGCACGCTCGATTTGAACTACGTGGGCGAGGGGGCGAAGACGATCTTCGATCAGATCACCGCGAGCTTCACCATCGCCAACGGGGTGCTGTCGAATGACGACCTCGCACTGAAAGCGCCGCTTCTGAGTGCTGCGGGCAAGGGCCGCGTCGATATCGGGGCGCAGAGCCTTGACTACACGGTCACGCCGACCGCGCTCAGCAAGGCCGATGGCACGGGCGGGGTGAAGGTGCCGCTCTCGATCACGGGTCCCTGGGCGAAGCCGAAATTCGGCCTCGATATGAAGGCGCTCTCGGGCGACAAGGTCGATGCGGCGAAGCAGGACCTGAAGGCGAAAGCGGACGCCGAGATCGCCAAGAAGCTCGGGATCACGCCGCAGGAGGGGCAGAGTACCGAGGATGCCGCGAAGCAGAAGCTCAAGGAGGAGGCCGCGAAAGGTCTGCTGAAGCTCTTCAAGTAGGTGGGCAGCCACGCCCGAGTGGTCCGGTTTCGCATGCTGGCGCATGTGCGTTTCCGAGGCTCCTCGAGGCGAGGGTTTCAAACGCCGTAAACGGTTCTGCTCAGCCGCCCCAGGTCCGCTCGAGAGCCGCCAGCCAGTTGCCATGCGCGAGCTTCTCGATCAGCGCCTCGCCATAGCCATGCGCACGCATCGCCTCGATCAGGCGCGGCAGCCCCGCCGCATCACCCAGATCGGGCGGGATCGCCGCGCCGTCGAAATCAGACCCTAGCCCGACCCGTTCCTCGCCCAGTTTGTCGATCAGGTAATCGAGATGGCGCAGCATCGGGTCGAAGCCGGCGAAGGGTTCTGCCTTGCCGTCCTCGCGCAGAAACCCGAGCGCGTAGTTGAGCCCGACCATGCCATCGCTTTCGCGGATCATCGCGAGCTGCCGATCGGTGAGGTTGCGCGACGAGGGGCAGAGCGCATGCACGTTGGAATGGGTGGCGACCAGCGGCGCATCGGACAGCGCCGCGACATCGTCGAAGCCCTTCTCGTTCAGATGGCTCAGGTCGATCATGATCTTCAGCCGGTTGCATTCCGCCACCAGCCGCTTGCCCGCCTCGGTCAGCCCGTCGCCGGTATCGGGCGAGGACGGGTAGGCGAAGGGCACGCCATGACCGAAGGCCGTCGGGCGCGACCAGACCGGTCCGAGCGAGCGCAGCCCCATCGCGTGCCAGACATGCAGCGCATCAAGGTCGGGCCCGATCGGCTCGGCCCCCTCGAAATGCAGGATCGCGGCGATCTTGCCGTCCGCGATCGCGGCGCGGATATCAGCGACCGAGCGGCAGATTTTCAGACTGCCCTCGCGCTCCATCCACATCAGGTGGCCGACCATCTTCATCGCGACCGGCAGCGCATCCTCGAAGGGGATCGCCTCGGGCAGCGGCAGCGAAAAGGGCGGATTGCGGATGATCGCGCCGAAATCGGGATCGTCATGGGCGACCGGCGAGGGGATGTAGACCGCGAAAAACCCGCCCGCGAAACCGCCCGCGCGCATCCGCGGCAGGTCGAGCTGGCCCTTGCCGGTGTCGCTCAGCCAGGTCGTCTCGCGGGCCTCGGGATCGCGCAGCAGGCGAAGGAGGAAATCGTTATGACCGTCGAAGACCGGGACCGGGGCGCTCATGCGAATTCATCCTCTTTCGTGTAGCCCGCAGACGCTTTCTAGAGCTTGCGGGTGTAGTGGGTTTCGGCGCGGTGAGCGCGCAGGATGGCGCGGGTAAGTTCCGCCACCGCGAGACTGTCTGACCCGCCCCCCGCGGAATCCCTATCCATAATGTAGAGGTTGCGCCATCCTGCGCCGCTCTCACAGTGCCGCGATCTCCACGCTTACCAGCCGGTCGCGTAGCCGTGCCGTGACCCGGATCGTGCCCGCATCGCCGGTCAGCCGCAGCCAGCAGCCCGTGGCGCCGCCCTGAAGAACGGGGCAGTCGGGGCCGATCAGCGTGGCCGGGCCCTCGACGGTCAGGAAGACCGGCTCGTTGAGGAAATGCAGCTTGTTGCCCGCCTGATCGCGGGCGCGGATCATCACCCGGACCTCCTCGCTCGGATCGGCCTCGGTGACGTCTGGCGCCAGTTCGAGCCGGTCGAGCATCGCCTCGTCGGGGTCGCGCTGACAGGCATAGGCGAAGGCCGCGAATTTCGGCTCGCGGAATATCGACATCGCGCCGTGATGCAAATCCGGTCGCCCGCGCCGAAATCCTTGTGGGTGTTGTAGTCGAACTTGCACCAGCCGATGCAGCCATCCTCCCGATGGACCCGAGGCCGGCCATGCACTACCACTCAAAACGGATCACTCAGGTGGGGCTGATCAGGGCCTTCCCCGAGCGCATTCACGTGATTGAAGGAGAAAGACTATGAGTGACCCGGCTCCCGACTGGATCGCCGCCGATTGGGGCACCACGCATCTGCGCCTCTGGGCGATGCGCGGGCGTGAGGTGCTCGACCGACGGAGCTCGGAGCAGGGGATGGGCAAGCTCACCCCCGCCGAGTTTGGCCCGGTGCTGGAAGACGCCGTCGCAGGCTGGGGCGCGGCCCTGGTCGTGACCTGCGGCATGGTCGGCTCGCGTCAGGGCTGGGCCGAGGCGCCTTACGCGCCGGTGCCCTGCGCCGCCCGGCCGCGCCTCGTACGGGTGCCGGATCACGCGGCGCGCCCCGTCTATATCGCCTGCGGCCTGCGTCAGGACAGCCCGCCCGACGTGATGCGCGGCGAGGAGACCCAGATCGCGGGCTTCGGGCTGCGCACGCCCGATTTCGAGGGCACGATCTGCCTACCGGGGACCCATACGAAATGGGTGGCTCTGCGCGCGGGCCGGATCGAGCGGTTCCGGAGCTGCATGACCGGCGAGATCTACGGCCTGCTCGCGCATCGCTCGGTGCTGCGCCACACGATCGGGGAAGGCTGTCAGGACATGGCCGCGTTAGATGCTGCGGTGGCCGAGGCGCTGGCCGATCCGGCGGCCGCCTATGGCGCGCTGTTCGCGCTGCGCGCCGGGGCGCTCTTGGGCGCGCAATCGCCCGAGACCGCCGCCGCGCGCCTCTCGGGGCTGCTGATCGGTTGGGAACTGGCCGCCACGCGCGATCTATGGCAGGGCCAGCCCGTCGCGCTGATCGGAAGCCCCGTTCTCAGCCCGCTCTATACCCGGGCGCTGGCCGGTTGCGGCATCCACGCTGCCAGCCATGACGCCGAAGACGTGACCCTTGCGGGGCTCTATGCCGCGCGCCAGACCATCGGAGCTGACACATGAGCCGACCCATCATCGCCATCCTGCGCGGGATCACCCCCGCCGAAGCCCTCCCCGTCTGCGAGGCGCTGATCGCCGAGGGCGTCACCCGGATCGAGGTGCCGCTGAACTCGACCGACCCGCTCGACAGCATCGCCGCGATGGTGGAGCGCTTCGGCTCCGACGCGCTGATAGGGGCGGGGACGGTCCTGACCACGGATCAGGTCGCCGCCGTCGCCGCAACCGGTGCGAAGCTGATCGTCTCGCCGAATTGCAACACGGAGGTGATCGCCGCTTCCAAAGCTGCAGGGCTGCAGAGCTTTCCCGGCGTGATGACCCCGACAGAGGCCTTCGCGGCGCTCGCCGCAGGCGCCGATGGGCTCAAGCTGTTTCCGGGCGAACTGATCGGGCCAGTTGGTCTAAAGGCGATGCGCGCGGTGCTGCCGCCCGAGGTGCCGCTTTATGCGGTGGGCGGTGTTTCGGTCCAGAACATGGCCGAATGGCACGAGGCGGGCGCGGCAGGCTACGGCATCGGTTCGTCGATCTACAAACCGGGCGACAGCGTGGAAACCGTGGCCGAGAAGGCCCGCGCGCTGGTCGCGAGCTATGACGAGGTCTGCGCGGCATAAGCTTCGAGATGTACGACGCCCGCGCCTGTTTCCTTGGCGAGGGGCCGTTCTGGCATCCCGAACGCGGTCAACTGTTCTGGTTCGACATCCTCGCGGGTCGGATGCTCAGCCGCGACGCGACCGGGCCTCGGGAATGGGCGATCGGTCAGATGGCCTCCGCTGCGGGCTGGGTCGATGCCGAGACGCTGGTGATCTCGACCGAGACCGGGCTGCGCCGCTTCGACATCGCCTCGGGCGCGCATGAGCCGCTCGCCGCGATCGAGGCTGATCGCACCGACACCCGTTGCAACGATGGCCGGGCCGATCCGATGGGGGGCTTCTGGGCCTCGACCATGGGCAAGGGGGCGGAGAAGGGCGCGGGTGCGATCTATCGCTATTTCGAGGGCAAGGTGGAGCGGCTCTTCGCCGAGATCACGATCCCCAATTCGATCTGTTTCGCGCCGGACGGCCGACGCGCCTATTTCGCCGACACCCCGACCGGAAAGATCATGACCGTCGTGCTCGACCCGCAGGGCTGGCCCGAGGGGGCGCCGGAAATTTTCGTCGATCTAACCGCGGAGGGGCTGAACCCCGACGGCGCGCAGACCGATGCCGAGGGTGCGCTCTGGAGCGCGCAATGGGGGCAGGGCGCGTAGCGCGCTACCTGCCCTGACGGGTGCTTCGACCGGGCGATCGCAGTCGGCGGGCGGCACAGCTCCTGTCCCGCTTTCGGCGGGCCGGAATTTACCAGGCTTTTCGTCACCACCGCGCAGGAGGGGATTGAGACGCCGGACATGGCGCAAGGCCGGGTCTATTGCGCGCCCGCCGGGGCCGCGGGGCGCGCAGAGCCCGCGGTGCGGTTACGTGGGTGAACGCGTTTTCGGGGGGGGCGCCTGCGTCCAATGCGATCTGAGATCTCGGCTGCGCCTCCTCGAAAGAGGGCGTAGCGCTCGTCAACTTCGGAGGGCGTCGCTTGCGGCGCTCAGGTGTCTTCGGTCACGCATTGCCAAGGATGGTCGGCGAGGCGCACCACCTCGTGCACCGTGTTCCGTGAGATCCGCAGCTCTCGGCAAATCTACTTGCTCGACTTGTTCGGCATTGTCCTCGAACCAATGGCGGCTAAATGCCTCAATTCTGAAAATACGCCAGCCGGATCTTCGCGATCGTCTCCACAGCCGATATCCCACACTGTGTTCCCCGATGACCCCGGGGCATCATCTACATCAGTGTTAAGGGTGGGATGCCGTTTCCCCCGCTACAGGGACAAAATTGTATGCCTGTTCACACTAGAAACGCCGAAACCGGATCAAAATCATGTTCGGTAGGCTCAAGGGTAGGCGGCGCCTGGCGGCCCGCTGCGATAGATGCCCGAAGGTATTCCTCTCTGCTATAGCCCTCGCCGCGACAGTCCTCTTCTGGCTTTGAGACCTGAGCCTAACGACCTGACGGTTTTTCTTTCCTTCTTTCATCGAGCCAGAAAATCTTCGCCGATTGGAGGCGATTTTTCGGTATTTGGCGCGCTTCAGCTGTGCTTCGGTTGTCCACAGTTTTCCGAGAAGAGGTGGCACAAAAAGCCTGAAAATTTACGCAGCCTCCAATATGCTTGTTCTAGCCGTGGCGCCTAAGGTTCGGCATTTTTCTTTGGAAAGGTTGTCTCATGAAAGACTTCGAACGCGATCTACATCTACCCAGAGCTCCTGAGGTTGGCATTGACCCCCGTCCCATTTCTTTAGCTCTCGGGATGAGCAATGAGGCGGTGATTGATCTTGGTCGATCTTCTACCGTCCTAGATGACTTTGTGGCGGGCGTGGTGCTGGATCTGTCTGATCCCAATGGCTTCAAGATTGTCCATAATCGGGCCGAAGCCATCGCGGTCCGCCGCAACGTGATCTCAAACCTACCTCCACTCACGATTATTCCGCGTTTGGTGTTTTCCGCCTCTCTTGTTGAGGAAAAGGGAGCTGAAAACGAGTGCCACACCCCTCTTTTTTATGAAGTTGACTCCGATGGCGTCTTCGATGGATATGTTTTCTTCGACATGCGGCAGTTTCCTCGCGTCCGAGTATTCCGCCTTAGTTATTTTACGGTCGAGCGTTTTCTTCTTGAGGAGAGGCTGAACGACAAGCCTTTCACGGAGAGAGAATTCGATTTTCTCATCCAAGGTAAATTTCGACCCTAGAAGATCCTTCGCTGAGCTCGCAGGGACGTGCTCGGCATAGTGCATGCTCCCCGATTTTGGCGTAATGCGAATGTCTTTTGGCTGAGTGGCAAGGCATCGGAGCCGGTGTGGCCGTTATTTTCTTGAGCCAGGAAATGGAAGCTTGTTGCAAAGGCGACTGCCGTGTTTGCATCTACGTGGACAGTGGTCTTAGAAATGCCGAAAGCTTGGGCTTCTGGTGATTAGCCTCGCGTTTCTTAGATGGCTTGCAGACAATCGTATCCTTGTTCGCTATGCCCCACCGGACCGCGGGCGCAGAGGATAAGTGAACGGGGCTCCAAAGGACCACTGGGAGCGGAAATAGGGCGGCAAGAGTGAAGACGAGCTCAGCTGGCGTCAGGACAGTCCGGAGATATCGCTCGAACTGGGCGAACTTGCCAGTTTTACGTCTCTCTGCCCGGTGATCGACGTTGGTGGAGGAACCTCAAGGGTTGTCGATGGCCTGTTCGCCCTTGATGTGCGCGACATTTCCCTGTTCGACCTGTCTGAGTTTGTGCTCGGCGCCCAGCGCGGCTGGGCTGCGCGGCGCCGATGTGGCGTGTATCGTCGCGGATATAACCACTTGGTCACCTGAGTGGGACTATGGCCTGTGGCATGACCGGATGATCCGCGGCGTGCTGGATCTCTTGGTGAGGGCCGGCCAAGTCGCGGTTGGGATAACGGATCTGCGTCTTCGCATGCCGTCTTGCTAAACCGTGGCAAGGCGAAGGTTCCAAGGGGGCCTAATTGGTATTTCGCACTATCCACCGGAGATGAGGCAAGTCAGGCTGACGCAGCGCAATGCGTCACACGAAGGGGGCACAATGCTGCTAACGAGGCTTCTCTACGCATCGAAACATGAGCCATTGGCCGCCGGAGAGCTGGATCGACTTCTCGATCGATCCCGCATCAACAACCTTCGCGACAAGATAACTGGCGCGCTGGTTGTCGACGATCACTGGTTCATGCAAGTGCTCGAGGGCGAGCGATCTGCGGTCGCCGGAACGTTCATGCGCATCATGCAGGACAATCGGCACACAGAGGTCCAATTGATATGTGCAGCAGATGCGAACATGCGCATGTTCGCTGACTGGAGCATGCACCATATCCAAGCGTCACGTATCAAGGCGGAGATAGTCGAGCGCCATACGGTCAATGGCGCTTTCGAGCCGTCCGCGCTGTCCGCTAGATCGTGCACGGAACTCTGTCGCGCGCTTGTAGATACTGACTGTGACCTGCCACTGAACTTTCATCCAGCCGCGACCGGAGCCCGGTTGGTGTTTACGCCGATCGGCGCAGGTTGAGCAATCGCCCGACGCGCGGAGCTATCATCTCGCGCAGCGGGGCGGGCGATTGCGGTGGTCAGGGCCCGCGCGTAGTCAGCCGGTGTCTGGTAGTCCAAGGCCGAGTGCGGGCGTTCGGTGTTGTAGTCGGCAGCCCAAGCGGCGATCACGATCCGCGCGTGGGCCAGGTTTCGGAACATGGTCTCGTTGAGCAGCTCGTCCCGCATCCGCCCGTTGAAGCTCTCCACGAAGCCGTTCTGCATCGGCTTGCCCGGGGCGATGTAGTGCCACTCGATCCGGTGCGCGGTAGCGAAGGTTAAGATTGCATTACTGGTCAGTTCGGTGCCGTTGTCAGAGACGATCATCCCCGGCTTTCCGCGGCGTTCGATCAGGGCAGTCAGTTCACGAGCCACACGGCGCCCCGAGATCGAGGTGTCCGGGATCGCCGCGAGGCACTCCCGGGTGACATCGTCGACCACGTTGAGCACCCGGAAACGCTGACCGTTGGCGAACTGGTCGTGAACGAAATCCAACGACCATCGCGCATTGGGCCGCGCCTCGACCAGGATCGGGGCTCGCGTCCCGACAGCCTTGCGCCGTGCCTTTCGTTTGCGCACCGTCAGGCCTTCTTCGCGGTAGAGCCGGTAGATCCGGTTGATCCCCGAGGCTTCTCCCTCGCGCCGCAGCAGCACGAAGAGCCGCCGATAGCCGAACCGCCGACGCTCGTTGGCCAGCTCCCGCAACCGCCCGCGCAGCACCGTGTCCGGCGCACGCTGCGTCTGGTAGCGGACCATCTTGCGATCCGCCCCGGCAATCCGGCACGCCCGCCGTTCCGAGAGCCCGAACTGGGCCTTCAGATGCGCGACCGCCTCGCGCTTCAAGGCAGGCGTTACCACTTTTTTGAAACCAGTTCCTTCATCGCCGCTAAGTCCAGCATCTGCTCCGCCAGCAGCTTCTTCAGCTTGGCGTTCTCGTCTTCGAGCGTCTTCAGCCGCTTTGCCTCCGGCACCGTCATGCCGCCGAACTTCGCCTTCCAGTTATAGAAGGTCCCTTCCGACATGCCGTGCTTGCGGCACAAGTCCGCGCACTTCGCGCCTGCCTCGTGTTCGGCCAGGATGCCGATGATCTGCTCGTCCGTGAATCTCGTTCGCTTCATTGTCCGTCCTCAAGTTGGGTCGGACTCTAATCGATGGTGGAGGAAAAATCCCGTGGCAGGTCAACTGGGGGCCGTGATCGCCTAAGGGCGAGCGAGGCATTGCTTTGGCCGAGAGCGTTCGAAGATCTGGAATTCCCGGTCGTCGCCACGTTCGCGGAAGCGGCCTATCATCAGAGCGTTCGTGAGCCTCCTGGTGTCCGGACTTGTAGGCAAGTCGCGCCGCGTGAGTCCGTGTCGCCTCAGGATCCTAGCTAAAATTGCATCCCGATCAGACGTAGGACCTTTGCACCTCGGGGCGCCAAGTTGGTCCCTGTTCTTGCTATCAATAGAGGCGAATTCGGCCCAGAGCCGACATTCGAGACTGCTGCAGAGAATCTCCGCCATGTGGCCGAATGCTGGCTGTCGCGAAGGGCCGGGGCCCAGTTGTAACCATGCCATAAGACAGGCATACATGGGGACGGACGACGAGAGATTGCCGGATGCACAGGAGACGTCTCATGAAGCCAGCAGAAGATCCTGCAGCTTCACTCCTCGGAGATGTGGGCGCCGTGTTCCGCGTTTCGATCGGTATTGTGGTGATCTTCGTCATTGCCGCCGCTATCGCCCCGGAGGCCATTCGCCGGGTCGCCCAAGCGATCCTGCACGCTACAGCGACCAATATTGGCTGGATGTACCTTCTGGTGACGACCAGCTTTGTCGGTTTCATGCTGTTCTTGGCCGTCTCGCGCTTCGGAACGATCAAGCTTGGCGCTGCAGACGATCCGCCTGAGTTCCCTTTCGCGAGTTGGCTTGCAATGATTTTTTCCGGCGGCATGGGTGTCGGGCTTGTCTTCTGGGGTGTGGCCGAACCGATGATGCACTTCAACCAGCCACCGCTTGGGGCCGGCTTGCCGCGCACGGCCGATGCCGCCCAGAGCGGCATGCGCTTCGCTTTCTTCCATTGGGGACTGCATCAATGGGGAAACTTCGCCTTGGTGGGCCTCGCGATCGCATATGTCCGGTTCCGTCACGAAAGTCACGGCCTCATCAGCGAGACGTTTCGATCCCTGCTCGGGGATCATGTGGACTCTGGATGGGGCAAGGCCATTGACGTGCTCACCGTGGTTTCGACGGTTTTTGGGGTGGCAACGACGCTTGGTCTCGGCGCGCTTCAGATCAACAGTGGAATAGCACGCCTGGCCGGGGTGCCATACGGGTTTTCGGCGCAGTTCGTGATTGTCGCCATTGTCGGAGGGCTTTTCATGGTCTCGGCGATGACACCTCTCGACCGTGGCGTCCGACTTCTGAGCAACGCCAACATGCTTCTCGCCGCCGCGTTGCTCATACTGGTGCTGGCGTTCGGTCCCACGTCTTTCATTTTCGGGGTGTTGACCCAGACCGTGGGCGAGTACCTCGGAAACGTCCTGCAGATGAGCCTTGTCACCTCACCCTATTCCACCGGAGCGTGGGTCGAGCAATGGACGCTCTTCTACTGGGCCTGGGGGCTGAGCTGGGCACCGTTCGTCGGCAGTTTTATCGCGCGTATCTCGCGCGGGCGGACGATCCGAGAATTCGTCTTGGGTGTTATGATCGTGCCAGTGGCGCTCAGCATGCTGTGGTTCGCGACTTTCGGAGGCGCTGCCATTCATTTCGAGATCTACGAGCATGCCGGTATTGCCGATGCAGTGGCCAAGGAAGTGCCGGCTGGTCTCTATGTTCTGCTTGAGCAACTACCCGGCGGCACGATTCTAACGGTCGCGTCAATCGCGCTTGTGGGGATGTTTCTCGTGACATCGGCCGACTCTGCCACCTTCGTGTTGGGCATGTTCACGTCCAAGGGCGTGCTCAACCCCACACGGGCAGTGCGACTTCTCTGGGGCACATTGCAGCTTTTGATGGTGGTGGTTCTGCTGCTGACAGGTGGCCTTGAGAGCCTGCGGGCAGTGTCCATCATCGCGGCCTTTCCGTTCATGATCCTGATGATCTTAATAGCAATATCTCTCTATCGGGATCTTGCGAAGGAGATTGCGGCACAAGATGCGAAAGCCAGCCTCCTCGAAGCGCGGATTGAACGCCTTCTCATGCGGGAATCCGAACGCGAAGCGGCCGAGAAGTCGGCGGCGGAAGTGCATCCCACGGTCCCCGAAGAATGCAACATGCAGGAACAGGTCGACAGCGACAAGAAAGGCGAGGAGAAAGGAACTGGTAGTTAATCGCACTTTTGAAAAATCAAAGCGCTACAGCTCTCGCATCTTGACAGTGATAGCGATCGGAAGCGGCCCGAAGTGGACCATCAAACCATTCGCAGCGAATGACCGGAACGGGTTCAAAATGCGATTCCGGGGCCTTCTTGTCGACAGCCTTATATCGACGAATCGTTGCACGAGCAGAACGCGATCTGGACGAAGCTGCGATAAGGCGAGGGCATAAGAATCTTGGAGAGCCCGTCATCATCAGTAGCGACTGTTTTCCTATGGAGCCTCAAAAACAAGCACCGCGGCGCCGAAAAGCGCCGCGGTGTCTTCGTTTAGGCCTGTGAGCGCTCAGAACTTCGCGCTCAGAACTTCGCGTTGAAGGAAAGCTGCAGCGCGTGGCTCTCATAGTCGCTCGAGAAGGTCCCCGAGATCCCGGCATGCAGGCTGGAGGAGAACGTCCCGGTCTGGCCGAGCGGCACATCGATCCCGAGGTCCGCGGTCACCCAGTTCATGTTGAAGCCGTCGACCGGGGTTGCGCTGGAGGGCAGCCCGACGAAGGCGGTCTGAACGAGCTGATCGTCGCCGCTGACCTTGTTGTATTTGATCGCGCCGGACAGGGTCGGAGCCTGTGCGCTCGACGACAGCGCATATTGGCCGCGCATCCCGGCGGAAGCGACGATAACAGTCCCGGATTGATCCCCGACGGACAGGTTCCACGCGCCGGCGCCGGTTTCATCGAAGCCGTCCACCGAGAGGTGATACAGTTCGAACGAACCGGTCGGACCGTAGCGGAAGCGGTCTTGGCCGAACATGTACTCGGCATCGACCGCGCCGAAGACCTGATGGCCATCCGTGCTCGCCCGTGCGGTCGATCCCATGACATTGCGGCTCATGTCGTAGGAAAGATCCTGATAGCCGATCATGAACTGCGCCGCGCCGCCATTGCCGAAGGCCGTCCGCGCGAAGCCACCGACGAAGCCGCCGGAGCCATCGACGCTGCCACGGTTTTGATCGGCGTCGGACGTGCCGTCCGAGTAGCCGCCGAAGACGCCGACCGAGACTTGATTGTCGACGAACTTCTCGCCACCGAGCATCATGTAATGCGAGTTGACGTCATAGCCGATCGCATTGGTGGTGCGGTCGTAATTGGCTTTCTGCGCACCCGCCGAGACGAAGGCATAGGTGTCGTCCCCGATCTTCCACGAGGTCGGCCCGCCCATCGTCGAAAGCGTGACCGATCCGTTTTGCGTCTGCGCAACCGGACGACCGATCCCTTTCGTGATGTTCTGCCCGAATTCGAAGCCGACAGCGCTGAAGGCGGGCAGGAAGCTGTAACCCGTCGTCTCAAGCATGTCGTTGCGCGCGACCGGATCCTCGATCGCCATGATGTCGCTGATCGCGGTCTGATAGGTCCCTGCGTTCCCGATATCGAGATAGGGGATGTTGGCGGCCGCATCGAGGCGACCGGCGGTTGCGAACTGGTAGGGGGTCGCGGTCTGCTCGACGATCGGCGCGAAGATCGGCGCGATGCGCATCGTGACGTTGCTGCCCGCTACATCGCCGAGATCGATGATGTAGTTCAGGTTGAGGTTGCGAAGGTCTTCGACCACGTCCTGCGTATAGAGGCCATTGGCCTGCATCGCCGCGACGATATCGGCAGGCACGGCGCCGCCGCCGGTATAGCCGAGATCCGCGACCGTCACGCCCAGCGAGTCGGCCATCGCCTGCAGCTTGTCATCCAGATAGGTCGAGCTGTCGACGCCCAGATTGCCATACTGCCACTGGTCGGCGCTCAGGTTGTACCACGCGATGAGCTGGTCCTCGTCCGAGGCGACAGGCGTGCCGGTCGCGTCCCAGAAGAAGGCTTTCGGCAGCATGCTGTTGTCGATCAGAGAGTTGCCGAAATAGGTGGCCAGAACGCTATTCGACAGGTCCGTCGCGTCGAGCGTGTTGGCGTTGTTCACGATCGTCATCTCGGCGGAGGTGCTGTCGAAGAAGCCGATACCTGCCTCTTCCTGACCGCCATCGCCGAAGAGCCCGTCGGGCAGGTTGAACTTCGAGTTGTAATCGGGATCGAAGAGTGCCGCGGTCGTGGGATCGGCCGTATCGAAGGGGGTGAAGCTGTCACCCGACCCGGTGCCGAGCTGCACCTTGAAGGCCAGAATACGGGCGCCGGTGAGGTTCGAGGTCTTGCCGTAGGTGTAGTATTCCGTGATGCCGCTGCTCGATTGCGTCGAGAGCATGATATCCATCGGCGTCGGGCCGGTCAGCTGCGTCTTCACCCGTTTGCCCGAGCCGGGAGGGGCCGTGCAGGTGAAATCCGGCGTGTTCGCCATCAGGCAGTTGGTGATATCCTTCGGATTGTTCGTGTTGGGAAAGTCGGCGTTGATATCCCCCGTCACGGCCTTGAGGCCGGGCGGCTCCACGCCTTCCGCCGGATCGGAGAAGATAAGCCCATCGCCGGTCACGCTGATGACGGGCGCGTCATCAAATGTGCCCGACCAGGCCGGATTCCCGAGGCACAGAAGCAAAGCCGCCGGCGCTACGGTTCTTTTCAAATTGGTGAGTAGTGTATGCGTCATTGTTTATCCCCATTCCCAAGGCGATCGCCACGATAAAATTCGCACGCGAAACAAGCAACTCTTCACTCGATCGTACTGACGATATGTCCGTGCGTTTGCCTCGGCGCGTTTCTGAAGTTCCCTCGCACGGACTTCAGCCTCGAGGATAACACATCCCCAGCCGCTTGAGTTGATTTGCACCAACGAGTTCGTAATCCGGTGTGAGTGTTGCGGAATAGAGACGGGAAGGCGGGGCCGCGCCTTCGCCAATACAAATCGTCACTTTCGTGTCGCCGCCGCCCGACGGCCAAATCGGAAAGAAAGCGGACAGATCGCAGTGAAAGTGGACCGCCATTGGGCCGTCCCGGCGTATAAAATGGGTCCAGCGATTTGGCTTCAGAATGTTTGCGAGCGAGATTTGGCGGGCGTTTTTCGCTTGGGGAAAGGCATATCGAGCGCGGAGATAATCTGGTTTCGGGTCCGATAACCTTCGCTGTTGAGCGGAACCAGACATTCGCAATGAGCGCAGCGAAGGAACGAATTCCGTCCGTCACGGGGAATGCCGTGAACGGCCGATGGCGGTCGTTCACCTGCCTCACGAAGTGCTGCAGAGCAGCCGCTCTTTGCAGGTTTTTATCCGGCGCAACATTGAGAGGGCAGGCTTGTCTGCTCGAGTTCGCGGTGTTTCGTCCACGCATTTGAGCACTGTTGGACTTCCTTCACCTCAATGGGTTGAGAAACAAAGCTATACCGGAGATACTCCTTTTCGGAAATGTGCGGTCTTGTGCTGCCGCGGCCTGCGAGTGTTGTGGTTCATAGGGCGTAATTACCTGTTTGACGGCGATGATAATGAAGTCGCCGGCAAGCTGGGTTTGAGCCCGGAGGCTGGGAGCTGAGCTGTGACGGCGGAGCAGGTAAAAGATGGTAGGAAAGGGCTTAAGCGCTCCGCCGCTGGTGCGCTGTTTCGGCGAAAACTCCACCGATACTCGATCGCAGCAGTCGCGGCGTCTGCTGTCACACTGGTTGGGCTCGCCCTTCGGGGCGTGCTCGACGACGGCTCGCTCCTCATCATATTCCTTCCAGCAATCCTGATCGCCTCAGTGATCGGGGGAATAGGTCCGGCTCTTCTCGCGATCGGATTGTCGGTCATTGGAAGTGCGGCGCTATTCGATCTACATCGTTTCGAGGCGATACCTCTATTGCCCTATGCGGTATTCCTGGTCGTCACTTTTGTCATCACCTGGATGGGCGAGATGCTCCATCGCACGCGTCGGCAGATGGATGACACTGAGAAGGAGCTTCGGGAGCGCGAGGCACATCTGCGCACCCTGTTCAACTCGTCGCCGGACGCGACGATTGTCATCGACGCCAATGGAACCATGACATCCTTCAACGCGGCAGCCGAAAGGCAGTTCGGCCACCCCGAAGACGAGGTCGTCGGGCAAAACGTCAACATGCTGATGCCGGAGCCGTATCATGGCGAGCATGACGGTTACATCCAGCGCTACCTCACTACGGGTCAGAAGCGCATAATCGGCATCGACCGGATCGTCGTCGGGCGGCGCAAGGACGGTTCAACCTTTCCCATGAAGCTGACGGTCGGGGAGATCCGCCACGGCGAGGAGATTTTCTTCGCCGGCTTCGTCGAAGACCTGACCGAACGCACCAACTCGCGCGCACAGTTGCAAGAGGTTGAGGCGGAGTTGGCGCGCCTCGCACGATTGAACGAACTGGGCGAGATGGCCTCCACTCTGGCCCACGAGTTGAATCAGCCGTTGTCAGCCATTGCCAACTACGCGCAGGGCTGCACTCGCCTGCTGCACCAAGTCCCCGATGCAACCGCTGCCAGAATGCGAGAAGCGGTCGAGGAAATGGCCCGGCAGTCGCATCGGGCGGGCCAGATCATCCGCCACCTGAGGGAACTCGTTGTTCGAGGTGAGAGCCAGAATTCCGTCGAGGATCTCCGCAAGCTCGTCGAGGAGGCGAGCGCTCTCGCGTTGATGGGCACGAACGACGTGGGCGTTCAGTCGGTCTTCGAATTCGATCCAACAGTGGGCCCGCTGTTGGTCGATCGCGTTCAGATACAACAGGTGTTGACCAACCTCATGCGCAATGCGATCGAAGCCATGCGCAACAGCGATGCCAGAAGGCTGAGCGTTCGGACTTTCGCAGATGGTCCTGAGCAAGTGATCGTCGAGGTCTCCGATACCGGGTCAGGGATCTCCGAGGAGATCGCACCGCGGCTGTTCAAACCGTTCGTGACGACGAAGTCCGGAGGTATGGGGATCGGGCTCTCGATCTGCAAACGCATCATCGAGTCTCATGGGGGCATGATCGAAGTGTCGAAGAATCTCGATGGCGGAGCGACCTTCCGTTTCACCCTGCCAATCTACGAAGGTGAGAGAGCAAATGCTGCCGGATAATTTTGTGGTCCACCTCGTCGACGACGAGGAAGTGGTGAGAAAGTCACTTTCCTTTATGCTCACGATGGCGGGTTTCACAGTGCGACAGCACCAGTCTGCGACCGACTTCCTCGCTGCAGCACCAACGATCCAACAAGCGTGCCTGGTGACCGACCTAAGGATGCCGGACATCGATGGAGTCGAGCTACTTTGTCAGCTGGAACGCCTTCGGATTCGCATCCCCGCGATCGTGGTTACGGGCCACGGCGACGTGCCGCTGGCTGTCGAAGCAATGAAAGCGGGTGCCCGCGACTTCATTGAGAAACCCTTCGAAGAAGAAACTCTGATCGAGGCGATAAACCGCATCGCGACCGAGATGGAGGCAGAAGGTGAGGTTGAGAACACCGATGCCATTCGCAGCCGTCTCGACCGTCTTAGCGGACGGGAGAAGGAGGTGTTGTCCGGTGTCGTGTCAGGACTTCCGAACAAGACGATCGCCTACGATCTCAATATCAGTCCCCGCACGGTCGAGGTCCATCGGGCGGCAGTGATGTCCAAGATGGCTGCCGGGAGTCTTCCGGAACTCGTGCGCATGGCGCTCGCAGCGGGACTCCTCGCGCGATAGCCGGGCGCCTGCACATCTCTCAAATTGACTTACCTCAACGTCGGACGCGCTTGTTTGCGGCAGTAATACCATACGCGAGGGAAGCAATCTCTGCGTTGTCGCAAGGAGAGCACAGCTGGATACGAGGCGATTTATCTTCGTCGTTGCACAGGATGACGGTTTGCGACGATCCATAGCCTTTGCCCTTGAGGCAGAGGGCTTGCTCGTCATGTCGGCCGCCAGTCTCCGGACGATGCGGGAGGTAGCGGGGTCAGCAGAAATCGGCTGCGTGGTGATTGACGACGATGCTATCTCCTCAGAGGAGGATGGCTGGCGCTTGGTCACTGGTTTTGCCGTTCCAGTCGTTCTGTTGGCCGACCGCCTACCGACGATGCCTGATACCTTCAGGGGCACCGTCCTGCTAAAGCCCCTCCTTGGGGGACGGCTTGTCGAGGCAGTCGCGCGCAGCCTCAATCCAAAGGTTCGCTCTAAGTAGAATCCCATACGGGCATCTCCGAATTTCGCAAACGATGGATATGCGCGATGAATCTTCCTGCGTAGGACAGGGAGATCACCATGACCATTCAAAGCAACCGCGAATTCGCCGCACTGGCCCGGATTGCGAAGGTTGGAAATCACAAGAACACGTTTGCCACCTCCCCGGTGAACCCGGTGACCAACTATGCTGCAGGCGAACTCATCTTTGGACAGGGTGACCACGCCGGAAAGATTTTCACGGTTAAAGGCGGGATGGTTCGTCTCTACCATCTGTTCGCTGATGGCCGGCGCCAGATCCTGGCCTTCTGCATGCCGGGCGAGGTCTTCGGTTTTGCCGCGCACGGTACTTATGAGTTCTTTGCGGAAGCGATCGAGGATAGCTCGGTTGCCGTTCACGATGTGCAGGTTTCCCTGACTGAAGTTTGGCTGAGCGCACTCAAGGCACACCTTCTCGCCGCGCAAAGTCAACAGCTGGTTCTTGGTCGGCAATACGCGGGCGAGCGTCTTGTATCGTTCTTGCTCGATATGGCCAACCGTCAGGGAGGGCAGCATTACGTGGAGCTCTCCATGACCCGCTCCGATATCGCGGATTACCTTGGTCTGACCATCGAGACAGTTTCCCGCGGCCTGAGCAGGCTGAAGAAGGACGGGCTAATTCGGCTGCATAGTGCCCGGTGCATCGAAATTTCAGCGCTGGAGGCGCTTCAGGAAATGATCGAATAATCGAATGATCGATAGCGTCAGTCTTGTTGCTGAATGCCCCTTCTCTCAATATCCAAAAGCCTCATGAGATCGCAGCGAACGGCGGTTCTCCGCCCTTTTGGGCGGAAGGAGGTTTTGGGCCCTTAGCCGACCTTGCAGCGCCCCGCGCCTTCGGGCCGGCCGTATTCCTTTTGAGACATTCGTGCATGGCGTGGCATCATGCAGCGTCTCAGCTTTGAGGGGCGGAAAACGAGTGGCAGGTCGGCTTCGACGTCTGGGGCGCTGACGAGGATCAATGACGCCGAAGGTGGTGAGCGTAAACATGTCCAAAGCTACTTGGAGATTCTCATGACCGGCTTTGTTCAGAACTCGGCTCACTACCCCGGATCATCCCGTCTAAGGATTTCAGCATTGATCGGGGCGTTGATGATCTTGGTCACTTGCGCGTTTGCCGCGCCTCTCGGTGCCACCACGGTCAACGAGGCCATGCCCGGCGCCTCCTACACGAAATACTCACCGGCCCTCGCGCTCCAAGCGTGGCAGATCGCGGCGACCGTCGCCCATCTCCAAGACCCCAGAACCTGCAAGACAGCGAAGCTGGTCGATACCAAGGTGGTCGCCGTGCAGGAACAAGTCGTCTTCACTGCGCGGGGCAAACTTCAAAAAGGCCGCTGGTCGGAGATCTGGACCTTCGACAAATGCGGTCGAACCGTGCGGGTTCGGGCCGACTTCAAGGCCGATGGCAAGGGCGCTGCCGACGGGGAGTTCAAGCCGATCAAGTAGCACCCGCCTGCGCGGGGCACGGCGATTGACGTCGGTCATTTCCCTCGCCCCTGTCTGGCATCAAGCTGCCAACCAGCTCACTGAAGGAGAGATCGTCATGAAGCATCTGCAGAAATTCATGCGCGTTGCGTCGGCCCTGCTGATCCCTTTGCTGGGAACGGCAGGCTATGCCGCCCAAACCGGGGACACCTACCTTAGGCCGGTCGATCCGCTGACGAAGTCCTTCGCGCGCACGACGATCAAGTGGAGCGGACAGCTGAACGGCGAGACTATGATCGCCTATGGTGTCGAGGAACACCAAGGCAGGATCGCGGTGTGCGGATTACACCTGAGCAAGGGAAGCTATTCCAAAACCGCTCTGTTAAATGGCCTGAAGGTGTCCTCGATCTCGTCAGGCGGGCATATCATGATTACGGACCTTCGATACTTCGACGAATTCTCAGGAGAGCGGGACGTCCTGCGCTTTGCCTGCCGCGTGACCAAGTATAAATGGGCGCCGATCTACGCGGAGATCAAACCGAAATATGTTCAAGGCGCTCAATTCTTCGATCCGTCGAAACGGTAGTCGCCTTGACCTGCAAGGGGTCTCTCGCCCATCCGCGATCGGAGGCTGGTGGGTGTTGCAGTGCGTTTCAGTTCTGCACGATCGACAAGTCCTGCTTTATCGAGGTCCGTTCCTCTGCGCAGCGATGCCGTTGATGCCTGACGCCTCGACGCAGAGTCATGTAAGCCCGATCAGATCGGTGGCCGCTACCTAAGCCCAGTGGACATGCACCGTGATCTGAGGATGAAGGCGTGACAGAAAGAACGCATTGTTCTGACGGGCGGCTATGACTGCGTTTTCAAGCCGAGCCTGAGAGACGGGTGCCTTGAGAGTTACATCGCAGGCTTGCATACGCTCGCAGGTGAGGTCATCCGCCCGCATTTCGCTGGAGACCAGTATCACAGGGAGCGAGGGGCAGGCACGTCTCACGCGCATGCAGTAATCAATTGTGTCTTCCATCTCCCCCAAGTAATCGCCATCGACCATCAAGATGTCGATCTCTTCGGTGTGAAGCGCAAGCCAAGCGCCGGGTAGCGCTCCTTCCGAACAAGTGAGCAGCCTTGCGCCCTCATGTTCGCAGATTTGGGCGAGTTCATCTCTGATCACACCGGGTTCGCCGCAGTAGACAATGCAACGCTTTGGGAGAAGGCGCCGAGCCACGCAACGTGAGTTTCTGCTCGTTGAGGCGCTGTTGTTTTGACCTGGGGTCGCTTCATCGAGAGAGTTCGTCTCTGCAGTGGCGCTTCTGGAAAACTTCCAATCCATTTCAAATTCCTAAGAAATATTCCAAAATCAATGAGAAGCAAAAATGTGCCTCCTCACCCTAGGTTAAAACAACCTTAAGGCGAAATTTAGGCGTCCGCGCATCTCTTGATGACTTGCCACTGAAGCTGCATCCAGCCCCAACCGGCAATCGCTTTATGTGGTCTGAGCTTTGAAATCTGGCAGTTTGAAACTGGAGTGTTCAGCTGAGATTTCTTGCCGGGAGCGGAGTTGACGACGGTGACCCGAAAGCCCAAATCGCGCCCCTTTCAAAAGCCGGGTCGTTGGCGAGATGCGCAACCGCGACCGGACCTTCTCGAGCTTGGCTCAACCTCACGGCGCCGCATCCGAAAAGCGGCCATCGGCGGAGTGACGCGGCATCTCTCGTCTCGGGAAGCTCAGGAATGCGGAGAACGCTGACGGTCATCTATCGCTGAGGCCTTTCAGCACGGCCGCCATCAGAACCTCTGGGCGATCCTCCTGCACCAGATGCCCGGCCTCGGGGACCGGGATCACGGGGCGCCCTGAGATCAAAGAGGCAAGCGCTATGCCTTTCTCATAAGGAATCCAGTCGTCCTCGAGCCCCCAAAGCACGGTGACCGGGCAGTCCAGGCGGTCGTAGAGCGCTTCGACCTCATCTGTGAAGCGCTGATCCATCTGGGCGATCTGCCGGTAGAACGCCGCTTGACCAATCGGCCCGAGCCAGGGCGCGCTGTAGACCTCCAAGGCCTCCTCGGACAACGGTTTGTGTGCAGCCGTCTGCAGATAGGCGCGCAGTAGCGCCCGGTGCATATAGTCTGGCATCCCGGTGAACGCGGCTTCATGCATGCGCACATGCTGGACGAGGGGCGATCCCCAAGGCGCAAGGGCAACTGCATCGAAGATCATCAGCGATGCATAGCGCAGACCGTTCAGATACCACGCGCGCAGTGCAGTGGCGCCGCCAAAATCATGGGCCAGAACGTCAGGGCGTTCGAGGCCCCATTCAAAAAACAGGGCAGCAAGAATCTTATTCTGCACGCCGAGAGACACATCCTGCCCCTCACGCATTTCGGAAAGCCCATAGCCAACCAGATCGAAGTAGTAGACGGTCCTGCGATCGGCGATCTCTGGCGCGATCCTGCGCCAGACCTGCGAGGAAAACGGGGTGCCGTGGATCGCGACCAACGGTGGCCCGTTCCCGATCTTGCCCCAGCGAACGGCATTGCCATCGATGATCGTGGTGTTCGGAAGATCCAGCATTGCAATCACTTATATTGTTATTTAGCTAAATGACGATATGATAGGGCGTATGGACAGATCAACACAAATCCGGGCTATGGCAAGCGAGCCGCGACTGCGCATCCTTCAGCTGTTGGCAGAGCCGGGAAAGCACTTTGCCCACCAGTGGTCCGCCGATCCGGCGGAGTTCGGTGTCTGCATGACGCTGATTGCCGAGGCGCTGGCAGTCGCCCAGCCCACCGCCAGCAGGCATTTAGACATTCTCCGACAGGCGGGCTTCATCTCGGTGCAAAAGCATCGGAAATGGTCATATTGCAAACGGAATGAGGCCGCGATTAGCGGCTACCTGGATTGGCTGGGCCATGAACTTTCTGCGGCCTCGACCGCCAGCTGAGGGTGCAGAGCCGACAAGGCGGCGCGTCGAAGCAGGCAAGAGGCGGATCGTCGGCCAGAAGCGCCCTTTGAAGCCGAAACATGTCTGGCGATCCGGGTTCGACTTGAGCTGGCTGAGACCCATCGAGATCTCGCCCCGCCAGTATGCGCGTATTGTCCGCGATTGGGTGACGCAGATCGGTCTGGAGGCTTGCGCATAACCACTATCAGAGGGGCTGGTGATTGGGGCTGCGACCGGATGAAAAGCAGTCTCTGCCCGCGTAGCAAAGCTGACCAAAGGTCTAATACCTGAACAGAGAGATTTTCTTTCAGCCTGTCACAAAGCGGGAGGCTGTCTCGTCTTCTAGTATATAACCTAAGGAGATGCCGATGACGCCCCGAATGAACTACTTCGAAGCGGCCCCCGAGACCATGAAGGCCATGAGGGCAGCCGAGGAAGCGACGAAGGAGCTTTCGATTTCGCTCATGCTACGGGAGCTTATCAAGATGCGCGTGTCGCAAATCAACGGATGCGCTTATTGCCTCGATATGCATGCGCCTGCCGCGCGCGAGGCGGGTGTATCGCAGCAAAAGCTCGATGTGCTGGCGGCCTGGCGTGAAAGCCCTGTGTTTGACGAGCGCGAATGCGCCGCACTCGATTGGGCCGAAGCTCTGACAAGGATCGAGCAACAGGGCGCTTCGGGGGAGGTCTTCCAGCGTCTCCGAAATGTTTTCACGGAGCGCGAATGCGTGGATCTGACTTTCGCTGTTACGTTGATTAACTCCTGGAACCGTTTCGCGGTCGGGTTCCGGTCTACCCACAAGATCAGAGAGCGCGATCATGCCGCTGCCTGAGACACAGCAGGTTTTCGAAAGAGAGCGCCGCCGCTTGGCGGGGCTCGCCTATCGAATGACCGGGTCAGTCTCGGAGACGGAAGACATCCTTCAGGACGCGGCGCTGAAACTGCAAAGCGTTGGTCTTTCCGGCATCGAACGTCCGGCGCAATGGCTTTCGACCGTCGTCACGCGCCTTTGCCTCGACCATCTGCGATCGGCGCAGAAGAGGCGTGAGACCTATGTGGGGGCATGGCTGCCTGAGCCGATTGTTACCGAGCACGCGACGGATGCCGAGAGTGATTGGATCCTGACCGAGGATGTGGGGATCGCACTCCTGCTCACGCTCGATCGACTATCGCCCGAGATGCGCGCGGCATTCATTCTTCGCGACGGGTTCGATTACAGTTTCGACGAGATTTCGGTGGTCGTCGGGCAGTCTTCCGCAAATTGTCGGCAGCTGGTCTCGAGGGCTAGACGCAAGCTTGCCGGTGCCGATCAGAGCGCGCAGGAACGGGCAGAGGAGACCCACCCGCTTGTTGCCGCATTCTGGGCCGCAAGCCGCGAGGGCGATATGGATCGGCTGCTGGAAATCTTCGCTGAAGATATCGAGGTGCATACGGATGGCGGCGGCAAAGTTCCGGCGGCGATCAACGTGCTGAGAGGGAGCCGTAACGCCGCGCGCTTCTTCGAAGGCTTGGCCCGGAAGGGTAAGCTGACGAATGGGCCTGTGCCGAGACCGCTGTTGATCAACGGAGCGACAGGATATGTGGTGCGGGAAAATGGAATCCTGCAAACCTCGGCCTTCGCGGTTCATTCCGGCAAGATCAAAGCAATATGGATCGTCCGAAATCCCGAGAAGCTGCGGCATGTTCATCCTGCCGAGGATAGATTTCCACCCGAAGGGTCGCGCCCTCCATGCTATTCGGCCAATTGATGAGGACTAAGCCACATCGTGGGTTTCGTCTGGTTGAGACCGGCTCCCATGCTTAGAAGCGAAGGCGTTCCAGTCGCGCATCCTCCCTCGCACGCGATACGCTGCATCGTAGATAGCCAGGTATCTCCACTGTCTCAGGATGGCGCGCGATAGATGTCGATGTTCTGGGAAATAAAGCGCGGTCCGGCGCGCGGCCATCAATTCGAAAGACGGTCAAGACGCCCAATCATCGGAGAACCCCCTTTGGTATCGTCATGCCCCCGCGCGAGAACGCCAGTGGAGTGCGGCGCGTCCCCACTTACTGGAAGCCGTCACGACATGGCTGCTAGCTACGCGAATTGGGCCGGACCGTCACAGTGGCGTGATGCGTGATCTGGGTCAAAACAGCTTTTCCCACAAGGAGTTATCCCTGCTCCGAAAACTAAAAAACTCAGGACAGAGAAGGGAATTGAAGATGAAATTCACGAGACGCTCCGCTATTGCCCTCGCCCTCGCGGCTCTGCCAATTTTGGCTATCACGCCAGCAATGGCCGCCGAGGCAACCACCGTGAATGTTTCGCTCTGGGACAAGGGCGACAATTCGATGGACGATCTGGGTCAGCTGCCGCCCATGGGCTTCAATATGGCTGGCGCCGGCGAGCGGGTCTCGAAGGCTACGATGGGAGTTGCCGCGACACCGTCGGTCGTGCCTGCGGGCAAGGTTACCTTCGAGGTCAAGAACGACTCCGAGGGCACCGTGCATGAGATGATCGTGGCCCCGATCAAGAGCGCGACCGAGGAACTGCCATACAACAAGGACGAGATGCGGGTCGACGAAGAAAAGGCCGGCCATCTCGGCGAGGTCTCGGAACTCGATCCCGGTCAGAGCGGCGCGCTTACGGTGACGCTGAAGCCGGGCGAATACATCCTCTACTGCAACATTCCTGGCCACTACGTCATGGGGATGTGGACGCTGGTGCGTGTCGAGTAACCTCGACAGGTCCGATGACCGTCACGCAAAGGCTTGGCCCGGGGCGAAGCATGAAGGCTTAACCCCGAGGCCGAGACGCGGCGAAGGTCAGCCACGCCCGCGATAGGGCGGAACACCCTGATCGGGGATCCAGACACCTTGGGGCATCGCCCCGGTCTGCCAGAACACGTCGATCGGGATGCCGCCGCGCGGATACCAATAGCCGCCGATGCGAAGCCATTGCGGCTCGAGGAAATCGACCAGTCGCCGCGCGATCGAGATCGTGCAGTCCTCGTGGAACGCCCCGTGATTGCGGAATGAGGTGAGGTAAAGTTTCAGCGATTTCGACTCCACCAGCCATTGCCCCGGCACATAGTCGATCACCAGATGCGCGAAGTCGGGCTGCCCCGTCATCGGGCAGAGCGACGTGAACTCAGGTGCCGTGAAGCGGACGTTGTAGCTGATATCGGCCTGCGGATTGGCCACGCGTTCGAGTTCAGCCTCTTCCGGGCTTGCCGGGATACGGGTCGCGCCGCCGAGCTGCTTGAGATCGCTATAGATCGAGTCTGTCATTTTCGGTCTCCGATGGGTCAGACGCCGCGTTTGTTGCCCCAGATCAGGACATGCAACTGCGGCAAAATACGGGGGGCGAACCAGCTGTCCGCCATGGCGGTGTCCGTCAGCCAGCCAAGCCGGTCGGCCAGATCCTGCGGGTCGACCGGAACTTCGGGATCGACCTCGGGATTTCCCGGCTGAAGAAAGAGCGGCAGATCGGGGTGGCGGGCATGGGCAGACTTGGCCCAGTCGTAATCCGCGCGGTCGAAGATCACGATCTTCATCACGGTGCTGCGGGCCGCGTGTCCGGCTGCCACGCACTCGGCAAAAGCGTCCCAATCGACCTCTTCACCGCTCGAGGGCGGCTTGGGCGACAGCACCAGCGTGTCGAGATCGCCGAACCACGGCCGCGCGACAGAGCCCTGTGTTTCGCAGGCGAAACGGTAGCCAGCAGCCCGCCCGAGCGCGATCAGCGGTCCGAAATCCTGAATGGCCGGGTTTCCGCCGCTGAGCGAGATCGTCAGCGGGCGGTCGCCCGACAGGCGGCGCAGCTCAGCCCAGACGTCCTCGGAACTCATCGGAGCCCATGTGTGGCGATAGGCGCTGTCGACCGCGTGAAGGCTGTCGCACCACGAACAGCGGTAATCGCAGCCGCCCGCGCGCACGAAAAGCGTGGGCTCGCCGATCAGCGCACCTTCGCCTTGAATGGTCGGGCCGAAAATCTCGGCGATGCGCAGGGTGGTCATGGACGGTATTCCGCCCAGGTCTTGGGTGTCTCGCTGACCAGCGCCGCGCTGGTCTCGGGCCAACGCGCCTTGCACCAGTCGTAGAAATGCTTGGCCATATTCTCGGCGGTCGAGGGCACCTCCATCACGTCGTTGAGGTGGCGATGGTCGAAGGTGTCGTCGATATAGGTCTTGAGCGGTTTCAGATCGTGGTAGTCGCGTACGAACCCGTTCTCATCGAGCGTCGCGGCGGCCAGCTCGACGACCACGATGTAATTATGCCCGTGCAGCCGGGCGCATTGATGATCGGCAGGCAGATGCGAGAGCTGGTGCGAGGCGGAGAAGTGGAATTCCTTGCGGATACGGAACATCAGCGGGCCTCCTTTTCGGCGACGGCCTTGGCCCAGAAATCGGGATCGGCATAGGCGGTCGGGTCTTCGACGCGCGCAAGATGGAACGCTTCGCGCCGCTCGACGCAGGTGCCGCAGCGCCCGCAATGCACCTCACCGCCTTTGTAGCACGACCACGTCTCGGCAAAGGGCGTGCCGTGTTTGGCGCCCTCGGCCACGATGTCGGCCTTGGAGCGATGCACGAAAGGCGTCTCCAGCCGCACATCGGCATAGCCGTCGAGCGCCATCCGCTGCATCGCATCGAAGGCCTCGGTGAAGGCGGGTCGGCAATCGGGGTAGATGAAGTGATCGCCCCCATGCACCGCAGTCGCCACCGCTTCGTCGCCATTTGCGGCGGCCACACCGAAGCCGATCGCGAGCATGATCGCGTTGCGGTTCGGGACGACAGTGATGCGCATCGTCTCTTCGGCGTAATGCCCGTCGGGCACGTCGATATCGTCGGTCAGCGCCGACCCGGTCAGCGCGGCCCCGATCGGGCGCATGTCAATGAGATGATGCGGCACGCCAAGGCGGTGCGCGGCGGCGGCGGCGTAATCAAGTTCCTTGCGGTGCCGTTGTCCGTAATCGAAGGAGACGAGCCGCGTAAGGTGATTTTCCGCGGCGACGATATGGGCGAGTGATACGGAATCGAGTCCGCCCGAGCAGATGACGAGAGTCTTCATATTTGAACCCTTGTTTTGATGACCGGGTAGGCTGCGACCGGTTGAGCGGGCCTCTAAAGGATGGGGCAGGGCTCTGCAAGGGCGGCGGCACCGTAGATGCGTCTACATGGAGGGGCTCATGGCCAGAGAAGCCCGGAAATTCGGACGCACGGCCACTTTTCGTGACCTATGCTTGTGGTGTCGCCTGCCGAACTATTGCGACGCTTGGGAGGGCAAACGAACGGGGTAGTGCTCGGCCTCGCTTCCAGTGGACCGGACACCTCGGTTCAACTTCCTCCCTCTCGGTCGCCGGAGCTTGGCGCGCCGAGTGTCAGTGCCGACCAATCGGTGCCTAAAAGGCATCGACGCTCCCAAAACTGCGTCCGATGCTTGGAGGCACAGCCTTCCCGTCAGACACGTTCACTGGTTCGTAATGTCGCCCTTGAGGGAATAGCTGATCATCAGCACGTCCTTGCGGGTCTGTTCGTCGATATCATGCGCGGCCATGACCGACATGATGTCATCAATCGCGGCCATGTATTCGCCCGTGCTGATATTCATGCCGCGATGCGCTGCCACCATGTCGCGGCCGGTATATTGCTCGGGACCGCCACTGCCAGCGCCGAAGAAATCGCAGAGATGGGCTTTGGCTGTGTTCAGGTCGTCCGGTCTCTCGCGATATGGCAGGAAGCGGGCGCTGATCTCCGGGTTTTGCATATGCGCCTCGAGGACGTCATCGACGAGGGCCTTGATTCCGAGCTTCCCGCCCAGCCGTTCATAAAGGGTCTGTTCCATCGTTCTGGCTCCTTGGTGACTATGCAGTGCATCGGCAGCGTGACCCCGGGCGTTGGGACGCGCCCGGGGTAGAGGCTCATTGCGCGGCCTGCCGGACCTGCTGCGGCTGGATGTTGTGGTTGACCCGGAAGAGGTTCGTGGGGTCGTAGCGCGCCTTGATCTCCCGCAGCCGGTTCAGGTTTCCGCCATAGGCCTCCGCGAGGCGGTCTGCGTCATCTTCGGGCAGGAAGTTCACATAGACGCTGGGCGCCGCATCCGCCGCCGTCGCGTTGAACAGGTCACGCGCCCAGGTGATGCAGGCCGTATCCTTCGCCGGGTCGTCCCACGGGTGTGGACGTTCATAGTGAAATGGCTGTCGCGCTGCGGGAAGGCGGTCGCCTCTGACGGGACGCGGGCCATCGCGCCGCCGACATGGGCGATGAAGATCTCGCATTGCGGATCGGGCAGGTCTTCCACCGCGCCGAGGATCGCCTCCATCGTGCCGGATCCGAGTTTCAGGAAATCCCGGCTCTTCCAGTAGTTTCGCGCCCCGGGCGTCAGCAGAGGATCGAAGGCCGCCTGCCAGCTGGTAAAGGGGTGCGGCCCGATCACATCGACGATGGGCGTGCCAAGGGCCCTCAGCTCGCGCATGGCCTCTTCGCCCTTGGCCATGTCGCCCACATAGCAGGCCGCGAAGATCAGCACTTCCCGCCCGTGCCAGTCTTCGGGAAGGAACGGCAGGGGAGGCGCCTTGCGCAGGACCGACCAGACCGTCAGCTCGTCCGGGGCCTTGTCGCATATCTCCTGAAACTTCGGCAGCAGGGCGGCAGCCTCCGCGAATGGGTGGATGACGAGGCCGGACAGAACCTCGGTGCCGATGGCGTGTGCCTGAAATTCGAAAGACGCAACCACCCCGAAATTACCGCCCCCGCCGCACAGCGCCCAGAAGAGGTCCGGATGCTCCGTTTTCGATGTCCGGATGCAGCGCCCATCGGCCAGCACGACATCGGCCGACAAAAGGTTGTCGATGGTCATCCCGTATTTCCGGGTGATCCAGCCGAAGCCGCCGCCGAGTGTCAGCCCCGCAATCCCGGTGGTGGAGTTCACGCCGAGAGGAACCGCAAGCCCATGCACCTGCGACTCGCGATCCACATCGCCCAGCGTCGCCCCCGGCTCGGCCCGGGCTGTCCCAGCTTCGGGATCGACGTGAACCGAGCGCATGCCCGACAGGTCCAGCATCAGCGAGCCGTCCTCGACTGCGAGGCCGGCAATCTGGTGGCCGCCGGACCGCACGGCCATGCGCAATCCCTTCTCGGCGGCAAAAGAGACCGCAGCCTGAATGTCACTGGCTCCCATCGCGTGCACGACAAGCCCCGGTTTGCGGTCGATCATCCCGTTCCAGATCGACCGCGCGGTGTCATAGCCCGCATCTCCCTCGATCAGGACTTTGCCGCGCAAGGCGGCGGCTAGGGGCTCGCGATCCGCGCTGGTGACTTTCTTGCGCGCACCGTCCAACCCGTTCAGTTCAATGAATTCCGACATGTCTTCCTCCCTATGAGACCATGGCGCACGGCGATGCGATTTACTCCTTTGCGTGTCTGCCAAGTTCGATTGATTACGGTTCTATAAGGATGACGGCGCTCCGAATCTCAAACCAGTGGCGAAACTGGACCGGCCACCGCAGACACAGGGTTGGATACAGAAACGCCAATTTGCGCTATGCTGGGGAAAGCCATGGAGGAGGTCTCCGATGTCCAACGCCAGCTATTTCCAGTTTTGCCCGGTCGCGATGGCCGCCGAAATCCTCTGCACGCGGTGGACGATGGTCCTCGTGCGAGAGCTCGTGGCGGGGTCCACCCGGTTCAACGATATCAGGCGGGGCGTGCCACGTATGTCGCGCTCTCTGCTCGCTCAACGCCTGCGGGAGCTGGAGGCGGCCGGGATCGTCGAGAGACACCCGGTCGAGGGCACTCAAGCCGTCGACTACCTTCTGACCGATGCGGGAAAGGACCTGCTGCCGCTCGTTGAGGCCTTCGGGATCTGGGGGCAGAAATGGGTGGAATCCGAGCCGTCTCTGGAACGGCTCGATGTGTCGCTGCTGATGTGGGACATGCGCCGCAATCTCGATCCTTCCCCGCTTCCTCCGGGCCGGACTGTCCTGAATTTCCACTTTCCCGAACTCGCGGCGTCGAAATCCTCGTGGTGGCTGATCGTGGAGGCGAACGGCGATGTCGATCTGTGTCAGGTCGATCCGGGGTTCGATGTGGACCTCTTCGTCACGACGGATCTGCGCACGATGACGGAGATCTGGATGGGCCTCACGACCGTATCGAAGGCCGCCCGCAAGCTCGACCTTATCGGGCCTCGAGAGGTGGTGGGCTCGATGCAGAAATGGCTGGGCCTCAGCCCCTTCGCAGCCGAGAAGAAGCTGGCCTCCTGAGCCGCGTCGCCGTTGCGGTCAGCGCGTCGTCGAAGGCTGTGGCAGACCGTGCCGGCATCGGCCACAGGCCGCACGTTCTGAACGGCTACATGCCCATCAGCACCCGCGCGGCGTTGAAGAGCACTTTGGGGTCGAGGTCCGTGCGTGCGACCGGCGGGGGAGGTGTGATCCGTCCCGTCAGGCTCGCCACCGCGGCCCGGGCCGAGCGGACGGAATATTCCACCGTGAAGACGCAATCGCGCGGGAGTTCGCAGAATTGCCCGATGATCGCGAAGTTGCTGGCGCCGCTGGGCCGCGTGTCGGGGCGATCCCCGGGTTGGCGGGGCATGAACTGGCTGGTGATGAACGGCATCCGGCAGGGGATCACGCGGGCCGTCTTGAACCAGCCCTGCTGTTCGGGCGTCAGGCCCATATGGCCGAACAGCTCGGTCAGGATCTCGTCGCCGGTCGCCTCCCACATCGGTTTTGTGGTGAAGTCGCCGGGACGATCTCCGCGCAGGCCATATCCCCAGAAGACATAGGTGCCGTGTTTCTGGCCGCGGAAATGGGGTTGGTGAAAGAGCACGATCGAGAGCGTCCAGCCCGAGTCCGCGAAGGTCACGAGCCCGCCCGTGCCCGTGCGGTTGCCGGTGAAATCCTCCATGAACTCGAAGAAATCGGGGCTGTCGAGCGTGACCGTGAAGGAATGCCAAGCGGTTTTGTCGGTCTCGCCGCAGAACACCTCCGGGCGACCGAAGCCCTCATGTTCCGCCGCCAGCTTTCGCCACAGCGTCCAGGCACCGCCCTCGTGGTCATCGCGGCTGGGCGCGCGATCGTTCGCCCCCGTCACTGACGCATCGGTCATCGACCCGAGCGTGAGATAGACCCTGTCGGTCTCGGCGACCGGTATCTCCTCGCCGCTGGCAAAGGCCAGCGCAGTGACGCGGCGGTCTTGCCGCGAGCCCTCGATCCGCACGTCGACGACTTGCGTGCCGGTGACGATTTGCACGCCTCGGTCGCGCAGCCAGCTCACGATTGGCGCGATCAGGGAGTCATACTGATTGTAGCGGGTGCGCAGGATGCCGGCGATCCGGGTGAAACCGGGAAAGAGATGGATGAACCGTCGCAGGTAGCGCCGCATCTCGACCACGGAATGCCATGGTTGGAAGGAGAACATCGTCGACCACATCAGCCAGAAGTTGCTGTCCAGAAACGTGGGCTGGAACCAGTCCTCGATCGTCTCGGCCCCGAGAGATCCTTCGCGATGCAGGATCAGGCGGTTGATATCGACGATGTCCTGCGCCGTGAGCGTGAGGTCATAGCGGTCCTCTGCCGGTTTGCCATCGCGCACGATGCGGCAATTGGCCGAGCCGGGCACCATGCGGTTGAAGGCGAAGATGTCCTGTGCTGCCGAGGTGGCGGGATCGTCGGCCGAGGGGATCGAGCCGAGCAGATCGAAGGTGCAGGCGAAATGCTCTTCGAACATCCGGCCGCCGCGGACGAGATACCCGTCCTCGCCATCGCCCGATCCGTCCAGCGAACCGCCCGCGGTGCCGAGTTGTTCGTAGACATGGATCGCCGCGCCATCCACGCCCGCGTCGCGTAGCAGAAAGACCGCCGTGGCGAGGCCCGCGATGCCGCCGCCAACGATGTGATGTCGTTCCGTTGTCGCTTCCATCGCCGAGCCTCGTTCTCTGCAGTCCAAATTTCCTTCGCTGCCGCCGAAATCCTTGGCGACACGGCGAATTCTAGCATTTTATGAGAAACGGACGAAGAAGATTGCTCGCCGAGTTCACTCCTGCTCCACCCGCTCGCATGGGGGCGGGGCAGGCGCGTCATGCGGCGGACTGCCCACACAGCCTGAGCATGGAACCGGCCATTCGTGCTTGCTGCCGCTAATATCCATGCTCCCCCTTTGGGGAGAGGGAAAATTTCGGCCCTAAACTGCCCTTCGCCTGAATGTCGGTCACTGCGCAACTACATGTTTTCAGGGTATGCTGTGTGATGACGATCCAGCATATTGTTGCGCTTTGACGAAGGTCAATTTGCGCTGACCCCGGTGCTCTATTCTGCATCCGACGGATATTCTAACGCCACAGGTGGAAGGGCATCGCAGGCAGACATGCGTTTCAGTCTACTCAGAGCACTGGGATACTGTGCCGACGGGCTTTGGACGAGCTGGGGCGGACGAAAGCGTATCGAGTCCAGACAGCTTCGGAGACTGCGACACCTCGTGGACAAGGCGCGGCGCGACTCGCCGTTGTTCGGCAGGCTCTATCGAGACCTGCGACCTTCGAGCGAGATCGAGCTCCGCGATTTGCCGGTGACGCGCAAGCCCGATCTCATGCGGGCATTCGACGAGTGGCTGACGATCCGTACCCTTTCTCTAGAACAAGCGCGCGCGCATCTTCGGGACATCGAAAATGCGGGTGTGCCAATTGACGATGTGGCCGTTTTCCAGACCTCCGGAACGTCGGGGGAACCTGCGGTCATCGTCCTGCCCGCGTCTTTCGTGGAATATTACTACGGGATCATGATGGCGCGCTTCGAGCGCTACCATTGGCGGCTCATGCGCGACGTGCGAAAGCTCGGCGTGAGAGTGACGGTCACCGGCGGGAACGGTCATTTCGCCGGCAACGGGTTCAACAAGCTGATGCAGCGGCTCAATCCGTCCTTGGCAAAGGGGCTTGGGTTGAACTTCATCGAGGCCGAACAGCCGATCGACCAGCTCGTCGCCAAACTCAATGCGATCCCGAGCGTGGCCTGGATCGTGACCTACCCGAGCATGTTGGCGATCCTCGTCCGAGAAAAGGAAGCGGGGCGCCTGCATATCGAACCGGCGCTTTTCAGCACGGGAGGCGAGACGCTCGCCGAAGACCTGCGCAGGAGGGTCCTGCGAGCCTTCCCCTCGCTGAAATACGGCATCGCGGATTTCTATGGCAGCACCGAGTGCCTTGCGCTTGCTTTCACCTGCAGCCACGGACGAAAGCACGTGAACGAGGACTGGGTCATCCTTGAAGCGGTCGACGAGGCTATGCGGCCTGTTCCAGATGGAAGGCTGTCGGCGACCGTGCTCCTGACGGTGCTTGCGAACGAGGTGCAGCCCTTCATCCGATACGATCTCGGTGACTGCGTTCGGTTCTATCAGGACGCGTGTCCCTGCGGCTCGCCATTCCGCAGTTTCGAGGTGGAGGGGCGCCAGGCGACGCTGGTTCGCGTGGGCGAGGTGACGCTGTCGCCGCTCGTCTTCGATCTGGAGCACGACGACGCTCAGCGTGTGCAGCTGATCCAGACCGGCGAGAGAGAGTTCGAACTGCGCGTGCAGTTGGCTGACGAGGTAACGGCTGGGCCTGTCTTCGAAGACCTCATAGCGTCGGTCCAACGGGTGTTTCGCGATAATGGCTTGGAGAATGTCGTGGTGAGGGGAAGCCTTGAGGCGGTGAAATTCACGGCGAGCGGAAAGTTCCACGAGGTCTTGCCGTTGCGAGATAGAGATGCAGGTGTCGTTCCGTGACGCGTCAATCATGGCTCCCCGGCGCGGGATGCTGCCAGAAGACGCGCCGGGATTTCCGGGCCTTCGTTCACAGGCGGCCCAAAGCCGACAATCGTCAGACAGGGGGCGCCGCACTGCAGCCCGCGAGGACGGGCATCGCGGGCTGAGCACGGAATGCCCCTGCGCCGGATGGCCTCTTAGGCGGCGAACCGGCCGGTCGGAGCTCGGGTCGCGCGAGGGCGCTACTGCTGTATCGAGGCCAGATAATAGATGAGAGACAGGATGCGCCCCCGGGCCACCATGTCCGCCGTCTCTCCGCGCTCGCTGGTCGCCGAGGCCGCGTAACGGTCCCCCCAGACCGGCATCTTGCTGCCATGCGCCCGCGTCTCGTTTCGCCCATCTATCATCCGAAGCGCGTAGTCGAACGGGAATTCGCCATTGCCCTTCTCTGCCGCAAGGCTCGTGAGGTCGGGTGTCTGAATATCCAGCAGCCCTGCCAACGGGCCATTCCCCTTCGCTGACTCGCCATGGCATCCAGCGCAGGCGACCATGAATTCCTCGCGACCGGCATCCTCCTGCGCCAGAGCGCTTGTTGTCAGCAGCAGGAGTGCTGCCACGCTTGAAATCACCACACGGTTCATTGCTTTCTCCTCCCAGGATTTCGAACACTTCCCAGCAAAGCAGGTGACCGATTTTGCGCACTGACGGGCGTCAATGACATCCCGGTCGCTTGGCGTTGAGAAAGGAGCATCGTCGGGCAAAACCGATCGCTCCTTTCCGAACCTGTCCGGGCGATCTGATTGCGTATGGAACATGTCGAGAAACTGCGCCATCCGATGCTAAGCAACTTTGCCGATGACGGCGAGCTTGGCGGGCCAGAAGGCGCCGCATTCAAACAGCGCGAAACAACCATTCTACGCTTTGCGCTGACATCCTGATGACAGCTTTCCTGCTCGGCGAAACGAAATTCGCGCTTCCAGGTCCCGTGACCAATGGGCTCTCACTTTGGGATGTCGATGGTGTGAAGCTGCGTGTTGACGGGAGTCAATGCTCATAGAGACCCTGGAGACCTACGCAGACATCCTCAGACGTCGGGACATCAGCGATGAAGCTTTGTCTTGCATGGCGTCCCAGAGGAGGAAAGCACAATGAAATCTGCGATAGAGAAACCTGTTGGCGGCGCTCCTGTTTCAGAAGGGCGTTTTCGCCGAGCGTTGGCCGCGCTTGGGATGGAGGGCGAGGACAGCACGCGGACATCTTCGGTCAGCTACGCCAGTTTTAAATGGATTCAGGTCCTTTTCGGTATCGTGCTCATCTACGACGCATGGACCTCTCTGAGCTGGCAGCACAAAGTCGCGTCGGCTCAGGCGCTGGGACTTCCGACCTCGAGCCCGGTTCTGCACCTGTTGGTGATCGTCCTGGCTTTCGTGGAGCTGGCAGTCGCCCTGTCGATCCTGTCCAACCGCGGTGTGATCCCGATGAGTTGGGTCGGGATCGGCTATGCCGGGTTCGTCTGGATCGTGTTTCAACATGGTGGGGATTTCGGCCAAGATGGGACAGACCCCGGGGTTGCTCTTCCCTATGTCGTGGTCTTCGCGTTCCTGATCGGTGTGCAGCGTCTGCGGACAGATCCGGATGTGTCGAAGAACGAGATGCTGACCCTCGCGCGGAATGGCTTTGGTTTGCTTTGGGGATATGATGCGCTGCTGAAATTCCAGCCCTACTTCCTGAACCACTTCACGGATTTTCTCACGTCTGCGCAGGCGGATATGAAAGGCACGCTTGCCGCGAGCTACGACCAGTTGTTTCTGGGAGTGACAAACGCAATGGGTCCACATCTGGTCGCGATCCTTGTGGCGCTGACCGAGGCACTGGTGGCGGCATCCCTGATCAGCGGGCGCGGGTTGAGGATCATGGCGCCGGTCGGCTTCCTGCTGTCATTCGCAATCTGGAGCACGGCCGAAACCTGGGGCGGGCCCTACAGCATGGGCGTGTCAGCGGAGGCGGCGCAGCTCTTCGGCGCGGCGACAATTTACATGATCGCCTTCTTCTACATCATGACACTCTACAATCCGCTTGATTTGCTGCGGACAAGGTCGCGGGTGCTGGGCTGATTGCGCAAGCGTCTCGCCTGCCGCAAAGGCTCAAGCAAAAGAACAGATCGTCGACCGGATGACATGGTTCCGTCTGGCGCCAAGCCAGGCGGTTCCAGTGAGCGCGCCGCCGAAGCAGACTGTGGTGGGCATGCCTATATCGGCTCACAGAATGGCAAATGCCTCGAACCCCACTAAGATCATCGCGATATACCGGTGAGCGATGTCAGGCACGCAAGTCGCAGGACTTACATCAGCCCAAACTTCAAGGCGATCGCGACGGCCTCCACGATCGTCCGTGCCCCGAGTTTACGGCGGAGATTGGCGCTGTGCAGATCGATTGTCGGAATAGCGATTTCGAGGTCATGGGCGAGTTGGTCCCGTCGACGTCCTCGGACCAATCCGTGCAGAACGTCCCGCTCGCGCGGGGTGAGCCGCATCTTCTCACGCGGGGCTTCGACCAGATTGCGTAGCCCATCCTCTTCTTCGCTCGTCACGATAACCAAGACCTTTCGGCCGCCGTCGGTTCGCGGTAGCAGGTTCAGCCTCAGCCTCGGGATAATGCGTCCGTCGGTCGCGCGCATCTGAGGTAGATCGAGCGACCCGGCCTCGCTTTTTACCGCATCCGTCGAGCGTCCAATGGCTTGGTGCAAACCCTGGTGCATCGCCCCGCGTGAGCGCAATTTCCGTTCGAAGTCGAGCGCCAGAAGCGGATGGAGTTCGACAAGGATCTCGGCCATCCCGTTCATGCGTACAAGGCGCCCCTCATGGTCGAGTTCGAAAATCGGGGCATCGTCGAGCAGGCTGTGGTCGGTTGCGGTAACCTGCCGGATACTGGCGCGGTGCAGCTCCCGGCGGATATTGTGCAACCGTCCCAGGTCCTCGACATGTGCGCCGAGCGTCTGCACCTCGGGGACTGTGAAATCGCCCCCGCTCTTGCCCTTATGAAACGCCGTGGCGACCAGACCGTCGCGGGTGCCTTGCATCATGCCGAGGCACCAATAGCGATCGATCCGGTTCTTCAAGATGAAGTCGTTATACATTTCGCTGCGTTCGAACTCTTGCGGGCTCACGTGGTCTGACAGCCGAAAAAGTCCCTTGCCGCACTTCTCCGGTGTGCCTTGGGCCAACCAAGGGTCGTGACCCTCGAAGGAATTGTAGTCGAGATTGGCGTCCGCCTGTGTTCCGGCCGTTATTTCTCGGTAGTCGCCTGGATGAAGCCAGATGAAGATCGCGGACGGGATGTCGATCTCTCGCGCGAGCATGTCGGGGAGCAAGGTGAAGAGCTCATCGTCAAGCGCGGCGTCGTAGATCTCATGATGCGAAATAATATTCGGCATTAGGTCAGTTTGGTCTACGCAGACGAGCCATGCCTCAAAGCGCGCAGGTTTCTGAAAAAACACATGCGGCAGATGGCAAGTCGGCTTCCCCCCCCCAAAGAAATCAACTGGATGATCGGCTACCGAACCGTCGAGCCATACGCTCGAGAAAAAACGAAACTGAAAAAACATGCCGATTAACTTTTGACATACGGTGCCAGATTTTCCTCAAAAATCAAGTTTGAGGGAAAGAGCGCAATCGACCGAGTTTGTCGTGTATAGCGCGACATTCGACCGCGTGCGGCGCGCGGTGCAGGTGATCCTGGGGGCTCGCCCGAGGATTTTGGCGCGGTCCAACTTCAGGCTCAGGCCTAGGCTTGCCGTCCGGTCGCGGCGATGCACGCCAACGATCGGAAACGCCGCGTCGTAGTGGCGCTCTCCGTAGCTGAGTGACATTCCTCCTCGAAGCCCCTCGATCAAGGGCCGCTCGATGCCTACGCGCAGCTCTGCGCCGGAATAGCGATGATAGTCCTTCCGGGGTAAAGCGCGCTCCAGCCGTAGACCGTAGCTCAAGCTGCTGCGCCGCCCCAATCTGGTTCGGTGCGAAAGGTCGACGCGATATCTCGGTCCAGTCAGATAGGGCTTTTCGCTGTAGCCGACATACTCGCCGCCCAACCGGAGAAGCGTGCGCCCGGCCCCTGCGGACCGCCACGCTTTCGCGAACCGCACTCCGCGCGTGAGATTGTCCGAGGTAATGTCCTGCGACCCGCCGCCATAGCGCCTGTCGCGGATATAAGCCTCTAGCGACCATGGCGCGCGACCACCGAGATGCTGGTATTGCACGGCAAGCGCGGGCTCCGAGTAGCGTAGGGTCGCAGTGTGATACCATGCCCCCGCGAAGGAGGCGCGAAACCGGATGCGATGCCCCGGTCGCGGCTGCACAAACCAGTCCAGCTTCGCGCCATAGCCCAGCCCGACCCCGGAGGTCTCGTTCCCACCGCTATCGATCAGAAATGTGCCGAAATCGGTCACGAGATAACGCTCTGAAGCGACGTGATCGACATTGCTGCTCGGCAGGATCGAGGCGGTGGCAGAGAAGCGCACCGGATGCATGCGATCAAGCGCCTGCCAGGCCGCGAGAAGCGCCGCTTCGTGAGCGGGGTCGTTCGCGAGCGCGTAGCGCAGGAACGCCTCGTTGCGGCGAACTGGTCCGAGTTGCGTGAAGCTCTGCTTCAACCCGCTCTGCGCAGGCGAAAATTCCGGATGGCGCGCCGCGATTTCGCCGAAAATCAGCAGCGCTCGCCCCGGCTTGCCCTGCGCGAGCTGCGCATTCGCCACAGCGAGCCAATCCGAAACTGTCTGCTCCGCGAAGCTGCGTGTCGGCAAGAGCATGGAGGCGGCAAGCGCGAGGGCAAGCCAGATCATGTGAAAGGAAGAGCAGTGTCGCATCGCGTTCGTCGATTGCCTCTGGGCGAGACCGAAAGAGACCGGGCGCAGAACGCCCGGCCAGTGCAGGGAGAGCCCTGCGTCAATTCTCGGTGGCGTAGTAATTGCCACCGACATTGATGGGCTCGCTGCCTGCCTCGGTCATCGTGCCGCTGACGTCGCCCACCGTGGTCAGCGTACCCGCGTCATCATAGAAGCTGCCGGTCATGTCGACGTTGAAATTGGTCGTCCCGGAATCGCCGGGCGCGCGCAGATCACCGGAGGCAGTTGCGGCGAGGGTAGTCCCGGCGGTGCCCGAGACGTCGAGGGTTCCACTGACATTGCTGTCCTTGGTCAGCGTTTCACCGCTGTAGATGCCGAGGTTGGACACCGTGCCGCCCACCGAATTGTCGTCGAAATTGATATCCATCGCCAACTTCCCGAGTACCGTCGTGGTGGGGTCGTCGGGATTGACGCCGCTGATGCCCATATAGCCCGACATTGACGCTTGCCCTGTGGGCGTATCCGTGACCGCCGTCAGGTCACCACTGTCGATACGATCCTGATATTCCTTATAGGTTGCATCAACCTGCTGCGCCTCCTTGGAGGACAGCGCCCCGGAGGACCCATTGCTGCTGTTGCAAGCGGACAGCGCAAGACAGGCGGCTGACGCCGCGAGCGCGAATTTGAATGTCATGAGAATACCCCGAGTTGTGAGTGTGTCATCACGGCCCGGCAGATCGAGCCGATCACGCGCATTTCACGCCACTGTGCCAAGTCCACGCAATCTATGAGAAACTATAGGGTTCACCGCGATCCTCTAGGTCGAGCGCCGCGGTTCGCGCGACTAGCCTGTTCTCTCCGAGGCATTTTGTGGTTTCCCCAGCGATGTTTCACTGTGTCGATCATCCTTCGCATTGCATGAAGGTGAGGACGATGACGGTTGCTCCACTTTGTCGTCAGCGCTGTGAAGCCCCTCGTTGGGGACGCTGCCGGATCAAACGCATGGGGAGCGGATCGGAGGGGGGCGGACGACCGGAGAGGTTGCCAAGCTGGTCCCGATCCTCAAGGATCACGCCGGAAAAGCGAGGCGGCCCGAAGCGGGGCCTCGCGACAGCGAAAAGAGGATGCGATGAAACTGAATGTCTATCTGGCCGGCGAGATTCACACCGATTGGCGCGAGGCAGTGAAATCTGCCTGCGAGGGGCTCGAGATCGAATGGTCAGGGCCGGTGACAGATCACGGGGCCTCGGATGATTGCGGGGTCGAGATCTTCGGCGCGGAAGAGGACAAGTTCTGGCATGACCGCAAGGGCGCGTCGCTCAACGCGATCCGTATCCGCACCGGGATCGAGCGCTGCGATGTGCTCGTGGTGTGTTTCGGCGAGAAATACAAGCAGTGGAACGCGGCCTTTGACGCGGGCTATGCGGCGGCGCTCGGCAAGCCGATCATCGTGATCCAGCCGCCCGAGCATGACCATGCGCTCAAGGAGGTCGACGCGGCGGCCAATGCGGTGGCGCGCACCCCCGAACAGGTGGCCCGCGCGCTGCGCTACGTGACGACGGCGGCGCTTTAAGTTGGACAATGCCCCGCCCGGACTAGCCGCAAAGCGGCCCGGGCAGCGCCCGACCGCCCCCTCGGGCGGGCGCTTTGGTGACCTGCGCGCGCGGGTCGAGGTCATCCGGATTTGGCCGGGATAAAGCGCTGACCACGAAGGGCAGGGCGCCCACCCGGCGATCGGGCGCTGCCCTCTGCTACGCAAACTTTGGCCCCCCAAACGAAAACGCCCCCCGCAGGTCATCCTGCGAGGGGCGCGGTTTTCTGTAAGACAGGCGATCAGGCCAGATCGAAGCGATCGGCGTTCATCACCTTAGTCCAGGCGGCTACGAAGTCCTCCACGAACTTCTCGCCCGCATCGTCCTGGGCATAGACCTCCGCATAGGCGCGCAGGATTGCGTTCGAGCCGAAGACCAGATCGACGCGGCTCGCGGTCCACTTAACCGCGCCGGTCTTGCGGTCGCGGATCTCGTAGGTGCCGTCGCCCACCGGATGCCAGCTGTAGCCCATATCGGTCAGGTTGACGAAGAAATCGGTCGTCAGCTGGCCTTCGCGGTCGGTGAAGACGCCGTGCTTGGTGCTACCGTAGTTCGTGCCGATGGCCCGCATGCCGCCGATCAGGACGGTCATTTCATGCGCGGTCAGCCCCATCAGCTGGGCACGATCCAGAAGCATCTCCTCGGGCGAGACGATGTAGTCCTTCTTGAGCCAGTTGCGGAAGCCGTCGGCGAGCGGTTCGAGCACGTCGAAGCTGTCGGCATCGGTCATCTCGTCACTCGCGTCGCCACGACCCGGCGCGAAGGGCACCGTCGCGTCATGACCGGCCGCCTTGATCGCCTTCTCGACGCCGACATTGCCCGCCAGCACGATCACGTCGGCCACCGAGGCGCCGGCTTCCGCCGCGATCGGCTCGAGCACCGAGAGCACCTTTTGCAGACGGGCGGGCTCGTTGCCCTCCCAGTCCTTCTGCGGGGCGAGACGGATGCGCGCGCCATTGGCGCCGCCGCGCATGTCCGAGCCGCGATAGGTGCGCGCGCTGTCCCAGGCGGTCGAGACGAGCTCGGCCACCGACAGATCCGAGGCCGCGATCTTCGCCTTCACAGCCGCCACGTCCCAATCGGTCGAACCGGCGGGGACCGGGTCTTGCCAGACCAGATCTTCCGAGGGCACCCACGGGCCCTTGTAGCGAACCTTCGGCCCCATGTCGCGGTGGGTCAGCTTGAACCAGGCGCGGGCGAAGGTCTCCTTGAAATACTCCGGATCGGCCATGAATTTCTGGCAGATTTCGTTGTAGACCGGGTCGACCTTCATCGCCATGTCGGCATCGGTCATCATCGGCATCCGGCGCTGGCTCGGGTCCGAGGTGTCGAGCGGCATGTCCTCTTCGGCGATGTCCACCGGTTTCCACTGTTTCGCGCCAGCGGGGCTCTGGGTGACTTCCCACTCATGGCCGAAGAGCATCTCGAAATAGCCCATGTCGAATTCGAGCGGGTTCGTCGTCCAGGCGCCTTCCGGCCCGCCGGTGATCGCGTTGCTCGCTTGCCCCTTGAGGTTCGGGTTGAACCAGCCGAGGCCTTGCTGATCGACATCGGCCGCTTCAGGCTCTGCGCCGAGCGCCGAAGCGTCGCCATTGCCGTGGCATTTGCCGACGGTGTGGCCGCCCGCGGTCAGCGCGGCGGTTTCCTCGTCATTCATCGCCATGCGCGCGAAGGTCTCACGGACCTGCGCCGCGGTCTTCATCGGGTCGGGCTGGCCATTCACGCCTTCGGGGTTCACGTAGATCAGGCCCATCTGCACGGCGGCCAGCGGGTTTTCCATCGTGTCGGGCTTGTCGACATTGGCGTAGCGCTCGTCCGACGGCGCGAGCCATTCCTTCTCGGCGCCCCAATAGGTGTCCTTCTCGGGATGCCAGATGTCCTCGCGCCCGAAGCCGAAGCCGAAGGTCTTCAGCCCCATGCTTTCATAGGCGACGGTGCCGGCAAGGATGATCAGGTCCGCCCAGCTGAGCCGGTTGCCGTATTTCTTCTTGAGCGGCCAGAGCAGGCGACGGGCCTTGTCGAGGCTCGCATTGTCGGGCCAAGAGTTGAGCGGTGCGAAGCGGATATTGCCGGTGCCAGCGCCGCCGCGCCCGTCCGCGAGACGATAGGAGCCCGCCGAGTGCCAGGCGAGACGGATCATCAGACCGCCGTAATGGCCCCAGTCAGCCGGCCACCACTCCTGGCTTTCGGTCAGCAGCGCATGCAGATCGGCTTTCAGCGCGTCGTAGTCGAGCTTCTCGACCTCTTCGGCATAGTCGAAGCTGCGCCCCAGCGGGTCGGTCTTGGTGTCATGCTGGTGCAGGATGTCGAGATTGAGCGCCTGCGGCCACCAATTCATCACGTTCGAGCCAAGCTCGGTATTTCCGCCATGCATCACCGGGCACTTGCCGCCGGTGTTCACTTCGTTTCCATCCATCTGTGCTTCCTCCTGCTGAGCACGGGTTGATCGGGGAGACCGGTCAGGGTCTGACGTGCCGCTGCTTGTCCGAAATAGGGGCCGCGGCGCGGGGCTTCCCGCCTTGCCCGATGCTCATAGCAGATGGCGTGATAAATAAAAATTTGGAAATTATAATCATAGGCATAAGGCAAGGTTATGGATCGGCGTTTTATTGGCTGAATCCAAGCTTTTCAGCGCGTTCGCCGGGGCAGAGCTCTTTGCTTGGCTGGCGCCGTTCGCGGCTTCGTGATTCACGCTCTCCGAAAAGGGTGAGAGTCGTGCCAGTGGCGCGGCGAACGCCCCGATAGCGCGGCAGGTTACGGTGCTTGTCGGTCATGCCTCACGCGGCGTGTCAGCCTACATCCGCTCGGACAGCGGCCCGGAGTTCGTGGCGCAGGCAGTTCAGGACTGGACTGCCGCCGTTGTCGCGAAGGCCGCGCATATCGAACCGGGATCACCCTGGGAGATTGGATGTTGCGAGAGCTTCAACGCCACGTTCCGCGATGAACTGCTCAACGGCGAGATCGTCTACAGTCCGCGCGAGACCCAAGGTTGAAGGCATGCGGAGTCAGCGCGAAAATTGCTCCCCGATCAAGCCCGCAGCAAGACGACGTTTTCCGGTCTTGCGTTATGAGAGAAGGCCGCCGCCCCCATATTCTCATCATGATTTGCCACCAAGGGCGCGATCTTCTCCAGCGCTTCAGCAAGAATGTCGCCGACTTCGTCCAGATGGTTCTCTTCGGAATAGCTTACGAGATCAGCCAAGAGACAGGAGATCCATTGATGATCGTCGCGACCATTGTCGCCAATCGAAGGTCCCCAGGAAAAATTCGACATCTGAAGGAGCTGGACGATGTCCATCAGGAGGTCTCCTCGTAGGCTTGGAGCTCAAACACATCGTGGCGAATGCCGGAGAACGCTCTCAGGCTCTCGATGCGCTTTTCGGAGCAATCCATGAGCGCTGCGAGTGCGGTTACCTTGCCCATCGGATGCGGAGAGCCGAGATAGCCGTAGGGTGCGTTCCCGGATCTTTGCATGACGCGGTTCATGACAGGGTCGATCACGGCGACTGCGTCGGTGATGCCAGCGCTCATCCCGTATTCGAAAGCCCCAATCATCACCTCGCTGGTGACATAGGAGATCGAATTGCGGGTCGGGCCGCGCCCGAGCAAGCTCGTATCGACACAAAAGCGGGTCGCCTCCCAGACATGAGGGCTGCGGATTGGCGGCTCCCCGTCGAGCAGGCAAGAAAAGACATCCGACAGCATGTGCGGGCCCGTCGTTTGCAAGAGCCGCATGCAGCCGACCACCCGGCCTTGATCGTCAAGGCTGATGACATGGGCAGGGTCGAGATCATCAAATGCGTCGCGCTCCATGCCGTCGGAGACGTTTACGTCCCAGCCCAGGCGGCCCTCGAAGACGCGCGCTCTTAGCCGGTGCATTTCCGCAAGAAGATCAGAATGTTCGTGAGAGTTGAGCGAGTCGACGATAATGATCATTTTGGTGTCCACCGTTTGATTTCTTGCTCGATTTATAGGTTTCAAACGACGGCTCTGTGAATAAGGGAAACCCCTTATAGGTGCGGAACACCCCGCAGGAACATCGGGTTCGATTTTGCCGTTTCGATCGCGAAAACGCGCTGCGACGAAATTCTGGCGGATTTTCCCGTGGTGCTTGGGCGACGAGCGCGCCTGTAAGGGGGGGGCTTGGGGAAGCGGCACGACGTTTATTGTGCGTAGATGTCAGCCGGGCAGGATCAAGCCCATGCCAATGGCCCGCCCGACAGCCTGGCTCGTTGTCATCGCACCAAGTTTGGTTCTCGCCGATCGCAGATGAATTTCGACCGTGCGATGGGAGATCGAGAGAATGTCGCCGATGTCTTGCTGCTGCTTCCCGACAGCGGTCCATTGAAGAATTTCGACTTCGCGCGCCGAGAGGGCAGGGAAGCCCAAAGCATTGAAAAGGTTAGTGCTTCGCATGACAGAGTCATGCATGTGAACCGCTGCGGTCTGAAGGTGCCCCATGATGTGCTTCTTCAGTTTCCCCCACTCCTCGAGCGAGCAGTGCCTCGTCACTGACAGCAATCCGCGATCGCCATAGGGGCCCCGGATGGGCACCGTTAATCCCTGAGAGCTCACGCCAAAATCGGCAGCTGCCCGGAATACGGAATGGAATTTCTGATCCCGTTCGAAACGTTGCCAGTCGACGGGAGCTATGCTTCGGCTTGCAACATGAAGTGTTGGATCGACGCGGTGGAGATTTCGCGAGATATAGTGCTGCTTCCAGTCGTCTGCGTAGTTTGCATATCCAACGACATCCCCGGTTACAGGGTTGACCGAAGCGTAAGAACCATAGTCGAGTTCGAGCGTATCGCACATCGTCTCGATGTAGGACACGTAGTCTTCAGTCGTTGGGCGTCGCGAGCCAAGATCAATGATGTCCACTGCGGCCCCCTCTGTATCTTGACCGATAGATTTGAGAGCAATGCGCGTTTCTATGGATCAGACATCTGCCGTTGAGGCATTCTCACAACATAGTGTTACAGCAAGCCGCGGCTGGCGGCAATGTGAGCCGCTTCCCGAACGGATCGAGCCTTCAGCCGATCGGCTCCGTTCTTGAGGCGGAGCTTTACGGCGCCTTGAGAAATGTCGAGGGCATGAGCGATCTGCTTATAGAGATACCCCTCGGAATAGAGCTTGAGCGCTTCCAGCTGCGGGCCGGTGAGAGGTTTTGCACCGTCCTCGTGCAAGTTTTTCAAAGCATGTTCGAGCTTGGACAGCTCCGAAGCTGAGAAGTTCCGGTCGTGACGGGCAAAAATGCCTACGGAGCGTTTCGGGACTTCGTCGGACCCTGGGATCGAGACAACGCAACCGTGTGACAGTCCAAAGCGTGCGTAATCTGCAAGAATAGAGGTCTTGCCCGGAACCGAAATTTCGTGCCAATGCGCATGTCCTGAATTGTCACGCGCCCAGTGCAGCAAAGGGTCTGATAACGCGCCCCCTACCCGGGTGTAGTGGTCGATCCATTCGGCAGAGAAGAGGTTCATCTCTACTTCGGGCGCGTAAAAGCCCACGCGGATTGCCACATAACAACCTTCAGGTGCGAGCTCTGCGAAAAGGGGCTTGCAATCGCTGGGCTTCATTGGTCTCAGGTCTTTTATTCCTAATGTACTAATCGTAGGCTCTGGGAAAACGGCCCTAAATACGCCATAGACATCGGCGAGAATTAACCCGATGTGGTCAGGAGGCGAAGATTGGATAAACTGCGCATAATCGAGGACCGCTTGCAACGTCTGAATCGGGTTTCCGATTGGACATTCGCGTTAGGCTTGCATATTCGCTTTGCCAATCCGACCCTCCGCTACCTCACATATCCAAAAGAGTGGGTCGATTACTACACTGAAAAAGAGCTCGTTTTTGTGGACCCGGCGGTCCGCTGGGCGATCTCCAATCAGGGCATTTGTGATTGGGCAGATCTCGCCGACGGTGACGAGAGTGACGTGTTCGGCGCCGCCGCGCGTTTCGGATTGCGCTTCGGAAAAGCCATTGCGCTCGGCGAGCTGGACCGCTCACTCGGTTTCTTTGCCCATCCGTCTCGTCCGATCACGCAGGAAGAGATCGAGCAGGCTCAATCGTTGATGCAAGAGCTTCACGATCTGACCCGCGATGCGCTGGACATGTCCGAGGAAGAGCTTGAGGAACTGCGCCAAATTACCGTGCCGGCTTAGCTGGTCGTTTAAAGGCCGGGTGCAATACTGGCGGGGCGGGGGCGCGGCTCCGGGTCGAAGCCCGGCCTGACGCGCGCTGGTCGCTGGATTTCACTTCGCGGCCAGGCGTCGGATTGAGTGTCCTTTCATCGCACCGGGCAAGTCAGTTCGCCTGTCGCGAAATTCGTGCTATTCGGAGCGCTACCTGACCGCTTCGAGGGTCTTCCGAGATGGACAAGCTTTCCGTGATGCAAGCCTTCCGCCGCATCGTCGAGCGCGGCAGTTTCGCGCGCGCGGCGGAGGATGTCGGGGTGTCGCCCGCGCTTTTGAGTCGCGAGATAAAGCTGCTGGAAGAAAGCCTCGGGAGCTCACTGCTGACACGCACGACGCGCTCGATGTCTCTGACCGATGCCGGGCGGCTCTACTATGACGAGGCGAGCGGCATCCTCGACGCGGTGACCTCGGTCGAGACGCGTATCCGCGACGGGGCCGGGGCGGTGCGCGGGCATCTGAAAGTGAACGCCTCGAGCTCCTTCGGGCAGACGGTGATTTCCCCGATCCTGCCGGGGTTTCTGGAGGCGCATCCCGATCTGCGGCTGTCGCTCTCGCTCGATGACCGAGTTGTCGACATGGTGGAGGGCGGCTTCGATGTCTCGATCCGCATCCGACCGGCGATGCCGGATTCGGCTCTCGTCGCGCGCAAGATCGGCACCATGCGTCAGCGCATCTTCGCCGCGCCCGCCTATCTCGCGCGGGCTGGCAGTCCCCAGCGACCGAAGGATATCGCAGGGCATAGGGTCATCGGCTTCCTGCTTGCAGACCATCTGACGAAATGGGCGCTGCACGGGCCGGAGGGCGCGATCAGCCTCGATCTCGATCCCGCCATTCGCGTGGGCAACAGTCTCGTGCTGCGCGACCTGCTGATCGCGGGGCAAGGCATCGGCACCTTGCCGGATTTCGTCTCGAACGAGCCGGAGGGGCGCGGCGATCTTGTGCGCGTGCTGCCCGAGTGGGAACTGCCCGCACCGGAGATCTTCGCCGTGACGGCCTCTCGGCTGGGTATGGATGCCAAAGTGACGGCGTTTCTCGATCATCTGCGGGCGGCGATGGACGGCTGACATTCTTCAACCGGCGTAAAGAGTGATTTGCGCCTCGGCCGCTTATTCCGACGCGGCTGATCCGCGATCTTCTCAGGCAATGAAACCCATGCCCTGAGAGGATCCAATGACCCGCGTTCTCGTTCTCTATTATTCCAGCTACGGCCATGTCCGTGCGCTCGCTCAAGCCGAGGCGGAGGGGGCGCGCAGCGTGCCCGGTACGCATGTCGAACTGCGCCGCGTTCCCGAAACCCTGCCCGATGACATCCGGCAGAAGGCTGGCTTCGCCGCCGACGACACGCCCGTCGCCAGTCCCGCCGATCTCGAAGCCTATGATGCGATCATCTTCGGCACGCCCACGCTGTTCGGGATGATGGCCGGGCAGGTGAAGTCCTTCCTCGATCAGGCGGGCGGGCTCTGGGCGCGCAATGCGTTGGTCGGCAAGGTCGCCGCCGTGTTCACCTCGACCGGCTCGCAGCATGGCGGGCACGAGGCGACGCTGCTTTCCACGCAGATTCCACTGCAGCATTTCGGAATGCTCATCGCCGGGATGCCCTACACCTTCGCTGATCAGACGCGGGCCGACGGGATCGTCGGCGGAGCGCCCTATGGCGCCGGCACGATCGCCGGGGCGGACGGATCACGGAGACCGACCGAGACCGATCTCGCAGGCGCCCGCTTCCAAGGCGCCCATGTCGCGCGCATCGCGGCGCGGCTGGCGGGGACCGCTCTGAAAGAGGAGGCCGCCTGATGCCCAAGCTCACCATCGATTTCTTTCACGACGTCGTCTGCTGCTGGTGTTTCAACATCTCGTCGCGGATGCGCAGCCTCGCCTCCGAGTTCGATCTCGACATCCGGCATCGCAGTTTCGTCCTGCAGGCAGATCGCGCCGAAATGGCCGCGCGCTGGGGCTCCCCCGGATCTGCGCGCGAGACCATCCTCGGGCATTGGGCTGTCTGCAGAGAGGTCAGCGACCGGCCGGAACTTGTCGATATCGAGGCCATGCGGGCCGCTGATTTCGACTATCCGCACGGGATGACCGCCGCGCTCGGATGCAAAGCCGCAGAGGCGCTGGGCGGGCAGGACGCCCATTGGGACATGTTCGACCGGTTGCAGCGCGCGCATCTCACCGAGGCCCGCAATATCGCCGATCCGGTCATCTTGCGCGACGTCGCGCGAAGCCTCGGGTTCGAGGCGGCGGCCTTCGCAGAGGCGTTCTACGATCCGGCCACGGCCCAAGCCGTCGAAGCCGATCGGCAACGCGCCCGCGCGCTTCAGGTCCGCTCCATTCCCGCGCTGATCGTCCGGGAAACCGGTGCGCGCCTCGTGAACGGGACGCGCGACGACCTGGCGGCACAGCTGCGCAGTTCGCTGAAACTCGTCGCCTGAGGAGTGCCCCTGATGAAGATCCGTTTTATCTTCCGTGGTCTCCGGCATCGGCGCTTCCATCCGCGCCGCGTGCCGCGCGATCTCTCGCCCCATCTGATGCGCGACATCGGGCTCGAGCCTTGGCCCGAGCGCCCCTGTCTCTCTCCGCGCCATTTCCGCTGAGCGACCCGACCGAAGGTGCCGAAATGACCTATCCATCTCCGACCCTCTATATGCTGTGCGGCAAGATCGCCTCTGGCAAATCCACTCTGGCGGCACGCTTGGCGCGTGCGCCCGGAACGGTACTCATCGCCGAGGACGAGTGGCTCAATGTGCTCTTCGCCGATGCCTTGCGGTCACCGTCCGATTACGTCGACCATTCGTCGAGGCTCCGGCGGGTCGTCGCGCCGCATGTCGCGAAACTGCTGAATGCGGGGCTTTCGGTGGTCCTCGATTTCCCGGCGAATACCGTCACGCAACGGGACTGGCTACGCGGTATCCTCGACCAGACCGATGCGGCGCATCAGCTTCATGTGCTCGACGTGTCCGATGCTTTTTGCCTGGCGCGATTGCAGGCGCGCAATCATCGCGGGGATCACCCGTTCGAGATCTCCGAAGCCCAGTTTCGTCAGTTCACCCGCCATTGCGTCGAACCCACGCCTGAGGAGGGTTTCCATGAGGTGAGGCATTCAGAAGGGCCCTGACGCGGCGCACCGATACCGCCCCAAGGCCCGGTCTTTTCCCTCTCGCTTCTCCCTGAATACGAGTTACCCAATGTCACGCACTACCGATATTTTCCTCACGGCGCTCGCCCCCGCTATCTGGGGGAGCACCTATCTCGTCACCACCGAGGCGCTGCCCGCTGGCTACCCCATCACGCTTGCGGCCCTGCGCGCCTTGCCTGCGGGGCTGTTGCTGGTCGCGCTCACGCGGTCGCTGCCGCCGCGTGCATGGCTTGGGCGCACATTCCTTCTTGGCAGCCTGAACTTCGCCTTGTTCTGGAGCCTTCTCTTTGTGGCGGCCTATCGTCTGCCCGGCGGGGTCGCGGCGACGCTCGGCTCGCTTCAGGCGATGATGGTCATCCTCATGGCGCGCGGCTGGCTTGGGACGCCGGTGCGCACCGGGGCCGTCACTGCTGCGGCGACGGGCGTTCTGGGTGTCGCGCTGCTTCTTCTGGGGCCAGAGGCTGCGCTCGATCCCGTGGGTGTCATCGCCGGTATTGGCGGGGCCGCGTCGATGGCGGCGGGCACCGTGCTGAGCCGCAAATGGCAGCCGCCCGTCTCGGCGCTGAGGTTCACCGGCTGGCAACTGTCGGCGGGCGGGCTGGTTCTGCTGCCGCTGGCTTTAGTCGTCGAGCCGTCCCTGCCGCCGCTGACCGCGGTGAACCTGTCAGGTCTGATCTGGCTTGGCCTGATCGGGGCGGGCGCGACCTATGCGATCTGGTTCCGGGGCATTGCCCGTCTCGAGCCCGGCGCGGTCTCGATGCTGGGGATGATGAGCCCGGTCACGGCGGTCACCCTCGGCTGGCTCTGGCTGGGGCAGGGCCTGTCGTTGCTCCAGATGAGCGGCGCGGCTATCGTTCTGATCTCGGTCTGGGCCGGGCAGCGCGCGAACCGTCCGCGCGTTGCCAATAGCTTCCGCGCTTCGCGCGTGGCGCAATCGAGAGCGGCGTGAGCGTCAATCAACGGAGGACTTCCGCGTGGCCCAACTTTCCCTGACCGACGACCTGATCCGAAAGTCGCGCCTCGCCGGGCTGCTCTACCTCATTATCATCGTCATGGGGCTCGGCGCCGAGCTTGGCCTGCGCGCTCCCCTGATCGACCTTTCGGATGCCGCGGGCACGGCCGCGGCGATACTGGCGGCACCGGGCCAGTTCCGGCTGGCGATCGTCGCCGATCTGGTCATGGCGCTGAGCGATGCGGGGCTTGCCGTCTTGCTTTACCTGATTTTTCGCAGCGTCGCTCCGGGTCTCGCTCTATCGGCGATGGTGTTTCGGCTGGTTCAGGCGGTCCTCATCGCGGCAAACCTGATGGCCTTGCAGATGGCCTGGCTGCTCCTGTCAAACGCCCATGATGTGGCCGACGCCCAGTCGCTGGCGCTGATCTTTCTCGACCTGCATGGCCACGGATATGATCTCGGGCTGGTCTTCTTCGGTGTGAACAGCCTGATGATGGGCGCGCTGGTCTGGGGCTCGGGCCTCTTCGCGAAAGCCTTCGGGGTGGGGCTCGCGCTGGCCGGTCTGGTCTATCTGATCGGCAGCGGGATCCGGTTTCTCGCCCCCGACCTCTCAGCGGCTTTCGCCCCGGCATATGGGCTGACGATCCTCGCAGAGACTGCGTTCTGCCTCAGGTTGCTGTTTCAGCGGCGACAAGGCTGACGGAGCACCAGCGCCGGCACAGCGAAAATCCGAGAAAATCCGCGAGGGAAAAGCGGCGCCCCAATCTGATGTGGGGTTGCGCGCGACTGTGTTCATGATCGGCCGCTCCCATCGCTCGCGATTGCTTCACGCAAAGGGGAACGGGCGCGACTTCAATGTCGATGCGGAACACGTATCTTTATAAGTGGTCTGGGGGCAGTTGAGCGACCGTCAAATCGAAGTCACCGGGCCGGGAGCCCGCAAGGAATGTCAGGAGGTCCCCAATGACGAGCAGGAAGTTTACAAGCGCACTCTCAGGCACCGTTCTCGCTGTGCTGCTAAGTTCGACCGCAGCCTCGGCAGGCTTTTTCTCGAGCTTTTCGCAGTCTCGCCAAATTCCCGCGAACGCTCATTTTCAGGATGGCACTTGGACCGGGTCTCCGGTCCGCCAGTATTACGGCTATGTGCAGGTGCAAGCCCATGTGAAAAATGGGAAAATCGCCTCCATCGATATCCTGAGGTCGCCAACGGATCGCAGGACGAGCCGCTATATCAATAGTAAGGCGCTGCCGATGCTCGAACGCGAAATCGTCATGGCGCAGAATACCAACGTCTCCTACATTTCCGGCGCAACGCTCACCAGCCAGGCGTTCCTGAATTCGGCAAATGATGCGTTGCTGAAATCGCTGAAATAGTCCGGCCATGACCGTCGAGACGCGGATCATCATGGGAATGCCGATCACGCTCGACATCCCGAATTCTCAGGGCGCAGACATTCACGAAAGGGTGTTCGACGTCTTCAATGACGCCGATAAACGCTTCAGCCCCTTCCGCCCTGACAGCGAGGTTTCGCGCTTCAATTCGGGCGAGATCGACGCGCCCGCGCTCAGTTCCCAGATGCGCGACGTCCTGAAGATCGCGCATGGCATGCAAGAGATCACGGACGGGTATTTCGACATTAGGCGCGAGGATGGAACCATCGATCCCTCCGGTGTCGTGAAGGGATGGGCGATCCTCGGTGCGGCCCGACTGCTCGAAAGAGACGGGTTCGGGAATTTCTGCATAGATGCGGGCGGAGACATTCAGGTCGGCGGGCGCGATGCGCGCGACCGGGAGTGGTCGATCGGCATTCGCAATCCCTTCGATCCGCGCCAGATCGTCAAGGCGATCGCGCCGAGAGGGCAGGGCGTGGCGACGTCGGGCAACTACGTCCGTGGCGATCATATCTATGACCCGCATGACCGAACCCGCCGCATCGAAGGTCCCGTCAGCATCACCGTGATCGGGCATGACGTTCTCGTCGCGGACCTGCACGCCACGGCGGCCTTCGCGATGGGCGAGCAGGGCATCTACTACATCGAAGCCCTCGACGGTGTCGAAGCCTACCAAATCCACCACGATGGAACGGCCGTGCAAACGACCGGTTTCAAGGAGTTTGTCTTCTCATGATGAAACTGATCAGGCGTTCGCTGAATGGCGTCACCATGTATCGATTGATGGTTTATTATCTCGGGATCCTGTTTCTGGGCGGGATCGTGGTCGGCATGATGGGAGCGGCCTTCCTCGACCCTGTCGGGCTTGTCGTGTCGCTCGTGCTGTCTGTCGCGAGCGCCTGGGTGACGAACCGGCTTTTCAGCTTTTTTCTGAAGCTGCCGACGAACGCGGAATCCGTTCATATCACGGCACTGATCCTCGCGCTCATCATGCCGCCAGCGGATTTCGCCGATCCGATGACACTGGCCGCGATCGTGCTCGCATCGGTCGCAGCGATTGCGTCGAAATTCATCCTGACGCTCGGGCATAAGCATATCTTCAACCCGGTTGCGATCGGCGCCGTTGTCGCGGGGGTAGGGCTCAACACCCCGGCCTTGTGGTGGGTCGGGGGCACGCCTCAGCTGTCGCCTCTGGTGATCCTCGGCGGGCTGCTCGTCGTCTACAAGATCGAGCGCCTCGGCATGATTGCTGTCTACATCCTGTCCAACCTTGCCACCGTTCTGCTGACGACGCCGCCGGATATGATGGGAATGGCGCTGCAACAGACGCTCCTCTACTCGCCGCTGTTCTTCGCGGGCTTCGCGATGCTGACGGAGCCGCTGACGGCCGCGCATGGTCGCTGGTCGCGGCATGTCTACGCCGCCATTGTCGGGGTGCTGTCTTCCTCGAACATCCATATCGGGACGATGTACTTCTCCCCTGAAATGGCCCTCCTCGTGGCGAATATCTACGCCTGGGCCGCCAGCCCCAAGGGCCGGTTCAAGATGAAGCTGATCGGTGTCGAGGAGATCGCCGCGAATTGCTACGAATTCGTCTTTCAGTCGGATCGCGCCCTGAAATTCCGAGCAGGCCAGTATCTCGACTGGACGCTGGGGCTGTCGGGGTCGGACAAGCGCGGCAACCGCAGGCCCTTCACCATCGCCTCCGCGCCCGGGGCCTCGGCCGTGCGGGTTGGCGTCAAGTTCAACCCTCATGGCAGCGCGTTCAAGCGGGGGCTTTTGCGGATGCAGGAAGGCGACACGATCTATGGCTCGCAGATCGCGGGCACATTCGTCCTGCCGCGGCAGCGCGAGAAGAAGCTCCTGTTCATCGCGGGCGGGATCGGAATTACCCCGTTTCGCAGCATGATCGCCGACCTCCTCGAACGCGGTGAGAAACGCGATATCGTTCTGGTCTACGCGAACAGGTCAGCAGACGAGATCGCCTATCGAGAGCTGCTGACGCGCGCGCGCAACGAGTTGGGGATGAAGGTGGTCTACGCGGTGTCCGGAGAACCCGGCTCCGCCATATATGACGATGTTACGCTGGTGCAGGGCCGGATGGACGAGACGAACTTGCGCGAATGCGTTCCCGATCTGGACGAACGGCGCGTCTATGTTTCCGGCGCGAGCACCATGGTCTCCGGGTTTCTGAAGATGCTGCGGAAATGTGGGGTCCGTCGCAGATGGATTCACACCGACGCCTTTGCCGGGCTGTGATGGCGGCGGCCTCGATCCGGAGTGTATGCCGCGCTGTCCTGAAACCCTCGATGAGAGCTCGATGAGCCTGTGGATACCGGATCTTCCGGTGCAGATCGGACGGTCACGGGGGCGAGCCTGCGCGCAGGGCCATCAGGCCCATGTCGATGGCTCAAGCTGGAAGAGTATCGACAGCTGTTCATAGACCGCAGGTTCGGCGTGTTTCAGCTCTGCCGGTCGCTCGAAGAAGGCCTCGACCAGAACCGCGAAGAACTCTTCCGGCCCCTCGGCGCCGTAGGCGTCTATCACGGTGCGCCGCCCGTGTTTGACGTGCTGAACATGGCGCTCGTAGGCCTCGGAGAATGGCACTGCCCAGCCCGCGAAGCTCTGCTCTTTGCTCAGCACCGGAATGCCGTCCGTGTGACCTGAAAGATCGTCGAGCTGGTGGGCGAACTCATGCAGGACGACGTTGTGACCATCATGATCGTTGGAGGCGCCCCACCGGGTGTGCTTCCAAGACAGAACGACCGGGCCGCGCGCCCAGCTCTCCCCGGTCCGGATGGTTTCGCGTTCCGTCAGAACATAGCCGCTGCGCTGAGCTTGTCTGGACTTGAAGGCGCCGGGATAGATCAGGATGGTGCGAAGGTGATCGTACCAGCTGTCTGAATTCACGACGAGAAGACAGGCTTGGGCGGCGATGGAGAGCCGCATTTCCTCGGTCACTTCCAAGCCATTGCAGCCGAGGAATTCGACCTGATCCAGAAACAGGCTGATCTTGCCGTCGAGCCGGGCTTGCAGGTCGCTCGGCAGTCTTCGGATCAGCGGAACCTGTTGTTTCACGATGCGACGCTGACGCTCCGGCAACGCGGTCGTCAGTAGTTGGGCTCGCTTATGCCGCTTGAGCCAGAAGAACGCTCCAACGGCGCCTGCGACAATGACCATGAGGATCAGGAATATCGGCATTACCGCTGTCCAATCTGGGCTGGTGTATGTGATGGCGTAGATAGTCGCTGAGGACAATGCAACCGGCGCTGCCGTTGCGTCTCCTTTTCAGGACGCTGGGCGCGAGAGCTTCTGCAAAGGGACATGAACGCCCGCTTTTCTGCAACGCTACTGCTTCGATCGCGCAGAGATGTCGCAGGGGACTTGTTGTGCTCTGCGACCATGGCTAACTGGTTCCTAGGTATGAGGCAGAGACCTCATGCGATGGAGATTTTATGCAAGAGCCCCGGGCATAAGCCCGTTCCCGGTCAAGTGATGCGGGAACGCCAGAACCAAAAGAACACTCACGCGCAACGCTGAGTGCCTCTGTTTCTGCACTCTCATAAAATCGAGACCAATCCCTTGAATATCTCAAAGCACGAACAGCGTGTTTTGCATGAACTCGCCCTTGGTGGAGCAATCCACCATGAAAGAGGCGAGGGCGGCAAGATACGCGCCATCACCTGTTACACGCGCGACGGTTACGTCCTTTCGGACTGCACGCTCGACGTCTTTCTGCGCCTGAGAAAACGGCGCTTCATCCGCTCGCAGAACGGCCAGCCTTATCGCGTATCGCGGCAAGGCATCAAAGCCGTGCGCGTGCAACTCAATCAACGATGACAAGCCGGAGGAGCATGATCATGCGAGCGACAATCCCCTATGACGGTGGCGAAGACGCCATCGTCAGCCTGTTCAGGTCGCGCAGGTCTTCGCCAGCCTTGGTGAAACCGGTCGCACGGCGCGATTTCCGCACCTGCCTGTTCTCCAGCCCCTTGCGCGCGGCGTCTTACCAACGGTCAGGGGTAGGCCCTGCGAGTGCGCGATCCGTGATCAAGGCCGTCGGAGGGAGAAAAGTGCCGCCATGACGCGGTTTTTGCGCATAATCGTGACCCTGATCCCGCCAGGGTGATCTGCCTGACACGCGTCTCGGGCTTGCGTTTTGATGGATCAATTCACTGTTATCGAAGTCAAAAGTCAGGAATTCCGCAATAAGTGGCGGCGCCTTCTTTTGCTAGCTAATAGAAATTCGAAACAAGTTTTTTCACATAAGCTTTTTTACACAGGGTTACGGGCCGCATCGCAAGTTCATTGGGCCCTGAAGGTATAGGGATGGAATCTATATGAGTGACGCACCTATTGAAGTGGAATGTCTGGAAGATGGGGCGATCCGGCTAAGCAAAGGGAGCTGGTCGGACAAGGTGCCGCGCGCGCAGATTGAGCGTTGGGCGAACCACTATGAGCTGATGCATCACAATAACGGCTATGCCGGCTATCTCGAAATGGCGAATGCGCTACGACGGGCTGCGGCGAAATTCTTTTCCTGATCAGGTCGCCAGATCTTCAAGCTCGAAATCATCTGACAGGCGCGGCAGTCACTGCCGCGCCTGCTGCATTCTTGATCGAACCAAGCTGCGGCAGTCCCGAGACGGAGTGCACGGATCGTCGCGCGGTGACCTGCCTGCGCAGATAGTGCTGCCTGTCGTCCGTCAGCGCCCTGTCCGACGCTACCACGCTTGACGCATATCAAGGGCCCAGAGCGGCCAATCATTTAGCCTCTCTTCACTGCCGAGTATCGCGCCAGAGGCGTCTTGCAGGACGCGGCCGATCGAGGCGGGTGTCTCGACGCGACCGAGGGAGGTCTCTTATGTCGATCGCGCGCGGAACCGGGCAGAAGCCCAGCGCAGTGACGGCCAGCTTGCTGTTCGTGGCGGGCTTCGGGCTGTTCATGTTCTGCCGACGCAGCGACTTTCTGCCGATGATCCCCGCGATGATCGTCGTGGCGCCGATCCTCATCCTGCGCTTTAGCCGGACGCTGCCGTTCTGGCGCTCGGTGCTGCTGACGACGCTGGGGTTTGTGCTTGCCTTCAACATCTCGCTCTGGGGCATCTTCGACATGGGCGACCCGAAGATCAGCCTGATCTTCAACATCGTCCGCTCGACGATGATCGCGCTGCTCTATGTCATCCCCTACTGGATCGACCGGGCCATCACGCCACGGCTTGGCAACGGGCTGCATACGACGCTGGTGTTTCCGGCGGCGGTGACGGCGCTGATGTTCCTGTCCTCGATCGTGCCGCCGCTGAACGGGACGCAGGCCAAGAACGTCTTCGCCACCGCGCCGCTGCCGCTTCTGCAGATCTACGCGCTGGCGGGCCTTTGGGGCTTCGTCTTCCTGTGGTCGTGGCTCGCGGCCATGGTGAACTACGCTTGGGAACGTAGCTTCGCGCGCCGCCCGACACTGGTGGCGGGCGTGGCGCTGGTCGCAGTCTTCGGCGCGCTCTTCGCCTGGGGCGGCGCGCGGCTGATGATGGCGCCCGAGAAGCCCACCGTCCGCGTCGCCGCCGTGGTGATGCCGGCCGAAGAAGGCGGGCCGGAATCGATGGTCCAGGTCTTCGACGACCGCATGACCTCCCCCTATGCGCCGACCATTGCGCGGATCCGCTCGATGACGGAAGAGGCGGCGCAGGACGGCGCGCAGATCGTCGCCTTCAACGAATTCGCCATCGTGGTCAGCGCCGATGACAACGAGCGCGCCCGGGCCGAATTTGCCCGCATCGCCGCCGACAACCACGTCTGGCTGGCGATCCCCTATGCCTGGGTGCCCAAGACCGGCAAGGGCGAGAACCGCCAGATGTTGTTCGACGACACGGGCAATATCCGGGTCGATTACCAGAAGCGCTTCCTGCTCGGCCTCGGTGACATGGGCGAGACCGGCGTCTTCGTCAAAGGCCCCGAAGTCATCCAGACCGCCGACAGCCCATTTGGCCGGATCGCCGTCGCCATCTGCCGCGACATGAGCTTTCCGCGTTTTGCGCTGCAGGCCGGGCGCGTCGGGGCCGACATCATGCTCACCGGCTCGCACGAGTTTCCCAAGGGGATCACGCTCAACGACCCCTACCGCGCGGTCGAGAACGGGTTCACCCATATCCGGCCAACCTATGACGGGATCACCTATGCGATGGATCCTTACGGGCGCATTCTGGGGCAAATGGATCGCGGGATCGGGCAGGCCGGGATCATGACGGTCGACGTGCCTATGGAAGGGGTCCGGACGCTCTATGGGCGCTTTGGCGACTGGCTCGGCTGGCTGTCGGTCGGGCTTGTCGGGCTGTTCGGCTTGGGGGCCGTGATCTTTGGGCGTCGCGCGCGCATCGACTAGGATTTGCATGAGGAGGGAGAGAGGCCGATGGGCTTGCGACAGAAGAGACAGGAGTTGGTCGGACTGGTCGGCGCAATCGGCGTGGTGATCGCGATTGCCGGATTTGTCGGCGGCTACCTGAGCCCCGGCGCCACCATCGTCTGGACTTTGGGGGGCTGGATCGTCGGCACGATGCTGGTCCGTGTGTTCACCGACCCTCCCGGACCCGGCAAATGAAGGCCATGACCTATCACCGCTACGGCGGGGCCGAGCAGTTGCGGCTTGCGGACCTGCCGGTGCCCGAGCCGGGCAAAGGCCAGCTTCGGCTCCGGGTGAGCGCCTGCGCGGTGAATCTGTCGGATTGGGAATATCTCACGGGCGCGCCGTTCTACGCGCGAATGGTCGGCGGATACTGGCGGCCGAAGCAACCGGTGCTTGGCTCGGATGTCGTGGGGATCGTCGACAAGCTCGGTCCCGACGCTCCCGGCTTCGCGATCGGCGACCGGGTCATGGGGGACGTCGTCATGACCCGCGGCGGCTTCGCCGAATTTGTCTGCGTGCCCTCTGAGCTGATGGTGAAGGTGCCCGAGAGCCTGTCCGACGCGGTCGCTGCCTGTCTGCCGCAGGCGGGCGGCATCGCCGTCGCCGGAACCGAAAATGTCACGGCAGGGAACAGGCTGCTGATCAACGGGGCCGGAGGCGGTTCGGGCACGATGGCGCTGCAACTGGCGAAGCAGGCGGGGGCCTTCGTGAGCGCGGTCGACAATGGCGGCAAGGTCGACTGGCTGCGCGCGCTCGGCGCCGACGAGGTGATCGACTATCGCGCACAGGACTTCACCGAGACGGGGCGCACCTGGGATCGCATCCTCGACATGGTGGCGACGCGCGGGCCTCGCCGCATCGCGAGGGCGCTCGCGCCGGGCGGCATCTACCGAGCGGTCGGCGGCGAGGTGCGCGTGCTCTTGTGGCTCCTGCTCGGTGGGGCGATCTACCGCGGGCGGCACAAATCGATCGGAATGCTGATGGTGCCCTCGGGGCGCGAACTGACCGCGCGCGTGGCGGCGCTGGCGCAGGCGGGGCGGATCGCGCCGCATCTCGAGGCGGAGCTGCCGCTGGCCGAGCTGCCGGAGGCACTGGCGCGCACCGGTCATGGCGAGGTCAGGGGCAAGATCGTGATCCGCCCGTCTTGATCCTAGGGGATGTCGATCCTCACGATCCCGGTCTTCTCCCCGGTCTCGACATAGCGGAAGGCCTCGACGATCTCGTCCAGCCGATAGCGCCGGTCGAAGACGCCCCGGAACCGCCCCTCGGCCATCAGCCCGGCGAGGCGCCGCACGAAGCCGGGGGCATTCTCGGGAAAGGGAAGCCGCACGCGCTTGCTGCCGGTGAGCGCGCACCAGCCGGAGAGGAACAGGTGCGACCAGCCGGGGCCCAGATCGGTCGCCGTGAGGATCCCGTCGGGCGTCAGCAGCGGGCGGCAGGCGCGCCACGAGGTCTTGCCCACCGCGTCCATGACAAGATCGAAGCGCTCGCCGATCGCGGTGAAATCCTCGGTCTCGTAATTCACCACCCGGTCGGCCCCCAGGCTCTGGGCCAATTCGAGGTGACGGGTTCCGACGACCGCCGTGACATGCGCCCCGCGCACCTTGGCAAGCTGAACCGCCGCCGAGCCGATGGCGCCGGAGGCACCGTAGATCAGGCAGCGGGCGCCCTCGGAGAGCAGGCTGGTGGTCGCGTCGGCATACCAGGCGCCTTCGCCCACCACAGCCTCGTCGAAGGCGAGATCGCCCGGGATCCGCGCCAACGGTCCATCGGCGGGCAGGCAGAGATATTGGGCATGGGCGCCGAACCGCTCGGGCGACAGGCCGAAGACCCGCTCCCCGGGCCGGAAGGCGCTCACGCCCTCGCCCAGGGCGTCGACCACGCCGGCGAAATCCATCCCGAGCGTGGGCATCTTCGGTCGCAAGAGCCCCGTCATCGCCCGCGCGAAGAAAGGATGGCCGCGTAGCGTGGCCGTATCGGTCCGGTTCACCGTTCCGGCATGCACGCGCACCCGGATTTCGCCCGGTGCCGGCGCCGGGATGGGCACGTCGTCCAGCCAAAGCGTGTCGGGCGCTCCATAGCGGTCGCAAAGCACCGCAGTCATCGTTTCCGCGTCGGTCATTTTTCCAGACTATCAGCCGAACGTCGTCCGGCAAGTGACGCTGAACAAGACGGGCTTCGGCGCGTGGCTCGTCACGACGTCGCCGCACTCAGCGGCAGCTGCAGGCGGACCTCAAGGCCAGAGTCGCGACCGCTCGGCGGCGATGTCAGCGAGAGCGGGCTTCCGATCCGCTCCGCGATGACGGCGACGATGGCGAGGCCCAATCCGCTGCCGTCATTCGTGCTGCCGGCGCGCTCGAACCGCGCGGTCAGGCGCGCGAGCGTCTCCTGCGGAATGACCGGCCCGGCATTCGTCACGCTGAAAACGCCTTTCGCAGTCAGGCGCACCACAACCGGTTCGTCCTGCGCCCCATGCTTCAGCGCGTTCTCGATCAAGTTTCGGCACAGGATTCCGAAAGCGTCGGGATCGAGATCCGAGATGACAGGCGTCTCGGGCAGCTCCAGAGCGATACGCCCGGGATCGAAGCCGCGCGCGAGGTCTTCGACGATCAAGCGGGCGGCGACGCGCAGGTCCGAGCTGCGCTCCAGCCGCAAAGGTCCGCCTTCTGCGCGGGCGAGTTGCAGCAGTCGTTCCGAGAGCCGCGTGAGCCTTTTCAGCGTCGCCTCGATATCGGCGGCGCGTGTCTTCGCGACAGGGTCGGTGGTTTCCGCGCTCAGCCGCTGTGTCTGGGCGATGGCGCCCGCAAGGGGCGTGCGCAACTCATGCGCGGCGTTGGAGGCGAAGCTTCGCTCGGCCTCGAACCCTTCGCGCAACCGCCCCAGAAGATTGTTGAGCGTGGCGGCGACCGGAGAAATTTCGGTCTGCAGATCGTCGGTCGGAATGGGGGTCAGATCGCGGGCGTTGCGCGCCTCGAGACTGGTCCGGAATCGCCGCAGCGGGCCGAGATTGGTCCGCACCGCCAGCACGACCGCTGCGAAGGCGAGCGGGATCACGATCAGCAGCGGCAGGCCAAGGCCAAGCTCCACCTCTCGCGCGACCTTCGCACGATGCGCGAGCGGTTCCGCGACGGTGATCCGGATCGTGTCCTGAAGGGCGGCATCGCTATAGAGCCGGTGGGTGGCCGTCTGGCTGAACCCCCGTCCGTCATAGGCGGGGAAGACGGACGGATCGGCCGCATGGGACTGAAGAAGAATGTGCCCCTCCGCGTCCCGCACGATATAGGTGAAGAATTCCTCGTGGTTGCGCAGCCTTGCAAGACGCTGTGTCGTGTTGTTGCCGTCGCGGTTCACGATATCCATGACCGCGAGGGGAAGGATCCTCTGCGCCGTTTCCTGAAGCGTGGAGTCGAAGACCTCGCTCATCTCCTTGCGCACGATCAGCGCGGTGACGGTTGCCGCCGCGATCCACATCAGCGCCAGAACGACCCCGAGCGAAAGCCCCAGACGGGCCTGAAGGCTTCGCGGCAATCTCATGCCTTGCCCAGCCTGTAGCCGAGGCCGCGTTCGGTCTCGATCACATGGGCGCCGAGTTTCTTGCGCAGGCGGCTGACATGGACCTCGATCGTGTTGCTCTCCACCTCCGCATCGAAGGCGTAGAGCTTCTCTTCGAGCTGGGCTTTGGACAGCAATTGGCCGGGGCGCGAGAGGAACGCCTCGAACAGGGCCCATTCGCGTGCGGTCAGTTGCACGGGCTTGCCGTCGCGCAGGATGCTGCGCGCGGCGAGGTCGATCTCGAGTCCGGCATGGCTCACGATGGGGTTCGGATTGCCGCTGTAGCGCCGCGCGACCGACCCGATGCGCGCGGAGAGTTCCGCGAGATCGAAGGGCTTCACGAGATAGTCGTCGGCGCCCGCGTTCAGCCCCTCGATCCGGTCCGAGACCTGATCGAGCGCGGTCATGATGATCACGGGGGTCACATCGCCCCGGCTGCGCAGCGACTTCAGAAAGCCGATGCCGCGGCCATCCGGGAGCATGAGATCGAGCAGGACAAGATCATAGCCGGTGCTGCGGACCGACGCGCCCGCCTCGTCGAGACGCGTGACCCAGTCCACCGAGTGGCCGTCGCTCGCGATCTGGTCGCGCACCGCGGTGCCCAGAATAGTGTCGTCCTCGATCAGCAGGATGCGCATGTTGGTCCCATCTCTTATCCGTTGCCCTGTCTTTACCTGCCCGGCTGACACCAAGCTGACGCTGCGCGCGATGCGGCTTCAGGTTCCCGTCAGATTGATCGCCCATGAAAGGTGCAGAGTTGGCCGCGAACAGGAGTTTGGCCCATGAAGAAGACAGTGACAATTCTCGCGTTTCTCGCGGTGCTTCCGGCTGGAATGGCTCTGGCCGATGACGACTGTTTCGTGCCGATGGCGGATTGGCAGCCGCGCGATGCCGTGGCCCAACTCGCCGAAGAGAACGGCTGGACGGTGCGCCGCATCAAGATCGATGACGGCTGCTACGAGATCGACGGCACTGACGCGCAGGGCCGCCAACTCGAAGTGACGGTTCATCCTTCGACGCTCGGGATTCTCGAGGTCGAATATGAGGGCGATGAACATGGTCGGTCCCGCGAAGATCGTGAAGGAGACAAACATGACTGACGCAGCATTTCACGACACGACGAATTCCGGCGGTAGCTCCGGAGGCAAGGTGCGGGTCTGGGATCCACTGGTGCGGATTTTCCACTGGGGCCTCGTCGCGGCTTTCGCCACGGCTTGGTTCACGGCCGACGAGTTGCAGCCGGTGCATGAGATCGCAGGCTACACCGTCGCCGGGCTGGTCGCGTTCCGGCTGGTCTGGGGGCTTGTGGGCGGGCGCTATGCCCGGTTCACCCAGTTCCTCAGAGGGCCGGGGCAGACGCTGTCCTATCTTGGCGACATGCTGCGCGGCAAAGAGCGTCGCTATCTCGGTCACAACCCTGCGGGGGCGTTGATGATCGTGGCGCTGCTGATCTCGCTGTCGGGCACCGCCTTTACTGGCTGGCTCATGGCGGAACCCACCCGCGTGGCGATGCTTCCCGCGCTGTCGCAGATCGTGACCCCGGCCTTCGCGGACGAGGATGGCGAATACGGTGAATATGGCGAAGGCGGAGAAGGCGAAGGCAGCGAGGCGCTGGAAGACCTGCACGAGGTTCTCGCCAATCTGGTCCTGCTGCTCGTGGCGCTTCATGTCGCCGGTGTGGTTCTGGCCTCCTTCCGGCATCGCGAAAACCTCGCGCGGTCGATGCTGACCGGCGACAAGCGTGGGCCTGAACCCGGCGATATCGCCTGACCGTTCCCTTTCACATCGCCAAGGCCGTTTGTCCCGCGGCCTCACCTGGCCCCGCCTTCAAAAGGCGGGGCCTTTTTCCTGACGCGAAGCTGAAGCGGAAACTCTCCGCCCGTCAGGAAGCGCTCAGGTCCGCTGCCCAGATTGTCGGTAGCAGATGAAAAAGGAGACCCTGCCATGCGAAAGATCCTGACCGCACTTCCCCTCATCGCCCTGCTGCCTGCGGGGATGGCTCTGGCCGACGACGACTATGAAAAGTCTTCGCGCGGCGAAGGAATGTCCCGCGACGCGGTGATGCAGATCGCGCGCGAGAACGGCTGGACTGTCCACGAAATCGAGATGGAAGACGGCCGATACGAGATCGAAGGCCGCGACCGCGACGGGCGGAAAATCGAAGCCAAGCTCGATCCGGCGACGCAGCGCCTCATCACGTCGGACTATGACGACGATGACGAGGACGACGATGATGACGACTACGGCGCATCGGCGCGCAACCCGGCCCCCGCCGGCACGGTCGCCCCGCCGAAAAACGGCCTCTTCGGTGACGGTGCTCCGCCCAAGGTTCAGGTGAACTGAGCCGCCGCCGCATTCCTCCCCAAAACAAGGAGTCCCGAAATGAAGTCTCTTCTCGCAACATTGGCGCTGAGCACGGCGCTGACCATTCCCGCGCTCGCATCCGCGCAGCCCGTTACGCTCAAGACCACGCTGAACAACTACGGTGGCGACGGCGCTTATCTCGCGCTCTATGTCACCGATCCGTCGGGCGCCTATGCGGGCAGCCTCTGGATGGCGGGCGGCAAGTCCAAATATTACGAGCATCTCAACGACTGGTATCGCGCGACCGGCGGCGACCCGGCGCAGATCAACGGTATCACCGGCGCAAGCGTAGGCGCAGGCCGGACGCTCGAGATCACGCTCGATCTTGCGGATGCGCTCTTCGATGCGGGCTACACGCTGCATATCGACGCCGCGGTCGAGGACATGCGCGACAGCCCGAACGAGATCGCCGTGCCGCTGACGACCGAGGGCGCGGGCACGCCGGTTCCGGGGCGTCGCTACGTCGCCGATTTCACCTACGACATGTGAGGTGACAGGCCATGATCCGCGCGTTTCATCGCTGGCCGGGGCTGATCGCCCTGGCGCTTGTCACGGTGCTGGCGCTCAGCGGCGCGGTGCTCGCGGTCTTTCCGGTTGCGGAGCGGATCGCGGCACCGCAGGCAGGGGCGGAGCTCAGCGTTGCGACCCTCGCCGAGCGCATCCAGACGATCTATCCGGGGCTCGAACAGATCCGGCGCGCCCCCTCGGGGCGGATCACAGCCTACTGGTTCGAAGCCGGACAGCCCGGCGCGGCGGTGATCGATCCCACCACGGGGCGTGGCGTTGCATCGGCTGATCCGAATGCGTTTCAGCGTTGGCTGACCAACCTTCACCGCTCCCTCTTCCTCGGCGATCCCGGCCGCGTTGCAAGTGCGCTGGGCTCCGTCGCAATGCTGGTGCTCTCGGTCTCCGGCGTCCTGCTCGTGGCGCGGCGTGTCGGCGGCTGGCGGAACTGGTTCTCGCGTTTGCGCGGGCCGCTCGCCGGCCGGCTCCACGTCGAGATCGCGCGCGTCGCGGTGATCGGCCTGCTTCTCTCCTCCGCCACGTCTTTGTGGATGACGGCCTCGACCTTCGAGCTGATCCCCGATGGTGGGCCCTCGCTCGGCGTTCCTGCGGAGGTGAGCGGCCAAACAGACGTGCCGCTTGCCGGTCTTGCGATGCTGGGCGACACGCCGGTCACGGAACTGCGGAGCCTGAGCTTCCCCTATGACGGCGATGCCACCGATGTTTTCACGCTGAAGACCGATCGCGGCACCGGCTATCTCGATCAGGGGACCGGCGCGGTGCTCGCCTGGGCGGACCTGACCGCATGGCAACGCATCTCGGAAACCATCTACATGCTGCATACGGGGCAGGGCGCTGCGCTGCTTGGCGCGGTGCTGGGTCTCATGGCGCTGGGCGTGCCGGTGATGGGGCTCACCGGCCTGACGATTTGGCTGGCCGGGCGTCGCGGACGCCCGCGTATCCGGGCCAACCAGCCAGCCGCGCGCGCGGAGACGATCCTCCTCGTCGGCAGCGAAAACGGCAGCACCTGGGGGTTCGCCGCGACCCTGCATGCAGCGCTCCGTGCAGCGGGCCAGAGTGTTCACATCGCGCCGATGTCCTCCTTCGCGCCCGAGCGCTACGCCCGGGCCGATCGGATCATCGTGCTCGCGGCCACCTATGGCGACGGGGCGGAGCCCGGTTCCGCGAAAGGCTTCCTGACGAAACTCGACGCCTGCTCCGATGCGCTGGATATCCCGATTGCCGTGCTCGGTTTCGGGGACCGGAGCTTCCCTGCCTATTGCGCCTACGCCCAGACGATTGCCGACACCGTGGAGGCGAAGGGTTGGCCGGTTCTTCTGCCCTATGACACGATCGACCGGCAGTCGCCGCAGGCCTTCGCGCGCTGGGGGCAGGCGCTGGGTGCGGCGCTCGGGATCGAGCTCGATCTGCACCACCAACCGACGCCCCCTGCCACGACCGAACTCACGCTCCAGTCGCGGCGCGATTATGGGGCCGATGTGCAGGCTCCGACGTCGATCCTGCGCTTTTCCCTGCCGCGTGCCACTTTCTGGCAGCGGCTGACGGGGGCGGGCTTCACGCGGTTTGCCGCAGGAGATCTGATCGGGATCCTGCCCGAAGGGGCGCCGACGCCGCGCCTCTATTCGCTCGCGTCGTCACGCCGCGACGGGTTTCTGGAGATCGTCGTCAAGAAACATCCCGGCGGGTTGTGTTCGGGGCAGTTGACGGCGCTCGAGCCGGGCGAGAGCGTCCGCGCCTTCGTCCGGCGCAATCCCGCCTTCCGGCCCGACCGCTCGCGCGCGCCGCTGATCCTGATCGGCGCGGGCACGGGGATCGGCCCTCTCGTGGGCTTCGTGCGCGAAAACGAGCAACGGCGCCCGATCCACCTCTTCTTCGGGATGCGCGATCCGCAAAGCGATTTCCTCTATGCGCAGGAGATCGGCGGGTGGAAGGACGAAGGCCGTCTGTCGCGGATCGTGACCTCGGTCTCGCGCGGCCAGCGACCGCGCTATGTTCAGGATGCGATGCGCGCCGATGCCCCCGAACTGGTCCGGCTGGTGCAGAGCGGCGCGCGGATCATGGTGTGCGGAGGGCGGGACATGGCGGCGGGCGTCGCCGATGCCCTGCACGACATTCTCGCGGCTTCGGGCCTGAGTGCGACCAAACTGAAAACGGAGGGCCGTTATGTCGAAGACATCTTCTGATCTTCTGCGCCACGCTTTGCACGGCGCGACCATGGGCACCCGCTGGACCGCCCTGTTCTTCGCACCGCCCGAGCGTGACCCTGCGCCGATCCAAGCCGCGCTGCAGGCAGCGGTTGCGGAAGTCGATGCGCAGATGTCCACGTGGAAACCCGACAGCGACCTGATGCGGCTCAACGCGGCTGCGGAAGGCGAATGGGTGAAGGTGCCCGGGCGTTTGGCTGAAGTGCTCCGCCTCGGGCTCGAGATCGGCAAAGCCTCGGGCGGCGCGTTCGATATCGGGCTCGGAGATGCGGTCACGGCGTGGGGCTTCGGTCCCGACGATGCGACACCCGAGGCGATCCGCGCCGCGATGAGCGTGCCGCGGCAGCCCGCATATCAATGGCTCGAGCTTGACCATGACCGGGTGCGCAAAAGCGGCCCCGTGGTACTGGACCTGAACGGGATCGCGAAAGGCTACGGCGTGGATCGCCTTGCCGAGACGCTGGCCGCGCAGGGGATCGAGGCCGGTCTTGTCGGGATCGACGGCGAAATGCGGGCCTCGGGGCTCCGGCCCGATGGAAGCCCGTGGACGATCGCGGTCGAGAGCCCGGATCCGCTGCGCCGCACGCCGCATTCGATCCTCGCGCTCGAGAATGCGTCCGTCGCGACCTCCGGCGATTATCGGCACTGGATCGACCTCGGCGCGCGCAGGCTCTCGCACACGATGGATCGTTCGCGCGGCGCGCCCTTGCTGGCATCGCCTGCCTCCGTGACGGTCGTCGCGCGCAGTTGCGCCGAGGCCGACGGCTGGGCCACCGCGCTCATGGTGCTTGGCCTGGACAAGGGGGTGGAGGTTGCGAGGAAGCGTTGCCTCGACGCCCTGTTCCTGATGCGCGAGGACGATGGCAGCGTGCAGAGCCTCGGAACCGGCGATCTGTTTCCCGAGAGCGTCGCGGCGGCGGTCTAGGCCACGTCGCTTTCGCGTCGGCGCGCCTAGTCTCAGATGATGCCCGGGTCTGCGGCCCCGGCCGGATCGATCTGGCTGGCGGCGTTGAAGAACAGCTCGATCAACTCGTTTCGTTCGTCCTTCAGGGCGAACACGACCTCGTCCACCGTTGACCGGATGTCGCGGATCAAAAGCCTGCGCACCGTATCGGTTCGGTAAGTGCCAAAGCGCCACATGAAGCCGACGCCGATCCCCAAGGCCACCGCCTCATAGACGGCGTCGCGGGTGTCGGCGATCAACTGGGGCTCGGGGGTCAGGCTGGTCGCACGGAAGGCGCGATCGACGACCTTCTGGGTCGAGGAGCCCTGCGAGCGGAAGATCAGCGGCAGCCGCGCCAGTTCTTCCAAACTGACCTCGTCGCGCAAACCGGTCGGGCTGTCGGCGGAGACGATCCCCACCACCTCCTGCGATAGCACGCGCGCGGTGCGGAACCGCCGATCGTTCGGTAGATCGGGCAGCACCGCGACATCGACCTCGCGCCGCAGCAGGGCCGCGAGAATGTCCTGATGCGAGCCGCTTTCCACCGAGACCGTCAGCGAGGGGTGCTGGCGCAGCAACTGGTGGACGATCGCGATGCCCGGCATCGAATTGCCCAGACCGACGCGCAACCTGCGCCTGCCGGTCGGGCCCCGGCGTTCGAGGATACGCAGCGCGTCATGTTCGGCCTCGCGCATCCGGGCGCCGATGTCGCAAAGCTGCTCGCACAGCGGCGTCGCGCAAAGGGTTCCGTTGAGCTTGTCGAACAGCCGCACGCCGAAGGCGCTCTCGAGATCGCGAATCTGCTGCGCGACTGCGGAATGCGACACCCCCAACCGGCGCGCAGCGGCCGAAAAAGAGCCCTCCTCGGCGACCGCAGTCACCGAGCGCAGGCGGGAAAGCGACAGGGCGCTCGCCAAAGATCCAACCGAAGCTTTCATCATCTGACGGCTTAGCTTGCAGATGTAACATCCACGTCACAGAAACTCGTCAAACCGTGAGCAGTCCGGGGCGACGCCCCATCACCGCATGAACAGACGCGCATCGCGCGAACGGGGCCGAGGCCCCGAACGGAGAGGATTTGCCCATGACCCAGCCTGTCGGATTGTCCGAGTTCCTGTCAGGGCCGCTCCCCGAACGTGCTGCGGTTCTGGCCGATCTCGATGGCTGTCTGATCGCTGGGGACCGCGTGCTGCCCGGCGTGCCCGAGTTGATCGAGCGCTGCGGCGAGCGGCTTTGGGTCGTCTCGAACAATTCCACCGACACCGCCGAGCACCTCTCGGCCCGGCTCGGCATGATGGGGCTCGCGGTGGCCGCAGAGCGCATGGTGCTGGCGGGCGAGGAAACGCTTCGCAATCTGCAGCGCCGTCGCCCCGGAGCCCGCGTCGCACTTTTCGCCGCGCCGCCGCTTGTCACGCTGGCGCGCAAGCTGGGGCTGGTGCCCGACCGGGTGCAGCCCGAGCTGGTGCTTCTGGCGCGCGACACCGGTTTCAGCTTCGCCGACCTGACGGAACTCACCGCGATGGCCGCGCGGGGCCTGCCCGTGCTGCTGAGCAATCCCGACACGTTCCATCCCGGCCCTGACGGCACGCCCCGACCCGAGACCGGCGCACTCTGGGCCGCGGCACGCGCCGCAGTGCCCGCCGCCACCGCATCGAGCCTCGCCAAGCCCGCCCCTGATCTGGTCCATGCCGCGCTGTCCCGCGCCGGGGTCGCGCCGGGCGCGGCAGTCTTTCTTGGCGACACGCCCGAAACGGATGGCCGCGCCGCCGCCGCCGCCGGGGTCGAGTTCGTCCTGCTCGCCCGGCCGGGCGGCGTGACCCTCGCCCAGGAGATCGTGACATGCTGAGCTACACCCTGCGCACCCTGGTCCGGATGGCGCTGACCTTCTTCGTCATCGTCACCCTGGTGTTCTTCGCCACACGCCTGTCGGGGAACGCCATCGATTTCCTCGCGGGCGAGGGCATGACCCAAGAGGACCGCGAGATCCTGATCCGCTATTACGAGCTCGACCGGTCGCTCTGGGATCAATACTTCGCTTTCCTGCGCGCTTTCCTCGACGGGAATTTCGGCCTGTCCTTCATCGAGCGCCGACCGGTCATCCAGATCGTGGCGGAGCGGTTGTGGCCCTCGGCGCAGCTGCTCTTGTCGGCGATCGGGCTCACGCTCGTCGTGTCGCTCCCGCTGGGCATGATCGCCGCGATCTGGCGCAAGCACTGGCTGGGCAGCGCGGCGATGGTCGTGGCCTTCCTCGGCTATGCGGTGCCGAACTTCATCCTCGCCGTGGTGATGGTCTTGGTCTTCGCCTACTGGCTGAACTGGCTGCCGGTGGTGGGCAATGGAACGCCGCTGCATTTCATCATGCCGACGCTGGCGATGTCGGGCGTGCTGATCGCCGCGCTCACGCGCTTCACCCGCAACGCCATGCTCGATGTGCTGGGGCAGGACTTCATGCGCACCGCCCGCGCCAAGGGCCTGCCAGAGCGCGCGGTGATCCTGCGCCACGGCTTGCGCAACGCTTCGATCACACTCCTCTCGGTGATCGGTCTTCAGATTGCGGGGCTCGCGGCCTCCGGCTCGGTGGTGGTGGAATCGATCTTCGCCTGGCCCGGCATCGGCGACCTGCTCGTCTCCTCGGCGATCCGGCGCGACTACCCGGTGCTCCAGTTCGGGGTCATCACCGTCGCCATCGCCGTCATCCTCATCAACGCCGCTATCGACCTTGCCTATGCCTGGGCCGATCCGCGCCTGCGCCATCAACTCAAAGGGTGATCCGATGACCATGGCCCTCAACACTCCCGCGCCTTCGGCCCTACACCGCCTTTGGACCGGCACCAACGTGATCCAGAAAGTCGCCTTCGCGGTCGGGCTGGCCCTCTTGCTCATGGCCTTTCTCGGCCCGCTGATCGCGCCGCATGATCCCAATGCACAGAGCCTGCTCTCGCGGTTGCGCCCGCCGATCGGCTTCGACCGGGCGAAGGTCGCCTATCCGCTGGGCACGGACGAGCTGGGCCGCGATGTCCTGTCACGCAGCCTGCACGGACTGCGCCTGACGCTGATGCTGGCGATCCTCGGTGCGCTGTTGGGGCTTCTCGTCGGCGGGCTGCTCGGTCTGCTGGCAGGCGTGGTCGGCGGACGCACCGATGCCGCGATCATGTCGGCGGTCGACACCCAGATCGCGGTGCCCTTCACGCTGATCGCGCTGTTCACGCTCGCGATCTTCGGCAGCTCGCTTCAGGTGATGGTCATCGTCCTCGGCCTCGCCGGCTGGGAGCAATATGCCCGGATCGTGCGCGGCGACGTGCGCCGCCTGATGCATCTGCCCTTCATCGAGGCCGCCCGTGCCGCAGGCGCCAGTCCGCGGCGCATCGCCTTCACCCACCTGCTGCCCAATATCGTCTCGCCGCTGGTGGTCCAGTTCACGCTGTCGCTGTCGAATATCGTGCTCCTTGAAAGCACGCTGTCCTTCCTCGGCCTCGGCGTGCAGCCGCCCACCGCGACGCTTGGCTCGATGGTCGGCATCGGTCGCGACTACATGCCGACCGCCCCCTGGATCGTCATCGTCCCCGCCGCGCTGATCGTGTTGCTGACCTTCGCCGTCCAGGTGGTCGGCGACTGGTTACGCGACAGCGTCGACGTGCGCCTGCGCGCACGCTGACACCCCGCAACAAGAACAGAAGGCCGCAAGCGCCCGTCGTCAAACCCTGCAATGGAGATACCAATGCTCAGACTGCTCGTTTCCACCGCTCTTGCCGCCGGCATCGCTGCCGCTGGCGTCACGGGGGCTCAGGCCCGCGAATTGAAAGTCGGCGCTGCCAACGTCGCCAAATATCTCGATCCCGGCCGCGACCACTCGAATGTCGGCTCGCAGTTCTACTACAACACCTTCGACACGCTGATCGACAAGGATCACGAGAAGATCGGCGGCGAATGGCGCCCCGGTCTGGCGACCGAATGGAAACTCGTTTCGCCCAAGGTCATGGAGTTCAAGCTCCGTCAGGGCGTGACCTTCCAGAACGGCGAAGCGATGACCGCCGATGACGTGGTCTTCTCGCTCAACCGCATGTATCAGGCCACCTTCCCGCCCTACATGGTGCGCTCGAAGGACCGTCTGAACAACTTCGAGAAAGCCGAGAAGGTCGACGATTATACCGTCCGCATCACGGTGAAGCGCGAAGAGCCGCTTTGGGAAACGCTCGTGAACCTGCAGCAGGTCATGATCATCCCCGAAGACTACACCAAGGGCCTGACCGGCGATCCGAACGTGGCCGAGGACAGCGATTACGAAGCCTTCTCGATGGCTCCGGTCGGCACCGGCCCCTATGCGATCAGCGAGTTCAGCCCCGGCGAGCGCGTAGTCTATACCCGCTTCGACAATTTCTGGGGCGACAAGGCGCCGCTGGAAAAGGTCTCCGTGATCCATATCCCGGAAACCGCCTCGCGGATCACCGCGCTCAAGACCGGCGAAGTCGACATGATCACCAATGTCGCGCCCGACCAGCTGTCGCTGATCGAAGCCGACCCGAGCATCAAGGCCGCGGGCAGCGTCACGCCGCTGTTCCACGTCATGATCATGAACACCAACCATCCCAAGCTGCGTGACCCGCGCATCCGTCAGGCGCTCAGCCTCGCGATCGACCGCGACGCGCTGAACGAGGCGCTGTGGCTGGGCAAGGCCGTCGTCCCCTCGACCCACACGATGAAGGAATACGGCGATCTCTACATGCCGGAACTGAAGACCTTCGAATACAACCCCGAGAAGGCCCGCGAACTGCTGAAGGAAGCTGGCTATGACGGGTTCGAGATCACCTATGACACCGACCCGGTCTATTACACCAACGGCCTTCTGGCCGCGCAGGCCATCGTCGAGATGTGGGCGCAGGTCGGCATCAAGGGCAAGGTGAATGTGGCCGAGAAATGGACCGGCAACAGCAAGGACATGATGACCCGCAACTGGTCGAACCCGATGTATTTCGCGGACCCCTTCGGCTCGTTCGGCGTCATGTGGGCCCCGGATGCGGCCTCGGAATCGGAAGGCCGTTTCACCACCGACGAAGCCTATCGCAAGACCTGGGACAAGTTCCGCTTCTCCAAGGATGTCGCGGATCGTCGCGCCGCCTATGCCGAGCTGATGGATCGCATCAAGCAGGACCCGCCGGTGCTGCCGCTCTATCGCCCCTATGAGAGCTGGGCGATGCGTAAGGATATCGCCTGGGCGCCGAAGCCCGGCCACATCCCCTATGTGCTCGATTTCCGCGCGGGCGCGATCTCCTTCGCCTCCAACTAACGCTCCCCGCCCGTCGCCGCTTGTGCGCGGCGGCGGGCACCTTCCCCCAACTCTTTGGAAAGTTTCAGCATGTCCACCCGTATCGCCATCGTCACTGATATCCACCATGGCAAACCCTCGACCGCGAAGCGCGGCGACATGGCGCTGCCCCTGATGGAAGACTTCGCCCGTTACGTTCGCGACGGCGGCGCCGATCTGGTGCTCGATCTCGGGGACCGGATTTCGGATGAGAACCGCGACACCGACCTGCGGCTGGAAGCCGAGGTGGCCGAGGCGTTCCGCGCCGTCGAGGCCCCGATCCTGCATCTCAACGGCAACCATGATCGCGATCATTTGGAGGTCTCGGATAACGAAGGGATTCTCGGCCAGACGCTCGATCACGGGGTCGTCGATATCGGCGGCTGGCGCATCGTCCTGTGGCGCGCCGATACGCGTATCCGCCGGATGCCCGACTATTCCGGCTTCGTGCTGACCGAGCCCGATGTGGTCTGGCTCTCGCGCACGATGCAGGCGAGCGATCGCCCGACGCTCGTGGTCAGCCATGTGCCAATCTCCGGGCATTCGCAGCTGGGCAACTACTATTTCGAGAACAACCCGGCCAGTTCGACCTATCCGATGGCCGAGCGCGCCCGTGCCGCTCTGTCTCGCGCGAAGGTGCCGGTCGTCTGCCTCGCCGGTCACGTGCATTGGAACACCGTCACCACGGTCGACGGCATCACCCATCTGACCCAGCAATCGCTGACCGAGAGCTTCACCACCGAGGGCGAGCCCGCCGGGGCGATGGGGATGATCGAACTGGGCGACAGCTTCCGCTGGGAGGTCGTGGGCGACGATCCGTTCTCCTTTGAGACCACCCCCCGCCATCGCCGCTGGACGCCCCCGCTGCCGTCCTTCGCCGACCACCCCGAGGCACGCGTCCGCCGCGCTGCCGCAGCCGCGAGTTGATCCATGAGCCGCGCACCGCTTCTGTCAGTCCAGAACCTGAGCCTCGCTTTCGGCTCCCACACCGCGCTGTCGGGGCTCAGCTTCGACATCGCACGCGGCGAGACCGTCGCGCTGGTGGGGGAGTCCGGCTCGGGCAAATCCGCCACCGCGCTGGCGCTGATGCGCCTGATCGAACGCGAGGGGGGGCGCCTGACCGGCGGACGCATCGATCTCGACGGCGACACGCCGGTCGAGATCACCGCGCTCGAGGAACGCGAGATGCAGCAGGTGCGCGGCAACCGGATCTCGATGATCTTTCAGGAGCCGATGACGGCGCTCAACCCGGTGATGCCGCTTGGCGAACAGGTGGCAGAAGTCCTGCGCCTGCATCAGGGGCTGGACCGCAAGGCGGCGCTGGCGGCGGCCCGCGCCGCGTTCGAGCGGGTCAATATCCCCGAACCCGAGCGGCGGTTGGTGCAATATCCGCACGAACTGTCGGGCGGTCTGCGTCAGCGCGTCATGATCGCGATGGCGCTGGCCTGCCAGCCCGATCTGCTGATCGCCGATGAACCGACGACCGCACTCGACGTGACGACGCAGGCGGAAATCCTGTCACTGATCAAAGAGCTGCAGGACGAAAGCGGAATGGCCGTGCTGTTCATAACCCATGACATGGGGGTGGTGGCCGAGATCGCCGACCGCGTCGTCGTGCTGTGTCGCGGCGAACAGGTCGAAACCGGTCCGGTCGGGCAGATCTTTGCCGCTCCGCAGGCCGAATATACGCGCAACCTGATGGCGGCGACGCCGATGCTTGGCGCGGGGGCTCCGAAACGGCCGCTCAATGCCGATGCGCCGCTCCTCGAAGTCGATCGGCTCTCTGTGCGTTTCCCGGTGCGCCGTGCCGCTCCGGGACGGCCTGCGCTCGATTATCACGCGGTCAACGAGGTCTCGCTGACCCTCGGGCGCGGTGAAACGCTCGGGCTGGTGGGGGAATCCGGCTGCGGCAAATCCACTCTGGCGCGGACGCTGCTCGGGCTCGAGGCAGCCTCTGGCGGGCGGGTTCGGCTGAGCGGGCAGACCCTGACCGGCCTGACGGCGCAGGAACTGCGCCCGCTGCGCGGAAAGATGCAGATGGTCTTTCAGGACCCCTATGCCAGCCTCAACCCGCGGCTCCCGGTCTATGATCTGATCACCGAGCCTGCCCATATCCGCAACCCGATGACGCGCACCGAACGGCGGGCGATGGCGGGCGAGCTGCTGGAGCGGGTCGGGCTGGAAGCCGCAGCAATGGACCGCTACCCGCACCAGTTCTCCGGCGGCCAGCGTCAGCGGCTTTGCATCTGCCGCGCGCTCTCGGTCAAACCGGCGATCATCGTCGCGGATGAGGCGGTTTCGGCCCTCGACGTATCGGTCGCGCGCCAGATCACCGATCTGATCGCCAAGCTGCAGCGGGAGGAGGGCGTCTCCTTCCTCTTCATCTCCCATGACATTGCGGTCGTCGAACGCGTCAGCCACCGCATCGCCGTGATGTGGGCGGGGCAGGTCGTCGAAACGGGGCCGACCGACACCGTTCTGAAGAACCCGCTACATCCCTATACCCGACGACTGCTGTCGGCGGTGCCGCATCCGGACCCGCAGCGCAGACCGCTCCAGCGCGAGCGCGCAGCCGACCTGAAAACGCCGAAGCTTCTGCTGCCGCGCGCCACAGACCCCGAGCGCATCGCGCTGCGCGAAGTCGGGGAGGGGCATTTCGTGGCCATTCGCGACACGGTCGAGCTGATGGCCTACCAGTCGATGGCAAGCGCCGCGCCAGAGACCTCGCGCGCCGCGAAGCGCGAAAACGTCGGGAGCATGGTGATCTAACGGCACTGCCACTGACCGGCCGTCGAACTGACACGAAACCCGATCGCATTTGAAATTCCGCGCTTCGAGAATAGCTCCCAACTATTGCCGCTCGACCGTTGCGCCGTTCCGCACGCAGTCGCAAGATAAGCGGCCAGATATTTCGGAGGCCAGATGGAAATCAACGCGGAATTCTCGGAGCGTGTGCTCGTTCATTCCGACACGCTCGACTGGCACGGCTCGCCGTCGGCGGGTGTCGAGCGGCGGATGCTCGACCGGATCGGCGACGAGGTGGCGCGGGCGACGAGCATCGTGCGCTTCGCCCCGGGGCACAGTTTCTCGGCGCATACGCATGGCGGCGGCGAGGAATATCTCGTGCTCGAAGGCGTGTTCCAGGACGAGAGCGGCGATTATCCGGCGGGGACTTATGTGCGCAATCCGCCGCAGACCCGGCACCGGCCGGGATCGGAGGGTGGCTGCACGATCTTCGTGAAGCTCTGGCAGTTCGACCCGGACGACCGCAATCAGTTTCACAAGGATATGCGGGCCGATCTGGCCCAGACCGGCGAAGGCGTCGAGTGCGCTGAACTTCACCGCGACGCGCGTGAGATCGTCCGCTTCTACCGGCTCGCGCCGGATGCGAGCCTTGCCCTCGATGATCCGGGCGGGATGGAGTTGCTCGTGCTGGATGGGACGCTGTCCGAAGGCGGCGATGACCTGCGCAAGGGATCGTGGCTGCGCTTGCCTGACGGGCAGCCGCTGCAGGTTCAGGCAGGGCCGGGCGGCGCCGAGTTCTGGATCAAGACGGGGCATCTGCGCTTCGTTGCAGCGCCGGATCAATGACGGGAAACGATCTCTCAAAATGACGAGGCTTCCATGAAAACGCGGGTCGCGATCGTGGGCGGCGGGCTCGCGGGCTTGGCGCTCGCCCGTCATCTGCACGCGCGCGGGGTCTCTTTCGAGCTGTTCGAGGCGCGGCCGCGCTTTGGCGGTCGGATCAAGGCGCTCGAGAGCGCAACGGGCAGCGTCGATCTCGGGCCGTCATGGTTCTGGCCCGGCCAACCCCGGATCGCCGCGCTCACCGAGGCGCTGAACCTGCGCAAGTTCGAGCAGTTCGCGCACGGCGCGGTGTCGCTGGAAGATGCGAGCGGCGAGGTTCACCGCAATATGGGCTTTGCCAGCATGGCGGGGTCGTGGCGTCTCGAAGGCGGCATGGTCGCGCTGACCAATGCGCTTGCGTCTAACCTTCCCGCCGCGCAGCTTCATCCCGGGTCGCCTGTCGTCGAAATCGGGGCAGGGCCTTCGGTCATGCTTGAGGATGGCCGACCCTGCAAGGCCGAGCATGTCGTGCTGGCCGTGCCGCCCCGCGTTGCGGCGCAGATGTCTTTTGCGCCGCAACTGAGCGATGCGCAGAGGCAGGCGCTCCGCGCGATCCCGACATGGATGGCGGGGCACGCGAAATTCGTTGCCCTCTACGAGCGTCCGTTCTGGCGCGAGGCCGGGCTGTCGGGCGACGCTATGAGCCAGCGCGGGCCTCAGGCGGAAATCCACGATGCCTCGGGGGCGGACGGCACGCCGGCGGCGCTGTTCGGCTTTCTGGGCGTGCCGGCGCGGGCGCGGATCGGGCAGGAGGAGGTGGTCAAAGCTGCAGCTCTTGAACAGCTTGGCCGGATCTTTGGCTCTGATGGTGCCAAGCCGCTGACCTATGCGCTCGAAGACTGGGCCGTCGCGCCCGAAACGGCGACGGAGGCCGATCTCGAGCCGCTCAGGTTCCACCCCGATTACGGCCTGCGGCCGGTGCTGCGCGGGCTCCATGACGGGCGGGTTCATTTCGCCTCTTCGGAGACCGCGCCCGAGATGGGCGGCTATATGGAAGGCGCGCTTGCGGCGGCGGAGCGCGTGATGCGTGATCTCGGTATGTGACAGGCGCGCGCTCGGTCGTCGCGCGCGTCTCGAGAAAGTGCCGTCACTCCGCTCTGGACTTGCGGCCGTTTTCGGGAGCGGCAACACTGGCCCGCAGGACCCAAATAACGAGAATAGAGAAGCGATGACTGACGAAGCGCAAAACGGGATAGGCGTGGCGCTCTGGCAGGGCCGGACGGTCGCGGGAGATCGCGACGCCGCGCTCGCGGAAATCGCGCGCGCCTCCCGCGCCGCGGGGCAGGGCGGGGCCGAGGTGATCGTCTTTCCCGAACTGTTCCTGACCGGCTATGAGCGCGACGACCTCAACGAGCTTGCGCTGAGCGTCGGGGAAATGGCGGAGAAGATCGCGCCTCTCGCGCGGGATGCGGGCTGCGCGATCTGCGTTGGCTACCCGGAGCGCGCCGAAGTGGGGCTCTGCAATTCCGCGATCTGTGTCTCACCCGAGGGCGAGGTGTTGGGCAATCATCGCAAGATCCAGCTTTTCGGACCCGCGGAGGCTGGCCGTTTCGTGCAAGGATCGCGCTACACGCTGTTCGATCTGGGCGGGAAACGGGTCGCGATCCTGATCTGCTACGATGTCGAATTCGCACCGCATATCGCGGCGCTGCGTGCGCAAGGGGTGGAACTCATTCTCGTGCCGACCGCTGCAATGCGCCCTTTCGAGCATGTGGCCGAACATGTCGTGCCCGCTATGGCGGCCAATCATGGGCTGGCGATCGCCTATGCCAATCTCTGTGGCAGCGAGGCCGATCTCGAATATTTCGGACTGTCGGTGATCATGGAGCCGGACGGCAAGATCCTCGCGCGGGCAGGCAGCGAACCCACCATGCTTCTCTCGACTCTGAAGCCGCATTACGACCCGACGGTCCTCTCGACCCAGGCGCGGGATTTCTGCCCGATCGGTGAGACCGGCTGATGCAACTCGCGGGCACGGATCTACGGCTGCTGCGCGTCTTCGACGCCGTCGTGCGACATCGCGGGTTTGCCGCGGCGCAGGCGGAACTCAATGTGAGCCAGTCGACGATTTCGACCCAGATCACGGCTCTGGAGGATCGCCTCGGCGTGACCCTGTGCCGGCGCGGCCGGGCAGGGTTCCGGCTGACCCAGAAAGGCGAAGCCGTTCATGCCGCCGTGGTGAGACTGCTCGCGGCGACGGAGGAATTCGTCAGCGAAACCGCCGCCCTGCGCGGCACGCTCTCGGGCACCTTGCGGATTGGTCTCGTCGATCACGTCGTCACCGATCCGAACTTCCGGCTGCCCGAGGCGATTTCGGCGCTTGAGCGGCGCGCGCATTCCGTGCGGTTCGAACTTGCGCAAGGCTCTCCGCAGGAGTTCCAGACCCGGGTGCTCGAAGGCTCGCTGCATCTCGCGATCGGGTCTTTCCCGCATAAGGTCGCGGGGCTCAATTACCGAAAGCTCTATGACGAGGAGAACTTCCTCTACTGCGCGCAGGGCCATCCGCTCTGGTCCGTTCCCGATGCCGCGCTGACACCGGAATTCGTCAGTTCGATGCGCGCGGTCGGGCGCAGCTACTGGCGGGACGATCATTGGAACAATCGCGATTTTCCCCATACGACCGCGATGGCGCAGGGGCTCGAGCAGCAGCTCGTGATGATCCTGTCGGGCTCCTTCATCGGTTACATGCCGGATCATTCCGCGCGCCGCTGGGTCGAGGCGGGACGCCTGCGCGCGATCCTGCCGGAGCGCTTTCTCTACCGCTGTCCCTTCGAGGCGATCACGCGTCCCGACGCGGAGGCCTCGCCGCTTGCGCAGGCGATGCGCCTCGAGCTTGAGGCGGTCTACACCAGTGATGCTGAAATAAGCGTCACTCCCTGATCGATACTTCGATTTCTATCGAAGTGAATTTCGACGCATCGATATTTTTCAGGCCATCCCCTCGCCGCATGGTTCGCTGAACCACGGAGACAGCGATGACCGAACACCGATTCAACCAACCCCTCAGCGGAAATGCGATGCCGCGCACCGGGGGGCCCGCGACGATGATGCGACTGCCCAGCGCGCCGACGGCGGAGGGGCTGGACGCGTGTTTCGTGGGTATTCCGATGGATATCGGCACGTCGAACCGTCCCGGCACGCGGCTCGGTCCGCGCCAGATCCGTGACGAGAGCCGCATGATCCGGCCTTACAATATGGCGACGGGGGCGGCGCCCTTCGAGCATCTTCAGGTGGCCGATATCGGGGATGTGCCGGTCAATCTCTACGACCTGAAGAAGTCGGTCGAGATCATCGCGGAACATTACCGCTCGATCCTCGGCCAAGATGCGACCCCGCTCACGCTGGGCGGCGATCACACGCTCACTTGGCCCATTCTGCGGGCGATCAAGGAAAAGCACGGGCCGGTCGCGCTCATCCATGTCGATGCGCATTCCGACACGAATGAGGAGATGTTCGGCGAAACGGCCGCCCATGGCTGCCCGTTCCGGCGCGCTTGGGAGGAAGGCTGCCTGATCAATGACAAGGTCTTCCAGATCGGGTTGCGCGGCACCGGCTACGGCGCGGACGATTTCGACTGGGGCCGCGAGCGCGGCTGGACCTGTATTCAGGCCGAAGAGTGCTGGCACAAATCTCTCGCGCCGCTGATGGCGGATATCCGTGCGCAGATCGGTGACGCTCCAGTCTATCTGTCTTACGATATCGACAGCCTCGATCCGGCCTTCGCGCCCGGCACGGGCACGGTCGAGGTCGGCGGGCTGACGACGATGCAGGGGCTCGAGATCATTCGCGGGACTGCCGGGCTCAATCTGGTGGGCTGCGATCTCGTCGAGGTGTCTCCGCCCTATGACATGGCGGGCAACACGGCGGTGATCGCCGCGAACTTCCTCTATGAAATGCTCTGCGCGCTGCCCGGCGTGCCGCAAGGGCGCAATTAAAGCCGGAAAACAGGGAGAATATCCGATGCAAAGACGTAAGTTTCTAATAAGTGCCGCGCTTGGAACGGCCGCGCTGGCGGCCCCCACCGTGCTGCGCGCGGCCTCTTCGACGCTGAAGGTCGGCACCTATGGCGGCTACTTCAAGGACAGCTTCGACAAGTTCATCTACCCCGACTTCACCGCCGCCACCGGCATCGAAGTCGAAAGCATCGCCGAGCCGACGGGCGAAGCATGGCTCGTTCAGCTTTCGCAGGCCGCGCGTGCGGGGCAGGCCCCGGCAGATGTCTCGATGATGGCGCAGCTGCCGCGTATCAAGGGCGAGCGTTCGCAGCTCTGGGCCAAGCTCGACGCGGACAAGATGAGCAATATCTCAGCGCTGCCCGATCACTTCGTGCATCGCTATGAGGATGGCAGCGTCTATGGAACGGGCGCGGTGAGCTGGTATGTCACGCTCGTGACCAACACCGACACCTATGCCGATGCGCCGACCTCGTGGAAAGCGCTGTGGGACCCGGCGAACAAGGACAAGCTGGGGCTGATGTCGCTTGCGACCAACTCCTTCCTGCTCGAGATCACCGCGACCACCTATTTCGGCGGCACCGACATTCTCAAGACCGAGGACGGCATCCTCAAGGTCATGGAGAAGCTCGCCGAGGTGAAGCCGAACGTGCGCCTGTGGTATCGCGACGAGGGTCAGTTCCAGCAGGCGCTGGAGACCGGCGAAATCCCGATGGGCGAGTATTACCACGACGTGACCTCGCTGGCCGCGTCGCAGGACAAGCCCGTCCGCTCGACCTTCCCCGAAGAGGGCGCGGTGCTCGATTCCGGCTCCTGGGTGGTGTCGAAGGCGTCGAGCGCGCTCGATCAGGCGCAGGTCTTCATCGACTACATGGCGCAGCCGGAAATTCAGGCGAAGATGTCGCGCAATGTCGGCACCGCGCCGACCGTGCCGCGCGCGATGACCGATCTGACCGACGCGGAATTCGCCGCCGTGTCGTCGGACCAGAAGCCGATCCTGCCGCTCTACGACATCTATGTGGATCGCGGTGACTGGATCAATCAGAAGTGGTCGGAAATGATCACCGGCTGAGTTGGCCACACCCTGCGCCGTGGCGTCTTCGTGCCGCCACGGCGCTTGTCTGCTTTGAGGGAACAAAACAGCGATGACCAATCTGCGCATCGAGCGGCTAAGCAAGAAATTCGGGTCGTTTACCGCCCTCGATGACGTGTCGCTCGACATTCCGACGGGGAAGTTCGTCTGCCTTCTGGGGCCGTCCGGCTGCGGCAAGACCACGCTTCTGCGGGTCGTCGCCGGGCTTGAGACCCCGACCAGTGGTCGCGTCGTCGTCGATGGCGAGGATCAGACCCGCATCCCCACCCACCGGCGCGACATGGGCATGGTGTTCCAGTCGCTCGCGCTGTTCCCGCATCTCGACGTGGCGGGGAACATCACCTATCCGCTCGCGATCCGGGGCGCGGATCGCGCCAAGCGCGATGCGAAGGCCGAAGAATTGCTCGAACTGGTGCGGCTGCCGTCGATGGGCGCACGCCGGGTCGACCAGCTTTCGGGCGGTCAGCGTCAGCGCGTTGCAATTGCGCGCGGCCTTGCCATCGACCCGAAAGTCTTCCTGCTCGACGAACCGCTCTCGGCGCTCGACGCAGGGCTTCGCGAGCATATGCAGATCGAACTGCGCCAGATCCAGCAAAGCCTCGGCGTCACCACGATTGTCGTCACCCATGACCAGAAAGAGGCCCTGACCATGGCCGATCTGGTCATCGTGATGAAGGATGGCGTGATCCAGCAGGCGGGGGCGCCGATGGAGATATATCGCAATCCCGCGAATGCCTTCGTCGCGGGGTTCATCGGCACGACGAACCTTCTGCCCTGCACGGTGCGAGATGGCATGATCGAGGTGTTGGGCGCGCGGCTGCCGATTGCCGAGGGCGACCGGATCGGTCTCGACCACGGCGATGCGCAGCTCTCCGTGCGCCCCGAACATGTCGCGATCGAGCCCACGGGCGCTGGCGGGATCGAGGCGGAAGTGACCTTCCTGCGCGATCTCGGCGAGAGCCGCCATGTGCTGCTGCAGGCGCAGGGCCAGGAGATCATTGCACAACTCTCGCCTGAGACGCAGGCGAGCTATCGCCCCGGCAACCGGGTCAGCCTCAGCTTCCGCCCGGGCGAGCGCGTGGTGGTGACATGAGAAGCGGAACCGACATGCGCGCCACCCCGGGTTGGGTCGGCTTGTGGCCAGCGCTGATGCTGGCGGTTTTCTTCCTCGTGCCCTTCGGGATCATGGTCGCGGTCTCGGTCTCGCAGCGCGACCCGGCCGGGGCTTTCATCCCCGGCTTCGAACTCACGCATTACGCCCGGTTCATGACCGCCTTCTTCGCCAAGGTGATGGGCGTCTCGATCGGCGTGTCGCTGGCTGCGGCGGCGATCTGCGTCGTGCTGGCCTTCCCCTTCACCGTGTTCCTCGGCTCGATGAGCCACCGGGCGCAGACCCTTGCGCTTGTGGTGCTGCTCTCGGTGCTGTCGCTTTCAGAGGTGATCATCGGTTTCTCGCTCTCGACTTTGCTGTCGAAGACGGCGGGGATTTCGAACCTGTTCTATTGGCTCGGGCTGATCGACGCGCCGCGCGCCTATACGCCGTCGCTTTTCGCGCTCATCACCGGGCTTTGCTATATCGGCTTTCCCTTCGCGGTTCTCGTGCTCTATCCGCCGGTCTCCCGGCTCGATCCCGAGATCGTCGAGGCCGCCCGCGTCATGGGGGCCTCCGCCTCGCGCGCCTTCTTCGGGGTGATCGTGCCCAATCTGCGCGGAGCGATCGTGGGCGCCTTCATCCTCGTCTTCGTCTTCACGCTGGGTTCGTATCTTCTGCCGCAGCTTCTGGGGCGCTCCGAGGATTGGACGCTCTCGGTCCACATCACCGATCAGGCGATCTACCAGACGAACCTGCCTTTCGCCGCGGCGATGTCGATCTTCCTGATGCTGGTGGCGCTGGCCCTCGTGGGCCTCGCCTCGCTCGCCGGACGGCAAAGGAGCGCATCATGACAAGCTGGCTCAAACGCGCCTATGTGATCGTGATCCTCCTTCTGCTGCTCGCGCCGCTGGTCGTCGTGACCGGCGTGTCGCTGAACGGGCCGCAGACGCTGCGCTTCCCGCCGGTGGAGCCGTCGCTGCGCTGGTATGGCGAGCTGTTCCAGGACAGCGCATGGCTGGTGCCGCTGGGACACTCGCTGCTGATCGCGGCCTGTGCCTCGGCCCTGTCGGTGGCCATCGCCCTGCCGCTGGCGCTTTTCGTGTGGGAGCGTAACGGGATCGCCGCGCGGATCCTGACCGGGCTGGGGCTTGCGCCCTTCACGCTGCCGCCGGTGATCTCCGCACTGGGCTTCATGGTGTTCTGGATGACGGTCGGCGGGTACGGTCAGATCTGGGCTACGATCATCTCGCATGCCGTCTTCCTCGTGACGCTGCCGCTGGTGACGATCTCGCTGGGGCTGAAAGGCATCGACCGCGCTTTGCTGGAAGCCGCGCGGGTGATGGGGGCAGGGCGCTGGACGGTGCTGCGCACGGTGATCGGCCCGCTCGTGCTGCCTTTCATCGTGTCGGGTTATGCCTTCGCCTTCGTGCTCAGCCTCAACGAATACATCATCGCCTATATGGTCGCGGGCTTCACGGTCGAGACGATCCCGATCAAGATCTTCAACGCCCTGCGCTACGGCTACACGCCGATCCTCGGGGTGGTGTCGGTGCTCTTCGTCCTGCTTGCCGCGATTGTCTTCGGGCTGATCGGCAAGTTCGGCGATCTGCCGCGCTTGATGGGGTCGGAGCGGGGATCTGGCGACTGAGGGCGCGCGCCCAGCCCCCGTCACAACACGATTGACCCGCCCCGGTTTGCCCATATTCTCGAGTCACGGGTGAAGCTTGGTTCGCCTCGGCAATCGGATCTGAGGGAGGAGAGACGATATGTGCCATGTTTTCGCCGGTCAGGACCCGGAGCGCTATTCCAGCGAGACGCGCAGGCTGCGGCTCAACGGCCAGAGCACGAGCATCCGGCTCGAGAACGCGTTCTGGGACATTCTCGACGAGATCGCCGCGCGCGATGGGGTGTCCACGCCGACCTTCATCTCGACGCTTCATGCCGAAGTGCTCGAACTGCGCGGGGAGCCGTCGAACTTCACGTCGCTCTTGCGCTGTGCGTGCCTGAAATTCATGGAAATCTCGACCGATCGCGCCCCGCTCGCGGTCGCCGCAGAGTAAGCGCAAACCTGACGTCAAACATTCTTCAGGGGTAGTATAGACCTACTACCCGCCCCACCGCGGCCCGCTGCTAGGCTCTCAGGACAACTGACAGCACTACAGCGGGAGCAACCGGTGGCAAAATCCATTCATTCCATGATCCGTGTCCTCGACGAGGACCGCTCGGTCGCGTTCTACGACAAGGCTTTCGGCCTCAAGGTCGCAGACCGTCTCGACTTTCCGGATTTCACGCTCGTCTATCTGAGCAATCCCGAAAGCGAGTTCGAACTGGAACTCACCGTCAACAAGGGCCGGACCGAGCCCTATGACCTTGGCGATGGCTACGGCCATTTCGCGGTCTCGGTCGATAATCTCGAAGCCGAACACAAACGCTTCGAGGCGGAGGGCCTCGCGCCTCGCAAACTCGTGGAATTCGCGCCGGCAGGGGAGGTCGTCGCGAAGTTCTTTTTCGTGGCCGATCCGGACGGATACCAGATCGAGGTGCTCGCGCGCGAAGGCCGCTTCAAGTGAAATTTTCCTAAGGGAGACATCAGGGAGGAGACGACAATGGCAACCAAGGCAAGCTCGAAAGGGCTGACCAGACGGCAGCTGCTGGCGCGGGCAACCGTGGCGGGGGCGAGCTTCGTCGTGGGTTCGGGGTTCATGGCGGCGCGCAATGCCGCCTGGGCCACCGAGCTCTCGGCGCTCAAGCCCACCACCTTCGCGACGCTCGTGCAGATGGCGCGCGATATCTATCCGCACGACAAGATCGACGACCAGTATTATGTCATCGCGGTGAAGGGCTACGACACCGCGGATGCGGCATCGGAGATCGAAGCGGGGATTGCCGCGCTCGATGCGGCGGCGCGTGGCAAAGGCTTCGCGAATTACCTCGAGACGGGCTGGGAGAAGGATCGCGTCGCGATCCTGCGGGGCATGGAGGAGAGCCCCTTCTTCCAGAAGATCCGGGGCGGTCTGGTGACAGGTCTCTACAACCAGAAAGCGGTCTGGCCGGTCTTCGGCTACGAAGGCGAGTCCTATTCCAAGGGCGGCTACATCAACCGCGGTTTTGACGACATCGACTGGCTGTAAGGGAGGCAGACATGGTTGCGAAATTTGATCTGAGCGACGACAGCGTCGTTGTCATCATCGGCACCGGCGCGGGCGGCGGCGTGCTGGCCAACGAACTGGCGCAGAAGGGCGTCAAGGTCGTGGCGCTCGAGGCGGGCGGTCGCTATCTGCCCGAGGATTACATCAATGACGAGTGGGACAGCTTCGGCCAGCTCGCCTGGACCGAGCCGCGCACCACGAGCGGCGACTGGCGGGTGGCGAAGGACTTCTCGGGGCTTCCCGCATGGATCGTGAAAGCGGTCGGCGGCACCTCGATCCACTGGGCGGGCGCAAGCCTTCGCTTTCAGGACCACGAGTTCAAGACGAAGACCCATTACGGCAATGTCGACGGGGCGAACCTGCTCGACTGGCCGATCGATCCGGCCGAGCTTGCGCCCTACTACGACAAGGCGGAAGCGAAGCTGGGTGTGACCCGCACCGGCGACCGCCCGGGCCTGCCGGGCAACAACAACTTCAAGGTGCTGGAGAAAGGCGCGAAGGCGCTTGGCTATGAGGAAGTGAATACCGGGCATATGGCGATCAACTCGATCGACTATGACGACCGGATGGCGTGTCAGCAGACGGGCTTCTGTTTCCAGGGGTGCAAATGGGGCGCCAAATGGTCCTCGGCCTACACGGATATTCCGCGCGGCGAGGCGACCGGCAATCTGGAGGTGCGCGATCACTGCCATGTGGCCCGCATCCTGCATGACGATCAGGGCATGGCCTCCGGCGTCGAGTATTTCGACAAGGAGGGCAATCTGCAGATGCAGAAGGCCAAGATCGTCTGCGTCGCGGGCAACTCCATCGAGAGCCCGCGCGTGCTCCTGAATTCGCATTCCGCTATGTTCCCCGACGGGCTCGCGAATTCCTCGGGGCAGGTGGGGCGCAACTACATGCGCCACACCACGGGCTCGGTCTATGGCGTCTTCGACAAGCCGGTGAAGATGTGGCGCGGCACGACGATGGCGGGCATCGTCCGCGATGAGGCGCGCCACGATCCCTCGCGCGGCTTCGTCGGCGGCTATGAGCTGGAGACGCTCAGCCTCGGTCTGCCCTTCATGGCGGCCTTCCTCGATCCCGGCGGCTGGGGGCGCGAGTTCACCTCGGCGCTCGACAGCTACGAGAACATGGCCGGGATGTGGATCGTCGGCGAGGACATGCCGCAGGAGACCAACCGCATCACGCTCAATCATGAGGTCGAGGATGCCTACGGGCTGCCGGTCGCGAATGTGAACTACACCGATCACCCGAACGACCGGGCGATGCGCGATCACGCCTATGCGCGCGGGGCTGCGATCTACGATGCGGTGGGGGCGACCCGGACCTTCCCGACGCCGCCCTATCCCTCGACGCATAACCTCGGCACCAACCGGATGTCCGAGAGCCCGCGCGACGGGGTGGTGAACAAGCACGGCCAGACCCATGACGTGCCGAACCTGTTCATCTCGGACGGCTCGCAATTCACGACAGGTGCGGCGGAGAACCCGACGCTGACCATCGTGGCGCTTGCGATCCGGCAGGCGGATTTCATCGCCGGGGAATTGTCGAAGGGCAACATCTGATCCCGAGACGATCCGATACGTCAAAAGACGACCGGGCTGCCCAAGGGTGGCCCGGTTCTTTGTTGGGAACATTTGCCCATCTGCGCGCTTGCGCACAGGACATGCGGGACCTTCGCTAATTCAAATTCCCACAGGAAGCCCCACACTATCACCAACGATATTTGGAGGCTCACATGACCTTTCGACCTGTCTCGGCGACCAGCAAGGCCCAACCCGCGATTGAAGGCGCCGGCGTTCACCTGCATCGCGTGTTCGGCTTCGGTGATCCGTCGCTGACCGACCCGTTCCTGATGATGGATGATTTCCGCAACGATGATCCGCGGCTCTATTCCAAGGGCTTCCCGTGGCACCCGCATCGCGGCATCGAGACGATCACCTATGTGCTCGACGGCCAGGTGGAACACGCGGATTCGCTCGGCAATCGCGGCCTTCTCGGCGCGGGCAGCGTGCAATGGATGACCGCAGGCTCCGGCATCGTCCATCAGGAGATGCCCTCGGGCAATGCGAAGGGGCAGATGCACGGCTTCCAGCTTTGGGCCAACCTGCCCGGCGCGCTCAAGATGACGGCGCCGCGCTATCAGGACATCACCGGCAGCGATATCCCGATCGAAGGCGACGATGACGGCACGACCGTCAAGGTCATCATCGGCTCGTTCTGGGGCAAGACCGGCCCGGTCGACGGGATCGCCGCGAACCCGATGCTGCTCGACGTGTCGATCCCCGCAGGACGCCGCAAGTTGCTGCCGGTCGATACGCACTCCAATGCGCTCGCCTATGTGTTTGCAGGCTCCGGCACCTTCCGCGACGCCAGCGATCCGGTCGGCATCAAGGTCGAGAAGGAATATCGCGGTCAGGAGCTGAACATCCGCGACATGACCGGCAACCGCACGCTGGTCCGCTTTGGCGCGGGCGACGAGATCACGGTGCAGGCCGGGGACGAAGGTCTTCGTTTCCTGCTGATGACCGGCCGCCCGATCCAGGAGCCCGTCGCGTGGCACGGTCCCATCGTCATGAACACGCAGGACGAACTGCGTCAGGCGCTCACGGAACTCAACAACGGCACGTTCATCAAACACGGCTGAGGGCGCCGTTGCCCCTCAGTCCCTTCCCAACACAGGAGATAGAAATGGCACAACCGAAGATCGCAATCGTCTTTTATTCCACCTATGGCACCAACCACGCCGTCGCGCTGGCGGCAGCGGAAGCCGCCGAGGCGGCCGGGGCCGAGGTGCGCCTGCGCCGCATTCCCGAGACCGCCCCGAAAGCCGTCGTCGAGGGGCAGGACGCCTGGAAAAACCAGCTCGAGAAGATGAGCGATATTCCGGAAGTGACCGCCGACGATATGGAATGGGCCGAGGGCTATTTCTTCTCCGGGCCGACCCGCTACGGCGTCTCCGCAAGCCAAATGCGCGCTTTCATCGACACGCTGGGCGGTCTCTGGGGCGCGGGCAAGCTCGCCAACAAGACCTTCACCGCGACGACCAGCGCGCAGAACGCGCATGGCGGGCAGGAGGCGACCATCCTCGGCCTCTACACCACGGCCATGCATTGGGGCTGCGTCATCGTTCCGCCGGGCTATACCGACGAGGCGATCTTCAACGCGGGCGGCAACCCCTACGGCTTCTCGACCAATGCCGGGGGCGTCGACGAAGCCGGTAAGGCCGCGATTGCCCATCAGGCGAAACGTCTTGTCGAGATGACAGCGAAGCTCGTCGGCTGATCGCCTCCCGGAACATGACGCCGCCTCCGCCTTCAGGGCGGGGGCGCAGTCGTGTTAGGACGAAATTCCTTTTGCTCAGAGGGCTCAGCCCGCATGGAGAGACAAATGGTGGAAACCGCGCCCGATGAGACCACTCTGGCGAGCTTGGTGGCCTGCCATGGCATCATTCTCTTCACCGAAAATTACGAAGCCTGCGTGGAGTTCTACCAAACCAAGCTCGGCCTGCCGTTTTGGTATGAAAAGGAAAGCCTCACCTGTCTCCGCTTTGGAGATGGCTATCTGATGATCGAGACCGAAGGCGTCGCCACCGGGGGACGAAAGACGCGTTCCGAGAACCCGACCGCTCTTCGCTTCAATGTGCCGGATGTCCCCGCTGCAGCACGGCTTCTGGAGGCTCAGGGCATTTCAGTCGAGGTGAACGACTACAGCTGGGGCACGACCGGAACATTCCTCGATCCGGACGGAAATATCTGCAGCCTCAAGAACGCGGGCGATCCCTATTTCCGCTAGGTTTGGGAACGCCTGACGGTCCACCGCGCGGCATGTCCGACCCGCGCGACGTCAGGAACAGATTTCATTTCATCGTGGGGTCCTGAAAGCTCCCACCGATAGGCCGAGACATTTGCCTTCATCTCGGTTACGACACGCTGCGACGGCTTGCTGCACTAATTCGCCATAGTTGCCCAATTCAAGTCATAACATCGCCGCTCTTGCATGTGATCCAGCCCCCAACGGCGAGCCGCACAGGCCCATTCGGGGCTACTCGCGCCCAACGGAGGTATCGATCATGAATGTTAAACACGTTTCGCTCGAATTGTTTGTTAAGCTTGATGAGAGCGGCGTTGCAGATGTTGGCAAATTTTCTCTTCGTTTCATTGGCGGCGATCCCGATCATGCTTTTACCGACTCGATCGACCTGAAAGGGTCGGCAAATCTGGCGCAGCCTGAAAAGGTGCTCACGTCGATCCTGCGGACCGAGTTGCTCGACCAACGCGCAACCTTCGATCCCCAGAAGTTCTCGGTCTCCGTCAAGGTGAGTTCGTTCGCCACCTCCGATCCCTATATCGAGATCGAAAGACGCTGGCGCATCGCGCTCGTCACCTTCCTCGAGGGGTACATCATGCAGTCCCAGCCGATGCTGACCTCGCTCAAGGTCCGGGGCGCGTATGCCGAACAGCTCGCGGCGTCCGACGCACCGCTGCACTGACCGGAAGACCTGACCTCCATTAACTCGCGCGGTCGGCGCAGATGTCGCGATAATCCTCGGGCTCGCGGTGAAGCGCGAAGTTGAAGACGTTCTCGCGTAGCTCCCGGCAGCGGTCGAGGTCGATTTCGGCCATCGCCAGCTCATCGCCGAACCCTTGGGTCTTGGCGATGATCTCGCCGGTGGGCGCGATGATGCACGTACCGCCGATCAGGTCGCAGCCCTCTTCGCGCCCCGCTTTCGCGGTGCCGATCACCCAGCATCCGTTCGCGTAAGCCCCCGCCTGCATCGACAGGTGGTTGTGGAAGTCCTGCAGGTGGTCATGCTCGGGCGCGAGCGGATAATGCACCGGCGTATTGTAGCCCAGCATCACCAGTTCCGCCCCGCGCAGACCCAGCACGCGGAAGGTCTCGGGCCAGCGACGGTCGTTGCACAGGCACATGCCCAGTTTGCCGCCGAAGCCGTCGAAGACGCCAAAGCCCAGATTGCCATGCTCGAAATAGCGCTTCTCCAAATGCTGGAAGGGGCGCCAGTCTTCGTATTCGGGATGGCCGGGCAGGTGGATCTTGCGATATTTGCCGATGATCTGGCCGGTCTTGTCGACGGTGATCGAAGTGTTGAACCGGCGCTTCTGGCCGTTCTCGTAGGCGATCTCCGCATAGCCGAGATAGAAGCCGACACCCAGTTCGCGGGCGGTATCGAACAGCGGCTGCACCTCCGCGTTCGGCATCTCGGTCTCGTAGAATGCGTCGAGCTCGGCCTCGTCCTCGATCAGCCAGCGCGGGAAAAAGGTGGTCAGCGCCAGTTCGGGAAAGACGACCAGTTCCGCGCCGCGTCGATGGGCGTCGATCAAAAGCTTCTGCATCCGCGCCACGGCGGAGGCACGCGGCTCGTCACGCGCAATCGGTCCAAGCTGTGCGGCGGCGGCAATGAATTTGCGGGTCATGGCAATTGTCCTGTCTCGGTCGTTTGAAATTCGGGCGCGTCCTGAAGCTCCGCCTGCTGGCAGACGACATCCATCAGCACCTGTGCCCCGCCCGCGATGTCCGGGGGGGCGGTATATTCGTGAATGTTGTGGCTGACCCCGTCCTGCGAGGGCACGAAGATCATGGCCGAAGGGCAATTGGGCGCGAACATCTGCGCGTCATGGCCCGCGCCCGAGGGCATCCGGCGATGGCCCAGCCCGCGCGCATGGGCGGCGGCCTCGACGCTGTCCACCAATGCGGGGTCGAACTCCACCGGCTCGAAGCGGGCCAGCGTCCGGCGCGTGATCGCGCAGCCCCCGGCGCGTGCGAAATCCTGCGCGGCGCGCCAGAGCCGGGTCTCGGCCTTTTGCAGCGTGGCCTCGTCGGTATGGCGCAGATCGACGGTCATTACCGCTTCCTGCGGCACCACGTTCACCAGATCGGGCGAAACCCGCATCCGCCCCACGGTCGCGACCTGCGGCGGGCCGTGATCGGCGGCGATCTGCTGCGCTTCGACCGCGATCCGTGCCGCCACGGCGCCCGCATCATGGCGCAGCGCCATCGGCGTCGTGCCCGCATGGGCGGAGGCGCCCGTGACGGTGATCTCGGTCCAGGAAATGCCTTGCACGCCGGTGACGACGCCGATCTGCAGCTCCTCGGTCTCGAGCACCGGGCCCTGTTCGATATGCAGTTCCAGATAGCTATGGGGGTTCAGCGCGCCGACCGGGGCGGGGCCTGCGGCATCAATGGCGGCGAGCGCATCGCGCAGGCGCGCCCCGTCGATGCCTTCCACCTCCAGCATCTCGTCGAGCGGCAGCGCGCCTTGCGCCACGCCCGAGCCCATCATGTCGGGGGCGAAGCGCGCGCCTTCCTCATTGGTGAAGAACGCGACCGCAACGGGGCGGCGGGTGCGCGCGCCAGCCGCATTGAGCGCCTCGATCACTTCCAGCCCGGCCAACACGCCGAGGCTGCCGTCATAGAGACCGCCCGTCGCGACCGTATCGATATGCGAGCCCATCACGACCGGCGGGCCGTCTTCCTCGCCCGCGCGGATGCCCCAGCAATTGCCGATGACGTCCGTGGTGATCTCCAGACCGAGGTCGCACATCCAGCGCATCACGAGGGCGCGGCCTTCGGCGTCTTCAGGGGAAAGCGCGAGGCGCTTCACGCCGCCGCCGGGCAGGGCGCCAACCTTGCCCAGCCATTCCAGACGAAACATCAGGCGTTCTATGTCGATCGCGATACTCATGCCGCGCCCCGTACTTCGGCGGCGCTGCGGCCGACGAGGGTTTTGAACAGGGCGGCATCGGTGTCGCCTTCCGTGCCGAAACACAGGATGCGGGAGTTCGCGTCGATCCCGAGGGCTTCGCGCGCCTCATCATTCTCGGCGGCGGCAAGGAAGGCGGCGAGCCCCGCCACGGCGGATTCTCCGGCGGCCACTGGCGGATCGCCCCCCTCGGGATTGGCCAGCGCGCGCATCACCGCAACGGCATCGGGGTCGGCCACGGACATCACCGCGAAGGTCAGCGGCTCCAGCACATCCCACGCCAGCAGCGAGACCTCGCCACAGGCCAGACCCGCCATCAGCGTGTCCAGATCGCCCTCGACGGCGGTGGGTTTGCTTTCGCGGATCGTCTCGAGCCAGCAGGCCGATTGGTCGGGATCGGCAAGGATCACGCGCGGGGCCTCGGGGCCGTATCGGCGCGCGAATTGTGCCGCGACCGCCGCCGCCAGCCCGCCGACGCCGGTCTGGATGAAGATATGGGTGGGCGGTGTGCCAAGCGTATCGGCCGCTTCCGCCGCCATCAGCTCGTAGCCCTGCATCACGTCTTTCGGAATCTCGGTATAGCCCGGATAGGAAGTGTCGGAGACGACGAACCAGCCTTCGCGCGTTGCGGTCTCCTGCGCCTCGCGGACGCTATCGTCGTAATTGCCTGCGCAGCGGCGAACCTCGGCGCCATAGGCCTCGATCGCTTCCTTGCGGCCCTCGGAAACCGTAGCATGGATGAAGATCACACAGCGGCAGCCGAAGCGTTGCGCGCCCCATGCGACCGAGCGCCCGTGATTGCCGTCGGTGGCGCAGCAGACGGTCAGTTGCGAGACGATATCGGCATATTTGCTCGCCACGATATCTTCGGCGCTGGGTTCGGGGATGTCCTTGGCCTTGGCAATCTCGCGGGCCAAAAGGCGCAGAACCGCATAGGCGCCGCCCAAAGCCTTGAAGCTGCCCAGACCAAAGCGCCCGCCCTCATCCTTGAACTGAATCTCGGCCACGCCTGCCTTCGCCGCCATTGCGGGCAGCGACACGAGGGGCGTCGGCGCATAGCCTTCCCACGAAGAAATCGTGCGCTTGGCCAGATCGAAGGCGGCGTCGTTCAGAACGGCTTCCTGCTTGGGCCCGTAGCCCTTCGCGGTGTCGTAATGCGGGTTCAGAATGAGCTCGTTGGATTGCCCCTCTCCGAGGGCATTTTCGAAAATCATGGTGGGGTCCTTGTGGTTGGTCATCGCGCTCAGGCCCCCGTCTTGGAGGCGCGGCGGCGGATCAGCTCGGCCAGCGCCACGAGGGCGATGTTGCCGAACACGATCATCACGGCGAGCGCGTTGAGTGAGGGAGAGAGCGCGAAGCGGAAGTCGGAGGCGACGAGCACCGAAAGCGGTTGCGCGCGGCCCGAGACGAAAGCGGTCAGGACGTATTCGGCCGAGGACAGCACGAAGGCCACGACCCACGACGCCATCAGCCCGTTCGCCATCAGCGGCAGCACCACCCGGCGGAAGGCCGACAGGCCCGAGGCCCCCAGATCGGCGGCGGCTTCCAGCAGTCCGCGGTCGATCCGGATCAGCACCGAGGCGATCACCAGCGTCGAGAAGGGCAGCACGATCACCGTCTGCGCGGCGATCACCGTCAGCAGGCTGCGTTCCACCCCGGTCTCGTTGAACATGATCAGCTGCGCCACGGCGAGGATCAGCTTCGGGATCAGGAAGGGCGCGAGCAGCAGTACCGCGAAGATGCCGCGTCCGCGCATCGGGTAGAAGCTGATCGCAAGCGCTGCGAGCCCGCCCAGAAGCGTCGCGCAGATCGCGACGGGGAAGGCGACGCTCAGCGTGGTCAGGAAGCCCCCGCCCAGACGCCCGTCGCCCATCACCTCGGCATACCATTTCAGCGTGAAGCCCGAAAACGGCAGCGACATGATCTTGGAATCGTTGACCGAAAACAGCGCGATCATCGCGATCGGCAGATACATGAAGGCGAAGACCGCCCAGACCCAAAGCGTGGAGAGGCGCGACATGTCAGGACCCTCCCACAAGGCTGGAGCGGCGGATCAGCATCGCGCCCACGGCAAAGAAAGCCATCAGGATCGCGAGCATCGTCCAGGCGATGGCGGAACCGAGCGGCCAGTCGAACGCGGTGCCGAAGAGGTCGTTGATCGCCGAGATCACGGTGATCCCCGAGGCCCCACCGAGAAGCTGTGGCGTCAGGTAATCGCCGACCACCATCACGAAGACCATCAGCCCACCGGCGACAAGGCCGGGGAAGGTCAGCGGCAGGGTCACGCGGGCAAAACGGCTGGGGCTGCGCGCGCCCAGGTCGGCGGCGGCTTCCAGCCACGCGTCGTCGAGGCTCTCGAAGGCGAGCCAGAGCCCGATCACCATGAAGGGCAGGTAGTTATAGGTCAGCGCGATATGGGTCGCGAGCGGTGAAAACAGCAGCCCCTGAATGGGCGCGTCGGTGACGCCCGCCCAGATCAGCGAGCGGTTGATGACCCCTTCGGCCCCCAGCAGCACGCGCCACGCAAACACCCGCACCAGATCGCCGGAATAAAGCGGCACCAGCAGCAGCGTCAGCAGCGCGGATTTCATCGCGCCCGCGCGTTTGGCGAGGAACCACGCGACCGGGTAGCCGATCACGGCGGTGATCGCGACGACGAGCGCCCCCGAGCCGAAGGCTTTCAGGATCAACCCCCGATAGGTCGCGGACCCCGCGATCTTTGCGTAATTGGCGAAGGACGGGTCGTAGGAGATCGCGACGAAATCGACGCGGAAGAAGCTGTAGGCGAACAGGATCAGCAGCGGCGCCACGCAAAGCGCCAGCAGGAAGGCCGTCACCGGGGCGGCGAGGAGCGTGCCGACGCGCAGGCTCATGGCTTGGCCTCCGTGGCCCGGTCTGCCTTCTGTTCGGCCTCGGGCCGCGCGATCCAGACCTGCGCGGGGTCGAAACCGATGCGGATCTCCGCACCGATCTCGGGCACGTCGTCATGGCCGACGGTCAGCGCCAGCGTGATGCCCGCGGCTTCGGCTTCCACCAGCCACTCCGCGCCGCGATAAACGGCATGGGTCACGCGCGCGGAAATCCGGCCCTGCGGATCGAGGAACAGTTGCTCGGGGCGCAGGCAGAGCACGGCGGGAGAGCCGGCTTTGAGGCCGCGCACGCCGGGTGTCGCGAACTGGCCCAGCGGGGTCTCGATCTCATAGGCGCCAATAGCGGTGTCGGTGACCTTGCCGGGCACGCAGGCCGCGCCACCGATGAAATCGGCCACATAAGCGGTCTCGGGGCGGCGATAAATCGTATCCGGCGCGCCTTGTTGTTCGATGATCCCGTCACGCATCACGATGATCCAATCCGAGAGCGCGAAGGCCTCTTCCTGATCGTGGGTGACATGGAGAAAGGTCATTTTCAGTCGCCGCTGCAGGTCTTTCAGCTCGATCTGCATGTCCTTGCGCATCCGCCGGTCGAGCGCAGAAAGCGGCTCGTCCAGCAGCAGAAGGCGCGGCTCGTTGGCAATCGCACGGGCCAGCGCCACGCGCTGTTGCTGCCCGCCCGAGAGCTGGCGCGGGCGGCGGTCGGCCATCGCGGTCATTTGCACGGTTTCCAGCGCCGCGCGGGCCTTTTCGCGCTCTTCCTTGCGGCTCAAGCCCTTGTAGCGCAGGCCGAAGCCCACGTTTTCCAGCACGCTCAGATGCGGGAAGAGGGCGTAGCTCTGGAAGACGGTGTTGATCGGGCGGGCGCTTGCGGACACGTCGTTGATCTTCTTGCCGTCGAGCTCGAGCATCCCCTCGCTCACCTCCTCGAACCCGCCGATCATGCGCAGGATCGAAGTCTTGCCGCAGCCCGAAGGCCCCAGAAGCGTGACGTAGGAATTCTCGTCGAGCCGGAAATTAACACCGCGCACGGCCTGCACGGTGCCATATGTCTTACACAGGGCACGCGCGCGGAGCAGGGGCATTGTCTGCCCCTGCCCACCCGTCGGCCCGGAACCTGCCTCGGTCATTCTTAGCTGGCCTTCACTTCGTTCCAGAGTGCGACCCAGTCGTTGTAGCGCGGCGGATTTTGCTTCCAGACGAAGTTATCCATCACCGACAGGTCCTTGATGAAGATCTTCTCCTGCTGGGCTTCGTCGATCTCGTCGCGCGCGGCGGAGGTCGATTGCGCATAAGGGCCGCCATAGGCGAGCTTCTTGCCGTAGGTCGGGCCGAGCAGGTAGTTCACCAGTTCGAACACCGAGTCCCGACGCGCGCCCTCGACGCCTTTGGGCACGGCAATCGTGTCGCACCAGCCGATGACGCCCTGCTTGGGTTTGGCCATGCCCATTTCGAGACCCTTTTCCTTCAGGTCGTAATAGGGCGGCACCCAGGAGAAGGCGCAGACCACTTCGCCGGTCGCGAACAGGTTGGTCAGGTCGCCGATGGAATTCCAGTAGGTGCGCAGCTTGCTCTTCTGGATCATCAGCACCTTTTTCACTTCGGCGAGCTGCTTGTCGTCCATCGTGAACATTTCGTCGCGCGGGATGCCCAGATACATCGCGGCGATCATGATCCCTTCGAGCGCGTAGTCGCGCATCGCGAGCTTGCCGTTGTATTTGTCGCCTTCGAAGAAGACCGACCAATCGGGCTCTTCATCCATCAGGTCGGCGCGATAGACGATCGGGTTGATGCCCCAATAGAAGGGGATGCCGTAGGTCTGGCCGTCCGTCTTGCCCAGATCGGTCTTCTTGAACGTGTCGTAAAGGAGCTTCGCGTTCGGCACCTTGTCGAAGTCGATCGGCTGCAGAAGGTCCGAGGCGGTATAGTAGGACACCTTGTCGAGGCCGGGCGTGATCAGGTCGACCGAGGAGGCCCCGCCGGCGCGCAGTTTCGCGAATTGCTCGTCATCGGTGCCGATGAAGGTTTTGGTCAGGTCGACGTCATGGCTGTCGAGGAAGGGCGCGAGATAGTCGTCTTTCGCGAGGTTCTCCCAGGTCATCCAAAGAAGATCGGTCGCGGCCAGCGCTCGTCCCGCCGGGCCGAACGCCCCGAGAGCGGTGCCCGCAAGCGCAGATTTCAGGAATAGTCGGCGATCCATGGCATATCCTTTCGCTGCATGAGATGGCGAGGTCACCTTCGCAGGAAAGAATTATTTCACAAAACGCTAAAAATGAAAATACGCTTTCATTCGGGCCATGCGCAGTTTTTAGGCGCTATTTGTCCTGTTTTGCAGCCTTGGTGAGCGCCTCAAGGCTCTCCGGGGGCGGTCCGAGGTCGTCGAAACGCGCATGAAGGTCCTCGATCCGGGCGAGTCGGGCGCGCGCTTCGGGGCCCAGCGAGTCCACCAGACTCGAGCAGAGAAAGTTGATCAGGCTCATCGCGACGACCGTGCTGTCGAAGATGCTTTGCCCGCGATTGTGGCAGCGCAGGGTGATCGTCGCGTGGCGCGCGGTCTGCGCCACGGTGGGGTCGCCGATCAGGATCGTCGGGATGCCCGCCTCGCGCGCGACGGTCATCACCTCTCCCAGCGCCCGCGGCCTGCGCCGCAGCCCGATCGCCAGCAGCACATCGCCCGGCACGAACCCCGCGACATCCTCGGCGAGCGAGGCGCCCTCATAGGGCAGAAGCTGCACATCCGATTTCAGATTGAGCAGCAAGGCGCGGGCATAGATCGCAAGCGCCCGCGAATTCCGGTAGCCCAGCACCCAGATCCGGCGCGCCGAGGCGAGATGTTCGACCGCGTCGGCCACCGCCTCTTCCGAGAGAATCTCGGTGCTGCGCGAGAGGTTCTGCATATCCTGCGCGAAGTGATCGGCCAGTTGCCCCGGCTCGGTACCGTCGCTCAATTCGCTCAGCGGCGAGCCCCAGCTTCCGTTGCGCCGCGAATGCAGCCGCGCCTCGTTGTAATTGCGATAGCCCAGCCGCTTGAAGAAGCGCGCCGCCGTGGCCGAGGAAATCCCCGCGCTCTCGGCCAGCTCCGCAGCCGTGTAGCTCGACAGGGTCGATTGCGCCTCGAGCACGACCTCGGCAAGGCGTTTCTCGCTGGGGGTCAACTCGGGAAAAATCGCCATGATCCGCATGTCGATCGGGTCATTTCCCGACCCGGGTTGCGCCTCGGGGGACATCTCTTGCGTCACATCGGCCTCGTTTCTGCTCGAGCCCAAGTCTTGTTGCAAGCGGGCGCGCTTTTCAAGCGATGCCTGTGTGCAGCGGGGCTGTAGGTCACATCTCAACTGGACGTGACGCCGGCCGAAAGCTCCAGAATTTCCGTCGTCACCGACTCTTGCCGCGAAATCCGGGCGGTCTGTTGCAGCGTATCGAGCTTGCGTTCGGTCATCCCCTGAGCGGAGGCCATGGCGAGCATCCGGGCGGTGTTTTCCGCAGCCGTGGCATGCAGCGCGACGCGGCACAGCTCCGCATGTAGCAGCTCGGCAAAGAGCGACGCGCAAAGCTGCGCGGGCGGCAGCGTCAGCAGGGGCGGCTGGCTTGGCGGCGGGGTCGACCGGGTCGGGCGGGGGAAGATGCGGCGGCGGCGGGCTTTCCAGCTGCCATCTTCCGTCTGGGCGTAGAAGGCATCGATCGGGGCGCGGCCCGCCAGTTGCAGCAGCGTTTCGGCCAGCCGGTCGGCGAAGGGCGGAACCGCGGGGCCGTGCGAGGGCAGGGGGAACTGCGCCAGCGCGCTCAGCCCCTGCTCGGCGGCCAGCGCCGCGCCACGCGTGCCGATCACGACGAGACCGCCGGGCGGCGTGCCCAGCTCGCTCAGAAGCCGGGCGTTGAACGAGCCAGCAAAGCCCTGTTCGGCGAGAAACAGAACGGTAAGCGGCGGCCCTTCGGGTTTGGGCGGCGTCGGCGCGAGCGACAGAACCCGGTCGAGCGCACGGCTCACAGTCGCCGCATGCAGATCCACCGAGGCAAGCTCTCCCTCTGTCTGACGCACGCGCGCGCCCGCGATGGCGCGCATCGCCCGGATCACCGAGGCGAGCGTGCGGATACTGCCGATCCGCGCTTCGATCTCGGCAAGCTGCTCGCTCATTCCGAGCCCTCCGGCACAAGCCCCTTCAGGCACTCCACGATCTGATCGTGCAGGCCCTCGCTGAGCGTGGCGGAGAAATCCGCCCCCGACAGCCCTGCCGCATCGAGCGCATCGGGCAGCGCCGCGCGCAGCGCGTCGATCTGCGCGGGCTCCAACCCGTCGAGAAGCCCCGTCTGCACCGCCAGAACCAGCGCCACCTCATCGGCGAGGCGCAGCGGCGCATGCTGGATCTGCGCCAACACCGCGCGCACCGCCCGACCGCGCGCAAGCTGCGCCTTCACCCGCGTATCGGGCATCCCCCCGAAACGCGTGAAAATCTCCAATTCAAGGAACTGCGCGTAATCGAGCCGCATCGATTCCGCTGCGTCGCGCAGGCTGCGCGCCTGCGTCTTGCCGCCGACCCGGCTGACCGAAGTGCCGACATCCACGGCGGGTTTCTGGCCGCGGTTGAACAGCTTGGCATCCAGCGCGATCTGCCCGTCGGTGATCGAGATCAGGTTGGTCGGGATGAAGGCCGCGAGGTTGCCTGCGTCGGTCTCGGCAATCGGCAGGGCGGTCAGCGTGCCGCTGCCCAATGCGTCCGACAGCCGTGCTGCGCGTTCCAGAAGCCGGGCGTGAAGATAGAAGATATCGCCCGGATAGGCCTCGCGCCCCGGCGTCTGCCGGGTCAGCAACGCAAGCTCGCGATGCGAGGCGGCGTGGCGCGTGAGGTCGTCGAGTACGATCAGAGCGTGGCCGCCGGTGTCGCGCAACTCCTCGGCCATGGTCATGCCTGCGAACGGGGCGAGCCATTGCATCCCCGGCGGCGTCGACGGCCCGGCCACCACGATGATGGTGCGCGCCAGCGCCCCGTTGCGCCGAAGCGTCTCGATAACGCGTTCCACCGACGAGGTCTTCTGCCCGATCGCGACATAGACCGAGGTCACGTCGCCGTCTTTCTGGTTCAGGATCGTGTCGAGCGCGAGCGTGGTCTTGCCGGTCGCGCGGTCGCCCACGATCAGCTCGCGCTGGCCCCGTCCAAGCGCGAAGAGGGCATCCACCACCAGCGTGCCGGTCTGCATCGGCTCCACCACCGCCGCGCGGTCGATGATCGCCGGGGCGGGGCGTTCGACCGGGTGTTTTGCGCTAGTCGTGATGGGACCTAGCCCATCGAGGGGCCGCCCGAGCGGATCGACGATCCGGCCCAGCAGTTCCGGCCCGACCGGCACCCGCATCACGTCGCCCGTGCCGGTGACCGCATCGCCCTGCGCGACGCCCGCGATATCGTCGAGCAGCACCGCCGCGAGGGTCTCTTCGTCGAGCACATGGACGAAGCCCGATTGCCCGCCCTCGAAGACCAGCCGCTCCCCGGCGCGGGCTTCGGGCAGGCCCGACACCATCGCGACGCCATCGGACACGCGCTCCACCCGGCCGCTGCGGCGCACGACGGGGCCGAGCGGCGCACGCGCGATGGCCTCGAGGCTGCGGTCCAGCCACTCGTCGGGATCATTGGGTGTCATTGGCCACCTCCTTGCGCATCCGGGCGAGATCGGCGGCCCATGAGCTTTCGAGGTGCAGGTGCTTGGTCTCCAATGCGAGGCCGCAGATCAGCTCCGCATCGGTTTTAATCGCCGGGCTGATCTCTTCGCCCAAGGTCTTTCCAAGGCGATCGGCGAAGGCCTCTCCGAAACCGGCCTCTGTCGCCTCGCTGATCCGCAGCATGAGTTTCTCCGAGCCGAGCGCGGCGCGATCTTCCGTGTCGAGTGCCGCGACCTGCGCCAGAAGGTCTGTCGCATAGGCTTCGAGCAGTGCGGGCCGCGACAGGCGCGTGCCGATCCGCTCGGCCATGCGCTGCGCCAGATCGGCGGCGCGCGCCGCATAGCGCTTCTCGGCCTCCTCTGCGCGGGCGGCGCGTTCGGCCTCTGCGGTGCGGGCCATATCGGCGGCCTCTGCGCGGGCGTGATCCAGAAGCGCCTTGCGCGCGGCTTCGGCCTCGGTCTGGGCCTGCGCCAGCATCTCGGACTTGCGCGTGCCGACCTGATCGAGCGCCGCCTCGGCCTGCGTCTTCGCCTCATCGGCTTTGCGCGCGGTCTCGTTCGCGTCGCTCAATTGCTTGTCCGCCTCGGCCTGACGCGCCTGGATGGCACTCACGATCGGGCGCCAAAGCACCCGGCTCAGAAGCCAGATCAGCACCGCCGCATTGAGCGTCTGCAGCCCGAGCGTCCACCAGTCCAGTGTCATGATCAGCCGATGAACGGGTTGGCGAACAGCAGCAGAAGCGCGATCACGAGGCAGTAGATCGCCGTCGTCTCGATCATCGCGAGCCCGACGAAGAGCGTGCGCGAGATCGCGTTCGCGGCCTCGGGCTGGCGGGCAATCGCGTCCATCGCAGCCGCGACCGAGCGCCCCTCGCCAAGCGCGGGACCAAGCGCCCCGAAGGCCACCGCCGCGGCGGCCGAGATGACGCTCGCCACTTCAATATATTCCATGATCAGTCCTTTCCGGATCCGTGGGAGGTTTGGGATTCCGCCACTGCCGCCGCGATGAAGACCATGGCGAGGACGGTAAAGATGTAGGCTTGGACAAGCCCGGTCAGCAGGTCGAGCGCCATGAAGGGGATCGGCACGAACAGCCCCGCAAGCGAGAGCACGATACCGATCACGAAGACCCCGCTCATTATGTTGCCGAACAGGCGGATCAGCAGCGAGAAACTGCGCGTCAGCGTCTCGACGAGGTTCAGCGGGATCATCAGCGGCGTCGGCATCGCGAAGCTGCGCAGGTAGCCACGCACGCCGCCCGCGCGGATGCCGTAGACGATCACCGCCACGAAGACGAGCAGCGCAAGGGCCGCGTCGGTTTCGAGGTTGGCGGTCGGGGGTTCAACGCCTGGGATCAGCGAGGACCAGTTCGCGATCAGGATGAACAGGAACAGCCCGCCGAGGAAGGTGCGGTAGCGGTCGGGGGCGACGCTCATCGTCTCGCGGATCTGGGTGTCGAGCATCGTCACCAGCAGCTCCAGCGCCGCTTGGCGCCGTCCGGGCTTGAGGCTCAGGTTTCGGGTCAGCGCGTAGCACCCGGCCACGATTACCACCATCAGCACCCATGTCGTGACGACAGGTTGCGTGATCGGCACGGGGCCGATCCAGAACAGCACGGTGGTCTCCAGCGGCGAGTTCATGCGGATCTCGCGCGGCGCAGGGTCAGCATCCGACCGATGCCGATCCCGAGCGCCGCCGCCAGCAGCGGCACGGCGCCCAGAAGCGCGCAGCCCACGAGAACCCCGATGGTCAGCCCGAAGCGCAGCACGGTCAGCGCGATCGCCTTCAGCGCCTTGCTTTCGAGCAGCATCGCATCCGTGCCCGCCCGCAGCAGGGTGAAATGCAAGAGGCCCACGCCGATGCCGAGGATCAGGGCTCCTGCGCCAAAAAGAACCTCCACCGCGCTCATTGCTGTTGCACCCAGCGCCAGCCCAGCCAGCACCCCACGACAAGCCCCACCATCATCAGCGCGGCGGTCCAGAAGATGCCCGACTGGGCGCTCCGGTCGATCCATCTGCCGCCCGCGGCCCCCGCCAGCATCGGCAGCACCACGATCCATCCGAGCACACCGATCTGGCCCAGCCGTCTTGCCAGCGGGATGTCACCCTCCTCTCGGGCTTTCTCGATCCGGGCGGCGTGGCGGCGCGCGGCGCTCTCCATCGGCTCCTCCGTCTGTTCCGGGTCTTCCGGCGAGTGGGTCATGTCCAGTCCTTCCGAGCCTGCGCGCCGTCGAGGCTGGCCACCAGCTGCCGGATCGCGAGCAGATGCAGCCGGGTGGAGTCGGCCTGTTCGGTCTTCGCGGCGTCATCCTCGGCCTGAAACCGTTTCAGGATCGTGTCGCCGAGCTCGGGCAGATCGCCGGTCACCGCGGCGCGGGTCGAGACCGAGACGTCGCTTCCATTCTCGACCATAAGAACACCGCCCTTCACCGCGCAATAGTGCCGTTGGCCCTCGACCTCCCAGGAGATGACCGAGATGCTGAGGCTGGTGAGAAACTCGGCATGGCCGGGCAGGATGCCGAAGCCGCCGCTCTCGTCCTCGGCCCGGATCGCGGTGACGTCCTTGGCATCGACGACGATTTCGAGAGGCGTGGCGATGGTGAGCCTCATGCCGCGGCCTCCTCTCGCTGGCGGGCCTCGTCGATCCCGCCGATCATGTAGAGCGACTGATCCGACCAGTCGTCCGCCTCGCCCGCGAGGATCGCGCGGCAGCCCTCCAGCGTATCGGCCAGCGGCACCGAGCGCCCGGTCTGGCCGGTAAAGGCCTCGGTCACGACGAAGGGCTGGGTGAGGAAGCGTTGCAGCTTGCGCGCGCGGCGCACCGCCAGCCGGTCGGCCGCGCCCAGCTCCTCGACGCCGAGAAGCGCGATGATGTCCTGCAATTCGCGGAACCGCGCCAACAGCGCCCGCGCCTCGCCTGCCAGCTGGAAATGGTCCGCCCCGACGATCTCGGGGTCGAGCAGTTGCGAGGACGAGGCGAGCGGGTCGATCGCGGGGTAAATCCCCTCCGAGGCCAGCTGACGAGACAGCACGATGGAGCTGTCCATATGCCCCGAAATCGCGGTTACCGCCGGATCGGTGAAATCGTCAGCCGGCACATAGACCGCCTGAATTGCCGTGACCGAGGCCCCGGCGGCGGAGGCGATGCGCTCCTCCAGTTCCGCGACTTCGGAGGCGAGGGTGGGCTGGTAGCCCACGCGCGAGGGCAGGCGGCCCAGAAGCCCCGAGACCTCGCTGCCCGCCTGCACGAAGCGGAAGACGTTATCCATCATCAGAAGGACGTTGCGATGATCGCGGTCGCGGAAATCCTCGGCGATGGAGACGGCGGTCAGCGGCACCCGCCAGCGCGCGCCGGGCGGCTCGTTCATCTGGCCATAGACCAGCGCGGTGCGGGCCAGAACGCCAGAGTCGGTCATGTCGGCGAGCATCTCGTGACCCTCGCGCGAGCGTTCGCCCACGCCCGCGAAGATCGCGATGCCCTGATATTTCTCGACCATCGTGTTGATGAGTTCCATCACCAGCACCGTCTTGCCCACGCCCGCGCCGCCGAACATCGCAGCCTTGCCGCCGCGGGCCAGCGGCAGCATCAGGTCGATCACCTTGATCCCGGTCTCGAAAGCGGTGACCGCGCCGCTACCCGACAGGCGCGGCGGCGTGCCATGGATCGGGCGGCGTGGCGTGCCCTTGGGCAGCGGGTCGCCGCCATCGCGCATCGCCCCCGTCACATCCATCAGCCGCCCCAGGACGGCCTCGCCGACCGGCACTTCGAGCGGCTTGCCCGTGGCGCGCAGCTTGCGCCCGCGCGACAGGCCGAGCGTCGATTGCAGCGCGATGGCGCGCACCCGATGCGCGTCGAGATGGCCATGCACCTCGAAGCTGCCTGGCATGTCGTCATCCGTCAGCGTCAGGATCGAATGGATCGGCGGCAGCGGGCCATCGAAACTTGCGTCGATGACCGGCCCGCGCACCGCGATGATCCGCCCTTCTGTCGTGCTCATCGCGAGGTATATCCGCCGTCGACGAGGTGATAGCTGCCATTCACGAAGCTCGCGGCATCCGACAGCAGGAAGCAGGTCAGCGCCGCGACTTCCTCGGGCGTGCCGAGCCGTCCGGCGGGATGCAGCGCGACCAGCGAGTCCTTCACCTCGGGCGCCAGACCCGACAGAAGCGGTGTTTCGATGAAGGCAGGGCCGACCGCATTGACGCGGATGCCCTGTGCCGCGTGATCGATCGCCGCCGCCCGCGTCAGGCCCAGAAGCGCATGTTTCGCCGCGACATAGGCGCAGGCGCTCGGAAACGCGACCGAGCCGAGGATCGAGGACATGTTCACGATCGCGCCGCCGCCCGATTTCAGCATCGCGGCGATCGCGAAGCGCATCCCGTAGAACACCCCGTTCAGGTTGACGTCGATCACCTGTTTCCAGCCGTCGAGCGGATACTCCCCGAACGGCACCTGCGGACCGCCGATGCCCGCATTGTTCACGGCCAGATCCAGCTTGCCGAAGGTCGCGACGGCCTTCTCGACCATCGCCTCGACCTCGGTGGCAGAGGTGACATCGACCGCCATCGGCTCGGCGGTGCCGCCAGCCTTGCGGATTTCCTCGGTCACGGACTTGGCCGCGTCCGCGTTCTGATCGGCCAGCAGGACCGAGGCGCCGCGCGCCGCCAATTCCTTGGCGATTGCCGCGCCGATCCCTGATCCCGCGCCCGTAACGATAGCTGATTTACCTTCGAAATCCCGTGTCATAGCAGTCCCGGCCTCCGTTTTGGATGCGCAGAGGGTAACGATCTCGGTGCGTTAGGACTTTGATGGGGATCAAGCGCGGCGGGCCCGGTTGGGGCATACACGAACTCGTGATTGCGGCGCGTGGTTCGCGGCGTCTGGCTCCCCGCGAAACGGAAGCCGCCCGCGACTCTGCGCGAGCCGCGGGCGGTGATCTTTCAGCGAAGAGGGCGCGCTTACATCGCCCAGGGGCCGTGGAAGTCGCCGCCCTCGCGGTCGGTGCGCTCGAACCCATGCGCGCCGAAGAAATCGCGCTGGCCCTGGATCATGTTCGCGGTGCCGCGTGCGGTGCGCATCGTGTCGAAATAGCTCAGCGCCATCGACAGGGCCGGAACCGCCAGCCCGTGGGCTGCGGCGATGCTGACGACCTTGCACAGCGCACCGTGATGCGCCTTCAGCAGACCCGCGAAATAGGGCGCATACATCAGGTTGCGATCGGGTGACTCGCTCAGTGCGCTCGCCATATCGTCGAGCATCGCCGAGCGGATGATGCAGCCGTCGCGCCAGACCAGCGCGATGTCGGGCAGCGGCAGATCCCAGTCGAAGGGCGCATTGGCCGAGCGCAGCAGCTCGAAGCCTTGCGCGTAGCACAGGATCTTGCCCGCGATCAGCGCGTTCTCCAGATCCTCCGCGCTCAGCGCGCCTTCGGGAAGCGCCTCGGGGGCCGCGCCGAACATATCCTCGCCCTGCTTGCGCGCATCGAGCCGCGACGACAGGTTGCGCGCCATCACCGCCGCTTCGATCACCGGAACGGGGGCGGCCAGATGCTGCGCCTCGATCACGGTCCAGCGGCCGGTGCCTTTCTGGCCTGCGCGGTCGAGGATGATGTCGAGCATCGGCTTGCCAGTCTCGGGATCGGTGGCGCGGGCGACCTTGCCGGAGATCTCGATCAGGTAGGATTTCAGCGCGCCTTCGTCCCATTTCGCGAAGATCTCGCCGCAGGCCTGCGAGTTCAGCCCCATGCCGTCGCGCATCACGCCATAGGTCTCGGCGATCATCTGCATATCGGCATATTCGATGCCGTTATGCACGGCTTTGACGAAATGACCCGAACCGCCCTTGCCCATGAACCCGGCGCAGGGCGTGCCGTCGAATTTCGCGGCGATCGCGTTGAGGATCGGAGCCACGCGGTCCCAGTCCTGCTGCTTGCCGCCGCCCATGATCGCAGGCCCGTGGCGCGCGCCTTCTTCACCGCCGGACACCCCGATGCCGAGGAAACGGGGCCCCGCCTTCGCCGCTTCTTCCGCACGGCGCTCGGTGTCGTGGAAGTTGGCGTTGCCCGCGTCGATGATCAGATCGTCCGCGTCGAGATGGGCGCGCAGCGCCGCGATCTGCTGATCGACCGGCTCGCCTGCGGGGACCATCAGGATGATCGCGCGGGGTTTCGCGATCGAAGCCACCAGATCTTCGAGATTTTCGCAGGGCGTGATCTTGGACGCCAGCTCGCCCGCGTTCTCATGGAAGGTCTTGGTGACGCTGGTGGTGCGGTTGAACACCGAGATGTCGAACCCTTTTTCCGCGATATTGAGGGCAAGCATGCCGCCCATGGTGCCAAGGCCGATCAGCCCGATTTGCGATTGTGCCACGATACGGCCTCCGAAATTGTTGCATGCGGGCCGCGTCAGGCGCCCGGGGCGTCGTCTCTTTCGCTGCGCCGGACCGCCAGATTGCGCGGCGCTGCGAGGGCGACCCGCACGAATTGCCCCAAGACGGCGGAAGTTGCAAATCCCCGACGCGCTGCGTGGGGCGGAGAAACGCGATAACGAGTTTCTGAGCAATTTACTCGGAAAAGGGGTTGCGCCCGTCGATCTGCGTCACTAACGAATACCCAATCAATTTACTCGGGAATCGACGGGGTGCCCACAGCATGTTGGCAACATTCATCATCGGCCTGCGCGAAGGGCTCGAGGCGGCGCTGATCGTCGGGATCATTGCGGCCTTCCTGCGCGCCCGGGGCGAGCGTTTGACCGAGATGTGGCTTGGCGTCGCTGCCGCCGTGGCGCTGGCCGTCGGCGTTGGCGCGGGGCTCGCGCTGGTCGAGGCCGCTTTGCCGCATAGCGCGCAGGAAAAACTCGAATGCGTGATCGCCGCCGTCGCGGTCGTCTTCGTGACGCTGATGGTGCTCTGGATGACGCGCCACGCGGCGGGGCTGAAGGGACAGATCGAGCGCGACGCCGACGCGGCGCTGGGGCAGGGGAGCCGGGTCGCGCTGGCGGCGATGGCCTTCCTCGCCGTGCTGCGCGAGGGGTTCGAGACCGCCGTCTTCCTGCTCGCCACGATCTCCGGCGCGCAGACCGGACATTGGGCGGGCCTCGGCGCGGCGCTTGGCCTCGCGGCATCGGTCGCGCTTGGCTGGGCGATCGCGCAGGGCGGGATGCGGCTCAATCTGGGGCGCTTCTTCCGCTGGACCGGCGTGTTCCTGATCCTCGTCGCGGCGGGGCTGGTGTTGCAGACGCTGCGCTCGGCCCATGAGGCGGGCTGGTTGCTGGCAGGTCAGCAGCGCATTGCCGATCTGAGCTGGCTCGTGGCCCCCGGCACAGTGCGCTCGGCGCTGATCACCGGCGTGCTGGGCATTCCCGCCGATCCGCGCCTGATCGAGGTGCTGGGCTGGATCGCCTATCTGATCCCGGTCGCGGCGCTGACCTATTGGCCGCGTGCACTGCGCCCCGATCCTCGCACGGCGCAATGGCTGCGCGGCTCTCTCGCGGTCGCCTTCGCAGCGCTGGCCGTCGGTATCGCGGCGCTGTGGCCTCAGCCGCAGGTGACGCTGCCCGATCATGCGCCGCGTGTGCTGGAAGGCGATGTCGACACCTCCGCCGGGCCCGATCTGCGTTTGCAGGGACAGGTTCTCGAGATGGGCGCGACCCGCGTTGATCTGACGGGCGCTGAGGCTACGCCGGAGCGGCATCTGGGCCTGCCGAGCTTGCATCGCCAAGTGCAGAGCCAGACCGAGATCGCGGACGCTCCCGGCCAGATCGACCTCGCCACGCTTGCGCAGCTCGCGGGTGGGCGGCTGCCCGTGGGCGTCAGCCCGGCGCGCAACCCCGGGCCTTTCGTGGCCGAGTGGACGCGGCTGGAGCAGGTGACCGTCTGGACCGCAGGCGATGCGCTTCTCGATGCGCAGGGCCGCAGCGCGGTGACGCTGCGCCTGTCGGGCGGCGGGCTGACCACGCCGCGCACGCTGCGCGTCGATGCAGCGCCCGGCGGTTCGGCAAGCGGTGCTTGGGTCATGGCCCCCGCCGCCGCGCAGGACGCCGCCGATGCGCTGCGCGCCGTGCGCCGTGCCCGCATCGAGCACCAGTTCTGGGCCCGAGAGCTGCCCGTGATCCTCTTCCTCATCGCGCTCGCGCTGGCGGCCTCTGCGCTCGCCCGTGCGCGCCCCGCATCGTTTTTCCCCGCCAGGTCCCTCTGACCAAGCCAAAACCGCAGAGCAAATACAGGAGCCTGACAATGAACATGTCGTCCCGCGCGCGCCGTCGCGCCGTTCCCCTTCTCGCCGCAACCGCGTTCTTCGCGCAGCCCGCACTGGCCGATGCGCCGATGAATAACGGGGCTGCGCAGGTCGCGATCACGCTGACCGGCGATAATGGCGGTGCATGCGTCCTCGATCACAACAGCGCGGCGGCGGGGCCGATCACCTTCACGGTGACCAATGAATCCGCCCCGGCGATCTCCGAGCTGGAGCTGCTGTCCGACAGCCGCATCCTCGGTGAGAAAGAGAACCTCGCCCCCGGTCTGCCCGCGTCGAGCTTCACCGTCACGCTCGACGGTGGCGACTATCGCATCTATTGCCCGGGCGCTGCCGAAGACACCGTGGCCTTCACCGTGACCGGCGAGAGCAAGCAGCGCGCGCAAAGCGCGATCGGCGATCTCTTGGACGAAGGCACCGCAGGCTATGCCAACTACGTTGAAGGCATGGTCGACGCGATGGTGACCGCGAGCGAACGTCTCGCCGCGAAAGTGGATGCGGGCGACGTGGAGGGCGCGAAGGCCGCCTATGCGCAGGCGCGTCCGTTCTACGAGCGGATCGAGCCCGACGTCGAAGGCTTCGTGCTGCCCGGCACCGACCCGACCGACAATTCGGGCAACCTCGATTACCTGATCGACATGCGCGCCTCGAACCTCGACCCGGCGGTCGGCTGGCACGGCTTCCACGCGGTGGAGCGCGACCTGTTCGAGGGTGGCGAGATCACCGACGAGACCAAGGCGCATGCCGCGGAGCTGGTGAAGAACGTCAAGATGCTCGCCGATCTCTCCGGCGGGATCGAGTATCGCCCCGAAGATCTCGCGAACGGCGCGGCGGCCCTTCTGGAAGAAGTGCAAAGCGGCAAGATCAGCGGCGAGGAAGAGGCCTATAGCCATATCGACCTCGTGGACTTCGCGGCCAATATCGAAGGCGCGCATCAGGCCTTCGCCTTCCTCGAGCCGGGGCTGAAGCGGATCGACCCGGACGTGGCCGAGACCATCGCGCAGCGCTTCGCGGATGTGCAGACGATGCTCGAAGACTACCGCGATCCCGATGCTCTGGGCGGCTACAAGATCTACGATGCGGAGCTGCGCAAATCGGACGCGGTGAAGCTGAGCCGTGCGATCCAGATGCTGCAGGAGCCGCTGTCGCGGATCGCCGAAAAAGTCGCCACGGCAAGCTGAAGACGAAGGAGGCCATGATGCGCGGGCAAGACGATAAACCGGCAGGACTATCACGGCGTGGGCTGTTTCTGGGCGCGGCAGCGCTTGGCGGCACCATCGCCACGGCGGGGCAGGCGGCGGAGACCGGCAAGGTCGCGCCCGACGCCATGCCCGACCCGGACCAGAGGCGCTACGCCTTTTACGGCACCGGGCCGCAGGCCGGGATCGCCACGCCGCCGCAGCAGCATCTGATGGCCATGGCCTTCGATCTGACCGGGAACGATCCGCGCGCGCTGCAAGTGCTGCTCGCGCGCTGGTCGGCCTCGATCGGGCTGATGATGGAAGGGCAGCCGGTCGGTCCGGCAGAGCCCGACCGCGACACGGCCACCGCGCTCGAGACCGGCGAGGCGCTCGGGCTTGGCCCGGCGGGGCTGACGGTGACCGTGGGCCTTGGCCCGCGCGTCTTCTCCAAGGAGATGGGGCTGGCGGCGAAGGCCCCGCCGCATCTGCGCCCGCTGGCCGATCTGCCCTCGGACGCGCTGCGCCCCGAGATAAGCGGCGGCGATCTCTCGCTGCAGGCCTGCGCCGACGATCCGCAGGTCGCCTATCACGCGGTGCGCATCCTCGCGCGGATCGCGAAACGCACCGGCGCCGCGACGGTACGCTGGACCCAGCTCGGCTTCGGGCGCGCCTCGGCCGGGGCCGGGCAGGAGACGCCGCGCAATCTCTTTGGCTATCGCGACGGCACCCGCAACATCACCACGCCCGAGCAGCTCGCACAGCATGTCTGGGCCAATGACGGTCCCGAATGGCAGCATGGCGGCACCTATCAGGTGATGCGCCGGATCGAGATGCATATCGAGAACTGGGACAACGCGCAGGTCAGCCACCAGAACGACGTGTTCGGGCGGCACAAGCTCACCGGCGCGCCGCTGACCGGCACGGATGAATTCGACACGCCCGATTTCAAGGCGAAGAACGCGCAAGGCGAACCGTTGATCCCGACGCATGCCCATATCCGTCTGTCGGCGCATGAAACCAATGACGGCATCCGCATCCTGCGGCGTGGCTACAACTTCACCGGCGGGCTGAATGCGGTTGGACGGCTCGATGCGGGGCTGTTCTTCATCAGCTACCAGAACGACCCCGCGCATTTCGAGGCACTGCAACGGCGGCTTGGCGCGTCGGATCTGCTGAACGAATACATCTCCCACACCGGATCGGGGCTGTTCTGGGTGCCGCCTGCCGCGCCGAAAGGCTCCTATATCGGCGCGCCGCTTTTCGCAGCGGTCTAAGCCTCCGGGGCGGATCCGGCGGTGAACCCTTTGCGCGCCGTCGTCGCGGCGGCGTGCAGGTGGGTCTGCATCGTGGCCGCGCGGCTGCAGATGCGAGATCCCGCCTTTTGTCATCCACCTGTTTCGGCGCGCTGTTCCCCGCGCATCTGTGCCGCCCATGCCACAGGCCTTCCGATTTTTTCCGGAACCTATGTCGACATTCCGCGTTGGACGGCACTTATCGGTGACCGAAAGGTTCACCGAGCCGCTGCTGCACCTTGGGGATGGCTACGCCCTCACAGCGCGAATCGCGTGGTGTGCAAGACGGGGTTCCGTGTTCGGATCCTCGAAATCCGGCCTCTCTCATGTGTGAGGTCGCCATCGCGCTCCCTCGCGCCTGCGTGACCTGCAAGGGCTGCGCGGGTTTCAAGAGGTAACAACCGTTCAGATGACCTTGAGGTAGACGCGTCTGTCGGCAACTCCCTGCTGAGCTCTCGGCATTTGGCTGCCGGTTCCATCGATGGAACCGCGTGCGGCCCTTTTGTTCGTCCCCGAAATTTCGAATTTGCGCCCTTCGACACGCATTCGAAGGGACAACAATCATGGCAAAGGCATCAGGACTGCTCCGGCGCGAGTTTCTCCTGGGCGCGGCGGGCGCCCTCGCAACCCCCTACATCGTTACCCCGGCACAGGCAGGCCAGACGGACGAGCGCCGCCTGCGCTTCCACAATCCGCATACCAACGAGAATTTCGACGCGGTCTATTTCGCGAAGGGGCAGTATGACGACGACGCGATGCGCGAGTTCTACCGGATCGCCCGCGACTGGCGTCAGGAGAAAGAGGTGAAGATCGACAATCGCACGGTCAACATCGCCTATAACATGCAGAACATGCTCGAGCAGAGCACGCCGCTGATGCTGGTGTCGGGCTACCGCACGCCGAAGACGAACCGTCTGGTGCATGGCGCGACGCATAGCTACCACATGCGGGGCGAGGCGCTCGATCTGACGCATCCGAACGTCTCGACCAGCACGCTGCATAAAGTGGCCCTGCGCATCCGTGGCGGCGGTGTCGGCTACTATCCGAGCGAGCATTTCGTGCATGTCGATTGCGGCCCCGTCCGCACCTGGCGCGGCTGAGCGCTGGCCTTCCAAAGGCCTCCGGCGCGGCGCGCGGTTTCCCTGCCTTCACGGGATCGAAACGAGGGCAGGGCGCCGCGCCGCGCTGACGCTTCAGCCCCCCGGTGGATCCATCTTCTCGCGACGTTTTCACGAAAATTTAGTGCCTCGCGCCGCGCGTGCCCTAGGTGAAAGGCGGCTAACCAGCGCCGCGCGAGCGCTCACCGATAAAACGGCGAGGAGAAACTCATGAAATTGAAAATCAACGGCAAGTCCGTCGACGTGCAGTCCGGCCCGGATACCCCGCTGCTTTGGGTCATCCGCGATGAACTGGGCATGACCGGCACGAAATTCGGCTGCGGGATCGCACAATGTGGCGCCTGTTCGGTGCTGCTCGACGGGATGGTGCAGCGCAGCTGCGTGCTGCCGGTCAGCGCTGTCGGCGACAGCGAAGTCACCACCATCGAAGAGATCGAGAACGACCCCGTCGGCAAGCGTGTCGTCGAGGCCTGGGTCGACAAGGAAGTGCCGCAATGCGGCTATTGCCAGTCCGGTCAGGTGATGGCGGCGACCTTGCTGCTGAAGTCGAACGACAAGCCCACCGAAGATGATATCACGGCAGCTATGACCAACCTGTGCCGCTGCGGCACCTATAATGCGATCAACGACACGATCGCCTCGATTGCCGGTACCGATGCAGCGAAGGCGGGGGATGCGCAATGAACGACCACGATCCCAAAATCTCCGATCCCGGCTACCCGACCGGCGCGCCCGAGAACGTCTCGCGCCGCCGTTTCCTGCTGGCCTCGGCCGGTATCACCGCGGGCTCGCTCGTGCTGGGCTTCGGCCTGAGCGTCGCGCCCAACAAGGCAGCCGCCGCCGCGAAGGACATGCCGCCCGGCTCGAACGTCCCGGCCTTCCTCGAGCTGCGCAAGGACGGCAAGGTCCGCCTGCTGAGCCCGTTCAACGAAGGCGGGCAGGGCGTCTTCACCGCGATGGCGCAGATCGTGGGCGAGGAAATGGACGTGGCTCCCGATAGCTTCATCGTCGAGAACGCGCCCGCGGGCAGCGATTACCTCGTGGTCTATGGCAAGATGCGGATCACCGGCGGCTCCATGTCGGTGCGCACCAGCTACGACACGATGCGCAAGCTGGGCGCGGCGGCACGGCAGCTGATGCTGGAAGCGGCGGCGAAGAAGCTCGGCGCGCCGGTGTCGGATCTGTCGACCGAGCCGGGCAAGGTGGTCCACAAGGCCTCCGGCAAGTCGCTGGGCTATGGCGAACTGGCGGGCGATGCGCTCGACCAAGAGGTGCCGAGCCCCGACTCCGTGACGCTGAAAGATCCCAAGGACTTCAAGTGGATCGGCGAGCCCGTGAAGCGCGTCGACGTCTACGAGAAATCGACCGGCAAGGCGATGTATGCAATGGATGCCAAGGTCGACGGCATGCTCCACGCAGCCGTCCAGCACGCACCGCGTCTGGGTCTCAAGCCCGGCGACATCAGCAATCTCGACGAGGTGAAGGGCATGGCCGGCGTCATGTCAGTACACAAGCTCGACGGGGCGGTGGCTGTTGTGGCCGAGCGGTTCTGGGATGCGAAAACGGCGGTCGAAGCCGCCAAGGTCGACTGGCAGGAGCCGAACGAGGACGAGAAGTCCAAGATCCGCTACATGCCCGCCGATTTCTCGACCGAGGACTTCGCCAAGCAACTGGCCAACACCAAAGGCGACGGCACCGAGGCCGAGAGCGAAGGCGACATCACCTCGGGCTTCGACGGCGCGGCCAAGACGGTCGATGCGACCTATCAGAGCCAATACCTGCACCACGCCCAGATCGAGCCCGCCTCGACGCTGGCGCGGTTCAACGAGGATGGCACGCTCGACATCTGGCTGCCCAATCAGGCGCCCGAGCAGTTCCAGGCTCAGATCGCGGATGCGGCGGGCATTAAGCCCGAGCAGGTGAAGGTCAACTCGCCGATGCTGGGCGGTTTCTTCGGGCGGCACTTCCTCTATCCGGCGGCCAACCCCTTCCCGCAGGCGGTCCAGCTTGCGAAAGAGGTCGGCAAGCCGATCAAGGTGATCTGGACGCGCGAGCAGGAATTCCTGCGCGACCCGCTGCGCCCGATGGCGGCGGTGCGTTTCCGTGGTGCGCTGGACGATCAGGGCATGCCGGTGGCGCTCGAGGCGATTTCTGCCTGTGAAGGCCCGACCGAGGCGCTCAACGGCCACAACCCCGACAAGGTCGATGCGATGGCCGTCGAAGGGCTGACCGGCAAAAGCTACGCGATCCCCAATCGCCGCATTGCGCAGAACTTTGTCGAGAACCCGACCTCGCTCGCCTATTGGCGCTCGGTCGGTCATTCGATGAACGACTTCTTCTATGAGGCCTTCCTCGACGAGATGGCTGATGCGGGCGGGCAGGACCCCTATGAGCTGCGCATGAAGCTGCTCGAAGGGAACGAGCGTCTGACCAATCTGCTCAAAGCGGTCGGCGATCTGTCGGGCGGCTGGAAGCGTGGCCCCTTCGATGCCGAGGACGGCACCCGCCGCGCCCGCGGTGTCGCGATGGCCTCGCCCTTCGGCAGCGAAGCGGCGGCGATTGCCGAGGTCTCGATTCAGGACGGCCAGATCGTCGTGCATGACATCTGGGACGTGCTCGATCCGGGCAGCATCGTGAACCCGGCGATCATCAAGGCGCAGATCATGGGGGCGGCCACGCTCGGCACCTCCGAGGCGCTGATCGAAGAGGTCGCCTACAAGAACGGCGAGCCGACCGCGCGCAACTTCGACTACTACCCGATCCTCGGTGGGGCGCGGGCGCCGCGCATCCATGCGAAGGTGATCGAGAGCGGCGCGAAGATGGGCGGCGTGGGCGAACCACCGCTGCCCGCCGTGCCGCCGGCGATCGCGAATGCGGTTTCGGTGCTGACCGGGCAGCGCGTGCGTTCGATGCCGATGGACAAGCTCGACCTGAAGAAGGGCTGAGCTCGTCCGGACGGAAAGAATTGGGGGAGGCGGTGCGATCCGCCTCCCTTTTTCAGTCCTGCGGGGCGACCGCCTTGCGGGCAAGCGCGATGAACTGCGCGGCCTCTTCCTCGCTCAACCCTTCCAGGATTTCAGCCTGCAGCCGCGTCACCACGGGCCGCGCGCCCTCCAGTGCGGCTGTCCCCTCGGGCGTCAGATGCAGGCTGCGGGCGCGCCGATCCGTCTCGCTGACGGCCCGCGCGACAAGCCCCTTCTGCACCAGTCGCTTCACCACATCCCCGATCGTCGCGCGGTCATAGGCGATGCGCGCGGCCAGCTGCGCCTGATCCATTCCCGGCTCACGCGACAGCGCGTCGAGCGCGGCGAATTGCACCGAGGTCAGCTCCACCGGGGCGTCCTTGATCCGCTTCTGGAACACCGCCGTCGAGCGCTGGTTCAGCCGCCGGATCAGATGGCCGGGCAAGGTTTCGAGATCGCGTTTCATCGAGGGCGCTCCGGTTTGGGGGTGTTATTCGATATGTATACTTACCATATTGACGTGACGCCAGTCTTTCCGGTAATGGTAAGTATGCATATCAATTGGGAGGGCGCGCTATGCAGTTTCATCTGAACGGGTTCACTACCGGCGATCCGGCCATCGCGCCGCGTCATCCGCAGGCGGGGGAGACGCTCGACGCGGTCGATGTGCTGATCGTCGGCTGCGGGCCGGCGGGGCTGACGCTTGCGGCGCAGCTTGCAGCCTTCCCCGAGATTTCCGTGCGCATCATCGAGCGCAAACCCGGCCCGCTCGAAGTCGGGCAGGCGGACGGGATCGCCTGCCGCTCGGTCGAGATGTTCGAGGCTTTCGGCTTCGCCGAGAAGGTCATGAAAGAGGGCTATTGGGTGAACGAGGTCGCCTTCTGGCGGCCCGGCGCGCAAGGCGAGGGACTGCAACGGGCCGACCGGATTCAGGACGTGGCCGACGATCTGTCCGAGATGCCGCATGTCATCCTCAATCAGGCGCGGGTCCATGATTTCTACCTCGAGACGATGCGCAACGGCGCGCGCCGTCTGACCCCGGATTACGACCGCGCGCTGACCACGCTCACCCGCACCGACGACCCCGATTATCCGCTCGTCGCGACATTCGACTGCCTCGATGCGCCGGGCGAGACCGAGACGATCCGCGCGCGCTATGTCGTCGGCTGCGACGGCGCGCGCAGCACGGTGCGCAAATCCATCGGGCACGAATTGCACGGCGAATCCGCGCGCCAGCTCTGGGGCGTGATGGATGTGCTGCCGGTCACGGATTTTCCCGATATCCGGCTCAAGGCGGCGATCCAGTCGGCAACCGAGGGCAGCATCCTGATCATCCCGCGCGAAGGCGGCTATCTGGTGCGGCTCTATATCGAGCTCGACGCGCTGCATGGCGACGAGCGCGCCGCAGATCGCAATGTCAGCGCCGAGATGCTGATCGAGAAGGCGCAGGCGATCCTCTCCCCCTATGCGCTGGAGGTGAAGGAGGTCGCATGGTGGTCGGCCTATGAGATCGGCCAGCGTGTGTGCGACGGGTTCGACGACAGCGACAGAGACGGCGCGTCCGAGCCGCGCATCTTCATCGCGGGCGATGCCTGCCACACCCATAGCCCGAAGGCGGGGCAGGGGATGAACGTCTCGATGGCCGACACGTTCAACCTCGGCTGGAAACTGGCCGCCGTGCTGCGCGGACAGGCGCGGCCCGAATTGCTGCAGAGCTATTCCGAGGAACGTCAGGCCAAGGCGCAGGAACTGATCGATTTCGACCGCGACATGGCGCGGCTGTTCAGCGCGAAGCCGCAGACCAAGGAGGAAGAGGCGCAGTTTCAGGCCTATTTCCAGAAACACGGGCGCTATACCGCCGGGGTCGAGACGCAATACGCGCCGGGACTTCTGATTGGCGACGCCGCGCATCAGGCGCTGGCCGCCGGGCAGGTCGTAGGCAAGCGTTTCCACTCCGCGCCGGTGGTGCGCTTGGCGGATGCGAAGCCGGTGCAGCTGGGCCATGCGTTCAAGGCGGATGGGCGCTGGCGGCTTCTGGCGTTTGCGCCGACGGGTGACACCGGCGAGGCGGGCGGTGCGATCGCGCAACTATGCGACCGGCTCGATGGGCCGGAGGGGCTCATTCACCGCTTCACGCCGGAGGGCGCGGATATCGACAGGGTCATCGACCTGCGCGCGGTCTTCCAGACGCCCTATCGCGAGATGCGCATCGAGGCGCTGCCCGCGCTCCTGCGTCCCAAGAAGGGGGGCTACGGGCTGGTCGATTACGAGAAGGCCTTCTGCCCCGCCGTCACCGGCCCCGACATCTTCGACCTTCGCGGCATCGACCGGGCGCAGGGCGCCTTGCTGGTGCTGCGGCCCGATCAGTATGTCGCGCAGGTGCTGCCGCTCGATGCGGTGGATACGGTCGCGGATTTCTTCGACCGCATCCTGATCCCGCAATCGGCAGACTGAGGACGCCTCAGTCGCGGTTCACCTGCACGACGCCGGTCATGTTCTCTGCGCCATGACCGGCCTCGCTGGCTCGCGCAAAGAGGCGTTTCGCGGCCTCGGTCATCGGCATCCGCGCTTCCCCGCCCTCGGCGATGGCATAGCGGAAGTCCTTCGAGATCAGGTCGACCGGGAATTGCGGCGTGAAATCCGAGCGCTGCATCGTGCCGGTGATATAGGGCGCGTTCGGCGTCCAGATCGGGGTGGAGGACAGCGCCTCCAGCGCAAGATCGATATCCATGCCGCCGCGCTCGAGCATCGGCAGGATCTCGGCCCAGGCGGCGACCTGAACGCCCAGCATCGCATTCGTGGCGAGCTTCATCCGCGCGCCCATGCCCCAGGTGCCGACATGGTGCTGCGCCTTGGCGAGCGGTTCGAGCACGTCATGCGCCCGCTTGGCGGTCTCGGCCTCACCGCCGAGGAAATAGACCAGCACTCCGTTCTCGGCTTGCGGCAGGGTGCCCGAGACCGGTGCTTCGAGGAAACTCAGACCACGTTCGCGGGCGTATTCGCCCAACGCGATCGCCCCCTCGGGCGTGATGGTCGAGCATTCGATCGCGATGGCCTCTTCGGGAAGCCCGGCGAAAGCGCCGGTTTCCGGGTCGCACCAGACCTCGCGCGAGACCTCGGTGTCGCGCAGCATCGAGATCGTGAATTCGGCCTGTGCTGCGGCGTCGCGCGGGGTGTCGGTCTGCGTGGCCCCGGCCTCGACGAGCGGCGCGCAGCGCTCCGGCGTCCGGTTCCAGACGATCAGATCGTGGCCCGCATCCAGAAGGGTCCGCGCCATCCGCGAGCCCATCGCGCCCATGCCTAGAAATGCGATTTTTGCCATGCTCTGCTCCTGTTCGTGATGGTGTTTCTGGCCGAATGCGAGGCGCCTTGGCGGGGTTCCGGGCGTGGCGCGCACATCCCGGTGACCACGCCACTCTTCACGCATGCCAGCCTCCTCGTAAGGGAAATGTGCCGGCGCGACAAACGTCCAGCCCGCCCCGTCCCGCGATGCCTTTCGCGCGCGTGTCGGATACGACTGGGCCGAAACGTCCGGCCTTGCGTATCCTGAATACCCACGTGACAGGAGACCCCGCATGACAGACCGCGCGCGCCGTGTGCCCAAGGGAAGGATCAGCCGTCTCGCCGCTTTCGGCCAGATGGCAGGCGGGGTTGCCGCAGGGGTGCTCGGCGAGGGCGCGAAGCGCTGGGCCAGGGGCGAGCGTCCGCAGCTCTCCGATCTGGTGCTGACACCGGGCAATGCGCGCCGGGTGAGCGACCAGCTGGGACGGCTGCGCGGGGCTGCGATGAAGCTCGGTCAGATGATCTCGCTCGATGCGGGCGATGTGCTGCCCGCCGAGTTGACCGAGATACTGGCGCGGCTGCGCGAGGCGGCGGATGTGATGCCGCCCAAGCAGCTCGACCGCATCCTGATCGCCGAATGGGGACCGGATTGGCGCAAGCGGTTCGCCCGGTTCGAATCCCGGCCCATCGCGGCGGCCTCCATCGGGCAGGTGCATCGCGCGGTTCTGCCGTCTGGGCGCGAACTGGCGGTGAAGGCGCAATATCCTGGCGTGGCCGACAGTATCGACGCCGATATCGACAATGTCGCCACGCTGTTGCGCTATTCGGGGCTGCTGCCTGCGGGGCTCGATCTCGCGCCGCTTTTGGCCGAGGCGAAGCGGCAATTGCATGAGGAAGCCGACTATCTGCGCGAGGCCGAGCAGATGCGCCGCTATCGCGCATTACTCGCCGATGACCCGCGTTTCGTGCTGCCCCAGCCGATCGATGATCTTCTGCGCCCGACGATCCTGCCGATGGATTTCCTGCCCGGCCGCCCGATCGAGACGCTGACCGAGGCCGATCAGCCGCAGCGCGATCAGGTGATGAGCGCGCTCTTGGACCTGCTGCTGCGCGAGGTGTTCACCTTCGGCTACATGCAGACCGATCCGAATTTCGGAAATTTCCGCTGGCAGCCCGATGAGGAGCGGATCGTGCTTCTCGACTTCGGGGCTGCGCGCTCCATAGGCCCGGAGACCGCCGCCGCCTATCGCCGCCTGCTGCAAGCGGGGCTGGCCGAGGATCGTGCGGGGTTGCGCGCGGGACTGCTGGAGATCGGCTTTGTCTCCGAGGCGCAGCTTTCGCGGCATGGCGCTGCTTTTGACAAGATGATCGACATTCTGATGGCCCATATCGCGGATAGCCGTGCGCACGGCGCGCTGTTCGACTTCTCCGACCGCAGCTTCGTGGAGGCGCTGCGCGAGACCGCCGCCCCGATCATGGCCGACCGATCCAGTTGGCACCTGCCGCCCGCACACACCCTCTTCGTGCAGCGGAAGATCAGCGGCACTGCGCTTCTCAGTGTTCGGATGCGCGCACAGGTGCCGCTGATCGACATGGTGCGGCCCTATGCGGACGGGGCAGGGGGCTAGCGCCAGCTCCGGGGCGAGCATAAGGAACGGACTTGGCCGCGCGTGCGATCCGGCAAAGGCCAGTTTTGACTGACTCGGGTCAGCATCCCCGGTGAAATCTACTCCGTGACCAAATCGGCTTCGCGGTTGCGGGTCATACCAAGCTCGATGTCGCGCCGTATTGCGAGGCGATGCACGACACGGCGGAGCGAGGCCGCGCCTCACGCGGCAGGCAGATCGACCCGCGTATGATGCTCGTCCGGGCGCATCTCGAAGCTCAGCGTGCCGCCCAAACGGGTCAGTGCGTCGTGCGCGATCGAAAGGCCGAGGCCCGAGCCATTCGCATCCGCGCCCTTGCCCTTGACGAATTTCTGCCCTGCCTGCTGCGCGATCTCGGGCGGCAGGCCCGGCCCGTGGTCGTGAATGTCGACCAAAAGCGCAGCGTCGGAGGTGGTCACGCTGACCTTGATCGGCGCCCCGTCCGGGCTCGCCTGCACCGCGTTCTCGATCAGGTTGCGCAGGGCGAGCGACAGAAGTAGCGGATCGCCCTCCACCGTCGGCGCGTCCGGCGCGCCGTCGAGTTCCAGCGTCACGCCGCGCCGCGTGGCCAGCCCCGCCAGATCGCCCAGCACCTGCCGCAGGAGCCCGTTCAACTCCACCGAAGTGGCGCGCGCCTCGCGACTGTCCACCTGCGCCAGATCGAGAAGTTGGCGCACCATCCGGTCGGTCCGGTCCACCGAGGTCGAGATCGCGGCGAGCGCGTGTTCGCGCGTGTCGGTATCGGGTGCATGGCGCGCGATATGGGCCTGCGTCTTCAGCCCGGCGAGCGGCGTTTTCATCTCATGCGCGGCATAGGCGATGAATTCCCGCTCACGCCCGCGCGCCGCCGCCAGACGCGCCAAAAGATCGTCGAGCGCGTCTGCGAGCGGGCGAATTTCGCGGGGCTGCCGCGCAGTGCCGGGCAGGGCGCGCAGATCCTCGCTGGGCCGCGCCTCCAGATCGCGGGCGAACCGGTCGAGCGGCGCCAGCCCGCGCGAGATCGCAAACCAGATCAGCCCCCACATCACCGGCAGGATCACCAGCGCGGGCCAGAGGAACCCCTCTATTACATCGCGCACCAGCCGGTTGCGCATGGCAAGACTGTCGCCCACCGTGACCTGCCCGCCCAGATCGGGGTCGATGATCGTGTAGACCCGCAGGTCCTTGCCGTCGCGTGTCACATCGCGGAAGCCGGTCGCATCGGCGGGCACCAGCTGCGCGCTCGGCGCCCCGTTCGAGCGTCCGACGAGCCCTTGGGTAAAAGACCAGATCTGGCAGAATTGCTGATGTTCGTAGCTCTCATCATGCGACAGCGTGATCTGCGCGGGGTCGTCCCTGTTCAGCGAGATCTGGTTTTTCGAGACCAGCGACGAGACCATCCGCGCCGCCTCCACCAGTCGCGCATCGAGCACCCGCGTCACCTCGGCGCGGGTGGAATGCTCGATCCAGAACACGGCGGACAGCCAGACGGCCAGCGTCGCGCCGGTGAGGATCAGGAAGAGGCGGAGGCGGAGCGAGATGGCGAGGTCTCCTCTGGGCGCAGCCGGTAGCCGATGCCGCGCAGGGTTTCGATGAAATCGCGCCCGAGCTTGGCGCGCAGATGGTGGATATGAACTTCGACGGCGTTGCTCTCGACCTCTTCGTCCCAGCCGTAGAGCCGGTCTTCGAGGTCCGATTTCGCGAGCACCCGTCCGGGGCGTTCGGCCAGCGCCTGCAACACGGCGAATTCGCGACGCGAGAGTTTCAGCGGCTGGCCGTTGAAGGCCGCGCTGCGGGTGCCGGGGTCGAGCTCCAGCCCGGCATGGGAAATCTGCGCCGCCGCCCGCCCGTCAGACCGGCGCGAAAGGGCGCGCAGCCGGGCGGCCAGCTCGTCCAGATCGAAAGGCTTGCCGAGATAATCATCCGCGCCCGCATCCAGCCCCGCGACCCGGTCCTCGACCTGATCGCGCGCGGTCAGCAGCAACACAGGCAACCCGGCCCGGCCCGCGCGCAATTCGCGCAGCAACTCTAACCCGGAGCCGTCGGGCAGCATCAGGTCCAGCACGAGCGCGCGATACTCCGCCCCGGCCAACGCCGCGCGGGCATCTTCGAGGCAGGACACGACATCGGCGGTGAACCCGGCCATGCCGAGCCCGACCCGCAGGCCGTCCGCCAATATGCTGTCATCTTCGACGACGAGTATGCGCATCTTTTCTCCTTCGCGGCGGATACTGCCCACGAATCTTAAGACTGACTTAAGCTTCGCCCGCGATCCGGCCAACATGAACGCAAAGGCTCTTTCCCGTCTATCGCTGCGCGCCCTCTGGGGCGTGTTTCTGGTCTCATTGCTGTTGCCCGGCCTCGCTGCGGCGCAGGGCTTCGATCTTCTGAAGCCCAAGGGGGGCAGCGGTCCCCTGTCGCCCGAAGAGGCGTTTCAGGTCGAGACCGCGTGGCAGGAGGACGGGACGCTCGCGGTCTCCTTCGATATCGCGCCGGGCTATTACCTCTATCGCGAGCATCTGACGGTGAGCGCCGAGGGCGGCGATGCGCCCATGATCGAGACGCAGCCGGGCGAGATGAAGGACGATCCGAATTTCGGCACGGTCGAGGTCTGGCACGATCACACCGAGGCCGTGGTGAGCGACATCACCGGCCCGTTCACGCTGCACTGGCAGGGCTGCGAGGAAAAGGGCCTGTGCTACCCGCCACAAAGTCGCGAGATCGTGCCGCCGGGTGGGGCCGCGACTGCACCCGCATCCGGCGCGGCGCAATCGAACCAAGCCGCCGGAGTGCCGGATTATGCGCAGAGCGCCGCGTCCTCCGCGCCAGCCGCGAGTTCCGAGGCCGAGACCCCCACGCCTCCCGCATCCGCCTCCGAAAAAAGCGGAAACAGCCTGAGCCTCACCTCCGATGACGGCCTCGTCGCGGGGATCGCGGCGAAAGGCGGCTGGGCGCTGGTCGTGGCCTCGTTCTTCGGTTTCGGTCTGCTTCTGGCCTTCACGCCTTGCGTGCTGCCGATGGTGCCGATTGTGGCCGGGATGCTGGGTGCGCAAGGCAAAGACCTGACACCCGCGCGCGGGCTGGCGCTGACCGGGACCTATGTGCTGGCGATGGCCGTGGCCTTCGGGCTTCTCGGCATCGTGGCTGCGTGGTCGGGGCAGAACCTGCAATTCCTGATGCAGGCGCCTGCGACGGTGATCGCGCTGGCGCTGCTGTTCGCCGTTCTCGCGCTGTCTTCCTTCGGCCTGTTCGAGCTGCGCCTGCCGCAGGCGCTGACCAACAAGGTGAGTTCCGTGCAGGGGCGGCGCGGCACGCTCGCAGGCGCGGCGATCCTCGGTTTCACCTCGACGCTGATCGTCGGACCTTGCGTGACCGCCCCGCTGGCTGGTGCCTTCCTCTATATCGCGCAGACGGGCGATGCAGGGCTCGGCGCCTCGGCGCTGTTCGCGCTGGGGCTGGGGCAGGGCGTGTTGCTGATGGCCGTGGGGCTGTTCGGCTCGGCGATCCTGCCGCGCATGGGCGAATGGATGGTCGGCGTGAACCGCGCCTTCGGCTTCGTCTTTCTTGGCGTGGCGATCTGGCTCTTGAGCCGCGTCGTCGCGGGGCCCGCGATCCTCGCGCTCTGGGCGCTGCTGCTGATCGGCGCGGGCGTGGCCCTCGGTGGTCGCGACCGGTTCGGACCGGAAAGCTCGGGCCTGCGCCGCGTGGGCGGCGCACTGGGTGTCGCGGCGCTGCTGGCCGGTGCGCTCGAAGGTATCGGCGCGGCGAGCGGCGCCGCCGATCCTCTGCGGCCGCTTGCACCCTTCACCGCAGGCCAGACAGTCATGGCCGCCACGTCGGAGGTGCTGACGGAGGATGACTTCACCCATGTCGAGACGCCCGAGGCGCTCGATGCTGCGCTGAACGCCGCGAAGGACGCGCCGGTGATGTTGATCACCACGGCCGAGTGGTGCACCGAATGCGCCACCATCGCGCGCGAGGTGATCCCCGACCCGCAGGTGCAGGCGGCGCTGCGCCACGTCACGCCCATCGCGGTCGATGTGACCAAAACCGGCGCGCCGCAGCAGGCGCTTCTCAAGCAGTTGGGCGTGATCGGACCGCCGACGCTGATCTTCCTCAGCCCCGACCATTCGGAGGCGCAGGGCACCCGGCTGATCGGGGATGTGACCGCGCCGAAACTCACGACCTCGCTTTCGGAGATCGCTCAATGACCCTCACCCGCTTCGCCCCTCTCGCGCTGATCGCCCTCGCGGCCTGCGCGCCCGAGCCTCCCAGCCCGGCCCCGCAACCCGCGCCGCAAGCGCCGCAGCTGAGCGCGCGCGTGAAGGCGATCTACGGCGCGATGGAGGATGACGGCCGCACGATCCCGGCGGTGGATCCGAAGCTTCTCAGCGAAGAGAAAGCCCGGCAGGAGGTCGATTACTGGACCGACGAGCCGCCGGGCACGATCGTCGTCGACCCTTGGGCGCGCAAGCTCTACCTCGTGCAGAAGAACAACCGCGCGCTGCGCTATACGGTCGCCGTGGGCGAGGACGGGCGCGGCTTTTCCGGCGAGGGGCATATCCCATATCAGCGCGACTGGCCGAGCTGGACGCCGACCAAGAGCATGATCAAGGAAGACCCCGAGCTATACGGACCGGTGAAGGACGGGCTGGCCGGTGGCCTCGACAATCCGCTCGGCGCGCGGGCGCTTTACCTGCATCGCGGGAACAAGGACACGCTCTACCGCATTCACGGAACGATGGATGACAGTTCAATCGGCAAGGCGACCTCGGCGGGCTGCATCCGGCTGTTCAATCAGGACATCATCGACCTCGCCGACCGCGTCCGCTCAGGCACGCATGTCGTCGTGCTGACCCGTGCCGAGAGCGGCAAGGGCACGGTGCCGCCGGGCCAGCCGCTGCCGCCCGTTCCCTACTCCCCCGAAGATTTCCCCCAAACCACAGGAGACGACACATGATCGATCGCCGGAATTTCCTCACCCTCGCAAGCGTCGCCGCGGGCTCCACGTTGATCCTGCCGACGGCGAGCCTCGCGCAGGCCGACATCTCGCCGGAAGCGGTGTTCCACGATCCCAAGGCGCCCGCGCTTGGCAATCCGGATGGCGACATCACGCTGGTCGAGTATTTCGACTACCAGTGCCCCTACTGCAAATCGAACCACCCGGTGGTCGAGAAGGTGATGCGCGAGGACGGCAATCTGCGCGTCGTGATGAAGGACTGGCCGATCTTCGGTGCGCCGTCGGTCTATGCCTCGCAACTGGTGCTGGGCGCGCAGGGCATGGGCAAATACGAAGCGGGTCTCGAGGCGCTGATGGCGACGCAAGGAAAGCTGTCGAACGACCTGATCGAGAAGACGCTCTCCGAGGCCGGTGTCGACCCGGACAAGGCGATGGCGGGCTACAAGGCCAACCGCAAGGAGATCGACGCGCTGCTCTCGCGCAATGACGGGCAGGCGGTCGCGATCGGTCTGCGTGGCACGCCCGCCTATATCGTCGGGCGCGACGTCTATCCCGGCGCGGTCGATGCCGACACGCTGCGCAAGGCGATCAGCGACGCGCGCCAGGCCTGAGCCGCGCGCCACGTCGCCGGACAAACAAAACAAAAGGCCCCGGGGGTGAAGCAAACCCCGGGGCCTTTCGCATCGCGGGCCTCCCCCGGATGGGTAAGACGCCTGCAATCAGCTGTTGTCGCCGTCTTTCCAGATGCGCAGCGTGCTGACCTTCGCACCGCCGTTCAGACCCGAGCTGTCGAAGACATAGACGCGCGGCTTGCCGGTCTCGACATTCGCGGTCGCATTGGCGTTGACGACGGTGATGCCCGCGCCCGCGCCGACATGCCATTCGCCGCCGTTCTGCACTTCGCTGACCGATTTCTTGGTCGGGAAGACGTAGATTTGGCTCGCCTGCTTGGCGCCGAGCTGGAGGCCGACCGACGCCTTGCCGATGTCGTAATAGCCCTGAACCTTGCCATTCTCGATCAGCGCGCCGGAGCCGCCCGAACCGCCGATGCCGAGGTCGACCGTGGTCACTTCGGGGAAGACCAGAACGGCTGCGGAATTGGTCGCGACCTGCTTGCAGGTCTCCTGGAGGCTGGCGCATTGCTGAAGCGCAGCGGCCACGTGCTTGTCGAGATCCGGACGCGGCTTGACGCCTTTCGCGTGGTCCATCGCATTGGCGGGCGAGCCTGCGAGCGCCATCGTGCCCATCAGGGTTGCGGCGATACCAGCGGTGAGGGTGCGGGTCTTGGATTTCATGAGATGCCTCCTTTTGAAATTACGAGGCTGAAACGGACCCGCAGGCTGCACGTTCCTTTTCGGATCAATCACATAAGGCAAAAAATCGTGTCGGAACCGAGGGCGCGATCCGCGAATTCGCGCGCCCGAAGGAAAGACGCGAGGCCGGCAGATTTCGTTACGCGGAAAGGCTGTCGAGCACCGCGCCCATGATCGCCGCCGTGTCGCGCCAATCCGGAAGGGCGGTCCCCGCCACCGCCGAGGCCGCGCCCATTCGCTGCCGCAGGTCAGCGTCTTGGAGAAGCTGCCGCAGCGCCTCCGCGAAATCGAGATGCGCATCGACCGGCACGAGAAACCCGGCATCGGGCGGCACCGTGTCGGGCACCGCGCCCGTGCGGCAGGTCACGATGGGCAGCCCGTGCAGCATCGCCTCGCCGAAGACGATCCCGTAGCCCTCGTAGCGCGTCGCCAGAGCGAAGATCGAGGCCGCGCGATAGGCGGTGTCCAGTGCGTCGCGCTCCATCCGTCCGGCAAGCTGCACCCGCGCGCTCAGCCCGAGCCGTGCGATCCGCGCCGCGAGCGCATCGGCGACCTCCGGGTCCTGTGCGCTGCCCACGATCTGCGCACGCCAGTCCAGATCGGTGATCTCGGCCAAGGCGTCGATCAGCACGTCATGGCCCTTGCGCGGCGCCAATAGCCCGACCGCGAGGATCAGCGGCGGGGCGGCTTTCGCGCTCTCCATCACCGGCGGACGGTCGAAGCCCGGCAGGGCGATCGAAATCCGCTCCGGTGCGACGCCGAATTCCTTTTGCAAAATGGCGCTGGTATGCGGGCTCGGCACGACGACATGGGCGGCGCGGCGCAGGTTCTCCGCCTCCCGTGTCAGCAGATGGCGCGCGCGGTCCTCGGTCAGCCCGGTCTCGAGCCCCAGCGGATGGTGCAGCATCGCCACCACGGGTGCGGCCATCGCGTCGAGCACCTCCGGGTCGATAGACCCGAAGACCAGACCGTCGAGGATCACCGGCACGTCCGCGGGAATAGCGGTCAGTTGGCGGCGCGCGGCCTCGGTCTCCTCGGGCGTCGCATCGGGGAAGCCGGGCGGCAGTTCCAGATGTTCCACGCGGCGGCCCTCGGCCCGCAGCGCCTCAAGCAGCTTGCGCTCGTAGATGAACCCGCCGGTCAGTTGCGTGATGTCACCCGGAATGGCGAAAACGGCTGGCGTCATGTCATGTCTCTCCCGATCTTATCTGGCGCGTTGCTCGGCCCCGTAGCGGCGCAGCATGGCGCGTTCGACCCGCTCGATTGCGAGATAGGCCGCGACCGCCACGAGGGCGAGGAGGGCAACCGAACTCCAGAGCATTCCGTAACCGAGGTCGCGGCGGTCAGTGCCATCAGCCCGCTCAGCGCCCGCGCGTGGAGCGACGCTGCATGATCTGAAAGCCGAGGTCGACGACCTTTTCCTGCGTGGCGCTGCCTGAAAGCGCATCGAGGATCAATTGCACCGCGCCTTCGCCCATTTCGCGGCGGAAGGTGCGCACCGAGGAGATCGACGGTTCGGCGGCGGCCATCATCTCCATGTCGTTGAACCCGCAGATGCCAAGATCGTCGGGAATGCGCAGGTTGCGGCGCTGCGCTTCGAACATCGCCCCCAGAGCGAGGTCGTCATTGATGCAGAAGATCGCGTCGGTCTCGGGGGCGAGATCCATCAGCTGCGCGAGCAGATGACTGCCCAGCGTCACCGAGGAGGGGCGGGTGGTCGTCTGGATGCGTTTTCCTTCCTCGATGCCATGCGCGCGCAATTCGTCGCGGAACCCATGCAGGCGGCGCTGCGTGCGCGGGTCCATCCGCGCGCCCAAGAAGCCGGGGCGGCGATAGCCCTGCGCGATCAGATGCGCGGTGGCGGCGCGGGCGGCGTCGTAATGCGAGAACCCGATCATCCGGTCATAGGGGGCGCTGCCGGTCTCCATGATCTGCACCACGGGACAGCCCGCCTCGCGCAATAGTGCCTGCGCGGCCTCGGTCTGGTCGACCCCGGCCACGATCAGCCCGGCGGGGCGCTGGCGCAGGAAGACGCGGATCAGGTTCTCTTCCGACAGCGGCGCGTAGCGGGAATAGCCAAGCTGGACCGAATGATGCGTGCCCTCGACCGCGGAATAGATCCCGTCCATCACATCGGCGAAGACGTTGTTCGACACCGAGGGCAGGATCACCCCGATAATGTCCGACCGCGTCGAGGCGAGGGCCCTTGCCGCAGGGTCCGGCAGGTAGCCGAGCGATTCGATTGCGGCGGCGATCTTGTCCCTCACGGCCGGCGAGACGACCTCGGGATTGCGCAGGGTGCGCGAAACAGTGGCAACGCTTACACCGACATGGTCGGCGACGTCGCGCATCGTAACTGACTTGTTTTCCTTATTTTTATTCATTGCCTCTCCCCTGGGGCGCGTCTCTCTTCGAAAAGCGCGATTGACGAATGTAACCGCTTACATTACGCCTCTGTGTCCAAGAAACACCTGTGAACCCGGTAAGGCAAGATGGCAAGCAGCAGCAGCGCAACCGCGATACCAGTCCTTGTGATGGGCGTTTGCGGCACCGGCAAGACGACGGTGGCGCAGCGCGTGGCGCAAGCGGTGGACGGCGTGTTCCTCGATGCTGACGATTTCCATCCGCCCGAGAATGTCGCGCATATGGCCGCCGGTCTGCCGCTCAACGACGAGATGCGCTGGGACTGGCTCGACCTCGTGGCGAAGGGCGTGATCGAGGCGGGGCGCGACGGCCGGACGGTCGTTTTCGCCTGTTCGGCGCTCAAGCACTCGTACCGGGATCGCCTGCGCCAGAGTCTCGGCGTGATGCATCTCGCGCATCTCACCGGGCCGCGCGACCTGATCGCCCAGCGGATGGCCGCGCGCGAAAACCACTACATGCCGATCGCGCTGCTCGACAGTCAGCTGGCCGATCTGGAAATGCCGGGGCCCGACGAGGCCCCGCTGAGCTGCGATATCCGCGAAGCGCCAGAGGCGCTTTGTGCGCAGATATTGAACGCCTGGGGCCTCACGGCCCCACAAGTTTGATTTCGTCTTTTAAGGGAGGACACCATGACGAAACCGATCCGTAAAATCGCCCTCGCGAGCGTCGCCATCGTGGCGCTGGCCAGCGCCGCGAATGCCGAAGCCCACAAGTACAAGTTCCAAAGCTCGGACCCGGCAGGTAACCCGAACTTCGAACTTCAGCAGAACTGGGCGAAGGACCTCGCGGAGCGCACCGACAACCAGATTCAGGTCGAGATGATGCCCGTGGGCTCCGTCGTCGAACATAACGAGACGCTGGACGCCACCGGCGCCGGCATCATCGACGGTATCGTCACCGACATCTCCTATTTCGCGGGGAAAGACCCGGCCTTCTCGCTGCTGGGCAACCCGGTCGGCGCATGGTCGAGCACCGATCAGCTGCTGGACTTCATGAACAATGGCGGTGGCCAGCAACTCGCGAACGACCTGTTCGAACCCTATGGCGTGCACTACGTCGGCTCGACCACGACGGGCCTCGAGTCGCTCGTCTCGAAAGTGCCGCTCGACGGCGTGGCGGACCTGAAGGGTCTGAAGATGCGCGCGCCGGAAGGCCTCGTGCAGGACGTCTTCGCGGCGGCTGGCGCGGCCCCGGTGAACCTGCCGGGTTCGGAAGTCTACACCGCGCTCGACAAGGGCGTGATCGACGCGGCCGACTACACCGTGTTCTCGACCAACCAGGCGCAGGGCCTCAACGACATCGCGCCGAACCCGGTCTACCCGGGCTTCCACTCGATGCCGCTCGTGGGCGTTGCGATGAACAAGAAGGAATGGGACTCGCTCTCGCCCGACCTGCAGAAAGCCTTCCAGGAGTCGGTGAAGGAATTCGCGACCAACGAGGTCAGCGATCTCGCAGCGGCCGACAAGAAGGCCGTGGCCAAGGCCGAAGCGGGTGGCAAGATCCATATCCACAACTGGTCGGATGAAGAGCGCGCCAAGTTCCGCCGCATCGCGATCACCCAGTGGGAAAAGGTTGCCAAGAAGTCGGACAAGGCACAGCACGTCTATGACGTCCTGACCGCCTACCTGAAGAAGAACAACCTTCTCTGATACCCTAACGGTGCGGGGCCGCGCGCGTGGCCCCGCGTCTTTTCCTGTTTCCTGACAGCAGCGGTTTTTGCAATGTCACAACCCGATAAGACCGGGGTGGATCACCCCGCACATGATCCGCACACGCCGGAACCGGTGCAAAACGAGGACGAGGCGGCGACCATCCCCGAAGCGGGCATCCTCGGCCGCGCGATCAACGCGGTGGGTATCGTTTTCGCGCTCGGCATCATCGCCTCCGCGCTGATCCTCCTGAACGAGGTCGTGCTGCGCTACGGCTTCGACAGCCCGACGATCTGGGCGCATGAGACGACGATCTTCCTCTGCGCGATGGCCTTCGTCTATGGCGGGCTCTACTGCGTCGTGCGCAACAGCCATATCCGCGTCGTGCTGATCTACGACATGGTCACCGGCCGGGCGAAGCGTATCCTCGACGCGATCATCTCGCTGATCTGCCTCTTCGCGGCCGGCTTCTTCGCCTGGGCCGCCTACGGCATGGTGATGAAGGCGATATTCCGTCCCGGCGGCGAGGTCCATTTCGAGACTTCGGGCAGCGCCTGGGATCCGCCATTCCCGGCCTATCTCAAGATTTTCCTTCTCGTCGTGCTCTGCCTCATGGTCGTGCAGTTCATCGTCATGGCGGTGAACTACCTGCGCGGCGCCTTCGCATCGGAGGCCGGTAAATGATCGAACATCTGCTGAGTTTCGACCTCTCCGCGCTGGGCATCGGCTACGGCACGGTTCTTCTTTTCGCGCTGCTGATCGGTCTTCTGCTGACCGGCATGCCGCTGGCTTTCGTGACGCTGCTCGTCGCGCTGATCTTCGCGCTTGGCTGGTTCGGGCCGATGGCGGTGCCGCTGATCACCAGCCGCGTCTATTCCTTCGTCTCGAGCTTCGTCTTCGTCTCGGTGCCGATGTTCGTAATGATGGCGGCGCTTCTGGACCGATCGGGCATCGCACGCGATCTGTTCGAGGCGATGAAACTCGTCGGCGGCCGGATGCGCGGCGCGGTGGCGGTGCAGACGATCTTCGTCTCAGTCATCCTCGCGGCAATGTCGGGCATCATCGGCGGCGAGATCGTCCTGCTGGGCCTTCTGGCCCTGCCGCAGATGATCCGCCAGGGCTATGACCGCAAGCTCGCCATCGGCGTGATCTGCGCAGGTGGCTCACTGGGGACCATGGTGCCGCCGTCGATCGTTCTGATCATCTACGGCCTGACCGCGAATGTCTCGATCGGCGATCTGTTCACCTCGGCCTTCATTCCGGGCTTCATGCTCGCGGCCTTCTACGTGATCTTCGTGATCATCCGGGTGAAGCTGAACCCCGATCTGGCGCCCATACCTGAGCCCGATGACCGCCCGTGGTCCGAGAAGATCAAGCTCCTGAAGGGGCTCGTGCTGCCGGTGCTGGTGATCGGTTTTGTGCTGGGCTCGATCTATGGCGGGATCGCCTCGGTCACCGAGGCCTCGGCGCTTGGTGTGGCGGGCGTGATGCTCTCGACCATCATCCGGGGCGAGCTAACGCTCTCGATGCTCAAAGGGGCGGCGCTGCAGACGCTCGCCACCTGCGGGATGATCGTCTGGATCGGTATCGGCGCCTCGGCTCTGGTCGGTGTGTTCAACCTGATGGGCGGGATCGATTTCGTGTCGTCGCTGCTGAAAGGCGTCTCGGACACTCCGATCATCGTGATCCTGACGATGATGGCGATCCTGTTCTTCCTCGGCATGTTCCTCGACTGGGTGGGGATCGCGCTTCTGACGATGCCGATCTTCGTGCCGATCGTGAAAGACCTCGGCTACGATCCGGTCTGGTTCGGCGTGGTCTTCGCGATGAACATGCAGGTGAGCTTCCTGTCGCCGCCCTTCGGGCCAGCCGCGTTCTATCTGAAATCGGTCGCACCGAAGGACATCTCTCTGGGCGAGATCTTCCGCTCGCTGCTGCCCTTCATCGCGATCCAGATCCTCGCGGTGGGGCTGCTGGTGGCCTTCCCGGCGATCACCGGGCACTGAAGCGGAACGGATTGAAACGAAAAGAGGCGGGCTTTCGGGCCCGCCTCTTTGCATGTCTGAGTGTCGCGCCGTGCCTCAGGCTGCGGCGGGTTGCTCGCGAAACTCGCTGAGCACTTCGGCGGCGATCTTGAAGGACTTCTGACGCGCATCCGCGTCGTGGATCATCCCGGTCACCATCAGCTCGTCGGGCTCGTATTGCGCGATCAGGCGCGCCAGATCATCGCGCACCTTCTCCTTGGAGCCGGTGGCCGAGCAGGACAGCGCGCGCTGCACCTGAACCATCATCTGCGGCGGCACTTCGGACAGATCCTCGGTCGGGCGCGGCAGCTTGCCGGGCTTGCCCGAACGCAGTCGCGCAAAGGCCAGCACCTGAGACGAGCGCAGATATTGCGCCTCCTCATCGGTGTCGGCGGCAAAGACCCCGGCGGCCATCATCGCATAGGGCTTGTCGAGATAGGCCGAGGGCCGGAAATCGCGGCGGTAGATGTCAAGCGCATCGCCCAGCATGTCGGGCGCGAAATGCGACGCAAAGGCATAGGGCAGGCCGAGATAGGCGGCGAGCTGCGCGCCGTAGAGGCTCGAACCGAGGATCCAGATCGGGACATGGGTGCCTGCGCCCGGAATGGCGCGCACCCGGAAATTCTCTGCCTCGTCGCTGAAATAGGCGAGCAGCTCCTGTACGTCTGCGGGGAACGTGTCCTCGGGCGACATGTTGCGGCGCAGGGCGCGGGCGGTGCCGCCATCGGTGCCGGGCGCGCGGCCTAGACCGAGGTCGATCCGGTCGGGATAGAGCGTGGCCAGCGTGCCGAACTGCTCGGCGATCACCAGCGGCGCGTGGTTGGGCAGCATGATGCCGCCCGCGCCGACGCGCATCGTCTTGGTCACCGAGGCGACATGGCCGATCAGCACCGAGGTCGCGGCGCTCGCGATGCCGGGCATGTTGTGATGCTCGGCCAGCCAGAAGCGGTGATAGCCCGCGTCTTCGGCCATCCGGGCCAGATCGGCCGTTCCCGCCAGCGCATCGGCTGCGGTTTTCCCTTCGGGCACGGGCGACAGATCGAGAAGTGAGAATTGCTGCATGGGGAACCTCCGTCGGGGCAGAGCTAGCGCGCCGCGCAGCGCTGTCCAACGCCGCGCGCGCCTGTCGATCTCCTACCTATGACCCCGCGTTCCGCTTTGCGAGGGGGCGGCGGGTCTGCATAGTGCGCAGACCCAAGCGAGGAGGATGGACATGGCCGACCCTGTGCAGATTTCGGTAAGCGCGCAAGGCGTGGCGGAGGTGACCCTCAACCGCCCCGAGAAGAAGAACGCCTGGACGCTGGAGATGTTCGACGCGCTGGCCGAGGCGGCGCAGAGCCTGTCGCAGAAAAAGGGCCTGCGCGCGGTGATCGTGGCCGGCGCGGGCGGCTGTTTCTCGGCCGGGCTCGACCTGAGTGTGATGCAAAGCTTCGCGGCCGATCTGGCGGGGGTGAAGGCGCAGATGGCCGAACGCGATGCGCAGGGCGCGAACCGTTTTCAGCGTCCGGTGACGCGATGGGCGCAGCTGCCCGTGCCGGTGATCGCCGCGATCGAGGGCGTGGCTTTCGGGGCGGGGATGCAGCTGGCTCTGGGTGCGGATTTCAGGATCGCGGCGCCCGATGCGCGGCTGTCGATCATGGAGGCGAAATGGGGGCTGATCCCCGATATGGGCATCTCGCAGAGCCTGCCGAAACTGGTCCGGGCGGATATCGCGAAAGAGCTGATGATGACCGGCAGGGTGCTAGAGGCCGAGGAGGCGCAGAGGCTGGGGCTGATCACGCGCATCGCGGAAAAGCCGCTGGTCGCCGCGCGCGACATGGCCGCCGATCTCGCGCTACGCTCCCCCGAGGCGCTGGCGGCGAGCAAGGCGCTGGTGGATCAGGCATGGACGATGCCGCCCGGCGACGGACTGGCGCTGGAGGCCGAGCTGCAGGCGGAGATCATCGGTGGTCCCGCGCAGATGGAAATGGTGATGGCGAACCTGCAAAAGCGCGCGCCGAATTTCTCTCAAGGATAGAATGTCAGCGAAATGTCTATAAGGTGAGGGTGTAAACGCACGAAAGGAGAGCGCCGCTCATGCCCGCAGGAGAACGCCGCATCGTCTCATCCCGCCATCTGGCCGAAGGGCCGGGCTGGGAAGCCTCGGAATTCGAATACGGGATGATCATCGCCTACAACTCCTTCGCGCGATGGATGCAGCGCTGCATGGCGGCTTCGGGGATGGAGCTGTCGCCGCTCGAAATCCTCGTGCTGCACAACACCAATCACCGCGACCGCGAAAAGCGGCTCAACGACATCACCTTCCTGCTCAATATCGAGGACACGCATACGGTCAATTATGCGCTGCGCAAGCTGTTGAAGCTGGGTCTGCTGGATTCCGAGAAGCGCGGCAAGGAAGTGTTCTACCGCACCTCGGAAAGCGGGCGCGAGCTGTGCGAACGCTATCGCAAAGTGCGCGAGGAATGCCTGCTCGAGCCGATCCAGAAAGGCGGTATGGCGGGCGAGGATCTGCGCGAGATCGCCTCGGCCCTGCGCGTGCTGTCGGGCTATTACGATCAGGCGAGCCGCGCGGCCTCCTCGCTCTGAGGCCGCGCGTCGGTTCGGTTAGTTGCCCATCAGCGAGGGCAGGTAGGTCACGATCCCCGGCACCAGCGTGATCAGCAGCACCGCCAGCAACAGCAGCCCGAAGAAGGGCAATGCCGCGCGGGCGACCTTGAGGATGTTGTAGCCGGTCAGCCCCTGGATCACGAAGAGGTTGAAGCCCACGGGCGGGGTGATCTGGCTCATCTCGACGACCAGCACGAGGTAGATACCAAACCACAGCGGGTCGATCCCCGCGGCCTCCACCATCGGCAGGATGATCGAGGTAGTCAGCACCACGACCGAGATCCCGTCGAGGAAGCAGCCCAGCAGGATGAAGAACACTGTCAGCACCGCCAGCAGGGCCGTGGGCGACAGACCGAACGTGCCGATCCACGCCGCAAGGTTGCGCGGGATGCCGGTGAAGCCCATCGAGACCGACAGCACCGAGGCCGCCAGCAGGATGAAGGCGATCATCGCGCTGGTGCGGGTGGCCGAGAACAGAGCCTCCTTGAAGTCGCGCCAACGGAAGCTGCCCGTCGCCATCGCAAGGATCACCGAGAAGACCACGCCGACGGCCGCCGCATCGGTGGGCGAGGCGACGCCGGTATAGATCGAGCCGATCACGCCGCCGATCAGGATCACGATCGGGATCAGGCGGCGCGACGCTCGCAGCTTCTCGCGCAGGTTCAGGGTGATGTCTTCACGCGGGATCGACGCGGGGTTCATCCACGCCCGGAGCGCGACATAGCCGCCGAACAGGCTCACCAGCATCAGCCCCGGCAGGATGCCCGCGATGAAGAGCCGCGCGATGGATTGCTCGGTCGCGACGCCATAGACGATCAGGATCACCGAGGGCGGGATCAGAAAGCCGAGCGTGGCCGAGCCCGCCAGCGTGCCGAGGATCAGGCTCTCGGGATAGCCGCGGCGGGTGAGCTCGGGCACAGACATCCGCCCGATCGTGGCCGCCGTCGCCGCCGACGAGCCCGAAACAGCGGCGAAGATCGCGCAGCCCAGCACGTTCACATGCAGCAAGCGGCCCGGCGCGCGGCCCAGCCACGGCGCGAGGCCGGAGAACATATCCTCGGACAGGCGTGAGCGGAGCAGGATCTCGCCCATCAGGATGAACAGGGGCAGAGCCGCCAGCGGCCAGCTATGGCTGTGGCCCCAAAGCGTGGTCGCCATCACCAGCCCGGTCGGAGCGCCGGAGAAGAAGGCCAGCCCCGCGAGCGCCACGATCAGCAGCGACAGCGCCACCCAGACGCCGCCCGCAAGCAGCACCAGAAGCAGCCCCAGAAGAATTGCGAAGGTCATCGGATCGGACATGGTTTACTCCGAAACATCATCGACGAGCACGGGGCGCTTGGCGCGGATGCTCTCGATCAGCGTGTCGAGGAAGGCGAGCGCCAGAAGACCCAGCCCCACCACCATCGTGCATTGCGGGATCCAGATCGGGATCGCGACGATGCCGGTGGACATATCGCCGTAATGCAGGCTCTCGAGCATCAGCGAGGTTGCGAACCACACAGCGTAGACGCTGGCCACGAAGCCAAACGCGAGCGCCACGATCTCGGCCACCCATTGGCCGCGCGCGGGCAGGCGGGTCAGCACGAGATTGACGCGGATATGGCTGCCGTGGCGCAGCGTATGGGCCAGCGCCATGAAGCTTGCCGTCGCGAGGAAATAACCCGCGAAATCGGCATAGGAGGGGATCGTGTAGGAGAGGGCGGGACCGCCCAGACGGGCGAGCACGTTCAGCCCGACCTGTGCCGTGACCAGCAGACAGATCGCGAGGATCGAGACGGCCGCGATCCCTCCGGACAGAAGATAGACCTGATCGAGCAGGCGACGCATGGCGAAAGCTCCGAAGGCTTGAAGTGGGGGTGAGCATCGAAAAAGGCCCTCCCGCGCGGGACGCGGAAGGGCCGGATCGGGCGGGCTCAGTTGCCCTGATAGGCCTTGAGCACCTCAAGCGCGTCGGGGCTGGCTTTCTCTTTCCAGTTCGCCAGCATCTCGTCGCCGATCTTCTTCAGTCCGGCTTCCAGCTCGGGGCTGGGATCGACGATCGCCATGCCGTTTTCCTTCATCACGGCGGTCTTCTCGGCGGCCTCTTTCTCAGACATCTCCCAGCCGCGGGTCTGCGCGGTCGCGGCGGCATCCATCACGGCCTTCTGCTCGTCTTCGCTCAGACGGTCGAAGGCGCGCTTGTTCACCACAACGATGTTCTTGGGCAGCCAGGCGTCGATCTTGGTGTAGGTGTCGACGAAGTCCCAGGCCTTGGAATTCGCACCGGTCGAGGGCGAGGTGATCATCGCCTGCAGCTGACCGGTCGAGAAAGCCTGCGGAATGTCGACCGCTTCGACCTGCACGGGCGCGGCCTTGGCAAGCGTCGCAAACTCTTCCAGCGCCGGGTTATAGGCACGGAAGCGCAGACCCGCGAGGTCGTCCACGGATTTGATCTCGCCATTGGTGTAGAGCCCCTGCGCCGGCCACGGCACCGAGAACAGTGGCATCAGGCCCTGCTTGTCGAGAAGCTTAGTGATGACGGGCTTCTGCGCCTCCCACAGCTTTTCGGCCTGATCGTAGCTGGTGGCGAGGAAGGGCTGGCTGTCGACGCCGAAAGCCAGATCCTCGTTCGAGAGCGTCGAGAGGAAGAACTCCCCGAGCGGCACCTGACCCGAGCGCACGGCGTTCTTGATCTCGGAATGCGGGAAGAGCGAGCCCGCCGAATGCACCTTGATCTCCAGCTTGCCGTCGGTCGCTTTCGACACGTCCTCGGCGAAATCGCGGATGTTCACGGTGTGGAAGGTGGTGTCGCCATACGGCGTCGGCATGTCCCAGGTCTGCGCCTGAACGGCCGTGCCCAGCCCCAGCGCAACCGCGAAGCTTGCAGCAAATCTGATCATATCTCTCTCCTGTCGGGTCGCGGCGGAATTCGTGTCCGCCTCCTTTTCATAACGTTGACAAATTGTCAGTAAAATGAAATCAAAGTCAACGATAAGTTTCAAAATCGCGGTCTGAGCCAGTGGAGATGCCCTGACATGATGCTCGAAGAAGCATTGCGGCCCGGAACGGCCCAAGCGCTTAGGCCGCAGATTTTGCCGGCTGGCGGGAACGGGCTGCTCGTGCGGTTCGCGCTGGTCGCGGAGCCCACCGCGATTGCGGCGGCGCAGAGCTTTCATCAGCGCGTGACGGAGAGCGATCTGGCCGGTCTGCGCGAGATCGTCCCGAGCCTCGTGTCGGTTCTTCTGCGCTTCGATCCGGAGGCCGTGACGCGGGCCGAGCTGGCCGAGCGGCTGGAGACCCTGCTGTCCGAGGCCAATTGGCAGAGTGCGGCGCCGCATCCCGCGCAGCGCGTCTGGCATTTGCCCGTGGCGTTCGGCGACGAACACGGCCCCGATCTGGAAGAGGCGGCGAAGCTGGCGGATCTTTCCCCGCAAGCGGCCATCGACGAGATCACCGCGACCCCGCTGAGTGTCCTCGCCATCGGCTTCGCCCCCGGTCAGCCCTATCTCGGCCTGCTGCCCGAGCATTGGAACCTCGCGCGCCGCTCCGAGCTGAACCCGCGTGTCCCGAAGGGGGCGCTCTGCGTGGCGGTGCGCCAATTGGTGCTGTTCGCGAATGCCTCGCCCACCGGTTGGCATCAGATCGCGCGGACCGCCTTCGACGTGTTCCGCCCCGACCAATCCGACCCCGTGCCGCTGCATGCGGGCGACGAGGTTCGCCTCGCGCCGGTCTCCGGCACCGAAATGGACGCGCTGCTGAAAGCGGGCGATCCGATGGGCGGCGCGCGCTGCGAGGTGCGGTCATGAGCGGCGGATCGGTGATCCTGCGCGCCCTCGGGCCAAGCGTGAGCGTGCAAGACATGGGCCGTCCCGGCCGCATGGCGCAAGGCATCTCGCGCGGGGGCGCGGTCGATCCGCTGGCCCTGGTCGAGGCGGCGGCGCTTCTGGGATCGCGGAGCCCGCTTCCCGCGCTGGAAATGGCGGTGAGCGGCGGGCGGTTCGAGGTCACGGCCCCGACGCGGATCGCGCTGACCGGGGCGCCGATCCAGGCGGAGCTTGACGGACGCCCCCTGCGCTGGGGTGCGAGCCACAGAATGGAACCGGGGGAGGTGCTGTCGATCGGTGCCGCGCGCGCAGGCATGTTCGGCTATCTCACCTTCGCGGGCGGGATCGAGACGCCCGAAGTGCTGGGCAGCCGCTCCGCGCATCTCGCCGCCGGGATCGGCTCGGCGCTGGACACGGGCGCGCGCCTGCCGCTGGGCGTGGACCCCGAGCCCGACGCGCCCGCGATGGTTCTCACGCAGGACGACCGTTTCTCGGGGGGTACGCTGCGGATCGTCCCGGGACCGCAGACGGGCCTGTTCGACGAGGATACCTTCGCGCGGCTCACCACGACCGAATTCACCCGCGCGCGGCAGGGCAACCGTCAGGGCGTGGCGCTCGAGAGCGATGCGCCCGCGCTGACCTCGGACAAGGCCAAGGGGCTCGCCTCGGATGTGATCTTCGAGGGCGATATCCAGATGACCGGCGCGGGCACGCCCTATGTGCTGCTCGCCGAATGCCAGACCATCGGCGGCTACCCTCGGATCGGCACCGTGCTGCCCTGCGATCTGCCGCGCGTAGCTCAGGCCGCGCCGGGGACGAAGCTGCGGTTCAAAGCGGTGACGCTGGACGAGGCCGACGTGCTGGCGCCGCGCTGGGAGGCGCAGCTGCAGGCGCAACGCGCCAAACTGCGTCCGCTGATCCGCGATCCGCACGACATTCATGACCTGCTCGGCTACCAATTGATCAGCGGCGTGACGGCAGGGCGCGAGTTGGAGGAAGAGAATGGCTAAGATCGACCTGAACGCCGATATCGGCGAGAGCTTCGGCCCGTGGGTGATGGGCAACGACGCGGCGCTGATGGAGGTGATCTCCTCGGCCAATGTCGCCTGCGGCTTTCACGCGGGCGACCCGGATGTGATGGCGCGGACGATGCGGACGGCCGTGGCCAATGACGTCGGCATCGGCGCGCATCCGGGCTTTGCCGATCTGCAGGGCTTCGGACGTCGTCGCCTCAACCTCAGCGCCGAGGAACTGACCAATCTGGTGACCTATCAGCTGGGCGCGGCGCAGGCGATGGCCCGCGCGGCGGGCGGCGCGGTGCGGCATTTCAAGCTGCACGGGGCGCTGTCGAACATGGCCTCGGAGAATGCCGAGATCGCCCGCGCCTGCTATGCCGCGGCGCTGAAGGTGCAGCCCGACATCATCCTCGTCGTGCTGCCGCAAACCGCGATGGAACAGGTCGCGCGCGACTTGCAGGCCAATTGGGCGGGCGAGATCTTCGCCGACCGCGCCTATGAGGATGACGCCTCGCTGGTGGCGCGCTCGAAACCCGGTGCGGTTCTGCATGACGCCGAAGAGGTCGGCGCGCGGATCGAGACGATGCTGCGCAAAGGCGCGATCGTGACCGCGTCGGGCAAGGAAATCCCCTGCAAGATCGACACGGTCTGCCTGCATGGCGACGGGGCAGAGGCGCTGGCGATGGCGCGCGCTCTGCGCGGCCATCTGACCGGGGCCGGTTTCGAGATCGCGCCCTTCAGCTAAGGCCCCTCCGTACTCAGGCGGTCTCGGGCCTGACCAGCGGCAGGTAGTGGCGTCGTGTCATCATCATCAGAACGGCAAGCAGCGGGGTCGCCAACGCAAGGCCAAGAAGGCCGAAGAAGCTGCCCATCAAAAGCTGGAACGCGATGATGAGGGCCGGGGGCAGCGACATTGCCTTTTCCTGAATCTGCGGCGTGATCGAGGTTGCTCTCGAGAGCCTGAACCGCGAGGTAGAGCAGCACCACCCAGAGCATCGTGATCGGGCTGACGGTGAGGGCCATCGCCAGCGCGGGGATCGCCGACAGGACCGGGCCGATATTGGGGATGAAGGTCAAAAGCCCCGCGAGGATCGCGAGGATCGCCGCCAGCGGCACGTTCAGCAGCCACAGCCCGACGAAGGTCAGAAGGCCGATCACTGTCATCGAGATCAGCTGCGCAAAAAGCCAGCCCGACAGCGCAGCCCAGCCGGTCGCGAAACTCGCAACGACCCAGTCCCGCTTGGAGGCGGGGAAGAGGGCTGCAATCCCGCGCCGATACAGTTGCGGCTCCACCGCGCCATAGACGCCGATGAACAGGATCAGCATCGCGTTCCCGATCACGCCGATCGACATCATCACGGTCGTGGCGGCCCCTTTGCTCGATGGCGCGATCGAACCGAGGTCGATCGAGCGTGTGATCGAATGCAGCCAGCCATGCGAGTCGATGAAATCCTGCACCTGTCTCATCGCTTTGGGCAGGGCGGTCGTAAGCTGGTCGAGCTGATCGGACAGGCCCTGCGCCGCATAGAGAAAGAACAGAACCGCGAGGCAGACCAATATGATCGAATAAAGCGCGAGCCCCCAGCCTTCGCGGATGTGCAGCCTGCGCGCGATGGCGTTGCCGCCCATCCGCAGGAAGACCGCGACCAGAAGCCCCGCGAAGACCAACAGCAGGATGTCGGGCGCGATCAGCACCAGAAGCGCAAAGATCGCGATCGGCAGCCAGAAGGCAACCCGCTCGCGCGAGGCCCGCGCGCGCAGGCCGGCCGGCATGGGGCTCGCATGGTCGCTGCGAGGCGGTCCTGGGTCTGACATGGTGCTCTCCGTCGCGGCTCGTGTTCCGTGACAGGCCAACCTGTCGCCCGCGCCGTGGTTCCGTGCCCAAAGCGCGTCGCGACAGAGAAATTATCACCCGCCATGTGTCCTGCGCCGTATCCGCGCGAGCTGGGCGAGATGTCACAAAACATCGCGGAAGCGACTGAAAATGTGTAAAAAAATGCATCCCGGTGAGCCGGTTGTTTGTCTTATGTTAAAGATATGAACTTTTTTCGCCTGAAGGGCTGATTTCGCCCTCGGACAGAGGAACTGCCGGGCCCGAGGAGACGTTGCCCGGTCGAAATATCCCAACAGGGACAAACGCATTCAGCCGCCCAATCCGGAGGTCTCTCTTATCATGTCCGCCCGCCTCATCGTCGTGTCCAACCGTATCCCGTCCGAGGCGACGCCCTCGGGCGGGCTCGTGGTGGCGCTGCATGAGGCGCTGCGTGAGAAAGGCGGCATCTGGATCGGGGCGCATCCCGAAACGGGCCCCGAAGAGCCCACCCTCATCGATATGGGCGGGACGCAATATGACAAGCTCGCCTTCCGCCTGACCGAGGCGGATCGCGCGGCTTATTATCTCGGTTTCGCCAATTCCGTGCTCTGGCCGATCGCGCATCACCGCACCGATCTGGTCGAGATCAATCGCAGCTTCGATGAAGGTTACCTGCGCGTGAACCGCCGGATCGCCGAGCAGATGGCCGAGGTGATCTCGCCCGAGGATCACATCTGGATTCACGACTACCATTTCTTCCCGCTGGCCGAGGAGCTGCGCAGGTTGGGCGTGACCAACCGCATCGGCTTCTTCCTGCATATTCCTTTTCCCAACATCACCGATCTCGACGTGTTGCCCGACCCGCCCGCCTTCGCGCGCTGGCTGGCGCATTACGACCTGGTCGGCCTGCAGACGCGGGCCGACGTGGCGCGATGCCTCGAGATGTTCCGCGCCGATCCACGGGCAGAAATGCTGCCCAACGGCGCGATCAAATTCGGCGCGCAGGAGGTGTCCGTCCGGTCTTTCCCGATTGGCATTTCAGCTGAGAGCTTCGCCCGGGCGGCGCAGGACTGCGCGCCGCCGCCCGCGCACGAATTGTTCGGAGACGCCTATGTGATCGGCGTCGACCGGCTCGACTACTCCAAGGGGTTGCCGCAGCGCTTCCGGGCGTTCGAGCGGTATCTGGAGACCTACGACACCGGGCCGCGCGCCTCGCTGGTGCAGATCGCGCCGCCGTCGCGCGAAAGCGTGCAGGCCTATCAGGAGATCACCGCCGACCTGCAGCAGATCGCGGGTCAGGTGAACGGGCGTTTCGGTGAGGTCCATTGGGCGCCGATGCGCTTCCTGCACCGCCCGGTGCCACGCGACGAGATCGCGGGGCTGCTGCGCGGCGCACGCGCGGCGCTGGTGACGCCGCTTGCCGACGGGATGAACCTCGTGGCGAAGGAATATGTCGCAGCGCAGGATCCGGACGATCCGGGCGTGCTGGTGCTGTCGCGCTTCGCGGGCGCTGCCGAGGACATGACCGAGGCGCTGCTGGTCAATCCGCATGACGTCGACGAGACCGCAACCGCGATCCGCCGCGCTCTGAGAATGCCGCTGGAGGAACGCCGCGCGCGCCACGCCGCCTGCATGGAAGTGGTCCACGCGACCGATACCGGCGCCTGGGCGAGGAGCTTCCTCGATCAGCTCGCCGCCTGCACACCCGCTTTGCGCATTACCGGACGCGCCGCCGAATGGCTGCGCGGCGAAGAGGGCCGGGAATTCGACCCCGCCGCGTATCGCTCTACTTCAAAGGAGGAGGCCTGATATGACTATGATGTCACGAAATATGGAGACGACCGCGTCGGAGGAGGGCGCGCTCGTTCTGATGCTCCATCCCGACGATTGCGATCTCGAGTGCCATGGGGCGTTCGCGGAGGCGCTCAAGCACGACCGCTCGCACATCGTTTGCCTGTCCCAGGAAGGCGGCGGGCGCGGTGCGTTGGTCGCCCGGCTGGGTGCTTGCGGCGCGACGCCGATCTGTGCGTCTTTCCTGACCTATGAAGATGAAGCGCTCTTTGATCCCGAGGAACAAGGCGCCATCGCGCATGTGCTGTCCTACATCATGCAGGCGCATGCTTTGACCCGCATCTTCGTGCCCAAGCATGACTGCGATCAGGCGTGTCACGCCGCGATCGAGGCGATCTCGCAGAACCTGTCGCGGATTACCGGAGCGCCGGTCACTCATGCCGATGACGAGCCGGCGGATAGCGAGATGGTCGCGGGTGGCGGCAATCCGGGCGGGAGCGGCACCTTGCTGAGCGCCCACGCCTGACCGGCCCCGATCCGGGACCCCCGCGGACCCTCCTAAAAAGAAACCGCCCGCGCATCCGAAGCTGCGCGAACGGCCCGGGAGCGGTCTGCCGAGAGGGGGACCTTCCGGCAAACCTCCCCGTCACTTGGGGCTTTTACTTAAGCCCGTCACTTGGGCATGATCACCTTGTCGATCACGTGGATCACGCCATTGCTGGCTTCGATATCGGCCTGGGTCACGCTGGCATCATCGACCATCACGGCGGGGTCGGTTTTCACCGTGACTTCCGAGCCCTGCACGGTCGCGGCCATCATCCCATCGCTCAGATCGCCGGACATCACTTTGCCGGGCACCACGTGATAGGTGAGGATCGACGTCAGCGTGTCCTTGTTCTCGGGTTTGAGCAGGTCGTCGACGGTGCCTTCGGGCAGGGCTGCAAAGGCCTCGTCGGTGGGGGCGAAGACGGTGAAGGGGCCTTCGCCCTTGAGCGTCTCGACCAAACCGGCGGCCTGCACGGCGGCCACGAGCGTCTCGAAGCTGCCTGCGTTCACGGCGGTGTCGACGATATCCATTCCGCCATGATTGTCGGCATAGGCGGGGGCGGAAACGAGCGCGGTACCGGCGAGGACTGCGGCCATGAAGGTTCTTCTCAGCATTCTCTTTCTCCCTGTGTTGGATCGTGGGTAGATCCCGTGGTGGATCATGCAGGGAATACGGGAGATGCAGCGATATGGATCACGTGGTGGTCGCGATTTTACACTGAGGCGTGAGGTGGTGTGAGTGCGCAGGTCCCGCGCCTCGCGCCTATAGCGGGGCTTTGCGAAGATCGTCGGGCCGGTCGATATCGTGGAGCGTGCCGGGCGGCAGCGGGACCCGTCGCAGGTCGGGGGCGCGGCGCAGCAACGTCCCGGCGCCCCGGTCGCCCGTCAGGCGCAAAGCCGCAGCGAACAGCCTGCGCGGGATCAGCGCCGGCGGCGCGAGGCGACCGTCTGAAGTGGCCATCGCCGGATGGGGACCGGGTGTCTTGAGAAGCTGGCGCAGATGCGCGCGAGAGACTTCGGGCATATCGCCGAGAACGATCAGCAGGTGGCTCGCGCCACTGGCTTGAGCGGCGCGGATCGCGCGGTGCAGGCTCGCGCTCTGGGCGCGACCCGCTCCGATGCAGAGAAGGTCGAGCCCCGCGCCGCGGAGCTCTCTTGGCAGCCGGGGAGTGCGGGTGATCGCCGAGCGTTTATAAAGTCCGAGGCCACGGAGCGTCTTGGCCGCGCGCAGCACAAGCGCGGCGTCTCCGTCCGCGCGCGCGGCCAGCTTGTCACGGGCGCCGAAGCGCCGCGACGCGCCCGCCGCCAGGACCACGCCTATGATCTTGCGCGCCAAATCTCAGACCCGCGCCAGTTGCAGGACTTCGGCCAGCACAGAAACTGCTAGCAGCCGCGGCTCGCGTGCCTGTTCGATCAGACCGACCGGGCCGCGCAGCCGCGAAATCGCGGCCTCCGAGAGCCCCTTGCGCCGCAGCGCCACCGCGCGCTGACGCGCCGTGCGGCGGCTGCCCTGCGCGCCGATGAAGAAGGCGTCGCTTTCCAGAAGCTGGGCGAGGATCGGGATTTCCCGATCGTGATCGTGGAAGAACAACAGCGCCGCCATGCGCGGGTCGGGCGTGATGTCTCCAAGCGGATTGCTGCGCCGGAATGCGTGGCTCGTCACGCCGGGCAGGCTCGCCGGCTCGGGCATGATGAGATCGGCCTGATAGCCTGCGCCAGCGGCGAGCTGCGCAAAGGTCTCGGCCTCGACCCCGGTGCCGAAGATCACGAAACGCGGCTCGGGCACGAGGTGCAGGCTCAGATCGGTTTCGGGTTGGGGCTCGAGCGTCACGGTGCCCTGCGTGCCCGAGAGGTGCAGCGACAGCGGCATCCGACCGTCAATCGCTTCGGCCATGCGCTCCTGATCGGCCACGGGCGGGGCCGGGATCACCGTGATGTCGAGCGCCCCGCCACAGGGCAGCACGAGGTCGATGAAGGGCGAGCCCTCGCCATAGCGCAGATGCCGCGTGCAGCCGTCCTGCGCGACCTTGTTCAGGTGGTGTTCGATATCGGCATCGATGCAGCCCGCCGAGAGATGGCCGCGAATGTCGCCCCGATCGTCGAGGCTCATCGCAGCACCGAGGGGGCGATAGCCCGCCCCCTCGATCCGCGTAAGAATGGCCAGCGCGGCGAGCCGTCCCGGCGCGGGCAGTGGCATTTCCGCCATGCCCAACCGGGTCTCGACACGCGCACGCTGGCGAAGTGGACTACCGTCCATTGGCAAACCCCTTGAGAACTTTGTCGGGCGTGGCCGGATAGTCGTATAGCCGCACGCCCGTCGCATTGTGGATTGCGTTGATCACCGCGGCCCCTGCGCCCGAGATGCCCAGCTCGCCCACGCCTTTGGATTGGATCGGGTTGGCTTCGTCATCGCGCTCGGGCAGGAACACCACCTCCATCTCGCGCGGAATATCCGCGTGGGCCGGGACGTGGTAACTCGCCAGATCGCGGGTGACGATATGGCCGGTGCGCGGATCGTGGCCAAGCTCTTCGTGCAGAGCCGAGCCGACGCCCCAGACCATGCCGCCGACGGCCTGGCTGCGCGCGGTCTTCTCGTTGAGCACGCGCCCGATGCCGAGCACGCCGAGCATCCGGCGCACCCGCACCTCGCCCGACACTTCGTTGACCGCGACTTCGGCGAAATGGGCGCCGTAGCCAGCCGAGAAGTGGCTCTTGGCCGTCTGGCCGCGTTCGATCTTGCACTCGGCGCTGATCGGATCGCTCAGCAGATCGACCAGTTTCGCGGTCTTGCCGCCGCCCGAGACCTCGCCATTGCCAAGGCTCAACTCTTCAAGCTTGCAGCCGTGCTTGTCGGCAAGCTCCTGACGGATCTTGCGCGCAGCGAGGAAGACCGAAGACCCCGACGACGACGCCCCGAAGGAGCCGCCCGACCCGGAAGCCCCCGGCAGGTCGCTATCGGCCAGATGGACCGAAACCTTGTCGATCGGCAGGCCCAGCATCTCGCCCGCGATCTGGCCGAGGATGGCGTAGCTGCCGGTGCCGATATCGGTCATGTCGGTCTCGACCAGCGCACCGTCCGCGCTGAGCGTCACGCGCGCCGCCGACGGCACGAGGAAGTTCGACCGCCCCGCAGCCGCGACGCCCATGCCGATCAGCCATTCGCCTTCGCGACGCGTTCCGGTGTCCGGGCGCTGATCCCAGCCAAAGCGTTTCGCGCCTTCGCGCAGGCTGTCTTCCAGCGCGCGGGCCGAATAGGCCTGACCGGTATCGGGGTGCTTCTCGGGGATGTTGCGCAGGCGCAGTTCAACCGGGCAGAGACCCAGCTTCTCGGCCAGCTCATCCATCGCGGTTTCCAGCGCGAAAGTGCCGACCGCCTCGCCCGGCGCGCGGACCGAGCCCGAGGGCGTGCGGTGGTTGCGCGAGATATGCTGGCGCATGACCCGGTTGGGCGCGCCATACATGAAGCGGGTCGCGGCGTTGACCGGCTCGGCGAAGCCTTCGCCTTCAAGATTGGACACACGATCCTCGTGGCCGATCCCGGTCAGCTTGCCGTCCTTGTCGGCGGCGAGGCGCAGGCGCTGCCACGTCTCGGTGCGGCGCAGCATGGCATCGAAGACGGTCTGACGGCTCAGCACGACGCGCACCGGACGGTCGAGTTCGCGCGCGGCGATCGCGGCCCCGACATGCTCGGCGGAAATGCCCAGCTTGGAGCCGAACCCGCCGCCCACATAGGGCGCGAGGATATGGACCTTGTCGGATTCCACGCCCACCGCATCGGCCAGCTCTTCCTTGTTGAATCGGATCATTTGTAGCGAGCCATGTAGAACGAGGCGACCGTCTTTCCACTCGGCGATACCCGCATGCGGCTCCATCGCCGCAGCGACATGACCTGCGGTGGTATATTCGAGATCGACCGATTGCGCGGCCTTCTCCATCGCGGCGTCGAGGTCGCCCTGAATGGTTTCGCGCTTCTCGTTCAGCTCAAGCTCCACGCCCGCGGGATCGACCGGCGCGCCGGGGTTCTGCTCGTAGCTGATCTTGATCCGGGCGGCGGCGTCGCGGGCGGTCTCGAAGCTTTCGGCCACGACGAGCCCGATCGGCTGGCCGTGATAATCGACGTGGTCGCCGGGCCGCACGGGCGCGGCGCCCGCCATGCCCTGTGCCGGGTTGCGCACGAATTCCGGGCCGTGGAACAGACCCAGATAGCCGGGCAGCTTCTTCGCCTCCGTCTCATCAAAGCCGGTGACCTTGCCGCGCGTGATCGTGGCGCGCAGCATCACGCCATGCACCATGCCTTCGGGCGCGAATTCGGCCGCATAGGTCGCGGTGCCGGTCACTTTCAACTTGCCCTCGGGGCGATCGAGCGGCGCGCCCACCAGACCCTGTTTGGTTTCGTCGAGCAGCCGCGGCTGCGCTTCATTCATCGTGAACGTGTCGCTCATGCCAGCGCCTCCACCTTGTCCGTTCCGGTCGAGGCCGGGGCCATGCCCGTCGCCTCGCGCATCACCGCGATCAGCGCGCGGCGGGTCATTTCGCGTTTGAAATCGTTGCCCTGATCGGTGACCGCTTCGGCCAGAAGCGTATCGGCGGCTTTGCCGAACAGCGCCTCCGACGGGGTCTCGCCCTTGAGCATCGCATTGACCTGCGCATCCGCCCAGGGGCGCGGCCCGATGCCGCCGAACGCAAGCGAGGCCTGCTTGATCGTGTCGCCCTCCATCTCGACCACGGCGGCGACCGAGACCAGCGCGAAGGCATAGGATGCCCGGTCGCGGATCTTGCGGTAGCTTTGCGTGGCGTCCGGCTGCGGGGAAGGGAGGATTACGGCGGTGATGATCTCGCCCGACTTCAGGCAGGTCTCGATCTCGGGTGTCTCGCCGGGCAGTTGATAGAGCTCGTCCATCGCCACGGTGCGGGTTGCTCCATCGGTGCCGCGGATTTCCACCTGCGCATCGAGCGCGCGCATCGCCACCGCCATATCGGAAGGGTGCGCGGCACTGCAGGCGGCCGAGGTGCCCAGGATCGCGAGCATGCGGCTGATACCGCCCTTGGCGGCACAGCCCGCGCCGGGGTCGCGCTTGTTGCAGGCCATCGCCGGGTCGTAGAAATAGGGGCAGCGCGTGCGTTGCAGCAGGTTGCCGCCCGTGGTCGCCTTGTTGCGGATCTGGCCCGAGGCACCGGCCAGCAGCGCGCGCGACAGCACCGGATAGGCGCGGCGCACCTGCGGATCGGCGGCGAGATCGGCATTGCGCACCAGCGCCCCGATCTTCAGCCCGCCCCCATACGGCTCGATCTTGTCCAGCCCGTCGATAGTGTTGATGTCGATGACCGTCTCGGGGGTCATCACCTGCAGCTTCATCAGGTCCAGCAGGTTGGTGCCGCCCGCGATGAACTGCGCGGTCTCGCCCGCCTTGGAGGCCGCGTCATCGAGCCCGCTTGCGCGAAGATAGTCGAAAGGTCTCATTGCTTATCCTCCGCTTCGGCCGCGCGCGAGATGGCCTCGCGGATGAAAGGATAGGCCGAGCAGCGGCAGAGGTTGCCGCTCATCCGCTCGGCGATTTCGGCGTCGCTCAATTCGGATTTGCCGGTGAGGCTGTCGCTGACATGGCTGGGCGCGCCTTCGGCGGCCTCGGCGAGCATCCCCGTCGCCGACATGATCTGCCCCGGCGTGCAATAGCCGCATTGATAGCCGTCGCAGGAGACGAATTCCTGCTGAAGCGGGTTCAGGTTGTCGGGCGTGCCGAGCCCTTCGATAGTGGTGATCTCGGAGCCTTCATGCATCACCGCGAGGCTGAGGCAGGAATTTACCCGCCGCCCGTCGACGAGCACCGTGCAGGCGCCGCATTGGCCATGATCGCAGCCCTTTTTCGAGCCGGTGAGTTGGAGATGGTCGCGCAGCGCGTCGAGCAGCGTCACGCGCGGATCGAGGTCGAGCGCGCGGGCCTCGCCATTGACGTGAAATGAAACCTTCATGGTGTCCCCCTTATCCGGAATTCAGGTTTGGCGCAGCCGTCTGGGGAGGCGGGCGTTCAAACCAGCTTAATGGGGAACACCGCGCACGCGGAACAGTTCCTGTGAGAAAACCCTCACGTTGCGGTGAGGGCGTAGCGGACGCGGTGTGCGTCAGGGGGCGGGGGCGCGGTTTTTGCCACGCCGCCCGCGCTGTGTTTTCGCGCCGCGATCAGTTCTCCGGCAGCGCGTAGACGGCCACCATATCGCCCACGGTGGGCTTCAGGATCGAGTTGCCGCCCGAGATGAAGGCCACGTATTCGCGTCCCTTATACTCGTAGATTGCCGGGTTCGCGACGACCGGAGCTTCGAGCTGCGAGGACCACAGTTCCTTGCCGGTCTGGATGTCATAGGCGCGCGCCTTGGCATCCATCGTCGCGCCGATGAAGATCAGCCCCGACTTGGTCACCGCGGGACCACCGATCGTGGGCGAGCCCATGCTCTCGGGCATGAAGAACCCGTATTTCTGCGAGCTGCCCAGCGGCTTGCGCCATTTCACGTCGCCGGTATGCATGTCGATCGCGACCAGCTCGCCGAAGGGCGGCTTCCAGCACGGCATCCCGAGCGAGTTCAGCGCATTGCCGAGGCTCATGCCGTAGGGCGCGCCTTTCTGCGGGTAGAAGCCGTTCTCGTTGCCCGAGCCACCGGCGTTCTGCTCGTAGTCCTGACGCTCCCAGAGCTTGATGTATTGCACGATGTGGCTCGTGTTCACGACCGCGATTTGCGCGTCGGGATCGAAGGCCACGCCGCCCCATTGCACGCCGCCCGCACTGTCGGGATAGGCCAGCGTGCCTTCGCCCTTGGTGGTCGGCGGGGTGTACATCCCCTCATAGGTGAGGTTGTCGAACAGCTTCGAGCAGGCCCCGCCCGAGACGAGATCGGCGATGCCCCAGACCTCGGGCTTCTTCGACTGGTCGAGAAGCGGCGCGGGTTTGGTCGGGAAGGGCTGGGTCTTGGCATAGACCTCGCCTTTCACCGTGCCGTCGCCTTGCGGGACGGGACGTTCCTCGATCGGCCAGACATCCTCGCCGGTCTCGCGGTTCACGACGAACAGGAAGCCCATCTTCGTGCCCTGCATCAGCGCCGGGATTTCCTTGCCGTCGACGGTGATGTCCATCAGCGTCGGCGCGGAGTTGATGTCATAGTCCCAGATGTCGTGATGCACCCATTGGCGCGACCAGACGACCTTGCCCGTGTCGAGATCGAGCGCGGTGGTCGAGGTGGCATAGGGGATCTGCTCGGTCCGATTGCCGCCCCAGTAGTTCGGCGAGGGCGAGGCCACCGGCAGATAGACCATGTTCAGGCCCGGATCGACGGACATCGCGGTCCAGACATTCGCGGTGCCGGTCTTGCGACGGATATTCTCGGGCAGGGTCTCGAAGGACCATTGCAGCTCCCCGGTCTGCGCATCGACCGAGAAGACCGCGCCCGGAGGGGCTTCGGCCGACTCCCAGTCCTGACCGGCCCAGCCGAGGATCAGGTGATTGCCTGCAACCGTCGGCGGCTGCAGCACGGAAAGCGGGAAGCTGTCATTGACCGTGTTCCATTTGTCCACGTTCAGCACGCCATCATCGCCGAAATCGGTGCAGGGCTTGCCGGTATCGGCGTCGAGCGCGAAGAGCTGCGCATCCATCGTGCCGATATAGACGATCTTCTGGCACACCTTGCCCGCGACCGGGTTCTCGGCCTGCCAATAGGCGACGCCACGGTTCTTCAGCGCGGGCTGGGTCAGCGCCTCGAGTTTGGATTTCGTGTCGAAGGCCCATTTCTGCTCGCCCGTGGCCGGGTCGAGCGCCAGCACGCGGTAGAAGGGCGTGCCGATATAGAGCGTGTCATTGGCAAAGATCGGCGTGGCCGACCAGACGGTGGCGGGCTTGTCGCCCGAGCCATCCGAGACGTCGCCGGTATGGACCTGCCAGACCTTTTCCAGATCGCCCACATTGTCCGGGTTGATCTGGGTCAGGGGCGAATATTTCTGTGCGGAAAGCTGGCCGTGGAAGCTGTTCCAGACGGGCTGCTCGGGCACCAGCGGGGTGCCGTTACGCTCACGCGGACCGCTGGCGAGCATCGGTTGGGCCACGCTCTCGGCGACCGGCTTGGGCTGATCGGCATTGGCGTCGGGGCCGGGCGGCGTGGCCTCGTTGGCCGCTGGATTGTCGGTCTGCTGATCGGTGCCGCTCTGGCTGTCCGACTGGGTGCCGGTGTCGCTCGTGCTGCCGGTGTCAGTCGAGCTGCTGTCGGTAGAGGTCGCGGTGCCGCTGTCGGTTGCGGTGCTGTCGGTCGCGGTCGTGTCCTGCGCGTAGCCGGCGGCAGCAAAGAAGGCGAGGGCGAAGGCGAGCGAGACGGTCTTGCGGTTCATGCGTAGGCTCCTTTCGAACGCGCGCCCCGGCTCGAGGCGATGTCGTAGATGAGGCCGATCAGCACGACGCTCATCGCCGCGATCAGCCACCATTCATGCAGGAAATAGGCGGCCGCTGCGGTGCCCAGCAGGCCGAGCGCGACGAGGACGCGCAGGATCGTGCGGATCGCGCCCGGTTCGGTCAGCTGGATCGCGACCCCTGCGAGGGCGATCAACACGGAGGAGGCGATCACCAACCCGGCACCGAATGTGCCGGTCACGCCGGTCAGGGGGGTGACGAAATTCCAGATCGCGATGGCGGCGCCGATCAACGCCCCCAGAACAATCAGGATGCTGCGTGGCCGTGATGCTGAGCGGGAATGTGCCAAAGGAACTCTCCTTGGTAAGTGCTTTCCCGCTCAACGCGCTCTGTGTCTTTCGAGGTCCATGAAAAAGTGAACCGATTTGAGGCCGCTGCGTAGTGGCGCATCGACTTCGGCCCCGGTCGCAGACATGAAAAGGCGCGCCAGGGCAGGGTTGGCCAAGCCAACACCCGCCCGGGCGCGCCGATCGGTTCACTGCGTGTTCAGCGCTGGCGGTAGCCGCCCTGACGCTCCAGCATCCAGCCCGGATATTCGGCGGGCAGGGCGCTGACCTTGTCGAGGGTTTCCAGCTCTTCCGCGTCGAGGGTGATCCCGGTCGCGGCGATATTGTCGGTCAGCTGGTCCTTGCGCTTCGCACCGACGATGACGCTGGTGACGACCTCCTGATGCAGAAGCCATGCCAGCGCGATCTGCGCCACGCTCGCGTCGCGCTTCTCGGCCATCGGGCGCATCGCGTCGATCACGTCATGGGCGCGGTCCTTCTCGACCGGCGGGAAGTCGAAATTGGCGCGCCGTCCGTCGGAGCCCTTGCCGTCGCGGTCGTATTTGCCGGACAGCAGACCGCCCGCCAGCGGGCTCCAGACCATCAGGCCCATGTCGGTGTCGCGCAGCATCGGCACGACTTCGCGCTCCAGATCGCGCCCGGCGATGGTGTAATAGGCCTGCAGCGAGAGGATCGGGGCGAGCTTGCGCGCCTCGGCGATGCCCACCGCCTTCATCACCTGCCACGCGGCCCAGTTCGACAGGCCGATATAACGGACATGACCGTGCTGCACGAGCGTGGTCAGCGCCTCCAGCGTCTCCGAGATCGGCGTCATCGGGTCGAAGCCGTGGATCTGGTAGAGGTCGATATGGTCGAGCTGCAGCCGCTCGAGGCTCTGCTTGCACTGCTCCATGATGTGATAGCGCGAGGCGCCGCGCTGGTTGATGCCCTCGCCCATCGGGCCGAGCACCTTGGTCGCGATCACCACCTCGTCGCGCGCGATGCCGAGATTGCGCAGGCTCTGGCCGAGGATGCGCTCGCTCTCGCCGCCCGCATAGACATTCGCGGTGTCGATGAAGTTGATGCCCGCATCCACCGCGGTTTTCACAAGGCCGTCGGCATCGTCCTGACGCAGCTGGCCGATCTGGCCCCACATGCCTTCCGAGCCGCCGAAGGTCATCGTGCCTAGGCAAAGTTCCGAGACGAGGAGGCCGCTGGGGCCGAGAGGTCTGTAACGCATGGATCGCTCCTTTCGCATCTGTCGGGGCCAGGTTCGGACGGCCCCTCTGGTCTGGGTAGATGGGGCGCGCGGCGCGCGTGGCGAGTGTCGCGTGACATGTGCGGTGCACGATCGTGTCATCGTGTGAGACAGGGACGGGAACGGCGCGGGGATGCGCCGCCCGCTCAGTCTTCGGTGCGCTCGATCTTCATCGGCGTGAACCACGGTGTGAGGATCACCACGCTCGCGATGACCATTGCGTAGCCGATCGCCGACATCATCGCGCTGCGATAGGCCTCGTGGTCGCCCGGCTCCGCGCCGCCCAGCATGCCGAAAAAGATCCCGCCCATGATTGCGATGCCGAAGGAGATGCCGACCTGCCGGATCGCCTGCACCGCGCCCGAGGCCGAGCCGCTGTCGTTGCTATCCGCCGCCGAGAGCGAGACCTGAAACAGCGGCGAGACGGTGTTGCCCAAGCCAAAGCCGCCAAAGAAGAACCACGGCGCCATGCGCCACCAGCTGATCGCGTCGCCCATTGTCCAGATCGCCCAGAGCTGCCCCGCGAAGCCCGTCGCGATGAGAATGCCGCCGCCCATCACGCGCCAGCGGACCCAGCGCGACCCGAACCAGCCCGTCGTGGCCGAAGCCAGCAGCACGCCCAGCGGGAAGGGCGTCGTCGTCAGCCCCGATTGCAGGGGCGTGAGCCCGTAACCCGCCTGAAGATAAAGCGCCATGGTGAAGAAATAGCTCGGTACCGCGGTGAATAGCGCCGCGTTCAGAAGGCTGCCCGACAGGAACGAGCCCGAGCGCAGCAGCCGCATCGGCAGAAGCTGGGGGGCGTTGCGTTCTTCCTGATGCCGTTGCCAGCGAATGAAGACCCAGCCGAGGATCGGCGCCGCGATCACCATCGGATACATCCAGACCTGCCAGCCGATCGACGGGGCCTCGACCAGCGGGAACAGAAGCGCCAGCGTCGCCACGGCCGCGATCGCGATGCCCACCTTGTCGATTCCCAGCTTGCGATTGCCCTGACCCTTGGGCACCAGCATCAACGCCGCGATGAAGGCCGCGATGCCCAGCGGAATGTTCACGAGGAAGATCGGACGCCAGCCCAGCCCGTAGATATCGGCGGTCAGCAGCAGCCCGCCCACGATCGGCCCGGCGACCGAGGCCAGCCCCGCCGTCAGCGCGAACAGGCCGAAGGCCGCGCCGCGTTGCTCTGGTGGGAACAGGCGCGGCACCAGCGCCAGCGTCTGCGGCGTCATGATCGCGGCGCCCACGCCCTGCACGATGCGCGCGGTGACCAGCGTCCCGATCCCCGGCGCGATGCCGCAGACCAGCGAGGCGGCGGTGAACAGCGCGATGCCCGACACGAACAGCTTGCGCCGGCCCAGAAGGTCGCCCATCCGTCCCGCCGGCAGCAGCAGGATCGCGAAGGAGAAGGTGTAGCCCGCGACGATCCACTCGATCAGGTTCGGCGGGGCCGCCAGCTCGTTCTTCATCGAGGGCAGGGCGACATTGACGATCGTGATGTCGATCAGGTTCATGAAATTCGCCAGCAGGAGCACGGCTGCAGCCGCCCAGCGGCGTGCGGGCGAAAGTGGGGTCTTCTGGTCGGTCTCGGCCATTCGGGGTCCGTTCTGTCGGGGCTGTAACGCCAAGGGTAGCTAGCCGGGGGGCGGGGTTGGTCAATAGCACGCCCGAAGGCGAGCCCGCGCGGCACAGCCTGCAGATGTGTCAAAATACATAGAAAGAAAGGCGCGCAAACGGATGTGTCGCGGGCGGAGAGATTCGGTCACGGAGGGCCGGGAGAGAGCCTTGGCTCACGCGACGGAGCTTGGCGTTCGTTGCAAAATTCTAGGGCGCCACGCAAGTTTCAGAAAGATTTCGCCGAGGTCGAGAAATGCGCTCTCACATGGGTGTGAGCACCGTGACGTCAGACTTGCGCCGCGCCCCGATCATGCCCTTGATGCCCCATCAACGAAAAATCGGGGCCCCGCGCTCGCCTCTGCGTTGCGCGCGATCGGACCCCGGAAAACTGGAGGTATCCCTTGAAGTCGATTGCCGCGATTTCCGCTTTTGCCCTGATGCTGGGCAGCGCCGCACCCGTTCTCGCTCAGTCGAGCAAAGTGCCCGAAGGCACCAAGCTCGCCGCTGACCAGACCTTCACCTACTGGATGCAGGACGATCTCAAGACGCTCGATCCCGATCTGAGCACCTCGAAGGACGGCAACGACGTTCTTCAGCAGATGTTCGAAGGTCTCTACCAGCAGGACGATCACGGTAATCTCGTGCCCGCGCTCGCCACGAGCTACGAGGTGTCCGACGACAAGAAGACCTACACGTTCCACCTGCGTAACGAGAAGTGGTCGAACGGCGATCCCGTCACCGCGCAGGACTTCGTCTATGCATGGCGTCGTCTCGCCGATCCGGCGACCGCCTCGCAATACTCGTGGTATATCGAGCTGATGCAGGTGAAGAACGCCCATGACGTGATCGCGGGCGACAAGAAGCCGAGCGAGCTGGGCGTGAAAGCGCTCGACGACCACACGCTGCAGGTGACGCTCGACAGCGCGATCCCCTATTTCCGCCAGATGCTCGTGCTGTCCTCGACCTTCCCGGTGCCGCAGAAGGTCGTCGAGGAATACGGTTCCGACTGGACCAAGCCCGAGAACATGGTCGTCAACGGTCCCTACAAGCTGAAAAGCTGGAAGATCGGCAACTCGATCGAGCTGACGAAGAACGACGCCTATTACGACGCCGCGAACGTCACGCTGACCGATCTGAAGTTCATCCCGATGCAGGATAACGACCAGGCGCTGACGCGCTACGAGGCGGGCGAGCTGGACTTCGTGCAGACCCCGGCCGGTCAATATCCGCGCCTGAAGAAGGAATACCCGGATGCGGCCCACGCGCCGCCGCGCTCCTGTGTCTATGCCTACCGCTTCAACGTCGGCCCGAACGGCCCCGAGGCGCTCAAGGACGTGAAGGTCCGCAAGGCGCTGTCCTATGCGATCAACCGCGACATCATCGTCGACAAGATCCTCAAGGGCGGCCAGAAACCGGCCTACACCTGGACCCACTGGGCGACCGCGAACTTCAAGGCGCCGGACGTCGCTTACGCCGACATGACGCAGCAGGAGCGGATGGACAAAGCCAAGGAGCTTCTGAAGGAAGCCGGCTACGGTCCCGATCACCCGCTGAACCTGCGGATCATGTACAACACCTCGGCCGACCACAAGAAAATCGCGATTGCGGTGCAGCAGTTCTGGAAGCAGCTCGGCGTGAAGTCGACCCTCGAGAACTACGAGTGGAAGGTCTATCTCGACAAGCTCAACGGTCAGCATGATTTCGACGTGGCGCGTACCGCATGGTGTGCCGACTACAACGAGGCATCGACCTATCTCGACGTGAATACCTCGTGGTCGGATCAGAACTCGGGTCAGTGGAAGAACGCCGATTACGACAAGCTGATGAAGGACTCGAAGACGGCGGCCGATCCGCAGGCGGACTACACCAAGGCCGAAAAGATCCTCGCCGAGGACATGCCGCTGGCGCCGATCTACGCCTACTCGCTGCCGATGCTGCTGAACCCGCAGATCAAGGGCTACCCGTTCGATAACGTCCAGCTGAACTGGTACGCGAAGAACATGTACAAGGTCGCGAAGTAAGCCGGCTGAAACGATAACGGGCGGGCCGCGCAATCGGCCCGCCCGACCTATTTCGGGACATTCTTATGATCGTCTACATTCTCAAGCGTCTCGCCATCGCGATTCCGACGCTTCTGGTGCTCATCATCGCGAGCTTCTTGCTGATGCACACGGCGCCCGGCGGGCCGTTCACCTCCGAACGTGCCGTGCCGCCCGAGGTGCTCGCCAATCTCAACGCGAAATACGGGCTCGACCAGCCGCTATGGAAGCAGATCGCGACCTATCTGTGGAACGTGGTCGCCCATTTCGATTTCGGGCCTTCGTTCTCGTATAAGGACCGCTCGGTGAACGACATCATCGCGCAGGGCTTCCCGGTCACGCTGACCTATGGCTTCCTCAGCTTCATCGCCGCCGTTCTGGTCGGCGTCACCCTTGGCGTGACCGCGGCGATCAAGCGCAACTCGTGGCTCGACTATCTCGCCGTGGGCATCTCCATCGGCGCGCAGGTGCTGCCGAACTTCGTGATGGCGCCGATCCTCGTGCTGGTCTTCACGCTGAGCCTGCACTGGCTGCCCGGCGGCGGCTGGAGCTTCGACGACCCGCGCTTCTGGATCATGCCGGTGATCGCGCTCTCGACCTCCTACATGGCGTCGATCGCGCGGATCACGCGCTCGTCCATGCTGGAGACGCTGAGCTCGAACCACATCCGCACCGCGCGGGCCAAGGGCCTGCCGAAGCGCAAGATCATCATGCGCCACGCGCTGAAACCCGCGTTGCTGCCGGTGATCTCCTATCTCGGTCCGGCGTTTGTCTCGATGATTACCGGCTCGGTGATCGTGGACGTGTATTTCACCACCGGTGGGATCGGCAAAAGCTTCGTGGATAGCGCGCTCAACCGCGACTACGCGGTGATGATGGGGATCACGATCCTGCTGGGCACGCTGACCATCCTGTTCAACCTTGTCGTCGATATCGTCTACGGATGGATCGACCCGAAAATCCGGTACTGACATGGTCATAGATGAATCCAAGATGACCTCGCTCGCCGAGGCAACGAGCCGCGAAGACGTGGCGGGCCGCTCGCTCTGGGCGGATGCGCGCCGGCGGTTCTTTAACAACAAGGCCGCGATCTTCGGGCTGGGGCTTCTGGCCTTCGTCGTGGCCTTTGCGCTGTTCGGCAACCTGCTCGCAGCGTGGAACAATTCCGACATCGATTACAACGTGATGGGCGATGCGACGGCCTCCGCGCCGTCCTTCGCCAACGGCCACTATTTCGGCGCCGACGATCTGGGCCGCGACCTGTTCGCGCGCACCGTGCAGGGCACGCAGATCTCGCTGCTGGTGGGCGTAATCGGCACGCTGATCGCGGTCTCCGTGGGCACGGTCTACGGTGCGATCTCGGGCTATTTCGGGGGCCGCGTCGACGGCTTCATGATGCGCCTCGTCGATATCCTTCTGGCGATCCCCTACATGTTCGTGCTGATCCTGCTGCTGGTCATGTATGGCCGCTCGATCGGGATGCTGTTCGTGGGCGTCGGGCTGATATCCTGGCTGGAGATGGCGCGGATCGTGCGGGGGCAGACACTGACCCTGAAGAACCGCGATTACGTGGAGGCCGCGCGCGCCATCGGGGTGCCTGCGCCGACGATCATCCGCCGTCACATCCTGCCCAACCTCGTGGGCGTGGTGGTGGTCTTCGCGACGCTTCTGGTGCCGCTGATGATCCTGACGGAGAGCTTCATCTCCTTCCTCGGGCTCGGCGTGCAAGAGCCGCAGACCTCGCTGGGGGCGCTGATCTCGGAAGGAGCGGGGACGATGAGCTACGGCACGCTGTGGCAGCTGGCCTTCCCGCTGTTCTTCTTCGTCACCACCCTGTTCGGTTTCTATTTCGTAGGGGACGGGCTGCGTGACGCGCTCGACCCGAAGGAGCGCTGATATGCCATTGTTGGAAGTCAACGACCTCAACGTCCGGTTCGCAACGCAGGAGGGCGAGGTCCACGCCGTCAACGGCGTCAGCTTCGCACTTGAGCGCGGCGAAGCGCTCGGCATCGTGGGCGAGTCCGGTTCGGGCAAGTCGCAGCTCAGCTTCTCGATCCTCGGGCTGCTGGCCGCGAATGGGAAAGCCTCGGGCTCGGTGAAATTCGAGGGGCGGGAGATTCTGAACCTGCCCGAACCCGAGCTGAACAAGCTGCGCGCCGACCGGATCTCGATGGTCTTTCAGGACCCGATGACCGCGCTCAACCCCTATATGCGCATCTCGGACCAGATGGCCGAAGTGCTGATGCTGCATAAGGGGCTGAGCAAGCGCGCCGCCGTGGCCGAAGCTGCGCAAATGCTCGAACTGGTGAAGATCCCGGACGCGAAAAACCGCGTGCGCCTCTTCCCGCATGAATTCTCGGGCGGGATGCGCCAGCGCGTGATGATCGCGATGGCGCTTCTGTGCAAACCCGACGTGCTGATCGCGGACGAGCCGACAACCGCGCTCGACGTGACCGTGCAGGCACAGATCATGGACCTGCTGGGCGAGCTGCGCCGCGAGCTGGGCATGGCGACCGTGCTGATCACCCACGATCTTGGCGTGGTCGCGGGCTTCTGCGAGCGCGCGATCGTCATGTATGGCGGTCAGGTGATGGAGCAGTCGCCCGTCGATCCCTTGTTCGCAAACCCGACCCATCCCTACACCAAGGGCTTGCTGGCCGCGCTGCCGCGTCTGGATGCGGATCGCGCGATGACCCCGATCCGGGGCAATCCGCCGAACATGACCGGCGCGCCGAAGGGTTGCCCTTTCTGCCCGCGCTGCGATTTCGTCGAAGAAGCCTGCGCCGACGTGATGCCGCCGCTGGCGGAGTTTGCGCCGGGCCGCGCCCGCGCCTGTCACCGTTCCATTGAAACGATCGAGGAGGCCGCCGCATGACGACCCCGCTGATCGAGGCCCGCGACGTTCGGGTCACTTTCGACATCCGCCGCGCCTCGGACCTGCCTTGGACTGAGCCGCCGAAACTGCGCGCGGTCAATGGCGTGAGTTTCAAGCTGGAGCAGGGCAAGACGCTCGGAATCGTGGGCGAGTCCGGCTGCGGCAAGTCCACTTTGGCGCGCGCGCTGATCCAGATGCTGCCCGCCGAGGGCGAGATCATCTGGCAGGGCAAGACCGATCTGCTGCCGCTCTCGCCGCGCCAGATGCTGAAATACCGCTCCGACATCCAGATGATCTTTCAGGATCCGCTGGCCTCGCTCGACCCGCGCATGACCGTGGGCGAGATCATCGCCGAGCCGCTGCGCACCCATCGCCCGAAGATGGGCCGCAAGGAGCGCAAAGAGAAGGTCCGCGAGGTGATGGAGAAGGTCGGCCTCCTGCCGAACCAGATCAATCGCTACCCGCACGAGTTCTCGGGCGGCCAGTGTCAGCGCATCGGCATCGCCCGCGCGCTGGTGGTGGAGCCGAAGCTCCTGATCTGCGACGAGCCGGTCTCCGCACTCGACGTCTCGATTCAGGCGCAGGTGATCGCGCTCCTCGAAGACCTGCGCCGCGATCTGGGCCTGACGATCATCTTCATCGCCCATGACCTGAGCGTCGTGCGCCATGTCTGCGATGAGGTGATGGTGCTCTATCTGGGCCAGATGATGGAGGCGGGCGCGACCGAGAAGCTCTTCGCCGAACCGCAGCACCCCTATACGCAGGCGCTTCTGTCGGCGGTGCCGATCCCCGATCCGGAGATCGAGCGCAACAAGGTGCTGATCGCGCTGGAAGGCGATCTGCCGAGCCCGCTCAACCCGCCATCGGGCTGCCCGCTGCGCACCCGCTGCCCGCGTGCGAGCGAGATCTGCGCCACTACCCCGCCCACCGAAGAGGTCGCCGGACGGCAGGTCTTCTGCCACCATCCCGGCCCTGCCGCGGAAGTGCAGGCGGTGCTCTCGGAGAGCTGAAATCTTGTGCGGCGGGCGGGGTTTTCCCGCCCGCTCACACCAATTTGTGCGAGCTTACGTCGGGATATTTATCCGGACGGTCAAAGCACTGTTACGATCCTCGGATAGAGCGCTCCGGCAAGGAGCCAATTGTCTCGGAGGATCCCCCTTATGTCGCTTATTTCGCGTCGCCAATTCCTGATTACCACCACCGCTGCGGGCGGGCTCGTGATGGTCCACCCGTTCACCGCGCGCGCCGCCGAAGGGCAGGCCCACCTGCGCCTTCTGTGCACCACCGACGTTCACTGCCACATCCGGCCTTATGACTATTACGCCGACAAGCCCGTCGACACGGTCGGCCTGTCGCGCACCGCGACGCTGATCCAAGGGGTGCGCGCGGAAGCCGCCAACACGATGATGTTCGACAATGGCGACTACATGCAGGGCAACCCGATGGCCGATTACATCGCCTATTCCAAGGGGATGAAAGAGGGCGACACCCACCCGGTCATCGCGGGGATGAACCTGCTGGGCTACGATTGCGGCACGCTGGGCAACCACGAATTCAACTACGGGATGGATTTCCTCAAGAAGGTGAACGACCGCGCGAATTTCCCGATGGTCTGCGCGAACTTCGCGCATAAGCTCGGGGCGTCTCCGCGTGAGGATGATCTCTACCTGCCACCCTACCTGATCCTTGATCGTGACCTGACCGACGGCGCGGGGAACAAGATGCCGATCCGGATCGGCGTGATCGGCTTCGTCCCGCCGCAGATCATGCAATGGGACCGCGCGCATCTCGAGGGCAACTACCAGACCCGCGACATCGTGGAGGCCGCGAAGGCCTGGGTGCCGCAGATCAAGGAAGAGGGCGCCGATCTCATCGTGGCGCTCGCCCATACGGGCATCGACAATGGCCCGCAAAGCGACGGGATGGAGAACGCGGCCTTCTACCTCGCAGGGGTGGACGGGATCGACGCGGTGATCACCGGGCACCAGCACCTGAACTTCCCCGGCAAGGATTTCTCCGGCCCCGGCATCGACAACGACAAGGGCACGCTGCAGGGCAAACCCGCGGTGCAGGCGGGCTTCTGGGGCAACCATATGGGCCTGATCGACCTGATGCTGAGCCGCGACGGTGGCAAGTGGAAGATCGACACCCATACCTCGGAAATTCGTCCGATCTTCGCACGCGGCGAGGATCGTTCGATCACGCCGCTGACCACCGATTACAAGCCGATCCTCGCCGCCACCGATCAGGTGCACGAAGAGACGCTGAAATATGTCCGCGCCAAGGTCGGTGAGACCGAGGCGCCGCTTTACTCCTACTTCGCGCTGGTGGCTGACGATCCGTCGGTGCAGATCGTCTCGAATGCGCAGCTTTGGTACGTGAAGAAGCTGCTGGAGGGCACGCCCGAAGGCAAGCTGCCGCTCCTGTCGGCGGCAGCGCCGTTCAAGGCGGGCGGGCGCGGCGGCCCGGATTACTTCACCGATGTGCCCAAAGGCCCGGTGGCGATCAAGAACGTCTCCGACCTCTACCTCTATCCGAACACGCTGCAGGCGGTGAAAGTGACCGGCGCGCAGGTGAAGGACTGGCTGGAGCGCTCCGCGGGCATGTTCAACCAGATCGAGCCGGGTGCGAAGGATGCCAAGCTGCTCAACCCCGATTTCCCGTCCTACAATTTCGACGTGATCGACGGGGTGACCTATCAGATCGACATCACTCAGCCTGCCAAGTTCGACAAGGACGGCGCGGTGGTGAACGCCGATACGAACCGCATCGTCGATCTGAAATATGACGGCAAGCCGATCGACCCGAAGGCCGAGTTCGTGATCGCCACGAACAACTACCGCGCCTCGGGTGGCGGCAGCTTCCCCGGTGCGGATGGCTCGACGGTGATCTACCGCGCGCCCGACACCAACCGCGACGTGATCGTGCGCTATATCCACGACAAGGGCACGATCAACCCGAAGGCCGACGCCAACTGGTCCTTCGCGCCTGCGGGGGGCGCCACGGTGCTGTTCGAGACCGGGCCCAAGGCGCAGGACTATCTCGAAGACGTCAAATCGCGCGGACTGGATATCGAGCCCGCAGGCGACGGCGAGGGGGGCTTCGCGCTCTATCGCATCACGCTGTGAACTGCTTCGGACAGGGATCGAGAGGGGCGCCACCGGCGCCCCTTTTTCATGCGCTGCGGTCGCGAGGCCGTCTGCGGCCTGCATCTCGCGAACACGTGAACTCCGTGAACAGCGCGACCTGACAATGGGATTGCGGCGCAGAAATCTCGCACGGCTACATTTTTCAGAATTTAGATTTATAAAACAATGGGTAAGGAGGGTTTTCAATCCCGCGACTTCACGGCTCGCGGCATTCGTCTTTGCATTTTCGGCCGCGCGCGAGTGGCGACAGAACAGCGCGGACCTATCGTAGAAACGGAACAACGCCGGGAAAACCGGACAGCGGACAGGAGTTTCAGTATGTGTATTGGTCGGATGACGCGGCGTGCCGCGCTTGGGATGCTGCTTGCGGGCGGGTTTGCCACGCAGGCGCTGGCGCAGGGAATGCCGGGCGGCGCACAAGGCGCGACCGAGGTGGGCGTGTTGCAGGTCGAGACCCAATCCGTGCCCTATACCGTCACCCTGCCGGGCCGCGCCGTGGCCTATGAGCAGACCGATATCCGCCCGCGCGTCGCGGGCACCATCGCCTCGATCGACTACGAGGCGGGCCACAAGGTCGCGACGGGCGACGCGCTGTTTCACATCGACGACGACACCTATCAGGCCGAACTGACCGCAGCCGAGGCCGAGAAGGCGAGCGCCGACGCCAATGTGCAGGCGGCGCAGTCGCAAGTGGACCGCTATACCAAACTTGAGAGGACCTCGATCTCGGTGAGCGATCTGGAGACGGCGAGGGTCGCGCTCGCACAGGCAAAAGCCTCCGCGCTGAGCGCCGAGGCCGATCTGCAGACCGCGCAGCTCAATCTAGACCGCACGGTGATCCGCTCGCCTATTGACGGCTACCCGGACGTGGCGAGCGTCTCGGTGGGCTCGCTGGTTACGGCGAACCAGTCCGACGCGCTGACCACCGTGACGCGGCTCGATCCGATCTATGTCGATGTCTCGGAAAGCGCCGCGCGGATCATGCGGGTGCGCGAGCGCATCGACCAGGGCACGCTCGAGCGCGGTGATCAGCTCAAGGTCTCGCTGCTGCTCGAGACCGGCGCGGAATATGACGGCACTGGCACGCTTGTCAGCCCCGGCGCGACGGTGTCTGCGACCACCGGCACGGTCGATTTCCGGTTCAAGTTCGACAATCCCGACCGACTAATCCTGCCGGGCCAGTTCCTGCGCGCGAAGATCACGCTGGGCACGACACAGGCGATCCTCGTGCCGCAACGCGCGACCACGCGGGAAGGGGATGGCACCCTTTCGGCCTTCATCGCCGCCGATGGTGCGGCGAAGAAGGTGACGCTGACGACGGCGGGCACCTATCAGAACGCATGGATCGTGACCGACGGCATCGAGAGTGGCGATCAGGTGATCCTCGACGGGCTGAAGAACCTGCGCGACGGGGCCGAGATCAAGACGGTGCCGGTGACGATCAACGCGCAGGGCGTGGTGAAGGATGCCACGGATAGCTCCGACAATACCGCCGACACGGCGAAGGCGGAGTGAACCCGACATGATCCGTTTCTTTATCCATCGCCCCGTCTTCGCGATCGTGCTTGCGCTGGTGACGATGCTCGCCGGTAGCTACGCGATCACCCGGCTGCCCGTCTCGCAATATCCGGAAGTCGCGCCGACCACGATCCGCATCTCCGCGAGCTATTCCGGGGCCACCGCTCAGGCGGTCGAGAACTCGGTGACGACCCCGATCGAGGACTCGCTGACCGGGCTCGACGGGCTGCTTTACATTGAGAGCACGTCCAATCAGGGCTCTGCGCAGCTGACGCTGACCTTTGACGGTTCGGTCGATCCGATCGACGCCGAGAACGAGGTGCAGACCAAGATCCGCAAGGTCGAGAATTCGCTGCCCGATGCGGTGCAAACCTCCGGGGTGAGCGTGTCGCGCTCGTCCTCGGATATCCTGATGGTCGGCGCGCTGGTTTCGACCGATGGGAAATATTCCACGGTCGAGCTGGGCAATATTCTGGACACCGAAGTGAAAGGCGCGATTGAGCGCACCTCGGGCGTGGGCGGGATCAACGTCTTCGGCTCGGGCTACGCAATGCGGGTCTGGCTCGATCCTTACAAGCTCGAGCAATATCAACTGACGCCGACCGACGTGACCTCGGCCGTGCAGGCGCAGAACACGACCGTCTCGGTCGGCTCGCTCGGCGATCTGCCCACGACCGAAGGCCAGCAATTCACCGCGACCATCACCGCGCAGAGCCAGCTGACCTCGGTCGAGCAGTTCGAGAAGATCCTTCTGAAGACCGAGGCCGACGGCTCGGCGGTCTATCTGGGCGACGTGGCGCGGATCGAGATCGGTCAGGAGGATTACGGCAGCAACTCCAGGTTCAACGGGATGAATGCCGCGGGCTTCGGCGTGAACCTCGCGAACGGCGCGAATGCGGTGGATACGGCCTCGGCGGTACGCGCGACGCTGGACCGGATGTCCTCGTCGCTGCCCGAAGGCGTCGAATTCCAGAACGCCTATGACACTTCGCCCTTCGTGCAGCTCTCCATCGAGAAGGTCTATCACACGCTGGCCGAGGCAATCGTGCTGGTGCTGCTGGTGATCCTCGTCTTCTTGCAGAAATGGCGGGCGACGCTGATCCCGATCGTCGCGGTTCCCGTGGTGCTGCTGGGCACATTCGCGGTGCTGCTGGTCGCGGGCTATTCGATCAACACGCTGACCATGTTCGCGATGGTGCTGGCGATCGGCCTGCTGGTCGATGACGCGATCGTCGTGGTGGAGAACGTCGAAAGGGTGATGGAGGAAGAGGGCCTCAGCCCCCTCGAGGCCACCGAGAAAAGCATGTCCCAGATCACCGGCGCGCTGATCGGGGTGGCGCTGGTGCTCTCGGCAGTGTTCTTGCCGATGGCCTTCTTCCCGGGCTCGACGGGGGTGATCTACCGGCAATTCTCGGTGACGATCATCACCGCGATGGTGCTCTCCGCCGTGGTCGCGCTGATCCTGACGCCTGCGCTGGCGGCAAAGCTGCTGCGGCCTTCGACGGGCCGCGCGATTGCGCCTGCGCGCGCCTTCAACACGGGCTTCACGAAGATGCAGGCTAGCTACGCCAGCGCGGTGGCCCGTATCGTGCGCAAACCTTTCCTGATGGCGCTGGTTCTCGTGCTGGTGCTGGCGGGGGCGTGGGGCGTGATGACACGGCTGCCCTCGTCCTTCCTGCCGCAGGAAGATCAGGGCGTGCTGATGGCGATGGTGAACCTGTCCGAGGGGTCGACCACGGCGCAGACCTCGGATGTGGTCGATCAGATCACGCAATACTTGCTGACGCAGGAGAAAACCGACGTGTCTTCGGTCTTCGCGACGCTCGGGTTTTCCTTTGGCGGCGGCGGGCAGAACACCGCGATGGTCTTCGCCAAGCTGAAGGATTTCGACGACCGCACCGGCGCGGATCAGACCGCTGCCGCCATCTCGGGCCGGGCCAATGCGCATTTCGCGGGGCTGCGCGCGGGGCAGGTCTTCTTCCTGCAACCGCCCGCGATCCGCGGTATCGGCAACTCCTCGGGTTTCCAGATGTATCTGGTGGATCAGGGGAACAATGGCACGACGGCGCTTAAGGAGGCGGGCGAGCAGCTCGTGGCCGCGGCGCAATCCGACAGCCGTCTGACCAATGTCCGCGTCAGCGGCGACGAGAACAAAGCGGCGCTGCAGCTCGATATCGACCAGCAGAAGGCCGAAAGCTTCGGGCTGACGCTGAGCAATCTCAATTCGATGCTCTCGGTGATCTTCAGCGGGAGATCGGTGAACGACTTCGACCTCAACGGAAATCTGCGCCCGGTGATCGTCCAGGCGGACGCGCCCTACCGGATGCAGCCGGAGGATATCGACACTTGGTATGCGCGCAACGCCTCCGGTGAAATGGTGCCGTTCTCGTCTTTCGCGACGACGAAATGGGTCTCCGTCGCGCCGAAACTGTCGCGCTATGACGCCGCCAATGCGATCGAGATCTCGGGCCAGGCCTCGGACAGCGCAAGCTCCGGCGCGGCGATGGATGCGATGGAGCAGCTGGTCAGTGACCTGCCCGGCGGCTACGCGGTCGCCTGGACGGGGCTGAGCTATCAGGAACGCCAGTCCGGCGATCAGGCGCCCTATCTCTATGCGCTCTCGGTGCTGGTCGTCTTCCTCTGCCTTGCCGCGCTCTACGAGAGCTGGTCGATCCCGCTCTCGGTGATGCTCGCCGTGCCGGTGGGGGTTCTGGGGGCGCTGCTCTCGGCCTGGGTCTTCGGGCAGTCGAATGACGTCTACTTCAAGGTGGGTATCCTCACGACGATCGGCTTGGCGGCGAAGAACGCGATCCTGATCGTGGAATTCGCCAAGAACCTGGAGGCCGAGGGCAAGGAGCTGATCCCCGCGACCATCGAGGCGGCCCGGCTGCGCCTGCGCCCGATCCTGATGACCTCGCTCGCCTTCATGCTGGGCGTGGTGCCGCTGGCGATTGCGACCGGGGCAGGGGCGTCGGCGCAGAACGCGATCGGCATCGGCGTGCTGGGCGGCATGGCGGCCGCGACCTTCATCGGCGTCTTCATGGTCCCCGCCTTCTACGTGCTGATCCGCAAGCTGACGCCGGGGCGCTGAGGCCAAGACCTGCCCCCAAAGCCAAGGCGGCGGCGCTACGCGCGGGGCCGCCTTGGCGATCAATCACTTCCGCTTGAAACGGCGAAAGCGGGGAACAAAGCGCTGAAGGCGCAAGTTTCCCTGCCAAGGAACGCCGGTAAGTACCGGGAAAAACCGATAAAGGAGTGAAGTTATGCTGAGCATGATCGGGGGCCTCGTCGTCCTCATCCTCGATATCTGGGCCATCGTGTCGATCCTTGGCTCGGGCGAATCCACCGGCAAGAAAGTGCTGTGGATCCTGTTGATCGTCATCCTGCCGATTATCGGCTTCATCATCTGGCTGCTCGTCGGGCCGAAAGGCGCCAAGGCGACAGTCTGAGCCACGCAGAGCCGGGAGGGACGATATGAACAGCATCATCCGCAACATCGTCCCCCTCGGCTCGCTCTTGATGTCTGTGCTGGCGCTCGCGCTGGCCGTCTGGATCAGCCCTTGGTGGCTGATCCTTTTGCTTGTGACGGTGCCGCTTCTGGCGCTCAGCCTCTACGACTATTTCCAGAAAGACTGGACGATCACGCGCAACTATCCGGGAGCGGCGCGCATCCGGTGGCTCGCCTATGATCTGCGGCCCTTCCTGCGGGCCTATATCGTCGAGGGCGATCTGGAGGGCAAACCCTACCCCTATGAGGCGCGCAACCTCGTCCATGCGCGAGCCCGCGGGCAGACCGACACCCATCCCTTCGGCACCGAGCGCGACGTGGAAGGCGCTGAATACCAATGGGTGAACCATTCCATCGCGCCCGCCGAGCATCCCGATAAAAGCCCCCGCGTCACGGTCGGCAACGACCAATGCGCGAAGCCCTATTCGGCCTCGGTGCTCAATATCTCGGCCATGTCCTTTGGTGCGCTGTCGGCCAATGCGGTCGAGGCGCTGAACCTTGGGGCGAAGCTCGGCGGGTTCTACCACGACACGGGCGAGGGCGGCTTCTCGCCCTATCATCAGGGCCACGGTGGCGACATCGTCTGGGAACTGGGCTCGGGCTATTTCGGGGCGCGCGACGATGCGGGGAATTTCGACCCGGAGCTGTTTGCCGAGCAGGCCAGCCGCGATCAGGTCAAGATGACTGAGATCAAGCTGAGCCAGGGCGCGAAACCCGGCCATGGCGGGTTGCTGCCTGCGGCGAAAGTCACCGAGGAGATTGCCGAGACCCGCAAGGTGCCCGCGCATCAGGACTGCCTGTCCCCGCGCGGTCACAAGGCGTTTTCGACGCCTGCGCAGATGATGGAATTCGCGGCGAAGATGCGTGATCTCTCGGGCGGCAAACCGGTGGGCATCAAGCTGTGCATCGGCCAGCCGCACGAGGCCTTCGCGGTCGTGAAGGCGATGCAGAAGACCGGCATCTATCCGGATTTCGTCGTCGTCGACGGGGCCGAGGGCGGCACCGGGGCGGCGCCGCTGGAGCTGTCGGATCATGTCGGCATGCCGCTGATCGACGGGCTGGTGCTGATGCGCAACGCGCTGGTCGGCGCGGGCGTGAAGGACAAGGTGCGGCTGGCGGCGTCCGGCAAGGTCTATTCCGGCTATGGGCTGGCGCAGAACCTCGCGGTCGGGGCGGATTGGTGCAATGCCGCGCGGGCCTTCATGTTCTCGATCGGCTGCATTCAGGCGCAGCGGTGCCACTTGGGGACCTGTCCGACCGGGGTGACGACGCAGGACAAGAGCCGCCAGCGCGGCCTCGTGCCCGAGGTACAGGGCCCCCGCGCGGCGCGCTTTCATGCCAAGACGCTGGAGGCGCTCGCCGACATCGTCGCCGCCGCCGGGCTGGAGCATCCGAGCGCGCTGCAGCCCCATCACATCGTGCACCGCACTGCCGTGCGCGAGGCCCGCACGATCGACAAGATCTATCCCTTCCTGCCCGCGAATATCCTCAACGACGATCCGGGCAGCACCGATTACGCGGACTGGTGGGAAGCGGCCGATGCCGACAGCTTCAAGCCGCGCATCGACCTAGATGCCAAGCGCACCAGCCTGCATCACAAAGCCGATTTGAAAGAGGCCTGACATGAGCAAGAGCGTATCTGACATCATCGCCGAAACCCTCGTTTCGGCGGGCGCGCAGCGCGTCTACGGGATCGTGGGCGACACGATCAATCATTTCACCGATGCGGTGCGCCGCTCGGACCTGAGCTGGGTCCATGTGCGCCATGAAGAGGTCGGCGCGCTCGCGGCAGGTGGCGAGAGCTACATGACCGGGGAGTTGTCGGTCTGCGCGGGGACCACCGGGCCGGGAAGCCTGCATTTCGTGAACGGCATTTTCGAGAGCCACCGCAACGGCGCGCCCGTGGTGCTGATCGCCTCGAATATCGAGCGCGCGGAGGAGGGCTTGGGCTTCCCGCAGGAGGTCGATCAGAAGAAGATCTACGAACAGGCTTCGGTGTTCTGCGAACGGATCAGCCATCCCGATCAGGCGCGCCGCATCACCGCGCAGGCGGCACAGGCGGCGCTGACCAAGGGCGGCGTCGCGGTGGTCATCGTCAATGGCGACATGTTCCGCGAGACGGCGACGGACGATCTGCAATGGGCGGTGCATCGCCCGCAGCCGGTGATGCGCCCGTCGGAAGCGGAACTGGACGCGCTGGCGGGCATGATCGCCGAGGCCGAACGGATCACGATCTACGCGGGCATCGGCGCGCGCGGGGCGGCCGCGCAGATCCGGGCGCTGTCGGAGCGCCTCGCCGCACCGGTCGCGCATACCACGCGGGCGAAGGAATTCATCGAGCCGGACATGCCCAACAATGTCGGCATGACCGGGATCCTGGGCAATCGCGCGGGCATGGAGGCGATGGGCGATTGCGACCTGCTGCTCTGTCTGGGCAGCGATTTCGCCTATACGCAGTTCTATCCGGGCAAGGCCAAGATCGTGCAGCTCGACATCGATCCCACCCGGCTGGGACGGCGCGCGCCGATCCATCTGGGACTTGCAGGCGATGTCGGCGATACGATCGACGCGCTGCTGCCGCGCCTTGCCCCGCGCGAGCCCGGTAAACATCTCGACCGGGCGTTGAAGAGCTATGCCGATGATCTCAAGGGCTATCTGGAAAGCGCGGAAGAACCCGACCCGAGCCTCATCCACCCGCAGCACCTCACCGAGCTGCTCGACCGGTTCGCGGCGAAGGATGCGATCTTCACCGCAGATGGCGGCTCGCCCATGGTCTGGCTGCTGCGTCACCTCAGTGCCAATGGCGAGCGGCGTTTCCTGACCTCGCTGCTGCACGGCACGATGGCCAATGCCTATCCGCAGGCGCTGGGCATTCAGGAGGCCTACCCCGAGCGTCAGGTGATCGCGATGTGCGGCGATGGCGGGATGAGCATGCTGATGGGCGATCTGCTGACGCTGGTGCAGGAGAAGCTGCCGGTGAAGCTCTTGGTCTATAACAACGCCTCGCTGGGCTTTGTGGAGATGGAGCAGCGGGTGGAGGGGATGCTCGACGCCTTCACCGAGCTGCACAATCCCGATTTCGGCGCGATGGCGCGGGCGATCGGGATGGAAGGGATGCGGGTCGAGAGCGCGAGCGACCTCGAAGGCGCGGTGCGCGACTGGCTCGCCGCTCCGGGGCCTGCGCTGCTCGATGTGAAGGTGAACCGGATGGAGCTGGTGATGCCGCCGAAGATCAAACCGGCACAGGTGGGCTCGACCGCGCTCTTCGGCGTGAAGGCGGTGCTCAACGGGCGTGCCGATGAGGTGGTTTCGCTGATGCGCGACAACTTCCTGCGCTGACCGGGGCCGGGGCTAAACGCAGCCGCCGCAAGGGGTTCGCGGCGGCTGCTGCCCGACGGAGACGAGTGTGGGGAATCTCCATCAGGGTCTCGTGCTGTCCCAGAGGGACAAAAACGGACGAAATCTCCGGCCCGAGCGCGCTGCACGCTTTGCCTCGGCACGAAGGCGTCCAAATGTCTATGCTGCGCGAAGGCTGACCTGCCAAGGGCAGGCTGATCGACGGCAACAAAGGGCATTTGCAACGGATGGAACCCGTCACGCAACCGTAATCCTGTCGCTCAGAGCGGATATTCGCCTGTGGTGCCGAATGAACGGGCAAACGACCGAAAACAGGAGGGCAACATGGACGAAACGGCGCGGATATTGGCTGAGGCTTCGCGCCTGCTGGAAATCACGCTGCGACGGGCCGAGCCGCTGGCAGGCGGCGACCTGAGCCCGGTGCTGGCGCTGGACCTGCCGACCGGAGAGCGGGTGATCGTGAAGGGCGGTCCGCGCCCCGAGATCGAGGCGAGGATGCTGCGGGCGCTCGCTGAGGCGGGCGCGCGCGTGCCGAAGGTGATCGCGGCCTCTCGGGTCTGTCTCGTGATGGAGGCCCTGCCGCAGAGCGGTGGGCTGCGGGGCGCGGGGTGGCTGGAACTGGGCGAGACGCTTCGGCGCCAGCACCGCGCGCCGGAGGCACCGGATGATACGCCTTACGGCTGGCCCGACGATTACGCCTTCGGCCCGGTGCCGATCCCGAATGCAGCGCGCACGACATGGCCCGAGTTCTGGGCCGAGGCACGGCTGCGCCCGTCGCTGCCCGTCTTGCCCGCGCCGCTTGCGCGCCGTGTCGAGACGCTCGCCGCGCAGATCGACGAGCATCTGCCGCCGCGCCCGTTCCCGTCCTTGCTGCATGGCGATCTCTGGGCGGGCAATGTGCTGGCTGATCAGGGGCATCTGAGCGGGCTGATCGACCCGGCCTGCTATTACGGCGACGGCGAGGTCGATCTCGCGATGCTGCATCTCTTCGGTGCGCCGGGGCCGGAATTCGCGGCGGGCTACGGGGCGCTTGAACCCGGCTGGCAGGCGCGGCGGGCGATCTATCAGCTCTGGCCCGCACTGGTGCATCTGCGCCTGTTCGGTCCGGGCTATCACGGAATGGTGGCGGCTCTGCTGGACCGGATCGGCGTCTGAGAACGAAAACGGCCGCCCAAAGAGGCGGCCGTTTCAAGTCACGATGTCAGCCGATCACTCGGGCAGGATGCGCACACCGCCCTTCGCCGCCGAGCTGGCCAGCAGCGCATAGGCCTTGAGCGCGGTCGAGACAGCCCGCTTGCGCGGCTCTGCCGGTTTCCACGGCAGCGGCCCCATCGCCTCGCGCCGCGCGGCCAGAACATTGTCGGCCACGGCGAGGTTGATCGTGCGGTTCGGGATGTCGATCTCGATGATATCGCCGGTCTCGACGAGGCCGATCGTACCGCCTTCTTCCGCTTCCGGGCTGACATGGCCGATGGAAAGCCCCGAAGTGCCGCCCGAGAAACGCCCGTCGGTCAGCAGCGCGCATTTCGCGCCGAGGCCCTTCGATTTGAGGTAGGAGGTCGGGTAGAGCATCTCCTGCATCCCCGGACCGCCGCGCGGGCCCTCGTAGCGGATGATGACCACCTCGCCCTCGACGACCTTGCCGGTGAGGATGCCCGACACCGCGTCGTCCTGGCTTTCAAACACTTTCGCGGGGCCCGAGAACTTCAGGATCGAGTCGTCGACGCCTGCGGTTTTCACGATGCAGCCCTGCTCGGCGATATTGCCGTAGAGAACAGCCAGACCGCCATCTTGCGAGAACGCATGTTCCGCGGTGCGGATCACGCCGTTTTCGCGGTCGCGGTCGAGCTCTTTGTAGCGGTTCTCGGTCGAGAAGGCCTGCGTCGTACGCACACCGCCCGGGGCCGCGCGGTAGAATTGGTCGGTGGCGTCGTCATTGGCGACCATCACGTCCCATTTCGACAGCGCCTCGGCCATCGTGTCTGAGTGCACGGTGCGCACATCCTGATGGATCAGACCGGCGCGGTTCATCTCGCCAAGGATGCCCATGATGCCGCCCGCGCGGTGCACGTCTTCCATGTGGACGTCTTGCTTCGCCGGCGCGACCTTGCAGAACACCGGAACCTTGCGGCTGAGGCGGTCGATATCTTCCATCGTGAAGTCGACCTTGCCCTCATGCGCAATCGCCAGCAGGTGCAGCACCGTGTTGGTGGACCCGCCCATCGCGATATCGAGGCTCATCGCGTTCTCGAAGGCCTCGAACGTCGCGATTTCGCGCGGCAGCAGGCCCTTGTCTTCCAGCTCGTAATGGCGGCGCGTGATCTCGACGATCTTGCGGCCCGCCTCGAGGAACAGCTCCTTGCGGTCGGCATGCGTCGCCAGCATCGAACCGTTGCCCGGCAGCGCCAGACCCAGCGCCTCGGCCAGACAGTTCATCGAGTTCGCGGTGAACATGCCCGAGCACGACCCGCAGGTCGGGCAGGCGGCCTTCTCGATCGCGAGCACGTCCTCGTCGGAATATTTGTCGTCGGCCGCAGCCACCATCGCATCGACCAGATCGAGGTCGTGACCGATGATCTCCGCGCCTTCCTTGCCGGCCTCCATCGGGCCGCCGGAAACGAAGATCACCGGGATGTTCAGGCGCATCGCAGCCATCATCATGCCGGGGGTGATCTTGTCGCAGTTCGAGATGCAGACCATCGCATCGGCGCAATGCGCGTTGACCATGTATTCCACGGAGTCCGCGATCACTTCGCGCGAGGGCAGCGAATAGAGCATCCCGTCATGGCCCATCGCGATCCCGTCATCGACGGCGATGGTGTTGAATTCCTTCGCGACACCGCCCGCGCTCTCGATCTCGCGCGCGACCATCTGGCCAAGGTCCTTGAGGTGGACGTGACCCGGCACGAATTGCGTGAAGGAGTTCACGACCGCGATGATCGGCTTGCCGAAGTCGTCATCGGTCATGCCGGTGGCGCGCCACAGACCGCGCGCACCCGCCATGTTGCGGCCATGGGTGGATCTACGGGAACGATAAAAGGCCATAAGTTTTCCGTTTCTGTCGCGCCCGAGGGGACTCGGGCAATTTCCTGTCGCGGGCCTGAATATAACATGGATCGCCCGATGAACAGTGGCGAGATCGCGCGGGTAGGCTGTGCGATGGTGCGAGATGTTGGGGGAGGGGCGGTAGGCGCGCGCTTGCGTCCGAGCCGCCCGTGCCAAGAGGTGCCGCAAAGCTTGCGCATCCGCTCCTCACGCCTACCTTTCACGCGATGCCCGACACCGCCGCCACGCCCCTCCTGCCGCAACGCTTCGCCGACTGGTTCGCCAGCCGCGGTTGGCAGCCTCACAGGCATCAGCTCGACGTGCTGGCCGCGCGCGAAGATACGCTGCTGATCGCGCCGACCGGGGGCGGCAAGACGCTGGCGGGGTTTCTGCCGTCGCTCGTCGATCTGGCCGAGGGACATGAGGGGCTGCACACGCTCTATGTCTCGCCGCTCAAGGCGCTGTCCAAGGACATCGCGCGTAACCTGCGCGCGCCGGTGGACGAGATCGGGCTGGACCTGCGGATCGAGGATCGCACCGGCGACACATCGGCCACGCAGCGCCGCCGCCAGCGGGTCGATCCACCGCAGATCCTGCTGACGACGCCGGAGAGCCTCGCGCTGATGCTGTCTTACCCGGAAGCGCCGAAGATCTTCGCAGGGGTGAAGCGCGTGGTGCTCGACGAGATCCACGCGCTGGCTGAAAGCAAACGCGGCGATCAGCTGATGCTGGGCGTCGCGCGGCTGCGCAGCCTGTCGCTGGACCTCACCGTTACCGGGCTCTCGGCCACGGTCGAGGCCCCGCAGGCGTTGGCCGAGTTCATGGGTGGCGCGCGGGTGATCATGGCCGACCCCGGCCCGCCCCCCGATATCGAGATGCTGCCGACCGAGCGCCCCGCACCTTGGGCGGGCGGTGGCGGACGGCATGCCGCGCGCGACGTGATGGCAGCGATCAAGGAGGCGCGGCTTAGCCTTGTCTTCCTGAATACCCGCGCGCAGGCGGAACTGTTCTTTCAGGCGCTCTGGGACGTGAACGACACCGCTCTGCCGATCGGGCTGCATCACGGCTCGCTGTCGCGCGAGGCCCGCCACAAGGTCGAGGAGGCGATGGCCAGCGGCGATTTGCGCGCGGTGGTCTGCACCGGCTCGCTCGATCTGGGGCTCGACTGGGGCGATGTCGACCTGGTGCTGCAGGTCGGCGCGCCGAAGAACGACAAACGCCTCATGCAGCGGATCGGGCGGGCCAATCACCGCTATGACGAGCCCTCGCGCGCGCGGATCGTGCCCGCGAACCGCTTCGAGATCGTTGAATGCGCCGCCGCCTTGGAGGCCGTGCGCGAGAACGATCTGGACGGCGGCGGGCGGCGCTGGCGTGGTCCGCTCGACGTGCTCTGCCAGCATATCCTGCTGACCGCCTGCGCCGGGCCGTTCGATGCAGATGCGCTTTATGCCGAGGTGCTGCGCGCGGGGCCCTACGCCCAGCTGCCGCGCGCCGATTTCGATGCCTGTCTGGAGTTCTGCGCCACCGGCGGCTACGCGCTGCGCGCCTATGACCGCTGGCAGCGGCTGTTGCAGCGCGACGGCAAATGGCAGCTGCGCGATCCGCGCGCGACCCGCGATCTGCGGATGAATATCGGCACGATCACCGAGACCGAGAAGCTGAAAGTCCGCCGCAAGTCCCGCCGCGGGGGCACGCCTCTGGGTGAGGTTGAGGAAGGCTTCGCCGCGTCGCTCACTCCCGGCGACACGTTCCTGATCGGCGGTCAGGTGGTGCGCTACGAGGGCCTGCGCGAGATGGTCGTCGAGGTCACGAATGCCGCCACGCGCGAGCCGAAGATCGCCGTCTTCTCGGGGCTGAAGATGGCGACCTCGCTGGAGTTGTCGCAGCGGGTCCAACGGCTGATCGCCTCGCCCGAGGACTGGGACCAGCTGCCGCCCGACACCCGCGATTGGCTGGCGCTGCAGCGTGAGATTTCCACGCTGCCCGCGCCCGGCACGCTGACCTGCGAGACCTTCCTGCGCGGCGGGCGTGCGTTCTTCTGCCTCTACGGGTTCGCCGGGCGCAACGCGCATCAGACGCTTGCGCTGCTTCTCACGCATCGGATGGAGCAGTCGGGGCTCGGGCCGCTGGGCTTCGTGGCGACCGATTACGCGCTGCTGATCTGGTCGATCGATCCGGTCGAAGACCCCGCGCCGCTGCTAACGGCCGATGGGCTGCGGGAAGGGCTGCGCGACTGGCTCGAGAGCAACGCGGTGATGAAGCGCGCCTTCCGCTCCATTGCCACGATCGCGGGCCTCATCCAGCGCAACCTGCCGGGGCAGCGCAAATCGGGAAAACAGGCGACGTTTTCGTCCGATATCCTCTATGACACGCTGCGCCGCTACGACCCCGATCACCTGCTCTTGCGCATCACCCGCGAGGAGGCGAGCCGCGGCCTCGTCGATTTCGAGCGGATCGAGGAGATGCTGGCCCAGGGGCAGAGAATCGTGCATATCCGCGCCCCGCATGTGACGCCGCTCGCCGCGCCTTTGCTGTTGGAACACGGGCAGGTCGGCATTCGCGGCGGCACGGGCGAAGCGCGACTGATGGAAGAAGAGGCGCAGGTAATGATGCGCGAGGCGGGGCTGGCATGAGAGAGATCACCTTCGCGGAGCAGCGGCTCATCGCGCACCCGTCGGGCGCGCTCTATTGGCCCGGCGAAGACGCGCTGATCGTGGCCGACCTTCACCTGGGCAAGTCCGAGCGGATGGCGCGGCGCGGCGGCGCGCTGTTGCCGCCTTTCGAGAGCCTCGACACGGTGATCCGGCTGGAGGCCGAGGTGCTGCGCCTCCGGCCTTCGCGGCTGATCAGCCTCGGCGATGCGTTCGACGACGATGCCGCGGCGGGAGAGATCGCGCCCGAGATCGCCGGGCGTCTGACCCGGATCGCGGCGCAGACCGAACTGCTATGGATCGCGGGAAATCACGACCCGATCGGCCTTGGGCAGACCGTGGAGGAGACGCAAATCGGCCCGCTCACCCTGCGCCATTTCGCAGGGCAGGGGCCGGACCTCTCTGGCCATTACCACCCGAAAGCCAAGATCGCGCGGCGGTCGCATCGGGCGTTTCTGGTGGGGGCCGATCACCTGATCCTGCCCGCCTTCGGCACCTATACCGGGGGGTTGGATTGCGACGGGCCGGAGCTGTCGTCGCTGGTCGGGGCAGGCATCGCCGTGCTGACCGGGCCGGGCATGCCGGTGCGCCCGATCGGTCAGAGCGCCGCGCGCCAGTCGCGATAGCCCGCGCGGACCAACGCCTCGCGGGCGGCGATGAAACCGGGGCTGTCAGGCTCGGGATCGGGGATCGGCGTGACGCCTGCCAGATCGTCCAGGCCCAGCCCATGCTCGCGCCGCCCCGCCCGGATCAGCGCCAGATACCATTCGAACGGCGCGATCCCGTCCCGGCGCTGCAAGGCGCGATAGGTGAAGGCGCGCTGGCCATCCTCGAGCACCAGCGCGATCTTCTCGTAATGCAGCCCCGCGCCTTCGGCAGCATCGAGCGCGGGAATGTCGGTCTCCGTGATCTCGAACAGCACCCCTTGGGTGCGCGTCGCGCTTTCGGTGATCGTGGCCTTCGCGCTCCCGTCGCGCCCGCGTTTCGAGAAATCGAGCGCATGTCCGGGAACCTCCGCCAACCCGAGCACGCGCGCCGAGGGGCAGCGCGCGGCAAGCCGCGAGGTCAGTAGGTTGGAGCCATAGGCGAGGTAGGGGATCATCCGCTCACCTGTAAGGTCATCGCGAATCTCTCCTGCGTGCCGGGCGGCAGCATCATGCTGTCGGGCCGCGCGGCCAGCTCCGCCCCGGCCCCTTCCGCGGCAGGCAGCCCGTGCCACGGTTCGATGCAAATGTACGGCGCACCGGGTTTCTGCCACAGCGCGAGATTGGGCAGGTTGGAAAAGCGGAAATCGAGCACCGGCGCCCCGTCGGCGCGGTAGCGCAGCCCGTCGCCCGCGCCTTCGGGGAAGATCATCGCATCGTCCTCATACTGCGCCGGATCGAGGGTCAGCGCCCCCGCCGTGAAGGGCGAGGGCATCCGCGTGCGCCCCAGCATCCCATCCGCGAGCCGCGCCAAGGCAGGCTCCGCCCCGTTACGCAGCTCGATCCGATGCGGGCCGGTCGCGCCGGGCAGCGGCCAGCGGAAGGCGGGATGAAAGCCGAAGGAAAACGGCATCTCCCGATCGCCCGTATTGCTGACCGTGGCGGTGACGCTCAGTTCCGCCCCCACGACCTCGTGGACGATCTCGAGACGGAAATCGAACGGATAGGCGGCCGTCTCCTGCGAGGGTTCGAGCAGATGGCAGCAGCGGCTTTGCGTGAGCTCGGTCACGCGGAAGGGCAGGCGGCGGGCGAAGCCGTGCTTGGTGATCGCGTGGGGCGTGCCGTCGATCGTCACCCCTTCGGGCGCGGGAAGGCCGACGATGGGGAACAGGATCGGGGCCTGCCCGCTCCACCAGGCCGGGTCCCCCTCCCAGAGCAGTTCCTGCCCCTGATAGCTCAGCCCCTGCATCTCGGCGCCCAGATCGGCGATAGTGACGCTGAGGCTTTGGGACGAAATCTGGGGCATGTGTCGGGATCCGGAGGTTGTGACGTGTCGCGCCTTGGTATCGCGGCGCCGGCGATGATCCAAGCCCGTGTCCGTTTGGTGCCGGGTGAGGAGGGCGGCGCCGGGAACAGCGGCCTTCCAGTGGAAGGACGCCCCGGCGAACGCCCGGAGCGCGAGCGAAGGGCCGGACGGGCGCGTGTGGCGAGCGATGAGGGCAGCGCCCGACCCTTGGGGTGAGCCGCGTCTCGGAAGGCTTCCAGTGGAAGCCTTCAGCGGCGAACGCGCCGCGCGTCGCGGCGCAGGGGGCGCTTCGCTGTCGTTTGGTTTGGGCGGTTTATCTCGCAAGCCCGGAGGACGGGGAGACTGTGAGCTGCATCGCCAATGCGTCCTCTCGGGGGGAGGGGCAGCCGGGAAGAGCGGCCTTCCAGTGGAAGGACGCCCGGCGAACGCCTGGAGCGCGCGCGGAGGGCCGGACGGGCGCGTGTGATGAGAGATGAGGGCAGCGCCCGACCCTGGGCGGGCGCTGTGCTGTCGTCTGGTTTGGGCGGTTTATCTTGCAAGCCCGACGGACGGGGAGGCTGTGAGCTGCATCGCCAATGCGCCCTCCCGGGGGGAGGGTCGGGCGCTGCCCGGGCTGGTCGCCCGGGCCGAACGATAATTATTCTATGTCGCTGAAGGATAGGTATGGCATGAACTTCTTGAAGATCTCGTCAAGCTGATTTGTAAGCCAGCTGAGTTCGTCGTACTCTCCGTCGATATGTTTTGAACGCTCTTCGCCGGGCTCTAAGCCCTCATGTTTTCTGCCGTGCATTCTCATATTGATCGCACGTGTTCGAATTTCTTCGAGGTAATCGCTCAGTTCTTTTCCGAGAAGAAATCTCGCGCGTTGGCACGTGTCGAAGTAGCGCGCCAGCTCATCATCGGGGACCTTCGCGGCACTCAAGATCACAGAAAGAAAAGCCTGTGTTTCTTTGAAGATGTCCCAGCGGCGATCAAAGAGCTTCTCGCGCAGTGCCGCGCGGTTCACCCGCCACTGTTGCCAAGCCACATAGGCAACGATCCCTGCGATCAAGGTTGGACCGAGCGCCTTGAGGTACTCGGTCCAATGCAGGTCAAACATCCAGCTCCTCCACGAACTGCGCGTTCTCCTGAATATACTGGAACCGCAGTTCGGGCTTCTTGCCCATCAACCTTTCCACCAGATCGCCGGTCTCGTTCGGCTCGTCGTCGTGGATCGTGACCCGGATCAGCTTGCGCGTGTCGGGGTGCATCGTGGTTTCTTTCAGGTCCTTCGCGTCCATCTCGCCCAGACCCTTGAAGCGCTGCACGTCGATCTTGCCTTTGCCGCCCAGACCTTTCTCAAGCATCGCGTCCTTCTCGGCGTCGTCGGCCACGTAGATACGCTTGGCGCCCTGGGTCAGGCGATAGAGCGGCGGGCAGGCTAGATAGAGATGCCCCTGATCGATCATCGGGCGCATCTGGGTGAAGAAGAAGGTCATCAGGAGCGAGGCGATGTGGGCTCCGTCCACGTCCGCGTCGGTCATGATGATGATCTTGTCGTAGCGCAGATCGTCGACGTTGAACTTGGTGCCGAGGCCCACGCCGAGCGCCTGCGTCAGATCGTTGATCTCCTGGTTCGAGCCGAGCTTGGAGCTTGCCGCGCCCAGCACGTTGAGGATCTTGCCGCGCAGGGGCAGCAGCGCCTGGTTCTTGCGGTCGCGCGCCATCTTGGCCGAGCCGCCTGCCGAGTCGCCCTCGACGATGAACAGCTCCGTGCCCGAGCGGTTCGTGGCCGAGCAGTCGACCAGCTTGCCGGGCAGGCGCAGCCGCTTGGTGGCCGATTTGCGCTGGGTCTCTTTCTCCTGCCGGCGCTTGAGACGTTCTTCGGCGCGCAGCACGAGGAAATCGAGGATCGCGCCTGCGGATTTCGTGTCCGAGGCCAGCCAGTTGTCGAAGTGGTCGCGTACCGCGCCCTCGACCAGACGCTGCGCCTCGACGGTGGCGAGACGGTCCTTGGTCTGGCCCACGAATTCCGGCTCGCGGATGAAACACGAGACCAGCGCGCAGCCGCCGGTGATCAGGTCGTCGCGGGTGATCTGCGCGGCCTTCTTGTTGTTCACCAGTTCGCCATAGGCGCGGATGCCCTTGAGGATCGCCGACCAGAAGCCCGCCTCGTGGGTGCCGCCCTCGGGGGTGGGCACGGTGTTACAGTAGGACTGGATGAAGCCGTCGCGCGAGGGCGTCCAGTTGATCGCCCATTCGACCGAGCCCGGCACGTTGAACTTCTCGCGGAACTCGACCTTGCCGGAGAAGGGGCGGTCGGCATAGGTGCTCGCGCCGCTGAGCGTCTCGGTCAGGTAATCGGCGAGGCCGCCGGGGAAGTGGAAGGTTGCCTCGGTCGGGGTCTCGCCGTCATCGATCTCGGACTTCCAGCGAATCTCCACGCCCGAGAAGAGATACGCTTTCGAGCGCACCATCTTCAGCAGGCGCGCCGGCTTGAAACGGTGATGGCCGAAGATCTGCTCGTCGGCATGGAAGGTGACGGTGGTGCCGCGACGGTTCGGCGCCGCGCCGGTCTTTTCGACCGGACCTTCGGGGATGCCGCGCGAGAAGCGCTGTTCATACAGCTCCTTGTTCTTCGCGACCTGCACCACCATCAGATCCGATAGCGCGTTCACGACCGAGGCGCCCACCCCGTGCAGACCGCCCGAGGTCTCGTAGGCGTCGCCCGAGAATTTGCCGCCTGCGTGCAGCGTGCAGAGGATGACTTCAAGCGCGGATTTGCCGGGGAATTTCGGGTGCGGGTCGATCGGGATGCCGCGCCCGTTGTCGCGGATGACGACGGAATGGTCCTCGAGCAGTTCGACCTCGATGCGGTTGGCGTGACCGGCCACCGCTTCGTCCATCGAGTTGTCGAGCACCTCGGCCACCATGTGATGCAGCGCGCGCTCATCCGTGCCGCCGATATACATGCCGGGGCGTTTTCGCACGGGTTCGAGACCTTCGAGCACCTCGATCGAGGAGGCGTCATAGGAATCGGTCTGGGGCGTCAGAAGATCGTCGGCCATGCTGCTCGCTTTCTCTTGTAGTTTTCTAAACAAGAGATACCGCAGGTTGGGGCGGAGGAGCAAGAACACCCCACCGCCCCGATCCGCTTCGAAAGCCCCACACCCCCGAAAACGTCCGGCCCTTACGCGACGCGCGCCATGAGCAGCATCGACCCCACCGCCATCGCGATACCGAAGACTTCCCGCAAGGCGATTTTTTCGCCGAACAGGACGACCCCCATCGTCACCAGAGCCATCAATGTGAAAAGCGCCGGGGCCACGCCCGTTTGTGCCAGCGACACATGCCGCATAGCCAGGACCCAACCTGCTGCCGAAGCGGCGTAAAGCACGCAACCTAGGAAGACAGACGGCGAATGCAGCGCGTGGCCCTTCTCACCGGCAGATTTCAGAACGAAATCACCCGCGATCACGATCAGCGTCGCACCCAAACACAGGCTGTATCCAAGCAAAGCAGACATGGTCACCTCGAACCCTCTTCACCCCGACAAAATGACGTAAGGGAAGCTGCATTGCTAAGAAGAATTCACCCCGCTGCGGAAAACCCGACCACTTGGTCAGGGAGACCTGACTGAAAGGCGAAGTTGGATTGAGCGCCTGCCCATCGCTTGAGCAGACCGCACAGCCGTGATGTCTTCGCTTATAACTTTCGAACTATGCGCGGCGCGGAGTTCGCCGAATCAAAACGCCTCGGCTTCGCGCTTCTCCCACATCGCCTGGAAGGCTTTCCGACCCTGGCACAGCTTGATCCAGCTTTGCAGGCGCGGGTAGGGGGCGAGGAAATCCGGGTGGTCCTGCCCGTAGCGCAGAACCTCCGCGAGATTGAGATCGGTCACGGTGAACCGGCCGCCCACGATATGGCTATGCGTCTCGAGATGGGTCTCGAGCGTGGTCAGCGGCCGGGCGAGCTTCGAGCAGAGAGACGCGATCTCAGCCTTGCCCTCGGGCGTGTCCTGCTCCTTGCGGCGATAGACGAAGCTGAGGGCGAGCGCGTCGGTCTCGATCCAGGTCGCGGCGAAGAGCGCCCATTGCTCCATTTGCGACAGTTCGCGCTCGTGCGCAGGGGCGAGCGGCCCGCCCGCCTTGCGTGCGAGATGCAGGTTGATCGCAAGCGACTCCGTCAAGATCAGCCCGTCTTCCTCCAGCACCGGGATCGCGCCCATCGGCGAGAGCTTGCGAAACTCGGGCGAGCGGGTGTTGAGCGGCACCTCCGGCGCGAGCGGATCGGAGAAGCGGTTCGCCTGCACGACTCGGCGCAGACGGAACGGCATGCCCAGCTCCTCGAGCAACCACAGCGCCCGGCTCGCCCGCGAATGATAGTTGCCATAGATCGTGATCATGTCCGTTCCTTCGCTTCGCTCGATTTTTGTGGCGTTTTTGCCGCCGGAGGCCCAGCAGACACGGGTTTTTGATGCGTATCAAGGCACATCACGCGGGATTGCGCGATGCTCCGCAAGGTTCAGCCAACGGAGGGATAAGCATGAAAGATCAGGTCACGACCGAACAGGATAAGGCCGCCAAATCCGCGACTGCGAAGCTGCCGGTCGACGGACCTTCCGTTGCGGCGGAGACGGTGCCCGCGGGCGTCGATGTCTCGCTGAAAGAGGCGGGGCCGACACAGTTTCCGCGCGTCGATCCCAGCGCGGTCCGGCTGGCCTTCGAGACCGGCAAATATCCCTATCGTCGGAAGATGGCGCGGCCCGCCTACGAGGCGGAGAAGGCGCAGCTTCAGGCCGAGTTGCTAAAGGTCCAGAAATGGGCGCAGGAGAGCGGCGAGAAATTCGTGATCCTCTTCGAGGGCCGCGACGCGGCGGGGAAGGGCGGCACGATCAAGCGCTTTACCGAACATCTCAACCCGCGCTTCGCCCGGGTCGTGGCGCTCAACAAGCCCTCCGAGGCCGAGCAGGGCCAGTGGTATTTCCAGCGCTATGTCGAGCATCTGCCGACCGCGGGCGAGATGACCTTCTATGATCGCAGCTGGTATAACCGCGCGGGCGTGGAGCGCGTGATGGGGTTCTGTAAACCCAACGATTACCTCGAATTCATGCGCCAGACCCCGGAATTGGAGCGGATGTTCGTCCGCTCGGGGATCCGTCTGTACAAATACTGGTTCTCGGTCACCCGCGAGGAGCAGCGCCGTCGCTTCAAATCGCGCGAAACGGATCCGCTCAAGCGCTGGAAGCTGTCGCCGATCGATCTGGCGAGCTTGGATCGCTGGGACGATTACACCGAGGCGAAAGAGGCGATGTTCTTCTACACCGACACCGCCGATGCGCCGTGGACCATCGTGAAGTCGAACGACAAGAAGCGCGCGCGGCTGAACTGCATGAAGCATTTCCTGTCGACGCTGGACTATCCCGATAAGGACCCTTTGATCGCAACGCCGCCCGATCCGCTGATCGTGGGCCATGCGAGCCATGTCGTGCATTCGTCCGAGCATATTCTTGGCGCATCTCTTCATCCCGATCAGCGCCGCGTGACCAAATCCTGAGCATGTGATCGCCGATGGCGATTTCGGTGACCGGTGGGGCTTGCCCCTCCGCCGGTTGCATTCCATGTGAAGGGTAACAACCGGAGGAGAGTATGGGCTGGAACGAAAGATTCGCCGGAGGCGAGTATCTCTATGGCACGACCCCGGCGGATTTCGTGGCACGTCAGGCGTGGCGTCTCGCTCCGGGAGCGCGGCTTCTGAGCATCGCCGACGGCGAAGGCCGCAACGGCACCTATCTCGCCAGCCTCGGAGTGCAGGTCACGGCTCTCGAGCCGTCGGAAAACGCGCGCCGCAAGGCCGCTGAACTGGCGCAGGAGCGGGGCGTGTCGATGCAGACGATCGACGCCGACCTGCGCGGCTATGACTGGCCGCGCGGAGAATATGACGCCGTTCTCGCCTGTTTCATCCAATTCGCCGATACCGCGTTTCGGGCGGAGATTTTCGACGGCATCGCGACCGCGCTCAAGCCGGGCGGGCTCGCATTGATCCACGGCTTCGCGCGCCGCCAGCCGCGCTACGGCACGGGCGGACCGGGGGTCGTGGAGCAGCTCTACGATCTCGATCTCCTGCGCGACGCCTTCCCGCGCTGGGAGGTGCTGCATCAGGCCGATTACGATGCCGATCTCGACGAGGGCGCGGGCCATTCCGGCCGCGCGGCGCTGATCGATTTCGTCGCCCGCAAACCCGAGCGGTGATTCCGCAGATTTCGGCATAAAGTCAGGGTTTCGCGCGGCTTATACGCCGTGTGCCTGACGTTCCGTCGCGATTTAAGTGCGTTTTCTAGGCGATTTGCGCGTTCGATCGGCAATAGGCCGGAACCTGCCCAAGACCCCGTGCGTCCCTATAGCCCCAGTAGGGAAAATGTGTGCCTGCGCACAGAGGAGTGTCTTCGCAACTGCACGAATGCGTGTAACATCAAACCGGTACGTTTCTTGCCATCGCAGATTGGAGTTCCACATGCGTAAGCCTCTCCTCGCCCTGACCTTCACCCTCGCCGCCAGCGCCGCCTTTGCGCAGTCGCCCAAAGACGCTGTCGAAGCGCGCCAAGGCTTCTTCGATTTGCTCGGTGCCCAGATGGCCGTGCTCGCGCCGATGGCGCAGGGTAAGATGGACTTCGACGCCGCGAAGGCTCAGACCGCCGCCAACAACATCGCAGCCCTCGCGAAGGTCGACATCTCGCCGCTCTTCGTCGAAGGCACCTCGGTCGACGACATGATGGAGACCCACGCGAAGTCGGAAATCTGGTCGAACATGGACCTGTTCATGGAAAAGGCGGACGCCCTCCATCAGGCCGCGGCGGAGATGCCCGATGCGGCAGGCAGCCTCGAGACGCTGCAGCCGGCGGTCGGCAAGCTCGGCGGCACCTGCAAGAGCTGCCACGACGAGTTCCGTTCGAAGTAACGCAGAATGAAAGACACCGCCGCCTCCCCCGCGAAGAAAACCGTCACGGTCTGGGACCCTGTCGTGCGTCTGTTCCACTGGCTTCTGGTGCTGGCCTTTGCCGCCGCCTGGGGTCTCGGGGAATGGGGGCCGAACCAGATGACGTGGCATTTCTATGCTGGCTACGCGATCGCGGGGCTACTGGCGGTGCGTCTTATCTGGGGGTTCGTGGGGTCGCGCACGGCGCGGTTCTCGCAGTTCCTCTATGGGCCCAAGGAGGTGGCGAATTATCTTCGCCACCTGCCATCCAAGGAAAGCTCCAGCCATGTCGGGCATAATCCGCTGGGCGGCTGGTCGGTTCTCGTCATGCTCGCGCTGCTGAGCGTGCAGGTCGTAACCGGGCTGACCTCCGATCCGCAGGATTACATCAACGTCGGTCCCCTTGCGGGCTCCGTGCCCGACAGCATCAGCACGAGCTGGGCGCCGAAAATCCACGAATTTGTGGCGACCCTGCTGCTGATCGTCGTGGGTATCCATATCGCGGCCATCGTCTATTACCGGACGTGGAAGGGCGTGAACCTCGTGAAGCCGATGATCACGGGTAAGAAAGAAGTGGGCGAGTAACCGCTCTCTTGACCGCCGCGTCGGGCGGGGCTAGCGCTCGCCCATGACGAGCACCGACCCATCCCAGAGCGCGGCACCGCCGCCTCCGTCGCAAAATCAAGCGATGCCGCTCGCCCGCCATGTGCGGGCGATCTTCACTTTGGGTCTGCCGCTGATCGGCTCCAACCTCGCGCAGATGCTGCTCAACGTGACCGATACGGTGATGGTGGGCTGGTATGGCGTCGAGGCGCTGGCGGCGCTGGTGTTGGGCACCTCCTATTTCTTCTCGATCTTCATGCTGGGCAACGGGATCGCGTTGGCGGTGATGGGGCGCGTTTCGGCGAGTCTGGGTGCGGATGACGAGGTGCAGGCGCGGCGCGACACCCGGATGGGGATCTGGCTGTCGATCCTGTTCGGAGTCGCGATGCTGCCGCTGTTCTGGAATTCCGGCGCGGTGCTGGAGATGCTGGGCCAGAAGCCCGAGATCGCGGCGCTCGCACAGGATTACCTGCGCATCCTCGGCTTCGCCCTCGCGCCCGGTCTCGCAATGATGGTGATCCGTTCGTACCTGTCCGCGCAGGAGCGCACGGCGGTGCTGCTCTGGATCACGTTGGGGGCTGTTCTACTGAACGCGGGCGTCAACTGGATCCTGATCTTCGGCAATTGGGGCGCGCCGGAACTGGGCGTGCGCGGCGCGGCCATCGCCTCGCTGAGCGCGATGGTGCTGAACCTTGTCGCGCAGGCGATCTATGCCGCGCGTGCGCCGGGCCTGACCCATATCCGTCTGTTCCAGCGGTTCTGGCGGCCCGATTGGGAGGCGTTCTGGATCGTCGCGAAAATGGGCCTGCCGGTGGGGCTGACCTCGGTGGCGGAGGGTTCGATGTTTCAGGCCTCGGCGCTGATGATGGGCTGGATCGGTACGATTGAACTCGCCGCGCACGGGATCGCGCTGCAGGTCTCCTCGATCACCTTCATGGTGCATGTCGGCCTGTCGAACGCCGCCACCGTGCGAGCGGGCCGGGCCCATGGGAAGCGTGACCCGCGCCTTCTGCGTGACGGGGCGCGGGTGGTGACAGGGCTCTCCGTGGGCTTCGGTCTGCTGACGGTGGCGGTTTTCGTCTTCGCCGGTCCTTGGCTCACGCGGCTCTTCCTGGACGCGGATAATCCCGCCACCCCGGAGATCGTCCTTTACGGCGTGCGCTTCCTGATGGTCGCGGCGATTTTCCAACTCTTCGACCTGATGCAGGTGATGGCGCTGGGCCTGCTGCGCGGGGTGCAGGACACGCGCGTGCCGATGTGGATGGCGGTGGCGAGCTATTGGCTGATCGGTATCCCGGCCAGCTACTTTCTCGCCTTCACGCTGGATTTCGGCGGCGTCGGGCTTTGGCTCGGCCTCGTGCTTGGCCTCGCTTCGGCGGGGGCGATGATGATGCGGCGGTTCTGGCGCGGGCCGTGGTTGCAGCCGCGCCAGTCAGTCGCTTAACGCACGCCAAGCCCCGCCTTCATCAGCGTCTTACGCACCGGTCCGAGCGAATAGAGCGCGCCCAGAACGCCTGCGCGCAGGTCGCGCAGCGGCTGGGCTTCGACCATCGAGGCGCGGTTGAGCAGGTCGATCCCCACTTCGCGCGCCTTCACCTCCGGCCAGCGGCGGCGGTGATAGGCGTCGAGCATCTTCGCCTCGCCCAGATGCACCGGGTCTTCCTCGGCCAGCTTCAGAAGGCAGGCGAGATCGGCGAGGCTCATGTTCAGCCCCTGCGCACCGATCGGCGGAATGACATGCGCAGCCTCGGCGATCAGGGCCACGCGCTGGCCCGAGAACCGATCCGCGATCTGCGTCATCATCGGCCAGACCGCGCGGCGGGTTTCCAGCTTCAGTGGCCCGAGAAGCCCGGTCGAGCGTTCCATGATCGCCGCTTCGAACTCTTCCGTGGGCAGCGCGGCGAGGCGTTCGGCTTCGGCAGCGCGCTCCATCCAGACGATCGCGGAAGAGGGTTTGCCGTCGCGATCGGGCAGCGGCACCAGCGTGAACGGACCGCCCGAGCGGTGGATCTCGGTCGAGACATTGTCATGCGGGATCGGGTGGGTGACCGCGAAGGCCAGCGCCTTCTGCCCGTAGCGGATCGTCTTGACGCCAAGCCCTGCCGCTTCGCGCACGAAGGAATTGCGGCCATCGGCCCCGATGACGAGACGGGCGCGCACATGGGTGCCGTCGGACAGCGTCACCTCGGCACCGCTTTCGCGCGTGACGAGGCCGGTCGTCGCGACGCCGGGGCGGAAATCTACGAGCGGGTTGTCGGCCAGCGCGGCCACCAGCTCGCGGCGCAGCAGCCAGTTCGGGAAGTTCCAGCCGAAGGGTTCGTCGGACAGGTCGGCCGCGTCGAAATCGCGGGTCAGCCGTGCGGTCGGGCTTTCGCCGCCCGCATCCACGATCCGCATGATCTGCAGCGGCGCGGCATAGGGCAGGAGCCGATCCCAGATCCCCGCAGCCTGCAGCACCTCGCGCGACGGCCGCAGGAACGCGGTCGAGCGCATATCCGCGCCCTCTGCCGCCTCTTCCGTGACCGGCGGCGTGGGATCGACGCAGATCGTGGTGAAGCCCGCCTGCCCGAAGGCCGCGGCTGCGGTCAGACCGGCGACGCCGCCGCCGGAGATCAGGATATCGGTGTCGATGGGTGTGCGGGTCTCGGCCATGGGGCGCCTCTGTCAATGTCCGTGCCACTTTGCCCTCCGGCGCGGGCAGGTGCAATGATCCGCCGCCGGGATGCGACGCGGCGACACAGCGAAACGCAAGCCGGGTGCGTACAGGTCCCCGCAACGCGCGGCGCAAAAAGAAACAGCCCGGATCGCGCGGATCCGGGCCGTGTTCGCCAAGGGCGAGAATTCTTCTAATGCGACGTCAGCCGCCTGCGGTCATCACCACGATGAGGGCGAGCATGATCCAGGTGGCGCCCACGGCCCAGAGGATCAGGCCGCCAAGGCCCATGATCGCGACCATGCCCGCGGCCAGAGCCACGACGACAAGCGCGAGGGTGAACATGAAAGCCGGCGAAATCTGCTTGTGCTCGGTTTCGGAATGATCGGCCACATAGGCCGAAACGCCGGAATCGGCGGTCGTCATGGTCATAATCGATTCTCCCGTTTGCTGTCTCCCTGACAGGCCACCGTGATTTAAAGATGCATCTCGTTTCGATAAAGATGCGGAGCCGTGCCATATTGTCGCAGCGCCGTCACTTTCCCTTCATGCGCGCGTGATTTTGCGCAGGAACCCGGCGAGATCGGCAGTGTGATAGTGGATGTGATCCTCCGGCGCGGGGGCAGGGGCGACATGCACGGTCTTCATCCCGATCGCATGGGGATGGCGCAGGTTGCGGGCGTCGTCTTCGAACATCGCACCGCGGTCGGGCGCGATCCCGGCCTGCGCGAAAACCCGGTCGAAAGCTTCAGCGCGCGGCTTGGGATGGAACTCGGCATGCTCGACGCCATAGACCCCGTCGAAGAGCCCCGTCAGCCCGCGCGCCGCGATCACCCGCGTCGCATAGGGGGCCGAGCCGTTCGTGTAGACGATCTTGCGGCCCGGCAGGGCTTCGATGCCTTCGCGCAGTGCCTCATCCACCACCAGATGGTCGAGCGAAATCTCGTGCACCTCGTGCAGATAGGGGGCCGGGTCCACATCGTGCTCGTGCATCAGACCCGCCAGCGTGGTGCCGTAAAGCTGCCAGTAGTGATTGCGCAGATGGTCGGCCCGCGCGCGATCGACGCCCAGCGAGCGCATCACGAAATCGGTCATCTTCACTTCGATCTGGTCGAAGAGCCGCGCCTCTGGCGGGTAGAGCGTGTTGTCGAGATCGAACACCCAGGCGTCGACATGCGCGAACTCGGCGGCGAGATCGCGGTCGGCAGGGGTGGCGGAGGCGGGGGCAGGCGCGGAGCTGTCTGTCATGGGCTGCAAGCTAGGTCGCGCGGCGCGCAGGTGCAATCTGCTTGTCACCGGGGGCGGCCCGCGCCTAATCTCTGGCAGAACGCGAAAGCAGGTTGCATGCAAAAAGACGCCTACACCCTTATTCTCGACGCCATCGACGAAGGCGTTTACCGCCCCGGGGACCGTTTGGTCGAATCCGAATTGGCGGAGCGGTTCGGAGTGTCACGCACCCCGGTACGCGAGGCGCTGCAACGGCTGGAAACCCAGCAAATGCTGGCCCGCGACGGGCGGTCGTTGATCGTGGCCTCGCTCGATCACAACCAGCTGGCGGAGCTCTATATCGTGCGTGCCGAGCTGGAGGCGCTGGCCGCGCAGCTGGCGGCGAAACATGCGGCGCCCGAAGAGGTCCGCGTGCTGCAGAACATGATCGACGAAGATCGCGGTCAACTCGACGATCCGGAGGCGCTGAGCCGGGCAAATCGCCGGTTCCACCACCAAATTCACCTCGCCTCGCATAATCGTTACCTCGTCCAGCAGCTCGACCTCGTGCACCGCTCGATGGCGCTTCTCGCGACGACCTCGCTTGCGGTGAAGGGACGGGGCGAGGCGGCGCTCGACGAGCATCAGGCGATTGTCGATGCGATCCGCGAGGGCAATGGCGATGCGGCAGCCTCGGCACTGCGCGCCCATATCTCGCGGGCCTTCGAGACGCGCCTCACGCTCGACGCTGCGCATCACGGCACGGCGGGCCATTGGGCCGAGGCGCTCTGATCAGCCGATAAGCGGCGCATGCGCCAGACGCTGCGGTTCCGGGTCCGCCTTGGCCTGTGCGGCTGCGATCTCATCCAGAAGCCCGTGCTGCGCGCTGTCCGGCGCCGTGGCTCCATTGGCATCGAAAATGCCGTGGCTGGTCTTGTCCCAGTAGAAGGGTCGCGCGACCAACTCATACAGCGCCTTCCAGCCTGCCAGCGCGCTCAGCGGATAATAGAAATGCAGCGTCGGCACCCATTTGATCAGATGGCGATGCTCCGCGCTGCGGCAGGCCCAGGCCGAGGTTATGACCGCGATCATCTCGGACAGGATGAAAGTGCTCATGACGAGCGTGAAGACCGGATCGGGCAGGGCGCTCGCGATCGGATGCCACAGGCCGAACAGCGCGAACCAGAAGCTCCACAAGACGGGGGCCAGCACGTATTGCGAGAGCGATCCGAGGATCAGGATCTGCACCCCGATGAAACGTTTCGTTCCGAGATCGCGCCAGAGCTGCACCGGATCGCGCATATGGACCGCCCAGGTCATCGCGTAGCCCTTCAGCCAGCGCGAGCGTTGCTTGACCCAAGGCAGGGCGCGGCAGTTCGCCTCCTCATAGGTGGCGGCCGGGATCAGTTCGGTGCGGTAGCCGTGTCGCGCGAGCCGCACGCCGAGATCGGCATCTTCGGTCACGTTATGCGCGTCCCAACCGCCCAGCTTCTCCAGCGCGTCGCGGCGGAAGAACAGGGTCGTGCCGCCCAGAGGCACGACGAAGCCGAGCCGCGCGAGCCCCGGCAGAAACATCCGGAACCATGTCGCATATTCCACGGTGAAGCAGCGTGCGAGCCAGTTGGTGCGCGGATTGTAATAGTCGAGGATGCCTTGCAGACAGGCGGTCTCGGGTGGGGCGTCGAGAAAGCGTTGGGCGGCGATCTGCAGCTGGTCCGGTTCGGGCGCGTCCTCGGCATCCCAGATCCCGATCACCGATCCCCGGCAGAAGTTCAGCGCGTAGTTCAGCGCGCGTGGCTTGGTCTTGATCGGCCCGTCGGGCACGGTGACCACCCGCATCCAACGCGGCAGATCGGCACCGGAAAGGGCTGCCAGAGTCATCGCGTCGGTCTGCTCGACGACGAGGATCACGTCGAGCAATTCGCGCGGATAGCGCAGCTTTCCGAGCCGTTCGACCAGTCTTGCGGCGATGTCCGTTTCGCGAAAAAGCGGGACCATCATCGAGATGATCGGAAGCCGTCCCTTCGCCGCGCCACGCGCGCAAGGGTCAGGGGCGGGACGACGGCACACCGTGATCTCGCTCGCGAAGGCGGCGAGCTTGAGGGCTATGGAGCCTAGCAGCGTCAGCATCACCCAAGCGAAGAGGACACCGATCAGCAGCGAGGGCGCGAGCCACAGACCAAGGCCCACGACCGCGATAAAAATCGCCGCGATCCGGCTCGCGCGTTGTTCGTTATAGTTGCGGCAACTCTCGGCCGGGTCGACCTTGATCTCGGCGCGGCGGATCAGGGCGGTCTGGCGGCGGGCCAACAAGCTCTCGTGGATGCAGCGTTCGGGAGCCAGCACGAGCCTGTAGGGCGCGTGGCGTGCGGGCAGGGCGTCGCGCAGCGCTTCGAAATCCTCGGGCCGTGCGGTCGCGATGAGGGTTACGCCACCCACGCGCCGCCACGGCACCATCGCATGCCTCAGGCACAGTTCCGCCCCGACAGCGTCGATCAGACGTGGATCGGGCGGGCAGGCCTGCAGATCGACAACCGAAGCCTGCCACTGCTCCGCCAGCGCAGCCATCAGATCGGCTTCGCGCACCCAGCCATTCGCAAGAAGAATGTCACCCAGTCGCACATCCTCGCGTTGCCGCAACGCGAGGGCTTTCAACAGATCGCCCGGATCGATCGCGCCCCGGTCGAGCAGGATCTGTCCCAAGGGAGGGCGCGCGGGGCGGTCGGGCTTAGGGCGCGTCACCGCGCCGGGCGAATTTGCGGCCGGCGCGCGATGCGTATGCTCTGCCGGTTCGGCGATCCCCGCCGGTATCTCGAGAAGCTGTCGCCGCGCGCCGCCCATGCTCATCCTCGCATCTGTCCCGCAGGGCAGCATGCGTGCGCTTGGTTAACGCAGGGTTAACTTTGTCTGAGCGCCGGGAAAGGCGTTGCAGGGGGCGAGTGGCCGGGGCGCTTACGCCTTGCGCGCGCGCATCGCGGTCGCAAAGCGCTCGAACAGGTAGTAGCTGTCCTGCGGGCCCGGGCTCGCCTCGGGGTGATATTGCACTGAAAAGACCGGGCGGTCGGACATGGCGATCCCGCAATTCGAGCCGTCGAAGAGCGACACGTGGGTTTCCGACACGCCCTTGGGCAGGGTCTGGCTGTCGACGGCGAAGCCGTGGTTCATCGAGGTGATCTCGACCTTGCCGGTGGTCAGGTCCTTCACCGGGTGGTTCGCCCCGTGGTGGCCGTGGTTCATCTTGATCGTCTTCGCGCCAAGCGCGAGCGCCAGCATCTGGTGGCCGAGGCAGATGCCGAAGACCGGCAGCTCAGTTTCCAGAACGCCCTTGATCATCGGCACGGCATATTTCCCGGTCGCCGCCGGATCGCCCGGACCGTTCGACAGGAAGACCCCATCGGGCTCGAGAGCTAGCACGTCCTCGGTCGTCGCAGTCGCGGGCAGCACGGTCACGTCGCAGCCGGCCGAAGCGAGGCAGCGCAGGATGTTCCGCTTCGCGCCGTAGTCGATGGCGACCACTTTCAGATCGTTGCCTTCGGCCTTCTTGTAGCCCTCGGGCCAGGCCCACCGCATCTCGTCCCAGCGGTAGCTTTGCGAGCAGGTCACGTCCTTCGCGAGGTCGAGCCCTTCGAGCCCGGACCATTCGCGCGCCTTGCGCACCAGAGCCTCAATGTCGAAGACGCCATCGGGGTTATAGGCGAGCGCGACATGCGGCGCGCCTTGCTGGCGGATTGCGCGGGTCAGGCGGCGGGTGTCGATGCCGCCGATGCCGATCCGGCCGCGCTTCTCGAGCCACTCGACCAGCGTCTCGGCGGCGCGCCAGTTCGACGGCTCGGTCGGGTCCCATTTCACCACCATGCCGGCGGCGACGGGATCGTTCGTCTCGTCATCTTCCGGGTTCACGCCGGTGTTGCCGATATGGGGGAAGGTGAAGGTCACCACCTGACCCGCATAGGACGGGTCGGTCATGATTTCCTGATAGCCGGTCATCGAGGTGTTGAAGACCAGTTCGGCCACTGTCTCGCCCGGGCGGCCGAAGCCCTTCCCGTAAAACAGCGATCCATCAGCGAGCGCGATCAACGCAGTGGGCTTTTCCGATGCGGACTGGCTTGCAGGCATGGCGCGACTCCCCGATGTCAAAATTCGCCGGAACCTAGACGCGCTGAACGCGGGGGTCAAGAGGCCATGAGATAATTGCGAATTGCTTATTTATCAATGACTTGCGGATGTTGTGCGCGTTTCGCAATGCCGCTATTCTGACGCCTTCACTGAAGTAGGGACACGATGTGATGCAAATGCGCGATAAGATCGCCGCCGCGTTGAAAGCGGCGATGAAGGAGAAGGATCAGGAGCGGCTCTCGACGCTGCGGCTGGTCAACGCCGCCATCAAGGACCGCGAGATCGCGATGCGCGCCGAAGGCGAGGGCGAGGGCACTGTCGGCGACGCCGAAGTGCTTGCGATCATGGGAAAGATGGTGAAGCAGCGTCAGGAAAGCGCACGCGCCTATGAAGAGGGCGGTCGGCTGGAGCTGGCCGAGAAGGAACAGGCCGAGATCCGCGTGATCGAGGACTTCCTGCCGCGTCAGCTGAGCGAAGATGAGGTCAATGCCGCTATCGAAGCCGCCATCTCGAAACTCGGCGCGGAGTCGATTCGCGACATGGGGCGCGTGATGGGCGAGCTGAAGGGCCAATATACCGGACAGATGGATTTCTCGAAGGCTGGCCCGATGGTGAAGGATCGTCTCGCCTCCTGATCTGACTTGGGTCTCTTGAGACTGGGAACAGCGCCCCCTTGCGGGGCGTTTTCTTTTTCAGATGGTCCCAGGGAGGCTCGCGATGAAGGCACAATCGAAAGCACAGCAGAAAGCGGCGGGCGCCGCCTTGGCCGCGAAGCGCGGCGAGGCGAAGGTCGGCGATCTTCAGGGCGCGTCGAAGGAAATGTATGACACCATGTCCGAGAGCGAGCTCGACGAGATGGCGAGCACGAAGCGCGAAGACCTGCCCGACAGCAAGGACGACTGAACGCCGCGGCCAGTCAGGGCCGCGTTCGATAGTGCGTAACGAGTGATGTGTTTGGAGGGTTTGATGGGGCGTCTTTCGGGGTTGGCGGTGATTGGGACGGTTGTCGGGCTGGCGGGATGTGTCCCGCAGCCGGGCTTGCAGGATCTGAAGCGGAGCTATCCCGACCGCACCCTCTATCATTTCAATTCCGCTGCCTTGGGTGGCGAGGTGAGCTATCTCTGCGCGCCGGGCAACACGCCGAGGGCCACCAAGGCCCGCGCGCGCAAGGCCCATGCCGCCTATGAGGCCGAAATACAGAGCTACGGCGACAGGTTCGCCGAGACGCTGGTCTCCGCTCTGGAAGCCGGAACCGGGGCGAGTTCCGCCGCGCAAGAGGTCAACCGGGACAGTGACGCCTGGGCGCGCGCGGCGGCGTTGAAGATCGAAGAGCAGTATGAATGCCTGCCCGTGGCCGCGCCGGGGGTTGGCATTTCGAAGTGATCAGGGCGTAATGGGCGCGCGTGCGGCCGCAAGCCGGATCACCAGTTCGCGGTGCAGCTGGCGACGCTCTTCCGGGGTGAGAAACGCGCCGATCTCCACCTCGCGCGGGCCGCCGCGCAGGGTGAGGTAGGCCTCGACCGGCCCGCCCTTGCCGTGCAGATCGGCCTGCACCCAATGCGGATTGGCCGCCCAGTCGCGCGAGGGCTTGCCCGGTTCGTGGCGGATCAGGTGCAGGTCCGGCCCGTTGAAGGTCAGAACCTCGAGTACCTCCCCGGTGCGATAGCTATGCGAGATCGCCCACCAAACGCCCGCGATGGCGAGCGCGATGAAGGGCAGCAGCCCCCACAGCTCCACATGGCCCAGCAGCGACAGCAGCGGCAGGCTGACCATGACCACCGTGGCCGCGATGAAGAAGACGAAGCCTTTGCGCGGCAGGGAGCGATAGGGCCACAGGTGCAGCTGATCGGGCAGGGGCGCAGCCTCGGAGCGGGGCGCCTCCATGGTTTGGCCTTCGGTATCTGTCCAGCGATAGGGCATGATCCGCCCGGTCCTTCCTGCAACGCCTCGCCCTTTTGCAAACGGCCCCGGATCGCTCCGGGGCCGTTCTCGTTATCAGGAGATCTAGATCACTAGTGCGCGTGGGCGTGATCCCAATCCTCGCGCTTCGGGAGCTCCTCGAAAGTGTGCTCCGGCGGCGGGGAGGGCAGGGTCCACTCCAGCGTGTCGGCATACTCGTTCCAGTAGTTGTTCTCGGTGACGCGCTTGCCCTTGAAGAGGGTGTAGAACACGATGCCGATGAAGAACACGAAGCTGGCGAACGAGATGAACGCACCGATCGAGCTGATGTAGTTCCAGGTGGCGAAGGCCTCCGGATAGTCGATGTAGCGGCGCGGCATGCCCTGACGGCCCAGGAAGTGCTGCGGGAAGAAGATCAGGTTCGACCCGATGAACATCATCCAGAAGTGCAGCTTACCGGCCCATTCCGGGTATTGGCGGCCCGACATCTTGCCGATCCAGAAGTAGACGCCCGCGAAGATGGCAAACACCGCCCCCAGCGACATCACATAGTGGAAGTGCGCCACGACGTAATAGGTGTCGTGATAGACCCGGTCGAGCGGCGCCTGCGACAGCACCACGCCGGTCACGCCGCCGATGGTGAACAGGAACAGGAAGCCGATCGCCCAGAGCATCGGCGTCTTGAACTCGATCGAGCCGCCCCACATCGTCGCGATCCAGCTGAACACCTTCACGCCCGTTGGCACCGCGATCACCATTGTCGCCACCATGAAGTAGCTCTGCTGGGTCAGCGACAGGCCCACCGTATACATGTGGTGCGCCCAGACGACGAAGCCCAGCACGCCGATCGCCACCATTGCATAGACCATCGGCAGGTAGCCGAAGACCGGCTTTTTCGAGAAGGTCGCGATGACGTGGCTGATGATGCCGAAGCCCGGCAGGATGATGATGTAGACCTCGGGGTGTCCGAAGAACCACAGAATGTGCTGGTAGAGGATCGGATCGCCGCCACCCGACGGATCGAAGAAGGTGGTGCCGAAGTTACGGTCCATCAGCAGCATCGTGATCGCGCCCGCCAGAACCGGCAGCGACAGAAGGATCAGCCAGGAAGTCACGAAGATCGACCAGGCAAACAGCGGCACTTTGTGCAGCGTCATGCCCGGCGTGCGCATGTTGAGGAAGGTCGTGATCATGTTGATCGCGCCGAGGATCGAGCTGGCGCCCGAGACGTGCACGGCGAAGATCGCGAGATCCATCGAATAGCCGCCCTCGTTCACGGACAAGGGCGGGTAGAGCACCCAGCCCACGCCCGAGCCTGTGCCGCCACCACCACCGGGGGCGAGCAGCGAGGCGATCCCGAGCGAGGTGCCCGCGACATAGAGCCAGTAGCTGAGGTTGTTCATCCGCGGGAAGGCCATGTCCGGCGCGCCGATCTGGAGCGGCATGAAGTAGTTGCCGAAGCCTCCGAACAGCGCCGGAATGACGACGAAGAACATCATCAGCACGCCGTGATAGGTGATCATCACGTTCCAGAGGTGCCCGTCGGGGGTGCATTCCTCGGCCGAAGCGATGAAGCGCGCGCCCTCGGCGCACATGTATTGCACGCCCGGCTCCATCAGCTCGAGGCGCATGTAAACTGTGAACAGGACCGAGATCAGCCCCACCGCGCCTGCGGTGAAGAGATACAAGATCCCGATATCCTTGTGATTGGTCGACATGAACCAACGGGTAAAGAACCCGCGCGAGTCATGTGCGCCCTCGCCGTGAACGGCTGCGTCCGCCATAGTGATCTCCCATTTCTCCCGTCAGACCCGGGTCTCCCGTCCCTTTGGGCCTGAATGAACGGAGGTTATGAATATTTCGATGGCAGGGCAAGAATTCTGCACACGCAGCCGTGAAAAAATGTCGCAGCTCTGTCAGGCGTGAGTGATACGTGATCTCGCGCCCTTGGCAGGCTGTGCGAGCGTCGGGGTGGCGCCGCGCGGGCGTTGCGAATCCGCGACGCTGGCACAAAAAAGCGGACCCCCGAAAAGGGTCCGCCAACGAACGCGTGATGCGTTTATGTCGCGATCAGGACGCGGGCGCGTCGGGCGACACTTCTGCCGAACCGAGGTAAGCGGCGATGTCTGCCTGGTCCTTGCGCTGTTTGTAGGCCATGCCCGATTTCGCCTTGGGATCGCCGGTCTGCTCCTCGAGGAACTTCGACGGATCGGTGATGTATTCGGCGAGCAGCTCTTCGGTCCAGACGGCACCGGTCTCGGCGTATTCCTTGATCCCGTCCTTGTATTTATAGCCATCCACGGATGCGACCTTGCGGCCGATGACGTTGTAGAGGTTCGGGCCGACCTTGCCGCCTTTGTAGATCGCAGTGCCATCGGGGGCGACGATCGAGTGACAGGCCTTGCACCGCTTGAATTCGTTTTTGCCTTTCTCGACGTCCTGCGCAAGCGCGGGGCTCGCAACGGTGACGGCGGTGATCATGGCAATAAGGCTGAGTTTCATCGCGTCTTCCTTGTTCATTTTGAGACGAAGCTCGGGCCCTCCCGACCCGGCTTTCACAGGGCAGTCACGCTGCCTTGAAGGGCGTTCTAACATGCATGATTACCTATGTGTCCACTAAACTTCTGAGGTCGCATTTAGTTTACTCACAAAAATGCGACAGAATGTCGCACGTAGCGCCAGGTCGAGATCCGCCATTTCGACCGGCAGGCCGAGATCGACGAGGCTCGTCACCCCGTGATCGCGAATCCCGCACGGGACGATTCCCTCGAAATGCGACAGATCGGGCTCCACGTTGATCGAGATGCCGTGGAAGCTGACCCATTTGCGCAGCTTGACCCCGATCGCGGCGATCTTGTCCTCGCGCAGGCTACCATCCGCCGCTGTCGGTTTGTCGGGGCGCTGGACCCAGACGCCGACGCGACCGTCGCGAATCTCGCCCTTCACGTTGAACTCGTCGAGCGCGGCGATCACCCAGTCCTCGAGCTGGCGCACGAAGCAGCGCACGTCGCGCCCGCGCTTGTTCAGATCGAGCATCACATAGGCGACGCGCTGGCCGGGGCCGTGATAGGTGTATTGACCGCCGCGCCCGGCCTCGAAGACGGGAAAACGGTCGGGATCGACGAGATCCTCGCGCTTCGCCGAGGTTCCGGCCGTGTAGAGCGGCGGATGTTCGAGAAGCCAGATCATCTCCTCGGCCTCGCCCGCGGCGATCTTGGCCACGCGGTCCTCCATAAAGGCCAGCGCCTCATGATAGGGGACCGGGCTGTCACTTACGCGCCATTCGACCATTTTTAACCTCACCCGCCGGAAAACCTTACCCAGCGTCAATATTCCTTGCCACATCACCGATTCGGGGCACAAACTTGACCTATTGGTAAGGTCGCGCACCCCCCGCGCCGGTCCCATTCCGACCGGTCCTGTCGTGCAGAAACATGGAATTTGCGGGGCAACAGGCAAGACCGGAAGTTATTTGATTGGAGGGTTCAGGGATGAAACACAAGTTCGTTCTGGCGGGTCTCGCGCTCGCCGTCGCTACGGGTGGACCGGCAGGGCCGGCGCTGGCGGGCGGCTCGGATATCGTGGGCGGGGTGATCGGAGGGATCATCGGCGGCGCGATCGTGAACGAGGCCAACCGCCAGCCGCGCACGGTCACCAAGCGCACCTATTACAAGAAGCCGACCATGTCGTCGGCGCAGCGCGAGGCCAATCGCGAAGTGCAGGTCTCGCTCAACCACTTCGGCTGGAATGTCGGCACGCCGGACGGGGTGCTGGGGCGCAACTCGCGCGCGGGCATCTCGCAATATCAGGCCTTCATGGATTTCCCGATCACGGGTGAGCTGACCGATATTCAGCGCACCATCCTGACCACATCCTATCAGAAGGCGAGCTTGGGTGGTGCTGCGGTTACGCAGACGATCTCGACCCATCCGCAGGGGATGCGCGGGCTGCTGATGCAGACGCGCGATCAGATGCTGGGCACGGGGAGTGACGCCTATGCGGGCAACTCGATCGGTGGCTTGCCGCCGCAAATCTCCGAGGCCGTGTTCGAGATCGCGCGCAGCTCCAACGTGGAGCCGCAGCAGCTGATGGCGCGGTCTGGCTTCGTGCAGCTGGCCGATCTCAATAATGACGGGCGCACCGATTATCTGCTCGACACGTCGGTTCTGGGGCCGGGCTTCTGGTGCAACGACAAGAGCTGCGCAGTGCGGGTCTTCGCCTCGACGCCGAGTGGTTTCTCGCGCAACGACTTCCAAGCCTATAACGCGACGCCTGCGATGTTCACCTGTCAGGCGGGGGCGTGCCAGAAGACCGATACGGGTGCCCAGAGCAACGCGCCGGTGACGGCTGCAGCGCCTGCTCCGGCGCCAGCCGCGCCGTCCTTCGCGACGCAGATGGCCTCGCTGCCGGCGCCCGCGATGCCGTCCTTCGTGGCGCCCGCGCCGGTTACGGAACCGGTGCCGGTGTCGCTTGCGTCTTTCTGCGCCAAGACCAGCCTCGTCACCTCGTCCAATGGCGGCTTCGCCACCGAGTCCTCGCTGACCGATCCGGGGCAGGCCCTGGGCGAGCAGTTCTGCCTCGCACGCGGCTATGCGCTGGACGAGGGCGCGGAGCTGGAAGCCAATATCGGGGGCTTCACGCCCGAGCAGATCGCCGCGCAATGCCGCGATTTCGGCGCGCTTCTCTCCGAGCAGGTAGCCGCCGTTGGCACCACTCCGCGCGAGGCGACGCTTGCCAAGGTGAAAAGCTTCATCGACGGCTCGGGGATGAGCCCGGCGCAGCTATCGGGTACCGCGAAGGTCTGCCTGTCGGTCGGCTACCGCACCGACGACATGAATGTGGCGCTGGGCTCGGCGTTGGTTCTGGGCGGTCTGGGCGAGGGTGCCTATGACGAATTGGTCGGCCATCACCTGATGCAGGGAATCGGCACGGCCGAGCGCGCCGATCTCGCGATGGGCTGGTATGAGAACGCGCTTTCGGCGCAGCCGGTCTTCGCGCCCGCGCAGCCCGAGCGCAGCGGTCTGATCCGCAAGGCGGCCCTGATGATGAACGGTCGCGCCGACGCCGCCACCGCGCCGAAGCCCGCGATGGCGCTGCCGAGCTTTGCGGCGAAGGCGGCGGAGCTCGTGGAAACCGCGGCACCTCAATAATCTATCGCTCGCGCAGGCCGGGACCGCCCGGCCTGTCGCAACGGCAAGAGCGCGAATGCGAAAAATTCTCGCCAATCCCGAAATACCCCCTTTTCATCCCCCAAGCCTTTGGCTAATACGCGCCACACCAAGCCTAGACAGTGCGGTCGTGGCGGAATTGGTAGACGCGCAGCGTTGAGGTCGCTGTGGGGTAACTCCCGTGGAAGTTCGAGTCTTCTCGACCGCACCATTTCTCTCCTGAAGAGAAATCTGACAGACCCGAGGCGGGTATTCCCCCAGATCGAGAATCTCACGTCGCAGCGTAGATGCGCGCGCGAGTCTGCGCGTCCCATGCTTTGACGGTTTCCAGTGCAGGTCAGAGTTCAGCGGCAGCGTCCGGCCTCGCACCTTGGCAGCCCGACACCGCGGTCGCGCCGGGCTGAACTCCTACAGATTTATCTCAAATCGCGTGAACTCTCGCGCGTGCGTTAACCCTGCCTTGGGAGATGCGCGCGATGATCGCCCCTGGGTGAAGCCGTATTGGGGGCTGATCGGGCGACCGAGCGATGGCGAGTTACGTCTTTCATGGGTATTTCAGGTCGGATTTCCTGATCGAGGGTGGCGGATCGACCGTCGTCACCGGCAGCCGTCTCATGATCGACCCGAGCTGGGACGTCGATACCAGCGGGCGCATCTTCACCTTCACCGACGATGACGCGAACCTCTCGGGCGACAATTTCAACAACGAGGTCGGCAACGACGGCACGCAAACGATCTCGGTGACCGATGCCGCTGGCACGCCTATCGCCTCCGGGCAGGGCTATATCGAGACCGCGTTCACGTTGCTCGCCCCGGACGGCACGACGATCACCGTCTATATTCTCGAGATCGGCGGAACGATCGTCGGCGAGGTTGCCGATCAACCGTTGCAGCCCGGTGTCACCTATGAGGTCACATCCGTCAGCGACGTCTCGACCGGTCCGGCCTATACCGAGCTCTTCAACGCAACCTACGACCCCGACGACGCCAACGCGATTCAGGGCGGCAGTCTGGATGACTCGCTTCAAGGGGGCGCGTCGAGCGATCTGATAGACGGCGGGGCCGGGGCCGACACGATCGATGGTGGCTCGGGCGACGACACGATTAACTACGGCGCCGGCGGCAGCACGCAGGCAGAGGGCGATCTGGTCTATGGTGGCGATGGCAACGATCTTATCGATGACGTCCCGGGCACCTCCTTCGACTATGATGACACGCTCGACGGCGGGGCCGGGAGCGATACGATCTGGGCCGGGGGCGGTGCGGATTCCGTCCTTGGCGGGGCCGATGACGACGTGCTCCATGGCGAGGCCGGGGACGATACGGTCCTTGGGGGCGCGGGGAGTGACGCGCTTTACGGCGATGATGGCAATGACTCGCTTCTGGGCGAAGCTGGCGCCGATACGATCTTCGGCGGCTCAGGGGATGATACGCTCTCGGGCGGGGACGGGGCCGATCACCTCACGGGCGAGTGGGGCAGTGATCTTATCTACGGCGATGCCGATGCCGATACGTTCTACCTGAGCGACGGCTGGGGCAGCGATACGGTCTTCGGTGGCGAGACGGTCACCACGGGCAGCGATTTCGACTTGCTCAACTTCACCTATTACACGGCAAGCGGCGTGGCCGTCACCTTCTCCGGATCAGAGAGCGGCACGGCCAGCGCAGGCGGAAACACGGCGAGCTTCAGTGAAATCGAAGGGGTCGTCGGGTCGCAGCAGGGCGACGTGATCGACGCCACCAATGACGCCAGCGGCGTCTCGATAGACGGTGGTGGCGGCGCCGACACGATCACCGGCGGATCGGGCGCGGACACGCTTTCGGGCGGCGACGGCAACGACACGATCTGGGCGCTGGGCGGCGACGACCTGATCTCGGGCGGGGCGGGCGACGATACGCTACAGGGCGTGGGCGGCAGCGATACGCTCACCGGCGGCGCAGGGGCTGACGAGCTGCATGGCGGCGACGACGCCGATACCTTCCTGCTTTATGCCGGGGACGGGGCCGAGACGATCTTCGGCGGTGAAGGCGGCACCGATTGGGACGTGATCGAGCTAGGTCCGGGCGGGGCCACCGTCACCTGGACCGGCTGGGAGACGGGCGCGATCAGCTATGACGGCGGCACGACCGTCACCTATTTCTGGGAGGTCGAGGAGGTTCGCGGCTCCGCCGATGCGGAGAGCTTCGACGCCTCTGCCGCCGCGAATGCCGTCTCGATCGGGGCGGGCGACGGCGCCGATACGCTGACCGGCTCGGCACAGGGCGACACGCTCGATGCGGGCGCGGGCAGCGATGTGATCGATGGCGGCGCGGGGGGCGACACGATCACAACCGGGCTTAGCGCCGATACGCTCAGCTTTGGCGATGGCGACGGGCAGGACATCGTCACCGATTTCGATCTGACGGATGACGGGACGGGCTTCACACTCGATCAGCTCGATGTCTCTGACCTGACCGACGGTAGCGGCAATCCGGTCAATGCCTGGGATGTCGCGGTCAGCGACGATGGCGCGGGCAATGCGGTCCTCAGCTTTCCCAATGGTGAGAGTCTGACGCTGACCGGTATCGCGCCCGCGCAGGTGGCAGGGGCGCCGCAGCTCTACGCGATGGGCATCCCCTGTTTCACCGAAGGCACGCGGCTTGCGACGCCGCGCGGGCCGCGCCGGGTCGAAACCCTGAAACCGGGCGATCTGGTCACGACGCTGGATGATGCGCCGCAGCCGGTGCTGTGGCATGCGCGTCGCCGGTTTGGCGCGGCGGCGCTGTCCGCCGATCTGCGGCTTTGCCCGGTGCGACTGCGGCCCGGCGCCTTCGGCAATCGCGAGGCGCTGGTCCTCTCCGGGCAACATTGCGTCTGGGTGCCGGAGGGGCGAGGCGCCCTCGCGCGCGCGCCACTTAGCGGCAACGGGATGGGGCGGGGCGCGGGTGATGCGGGGCTGCCGGGAGGTGACCTATCACCACCTGCTGCTGCCGCGTCATGCGTTGGTCAATGCCGAGGGCGCCTGGGTCGAAAGTTTCTGGCCCGGACCGCAGGCGCTGCGCGCGCTGACCCCCTCAGATCTGACCGATCTGCTGCACGCCCATCCCGCCTTGGCGAAGGTCCATTTTCTCGGCGCGTCACCCGAGGCGATCTACGGTCCGCGCGTCCGGTCGGTGCTGACGTCACGGCAACTTGATCGCCTCAAATGCAAGTCGTGGTCGCTCCTTGCGCGACAAGTGACGGAAAACGGCAATTTTTCAGGCGAAATGGTGCTGTGATGGGGCGGTGACGTGGGTTTTTGATTTCCGGGTTGAAAAACGCAAATGCCCTTGCTTTAGTCACATGCACGGGAATTGACCAACGACAAAAAACAACGGGGAGCCCGCTTTGAACAACGCAGCTAGCGACGATGGATTCGTCGTATTCGACCGCGTGCAGAAGAGCTATGACGGCGAAACGCTCGTCGTGAAGGATCTCAATCTCTCGATCGGTAAGGGCGAGTTTCTGACGATGCTCGGACCGTCCGGTTCAGGGAAAACCACCTGCCTGATGATGCTTGCAGGTTTCGAAACCGCCACCAACGGTGAGATCCGCCTCGACGGCCAGAACATCAACATGGTGCCTCCGCACAAGCGCGGCATCGGGATGGTGTTCCAGAACTATGCACTCTTTCCACATATGACCGTGGGCGAGAACCTCGCCTTCCCGCTCGAAGTGCGGGGCATGGGCAAGGATGAACGCGAAACCAAGGTAAAGCGCGCACTGGACATGGTGCAGATGGGGAGCTTCATCCATCGCCGTCCGGCGCAGCTTTCGGGCGGTCAGCAACAGCGGATCGCACTGGCCCGCGCGCTGGTCTTCGACCCCGAGCTGGTCCTGATGGACGAACCGCTCGGCGCGCTCGACAAACAGCTTCGCGAACATATGCAGTTCGAGATCAAGCACCTGCACGAAAGCCTCGGGATCACCGTGGTCTATGTGACCCACGATCAGGGTGAGGCGCTGACCATGTCGGACCGCGTGGCCGTGTTCAACGACGGCCGCATTCAGCAACTCGCGCCGCCGGACGAGCTTTATGAACGTCCGCAGAACAGCTTCGTCGCGCAGTTCATCGGCGAGAACAACAAGCTTCCGGGCCGGGTCGAGACGCTGAATGGCGACACCTGCACGGTGCGTCTGGAAACCGGCGAGATCATCGACGCGACGGCGGTGAACATCCGCGAGGCGGGGCAGGAGACGCTGGTCTCCATCCGTCCCGAGCGGGTCGAATTCAAGCCCGAGATGATGCCTTCGGGCGCCCATACGATCAACGCCGACGTGCTCGAAGTGATCTATATGGGGGACATCCTGCGCACCCGTATGAAGGTTGCCGGGTCGCCGGAATTCGTCATGAAATCGCGCAATACGCTCGATCAGGTGCGACTGACGGAAGGCCAGACGGTCAAGATCGGCTGGCACCCGCAAGACGCACGCGCGCTCGATCTCTAAAGAATGCGGAACGTGCGGCCCAAGCTCCGCACGCTCCGAACTGCCGCAAAAAGCGGCCAAGCGGCGAAAACGTCGCGAAACCACAAAAGCTCAACCAACTGGGAGTAAGACCAAGATGAAAAAAGCAATGATCCTGAGCACCGCGCTCGTCGGCCTCGTGGCCGGTGCGGCGCAGGCCGAGGAAGTCACTGTCCTTTCCTGGGGCGGCGCTTACGAGAAAAGCCAGGTCGAAGCCTATAACAAGCCCTTCGCGGAAGCGACCGGCATCGACGTGAACATGGAAGCCGCCGACAACCCGGCGACCCCGATCAAGGCACAGGTCGAGGCGAACAACGTGTCGGTCGACGTGGCCGATGTTGAGAAATCCGACGCGATCCGTCTGTGCGACGAAGGTCTGCTCGAGCCGATCAACCCCGACACCGATCTGGCCGCGTCGCCCGACGGCACCCCGGCGAGCGAAGACTTCATCAATGGCTCCTTCACCGATTGCGGTGTGGCGAACATCGTGTGGTCGACCGTGATGTCCTATAATTCGGACAAAGTTGACGGTGAGCCGACCTCGATCGCCGATTTCTTCGACACCGCGAAGTACCCGGGCAAGCGCGGTCTGCGTAAGTCGGCCAAGGGCACGCTGGAATTCGCGCTGATGGGCGCAGGCGTTCCGGCTGCGGACGTCTATAAAGTACTCGGCACCCCCGAGGGCGTCGACAAGGCCTTCGCCGAGCTCGACAAGATCAAGGGCGACGTCGTTTGGTGGGATGCCGGTGCGCAGCCGCCGCAGCTCCTCGCCGATGGGGAAGTCGTGATGTCGACCGCCTATAACGGCCGTATCTTCAACGCCGAAGTCGCCGAGGGTCAGCCCTTCAAGATCGTCTGGGACGGTCAGCTGATGGACTTCGACTTCTTCGTGATCCCGAAGGGCGCGCCCCATATGGAAGCCGCGAAGAAATATCTGAAGTTCGCGACCGAGACCCAGCAGCTCGCCAACCAGGCGAAGTGGATCTCCTACGGTCCGGCACGTAAGTCCTCGGCTCCGATGGTCGGTATGTATCAGGACGGCAAAACCGAGATGGGTCCGCATATGCCCACCGCGGAAAACAACATGAAGAACGCCCTGGTCAACGACTCGGAGTTCTGGGCTGACCACGACACCGAACTGAGCGAGCGCTTCAACGCTTGGCTCGCTGGCTAAAGCCACAAGGGCCGCGCGGCATTTCCATGTCGCGCGGCTCGACCTGTTCGATGTCAGGAGCCCCGCGGATGTCAGCTTTCCGGTCGTCACTGGCCTGTTTGTGCATCGGTCTTTGCCTGTCGTTGCCCGCTGCCTTGCACGCTCAGGCGCAAGACGATGCGGTCGTCGGCTACGAGACCGGCGATACGAAGATGAACACGGCGATCGGCCAAGCCCGCGCGACCTATGAAAGCGTCTTCATTCCTGCGGTGCGCGCCCGGTCTGGCTCGCAATTCATGCTCAAGGCGGGGATCGAGACGCCCGCCAATGGCCTCGAACATATCTGGATCGCGCCGATTTCGATCTCCGCGCAGAAAATCACCGGCACGTTGATGAACGAGCCCGTGCATTTCAAAGCGCATGCCGGAGACGAGATTACCTTCGCGCCGAACCAGATTTCCGACTGGAGCTTTCGCCGCGATGGCAAGCTTCACGGCAACTATACGACGCGGGTGATGCTGCCCGATATTCCCGCCGAGCAAGCCGCGAATTTGCGCGCGCAGCTCGCCCCGCTGCCCTGAGGGGCCAAGGAGACACGATGAGCGACGCAACGATGGATGCGAGCCTGAACGGCCCCGAACCAACACAGTTGAAGACCGCCGACGGGCTGCCGCTGAAGGCCGCCCTCGCGAAATCTCAACTCCGCGCAAAACGCCGCGCCTTCCTTCTGGTCGCGCCGCTTTTCCTCTTCGTTCTGATTACCTTCGTCGTTCCGATCGGGCAGATGCTGCTGCAATCGGTCTATAATGACGGGTTCTCGAAGAACGCGCCGGCGCTGGGGCAATGGTTCAACGAACACCCTCTGGGCTCGCCGATCGATGAGAGCGCCTATACCGCGCTCGCCTCGGACCTCAAGCAGATGAAGGAAAACCGCACGCAGGGCGAGGCGGGCACCCGGATCAACTATGACGTGGCGGGCACGCGCTCGCTGTTCACCTCGACCGCACGCAAGATCGAACGTCTCGAGCCGCCGTGGAAAGAGTCGATCCTCGGCGTGAACGAGGGGTGGAGCGACCCGAACCTGTGGCGTGCGATGCGCTCGGCGTCGAGCCCCTACACGGTGGATTTCTACCTCGCCGCGACCGACCACACCCGCGACAAGGACAACAATATCGTGCCCGTCGATCCGCAGCGCGCGATCTACGGCAAGCTGTTCATCCGCACCGCGATCCTGTCGCTGGTGATTACCGTGCTCTGCATGTTCCTCGCCTTCCCGATCGCGCATCTGCTGGCCTCGCTGCCACTGGCGAAATCGAACCTTCTGATGATCTTCGTGCTGCTGCCCTTCTGGACCTCGCTGCTGGTGCGGACGACCTCGTGGATGGTGCTGTTGCAGCAGCAGGGTGTGATCAACGATCTGCTCGTCTGGTCGGGTCTGATCGGCAACGATAACCGGCTGGAGATGATGTATAACCAGACCGGCACGATCGTGGCGATGACACATATCCTGCTGCCCTTCATGGTGCTGCCGCTCTATTCGGTGATGCGGACCATCCCGCCGAGCTATGTCCGCGCAGCGCGCAGCCTTGGCGCGACCTCGTGGACCGCCTTCCGCCGCATCTACCTGCCGCAGACGCTGCCGGGGATCGGGGCAGGGGCGCTCTTGGTGTTCATCCTCTCGGTCGGCTACTACATCACCCCCGCCCTTGTCGGTGGTGCAGACGGTCAGCTGATCTCGAACATGATCGCCTTCCACATGCAGAAATCGCTCAACTGGTCGCTTGCTGCGGCATTGGCCTCGATGCTGCTGGGCGGCGTCATCATCCTCTACTGGCTCTATGACCGGCTGGTGGGCATCGACAACATGAAGCTGGGCTGAGGAGAAACACAGATGGCCGTTCCCGCATATGCAAGCCCGCTCGAGAGAACCTGGCACTACGCCTATCTCGTGATCTGTGGCCTGATCTTCTTCTTCCTGATCGCGCCGATCGTGGTGATCATTCCGCTGTCCTTCAACGCGGAGCCCTATTTCACCTTCACCGAGAAGATGCTCTCCTTCGACCCCTCCGGCTATTCCATGCGCTGGTATGACCTGCTGCTGACCTTCGGGATGCAGGAGCCGCAGGTGGAGCGTGGCTGGTCGTGGTGGATGGATGCCTGGCAGCATTCGACCTGGATCGACGTGGCGAAGAACTCGGTGATCATCGGCTTCTTCTCGACGATCCTCGCGACGGTACTGGGCACGCTGGCCGCCCTCGGCCTGTCGCGCCCCGAGATGCCGTTCCGCCGCGCCATCATGGCGGTGCTGATCTCGCCGATGATCGTGCCGATCATCATCACCGCGACGGGGCTGTTCTTCTTCTACTCGAAGACCGGGCTGGCGCATTCCTATCCGGGCATCATCATGGCCCACGCGACCTTGGGCATTCCCTTCGTGATCATCACCGTGACCGCGACGCTGGTGGGCTTCGATCACTCGCTGACCCGCGCGGCGCAGAACCTCGGGGCCGATCCGCGCACGACCTTCTTCAAGATCGTGATGCCGCTGATCCTGCCGGGCGTGGTCTCGGGCGCGCTGTTCGCCTTCGTGACCTCCTTCGACGAAGTCGTCGTGGTGCTCTTCGTGGCAGGCTATGACCAGCAGACGATCCCGCGCCAGATGTGGAACGGTATCCGCGAGCAGATCAGCCCCGCGATCCTTGCGGTGGCCACGATCCTCGTCTTCGTGTCGATTGCGCTTCTGACCACGGTCGAGCTGCTGCGCCGCCGCTCCGAGCGCCTGCGCGGGATGTCACCGGGCTAAGGCGTCCAGCGTCAGCGGGCAGCGCTCGCCCTCATAAAACGTCTCAAGGAGCCGGGTGAACACCGGCCCCTTTTCCTTTGCTGCGGCCTCGAAGAGCGTCGCGCAGGAGCGCAGCTTCAGCGCATCGACCGGCCCCATGATCTCCTCGATGGGCGTGCCCGCATGGGCGAGCACGGCCTCGGAGGCCTCAACCAGCCGCGCCCGCAGCACCGGATCGGCGAGATAGGCCTGCGCCTCGGCCAGATCCGCGATCCCATACTCCCGCGCGCGCGGAGAGCGCCCGAGCGAGGCCAGTTGCGGGAAGATCCACCAGATCCAATGGCTGGTCTTGCTCCCTTGGCGCAGCTCCGCGAGGGCGGTGGGGTAGTCGTGGTCTTGGGGGGCGTGGAAGCGTTGTGTCATGGGTGAGGCTACCCCACTATTCCCACGTTCTTTTCGGCAAGAGCGATAGCCTCGTCGAACGCATGCTCAGCGCGCCAGTTGAGTTTATGAAGGGGAAATCCGTGAAACAACCGCTGTAGCGTCTCTGGATCGAGTTTGCCGTGCGTCTTAAAACACTCACTCTTCAATTCGACCGCAAGCGCGCCTGTGATCTTTGGCATCTTATCCCATTGGGCCGCGAGAGCCTTGTTGTGACGCAAGAGATTGTCGAGCGTATAGGCAATGATGTGATAAGGAAAATATTTGGCCTTCCGAGCGACGGCGTCACTGGCGAACGAGGCCGGTGCGAGTGCGATACGGATTTCTCGCTTTAGGCGATCCCATTTCGGTGCTTGCTTGTAGGGTAGCCTTGGTGTCTGAAAATACTCGAAAAGAGCATCATGCCAAGCGCCGACTAATGTGTTTCCGGGCAGAGCGCTGAGAAACCAGACGTCGACAATGCGATCTATTTTGGGGTTGCTGTGCGCAAAAAAACCAGCAGGTTCGCGCTTTTCATTCAGCCAATGGTTTAGTGGTGATGAGGGAAGGAGAGTCGCATCGATCCACGTACCGCCGTTGCGTTTCAGAAGCGCCAGGCGCATGAGATCTGCTCGCATTTGCACCGTGAGCGGCTTTGGGTCCACTCCTCTATCTGAAAGTAGATCGTTGGTCTCTTCTCCGGAAACGAAGCAAATTTTTCCTTCGCCTTCTTGCGCGACCCAGATGTCGTGTATTCGTTTTACCATCGAGGGCGCTGCATTGAAGCCTTGTTCCCACATGGTGTAAATTTTCACCCCCAAACCTCACAAAACTCCCGCCACTCGCCTTTGCTCATGCCAGAGGTCTCCTGCGTGATCTCCTCGCCCGCCAGACGGCGCTTCAGCAGCTCCACCGCCTTGCCCGACAGGTTCACCCCGCCCAACCTATAATCCTCGAAGGCCGAATAGGCCGCGGGGACCCAGTCCTTGACGATGTCGCACATGGTCTCGGCATAGACGCGGATCTCGTATTGCGCGTGGCTGTCGGCGCGCAGGCGCAGGAAGTGGAAGAGGTTGTGCAGGTCCACCTTCCAATACCATTGCGTGTAGATATTGGTGGGCAGGTTCATCCGCGCCAGTTCCCGCGCGAGGCCCTGTTTGCCCGCGTCCTCGTCGGGCGTCAGCATGTCCTCGTAATGGTCATAGGCGCGCATCGCGTCGTCGCGCAGGATGTCGAGCACGCGGGCGGCCTCGGCACCTTCGAGCACCTGACCGCGGCCCTGATTGTTCTGCGTCGATTGCGCTGCCAGCTTGTCGGGCGCGGGGATGTAGAACTCGCGGTCGAGGATCGAGTAGCGCGCGGAGTATTCGTTCACGTTCGCGGTGCGGTGGCGGATCCACTGGCGCGCGACGAAGACCGGAAGCTTGACGTGGAACTTGACCTCGCACATCTCGAACGGGGTCGAGTGCCAGTGCCGCATCAGGTAGCGGATCAGCCCGGTATCGTTGCTCACCGCCTTCGTGCCGCGGCCATAGGAGACGCGCGCGGCCTGACAGATCGCGGCATCTTCGCCCATATAGTCGATGACCCGGACCAGCCCGTGATCGAGCACTTCATGGGCGGTATAGAGCCGCTTCTCCATCCCCGGCGAGACCGCCCGCGCGGTCATTTGCGTCTCGGCGCGCTGTGCGTCGATCTCGGCTTTCTGTTCGGGGGTGAGCGCCATGATGTCCTCCGGATGTCTCGAATCGACCTCCACTATATCTACCTCGGCCCGATCTAGGAACCGCCATATCCTGTGGATAAGCCGGGGTGCTTGCCGCTGACGCCTCAAGGGCTATCCTCCGGTTAACCGCAATCAGTTCCAAGGAAGCCCGTTCATGAAAATCGAATATCTGCACACGATGGTCCGCGTGCTCGACCTCGAGAAATCGAAAGCCTTCTACGAGCTTCTGGGTCTCAAGGAACGCCGCCGCATCGAAAACGACAAGGGCCGCTTCACGCTGGTCTTCATGTGCCCGCCCGAGCAGGACGACGGCACGGCGGATGTGGAGCTGACCTGGAACTGGGACGGCGATAGCGGGCTGCCCTCGGACAGCCGCCATTTCGGCCACCTCGCCTACCGCGTCGAGAATATCTACGAGATGTGCCAGCACCTGATGGACAATGGCGTGACGATCAACCGCCCGCCGCGCGACGGTCACATGGCCTTCGTGCGCTCGCCCGACAATATCTCGATCGAGCTGCTGCAGATGGGCGAGCCGCTGCCGATCCAGGAGCCGTGGTCGAGCATGGAGAACACCGGCAGCTGGTGATCACTTACGGAAGTGATCCTTGAGCTTGTCGAAGGGGCTGCGGGTTTCCGTGGCCTCTTTCTTTTGCGGCGCAGGCTGCGGGGTGTCTTGCGGGGCGGGGGCGTCGGCTTTCGCGGGTGCCTTGGTCCCGGTCGAAGAGCGCGGCGGCGCGACCCGCAGGCTCACCGCATTGAGGAATTTCGACCCGTCGCCCGCCGCCAGCGCAGGCGCCCCGTCCGAGATCCCGCGCAGCAGGTCGTCGAGCATCTCCTGCTCCGCCTTCGGGAAATCGTTGAGCACGTAGCCCGCCACGCGGTCCTTGTGCCCCGGATGGCCGATCCCCAGCCGCACCCGCGCATAGTCGGGGCTCATATGCTGATGGATCGAGCGCAGCCCGTTATGCCCCGCATGACCGCCGCCCTGCTTGAGGCGGCACTTTCCGGGGGCGAGGTCCAGCTCGTCATGGAAGACGGTGATGTCGGAGACATCGACCTTGTAGAAATCGGCAGCCGCGCGCACGGATTGGCCGGACAGGTTCATGAAGGTCTCGGGTTTCAGCAGCACAACGCGGGTCGAGCCGAAACGGCCCTCACTCACCTGACCCTGAAATTTGCCGCGCCACGGGGCGAAGCCGTGATCCTCGGCGATCCGGTCGAGCGCCATGAAGCCGATATTGTGACGGTTGTTTGCGTATTTCGCGCCCGGATTGCCCAGGCCCACCCAAAGCTGCATGCGTTTCCCCTTTCGAACGCCGGTGTCGAGGCTCTGCTCACCGAGGGATATGTGAGCGGGCGCGCAGGGGAAAGGGGGTCGTCGCGCTTAAGCCGCGCGGTATTCGACATAAGTCGGGCGTCCCGACTCGCCTAAGACGATCGGGCGCTCTTGCGCGTCGGGCAGGGCGAATTCATCGAAGAGGCGCTCGCTGGTCTCGTCGATATTGCATTTCGCAATTTCTTCGTACCCGTTGCGCGGGAGTCGTCTCGACGCGAAATGGCAGAACGGGCGCAGGACCGGACGCAGCACGGCGTAAACGGCGCGACCAATTGCGCTGAGCATTCTAGGCGGTAGCACCACGAATGCTGCAAGAACGAGTGCGATAAGCTCCAGCATGTGACTAGCCTTAAGGTTGTATTAACTTAGAGGCTATCGCGTTTTGAGAAAAAGGCGAGGAAATTTTTGTTCACATAAATGTGAGCAGGCCCCGCGTGCGGTTTGCCGCGCATCCCGGATGCACGGCTCTGCGCAAAGAAAAACGGGGCCCCGAAAGGCCCCGTCTCGAAAATCTCATCGGAAGAAGGATTATTCTTCGGTTGCTTCTTCGCTGGCTTCTTCGCCTTCGTCCTCGTCGGAGGAACCGCCACCGAAGCCTTTCGGGGGCGCGACGTTCGCGATCACGAAGTCACGGTCGATGGTCGGCTTGGCGCCTTTCGGCAGGTCCACGTCGGAGATGTGGATGGTGTCGCCGATCTGCTTGCCTTCGAGGTCGACCACGATCTGCTCGGGGATATCACCGGCGAGAACGTTGAGTTCGACTTCCGGACGCACTGCGACGAGGGTGCCGCCGCGCTTCAGGCCGGGCGCCTTCTCGTGGTTGATGAACTCGACATGCACGAAGAGCGAGATGCGCGAGTTGCGGTGGGTGCGCATGAAGTCGACGTGGGTCGGCAGGTCCTTGACGACGTCTTTCTGAACGCCGCGGCAGATCACGCGGACATCTTCCTGACCTTCCATCTTCAGGTTGAAGAGGGTGGACATGAAGCGGCCTTTGCGCAGGCGGGTGATCAGGCGGTTGTAGTCGAGGTTGATTGCAACCGGGTCCTTGCCGTCGCCGTAGACGATACCGGGCACGAGGCCCTCACGACGCGCTTGCCGAGCGGCCCCCTTGCCCGTCCCCGTACGCGCCACGGCTTCGATCGTTTCGATCTCTTTTGCCATAACTGGTCTCCAATTTGTCAAAGTGATGGGCCGCCTCCAAGGGTGTCGGGCCCATGAAGCCGCGCGGATACTCGGGATTGGCCGAGTTGGCAAGGGGAAACCGACGGTGCGGTGGAATCCGGGTTGCTATAGAAGGATATCTGACTAATGTCAGAAACTATTTCGGACTCAGGTCAGGTATTCCCATGGACGCTATCGCACATATACGCCGGTTCAACCGGGCCGTCACCCGGCAGGTGGGCGCGCTGAATTCCTCCTTCCTCGATCGCGGGCGGCCGCTGGGCTCTGCGCGGGTGCTCAATGCGATCGGGCGCGGGCAAGGCGATGTCGCGAAGCTGCGTCAGGCGCTGGCGCTCGATTCCGGGCTGATGAGCCGTCTGCTGCGCGGGCTGGAAAGCGAAGGGCTGGTGGTCGTGGAGGACGATCCCGAAGACGGGCGGCGCCGCATCGCGCGCCTGACCGAGGCGGGGCAGGCGGAATTCGCGGAATACGAACGGCTCTCCGATGCGCAGGCGGCGGATATCCTGTCGCGCCATCCCGACCAGAGCGCGCTCTTGGCGGCGATGGACCTGATCGCGACGGCGCTGACCCGCGCCGAGATCGAGATCGTGCCCTGCGATCCGCTCGATCCGCGGGCGCGGGACTGCCTTGCGCAGTATTACGCGGAGCTTGCCGCTCGGTTCGAAGGCGGCTTCGATGTGAACCTGTCGAAAGACCCCGAGGCCGACGATATGCGCCCGCCCCGTGGCACTTTCCTGCTCGCATTGTCCGACGGGGTGCCGGTGGGCTGTGCGGCGCTGAAGGGCGGTGCGGACTATGCCGAGGTGAAGCGCGTCTGGATCGCGCCCGCCGCGCGCGGCCTCGGGCTGGCGCGGCAGCTGATGGAGGCGATCGAGGCGTCGGCGCGCGAGTTGGGCCAGCTGCATCTGCGGCTCGATACGAATTCCGCACTGCCCGAGGCCGTCGCCATGTATCACCGCTTCGGCTGGGACGAGATCGACCGCTTCAACGACGATCCCTATCCCGACCGGTTCTTCGAGAAGCGCCTAAGCCCTCAGGAATAGGTGTCGAAGAAGCCGTTGGGGATCAGCAGATCGTCCCGGCCCAGATCCTCGATACGGCGCTCGCCACAAAGCGCCATCGACGTGTCGAGCTCCTTCTGGATGACCTCCAGCGCCTTCGTCACGCCCGGCTCGCCCATCGCGCCCAGACCGTAGACATAGGCGCGCCCGATCATCACGCCCTTCGCGCCAAGCGCCAGCGCCTTGAGCACGTCCTGACCCGAGCGGATGCCGGAATCCAGCCAGACCTCGGTCTTGTCGCCGACCGCGTTGACGATCTTCGGCAGCATCCGGATCGAGCTGAGCGCCCCGTCCAGCTGACGCCCGCCATGGTTCGAGACCACGATGGCATCGGCCCCGGTCGCGGCGGCCATCTCGGCGTCTTCCTCGCTGAGGATCCCCTTCAGGATCACCTTGCCGCCCCACATATCCATGAGCTGCTTGATCCGGTCCCAATTCAGCGACTGGTCGAACTTCTCCGCAGTCCAGGACGACAGCGAGGCCGGGTCGGCGGCGCTGTCCACATGGCCCACGATATTGCCGAAGAAGCGTCGCTTGGTCTGCAGCATCTCGATGCCCCAGCGCCATTTCGTCGCCAGATCCGCCAGCACGGCGGGGGTGAATTTCGGCGGCGCGGTGAGGCCGTTCTTCAGATCCTTGTGCCGCTGGCCCAGCAATTGCAGATCGACCGTGATCACCAGCGCCGAACAGCCTGCTGCCCGCGCCCGCTCCAGCACGCGCTTGTTATAGTCGTCATCGGTCAGCGTGTAGATCTGGAACCAGAAGGGCTGGCTGACATTCTCGGCCACGTCCTCGATCGAGCAGATCGACATGGTCGACAGCGTGTAGGGCACGCCGAATTTCTCCGCCGCCTTCGCCGCCTTGATCTCGCCATCGGCGCGCTGCATCCCCGTCAGCCCGACCGGCGCGAGCGCCACCGGCATCGCGACCTCCTGACCCAGCATCGTCGATGTCGTCGTGCGCCCCGTCATGTCCCGCGCGATCCTCTGGTTGAGCCGGATCTGCGCGAAATCCTCGGTGTTATCGCGGAAGGTCTGCTCGGTGTACGAGCCGCTCTCCGCGTAATCGTAGAACATCTTCGGCGTGCGGCGCTTATGGAGACGTTTCAGATCGGCGATGGAGGTGATGACGGGCATGGGTGTTCCTCTCTCCGTGGTTAAGTTTCCTTACCAATCCCTCGAAATTTGCGCAATCACCCATCGCAAGGCTTGCAATCATGCGCGATCCGTTCCCATCTCGCCAAGCGAACACGAAAAGGAGAGCGGCGTGAACGAGATTTGGCTCGGCCTGATGGGCGGCATGGTGGCGGGCGTCGCAACGGCTGCCGGGGCGATCCCGGCGCTGCTCGGGCGCTCCATGAGCCAGCGCACCGCCGACACGATGCTGGGCTTCGCGGCGGGCGTGATGCTCTCGGCCTCGTATTTCTCGCTGATCCTGCCGGGTATCGACGTGGCCGAGACCATGTTCGGCTCGGTCTGGGTCGCCGCCGCCATCGCCGCAATCGGCATCGCCATCGGCGCGAGCTTCGTGGCCTGGCTGAACGCGACCCTGCCGCACGAGCACTTCACCACCGGGCGCGAAGGGGCCGATGCGGCGCAACTGGCGCGGATCTGGCTCTTCGTGATCGCGATCACGATCCACAACTTCCCCGAAGGCCTCTCAATCGGCGTGGCTTTCGGCGCGGGCAACGAGAACGGCTTCTCGGTGATGACCGGCATCTCGCTGCAGGACATTCCCGAGGGGCTGGCCGTGGCCGTCGCGCTGATCGGGCAGGGCTACACTCGCCGCAAGGCCTTCTTCGTCACCGCGATGACCGGGGCGGTCGAACCCGTGGGCGCGCTGGTCGGCGCGGCAGCGGTGTCGGTCTCCGGCGCGCTGCTGCCATGGGGGCTGACCTTCGCGGCGGGCGCCATGCTCTACATCATCAGCCACGAGATTCTGCCCGAAACCCACCGCAACGGGCATCAGAACCGTGCGACCGCCGGGCTTCTCTTCGGGCTGATCCTGATGATGTTCCTCGACGTGACGCTTGGCTAAACCCTCTTTACTTCCGCACTGCCCCGGCGTAAGCGCAAATCATGATCGCTCGGACCGCATATATCGCCCGTCCCCGACGTCGCCGCTGAAGCGCCTGACGTCCGATCTGCCGTGGCATGCCGCCACACCCTATCCCAAATCGCTGACCTTAGGCCCCTGAATGTTGACAGACCCCCGGGACTGTTGCACGCATTTGCCTTCTCTTACTGGAGTTTGACCCGATGATCCCCTCCGTTTTGCCGACCTATAATCGCGCACCGCTCGCCTTCGTGAAGGGCGAGGGCTCCTGGCTGGAGACGGCGGACGGGACCCGATATCTCGACATGGGCGCGGGGATCGCGGTGAACGCGCTGGGTCATGCCGCGCCCGAACTGGTCGAGGCGCTGACCGAGCAGGCGAGCAAGCTGTGGCATGTCTCGAACCTCTACCAGATCCCGCAGCAGCAGGCGCTGGCCGATGCGCTGGTCGAGAAAACCTTCGCCGATACCGTCTTCTTCACCAATTCCGGCACCGAGGCCGCTGAACTCGCGATCAAGATGGCGCGGAAATACTGGTCCTCGAAAGGCGAGGACCGGGTGGAGATCATCACCTTCGAGGGCGCCTTCCACGGCCGCTCCACCGGTGCGATCTCGGCGACGCCGAACTCGGAAAAGATGGTGAAAGGCTTCGGCCCGCTGCTGCCCGGTTTCACCCAGCTTCCCTGGGGCGATCACGAGGCGCTCAAGGCCGCCGTCACCGACAAGACCGCCGCCATCCTGATCGAGCCGATCCAGGGCGAGGGCGGCATCCGCCCGGTGCCCGATCAATGCCTGAAGGGGCTGCGCGATCTCTGCGACGAGACCGGCGCGCTCCTGATCTTCGACGAGGTGCAATGCGGCGTGGGCCGCTCGGGACGGCTCTTCGCGCATGAATGGGCGGGCATCACGCCCGATATCATGATGGTCGCGAAGGGCATCGGCGGGGGCTTTCCGCTGGGCGCGGTGCTGGCGACTGAGGAGGCCGCCTCTGGCATGGTCGCGGGCACGCATGGCTCGACCTATGGCGGCAACCCGTTGGGCTGCGCGGTGGGCGCCAAGGTGATGGAGATCGTCTCCGAGCCCGCCTTCCTCGATCAGGTGAATGCGCGCGCGGGCTTTCTGCGTCAGAAGCTCGAAGGGCTGATCGCGGCGCATCCCGACACGTTCGAGAGCGTGCGCGGCACCGGTCTGATGCTCGGGCTCAAATGCAAACGCGCGCCGACCGATCTCGTCGGCGCCGCCTATGACCAGCACCTGCTGACCGTGCCGGCTGCCGACAATGTGCTGCGCCTTCTGCCCGCGCTGAACATTTCCGAGGCCGATCTGGCCGAGGCCGTGACCCGCCTCGATGCCGCCGCGTCGCAACTCGAAAAGGCCGCCTGACTTCCTCTTGGCGTAAATATCCTCGGGGGCTGCGCGGGAGCGCAGCGGGGCGGACAGCCCCTCAGGCCCCTCCACGAAAGACAAACCGATGAACCATTTCCTCGATATCCACAAAACCGACCCCGCCGCGCTGCGGTCCATGATCGACCAAGGCATCGCGATGAAGCAGGCCCGCAACGGTCGCCCGAAAGGCGCGCCCGATGACGAGCAGCCGCTCGCCGGTCACATGGTCGCTCTGATCTTCGAGAAGCCCTCGACCCGGACTCGCGTCAGCTTCGATGTCGGCGTGCGTCAGATGGGCGGCCAGTCGATGGTGCTCTCGGGCGCGGATATGCAGCTGGGCCATGGCGAGACCATCGCCGACACCGCACGGGTTCTGTCGCGCTATGTCGATCTGATCATGATCCGGACCTTCGAGGAGGAAACCCTGCTCGAGATGGCCGAATATGCCTCGGTGCCGGTGATCAACGGTCTGACCGACCGCACCCACCCGTGCCAGATCATGGCCGATGTGATGACCTATGAAGAGCAGCGCGGGCCGATCGCAGGCAAGAAGGTGGTCTGGTCGGGCGACGGCAACAACGTCTTCGCCAGCTTCGCCCATGCCGCGGCGCAGTTCGGCTTCGATCTGACCTTCACCGGGCCCGAGACGCTCGACCCCGAGCGCGCCTGGCTCGACGTGGCCGAGAAAGCGGGCCATCCGATCACCATCGAGCGCGACCCGGTCAAGGCGGTCGAGGGCGCCGATCTGATCGTCACCGATACCTGGGTCTCGATGCACGACCCGGAATCCGCGAAAGAGCGTCGCCACAACCAGCTGCGGCCCTATCAGGTCAACGAGGAGCTGATGAGCCACGCCAAGCCCGACGCGCTGTTCATGCATTGCCTGCCCGCGCATCGCAACGACGAGGCGACGAGCGGCGTCATGGACGGCCCGCATTCGGTGATCTTCGACGAGGCCGAGAACCGTCTGCACGCGCAAAAGGCGGTGATGCGCTACTGCCTCGGCAAATAACGACAGCAGCCGGGCAGGGGGTTACTCCAGCCCGGCGATGATCGCGCGCAGCGTCTCGATCCCTTGGCCCTTCTCGGACGAGGTCAGCACGATCTCGGGGAAGGCGGCGGGGTGTTTCGCCAGCGCCTTGCGCACCTGATCCAGCACCTTCTCGCAATCCTTCGCGCTGACCTTGTCGGCCTTCGTCATAACCACCTGGAAGGGGACGGCAGCACGGTCGAGCAGCGTCAGGATTTCCTCGTCCACCGCTTTCACGCCGTGACGCGTGTCGATCAGCACGAAGGCGCGGCGCAGGGTCGCGCGGCCCGATAGGTAATCCTTCAGCAGCGCCTGCCACTTCGCGACCACCGCGACAGGGGCCTGCGCGAACCCATAGCCCGGAAGGTCGACCAGATAGGGACCGTCCTGCGTGGTGAAATAGTTGATCTCCTGCGTCCGGCCCGGCGTGTTCGACGCCCGCGCAAGGTTGCGGCGGTTCGTCAGTGCATTGATCAGGCTCGACTTGCCGACATTGGAGCGGCCCGCGAAGCAGACCTCGATCCGGTCGGCAGGCGGCAGCCCCTTCATCGCGACGACGCCCTTGAGGAAATCGACGGGCGCCGCAAACAGCTTGCGACCACGCTCACGCGAAAAATCGTCGGGGGCCTCGGCCAGCGGGAACTTCAATTCCATCATAGAACCTCGATCTTGTCGCCGCGCGCGATGCGGCCCTGTTTCGTCACGAGGCAGAATACGCCCAGATCATGGTGGCCGTAATGGCGCTCCAGCTCGCTCAGCATGTCGATATCGCGTTCGCCCGTCTCGGTATTAGCGTCCGTCGCGCGGCAGCGCTCGATACAGGCGCGCAGTTGCAGCTCTGCCTCGCCGATCCGCACCGTCTTGCCGATCAGGTCCATCTCCGCGAAAGGCTCCCAGCCTTCGACCCAGAGATTGGCGCGGAAGCGGCGGCGGTCGATCGGCTTTCCCACCCGCGCCGCGAGATCATCGAGCGACGCCTGCCCGATCAGCGAGACATAGGGCAGGGGATCGTCGGTGAAGGCCCGGTCGGGGCCGCGTACCAGCGCGGTTGGGCGCGGCGCGCTCTCGGGCCAGAACGGACGCAACCATTCGAGCAGCTTGCGTTGGTCAAGTTCACGGTCGGGGTCGATCTCGAGATGCCATTGCTCGGGATGTTCCAGCAGGATGTGCCCGTTCTCGAGCATCCGCGACGTGACCCCCATCAGCCCCGGCGCCGAGCGCCCGATCACGAAGTTGATCTTCTTGCCCCAGCCATCCGCGCGACCTTCCGCGCCGACGCCGACCTTGGAGCGTTCATGCAGCACCGCCCATTCCCGGTCGCAAGGCAAGACGCGCCCCTCTTCAAGGGACGCGTCCTTTAGTTCCTCTACCCCGATCGACTTGATCGGATGTCGGTAGATGCGAGAGAGCGTTGCGCTCATTTCTTCTCTTCGGCGGGTTTCTTCCGCTGGAAGCTCTCTTTGATATTGCCGAACAGATCCGGGCGTTTCCCGTGCATCGACATGATCGTGTACTGCTGGAGGAACGTGATCGTGTTGTTCGTGATCCAGTACAGAACGAGGCCCGAGGCGAAGCTGCCCAGCATGAACATGAAGACCCACGGCATCCAGGCGAAGATCATCGCCTGAGTCTTGTCCGTCGGCGCCGGGTTCAGACGCTGCTGGAACCACATCGACACACCCAGCAGGATCGGCAGGATGCCGAGCGACAGGATGAAGAGCGGCGAGCCCGGATCGGGCGCTGCGAAGGGCAGCAGGCCGAACAGGTTCAGGATCGAGGTCGGATCGGGCGCCGAAAGGTCGTGAATCCAGCCGATCCACGGCGCGTGATACAGCTCGATCGTGACGTAGATCACCTTATAGAGCGAGAAGAAGATCGGGATCTGGATCAGAAGCGGCAGACAGCCCGCGGCGGGGTTCACCTTGTGCTTCTTATACAGCTCCATCATGCCCTGCTGCATCTTCTGGCGGTCGTCGCCAGCGGCTTCCTTCATCTTCTCCATCTCGGGCTGCAGCTCTTTCATGCGCGCCATCGAGATGTAGGACTTCCGCGCCAGCGGGAAGACGATCAGCTTGATGATGAAGGTCAGTGCGATGATCGCCCAGCCCATGTTGCCGATCGCGCCATGCAGGAAGTGCAGCAGGCGGAACATCGGCTTGGTGAGGAAGTAGAACCAGCCCCAGTCAAGCGAGTCGACGAATTTCGGGATCGGGACATTGTCCTGATAGTCGCGCAGGGTTTCCCATTCCTTCGCACCGGCGAAGAGGTGGGTCTGCGCGTCGCCCTTGGCGCCCGGCGCGACGTCGATCACCGGCAGGCGGGTCTCGGTCTGGTAGATGTCGGACTTCTCGCCCGAATATTTCACGACCGAGGTGAACGGGCCCGAGATCGGCGCCAGAACGGTCTGCCAGTATTTGTCGGTGAAGCCCGTCCAGCCGGCGTCCTGCACCTGCTTGATCTCGGCCTGACCCTCGGCGCCCTTGTTGTCGAGCTTGGTGATGTTCTTGTACTTGATCTCTTCGAGATTGCCGTCATCCATCGCCACGAGGCCTTCGTGGAGCACATAGACGCGGCGCTCCTGCGGGATGCCGTGACGCGCGATGATGCCGTAGGGGGCAAGCTTCACGGCGGCGTCGGTGCCGTTCTGAACTGACTGCTTGATCGTGAAGAGATACTTGTCGTCGACCGAGATCTCGCGCTGGAAGGTCAGGCCATGGCCGTTGTCCCATTGCAGCGTGACCGGGGTGTCGGGCGTGAGTTTGCCGTTGCCGACCTGCGTCCAGACCGTGTTCGGACCGGGGACCTGATCGCCGGGCAGACCGCCTGCGGGCAGCCAGCCATAGACGACGTAATAGGGCAGGGTCGAATTGCCGGTATCGCCGCTGATCGGCGACAGGAGACGCACGTCGGGCGAATCCTCGGCCAGCGTTTCCTTGTATTTCTTGAGCGAGAGGTCGTCGAAACGCCCGCCGAGAGTCGAGATCGATCCCTCGACTGCGGGGGTGTCGATCTCGATGCGCGCGGCGCTCTGGGATTGGGCGCTCGCGGCCTGCGACATCGTCGCCGTATCGACCGGTGCGCCCGTGGAGCCGGCCGCGGTCTTCGGTGCGATATCAGTGGCTTCGGGCGTAGCGCTCTGCTCTGCGACCGGTTGGCTCGGTGCTGTTGTCGTGTCTTCCGTGGGCGGGAAGAAGTAGGTCCAGACGCCCAGCACGAGCGCGGAAAGCACCACCGCGAGAATGAGATTCTTGTTTTGGTTGTCCATGAAACCCTAATTCCACAAGCCTGTCGAAAACTTGCATGGGTTCAACAGAAGGGGCAGCCAAAGGTCAAGCCATTTTCCCTTGAAACAGTGGATCGGGCATGGTTTGCCATCACGCTTTCGGTCCGGATCCAGGGTCCGCAGTCGCAAAGCCCGGTCTGCGCCTCGGTCTTTGGGGGCCTCAACGCCTGCCGATTTGCGGCGTGGCGTCGAGCTTGGTGCGATGGCGCTCCGCCCATTCGAGGAATTCGCTGATCGGCATCGGCGCGGCAATCGCCGGGCCCTGCACCGCCGAGCAGCCCAACTGGCACAGCATCGCGTGTTCGGCGATCCCCGGCACCCCTTCGGCGAGCGTCTCCAGCCCGAGCCCCTCGGCCATCGACACGATCGCCGCGGTCAGGCGCTGATGTTCGGTGTTGTGGTCGATCTCTGCCGTGAGCGAGCGATGGATGCGCAGCCGCTGCGGCCCGATCTGGCGGATCGTCTCCGCCGAGACGGGACCGGAGCCGAATCCCGCCAGTTCGATCAGGCAGCCGAGGCGCTTGATCGCGTGCAGCGTATGGCTGCAGACCGGATCGTCGAGCCGCGCCACCATCGCCTGCGGGACGATCAGCCGCAGCCGGTTCGGGGCGATCTCGAAGCGGTCGAATTCCCAGGTCAGCCGCTCGGCCAGCTTCGGGTCGCTCATCTGCCCGGGCAGGAAGGGAAGCGAGGCCGGGCCGAAATCGCTGCCGTCGCGGGTGATGTCGCGCAGTGCGCCGAAAGCCGCGTAAAGCATGACCTCGGAAAAGCGCGCGCCAAGCCCTGCAGCCTCGATTGCGGGGAGTATCTCGCTTTCGGTCAGAATCCCGCGTTGGGCATGAAGCCAGCGCGGAATCGCCTGAAACCCGCTGATATCGCCTGTGTCGGTGGAAATCTGCGGCAGGAAAAACGCCTTGATATGGCCCGCTTCGAGCGCCTCTCCCACACTGGCGGAGAGCGGATGCGGGCCCGGCTCTTTGATGGCGATCTTGTCCGAGCGGGAGGAGCGGATCGCGCCGGGGCCGGATTGCATTGCACGATTGGCCGCGGTCTCGGCGCGCGAGAGAGCCGCCTCCGCCTCTGTGTTGGCGCGCGCGTCAGCCTTGGCCTGCGTGGCCGCGTCATCGCGATAGGCCGGGGCTGCAGTACTTCGGCCCACGAGGTGAAATCCGATATGCATGGTGATCTGCTGCGTCTGCTCGGCGATCACGTAAGGCTCGCTCACCGCTTCCTGAAGGCGGCCGCAAAGCTGGATCATCCCTTCGAGGCCCAGCCTCGGCGTCGGACGCAGAAGCACCGCGAAACGCGCGCCGTCCCAGCGCGTGACCACATCGCCGCTGCGCAGTTGCGCCTGTAGTCGTTCGCCAATCCGGCGCAGCAGAAGGTCGAATTCCTTCGGGTGCAACCGCCGCAGCACCTGATCGGGGGCGTCGAGCCCGAGGATCAGGCATCCGGTCGGGCGGTTGCGCCGCTGCGAATCCTGCAAGGAGGCGGCCATCTCTGCAATCGCGGCACTCGGCGGCAGCAGGCCGGTCGCGGGGTCGCATCCCTCCTCGTCGATCTCGAGCGGAACGGGCAGAGGGCGGGTCATCCAGCCCACCAGAATCGCGGTCAGACCGATCAGCACCATCGCCTCCGGCCCGACCCAAAGCAGGGCGAGCCCGCAGGCCGGCAAAAAGGCGATCATCTCGCGTCGGAGCAGAACCGGTCCCGGCTTGCCATTATATCTTGCGCGCAGCTCTGATTTGCGGGCGGCGCGCTTGCCCCCGTCATTTCCCATGACACCTACCCCCGTGGCACATGCGGGCCCCTCAAGGCCCCCCTTCGCCAGCAAGGCTAGACGTCAATGGTGTTCAGCCGGTTAATCGCGCTCGCGCAAAACCGGGACGTTTTCGTTAAAATCCGCTTCACCCTCCGCGCGGCGCTCAAGCCCCGCGAAATCGAAGATCGAGGGGTCGCACAGATGCGAGGGGCGTGCGTTCATCAGCGCCTTGAACATCTTGTTGCGGCGGCCGGGGGCGTTCTTCTCCCAGCCGTCGAGCATCATCTTCACCTGCTGGCGCTGCAGCCCGTCCTGAGAGCCGCAGAGGTCGCAGGGGATGATCGGATAGTCCATCGCGCGGGCGAATTTCTCGCAGTCGGCCTCTGAGACGAAGGCGAGCGGGCGATAGACGAAGAGATCGCCTTCCTCGTTCAGCAGTTTCGGCGGCATCGTCGCGAGGCGCGAGCCGTGGAACAGGTTCATGAAGAAGGTCTCGAGGATGTCGTCGCGGTGATGGCCCAGCACGACTGCCGAGCAGCCTTCCTCGCGCGCGATCCGGTAGAGGTTGCCGCGCCGCAGCCGCGAGCACAGCGCGCAATAGGTGCGGCCCTGAGGGACCTTGTCCATCACGATCGAATAGGTGTCCTGATATTCGATCCGATGCGGAACCCCCATCTTCTCGAGGAATTCCGGCAGCACGGTCGCGGGGAACCCCGGCTGACCCTGATCGAGATTGCAGGCCAGCAACTCCACCGGCAGCAGTCCGCGCCACTGCAGCTCGTGCAGCACGGCCAGAAGCGTATAGCTGTCCTTGCCGCCCGAGAGGCAGACCAGCCAGCGTTGTCCGCGTTCGATCATCCCGTATTTCTCGATCGCCTCGCGGGTCTCGCGCACGATCCGTTTGCGCAGCTTCTTGAACTCGGTGGTCGAGGGCGCGCCTGCGAAAAGCGGATGGATCGGGCTGTCTTCGTCGTCAAGCATCTGGAGTGTCCTTCGCGTCATGCGCATGGGCGCAACGATGGGCGGCGTCATAATCTGGATCGGCCCCGGGGACCGGGTCATAGCCGTGCCCGCCCCATGGGTGGCAGCTCAGGAGCCGCTTCCCGGCCAGCCAGCCACCCTTCACCGCACCATGCCGTTCGAGCGCTTCGAGCGCGTAGGACGAGCAGGTCGGCTGATAGCGGCAGCCATGCCCCATCCAGGGGCTCAGCAGCAAGCGATAGGCATGAACCGGCAGGGCGAGGATTCGGGCGAGGGGGCTCATTTGCGTTTGCTCCCCTTGGGTTTGCGCGGGCGCGGCGGGGTGATCGGCAAATCGTGAATGACCGTGAGCACGGTCTCGAATTCGGCCAGCATGGCGGCGAAATCGCGGGTGGCGGTCGCCTCGGGGCGCCCGACCAGAACATAGTCCCAGCCCGGCCGACCCGCCTTGGGCAGAACCTGCCGTGCGATCTCGCGCAGGCGGCGTTTGGCGCGATTGCGCGCCACCGCATTGCCGAGCTTCTTCGAGCAGGTGAAGCCCACGCGGATCAGATCGGGGGCGACGGGTTCGCCCTCGCGGCGTTTGCGCGCCTGCAGCAGGAAGCCGGGCATCCCCTTACGCTGCGCCGAGGCCGCTTTCAGGAAATCCGCCCGCTGCCGCAGAACCGCGGTCGGGCGAGTCGGATCATCTGAGCGTATGGCGGCCATCAGGGGACCTCCGGCGAATAAACGGCGCGCAAAATAGCGAAGCCGCCGGTCTTTTCACCGATCCGACCCGAGGGCCCGACCTGCGAAAAGCATCCGGCGGCGTCAAAAGCCAGTCGCGGCTGTGACGGCCTTAAGCCGACAGACGCTTACGGCCCTTCGCGCGACGGGCGTTGAGAACCCGGCGTCCACCCTTCGTGGCCATACGGCTGCGGAAGCCGTGGCGACGGGCGCGAACGAGGTTCGACGGCTGGAACGTGCGTTTCATCGTTTTCACTCCGGTTCGGGCCCCAGAAACAGGATTCGAGGCCAGATAGCATTTCGAAGCCCGGTCTTTAGTGGCCTCTCCCCAGCAAGTCAATTCGCGAAAGCGGGTTTTTTCGGGCTTTTCCGGTCGCTTCGCACGGATCGTGACCGCTCACGGGGTTTTGCCTTCTGCGCGAGCCGCCTATCTTGTGCGCAAAGCGCGGCTGACGCCGGGGACGGCATCCTTGCATCCCGACCAGCGGTGCATCAAGAGTGACATTGAAGGGGACGGGCCGACCCTGTGGGGCGGCCCTGCGTTTGATAGGCGATGAAAGTGAACACTCTTTCAGGACGTTTTCTGATCCTGACCACGGTTTTCGTGGTGCTCGCCGAGGCGTTGATCCTTTTGCCGGGTTTGGCGAATTTTCGCGAAGACTATCTTCTAACGCGACTTGAGCGCGCGCAGATCGCCTCGCTTGCTCTTCTGACCACCGACACCACTATCGCGCCCGATCTGGAAAAAGAGCTTCTGTCCAATGCGGGCGTCTTCAACGTGGTGCTGCGCAGAGACGCGGCGCGGCAGCTGGTGCTGTCCTCGCCGATTCCCTCTCCGGTGACCGAAACCTACGACCTGCGCGATTCGACCGAATGGACGCGGATTCGCGACGCGGTCCACGCGCTCTTCGATTCCGGGGATCGCGTGATCCGGGTGCTGGGTCAGCCGGTGCAGAAGGGCGGTATCGTGATCGAGGTGACGCTCGCGACCGAGCCGATGCGGATCGCGATGGTGGAATACGGGCTGCGGCTGCTGTCGATCTCGGCGGTCTTCTCCGTGATCACCGCCGTTTTGCTGTTCCTTCTCGTGCGCCGCCTGATGGTCGTGCCGATCAAGCGGCTGGTCGCGCATATGTCTTCTTATGCGGACGCGCCCGAGGATGCGCGGCGCATCATAACCCCGCAGGCCAGCGTCGAGGAGCTGCGCGTGGCGGAAGAGGCGCTGGCCTCGATGCAACAGCAGCTCACCGCGTCGCTGCGCCAGAAGGAGCGTCTCGCGCAGCTCGGGCAGGCGGTCGCCAAGATCAGCCACGACCTGCGCAACATCCTGACCACGGCGCAGCTCTTCGCCGACCGGATGGAAAGCTCCGACGATCCCGGCGTGAAGCGCGCGGCGCCCAAGCTGACCGGCTCGATCGAGCGCGCGATCAATCTGTGCGAAACGACGCTCGCCTTCGGCAAGGCCAAGGAGCCGCCGCCGACGTTGTCGCGCTTCATGTTCGGCGAGCTGGCGCAGGAGGTTCTGGAGAACGAAGAACATCCGAGCGAAGGCCCGCTCGTCGATTTCGTCACCGACATGTCGCCGAATCTGGTGATCCGCGCCGACCGCGAGCAGCTCTACCGCGTGCTCAACAACCTCGTGCGCAACGCCCGTCAGGCGATCGAGGCGACCGGCCAGAGCGGCACGGTGGAGATCGGCGCAGGCGAGAATGCCGAAGGCTGGTGGATTCGCGTTCAAGATAGCGGCCCCGGCCTGCCGGAGACCGCGCGCGAACACCTCTTCAAGCCCTTCACCGGCGGCACCCGTGCGGGCGGCACGGGCCTTGGCCTCGCCATTGCCGCAGAGTTGATTCGTGGCCATGGCGGGCGTCTGGACCTGGTTCGGACCGATGGCAACGGCACCGAGTTCCGCATCTTCCTGCCCTCGGATATCGCGCTGGATTGCGCCTCCGAGAAGGGCGCGGGCGCAATTTCCTGAGCCTGCGCGGGGTTACGTTCCGCACGGAGCGTGCCCATCCGGGAGGCTGCCGCGAGGGCATCCGGAAATTTTGACGGTTTTCCAAAATTGCCTCGAATTTGCTCTTGCATCGCTCCGACGTGGCCGTTACATCGCCCCACATAAGCGGACCCGTAGCTCAGCTGGATAGAGCACTTGACTACGAATCAAGGGGTCGGGCGTTCGAATCGTCCCGGGTCCGCCATTTTCCCCTCCTGTTGAAAACCAATGCCTCGCAGGCCATGCCTGTCGTTCGCACTGTTGTCTGCTGCGGTCTGCGCGCTCTCTCGATCCTGCATGTTGAGCTGTGGGCTCTCGGGCGTCCTTGGGCGTGCCTCATCGGGCAGGCTCTCGCTGCGCGGCGAGAGAGGCTCCGGGCCGCGCATGGGTTGGGGTGCCGCGGAGATGTTTAAAGGGTGGCTACGGGCGCTGATCGACGCTCTGCGTCCTCTCCGGGCGGGATCCAAAGGCAATACGCTTGGAGGCCCCCTCAGGCCCCTCTCGCGCGTCTGTCGGAAGCGGCGTGCGGTTCAGCTATTTGCAGAGAAACGAACCCTCGGAAATGCGAAACCCCGCCACGAGGGGCGGGGTTTTCGACGTCGCGAAGTTTGTATTGGTGGAGCCAAGGGGAGTCGAACCCCTGACCTCTTGAATGCCATTCAAGCGCTCTCCCAACTGAGCTATGGCCCCACCGGAGGTCCAGCGGGTAGCCCCGCTGTGTGGGGAGGCGTATAGGCAAAGCGCCGCGGCGGCGCAAGAGGAATTTCGCCCCGAACCGCGCGAAAATTTCGTCTCTCTCGCCTTCCCGAACGTCAGTCATCATCTGCACCCGGAAACGGGGCGCGAGGCTGCATGCCGGGGCAGGGCGCCGGGCCAAAGAAAAAGGCGCCACGGTTTCCCGTAGCGCCTTATTCGTAGTCCGAGCGGCCCAGCCGATCAGTTGTCTTCCTTGTCCTCGGTGCTGACATCCGCGATGTCATCGAGCGAGACATTGTCGTCATCGTCGTCGTCGTCGAGCAGATCGTCGTCGAGATCCACGTCACCGTCATCGGTGTCGAGATCGTCATCTTCGAGACTGACGCCATCCTCTTTCTGAGACGACGTCTTGTCGGTCGTAAGCGTACGACCGCTGCCCGAGGTCAGAGCCTCGAGGGTAAAGGTGTTGTTGCAGACCGGGCAGGTCATCGGGTCGTTATTCAGGTCGTAAAAGCGGCTCGCGCAATGCGGGCACAGACGCTTGACGCCCCATTCCTCTTTCGGCATGGAATTCTCCTGCGCACTTAATCCAGCAGAGTCGCAGCCACCTGCCACATGCCGGGCAGGGTGTCAAAGCCTTTTCGTGCCTTTTCTGGCCGGGCTGCGACCCGCAGGCCGCCTCTCGCTGTCGAACCTTTCGGAGAAAACTTCTGTCCCGCACGCCCCCCATTCCGGAACTGCCTGAGGTGGAGTTGGTTCTGCGCCGCTCCGGGCGTGCGCGCAGGTTCTCGTTGCGGGTGTCGCGGGTGGACGGCCGGGTGGCGCTCACGATCCCGCGGGGTGCGTCCGAGCGCGAGGCTTTGGCATTCGCGCGCTCGCAGACCGAATGGCTGCGCAAGACCCTCGGGGCGATTCCGCCCGCGCAGGCGGTGCGATTCGGGCAAGGCATCCCGTTCGAGGGGCAGATGCTGACATTGGAGCCCGCACGGCTGCGCAGCCCGAAGATCGACGGCGCGCGGCTCTTGGTGCCCGAAGATCCCGCGCGTCTGGGCGTGCGGGTCGAGACCTTTTTCAAACACGCGGCCCGGCTGCGGCTGCACGCGGCCAGCACGCGCTATGCCTCCGAGATCGGGCGCGACTTCGCCAAGATCACGATTCGCGATACGCGCTCGCGCTGGGGCTCGTGCAGCTCCACCGGGGCGCTCTCCTATAGCTGGCGGCTGATCATGGCGCCGCCGGAGGTGCTCGACTACGTCGCGGCCCATGAGGTCGCGCATCTCGAGGAGATGAATCACTCGCCCGCCTTCTGGCGCGTCGTCGAGGCCCTCCGCCCGAGCTTCAAGACAGAGCGCGCCTGGCTCAAGCGCGAAGGCTCTGCACTGCATGCGATCCGGTTTCGAGATTGACCCCGGCTGCTAACGTGATCACAAAAAGCGCATGACCACGATTTCCACACGCCCCATCGAGACCGCCGCCCATGATCGGCTTTACCGCGCATTGCGTCAGCAGATCATGGTGGGGGAGTTGCTGCCGGGCACTGCGCTGACGCTGCGCGGCTTGGGCAAGCAATACGGTGTCTCCATGACCCCCGCGCGCGAGGCGCTGCGGCGGCTGGTGGCGGAAGGGGCGCTGACGCTGTCGAGTTCGGGCCGCGTCGCCACGCCGGAACTGTCGAACGAACGGATCGAGGAGCTGGCGGCGCTGCGCGCACTGATCGAGCCCGAGCTGTCGGCCCGCGCCCTGCCGCGCGCCCACCTCGCGCTGATCGACCGTCTCGGCGCGATCAACGTCGCCAATGCCGAGGTCGTCGCGAAACAGGATGCGGTCGGCTACATCCGCACCAATCTCGAATTCCACCGCACGCTCTATCTGCGCGCGCAGGCGCCCGCGATGCTCGCGGTGATCGAAACCGTCTGGCTGCAGCTGGGGCCGACGATGCGCGCGGTCTACACCAAGCTGCAGCGCAACGAGCCGCCGCGTCACCACCGGATGATTCTTTCCGCTCTGCGCGCGGGCGACGAACCGGCTTTGCGATTGGCCGTGCGCACCGATGTGACCCAGGGTTTGCGCCACCTGGCCCAGCGTGGCTGGTAAAACCGCTCCTTAAGCGATGTGTGAGGGGCATAAAAACGGCTTGGGCGACTTGACGCGAGACGCCATTGCCCGTATTCCGCGCCAACAGATTTTCGGGCGCTGCCGGGCGGCGCCTTTTCATGTTGGGGCCGGGCGCGCGATTCGCGTAACTTCGGCCAGGTAAGAAACGAAGGAAGAATGCCATGTCGCGCGTTTGCGAACTGACCGGCAAGGGCCCCACGACGGGCAACAAAGTGAGCCACGCGAACAACAAGTCGCGTCGTCGCTTCCTGCCGAACCTGAACGATGTCTCCCTGATCTCGGACACCCTGGGCCAGAGCTTCAAGCTGCGCGTTTCCGCAGCCGGCCTGCGCTCGGTTGACCACCGCGGCGGTCTCGACGCGTTCCTCGCCAAGGCGAAGGATGCGGACCTGTCGGTGAACGCTCTGAAGATCAAGAAAGCGATCGCGAAAGCTCAGGCAGCCGCCTGATCCTTTCCGGATCCACGGTTTCGAAAACCCCGCGCTTCGGCGCGGGGTTTTTGCTTATGCGGTTCGATCTGCCGTATTTCCCTCCCTGCGTCGTCACGCTAGTGTGAGCGCCATGTGGAGGACGCGCTTCAAGCTGCCAATCGGGATCGCCGCGGCGCTCATGCTGGCCATGACCAGCATGACGATGGCGGTCGCACGCGGGCAGGCGCGCGTCGCGGGCGAGGTGGTGCTCTGCACCGGCTATGGCGTGACCACGGTCAGCGTCGATGCCGAGGGCAACCCGACCGGCCCCGCCCATATCTGCCCCGACATGGTGCTGGCGATGATGGCCGCCGTCGCACTCGCGCCGGCTCTGCCGACACCGCCGAAGGGCGAGGGGCGCAGCGTCGAGACGGTCGAGCCCGAGACCGCGCAGGCGCAGGCCGTCGTGGTGCCGCGCGCCCGCGGGCCACCCGTGCCCGTCTGACCCCAAGCTTTCAGACGAACACACCCACAGGAGACGCACATGATCCGCAAATACCTGATGAGCGCGGCCCTGATCGCCGCGGCTCTCCCCGCCTTCGCCGCCGAGCCGATTCAGATCCTCGACCCTTACGTCCGGGTCTCCACGCCGATGTCGAAGTCGGCGGCGGCCTTCATGGAGATCAAAAACATCTCCGATCTCGACGATCGCCTTCTCTCGGTCAGTTCGAACGTCGCCGCGCGCGTCGAATTGCACACCCACAAGCAAGGCCCGAATGGCGAGATGCAGATGCTTGAGGTCAAAGAAGGCTTCGAGATCCCCGCGAAGGGTGAGCATGTCCTGCAGCGCGGCGGCGATCACGTCATGTTCATGGGGCTGGTTCAGCCGCTCCATCAGGGGGACATGGTCACGCTCAACCTGCGCTTCGAGAAGACGGGGCTGATGGTCGTGGACATCCCGGTCGATCTGAACCGCGATCAGCCCGTCGCGCCGTCGCAGGACACCGCGCCGGTTGCCGATCCCCAGATTTCGCATGACGCTATAACCCACGGGGAGCCCGAACATACCGAGCCCACGATGGACAAGAAAGAAAGCGATATGTGATCTGGGCCGGGCAGGGCGGCGCTCAGCCGCCCAGCTGCTCCAGCATCTCGGCCGCAGCCGCAGAGGCCGCGCTTTCGCCGCTGGCCACGGCATCGCCCAGCTCGCGCATCTTCGCGCGGATCTCCGGGTCCTGGCGCAACCGCGCAAGAAGCCCCTCGCGCACCTCGGCCTCGAACCAGTGGCGCGCCTGCTCCGCCCGGCGCTGATCGAAATGCCCGTTCGCGCGCCGCCACTCGGCCAGCGCGGTCATCTCGTCCCAGGCCTTCTCCAGCCCGTTCTCTTCCATCGCCGAGACCGGCAGCGCCTTGGGGAACCCCTCTGGGTCCTGAGGCCGCTTGCGCAGCAGGCGCAGCGCACCGGCGTAATCCGAAACCGTCCGCATCGCCGCCGGTTTCAGATCGCCATCGGCCTTGTTCACCAGGATCAGGTCCGCCATCTCCATGATGCCGCGCTTGACGCCCTGCAGCTCGTCGCCGCCAGCCGGGGCCATCAGCAGCACGAACAGGTCCACCATCTCGGCCACGAGCGTCTCGGACTGGCCGACGCCCACGGTCTCGATCAGCACCACGTCGAAGCCCGCCGCCTCGCACAGAGACACCGCCTCGCGGGTGCGCCGGGCGACGCCGCCGAGATGCGCCTGTGAGGGCGAGGGGCGGATGAAGGCGTTCGGATCGCGCGAAAGCCGCTCCATCCGGGTCTTGTCGCCGAGGATCGAGCCGCCTGAGCGTGCCGAGGAGGGATCGACCGCCAGCACGGCGACCTTCAGCCCCTTCGCGGTCAGCATCATCCCGAAGGCTTCGATGAAGGTCGATTTGCCTACGCCCGGCGTGCCCGAAAGCCCAATGCGCAGCGCCTGACGCCCTTCGCCCGCCAGCGTATCCAAGAGTTCGACCGCCTGCGCGCGATGCTCGGCCCGGCCCGATTCCACCAGCGTGATCGCGCGGGCCAAGGCGCGGCGATCGGAGGCCAGAATGCGCGGAGCGAGGTCGGCGGGGCTTTGTTTGGTCATCGGCAGGCTTTCGCTGATTTTGGGTATTCGTGTCAAAAATGACATCAGACGTGAAGACTTAACGGTTACTTGCCTGCACCCTGCGACCTATGTCCAGAGCCAATGGGAAATTCCTGACACGAGGATGCCAATGACATCTCTTTCGAACCGTTCGACGCGCCCCGTGGCCGCCGCGCTTGCAGCGGCGCTGGTGATCGCGCCCTTGGGCGTCGCGCCTGCGCGCGCCGATCAAAGCGACAAGATCGTCTTCGACGTGGTGCTCAAAGGCATCCGCGCGGGCGAGCTGGCGATCAACGGCAAGATCACCGATGGGGCCTATGGCGCGAATGGCGTGTTGCAGACGGCGGGCCTCGTGGGGCTGCTGCGCAAGATCAAGTTCTCGGCCAGCGTCTCGGGGCTTCATGACGGCCAGAATTTCACCCCGATGAAATATTCCGAGGTCGACGACGCGCCGGGGCGCAAATCCAAGCACCAGATCATCTACAATAACGGCACGCCCGTTTCCGTCAGCCAGCAGCCACCGCGCAAGCCCAAACCCCGCGATGTCGATCCCGCGAAACAGGGCGGCACGGTCGATCCGCTGACCGCGCTCTATGCTGTGCTGCGCGATGTGCCACGCGACGAGGCCTGCAAGCTCGACGTGAAAATGTATGACGGCGCACGGCGCTCTCAGGTGCGCCTCTTCGATCCGAAACCGGATGGCAAAGATCTCGTCTGTTCGGGGGAATATCGCCGCCTCGAAGGGTTCTCGGAAAAGGACATGAAGGAAAAGAGCCGCTTCGCCTTCACCCTCTATTACGAGCCAAGCCCGAAGGGCGGTTTGCAGGTCGACCGGATCGAGACCGATACGATCTATGGAAAAGGCCGTCTCACTCGGCAATAAGGGGCGGGTGAACACAGACCGCTTTTCTCTTCCGATCGACGTGGTGCTGCCCGATCTGCGGGCGGCGCTGTCTGCGCATGGTCGCGCGGTGCTGATGGCGCCGCCCGGCGCGGGCAAGACGACCCGCGTGCCGCTGGCGCTACTGGATCAGATCGAGGGCCGCATCGTCATGCTCGAGCCGCGCCGTCTGGCCGCGCGCGCCGCCGCCGAACGTATGGCGGACACCTTGGGCGAAAAGGTCGGCGAGACGGTCGGCTACCGCATCCGGGGCGAGGCGAAGGTCTCGAAAGCCACCCGGATCGAAGTGGTGACCGAAGGCATCCTGACCCGCGTGCTGCAATCAGACCCGGAGCTGACCGGCATCGGCTGCGTGATCTTCGACGAATTCCACGAACGCTCGCTCAATGCCGATCTGGGGCTGGCGCTGGCATGGGAGGTGCGCGGCGCGCTGCGCCCCGATCTGGCGCTGGTGGTGATGTCGGCCACGCTCGATGCCGAGCCGGTGGCGCAGCTTCTGGACGCGGCCCCCATCGTGGTCTCCGAGGGCCGGGCCTATCCGGTGGAGACGCGGTGGCTGGATCGTCCGGTCGACAGTTCGATGCGGTTCGAGGCCGCGATGGCCGGGCTGATTGCCGAGGCCGCCGAGGCGACTGACGGCAGCCTGCTGACCTTCCTGCCGGGCGAGGGTGAGATTCGCAGCGTCGAAGCTCTGCTGAAGGGCCGCTTGGCACCCGATATCGCGATCCGCCCGCTGTTCGGCGCGATGGAATTTTCAGCCCAACGTGCCGCCATCGCGCCCGCGCCGTCGGGCCGGAAACTGGTGCTGGCCACCGCCATCGCCGAGACCTCTCTGACCATCGAAGACATCCGCGTCGTCATCGACGGCGGCCGCGCCCGCCGCGCGCGCTTCGACCCGAGCTCGGGCATGGCCCGGCTGGTGACAGAGCCCGTCTCGCGCGCCGAGGCCGAGCAGCGCCGGGGCCGCGCGGGTCGCGTGGCGGAAGGCATCTGCTACCGGCTCTGGACCAAGGGCGCGGAAGGCGCGCTGCCCGCCTTCGCCCCGCCCGAGATCGAGGTGGCCGACCTCACCGGCCTCGCGCTGGAGCTTGCGCTCTGGGGCACCGAAGGCGGCGATCTGGCTTTCCTGACCCCGCCGCCCGCGCCCGCAATGGTGGAGGCGCGCGCTCTGCTGGAGGAGCTCGGCGCGCTGAAATCGGGTCTGATTACCGAGCACGGGCGCAAGCTTGCCAAACTGCCGCTGCATCCGCGCCTCGGGCATATGCTGTTGACCGCGGGCCCCGAGGCTGCCCCCCTTGCCGCCCTTCTGGCCGAACGCGATCCGCTGCGCGGGGCGCCCGCCGATCTGACCCTGCGCCTCAGCGCCATTCGCGACCCGAAGCGCTTCGAGTCGAACCACCCCTACACGCCCCATCGCGGCACGATCGAGCGTATCCGCTCCGAGGCGAAACGACTGGCCCGCCTCGCCCCCGAGACGCCCGAGACCTATTCGCCCGCCGAGCAACTCGCGCTCGCCTATCCCGACCGTGTGGGCCTGCGCCGCAAGGGCGATGCGCCGCGCTACGTGCTGTCGGGCGGCAAGGGGGCGGTGGTGGCCGAGGGTGATCCGCTGGGCGCGCAACGCCTGATCGTGGTGAGCGATCTCGACGGCGATCCGCGCGAGGCGAAAGTGCGCCAAGGCATCGCGATCTCCGAGGCCGAGATCCGCCGCCTCTTCGCCGATCAGATCGCGTGGCACGATGTCTGCGACTGGTCCAAGCGCGAGGGCCGGGTGGTCGCGCGCAAGCACGAACGGTTCGGCGCGCTGGTGCTGGACGATCGCGTCTGGAAAGACGCCCCGCGTGAGGCATTGGCGCGCGGCGCACTGGCCGGGCTGCGCCAGATCGGGCTACCGATGACGCCCGCCGCGCGCCGCCTTCAGGCGCGGGTGGAGCTGTTGCGCGGGCAGGGGGCCGATCTTCCCGATTTCTCGGATGAGGGGCTGTTGGAGAGGGCCGAGGACTGGCTGCTGCCCTATCTCGGCAAGGCCCGGACCGAGGTCGATCTGCGCAAGCTGGACCTGACCGATCCGCTGCGCGCCGCCCTCGACTGGGAGCAGATGCAACTGGTGGACCGTTTGGCTCCTGCGCATTTCGAGACCCCTCTGGGCCGTCGTGTGCCCATCGATTACGCGGGCGAGGCGCCGGGGATCGAGATCCGCCTGCAGGAGATGTTCGGCGTCACCGCCCATCCCACGGTCGGCCCGAAACGCCTGCCGCTCAGGATCACGCTGCTGTCGCCCGGCCACAAACCCATTCAGGTGACGATGGATTTGCCGGGTTTCTGGGAAGGCTCCTACGCCGATGTGCGCAAGGATATGCGCGGGCGCTACCCCAAGCACCCGTGGCCGGAAGACCCGCGCGAGGCCGATCCGACCCTGCGCGCCAAGCCTCGCAAATAGCTGCGCTCTTTTGACCGCGTTGACCGCGCGCGGCGCATTCGCGCATATGGCGCGAGGTAACGAGGGAAGAACATGACCGAAACGCTGAGCTTCGAGGACCGCAAGCGCCTCGTGATGACCGTGCTGATGACGCCCGATCAGGCGAATTTCTCCGGCAAGGTGCATGGCGGCGCGCTGCTGAACTGGCTCGACCGGGTCGCGTTCTCGCTCGCCTCGCGCTACTCGCAGCGCTACGCGGTGACGCTGTCGGTCGATCAGGTGACCTTTCAGCAGCCGATCAATGTGGGCGAGCTGGTCACCTTCCGCGCCAGCGTGAACCACACGGGCCGGACCTCGATGGAGATCGGCATCCGCGTCGAGGCCGAGAACATCACAGCCGGCACGCGGCGGCACACCAATAGCTGCTATTTCACCATGGTCGCGGTGGATGACGACGGCAAACCCGCCGCGGTTCCGAAGCTGGAGCCGGAGACGGCAGAGGAACGCCACCGCTGGCGCGCAGCCGAACTGCGCCGCGAACTGCGCCGGGAATTCGCCGCCAAGATGGACGCGGCGGCGGATCACGGCGAGGGATGAGTGTTCGGAGGTAGGTGAAGCGACAGACGCAGGCCTCCCGCGCCGAACTGGATCATTGAGACGCCCCACCGTTCGGGCGAGAGCCGCTCTCCTTTCATCCATCCAATCGCAACGTCTCCGACCGGAGCCATGTCGTCGCTTTCCGGCAGCCCGACGAGCTTCGGAATCCTTTCGCGCAACTGCAGGATCAGGTTCTGAACATGCGCATCATCAAGCGGCGCGAAGCTATCCGAAATCGAGCAAGCCCCCTTATCGGCGAGCAGGGAGAGATGGCTTTTCGGATCGACGTATTCATGGTGCTCGGTCGTCATGGGGGCATCGATCAGGCCTGAGATATCGGCGCTTTCGCCTGTCAGCATCGGAAGGCAACGCTCCTCGAACATGCCGAGCATGGCGTGCGCCGGATCGTAAACGGTACGCGCATAGCCGTCTCGCAGGAGGTAGCCGACGGGCAGGCCGATCGCGATGGAGAGCGCCAGGTTGACGAAAAATCTGCGGGTCATTCGGAAAATGGAGCAATGAGATAAAGCCCGGGAAGGTTAGCAGCCCCCGAAGGCTAAGCAAGTGCGCGCGACAGGCGAGGAGCTTCAGCGGATCTCATCGATAGCTCTCAAACAAAAAAAGGCGCCCCGCGGGGCGCCCTTTCGCATTTCTCTCGGACCTTGGCCGATCAGGCGTGGATCGCGCCGTCGCCGCAGGCGAGCGCCGCTTCGCGCACGGCTTCGGAGAAGGTCGGGTGGGCGTGGCAGGTCAGCGCCACGTCCTGCGCCGAGGCACCGAATTCCATCGCCACGCAGATCTCGTGGATCAGGTCGCCCGCGCCGGGGCCGATGATGTGGCAGCCGAGGATGCGGTCGGTTTCCTTGTCGGCGATCAGCTTCACGAAGCCGTCCGACTGGAACACCGCCTTGGCGCGGCCATTGCCCATGAAGGAGAACTTGCCGACCTTGTAGGCGCGACCGTCCTGCTTGAGCGCCTCTTCGGTCTGGCCCACCGAGGCGACTTCCGGGGTGGTGTAGATCACGCTCGGGATCACGTCGTAGTTTACGTGGCCATGCTTGCCCGCGATGACTTCGGCAACGGCCATGCCTTCGTCCTCGGCCTTGTGGGCGAGCATCGGGCCGGTGACCGCATCGCCGATCGCGTAGATGCCCTTCGCGGAGGTCTGCCAATGCGCGTCGGTCTTCACCTGACCGCGCGGCAGCATCTCGACGCCCACGCCTTCAAGGCCCAGACCATCGGTATAGGGCTTGCGGCCGGTCGCGACGAGAACGGTCTCGGCTTCGATCGAGGCGTTGCTCTCATCCTTGCGCAGCTGGTAGTTCACCGTGGCCTTGCCGTTCTTCACGTCGACGCCCTGCACGGCGGCGCCCATGACGAATTTCAGGCCCTGCTTGGACAGGATTTTCTGGAAGTTCTTGGAGACCTCGCCATCCATGCCGGGGGTGATCGCGTCGAGATATTCCACGACGGTCACATCCGCGCCGAGACGGGCATAGACCGAGCCCATTTCCAGACCGATGACGCCCGCGCCGATGACGACCATCGACTTCGGGATCTTGTTGAGCGACAGCGCGCCGGTCGAGGTCACGACGGTTTTCTCGTCGATCTCGATGCCCGGCAGCGAGGAGGGCTCGGAGCCGGTGGCGATCACGATCGACTTGGCGTTATGGACGTCCTCGCCCACTTTCACCTTGCCGGCTTCCGGAATCGAACCCCAGCCCTTGAGCCAGTCGATCTTGTTCTTCTTGAACAGGAACTCGATGCCCTTGGTGTTGCCGTCGATGACTTCCTGCTTGTAGGTCAGCATCTGCTTCCAGTCGACCGACGGCGATTTGCCCTTCAGGCCCATCTTGGCGAAGTTGTGCTCGGCTTCGTGCAGCTGATGCGTGGCATGCAGCAGCGCCTTGGAGGGGATGCAGCCCACATTGAGGCAGGTGCCGCCGAGGCTGTCGCGGCCTTCGACACAGGCGGTTTTCAGGCCCAGCTGGGCGCAGCGGATGGCGCAGACATAGCCGCCCGGGCCGCCGCCGATCACGATCACATCATAGTCAGCCATTGTTCTTGCTCCTTGGGTTGGGGCGCGAGGGAGGCCTCGCGCCGGGAGGTCAGATCAGCGCGGCAATCGCCAGCGCCAGAATTGCGAAAAACGAAACGCTCCAGATATAGGAGCGCCACGGCACCCAGCCTTGCAGGTAGGCGGGAATGTAGAGGATGCGCGCTGCGAGGAAGATCCAGGCCAGCGCGGTGGTCAGCGCGGTCGTCTGCCCGGTGAGCCCCACGACCAGCGCGACGGGGGCGAAGAGGATCAGCCCCTCGAAGGAGTTGTTCATCGCGCGTTGCAGCCGGCCAAGCAGGGTCGAGATCTGCGGCGGCGTCTTGTCGCGCGGGGAGAGCGGGTAGCGCGGGCCCAGCTCGGTATTGGCCTTGATCGAATAGCCGACCATCAGCCCCAGATGGAGCAGAACGGCGAGGATCAGGACGGTGAGTTCGGGGGTCATTCGGTCGCTCCCGGCGGAGAGGGCGGACCGGAGGGCTGTCTGCCCCCCGGACCCCCCGAGGATATTTGGCAAGAGCGAAGGGGCGGGGCCGCCGCCTTCGTCCTAAGTCGCTTACAGATCCATCAGCAGACGGCGCGGGTCTTCCAGCGCTTCCTTGACGCGCACGAGGAAGGTCACGGCGCCTTTGCCGTCGACGATGCGGTGGTCGTAGCTCAGTGCGAGATACATCATCGGCTTGATGACGATCTGGCCGTTCTCGACCATCGGACGTTCCTGGATCTTGTGCATGCCGAGGATACCCGATTGCGGCGGGTTGAGGATCGGCGAGGACATCAGCGAGCCATAGACGCCGCCGTTCGAGATGGTGAACGAACCGCCCTGCATCTCGGCCATCGAGAGCTTGCCGTCACGGGCGCGGGTGCCCATCTCGGCGATCGTCTTCTCGATCGAAGCGAAGCTCATCTGATCGGCATCGCGCACGACCGGCACGACGAGGCCGTTCGGGGTGCCCACGGCCACGCCCATGTGGACGTAGTTCTTGTAGACGACCTCGTTGCCGTCGATCTCGGCGTTGACTTCCGGGACCTCTTTGAGCGCGTGGCAGCAGGCCTTCACGAAGAAGGACATGAAGCCGAGCTTCACGCCGTGCTTCTTGTTGAACAGGTCCTTGTACTCGTTGCGCAGGTTCATCACGCCCGACATGTCCACCTCGTTATAGGTGGTCAGCATCGCGGCGGTGTTCTGCGAGTCCTTGAGGCGTTTGGCGATGGTCGCACGCAGGCGGGTCATCTTCACGCGCTCTTCGCGCGATGCGTCATCGGCGTTGACCGGGCCGCGCGGCGCCTGCGAGGGCGTCGAGGCGACGGAAACCGACGCCTGCTTCGGCGCGCTTTCGGCCTTGGCCACGTCTTCCTTCATGATCCGGCCATCCTTGCCCGAACCCTGAACGGAGGCCGGGTCGATGCCCTTCTCGGCCATCAGCTTTTTGGCGGAGGGCGCATCCTCGACATCCTTGCCGCCCTTGCCGCTGGCGGCGGGGGCTTCGGATTTGGCCTCTTCCTTCGCGGGGGCGCTGGCGGAGGCGCCACCGCTTTCGCCTTCGGCGATCACGGCGAGCTTGGCCGAGGCATCGACGGTCGCGCCTTCTTCGGCGACGATCTCCTTGAGAACGCCAGCCGCGGGAGACGGCACTTCGACGGAGACCTTGTCGGTTTCCAGCTCGCAGAGCATCTCGTCGGCCGCGACCGTGTCGCCGACCTTCTTGAACCACGTCGACACAGTTGCCTCGGTGACCGATTCACCAAGGCTGGGCACCATCACGTCGGTCATTTTTCCCTCGTTCGATTGGGGCTGTTGGGCGGGTTTTTCCGCCGGTTTGTCATCTTTCTTCGGCGCGGGGCTGGCGCCAGCCTCTTCGATCGTCGCGAGCAGCGCATCGACGCCGACGGTCTCGCCCTCGGCGGCCACGATCTCGCCGAGCGTGCCGGCCGCAGGGCTCGGCACTTCGACGGTCACCTTGTCGGTTTCGAGCTCGCAGAGCATCTCATCGGCGGCCACCGTGTCGCCGGGCTTCTTGAACCAGGTGGCGACGGTAGCTTCCGTGACGCTCTCGCCGAGCGTGGGAACGCGGACTTCAGTGGACATCTATTCAACCCTCCAGTGCATCGTTGACGAGCGCGTCCTGCTCGGCCTTGTGGCGGCTTGCCAGACCCGTCGCGGGCGAGGCGGAAGCTGCACGGCCTGCATAGCGCGCACGGGCATGTTTCGCGTCGATCTTGGCGAGGACCCATTCGATATAGGGCTCGACGAAGAACCAAGCGCCTTGGTTTTTCGGCTCCTCTTGGCACCAGACGATCTCGGCATTCTTGAAGCGGGTCAGCTCTTTGGTGACCGCCTGCGCGGGGAACGGGTAGAACTGTTCCAGACGCAGCAGGTAGACATCGTCCAGCCCGCGTTCGTCGCGCTGTGCGAGCAGGTCGTAATAGACCTTGCCCGAGCACATAACGACGCGCTTGATCTTGTCGTCGGACTTCAGCTCCAGATCCGAATTGCCGTGCTGGGCGTCGTCCCACAGCACGCGGTGGAAGCTGGACCCGGTGGTGAAGTCTTCCGTGGTCGAGACCGCCTTGGGGTGACGCAGAAGCGATTTCGGCGTCATCAGGATCAGCGGCTTGCGGAAGTCGCGGTGGATCTGGCGGCGCAGGATGTGGAAGTAGTTCGCCGGCGTCGTGCAGTTCGCGACGATCCAGTTATCTTCCGCCGACAGCTGCAGGAAACGCTCCAGACGGGCCGAGCTGTGCTCGGGGCCCTGACCTTCGAAACCGTGCGGCAGCAGGCAGACGAGGCCCGACATACGCAGCCATTTCCGTTCGCCCGAGTTGATGAACTGGTCGAACATGATCTGCGCGCCGTTGGCGAAATCGCCGAACTGCGCTTCCCAGAGCGTCAGCGCCTTCGGTTCCGCCAGCGAGTAGCCATATTCGAACCCGAGCACCGCGTATTCGCTGAGCATCGAGTCGATCACCTCGTAGCGGGCCTGACCCTCGCGGATGTTGTTCAGCGGGTAGTAGCGGTCTTCGTTGTCCTGATTGACCAGCGCCGAGTGGCGCTGCGAGAAGGTGCCGCGGGTGGCATCCTGACCCGACAGGCGGACCGGGTAGCCCTCGGTCAGAAGCGAGCCGAAGGCCAGTGCCTCGGCGGTCGCCCAGTCGAAGCCCTTGCCGGTCTCGAGCATCTGCTTCTTGTTGTCGAGCAGACGCCCGACCGTCTTGTGCAGCGCGAATTTCTCGGGCGCGGTCACGAGCGCCTTGCCGACCTCTTCGAAGGTCTCGGGCGCGATCGCGGTGGTGCCGCGCTCGTATTCGCTCTTTTCCTGCTCCATGCCGGACCAGCGACCGTCGAGCCAGTCCGCCTTGTTCGGCTTGAAGACCTTGCCGGCCTCGAACTCCTCGTTGAGATGCGACTGGAACGAGGCTTTCATATCCTCGATCTCGCCCTCGGGGATCAGGCCGTCCGCAACGAGACGCTCGGTGTAGAGCTGCAGCGTGGTTTTGTGGGTCTTGATCGACTTGTACATCACCGGGTTGGTGAACATCGGCTCGTCGCCTTCGTTGTGACCGAAGCGGCGGTAGCAGAAGATGTCGATGACCACGTCCTTGTGGAACTTCTGGCGGAACTCGGTCGCGACGCGGGCTGCGTGCACGACGGCTTCCGGATCGTCGCCGTTCACGTGGAAGATCGGGGCTTCCACCATCAGCGCGAGATCGGTCGGGTAGGGCGAGGTGCGCGAGAAGTGCGGCGCGGTCGTGAAGCCGATCTGGTTGTTCACGACGAGGTGGATCGTGCCGCCCGTACGGTGGCCGCGAATGCCCGAGAGCTGGAAGCACTCGGCCACGACGCCCTGACCGGCGAAGGCCGCGTCACCGTGCAGCAGCACCGAGACGACCTTGGAGCGGTCCGAACGGTCGGCCAGCTGATCTTGCTTGGCGCGGACCTTGCCGAGTGCGACCGGGTTCACCGCCTCGAGGTGCGAGGGGTTCGCGGTCAGCGACAGGTGGACCTTGTTGCCGTCGAACTCGCGGTCGGCGGACGCGCCGAGGTGGTATTTCACATCGCCGGAGCCGTCCACGTCCTCGGGCTTGAACGAGCCGCCCTGGAATTCGTGGAAGATCGCGCGGTAGGGCTTTTGCAGCACGTTGGCGAGGACCGAGAGGCGACCGCGGTGGGGCATGCCGACCACGACCTCTTGCAGGCCGAGCTGACCGCCCCGCTTGATGATCTGCTCCATCGCGGGGATCAGCGCTTCGCCACCGTCGAGGCCGAACCGCTTGGTGCCCATGTATTTGACGTGCAGGAACTTCTCGAACCCTTCCGCCTCGACGAGCTTGTTGAGGATCGCGCGGCGACCGGTCTTGGTGAAGGTGATTTCCTTGCCGTAGCCTTCGATGCGCTCTTTCAGCCAGGCCGATTGCTCGGGATCGGAGATGTGCATGTATTGCAGCGCGAAGGTGCCGCAATAGGTGCGCTTCACGATATCCATGATCTGGCGCATCGAGGCGATCTCGAGGCCGAGCACGTTGTCGATGAAGATCGGGCGATCCATGTCGGCATCGGTGAAGCCGTAGCTCTTCGGATCGAGCTCCGGATGCTGGCCGGTGTCGCGCATGTTCAGCGGGTCGAGATCGGCGGCGAGGTGGCCACGGATACGGTAGGCGCGGATGATCATCAGCGCGCGGATCGAATCCAGCACGGCGCGTTTGACCGCGGCCTCATCGACCGGAACGCCAGCCTCGGCGGCCTTCTTCTTGATCTTGTCGCCAGCGGCCTTGCCCTCGGCAGGGGCGGCGGGCCATTCGCCGGTCAGCGCGGCGGTCAGGTCGTCGGCGGCCACCGGCGGCCAGTCGCGACGCTCCCAGCTTGCGCCTTCGGCGGATTTCTTCACGTCCTGATCGGGATCACCGAGCGAGGCGAAGAAGGCAGCCCATGCGGTATCGACCGAAGACGGGTCTTCGGCGAACTTGGCGTAGAGCTGCTCGACATATTCGGCATTCGCGCCTTGCAGGAACTGCGAGGCATTGAACTGGTCGTTGGGGGATTGGTCGGTCATTTTCCTCACCTTCGGTCGGTGAAACAGGGATCTGTGGAACTCGAACGTTTATCAGCGGCCCATTGAACGGTTGGTTAAACGCTGGGCGCGCGTGGTGGCGGGGTCGCGCGGCGCGCAGAGGCTCTCGCGACGGATACGGGGGTGGAACGGGACATGATGTAGGGTCCTTTCCTTCGCGCGCGGGGCCATCACGGATACTCCGAAACCGGCACCAGTCGTCCCGGGCATATTGCCTTCTGGGTCAATGATGTAGGTGCTGATGTCAGGACTTCCATGCAGGGCAGGGATGCGCGCGGACTGCATTGCGGCCGATGAGCGGATGGCCGCGACCGGAACGAGCCCGCGAGGGGCGGAATTTCCGGTGCGTTCGGAGGCGAGCCATGCATCGCTCGCGACGCGCTCAGCCGCAGAAAAAGACCGGCCCCCGTCGCTGCTTTCAAGCAGGGCGCATGCGACCGTCCCCGAAACGGGGAGGGAGGCGCGCCGTGCGATCCGCAGCGACATGGGTCCGGTCCTTTCCTTGGTCGGGATGCAGGGCCGCGTGCGCCGCGACCCTGCCAGTTTCGAGAGAGCTTATTCGCCCTTGATCGCTTTCATCACCGCTTCGCCCAGCGTAGCGGGGCTGTCAGCGACGACGATACCGGCCGACTTCATGGCCTCGATCTTGGATTCCGCATCACCTTTGCCGCCTGCGACGATCGCGCCGGCGTGGCCCATGCGGCGGCCGGGAGGGGCCGTGCGGCCGGCGATGAAGCCAGCGGTCGGCTTCCAGCGGCCTTTTTTCTTCTGCTCGGCGAGGAATTCCGCGGCTTCTTCTTCCGCCGAACCACCGATCTCACCGATCATGATGATCGATTCCGTTTCCGGATCGTCGAGGAACATGTCGAGCACGTCGATATGCTCGGTGCCCTTGATCGGGTCACCGCCGATGCCGACGGCCGAGGACTGGCCCAGACCCATATCGGTGGTCTGCTTGACCGCCTCATAGGTCAGCGTGCCCGAGCGCGACACGACGCCGACCGAGCCACGCTTGTGGATGTGGCCGGGCATGATGCCGATCTTGCAGGCGTCCGGCGTGATGACGCCGGGGCAGTTCGGCCCGATCAGACGCGACTTGGAGTCGATCAGCGCGCGCTTGACCTTCATCATGTCGAGGACCGGGATCCCCTCGGTGATGCAGACGATCAGTTCCATTTCCGCATCAATCGCTTCGAGGATCGAGTCAGCCGCGAAGGGCGGCGGAACGTAGATCACCGAGGCATTCGCTTCGGTCTTGGCTTTCGCTTCGTGGACCGAGTTGAAGACCGGCAGGCCGAGATGCTCTTGGCCGCCTTTGCCGGGGGTCACGCCGCCGACCATCTTGGTGCCGTACGCGATTGCCTGCTCGGAGTGGAAGGTGCCCTGCGAGCCGGTGAAGCCCTGGCAGATGACCTTGGTGTTTTCGTTGACGAGAACTGCCATGATTCTTAGCCTTTCACCGCTTTGACGATTTTTTCTGCGCCATCCGACAGGTTGTCGGCGGCGATGACGTTCAGGCCGGAATTCGCGATGATTTCCTTGCCTTTTTCGACGTTGGTGCCCTCGAGGCGGACGACCAGCGGCACTTCGAGGCCGACTTCCTTCACCGCAGCGATCACGCCTTCGGCGATGATGTCGCAGCGCATGATGCCGCCGAAGATATTCACGAGGATCCCTTTGACGTTCTTGTCCGAGGTGATGATCTTGAACGCTTCGGTCACTTTCTCTTTCGTGGCGCCACCGCCAACGTCGAGGAAGTTCGCGGGCTCGGCGCCGTAGAGCTTGATGATGTCCATCGTGGCCATTGCGAGGCCAGCGCCGTTCACCATGCAGCCGATCTCACCGTCGAGCGCGATGTAGTTGAGGTCGTATTTCGACGCTTCGAGCTCTTTGCTGTCTTCCTCGGTCTCGTCGCGCAGCGCGGCGATGTCCGAGTGACGGTAGACGGCGTTCCCGTCGAAGCCGAGCTTGGCGTCGAGAACCTTGAGGTTGCCGTCGGTCATGACGATCAGCGGGTTGATCTCGAGCATCTCCATGTCCTTCTCGACGAAGGCTTGGTAGAGCTTGCCGAGAAGACCGACCATCTGCTTCACCTGCGGGCCTTCGAGGCCGAGCGAGAAGGCGACGCGGCGACCGTGGAACGGCTGGTAGCCGGTGGCCGGGTCGATCGAGAAGCTGAGGATTTTCTCGGGCGTGTTCGCCGCGACTTCCTCGATGTCCATGCCGCCTTCAGTGGAGGCAACGATCGAGACGCGCGAGGTCACGCGGTCGACGAGCAGAGCGAGATACAGTTCGCGCTCGATGTCCGAACCGTCTTCGATGTAGATGCGGTTGACCTGCTTGCCCGCCGGGCCGGTCTGGTGCGTCACGAGCGTCTTGCCGAGCATCTGCTTGGCGAGCGTTTCAGCCTCTTCGACCGATTTGGCGAGGCGGACACCGCCCTTTTCGCCGGCTTCGGCTTCCTTGAAGTGGCCCTTGCCGCGACCACCTGCGTGGATCTGCGCCTTGACGACCCAGAGCGGACCATCGAGTTCGCTGGCTGCGGTCTTCGCTTCTTCGGCCTTGAGGACGACACGGCCGTCCGAGACCGGTGCGCCATAGCTCTTGAGAAGCTGTTTGGCCTGATATTCGTGGATATTCATCCTTGGATACCCCATGCTGGTGCGATTTGAGGGGGTTCTAGGCTGTTAAGCGGGGCGTACAAACCGAAATCGCGACAATCTGCCCCACTCGCCCGGAAAAAGCGACTTACGTGATCACAGCGCGGAAAGGTGTGATCACAAATCGGAAAATGCTGCGCTGTGGCATGGGAGCACTGGCACGACTCGGTTAATTGAACCTATCTGCGCAGAGGGCATCGGCAGGAATCGGATTTAGATGACGCAAGGGCAAGATATGCCGCGCTGGGGCGTGGTGGCGACGGTGGACGAACCCGCAGCGCTGGTGGCCGCCTATGTCGCGCATCACCTGGCGATCGGCGCGAGCGAGGTCCACGTCTTTTTCGACCGCCCGAACCCCGAAGCCGAGGCGCTGCTCGCCCCGGTCGACGGCGCGTTCATTCACCATTCCGGCGATGACGGCTGGGCGCGAAGCTGGCGCAAGAAACGCCCCGCGCGCCATCAGGGTCGCCAGAAATACAATGCGACCCGTGCGCTGGCCGAAACACAGCTCGATTGGCTGATCCATTGCGACGCGGATGAATTCGTGAGCCTCGCGCGCCCGCTCGAATGGGAGCTGGCGAAGACGGGGGAGCAGAAAGCGTGGCTGCGGCTGGAGGTCGATGAGCGCTGCTATCTCGACCGCACTCCGGGCGCAGATATTTTCGGCGGTGTGTTCCGGCGGCGTTGGGACGGGTTTCAGGACGACGGGCTGATGTTCTACGGCTTCCGGTCGCGCTTTCTTAAGAAGGGTCTCGCGGGTCATGTCGCCGGAAAACCTGTCGTGCGGGCTGGGCGCGGCTACGCGATCGGGGTGCATTTCCCGCTCAAAGACTGGGACAGCAAGGAAAACGATCTGCCCTATCGGCCCAGCTATAACGGTCGGCTGATGCATTTCGACGGTCTGACGCCGTTGCACTTCCTCCTCAAGATGCTGCGCCGCGCCACGACGAAGGTGCAGGGGCAGCCCGTGCCCTATGTCGGGTCCCGCAAGGCGCAATTCGCCGGGGCTGCCGAGCGCGCCGCCGATCCCGCCGAGCTGAAAAAGCTGTGGTGGGAGGTGCAGGGGATGCAAGATTACGAGGCCGATGAGCTGGAAGCCCATGAGCTGCTGATCCGGCCAGACGTGAAGATCGCGGACGAAACCCGCGCGCTCTTCGGCGACAAGGTCGATCTGTCGCCCGCCGCCTTCGATCGCGCGCTGCTCCTCCACGAGGCCGAGCTAATCGCGCGGCTGCGCGAGGAATTCGGTTTCGACCCGGAGCCGCTCGTCAGTTCAGCGTGAACATCATCATGCCGGTCCGCCGCCCGACCAATCGCGAAAAACGCGTCCAGTTCTCGGGCGTCAGCATCGGCGTGTCGGTGAAATAGGGATCGAGCGCCCAGCCCTGAACCACCCCGGTCAGCGGCAGCGGCGCGGGATTTTCCAGCCACGCCCCCAGATCGACCCCGACCGGCACGCGCCAGAAGGGGAAGGACTTCTCGCTCGTCAGCAGCGCTTCGCCATCGCTCAGCACCGCACGCCACGTCTCGCCCAGACCGTCGGGAAATTCGACGCCAAGCGCCTGATCCTGCGCGTCGCTCGGGATCCATTCCGCCTGATTGTCGGTCTCGGCCTCGGCCAGTTCCCAGAACTGCCGGTTCTGCGCGATCATCGCAAGCCAATGGTCGCGCGCGGCACGGGTGCGCGTCGGATCGGGTTGCTGGTGGAGCATGTCGAGCACCGCCGCCGCCGGGTCGATGAAGCTGAACATCATCATCCCGTCCAGCGACGTGACTTGCCCGGTGCCCGTCGCCCTGTCGCGCGCTTCCACGAGTTTCGCATAGGTGTCCATCACGCGGGCGATGGCCGGTTCAGGATCGAAGGCGAGGGTCAGTTCGCCCACGCCCGAGATCAGATGCGTATAGGCCGAAAGCCAGGCCGCATCCGCATTGTCGAAGCGCACGATCCGCGAGGCGCCTGGGGCGGCTTCGGGTGCGCGGGGCATGAAAGCGCCACGCAACAGCGTCACCGCGTCTTCGCCCCCGTCACGCGCGCCATTGCCATTCAGGTCAAACCAGAGATCGTTCAGGTCGATCGCAAGACCGAATTCCGGCCCAGCGGCCAGCCCGTCGAGCGCGGAATTGGCGCGATCCATGCCAGCGATCAGCGCTTCGCTTTGGCGCGTGACCGCATCGGCGGTGAAGGTTTCGCGCGGTGCGTCGCGCCCGCCGGGGACGTTGCCGATGAATGGCATCAGGAGACGGGCAGCGCCCGCTTCCATCTGCCAACGCATCGTCGCTTCAAGACTTGCGAGGAATTCCAGCCCGCCGAGCGCGAAACGGTCCTTCGGGGAAAGCGCGTCCCGCGATTGCAGACCGGCCAGCACCGGCGCGATCCCCTCCGCCCCGATCTGCGCCGAGATCGGATCGGCGGTAGGCGCCTCGCTTCGCGCGATCTTGGCGGTCACCGGCCCGTCCTGCGCGTGCGCGCTAATCGGCGAAAGGGCGAGAAGAACGGCAAGACACGGGGCGAGACGGGCGGAACACATGGCACTCTCCAAAACAAAGGGCGCGCCGAGAAAGGCGCGCCCCAAGTTTGGATCAGTCGTGTCTTTCGATCAAGCGAGCGTGCTGTCGATGCCCTTGCAGGCGGCGACGAGGCCTTTGACCGCGTCGACCGACTTGTCGAACATCGCCTGCTCGTCCTTGTTGAGCTTGATGTCGATGACCTTCTCGATGCCCTTGGCGCCGATCACGGTCGGCACGCCGACATAGAGACCGTCGAGGCCGAGCGCGCCTTTGACGTAGGCTGCGCAGGGCAGGACGCGCTTTTGGTCTTTCAGATAGGCTTCCGCCATCTCGATCGCCGAGGTGGCCGGGGCGTAGAAGGCCGAACCGGTCTTCAGCAGGCCCACGATCTCTGCGCCGCCGTCACGGGTGCGCTGGATGATCGCGTCGAGTTTCTCTTGCGTGGTCCAGCCCATCTGCACGAGGTCGGGCAGCGGGATGCCGCCAACGGTCGAGTAGCGTGCGAGCGGCACCATCGTGTCGCCGTGGCCGCCGAGCACGAAGGCGTTCACGTCGCGCATCGAGACGCCGAATTCCAGCGACAGGAAGTGACGGAAGCGAGCCGAGTCCAGAACGCCCGCCATGCCGACGACTTTCTCGGCCGGCAGGCCGGAGAATTGCTGCAGCGCCCAGACCATCGCGTCGAGCGGGTTGGTGATGCAGATGACGAAAGCGTCCGGTGCGTGGGCTGCGATGCCTTCGCCGACCGATTTCATGACCTTGAGGTTGATGCCCAGCAGATCATCGCGGCTCATGCCCGGCTTGCGCGGAACGCCAGCCGTCACGATGCAGACATCCGCGCCCGCGATACCGGCGTAATCGTTGGTCCCCTTGAAGGAGCCGTCGAAGCCCTCGGACGGGCCCGATTCCGCGATGTCGAGCGCTTTGCCCTGCGGCGTGCCTTCGGCGATATCGAACAGAACGACGTCACCGAGTTCCTTGATGGCGGCGAGATGGGCGAGCGTGCCGCCGATCTGGCCGGCGCCGATAAGGGCGATCTTGGGTCTGGCCATTTGGTCCTCCGGGTGGATGGATTGGAAAATAGATCGCAGGTGGAGTAGCTCTTTGGCTCGCAAAGGGCAAGGGCGCTGCGCTGCGGCGACACTGTTTGTATGCACTCGTATGCCGAAACTGTCCGCGCGCGTCCGCCCACGGTTCCGTTTCGTCACGTGCCGTGCAAGCAAGAGGGCAAGACGGGGCAGAGCGATTCTGTGACCCGCAGGGAAGGGAGCACAGGAATGGAGTTGAGCCTGCTCGGTTGGGCGCTTGCGCTGTTCGCGGCGGTGATGGTGGGGCTGTCGAAAGGCGGTATTCCGATGGCGGCCTCGCTCTCGGTCCCGATCCTGACGATCGTCATGCCTCCGGTGGCAGCGGCGGGCCTCTTGCTGCCCGTCTATATCATCGCGGACATGTTCGGCCTCTGGGCCTATCGCAAGGAATTCGACAAGCGCGTGCTCGCGATCATGATCCCGGCCACGACGCTCGGGATCGGCATCGGCTGGGCCACCGCCGAGGTCGTGTCCGAGCGGTGGGTCACGCTGATGGTCGGCGTGATCGGTGCGGTCTTCGCATTGAACGCGCTGTTACGGCATCGGCATGGCGCGCGACAGGAGGCGAAAGTCGCGCCGGGCCTGTTCTGGGGCACCATCGCGGGGTTCACCAGCTTCGTTAGCCATTCGGGCGCGCCGCCGTTTCAAGCTTACACGATCCCGCTGAACTTGCCGAAACAGGTCTTCGCGGGCACGGCGACGGTGCTCTTCTCCTATGTAAACCTCGCGAAGCTCGGTCCCTTCATCGCGCTGGGCGAGGTGAACTTTGACAGCCTCGGCACCGCGCTGATCCTTGCGATCCCCGCCTCGGCCTCGGTGTTCCTTGGTGTCTGGCTTGTGAAGCGGATGCCCACGGAGATTTTCTTCAAGGTGGTGATTTGGGCGCTTCTGCTGATCTCGCTGAAGCTGATCCAGCAAGCGATCACCGGGTGAGGGCGGCCCCTAGAGCGCCGCGTCCTTTCCCTTGAGCGTCCCGTCGAGCTCCTCGAACGCTTCGCCCGAGGCGATCAGGCAACTCACGCCATCCGCCGGTGTGACGATGATCGTCCAGTTGCCCGCCTCGGCTGCGAAAATCTCCAGCACGGAATTATTCGAGGAGAGCGCCACCATGCGGCGGCTCTCGTGATATTTCGCTTCGAGATTGGCCACGATCTCGTCTCGCTTGCCACAGGCGCGCGACGGATCAGACGGGTCCTGCGTCTCTCCGAAAGAAGCCTGTGCGAAGCCGATCGCTGCGGCCAGGCCGAGCGTTAGCACATAAGTTTTGTTCAGCATTTTGATCCCTCTGAGGTCATCATCAAAGAGTGACCGGTCAGCTGTCAAGAAAGCTTTACGTCGCGACCCCGTATCGCTGAGCGCTGTGATTTTTCTGCGTTGCGGCAAATCGGGGCTTGCCGATTCTGTCCCATTCGTGCGATTTGGCGAAAGAAAATTGCGAGATGGAGAATCAAATGGCCCGCCCGACCCGTTCCGTGCTCTACATTCCCGGCTCGAAAGAGCGTGCGCTGGAGAAGGCCACCGGGCTTGCCTGTGACGCGATCATCTTCGATCTCGAAGACGCCGTGGCGATCGACGAGAAGGCCAATGCGCGCGCGCTGCTCGCGAAGACGCTGACCGAGGCCGATTACGGTCCGCGCATGAAGATCGTGCGGATCAACGGGCTCGACACCGAATGGGGTCGCGAGGACGTGCTGGCCTTCGCCGACGCGATCCGTAACGGCGCCAAGGTCGATGCGATCTTGATCCCGAAAGTCTCCACCCCCGCCGATCTTATCGCGGTGGCCGATCTCATTCAGGGCGTGCCGCTTTGGGCGATGATGGAGACCGCGCTGGGGATGCTCAACGCGGGCGAGATCGCGGCCTATCCGCGGCTCGAAGGCATGGTGATGGGCACCAACGACCTCGCGAAGGAATTGGGCAGCCGTTTCCGCGCCGACCGTCTGCCGATGCTGCCGGGGCTGGGCCTGTGCCTGCTGGCGGCGAAAGCGCATGGCAAGATCATCGTCGATGGCGTCTATAATGCCTTCAAGGATGACGAGGGGCTCAAACTCGAATGCGATCAGGGCCGCGACATGGGCTTCGACGGCAAGACGCTGATCCACCCGGCGCAGCTTGCGGTCTGTAATGCCGCCTTCGCGCCCTCGGAAGCCGAGATCGATCTCGCCCAACGCCAGATCGCTGCCTTCGAGGAAGCCGAGAAGGCCGGGCAGGGGGTTGCGGTCGTGGATGGTAAGATCGTCGAGAATCTGCATATCGTCACCGCGCGGCAAGTCCTCGCCAAGGCGGAGGCGATTGCCGCGCTTGGCAGCTAAGAGGCAATCGCAATGGCACTACTCATCCTCGGCGTCCTGATCTGGTCGCTCGCACATCTGGCAAAACGGATCTTTCCGGGCTTCCGGCGCGCGCTCAAAGGGGCCGAGCGTCCGATGGTCGCAGCCCTCGTCCTGATCAGCCTCGTTCTGATGTTCGTCGGCTGGCGCGCCAGCGATCCGGTCTTCTACCTCTGGACGCCGAACGCGGCGCTCAAGGGGATCAACAACCTGCTGATGATCTTCGCGGTCTACCTGTTCGCGGTTTCGGGCATGAAGCTCTGGCTCAGCGGCAAGATCCGTCACCCGCAGCTGACCGGCGTGAAGACCTGGGCCTTGGCGCACCTGCTGGTCAATCCGACCCTGCCGGGGATCATCCTGTTCGGCGGCCTGCTGGCTTGGGCGGTGGTCGAGGTCATCCTGATCAACAAGGCGTCGAAGCCCGCCAAGGTCACGCCCGAGGTGAAGATGGGCAAGGAAATCGGCGGGATCGTCGGCACGCTGGTCCTCTACGGCCTGATCGCCTCGATCCACATTTGGTTCGGCTACAACCCGTTCGGAGCCTGATATGCAGATCTACCGCCTTCTGACCGAGGACGACACCTCGGCCTTTTGCCACAAAGTGAGCCTCGCGCTCTCGAAAGGCTGGGCGCTGCATGGCGATCCGCAATATGCCTTCGATCAGGCGAAGGGTGTGATGCGCTGTGCGCAGGCCGTGACCAAAGAGATCGAGGGGGAGTATCACCCCGACATGAAGCTGGGAGAGCAATGATGGGCAAGACCAATCCGGGCCGTTTCTTCGAGGATTACAAGCTGGGCGACGTGATCCGTCACGCCGTCCCGCGCACCGTGGCGGAAGGGGAGCGCGCGCTCTATCACGCGCTCTATCCTGCGCGCCATGCGCTCTATTCCTCGGACGAATTCGCGGCGGCCTGCGGATTGGAGGGCTCGCCGATCGACGATCTGATCGCCTTCCACGTGGTGTTCGGCAAGACCGTGCCGGATGTCTCGCTCAATGCGGTGGCCAATCTTGGCTATGCGGAAGGGCGTTGGCTGAAGCCGGTCTATCCCGGCGACACGCTGCGCTCGGAATCCGAGGTGATCGGGGTCAAGCAGAACTCCAACGGTAAGTCGGGCGTGGTCTATGTCCGCACCCGCGGGCTGAACCAGGTGGGCGAGACCGTGCTGGAATATGTCCGCTGGGTGATGGTGCGCAAAGGCGATCTGGATGCGCCTGCGCCCGAGACCGTGTTGCCCGATCTGGCATCGGTCGTGGCGCCTGCGGACTTGGTGATTCCCGATGGGCTGAACTTCGACGATTACGATTTCGATCTGGCGGGCGAGCCGCATCGCTGGGGCGATTACGAGATCGGCGAGAAGATCGACCATGTGGACGGCGTCACCATCGAGGAAGCCGAGCACATGATCGCCACGCGCCTGTGGCAGAACACCGCCAAGGTGCATTTCGACGCGACCTTCCGCGAGGACGGCCAGCGCCTGATCTATGGCGGGCACGTGATCTCGATGGCGCGGGCGCTGTCGTTCAACGGCTTGGCTAACGCACAGATGATCGTGGCGCTCAATGGCGGGGCGCATGCCAATCCCTGCTTCTCGGGCGACACGGTGAAGGCATGGTCGGAAGTGCTCGACAAGGCCGAGACCGGCGCGCCCGGCGTGGGCGCGATCCGTCTGCGTCTGGTCGCCGTGAAGCAGGGCGCGCCCGAGTTCGCCTATAAGGGAGAAGACGGCAAATACCTGCCCGAGGTCCTGCTCGATCTCGACTACTGGGCACTGATGCCGATCTGATCCCGGCTCGAGAGACTCACTCGCGGGGGCAGAGCGCCCGCGAGCGTTAACATGTGATCACGCACAGAATTTATGTGATCACAAAGCGAATTTTTCGCCGTTCTTTATGCGCAAATGACAGGTTTTCAAGCTTGCCCCCCGTGACTTGGGAGAATTTTGCGCTAGTAAAAGAGCCAATTCCGGCCAGCTCCGCGCCAGCGCGTGCCTCTTCCAGAGGCCGACGAGAGCGCCGAGCCCAGCGAAAAGGGACCGATCATGGCTGAAGCGAAACAGGTTGAGCGTCCGCTTTCCCCGCACCTTCAAATTTACCGCCCGCAGATGACGTCTTTCTCGTCGATCATGACGCGGATCACCGGCAACGGCATCATCGTCGGCGTGCTGCTGCTCGTCTGGTGGCTTCTCGCCGCCGCGACCAGCCCCGACTACTTCAACTTCGTGAACGCGATCGCGACCTCGTGGTTCGGCGATCTCGTCTTCACCCTGTCGTTGCTGGGCGTTTGGTATCACTACCTCGCCGGCATCCGGCACCTCATCTTCGATGCGGGTAAATACATGGACATCAAATCCGCCGAGATGCTCGGCTGGATCTGCACCATCGGTTCGGTCGTGCTGACCGTGCTGACCCTCATCATCATCCAATTCTGACGGAGGCCCTCATGCGTTACCTCACCGACCGCAAGCGCGCCGTGGGCAAGGGCGCCTCGGGCACCGGCCCCGAGCATCACTGGTGGATGTCGGCCTCGGCCGTGGCTCTCGCCTTCATGATCCCGACCTGGCTCTACATCGTCGGCACCACGCTCGGCGCCGATCAGCAGACCGTGATCACGACCTTCTCGAAGCCCTTTCCGGCCATCCTGACCGCGCTGGTCGTGATCGTCGGCATGCGCCACTTCGCGAAGGGCACCGAGATCTGGATCGAGGACTACATCCACGGCACCGCCGCAAAGGCGACCAAGATCGCGATGCATTCGCTGGCTTACGTGATCATGGCGACCGCACTCTATGCACTCGGCAAGATGGTCTTCATCGGCCTTCTGCTGGGCAACTGAACGGGACGAGATAATGGCTGCTTACGAATACGAAACGCATAATTACGACGTGGTCGTGGTCGGCGCCGGTGGCTCGGGTCTGCGCGCCACGCTCGGCATGGCCGAACAGGGCCTGCGCACCGCCTGCGTGACCAAGGTCTTCCCGACCCGCTCGCACACGGTCGCCGCACAGGGCGGTATCGCTGCTTCGCTGGGCAACATGGGCCCGGACAGCTGGCAGTGGCACATGTACGACACGATCAAGGGCTCGGACTGGCTCGGCGATAACGACGCGATGGAATATCTCGCGCGTCACGCCCCCAAGGCCGTCTACGAGCTGGAACATTACGGTGTGCCGTTCTCGCGCACCGAAGAGGGCAAGATCTACCAGCGTCCCTTCGGCGGCCACACCACCGAATACGGTGAAGGCCCGCCCGTGCAGCGGACCTGTGCCGCCGCGGACCGCACCGGTCACGCGATCCTGCACACGCTCTACGGTCAGTCGCTCAAGAACAACGCAGAGTTCTACATCGAGTATTTCGCGATCGACCTGATCATGTCCGATGACGGGCAGTGTCAGGGCGTCGTCTGCTGGAAGCTCGACGACGGCACCATGCACGTCTTCAACGCGAAGATGGTGGTTCTGGCGACCGGCGGTTACGGTCGCGCCTATTTCTCGGCCACCTCGGCCCATACCTGCACCGGCGACGGTGGCGGCATGGTCGCGCGGGCCGGCCTTGCGCTGCAGGACATGGAATTCGTGCAGTTCCACCCGACCGGCATCTACGGCTCGGGTTGCCTGATCACCGAAGGCGCACGCGGCGAAGGCGGTTACCTGACCAACTCCGAAGGCGAGCGCTTCATGGAACGCTACGCGCCGACCTATAAGGATCTGGCGTCGCGCGACGTGGTGTCTCGCTGCATGACGATGGAGATCCGCGAAGGCCGCGGCGTGGGCGAGCACAAGGACCACATCTTCCTCAACCTCAGCCACCTTCCGCCGGAAGCCCTGGCCGAGCGTCTGCCGGGCATCTCGGAATCGGCGAAGATCTTCGCCGGCGTCGACGTCACGAAAGAGCCGATCCCGGTTCTGCCGACCGTTCACTACAACATGGGCGGCATTCCGACGAACTACCACGGCGAGGTCATCAACCCGAAAGAGGGCGACCCCGATGCGATCGTGCCCGGCCTGATGGCCGTGGGCGAGGCGGGTTCGGCGTCTGTGCACGGTGCGAACCGTCTGGGCTCCAACTCGCTGATCGACCTCGTGGTCTTCGGCCGTGCCGCTGCGATCCGCGCTGGCAAGGTCGTCGACGCGGATGCGTCCAACCCGGTCATCCCGAAAGCCAAGATCGACGCGATCTTCGAGCGCTTCGACAAGGTGCGCTACGCCGATGGCGGCACGCCGACGGCTCAACTGCGCGACGAGATGCAGCGCACGATGCAGGCGGATGCGGCGGTGTTCCGCACCGACAAGACGCTGGCCGAAGGTGTCGAGAAGATGAAGGCGGTCGCCGCCAAGCTCGACGATCTCAAGGTCACCGACCGTTCGCTGATCTGGAACTCGGACCTGATGGAAACGCTGGAACTCGAGAACCTGATGCCGAACGCGCTGGCGACCATCGTCGGGGCCGAGGCGCGCAAGGAAAGCCGCGGGGCGCACGCCCACGAGGACTATCCCGATCGCGACGACACCGAATGGCGCAAGCACTCGATCATGCATGTCGAAGGCGCGAACGTCGATCTGACCTTCCGCCCGGTCCACATGGACCCGCTGACCCCCGAGGATCAGGGCGGGATCGAGATCAAGAAGATCGCGCCGAAGAAGCGGGTCTACTGATGCGTCACGCACCGGCATATGGGCTTCTCGCGGCAGGGCTTGGCCTTGCCGCCTGCGGCCCTATTCCGGTCGAGCAGGCAGAGCGCCAGTGCTACGCCCAGTTCGCGCCCAAACCGCCCATCTCGGGCGAGGCGGGTATGGGGGTGACCAGTGACGGCTTCCGCTCGAACATGAAGGTCGAGCTCAATGTCGGGGCCTATGTGCAGGGCGATCCTTCTGCGGCCTACGACTCCTGCGTTTTCAGAAAATCCGGCCGAATGCCCACGCGGCCGCTCTATTCGTACTGACGGAAAGGGGACCAACCATGGTTCAGTTCACGCTTCCGAAGAATTCCAAGATCCGCGTCGGCAAGACCTGGCCGAAGCCGGATGGCAAGAATATCCGCAAGTTCCAGATCTATCGCTGGGACCCGGATACCGGGGAGAACCCGCGTCTCGACACCTATTTCATTGATATGGATAAGTGCGGGCCGATGGTTCTCGACGCGCTCTTGAAGATCAAGAACGAGATCGACCCGACGCTGACCTTCCGCCGCTCCTGCCGCGAAGGCATCTGTGGCTCCTGCGCGATGAACATCGACGGGATCAACACGCTGGCCTGTATCTACGGCCTCGACGAGATCAAGGGCGACGTGAAGATCTACCCGCTGCCGCACATGCCGGTGGTGAAAGACCTGATCCCCGACCTGACCATGTTCTACGCCCAGCACGCGTCGATCATGCCGTGGCTCGAGACCAAGACGAACCGGCCCGAGAAGGAATGGCGTCAGTCGATCGAAGACCGCAAGAAGCTCGATGGTCTGTATGAATGCGTCATGTGCGCCTCGTGCTCGACCTCCTGCCCGAGCTACTGGTGGAACGGCGACAAATACCTCGGCCCGGCAGCGCTGCTGCACGCCTATCGCTGGATCATCGACTCGCGCGACGAAGCGACGGCAGAGCGTCTCGATCAGCTCGAAGACCCCTTCAAGCTCTATCGTTGCCACACGATCATGAACTGCACCAAGACCTGCCCGAAAGGTCTGAACCCGGCGAAAGCGATTGCCGAGATCAAGCGGATGCAGGTCAACCGGGTCGTCTGATCTGATGTATATATTGGGGTGATCCTATGGTTCACCCTCAACGATTTGTGGAAAGGGCGGCGCGAGCCGCCCTTTTTGCTGCGTTGCGGCAAATGCATATCGCACATGCAGCATTTTGGGTTTGAATCCGCGGAAAAATCCCTAAATCGGGTGTCAGGGAGGAACTCGAAACGTGACTGGAGAGAGTTCCATGGTCGACATCGTCAAATTCCCCAAAGGGGCGCAACCGATCCAGGTGGCCGAAGAGCATCTGGCTTACTACACCCCTGAAAAGTCCACGCCCGTATTCATCCCGACCGCGAAGACCGAAAATACCGACGGTCTCGAAGCGGTTGAGCTGATGTACGAGTATTACACCGCGGCTTGAGCGGTGACCTCCCGAAGAGTTCTGTCGTGACTGCCCCGGCTTCGGTCGGGGTTTTTCTTTGTCTGACGCTCAGGTCAGCGCGACAACGAGCGTATGGGCCGCCATGTAGATTACGATCAGCGACCCAACCGTGTAGAAGGTCGCGCGGATTTCATGCGATTGCGCCGTGGCATAGGCCCAGAAATGCGCCAGCCGCACGATGACAAACCCGTAGAGCAAGGTCTGTGCGAGCCACAGGGCAGGGTCGATCAGCACGAACAGGAACCCTGCGACCCAGAACGCGGGAATGTTTTCCAGATCGTTCCGATGCATGCGGCGCGAGCGGTCGACGTAGTCGTTGAGCGCCAATTGGGATGGGTCCGGTGCCCGGTTGATGAGGCCGGGGCGCAGATCCTCGGGGCTGGCGAGCCCGGAATTGCTTTTCAGCATGCGATAGACGGTCATCCAGCCTTGGCCCATGACCTTGAGCACCATGAGCGCGGCCGCGATGACATAGGTCGCGAGAACGGGGTTTTGCATGCTGAGGTGATCCAAGGTCCGCTCCTTATCTCTTGGCCATCCGAAGGGGTGGACCAATGTGCTTACCATTGGTAAGGATAGGCTTACCTTTGGTAAGCCGTCAAGGAATTCGAACATGGCTACGCCCAAGACAGACGCTGAGATCCTGAAAATCGCGCGCGACATTCTCGCGACCGAAGGGCTTGGTGGCGTATCTTTCGATGCCATCGCCCGCAGGTTGGGACGTTCGAAACAGGCGGTGCTCTACTGGTATCCGACGAAACAGGCGCTTCTGGCGGCGATGTATCTACCCTGGCTCGAAGCAGAGACGGAAGCGGGTCTGGAGGCGTTGCGATCCGCCTCTGAGGGCAGGGCGGCTATCGCAGGATTCGTGCGGGCCATCGCGGCGTTTCACTTCAGCGACCTCGACCGGTTCCGGGCGATGTATCTCATGCCTCAGACCCTGAAGCGGACCGGGCAGGACGCGACAGCGGCCGGGTTCGTGGCGCAAGTTCACCCCGTAACGGACCGCCTGTATTCCGCGCTTGCGGATCACTGCGGAGGCGATCGCCAGCAAGCCGTTGCGATCCATTCGGCGGTTCTGGGGATGGTGATGCTCTTCGGGCTTGCAGACAGTCTCGATGATCCACTGAAACATTCGCAAGATGAGATGACGGAGGCGCTGATATCGCGCCTTACCGGAGCGAAGTAAGGCCAGTCTTCAACACGATCCTCGCGGAGGTGCCTTTTCATTTCCCGCCAGACAGGCAGAGTGACGGCAATAAGGAGGCCCCATGCACCCAACGCCCCAGTTTTTGGCGCCCGAAGACGCCGAAGCCCGCCGCGCCATCGCGCCGGTGATCTGTTACCCGACCGATGCGCTGCCTGCGCCGGACCTGTCCGCCTATCGCGCCGTGCGTGAGGGCTGGGAAAAGATCGTCGATCTGCGCGTGCCCCCGCGCGAGGCGCTGGCCTTCGACGTGCCTGCCGGGCATTTCTTCCGCATCGCTTCGGTCGAGGGGCCGCAGGTGGGCGATCTGAACCTGTTCTCGGCAGATCTGTCAGAGCGGTTCTATTCCGGCAAGACGCGTGCACTGCATGGCACGCATCTGAGCCGCGGCGACCGGATGTGGTCGGGCTTTCCGACGATGCGCCCGCTGGCGACGATCACCGAGGATACGCTCGACTGGTATGGCATCGACGCATTCGGCGGCGCGGTCCATGACGTGATCGGCACGCGCTGCGATCCTTATACGCATTGCCTGCTGTCCGATGGCGGGCAGTATCACCATTGCTGCCATTCCAACCTGACCCGCGCGCTGGCCGAGGCGCGCGATCTGCCGCTGCGCGAGGCGGAGGCGCTGGTGCATGACGTGCTCAACGTCTTCATGTGCACCGGCTTCACCCGCGACACCGGGCAGTATTTCATGAAGGCGAGCCCGGTGCGCCCCGGCGATTATCTCGAATTCTTCGCAGAGACCGATCTGCTGGGCGTGCTCTCGGCCTGTCCGGGCGGGGATTGCTCGTCCGAGCACAGCTCGGACACGGCCGCCTGCTATCCGCTGGACGTCGAGATCTACCGTCCGAAATCAGCGCCCGAAGGATGGACGCCGCCTGCGCCCAACGCCTACGACCGCAGCCACGGGCTTTAACGGTTCGAGGTCAGCGAGACGAAGACTTCCTCCAGCCCGGGCTGTTCGCTCGCGATGTCGCGAATCTCGACATCGGCTGCGCGCAGCGCATCGAGGATATCCTCCGCCGAGGTCTGCTCGCGCGAGTAGGAAAACGCCATCTGCCCGCCCGGGCGGGTTTCCATGGTGACGCCTTCGGGCAGGCGAATCTCTTGGCTAACCTCATTGCGCGGCTCGACCACCAGCGCCTTGCGGTCCATCCGCTTGAGCAGGTTCGGCGTGGTGTCGCGCACGATCAGCTCGCCATTGTTGATGATCGCGATCTCGTCGCACATCTCCTCGGCTTCCTCGAGGTAGTGCGTCGTCAGAATGATCGTCATGCCCTGCTCGTTGAGCTTGCGCACATTGCGCCACAGCATCGCGCGCAACTCGATATCGACGCCTGCGGTCGGCTCGTCCAGCACGAGGATCTGCGGCCGATGCACCAGCGCCTTGGCCAGCAAAAGCCGCCGCTTCATCCCGCCCGAGAGGTTGCGCGCATAGGCCTCGGCCTTGTCCGACAGGCCCACCAGTTCGAGAATCTCATCGGTCCAACGCTCGGATTTCGGCACGCCGTAAAGCCCCGCCTGCATCTCCAGCGCCGCGCGCGGCGTGAAGAACGGGTCCATGTTCAGCTCCTGCGGCATCACCCCGATCGCGGCGCGCGACTGGCGCGGGTTCACGTCCTGATCGAATCCCCAGATCACGACGCGCCCGTCGGTTTTCTTCACCAGGCCCGCAAGAATATTGATCAGCGTGGACTTGCCCGCCCCGTTCGGCCCCAGCAGCCCGAAGATCGAGCCTTCCGGGATCGACAGGTCGAGCCCCTTCAACGCTTCCTTCGGTGCCTGCTTCTTGCCGCCTGCATAGGTCTTGCGCAGCCCGGTAACTTCGATTGCCTGCTGTTCCAACTTGCCCCGCCTTTCGCGATTGCTAGAATGAAGCCCAAATTCAGGGCGCGGTTTTCGTGCCTTATATAGACGGAGCATCCATGACTGCCACCCATTCGCCTAATGCCCCCGAGGCACCCGAGACCGAGGTCGTCACCACCTGGAAGGTTGCCTGCGATGGCGGCGAGGGGGCGTTGGGTCATCCGCGCGTCTGGCTGTCGATCCCGCGTGACACCGGTTTCGTCGAATGCGGCTATTGCGACAAGAAATATGTGATCGACCGCGATCACGCGCATGACGATCACTGAGCCACTTCTGCCGCCCGAGCGCGCGGCGCGGGTGAAAGCCAGCGCGGCGCGGCTCGACTTCGAAGACCCGTCGCTGTTTCGCGACGCCTTCGCGCGGCTCTTCGCGGTCCATCCCGAGCTTGATCAGCTGCTGCCCAACAGCGAAGGCGGGCAGCAGCTGAAATATGCTGCGATGATGGAGGTGATCCTCTCCACGCTTGATCCACCCGAGGAACAGGAACTGGAACTGCCCGGCCTCGGTCAGATGCATGTGCTGTTTGGGGCCGAGCCGGACTATTACGTGTGGCTGTCAGAGGCGGTGATCGCAGGCCTCGCGGCCAAGCTGGGCGATCACTGGACGCTCGAACTGGCCGCCGACTGGGCCGAGTTGTTCAGCAAGGTCTCGGCGCAGATGATGGCCGGGGCCGCGGCGCTGGAAGATCAACTCTAGGCGCCGGTTAGCCTGCCGCGCCTCACTTGTCCTTCTTCGCCGCCGCTTTCATCCGTTCGAGCAGCGCAGCCTTCGGGTCTTTCTTCCCGTAGGGCGTCTTGTCGGAGCCATAGGCGTTGTGCTCGGCATGTTTGGGCGTGTTCTTCGGCGGCTTCGCGCCGCCCATCTTGGAATAATCCATCGGTTCGATCCTTTGCGGTTGCCGCTTGAGATGGGGGATTTCAGGGAAGCTGGCAAGGGCTCTCCGCATATCCTTGGGCACGGGCGACCAGCCCGGGCCGCGCCCGACTCTCCCCCGGGAGGGCGCATTGGCGATGGCGCGCGGGCCCGGCGGTCTTTCGGGCTTGCGAGATGAACTGCCCAAACCAGACCACAGCGAAGCACCCACCCAAGGCTCGGGCGCGGCCCTTGTCGCGAAACTCAATCGCCACCCCTGCGCCGCGACGCGCGGCGCGTTCGCCGCTGAAGGCTTCCACTGGAATCCTTCCGAGACGCGGCTCACCCCCCGATCCTCTTCCCCTCCGCACCCCCCTGTGGCACAACCGGGGCCAACGCGCGAAGGAGGGCTCTCGCAATGGCATTCGGCAAAGGCTGTCACCTGCATCTTATCGACGGTTCGGCCTTCATTTTCCGCGCCTATCACGCGCTGCCGCCGCTCACGCGCAAGTCCGACGGGCTGCCGATCGGGGCGGTCGCGGGTTTTTGCAACATGCTGTGGAAATATATCGAGGACGCCAAGGGCTCGGACGCGCCGACCCATGCGGCGGTGATCTTCGACAAGGGCAGCCACACCTTCCGCAACGACCTCTACGATCAATACAAGGCCAATCGCGACGCCATGCCCGAGGAACTGCGCCCGCAGATCCCGCTGACCCGCGACGCGACCAAGGCGTTCAACATCGCCTGCGAGGAACTGGCGGGCTACGAGGCCGACGACATCATCGCGACGCTTGCCCGTCAGGGCCGCGAGGCGGGCGGCCGTGTGACGATCATCTCCTCGGACAAGGATCTGATGCAGCTCGTCGGCGGCGGCGTCGAAATGTTCGACGCGATGAAGAGCCGCGCCATCGGCGTCGAGGAGGTCGAGGCCAAGTTCGGCGTCGGCCCCGAGCGCGTGATCGACGTGCAGGCGCTTGCCGGCGACTCGGTCGACAACATCCCCGGTGCGCCCGGCATCGGCGTGAAGACGGCGGCGCTTCTCATCAACGAATACGGCGATCTGGAGACGCTGCTGGAGCGCGCCTCCGAGATCAAGCAACCCAAGCGCCGCGAGACGCTGATCGAGAAGGCCGACCAGATTCGCCTCTCGAAGCAGCTGGTGACGCTCGACGATCAGACGCCCATCGAGTTCACGCTCGACGATCTGGAAATCCGCGAGCCGGATGTCGATACGCTGATGGGCTTCCTCAACGAGATGGAATTCCGCACGCTGACCCGCCGCGTGGCCGACAAATTCGGCGCCGAGCCGCCGCCCCCGCCGGAAGTCTCGGACGTGCCCGCCAGCCATGACGATACGGCACCCGAGGTCGAGCAGCCGCCCTTCGATCCCGAAAGCTATGTCTGCATCCGCGATGCCGAGACGCTGACGCAATGGCTCGATGAGGCCCGCGCGAAAGGCTGGGTCGCGGTCGATACCGAGACCACCTCGCTCAACGAGATGCAGGCCGAACTTGTGGGCGTGTCGCTTGCCATCGAAGCGGGGAAGGCGGCCTATCTGCCGCTCGGGCATAGCAAAGGCGAAGGCGATCTGTTCGGTGGAGCCGAGCGCGTCGAAGGTCAGATGGACCTCGAAGAGGCGCTCGCGCTGCTCAAGCCCGTGTTGGAGGATCCGGCGATCCTGAAGATCGGCCAGAACATGAAGTATGACTTCAAGATCTTCGCCCGTCACGGCATCCGCGTTGCGCCCATCGACGACACGATGCTGATGTCCTACGCGATGTTCTCGGGGCTGCACGGTCACGGGATGGATGCGCTCTCGGATCGCTACCTCAACCACCAGCCGATTCCGATCAAGGAGCTGATCGGCTCCGGCAAGAGCCAGATCACCTTCGACAAGGTCGAGATCGACAAGGCCACACGCTACGCCGCCGAGGACGCCGATATCACGCTGCGCCTCTGGCAGCAGTTCAAGCCGCGGCTCCATCGCGAGCGTGTCACCACCGTCTACGAGACGCTGGAGCGCCCGATGGTGCCGGTGCTGGCCGATATGGAAATGGCCGGCGTGAAGGTCGACGCCTCGGTGCTGTCGCGCATGTCCAATGCCTTCGCGCAGAAGATGGCGCAGCTCGAAGACGAGATCGCCGAGATCGCGGGCCAGCCTTTCAATGTCGGCTCGCCGAAACAGCTCGGCGAGATTCTGTTCGACACGATGGGCGTCGAGGGCGGCAAGAAGGGCAAGACCGGGGCGTATGGCACCGGGGCGGATGTGCTCGAAGACGTGACCACGATGGAGGACACCAACCCGCAGGCTGCGAAGCTGGCGGCGCGTGTGCTCGACTGGCGGCAGATCTCGAAGCTGAAATCGACCTATACGGATGCGCTGCAAACCCATGTGAACCCGGAGACTGGCCGCGTTCACACTTCCTATTCCATCGCGGGCGCGAACACCGGGCGTCTGGCCTCGACCGATCCGAACCTGCAAAACATCCCCGTGCGCTCCGAGGAAGGCCGCCGCATCCGCGAGGCGTTCGTCGCGCGCGAGGGCTGCACGATCGTCTCGCTCGACTATTCCCAGATCGAGCTGCGCATCCTCGCCCATGTCGCCGACCTTCCCGAGATGCGCGAGGCCTTCAAGGAGGGCTTGGACATCCACGCGGCCACCGCCTCGGAGATGTTCGATGTGCCGCTGGATCAGATGACGCCCGAGATCCGCCGTCAGGCGAAGGCGATCAATTTCGGGGTGATCTACGGGATTTCGGGCTTCGGTCTGGCGCGCAACCTGCGCATCCCGCGTGCCGAGGCGCAGGGCTTCATCGACCGCTATTTCGAGCGTTTCCCCGGTATCCGCAAATACATGGACGACACCGTGGCCTTCGCGAAAGAGCACAAATTCGTCCAGACCCTGTTCGGGCGCAAGATCCACACGCCGGATATCGGCGCGAAGGGACCGTCGGCGGGCTTCGCCAAGCGCGCGGCCATCAACGCACCGATCCAAGGGGCAGCCGCCGATATCATCCGCCGTGCCATGGTGCGGATGCCCGAGGCGATCGCGGGTATTCCCGCGCGGATGCTGCTACAGGTGCATGACGAACTGATCTTCGAGGTCGAGGATGCGGCCGTCGACGATCTGATCAAGACCGCCCGGGCCACGATGGAAGGCGCGGCGGAGCCTGTGATGAAGCTCACGGTGCCGCTCGTCGTCGATGCGGGGCAGGGGGAAAGCTGGGCCGCCGCTCACTGAGCCGCGGGCTGACGCACCAGCAGATTGGTCACGCGCCGCGCGATCGGCGCGACGACCAGCACCGACGGGTAGGCGAGTATCCAACTCGAAATCCAGCTCGAAGCCCAAAGCGCCACGAAGTCCTCGGCCAGCCCAGCTGCGCGGAAAGTGGCGACGCCCGAGACCAGAAGCGACATGATCCCCGAGAGGATCAGGCTGAACAGCAGATGGGCGTAGCGGGCGGGGATCATCGGGGTCACCTCATGTGGCCGGGAGTTGCAAGGCTCGCATTTTGGTGAACTGCGCGTGATCGAGCAACGCACAAGCCCGTGTGTATCTTCGCGCAGCCCTGCTCAGGCGCATTGACCCTGCCGCATGGCAATGTTGAGACTGCGGAAGCCTCCGGCGGGGATATTTAGACCAAGTCGAAACGCGCGCCTTGCATTCGGCTTGGTCCAAATATCCCCCGCGGAGCGTCCCAACCGCGCCTCAGGCGCCGAAATCCGAGAAAGGCGCCCATGCCCCACGATCATCGTCACCACCACCATCTCGACGCCGATACGAGCGACAACCGCGTACTTTGGGCGGTGGTCGTCAATGTGGTGTTGACGGTGGCGCAGGTGTTGGGCGGCGCGATTGCGGGCTCGATGGCGCTGATCGCGGACGGGGTGCACAACTTCTCGGATGCCGCCGCGCTGGTGCTGGCCTTTGGGGCGCGCAAGCTGGCCAAGCGCGGGGCGGATGCGGCGATGAGCTTCGGCTGGTCGCGCGCCGAGGTCATCGCGGCCTTCGTCAATTACATCGCGTTGATCCTGATCTCGGTCTGGCTGGTCGTCGAAGCCGTGGGGCGGATGATCCACCCGCCGCAGGTCGATGGCTGGATCGTGGTCTGGCTGGCGACGCTGGCCTTGATCATCGATCTGGCGACGGCCGCGCTGACCTATGCGCTTTCCAAGCAGAGCCTGAATATCCGTGCGGCCTTCCTGCATAACCTCGCCGATGCCGGGGCCTCGGTCGCGGTGATCGTCGGCGGCATCGTGATTCTGCTCTACGATTGGCGGCTGGTCGACCCGATCCTGACCATCGGCATCTCGGTCTTCATCCTGTGGCATGTCGCGACCGATCTGAAGCCGGTGCTGCGCATCCTGATGCTGGGCGCGCCGCCCGAGAAGGATTGCACGGAGGTGCGGGGCGCGCTGGGCGAGGTCGAAGGCGTCGCGAGCGTCCACCACGTCCACCTGTGGCAGATCGACGAGAAGCGCGTCTCCGTCGAGGCGCATCTGGTGCTGGAAGAGGGCCATAACTATGCCACGGTCATCGCGCGCGCCAAGGATATGCTGGCGCATCAGTTCGGCATCCACCATGCGACGCTGGAGCCGGAAAGCGCGAGCCTTGGTTGCGCCGATCACCCGGACCATGACGACCACGAAGATCACGATCACGAAGATCATGGGCACACAGATCATGGCCACGCGGGCCATCCGGCGCATTGAGCTAGCGCGGCAGCCAGCCCAGCGTTTCCCGCGTCTCCGCCTGCGGGGTGTATTCCGCTGAGGCGTAGCCGTCATAGCCATCGGCATCGAGCGTCGCGAAGAAGCCGGCAAGGTCGATCTTGCCCGAACCGGGGCCGCCGCGCCCCGGGGCATCGGCAAATTGCACATGGGCCGCACGGTGACCATGCTTCGCCCAAGCTCCCGTCACATCGCCGGTCAGCATCTGCGCGTGATAGGCGTCGAATTGCAGATGCAGGTTCGGGGCTGCGACCGCATCGAGAATCTCCGCTGCGAGATCGAAATCGTTCAGGAAATAGCCCGGCATATCGGTCGGGTTGATCGGCTCGATCGTCAGGCGCCGTTTCGGCGCGCGCGCCGCCGCCCATTTCAGGTTCGCGATATAGGTCGCGCGGGCCTCCGCGCCCTCGGCCTTGCCCGCCATGATATGGAGGACGCGCGGCTTCAGGATGTCGGCAAAGCGCATCGCGCGGTCGAAATCGCGGCGGAAGCGGTCTTCCAGCCCCGGCACGGCGGCAAAGCCTCGATCGCCGCCCGTATAGTTCGGCGGGGGCACGTTCATCAGCACGAAGCTCAGGTCGTGGCGGATCAACTCGTGGCGCATCTCCTGCGCGGACGCGTCGTAAGGAGACAGCACTTCGACCGCATCGAAACCGGCCTGTTTCGCCGCTTTGAACCGCTCCATGAAGGGGAGTTCAGTGAACAGGAACGTCAGGTTCGCGGCGAATTTCGGCACGTTACAGCTCCGCGGCACGCAGGATCGGGAAGAAGCTGCCCGCCGAGATCACGCCGGTCCAGTCCTCGCCCTCATGCTCGCGCGTCACGGCGAGATCGACGAGCCGGTAGAAGCTCTTGCGGTCGATCAAAGCCTCCAGCCCACGGCGCACATGCAGATAGGGGCGGGGTTCGCCATCTTCGCTATGCTCCACCCGGATCGCGTGCTCCGCATCGGCCAGCACCACGTCGCCCACATTCGTCGTGAACCGAATCGACTGGTCGTCGCCTTCGCCCTCAGTAGTGAAATCGACGGCGATGAAAGGCGCGTCCTCGACCTTGATGCCGACCTTCTCGACCGGGGTGACGAGGTAGTATTTCCCGTCCTCCAGTTTCAGAATCGATGAAAACAGTCGCACCAGCGCCTCGCGCCCGATCGGCGTGCCGAGATAGAACCAAGTCCCGTCGCGGCGGATCTCCATATCGAGATCGCCACAGAAGGGCGGATCCCACAAATGCACGGGCGGCGGGCCCTTTTTGCTGGCTTTCTTGGCTGCATCGGCGAGCCCGTCTGCCGTGGGGGAAGGGGTCGAAACTGTCTGTTTGTGATCCGTCATGTAAATTTGGCCGTTGGTCGGAGCGTGGATATCTGCTTTGCTGGGAAAGATAGGCATCAACGGGGAGAATGTCATGGCCGAGCCCGAAAAGCTGATGGAAGATATCGAACGACTTGGCGGCAAGCTCGCACAGGCGCGCGCGTCGATCGACCGGCGATTCATCGGGCAGGACCAGGTGGTGGAGCTGGTTCTGGCCGCGATGCTCTCCGGGGGGCATGCGCTTCTGGTCGGTCTGCCGGGGCTTGGCAAGACGCTTCTGGTCGAGACGCTGTCCACCGTGATGGGGCTGGGCTCGAACCGCATCCAGTTCACGCCCGACCTGATGCCCGCCGATATTCTGGGCTCCGAAGTTCTGGAAGCCGCGCCCGATGGCAGCCGCGCGTTCCGCTTCCTCGAAGGTCCGGTCTTCTGCCAGCTGCTGATGGCGGACGAGATCAACCGCGCCTCGCCCCGGACCCAGTCCGCGCTCTTGCAGGCGATGCAGGAGCGCGAGGTCACCATCGCGGGCGAGCATCGTCCGCTTGGCCCGCCCTTCCACGTTCTCGCCACGCAGAACCCGATCGAGCAGGAGGGCACCTATCCGCTGCCCGAAGCCCAGCTCGACCGTTTCCTCGTGCAGATCGACGTTGACTACCCGGATCGCGAGACCGAGCGCTCGATCCTGCTAGCGACCACCGGCGTCGCGGCGGAAGGCGCGCATACCGTCTTCACCCCGGCCGAGCTGATCGAGGCGCAGGGGATCGTGCGCCAGATGCCCGTGGGCGAGAAAGTCGTCGACGCGATCCTCGATCTGGTGCGGCTGTGCCGCCCGCGCGAGGCCGAGGCACCCGACTTCATCCGCGATGCGCTGGCCTGGGGGCCGGGGCCGCGCGCCGCGCAGGCGCTGATGCTGACCGTACGGGCGCGTGCGTTGATCAATGGCCGCCTCGCGCCGACGCTGGAAGACGTGCAGGCGATGGCCCGCCCGGTGCTGATCCACCGCATGGCGCTGAGCTTCGCGGCCCGCGCCCGTGGCGAGACTTTGGGCGATCTGATCGACCGCGCCGTGGCAGAGGTCACCGGGCCGCGCGCCGCCGGTGCCGCCGCTTGAGCGTAACCTCCGATACCGCAGCGCCGGGGCAGGCCCCCGCGCTGAGCCTGCGCCGAGAGGCGGAAGGGGCGGCCTCTGCGCTGCCCCCGCTGCTGGTCGCGGCGGAGCATCTGGCGGCGACCGTCCAGATGGGCGCGCATGGCCGCAGGCGCGCGGGATCGGGTGAGGAATTCTGGCAATACCGACCCGCCCATGCGGGCGACGAACTGCGCTTCGTCGATTGGCGGCGCTCGGCGCGCTCGGACAGCCAATATGTGCGCCAGCGGGAATGGCAGCTGGCGCAATCGGTCCATCTCTGGGTCGATGACGCGGCCTCGATGCGCTTCACCGGGGCCGAGAGCGGGCGCAATGCGCGCGCCACGAAATCAGAGCGCGCCCGTGTTCTGGGCCTCGCGCTTGCGGTGCTGATGGTGCGCGGCGGCGAACGCGTCGGGCTGACAGGCCCGCTCGCACCGCCACGTCCAGGGCGCGCGCAGCTGATGGAGCTTGCAGGCCTTCTGTCGCGCGAGGCGGGGGGGCAGGATTATGGCGCACCCGAAATCGCAGGCGTCACGCCGCAGTCGCGCGTCGTGCTGCTGTCGGATTTCTTCGGCGATCTCGGCCCGATCGAAGCCGCGCTGGGTCGTCTGGCCGATCGTGGTGTGTCGGGCGTTATGATGCAGGTGCTCGACCCCGACGAAGAGGCCTTCCCCTATGACGGGCGCACGATCTTCCAGTCGATGACCGGCTCGCTGGTCCATGAAACGCGCAAGGCGGGCGATCTGCGTTCGCGCTATCTCGACCGGCTGGCCGCGCGGCGCGATCAGCTCGCCCGGCTGGCGCGCAGCGCGGGCTGGCAATTCTCGACCCATCACACGGGCGATCCGGCGCAGGCTGCGCTGCTGTGGCTTTACTCCGCGCTCGAGAGGGGGCGCTGATGTGGATGCTCGGCCCCATCGGCTTCACCGCGCCCTGGCTTTTGCTGGGGCTCGCTGCCTTGCCGATCATCTGGCTGATCCTGCGCGCGGTGCCGCCCGCGCCGATCCGCAGGCGCTTTCCGGGCGTCGCGCTGCTCTTGGGCCTCAAGGACGAGGAAGTGCAGGCCGCACGCACGCCGTGGTGGCTGCTGGCGCTGCGTCTTCTGGCGCTGGCCGCCGCGATCATCGGATTTGCCGGGCCGGTCCTGAACCCGCAGCGGGCCGTGCCCGGAACCGGGCCGCTCCTGATCGTGGCCGACGGGAGCTGGGCCTCCGCGCGCGACTGGCCGCGCCGGGTGGAGCGGATGACGTCGGCGCTGAAGGATGCGCAACAGGCGGGACGTCCCGCAGCGGTGATCTCCCTCGCCGATCCGCCGCCCGCGCAGGTGAGTTTCACGGATGCGGGCGCGCTGATCCAGTCGCTGCCCGGTATCCAGCCGCAGCCCTGGGCCCCGCAGAGCTTCGACGCCGCCAATCTGCCCGAGGGGAATTTCGAGACGCTCTGGCTGTCGGACGGCTTGGCCCGCGACAGCCGCGCCGGGGTTCTGAACGCGCTGGAGGCGCGCGGTCCGGTCAAGGTCTGGCAGCCGCAATTGCCGGTCTTGGCGCTGGGGGCGGCCCGGATCGAGGATGGCGCGCTCGTCGTGCCGGCGCTCGCCTCAACCATCCCGCCCAGTCCGCGCGATGTCGCGGCGGTCGGGCGCGACCCGGCGGGGATCGAGCGGGAACTGGCCAGCCAACCGCTGCAATTCACCGACTCGCGCGAGACCGAGCTGCGCTTCGATCTGCCGCCCGAGCTGCGCAACCGCATCACCCGGATCGAGATCACCGGCATGCGCTCGGCGGGCGCAGTCAGCCTGACCGACGACGCGGTGAAGCGCCGCAAGGTCGCGATCCTGTCGGGTGCGCGCGATCGCGAGGGGCTGGAACTGCTCTCGCCCACCCATTACCTGCATCAGGCGCTCGCCCCCACGGCGGACCTGATCGAGGGCACGCTGGCCGATGTGCTGACCGCCGATCCGGATGTGATCATCCTCGCCGATATGGCGGATCTGCCCGAGCAATCGAAACTGCACGACTGGGTCGAGAAGGGCGGGCTTCTGATCCGTTTCGCAGGCCCCCGCATGGCCAATGCCGATCTCGATGCCGATACGCTTTTGCCGGTGCAGCTGCGCGCGGGCGGCCGCTCGCTTGGCGGCACGATGAGCTGGGGCGATCCGCGCGCGCTGGCGCCCTTCCCGGAGAACTCGCCCTTCGCCGGGCTGCAAGTGCCCGACGACGTGACCGTGAAGGCGCAGGTGATGGCCGAGCCGACGCCGGACCTCTCCGAACACACCATCGCTGCGCTGACCGATGGCACGCCGCTGGTGACCCGCGCCAAGATGGGGCAGGGGGCGGTCGTGCTGTTCCATGTCACCGCCAATGCCGAATGGTCGACCCTGCCGCTGTCGCTTCTGTTCCCGCAGATGTTGGAGCGGCTCGCGGTCTCGGCCCGGCCAGCCGCGCCCGAAGAGGCCGATCTCGCGGGCCAGACCTGGGTGCCGCAGAAGCTGCTCGACGGGTTCGGGCGGCTGCAGGACGCGGGTGCGGCGGCGGGCGTTCCGGGCGAGGAACTGGCCAAGGCCGAGCCGGGGCCGAAGCTGCGCCCGGGTATCTACACCGCCGAGGATCGCTCGGTCGCGCTGAACGCTCTGCCACGCGGCGCGACGCTCTCCCCGGCCAGCTGGCCTGCCAATGTCCCCGTCGAAGGGGCCTTCGAGCAACGCGAAATGCCGCTGAAAGGCTGGCTGCTGGGCGCGGCGCTGGCGGCACTGCTGATCGATATCCTCGCGACGCTGGCGCTGTCGGGCAAGCTTTGGGGGCCGCGCGCGATGAAGGCCGCCGCTTTCGGAGCCGCCCTGATCCTCGCCAGCTTCGCACCGCCGCAAGCCCATGCCGAGGATATGGATCCGGCCCGCGCGATCGAGGCTGCGTCCAACGTGGTTCTGGCCGCGATGCCCACCGGCGATGCCGAGGTGGACCGGGTGTCCATGGCGGGGCTGAAGGGGCTGTCGCAGGTCCTCAATCGTCGCACCACGGTCGAGCCCTCCGCGCCGATGATGGTCGACCTCAAGAACGACGGTCTGGCCGTCTTCACCTTCATCTACTGGCCGATCACCGCAGATCAGCCTGCGCCGAGCCCGATGGAATATGCCAAGCTCAACCGGTATCTGCGCGGCGGCGGCATGATCCTGTTCGACACGCGCGACGCCGATATCGCGGGCTTCGGCGAGGCCACGCCCGCAGGCAAACGCCTTCAGGCGCTGGCAGCCCCCTTGGATATTCCGCCGCTCGCGCCGATCCCGGACGATCACGTGCTGACCCGGACCTTCTACCTGCTGCAGGATTTCCCCGGCCGCTATGACGGCACGATCTGGGTCGAGGCCCCGCCCGCCGATGCCGAACGCGCCGAGGGGATGCCGTTTCGCAACCTCAATGACGGGGTGACGCCGGTGGTAATCGGCGGCAATGACTGGGCCTCGGCCTGGGCCGTCGACGATCGCGGGATGCCGATGTTCCCGGTGGGTCGTGGCCGCACCGGCGAGCGTCAGCGCGAGATTGCGGATCGCTTCGGGGTGAATCTGATCATGCATGTGCTGACCGGCAACTATAAATCCGATCAGGTCCATGTTCCTGCGCTTCTCGAAAGGCTGGGGCAATGAACGGGATGTCGATCATCTTCGCACCGCTTCTGCCGTGGCCTGTGATCGCGGGCGCAGGCGTGGTGGCTGTCGTGCTGCTGGCGCTGGCGCTGTGGCGCGGGCTGAAAGGCTGGGCGCTGCGGGCGCTGGCGGCACTGGTGCTGCTGGCGGCCATCGCGCAGCCCTCCTTGCAGCGCGAACAGACCGCGCCGCTGTCCAATATCGTGCTGTTGATCGACGACCGCTCCGCATCGCAGAAACTCTCGGATCGTGTCGCGCAGACCGATACCGCCCTGACGCGTCTGCAGGCACAGCTCGACGCGATGCCCAATGTCGAGACGCGCCGGATCACCGTTCCGGACGGGGTCGACAATGCGGGCACCGAACTGGGCTCGACCCTGGCCGAGGCGCTCGCCGCAGAGCCGCGCGCGCGGGTCGCGGGTGCGCTGATGGTCACCGACGGGCAGGCCCATGATGCGCAGCTCGCCCCCGATCTGCCCGCGCCGCTGCAGGTGCTGCTGACCGGCAAGCGCAGCGACTGGGACCGGCGTATCCTGATCGAGACTGCGCCCTCTTTCGGCATCATCGGCGAGCAGACCGATATCCGCCTCAAGGTCGAGGATATGGGCAACGTGCCCGCAAGCGCGGGCGGCACCGCCGATCTGACCATCTCGATCGACGGCAAGGATCCGAAAAGCTACACGGTGCGCACCGACCGCGATCTGGAGCTGCCGCTGACGCTGACCCATGGCGGGCAGAACGTGGTGCAGTTCACGCTGTCGCCGACCGAGGGCGAACTGACCGACCGCAACAATGTGGCGACCGTGCAGATCAACGGCGTGCGTGACCGGCTGCGGGTGCTCTTGGTGTCCGGCCAGCCTCATGCGGGCGAGCGGACGTGGCGGAACCTGCTGAAATCGGATGCGGGGGTGGATCTCGTGCATTTCACCATCCTGCGCCCGCCCGAAAAGCAGGACGGCGTGCCGGTGACGGAACTGTCGCTCATCGCCTTCCCGACGCAGGAACTGTTCGTCGACAAGATCGACGAGTTCGACCTGATCATCTTCGACCGCTACGGCGCGCGGGGCATCCTGCCGTCTGCCTATTTCGACAACATCAAGGATTACGTCGAGCGCGGCGGGGCGATCCTCGTGGCCGCCGGCCCGGAATTCGCGACCGTCGAGAGCCTCTATCAGACGAGCCTTGGCGATATCATGCCCGCGCGCCCCACGGGCCGGGTGATGTCGGAAAGCTTCCTGCCGCGCCCGACCGATCTGGGTCTGCGCCATCCGGTGACCGCCGGGCTCGAAGGGGCGCCCGCGCCCGAGGGCGAGCAGGATACAGCCGCCGAAAAGGACGGTCCGCATTGGGGTCATTGGCTGCGCCAGATCGAACTGACGAACCCCACCGGCGAGGTCGTGATGTCCGGCGCCGAGGGCAAGCCGCTTCTGGTGCTCTCGCGTGAAGGCGAGGGGCGCGTGGCGCTGCTGGCCTCGGATCAGGCGTGGCTCTGGGATCGCGGCTATGACGGCGGCGGGCCGCAGCTCGAATTGCTGCGCCGGATCGCGCATTGGGAGATGAAAGAGCCCGAGCTGGAGGAAGAGGCGCTCTATGCCGAGATCGATCCCGGCGCGCTCTCGATGCGGATCATCCGCCGCACGATGGAGGATAGCGCGCCGCCGGTGACCGTGACGCTGCCCGATGGCTCGACCGAGCAGGTGCCGCTGACCGAGACCGCGCCGGGCCGCTTCACCGCGCGCTGGACCGCGCCCGAGGCGGGGCTCTACCGCCTCAAGGACGGCGATCTGGAGCGGGTCGTGGCGATGGGGCCGGCCAGCCCGCGCGAGTTCGAGCAGACGATCGCCAGCGGCGATCCCCTCTCCGCCGTCGTCGAGGCGTCGAACGGCGGCGTGACGCGGCTCGAGGACGGGGTGCCCGCCATCCGCGAAGTGCGCGCGGGCCGCCCGACATCGGGGCGCGGCTGGATCGGGATCACGCCGCGTGGTGCCACGGCCACCACCGATATCCGGGTGCAGCCGCTGCTGCCCGCCTGGGCCTGGCTGATCCTGGCGGCCCTGCTGACCGTGGGCGCTTGGCTCATCGAAGGGCGCAACCGGCGCGGCGGTGGCGGTGACAAGGGCGGGCCGACCGCAGCGTGATCCCTGCGGGGATTGCCCGGACACCGCTTCGCGTGTAGCAGGTGTTAGCGGTATCGGAATGAGGAGGCCCCCGATGATCCTGAGTTGTGGCGAAGCCCTGATCGACATGCTCCCGCGCGAGAGCGCGCAAGGCGAAGCGGCGTTTGCGCCCTATCCGGGCGGTGCGGTGTTCAATACCGCAATTGCGCTGGGGCGGCTCGGTGCGCGCTCGGGGTTCCTGTCGGGGCTGTCCGAAGACCTGTTCGGCCAGATGCTGATCCGCTCGCTCTCCGATAGCGGCGTCGATGCGGGGCTTGCGGTGCGCTCGAACCGGCCCACGACGCTGGCCTTCGTCACGCTCACCGATGGCCATGCGAGCTACGCGTTCTACGACGAGAACACCGCAGGCCGGATGCTGAAGATCGAGGACATGCCCGAGATCCCGGCAGAGGTGAAGGCCATGTTCTTCGGCGGCATCTCGCTGCCGGTCGAGCCCTGCGGCGCGGCCTATGAGGCGCTGATGCTGCGCGAGGCCGAGAGCCGCGTCACCATGATCGACCCGAATATCCGCCCCGGTTTCATCGGCGATGAGGCGGCCTATCGCGCGCGGCTGGAACGGATGTTCACTGTCGCCGATATCGTGAAGGTCTCGGACGAGGATCTGCGCTGGATCGAAGGACCGGGCGCCATTGCCGATCTCGCGCGCGGGCTGCTGGCGAAAGGGCCGAAGCTGGTCTTCGTCACCGAAGGCGCGACCGGCGCGCATGGCTTCTCGAAACATTGCGAGGTCTTCGTGCCCGCGCGCAAGGTCGAGGTCATCGACACGGTCGGCGCAGGCGATACGTTCAATGCGGGCGTTCTGGCCGCGCTGGACCGCGCCGAGGCGCTCGACAAAGGCGCGCTCGCACGCGCCGAGGAAGGGCTGATTTCGGACTGCCTGAAACTGGGCGTGGCCGCCGCTGCGGTGGTCGTCAGCCGGGCAGGGGCCAACCCGCCCTGGGCGGACGAACTGGCATGAGGGCGCTGATCCAGCGGGTCTCCGAGGCCTCGGTCACCGTCGACGGCAAGCGCATCTCCGAGATCGGGCCGGGCCTTCTGATCCTGTGCTGCGCGATGCAGGGCGATGACGAGAAAGTCGCTGAGAAACTGGCCGAGCGGGTCTCGAAACTGCGCATCTTCAAGGATGAGGCGGGCAAGATGAACCGCGCGGTGGGTGACATCGGCGGCGCCTGTCTGGTGGTCAGCCAGTTCACGCTGGCGGCTGACACCTCGCGCGGCAACCGCCCCGGTTTTTCCGCAGCCGCCCCGCCCGAAGACGGCGAGCGGCTGTATCAGCATTTCGCCCGGCACCTCGAAACGCTGGGCCTGCCGGTGCAGACCGGGGAGTTCGGTGCGGATATGAAAGTAGCGCTTCTGAATGACGGGCCGGTCACGATCTGGATGGACAGCGCCGACCGCCCCTGAGCGTCGCGGGGGCAGTCTTGCTCCCCTGAAAATCGCGGGCTATTGCAGGCCATGGCCAAGCTCTACTTCCATTATTCCACGATGAACGCGGGCAAGAGCACGATCCTCTTGCAAGCCTCCCACAACTATATCGAACGCGGCATGGAGACCTTCCTCGTGACCGCGCGGCTCGACAATCGCGCAGGCGACGGGCGCATCGCGAGCCGGATCGGCATCGGTGCGGAGGCGGCCTGTTTTTCCGAAGAGACCGACATGTTCGCGCTGATCGAGGCGCGGCTGGCGGATGGCCCCTGTGCCTGCATCTTCGTGGACGAGGCGCAGTTCCTGACCGAGACGCAGGTCTGGCAGATCGCCCGCGCGGTGGACGATCTGCGTGTGCCGGTGATGTGCTACGGGCTGCGGGTGGATTTTCAGGGCAAGCTGTTCCCCGGCTCGGCCGCGCTGCTGGCGCTGGCCGACGAGATGCGCGAAGTGCGCACGATCTGCCATTGCGGCAAGAAGGCCACGATGGTTGTGCGGATGGGCCCGGACGGACAGGCGCTGCGCGATGGCGATCAGGTGCAGATCGGCGGCAACGAGACCTATGTCAGCCTCTGCCGCCGTCACTGGCGCAAAGCGATGGGCGAGGCGTAAGCCTCAGATCTTCTCAAGAACGACTGAGCCCACCGAATAGCCCGCCCCGAAGGAACAGATCAGCCCGATCTCGCCCGGTTTGAAATCGTCGGAATATTTCGAAAACGCGATGATCGACCCGGCGGAGGACGTGTTGGCGTAATCCTGCAGGATATTGGGCTGCTCGCCCGGCTCGGGATCGCGACCCAAGACCTTCTTGCCCACGAAGTCGTTCATCGTCTTGTTGGCCTGATGCAGCCAGAGACGGTGCAGATCCTCGGGCTTCACCTCCGCGTCGGCGAGATGGCCGAGGATGTGCTGGGCCACCATCGGCATCACTTCCTTGAAGACCTTCCGACCCTCCTGCATGAACTGCATGTCGCGGCGGTCGGCCACGCCATCGGGCCGGGTGCGGCGCAGGAAGCCATAGTTATTGCGGATGTTGTTGGAAAACTCCGTCGCGCAGCGGGTGGAGCGGATCAGGAAGCCATGCGGCGCATCCTCGCGCCGTTCGATCAGCGTCGCGGTCGCCACGTCGCCGAAGATGAAATGGCAATCGCGGTCGCGCCATTCGAGGTGGCCCGAGGTGATCTCGGGGTTCACGACCAGCGCGCGGCGCACGGAGCCGGTGCGGATCATGTCGGCGGCGGCCTGAATGCCGAAAGTGGCCGAGGAACAGGCGACGTTCATATCGAACGCGAAGCCGCCCGCGCCCAGAAGTTTCTGGATTTCGATCGCGACGGCAGGGTAGGCGCGCTCCATATTCGAAGCGGCGCAGATCACGAGGTCGATGTCCTCGCCTTTACGCCCGGCCGTCTCCAGCGCCTTGTTGCAGGCATCGAGCGCGATCTCTGCCATGATGCCCGGCTCGTCATCCGAGCGTTGGCGCAGGCGCGGATACATGCGCGTGGGGTCCAGCACGCCTTCCTTGTCCATCACGTAGCGCTGCTCGATCCCGGAGGCTTTCTCGATGAACTCGACCGAGCTATGCGGCTTGGCCTCGATCTCGCCCGCGGCGATGGCCTCTGCGTTCTCGGCATTGAACAGATCGGCATAGGCGTTGAACGCCTCGACCAGTTCGGCATTCGTGATGACGTGTTCCGGCGTATAGACCCCGGTCCCGGTAATGACGGCTTGATGCATCGGATCCTCCTTGGCAGAGCCTCCCGCCAAGGAGGTGAAAGGTCAAGACGACACGCGATTGGGCGGCGTGTTGCCGTCACGAAAGGCGATGAGATTGTCGACCGCCATGTGGCCCATGTCGTCACGCACCTCAAGAGCGGCGGTGCCCAGATGCGGAAGCAACGTGACGTTATCCAGCGCGCGCAGGGCTTCGGGGACCTCCGGCTCGCGCTCATAGACGTCGAGGCCCGCGCCCGCGATCACATTGCCCTGCATCGCGGCCACCAGTGCCGCCTCGTCGACGATATCGCCGCGCGCGATGTTGATCAGATGCGCATGCGGCTGCATCTTCGCGATCTCCGCCGCGCCGATCAGGTGATGCGTGGCGGGGCTGGCGGGCACCGCGATCACCACGAAATCGGAAGTCGCGAGCAACTCGTCCTGGCTCAGATGCGTGGCGGGGAAGCCCGGATCGACGGGGGTGCGCTTGGTGTAAGCCACCTCCATGCCGAAGCCGAAATGGCAGCGTTTCGCAATCGCCGTGCCGATGCGGCCCAGACCGATGATGCCGACCTTCTTGCCCGAGACATGCTGGCCAAGGAATTGCGTCGGCGTCCAGCCGGTCCACTCGCCGCGCCGCACGAACCGCTCGCCCGCCGAGGCCCGCCGTGCGCTCATCAGGATCAGCATCATCGCGATATCGGCAGTGGCATCGGTCACCGCGCCGGGCGTGTTGGTCACCGTGATGCCCTTCGCCTCGGCAGCAGCCACGTCGATATGGTTATAGCCCACCCCGAAATTCGCCACGATCTTCGCGCGCGGGCTGCCCTCGAAGGCCGCTGCGGTCACCTTGTCGCCAAGCGTGACGAGAAGCGCGTCATACTCGGCCAGCGCCGCGCGGGTTTCCTCCTCGGTCATCGGCGCGGCCCCGTTGCGGAAGGTCACGTCGAATTCCTTCGCCACACGGGCCTCGACTTCGTCGGTCAGCTTGCGGGTCACGAGAAGCTTCATCAGAACATCCTCCCGCCGATCGGCACGTCCTTGTCGGGTGTCAGCAGCACGACCTCGCCCGCCTCATCCGGCACGCCCAAGACCAGCGCCTCGGACATGAACGGCCCGATCTGGCGCGGCGGAAAGTTGACCACGCCGAAGACCAGCTTGCCGACCAGTTCCTCGGGCGCGTAATGCACCGTGATCTGGGCGGAGCTTTTCTTCACGCCGATCTCCGGGCCGTAATCGACCCAGAGCTTGATCGCGGGCTTGCGCGCCTCGGGGAAGGGCTCGGCCTCGGTGATCCGGCCGCAGCGAATGTCGACCTTCATGAAGTCGTCGAAGGAGATGGTCATTTCCCCAGCTCCCGGTTGCGCGCGATATTCGCGGCGACCGCTTTGCGCATCAGGGGCGGCATGCCGGTCTCGGGGTCCATCAGAACCTCCAGCGCCGCAGCCGTCGTCCCGCCGGGCGAGGTAACGTTCTCGCGCAGCTTGGACGGCGTCTCGTCGCTATCCTCGGCCAATTGCCCCGCACCGCCCACGGTCGCCTTGGCGAGCCGCAGCGCCAGATCGGGATCGAGCCCCTCGGCCTCGCCTGCCGCCGCCATCACCTCGATCAGGTGGAAGACGTAAGCCGGGCCCGAGCCGGAGACGCCGATCACGGCGTTCATCTGTTCTTCATCGTCGAGTCGCACGACCTGACCGACGCCGGTCATCAGCGCATCCGCCGTGTCCAGATCGTCGCTCGTCGCGTTCGGATTGCCGACGATCGCAGTCACGCCCCGGCCGATCGCGGCAGGTGTGTTGGGCATCGCGCGCACCAGCCGCGCCTGCTTGCCCAGCATCTTCTCGTAGCCCTCGATGGTGATCCCGGCGGCGACGGTCACGAACAGCGTATCGCCCTCGGCCATGGCCGAGAGTTGCGGCAGCGCGTCGGCCATCATCTGCGGCTTCACCGCGACGAGCACGACAGCCGGAGTCTCGGGCAGATCGGCGTTGAGATTCACGCCGGACTCTTTCAGCCAATCGGACGGATTCGGATCGACCACCCAGACCGAGGCTGCGGGCAGACCGCCCTTCAACAGCCCCTGAAGGATCGCGCCGCCCATGCGTCCGCAGCCCAGAATGACGAGGCCGCGGTCGGAAATCTTGTCAAAGCTCATGCTTCCCCCTTTTGGTTCGGGGGGAGATTAGGCGCGCCCGTAGGCCTCCGCAATGGCGACCTGCATCGCGTCTTCAGGATCGCGCTCGCCCCAGGTCGCCAGCTGGAAGGCCGGGTAGAACCGCTCCGAGGACACGACAGCAGCGCCGATCAGACGGTCGATCTGCTCCGGTCCGGGCAGCTGCCCGCCCGAGAGCACCAGCCCGTGCCGCCAGACCATCAGCCGCTGATCGGGCCAGAAGGTGAAAGCGCCGGTCCAGACCCGGTCGTTGATGCGGTTGAGCAGCTCGTAAAGCGCGCCTTCGCGGGCCGGCGGCGGGTCCATCTCGAAGGTGCAGATCAGCCGCAGCGTTTCGTCCATCGGCGACCAGGCGAGGGTGATCGAGTAGGTCCGCCACTGACCCTCGACCGCCATCGCGATCTGGTCGTCGGTGACCCGGTCGAATTCCCATTCATGGGCTTCGGCCAGCGTCTCGACGATGTCGATCGGGTGGAGTTCTTCGGCGTACAGATAGTCTTCGCTCAGTGCCATGCTCGTATCCCCCTGCCTTTTTAGATGCCCGGGGTGCAGCTCCCCTAGGGCTTGTCGGCTTTACAAGGAACGGCGGTAGCAGCCGCCTTTCCCTACAAGATATCGTGTAGGCAGGTTGCTATTGTGTAAAGCAATTTCTGGTGGATAAGCCGGGTGGCCCCCACGAAATCTGGGGATAGTTCATCCACAACGCGGGGCGGATTGCGGATTGCTACACGCTAAGCATTTGAGATTGTTCGGAAACGCAAAAAGCGCCCGAAGAACGGGCGCTTTTTGAAGCGGTTTGGTGGAGCCTAGGGGGATCGAACCCCTGACCTCGTCATTGCGAACGACGCGCTCTCCCAGCTGAGCTAAGGCCCCGAACCGTGGCGTGGTATTTCGCGCAAGGCGCGGGCGTTGTCAAGCGGCCCACCCGCGCCGCGCGTGAAATTTTCTGCCGATCCGCGTTATGCGGGCACCGAGATTTTCGACTTCACGAAATTCACCAGATCGCCTGCCGGGCGGGCCCCTGCGGCGCGGGCAACCTCGCGGCCCTTGGCGAACAGGATGAAGGCGGGGATGCCCTGAATCCGGTAGCGCTGGGTCGCGGTGGGGTTCACCTGCGTGTTGATCTTCGCCAGCCGCACATGCGGGGTCAGCTTCTCGGCGGCCATGTTGAACTGCGGCGCCATCGCCTTGCACGGGCCGCACCACGGCGCCCAAAAATCGACCAGCAGCGGCAGATCGTCCTTCTCGGCCTTGGCGAGCGTCTTGAAATCGACTTCGGTCACCTTGTGCGAGACGAGCCAGCCGCCGCAGGTGCCGCATTTCGGATTCGCGCCCAGCTTCTCGGCGGGGACGCGGTTGGCCTGCCCGCAATCGAGGCAGGTTACACGATAGGTCTTGGAGGATTGGGTCATGTCACCCCTCCTTTACATTGGGTTGCAAGATATATCGGAAACCCACTTCGGCTTTGCAAGGAGACGACATGACGCGCTGGAAAGAGCTGAGCCCCGAACGCCAGATGGACCTTCGCGCCGCCTATGACATCGAGATGGCGCGGCAAACCAATACCTGTTCGCTCGACGAGAAGATCGCGCGCTTCGCAGAATGGCTCGCCCCGCAGGGCATCGCCTTCGGGATGGACGATCTCGCGAAAGGCTGACCCGCTCAGCGGCTCTTCAGGTAGAAGAGCGTCCCCCCGACGATCACCGCAGCGAGCACCGCCAGCGCGATCTTCCATGCCGACCACGGACGATCCCCGCGTACGCGGCCCGTCTGGGCGTTCACGACGAAGCGGTAGGAGCGGCCGCGGAACTTGTAGGCGGCGGTCCAGATCGGCAGCAGGATATGCTTGAAGGTCTCGGCCGAGAACTGCGGGTCCATCGCGCCGATCCGCTGCTCGTCGCCGCCGATATCGCGGCGAATGTCGGTCTGGATGACGCGGATCATCTCGGCCTGCGCGGCGTGATGGCCTTCCTGCAGCTGAACCGTGTAGCCCTCGGCGGTGAAACCCGCGAGATAGTCGCGCTGGTAGGGTTCGAGCGCGGTCAGATCCCACGGGCGCAGCGCCTGCACGTAATCGGGCGGCAGCGAGCGCGCGGCGTAGATCACCACATCGTCGAAATCGCGCGCCACCTGACCCGAGACCGGCGTCCAGCGGATGCGCCGGACCTGCTCGGTGCGCGGGCCTTTGTCGGTCTGTACGGTGCGCGTAACGTAATAGGCGTCGCCGCGCTGGCCGGAATAGCGCGTGCGGGTCGCGGCATCGAAGGTCCAGAAGGGCGCGTAGATGCCGGTCATGCGGCGACCCTTGCGGGCATATTGCGACAGCCCGTTGGGCGCGAACCAGAGCGAGCCGAGCCATTTCGAGAGCGCCGCGCGCGCCTGATCCTCGGTCAGCTGGAAGGGCAGCACCCCTTGCGGCTTGATCAGCCGCGTCGTGCCGGTATCGACCACCACGGGCGTCGCGCAGAACGGGCATTCGGTCGCGTGCTCGCCGTTTTGCAACTCGATCGAGGCGCCACAATTGGGGCAGGAGACGGTGCGGTGCTCCTCCATCTCCTGTGCGGGCAATTCGCGGGTCAGCGCATCGTCGAGCGGCAATTCGCGCAAGCGCGCCTCTCCGCGCCCGGTGGCGGAGGGAATGTCCTGCACATGGCCGCAATGATCGCAGACGAGCCGCGTCTGGCCCGGCGCAAACCGCAGATCGGCGCCGCAGCTTTCGCAGTGATAGTGGCTCTCGCCGCGTGGGTCGGCAGGGGCGGCAGCTGCGCTCCGCCCCACTTTCGGGAAACCCAGCATCGGATCAGCTCGCAGCAGGCGGGGGCGGCGGCGGCGCGATGGTGAAGAGCTGTGCCAGTTCGGTCACGTCCTCGGCGCGCATCCAGCCATTCTGACCCGGCGTCCAGACGAGGCTGTCGCGGGTGAGCGAGCCTTCCGAGACCATGCGCCCCAGATGCCCGCGCCCGAAGGGCCCCTGCGTCTGGCCGTTGACCGCGAGATGCCAGACCTTCTCGACCGGCGGCGGGGGAGGAGGAGGCGGCGCGGCGGCGGCGGGTTGCTGGGCCATCTGCCCCCACGGCCCCATCTGCTGGCCCATCGCCATGCCCATCCCGGCGCCCATGCCCGCGCCCATCGCGGCGCCCATCCCGGCGGAGGCGCCCGAGCCCGGCTGGCCCATCGCCTCGGCGGCATTGTATTGCATGTATTTGTTCAGATCGCCCACGATCCCCATCGAGGTGCGCTTGTCGAGAACCGCCTCCACCGCTTCGGGGAGCGAGACGTTCTCGATGTAGAATTCCGGCAGCTCCAGCCCGTAATTCGCGATGGTGGGCGCGATCGCCTTGGTGATCAGCTTGCCCATGTCGGCGGTGTTCGCGGCCATGTCCAGGACCGGGATGCCCGAGCTGGCAATGGCGCGCGAGAACTCCTGCACGATCACGTTGCGCAGCTGGTAGCTGATCTCGTCCGAGGTGAATTCGCCATCGGTGCCGACGATCTCGGTCAGGAACTTGCCCGGATCGGTGACGCGCATCGAATAGGTGCCGAAGGCGCGGATGCGCACCGGGCCGAATTCCGGATCGCGCGCCATCACCGGGTTCTTCGTGCCCCATTTGAGGTCGTTGAACCGGGTGGTGTTGACGAAATAGATCTCGGACTGGAAGGGCGATTTGAACCCGTGATCCCAGTGCTGAAGCGTGGTCAGGATCGGCAGGTTGTTGGTCTCGAGCATGTAGAGCCCGGGCCCGAAGATATCGGCCAGCTGCCCCTCATGGACGAAGATCGCGGCCTGCCCCTCGCGCACGGTCAGCTTGGCGCCGTATTTGATCGCATGCCCCTCGCGTTCGAACCGCCAGACCATCGTGTCGCGGGTGTCGTCGGTCCAGCCGATGACGTCGATGAATTCGCCGGAGAGGAAATCGAGAATGCCCATGGATGCGGTTCCTTCTTGGTTCTCAGCTTGCGCCGCCCAGCAATTCGGAGGCGATGGTGGTGACGATCGGGCGGGCCTCGCGTTCGGTCATGCCGGGCGTCAGGCGCGGGTCGTAAAGCATCTGCAGCAGCAACTCGTCATGCTTGGTCAGCAGCGAGAATTCCTCGTCATCGTTGAAGATCGAGGGCCGCGCGCGCGGATAGTCATTGGCGAGGCCGAGCCCCTGGGCCAGTTCCTCATGGATGCAGCTGGTGCGCAGTTCGGGTGGGTGCTCGCCCCGGATCACCGCGACCGCATCGGTATAGATCGGACTATCGCCCTGCGAGAAGGCGAAGACCACGCAATAGGTCGAGAGCGGCAGGTTGGTGATCGCCTCGACCGAGCTGTCATCGATCCCCGGCACCAATTGGCGCAGGCGCGGGCCGATGGCACGGCGCTCGTCCTCGTTGAGGAACAGGACGTGGAAATTGCCGCCCCGGTTCACCACGCTGACCGGATGGCGCGAGGCGCGCGCGAGCTTGCCCGCATAGGCGCGCACTTCCGCGATATCCGAGGCGCGGTCGGCCTTGGGGATCGAGGCGCCGAAGTCGATATCCATCCGCACCGGCTTGTCCCAGCGCCGCAGGCGCGAGGGGGTCTGACGCGCGACGAACCCGCCGCCCTGCGCCGCGTATTCGTCGTAGAGCGCGATGTGGATGAAGTCCTGCACCAGTTGCCGCTGGTTGAACGGCGCATCGCGCGGCGCGACATCGGTGCGCAACTGGCCGCGCGCTTCCATCTCGGCGGCGGTCTTGGCGAAATAGGCCGACATCTCCCGCGAGAGCGCGCTTTGCTTGGTAGCGTTCGAGCGATCGAGATCGGCCGGCGCGCTGGGCGGGCGCGCGGTCTTATCCGGTGCGAGCGGCGAGCCGCCCAAGCCCGGCATGCAGCCCGAAAGGGCCAGCACCGCCAGCCCTGCAAGAACCGGTAAAGCCGCGCGCATCCGTGTCATCCCGCAGCCCCGCCGGCCTGCGCGGAGGATTTCGCCGCCGACAGAGTGTCGCGCAGCTTGTCTTCCATCTCGATCAAGTCATGCTCTGCCGCGGCGCGCTTGCGCTTGCCCTCGTCGGCGATCCGCAAGGAATCTTCGATCGTGGCGACCAGATCGGCATTGGCCGCCTTCACCGCCTCGATGTCGAAGACGCCGCGCTCCATCTCGGTGCGGATCTCGGCATTGGCTTCGCGCAGATTCTTGGCGTTCGATTTCAGAAGCTCGTTGGTCAGATCGTTGGCCTCGCGCACGGCGCCCGCCGCCTCGCGCGAGCGCTGGATCGTGACGGCCTGCGCCAGCTGGGTTTCCCAAAGCGGCACGGTGTTCACGAGCGTCGAGTTGATCTTGGTCACGAGGCTCTTGTCGTTCTCCTGCACCAGCCGGATCGAGGGCAGCGACTGCATCGTCACCTGACGGGTCAGTTTCAGATCATGCACCCGTCGCTCCAGATCGTCGCGGGCGGCGCGCAGGTCGCGGATTTCCTGCGCCTTGAGCACTTTCTGATCCTCGGACGCGGCTTCCATCGCCGCCTCTTTCGCGGGGATTTCCTCCCGGTCGAGCTGGGCCAGCTTTTCCTCGCCCGCAGCAATGTAGAGCGCGAGCTCGTCATAGAAATGCAGGGTCTTGTCGTAGAGCATATCGAGCGATTTGATGTCCTTGAGCAGCTTGTGCTCGTGGCTCAGCAACTCGTCGGTGACGCGGTCGATCTGGCCCTGCACCTCTTCGAACCGGGCGATGAAGTTGCCAAACGGCGCGGCCCGGCCCAGCAGCTTTTCCCACCAGCTCCGCTTGCGGCGCACGTCGAGTTCCGAGACCGAGAAGCCGCGGATCGTGGTGACGATCTGGCGCAGGCTGTCCCCGGCGGGGCCGACATCCTTGTTCTTGACGCCCGAGAGCATCTCCTGGCTGATCGATTGCAGATCGACCTGCGCGCGCGAGCCGAACTGCACGATCGAATTCGAGTCGCCCATGTCCAGCTCGGCCATGCGCTTGCGGATTTCCTCGGCGGTCTCGGGCGGGGCCTGATCGAGCGGCGTCACCGCCTCTGCCGGGCCCGGCTCAGGCAGCAGCGAACCGCTGACGCCTTCCACTTCGGTCATCAGCTCGGTTGCCTTTTGGCGGGTCGTCTCGGTCATCTCAGGGCCTCCTTGCGCCTGTCGGGGCAGTTCCCGGTGTCACTCTTCCACTCACGCTTCGTCAATTCTCGCGGGTCGTCGTCACGACCCCTTCGCGCGCCAGCCGGTCGCGCAGCACGTCGATCTCGATCTCCAGCCCTTCGCGGCCATCTTCCAGCATCTTGCGGGTGCGAGCGGTGAAATTCGCCTCCAGATCATCGAGCAGCGCCGCGTAATCGTCGCGTGCCTTGTGATCGCGTGTGTTGCGCCATAGATCGGCGAACTTGATCGTCGCGTCGCGCGCGCCCTCCAGATAAACGGTCATGTAGCGGCGCGCCTGCGCCAGATCGCCGGGGTCTTCCTCGACCGCACGGAACAGATCGCGCGCGGTGGTGGCGAATTGCTCGACCCGGCCGATCAGAACGCGCTCGCCCGAGGGCGCGATCGCCTTGCGCATCTCCGCCAGATAGGCCTCGCCTTCCTTGACCACGCGAGCGACGCGCTCTTGCTGAAACTCGTCTACGCCCTCCATCCCCTTGTCTTTCAGCGGATCGAGACCGAAGGCCACAAGTGAGACAACCGTGCCGATAGCCCCGATCCCGGCCGCGCCGATCACGCCCAGTTCGGGGGCCTGCGCGCCCAGTGCGAGACCCAGACCATAAGCGACCGAGCCCAGAATCTTCCGCGGAAAGGCGGGGCGCTTGGCCGAGCTGCGCGCGACATAGGCGAATTCGGCCCGCAGACCCTCGCGGATCGTCCAGGCGGCGCCTGCGATCAGTGCGAAGGCGCCAAGCGCGCGGGCAAGTGCGAAGGGGCCTTCGCCGAAGGCGCCCAGCAGGAAGGGCAGGGCGGCGGCCACGATCCAGAACGGACGGCCTTCCTCGGGGTGTCTTGCATCGGGACGACGATGGGGCGGCACGCTGCGGGGATCGTGCAGGTCGGGCCCGCTGGTCGGGCCTTGGGGAGAGTATTTTCCGCCATAGCGTTGAGCCATCACACGCTCCCGGTGAGCGCGACCGACAGCGTCAGCGCGATCATCAGCCAGAAAGCGATTCTCTTTTGCGCCTCGCGCGACATCGCCAGCCCCTGCCATCGGACGCGAATTTCGACGTCCTCAGGGGAATTTATAAGCAGGCTGGCGGGTCTATGCCAGAGAGACGGTGTGAAATTCGCGTAAACTCGCCGAGGAAAAAGAAGAGGGGAAAACCATGGCGGTTTTCCCCTCTCTCAAAGCGCGTTTTCGCCGGTCAGTCGCGATTGCCACCGCGCGGCTTGCCACCGAAGGGCTTGCCACCGGGTTTCCCGCCCGGTTTACCCGAATGCGACTTGAAGCCGCCGGAGCGTGCGGGCCGGTCGCCGCGCGCGTCGCCGTGGGACTTGAACCCGCCCGAGCGCGGCTTGCCGCCCGGCTTTCCGCCATGCGATTTGAAACCGCCCGAACGGGGCTTGTCGCCGCCACGGTCATCACGGCCACCTTCGTCGCGGTCCCGGTTGAAGCGCGACTTGTCGCCGAACTTCCCGCTGGGCTTGCCGCCGAACTTCCCGCCCGAGGAGCGTTCATCGCGGTCGCGGTTGAAGCTGGGCTTGTCGCCACGCGGCCCACGATCCGGACGGTCACCGCGATCTTTCGAGAAACGCGGACCCCGGTCGCCGCGCTCGCCTTCATCGCGATGCGACTTGAACCCACCGGTGCGCGGCTTGCGCGGCCCGTCGCGGAACGGGCGATCCTCGCGCCCGCCCTCTTCGCGGTCCTTGCGGAAGCGCGGTTTGTCGTCGCGACCACCCTCGTCGCGGTCGCGGTTGAAGCGCGGCTTGTCGCCACGCGGTCCGCGATCCGGGCGGTCGCCCCGGTCCTTCGAGAAGCGCGGCCCACGATCACCGCGCTCGCCTTCGTCACGATGCGATTTGAAGCCGCCCGTGCGCGGCTTGCGCGGACGATCCTCACGGCCGCCTTCGTCACGATCCTTGCGGAAACGCGGCTTTTCATCACGACCGCCGTCATCGCGATCACGCTTGAAGCGCGGCTTGTCGCCCCGATCCTTGCGCTCGCCGCGCTCCGGACGATCCCCACGCTCCTTGCGCTCGGGCTTCGCCTCGCCGCCTGCAGGCTTGTCGTCGAGCAACCCGCCAAGCTGGTCGCGCAGCATCCGGCGCTTCACTTCCATCACGTCGCCCGCTTTCATGTCGATCAGGCGGAATGGGCCATAGCTGATGCGGATCAGGCGGTTCACCTGGAAACCGATCTCGGTCATCGCGCGACGAATCTCGCGGTTGCGGCCCTCGCGGATGCCCACGGTCAGCCACGCATTCGCGCCCTGCTGACGGTCGAGCGAGACTTCCATCGGCAGGAATTCCTCGCCGTCGATGGTGATGCCCTGACGCAGCGGCTCGAAGCTCTGCTCGGTCGGGCGGCCATTCACGCGGACGCGGTATTTGCGCAGCCAGCCGGTCTCGGGCAGCTCCAGACGGCGCTTGAGGCCGCCGTCATTGGTCAAGAGCAGCAGGCCTTCGGAGTTGAGGTCGAGACGGCCCACGTTCAGCACGCGCGGCATGCCCTCGGGCATCTCGTCGAAGATCGTGCGGCGGCCCTGTTCGTCCTTCTCGGTCGTGACCAGCCCCAGCGGCTTGTAATAGAGCCACAGCCGCGTTTCCTGCGGCGCGTCGATGGGCTTACCGTCGATGGTGATCTTGTCGGACGCCGCCACGTCGAGCGCGGGCGAGGCGATCTGCTTGCCGTTCACCGCGACCTTGCCGGCGAGGATCATCTTCTCGGCGTCGCGGCGCGAAGCCACGCCCGAGCGCGCGATCACCTTGGCGACGCGTTCTTTCGCAGCGGATTTTTCGGCGGATTTCGGGGCGGAATTTTCGGGAGTGTCGGTCATGTCCGGTTCCTTCTAGGGGAGGGCGCGCGCGAGTCGCTCGGGCGCGAAAGATCGCGATCTACACCTTTCTGCTGCGCGTGGGAAGCGTCTTGATAAGCGCGGATTTGCAAGCGATGAAGAGCCATGGAATTCCGGTCTTTCATGCAACAGGCGCTCGCAGAGGCGCGCGAGGCGGCCAAGCGCGGCGAGGTGCCCGTGGGCGCAGTCGTCGTCTCCCCTGACGGTAGGGTGGTGGCCGCGGCTGGCAACCGCACCCGCGAGCTGGGCGATCCGACCGCCCATGCGGAGATCCTCGCGATGCGCGAGGCCTGCGCGCAGATCGGCTCGGAGCGGCTTCCGGGCTATGATCTCTATGTCACGCTCGAGCCATGCCCGATGTGCGCCTCGGCGATCTCGCAGGCCCGCATCGCGCGGCTTTATTACGGTGCGGCCGATCCGAAATCGGGTGGCGTCGCGCAGGGGCCGCGCGTCTTCTCGCATCCGCAAAGCCACCACGTGCCGGAAATCTACGACGGTATCGGGGCGGCGGAGGCGGAGGCGCTTTTGAAGGATTTCTTCGCCGCGCGCCGCTAGATCCGCGCCCGTCTGGACGGATTGCCTTTCCTGTGGCATATCAATCGCATCGCAGGCCCCAAGGGCCGCGACCCCCGACATTGGTATCAGTCAGAAGGAGCGGGCATGCGTCCGGCACTGCGTCTGCGCGAAGGTGGCCTTGCGGCTTATCAGCAAGAAATGAAATGGATCGCGCTGGGGCTCGGCATCGCCTCGACCATCGCCATCGTGCAGAACTGGTACCCGCTCAATCTCTTTCTCAGCCTGCCTTTCTGCATGATCTGGGCCTATCACGCGTGGCTCCATACCGAGCGTCAGCTGAAATATCTCAACATCATGTTCACCGGTTTCTACCTCTACGGGATCGCGCGCTATTTCCTTGTGTCGCAGGGTCAGGGCTGAGGCGCGGGTCTTGTAACCCCGTCGGCCAGCGGGGATAGTCGCGCAAGACATTCGGGGATGATTTCATGAGCGACCAGAACGACAAGATACTCGAACAGGCCCGCCAGTTCATCGAGGCGGTCCCGCATTCCCGCGCGCTGGGGATGCAGTTGGACGAGATCCGCCCCGGCTGCGCGACCCTGTCGATGCCCTATGACACGCGCTTCGTGGGCGATCCGCGCACTGGCGTGATCCATGGTGGCGCGGTCTCGGCGCTGATGGATACCTGCGCAAGCGCCGCCGTGATGAGCCATCCGCAGGCCGGAGCCTCCACCGCGACGCTCGATCTGCGCATCGATTACATGCGGCCCGCGACGCCCGGCCAGCGGATCACCGCGCGGGCCGAATGCTACCACGTCACCCGCTCGGTGGCCTTCGTGCGTGCCACCACCCATGACGAGGATGCCGAGCGTCCCGTGGCGACCGCCACCGGTGCCTTCACCGTCTCGCGCCCCGAAAAAACCAAATCGGAGGGGCAAGCATGAACCGTCCCAAGCCCGAACCCGTCCAGCAGGTCAAGCAGCGCCGCGACGGCGCGCTCAAGATGCTCGTCGAGGGCATTCCTTACGCGCAGTTCCTCGGCATCGGTTTCGACCGGCGCGGCGATGAGCTGACCGGCGTTCTGTCCTATGACGACAAGCTGATCGGCAACCCGATGCTGCCCGCGATTCATGGCGGGGTGACGGCGGCCTTTCTCGAGGTTACCGCGATCATCGAACTCAGCTGGTCTTACCTGTGGGACGATATCGAGGCCGGGCGGATCGATTTCGACGCGCTCACGCCGGAGAGCCTGCCGCGGCTGCCCAAGACGATTGATTTCACCGTGGATTACCTGCGCTCCGGCCTGCCGCGCGACGCCTATGCGCGGGCGCGCGTCAACCGCTCAGGGCGGCGTTACGCCAGCGTCCATGTCGAGGCGTGGCAGGATAACCGGACCCGGATCTTTGCCCAAGCGACCGGCCATTTCCTGATGCCCGCGCGGGATCTGCCCTCTAGTAATGGCTGAGATCACCCATGCGCGGGTTCTGAAGATCGCGCTGCCCATCGTCCTCTCGAACGCCACGATCCCGATCCTCGGCGCGGTCGACACGGCCGTCGTCGGCCAGATCGGCCTGCCTGCGCCGATCGGGGCGGTGGGGATCGGGGCGGTGATCCTGTCCTCGCTCTACTGGATCTTCGGCTTCCTGCGGATGGGCACGACCGGGCTCGTGAGTCAGGCACATGGCACGGGCGATACCGGCGAGGTCTCCGCCGGGCTGATGCGCGCGCTGATCATTGCGGGCATCGCCGGGCTGAGCCTCATCGTGCTGCAATTGCCGCTGTTCTGGGCCGCGTTCCAGCTCGCCCCCGCGAGCGACGAGGTCGAGCGCCTTGCCCGCGACTACCTGCAGATTCGCATCTGGGGCGCGCCGCTTACCATCTCGCTTTACGCCTTCACCGGTTGGCTGATCGCACTGGAGCGCACGCGCGGTGTCCTCTTGCTCCAAGTGACGATGAACGCGCTGAACGTGGGGCTGGACCTCCTCTTCGTGCTGGGCCTTGGCTGGGGCGTGCAAGGCGTCGCGGGCGCGACGCTGATCTCCGAGATCAGCGGTGTGGTGCTGGCGCTGTGGCTGTGTCGCGCGGCCTTCGCAGGCGGCTTGTGGCGCGCGCGCGCGATCTTCGACAGGGTGAAACTGGCAACGATGGCGCGGGTGAATACCGACATCATGCTGCGCTCGATCCTGCTGCAGGCGAGCTTCACCAGTTTCCTCTTCCTTGGCGCGGGGCATGGCGATGTGACCCTCGCGGCCAATCAGGTGCTGCTGCAATTCCTGCAAATCACCGCCTTCGCGCTGGACGGGTTCGCCTTCTCCGCCGAGAGCCTCGTGGGTCAGGCCGTGGGCGCGCATTCCGCGGCACGGCTGCGCCGGGCGAGCATCGTGTCCTCGCAATGGGGGATCGGCGGCGCGCTCGCGCTGGGCACGGTCTTCCTGCTCGCAGGCCCTGCGATCATCGACCTGATGACCACCGCCCCGAATGTCCGCATCGAGGCGCGCGACTATCTGATCTGGATCGCCGCCGCGCCGCTGATCGGCGGGCCGGCCTGGATGCTCGACGGCATTTTCATCGGCGCGACCCTGACTCGTGAGATGCGCAACGCGATGGTGATCTCGGTCGCGATCTACACGGCCGCGCTTTTTGTGCTGATCCCGCTTTTCGGCAATCACGGGCTCTGGGCGGGGCTGATGATCCTCAACGCCACGCGCGGCCTGACGATGGCGCGGCTCTATCCAAGGGCCGAGGCGAAAGCGGCAGCCGGGTAGGGGCGCTGCCCCTCTGCCTGCGCCCGGCCTGTCCCTTCGCCTTGGGAGAAATATCCCGGGGGTGAGGGCGAAGCCCGAGGGGGCAGCGCCCCCTTCAGACGGTATCCAGGTAAAGCTCGGTCTGTTCCTGATCCGACAGCTCGGCCATGTAATGCAGCTCCTGCCGCTTGGTCATGGCGAAATTGGTGATCAAGTCCTTGTCGAAGATGCGCGGCATGATCTCGCAATTCTGGAAGGCGTCGATCGCCGCTTCCCAGTCGGTGGGCATCTGCGGCAGGTCGAGCGCATAGGCGTTGCCCTTGATCGGCTCGGGCGCTTCCATCTTGTCCTCGATCCCGATCAGGGCGGCCCCCAGAATCGCTGCGATCATCAGATAGGGGTTCACGTCGCCGCCCGCCACGCGATGCTCGATCCGGCGCGCCTGCGGTCCCGAGGCCGGGATGCGCAGCGCCGCGGTGCGGTTCTCATAGGCCCAGGCGATGCCGGTCGGCGCATGGGCGTCGGGCACGAGCCGGTCATAGCTATTCTCATGCGGCGCGAAGATCAGGCCCGAGCCCGCCATCGCGGCGAGGCACCCGGCGACCGCGTGGCGCATTTGGTCCGAGCCTTGCGGCGTGCCGTCGTTGAAGATGTTGTTGCCCTCGGCGTCGAGCACCGAGAAATGCATATGCATCCCGTTTCCGGGCCATTCGTCGTAAGGTTTGGCCATGAAGGACGCGGCGAAGCCATGCGCGCGCGCCAGACCTTTCACCAGCATCTTGAACAGCCAGCTGTCATCGGCGGCCTTCAGCGGGTCGGGCTGGTGCGAAAGGTTGATCTCGAACTGCCCCGGACCCGCTTCGGAGATCGCGGTATCGGCGGGAATATCCATCGCCTCGCAGGCGTCGTAGAGCTGGCTGAAGAAGATGTCGAACGCGTCGAGCGCGCGGAGCGAGAGGACCTCGCCGCCGGTGCGGCGTTTGCCCGATCGCGGCGAGGGCGGCACGCGCAGCGTCTTGCCGCTGTCGTCGATCAAGAAGAACTCCAGCTCTGTCGCGACCACCGGGGTCAGCCCCAGCGCCTTGTAGCGCTCCACCACGCGCGCGAGCGCCTGCCGGGGATCGCCCGCATAGGGCTTGCCGTCCATATGGAACATCCAGATCGGCAGCAGCGCGGTCGGCGCCGAGAGCCACGGCATCGGCAGGAAGCCCCGCTCGGTCGGCATCAGAAGCCCGTCGGCATCGCCGGATTCGAACACGAGCGGGCTGTCTTCGACATCCTCGCCCCAGATGTCGAGATTCATCACCGAATAGGGAAAGCGCGTCCCTTCGGTGAAGACCTTATCGGCGAAGCGGGCTGGCAGGCGCTTGCCGCGTGCCACCCCGTTGAGATCGGCCGCCGCCACGCGGATCGTGCGAACGTCGGGATGGTCGTGCAGCCAGTTCATGTGTCACCTGATTATCTGCGGCCTGAACCGGAAGCGCTTGCGGCTTTCCTGCGGCAGATGGCGGTTCAGGCGGCGGTTGATCACCCCGAAAACCGCGATGACGCAGAGCGTGAGCAGGATGAAGTAGAACGCCGCGATCGGGTAGGGGATGAAGGGATTGAAGGTCTTGTCCGCGAAATATTTCGCGTAATAGAGCGCGTCGCCCTCCTGCCGGAACGCCGGGAAGCCCGAGAAGAACACGAGCGTGGTGGCGTGGAATAGGAAGATCGCCTCGTTGGTGTAGGACGGCCAGCCGAGCCGGAGCATCGTGGGCCATGTCACGCGCCGGAACTTGGTCCAGCCGGTCATGCCGTAGGCGTCCGCGGCTTCCATGTCGCCTTTCGGCACCGAGCGCAGCGCGCCGTAGAAGATCTCGGCGGCATAGGCGGAGGTGTTGAAGAACAGCACGATCAGCGCGCCTGCCCAGGCCCGCGTGATCCAGTCCGTCTCGATCGTGATCCCGAGGACCGGGAAGCCTGCACGGGGCAGCATCGCGAAGGCCTCATAGGCGAGGAAGAACTGGATGAAGAGCGGCGAGCCGCGGAAGACGAAGATGAACCACTCCGCTGGTTTGCGGATCAGCGCGCGATCGGAGTTCTTGGCGACCGCCAGCGTCGTGGCGAGGAAGAACCCTGCCAGCAGCGCGAGGATGCCGAAATAGAGGTTCCAGATCATCCCCGAGCCGATCAGGGTGAATTGCTGGCACATGGTAAAATCGGAGCGCGGCAGCAGCCGCTCGCCGATGCCGACGGAGCGCAGCCCGTAATCCGCGATGGTCTGAATGCAGCTCATGCGTCCGCCTTTCTCAGCGCTTCACCGGCAGCCGTGGCCTGCCCGAAGGCGAGGCGGCGGTTGATGCGGGCCAGCACGATCTCGGAGAGCTTGGTCATCACCAGATAGAAGACCAGCAGCACGAGGAAGTAATAGAGACGCCAGTCGGGATGCGGATAGGCGTAGATGCTCGACTTGGTCGCGCCGAGTTCGCGCGCCCAGTAGACGATGTCTTCGATGCCCAGCAGGAACAGCAGCGGCGTCGCCTTGATGAGGATCATCCAGAGGTTCGACAGGCCGGGGATCGCATAGGCCCACATCTGCGGGATCAGCACGCGGCGGTTCACCTGCGCGCGGGTCATGCCGTAGGCCTCGGCGGTCTCCAGCTGCGCGCGCGGCACCGCCTGCATCGCGCCGAACAGCACGTTGGCGGCGAAGGCGCCATAGACGATGGAGAAGGCCACCACGGCCAGCGCAAAGCCATAGGCCTCGTGATAGAATTGCGGGGCCGTGCCGAGCGGGATTTTCGCCGCGGCACAGACGTGGAATTCGTTGCCCGTCCAGGCGGGGCCGGGGTCGGAGCAGACCGCGCGTGACTTCAGGTATTCGAGGCCCTGGTCCATCGCGATCGGCACGAAAAGGAAGAAGATGATATCGGGCACACCGCGCACCATCGCGATGTAGCCGCGTCCGAGAAGGCGCAGCGGGGCGGCGCTCGACCGGGCGGCCAAGGCTCCGCCGAAGCCGAAGATCAGCGCCACCGGCGCGGTCACGGCCAGCAGGATCAGCACGATGCCGAACGAGCCATAGAACATGATCTGCTTACCTGTGGTCAGGTAGCAGAGCAGCCAGCCAAGCCCGTGAAGGGCAGAGGGATCGGAACAGCTTTCGAACATCGGACTTCCGGTCGGGACCGGAGCGGCTCATGCCGCCCCGGCCTCGTTTTCTGGATCAGTTCTTGAAGGTCATGGCGTCGTCGCCGAAATACTTCTTGAGCAGTTCGTTGAGCGTGCCATCGGCTTTCAGCTTGGAAATGCCGTCGTTGAACTTGGCCTTCAGCTCGGTGTCGGACTTGCGCAGGCCGATGCCGATACCTTTGCCGAGCTGCACGTCGTCGCCCACGAACTCCAGGTTGTCCTGGCCCGCGAAGGGCTTGAGCGCGTCCTTGTCGGCGAAGACTGCGTCGGCCTCGCCGTTCTTCACGGCCGCGATCGTGTCGTCGAGCGTGGCGTATTCGGCGAGCGTCGCACCGGTTTCAGCGACATGGGCCGCCTGAATGGTGCCGGTCTGCGCCGCGATCACGCCGCCCTTGAGGTCCGCGCCCGGGTCCATCGCCATGTAGGACGAGGCTGCCGGCGGGTAATAGGCCTGGGTGAAGTCGATGGTCTTCTCGCGCTCAGCGGTGATCGACATGCCAGCCATGATCGTGTCGTAGTTGCCCGAGAGCAGGTTCGGGATGATCGAATCCCAGTCATTGGTGACCCAGGTGCAGTCGAGGCTCTCCATCTCGCACAGCTTGTCGCCGAGCTCGCGCTCGAAGCCCGCGACTTCACCGTTATCGTCGATGAAGTTGTAGGGAGGGTAGGCGCCCTCGGTGCCCATGCGGACGGTCTGTGCCGCAGCGACGCCGGCCGAGAGGCCGAGGATGGCAGCGGTCAGGATCAGTTTTTTCATCTTGGTTCCCCGTTGTTAATTCTTGGGTTGGTTCAAGCCGGCGCGGTGGCCGACAGGAATTGTTGCAGGCGCGTCGATTTCGGCGCGCCGAACAGAGCCTCTGGCGGGCCCTCTTCCTCGATCTTGCCCTGATGCAGGAAGACGACGTGGTCGGAGACGTCACGCGCCAGCCGCATATCGTGGGTGACGAGGATCATGGTGCGGTGTTCGGCGGCGAGGTCCTTGATGACCTTCACCACCTCTTGCTGCAATTCCGGGTCGAGCGCCGAGGTGGGCTCGTCGAAGAGAAGCGCCTTGGGCTCCATGCACAGCGCCCGCGCGATCGCCGCGCGCTGCTGCTGGCCGCCCGAGAGCTGCGCGGGCCAGGCGTCGCATTTGTCGCCGATGCCGACCTTGTCGAGCAATTGGCGCGCCAGCGGTTCGACCTCTGCCTTGTCGCGGCCCAGCACCGTCACCGGCGCTTCCATCACGTTCTGCAAGATCGTCATGTGCGCCCAGAGATTGAACTGTTGGAACACCATCGACAGGTTGGTGCGGAACCGGGTGACCTGCGCGCGGTCGGCGGGGCGACGATTGAGCCCCTCGCCACGCCAATGCACAGACTCGCCCTCGAAGATCACATCGCCCTTCTGGCTGTCTTCAAGCAGGTTGCAGCATCGCAAGAGGGTCGATTTGCCCGAGCCGGAGGAGCCGATCAACGACACCACATGGCCGCGTGGCGCGGTGATCGAGACGCCTTTTAGCACCTCGAGCGAGCCGTAGCTCTTGTAAAGGTCACGGATTTCGATGACGGGCGCGTCTTGGGGCGCAGGCTCGTTTCGGGTCACGCAGGCAGCTTCTCTTTGTCCATCCGCGCAATCTGGCGCGATTTGACCGCCGAATGCAACTGCGTCTGCCCGGTTGACGATGGGGAAGGGGCCGAAATCACGAGCATCTGAGGAAAAAACAGGCGCGGAGCGGTCGCGCCCCGCGCCGGGGTGCCCGTCGAATTCAGGTGCGGCGGGCTTCGACGCGTTGCCGCGCCACCGCCGAATCGACGTCGTTGACGCCCAGAAGCTTCGCCGCGAGGCGGATCAACGCATCCTCATGGGCATCGCGCACGCCATCGGCCAGCGCCACGTCCCACAGCGCCTCGATCACGCCGGTGCGGTCCTCATAGGCGACCTTATCCTTCAGCGCGCGGGTGAAGCGGACCGTGTCGGGCGCGCCCGCCTCGACCTCTTCGGCGCGCTTGCGCATCTCGGTCGCCTCGAAGCCCGAGAGCCCGTTGCGCTGCGCGAGAACCCGGTCGATCCGGGCTTTCTCCTCTTCGGTATAGTTTTCATCCGACCGCGCGAGCCGCACCAGAAGTGCGCCAAGCGCCAATTCGCGATCGGCCCCCTCCATCGGATCGGGGGCGGGATCGTTGAGCATATCGAAGAGGCGTCCAAACATAGGCATAGAGATAAGCGATGCGCGGCGCAGGGCAAGTCACGGATGCGAAAGCCCTGCGCGCGTGTCTCGCTTTTAGCCGACTTTCACGACCATCTTGCCGAAATTGCGGCCCTCCAGCAGGTCATAGAGCCCCTGCGGCGCGGCCTCGAGGCCTTCCACCACCTGCTCCTTGTACTGAACCTTGCCCTCTTTCAGCCAGCCGGTCATCGCCTCGGAGAATTCCTGATAAAGCTCGATCGGGAAGCTGTCGAAGATGATGAAGCCCTGCACCTTCACCTTCATGCGCAGGATCGTCGAGAGGATCTGCGGGCCGTGATCGGGCCCCTCGGGCAGGCCTTGCAGGTTATACCACGCGACCATGCCGCAGACCGGCATCCGCGCGAAGGGATTGAGAAGCGGCAGCACGCCATAGAGCACCTTGCCGCCGACATTCTCGAAATAGACGTCGATCCCGTCGGGGCAGGCCGCGGCCAATTGCTCGGCGAAATCGTCCGCGCGGTGGTCGATGCAAGCGTCAAACCCCAGCGTGTCGGTGACATGGGCGCATTTCTCGGCCCCGCCCGCGACGCCGACGACGCGGCAGCCCTTGATCTTGGCGATCTGGCCCACCGTCGCGCCCACCGGCCCGGAGGCGGCGGCAACCACGACCGTCTCGCCCGGTTTCGGCTCGCCGATCTTCAGCAGGCCCGCATAGGCCGTGTAGCCCGGCATCCCGAGGATGCCCAAGGCCCAGCTCGGGTTCTCCGGCTCCGGCCCGAGATTGAGCACTTGTGTGCCATCCGAGACGAAGAAGTCCTGCCAGCCCGAGGGCGAAAGCACATAGTCGCCCTTCGAGAAGCCCGCGACATCGCTCTCCATGACCTCGGCCACGACCTGACCGGTCATCACGCCGCCGATCTCGACCGGGGTCGCGTAGGATTTCGCATCCGACATCCGCCCGCGCATATAGGGGTCGAGCGACAGATAGACGGTGCGCAGCAGCATCTCGCCCTTGCCCGCCTGCGGCACGGCCTCGGTCTCGAGCTTCAGCGTGTTCTCGTTCGGCGCGCCTTTCGGGCGTTCGGCGAGGATGATCTTGCGGTTGGTGTCTTGCGTCTGTGCCATGAAAGCCTCCTGTTTGAAGGGCCAGCTAGCACGCGGTTCGCGCAGGGAAAGGGGGCCAGCCCCCTCGGGCTTCGCCCTCACCCCCGGGATATTTCGGCAAGAGCGAAGACAGGCACGGACCGCGCCTTCGCTCTTGAGAAATATCCCGGAGTGAATGCCGTAAGGCAGAGGGGCAGCGCCCCTTAGCTGCGGGCCGCTTTCTCGGCGATGCCGGACGTCCCTTCGCGGCGCTCCAGCTCGGCCAGAACATCGGCCAGCTTCACGTCGCGCGCCGCCAGCATCACCAAGAGGTGATAGAGCACATCCGCCGCTTCATAGGTCAGGTTCTCACGGTCGTTCTTCGCCGCGGCGATAATCGCTTCCACCGCTTCCTCACCGAATTTCTCGGCGCATTTCTCCGGGCCCTTGGCCAGCAGTTTCGCGGTCCAAGAGGTGTCGGGATCGGCGCCCTTGCGGCTCTCGATGGTCGCGGCGAGTTGGTCCAGAATGCTCATTGCAGCCTCATCGGAATGCCCGCGGCGGCCATGTGCTCCTTGGCCTCGCGGATCGTGTATTCGCCGAAGTGGAAGATCGAGGCGGCGAGCACGGCCGAGGCCCCGCCCTTGGTCACGCCTTCCACCAGATGATCGAGATTGCCGACGCCGCCGGAGGCGATCACCGGCACGTCCACCGCGTCCGAGATCGCCTTCGTCAGCTCCAGATTGAAGCCCGAACGCGTGCCGTCGCGATCCATCGAGGTCAGCAGGATTTCCCCCGCGCCCTTCGCAGTCACGGTGCGCGCGAATTCCACCGCGTCGATCCCGGTGGATTTGCGCCCGCCATGGGTGAAGATCTCCCAGCGGCCCGGCTCCACGGTCTTGGCGTCGATCGCACAGACGATGCACTGGCTGCCGAACCGGTCGGCGGCCTCGGTGATCACGTTCGGATCGGCCACGGCGGCGGAGTTGAACGAGACCTTGTCGGCCCCGGCCAGCAGCAGCGCGCGCACGTCCTCATGGGTGCGCACACCGCCGCCCACGGTGAGCGGCATGAAACATTGCTCGGCGGTGCGGGTCACCAGATCGAACATCGTGCCGCGGTTTTCGTGCGTCGCGTGGATGTCGAGGAAGCACAGCTCGTCGGCGCCCGCCGCGTCATAGGCCTTGGCAGCCTCGACCGGGTCGCCCGCGTCGATCAGGTTCACGAAATTGACGCCTTTCACGACGCGGCCATCGGCGACGTCGAGACAGGGAATGATGCGGGTCTTCAGCATGGGCGGCGCTCCTTTGGCGCTTTCATAACGCGCAGGTGCCGCGAGGCAAAGGGGCAGAGTGCTCAGACCGGCTCGACCGGGCAATGCGGCAGAAGGCGGCGCACCATCGCGGCCGAGCACAGATCGGTCGCAGGCGTGGTCACGGCCGCCGCCGCGCCCGCAGCGCCTTGCTGCAACGCCTCGGGGAAGGGTTTGCCGCGGGCCAGCGCCAAGGTGAAGGCGGCCACGAAACTGTCGCCCGCGCCCACTTTGGAGACCACGTCGACCTTCGGGGCCACGGCGAACCAGCGCGCATCCTTGGTGGCCAACACATTACCGTCCGAGCCGCGCGCAACGATCACCGCATGCGCCAGCCCGCGCCGCACGAGGCTTTGTGCGAAATCGGCGCTATCCCGGCGTTCGGGAAGTTCGCGTCCTGCCAGCCCCTCCGCTTCCAGCTCGTCCATCCGCAGCACATCGGCAGGTTGCACCTCGCTTTCCATCAGCTGGTGCAGCGCCTCGCCGGAGGTGTCGAGGAAAAGCCGCGCTTTGGTCCGCGCCATCTTCGTCGCCAGACGCGCGGGGAAGTCTTCGGGCACGCCGGGCGGTTGCGAGCCGGACAGAACCACGATCCCACCTTCAGGCGCGGCCCGCGCGATCCGGCTGAGCGCCTTCGCGACATCGCGTGCGCCCCAGTCCGGCCCCGGCATCACGAAGCGATATTGCGCGCCCGTGCTCTGGTCGGTGGCGGTCAGGCTCATCCGCGTCTCGCCCGGCGCGGGGAAGGGGAAGACGGCGATCCCGGCCTCGGCCAGAAGCCGCATCACCCGGTCGCCGGTGGTTCCGCCAAGGGCCACGAAAGCCGTGGAATTGCCCCCCAGAGCGGCGATCGCGCGGCTGACATTCAACCCGCCGCCGCCCGGATCCGTGAGCGGCCGCGTGCAGCGCAGCTTGCGCTCGGGGGCGACCTCGGGGGTCTCGATCGACAGATCGACCGTCGGGTTGAGCGTGATCGTGAGGATCGAGGTCATCGCGTCTCCTTTTGGCCCAGAGCCCGACTTTGCGGCGCGGAACTCGCGCCTGTCAACGCAGTGTTAAGGGATGGTGCGCTATGACATCTCCCGTGCTGTTTCAAAGGAGTGTGAGGATGGTCCCGGGTGCCGATGATCCGCGATGGAAGCGGGTTTTGACGAGTCAGAGCGATTTGAGTGCAGCGTCGCTGGCGACGAAGATTTTGATTGCGCGCCTGCGTCGCGAGGTGGCCGCGCGCCCGGCCTCGCTTGGCGAGAAGATCGCGGAGCTGCGTGAGTTCGTGACGAAAAATGCTTTTGCCGCCGGCGATGTCGCGGCGTTCTAGGCTCGAGAGGGGATCCGGGATGAAAAATGAGATGTTGAGCGTGGCCGAGGCCGCCGCGCGGATCGAGGCGGGTGACGTCATGGTCGTGGCGGGGGACGAGGCGCTTCTGGCGCAGCTCCCGCGCGGCAAATGGATCGGCGGTACCACCGTCTATTTCGTCACCGAAGAGGGCGGGGCGGTGGTGCGTGACAAGCTGTTCTGCACCCGGTTCGAGCGGGCGACGGGCGCGGTGCCGCGTTGGATCGACGTGGGCGATCTGCCGAAGATTTCCGAAGGCTACGCCGAGAATGGCTTCACCATGATCATGATCCCCGCCTTCTCGGTGGCGCATTCCGACTTTGCGGTTGAAGGGCAGGGCTATCCCGGTCTCTTCGATCAGCCGCTTGCGGGCTGGATCACCGGCGTGCATCTCGACGAGCTGGGCAAACGCGCGCCGAAGGTGTTCGACGGCGCGACGGGCGTGGCGCATGACGAAGGGGCGGTGTTGCTGCATGTCGCGCTGCCCGATGGCGTCGCGGCCGATCTCGACACCCTCAATATCTTCGCCCAAGGCGAGGCTGAGGCGGTACGTTTTACCTTCCCGAAGGCCGGATTCGAAGCCGAGACGGTGATGGTCGAGGGGCAAGAGGTCAATCTCGCCCGCTACATCGCCGAGCATGAGCTCGACACGCGCCTGCCTCTGGTCGCAAATTACGCAGGCACGCTCGTCAATGTTTCGATCCAGGAGGTCGATGCCGAGGCAGGCAAGGTGAAATTCTACGCCCCCGTTGTCGAAGGGGTCGAATACCGTCTGGCGCAGGCGCTGGGCTCCTACGCGCAGGCCTTCGCTGAAGGCGCGGGGGGCAAAGGCGCCAACGAATATTCGTGCAACTGTATCCTGAACTATCTCTATGGCGAGTTGGAAGGACAGCGGACCGGCGGCTTTACCGGCCCCGTCACGTTCGGCGAGATCGCCTATATCCTGCTCAACCAGACCCTCGTGCGCATGGAACTTCATGAGGGCGATGCCGCCGCCTGACGGGTGGGGCGCAGCCAGTCGTGGCCCTAAGAGACGTGTGCCGCTCGGAGCGGGGTGACATAAGAAAAGCGCGCGCCGGTCGGGCGCGCGCCTGAAACTCTCCGTGCGAGTTGGCCCCGCACGCGTCACGGATCAGACGTTGAGCTGGTAGGTGATCGGATGGAAGTGGAAGCCAGTGTCCAGCGCCTCCAGATGGCCGACGCCGGGGAAGGGCATGTGATAGCCGATGAAGGCCAGCTTGTCGGCGGCGACACGGCCCAGAAGCTCCTTGCGGGTCTTCGCGGCCATCTCTTTGTCCATGTCGTATTTCACTTCCCAATCGGGACGCTGAAGTGACCAGACATAGTGGTTCGAGGTATCGGCGGCGAGCATCAGCCCCTTGCCGCCCGACTCTACCATGAAGGCCATATGGCCCGGCGTGTGGCCGAACGCCTCGACCGCCGAGATGCCGGAGACGACCGAATCGCCGCCCTTGAGGTAGCTCATCTTCTCGGCCAGCGGACGGACCTTGGCCTCGAACGTGTCGTTGCCCGCATTCGACCAATGATCGAATTCTTTCTGCCCGGTGATATAGGCGGCATTCGCGAAGGTCTCGCCGCCATCGCCCATCAGCCCGCCGATGTGGTCGCCATGCATATGGGTGATCACGACATGGGTGATGTCCTCGGGCGCGTGCCCGGCTGCGGCGAGCGCCGAAGTGATCCCCTCGGGCGACAGGCCGGTGTCGAAGAGGATCTTTTCCGACCCGGTCTCGATCAGCGTCGGCGTGAAGAAGTTCAGCGATTTGTCGGCGGGGATATAGGCGGCGTCCGAGACGGCCGCGAAATCCTCGGGGCTGGCATTCATGCCGAAGATCGTCTGCGGGTTTTCCAGCTCGCGCGATCCGGCAAGCAACGTGGTAATCGTCAGATCGCCCATCTGCATCCGACGATAGCGCGGGATCGCGGGCGGGGCTTCGTTGGAGCTTTGCGCGGCGGCGCCGGTCCCGGTCAGAAGCGTGGGGGCGGCGGGCAGGAAAGCGGCGGTTTTCAGGGCAGTACGGCGGGTCATGAAGGTCCTGGTCATCGGGTCTCTCCCTCTCGATGGTTGATCTTCGCAGGTCGAAGTCTAGCGCATCGCGCTGCTTCCACTAAGTCGTGAACGTTGCGTGAGCCGCTTCGGTTCACTCCCACCAGCGATCGATCGACGAAATATCCGCGTCGGACCACCCGAGGTGATGCGCCAGTTCATGCACGAAAATATGGGTGACGAGGGACCCGAGGGGCTCGTTTCCGCGCGAGACCCACTCGTCGAGGATCGGACGGCGGAAGAGCCAGATCACGTCCGGATGGCCGCCGGGGTCCATCACGGATTTCTCGGTCAGCGGGATGCCGTCATAAAGCCCGGTCAGCTCGAAAGGGTCCTCGATGCCGAGATCGGCGAGCATCGCCTCGGAGGCAAAGTCTTCCACCCGGATCGCGACGCCCTGCGCGGCGCGTGCGAATTCCGGCGGAAGCGCCGCGCGTGCGGCCTCGGCCAGCGCCTCGATCTCCTCGATGCCCGGCGCCATGACCTCCGCCCAGTCGTAACCCTCGCTCATCGCCCCCTCCAAGCCGCTCTGCACGCGCCGCATAGCCCCTCATATGGACAAACGGGCCGCCTTGTGAAAGAGCAGGCGCCAACAGGAGTTTGCCCAGATGACCACCGTTACCCGTTTCGCCCCGTCGCCCACCGGCTATATCCATGTCGGCAACCTGCGCACCGCGCTGATGAACTACCTGATCGCCCGCAAGACCGGCGGTCAATTCATCCTGCGCCTCGACGATACCGATCAGGAGCGTTCGAAGCAGGAATATATCGACGCGCTGAAGCAGGACCTCGAATGGCTCGGCATCGAATGGGACCGCGAGGAGCGCCAGTCGCTGCGTCTGGACCGCTATGCCGAGGTGGCCGAGAAGCTGAAGGCCGACGGTAAGCTTTATGAATGCTTCGAGAGCCCGACCGAGCTGGACCTCAAGCGCAAAAAACAGCTGAACATGGGCAAGCCGCCGGTCTATGACCGCGCATCGATGCACCTGAGCGATGCCGAAAAAGACGCGATGCGCGCGGACGGCAAGGAAGGTTACTGGCGCTTCAAGCTGGAACTCGAGCGGATCGAGTGGAAAGACGGCATCCTCGGCGATCTGTCGATCGACGCGGCGTCGGTGTCCGATCCGGTGCTGATCAAGGCCTCGGGGCAGGTGCTTTACACCTTCGCCTCGCCGGTCGATGACGCGGATATGGGCATCACCCATATCGTGCGCGGCGGCGACCACGTCACCAATACCGCGACGCAGATCCAGATCATCGAGGCGATCGGCGGTAAGGTTCCGAGCTTCGCGCACCATTCGCTGCTGACCGGCCCGCAGGGCGAAGAACTGTCGAAGCGCCTTGGCGCGCTCTCGATCCGCGATCTGCGCGCCGAAGGCATCGCCCCCGAGGCGCTGCTGTCGATGATGGCGCGTCTGGGCTCGAGCCAGCCGATCGAGCTGAAGATGTCGATCGACGAGCTGGCCGACGGGTTCGATCTGAACCATTTCGGCTCGGCGCCGACGAAATTCGACCCGGCGGACCTGATCCCGCTTACCCGCGCGCGCAACCAGCACCTCCCGTTCTCGGCCGTGGCGGATCGTATCGCGGAGCTCGGCATCCCCGAGGATCAGCGCGAGCGTTTCTGGAAGGTCGCTTCGCAGAATATCGACAAGCTCGACGACCTGAAGGGCTGGGCCGATCTGTGTCTGAACGGTGCGGAGCCGTCGATCGACGACGAAGATCGCGACTTCATCGCGCAGGCCATGACGATGCTGCCCGCGCCGCCCTATTCCGACACCACGTGGAAGGACTGGACCTCGGAGGTGAAGGAAGCGACCGGGCGCAAGGGCAAGGGGCTGTTCATGCCGCTGCGCAAGGCCGTGACCGGCATGGCGCACGGGCCCGATATGGGCGAGCTGATGCCGCTTCTGCACAAGGTTCCGGCGCGCGGCTGACGGCTCCGCCGCAGGCTCGTACAACCAATTCTAGAGGCGCGAGGGGTGAATCCCTCGCGCTTTTTGTTTGGGCAGTTCGCGACCTCGTGAGGTCGTTTTCGGCGACAAAGCGGCGCTTTTGGCGATTGGGGCTTGTCAGTTGCGCGAGCGGTCAGGTAATCGGGAGAAGTCGGATACGGGAGAATCCGGGGGAAACCTCGGTGCCGAAGGAGCAACCGCCCCGGTAAACTCTCAGGCAAAAGGACCGTGCCCGACGAAGGACTCTGGAGAGTGATGCGGCGCGCAATCGCGGCATCCGCCGAAGGGATAACGATCTCAGGCGTCTGCATCGCAGGCACGGACAGAGGGGGCATCGGGCGAGCCGGAAGGCTCATGAATCGATGCCGGATCATCCGGCTGAAGGGGAGGCCGCGATGAGCGAGTTGAAACGCACACCGCTATACGATCTGCATGTGGAACTGGGCGCCAAGATGGTGCCTTTCGCGGGCTACGAGATGCCCGTGCAATATCCGCTGGGCGTGATGAAGGAGCACCTGCACACCCGCGCCAAGGCCGGGCTGTTCGATGTCAGCCACATGGGGCAGGTGATCGTGCCGGGCGAAGGCGCTGCCGAGGCATTCGAGGCGCTGGTGCCGGTCAGCCTGATGGGCCTGAAAGAGGGCCGCCAGCGCTATGCGATGTTCACCGATGAGAATGGCGGCATTCTCGATGACCTGATGGTGGCGAACCGTGGCGATCATCTCTTCGTCGTGGTGAACGCGGCCTGCAAGGAAGACGACATCGCCCATATGCGGGCGCATCTGGAGGCGGTCGAGGAACTCACCAACCGCGCGCTCTTGGCGCTGCAAGGGCCCGCCGCCGAGGGGGTGCTGGAGGCGCTGGTGCCCGGCACCGCCAAGATGCGCTTCATGGATGTGGGCGTCTATCACTGGAACGGGGCGGAGCTGTGGATTTCGCGCTCGGGCTATACCGGCGAGGATGGCTACGAGATTTCCGTGCCCGCGGACCGCGCGGTGGAATTCGCCCGCAAGCTGCTCGCCGATGAGGCGGTGGAGCCGATCGGTCTGGGCGCGCGCGACAGCCTGCGGCTCGAAGCCGGGCTTTGCCTCTACGGCCACGATATCGACACCACCACGACCCCGGTCGAGGGCAATATCGCCTGGGCGATCCAGAAGGTGCGCCGCAAGGGGGGCGAGCGCGAAGGCGGCTTCCCCGGCGCGGATCGCATCCTGAGCGAATTGGAAAACGGCCCGAGCCGCCTGCGCCTCGGCCTGCGCCCCGAAGGCCGCGCGCCGATGCGCGAAGGCGTCGAGATTTTCGCCGAGGCCGAGGGTGGCGATCCGATCGGGCGCGTGACCTCTGGCGGTTTCGGCCCCTCGATCGAAGCGCCGATGGCGATGACCTATCTGCCCGCGGGCACCGAGGAAGGCACCACCGTCTATGGCGAGGTGCGCGGCAAGCGCCTGCCCGCCAAGGTCGTGCCGATGCCCTTCCGCCCTGCCACTTACAAACGCTGAACAACCAATCGGGAGACGTTACATGAAATTCACCGAAGACCACGAATGGCTCAAAACTGAAGGCGACGTTGTGATCGTCGGCATCACCGGACACGCCTCCGAGCAACTTGGCGATGTCGTCTTCGTCGAGCTGCCGGATGTCGGCGACACGGTCGAGAAGGGTGACGAGATCTGCGTGATCGAGTCGGTCAAGGCCGCCTCCGACATCCTCGCGCCGCTCGACGGCGAGATCGTCGCGATCAACGAGGATCTGGCCGACAATCCGGGCCTCGTGAACGAAGACCCGCTGGGCAAGGCGTGGTTCTTCAAGATGAAACTCACCGACGCTTCCGCGCTCGACGGCTTCATGGACGAGGCCGCTTACATAGACTTCATCGGGTAATATCCATGACCTTCACCCCCACGACTTACGACAGTTACGATTTCGCCAATCGCCGCCATATCGGACCCTCACCGGCCGAGATGGAGGAGATGCTCAAGGCCGTGGGGGCGCCGGACCTCGACGCGCTGATCGCCGAGACGGTGCCGAAAAGCATCCGTCAGGCCGAGCCGCTGGGCTGGGCGCCGCTGACCGAATACGGCCTCCTGCAGAAGATGGAAGGCGTCGCGAAGAAGAACCGCGTGATGACCAGCCTGATCGGCCAGGGCTATTACGGCACCGTCACGCCGCCCGCGATTCAGCGCAACATCCTCGAGAACCCGGCCTGGTATACGGCCTACACGCCTTATCAGCCCGAGATCGCGCAGGGCCGTCTTGAAGCGCTTCTGAACTTCCAGACGATGGTGTCGGACCTGACCGGCCTGCCTGTCGCCAATGCCTCGCTTCTGGACGAGGCGACGGCGGCGGCGGAAGCCATGGCGATGGCGCAGCGCGTGTCGAAATCGAAGGCCAGTGCCTTCTTCGTCGACGAGAACTGCCACCCGCAGACCATCGGCGTGATCCAGACCCGCGCCGAGCCGCTCGGGATCGAGGTGATCGTGGGCGCGCCCGAGGCGCTGGAGGCGGATAAGGTCTTCGGCGCGATCTTCCAATATCCGGGCACCTATGGCCATGTCCGCGACTTCACCGCCGAATGCGAGGCGCTCCATGCCGCGAAAGCCGTGGCCGTGGTCGCGACCGATCTGCTGGCGCTGTGCCTGCTCAAGGAGCCGGGCGCGATGGGTGCCGATATCGCGGTGGGCTCCGCGCAGCGGTTTGGCGTGCCGATGGGCTATGGCGGCCCGCATGCGGCCTTCATGTCCTCCACCGACAAGATGAAGCGCGCGATGCCGGGCCGGATCGTCGGTGTGTCGATCGACAGCCACGGCAACCGTGCCTATCGCCTGAGCCTGCAGACCCGCGAGCAGCATATCCGCCGCGAGAAGGCGACCTCGAATGTCTGCACCGCGCAGGCGCTTCTGGCCGTCATGGCGAGCTTCTACGCGGTCTTCCACGGCCCCGTCGGGCTGCGCGCGATCTCGGAACGCGTGCACCTGCTGACCGTGCAACTGGCCGAGGCTTTGAAAGCGGCCGGTGCCTTGGTGGAGCCTGCGAATTTCTACGACACGATCACCGTCGAGGTGGGTGTGGGCCAGCAGGGCATCCTCGCCGCCGCCCGTCATCGCGGGATCAACCTGCGTAAGGTGGGCCGCGACCGGGTCGGGATTTCGCTCGACGAGACCAGCGATCCGGGCGTTGTCGCCAAGGTGCTCGATGCGTTCGGGATCACCGAACCCGCGCCCGAGGCCAAACAACCGGCGGTGCCGGATGCGCTGCTGCGCGAGAGCGACTACCTCACCCATCCGGTCTTCCACATGAACCGCGCGGAATCCGAGATGATGCGCTACATGCGCCGTCTGTCGGATCGTGACCTCGCGCTCGACCGCGCGATGATCCCGCTCGGGTCCTGCACGATGAAGCTGAACGCAGCCGCCGAGATGATGCCGCTGACCTGGCCGGAATTCGGCTCGCTGCACCCGTTCGTACCGCTCGATCAGGCGCAGGGCTATGCGGAGATGATCGACGATCTGACCGCGAAGCTTTGCGAGATCACCGGCTATGACGCGTTCTCCATGCAGCCCAATTCGGGCGCGCAGGGGGAATATGCGGGGCTGTTGACCATCGCCGCCTATCACCGCGCCAATGGCGACGATCAGCGCGATGTCTGCCTGATCCCGATGTCGGCGCACGGCACGAACCCGGCCTCGGCGCATATGGCGGGGATGAAGGTCGTCGTGGTGAATTCCGCGCCCAATGGCGACGTGGATCTGGAGGATTTCGAGGCCAAGGCGGCGGAGGCGGGCGACAAGCTCGCGGCCTGCATGATCACCTATCCCTCGACCCATGGCGTGTTCGAGGAGACGGTGAAGCGCATCTGCGACATCACCCACGAATATGGCGGTCAGGTCTATCTCGACGGCGCCAACCTCAACGCGCTGGTGGGGCTGGTGAAGCCGGGCGAGATCGGCTCGGATGTGAGCCACCTCAACCTGCACAAGACCTTCGCGATCCCGCATGGCGGCGGTGGTCCCGGCATGGGGCCGATCGGGGTGAAGTCGCACCTCGCGCCCTTCCTTCCGGGCCACCCGGAGACCGGCGGAGACGAGGGGCCGGTGAGTGCCGCACCCTACGGCTCGGCCTCGATCCTGCTGATCTCCTGGGCCTATATCCTGATGATGGGCGGGCCGGGCCTGACGCAGGCGACCCGCGTCGCGATCCTCGCTGCGAACTACATCGCCGCGAAGCTGAAAGAGGGCTACCCGATCCTCTTCATGGGCAACCGGGGACGTGTCGCGCATGAGTGCATCATCGACACGCGGCCCTTCGCGGAGGTGGGCGTGACGGTGGACGACATCGCCAAGCGCCTGATGGATAACGGCTTCCATGCGCCGACGATGAGCTGGCCGGTCGCCGGCACGCTGATGGTGGAGCCCACCGAATCCGAGACCAAGGCCGAGATCGACCGCTTCATCACCGCGATGCTGTCGATCCGCGACGAGATCCGCGACATCGAGGCGGGCGAGATCACCCCCGAGGACAGCCCGCTGCGCCATGCGCCGCATACGGTCGAAGACCTCGTGGCCGATTGGGACCGGAAATATACCCGCGAGCAGGGCTGTTTCCCGGCAGGCGCCTTCCGCGTCGACAAATACTGGCCGCCCGTGGGCCGGGTCGACAACGTCTTCGGCGACCGCAACCTGATTTGCACCTGTCCGCCGGTCGAGAGCTACGCCGACGCGGCAGAGTAACCGCCAGCCAGAATCAAGAAAGGCCGGAGCATCGCGCTCCGGCCTTTCTCTTCTTCTCGATAAAAATATCCAGACGCGCCGGTTACTTCACCGGGTTGCGGTAGATCACGCGGCGCAGCGAGCCGGTTTTCGACCGCATCAGCATCGTCTCGGATTCGATATAGGTCGGCTCGCGCTTCACGCCCTTCACGATCGAGCCGTCGGTCACGCCCGTCGCGGCGAAGATCACGTCCGAGCGCACCATGTCGTCGCGCGCATAGACCTTGTCGAGATCGGTGATGCCTGCCTTCTTCGCACGGCCACGCTCGTCGTCGTTGCGGAACAACAGCTTGCCCCACATCTGGCCGCCCATGCATTTCAGCGCCGAGGCCGCCAGCACGCCCTCCGGCGCGCCGCCCGAGCCCATATACATGTCGATGCCGGTGAAATCGGGCTCGGCGCAGTGGATAACGCCCGCCACGTCGCCATCGGTGATCAGGCGGATCTTCGCACCGGTCTCGCGGACCTCGGCGATCATGTCCTCATGGCGCGGACGGTCGAGGATGCAGACCGCGATGTCCTTGGTCTCGACGCCTTGCGCCTTGGCCAGCGCCTGAACGCGCTCGGTCGGGGTCATGTCGAGCGAGACCACGTCTTTCTCGTAGCCCGGGCCGATGGCCAGCTTGTCCATGTAGACATCGGGCGCGTGCAGCATCGTGCCGCGCGGCGCCATCGCGATCACGGTCAGCGCGTTGGGCATGTCCTTCGCGGTCAGCGTGGTGCCTTCCAGCGGGTCGAGCGCGATATCCACTTCCGGGCCGACGCCCTGACCGACTTCCTCGCCGATGAAGAGCATCGGCGCCTCGTCGCGCTCGCCTTCCCCGATGACCACGGTGCCGCGAATTTCCAGCTTGTTGAGCTGATCGCGCATCGCGTTCACCGCCGCCTGGTCGGCAGCCTTCTCGTCGCCGCGACCGATCAGGTCGGCGGAGGCATGAGCAGCCGCTTCCGACACGCGGGCGAGGCCCAGCGAAAGCATGCGGTCGTTGAAATCACTCGGAGGGGTCATTTGGGTCTTCCTGTCTGCCTAGGCGTTGTGGGCCGCGCATAGGTAAAGCCTGTGGGGGCGCGAAGGGCAACCCCGTGAACGCTAACAGGAGGGGCCAGCCGCTATTGCGGTGAAAAATGGCACGCAATGCAGAGCTTGTTGCCATCCGGGTCGCGAAAATAGGCGCCGTAATAATCGGCGTGATAGTGCGGGCGCAGCCCCGGCGGGCCCTCATCGGTGCCGCCCAGTTTCAGCGCGAGGGCGTGTACCGCATCGACCGTCGCACGGTCGGGCGCATTGAAACCGACCATCGGACCGTTGCCGGGGGCGGGGGCGTCGCCGTTGAAGGGGCGGGTGACAAAGAAGATCGGGCGGCTGCCATCCTCGGAGGTCCAGCCTGCCCACTGTTTGGCGGGCTCGGAAAAGCGCAGCGCCAGACCGAGCCGCTCCATCAGCGGGGCGTAGAAATTCAGCGCCCGGTCGAGATCGGAGATGCCCAACGAGACATGGCTCAGCATCCCCATCGGCTCAGACCTCTTCGATGCGGATCGCGATCGGCTCGCCCTCGACCACGCGGGTCGCGGGCAGGGCGTCGATCGCGGCGTCGATCGCGTCGCGCGTCGTCTTGTGGGTGACGATCAGCACCGGGGCCGAGGTGTCGGCATGGCCGTATTGGCGCATCCGGCTGATCGAGACGCCCGCCTCGCCGAGAACGGTCGCGACCTTCGCCAGCGCGCCGGGTTTGTCCGACAGCTGCAGGCGCAGGTAATAGGGCGCGGGGATCGCGGTGACGGCGGGGGTGGGGGCCTCGAGCTTGTCGGCGGGCTGGCCGAAGACCGGCAGCCGCAACCCGCGTGCGAGGTCCATCACATCGCCCATCACGGCGCTCGCGGTCGGGCCTTCGCCCGCGCCTGCGCCCCGCAGCACGATCTGGCCGACCGAGTCGCCTTCCAGAACGGTCATGTTGGTGCCGCCGGTCAGCTGACCCAGCGGCGAGGTGGCGGGCACGAGGCACGGCGTCATCCGCTGCTCCAGCCCACGGCCGGTCATCTGCGCAACGCCCAGGAGCTTGATCTTGTAGCCCATATCGCCCGCGCGGCGGATATCGTCGATCGAGATGCGCCCGATCCCTTCCAGCGTCACATCGTCGAAAGCGACCTGCGTGCCGAAGGCGATGGAAGCGAGGATGGCGAGCTTGTGGCCCGCGTCGATCCCGCCCACGTCGAGGTTCGGATCGGCCTCGAGATAGCCAAGCGCGCGCGCCTCCTCGAACACCGTGTCATAGGGCAGGCCCGCATCTTCCATCCGCGTGAGGATGTAGTTGCAGGTGCCGTTCATCACGCCCATCACGCGGCGGATGCCGTTGCCGGCAAGCCCTTCGGTCAGCGTCTTGATGACCGGGATGCCGCCCGCGACGGCAGCCTCGTAGCGGATCGTGCGGCCGAGGCTTTCGGCGAGTTCCGCCAGCGCCTGACCGTGATGCGCGAGCAGCGCCTTGTTCGCGGTCACCACGTCCTTGCCCGCTTTCAGCGCGGCTTCGGTGGCGTCCTTGGCGGGACCTTCATGGCCGCCCATCAGTTCGACGAAGACGTCGATATCGTCACGCTGCGCGAGCGTCACCGCATCGTCTTCCCATGCATAGCTCGACAGGTCCGCATCGCGGTTCTTGGTGCGGTCGCGTGCCGAGACGGCGGTGATTTCGACCGGACGGCCCGCGCGGGCCGCCAGCAGATCGGCATGGCGTTGCACGATCTTCACCACACCGATGCCCACGGTGCCGAGACCCGCGATGCCAAGACGCAAGGGTGCGGTATCTGAGACGGCGGACATAGGGACCTCATGAGAGAAACTGGGTGGTTTGCGCCCTGTTAGCGGGAAAGCGCAGGCAGGGCAACGCGGCGTGCGGCTTCAACCGCTCGATGGCGAGATTTTATTGGCTGCGCATCGCGTCTGCGCGGGTGCGCAACGCATCGGCGCGCGCCTCCAGCTCGGGGGCCGGATCGGGGGTGAGCGGCTGATCGGTCAGGATCTCGTCCATCGGCAGCAGCGTCGGATAGCCCTCCATCGACTGCTTCGAGCAGGCGGCGAGCGAAGCCAGCAAGGCAAACAGGGCGATCAGGGCAGGCGTGCGCATGGTCTCTCCTCTCGGGACAGGGGCAAACTATTGCGCCCACGGCCCCATTGCCAGTGCCGATTGCGCCGCAAATCGGGTTTGATAATGAACGCCCGTTCAGTTAGCGTCGGTATCATGGCACGCAAGACTGGCTCCCATTCCGAGATTACCGGCCCGAAGATCCGCGCCGAGGCGCAAAGGCTCTTTGCGCGGCACGGGTTCGCCGCTGTCTCGATGCGCCAGATCGCAGGCGCGGTGGGGGTGCAGGCGGGGGCTCTCTACCTCTATACGCCCGACAAAGAGGCGCTGCTGTTCGACCTGCTGAAGACCCATATGGACGAGCTGATCGCCGCGTGGCACGCCGAGCCCGGCGGGGGCGACGCCCATGCACGGCTGGAGCGTTTCGTGCGGTTCCACATTCGCTTCAACCTCGAACGGGCGGAGGCGGTGTTCCTCAGCTACATGGAGCTGCGCAACCTCAGCCCGGAGAATTTCGCGGTGATCGAGGGGCTGCGCAAGACCTACGAGACCGAGCTGGAAGCGATCCTGAAGGCGGGGCAGGACGAAGGCGTCTTCCTGATCCCCGATACCAAGCTCGCGACGATGGCGATCATCGCGATGCTGACGGGTGTGAATACGTGGTTCCGCGAAGGCGGACGTCTGAGCCGCGCCACCGTCGCCGATATCTACTGGGATATGGTGCGCAAATCGGTGGGCGCCTGAGCTAAGGAAAAAGGGCGACCGAAGCCGCCCTTGATCGTCAGTTCGGGCCTGTTGAGCCGATGACGGCTTAATTGGCCGGCGGAAGCGGTGCCGATGCCGGCGCTTTCGGCCGGTCGAACTGCAGGCTGTGAATGCCGCCGAAGCCTTCCCAGCCGCCCTGGAAGAACAGATCGCCGCCGACGGTCCAATGTTCGCCCATCAGCCCGCCCGTGCCGAACCAGCCGCGGCTACCATAGCCCATGCCCAGTTCCGCCATGGCATTGTCCTGACCGGCGACCCCCGTCAGCTTGATCTTGCCCTGAACCGGCCCTGGACCCATGCCGAGATGCAGTGAAAGCTTCGCCCCGTTGATGTCGCCATTCGGATCGAGGTCGTAATTCATCGCGCCGAACACCCCTTCGAGGCCGCTCGCGCCCGGGCCGAACGTCCAGTTCAGACCCACAAAGCCCTTGGTATCATTCGCCACAGCTGCGCTTGCGAGGCAAGCGGTCACCGCGGCAATCGTCATCATGCGTTTCATGGCACCCTCCACACTTGGTGTTAACGCTGGGTTGACCCTCACGCGGAAATTCACATGACGCAATGATTTGTGTCACTTGCGGTGGATTTCCTCAGCGTTGTGTCAGGCGCGCAGGGCCGCCAGAGCCTCGGTCAGATCGAGCGCCCCGTCATAGATCGCCCGCCCCGAGATCGCGCCCGCGATCACGCCCGTGTCGCGCAGAGAGATCAGGTCGGGCAGCGACGAGACGCCACCGCTCGCGATCACCGGGATTTCGACCGCGCGGGCCAGTGCCTCGGTCGCGGCGATATTCGGCCCGCCCATCGCGCCGTCGCGCATGATGTCGGTGTAGATGATCGCGGCGACGCCTGCGTCCTCGAAGGATTTCGCCAGATCGGTGACCATCACATCGGTCTCTTCCGCCCAGCCCTTGGTCGCGACCTTGCCGTTACGCGCGTCGATCCCGACGGCGACCTGTCCGGGGAAGGCTTTCGCCGCCTCACGCACTAGATCGGGGTTCTCGACCGCGACGGTGCCGAGGATCACCCGCGCCAGCCCTTTGTCCAGCCAGCGCTCGATCGTCGCCATGTCGCGGATGCCGCCGCCCAGCTGAGCGGGCACCTTGATGCGCGACAGGATCGCCTCGACGGCGGCGGCGTTCACCGGCTCGCCCGCGAAGGCGCCGTTGAGGTCCACCAGATGCACCCATTCGCAGCCAGCCGCCTCGAACTTGGCCGCCTGCGCTGCCGGGTCGTCGCCGAAGACCGTGGCCTTGTCCATCTCGCCATGCAGCAGACGCACGCATTGGCCATCCTTGAGGTCGATTGCGGGGTAGAGGATCATCTGTGGGCACTCCTGAACTGTCGCGATGCCTCTTGCCACGGGTTCGCGGATTTTCCAAGCCTGACGCGGACGTCACGTCAGTCTTGCCGGGAATCGCTCTTGCATGGCCTGATGCGGCCAGCAGGCAAAAGGGAGGAAATTCGCCATGAAGACTTTGATGATCGCCGCCGCGACTTTGGCACTGGGCGCAGGCGCGGCGCTTGCCGACCCGATCGAGGGCACCTGGAAGACGCAGCCCGATGACGGCTCCTATGCCTATGTGGACATCGCGCCCTGCGGGGCGAAATTCTGCGGCACTATCGTGAAGACCTTCAAGGATGGCGGCGAATACAAGTCGGAGAACCTTGGCAAGCAGCTCGTGATCGGGATGGAGCCGAAGGGCAACAACAAGTACCAGGGCAAGGTCTGGCGCCCGTCCAACAACAAGATCTACCTCGGCAAGGTCACCGTGAACGGCAATGCGATGGCGCTGGCCGGTTGCGTGGCGGGCGGCCTGTTCTGCAAGTCGCAGGACTGGCAGCGCGTGAAGTGATGTAATCCCCGGCCCCTGCGATGACGCGGCGGGCCGGGGTTTCTCGCCGGACTTACTCGGGGATCAGATCGGCGTAGGCGAACCCGTCGCGCATCACCGTCTCGCCCACCCGCACCGGGATCGGCGCGTCGAAAATCGGGCCCGCACTGACGGCGGTGTGAAACTCGCCATTCTCGCCGCAGGGATCGACGCCTTCGGGCAGATCGGCCAGCAGGCTTTCATCGAAACGTCGCCCCGCGAAGCTGGGATCGAGCTTGCTCGGATCCACCGTCACCAGATGCGTGACGAACCCCGCCGCGATCATCTCGCGCGCCAGCTGATCCGTAGGCCGCTGCCATAGCGGGAAGAGCGCTTCGACACCCAGCGGCTTCAGCTTCTCGATCCGGTAATCGCGCACGTCTTCGAGGAAGAGATCACCAAAGACCATCGTCTCGACGCCAAGCGCCTTCACCTGATCCATGGCAGAGGCCATCCGCGCCTCGTAATCCGCGTTCGAGCAGGGCCAGGGCAGCGGCACCTCGATCAGCGGCAGGCCCGCGGCCTTCGCCTGACGGCGCAGCAGCTCATTGCGCGTGCCGTGCATCGCCACCCGGTCGAAAGCCTCGTTGGTCGTCGACAGCAGCGCCACGACATCCGCGTGGCCCTCGGTCCGGCAAGCATGCAGCGCCATCGCGCAATCCTTGCCCGAGGACCACGACAGAACCGCCTTGGGCGCCATCAGGGTTTCCAGCCGAGGAAATTCGCGATCAGCCGCAGACCGGTCGCCTGAGATTTCTCGGGATGGAACTGCGTGCCCACGATATTGTCGCGCCCCACGATCGCGGTGATCTCGGCCCCGTATTCGGCATAGGCCAGACGGTGCTGCGGCTCGGCCACCTTGAAGTGGTAGCTATGCACGAAGTAGGCGTGATCGCCGGTCGAAATCCCGTCGAGCACGGCGTGATCGTTGTCGACCACCAGATCGTTCCAGCCCATATGCGGGACCTTCATCGACGGATCGGCAGGCTCGATCTTCACCACCTCGCCGGGGATCCAGCCGAAGCCCTCGGTCTCGCGGAACTCGAGCCCGCGCGTCGCCAGCATCTGCATGCCGATGCAGATCCCGAGGAAGGGGCGGCCCTTCACGGTCACCGCCTCCTCGATCGCTTGCGCCAGCCCCTCGAAGCGATAGAGCGCCGCGCTGCAGGACGGAAACGCCCCGTCGCCCGGCAGCACGATCCGGTCGGCGCGCGCGACGACGTCGGGCTCCGAGGTCACGACGATCGTGCCGTGACCGGTCTCGTTCGCCATGCGCTGAAACGCCTTCTCGGCCGAGTGCAGGTTGCCCGAATCGTAATCGACCAGTGCTGTGAGCATCAAAGCGCCCCTTTGGTCGAGGGCAGCACGCCACCCATGCGCGGATCGGTCTCGACCGCCATGCGCAGCGCGCGGGCGACCGATTTGAACGCGGCCTCGGCGATGTGGTGGCTGTTGAAGCCATGCACGCGGTCGATATGCAGCGTGATCCCGCCATGGGTGGCGAGCGCCTGGAAGAACTCGCGCACCAGTTCGGTGTCGAACGTGCCGATCTTGTCGGTGGGCATGTCGCAATTCCACACGAAGAAGGGGCGCGCGGACAGGTCCAGCGCGCAGGAAACCTGCGTGTCATCCATCGCCAGCGCGAAATGGCCGTAACGGCGGATGCCGCGCTTGTCGCCAAGCGCCTGCACCAGCGCCTGACCCAGCGCGATGCCGGTATCCTCGACCGTGTGGTGATCGTCGATATGCAGATCGCCCTTCGCGCGCACGGTCATGTCGATCAGCGAATGCCGCGCGAGCTGATCGAGCATGTGGTCGAAAAAGCCCACGCCCGTCTTGTTGTCATACTGACCGGTGCCATCGAGATCGATCTCGACGCTGATCTCGGTCTCGGCGGTCTTGCGGCTGATGGTGGCCTTGCGCATGGGGCGCCTCCTTGAAACTCACCGCCTTATAGGCCGGGGCAGGGGGCGCGCTCAAGCGGGGGCATGTCGATTGACGGGCAGTGGGGCGGAAAAACAAAAGCCTCCCCGAAGGGAGGCTTTTTTGTATTGGAGCGGGCGAGGCGATTCGAACGCCCGACCCTAACCTTGGCAAGGTTATGCTCTACCCCTGAGCTACGCCCGCATCCTTGGGTATTTGACCGAACTGGAGCGGGCGAGGCGATTCGAACGCCCGACCCTAACCTTGGCAAGGTTATGCTCTACCCCTGAGCTACGCCCGCGCCGGTTCGGTGGAGGCGGATTTAGGGGATAGCGGCGTAGGCTGCAAGAGGAAATTTTGCGCAAAGGGGAAAATTCCTGCCTGACGTTTCGGCAGGCGGTGCCGAGCCGCGTTGCAAGCACCTGGTGAGGCAAGAGGGCAGCAAGCCAGCAGGCTCAGGATGCGCCAATCGAGGGGGCTCTGCCCCCGCTCGCTGCGCCAGCCCCCCGGGATATTTGACCCAAGCCGAAAACGAAAAATGCCCGGCTCGATCCGCAGAAGGGCGGGCGAGCCGGGCCGTTTCGTCTTGGGCGGTCATCGGCGTCCCCGCCTGTTCCGCGATTCCTTGTTAACGCAATTGCCGTTAAGACTTCGTTGCGCGCCTTCGGCTTGGCGGAAATATCCCGGGGGGCGCGCGGAACGCGAGCGGGGGCAGCGCCCCTTAACCCGGTTGCCGTTCCGCCCAGCCTGCGAAGATCTTCTCCAGCGCGACGACGGCGTAGTAGAGCAGGATCCCGAGGAAGGCCAAGGCGATTAGCACCGCGAACATCAGCGGGTAATCCCCGTTGGTCTGGCCCGACAGGAACAGCGCGCCGAGGCCTTTGCCATGGGGCGAGATGATCTCGACGAGGTTGGTGCCGATGAAGGCCAGCGTCACCGAGACCTTCAGCGCGCCGAAGAACTCGGGCAGCGTTTTCGGCAGGGCGATCTTGCGGAAGATGGTGAATTTCGAGGCGCCGAGCGCGCCGAGGATATCGCGATATTCGGGCTCGAGCGTGGACAGGCCGATGCCCACCGACACCGCGATCGGAAAGAAGGAGATCATGAAGGCCATCAGCACGGTGTTGAAGTCATGCGCGCCGATGAACAGCAGAGCCAGCACCGGCACCACGGTCGCTTTCGGCACCGCGTTGAAGCCCACCAGCAGCGGATAGAGCGCATCGCGCGCGGTGCGCGAAAAGCCCATCACCATCCCGAGGAACGTCCCGAAGACGATCGAGATCGCAAGCCCCGCCACGGTGCGCCACAGCGTCTGCCAGCTGTCGATCAGGAACAGGTTCCAGTAGCGCATATAGGCGGCGGGCAGGTCCGAGGGCGAGGCCATGACGTAATTCGGCCAGCCATTCGCCCAGACGATGAATTCCCAGATCGCGAGAAAGGCGATGATCGACAGGATCGGGGTGAGGATTTTCTTGAAGTCCATCAGTGCATCTCCTCGTCGCGGCCCTGAGCGATCCGGATCTGATCACGCAGCAAATGCAGCATGTCGACGGCTTTCGGCTCGTAGAGAATGTCGATCGTGCGATCCTTCGGCAGGTCCACATCCAGCACGTATTGCGTATGTGCCGGGCGGCCCGAGAGCACGATGACCTGATCGCCGAGGAAGACGCTCTCGCGCAGGTCATGGGTGATCAGAACGGCGGTGAAGGGCTCGGCAGCGCGCAGATCGCGCATCGTCTGCCACAGGTCCTCGCGGGTGAAATTGTCGAGCGCGCCGAAGGGTTCGTCCATGATCAGCACGTCGGGCTTATGCACGATGGCGCGGCACAGCGAGGCGCGCTGGCGCATCCCGCCGGACAGCTCGGACGGGCGCTTGGTCTCGAACCCCTTCAGGCCCACCATCTCCAGCAGATGCTCGGCGCGCGCGACCTTCTCGGATTTCGCCATGCCCGGGGCCACGATCTCCAAGGGCAGCATCACGTTCTCGATGATCGAGCGCCATTCCAGCATCACCGGGTTCTGAAAGGCCATGCCGACGGTCTTACGCGGGCTGGTGACCTTCTCGCCATGCAGCCAGACCTCGCCCTGATCGGGCTTCATCAGCCCCGCCACCAGACGGGTGAGGGTGGATTTCCCGCAGCCCGAAGGGCCGACCACGGCGCAGAACTCGCCCTGCGGCACGCGGATGTCGAGATGGTCGAGCACGGGCAGGGGGCCATGCTTGGTTTGATAGGCGTGGGTCACGCCGCGAATGTCGATGAGGTTTTCCATGAGGGTCCGGCGCGAGAAGGCAGAGAAAAGGGGCGGGCGCGTCTGCAGCGCCCGCCCCCGAGACGGTGACGGATCAGTCGATCTTCAACTCTGCCGCGTCGGGCAGGTATTCGCTGTCGAAATAGAGCGCCGCGTCGGGCGTGTTCTGGAACTCGTAGACGGTCTTCGTCTGCTCGATCGCGGTGGCCATACGGTCCGCGTCGATCCCGCCCATGCCGTTTTCCTTGACGTGATCAGTCAGGACGTTGGCATCGATCGCCATCTGCAGACGCTCGGTCTCCAGATCCTTGTCGGCGGCGGGGTTACGCTTGAGAAGCGCGTCCACGGCCTTGCCCGGATCGACCACGGCGGCCTTCCAACCCTCGGCGGTGGCTTTGATGAAGCCGGTGATCTCTTCGGGATGGGCCTTCGCGTAATCGGTGTTGACGATGATCGCGTTGCCGTAAAGCGCCACGCCGTAATCAGCCATCAGCAGGATCGACTGGTCATCCATGCCGACACCGAGGCGCTTGAGGTTGAGCGTCGAGGAGAAGGAGAAGCCGGTGACCGCATCGACCTTGCCCTCGGCCAGCATCGGCTCGCGCGTGGGGAAGCCGACGGGCTCGACCTTTATCTTGTCCATGTCGAGGCCGGTCTCCTTGGCGAAGATCGGGAATTGCGCCCAGGCACCATCCGGGGGCGGTGCGCCCAGCACCTTGCCTTCGAGGTCTTTCGGTTCGTTCACACCCAGCGACTTGCGGCCCACCACAGCGAAGGGCGGCTTGTCATAGACCATCATCACCGCGGTCACGGGCGCGCCGGGGTTCTGGTCGAGGAATTTCATCAGCGAGTTGATATCGGCGAAGCCCACCGGATAGGCGCCGGTCGCCACTTTCGGGATCGCGTCGAGCGAGCCCTTGCCCTCTGCGATCTCGACGTCGAGCCCGGCCTCGCCGTAATAGCCCTCGTCCACGGCGAGGAAATAGGGCGCCGAGGGGCCTTCGAATTTCCAGTCCAGCGCGAAAGGCATCTTGGTTTCGGCCTGTGCCAGCGTGGCCGAGAGGCCGAGCGCGAGCGCCGCGAAAAGCCCCGGTTTGATGTGCAGCATGATATCCCTCACTTCGTTAATCCGTTTTCGCACCGATCCTGACCGGCGGCGCGCGGGGGTAAACTCAAACCGCGCACGCCATGCGAACAGGCGGGGTGCTCACGGTCCCGTGATTAAGTTTTGGGCGGGGCGCTGCAAGAATGCAAGAAAATTAGGCGCGGCATCGGCGAGCGCTCAGAGCGAAATCTCGAGGGGCAGAAACCCGGTCGCGTCGACCGGTCCGGGAGACGCGTGCAGCCCCGCCTGTTCCAGTTCGCAGAGATAGTCCGCGGCGCCGGGACCCGTATGGTAGAGCGCACGCGCGCCGGGCAGGGGAGAGAACCGCCAGATCGGTGGCGCGTCGAGATGCAGCGGTCCCACCTGTGCATCGATCTCTTCGAGCAGTAGATCGCGCACCAACACCGGCTCCGGATCGATTGGAACGGGACGGCCCCGCCGCTTGAAGCCGCCGCCGCCCGACAGGCGGAAATCATTGCTCACGACGATGAATCGGTCGGTGTTGCCGATCAGAGCGCCCTCATGGCGCAGGTCGTGGATGCGGCCGGGCGCGGCGGGCCGCAGGCTGCCATCGGGGCGGAAACGCGGGGGTTGAGAGAGGTCGATCTCGTAGGTGATCCCCGAGATCACGTCGAAATGGTAGCTCGCGAAGGTGAGGTCGCAGAGCATCCGCAACTGCCCATCGGGATGCTGCTGGTTGTAGATCGAGGCTGCCTGCTCGAGCCAGTCGCGTAGCTCCGCGCCGTTCAGCTCCACCGCGCCGACCGTATTGTTGAACAGGTAGATATCGTCGACATGGCTCATCCGCAGCGGGCCGGGGGGGATGTCGATGAAATGGGCAGAGCCTGCCGCGCCGCCTGATTTGAAGCTCGACGCAGCGCCGAGGAGGGGCAAGTCCGCCTCGGGGCGACCGGCGAGCCGTTCGCGGGCGAAGCGCTGTTTCGCCGCGCTGATCAGCGCGAGCGTCCGGTCCGGCGCGATCTGCGTGAAATAGCTGTGCAGCGGCTCCGCAGTGGTGCCGATGGGGCGACGGATGTGATCGAGCGTACGGCGATGGGTAGGCTCGGAGGCGGCAAGCACCGCCGCGCTGTCCGGCCCGGTCTCCTGCTGCGCCGGGCGCAGTTCCGCCCGATGCGCCGCGAGCCTCCAGCCGTCGTGCGTCTGCTCCAGTACGAGGTCGAGCACTCCCAGATGTGTTCCGCGCGCGCCGGCATTGAGCGCGGGCTTGCCGTGAAGCGTACCGAGAACGGGGTCGATCCCCGCGAAGGCCGGCCGTGTGGCATCGGGAAAGCCGTGATGGTCATGCCCGGCCAGCACGACATCGACCCCGTCGAGCCGCGCGACCGCAAGCGCCGCCCGTTCGGCAGAGTGTTCGGGGTCTTGCGATGCCTCGTCGCCCGGCGGCAGGGGCGAAATCCCGGTATGGGCGAGGGCGATCACAAGATCGGCGCCCGAGGCTCGGATCAGTTGCAGCTGAGCCTCCGTCGCCTCCAGAAGCGAAGAGGTCGAAAGCTCGGCCCCGGGCCGGGTCTCGAGCCAGGCGAGGCTGGGGGGCGGCAGCACGCCGATCACCGCGATGCGCAGGGTCCGCTCGATGCCGTGACTGTCGAGCAGGCTGCGTTCGAGCATCGCCCAAGGGCGGATCGGCGTGCCGATGGAGGCGCGCAGATTGGCGCAGAGCATCGGAAACCTCGCCGCTTCCAACGCTTGGACGAGCGGCCCGATCCCGAAATCGAACTCATGATTGCCAAGCGCCGCCGCGTCGTAGCCCAGAGCGTTCATCGCCGCGATCATCGGATTTTCGCCGTCGTGGCAGCCTGCGATCTTGCATGGCTCGCTCCAGAGCTGCGTCAACGGCGTGCCCTGAAGAAAATCGCCACAATCGAACAGAAGGCAGTTCGGGGCCTCGCTACGCGCTTGAGCAATTTCCGACGCCAGCGCTGCCAAGCCTCTGCGCGGGGCAGGGCGGTCATTGAAGTAATCGTAGCCCCGAGCTTGACCATGCAAATCGGTCGTCTCAAGAAGCCTCAGCGCGAGCGTGACGCGCTGATCCGAAAACTGGCCGGGCCAATCCTGGTCAGACAGTTTCCCCATGAGTTCCCCTTGGCCTGTAATTGACCTTTTATCGTTGAAATGCCGCCTTTTGGCGGTCGCGTGTCCCCATACGCAACCTAGAGTAGAGGTCGGTCGTTTGCCAAGTTTTAAATTTACGTAACGAGATTGCGAGGTAAGGCGGCGCTGCGAATCTGGCTTGCGCGTCACCTGATCGGCACTGGTCTCCGGCTGGCGGCCCGTGGCATGGGTAGGGCGATCCGCAGGAGTTTTTTATGCCGCCCGATTCCCACGCCGAGACGCCAAAGCCGATATCGCAGCCCGCCCGGCTGTCTCAAGGACGGGTGCTCGATCCGCGGGGATTGGCCTTCGCCGAAGCGCCGGGCGCGTTGGAGCGCGCGGCCCATCTGCGAGGAGATGCAAAACGGCTCGCGGAGCTGCGCGCAGGCAAAACTGCGCGGGTGGTCGCGCTTTGGCGCGGGCGTCCGCTGTTCGGACCCGAGGGGCTGCATCTTCTGCGCGCGGGCGAGGCGGCGATCGAGGCGATGCCGGGACCGGAGATTTTCCTCGGGTGTCACGATGGGCGTGCTCTGTTTTCCCGCGATGTCTCTGCCTTCGAGCCCGAGGGCGAACGACCCGACGGGGCCGCCTTCTTCGACGCCTCCGAGCAGCGCCATCCCGATCTGCCCGACGATATCGTCTTCGCGGAGCTGCGCGGTCGGATGGGTTTCCTCAGCCCGGTCGAGGCGGAGATCGCCGCCACCGCGCGCGGGCTCGTGGAATGGCACCGGACGCATCGCTTCTGCTCCACCTGCGGGGCCGAGAGCGAACCCGAACAGGCGGGTTGGCATCGGCGCTGCCCGGTCTGCGAGCGGCACCATTTTCCGCGCACCGATCCGGTGGTCATCATGCTGATCACCCACGGCAACCGGCTCTTGCTGGGGCGCGGCCCGCATTGGCCCGAGACGATGTATTCCTGCCTCGCGGGGTTCATGGAACCGGGCGAGACGGTGGAGGCCGCGGTGCGCCGCGAGGTCTTCGAGGAAAGCGGCGTCGAGGTGGGCGAGGTCTCTCTCGTGGCCTCGCAGCCCTGGCCCTTCCCGGCGTCGCTGATGCTGGGCTGTCGCGGCGTGGCGACCACCACCGAGATCACCATCGACCCGGTCGAGATCGCCGATGCGCGCTGGATCAGCCGCGAGCGGCTGCTGCAGGTGGTGGCGGGGCGCGATCCTGAGATATCTGCGCCACGCCACGGCGCGATTGCCGGATGGCTGATGCGCGAGTGGCTTGCAGATCGGCTGGAATGAGGCCAGTTTGCCGCGCACGGTGCGCCACTCCCCGGCCTCCGATCTGCCCTGAGGACTCCGCTTTATGAAATTGTCGACCCGCACAGATATTTCCGCGCCCGCCGGTTTCGTCTTCGAGCGGCTCGCGGATTTCGGCAGTTTCGAGCGGGTGGCGATGCGGCGCGGGATCACGCTGAAACGGCTTGATACGCTGAGCGAACCCGGCGCGGGCATGTCCTGGGATATCGGCTTTCGCTTTCGCGGCAAGCAGCGCCAGATGATCACCGATGTGAAGCATTTCGAGGTGCCGGAACTGATCATCTACGAGGGCGTGTCGAACAGTTTCGAGGCGGTGATGGATTTCGATCTGACCGATCTGTCGAAGACCCGCACGCGTCTGCAGGTCGGGCTGGACCTGAGGCCGCGCAGTCTCGGCGCGCGGCTGATGATCCAGTCGGCCAAGCTCGGCAAGGGCAATCTGGAACGCCGCTTCAAGGAGCGGATCGAACAATTCGCCCAGGATATCGAGCGTCAGCACGAGAAAAGCGCCTGACGCCCTGATCCTTAGCTGTCGCGTTCGGGGGCGGCCGGATAGACGCCCAGAATTTCCAGATAGCTGGTGAAGTAGTCGAGTTCTTCGAGCGCACGCGCCAGCGCCGGATCGTCCGGGTGACCTTCGACATCGGCATAGAACTGGGTCGCGGTGAAATGCCCGCCGACCATGTAGCTTTCCAGCTTGGTCATGTTCACGCCATTGGTCGCGAAGCCGCCCATCGCCTTGTAGAGCGCGGCCGGGATGTTGCGCACCCGGAAGACGAAGGTGGTCATCATCTTCTCGCCGCGCGGGCGGGTGTCGGGCTCGGTGCCCATGATCAGGAAGCGCGTGGTGTTATGCGCGTGATCCTCGATATGGCGGGCGAGGATGTTCAGGCCATAGGTCTCGGCGGCCATGTCGGAGGCCAGCACGCCCACGCTGCGGGTCTGCGCCTGCACGAGTTCGGCTGCCGCGCCCGCGCTGTCGGCGGCCGCCTCGCCCCGGATGCCGTAGCGCGACAGGAAGCTTGCCGCCTGCGGCAGAAGCACCAGATGCGCGCGGACCTTTTCCAGTTCCTCGATCTCGACGCCGGGCAGGGCCATCAGGCTGATATGCACGCGCACGAAGGCCTCATCGAGAATATGCAGCCCCGATTCCGGCAGCAGGCGGTGAATGTCGGCCACCCGCCCGTAGGTCGAATTCTCCACCGGAAGCATCGCGAGATCGGCATCGCCTTTCTTCACGGCGGCGATCACGTCCTCGAAGGTGCGGCAGGGGACCGGCTCGAGGTCCGGGCGCGCGTCGCGGCAGGCCTGATGCGAATAGGCGCCCAGCTCGCCCTGAAAGGCGATCCGACCGGTTTTCGGCGATTGTCCTTGGCGGCTCATGTGCAATCCCCCGCACTGATCTTGTCTTGCGCCCTGCCTAGCCCGTGCCCGCGCGGAAGGGAAGGGCCGGGGCGCGGGAGGCTCACGCTGCGTCATTCATTATCCACCCTCTGAAAATCCGATCACATCTGGTAAAGTTCCCTTGATCTGAAAGTCCCTGTGCGGATAGATGCGCGGGACGACGACGCATATCAGGGACGAGACATGTTCAATACCATGACCTTTACCAAGGCGGCGGGCGCGTTTCTGGGCGCGTTGCTGTTCTTCCTGCTCACGGCCTGGGCCTCGAGCGCGCTCTACACCGTTGGCGAGAGCCATGACGCTTCGGGTGGCAGCGAGCACGAGATGAAGGACATGATGTCCGCAGCCCCCGGTGATCTGCTGGCGACAGATGACGAAGGCGATGGCGCGGCTCAGGAAGAGGAAGTCGCACAGATCGAGCTTGGCACCGGCGACGCGGCCAAGGGCGAGAAGATCTTCGGCAAGTGCAAGGCCTGCCACTCGATGGAAGGCAAGAACGGCGTTGGCCCGCATCTCGACGGCGTGGTCGGTCGCGCGGTCGCTTCGGTTGGCGATTACTCCTACTCGGGCTCCCTCGAGAGCCATGGCGGCGAATGGACGCTCGAAGCGCTCAACTCGTGGCTGGAGAACCCGAAGGACTACATTCCGGGCAACAAGATGTCCTTTGCCGGTCTGAAGAAGCCCGAAGACCGCAACGACGTGATCGCCTATCTGCAAGAGCATTCGAACTGAGGCAAAAATCTCTCGAATCTTCTCAAGGCCGCCTCTTTGGGCGGCCTTTTGCATTTCCCGCCCTGCTTTACAGATTCGTAACTTGCTCCCTGCGCACTTAGGCTTTTAGCTAGGCAGACGCGAAAACGCTTTGGAGCAGGGAGCAGGTGTGCATGGCAAAAGCGCGAGTGGCGAGTAAAGCGATCGATACGGATTGGACGCAGATGGCGCCGCGCGCGCTGAGCGGGCTGGTTGCAGCGGGTCTGATCTGGGCGGGACTGGCCTTCGGCGCACATGCACAAGACAGCACGCAAAGCGGCGACACGATCACCTCCTACGGGATCGCGACGCTCGGACATCTGAAATATCCCGCCGATTACACCCATCTCGATTACGTCAATCCGGACGCGCCCAAGGGCGGCGAAATCTCGGAATGGGCGCCGGGCGGGTTCGACAACTACAATCCCTATTCGATTCAGGGCCGTGCCGCCGCGCTGTCCTCGGTTCCGCTGGAATCGCTGATGGAGGGCACCGCAGACACGGTGGGGGAGCTGTATTGCCTGCTCTGCAAGAGCCTCGAATATCCGCCGAGCAAGGATTGGGTCGTCTTCACGCTGCGCGACGGGATCACATTCTCCGACGGCACGCCGCTGACCGCGCAGGATGTGGTCTTCTCCTATGAGCAGCTGCGCGACAAAGGTCTGAGCTCCTTCCGCGCGGTGATCGCCCAGCAGGTCAAATCGGCCGAGGCGATCGACGACAAGCACATCCGTTTTGAGTTCCAGCCCGATTACCCGCGCCGCGATATCATCCAATCGGTGGCGTCGCTGCCGATCTTCTCCAAGGCGCAGTTTGAGAAGGAAGATATCGACCTGTCGCAAACCTCGCCGGTGCCCTTCATCGGCTCGGGGCCGTACGTGTTCGACAGCGTCAAAAGCAATCGCGCGATCACCTGGAAGCGCAACCCCGACTATTGGGGCAAGGACCTTCCGATCAACAAGGGGCGCTCCAACTTCGACCAGATCCGCGTCGAGTATTTCGGTGATTACCAATCGGCTTTCGAAGGCTTCAAATCCGGCACCTACACCTTCCGCAATGAGGCCAGTTCGATCATCTGGGCCACCGCCTATGACTTCCCGGCGATGCAGACGGGCGAGGTCGTGAAGGCGGAACTGCCCAACGGCAACATCGCCTCGGGGCAGGGCTTCGCGATCAACCTGCGCGAGCCGAAATTCGACGATCTCCGCGTGCGCGAGGCGCTCGATCTGGCGTTCAATTTCGAATGGTCGAACGACACGCTGTTCTACGGGCTCTATGACCGGGTCGAGAGCTTCTGGGAAAATTCCAAGCTGCAGGCGCAGGGCAAGCCCTCGGCGGAGGAAAAGAAGATCCTCGAGCCGCTCGCCAAGGACCTGCCCGACGGCATCCTGACCGACGACGCGGTGATCCAGCCTGTCTCGGGCAAGCGCCAGCTGGACCGCAAGAACATGCGCAAGGCGGCGAAGCTGCTGGAAGAGGCGGGCTGGGTCGTCGGCGATGACGGGATGCGCCGCAATGCCGAAGGCGAGAAGCTGACCGTCGCGATCCTCAACGACAGCCAGACCTTCGACCGCGTCATCAACCCTTATGTGCAGAACCTGCGCGCGCTCGGCATCGACGCCAGAATGGATCGCGTCGATGACAGCGAATATGAGAACCGCCGTCGCAGCCACGACTTCGACATGATCACCACCCATCTGGGGCAGGACGAAATCCCCGGCTCGAACCTGCAGCAGTATTTCGGCTCGGGCTCGACCGATGACGTGTTCAATGCGATGGGGCTGAAGAATCCGGCGATCGACAAGATGATCCGCATGGTCGAAGAGGCGAATACCGAAGAAGAGCTGCTGCCGCGCGTCCACGCGCTGGACCGCAGCCTGCGCGCCCTGCGCTTCTGGGTGCCGCAATGGTTCAAGCCCACCTATACGGTCGCTTACTACGATATGTACGATCACCCGAAAAACTTGCCGCCCTACGCTCTGGGAGAGCTGGATTTCTGGTGGTATGACGCCGACAAGGCCAAGAAACTGAAAGCGAGCGGCGCACTCTGAGCGACCGCCGATAAACGAGCAGAGGGCCGGACATGGGCGCCTATATCCTGCGGCGATTGCTGATGGTGATCCCCACTTTGCTGGGAATCATGATCATCAACTTCACGCTGACGCAATTCGTCCCCGGCGGGCCGATCGAACAGGTCATCGCCCGCGTGCAGGGCGAGGCGGATTCGATGCGCAATATCTCGGGCGGCGGGGATGCGGGCACGCAGAACCAGGGCGGCGTCGAGGATAGCGGCTATCAGGGCGCGCGCGGTATTTCTCCGGAGCTGCTCAATCAGCTCGAAGTGCAGATGGGCTTCGCGCGGATCGTCTGCGATGACGGGTTCACCGGCACGCCCGATCTGGCGGACCCGGCCTGCCACAAGGAGAAGATCCCGGCGTGGCAGCGTTTTGCGATCATGATGAAGGGCTATCTGACCTTCGATTTCGGCAACAGCTTCTTCCGCAACGAGAGCGTCGTGAACCTCGTGATCGACAAGATGCCGGTCTCGATCACGCTCGGCCTGTGGTCGACGATCCTCGCCTATATCATCTCGATCCCGCTGGGCATCCGCAAAGCGGTACGCGACGGCACGCCCTTCGACACCTGGACCTCCGGCGCGATCATCGTGGGCTACGCGATCCCGGGCTTCCTGTTCGCAGTGATGCTGATGGTGCTGTTCGCAGGCGGCAGCTATTTCAAGATATTCCCGCTACGCGGCCTGACATCGGATAATTTCGACCAGCTGACGATGATCGGCAAGGCGCTCGATTACCTGTGGCACATCGCGCTGCCGGTGACGGCGACGACCATCGCGAGCTTCGCCACGATGACGCTGCTGACGAAGAACTCCTTCCTCGACGAGATCAACAAGCAATATGTGATGACCGCCCGCGCCAAGGGCCTGTCCGAGAAGAAGGTCCTCTACGGTCACGTCTTCCGCAACGCGATGCTGATCGTGATCGCGGGCTTCCCGGCGCAGTTCCTCGGCATCTTCTTCGGCGCGTCGATCATCGTGGAGACGATCTTCTCGCTCGACGGTCTGGGCCTGCTGGGCTTCCAGGCGGCGGTGGAGCGCGACTACCCGGTGATCTTCGGTACGCTCTACATGTTCGGGCTGATCTCGCTCGTCGTGAACATCATCTCCGACATGATGTATGTCTTCGTCGACCCGCGGATCGATTTCGAGAAGAGGTCCGGCTGATGGCATTGTCTCCTCTCAACCAACGCCGTTGGCGCAACTTCAAGGCCAATCGCCGCGCCTTCTGGTCCGCGATCATCTTCGCCGTGCTCTTCGTCCTCGCGATGTTCGCGGAGTTCATCGCGAACGACAAACCCATTGTGGTGAGCTACCGCGGCGAGCTGTATTTCCCGATCTACAACTTCTACCCCGAGACCGCTTTCGGCGGCGATTTCCGCACCGAGGCGATCTATCGCGACCCGACCGTGCAGTGCCTGATCGAGACCGGCGGCACCGAGGGCTGCTTCGACGCGGACGACCCGAACGCCTTCGCGAAACAGGCGCTGCAGACGGGCGAGGTCGATGGCGAGAAGATCGAGAAGGGCTGGCTCCTGTGGCCGCCGATCCCCTACAGCTACAACACGATCAACGATGTGGGCACCGCGCCCTCGGCCCCCGATGCCGATCACTGGCTGGGCACGGATGACACCGCGCGTGACGTGCTGGCGCGGGTGATCTACGGCTTCCGCACCTCGGTGCTGTTCGCGCTGATCGTGACCGGGATCGGCTCGATCATCGGGATCGCGGCAGGCGCCGTGCAGGGCTATTTCGGCGGCAAGGTGGACCTGTTCTTCCAGCGCATTCTGGAGATCTGGTCCTCCACACCCGCGCTTTACGTCATCATCATCCTCTTCGCGATCCTGGGCCGAAGTTTCTGGCTGCTTGTCATGGTCTCGATCCTCTTCGGCTGGCCCGCGCTGGTGGGCGTCGTCCGGGCCGAATTCCTGCGGGCGCGCAATTTCGAATATGTCCGTGCCGCCCGTGCGCTTGGCGTGTCGGACCGGGTGATCATGTTCCGCCACATCCTGCCCAACGCGATGGTGGCCACGCTGACCATGCTGCCCTTCGTGATCACCGGCGCGATCGGCGCGCTCGCCTCGCTCGACTATCTGGGCTACGGGTTGCCGTCTTCCGCGCCCTCGCTTGGGGAGCTTGCGCTACAGGGCAAGCAGCACCTGCAAGCGCCGTGGCTGGCCTTCTCGGCCTTCTTCACCTTCGCCATCATGCTCTCGCTTCTGGTCTTCGTCTTCGAGGGTATCCGTGACGCGTTCGATCCCAGAAAGGTGTTCCGATGAAACCGGTTCTCGAGGTCGAAAACCTGAAGGTCGCCTTCAGCTCCGAGGGCAAATTCACCCCGGCCGTGAAAGGCGTGAGCTTCACCGTGAACGCGGGCGAGACCGTCGCGCTCGTGGGCGAGTCCGGCTCGGGCAAATCGGTGACCGCGCTGTCGACCGTGGCGCTGGTCGGGGGCAATTCCAAGGTCGAAGGCTCTATCCGCTACGAGGGCCGCGAGATGGTCGGCGCGACCGAGCGCGAGTTGATGCAGGTGCGTGGCAACGATATCAGCTTCATCTTTCAGGAGCCGATGACTTCGCTCAATCCGCTGCACACGCTGGAAAAGCAGATCGGCGAGAGCCTCGCGCTGCATCAGGGCGTGACGGGCGAGCAGGCCAAGAAACGTATCATCGACCTGCTCGACAAGGTCGGCATCCAGAACCCGGCGGACCGGCTGCAGGATTACCCGCACCAGCTTTCGGGCGGGCAACGCCAGCGCGTGATGATCGCGATGGCGCTCGCGAACGGGCCGGACCTGTTGATCGCGGACGAACCCACGACCGCGCTCGACGTGACGATTCAGGCGCAGATCCTCGAGCTGCTGGCCGATCTGAAACGCGACATGGGGATGAGCCTTCTGTTCATCTCGCATGACCTCGGCGTGGTGCGGCGCATCGCGGACCGGGTCTGCGTCATGCAGCACGGCGAGATCGTGGAGCAGGGGAAGACCGAAGACATCTTCGCCAACCCCAAACACCCCTATACGAAGAAGCTGCTGGAGGCCGAACCCACCGGTCGCGCCGAACCGGTGCCCAAAAACGCGCCCGAACTGGTGCGCACCGAGCATCTGAAAATCTGGTTCCCGATCCAGCGCGGTCTGCTGCGCAAGACCATCGGCCATGTAAAGGCGGTGAACGACGCCTCGCTGTCGGTGAGGGCAGGGGAGACGCTGGGCATCGTCGGCGAATCCGGCTCGGGCAAGACCACGCTCGCGCTCGCGATCATGCGGCTGATCGCCTCCGAAGGGCCGATCATCTACGAGAACCAGGACATCTCCAGCTGGCAGGCGAACAAGCTGCGCGCGCTGCGCCGCGACATGCAGATTGTGTTCCAGGACCCGTTCGGCTCGCTCTCGCCGCGGATGACGGTGGAACAGATTATCGGCGAGGGGCTGACTGTCCACGGTGTCGATCCGGGCCGCAACCGCCGCGAGATGGTGGCCGAGATCATGGAGGAGACCGGGCTCGACCCGGCGATGATGGAGCGCTACCCGCATGAATTCTCGGGTGGCCAGCGCCAGCGGATCGCCATCGCCCGCGCGATGATCCTGCGTCCCAAGGTGGTGGTGCTGGACGAGCCGACCTCGGCGCTCGACATGACGGTGCAGGTGCAGATCGTGGACCTGCTGCGCGATCTGCAGAAACGCCACGGGCTCGCCTATCTGTTCATCAGCCACGACCTGCGGGTGGTGCGCGCGCTCAGCCACAAGATCATGGTGATGAAGCGCGGCGACGTGGTCGAGGCGGGCAACGCGGCGGCGGTCTTCGCCAATCCGCAGACCGCCTATACCCGTCAGTTGATGGTGGCCGCCTTGGGGGAGAGTTCGCTGACCCCCGAGATTGCATGAAGATCCTCTTCGTTCACCAGAACTTCCCGGGCCAGTTCGTACATCTGGCACCGGCTCTGGCCGCGCGCGGGCATGACATTCTGGCCCTGACGGTCGAGACGAACCAGCGCCCCTCGCCGGTGAAGGTGGTGAAATACCGCAAGCCCGCGCCGGTCGAGATGTCCTCGCGGCTCACGCGCCTCTACGCCGATTGCGCCGCGCGCGGGGCGAAGGTTGCACTCGCCGCCCGGCAGTTGCGCGACAAGCACGGCTATGTGCCGGATGTGATTTTCGGCCATTCCGGCTGGGGCGAGACGCTGTTCCTGCGCGAGGTCTGGCCCGAGGCGAAGCTTCTGGTCTATGCCGAGCTGATGTATCGCACGACCGGGATGGACACGGATTTCGATGCCGAGTTCCAGCGCCCCGGCCTCGAGACCCGGATCTCCACCACCGCGCGCTCGGCACATCTGATCCAGTCCATGGTTCAGGCCGATGCGGGGCTTGCCCCGACCGAGTTTCAGGCCGAGACCTTCCCGCCGGAGCTGCGCGCCAAGCTCACCATCTGCCATGACGGCGTCGATTGCGCCCGCCTCGCGCCGAACCCGCAGGCGCGTTTCACCGTGCCGGAAACCACGCTCACCTTCCGCCCCGGCGACGAGGTTCTGACTTTCGTGAACCGCTCGCTCGAACCCTATCGCGGCTATCACTCCTTCATGCGCGCGCTGCCCGATGTGCTCGCCGCGCGGCCAGAGGCGCATGTGCTGATCGTGGGCGAGGAGGGGCAAAGCTATGGCGCCCCGCCGAAGGACGCCAAAAGCTGGAAGCAGAAATTCTTGGACGAGGTGCGCGACCGGCTGGACATGAGCCGCGTGCATTTTCTGGGCCGCATCCCTTACGGCGATTACGTCGACATGCTCCATGTCAGCCGCACCCATGCCTATCTGACCTATCCCTTCGTGCTCAGCTGGTCGCTGATGGAATCGATGGCCGCCGGCTGCGCCATCGTGGCCTCGGATACCGCGCCGGTGCGCGAGGTGATCACCGACGGGCAGACCGGGCGGCTGGTGGATTTCTTCGACATCCCCGGTTGGTCGAAGGCACTGACCGAAGGGCTGGCGACCCCGCAGACATTCGCCCCGATGCGTGAGGCGGCCCGCGCCCATATGTGCGCGCGTTACGATCTGCGCACCCATTGCCTGCCGCGCCTGATCGCCTTCGTCGAGGGCGCGATCGCCACACCCTGATACGCGCCCTTCCGCGAGACGGACTCGACTCCGCAGCCTGCGAGATCTAAAAAGAACAAAGCGCGAACAAATGACTCGAACCCTAGGCTCAGCGACATGCTCGACGGGCGCACACGGCGTATTCTCACCCTCTGGTTTCCCCGGCTGGCGAGCGACCGGGTTCTTCGGGCGCGGCCCGTTGAGGGGCCCTTCGCGCTGGTCCTGCGCGAGGGCAATACCGACCGGCTGCACTGCCTGAACGCCGCCGCCGAGGGGCAGGGGCTGGCGCGCGGCATGGCGCTGTCCGAGGCCCGCGCCTTCTGCCCCGCGCTGCAGACCGCGCCCGCCGATCCCGCCCGCGAGGCGCAATTCCTCGAAACCCTGCGCCGCTGGGCCACGCGCTACTGCCCTTGGGTGGGGCTGGAGGACGAGGGGCTGGTGCTCGACATCACCGGCTCGGATCACCTCTGGGGCGGGGAGGAGCCGATGATGGCCGAGATGGCCGCCCGGCTGGAGCGCGCCCGGATCACCGCGCGGCTTGGCCTTGCCGATACCCGCGGCGCAGCCTGGGCGCTGGCGCATTTCGCCCCCGGCCGGGCCGCGCCGGGCGCGCGGCTCGCGGCTCTGGGCAAGCTGCCCGTCGCCGCGCTGCGCCTGCCGCATGACACGGTCACGGGGCTGCAGCGGCTGGGCCTGCGCGAGATCGGCGACCTGACCCGCACGCCGCGCGCGCCCCTCGTGCGCCGCTTCGGGGCGGGGCTGATGGCGCGGCTCGATCAGGCCTTGGGCGATCTGCCCGAACAGGTCTCGCCCGTGGCCGATCCGCCCCATTACGGCACCCGCCTGACCCTGCCCGAACCGATCGGCCAGCAGGCCGACGTGACGGCGGGGATCGAGCGGCTGCTCGACCGGCTCTGCGCCAAACTCAAGGAAAACGAGACCGGCGCGCGGGTGCTCTGCCTCACCCTGCGCCGCGTCGATCAGGCCAGTCAGGAGGTCGAGCTGCGCCTCGCCACCCCGCTCCGCGACGCCACCCGGATCGCGACCCTCTTCGCGCGCGGCATCGAGGATATCGACGCGGGCTTCGGGATCGACCAGATGCGCCTCGTCGCCACGCAGGTCGAGGCACTGCCCGTTCGCCAGATCGGCGCTATCGCCACCGAGCGGCGCGACAAGCTGGGCGATCTGATCACCCGGATCGGGCTGCGCATCGGGCTGGAAAACGTCCAGCGCTACCTGCCCGCCGACAGCCATATCCCCGAGCGCAGCTTCCTGATCGCGCCCGCCGCCTTCACCGAGCCCGAGGGCAACTGGCATCAGCCGCATCCCCGTCCGCTGCGGCTGTTCCCGCCCGAGCCGCTCATGTCCGACGCCCCCGATCCGCCCCGCCGCTTCCGCTGGCGGCGTCAGTCGCTCAGCGCGGAACGGATCGAGGGGCCGGAACGGCTGACCCCGGAATGGTGGTTCGACGACCCGAACTGGCGGCGCGGGATGCGCGACTATTGGCGCGTCGAGACCGGGCAGGGGCTGCGGCTCTGGATGTTCCACACGCCGCAGGATCCCGGCTGGTATGTCGAGGGGGTCTTCGCATGATCGCCCCCTTCGCCTTGGCCGAAATATCCCGGGGGGCGCCCGACGGGCGCGGGGGCAGCGCCCCCTCCACGGTCGTGACCATCGCCAACACCCCCGCCATTCCACTCGCCTATGCCGAGCTTTGCACCACCTCCAACTTCACCTTCCTCACCGGCGCATCCCACCCCGAGGAACTGATGGTGCGCGCCGCCGAGCTGGGCCTCGAGGCCATCGCGATCACCGACCGCAACTCGCTCGCGGGCGTGGTCCGGGCCTTCTCGGCGCTCAAGGAACTCAAGCGCGAGATCGGTGAGGCGCTGCGTATCCGCTCGGAAGTCCAGCGCGACGAAAGCTCCCGCCAGCCCATCGGGTCGCCGCAGGATCTGGCCCGACCCACAACCGCGAAACTGCCGAAGCTGATCGTCGGCGCGCGGCTGGTGCTGAGCGATTGCCCGGTCGAGTGGGTGGCGCTGCCCACCGACCGCGCGGCCTATCACCGGCTGAGCCAGCTTCTGACCCGCGGCAAGCGCCGGGCGGGGAAGGGGGAGTGTCACCTGACCCGCGCGGACCTTCTGGAGGGCTGCGCGGGGATGATCCTGATCGCCCTGCCGCCCGCCGATCTTGCCCGCGCCTACCGCCCGCTGCAGGAGATGCGGCGGCGCTTTCCGGGACAGGTCTTCCTTGGCGCGCCGCCGCGCTATGACGGCTCGGATCAGCGCTGGTTCGATGCCTGCGCGGCGCTCGCGCTCCGGGCCTCGACGCCGATGGTGGCGACCGGCGACGTGCTGATGCATCGCGGGTCGCGCCGGCAACTGGCCGATGTGCTGACCTGTCTGCGCGAGGGTTGCACCATCGACGCGCTTGGCACCCGCGCGCTGCCCAATGCCGAGCGCCGGTTGAAGGGGCCGCAGGACATGGCGCGGCTTTATCGGCGCCACCCCGCCGCCCTGCGCCGAAGCTGCGAGATCGCGGCGCGCTGCGGCTTCGATCTCGACGAACTCAGCTACGAATATCCCGACGAGGTTGCGCAGAACGAGCCCGCGCAGGACCGGCTCGACCGGCTCGCCCGCGAGGGGCTGGCGCGGCGCTCTCCGGGGGGGATATCGGAACGTCACGCGGGGTTGCTGGAGAAGGAGCTGCGCCTCGTCTCCGAACTGGGCTTCGCCGCCTATTTCCTCACCGTCCATGACATCGTGAGCTTCGCCCGCAGCCGCGGTATCCTGTGTCAGGGGCGCGGCTCGGCGGCCAATTCGATCATCTGCTGGGCGCTTGGCATCACCGATGTCAGCCCCGATCAGATCGGCATGGTCTTCGAGCGCTTCATCTCGAAATATCGCGGCGAGCCGCCCGATATCGACGTCGATTTCGAGCATGAGCGCCGCGAGGAAGTCATCCAGTGGATCTACGAACGCTACGGCCGTGACCGCGCGGGGCTTTGCGCGACCGTGATCCATTTCCGCACCCGCGCCGCGATCCGCGAAGTGGGCAAGGTGATGGGGCTGAGCGCCGATGTCACGGCAAGCCTCGCGGGCCAGATCTGGGGGATTTCGGGCAAGGGGCCGGACCACGCGCGGATGGGCGAACTGGGCCTCGACCCCACCGACCGGCGGCTGTCGCAGACGCTGAAACTGATCGGCGAGATCATCGGATTTCCGCGCCATCTCAGCCAGCATGTCGGCGGCTTCGTCATCACGAAAGGCCGCCTCGACGCGCTCTGTCCGATCGAGAATGCCGCGATGGAGGGGCGGACCTGCATCGAATGGGACAAGGACGATATCGACACTTTGGGCATCCTGAAGGTCGATGTTCTCAGCCTCGGGATGCTCACCTGTATCCGCAAGAGCTTCGACCTTCTGGCGGGTCACGAGAAGCTGGATATGTCGCTCGCCACCGTCCCGCAGGAGGACATGCCGACCTATGACATGCTGTGCCGCGCCGATGCGGTGGGGGTGTTTCAGGTGGAAAGCCGGGCGCAGATGAACTTCCTGCCGCGGATGCGTCCGCGCACCTTCTATGACCTCGTGATCGAGGTCGCCATCGTCCGTCCCGGTCCTATTCAAGGCGGCATGGTCCACCCCTATATCAACCGCCGTCAGGGCCGCGAAAAGGTCGATTTCCCCTCGAAGGAACTGGAAGGCGTGCTGGGCAAAACCCTCGGCGTGCCGCTGTTTCAGGAGCAGGCGATGCAGATCGCGGTGGTGGCTGCGGGCTTCACCCCCGAAGAGGCCGACCGCCTGCGCCGCTCGCTCGCGACCTTCCGCAAGATGGGCACGATCGGCACCTTCCGCGACCGGTTCGTGGAGGGCATGCTGGCGCGCGGCTACACGCCCGATTTCGCCGATCGCTGCTTCTCCCAGATCGAGGGGTTCGGCGAATATGGCTTCCCCGAGAGCCACGCGGCAGCCTTTGCGCATCTCACCTATGTCTCCTCTTGGCTGAAGTGCCACCACCCCGCGATCTTCGCCTGCGCGCTGCTGAATTCGCAGCCGATGGGCTTTTATGCGCCCGCCCAGATCGTGCGCGACGTGCGGGAACACGGGGTCGAAGTGCGGCCCGTTTGCGTCAACCATTCGGGCTGGGACAGCTCGCTGGAACGCCGCGCGGACGGGACCCTGGCGCTGCGTCTGGGCTTTCGCCAGATCAAGGGATTTCGCGAGGAAGATGCAGGCTGGATCGTCGCCGCACGGGGCAATGGCTACCCCGATCCCGAGAGCCTGTGGCTACGCGCGGGCACGCCCCCGCATGTGCTCGAACGCCTCGCCGAGGCCGACGGATTTGCCGGAATCGGCCTCACGCGGCGCGATGCGCTCTGGGCCGTGAAGGCGATCCGCGCCCCCGCGCCACTGCCGCTTTTCGCCGATCCGATGGACGGGGAAGGGGGGCGCGAACCGGCTGTGGAGCTGCCCGCGATGCATCTGGGAGAGGAGGTCGTGGAGGATTACGTGGCGCTCAGATTGAGCCTGCGCGCCCATCCGATGGAGCTGCTGCGCCCCTCGATTTCCGGCCTCACGCCGCATTGCGAACTGGTCGGCACGCGGCAAAATCGGGTCACGGTTTGCGGTCTCGTGATCACCCGCCAGCGCCCCGGAACGGCCTCCGGGGTGATCTTCATCACGCTGGAAGACGAGACCGGCGTGAGCAATGTCGTGGTCTGGCCGAAGCTCTATGAACGGTTTCGCCGGGCGGTGATGGGCGGGCGTCTTCTGCGGGTCTCCGGGCGGCTCGAACGGGAGGGGGTGGTGGTCCATCTGATCGCCGAAAAGATCGAGGATCTCTCCCCGCGACTGGCCGATCTGGGGCACCCGCTCGACGACGTTCTGGGCCTCACTACACCCCAGGCGGACGACGCCCCGAGGCCCCGTCCGCAGACCACCGCGCGCCATCCGCGCGAGCAGGCGAAACGGCTTTTCCCGAGCCGGGATTTCCATTGAAATCCGGCCTCTACCGGCCGTCGCGCGACACTTTGCCCGGTGCGGCGATTCGCCTCGCTTTGGACGCAATTGTTCCCGTTACGTCAAGAAAGCCTTGTGGATAAGTTTCATTGTTGACGCAAAGTAATCTTATTAAGTCGCTGAAATATATATGTTTCATATGATTTCGGCACCCTGTGGATACTATTTTCGTTGCAATATCGCTGCGTGAGTTCAGCCTAAAAGAGAACAAAATTTCGTCAGAAGGCGGAACCGCGTTCATATCGCAACTTGGGGAGGGAGCTTGCCGATTTAGGTGAGCTTCAGGCGCGTCTTGTCTTTATTTGGCTTGACCAGTTTGAACAAATTCCTGCGTCGGACCCGCTCCGACGTGCAGGATGCTGTCGGTCTGGCCAATGACACCGCCCTCCACGAAGCCGATAACACCCTTCACCGCGAGGAAAATTACCGCATCGAGGCTCTCGAGCCGCGGCTTTTGCTCTCGGCGGACCCGGTGTTCGGCGAATTGGCCCGCGTTGCGGCAACCGCACATCAAATCGACCCGATCGAAGGGCTCTCCGCCCTCGTTCAGACCGTCGATGACCTGCATCAGCAGGACGAATTGGCAGCCGATCACGATCCCGAGGAAGGCCCGCAAAGCGATGTGGCCTGGCCCGAGGATTGGGCGCATGAGCCGGATGTGGCACCGCTCGAAGCGGTGGCCGAACCGGCGCGCGAACAGGCCGCAGCGCAGCTGGAAACGGCAGCGGAACAGCTTCATTCCGGTGGTTTCCTGACCGCCGTTCAGGTGCAGCAGCTGCTGGAATCGGCGCTGTCGTGGCTGGAAAATATGCCCCATGCAGGGCAGGACCCGATTGGCAGTTCCGTGGCGGACCTGACGGGTCACGAGGCGACCGGTCCCCCGGCTGCGACCTCTAACGCACTGGAAAACAACGAAAATACTGACAATCCGGACGCCGGGTTTGTCGCTACTGGCTCCGACGATGCCAGCGAAAATCAAGGGGATAGCCCGGCTGAAGAGGGCGCAGAGCCGCAATATCTGCATCTCGCTGCCACCGCGGATAGCACCGATACCGGCGCTGCGGATCTCACCGAGGCACAGCTCGCCCCCCTCGTTCAGGAAGCCCTCGCTCAATGGGCCAGCCGCACCGACGCGGCAATCCTGTCGCAACTCACCTTCACCATCACCGATCTCGAGGACGGCGCACTCGCCCGGATCACCGGCACGCTGATCGAGATCGATGCCGACGCCGCCGGGGCCGGTTGGTTCATCGACGCGACGCCGGGCGACAGCACCGAGTTCGATCTGCTCGCAGGCGACCGTCTGGTGGCGACCGACGGTGCGGCCTCCGAGGGCGTCGACCTCTTCACCGTCCTGCTCCATGAGATCGGCCACGCGCTCGGCCTCGACCATGACGCGGACGCTGCGGTGATGAGCGCGACGCTCGGCACCGGCGAGCGCATCGGTCTTCCCGACGCGGCCCCGAGCCTCGGCGCTCCGGTGGCCGGCGCGATCTCGGAAGCGGGTGGCGCGCTCGACGGCACCGCCGACACCAACCTGACCTACACCGTGAACCTCGACGGCACCGTCACCGTCAACGGCACGACCTATGGCACGCCCGGCGCCCCGATCACCTCGATCGCGGCAGGGACCGGCCTCAGCGACACGATCGAGGGTCCGGACGCCGCGACGGTCTGGACGATCACCGGGATCAACGAAGGGTCGCTCAGCTGGAACGGCCTCACCATCACCTTCACCGGGGTCGAGCGTCTCGAGGGGGGCACCGATGCCGATGCCTTCGCGATCGACGGGCCGGGCTTCGTGACCTCGGGCTTCGCGGGCAATGCCGGTCTGATGGAAATCTCGGTCGGCGATTTCGTGAGCCTCGCGACCAGTGACGGCGTCGGCTCGCCGATTGGCTACACCACCAACACCGGCCTCGACGGTGTGCTCTACGAAGTGGGCACCGGCACGACCACCGCCGTCACCGCCGGGTTCGACGTCACCACCATCTCGCTCACCAGCGGCTCGTTCTTCGCGGGCAGCGGCGCGAACGGCTACTTCACCCTCGGCCAGCCCAGCAGCTCGGTCGGCTTCGCAGTCGACAATCTGAGCTTCTCGATCACGATGATCCGCGAGACCGCGACGGACCGTCAGTGGGTGATCGCGAATGGCGCCGTCGATGCGCTGGGTCTCGTGAACGTCGACAACGTGACCGCGACGCTCTCGAACGGGACGCTGGAACTGGCGACCTCGCAACGGGTCGATCCGCTCGATGCGCAGAGCGCCGAGCTCGTCGTCTCCGAGATTGACAGCACCGCGACGGGCGTGACCGCGCCGCTCGCGAAAGTGTCGGGCGACGTGACGCTGGCGATCGGCGGCGAGGTTCTGATCGCGGGCGGGTTCAGCTTCATCAAGACCTTCGTCGACGAGCTGATCGGCACCACCGACACGGTTGGCGACCTGATGGTCTTCCACCTCGACGCGGTCGATTTCTTCGCGGGCACCGGCGCGGTCTTCGACACGAGCGGCCCGGTCACCGTCGACATCGCCGACGCCTTCGGTTTCTCGGTCACCAACTTCACCGGCACCTTCGCGGTGCTGAGCTCGGGCGGCACCACCTATACCGGCATCGACTTCTCGCTCGACAGCGCCACGCCGGTCGGGATCACCGGGCTGACCGCCGAGGTGAGCAATGTCGCGGTGCAGGTGAACACGGCTTCGGGCGTGGCCACCCCGGTGAACTGGGGGCAGGCCAAGCTGGTCGATGCGGGTCTGTCGCTGAGCGGCGCGCTCACCAAAGTCGAAGCCACCGCGACGCTGATCGTGAAAGACGCGGTCTATGTCAGTGGCACCTTCGCGCTGGAAAGCTCGGCCAAGACCGGCGTGACCTTCGACGGCGCGACGGTGGATGGCGATTACTTCACGCTGTCGATCATCGGCGGGCGTCTCTTCGCGGGCGTCGGCGCCGAGGTCTCGGGCGGCAGCTACGATCTCACGAATGCCACCGGCTTCGAGATCCCGACCCTCGATCTGACGCTGGCGATGTTCACCGTGACCTCGGCAGGGGCCAACCTCGGCCAGAAGGTCACCGCGCTGGAACTCTCGACCGCAGCCACGCTGCACGGGATCACCGATGTCACCGCGACGGTCGACGCGCTCGACGTGACCTATGCGAGCATGGCCTTCGACTGGAGCCAAGTCGGCGGGCCGAGCTTCAGCTTCGACAGCACTTTCACGGGCTTCACCATCGATGTGCGCGCGGTCTTCACGATCAAGAGCACCGTTCTGCTGGCGGGCGATATCTCGATCACGGTGACAAAGCAGACCATTGCGGCGGCGGATAATCCGCTTGGCTCCGATCTGACCGACGCGCAGGTGATGACCTTCGCGCTGGCGGATGGCTACATCTTCGTGGGCAGCGGCGGCACCTTCACCACCGATGGGAATGGCAAGGTCAACGGGCTGACCCGCGACGGCGACAGCAAGCTGGTCGGCACCGGCTTCGGTGCGGAAGGAGTGCTGTTCGAATTCGCCTCGGTGAAGAATGTCGATGGAACGACCGGCGCCGTTCTGAACGCCTGGAGCGCGATCAAGCTCTATGTCGGCACCGTCGAGGTCGCGGGCATTCCGGGCTTCACCCTCGCGGTCAGCGATTTTGTGGTCGAGGTCAACGCCGCCGATGCGATGGTCGCGGTGAACCCGACCGTGATGACCTGGAAGGGTCTCGATCTGGGCGCGCCGCTCGCGCTGACCGACGGCACCAACGGCTTCGACAATAGCGAGCGTTTCTTCATCGGCGCGACCATCGACGAGCTGAACATCTCGGACACCGTGCTGCTGACCGGCAGCTTCTCGGTCGAGAAGACCGCGGGCACCTCGGTCGGCGGCGTCACCGGCGATCTGCTCTACATCACGCTCACCGATCTGAGCCTCTTCGCGGGCTCGGGCGCGACGATCAGCGGCGGCGCGATCGACCCCTCGAACGCCATCGGCTTCTCGGCAGCGGGGGGCAATTTCTACATCGGCATCCTGACCACGACCGGCCTGACCCCGGTCAGCTATACCGGCGTGTCGGCGAGCCTCGAAAGCCTCGGCCTGGTGAATGTCGAAGGCGTGACGCTGGACCTCGCGAGCCTGAAAGTGCTCTACAACTCGGTCAGTGATACCAACCTCTCCAATCTCGACTGGTCGAGCCTGACCGGCCTCGAAGAGGTGACCGACACGGTGAGCCTCGCGGTCTCGGGCAAACTGACGCTGACGGTGAGCGATTTCGTCTATCTGCGCGCGACCTTCGGGTTGAAGGCGATCGACGTGACCGCGCAGGCGGGCAGCGCCGAGACGCTCGACCTGCTCGATATCACCGCGGGCAAGCTGACCTTCGTGACGCTGAGCGATGTCGAGTTCTTCGCGGGCACCGGTGCATCGACCACCACGGATGAGGCGACCGGCACAACGACGCTCGCCCTCGCGAGCGATGCCGCGGGCTTTTATGCCGCCGGTGGCAATCTCGCGCTCGGCCTGCTGACCGATGCGGGCGTGAAATATACCGGCGTGATCGGCTCGCTGAGCGCGCTGGAGGCCAAGGGCATCGACGCGGTCCAGATCAAGCTGTCGGGCATGTCGCTGGCATCGAACTCGACCACCGCGCCGACCGGCCCGCGCCTCGACTGGTCGACCGTGAGCGATACCGATGTGGCCGCGGCACTTGGCGATCTGGGGCCGGGCGATCAACTGGCGGTCTCCGGGACGCTGTCGATTGAGGTCTCCGAGACGGTCTTCGCGCTGGCCACCTTCGACTTCTCGGCATCGACCGAGACGATCGACGACGGAATCCAAGCGGCCATCGCGGATGCGCAGGTCACGCGGCTGACCCTGACCAATGTGAACTTCTTCGCCGGTGTCGGCGGCGCCTTCGATGACGCAAATGCGCCCACGGCGATTGCCGATCAGGGCACGGGCTTCCTTGCCTCGGGTGGCACGCTCGAACTGATCGTCGTGAAAGAGAAACTCGGCACCGTCACCCCCAAGAGCTGGAGCGCGCTGTCGCTCTCGGTCGATTACGTCGGGATGCGCGGCCTGCCCGCCCAGTTCGCGCTCGGGGTCACCGGTCTTTACTTCCGCATGAACTCGGCCTCGATGGGCGCGACCAAGCTGGACTGGTCGGCCATCGTCGATCCGGTCGCGAACCCCGGCATCGCGCAGATCAACGCCGATACTGGCATCGCCTTCGGCGGCACACTCGATCTGGCGCTCGACGGGTTCGTGCTGGTCTATGGCACGGTCGACGGCTCGATCTCGACGGCCGATATCAATGACGGCGTGATCTCCCTGACCGCCGCCGATATCACCAGCTTCAAGATCACCGGCGCGCAGATCTTCGTGGGTGCGGGCGGGGCGTTCGATCGCGATGCGACAACGAACGAGGTCACCGGCCTGCTCGATCAGGGCACTGGCATCTACGCCTCGATGGCTCTGGGCGATGCGCTCGAATTCGCGCAGGTGACCCGCCTTGGCGTGCTGACCGACGATCCGCTGACCAATGACAACAACGCGACCACGCAATGGGATAACGAGACCGTCACCATCGGTTGGACCGCGCTGCGCGTCACCGTCGCGAGCCTCGGTCTGCGCGGCATCGACGCCTTCCAGATCACCCTGGCCGATCTCGCGGTCGACGGGAATTTCGCAGCCCTCGATGGCAGCTTCCTGAACTGGGCCTCGCTGGGCGCAGTCACCGGTCTCGACACGCTGAGCCTCGCCGATGCGACCGACGGCCTGACCCGCGACGACGGGTTCTCGGTCTCGGGTACGGTGTCGGAACTGAACGTGGCGGGCGTGATCGTGGCCTCGGGCACCTTCGGCATCAAGAGCTTCACGAGCGACATCACGGTGCCCTCGGGCGTGACGACCGAGACCGTGCCGGGTGCGAATATCCTGATCTTCACCCTGTCGGATCTGAATCTCTTCGCGGGTGTGGGCGGTGCGCTTCTGGGCGATGGCACGATCGACCCCGATCAGGGCACCGGCTTCGTGGCCGAGAACGCTTCGCTGCAGCTCGTGCTGGTGAAGGAAGATCCGGCAAGCGTGACCCTCCCGGCCGTGCCGCGCAGCTGGACGGCCGTGGCGCTAGACGTGGCCGAGGTGCGCCTGCAGGGCCTGCCGAACACGGTCACCGTGCAGGGCCTCGACCTCTATTTCGGCTTCAACGGCCCTGATGCGGTGAATGGCGAGCGGATCGACTGGGCTGCGACCGGCGTCACCGAGATCGGCAATCTCGCCTCGGTCGATCTGTTCGACGTGACCGAGATGGGCGCCAATTTCAACATCGCCTTCGGCGGCTATGTCGAGTTCACCGTCGACGGCTTCGTCACCGTCGCGGGCACGATGGCGGGCCAGATTCTGACCGAGACGATCGACGACGGCAACGGCCTGACGGTCGAGGGCGCGTCGATCATGACCTTCTCGCTGACCGGCGGCTATTTCTTCGCGGGGCAGGGCGGCGTGTTCACCCGCACCGATGGCAAGATTACGGCTGTCAGCACCACCGAAGGCACCGGCATCTATGCGAATAACGTGGGCATCGAGTTCGCCTCGGTGACCCAGACCGCCGACAACCCGCTGACGAAGGAGACCGTCGAGACCCGCACGGTCAAGAGCTGGTCGGCGATCCTCGTGACGTCGCAAAGCGTCGGCGTGACGGGCCTTACCGGCTTCACGCTGCAGATCTCGGACGTCGCGGTCGAGGCCAACTTCGGCTACACCGACCCGCTGAACGCAGCCAACAACTCGGTGATGAACTGGAAGGGCCTCGATCTGAGCCTGACGATCACCGACAGCACGGATGGCTATGACGCGACCGCGATCCTGTCGGTGACCGGCACCGTGTCGGAGCTGAACGTCGCTGGCGTCGTGATCGCGACGGGCACCTTCTCGATCAAGAGCCTGCTCGCCGATGTCGCGGTCGCCACCGCAATCGACGCCGATGGCACGCTGAGCGGGGCGAAGGTTCTCATCTTCACCCTGAGCGATCTGAACTTCTTCGCCGGTGTCGACGGTGTGCTCAAGAATGACGGCACGATCGACCCCGATCAGGGCATGGGCTTCGTGGCGCAGGGCGGCTCGATCGAGCTGGTGATGGTGTCGGAAGACCCCGCCACCGTGACCTCGCCCGCCGTGGCCCGCAGCTGGATGGCGCTGTCGCTGCGCGTCGATCAGCTGGGTCTGCAGGGCCTGCCGCTGACCGCGACGGTGAAAGATCTCTACTTCGCGATGAACGGCGCGGATGCCGACGGTAACAAGCTCGACTGGGGCGCGACCGACGTCGATCAGATCAACGCGCTGGCCGATATCACCAATCTCGACGCGGGCTTCGGGATCGAATTCGGCGCCTATGTCGAATTGCAGATCGAAGGCGCGATCCTGCTGGCGGGCGGTCTGTCCGGTGTGATCCGCGACCTCACCGTCGACGATCCGCAGGGCGGCACGATCAGCACCAAGGCCTTCTCCTTCTCGATCGACGGCGCCTATGTCTTCGTGGGCGCGGGCGGCGAGTTCACCTATGACGAATTCGACCGGGTCGACGCCGTCGCCAATGCGGGCACGGGTTTCGCGGCCGAAGGGCTCGCCTTCGATCTGATCTCGGTGACCGAGGTTGTCGATCTGCAGGCCAACCCGAGCGCCGTTGCACGCAGCTGGACCGCGATGTCCGCCCATGCCGACACGATCTCGCCGCGCGGTCTGCCGCAGGGGCTGGACCTGACGGTGACCTCGCTCGACTTCACGCTGAACGGGCGCGACGCGACCAATAGCGATCAACTCGACTGGGCGCCGATCATTCAGGATCTGGGCGTCGATGCGGTCGCTCCCGAAGACGGCACGGATCTGGTGATCTCGGGCGGTCTGGATCTGGATATCTTCGGCTTCGTTACCGGCTCGGCCACGTTCGACATCGTGATGCGCAACCAGATCGAGGCAGAGCTGGACAGCACCAATGCGGGTCTCGAAGATGCGAGCCTGATGCTGATCGGCCTGCATGTCGAGAACCTCTTCGTCGGCCAGCCGGGCGGTGTGGGCCTGTCGGTGGCTTCCGCCGATATCGCGCTCGCGCTGATCAAGGCGACCCCGCCCGCCAACAGCACGCTGCCCGTGACCACCACGCCCTCGGCGACGGCGGTGCTGGGCAATATCCAGGGTGGCACGCTCGCCGGTCTGCCCGAGGGGATGGAGCTGACGGTCAACGCCTTCTCGCTCGACTATTACGCGACGAAGCCTGCCGGGAACGGCACCACGACCTTCTTCAACTGGAATTCGATCGATCTGGACGGCACGCCTGCGCTGGGCGATCCCGCGAACGATCCGGCGGGTCCGGTCTCCTTCACCTATGGCCCGAATGACGAAGTGGTCACTTTCGACGCCAGTGCAGACCGCACGCAGGTCGTGGGGTATCTGACGCTCAACGCTTTCGGCTTCGTCGATGTGGGCGCTAAATTCACGCTGTCGCAGGATATCGTCGATGTGGATGTGAACCACGACGGCACCTTCGACATCGCTACCGATATGAACGATGCGGTGCTGACCCGGATCAGCCTGAGCATCGATCCCGCCGACGAGGCCGCGAATGGCGGCGACGCCCCGGCGGATTACGAGGCCAAGTTCTTCATCGGTATTCCCGATGGTCCCGGCATCACCATCGCGAGCGCCGATATCCTGCTTGCTTCGATCAAGGCGGCCAATCCGCTCACCGATACCCGCGCCTTCACCGCGCTCAAGGCCGATATCGCCTCGGCCTCGCTGACCGGGGTCGATCTGGTGGACATCACGCTCGACACGCTGTCGCTCGAGATGAACAAGGCCAATGATGCGACCGGCGTGATTGACGTGCTCGATTGGGGGCAGTCGATCAATCTTCTCTCGACTGAATGGACCGATGGCGACACCGGTATCACCGGTCAGGATCTGCTCGCTGCGACCAATGGCAACGGCATCACCCCTGCCACCACTGACTCGGTCCTCGATATGAGCCAGTCGGGCTTCTCGCTCTTCGCGGGGGCCACGATCGTCATCGAGAACTTCGTCCATATCGAAGGCCAGATCACGCTGACCAAGACCGACAAGGTCGCAGCCCGCATGGTCGGCTCGACCACCTCCTTCGAAGCTTCGGTGCTCTCGGTCGGTATCTCGGATGCCGTGGTCTTCGCCGGGGTCGGCACGCCGACGATCACCAATGGCGAGGTCGATGCAACCTCCGATGCGACGGGCGTGGCGCTCTCGCTGCAGCGCATGGGGCTGCATATCGTCAAGGAAATGCCGCTCGATCCGGCGAACCCGACCGCGACCCCGCTCAAGAGCTGGATGGTCGTGAAGGCGACGGGCGGGGCCTCGCTGATCGGCGTCGACAATGTCACGGTCGATGGCTCGCTCACGCTGATCATGAACCGCGGTGGCAACGAGACGACGCCCTACAACACGCTCGACTTCACCTATGGCGGCGTGGGCGGTACCTGGGACATCACGGTCGGCGCCGAGACGATCACCTTCGACGAGCTGACCGTGGCGACGCTGGAAGTGTCGGGCTCGCTGACCATCGGCTTCGACTCCTATGTGTTCATCCAGGGCGAGTTCGCCTTCACCCAGTCGAGCGAGATTTATTCCGCCCTCGTCGCGGGCACGAGCACGAGCCGCGACCTCAAGGCTGTGACGGTCGGCGCGCAGCATGTGAATATCTTCGTCGGCACCGGCTACGATCTGACCAAGAGCTTTGACGATCAGGGCGATGCGGTCGGCCTGAAGATCACGGACGCCTATCTCGCGCTCGCCATGTTCAAGACGGTCGACGCGAATGGCGTGGCGCTGGCCGCGACCGATCCGGCGGCGGCTTCCTACATGGCGCTGAAAGCCGGTGGCACGGTCGAGTTGGTGGGCATCGACGGGGTGACACTGTCGGGCTACGGGCTCGAGGTCGAGCTGAACCAGGGCAAGCTCCTGAGCACGCAGGCCAAGGAAGCGCTGAACCTCGCGAGCTTCGATGGTGGCGGCTTCGACGTGAAGGTGAGCGACACCGATACCGTGACGCTCGATGCCAATGGCGCGATCCTCGCGGCCTCCGGCTTCGTCGTGCTGGGCTTCGAGGATTACGTCTTCCTCGCCGGGCAGGTGGCCTTCCAGAAGGGCGCGACCCTGACCGTGGGCACCGCGCCGAACCAGAAGACTTTCGCGGCGACCGAAATCTCGGGCGATGGCATCAGCGCCTTCGTCGGCACCGGCGGGCCGTATTTCGAGGTCGACACCTCGGGCGCCACCCCGGTCGTGCAGCCGATGGTCGATACCTCGGGCGCGCAGGGTCTGGTGCTGACCAACTTCTCCTTCCGTCTCGCCATGCTGAGCCAGATCGATGCCAATGGCGTCGCGGTGGTGGGCGGCGAGAAATACACCGCGCTCTACGCTTCGATCGCAGAGGTCGCGCTTGCCGGTATTCCGGGCGTCGCGATCAGTGCGAGCGGCGTCGAGCTCAAGCTCAACCAAGGCAAGTCGGGCACCGCGGGAGCGGGCGCCCAGACGATCCTCACGGGCTTCGACTTTACGGAGGTGACGGACCTCGACCCCGGTGCCACGACCTTTGCAGATATGACCCCGCTTCAGGCGTTCTACGACCTTGGCTATGCGGGCACTTTCCTTTCGGTCTCGGCTTATGGAGATCCGGTGGGAACGGGGATCGAGCTTCTCGTGAACCTCTCGGGCGATACGCCCACCAGCGCAGACGATGCCGATTTTGCCTTCTCCGGCGATCTGTCCTTCGAAAAGACCACCAGCGCGACGGGCGCGGTCTACTCGAAAATCTCGCTGACCGACATCACCCTGACATTCGGCGATTATGAATTCACCGGCGACGCGCTGCTCTATCTGATGCCGCAGGGCATGGCGGGCAGCTTCTCGGTCACGCTTCCCGATATCGCGTTCGACGACGGCACCAATGCCTACCAGATCGGCAATGGCACCACGGCGACGCTCGAGATCAACACCTCCATTCAGGCGGTCTATGTCGAGTTCGCGAATGGCGATATCCTCGATCTGCCGCGCGGCCAGTTCCTGCGGGTCGAAGTCGAGAACGCCGCCTTCTATGTCGACTTCAACGCAACCGATACCGACAATGACGGCACGCTCGATGTGGGCGCCTCGCCGGAGATCAGCCTGACCGGCACGTTGATGTTCTCGCAGCTGACGACCGGGATTGCGCCGAACCAGACCAAGCGCATGACCATTGCCTTCACCTGGGTCACGGGCGGCTACACGGACTCGAACGGTGACGGCTTCACCATCGAAGACGCGAAGGGCGTGATCCTGATCTATTCGGGCTCGGCCACGCTGTCGCAGAACGGCATCGCCGCGCAGATCGAGGCGAGCGCGCAAGGCTCGGGCGCAGGCTTCGAGGTCTCGGCCAGCGCGATCATCCGCATCAACACCACCTCGCGCACCGATATCTACGAAGAGGTCGATGTCGGCGATGCGACCTACATTCTCGACTTCCAGGGTCAGGCCAATGTGAACCAGATCGCGCTGGCCGAAGTGAAGCTGAGCTACGAGCCCTACTTCACCATCGAAGGCAGCCTGAGTGACATTCTCCTGGCCGAACTGCCTGCGGGCGCGACCAGCGGCAAAATGGGCCGCGATATCTCGATCTTCCTCGGCGATGCGGGCGACCCGAACGATCCGAGCGACGATATCGGCCTGCTGATCTCGAACACCACGATCGCGATCTTCGAATTCGGTACTTCCGCCAACCGCAAATTCGCGGTCTATGCGAAGGGCGAGGTTCAGGCGCTGGGCATTCCGGGGCTCAATATCTCGGGCACGGTCGAAGTGTGGCTCAATACCTCGGGCACCGCTTTCTCGACGACCGTTACGGGCTTCCCGCTGCTCGAAGGTGGCACCTCGGCCACCCCGGTCGCGATCACCTTCGCCGCCCCGCAGATGGAGCGCGTGAAAGGCTCGGTCGAGATCAGCTTCGGCGTGGCCGAGACCGGCGATCTGCTGGTGATCAGCTCGACCGATGTGCTGTTCAACAAGACGCCCGATGGCCGGATCTCGGTCGATGCGCCCGAAACCTCGATCACGGTGACGCCGCCGGGCGCCGACAGCTTCGGCATCGAAGGCGCGGCCCAGTTCAGCTTCGGCGGCGCGACCGGCTTCCAGCTGACCGATATGCGGGTGACGGGCTACACGCTCTTCGGCGAGACCGTCTCGGTGACGCCGACGACGAACCTGCGCCCGCTGACCGCCGATATCGCCTCGCCGCTCAATGGCCAGATCATCAATCTCGACGGCTTCACCTATATCGACGTCACCTTCTACAACACCAATCGTCTGGATGCGGATGCCTACCCGGCCTATCCGCTGGGCATCGATCCGGACTCTATCACCGATATCGACCCGGAATTCACGATCACCGCGCGCTATGGCGACACGACGGCGGCGATCACGGTCGACGGGGCAGGGGTGCTGGTCGAAGGCACGGCGCGCCCGACCTATCGCTACCAGATCACCACGCCTGTGAGCCTGTCCGCGAACACCACCTATGAGGTGCAGTTCCTCGCCAACTCCTGGCGCGATGCCGCCGGGGCGCAAAGCGCCGCCGAATACGAGCGCTTCACGATCCGCAAGACGCCGGTTCAGAATGCGCCCGCGGCGAACCCGGCGACCGATCCGCAGGATCTGACCACGATCACCGCCGCGCCCTCGATCGAGCTGGCCTCGCCCTTCAATGGCGCGGTGATCGACAAGTCGATGCTGAACTCGAAGGGCTATATCGACGTCACCTTCGTGCTGCCCAATGGCGAAATTCTCGATGGAAGCTCGATCAATGGCGACGAGATCCGCTTCGTGCGCACCGGCGGCGCGTCGAACGTCAATCTGCTGACGAACACCAACGGCACCTACACGGTCGAGAAGATCGGCAAGACGACCTATCGCTATTACGTCTTTGCCGAACCGCCCGCCGCGACCGCCACCGGCACGGGCGTGGTCGGCACGCCGACCTCGACCTCGACCTCGCAGGCGAACCCGGCCTTCAACGTGGGCGATGTGCAGGTCGAGTTCATCACCGGCACCTGGAAATACACCGATCGCGGCACTGACCTGAACAGCACCGCCGACGATGTCGTCTACTGGTTCGGCGGCGAGAACGGTTCGGTCGCGTCGCCTGTGAAGACAACCGCCTATGTGCAGATCTTCAAGGTGCAGGAACTGCCGGCGGCCGAGGCTGCGACCCCGATCAAGGTCGGTCCGGTCTCGATCCTCGCGCCGAAGGTCGGTCTCGCGAAGCTCGGCTTCAAGGACGGTCTGCTGGTCCTGACGATCTCGGTCGGAGCGGAAAGCGCTTCGCTCGCCTTCGGTGGCACCGCGACGCAGAATGCCGACGGCACTCAGACCAATAGCGGCGGAACCCAGGTCACCCTGACCAACCTGCTGGTGAAGTTCGATATCGGCATCGACGTGATGGGCGTGATCTCGGGCGGCGGCGACGATCCGGTCGTCTCGCTCACCGGCAAATGGTCGATCACCGCCGACAAGCTGACGGGCTCGATCCCCGATGTGGTCCTCTTCGAGGCTGACCGCATCAAGGTCGAATACGATCCTTCCTGGACAGCGCCCGAAACCCCGGTCGCGGGCACGCCGGAGGGCGCGGGGCAGGAGATCATCAAGATCGACACGATCAAGGTCACCTTCCCGAAATTCGGCATCGCGGGCCAGATCACGACCTTTGAGGGCGTGCGCGGCCTCACGATCTACGACAACGGCTTCCGCATCGGTCGCGGCGAGATCATCTATTCGGGCACCGGTGCGGGCTCGGGCACCGGCACGAGCGCGGTCCAGCGCACCGATGGCGCGACCGGCAAGATCAAGTTCGGCTCGATCCTCGAATTCGACGATCTGCGCATCGGCGTCACCGACTTCTCGCTGATCTTCGGTCAGGACGTGACCTTCGACGGCACGATCTATGTCGGCTCTGGCGGGGCGACCTTCGCACCGGGCAAGGCGATCAACGCCAAGGTCACCGACCGCGTCTCGGGCGAGGATGTGAACGACACGCTCGCGCTGAAGGCCGGCCTGACCTTCACCGATGGCGTGGTCGACGGCTTCATCTTCGAGCTCGACACGTTCGAGATCAATATCGGCTCGGTTCTCAAGCTGAAGGGTGTGGGCCTGTCGCTCGACACCGGGGCCGCCGATGACGAGGAGCTGATCAGCTTCGTGTCGATCGGCGCGGAACTGAAGATCGGCTCGCTGAACCTCTCGGGCGAGGCGCGTCAGTTCGCCTTCCTCGGCGACGGCACCTTCGTTACCAAGCAGGGCTTCGGCGTCTTCATCGGCGTGGGCGGGGCCTCCGGGGCGAACTTCAAATGGCCGAGCTGGCTGCCCATCAAGATCACCGAGATCGGCGTGCAATGGCCCGACATTCAGGCCGACCCGAGCGATTTCGTCCTGACGCTCTCGGCGTCGATCACCGGGCTGCAGGGCTATGACGGGCTGACCTTCGAGGGCACGGTCGAGGGCATCCGCATCGATGTGGGTCTGCTGCTGGAGGGCGCGTTCCCGATCATCGGCATCGACTCGATCGGCGTGAAGATCGGCGGCAACGCATTCGGCGGCGAGATCGAGGGCGCGCTGATCGGCGGCATCATCCGGATCGGTGAGGGCAATCAGGTGCTCTCCACCTTCGACCTCACGAGCCCGGTGAAAGACCGCGTCTTCTTCATCGGCGTCGAGGCGGGCTTCTCCTTCTCGGGTCTGGGCGGCTTCACGATCCGCTTCGCTCTGTCGGAGCTGGGACCGCTCGGCGTGCTGGTCTCGGGCTCGGTGCCGGGTGGCATCCTGCTCGAGCCGAATTCGGGCCTCGCGATCAACGATTTCACCGGCGGCGTGGACTTCTTCAAGTCGCTGCCCGACATCACCGATCCAGACGAGCTCAACGGCCCCGATTTCGCGCTGCCGCTGAACGTGTCGATCGATGACTGGCTGAACTCGGTGCAGCAGCAGGTCGTGAACCAGTATATCGCGATCCAGAACGGCTCGGCGGCGGGCGGCGGGTTTGCGGCGGCCTTCACCTCGCCGATGATCATCACCGGCTCGGCCAAGCTTTATTCGATCTACACCTCGCAGGCGGTGTTCAACGGTCAGGTCACGATCAAGATCTCGACCGACGGCAAGATCCTCGTGATCGGCCAGCTCAACTTCGCAGCCGATAACCTGTCGCTCTCGGCGCGGCTCTACGCGAACCTGTCGAAGATCGCCTCGGGCGAGGCGACGATCCTGCTGCTGGTGAAAATCCCCGATCAACTCGATCTGCTGACGATCAAGGGCTCGCTGCAATTCGGCTTCAAGGACATCCTCGGCGAGGCGACGCAGTTCGCCGTGGTCGAGGAACAGGCCGCGACGCCCACGCAGCGCCTCGACGGGCCGAGCGATGGCGGTGTAACAGGCGTCGGCAACTTCAACGAGCGCGCCTATATCGACATCACCTTCCCGACGGTGAATGGCGCGACGGTCGATGCGGCTTCGGTCTTCGACCTGACGCCTGAAATCGAGATCACCGGTGGCGATTTCACCCTCGACAACACGCAGGCCCCGGCGCAGGTCAGTGACGACACGTTCCGCTTCTGGCTGACCGGCTCGGGCGATCTGAATTCGGTGACCTACACCTTCCTGTTCCAGTCCTGGTCCTACACCGAGACCGCGACCAACGAGACGGTCTATGCGGATGAGGACAACACGACCCAAAGCGGCGACCCGGCTGTCGCGGGCCCGTGGGTCGATATCAAGTTCATCGCCGAGATCGGCGGCGAGATCACCGCCGACACGCTGGCCGCGATCGCGACCAATGCGGTGGCGCCGTTCAAGCTGTTCAATGAGGAGGGCGACGAGATCGACCTCCTCGGCGCCATCGCGATCGGCGGCGGCAAGGTGCGTTACTTCATCGACACCAGCGATCCGGACCTGACGAACAACCAGCTCGCCGTCGGCGATTACACGCTGCGCTTCACCGCCGATACATGGGCCAACAACGACACGCAGACCGGCAAGAACAACACCGCGACGCCGGATGCCGTGTTCTCGGTGGTCGAGCCCGAAGCCTCGCTCAGCGCGCCCTATCAGCTGGACGGCGACGGCTACACGGTCGACGTGAACCTCGCCAATGCCGATCAGCGCATCATCGTGACCTTCGATCCGGCGGGCAGCGGCACGCTCGATTACGGCTCGATCCTCGATGCGAATGACGAGTTCACCCTGACGCGCACCGGCGATGCGGATGGCTCCACGGTGAATACCGCCGTCGGTATCTCGGACGCGCCGGTTCCGGTCGCGATGTTCATGAACGCGGACGGCACGGCGAGCCTGAAGACGCTCGGTCTCGACGCCGAGGGCCGGATCGTCGCCTCCGACAGCGCGGACTATGACCACGCGCTGCCGACCGACACCGCAGAGCTCTATGCGCTTCTGAAGAAAGAGGGCATCACCCAGTTCGCCTACGAGATCACGACCGCGAATTTCGACTTCGCGCCGGGCACCTATACGCTCACCTTCACCGGCGCCTGGGCCGATGCGGCGGGCAATGCGGGCGCCACCGGCTACAGCGTGATCACCGTCGAAGGCGCGACCGCGATCATGGTCGATCCGGGTGCGGGCGCTGCGATCGACGTGAACCTGCTCAACGGTCGCAACTATATCGACATCAAGTTCCCGGACGTGCCCGACAGCGATTTCGTCTATGACGCGGCCTCGATCACCGATGGCGGGGCAGAATTCACGCTGAGCGGTGCGGGGCTCGGCACGGTGCAGATCGACAATGGTGTGGCCCCGGTCCGCGTGGGCGGCACCGACGCGGCCCCGATCTATCGCTACTGGCTGACCGGAAGCTTCGACAGCGGCCAGACCTATGGCGATCTGACCATCGCGGCGGTCGAGCAGGGCTGGTCCTACCGCTATTCCGACAGCGCGAACCCGACCACCGACCCGGCGATCAAGAGCGGCGAGGACGGTCTGGGCGTGGTGGCCAATCTCGAGATCACCGAGGGTTCGGTCGAGATCACCTTCACCAATATTCCGGCGGGCTACACGCTCGACCCGGCTTCGGTGCTCGATCTCGCGGCCGAGTTCACCGTGCAGACAGATACGGTAGAGACTTCGCGCCTGAGCGACGGCACCTTCCGTGTCGAGCTGGGCGAGGGCGCGCCGGCGCTGCTGCAAAACGATCCGAATGATCCGACGCAGATCTCCTTCATCTACTCGCTGCAGACCTTCATCGACGCCGACCCGGCGCAGCCCGCCTCGCTCACCGGCGATCTCTATCCGCAGACAATCACGCTGACTCTGGACATCACCTCGATCTCCTTCTTCTCGGAAGCTGCGCTGAGCGCCCCGAGCATCGTGGTCAAGAGCGGCTCGACCTACTCCGCCGCCAACGGCGCCGCGAACCTGCCGGGCGACCGCACCTATTTCGACATCGCGCTGAGCGGGGCTTATGGCGAGGACATCACCGATCAGCTGGCGATCGGCGATGTGACCGTGACCGGCCTGACCATTACCGAGCTGATGGATATGGGCGGCACGATCCGCGTCTTCGCAGACGGCTCGCTCGGGATCGGCAGCCATGACGTGACGCTGGCCGCGAACAGCTTCGGCGATGCCGCCAAGAACCGCGTCCAGACGCTGTCCTTCACCGTCTCGGGTCCGCAGGGAGATCTAGTCGACCCGGCGAATGAGGGCAGCACGGGGCTGGGTGACGTGAATGGGCGCGGCTATGTCGATCTGCATTTCGAGCGCCCGGTGGGCGGCGCGCTCGATGTCGGATCGATCACCGATCTCGCCCCGGAATTCACCTTCGGCGGCAGCGGCTCGATCACCTTCGACGACACGCTGGCCCCGGTCTGGCTGAACCCGCAGGCGACCTCGGGCGACTATATCTTCCGCTACTTCACCACCGGCGCGGCAGCGGCCGACACCACGATCTCGCGCATCGCGACGGTCGAGGATCAGCCGACCGTTCTGCGCGCCGATGGCACGGCCGACGATGCGACCGGCCCGGTCTCCTTCGATGCGAGCACCCTCTCGGTCACCTTCCTCGACGTGCGCTACACGCCGACCTATGGCGACGAGATCGACTTCGGCACCTTGGGCGACGAGATCAGCTTCTCGGGCACCGGCGCGAATGGCGTCACCGTTGCCTCGGCGCTGGTCGTGGGCGACGGGCTGACCGTGCGCTACTTCCTCACCGGCAAGTTCACCGCCGGCACCGTGCAGGTTGATTACGCCGCGGCCAGCTTCGGCTCGGGCGCTTACGACAATGACGCGAAGACCCAGAGCTTCCGCCTCGTCCAGCTTGGTGCGAGCCTGACCGACCCGGTCGAAGGCGCCTCGGTGGGGCAGGCGCCCTTGAACGAGCGCGGCTTCATCGACGTCACCTTCGAGCTGCCGAGCTATGCCACCGGCGTCGATCTCGAGAGCATCACCGATGCCGGTGCCGAGGTGATCCTGAGCGCGACCGGCTTCACGATCGAAGTCGATGACAGCCAGGCGCCGACCTACATGGGCGACGATGCGAACGGCAATCCGATCTTCCGCATCTGGTATCTGGGCGACTTCGCGGGCTCGAACCTCGACGACAATGTCTCGGTCGAATTCATCTCGGGCAGCTTCGACTGGATCGGCACCGATGGCGGCACGATCAAGGCGATCACCGCGACCAATAGCGAAGATCTGGTGGTCACGACCGGCCAGATCGGTCTGGGCGCCAGCGCGCCGACGGCGACCTATGTGGCGCTGTCGCTCGGCACCAGCCAGACGCTGACCGATAGCAGCCTCGCGGCCTCCGACTTCACGCTGACCGATATCGACGGCAACTCGATCACGATCACCGGAATCCAAGCCCGTGGTCCCCCAGGCGAGTTCGCTGTGACCTTCGACTCCGCCGACGCCGCTGACGGCGCGGTGCTGACCCTGACCTATGCGGCGGGCGCATGGACCTACGGGGCCGCTGCCTCCGAGGCGATCGATCCGACGACGCTCTCGATCAAGCCCACCGACACCGCTTCCTATATCGACATCACCTTCGACACGCTGGGCGATCCGAGCCTCAACGCGCTCTATGCGATCGACGCGGCCACGATCGACGGCGACGAGTTCACCCTCGGCGGGGCAGGCGGGGCCAATCTCGATCTGCTCGACCTCACCCCGACCGACATGGGTGACGGCACCTTCCGCTACTATGTCTCGCGCGAATTCGGCCTCGGCACGGTCACCGTTTCCTTCAACGAGGGCAGCTGGTCCGACCTGCAGGGCAACGAGGGCGGCGCGAGCCAGCAGAGCTTCCGCGTCATCGACCAAATGCAGGAGGGCGGCCAGCCCGGCGAGGATGCCGACCCGGCCACCACCCGCGTCTTCTTCATCCGCGTCTCCGGCTCGATCACGCTGAATTCGGCAGGCATCCTCGACGAGCCGCTGGTCGAACTGCGCGCGCAGGCCGAACTGACCTTCGGCGATTACATCAAGGCCGACGGCTCCAAGGTCTTCCGCTTCGCGCTCGAAGCCTCGGGCACGATCACGGTCTACAAGCTCGGCAATATCGGCTCGGCCGCGGCACGCTTCGTGCTGGAGACCGGCGGTCTGTCGAGCGGCCTGCCGCAGTTCTGGGGCGTGGCCACGATCCAGCCGAACTTCGAGGCGCTCAACGAATACGGCGTCTGGATCAAGGGCAACGCGACCCTGATGATCAACATGTCGGGCGAGGACAAGGTCGAGACCCTGTCGCTCGAAGGCATCCTCGGCGATCAGCTCGAGCGCACTGCCGGCGGCGACGACACGGTGGCCGTCGCCGATCTGGGCGCGCTGCCGAGCCAGGCGGTCGAGGGCTTCTACGAGAAGCAGGCGGTCAGCACAGAAGTCCGTGCCACCTTCGCGGAATTCGGCGTCACGCTCAGCTCGGAAGCCAAGATCGAGCTGGTGCGCGAGCTGAACACCCAGTCGCGCTGGCGGATCACGGACGGCGCGAAGAAGTACTTCATCGAGAGCCTCGACGGCACCGCGACGCTGCATTCCGAAGAGCAGACCTACGAGCTGACGCGCAACTCGGTCGTCTTCTATATCGGCGGCGCGATCAAGCTGACCGACCCCGGTGCGACTGACCCCGATGTCGATAGCGGCGTGAACGTCTATGCAGAACTGACCGGCGCCTTCTACCTGAAGATTTCGCAAGACGGGATCGAAGTCTTCGTCGCCGCCAGCGCCAATGTGTTCAACGTGATCTCGGGTCAGGCAGTCGGCCTGCTTATCATCGACTTCGGCACCGCACCGGGCAGCTCCCTCGGGGTCGCGGGTAGCCTGTCGCTCGAGGTGAGCGTGGGCGATGCGGGCGGCGAGAATACGGACGCGGCGGACAATGCCGGCAGCTTCGGCAACATCGCGGAGGATATCTTCCGCTTCGAAGCCGAGGTGATGGTGCTCTTCAACACCACCAGCATCACCCAGACCTTCGACGTGCCCGACGCGCTCGTGCCGTTCCTGCCGCCGAACGTGCCCACGACCTTCGAGATATTCGACCGTCCGCCGATCCTGGGCCAGGACACGCCGGATATGACGAAATCTGCGGGCCCCTATTTCGCGGTCCAGATCAGCGGCTCGGTCACGCTCTTCGATACGGTGACGCTCAACGGCTTCCTGTCGGTGACGGGCACGGGCGACTCCCTGACGATCCAGGGGACGGTCTCCGGCCGGATCGAGAACTTCGGCGCGGTCGAGGGGATGCTCTATCTCGAAGCGAATATCGGCGCGAGCGATCCGGGTGTCGTCGGGCGGGCGCAGCTGTCGCTGGTCGGCGGGCTGGAGCTTCCGGGCGTCAGCCTCGGCGGGTCGCTCTCGATCATGCTCGAATTCAACACCTACGCGACGACGCAGGACCGCTACACGATCGTCACGCAGGGCGAATACAACGCTCTGGTCGCTGCGGGCGATGCGACCGCAACGACCGACGGCACCTTCTATTACGGCACGATCTCGGTCGAGAACGGGCTGTTCCTGAAAGTCACCGGCACGCTGGTCGTCTCGGATGTGATCGAACTGACGGGCGTCTTCACCTTCCGCATCGGCACCGCGCCCGATTTCGAACTGGTCGCGACGCTTGATGTGCAGGCGAAGCTCGTGGGCGTGGCCGAATTCGGTCTGACCGGCGGTCTCGTGATCGCGGATGGCGGGCTGGTGATCTATGCCGAGATCGATCTCAACCTCGACCTCGCGAGCGTCATCACCGTGACTGGCGACGCGACCTTCCAGCTCAATACCTTCTCCAGCGCGCGCACTCTGGAAATTCCGACTATCAATGCCAGCGGGCAGGAGAGCACGATCTCGGTCACCGTGGCCTCGGGCTTCAGCCTCGAGATCGTGGGCTCGGTCAACTTCGTAAACCTCGCGACCGCTTCGGGCCGCGTCTATATCGCGCTGAATGCGAGCGAGTTCCGGATCGAGTTCGACGTGACCTTCGGTCTTGCCGGGCTCAACGTCTCGGCGGCGGGCGGCGCGGTGCTGTTCTTCAACTCCAGCACTGGCGAACTCGACGGTCTCGCGCTGCTCCTCGATGTCAGCATCAACGCCAATATCGCGCTGGTGATCGACATCGAAGCCAACGGCAAGCTGATGCTCAACACCGTTGGCCGCGACGTGACGATCTCGGGCCGAGTGCTGCAGGCGAGCAGTTTCGTGCTCGATCTCAGCGGTAAGGTCGAGTTCCTGAAGGTACTCAAGTTCGACGCGGGCTTCCGGATCGAAGTGGTGCGGAACGACTGGCGCGTGGACTTCTATGCCAGCATGGACTTCTTCGGTCTCGCCACGATGAGCGTGAACGGCTGGTTCAACTCGGACGGCTATTTCGACCTGTCGCTGAGCGGTCGCCTCGTGCTGGGTTCGAACAGCTTCGGCCTGACGGGCAACTTCTCGATCCGGGTCTATTACCTCTTCGACGATGCGGCTGATGTCTACAAACTCGGTGTGTCGGGCTCGGCCTCTGTCTCGCTGCGCGCCTTCAACATCAGCTGGGCCACGGTTTCGATCAGCTTCTCGGCCACCGCGACCGGTACCGGCCGCGTGCCGATCGTGATCTCGGCCAGCGCGAGCGTGAAGGTGCTCTTCGTGAAGGTCTCAGTGAGCATGTCCTTCACCGTCGGCTATGTCGAATTCCCGACCCCGATCTATCTCGCGGGGGATCTGAACGGCGAGGTCAACTCGGGCACCTACAAGGATTGGGACGACACCTCGACGGTCCTCGTTTTGAACATGGGCGACGCGAACACCAATCGCGGCATCGGTGAGAGCACGACGGGCGAGACCTATATCATCGAAGCCGTCACCCCGGCGGTGAACGGCGCGCAGACGATCCGCGTGATCTATTCGGGCCGCGAGCAGGTCTTCGAGCACGTCCATGAAATCCGCGGCTATGGCGGCTCGGGCGATGACCTGCTGGTCGTGCGCGACGGCGTGGTCGTGCCGATCACCTTCGCGGGTGGCGCGGGCGTCGATACCGTGTCCTACGAGGGCGACGGTCAGGTCACGATCAACTCGGCCTCCGAGGGCGGCACTGCGGGCGATCTGGGCGATCAGATCAGCATCGGCAGCGGCGTCGCGGTTGGCTCGATCATCTACGGCTCGGGCGCGAATGACCGGATCGTGTCGGATGCGCTGGTGCCGATCACGATCTACGCGCTCGGCGGCGATGACGTGGTGCTGCAAAACGGCACGGGCGTCGCCACGATCTACGGCGGCACCGGCGCGGACCGCCTGATCGGCGGCGCGGCGGCTGATGTGATCAACGGCGAGGGCGGCAACGACGAGATCGACGGTCGCGGCGGCGCGAACACGATCAATGGCGGCGGCAACGATGACCGTATCTTCCGCAGCCTCGCCTCCGATGGCGTCGAGGTGATCAACGGTGGCGGCGGCACCGATACGATCCTGCTTTATGGCACGGCGAACCCCGACACGGTCACGATCGGCCAGAAGCCCTCTGACTCCGGCATCCTGCAGGCGCTCGACGCCGATGGCAGCGGCTTCGAGGCCGACGGGGTCGAGGGGCTGATCATCCATCTGCTCGGCGGCACCGATACGCTGACGGTCAATCCGCTCGGCCAGACCGATCTGAACACGATGCGGATCGATGACGATCTGGTCGTGGAATCCGCCGTTCCCTCGCAGGATGTGGCCGAGATCGACGGCGCGAGCGACGGTGTGGCCGATGCGGTGATCTTCAACGGCACCAGCGGCGTCGATACCTTCACGCTGAAGGCGGGCGCGGTGGCCGATCAGGAATTCATCCTCGTCGCCGCCTGGTCGACCGGCACCGTGACCGTCACCTTCGACGACACGATCCGCGCCAAGGGCGACACGCTGCGCATCTCGGCGGCGGACGGCAATGACAAGATCACCGCGGGCCCGGCCGTTGCTGCGGGCGATCCCGCCAACGCGACCCCGCTGACCCATGACCTGATCGCGCTGACGCTGGAAGGCGAGGGTGGCAACGATCGGATCATCGGCTCGGCCTTCAATGACGTGATCGATGGCGGCGAAGGCTCGGATACCGTGACGGGCGGCGAGGGGCTCGATGTCTTCCGCGACATCGATGAGGCCAACGAGACCGACACGCTGATCGAGGTCTTCGCGGGCGAGGATATGGGCCTCTACGAGAACCTGTTCCTCGTCGGCAAGGTCTTCCAGACGGACGGTTCCACGGCCTATGCGAGCGGGACGACCGACGCCGCGATGGTGCCGGGCGACGCCGATCTGTGGAGCACTTCGGGCCTCGGTGCGGGCGAAACCACGGTGGAGCGTCTGAACGGCATCTTCGAGGCGGTCGATCTGACCGGCGGCGATGGCGTCAACAACACCTTCGTCGTCAACGACCTGAGCGGCTCGGTCACGGTCGGCGGTCTCGCGATCGGCGTCAGCGCCTTCAACGGCACCGTGACGCTCGACAATGCGGGCTCGGATGCGAGCGGCGATCTGGAGCATTACATCATCGCAGCGCCGCTCGGCTCGGGCTTCACCGTCCATATCGCGGACAGCAGCACCACCGACGCCGACAAGCTGGTCTATCTGGGCTCGCAGGGCGACGATTATGTCGCGATGTCGGTGGGCCTGATGGCCGCCTCGCGCTACACCAATGCGGCGAACAAGGTGCTGGGCGCGGCCGCCGTCAGCATCGATCACAGCAATCTCGACGTGATCGAAGTCGATACCCGCGAAGGCGCCGACGTGATCGCGGTTACCGCGACCGATCTGCCGATTTACATCAACAGCGGCATCGGCGACGACGTGATCAACCTCGGCTCCGCCGCCTCGTCCGAGCCGAGCACCGCCCCGCTGGGCGGCACGCTCTCGGGCATCGCCGCGCTGATCCAGATCGACGCCTATGACACCTATAGCGGCCCGATCCTCGCCGATCGAGGCAATGACACGCTCAACATCGACGACAGCGGCAATACCGGCGCGACCACCGGGGTGATCGGGCTGGAAGATCGCACGGCGGTCGAGGGCTTCATCTTCGTCGATGGCTTCACCGCCGCGAGCGCGGGCATCCGCTACATCGCCCTTGAGAACGTCAATGTCGATCTGGGCGACGGCGTGAACGACGTCACGCTCAAGTCGACCGGCAAGCGCGACGTGACCACGCTCGAGACCCGTGACGGCGCCGATATCATCAAGGTCTTCGCGATCAATGGCCCGACCACGATCGACACCGGCGCGGGCGACGATGCGGTCACCGTCACCGATGATGATCCCGACACGCCGCTGGCCAATGACGGCACGCTGAATGCGATCCTCTTCGGATATCTGACGATCGATGCAGGCGCGAACGATCCGGTCACCTACGAGGTCGACGGCACCATCGTGAACCATGGCGATACGCTGATCGTATCCGATGCGGGCGACACGCTGCCCGATCAGGGCGGTTATCTGAGCGGCACCGAGATCGTCGGCCTCGGCATGACGCTGGGCGTGGTCTATGCGGGCTTCGAGGAGCTGGAACTGTCGCTCAGCAACGGCAATAACGGCTTCCACGTCTCCGACACCCATGCGGGCATCACCACGCTGAACACCGGCGACGAGACCGCGACCGGCGATGCCACCTCGGATGCGATCACCATCGAGAAGATTTCGGGCCGCACCTTCCTCAACCTCGGCGCGGGCAACGATCTGGTTCAGGTCAACTACTACGCCGACGGCACCCAGACCTTCCTCAACGGCATCGACGGGTTCGAGCTGGATATCGACGGTCAGGCGGGCAGCGACCTCTATGACATCGGTCTGGCGAGCGCGGGCAATTCCACGATCCGCATCCTCGACACCGGCACCGCCTTCGACGGCATCGACCGCGCCGAAATCCGCGGCACGGACGGGCGCGACCTGTTCCTGTTCCGCGCCAACCAGGACCTCGATGTGGGCGTGGTCGCGGCGCTGCCGATCGCCGAGGACGGCACGATCCTCAACACCGTGGTCGAGCGCGTGGAATACAACTCCGCCATTGACGCCGATCTGCGGGTCTTCGGCCGCGCGGGCAATGACCTCTTCGTCTTCGACGACACGCTCGCGGGCGTTCAGGCCTTCGGCGATGCGGGCGACGACACGTTCCAGATCGGCCAGCTCTTCGCCTCCTTCCGCGACGAGCAGAACCCCTATAACGGCCTGAGCGGCATCGACTATTACGAGACCACGCAGGTCACCGTCGGCTTCCTGTCGAACGGCGTCAGCTTCGACACCACGATCCGTGGCGGCGACGGCGAGGACAGCTTCACCGTCTATTCCAACAAGGCCGAGCTGTTCCTCTATGGCGAGGCCGATGACGACACGTTCCAGGTCCGCTCCTTCGTTCGCGTCGATCCGAACGACCCGGCCGCGCCCTTCACCAATATCAATGGCGGGCAGGGCGCCGACTTCATCCAATATGCGGTGAACGCGCCGGTGCGTATCGATGGCGGCGACGGCTTCGACACGATGACCGTGATCGGCACCGAGATGGGCGACGACTACGTGATCACCAAGAACGGCGTCTATGGCGGCGGGCTGTTCATCTCCTACACCGGCATGGAGAAGCTGGTGGTCGACGCGCTGCAGGGCAACGACACCTTCTTCATCGAGAACACCTCCGAAAGCGTGCTGCTGGAGATCGTGGGCGGTCTGGGCTCGGATAGCGTGAACCTCGGCGGTTCCGATCTCGACGGTGTCACCGAGGGCGGCGCGATCACCGTCGTGTCGAACGGTCTCAACGGTCACAGCGGCCTGATCCAGACCACGGTCGACAGTACCGATCCGCGCTATCAGGCGATCTGGGCGCAGGATCCGGTCTCGCAGATCAAGGACAATGACGCGCCCGATCTGGTCTTCTTCAACGCCGATGGCGAGGCGGGCTCCAGCGTGCTGCGCGTCTTCGAGGCCGCAACTGCCGATCCGACCATGTCGGTCACCCGTTACGCGATCGCGCTGTCGCGCGCGCCGGACGAAGACGTCTACATCACGATCTCGCCGACGCTGGGCACCGAGGGCGATGTGGCCGCGGGCGCCGAGGGCGTGCTGGTCAACGGCTCGGCCTCGGGCACGGTGCTGCACTTCACGGCGGCCAACTGGGATACGCCGCAATACGTGACCGTCACCGCGATCAACGATCTGGTGGCCGAGGGTCGCGGCATCGTGCAACTGCGCCATACCGTGACCCAAGGCGACAGCCGCGCCGACGATACCGGCTTCGACAATCTCGCCGTGCCGAACATGCTGGTCGACGTGATCGACGATGAAGTGGCCGAGCTGCTGATCTTCCCGGTCGACAACTCCTCGGCTATCGATCTCGCGGGCGACACCATCGTGGCCGAGGCCGCAGCGCTTGCCGCGAATGACCGCTTCGCCGTGATGCTGAGCCGCGCGCCGACCGGCCCGGTGCAGGTGAACTTCGCGGTCGATGGCAATGTGACGCTGTCGTCGAATGTCGTGAACTTCGACGGCTCGGACTGGAACACCGCGAAATTCGTGACGATCACGGCGGTGAACGACAGCGCCGACGAGGGCGTGCATTACGCCCGCATCCAGCCCACGATCTTCGAAGACACCCGCGACGCCTTCCTTGGTGCGACCTATGCGGATGTGGCCGGCGGGGTCGCGGCGAATATCAACCGCGATATCAGCCAGCCGCGTAGCGCCGAGGTGCTCTATACCGCGGCCGATCTGACGATCCTTCGCCCGAACACGGCCGAGGCCGAGATCTACACGCTCACGCTGGGCGGCATCGACTATGTGGTCGGCGTCGGGATCGGCGAGGTGGTGGCGGATCTCTCGACCGTGACCGAGGGCACGATCGTCGTCGATGCGCGCCTCGATCAGACCGCCACCGCCACGGATATCGCGGACGCCTTCGCGACGCTGGTGAACGCCGACGCCGAGCAGGCTGCGACGATGACGGGCACGGGGGCCACGCGCAGCATCGCGGCTGCGGCGGGCGTCTCCTTCAAGCTCCTGATCGAGACGAGCGATCCCGCGTCCGGTTATCTGTTCACGCCCACCGGCGACATCTATGTCTCGATCTCGGGCGACGCCTTCGAGTTCGCGAGCGATGAGCTGAGCGTCGATGCGGCCACCAGCAAGCGCGCCTATGACATCGTGGCCTTCCGCCTCGGTGCGTCGCTGGCCGACGGCACGCTCGCCGCCGATGGCACGCTGGTCGATGGCGCGACCTGGATCATCAAGCTCGACGGGCTGCAGGTTCAGGCGACCGCCGAGTTCGGCGACACCATGAGCGACATCGTCAACAAGCTGGTCGCGCAATTCGCGGGCGCCGATTACTCGGCCTCGGCGGGCTATCTGCAAGCGACGCTGCTGCCCTCGGTCGAAGGCGCGATCTACTCCAATGCCGGGTCGAAGACCTGGACCATCCTCGTCGACGGTCAGCTCATCAGCTACACCTCGCAATCGGGCGACGAGCTGGGCGGGATCGCGGGCATCTCCGACGAGCTCGCAGCGCAGATCAACGCGGCCAATCTCGGGATCACGGCGGTGGTCGATGCCAATGGCGCGATCACGCTGAGCTCGGCCACGGCCTTCTCGCTGCTGCCGCTCGACAGTGAAGACGCCTCGATCGCAATCGCGAGCGATGCGAGCCTGACGCCGCCGAGCTACGATCTGGGCGAGATCTTCATCTTCCGCACCCCGGGCGCGGGCGGCATCGAGGCCTTCTCGATCGAAGTGCTGCGCAAGTCGAGCCCCGACGCGGCGGACACCCGGACCGGCGGCCTCTATGTCAGCGCGGATGCGGTGAAGTCGCAGACGCATTGGCAGCTTGCCCGCATCGCCTTCGCGGCGCCGCTGACCCCGATCGTCATCCCCGAGGGTACGAGCCTCGCCTATGAGATCGGCACCAACATCACCAATGCAGACCTCGCGCAGCAGTTCACGCCCTACAGCTATGTCGTGGGCAGCAACGGCGACAATCTCGCGCCCGCGCCGCTCGACGTCACCGTGCTCGATGACGACGCGCCGACGGTGGAGATCATCCAGACGGGCGGATCGACCGATCTGGCCGAGCGTGCGCCGGGCGATGTACAGGTCGTGGACAGCTTCTCGGTCGTGTTGACCGGCGCGCTGAGCGGCGACAACACGGTCCGCGTCGACGTCACCCCGCTGCCCACCCGTACCTACAATTCGCAAGAGGCGTTCAACGCGGATGCGAACTTCGGCGAGAACGAGCTGGTGCAGGTTCAGGTCGCAGCCCCGCTTGCAGCCCTGTCGCTGGCAGGCGAGGCGGTCGCGGGTGAGACTTGGCAGGTCACGCTGTTCAACGATGTGGACCTGCGCGCTGGCGCCCAGACGGTCAGCTACACCGTGCAGGCGGGCGACGATCTCGATGCGGTTGCCGCGGGCCTGATCGCCGTGATCAACGGCGTCACGGGCTACAACGCCACGCTGACCGCCGATGGCGCGATCGAAATCGCGATTGCGAGCGGTCGCTTCTTCGTTGAGGTCGGCATCGCGGGCGACAGCCAGGGCAGCATCGACACCCGCACCGTGCAGGACTTCAACTTCGCCAATGTCCTCGAATTCGAGATGATGGGCGTGCCTACGGCGGGTGAGGTCTGGACGCTCAACTTCGACGGCCAGAGCTTCTCGCATACCGTGAGCGCCGGTCAGTCGCTGTCGAATATCGCCGCCGCATTGGGCGCGAAGATCAATCTCGCGAACGATGCGAGCACCGCGAATGGCGATCCGCGCGCCTATGAGGTGGTCGTCGACGGTCGCGTGATCTCGATCCGCGAGCTGGCCGATCCGGCGGCGGATTACGCGGCCTCGGCCTCGGTCAGCGGTCAGAAGGCGGGCGAGATCGCGGCGCGTCAGTTCGTCGAGTTCGATGCGACCAACTGGATGACCCCGCAGCAGGTCACCGTGATCGCGATCGACGATACGATCGTGGATGGTGGCGACGCGCAGGTCTTCGGCGCCTTCAACGACCGCGTGAACTCGATCCGCGGCCCGGTCTCGATCATCGGCGGCGAGAGCGATACCGACGTGTCGCTGCGCGTGCCGGTGCTGCTGCCGGGCGAGACGAACATTCCGCTCGCCGATGGCGTGACCGGGACGGTGACCAATGGCGGCACCGTGATCACCATCGATCCCGAAGAGCTGACCCATGTGAACGGCGATTACGGCGAGCGTCCGGGCTTCGATCCGCGCATCAACGACACCGCCACGATCTACGATATCGCGACCATCGACCCCGATGGCACGCTGAGCGGCCGTGTCGATGTCGCGAGCGTCTCGGAAGACATCCTTTCGCTCGTCAACGATGCGGGCATGACGCTCTCGCTGATGGTCGGCGCGCAGGATGCGGTCGAGGCGGGCTATGTCTGGTTCTTCGGCACCCCCGATCAGAGCGATCTGTCGCTGATCGACTGGCTGACGGCTTCGGTCGATCTGGCGGGCGACGTGACCGCCTTCGAGACCGTGACCGTGACGCTCGATGGCACTGATTTCAGCTACACGCCGGACACGGAGCACGCCTATCGCTCGATCGTGCTGCGCGAACTGGCCGCGCTGATCGACGCCTCGGCCGAATACGAGGCGGTGGCGACGGTGAACCTGCTGGGCGAGACCCGCCTGCATGTGAAGCGCGCCGATGCAGCCGCCTTCGACATCGCGGTGACCACCTATGCGGGCCTGACCTCGACCATCGGCGGCGCGCCGGTGCAGAGCCTCTATAACGACGCGAATATCCACTGGACTACGGCTGCGTTCCACCTGATCCAGCCGCCGGCGAGCGGCGCGAGCTGGGCGCTGACGATCAACGGTGCGGCCACGCCGGCGTCGGTCACCTCCGATGGCAGCTTCGGCTCGGTCACCCAAGGGTTGGCGGCGCGGATTTCCTCGGTCTATGCGCCGGTCGTCTCGGGCAGCCAGATGGTTCTGGAAAGCACGCCGCCCGAAGGGTTCGACACCGATCCGGGCGCGCTCATCACCTATGCGCCGGTCAATCCGAACCTGCGCGTGGACGAGGCAGAGCAGATCGACACGCTCACCGTCTTCAACAACGAGAGCCCGGCCATCGACAGCGGCGTGCTGACCGAGAACCATCTCTCGGGTCTGGGCATGGGCGGCGACACCTATATCGGCGGCGAACTGATCGCGGGCGGCGTCAGCTATACCGGCCTCGAAGTGGTCGACATCCGTCTGGGTCGCAATGTGGATACCTTCACGGTCGAGAGCACCCATCGCGGTAAGACCATCATCGACAGCGCCGACGGCAATGACGTGATCTATGTGAAGACCACTGCCGGTCACACGATCATCCGCACCGGCAACGGCGACGATCAGGTCTATGTCGGCTCCGATCAGGGCGTGGTCGACCAGATCACCGGTCTTCTGATCGTCGATATGGGCGCGGGCGAGAATGACCGTCTGTTCCTCGATGACAGCGCCGATCTGAACGACAATGTCCTCGTGCTGGATGGCGCGCGCGTGGCCGGGCTCGATATGCCCTCGGTGGCCGAGCGTATCCAGATCGAGACCCGCGGCACCGGCGGCAGCTTCACGCTGGCGCTGCCGGATGGCACGCCCGTCACGGTGGCCTTCGACGCGGATGCCGCAGCGATGAAGGCGGCGATCGACACGGTCTTTGCCGATTACGGCACCGATGCCGAGGTGAGCGTCGAGGCGACCGATAGCGGCTATATCTACACTGTCATCTTCGGCGGCCCGACCGGTGGCGTCGATCTGCCCGACCTGATCGTCGATGCGAGCGGAATTACCAGCGACGCGAACACCTCCGCCAATATCGAGGTGACCGAAGTCATCAAGGGCACCACCGATCCGGGCCTGAACCAGATGCAGGCGATCACCATCGCGGCCGAGGGCGGCACCTTCACGCTGGCCTTCATGGTGCCGGATGTGCTCGGCAACATGGATCTGCGCATCTCCGACCCGATCGCCTATGACGCGACGGCCGAAGAGATCGCCGCGATCCTCGAGCCGATCCTGAACCCGAATAACAGTCGTCCGTTCCTGCCCTACACCAAGAACTTCGCGGTCGACCGCTTCGGCGACACGATCTACCTGACCTTCCAGGGCGCGCTGGCCCAGACCACGGTCGAGGCTGTCGATACGCGCGGCCTGACCGGCGACGTGCTGGAAGCGCGCATCGATATCGCCGAGCCAAGCGCGGGCGACACCTTCATGATCGATCTGACCGATCTGGCGACGCCGCTCTTCGACGATGCGTTCCCGGGCGACGTCGCGCTGTCGAGCTTCGCCTATACCGCTCTGGCGGGCGACACGGCGGCGGATGTGGCGGCGGCGCTGGCAGCCCAGATCATGGATGCGCAGGGCCCGAATATCATCGCCCATGTCGAGGGCACGGTGCTGGTGATCACCTCGCGCTCGGGCGAGCGGATCTCGGTCACGGTCAATGGCGGCGACCCGGCGCTCGACTATCTGCTCGGCCCGCTGGGCATCCAGACCGATCTGGCCAAGCTCGAGACCCGGATGGACGGTGTCGATTACTACGGTGTCGAATATCTCGAGATCGGGATGGGCGCGGGCAACGACGTGATCAACGTGCGCGGCACCACGGCCCATACCACGCTGAACCTCGGCGCGGGCGACGAGCGGGTCTATGTCTCCTCCGAGGCGGGCTTCGGGCTCGACACTGACACGACCTTCCTGACTGGGCATCTGCTGAACATCGAAGGCATGCTCAACATCGAAGCGGGCACTGGCCGCCACAAGCTGATGATCTCGGACGAGGCGACGGTGCAGGGCGATGGCACCACCGATCTGCGCGCCGAGATCACCGATGACCGCGACGCCGCGCTGGCAGCCGCCACCGCTTGGGGCGACGATACCGAACTGTCGAGCGTTAATGAGATCTTCGTCGTCGGCATCGCGCCCGCGCCGATCACCTATGGCGCGGATGCGGCGGGCAACTTCCTCGGCGGCATCACCTACTGGACCGGCTTTGGCGCGGATGCGATCGCCATCGACGGCACCCATGCGCGTGACATCGAAGGCGGCCGCGAGCTGACGGTTCTGAACACCGGTCTGGGCAATGACGACGTGACCGTCGATCTGCAGGCGGGCGAGGACGGGGCCTTCGTGCTCAACACCCAAGGCCCGCATGATGCGAATTACGCGCCCGGGTGGGGCTATGCCCGCGATTATCTGGAATTCGCCGATGACGACATCGTCGATGCCGCCCTCAGCACGCTGCCGCTGATCATCTTCGGCGGGCAGGGCGACGACCGTATCACCTCGGGTCTCGCGAATGACATCGTCTTCGGCGATCGCGGCCGGATCGACTACCTCACCGCCGATGGCACGGGCTATGCGCTCAAGCTCGGCTCGGGCGGCCCGGATCACGTCAATGACGGCACCGATGTCGCGCCGACGCTGATCTACACGATCGACCCGACCATCGGCGGTGCGGACACGATTACTACGCTCGGCGGCGACGATATCGTGCTGGGCGGCGTCAACGGCGACACGATCACCACCGCCGGCGCGAGCGATAGCGGTATGGATATCGTGATCGGTGACAGCGGCTTTATTGACTACGTCTCGGCTGACGGCGACCACGCCGATATCGACGAGATCGCCACCACCGCCGAGACCTATGGCGGCTCCGACCGGATCGTGACGGGGCTGGGCGACGATATCGTGCTTGCCGGTGAGGATGGCGAGTCGATCATCGACGCGCTGATCGACGGCACCCGCTCGCGCGACCGCGAAACCATCACCGCGACGATCCTCGCCGAAGGGCAGCAGATCGCGGGCGACTATGTCGACGCGGGTCAGGGCGACAATATCGTGCTGGGCGATAACGGCCGGATCGTGGCCGCCACGGATGATGCGCCGCGCTTCGGCACGCAGCCGATCACGCTGGGCCGGATCGAGACGACCACGCCCGCGATCGGCGGCGATGACGTGATCCTCGCGGGCATCGGCTTCGACATCGTGCTGGGCGGCACGGCGGGTGACGTGATCCGCGTGGCCGAGGGCGAGGTCTATGACGTGGCCGTGGGCGATGCGACCCTGCGCGACGCGGGCAATATCGTCCTCGGCGACAATGGCTATATTGACTGGGTCAAGGCGGATGGCGATGCTTCCGACATCGACGAGATCGCCTCGACAGCCGAGGCGATCGGCGGGGCCGACTGGATCGTGACCGGTGGCGGCGACGACATCGTCATCGCAGGTGTCGACGGCGGAGCTCTGAGCGTCGATTGGGGCGATGGCGAGACCGTCATCTCGGGCGATTACGTGAACGCGAGCCAGGGCGACAATATCGTGCTGGGCGACAACGACCGGATCGTGGCCGCCGAGGACAACGCGCCGCGCTTCGGCACCCAAGCGATCACTCTGGGCCTGATCGAGACCACCGCGCCCGAGGTCGGCGGCGATGACGTGATCCTTGCGGGCATCGGCTTCGACATCGTGCTGGGCGGGGCTGGCGGCGACGCGATCAATGTGAAGATCGACGAGGTCTATGCCGCGACCGACACGGCGACCACGCTGCATGATGCGGGCAATATCGTGATCGGCGATACCGGCTTCATCGACTGGGTCGGCCTCGATGGTGACGCCTCCGATATCGACGAGATCGCGACGACCGAGGACCGTTACGCGGCGACCGGTGCGATGATCGGCGGCAACGATCTGATCGCCACCGGCGCGGGCCGCGACTTCATCATCGGCGGCACGGCGGATGACACGATCTTCGCGGGTGCGGGCAACGATCTGGTCTTCGGCGATCACGGTCGGATCGTCGCGCAGCCGGGTGGTGGCGTGGATGCCGACCTGCTGCCGCTGAACCTGACCGAGCTGACCACGCAGTTCGACTTCTACTCGATCCTGCGCAGCGAGCTGGACGGCGGCGGGCGCGACATGATCTTCGCCGAGGATGGCGCGGATATCGTGCTGGGTCAGCAGGGCGCCGATGTGATCTATGGCGGCAACGGTGACGACGACCTGATCGGCGGGCATAACCGTCCGGGTGGCGATGACGGCGCGGACCGCATCGACGGCAACGGTGCGGTGCTGTTCGAGGATCGCCCGGTGATCAGCGCCTGGTTCGATCTGGACGCGCAGGCGCTCGACCCGAACGCCACCGACAATGACGTGATCCTTGGCGACAATGGCATCGTGATCCGCACCGATGCGGCCGAGAGCCTGCGCTTCCGGATGCTCGCCGATGGCACGCTGACGATCTATGACGATGCCGATGACGGCACCGGCTCGAATGCAGGGACCACGGCACAGACCAACCCGACCGGCGTGGAAGAGCGGCTGATCGCTCTCTTCGATCACACCGACACGAACGAGGCGACCCGGACCGATCTCTATGGCGCGGATTACCTCGCAGGCGGCGCGGATGACGACGTGATCTTCGGCCAGCTCGGCGACGATGCGATACAGGGCGATGGTTCGGCTACGTTCCGCGGCCTTGCACTCACCACCGCCTATGATGCAACCGATAACGGCTACGCCACGCGCCTTGCCGACGGCACGCTCAGCGTGAACCCGACCCGCAGCATCGACGCCGCGCGCGACGGTGACGATTACATCGAGGCCAATGGCGGCGACGACATCGTCTTCGGCGGGCTGGGTCAGGACGACATCATCGGCGGCTCCTCGGATCTCTACATCCATGATGCGCGCGCGACCGGCGAGGGCTTCAGCCTCGATCTGCTGGCCACGGCGAATGTCGACGAGACCTTCCGTCCCGACGGTGCCGATATGCTCTTCGGCGGGCAGGGCGATCCGGTGACGCTGAGCCGCAACGATTACGGTCAGAGCGGCGCCAATGCTCATGCCCGCGACGCCGATGTGATCCTTGGCGACAATGGCCGCATCCTGCGTCTGGTCGGTGCGACCGGGTTCCTCGGCTTCAACTACGACACGCTCGATCCGGCGCGGACCTCGGGCACCGTCATCGGCGGCGCGGATCATTCCGACGCCTGGCTGGTGGTGCGCGCGGTCGAGCTGCTCGATTATCACACCGGCGGCCCGGATGTCTGGGGCGCGGATGCGCTGGCCGACAATGGCGACGCGGATGAGATCCACGGCGAGGGCGGCGACGACGCGATCTACGGCATGCGCGGCAATGACGTGCTCTATGGCGAAGGTCAGGACGACGATATGATCGGCGGCTGGGGCCATGACTGGATCTCGGGCGGCACGGGTCAGGATGGCGTGCTGGGCGACGATGGCCGCATCTGGACCTCGCGCAACGATCGTGGCTATGGCGAGCCGCTCTACGGTGTCGCGCCGGTCAGCCCGCAGACGATCTCGACCCCGGGCAAGATCCAGCAGGCCGATATCAACGTCCAAGGCGCGCTGAAGAAGGCCGTGAACCTGACGCCCTTCTTCCTGACCGCCGATGGCCAGACCGACGATCCGCTGCAGAACCCGGTCTATGCCGATGACATCATCTATGGCGGTCTGGGCGATGACTTCCTGCATGGCGGCGCGGGCGACGATCTGGTCTCGGGCGCCGAGGCGCTGGCCGAGGCTTGGTATCTCGCCTATCCGAACGACGCGCTGGCGCCGGGTGTGGCGGGCGTGCTGGTGCGCTCGGATTACACGGTGCCGTTCTGGTCGGCCGATCCCGCGGCCACGCAGGGCAATGCGCTGGGCTACAACGGCTTCTACGCGGGCGAGTTCGCGGCCTATGACGAATACAACCCGCGCGATGTGATCGTGATCGACGCCGCTGGCCATTACGTCTCGCTCTCCGAGGCGACCGTCGGCCTGACCTTCTTCGCGAGCTTCGATCCGGCGGATCCGGGTGCGCCGCAGGTCGGCACGCTCGAGCAGGATGGCAGCCCGGTCTATAGCGACGGCAATGATGTGATCTTCGGCGATCTGGGCAATGACTGGCTCGTCGGCGGCACCGGGCGCGACCATGTCTATGGCGGCTGGGGCGACGATCTGATCGATGTCGATGACGACCATACCCGCGACGCGGATGGCTCGGCGCTGGGCGCGAACGATACGCCCGACACGTCGTCGAGCTATGAAGACATCGTCTATGGCGGTGCCGGGCGCGACATCATGATCGGCAATACTGGTGGTGACCGCCTGATCGACTGGGTGGGCGAGTTCAACAGCTACATCGTGCCCTTCGCACCCTTCGGTGCCTTCACGATCTCCCGCGCGCTGGCGCCGCAGATCCAGGAGTATCTCTACGATCTCTCGGCCTCCGATGGCGCCGATCCGACCCGCGCGGCCGATACCGGTGACTACAACGCCGACCGCAACGGCGAGCCGTGGGGCGAGCTGGGGCTGGTGATGCAGAAGGACGATGCGTGGCAGGAGCAGACCGGCGCGCCGAACGATCCGCAGCCGGGCAACATCCCGGGCGGTCGCCGTGACGTGCTGCGCTCGGCCGACTTCAACGGCAATGGCGGCGGCAATGACGCGCAGGGCTTCGCCGCCGATAGCGGGGTCTGGACGGTCGAGGGCGGCGCCTTCGCGGTGAGCCCGGAAACGCTCGGCGGCGATGCGGTCTCGGTCTTCTATATCGGCGACGCGCTGCCCAGCTATTTCGAGATGAAGGCGACCATCGTCGGCGGCAAGCCCACGGCGGGCCTGAAGTCGAACGCCTATCTGATCTTCGATTATCAGTCGCCGACCGACTTCAAATTCGCCGGTGTGAACATCTCGACCGACAAGTTCGAGATGGGCATCCGCACCGCCGATGGCTGGATCGTGCTGGAGCAGACCCCGGTTCAGGCCAAGCCCGACACGCCCTATAACCTGCTGCTCGCGATCAACGGGCTGACCGCGACGCTGGTGATCGACGGGCAGGAATATTTCACCCATGTCTTCGATGCGCGGGTCGATCAATACGGCGTCACCCACGGGCTGAACTCGGGCTATGTCGGGATCGGCGCGCAGAACTCGGTGACCAAGCTCGACAATATCGCGGTGCAGGTGCTGCCCCCGGAGTTCACCCTCGACGAGACCGAGGACTTCTCGGACGGGATCGCGGATCGTTTCGCCACCGATACCGCCTGGCAGATCGATGCAGGCGCGCTGGATGCCCAGCCCACCGGTGTGCCCGCCATCGCACTGTCCGATCTGGTGATCGCGGAGACCTCCGTGACGCGGCTTGCAGCCCAGATCGAGACCAACGGTCGTGCGGGCTTCGTCTTCGACAGCTACACGGACGGGCGTTACAAATATGCCGTGATCGATGCCGCCAATGACCGCGTCTCGATCGGCTATTACACGCATCGCGACGGCTTCGTGGAAACCGCGAGCTACGACATCGCCATCGACGGCAGCCAGTCCAACAAGCTCGAGATCACGCTCGCCCGCAGCACGGTCAGCCTCGCGCTCAACGGCCACGAAGTGCTGGGCCACGCCTTCTACGCCCCGGTCGCGGATGGTGCGGTGGGTCTGATGGCCTTCGATGCGGCGAGCTTCGACGATGTGCGTCTCGCGACGAACGACCCGGCTTATTTCACGCCCGACACCGGCTCGCTGATCTACGACTACAATTCCGCCGGCCCCATCGCGATTGCGGATCAGGGCGTGACCACGCAGAGCCTCTATGTCGGCTCGGATGTGGTGATCGCCGATCTCGACGTGACGCTGAGCCTGACCCATGAGCGGCTGAGCGACCTGACCGTGACGCTGATCGCGCCGGACGGCACGCGGATCGAGCTGTTCGCGGCGCTTGATGGCACGACCATCGACACGCGCTTCGACGATGCGGCCGCCGATAGCATCACCGGCGCCACGGCACCTTACGGCGTGACATATCGTCCGGCGGGAGATCTGGCGGCGCTTGAGGGCAAGATGTCGGGCGGGGTCTGGACGCTGGAAATCGTCGACGGGGCGAAGCGCAGGACCGGCACGCTGGAAAGCTGGTCGCTGACGATCGAGGCGGGGCAGGCGCTCCATGCGGTCTCGGTCGCGGAGGCGCCGGAAGGTGCGGTGCTCGACAGTGACATGCTGGCCGCAGCCCGGGCGCAGGCGCTCGAAGAGATCGCGCAGGAGCTGGGCCTGACCGCCGAAGAAATTGCCAAGCTGGAAGCTGTGCAGATTTCCATCGCTTCGCTCGACGGCACGCTTCTGGGCTATACCGCCGAGGGCGCGATCACGCTCGACGCGGATGGGGCAGGGCATGGCTGGTCGCTCGATGGTAGCGAAGGGCTGAACCTTGTAGATGCGCTCAAGCATGAATTCGGCCATATCCTCGGGCTGGCCGACGATAGCGACGCCGCCACCTGGATGGATCCGATCCTTGCGGCTCAGGATGCCACGCCCGCGGCCAATCCCGCGCCCGAGACCGCCATCGGTCCCGCAAGCGACACGACGAACGACGCGGCCACGCTGGACACTGCGCCCAGCGACACCACCGCAGCCCCGAGCCCCGCGCCGATCACCGAGCCTGAACCGGCAACAACGACCCCGACCCGGGGCAATTCAGGCAATACCGGTAAACAATCGCGCAATGCAAAAGGCTGACGCAGGGGCCAATGCGTTCAGCTGCCTCGTTTTTTCTTGATGGAAGCATGAACTGCTCGTTTACTTTGGGTAAGGGAGCGTATTTGGCCGTTCAATCGGCACTTTCAGGGACATAGACGCACGGGAAGGGCGCTGGGGAGCACCCTCAAGGGAGCAATTTTGCAGCAACACGCAGGGACAGCGTCTGGCGAGGCGACGGGCTCGGTATTTCTGGATTCCGAAACCCTCGGCAGGCTGAAATCGGGGACAGACCGCGCGCAGGTGTCGCAGGCCTGGCTCGCCGCGATGGCGCGTCAGGTGACGGGTCTGGAACAAGGGTTGGTGGTGCTGGCCGGGATCGGGCGCAGCCGGTTCGAGCCCGCCGCGATCTGGCCCGAAAGCGCCAAGCCGAAACGCGAATTGATGGCAGCCATCGACGGCGCGATCCATGCCGAGCGGATGGTGATCGAGACGCTGAGCGAGGGCGGCGCGGCCATCGCGGTGCCGATCCGTATGGAGGGTCAGCTGCGCGGTGCGGCGGCGATCCAGATCGGCGCGGACCCGGACGCGCGCACCGATCTTGCGATCGATCAGCTGCAATGGGGCTCGGGCTGGCTCGAGGCGTTTTTGCGCCGCAAGCAGGGCGGCTCGGGTGACAGCCTCGCCTCGGTGATCGAACTGCTCGCGACCAGCCTGCACCATGACCGGTTCACCGAAGCCGCGACTGCGGTGGCCTCGGAACTCGCGGGCGTTCTCAATTGCGAACTGGTCGCGATCGGTCTGACCCGTGGGCGTCACGCGCGAGTGCGGGCGCTGTCGAATTCCGCGAGCTTCGGCAAGCGGTCCAACCTCGTGCGCGCCATCGAGGCGGCGATGGACGAGGCGATCGATCAGCAGGCGGTGCTGAGCTATCCGCCGCCCGAGGACGGCTCGGAACGGGTGCTGCGCGCCCATGCGGCCTTGTCGGAAACCGAGGGCGGGGCGACACTGTGCACGGTGCCGCTGACCGAGGACAAGAAGCTGGTCGGCGCGCTGGTGCTGGAACGCCCGGCGGGCGAACCGTTCGGGCGCGATACGATCCAGATGGCGGAATATGCGGGCGTGCTGCTTGGGCCAGTGCTGGCGATCAAGCGGCGCGAGGATCGCTGGCTGCCCGCGAAGACATGGGATGCGAGCGTCAATACGTTCAAGGCGCTGTTCGGCCCCAATCATGCGGCGCTGAAACTGGCCGCGATTGCGCTGGTCGCTTTGCTGGCCTTCGCGTGGTTCGCCAAGGGCATGTATCGCGTGACCGCCGATGCGACTGTCGAGGGCCGCATCCAGCGTGCGATCTCGGCCCCCATCGAGGGCTATCTGGCCGAGGCCGATGCGCGGGCGGGCGATATCGTGAAGGCGGGCGAGGTGATGGCCAAGCTCGATGACCGCGACCTGCGGCTCGAGCGGCTGAAATGGGAAAGCCAGAAGTCCAAGCAGACCCGCGAATATTCGCAAGCCATGGCCAAGCGCGAACGCGCCAAGGCGCTGATCCTGCAAAGCCAGATCGAACAGGCGGATGCGCAGATCGAACTGCTCGATCAGGAGATCGGGCGGATGGTGATCAAGGCGCCTTTCGACGGGGTCGTGGTCTCGGGCGATCTGACGCAGGCGCTGGGTGCGCCGATCGAGCGCGGCGACGTTCTGTTCCACGTCGCCCCCCTCGATGATTACCGCGTGATGCTGCGCGTGGACGAGCGCGACGTGAAGGATGTGAAGGCGGGCGAGAGCGGCGCGCTCATTCTGGCCTCGCTGCCCGACACCCCGATCGAGGTGCAGGTCGACCGGATCACGCCGATCTCCAATGCCGAAGCGGGGGCGAACAAGTTCCTCGTCGAGGCCTCCGTGACCGACGGGCCGATTGATGCGCTGCGTCCGGGCATGGAAGGGGTCGCCAAGATCGAGGTCGAGGAACATCGCCTCGTCTGGATCTGGACCCGGCGGGTCGTTCTCTGGGTGCGCATGACGCTCTGGTCCTGGTGGCCGTGACATGGCCACCTCGCTCTTCTCTCCGTCCTGGTATCGGGTGAAGGATCTCAAACCGCGCCTGCGCAGGCATGTCGCGATCCATCGGCACGATTATCGCGGGCGCGTCTGGTTCGTGGTTCAGGATATTGCGACGGGGCGCTTCCATCGCATCTCGCCGGCCGCGTGGCGGCTGGTCGGGCTGATGAACGGCAAGCGCACGATGGACGAGCTGTGGAACACCACCAACGAGCAGCTTGGCGAGAAGGCCCCCACGCAGGACGAGGCGATCCGGCTGATGGGGCAGTTGCATGCGGCCGACGCGCTGATCTGCGACGTGCCGCCCGACGGGCGTGAGCTGTTCCGCCGTTACCAGCGCCACCAGTCGATGCAGATCAAGCAGAAGATCTGGTCGCCTCTGGCGATCCGCATCCCTATCTGGGACCCGGACGCTTTCCTGACCCGGACCATGCCCTTCGTGCGGCCCTTCTTCACCCGCACCTTCGCGGTGATCTGGGTGCTGGTCGTGCTCGCGGGCTTCATCTTCGCCGCGATCAATTTCGGCGCGATCACCGACAATATCGCGGATCGGGTGCTGACGCCGAAGAACCTCTTCGTGCTCTGGTTGGTCTATCCGGTGGTGAAGGCATTTCACGAATTGGGCCACGGATACGCGGTGAAGAAGAACGGCGGCGAGGTCCATGAGATCGGGATCATGCTGCTGGTTCTGGTGCCGGTGCCTTATGTCGACGCCTCTGCCGCCTCGGCGCTGCGCGACAAGTATCAGCGGATGCTGGTCGGCGGCATCGGGATCATGGTGGAGCTGTTCCTCGCCTCGATCGCGCTCTTCGTCTGGCTCAATGCCGAGACCGGCGCGGCCCATGCTGTGGCCTATAACGTGATGCTGATCGGGGGCGTCTCGACGCTTCTGTTCAACGGCAACCCGCTCTTGCGCTTCGATGGCTATTACGTCTTCGCCGATTGGCTGGAGATCCCCAATCTCGGCCAGCGGGCCAATCGCTATTACGCCTATCTCGCGCAGAAATACCTCTTCGGGATGAAGGAGGCGGAGCCCGTCACCTCGCTGCCCGCCGAGAAGCGCTGGTTCCTGTTCTACGGGATCGCCGCCTTCATCTATCGCCTCTTCATCATGTTCGCGATCATCACCTATATCGCCGGCCGCTTCTTCTTCATCGGGGTGCTGCTGGCGGCTTGGGCGATCACGACACAGATCCTCGTGCCCATAGGCAAATCCATGTCCTTTCTGTCTTCCAGCCCGAAACTCCGCTCCAACAGGCCGCGCGCGGTCCTTGTGACAAGCGCGATCCTTGCCGCGCTCTTCGTGATCCTGTTCGTCCTGCCCGCGCCGTATCGATCCGTCGTCAGCGGCGTGACATGGCCCTCCGAGCAGGCGCAGGTGCGCGTCGGCACTAGCGGCTTCGTAACCGAGGTGCCGGTCGCGACCTATGATGCAGTGCAGCCGGGCGAGGTGATGATCAAGCTCGACGATCCGCTGCTCAGCGCGCGGCTCGATGTGCTGGACTCGCAACTGGCGGGGCTGGAGCTGCAGCGTCAGGCAGCGGTGCGCACCGACCGGGTCGAGGCGGAGATGATCGCGGCGGAGATTTCCGCGACCCGCGAGGACCGCAACCGGCTCGCCCAGCAGCTCGACGAGCTGTCGATCCGCGCGCCCCGCGCTGGTCTGGCCGTGGTGCCCAATGGCGAGGACCTGCAGGGAAGGTTCGCCAAGCGCGGGCAGGTGATCTCCTACGTTCTGACCGAAGAAGACACGGCGGCTCTGCGCGTCGTGGTCGGTCAGGACGATGTCGATCTGGTGCGCAACGCGACGGGCCGCGTCGATGTGATGCCGGTCGAATATGGCGGGCAGAGCTATCCCGCGACCATCGTGCGCGAAGTGCCCGGCGGCATCCGCGACCTGCCGACGCCCGCGCTGGGGCTGCAGGGCGGCGGCACGGTTCCGGTCGATCCGGGCGACAACAAGGGGCTGCGCACGCTGCAACGGGTCTTCGAGTTCGAGCTGGAAATGGCCCCCGATGCGGCGCTGCCGCTCTTGGGGCGGCGCGTCGAGGTGCGCTTCTCGCATGGCACTTTGCCGATCGGGTTTCAGGCCTATCGCGCGCTGCGCCAGCTGTTCCTGAGGCTCTACGATGTCTGAGATGCTTGTCCAACGCCCCGGTCTGCTGACCGCCTTCTATCCCGAGCGCGAGGATGAACGCCTCGGCACGCTCGACCGGGTGATGGCGAGCGCGGTGGGGCGGGTGTCGCAATTCTTCTCGATCAAATCGGCGGCAGGCGCGGGCTTTTTGCGCCGTGTCGCGAAAGAGGAGAAGACGCTGGCGAAGCTGGAGGCGCATGCCTTCAACGCCGCCCGCGTCGAGGTCGCGCAGAAGCTGCGGGTGAAGGGGCTGCGCGCTGATCTGGTCGCCCGCGCCTTCGCGCTGGTGCGCATCCAGTCCGAACGCTCGCTGCAGATGCGTCCCTTCGATGTGCAGCTTCTGGGCGGGCGCGCGATGCTGCGTGGGCGGATTGCCGAGATGGATACGGGCGAGGGCAAGACGCTGACTGCGACGTTGCCTGCCGCGATCATGGCGCTGTCCGGGGTGCCGGTGCATATCGTGACGGTGAACGATTTCCTTGCCGCGCGCGATGCGGAATGGATGGGGCCGCTCTATCGGGCGTTGGGTCTCAGCGTTGGCGTTATCATCGAAGGGCTCAGCCCCGAGGAACGTCAGGCGGCCTATGCCTGCGATATTTGTTACTGCACGAACAAGCAGTTGGCCTTCGATTACCTCAAGGACCGGCTGGTGCTGGAGGGCGAGACCCGCGCGCTGCATATGGCGCTGGAGGGGCTGTCGAAGACCGATCCGAAGCGCCAGCGGCTGCTGATGCGCGGGCTGTGCTACGCGATCGTGGACGAGGCGGATAGTGTGCTGGTCGACGAGGCACGCACGCCGCTCATCATCACGCGGGCGGGCGATCATTCGGGGCTGGAGCAGACCTATCAGCGCGCCGTCGAGATCGGGCGCAAACTGACCCGGCCGCGCGATTTCACGGTGCGCGAGAAGGAATGGAAGGTCGAGCTGACCGATCTGGGCAAGGCGCGGCTTCGCCAACTCAGCGCGCATTTCGGCGGCGTTTGGGCCACCGAGATTCACCGCGAGGAACTGGCGCGGCAGGCGCTTTCGGCGCTGCATCTCTATCACCGCGACAAGCACTATATCGTCGATGACGCGGGCGTGCAGATCGTCGACGAATATACCGGCCGCGTGATGTCCGACCGCTCGTGGGAGCGCGGGCTGCATCAGATGATCGAGGTGAAGGAAGGCTGCGAGATCACGGGGCGGCAAGAGACGCTGATCCGGATTTCTTACCAACGCTTCTTCCGCCGCTACCTGACGCTGGCGGGCATGACCGGGACCGCGGCCGAGGTCTCGGGCGAGCTGCGCGCGGTCTATCGGCTGCGCACGAAGCGCATCCCGACGAACCGCCGCTCGCGCCGCAAGAACCTGGGCGAGCGGCACTACGCGACAGCCGATCAGAAATGGCGCGCCGTGCTGGCCGAGGCCAAGCGCGTCCATATGACGGGTCGCCCGATCCTGATCGGCACGCAATCCATCGCCGCCTCGGAAGAGATCAGCGCGCTCCTGACCGAAGAGGGGCTGACGCATCGCGTGCTCAACGCCCGCGAGACCGAACACGAGGCCCATATCATCGCCGAAGCGGGCGGGCATGGGCGGATCACGGTCGCGACCAACATGGCCGGGCGCGGCACCGATATCCGCATCGATCAGCAGATGCGCGACCTCGGGGGGCTGCATGTCATCGCGACCGGTCGCCACGACGCGCGCCGCATCGACCGCCAGCTGTTCGGGCGCTGCGGACGGCAGGGCGATCCGGGGAGTTTCGTCACCTTCGTCTCGCTCGACGACGATCTGCTGCGGGTCTTCTACGGCACCCGGCTCTCCGGTCTGACCCGCATGTTTTCAAGCGGGAAGGGGCGCGTTCCGTGGCTGATCGGCGCGCCCGTGACCCGGCTTGCGCAACGCGCGACCGAAGCGCGCCATTCCGGCGTGCGAAAGGCGCTTCTGCGCGCCGACGACAATCTCGAAGACCTGCTCGCCTTCAGCGGCAGGGGCAACTGAAAGGGACCACCCATGCGGCTTACTTCCATCACTCTCCTTCTCGCCCTCGGTCCCGGCGCGGCGCTCGCGCAGGATCAGGAGCGCTTCGATTGCCTGATCGATCCGGGGCAGGTGCTCGAGATCGGCTCGGCGGTGGACGGGGTGATCGATCAGGTCTTCGTCTCACGCGGGGATACGGTGAAGAAAGGCGATCCGATCGCGAAACTGGAATCCAAGGCCGAAGAGGCGCAGCTGACCTATGCGCGAGAGCGTGCGCAGGACGAGGGGCCGATCGACATCGCGCGCTCCAAGGTGGCGCTGCTGCAAAAGGCCGCCGACCGCGCGACCGAGATGGGCAAGCGCAACGTGATGGCCGATGCGCAGGTGCAGGAGGCCCAAACCAATGCCGAAGTGGCCCAGTTGGAGCTACGCTCGGCCCAGATGGACCAGCATCTGGCGAAGCTCGATCTGCAAAGGGTGGAGGCGCAGCTGGCGCGTCGTGAAATCCGCTCGCCGATCGACGGGCTGGTGATCACGCGGATGATGGGGCCGGGCGAATATGTCTATTCGCAAGCGCCGATCGCGCAACTCGCGCAGATCGACCCGCTGCATGTCGAGGTCTTCCTGCCGACCGCGATGTATGACCGGGTCAAGAAGGGTCAGGTGTTGAAAGTCTATCCCGCAGCGCCCGTGGGCGGCGAATACGACGCGACGGTGAGCGTCGTCGACAAGGTCTTCGATGCGGCGTCGGACACGTTCGGGGTGCGCCTCGCGCTGCCCAATCCCGAGGGCAAGCTGCCCGCCGGGATCGACTGCACGGTGGGTTTCGCCGCCGAGTGAGCGTGACGGTCCCGGGCGGGGCCGTCGCTCAACGCCTGTGCTGCGCGTTCAGCGCTGGAAGCAGGTCGCTTTCTTGCCGAAACCCGCAGGCGAGCAAATCCAGCTGCCTTTGCCGAGAAAGCGCGTCTGCACGATGCGGGGCGCGGGTTGCGCGCGGCCATCGCGACCGGCGAGCCAGTCGAACCGGGCGCTGCCCTGACCGGCGGTACTTTTGGCGGAAACGCGGATCGGGTTGAGGTCCAGCATGCCTGCCTGCTGCGCCTGCGCGCTGCTGAGAGGGGCTGCAAAGATCAGGCCGGCCACGACAAGGCGGGCCGCTTTCACGGGTAAAGTCGTCATCGGAACTGTAATCCTGTCTGCTCAAGTTACGGTCTGGCCCCTCCCGTCTGCGCGAAAGAGGGCCGATTGCGTCCTCATGGCAGCAGGATTGGTCGATCCCAGCCTATGGGTCAAGTTGGCAGGTGACGTGGCGGGAAGCAGGCGGATTTGTGGCGGAATGCAAAAAGGCTGCGCGGGAGAAATTCCCGCGCAGCTTCAATATCTTGTCTAGCAGTGGTGTTGTCGGCGAAAAATCGCCACTACCTATGGTGGCTCAGGTCAGGACCTGGTTCTTGATTCGCCAATCCGGCGCGCCAAAGCCCTCGGGCCACGGATAGACCTCACGCTGGTTGAAGTAGCTGACGCCGACGAGGTTCGGATAATCCGGCATCTCCTGACGCACCCGGTCGCGCCACATCGAGACGTAGGACTGATCCCCGACATAGCCGAGCTCGGCCACCGCGACCGGTTTGCCATAGGTGGCCGCGCGGGTATAGCGGGGGCCCAGAATGTCGTCGAAGGTCTGGTCGCGGCCGAGTTTGGCCCGGTCCCAGGCCTGCAAGCCGAAGACCGACAGGCCGACGATATCGGCGTAGTCGTCGCCGGGATAATAGTCGCCCATATTCTCGTCGCCCAGCGGCGACCACATCAGGTTGATGTTGGGGGCCCGGTCGCGCGCGATGTCGGTCATCCGGCGATAGGCGGTGATGTAGTCGTTCGGGTTCCAGTCCGACCAGATGAACTGGCCGGTCTTGTCGTCCATCTCATGGGCGAAGCGCAGCGTGACCGGGCTTTTCAGCGTTGCCAGCACATCGGCCACCGCGATCATGTTGGCGTCATATTCGCCCCGTGCGATCCCGCGGCGCAGATATTGCGCGGTGTTGCGCTCCGAGCGCGACCACGTCCAGGGCTCGAGCGTGACGAGAAGCGCGCGGTTGCGCTCCAGCGCGTAGGTGTCGGCATCGTTGAGCGACGGCAGGAAGACGTCCTCCCAAGGTAGGAAGAGATGTTCGATCACGACGCCGTCCAGATTCGCGAAGTCGCCATCGGGATCGTAGACGCCGAAGGGCAAGCTGCCCGGTGGCACGCTGACATCTGCAGCGAATGCCGGTCGCGCTGAAACTGTCAGCCCGAACGCCGCCGCACATGCCATCAACTCTCGACGGGTCATCAAATCATTAGCCATTTCAGTTTCCTCCTCTCTGCGCGAAGCCCGCGTTACTGCCAATTCAGCTTGACGTTGAACTTCGCATGTCCCGAAGCGCCCATTCCGGCACCAGAGACGGTATATTCGTAGCTAGTCAGTTGGATCGGCTGCAGGCCGGTCAGCAGCGCGTGCAGGCTTTGGGTGCCGCGCATCCAGATCGCGCTGCTCGCCACGATCGCGATCAGGCTCAGCGTCGCCACCTGCACCGCGAACTGACGCGGCCAGCTGTTCCACTTCAGCCCCGCCTCGCGGGCGAGCATCACGACCATGATCGCCAGGACCACGAAATAGAAAACCGTATTGACCAGCGATAGCAGGTAGAAGCCGCTTGCCACCGTCGTCTCGGCCAGCAGGGCAGGGAGCGCCGCTCCCAAGGCGAGCGCGGCATAGACCAGCGTCACGCGCAACGGCAGTTGGATCGCGGCGGCCTCGCCCTTCGGGGTGATCCGGAAATCGACGAATTTGCCGGTAATCCGGTCGAAGATCGCCATCGCGCAGCCCCAGAGCACCCAAGGCCATTGCATCATCGAGAACAGCTCTTTCTCCCAGGCGAAGAGCGGCGCATCGACCGGCCGCAGAAGCCCGTCGCGCCGCATCAGCGCAACGAAGGGGATCAGCAGCAGCCCCGCAATCGCCGCGTGACCGATAAAGGCGGGATAGGTGACATCGGCAAAGCGAATGTCGAAGACCAGCGCGACGATCGGTGCGAAATACATCAGCGCCATCGTCAACGCGAAGAACACATACCAGATTTGGCAGAAGATGAAGGAAAAGCGCAGCCGCGAGGGCAGGCCGGGCAGGTAGCCGGGCGTGTAGCGCAGAAGCAGCGTCAGCAGCGAGCGCGACCACTGGAATTCCTGCGTGAACAGATCCGAGATGTTGGCCGGGCCGTCGCCGACCGCGATCGCGTCGATCGCATGTACGCCACGCCAGCCATTCGCGTTCATCATCATCGTCGTGGAGTGATCCTCGGCCAGTTCCGGCCCGAGCCCGCCGATATCGCGCAAGGCGCGGGTGCGCACCGCGTAATGCGAGCCGATGCACATCGGCGCGAGCGCCGCGGTGTAGCCGCATTGCAGGACTCCGTGGAATGCGCTTTCGGCGAAGAGGCGGGTGCGCGCGGCCCAGCTTTGCTTGGCATTGGCCCCGCAGATCGAGGGTGCGCTCACATAGCCCACGTTCCAGTCGGCGAAGGGGCGCAGGATTTCGCGCAGATAGCCCGGTTGCGGGACGTGATCGGCGTCGAGCTGGCTGACGATGTCATACTCGCGATAGCCCCAATGGTCGTAGAAAAAGGCGAGGTTGCCTTCCTTGCAGCGGGTCCGGCGCGGCCAGGCTTTCCGATGATAGGCGTCGATGCCGTGGCGGCTGGAGACTTTGACACCGTGCAGTTTGCACCATGCGAGCGTCTCCGGCGACGGCGCTTCGTCGGCCAGCCATGTGTCGTGCGGATAGTCCTGTGCGAGCATCGCCTCCAACGTGCGACGCACCACCGAGAAGGGCTCGGACGGGGTTTTCGTCGTGATCATCGCAACGCGCCATTGTCCCGGTTCGGGATCGGGCGAAGCGGCGCGATGGGCTTTCAGGAAGATCGCGAAGAAGAATATCTGCATGGTCAGCAGCCACAGCAGAACCACGGTGACCAGCAGATACGGCCAGAGGCCGAGGATATGCGACGGCGTGAGCCACCAGCTCCAGAAATAGACCGTCGCCAGCATCCACAGCGCAAACAGCACCCGATAGCGCAACGCCTGCTTCGGCGAGAGGATCGGAGCCAGATGCCCTGCCGCGACTGCGGCCCGTATGTCGGGTCGCAGGCTCATTCGGCAGCCGTTGCCGTGCGGGTTTCGACTTCGGTCTCGGCGCCCGCTATCTCCGCGCGGAAATAGGCGATGGTCGGCACGAGGCCGCTGCGCAGCGCGATTTCCGGACGCCAGCCCAGCCGGGTCTCGGCGCGGGTGATGTCGGGGCAGCGTTGCATCGGATCGTCGAGCGGCAGATCCGACACGACGAGCGGCGCCCGGCTCTCGCACATGTCGCGCACGATATGGGCCAGCTCGGCGACGGTATATTCGCCCGGATTGCCCAGATTGACCGGATCGTGGCCGACCGTCTCGCTTTCCATCAGCGCGACCAGACCGCTGATAAGGTCATCGACATAGCACAGCGAGCGCGTCTGCGTGCCGCCGCCATAGAGTTCGAGCGGCACGCCACGGATCGCCCGCGTCACGAAATTCGAGATCACGCGCCCGTCCTCGGGGTCCATCCGGGGACCGTAGGTGTTGAAGATCCGCGCGATGCGGGTGTCGATGCCGCGCGCGACCTGAAGGTCGTGGAACAGCGTCTCTGCCGCGCGCTTGCCCTCGTCATAGCACGAGCGCGGGCCGGTGGTGTTCACGCGGCCACGATAGCCCTCGTGCTGGGGCGAGATGTCGGGATCGCCATACACCTCGGAGGTCGAGGCCTGCAGGATGCGCGCGCCGGTCCGCTCGGCGAGGCTGAGCAGGTTCAGCGACCCTGCGATGCAGGTCTGGAACGTGTGCAGCGGATCGAGCTGATATTTCGGCGGCGAGGCCGCGCAGGCGAGATTGTAGATCCGGTCGATCTCGCCACTGATCTGCAGCGGCGCGATGATGTCATGTTTCTGGAACGTGAAATCGCGATGCCCCATCAGATGAGCGATGTTCTGGGTCCGCCCGGTCTGTAGATTGTCGATACAGATTACCGAGTGACCGGCCTCGATCAGCCGGTCGCAAAGGTGCGATCCCAGGAATCCGGCCCCTCCGGCAACCAGGCAGCGCAACTGCCCCTTATGCCGGCGCGGCGGCGCCCAGGAGATATCTCTCGTCTCGAAACGTGGCAGCTGCGTCATGTTCTCCCCCCACAGAAGAACGGCAACGACTGCCTAGTCCGGTTTCAGGTCAACTTAATCGCTCTGGGCCGGACCAGGCCCGTCGATCCCGATTACAGATATTTCAAAAGGGTAGGGGGCGATTTTCGGGCCGATCAAGCGAAAGCAAAGCTTTTCGACCGAAAATCGAAAGGCCGAAAAAATCCAACCTTCCATTAGATGAAGTTTACACGCTAAGGTTGAGTGTGGCGTTTCTGGTTCGACTTCGCGTCTTCGCGCCTATCCCTTGATTCGACTTGGACAATCGAAGCGGGAGGGCGCGGCGGCCCGTCTTTTCCTAGAGGTCGGAAAGGCCTTCGGTCAGATTATGCAGCTCCCGGGTCATCTCCAGCAGCTCCTGCGCCTCGGCCTCCGAGAAGGGCTCGCCGGAGCGGGTAAAGCCCGAGATCGAGCGCGAACCGTTCTCCAGAACCGCGCAGGTCAGGCCATTCCGCAGGCCGTGGGATCTCGCTCCCTTGAGAACCCCTTTGGGATCATCGAGGTCGTCCCACCGCACCATGCCTACATGTTGCATGCCCCACAGCACGACGGGATCGTCCATCATCATGCCCTTTTCGCTATATTCCTCGATCCAAGGTTCGGGATATGTTCGATAAAGGATGTTCGGACGGGTAAAGCGGATGTGCAGAGCGAAGGCGAAACCGGTGTCGCAGGTTTGACCGAGCTGCTCGAGTAGGCAGGCGATTTCCTTGCGGTTTGCTGTTTCCATCACGGGAATTCGTCTTTAGGTTGTTGGTGCAGGGCGGCAGCCTCCGGCGCGACGGTAGGCTGTGACCGCAGTGAGTGCAAGTGAATTGACCATCAGACTATGGAACTGAGGGATTGTGAAACGCGATTGAATGAAATCGCCCCTGCCGGGTTTTATCTCGCGCTTAGGGTTGGATATGCATTCCCCGAAGCCGAACTCAACCGTCTGAATGACGACTGGGTCGACATGTACACCCAACAAGGTTTGGTCGTGCAGGATCCGTCGATGCACTGGATCTACCACAATGTCGGTTACGTGCGCTGGTCCGACCTGAAGGACGATCCCCGCGACGTCGTCGAGATGGCGCGGCAGATGGGGCTGCGCTTCGGCGCCACGATCTCCTACAACACGTCAAGCGATGCTGGGCGGCGCAGTCACGCGGTCCTGTTCCGGTCGGATCGCGACTTCACCGATGCCGAACTTCACGGAGCTTTCCAGATGCTCAAGACCTTGCATGTCGACGCCTCGCAACGCTCGCTCACGGATGCCGAACTCGAGGCGATCCGCTACCGCGCCGATGGGCTCTTGATCAAACAGATCGCCGCGAAGCTCGCAATTTCCGAGAGCGGCGTGAAAGCGCGGCTGTCTTCTGCGAGCCGAAAACTGGGCGCGCGCAACGCGATTGAGATGCTCGCAATTGCGACTTCAAGGCGATTGATCTAGGCGCGCACAACCTGAAAGAGTGAATTTTTCACAATTTCGTGGTTTCGATGGAGCTATCCAGAAGGAGGCTCCAATGCAGAACTGCACTTTCGAATTCTCGCAACTTCACCGCTTCGGCACCGCTTTTTACGACTTCCTGCGCCTGCGCAAGGAGGTCTTCGTCGACACGCTCGGATGGGACGTGCCGCATAATGACGAAGTGGAAATGGATCAATACGATACGCCCTTGGCGCATTACTCGCTTGTGTTGAAGGGCGGGCGGGTGGTGGGCGGGGCGCGGGCAATGTCCACCGCAGCGATCTGGGGGCCCAATACCTACATGCTGCGTGACGCGCATCTGGGGAAGCTGGCGCATATCCCGGCGGAGATTCTGCCGACCGAGATCGCGAACGACACGGTCTGGGAATGCACGCGTCTGGTGATTTCCGATGCGCTGACCAAGCAGGCGGAGCGGGCGACCTGTCTGCGGCTCATCGTCGACGGTCTCGTTGAGCGCGCCAAGGAGCGCGGTGCGGACGAGTTGATCTGCCTCTCCTCGCTCGCCCTGATGCGCGCGCTGCGCCAGCTTGGCTACGATGTGACCCGGATGGGTCCGGCCTATCGCAACGACGAGGACGGGCGCCAATACGCGGCACTGCGGATGCCTGCGGAATACTCCACCCAGCGGCGTCGCGAAACGGCCGAAGCCTGCGTGCTGGCAGCCCAGTCGGCCCCGCGCCAGCTGCACACCGCCGCGTGATGCGGGGTGGAATAGAAAAAGGGCGCGCCCATCGCCCGGGCGCGCCCTGATCTTCGGCGTCAGTCGCGCGCTCAGCGCACGACGAAGACGCTGCAATTCGAGTGCCGCACGACCCGCGCGGCGTTCGGGCCGAGCAGGTAATCGCTGAGATCGGGGCGGTGCGCCCCGAGCACGATCATGTCCGCGCCGTCCTTCTCGGCCAGCGAAAGGATCTCGTGATAGGCGGTGCCGACGCCCACGATGTGGCGCACCTTTGCGTTCACCTCGGGTCCGACCACTTCGGCGACGAAATCATGCAGCAGCTCATGCGCATGTTCCTTCGCCTTCGCGGTGTGATCGTCCGAGAAGAAGGCCCCGACCACCGCCGAGCCGTAATCGGGCACCACGGTGATCACGTCGAGCTGTGCATCTTCCATCTTGGCCAGCCGCGCCGCCCATTCGAGCACTTTGCGCTCGGTCTTGGGGCGGTTCATGTCGATCGCGCAGAGAATGGTATTGGTCATGCCGGTTCTCCTTCAGCAAAGGCCGCGTCGTCGTCTTCCTTGCGTCGATATTGCAGGAAAGCGATGAGCGCGAGAAGGGCGAAGGCGGGGATGAACATCAGCTCTTTCGGAAGCTGATCGTTCGGCACCTTCACGTTGGACAGGGTGACGGGATTGTCGCCGTAGAAGTCGAAGCCCTGCAGTTTGGTCTGCAGCTCCGTGCCGAACATCGGCTCGTCCGCGACCATCTTGCCGTCGGTCTCGGTGAAGCTCAGGCCGAGCTTGTCGAGCTTGTCCTGACCCGTCGCGCCCTCGGGCACCTTGACCAGCACCGTCATGTCCTTCGGATCGCCCGTCGTATAATCGGGCCCCGAGAAGACCAGCCGCAACTCGCGACCGACCGGCGCCTTGTCGAGACGCTGCGTGATATTGGCAGGCGGCACCTCGTTATAGGGCGGCTCGACCATGTTCATGAAATAGCCGGGCCGGAACAGGGTGAAGGCCACCAGAAGCAGCGCCACCGTCTCCCAGATCTTCGAACGGGTGATGAACCAGCCCATCGTGCCTGCGGTGAAGACGAGGATGCCGATCGTCGCCACGATGAAGACGAAGATCGCCTGATACCAGGTCACGTCGATCAGCAGCAGGTCGGTGTTGAAGATGAACACGAAGGGCAGGGCGACCGTGCGCAGCGAATAGAAGAAGGCGGTGAAGCCCGTCTTGATCGCATCGCCGCCAGAGACCGCCGCCGCCGCGAAGGAGGCTAGCCCCACCGGTGGTGTCACATCCGCCATGATGCCGAAGTAGAACACGAACAGGTGCACCGCGATCAGCGGCACCACGAGGCCCGATTGCGCGCCCAGATGGACGACCACGCCCACCATCAGCGAGCTGACGACGATGTAGTTCGCCGTGGTCGGCAGGCCCATCCCGAGGATCAGCGACAGGATCGCCACGAAGACCAGCATCAGGATCAGGTTGCCGCCCGAGAGGAACTCGACGAAATCGGCCATCACCTGACCGATCCCGGTCAGCGAGACGGTGCCCACGATGATACCGGCGGTGGCCGTGGCCAGACCGATCCCGATCATGTTGCGCGCGCCGTCGATCATGCCGCCGATCAGGTCGAGAACGCCTTCACGGAAGCGGCTCATCGGCGCACTCTCGCCGCGGAACATCGCCTTGAGCGGTTTCTGCGTGAGCAGGATAAAGAACAGCAGGAACGAGGCCCAGAAGGCCGACAGGCCCGGCGATTTGCGCTCGATCATCAGGAAATAGACCAGCACGACGATCGGCAGCAGGTAGTAGAGGCCCGCCTTGTAGATGTCCTTGATCTCGGGGAGCTTCACGATCTCCGAATTCGGATCGTCCGGCTCCAGATCGGGCGCTTTCGCAGCGACCCAGACGAGGCCGAGATAGACCACGACGACGAGCAGGGCGAGAACCCAGGCCGCGCCCTCGGGCACCATCGAGGTGATGAGGCGCACCGGGAATTGGGTCGCGTAGCACAGGGCCGCGAAGCCCGCGAAGAAGGCGAACATGCCAAAGGCCGTGCGCCAGACCGAGACCACGCGGTCGCCGATCGTCGGCATCCGGTTCTTCACCGCCTCGAGATGCACGATGTAGAACAGTGCGATGTAGGAGATGATCGCCGGGATGAAGGCGTGTTTGATGACCTCCAGATAGGAGATGCCCACATATTCCACCATCAGGAAGGCGGCAGCGCCCATCACCGGGGGCATGATCTGGCCGTTGACCGAAGAGGCCACTTCGACCGAACCCGCCTTCTCAGCCGAGAAGCCAACGCGCTTCATCAGCGGAATGGTGAAGGTGCCGGTGGTGACCACGTTCGCGATCGACGAGCCCGAGATCAGGCCGGTCGCGGCAGAGCCCACGACGGCGGCTTTTGCCGGGCCACCGCGCAGGTGGCCGAGCGCGCCGAAAGCCATCTGGATGAAGTAGTTGCCCGCGCCCGCTTTCTCGAGAAGCGCGCCGAACAGCACGAAGAGGAAGACGAACTTGGTCGAGACGCCAAGCGCGATGCCGAACACCCCCTCGGAGGTGATCCACATATGCGACATGGCCTTGCGCAAGCTCGCGCCGGCCCAGCGGATCTGTTCGGGGAAGAACTCGGAGGAGCCGAAGAAGACGTAGCACAGGAACACGATCGCCAGCAGGACCATGATGGGCCCGAGCGTGCGATAGGCTGCGATGAAGAGGAAGATGATGCCGAGGACGGAGATATAGGCGTCCTGCATATCCGCGAGCCCGCCATTGTCGACGATCTTCTGGTAGAAGAAATAGCCGTACATCGAGAGCAGCGCACCGCCGACCGCGAGGATCCAGTCATACCACGGCACATGGTCCTTGGGTGAGGATTTGAACAGCGGATACGCCATCGCCGAGAGGAAGATGGCATAGGCCAGATGGATCTGGCGGGCGTTGTTGATCAGGTCGCCCGGCAGCACATACGGCCCGATGGGCGAGGCCAGAAGCACCTGAAAGATCGACCAGCTCAGCGCCACCACGGCGACCATGAGCCCGACCCAACCTCTGGGGCTGCGCGCCCCGCTGTCAGAAGCTTGGACAAGCTCCTGTAATTCCTGTTCGTTCAAGGCGCGATTTTCCGCCATCGTTCCCCCTAGCGGCCCACAGGGCCGTCCGCCTGTTCCGGCATGATCATAAAGCTGAAACTAAAAAAGGCGGGCACGCAAGCGCGCCCGCCCAGTTATACGCAGGGCTTATTTAATCCAGCCCTGCTCCTTATAGTACTTCAGAGCGCCCGGATGGATCGGAGCCGAGATGCCCTTGGTGACCATTTCTTCCGGCGTCAGATGCGCGAAAGCCGGGTGCAGCTTCTTGAACTCGTCGAAGTTGTCGAAGACCGACTTCACCAGAGCGTAGACGACATCATCGGGCTCATCGGCCGAGGTCACGAGGGTCGCGCGCACACCGAAGGTCTGCGTGTCGTCGGGGTTGCCGCGATACATGCCGCCCGGAATGGTGGCTTTCGCGTAGTAGGGGTTGTCGGCGACCAGCTTGTCGACCGCGTCACCCGTGACGTTCACGAGGGTCGCGTCGCACGAGGTGGTGGCTTCCTGGATCGAACCCGAGGGGTGACCCACGGTGTAGACCATCGCGTCGATCTGGTTGTCGCAGAGCGCTTTCGACTGCTCGGAGGCTTTCAGCTCGGTTGCGAGCGCGAAGTCCGAGGTTTTCCAGCCCATCGCGTCCATCAGCACTTCCATGGTGCCGCGCTGACCCGAACCGGGGTTGCCGATGTTCACGCGCTTGCCCTTGAGGTCGGCGAAGTTCTTGATGCCGCTATCGGCACGCGCGACGACGGTGAAGGGCTCGGGGTGGATCGAGAACACTGCGCGCAGCTTCTCGAACGGACCCTGATCGGAGAATTTCGAGTCGCCCTTGTAGGCGTGGTACTGCCAGTCCGACTGCGCGATGCCGAAGTCGAGCTCGCCCGAACGGATCGTGTTGATGTTGTAGACCGAACCGCCGGTGGATTCGACCGAGCAACGCACGCCGGTTTCTTTGTGGCTCTTGTTCATCAGGCGGCAGATCGCGCCACCGGTCGGGTAGTAAACGCCGGTCACGCCGCCGGTCCCGATGGTGATGAAGGTCTCGTCGGCTGCGTTCGCCGCGGGCGCGAGCAGCGTGCCAGCGACGGCCGCGATGGCCCCGAGTTTGAAGAACTTTTTCATTGAGTAACTCCCGTTGGTCGTTTTTGGGTCTCGGTTCAAAAATACGGTTCGCTTCGGTCAGCGCACATAGACTTCGTCGAGAAGCCTGTTACGCCGTTCGACCTCGGCGATCCGTTCGGTTGCGCGGGGTCCCGCGCGCTTCGCCACCAACGCCAGAATTGCTTCGAGCAAGAACAGCGTGGCGACGTAACTCGTGTAGAAATGCGGGCTGTCGGTAGGCACGATGAAGGTCTCATCGGCCGCGTGCAGCGCCGGGCAGCTGCGGCTGTCGGTAATCAGCGCGACATAGGCGCCCTGTTCATGGGCATGGATCGCGCTGCGGATGGTGGAGCGCGCGAAGGGCGGCTTGGTGATCACCAGAACCGCGTCGCGCTCATCGAGCCCCGCGAGCGTGGCGCCCAGCGACGAACCCGCGCGCGCGCCCAGCTCCCAGTTGTCGCCGAGGAAATTGGCGATATAGGCAGTGTATTCCGCGATCCCCGTCGAGCCGAGCGCGCCCAGCAGCACCACTCGGCGCGCGGCGGCGAGCTTGTCGGCCACGGCTTCGAGCCGTCCCGGCTCGATCGCGGCGGTCAGGGCTGCGATATTGTCCTGCGTGGCCGCGGCATAACGGTTGAGGAAGCCGCTCTGCGGATCGATGGCATCGTTTTGCAGCCGATCGGCGCGGTCCGCGAAGGGGGACACGCGGCGACCGATCTGGTCGCGCATGGTCTCGCGCAGCTCTTCGAAATTCTCGTATTCGAGCGCATGGGCAAGGCGGGTGAAGGTCGCGGGCGCAAGGTTCGATTCGCTCGCCAGCGTGCGCAGCGAACGGGTGGCGATGCTCACCGGGTTGTCTGCGATATAGTCTCCCGCCTCACGCAAGCGCGTGGAAAGGTTGCCATATTGCGCAGCCAATCGCTGTTCGAAACTGCCGGACAAGGCTCCTCCCCAGGTTCCATCACCAGTTATCGCGTTGAGGTGACCGTTTCAATTGTTTCATATATTGTCAATGTGTAAAACATATGTTTCATGGGGCAATCAGCGATCCTCACGCATTCTTGTCCCGAAGGAGGGACCGATATGAGTCACGTATTCCCCCGCCACACGAAGTCCAATCCGCCCTTGGCGGTAAAGGGCGACGGTGTCTACATCCTCGATGCCAACGGGAAGCGATATCTCGATGGGTCCGGGGGCGCGGCGGTGTCCTGCCTCGGTCACTCTGACGCTGACGTGATTGCCGCGATCAAGGATCAGATCGACAATATCGCCTTCGCGCATACGAGTTTCTTCACCTCCGAACCCGCCGAACGGCTGGCCGATCGTCTCATCGCTCACGCACCGGGGAGCCTCGACCGCGTCTATTTCACGTCCGGGGGATCGGAAGCTGTGGAGAGCGCGCTCAAGATGGCGCGGCAGTATTTCGTCGAGAAGGGCGAGCCGAGCCGGTCGCATTTCATCGCGCGCCGCCAGTCCTATCACGGCAACACGCTGGGCGCGCTGGCCGCTGGTGGCAATGCGTGGCGCCGCGAGAAATTCAACCCGCTGCTGATCGACGTGAGCCACATCGCACCCGTGCATGAATACCGCTGGCGCGAGGAAGGCGAGACCGCCGAGGAATACGGTCTGCGCGTCGCCAACGAGCTGGAGGCCGAGATTCAGCGCCTCGGGGCGGAGAACGTGATCGGCTTCATCGCCGAGCCAGTCGTCGGCGCCACGATGGGCGCGGTGCCGCCGGTGAAGGGCTATTTCAAGCGCATCCGCGAAATCTGCGACCAATACGGCATCCTGCTGATCCTCGACGAGGTGATGTGTGGGATGGGCCGGACCGGCACGCTGTTCGCCTGCGAGCAGGACGGGATCGCGCCCGATATCGTCACCATCGCGAAGGGGCTCGGCGCAGGCTACCAGCCCATCGGGGCGGCGCTCTGCACCTCCGAGATTTACGACGCCTTCGTCAACGGCTCGGGCTTCTTCCAGCACGGCCATACCTATATCGGCCACCCGACCGCGACCGCCGCGGGCGATGCCGTGGTGAAGAAACTCACCGAGGGCGGCTTGGTCGCGCGGGCGGCGCAGCAGGGCGAGGTGCTCGACGCGGCGCTGCGTGAGGCGTTCGGCCAGCATCCCAATATCGGCGACATCCGCGGGCGCGGCATGTTCCGCGGGCTCGAGATCGTGGCCGACCGCGCCACGAAAGAGCCGATGGACCCGGCCCGCGCCATCAACAAGAAGCTCAAGGCGGCGGCCTTCGAGGCGGGGTTCGTCTGCTACCCGATGGGCGGCACGATCGACGGACAGCGCGGCGACCACATCCTGCTCGCGCCGCCCTTCATCATCACCGACGACCAGATCGGCGAATTGCTGGACAAGCTCGGCACCGCGATCCGCGAGGTTCTCGGGTGAGCCTGCCGCATATCATGGTCGCGCCGAACGGGGCGACCAAGACGAAGACCGACCACCCGGCGCTGCCGATCACCTTGGACGAGATTGCGCAGACAGCGCTGGCCTGCCGCGACGCCGGGGCAGGGGCGCTGCATCTGCATCTGCGCGACGATGCGGGCGGGCATCTGCTCGATAGTGGCGCCTATGCCGAGGCGCTGGCCCATCTGCGCCCGCGCTTGGGTGAGATGGCGATCCAGATCACCACCGAGGCTGCGGGGCGCTACGAACCGGGGCATCAGCGCTATGTCGCGTTGAACTCGGGCGCTAAGATGGTCTCGGTCTCGGCGCGCGAGATGCTGCGCGACCATGAATTGCTGGCGATGAAGTTCTACGAGGAAGCCGCCGAACGCGGCATCAGGGTCCAGCATATCCTCTATTCCCGAGAGGATGCCGAGGCGCTGGCGCGCGTCCTGCCCGACCGCCTGCTGCGTGATCCGGAGCTGCAACTGATCTTCGTGATGGGCCGCTATATCGCGGGGCAGGTCTCGACGCCTGCGATGCTCGATCCGTTCCTCGACTGGATGCAGGCCGAGGCGATCACGCCCGACTGGTCGATCTGCGCCTTCGGCTCGGGCGAGACCGACTGCCTGCGCAATGCGCTCGCCAAGGGCGGCAAGGCGCGGGTCGGGTTCGAGAACTCGCTGGTGATGGCGGACGGCACCACCGCGCCCGACAATGCTGCGCGCGTGGCCGAGATCGCAGCCCTTTAATCGAGCGCCGGATGCCCTTTCTCGGGGCAATCGGAGAGGTCCGACCGGTCTTCCTCGGGCAGTTGCCGGGCGATGTCGCGCAAAGCGCTGCGCAGGCCTTCCTCGACCACCGGGTGATAGAAGGGCATCGCCAGCATGTCATAAGCGCTCATGCCCGACTGGATCGCGAGGCCGAAGAGATGCGCGAAATGCTCGCCCTCGGGCAGCGCCATCTCGCAGCCCAGCAGCTTGCCGCTCTCGGGCGCGGCATAGATGCGGATCATTCCATAGGCTTCCTCGGCCAGCCGGGCACGCGATTGCGTCGCGAAATCCGCGCTGCCGATCAGGATGTCCTGCCCGTCCAGATCCTTGAAGCTTTGCCCCACGCGCACCGCATTGGGCGCACTGAAGGCGATGGCCATCGAGGTCCGGCGGCGATAGCAGCGCGGGGTCTCGGTCACCGCGTTGCGCCCCGCGATGTGCCCCTCGTCGGCGGCTTCGTGCAGGATCGGGCGGATCGCATTCGCGTCGCCCGCGAGGAATACCCGCAGATCGCCGATCTGGGTGGTGGAGGCGTCGACCTCGGGCATCCCGTGATCGTCGAGCGGCACGCCCAGCGTTTCCAGCCCGAGCCCCGCGATATTGGGGCGGCGGCCCATCGCGGCGAGCACGGCATCGGCCTCGAATTCCGCGCCGCCTGCGCCTTTCACGATCAGGCTGCCCGAATTGCCTTCGGAAATCTCCGCCGGGGCGCCCAGATACAGCGGCAGTTCCGCCGCGATCGCGTCGCGCAGGAGTGCCGCGACCTCCGGGTCGGTCATGCCAGCCACGCTTTCCAACGCATCGAAGCCTGCGACCTCGATCCCCATCCGCGCCATCGCCTGTGCCAGCTCCACCCCGATCGCGCCCATGCCGATCACCGCGATCCGCTTGGGCAGATCGTCGAGGGTGAACAGCGTGTCGGTGGTCAGGATGCGCTCACCAAAGGTCTTCCACGGCCCCGGAAGCACCGGCGACGAGCCCGTCGCGAGGATGATCGCATCGGCGGTCACCTCGCCATGGCCCGCGATCTCGATCCGGTTCGGGCCAAGGAGCGTCGCGCGGCCCGAGATCGCCTTGTCGCCAAGGGCTTTGGGGACCTTGCGCGGGGATTTCGTGAACCCGTCGCGCATCCGTTTCATCCGCGCCATCACCGCCGGCACATCGATGCGCAGCGCCTCGGCGCCGGAAATCCCGAAGGCCTCGAAATCGTGGCGGCGGTGGAAGGCGTTGGCGGCTTCGATCAGCGCCTTGGAGGGCATGCAGCCGCTTTCGGCGCAGGTCGTGCCCCAATGGCCGTCATTGACGATCAGGAAGTCATCGGTCGCATGGCGCACTTCGCGCAGGGCAGACAGTCCGGCCGAACCAGAACCGATGATAACGACGCGCGCGTGCTGTGACATGAAACCTCCGCTGATCTGTCGTGAACCGAACCGTTCAGCGAGGTATACGTTCCAACCACTTGCGCGGTAAAGCCTGCGCCTCGCCGCGCACCCGCAGGCTGCGCATGGCTACGATCTGGCCGAGCGCGCGATGCGGCGCGATGGTGCGGAAGATATCGCGGATCATGCGTGCGTCGGCGGCGACGCCTGCGCGCCAGTTGCCCAGCTTCGCGGATTTCATCGGACTGTCGACGCCGGGCCAGGAGACGACGGCGATCCGGGCGCGCTCTGCGATCCACAGACGGTTCATGAAGACTTCCAGCCCGAAGCGGGGCAGGGCGTTGAGGGCCTCCAGCCGTTCGCCCAGCATCTCGCGCGGGATCACCCGCTCGCCCGAGATGTAATCGAGCCCGATCACCCGCCAGATGCGCGGCGCGTTGCGGCGCAGGCTGATCGTGACATCGGCCTCGCCGCTCGCCACCGGCGCGATCAGCGCGCCCAGATCGGCATGGGTCAGCCCCAGCAGATCGCTGTCGAGCAGCAGCAGGTGGCTGCCCGCGGCCTCCGCGATCCCGGCAGCCACAGCCGCGGTTTTCCCGCCATTCTGCGTCTGGCGCAGCACCCGCAGATGCGGATGGGCGTCGCGATAGCCTTCGGCGATCTCGGCGGTGCCATCGTTCGAGCCGTCGTCGATCACGATCACCTCGGCGATCTGGCGATGGTCCAGCACACGCTCCAGCACAGCGCCGATCCGCGGGGCCTCGTTATAGGCGGGCAGAATGCAGGTGATCGTCGTCATGTGTGCGACCTCTTGCGGCGATAAAACCAGATCGTGCCGCCGAGAATGATCACGACCAGCAGGATCAGCGAGCCTTTCGACAGCCAGCTGTCGATCTTCCCGATATGCGAGCCGAGCCAATAGCCGAGCGCCACGAAGGCCAGCGATTTCGGGATCGTCGCGATCAGGTTCGTGAGCAGGAAGACCCAGACATTCATCCGCGCGACCCCGGCCGCGACCAGCACCGGCGCGCCCGCCGAATGGGTCAGCTTGCCGAAAACCAGCGTCTTGATCCCCTTGTTCTGGAAGTGCCGCGCCGCACTCACGAGCCGCGCGCGGCTCAGGCCCAGCTTGTCGCGCCACTTCTTGGGCATCCGGTTCAGACCCCATCGGCCAAGCGCATAGAGCCCCAGATCGCCGACGAGATCGGCAAGGATCACGATGATCGCCACCGACCAGACCGAGAACATGTTCTGGCTGGCGAGCCACGCCGCGATCACTGTCACGATCGGCCCTTCGAGCACCGCAATCGGCGCGAGCACGGCGAGGCCGTGTTTCGCCATCAATACGGAGATCGTCTCGAGGCCGATCATCGGGTTACTCCGTGACGGGGGCGTCACTGCGGGCGACGTCCCGGTGGGTCATGTCATTGCCGCGCCAGGTGAAATCGCGCCCGAACCATGTCATCAGCCACAGCGCGGGCAGCATCGCGTCGCGGATCGCGAAGCCCGCAATGTCGCGCGACGAGGCGGGCCAGCCCGCGATCCGGGCCAGCAACACTTCGGCACCGTACCACAGCGCCACCAGAAGCGGCAGGGCGATCCACGGCATCGCGCCCAAAGCTGCCAGAGCAAGCGCGGCGAGGAAGGGCAGGAACGGGCCCTGCGCGATCTCGGCTGCGAAGATCATCACGAACCCGTCGCGGCGCACCTTGGACCAGCGCAGCTGGCGGTCCCAGACCGCGCGGGCGGAGCGCATCCCGATCGGTTGCGCGAAAAGGTGGCGCGTCAGCCGCACCTTCAGGCCCTGACGGCGCACCAGTTTGGTCGAGGCCACGTCCTCGGCCATGTTGCGCCCGAGCGCCGCGAAACCGCCGCCCGCCATCAGGATGTCGCGCCGCCAGAACAGAGATTTGCCTTGCGCGAAACCCATCCCGATCATGTCGGCGGTCACCTGCCAGCGCGCCTGATTGGTGTTGAGGAAAGCCGCCTCCACCGCGCCCCAGAGATTGCCCGGCCGCTCGGCCACCGGCGGGGCGGATACGAGCCCCGTGCCGGGCCGCCATTCCGCCACCAGCCGCTGCAGGTAGTCGCGCGGTAGCAGCAGATTGCTGTCGGCCATCGCGAGCCACTCCGCCTCGGTCGCCGACAGCCCCTTGTGCAGGTTGTTCAGCTTCGGATTGCCCGACACCGCGTCGAGCCCCGTCAGAAGCCGCGCGCGCACCTGCGGGTTCTCTTCGATCAGGCGGCGGACCAGCGCACAGGCGGGGTCGCGCTCCGACGGCGCGCAGAAGATCACCTCGTAATTCGGATAGTCGAGGTTGAAGGAGGAGCCCAGCGTCTCGGCATCGAAGGGATCGACCCCGCAGACCGGGCGCATCAGGGCGATAAAGGGCAACTCGTCGGGCACCGGTTTCGGCGGGCGGGATTCGCGCCACGCGGTCATCGCGGCGCTCAGAAGATGCGCCGTGAGCGTGAGGCCCAGAAGGGCTGCGAGGGACAGCAGAACGATCGTCATGCGCGTACCTTTGCGACGGCGGGGCGGGTGCCGGTCTCGGTGACCGCAGCGGGCTCCGCGCCCCATTGAAGAAGTTGCAATGCGCCGGAACTATCCTCGGCCAGGGCGGTCAGGCTGTCCACCCAATCGCCGCAATTGGCATAGGTCAGCCCGTCGACATCGCGCAAAGCAGGCTTGTGCGAGTGGCCGCAGATGATCCCGTCGACCCCGGCTTCGGAGGCCAGCGCGATCAGCCGATGCTCATAGCCCGAGCCGCGCGCGATCAGCTGATTGATGCCTTCGATGGCGAGTTGGATCAGGGTGCGCTCGGTCTCGGAGACATCGCGGCGACGGCGCAGCCACGCATCGATGCCGCGAAACAGCGCGTCCATCCGGCTCCCGAAACGGGTCATCGCGTGCCAGCGCAGGATACGCGCATCGCATTGATCGCCATGCACGATGAGGTAGCGCTGCCCGTCCGCGCCGACATGCAGCGCCGTCTCGGTCAACTCGAAGCTGAGAAAATTCATCCCTGGCGCACGCAGCGCAGCATCGTGATTGCCGGGCAGATAGACGATGCGCGTCCCGGCCTCGGCATGGGCTTCGAGGGTCTCGATGATCTCGGCATGGATCTCGCTCCATTGCACGGGCCCGCCATGCCAGAGATCGAGGATGTCGCCGACGAGGTAGATCGCGTCGGCCTGAACGCTTTGCAGGAAATCGAGGATCGGGCCGGGGCTGCACCCGCGCGAGCCGAGGTGGAAATCCGACAGGAAAAGGCTGCGGTAGCGTTGTTTGTTGTGATGGCGCGATCGGCTCATGTCACATCTCCGGTGGATCTGCGGGGAGGGGCAGGCAACCGGCGCCTGCGCGGAGAAGCGGAGCGGAAACAGTCAGGAAAATCACAGGCTGTATGTTATGGCCCATAGGGTCCTTCCGCTCGTTGCTGCGCTGCCCATCGCCTTTCGACGTGACATGGATGTGACGGCTACGTGAACCTGTAATGTCACCTAGAGGCAGCTGTGCGGTGATCAACCATAAGGATGTGAAATACTAAGCAACTTCCGGTGAGCGCACGATATCTTGCGGTTTGTTTCACCCGTAAGCATAGTGGTCGCGGTCTCGACGATTGGCGAAGGAGAACGCGATGGCAGGATATCTGACCACCCATGTGCTCGACACGGCACGGGGATGCCCGGCGGAAGGGCTCAAGATCACGCTCTTCGCGCTCGACGAAGCGGGCAGAGTGCCGCTGGCCGAGATGGTGACGAATGCCGATGGGCGCACCGACTCGCCGATCCTGCCGGTGGAGCGGTTTCGCACCGGCCAGTTCGAACTGGTTTTCGCCGCGGGCGACTATTTGAGGGCGAGCGGGCAGGGGGCGGCAGAGCCGCTTTTCCTTGATGAAATCCCGATCCGCTTCGGCATGAATGACGCCGAGGCGCATTACCATGTGCCGCTTCTGCTCTCGCCTTATGGCTACTCCACTTATCGCGGCAGCTGAGCGCGAGGCTTCCATCTGCTTGCGTTTTGAGCATCCGGACAAAATTCGGGCGGTTCCGCCGCGCCATCGCTTGCGCTCGGCCGTGGCTTGGGAAACTCTGGGCGCAAAACGAGGGATGACGGATGGATTATACGTTTTTTCTGGAATGGGTGCAGTTCGCGGTGCGCTGGCTGCATGTGATCACCGCGATCGCGTGGATCGGGTCGTCCTTCTATTTCATCGCGCTTGATCTGGGGCTGGTGCCCGAGCCCGGCGCCCCCAAGGGGGTGCATGGCGCGGCCTGGCAGGTCCATGGCGGCGGCTTTTACCATATTCAGAAATATCTCGTGGCGCCTGCGCAGATGCCCGACCGGCTGACCTGGTTCAAATGGGAAAGCTACATGACGTGGCTTTCGGGCTTTGCGATGATGGTGGTTCTGTATTGGACACAGGCGCAGTTCTACCTGATCGATCCGCGGGTGATGGAGCTGCCCGTGTGGGGGGCGATCCTGATTTCGATCGGCTCGCTCGCGCTGGGTTGGCTCCTCTACGACCTGATCTGCAAGTCGAGCTTTGGCGAGAACAACACGCGGCTGATGCTGGGGCTCTATGTCATTCTCGTCGCGATGGCTTGGGGCTATACGCAGGTCTTCTCCGGCCGTGCGGCACTGCTGCATCTGGGCGCCTTCACCGCGACGATCATGACCGCGAATGTGTTCCTGATCATCATTCCGAACCAGAAGATCGTGGTCGCCGATCTCATGGCGGGGCGCACGCCCGATCCGAAATACGGCAAGATCGCCAAGCAGCGCTCGACGCATAACAACTACCTGACGCTGCCGGTCATCTTCCTGATGCTGTCGAACCATTATCCGCTGGCCTTCGCGAGCGCGTATAACTGGCTGATCGCCTCTCTGGTGTTCCTGATGGGCGTGACGATCCGGCATTTCTTCAACACCCATCACGCCCATAAGGGGAAACCGTGGTGGACATGGGGGGCGACCGCGGCGCTGTTCGTCGCGATCGTCTGGTTGTCCTCGATTCCGAAAGCGGATGCTGGTGAGGACATGGAGGGCAGCGCGATGCTTACCCCCTTCGAACAGCGCTTCGCCGCAGCGCCCGGTTTCGACGAGGTGAGCGGGATCGTCATGGGGCGCTGTTCGATGTGCCATGCGAACGAGCCCGGCTATGAAGGGATCGGTCACGCGCCGAAGGGCATCAAGCTGGAGACGCCGCGCGAAATCGCCGCCGCTGCACGGCAGATCTATGTGCAGGCCGGGCTGACCGATGCGATGCCCCCCGCGAATTTGAGCTACATGGAGCCGCAGGAGCGTGCCGCCATCCGGGCTTGGTTCCGTGCGGGCGAGGCCGGGACGCAAGGCGAAGGCGAGACGGATCGGGCGGAGGCCACGATCGCTGCGCCCCATCCCCACGCGTCCTGATTGCCGCCCCGCGTCAAGGCGATCGGCTCTTTCCCTTTTCGCTCAAAAATCCTCCCAATCGTCATCTGTGGGCGGAGGCGGCACCGCCAGCGCGGTGTTGCCCGACACGCTGACCTGCTGAGTCGATTTGGGTCGGGCTGATTGGTGCGGCGCGGATGCAGTGGGCCCGGATGTTTCGGGCAAGGCTTCTACCGCAGCCGCTTCCTCTGCAGGCGACGTGCTCTCGGCTCCCTCATCCGGAGCGGTGTCGCCAAGTTTGAATTGCCCCATCGCCGCGCCGAGTTCCATCGCTTCGCGTTCGAGAACCTGGCTCGCGGCGAGCGCTTCTTCGAACATGGCGGCGTTGTGTTGGGTGACCTGATCGAGCTGCGTTACGGCGGAGTTGATTTCGGTCAGGCCCGCGCTTTGCTCCTGCGTCGCATTTGCACTGTCCGCGACATAGGCGAGCAGATCGGAGACGGAGGACTGGATGCCGCCGAGCGCATCGCCCGCTTGGCCTACGAGGCCGACACCGCGCTTTACCTGCGCCGAGGAGTTCGCGATCAGTTCGGCGATTTCGCGCGCGGCATCAGAGGAGCGTTGCGCGAGTGCGCGCACTTCCGAGGCGACGACGGCGAAGCCGCGCCCGGCCTCGCCAGCGCGAGCGGCTTCCACACCGGCATTAAGGGCGAGCAGGTTGGTCTGGAAGGCGATCTCGTCGATGACGCTGGTGATCCGGCTGATCTGCTCCGAGCTTTGCTCGATTTCCGACATGGCCTGTACGGCCTCTGACACGACATGGCCGCTTTGTTCGGCGCTGCGCCGGGCGGTCTCGACGAGGTCGTTTGCGCGACCGGCAGCGCGGGCGGCAGCCTCGACAGAGGCGGTGATCTCGTTGAGCGCTGCAGCGGTTTCCTCCAACGTGGCTGCCTGCCGTTCGGTGCGCCGCGCCATGTCGTCGGAGCTGGACGAGATTTGCCGCGCTTCGGTGCGGATCGATCCGGCATTGTCGAGCACCTTGCGCATCGCGCCCCGCAAATCGCCGATCGCGCTGTTGAAATCACTGCGCAAAGCCTTGTAGTCGCCTTCGAATTCGGTGGTGATCTCGGCCATGAGGTCCCCGGCAGAGAGCCCGGCCAAGGCCGATTTCAGTGTCTCCACGATGTTCTGTTGGGCGGACATCATCGCGCTGCGCTCGGCCCGCCGGGCTTCGGCTTCCAGATGTTGTTGCGTTCGGTCGCTCGCAAGAACGCTGAACATGACCATCTTGCCGTCCGTGTCGAGGATCGGGTTGACCGAGCCTTCGAGCCAGGCCTGATGGCCGTCGGCGCAGCGCAGCACGAGCATGCCCGCAAAGGGCTGCGGATCGCGCTGGAGAATTTCGCAGACTGGCTGCCCTTCGAAGGTGATCTGACCGGCGACGGACATTCCCTCCATCTTTGCGCGGGGCGCGCCAAAGACCTCGGCAAATGCGTCGTTGACGGAGTCGATCGTGACGTCAGGGCGCAGGTCGACCCGCAGCAGGTTGGCGTCGATCGCGGAAATCAGAGAGGCGTTTCGCTGTTCTTCGGTGATGTTTCGCCATTGCGAGACATGGCCGATTTTCTCCCCCGCCTCGTCGATGACGGGGCTGACGAGGGCGAGAATCGCCCCGGCACGCATCCGTCCTTCGAGCGTGAGCGTGTCGCGCGCGCCATCGTCGAGGGCGGCGGCCGTTGTCGTGCCCGCTGGCAAGATGAGATCCGCGCGCGTTCCCAAGAGCTTGTCGGGATCGAAATCCGGGTTGTGGGCGCGAATTTCCGCGGCGAAGGGGCGCAGCAATTCCGCGGCCGCCTCATTGGCGAAGGTGATGACGTGGTCGTTGTTGGTGAGAATGATCGCGACCGTGGCGCTTTCGAGCGCGGCGCTATGCATCCGTGCCGCACGGTTATGCGATTCGGCGGTCGCGAGCTCGGACTGGAAGGTCCCCAGAGCGCGGGCGATCGCGCCGATTTCGTCGCGGCGACCGGTGGCGGGGATGTCCGTATCGAGTTGTCCCCCGGCCACGGAACGCATCGCCTCCGTCACACGGGTGAGGGGGCGGGTGATCAGCCAGCGTACGCCCAGCATCACACCGCCGAGAATGCCCGCGAAAATCAACGCCGTGAAAGAGAGGTTGCGCACCATGTCCTTCTGCGCGCGAGCGATGGCGGGGGCCGGACTCCAGCGCAGGGCAATCGCGGCGATCGGCGGATCCTCCGGGGAAATGCGCAGCGGAATCGTCTCGCTCAGCCCATCTGCCGAGATCGCCCTGTCGTTGGCCTCAAGCGCGCTTTGGGCCAGAGCGACAAGCGCGGGATCGGGCGCGCCAGCCTCGGTCAAAACGGTGCCGCGTCTGTTGAGCGCAATCGCGGATTGGCCAGCGCCGTCCGAGCCCGTAAGCACGTTCTCTAGCTCATGCGTCGCATCCGCGATCCGCCCCGTGATCAGCGCATCCGTTACCGAATCGCCGAGCATCGGCAGGATCTGGTCGAGATGTGCCCGCGCCGCCTCATTGGCGCGACGATGGTTCGAATTGATCGTGAGCAGCGTCATCAACGCCGCGAACACGATCCCCGCGATCGCGATCAGGATCAGCAATTTGAGCATCACGGTGTGCCAGGCGCTTGCACCAGCCTCGGATTTGGACATGTCCGCCTCATTTTTCCACACGGGCGCATTCCCGCAAAATCGCCGACACGCTACGTCCAGACCCTTTCGATGCGATTAACACGCACCCGCAACCGCCAATATTTGCGCCGCGGCAGCACTTCGCACGGGGTCAGCGCCCTTGAAGGTCCCCGATGCGGTCACTAAGACTTCTGTAAAGATCACACGCTATGAACAGCGTCGAACGACCAGGAAGGGCCGAGATGAAAGATCCCCACGAGTTTTACATGAACACGCTGGTGCCGATGGTGGTCGAGCAGACCTCGCGCGGCGAGCGTGCCTACGACATCTACTCGCGCCTGCTGAAAGAGCGCATCATCTTCCTGTCGGGCCCCGTTCATGACGGCATGTCGACCCTGATCTGCGCGCAGCTTCTCTTCCTCGAGGCCGAGAACCCGAAGAAAGAGATCGCGATGTATATCAACTCGCCGGGCGGCGTGGTGACGAGCGGTCTGTCGATCTACGACACGATGCAATACATCAAGCCGAAGGTCTCGACCCTGGTGATCGGGCAGGCGGCGTCGATGGGCTCGCTGCTGCTGACCGCGGGCGAAAAGGGAATGCGCTTCTCGTTGCCCAACAGCCGCGTCATGGTGCACCAACCCTCGGGCGGCTATCAGGGTCAGGCGACCGACATCATGATCCACGCCCGCGAGACCGAGAAACTGAAGCGTCGCTTGAACGAAATCTACGTCAAGCACACTGGCAACGACTACGACACGATCGAGGCTGGCCTCGAGCGCGACAACTTCATGTCCGCCGAGGAAGCGAAGTCCTGGGGTCTGATCGACGAGATCCTCGAGAGCCGCGCCAGCGACGACGGAGAAAAGTGATCCCCCGGCTTAACTTCGGGGCGATTTTGACATTGAGGTGACGGTTGGCCTGTCCTAGTCTTGATGGGACAGGCCAATTCACGAAGCCCGGGGGCAGCCCGGGCAGCAGAGGTAAGAGATGGCGAACTCGAACGGCTCCGACAGCAAGAACACGCTCTACTGCTCGTTCTGCGGCAAAAGCCAGCATGAGGTCCGCAAGCTGATCGCGGGCCCGACCGTGTTCATCTGTGACGAATGCGTCGAGCTGTGCATGGACATCATCCGCGAGGAGACGAAATCGGCCGGGCTGAAATCCACCGATGGCGTCCCGACCCCGCGCGATATCTGCCAGGTGCTCGACGATTACGTGATCGGTCAGGAACATGCCAAGCGCGTGCTCTCGGTCGCGGTGCACAACCACTACAAGCGCCTCAATCACGGCACGAAGACCGACATCGAACTGGCGAAGTCGAACATCCTGCTGATCGGCCCGACGGGCTGCGGCAAGACGCTTCTCGCCCAGACGCTGGCGCGCATCCTCGATGTGCCCTTCACGATGGCCGATGCGACCACGCTGACCGAAGCCGGTTACGTTGGTGAGGATGTGGAGAACATCATTCTCAAGCTGCTTCAGGCTTCGGAATACAACGTCGAGCGGGCGCAGCGCGGCATCGTCTATATCGACGAGGTCGACAAGATCACCCGCAAGTCGGACAACCCGTCGATCACGCGCGACGTGTCGGGCGAGGGTGTGCAGCAGGCGCTTCTGAAGATCATGGAGGGCACCGTGGCCTCCGTGCCGCCGCAGGGCGGGCGCAAGCATCCGCAGCAGGAATTCCTGCAGGTCGACACGACGAACATCCTGTTCATCTGTGGCGGCGCTTTCGCGGGGCTCGACCGGATCATCGCGCAGCGCGGCAAGGGCTCGGCAATGGGCTTCGGCGCGGATGTGAAAGACAGCGAAGACCGCAACATTGGCGAGCTGTTCAAGGATCTCGAACCCGAAGACCTGCTGAAATTCGGCCTGATCCCGGAATTCGTCGGCCGTCTGCCGGTCATCGCGACGCTCACCGATCTCGACGCCGAGGCGCTGGTGACCATCCTGACCGAGCCGAAGAACGCGCTGGTGAAACAGTATCAGCGTCTCTTCGAGATCGAGGGCGTGTCGCTGACCTTCACCGACGATGCGCTGACCGCCATCGCCAAGAAGGCGATCGAACGGAAGACCGGTGCACGTGGCCTGCGTTCGATCATGGAAGACATCCTGCTCGACACGATGTTCGAACTGCCGGGCATGGAAGAGGTCGAAGAGGTCGTGGTCAACGAGGAGGCCGTGACCCAGAGCGTCTCCAAGCCGCTGCTGATCTATGCCGAAGCCAAGAAAGAAGGCAAATCGGCGAGCTGATCGCGGCGCTGCCAAGAATTGGACAAGGGGCGGGCTTCGGCTCGCCCCTTTGCTTTTACGACATGTTTCTTCTCGCGCGGCGTGGTTTACGCTAATCTCGCGCGCAATTCCCCGCGCAGAAGGGCACTATCATGAGGCAGAGCTTTGCGCCGCTCGCGACGGGGCAGGACAATAATCTAAATCTGATCCGTCTGGTCGCGGCATTCTGCGTGCTCGTGTCGCATGCCTGGCCGATCAGCCTCGGGCCGCAGGCGCTGGAGCCGCTGGAAGCGGCCACCGGCTTCAGCCTCGGCGCTCTTGCGGTCTTCGTCTTTTTCGCGATCTCGGGCTTTCTGATCTCGGCGAGCTTCGAGCGCTCCAGCAGCCCGTGGCGCTACGTCCGCGCCCGCATCGCGCGGATCTACCCCGGGCTGATCATCTCGATTTCTCTGGTGACCTTCATCATGGGGCCGGTTCTCACGCGGCTGTCCCCGATGGACTATCTCGCCTCGACCGACACATGGCGGGCGTGGCTTGGCAATGTGAGCCTGCTCCGGCTCGACTACCATCTGCCCGGCGTGTTCGAGAGCAATCCCTATCCGACCGTCCAGGGCTCGCTCTGGACGCTTCCCGTCGAGATGCGGCTCTATGTGGTCGTGGCGCTGATCGGGGTGCTGGGCCTGTTGCGCAAACCGCTTCCGCTGATGGCGGCTGTCGCGGTGGGGCTTTTCGCGCTGCGCCAGACCGAAGGCTTTGAGTTTACAGGCGCTTATGCGCTCCGCTCGCTCTGGTATCCGGGGCTGCCCTTCTTCCTTGGCATGGCGCTTTACCTGATGCGCGCGCGTATTCCCGCCTCGGCGATCATTGCCCTTGGTCTCGTCGTTCTGGCGGTGATCTCCGCGCATGGCCCTCTGGCGTATCCTGCGATGGCACTCGCCACCTCCTACGGTGCGCTCTGGCTCGCGGGGCTGCCTTCGGGACGTCTGCGCGAGTTCAACCGGGTAGGGGACTATTCCTACGGTGTCTATATCTACGCCTTCCCGATGCAGGGGCTGGTCGTGGCGCTCTTGGGCGAGATGGGCCCGCTTTCGAATATCGCGCTCGCCACGCCGATCACCCTCGCGCTCGCGGTGCTGTCTTGGCACTGGGTCGAGCGTCCGGCGATGCGAATTCTGCGCCGCAGGCCAATTCCGCAGGCAAATTCCGCTTCGCAGACGCCCTGATCCCCGCACGGGCACTGGACCTCGACGCCCCAGCGGATATAACAGGCGAGACGCATTGCGGAGGTTGCCCCATGAAGTTTCTGCTTCGAATTCTCACCTGGTGGAACGGCTCGACCGTCGGCACGCAGCTTTTCACCGCGCGCAAGGGCGTGAAAGTTGGCGAGGACGAGCAAGGCAATATCTATTACCGCACCAAGGACGCCAAGCGCCGCTGGGTGATCTATAACGGTGAAAGCGAAGCGAGCCGTATCCCGCCGGATTGGCATGGCTGGATGCATTTCACTTATGACGAGCCGCCGACCGACAAGCCGCTGGCCCATAAGCCTTGGGAAAAGCCGCATGAGGAGAACCACACCGGCACCGAAGCGGCCTATGTGCCGCCGGGGTCGATTCGCCTCGCGTATCCGGTCGAGCGCCGCGATTACGAGGCTTGGCAGCCCGAGTAAGGCCACCCCGCTATGAGCGAAAACCGCACCGAGATCATCACCGGCGCGATCGTGCTGGTCGTGGCCCTGGGCTTTCTGGTCTGGGCAGGGCGCGGCATGGGCATCGGCGCCGATGGGGGCTCTTATCCGCTGCATGCCTCCTTCCGCTCGATCGGGGGCGTTGTGCCCGGCACCGATGTGCGGCTTGCAGGCGTGAAGGTCGGGACGGTGACGGATGTCGCGCTCAACCCGAAGACCTTCTTCGCGGACACCACGATTTCGGTGAAGAACGGCGTCGCGCTGCCCGAGGATACGGTGATTGCCGTGACCCAAGACGGGCTCCTCGGCTCGAATTATATCGACTTGATCCCGGGCGGGGCGATCGACGACCTCAAGCCCGGCGACGAAATTCTCGACACGCAAAGCGCGGTCTCGATGCTGAACCTGATGCTAAAATTTGCAGGTGGCGGCAGTGGCGACGGCGCAGGGGAGGGGGCGCAATGATCCGCGCTTTGGTTTTGATCGCGGCGCTCGTTCCGGGGCTCGCTGCGGCGCAGGACTTCACGCCAGCGACGCCGGATGACCAGATCCCGCAAAATGAGCCCGCGAAAGGGCTCGCCGATGGCACGGGTGCGATGCTGCGCGGGCTCGACAAGGTCTCGGGTGTGGCTTCGGATATCAATCTGAATGTCGGGCAGAGCGTGAAATACGGGTTCATCACGGTGACGCTGCGCGAATGCCGCTACCCGGCCGATGATCCGTCCTCGGATGCCTATGCCTATGTGACGGTGACCGAAGAGGACAAGCCGCAGCCCGATTTCGCAGGCTGGATGATCGCGTCCAGCCCCGCGCTCTCGGCGCTCGATCACCCGCGTTACGACGTCTGGGTCATCCGCTGCAAAAGCGACTGAGGCGCGGGGATCGCGCCTTCCGTGAAATCGCATTCCCGCGTCAGCGCCTGAGCCAGACTCGCGCGATATTCGATCCGGGTCACTTCGATCGCGCCCATCGAGGCCAGATGCGGCGTGATGTATTGCGTGTCGAGCAGGGTGAACCCGGTCTGGCGCAGCCGGTCCACCAGATAGGTCAGCGCCACTTTCGAGGCATTGGGCCGCCGCGAGAACATGCTCTCGCCGAAAAACGCGCCGCCCAATGTGATCCCGAAAATGCCGCCCGCGAGGTCACCGTCCTGCCAGACCTCCAGACTATGCGCGAAGCCTGCTGCGTGGAGCTGATCGTAGAGCGTGAACAGCGGGCCGTTGATCCATGTCTCGTCGCGGTCGGCGCAACCTTCGACCACGCCACGAAATGCAGCATTTGTTGAAATGCTGTAATCCCCGCGCCGGATAACCTTCGCCAGAGAGCGCGAAATGTGGAATTTGTCCAAGGGGACGATCCCGCGCAGAGCCGGGTCGAACCAATGCAATTGCGGATTGTCGCGGCTTTCGGCCATCGGAAAGATGCCCTGCGCATAGCCCGCCAAAAGTAGTTCCGCGCTCAACCTGTCCGTCATTATCTTGCCCGGTTTTCCCGTTACGCCTAGGCTCGCCAACAAGATGAACCAGAGCGGGGCCGAGCGCAAATATGGGTTTCTACGATTTCCTCCCCGAGATCGACCGATACGCCGAAGATCCCGGTACGGTGGAGCGGATGAACCTGCGCCACAAGATGATCATCAAGCCGCTGGAACAGGAGATCGCTGGCAAGCGCGTGCTCGATCTGGCGGCGCATGACGGTCGCTGGGCCTATGCTTTCGCGGCGGCAGGTGCCTCGGAAGTGGTGGGAATCGAAGGCCGGCAGGAACTGATCGACCGCTTCGACCAATTCCCCCGCGCGCATCTGCGCGAGAAGGTGAAGCTGATCTGCGACGACATCTTCGACGGGATGCAGAAGCTGATCGACGCGGGCGAGCGCTTCGACGTCGTGGGCGTCCTCGGTATTCTCTACCACGTCATGGACCATTTCCGGCTGTTCCAACTGGTGCGGCAACTGGGGCCGGAACTGGTGATCGTGGACAGCGAATTCGCGCAGCGCCCCGGTCCGGTGATCCTGCTGATGCGCGAGCGCACCGATAACGAGCTGAACTCGATTCCGCAGATCGAGGGCCAGGAAAAGGCGCTGATCGGCATTCCCTCCTTCCCGGCGATGAGTGCGATGGCCGATGTGCTCGACTACGACTGTCATTGGCTGGATTGGGACCAGATCGGGCAAGGCCAGCGGCAGCATATCGGGGATTACTATCGCCCTAAGGACAAAGAGAAAAAGCGCGGCACCTGCCTGCTGACCCCGAAATGAAAAACGCCCCCGAAACCGGGGGCGTTTTCGTAAATCTCGAACCGATTAGAGGTTCTTTTCGAGCCACCGTTCGAGCCAGTGGATCGAGTAGTTGCCGCTCTGGATATCGGGCTCCTGAAGGAGCGCGTTGAACAGAGGCACGGTGGTGTCCACCCCGTCCACGATCAGCTCGCCAAGCGCGCGATGCAGACGCTGCAGCGCCTCGTGGCGGTCGCGACCGTGCACGATCAGCTTGCCGATGAGGCTGTCGTAATAGGGCGGGATCGAATAGCCGTCATAGAGCGCGCTATCCATCCGCACGCCAAGGCCGCCCGGCGCGTGGTAATGGGTGATCTTGCCGGGGCAGGGCGCGAAGTTCGGCAGCTTCTCGGCATTGATCCGCACTTCGATCGCGTGGCCGCGGATCGAGAGCGTGTCCTGATCGAATTCCATCGGCTCGCCGGCTGCGACTTTGATCTGCTGGCGCACCAGATCGACGCCAAAGATCGCCTCGGTCACCGGATGTTCCACCTGAAGACGGGTGTTCATCTCGATGAAGTAGAACTCGCCATCCTCGTAGAGGAACTCGATCGTGCCCGCGCCGGAATAGCCCATCTCACCGATCGCGTTGGCGCAGATGCTGCCGATACGGGCGCGCTCTTCAGGGGTGATCGAGGGGCCGGGGGCCTCTTCGAGCACCTTCTGGTGGCGGCGCTGGAGCGAGCAGTCGCGCTCGCCCAGATGGACGCCGCGGCCCTTGCCGTCGCCGAAGACCTGCACCTCGATATGGCGCGGCTTCTGCAGGTATTTCTCGATATAGACTTCGTCATTGCCGAAGGCGGCTTTCGCCTCGGAGCGCGCGGTGCGGAAGGCGACCTCGAGCTCTTCTTCGGATTTCGCGACCTTCATCCCGCGACCGCCGCCGCCAGCGGTGGCCTTGATGATGACGGGGTAGCCCATGTCACCGGCGATCTGCTTCGCGGCCTCGGTGTCGGGCACGCCACCCGCAGAGCCCGGAACGACCGGAATGCCAAGGTTCTTCGCGGTTTCCTTCGCGGTGATCTTGTCGCCCATGATGCGGATATGGGCGGCCGACGGGCCGATGAAGGTGATGCCGTGATCCTCGAGCACCTGCACGAAGGCGGCATTCTCGGACAGGAACCCGTAGCCCGGGTGAATCGCCTGCGCGCCCGTGATCTCGCAGGCCGCGACGATAGCGGGCACCGAGAGATAGGATTGCGTCGAGGAATTCGGGCCGATGCAGACCGATTCATCGGCCATGCGCACATGCATCGCGTCCGAATCCGCCGTCGAATGGACCGCGACCGAGGCGATCCCCATCTCGCGGCAGGCACGGATCACGCGCAGCGCGATCTCGCCCCGGTTGGCGATCAGGATCTTGTCGAACATACCGGCCCCCTTATTCGACGATCATCAGGGTCGAACCGTATTCGACCGGCTGACCGTCATCGACGAGGATGCGCTTGACCGTGCCCGATTTCGGGGCGGGGATGTGGTTCATGGTTTTCATCGCTTCGACGATCATCAGCGTCTGGCCTTCCTTGACCTGATCGCCGACCTTCACGAAGGCCGATGCGCCCGGCTCGGGCGAGAGGTAGGCGGTGCCCACCATCGGCGAGGCCACGGCGCCGGGGTGATCGGCGGGGTCTTCGACCGGCACGGGCGCGGATTGCTCGGCGGCTGCGGATTGCGCGGCCGGGGCCGCTGCGGGCGCCGGAGCGGGGGCTGCTGCGGGCGCGGGGGCTGCAGCATGCACGATGTTGGTCTGTTTCGACACCCGCACTTTCAGGCTGTCATCTTGCGCGTAATCGCGCGTCACGGCGATTTCCGTCAGCTCGTTCGCGTTGAGCAGTTCGGCAAGGGCCTGAATGAAGGCCACGTCGTTGTCACGGGTATTTTTGGTCATGCGGTCCTCGAAGGGTGCTTTGAAATGGAGCCCATTCTGCGGGGCTCTTTGGTGCTGGAGGCGGTTATACGCGAGGTAACGCGCGGTGAAAAGCCGCATCGGCCGTCCTGATGTCAGGGTTTCGCGATCTCGTGATTGCCCGATAATTGAGCAAGGGTGGGGTAGGGGGCGCTGAACTACCGGGCAATCGGGCGGGAATTGGCGACCCGCCGCACTGCGGCATATTTTACCACTTGATAAAATTCAATCCTGTGCGAGCGTAGGGAACAAGAAAAACTGACAGGGAGCCCGCAAGTGTCCAATAGCCAGCTCACCGAAGGGATCGCGCCAGCACGGCTCGACCCGGAAAGCTACTGCACCAATTTCGCCGATCACGCGCCGCCGCTGGGGACGCAAGAAGCCCGCATCGCGGCTGATCGCTGCTATTTCTGCTATGATGCGCCATGCATGGAGGCATGTCCGACCGCGATCGACATTCCGCTGTTCATCCGGCAAATCTCGACGGGAACGCCGGGAGCCGCGGCGAAGACGATCTTCGATCAGAACATCATGGGCGGCATGTGCGCCCGCGTCTGTCCGACCGAGAATCTCTGCGAAGGCTCCTGTGTCCGCATGGATTCGGAAGGCGAGCCGGTCGAGATCGGCGCGCTGCAGCGTTTCGCGACCGATACGCTGATGGCCAAGCAAAGCCACCCCTACACCCGCGCCGAGCGCACGGGGAAATCGGTGGCGGTCGTTGGGGCCGGGCCTGCGGGTCTCGCCTGTGCGCACCGTCTCGCGATGAAGGGCCACGAGGTCACCGTTTATGACGCGCGCTCGAAGCCGGGCGGGCTCAACGAATACGGTATCGCCAGCTACAAAGCGCCGGGCGGGTTCGCGCAGGCGGAGGTCGACTGGCTGATGCAGATCGGCGGGATCACCATCGTCGAGAACTGGCAGCTGGGCCGCGCAGGGGACGGCGATCTCGCCGAACTTCTGGGCGATTACGACGCGGTCTTCCTTGGGATGGGGCTGTCGGGCGTGAACGCGCTGCGCCTCGAGGGCGAGGACAAAGACGGCATCCGCCCCGCGACCGAGTTCATCGCGGAGCTGCGTCAGGCCTCCGATCTGGCCGAGCTGCCGATCGGGCGCGACGTGGTCGTGATCGGCGGCGGCATGACGGCGGTCGATGCCGCGGTGCAGTCGAAGCTGCTGGGCGCTCTGAACGTGACCCTCGTTTATCGCCGCTCGCGCAGCGAGATGCCCGCCAGCACGGTCGAGCAGGAGCACGCGCTCACCCATGGCGTGAACATCATCGAGAACGCCGCCCCCATCGCCATTCATGGCAACGGCGTAGTGCGTCAGGTCGAATTCGCCTACACGAAGAAGGGCCCCGACGGTCTGGAAATGACCGACGCGACCTTCAAACTGTCCGCCGATCAGGTCTTCAAGGCGATCGGTCAGACGCTGGGCGACATGCCTCCGAAGGTCGAAGTCGCGGGCGGCAAGATCAAGGTGGACGGCGCAGGCCGCACCTCGGTCGAGCGGGTCTGGGCGGGGGGCGATTGCACCCATGCCGGAGAAGACCTGACCGTGACGGCGGTCGCGCAGGGGCGCGATGCGGCTGAAGAAATCCACCAATTCCTGATGGAGGGCTAAGAGATGGCCGATCTGACTTCTGAATTCATCGGTATCAAATCCCCCAACCCGTTCTGGCTCGCCTCCGCACCGCCGACGGACAAGGAATACAATGTCCGCCGCGCTTTTGAAGCTGGTTGGGGTGGGGTCGTGTGGAAGACGCTGGGCTCGGAGGGTCCGCCCGTCGTCAACGTCAACGGCCCGCGTTATGGCGCGATCTATGGCGCGGATCGCCGTCTGCTCGGTCTCAACAATATCGAGCTGATCACCGACCGTCCGCTGCAGACCAACCTGCGCGAGATCAAGGCGGTCAAGCAGGATTACCCGGACCGTGCGATCATCGTCTCGCTGATGGTGCCCTGTGACGAGGATAGCTGGAAGGCGATCCTGCCGCTGGTCGAGGAAACCGGCGCCGACGGGATCGAGCTGAACTTCGGCTGCCCGCATGGCATGGCCGAGCGCGGCATGGGCTCTGCGGTGGGGCAGGTGCCCGAATATATCGAGATGGTCACCCGCTGGTGTAAGCAATATTGCAGCCTGCCGGTGATCGTGAAGCTCACGCCCAACATCACCGATATCCGCCGCCCGGCGGAGGCCGCCAAGCGCGGCGGGGCCGATGCGGTCTCGCTGATCAACACGATCAACTCTATCACCTCGGTCGATCTGGACGATTTCGCGCCGGAACCCACCATCGACGGCAAGGGCACCCATGGCGGCTATTGCGGTCCGGCGGTGAAGCCGATCGCGCTGAACATGGTGGCCGAGATCGCGCGCGATCCCGACACGGCCGGTCTGCCGATCTCCGGCATCGGTGGTGTGACCACCTGGCGCGATGCGGCAGAGTTCATGGCGCTCGGGGCTGGCAATGTGCAGGTCTGCACGGCGGCGATGACCTATGGTTTCAAGGTCGTGCAGGAAATGATCTCGGGGCTGAGCGATTACATGGATCGCAAGGGCTTCACCTCGACCTCCGAACTGGTGGGCCGCGCGGTGCCGAACGTGACCGATTGGCAGTATCTCAATCTCAACTACGTCACCAAGGCCGAGATCAATCAGGACGATTGCATCAAATGCGGTCGCTGCTACGCCGCTTGCGAAGACACGTCGCACCAGGCGATCGCCGTGACCGAAGACCGCGTCTACTCGGTCAAGGACGAGGAATGCGTGGCCTGTAACCTCTGCGTCGAAGTCTGCCCGGTCGAATGCATCACGATGCGCAAGATGGACAAGGGCGAGGTGGATCCGCGCACCGGCGAGACGGTCGGCGATTACGCCAACTGGACGAGCCATCCCAACAACCCCTCGGCTGCGACGGCAGCCGAGTAAGGGCAGGGGCCTAGCGGGTCACGTCGAGGTTCGGCGCGACCTGCGGGGCAACCTGAGACCATCCCTCCTGCGACGCGCCGCTCCGATGATCGGAGGGCGCGTCGTTTTTTTCTTCCGCCTGCGGCGCAGGCTCGTCGCGCGCCTCCTTGGCGGTGTCGGGCGCTTTGACCTCCGCGCGCTCCTCCGCCGATGTGTCGGTGGTCTGGAGCGTGTCGGCGGGCTGCACGGGCTCCGGGGTCGGGGCATCCGAGGTGTCCACGAGATCCGGCGCGGCCCAAAGCGCGGCGGCCTGAGCTTCGAGCGGCGTGACCTCGAATGTCGGGATCGGGCCGGTCAAGGCGTCGGGGTCGGGACGTGCGTCCCCATCGCGTTTGCCAAGTGAGCGGGACGGTTGGCTTGCATCCTCCGTGCCCCGATCCTGCCCTTCCTCCTTCAACGCGCTGGCGCCGCGCGCCGCGCGCGCTTCCAAGGCGCGCACCTGCTGCGCGCGATCCTGCGATGTTTGGGTGTCTACATTCGCGCCGAGGCCGCCGTTGGTATTGGCCGCATTCGCCGCCGCCTCCACCGTGCTGGCAGGCGCTGTCTTCGGGGCCGCCACCGTCAACAGGGGCGACCACCCGACCTGAGGCATCAACCCCGAAATCCGGTCCATCCCGAGCTCCATATTCCTGCGCCCCCACGCATCGTCAGACTGCGCCGGGGGCGTTACCGGACCGTTAAGATCAGGCAGAAAATCCGGGGATAGTTACGGAAGGCTTAACCGCTTACGGGGCGAGCAGCCGCGCGAAGAGCATATCGAGGAACGGCGCCGCCTCTTCGATCGGGTCCTTGCCCGGGCCGAGCACCGCACGCACCTGCGTGTCGAAATCGGCGTAATGCTGGGTGAGCGCCCAGATCGAGAAGATCAGGTGATGCGGATCGACCGGGGCAAGACGCCCCTCGGCGATCCAGCCCTCGATCACCTTGGCCTTCTCGTCCACCAAGGTCTTGAGATCGGTGGACAATCCCGCGCCCATCCGGGGCGCGCCCTGCAAGACCTCGTTGGCAAACAGGCGGCTTTCGCGCGGCATCTCGCGGCTCATCTCGAGCTTGCGGCGCATGTAGCGCATGATTTCCTCGCGCGGCTCGCCTGCGGGGTCAATCGCGCGCAGCGGCGCAAGCCAGATATCGAGAAGCCCTTCGAGCAGCGCCGCGTGGATCGCCTCTTTCGAGGGGAAGTAATAGAGCACGTTCGGCTTGCTCAGCCCGGCTTCCGCCGCGATCTGGTCGAGCGTCGCGCCGCGGAACCCATGCGCAGAGAACACGTCCAGCGCCGCCTCGAGAATCTTGCCGCGATTGACCTTCTGTATCCGGGTCAGCGGGCGCTTGCCGTCATCGTCGCTGGTGAAGTCGCGCGGGTCGAGGTCGTCTGCCAAATATTCGTCTCCCAGTTCGTGTTTTATGTTAACCGAAGCGTTACTGCGGGATCAATCGCTACGGGGCAGCAGAGTGCGCTTTTAGAGCGCATTGAAGGCCGCTTGACTGGTTCCTAAGCTGTGCTAGCGTGAGTCTGACCGTTCGGTCAAACTAGACAATCCGGCCGCGTCTCGACCCGGCCGCCCGACCGGAGTTTTTCCCATGGCGCTCGACCGCAAGTCCCCCAACGATCTTAACGCTTTCTGGATGCCCTTCACGGCGAACCGCCAGTTCAAGAAGAACCCGCGCATGTTCGTGGGCGCGAAGGATATGCATTACACCACTTCGGACGGGCGTCAGGTGCTCGACGGCACGGCCGGTCTGTGGTGCTGCAACGCGGGCCATTGCCGCCCGAAGATCACCGAGGCGATCCAGAAACAGGCGGCCGAGCTCGATTACGCGCCCGCTTTCCAGATGGGCCACCCGATCGCGTTCGAGCTGGCCAACCGCATCCTCGACATCGCGCCCGACGAGATGGCGCATGTCTTCTACACCAATTCCGGCTCTGAATCGGTCGAGACCGCGCTGAAGCTCGCCATCGCCTATCACCGTGCGCGCGGCGACGGCGCCCGCACCCGTCTGATCGGGCGCGAGCGCGGCTATCACGGCGTGAACTTTGGCGGCATCTCGGTCGGCGGCATCGTCACCAACCGCAAGGTCTTCGGTCCGCTCGTGCCGGGCGTCGATCACCTGCCGCACACCCATCTGCCCGAGGAGAACCGCTGGTCGAAAGGCTGCCCCGAGCATGGCGCGCATCTGGCCGACGATCTCGAGCGCATCATCGCGCTGCATGGCGCAGAGACCATCGCGGCTGTCATCGTGGAGCCGGTCGCGGGGTCGACCGGCGTGCTGCTGCCGCCGAAAGGCTACCTGCAGAAGCTGCGCGACATCACCAAGAAGCACGGCATCCTGCTGATCTTCGATGAGGTGATCACCGGTTTCGGCCGCACGGGCGCGGCCTTCGCCGCCGAGAAATACGGTGTCGTGCCGGATATGATGACCACCGCGAAGGGCCTCACCAACGGCGTGATCCCGATGGGCGCGGTGCTGGCGACGGCCGAGGTTCACGACGCCTTCATGAACGGCCCCGAGCACATGATCGAGCTGTTCCACGGCTACACCTATTCGGGCAACCCGATCGCCGCTGCCGCCGGGATCGCGACGATCGAGACCTATCGCGAAGAGGGCCTGTTCGAGAGGGCCGCCGAGCTTGCCCCCTATTGGGAAGAGGCGCTGCATTCGCTCAAGGGCGTGCGCAACGTGATCGACATCCGCAACGAGGGTCTGATCGGCGCGGTCGAGCTGGAGCCGATTGCGGGCGAACCCACGAAGCGCGCCTTCTCGGCCTTCCTGAAGGCCTATGAGAAAGGCATCCTGATCCGCACCACCGGCGACATCATCGCGATGAGCCCGCCGCTGATCATCTCGAAAGAGCAGATCGATCAGCTGGTCGGCACGCTCAAAGAGGTGCTCGAAGAGGTCGAGTGATCGGGCTCCAGCTGAGATGACAAGACGGCCGCGCAGGGTTGCGCGGCCGTTTTCTATTTCGGGTGGCTGAGGGCCCGGGGCGACCAGCCCAGGGCCGCGCCCGACCTCCCCCCGGGAGGGCGCATTGGCGATGTCGTCGCGGGCATATCTGTCTTGCGGGCTTGCGAGATTAAGTGCCTGACCACAGGTGACGCGACGCGCCCACCCGAGGTCGGGCGCGGCCCTCACTGCGCCTACTCAATATGGGGTCCCCAATACGGGTTCTTCGCCCCGCGATCCTCGCTCAGCGATTGCTGCGAGCGTTCCACGATCATCTCGATCGCATCGGCCAGATGCTCCTCGCCGATCGCCTCGTCGCCGCGCGCGACCCGGATGCGATGCGCCTCGATCATCACCTCGGCATGGGATGATCCGCGCGGCGGCTCGAACTTGTAGGTCGCCAGTTCGATCAGCAGCCCCAGCGGATCCTTGAAATAGATCGAATCCATGAAACCGCGATCCTTCACGCCGGAATGCGCGATCCCGCGCGCATCGAGCCGCGCCACGACCTGCCGATGCGTCGCCATCGAGACGTTGAAGGCGAGGTGATGCACGCAGCCCGGATCGGTGGGCGTGCGGTCATGAACCGGCTTGCGGCTCTCGTTGGTGAAAACGGTAATCAGCCGCCCGTCGCCCGGGTCGAAATAGAGATGCCCCTCGTCGGCATTGTCCAGATTGGGTTGATCGAAGATGAACGGCATCCCGAGCAGCCCTTCCCAGAAATCGATCGAGCTCTGCCGGTCCGCTCCGGTCAGCGTGATGTGATGGACGCCCTGCACCTGCATCTTGCGCATGTCTGTCTCCCTATCTCTCTTGCGACCAAGTTAACCCATGCTGGGCGCAGGTCTAGAAACAGGATCTGTGCGGTGCCGCGCGAAACCCCGCCGAGCGCTGCCACGCCAAGCTGCTCGATCTTGTGGTGGCGGGGGCGGCGATTATGTTGCGCAGCAATGTCCGGAGACTTGCGATGCTGCGCCTAGCCTTTTTCCTCGCCCTGATCTGCCCGCTGCCCGCAATGGCAGAGCTGGTGCCCTGCGAGACCTCCATTCGCGGCAAGACCTATTCCTACGTCTATGACGCGGAGAACACGGCGCTGAAGGAAAGCCGCTCGCTGCGCGAGAAGCTGTTCGGCGAGAAAGGGGAGGTGACCTGCCCGGCGCTGGTCACCCTGCGCGCGCTGACGCCCGAGATGGACGACGAAAGCCGCGCCCCGTTCTGTCTGCAATGGGACAAGGAGGCCGAGACCTATCTGGGCTACGACCGGGGCGAGCGCGACGCCTACGGGCTCTGCCGCAAACCCTCGAAAAGCATCTGCGAACGTATCAAGGGCACCGCGAAGGCCGCAGGCGATCTGCGCGACGAGGCCGAAAGCGCCGTGGGCGATGCGGCGAGCAAGGTTCTGGGCAAGAAAATCGGCGGCATGATCGTCTCGGATCAGGCCGACAGCCTGCAAAAGAAGCTGCGCGATGCGGGGCTTGGCGTGCTGGCTGGGGCCTCGGCGCCAGCCCTCGCGGCCACGGCGGTGGTCGTGGGCGGCGCGATTTACGTCTGTTCGGATACCGGCGCGGAGGCGGTGGGGCTGGAGGCCGATCCGGTCGAGCCGACCTCGGATGGGGCGGAGCTCCTGGGCGCGAAACTGCCCGAAACACATCTGCCCGCGGGCGTGGCCGGGGCACCGCTGCGCCCGGTCGAGACCGAGACGCTGCCTGCCGCGCCCGAGGCGTCAGACGACGCCTCGCAAGCCCCGGCGCCGGAGGCAAAATCGGATGTCGCCCCCGTCGGCGCGCCGAATATCACCGCCGACCCAAAGGCGAATTGAGCGGTCAGCTCACGCCGATCCCGCGCAGGACGATGCTTTTCACGCAGGTCTTCGCGTCCTCCCACTGAGCGTCACTCAGCGGCGCCCCGTCGTTCAAGGTCTCGATCTGATGCGAGAAATCCGCGTAGTGCTGGGTGGTTGCCCAGAGCATGTAGAGCAGGTGATGCGGGTCGACCTCGGCCATCTTGCCTTCCGCGATCCAGCGCCGGATGATCACCGCGCGGCCCTCGGTCCAGTCGCGCAGCGTCGTCTCCAGGTAATCCTGAATCACCGGCGCGCCATGCATCACCTCTGACGCCCAGACCTTCGAGCCGTTCGGGTGATTTCGCGAAATCTCCATCTTGGCGTCGATATAGGCCCCGATCCCTTCGGCCGGTCCGCTGGCCTCATCGAACACATCCGCCGCTTCCAGCCAGATGTTGAAGATACGTTCCACGACCCGGCGATAGAGCGACTCTTTCGTCTCGAAATAGTAATGCAGATTGGCTTTCGGCAGCCCGGCCACATCCGCGATCAATTGCATCGTGGCGCCGCCGAATCCGGCCTCGGCGAAGACCGTTTCGGCGGCTTTCAGGATCGCCTCTTCGGTGGCGCGCCGCGCCTCGGCGCGGCTGCCGCGGCTCGCTTGCCCATTTTTTGTGCGCTTGCCGCTCTCATCATCTTTCATTCAAAATACGTCCTGATTTTTGTTGACCGAATGGTCAGACCGTGGCCCACTCAACCTGACCATACGGTCAGAAAAAGATTCGTCGCAAGAGGGGATAACCCCCACGCAGCCGACAGGGAGTTATGAAATGTCAGCACCCGGAGAAAACCTCCGCATCAATCCCGATCGCCTTTGGGACAGTCTCATGGAGATGGCCAAGATCGGTCCCGGCGTCGCCGGGGGCAATAATCGCCAGACCCTCACCGATGCGGATGCCGAAGGCCGCGCGCTGTTCCAGAAATGGTGCGAAGACGCCGGTATGACGATGGGCGTCGACACGATGGGCAATATGTTCGCCACCCGCGCAGGCGAAGACCCCGATGCGCTGCCGGTCTATATGGGCAGCCACCTCGACACGCAGCCCACCGGCGGCAAATACGACGGTGTCCTCGGTGTGCTCGGCGCGCTGGAGGCGGTGCGCTCGATGAACGATCTCGGCATCAAGACCAAGCATCCGATCGTCGTGACCAACTGGACCAACGAAGAGGGCACGCGCTTCGCTCCGGCGATGCTCGCCTCGGGTGTCTTCGCAGGCATCCATACGCAGGACTGGGCCTACGATCGCGAAGATGCGGAAGGCAAGAAGTTCGGCGACGAGCTGAAGCGTGTCGGCTGGGTCGGCGACGAAGAGGTCGGTGCGCGCAAGATGCATGCGATGTTCGAGTTGCATATCGAGCAGGGCCCGATCCTCGAAGCCGAAGGCAAAGATATCGGCGTCGTCACGCATGGGCAGGGCCTCAGCTGGACTCAAGTGACCATCACCGGCAAGGATGCGCACACCGGCTCCACCCCGATGCCGATGCGCAAGAATGCGGGCCTTGGCATGGCGCGCGTGCTGGAACTGGTCGACGAGATCGCCTGGTCGCACAAGCCGCACGCGGTGGGCGCGGCTGGCCATATCGACATCTACCCGAATTCGCGTAACGTGATCCCCGGCAAAGCCGTGTTCACCGTCGATTTCCGCTCGCCCGATCTGAGCGTGATCGAGGATATGGAAAAACGACTGCGCGAGGGGGCGAAAAAGATCTGCGACGAGATGGGCCTTGAGGTGGAATTCGAGAAGACCGGCGGCTTCGACCCGGTCACCTTCGATCCGGCCTGCGTGAGCGCCGTGCGCAGCGCCGCCGAGCGTCTGGGCTATTCGCATCGCGACATCATCTCGGGCGCGGGCCACGATGCCTGCTGGATCAACGCGGTCGCGCCGACGGCGATGGTGATGTGCCCCTGCGTCGACGGGCTGAGCCATAACGAGGCCGAGGATATCTCCAAGGACTGGGCAGGCGCGGGCGCCGATGTGCTGTTCCACGCCGTGCTGGAAACCGCGGAAATCGTAAGCTGATACGGGCGGAGGAGGGGGCGCTGCCCCCTCGGCGCTATGCGCCTCACCCCCGGGATATTTGAACCAAATCGAAGGCGGAAGACCTTCGTGGGAGGTAAACAATGACCAAAGTCATCAAGAACGGAACCATCGTCACCGCCGATCTGACCTACAAGGCGGATGTGCTGATCGACAGCGGCAAGATCATCGAGATCGGTCCGAAGCTGAAAGGCGACGAAGAGATCGACGCGACCGGCTGCTATGTGATGCCGGGCGGGATCGATCCGCACACCCATCTCGAGATGCCCTTCATGGGCACCTATTCCAGCGACGATTTCGAATCCGGCACCCGCGCGGCGCTGGCGGGCGGCACCACGATGGTCGTCGATTTCGCGCTGCCCGCGCCGGGCGAGGGCCTTCTCGAGGCCCTCAAGCGCTGGGACAACAAGTCGACCCGCGCGCATTGCGACTATTCTTTCCACATGGCGATCACCTGGTGGAGCGAGCAGGTCTTCAACGAGATGAAGCAGGTCACTGAGCGCGGCATCAACACCTTCAAGCACTTCATGGCCTACAAGGGTGCGCTGATGGTGAATGATGACGAGCTCTATTCGAGCTTCAAGCGCTGCGCCGAGCTGGGCGCGATCCCGCTGGTCCATGCCGAGAATGGCGATGTCGTGGCGGAGCTGTCCGCAAAACTGCTGGCCGATGGCAATAACGGCCCCGAGGGTCACGCCTATTCGCGCCCACCGCAGGTCGAGGGTGAGGCCACCAACCGCGCGATCATGATCGCCGATATGGCAGGCGTGCCGCTTTATGTCGTGCACACCTCCTGCGAGGAGAGCCACGAAGCGATCCGCCGCGCCAAGATGCAGGGCAAGCGCGTCTGGGGCGAGCCGCTGATCCAGCACCTGACGCTCGACGAGAGCGAGTATTTCGACAAGGATTGGGACCACGCCGCACGCCGCGTGATGTCGCCGCCCTTCCGCAACAAGCAGCATCAGGACAGCCTCTGGGCGGGTCTGGCGTCGGGCTCGCTCTCGGTGGTCGCGACCGATCACTGCGCCTTCTCGACCGAGCAGAAGCGCTATGGCGTGGGCGATTTCACCAAGATCCCGAACGGCACCGGCGGTTTGGAAGACCGGATGCCGATGCTCTGGACCTATGGGGTCGAGACGGGCCGGATCACGATGAACGAATTCGTGGCCGTCACCTCGACCAATATCGCGAAGATCCTCAACGTCTATCCGAAGAAGGGCGCGGTTCTGGTCGGTGCGGACGCCGATCTCGTGGTCTGGGATCCGGAAGCGACCAAGACGATCTCGGCCAAAACCCAGCAATCGGCCATCGATTACAACGTCTTCGAGGGCAAAGAGGTCAAGGGCCTGCCGCGCTACACGCTCAGCCGCGGTGTCGTGGCCTGGGCCGATGGCAAGATCCAGACGCCCGAGGGCCATGGCGAATTCGTCGCGCGCGATCCGGGCATGCCGGTGACCAAGGCTCTGTCCACCTGGAAAGAGCTCACCGCGCCGCGTCCGGTCGAACGCAGCGGTATCCCGGCGACCGGGGTATAAGGCTTCATGGCGGCCCCGGTCAGTTCCGGCGTTTTGGAGGCTGCGGTCTATGTCGAGGATCTCGACGCGACCGAAGCCTTCTACGGCGGGCTGCTGGGGCTCGAGCGGCTAACCCGTCGCGACGGGCGGCATGTCTTTTTCCGCTGTGGCGACAGCGTGATCCTGACCTTCATCGCTCAGGCCACGCGGGAGCCACCCGACCCGGAGGCGGCGCTGCCCGTTCCACCGCATGGCGCGGTCGGACCGGGGCATGTATGTCTCGCGGCAGAAGCGGAACAACTGAACGAATGGGAACGACATTTGAGGGACAATAACGTGGAGATTGAGGCCGACTTCTATTGGCCGAACGGGGCGCGGTCGATCTACCTGCGCGACCCGGCGGGCAACAGCGTCGAGATTGCGGATAAAACCCTGTGGAGGCGCGGATGACGGCAGCACCGGTAATTCAGGCCCGCGGGCTCAATCTGACTTTTCAGACGGGGGACGGTTCGGTTCACGCGCTGAAAGATATCGATCTCGATATCGAGAAGGGCGAATTCGTGAGCTTCATCGGCCCGTCGGGCTGTGGCAAGACGACCTTCCTGCGGTGCATCGCGGCACTCGAGACGCCCACGGGCGGCTCGCTGACCGTGAACGGCATCTCACCGGAAGAAGCCCGCAAGGCGCGCAGCTACGGCTACGTATTCCAGGCGGCGGGTCTTTACCCTTGGCGCACGATTGCAGGGAACGTGAAACTTCCGCTGGAAATCATGGGCTATTCCAAGGCGCAGCAGGAAGAGCGTGTTGAAAAAGTGCTCTCGCTGGTCGACCTCGAAGGCTTCGGAAAGAAGTTCCCCTGGCAGCTCTCGGGCGGCATGCAACAACGCGCCTCGATCGCGCGGGCGCTGGCCTTCGATGCCGAGATCCTGCTGATGGACGAGCCCTTCGGCGCGCTCGACGAGATCGTGCGCGACAAGCTCAACGAGGAGCTTCTCAAGCTCTGGTCGGCCACCAACAAGACGATCGGCTTCGTGACGCACTCGATCCCGGAAGCGGTCTATCTGTCGACCAAGATCGTGGTGATGTCGCCCCGTCCGGGCCGCATCCACGAGGTGATCGAGAGCACGTTGCCGAAAGGGCCGCGTCCGCTCGACGTCCGCGACAGCGAGGAATTCCTGCAGATCGCGCACCGGGTGCGCGAGGGGCTTCGGGCGGGGCATGCCTATGATGAATGACCGCATGACCGACACCCGGACCGGGCGGGCCTGCGCGCCGCTCTGGGCCTCGTCAAAGGGGCGTTCGGCCAAACCGAAGGGGAGGGCGGTCTGATGAAGATGATCGCACCCGTTCTGACGGTTCTGGCCGCGATCCTGTTGCTTTGGTACGCAGCCACCGTCTGGATGAATTCGCAATGGACCTACGATCAGGCGGCACGCGCCGGTGAAGAGGTCACGTTCTCCGAGCTTGTCACCGACACGCTGAGCCAGAAACGTCCCGTTCTGCCCGCCCCGCATCAGGTGGCTGTCGGGCTTTGGGAAGGCGTGGCCGGGCAGAAGATCACCTCCAAGCGCAGCCTTGTCTTCCATGGTTGGATCACGCTTTCGGCGACGCTTGCGGGCTTCGCGCTGGGCACCGGTCTGGGCATCCTGCTGGCGGTGGGGATCACCCATAGCCGGGCGATGGACCTGAGCGTAATGCCTTGGGCAATCGCGAGCCAGACGATCCCGATCCTCGCCATCGCGCCGATGGTGATCGTGGTTCTTGCGAGCCTCGGGATCACCGGGTTGCTGCCCAAGGCGATCATCGCGGCATACCTGAGCTTCTTCCCCGTGCTCGTCGGCATGGTGAAGGGGCTGCGCGCGCCCGATCACATGCAGCTGGATCTGCTGAAGACCTATAATGCGAGCCAGGGCGCGACCTTCTGGAAGCTGCGGCTGCCCTCGTCGATGCCGTACCTCTTCGCCTCGCTGAAAGTGGGCGTCGCGGCGAGTCTCGTCGGCACCATCGTGGCCGAACTGCCGGCGGGCGCGACCCGCGGGCTTGGCGCGCGGCTTCTGTCGGGCAGCTATTACGGGCAGACGGTGCAGATCTGGTCCGCTCTGTTCGCAGCGGCGGCGCTCGCGGCGATCCTTGTGGTGGTGGTCGGCATCATCGAACAAATCACCCTCAAGCGGATGGGGATGGTGCAATGAGCTGGCTTATTTTCGCAATCGTCTTCTGGCTGGCGGCCTGGGCCCTCAATACCTGGCTTGCGCGCCATCACGGCTCGGAGCGTTGGGCGCGTTTCCTGATCCCGGCCTTGTTCGGCATCACCCTCCTGCTTCTGTGGGAAGGTCTGGTTCGCGGGCTGAATATCAGCCCGGTGATCCTGCCCGCCCCGAGCCAGATCGCGGCGAGCCTGATGGCCTCGACCGATGTGCTGCGCGAGGATTTCGTGCAGACGATCCTGAAAGGCGCGCTGTCGGGCTATATCATCGGCTGCGGCGCGGCGGTGGTGGTGGCGATCCTGATCGACCGCTCGCCCTTCCTGCAACGCGGGCTGCTGCCGATCGGGAACTTCGTCGCGGCCCTGCCGATCGTCGGGATCGCGCCGATCCTCGTGATGTGGTTCGGCTTCGACTGGCAGTCGAAAGCGGCGGTCGTCGTGGTCATGGTCTTCTTCCCCGTCCTCGTGAACATGGTGGCGGGTCTGGCGGCCACGAATGCGCTTCAGCGCGACCTGATGGCGACCTATTCCGCAAGCTATTGGCAGGGGCTTTTCAAGATGCGCCTGCCTGCGGCGATGCCGTTTCTCTTCAACGGGTTGAAGATCGCGACGACACTGGCTTTGATCGGTGCGATCGTTGCCGAATTTTTCGGCAGCCCGACGAAAGGAATGGGCTTTCGCATCTCGACCGCGGTGGGGCAGCTTGATCTGCCGCTCGTGTGGTCGGAAATTACCGTTGCGGCCCTCGCGGGCTCGGGCTTCTATGGGCTTGTCGCCCTGATCGAGAAGCTGGTGACTTTCTGGCACCCGTCGCAACGGGCCCGGACGTAAGGGCAAGGAAGAGCCTGAGAAAAACCTAAAATCCCGGGCGTAAAGATCCGGGGCCAACAGTGGAGTGAAAGATGAAGAAACTGATCGCAGGGGTGGCCGCAAGCCTCACCATGGCGGGGGCCGCTTGGGCCAACGAGGACGTGACGCTGCAGCTGAAATGGGTCACGCAGGCCCAGTTCGCGGGCTACTATGTCGCGCTCGACAAGGGCTTCTACGAGGATGCGGGTCTCGACGTGACCATCAAGCCGGGCGGCCCCGATATCGGGCCCGAGCAGGTGATCGCAGGCGGTGGCGCCGACGTCATCGTCGACTGGATGCCGGCGGCGCTGGCGGCCCGCGAGAAAGGGCTGCCGCTCGTGAACATCGCCCAGCCCTTCAAGAAGTCGGGCATGATGCTGACCTGCCTCAAGGAAAGCGGCATCAAGACCCCCGAGGACTTCCCGGGCCATACGCTGGGCGTGTGGTTCTTCGGCAATGAATACCCGTTCCTGAGCTGGATGAACCATCTCGGCATCTCGACCGAGGGCGGCGACGATGGCGTGACCGTGCTCAAGCAGGGCTTCAACGTCGATCCGCTTCTGCAAAAGCAGGCGGCCTGTATCTCGACCATGACCTATAACGAGTATCTGCAGGTGCTCGAAGCGGGTATCCAGCCCGACCAGCTGGTGACCTTCAAGTATGAAGACGAAGGCGTCGCGACGCTCGAAGACGGTCTTTACGTGCTCGAAGAGAACCTCAAGGACCCGGCTTTCGTCGACAAGATGGCGAAATTCGTGAAGGCCTCGATGGAAGGCTGGAAATACGCCGAGGAGCATCCCAAGGAAGCTGCGCAGATCATTCTCGACAATGACGAGACCGGTGCGCAGACGATGGAGCACCAAGAGGGCATGATGGAAGAGGTCGCCAAGCTGACCGCTGGCTCGAACGGCACGCTCGACCCCGCCGATTACGAGCGCACGGTCGACGTTCTGATGTCGGGCGGTTCGGACCCGGTCATCACCAAGAAGCCGGAAGGCGCTTGGACCCATGAGGTGACCGACAAGGCCGGCCTCGAATAAGAGAGACGCTCTCGCGAGACAGAAAGCCCTCCGGTGCGCCGGGGGGCTTTTTCATATTCGGGGTTTCTTAAGGGGAATCGGCTTTGCTGAGCGGCAGGAGGCATTCGCATGGCCGATCGATCAATGACCGCGCAACGTGCGCGGGCTCGCGCACGGGCCCGCAGGCGTCAGCAGCGCACGCACCCGGCCCTGACCGCGTTCTATGCGGTCCTCGCGATCGGGGTCGCGGGAGGGTTGTTCTTCCTCGCCTGGAAAAGCCAGTTCGCGGCCCCGCCAAGCTATCTCTTCGACACGCCGACCCAGCCGATCGAGGCGGCCTATTGCCTTGCCGTGGTGCGCGGGCTCTCCGGCGGCGGAAGCGGGGGATATATCGCGCAGGCGCAGGATTTCTGGCTGCAACGCCTGCTGAATTTCAGCGGCGATGTCGCGGGCAATATCGCGAAGGGCGAAGACGCGCTCGGGCATCATCTGATCGGCAGGCCCGTGCCAGATCGCCAATGGCTCGTCGACGCGATGGCTGCCTGCTCCAACCGGGCCGTGAACTACGGGGCGCATTTCGGGGCCTTCGATTAGCGCCGGGATGCCGAGGCTTCGCGGAAGACGGATGGGGCAAGCACTTATGCGGGCGGCATCTCGCCAGACGGTGTCTCCGAGGGTGCAGCTTCGCCGGAGGACGCGCCGAGGAATGCAGCCTCCGCAGGCGACAAATCGGCCCGGGTGCGGGGCAGGGCGTGGGGCATCTCGGCCTGAATCCACGCCACCAGCTCCTCGCGAATGTGGCAGCGCAGATCGAAGGTGCGTGGACCGTTGCGTGCGGAGGCGAGGATACGCACCTTCATCACCCGCTCGCGGAAATCGGTCACCTGCAGGGCAAAGACCTTCCCGTCCCAGAGCGGATCGGCGCGGGTAATCTCTTCGGCCTTCGCGCGGATCGCGGCGACGTCGGCCGTGTGGTCGAGATAGATCATGACGGTGCCGATGAGATCGGCGCTTTCGCGGGTCCAGTTCTGGAAAGGCTGCTCGATGAAATAGCTCAAGGGAACCACGAGCCGCCGCCAATCCCAGATGCGGATGACAACGTAAGTGGATGTAATTTCTTCGACATTGCCCCATTCGCCCTCGACGATCAGCGCGTCGTCGATGCGGATCGGCTGGGTCAGGGCAAGCTGGATGCCCGCGAACAGGTTCTTGAGCACCGGCTGCAGCGCGAGGCCCACGACGATACCCGCGGCCCCGCCTGCGGCCAGAAGCGACACGCCATATTGGCGCACGGCTGGGAAGGTCATCAGGGCGGCTGCGACCGCGAGGATCACGATCATCACCTTGGCCACGCGCATCAGGATGCGGGTCTGGGTGACGTGCTTGCGCGCAAGCAGGTTGTCTTCCGCGTCGAGCTTGAAGCGGCGCAGGTGGATCGTCGTCCAGATGTAAAGCGCGGTATAGGCGATCCAGGCGAGGCACAGGATCAGTGCGACCAACAGAATATGGGTGATTGCACCGGTGACTGCGGCGCTGGCGGGCGCGAGCCCGTTTGCAAAGCCAAGCGCCGCGATCAGCAGGATCAGCCGCATCGGCTGCGCCCCGCGTGCAACCAGCGAGCGCCAGAACAGATCGCGATCGGCCACCGCGCGGTTGAGCGCCGTGAACAACACCCTAAACAGCAGCAGCGCAATCAGCGCCGCCGTCACATAGGCGATCAGCGCCACCGCCCAGTCCGGCAGGAATTTTTGCGCCGTATCGATGGCGCTGGCCAGTTCGGTCTCGATCGTCTCGGGCTCCATCCGGGTCTCCGCGAATTTCCGCGCGCAATGCTGCGCTGCCGCATTGATGATGGCGCATCGAGCGGAGCTGTCAAATCGGGCCGGGAATTGACGTCGATCATAGAGCGCACAGGCTGGGAATGTAGAATGACATGTGGGAAAATCGTCCCATGCCGAGAATTGGAGAGAGCCATGAAAAACCGCTTTTTCGCAACCGCCGCACAGCTTGGAGCCGTCGTCGCACTGGTCGCGCTTGCAGGCTGTGCGCAGCTTGAACGCGATATCGGGGAATGCGAGCCGGGTGTCGGGGGCATGTCGGGCATGGCCACGGTCACACCCTCCGGAACGGGCCCCTGCTGAGCCCCTGTAAACCGCTGTAAAACTATTTTCTTCTTCTGCACTTGTTTGTAAAAACGGGTGCAGGAGGAGTTTACATGGCCCGTTCCCCGCTGACCGGCACCCGCATTCGCGAGCGGCGCAATGCGCTTGGCTTGAAGCAGGCCGAACTGGCGCGGGCTTCCGGCATTTCGGCGGCCTATCTCAACCTGATCGAGCATAATCGCCGCCGGGTCAGCGATGCGCTGATCGAGCGGATTGCGGGCGCGATGGGCGTCGATCCGGTCACGCTGGGCGAGGGGGCGGAGGGCGCGCTGTTCGCCGGGCTGCGCGAAGCGGTCGCGTCGCTGGAACTGGCCGAGACAGGTAACGGCAATGGCACGGGCAGTGCCAGCCAGGCCGCGCCCGATCTCGACCGCATCGAGGAATTCGTCGGCCGCTTTCCTGCATGGGCCGCGCTTTTGGTGAACCGTCAGGCGCGGCTGGCCGAGCTGGAGCGCGTGGTCGAAACCTATGCCGAGCGCATGGCGCAGGACCCGTTCCTGCTGACCTCGCTGCACGAGGTCCTCTCGGCGGTGACCTCGCTGCGCTCCACCGCCGCGATCCTTGTCGAGACCGAGGATATCGAGCCGGAATGGCGCGCGCGTTTCCTCAACACGATCCAGGAGGAAAGCCTGCGCCTGTCGGGAACGGCGGAGGCGCTGGTCGGCTATCTCGACGAGATGGAAACCGCCGAGACTGGCCTGTCCTCGCCGCAAGAACAGCTCGAGGCGTGGCTCGAAGCGCGCGGCTGGCATTTCCCGGAACTGGAGGATGCGGGGACCGACCCGGAGGCGCTGATCGCGGGCGCGCCGGAACTGGCCTCTGCGGCGGCGCGGGAGCTGGCCCGCAGCCATCTGCAGTGGCAGGCCGCCGATGCGCAGGCCTTGCCGCTCGATCCGGTGCTGGCGGCGCTGGCCGAGCTCGGCCCCGATCCGGGCGCGCTGGCGGCGCGCTTCGCCGTGCCGCTCGCGCAGGTGTTGCGGCGGCTCGCGGCCCTGCCTGCGGGTGCGCCGGGTCTGGGGCAGCCGGGGCTGGTGATCTGCGACGGTTCGGGCACGCTGACCTTCCGCCGCGCAGCCCCCGGGTTTCTGCTGCCGCGCTTCGCCGCCGCCTGTCCGCTCTGGCCGCTCTATGAAGCGCTTGCACGGCCGATGCAGCCGATCCGGGCGCTGGTCGATATGGCGGGGCGCTTGCCGCAACGCTTCCTGACCTATGCCGTCTCCGAGCCGCGCCCGACGGGGTTCGACGGTCCGGTGCTGATGCGCGCCACCATGCTGATCCTGCCAGCGCCCGCGCAGAGCGCTGATGCGCCTGCGCGCCCGATCGGCGCGTCGTGCCGAATCTGCCCGCGTGGCGAGTGTCCGGGGCGGCGCGAGCCCTCGATCGTCGCGGATGCGTCGGCGGGGAGGGCGTGAGGGTTTGACAGGGCGCGACACGGTGGCGATAGTCGGGTGAGGGGGATGGCTATGGCGCAAAGACAGGTGCTGTTGATCGAGGACGAGCCGCATATCGCGGAAGCGATCCGGTTCATCCTGACGCGTGCGGGCTGGACGGTGTCGGTGCTCGAAGACGGCGCGCGGGCAATTGCGCGCATCACCGGCGATCCGCCCGACGCAATCATCCTAGATCTGATGCTGCCGGGGCGCTCCGGTCTCGAAATCCTTGCCGATATGCGCGCGGATGCCGCGCTGCGCGATTTGCCCGTTCTGATGCTCAGCGCGCGCGGGCAGGGGCGCGACCGCGATGCCGCGACCCGCGCCGGTGCGACGGCTTTCCTCGCCAAGCCATTCGCCAATGGCGACGTGCTCGACCAGCTCGAAGCGATCACCGGCGGGGGCGCTGCGCGCCGGGAGCCCGCCTGATGCCGCAGACGGGCCAGCCGCTCTTTCTTGCCCGCCGTTCCTATCGCCGCCGCCGCCTGATGGATGCGGCGCGGCTTCTGCCGATTGTCGGGCTGGTGCTGATCATGATGCCGGGTCTGTGGCATCCGGCGCAGACCCCGGTGCCCGATACCGGGCGCGGCGGGCTCTACCTTTTTGCGGTCTGGATCGTGCTGATCCTCGCGGCTTTCGCCATCTCCCGCGGGCTTGGCCCGGTGCTCAACGCTGAGGACGTGCCCGAAGGCAATGGCGAGGCCGAGGGCCCAACCGACGCCGCAACCGCCAGCCGCGCGTCGGACGCGCCGCCGCCGGAGGGCTGAGATGCCCTTCAATAATCTCGTCGCGGTCTGCCTGACCTATGTGATCGTGCTCTTTTCGGTGGCGTTCGTGGCCGAACGCCGCGCGCAGCGCCGCCGCCTGCGCTTCCTGCGCTCGCCGGTGATCTACACGCTCTCGCTGTCGATCTACTGCACCGCCTGGACCTTCTACGGCGCGGTCGGCTACGCGGCGCGCTCGGGGCTGGAGTTCCTGACGATCTACCTTGGCCCGACGCTGGTCTTCGTCGGCTGGTGGTGGGTGTTGCGCAAGCTGGTGCGGATCGGGCGCACCCATCGCGTGACCTCGATCGCGGATCTGATTTCCAGCCGCTACGGCAAGTCGAACACGCTGGGCGTCATCGTCACACTGATGTCGGTCGCCGCCGCCACGCCCTACATCGCGCTGCAACTGCAATCGGTGACGCTGAGCTTCGGCGTCTTCGCCGCGGGCACGCCCGAGGGCTGGGCGCTGCCCGACCAAGGGGCGACGGCGCTGTGGATCGCGGGCGGGCTTGCGATCTTCACCATCCTCTTCGGCACCCGAAACCTCGATGCGAACGAGCGTCACCACGGGGTCGTCACCGCGATTGCGCTGGAGGCGGTGGTGAAACTGGTCGCGCTGGTCGCGGTGGGCGTTTTCGTCGTCTGGGGGTTGGGCGGCGGGCCGATGGACATGCTCTCGCGGATCGACGCCTCGAAGATCGCGGAATGGGATCTCAATCCGGGACGCTTCGCGGGGCTGACCTTCGTCTCCGCCGCCGCGATCCTGACCTTGCCGCGGATGTTTCAGGTGCTCGTCGTGGAGAATGTCGACGAGCGGCACCTCGCGACCGCAAGCTGGGCCTTTCCGGCCTATCTGATGCTGATGAGCCTCTTCGTCGTGCCGATCGCGGTGATGGGGCTGGAGCGGATGCCCGAGGGCACGAATCCCGATCTGTTCGTGCTCACGCTGCCGCTGTCGGAGGGGCAGGGGAAGCTGGCGCTGCTGGCCTTCCTCGGCGGGTTTTCCTCGGCCACGTCGATGGTGATCGTCGCCGCCATTGCGCTCGCGACGATGGTCTCGAACCATATCGTGACGCCGCTATGGCTGGCACTGCGCCGCGAAGGCCCGCGCGCCCAGGGCGATGTGCGCGGGCTGGTTCTGGCCTCGCGCCGGGTCTCGATCATCGTGGTGCTAGCGATGGGCTATGCCTATTACCGGATGTCGGGCGGCTCCGAGGCGCTGGCGGCGATCGGCCTGATCGCATTCGTGGGCGCGGCGCAGGTTCTGCCCGCGCTGATCGGCGGCATCTTCTGGCGCGGCGCGACCCATGTGGGGGCGGCGGCGGGGCTGGTGATCGGCTTCGCGCTTTGGGCCTATACGCTCTTTCTGCCCTCGGTGGGCGATGCCGGGCTGATACCGCAGATCGTTCTGGATCACGGGCTGTTCGGGTTCGAATGGCTGCGCCCGCACGCGTTGTTCGGGATCGCGGGGCTCGACCCGTTGCTGCACGCGCTGTTCTGGTCGCTGCTGTTCAACACGCTCGCCTTTCTGGTCTTCTCGATGCTGTCCTTCCCCGGCCCGATGGAGCGGCTGCAGGGCGTGGCCTTCGTGAATATCTACGATCAAAGCCCCGCCGCGCGCTCTTGGGTGCAAGGCGGGGCCGAGGCCGAGGACCTGCTGTCGATGTCGCAGCGGATTCTGGGCGCCGAGCCCGCGCAGCATTTCTTCCAGGCGCAGGCGGCGGGGCAGGGCAAGGCCGGGTTCTTGCCCGACACCACGCCCGATTTCCTCGCCCGGCTGGAGCGCAAGCTGGCGGGCTCGGTCGGGGCCTCGACGGCGCATGCGATGATCGCGCAGCTGACCGGGGGCACCTCCGTGTCGATGCAGGACCTGATCGCCGTGGCGGGCGAGACGGCAGAGGCCAAGGAATACACCGCGCGGCTCGAGGCGAAATCCGAGGAGCTCGCGCGGGTGGCGCGGGCGCTGCGCGAGGCCAATGACAAGCTGCAGGATCTGTCGGTGCAGAAGGACAGCTTCCTCAGCCAGATCAGCCACGAGCTGCGCACGCCCATGACCTCGATCCGCGCCTTCTCGGAAATCCTGATGGAGCCCGATCTGCCGGATTCGATGCGCGCGCAATATGCCGAGATCATCCATGAGGAAGCGCGCCGCCTGACCCGTCTGCTCGATGATCTGCTCGACCTCTCCGTGCTCGAGAACCGCCGCGCACAGCTCAATGTCTCGGTCGCCAATCTGCACGACCTGATCAACCGCGCGGTGCAATCGGCCTCCTCGACCCGGCCCGACCGCGCCTTCCGGGTGGAGCGCGATTTCCCGACCGAGCACATGCCGATCTTCACCGATGCCGACCGGCTGGTGCAGGTCATGATCAACCTGATCTCGAACGCGCGGAAATATTGCGATGCCGAGAAGGCGGTGCTGCGGATAGAGGTGAAGCGCCGGGGCAAGCGGGTGCAGATCGACTTCATCGACAACGGCGCGGGCATTCCGAAGAAAAGCCAGAAGCTGATCTTCGAGAAATTCGCCCGTCTGACCGATCAAAGCCGCGCCGGCAGTGCGGGCCTCGGCCTCGCGATCTGCCGCGAGATCATGACCAATCTCGGTGGCACGATCGACTATGTGCCGGGACAGGGCGGGGCCGCGTTCCGCATCAGCCTGCCGCTGAGACGCAGCGATCTGCGCGCGCCCTCCGACCCGCCTTCGGAAAGCGCGGCCCTTTCGCGCTAAGCCGCGAAACGCTGGGCATTTTCAACGCTTTGTAAACCTCGATCTGTCAAAGCTGGGCGATGAGACCCCGAATGCGGGTGGATGGAGACCATGGTTCACGAGCGCGAGACATCGGTGCTGCGGCGTAAGACCGAGGCGGCGAAGGCGGTTGCGGGCGCGGCCCCGATCACGCCTGCGCGCGCAATCACGCTCGCGCTGTCCAAGGTCGCGCAGGATATGCTCGAACTGCCGCTGAAGGTCGCCTCGATCGAGGAGGCGACGCGGTCTCTCGCCGATCTACCCGAGATGCTCGAAGATCTGTCGCTGCTCGCGGTGATCGAAGGGCCGGGGGAGGCGCTTGGCGTCCTCGCATTGCCGCCCGCCACCCTGGCCACGCTGATCGAGATGCAGACGATGGGGCAGTTCGGCAAGACCATGCCTGCCCCGCGCAAACCCACCCGGATCGATGCCGCCATCGCCGCCGATTTCGTCGATGCGGTGCTGGCCGAGATCGAGGAGGGCTTGATCAGCGACCCTGCGATTTCCTGGGCCGGGGGCTTCCGCTTCGCCTCGCATCTCGACGATCCCCGGCCGCTTGGCCTACTGCTGGAAGATGTCAGCTACCGCGTCTGGACGGCGCAGCTTGGCTTCGGCACCGGGGGCGAACGCAGCGGCGGCTTCCTTTGGGCGGTTCCGCGCGAAGGGCGGGGCGCCGCGATGCGCCGCGCGTCCCCGGCTGCGGGCGAAAATCCGGAGGGCGGTGTAGGGCCCAAGGCGGAAAGCTTCACGCCCGAAGATCCCGCGCGCGACTGGTCTGATACGTTCGAACGCTCCATTCTGGCGGCCTCCGCGCAGCTCGAAGCGGTCCTGCACCGCGTCACGCTGCCGCTGTCTACCGTGCTGACGCTGCGCCCCGGCACAGAGATCCCGATCCCGGAGGACGCGTTGGAGAAGATCACGCTCGAGGCGCAGGGACGGCGCAAGCTCTCGCTTGCCCGTCTCGGCCAAAGCCACGGGCTACGCGCGCTGCGCCTGCGCGAGGAAGACGAGGCGGCGAATGGCGCTGGCCGTGGGGCGGACACTTTCGATGCCGGGGCGTCGCCCTATGGGCAGGCCCCGACGCTCGACGAGGTGCCGGGCCTGTCCAGCCTCGGCGACCCGCTCGATCCGGCCTATGACGCGGAGGACGGCGTCGATGCCGCCCACGCGCCCGAGCCGCGCGGGTTGGACGGGCTTGAACCCGACATGGATTTTGGCGAGCCACTCGATCTTGATGCGCTCTCCGCGACGGAAGACGACGACGCGCTGCCGCCGCTCAAGATCCAATCGGGCATGTGATTGCACCCCCGCCTTGGGGGCGCGAATGCAGGCTGCGGCTCGGCTTATGCGCCGCGCGTCGCCGAGGTCGCGGGCGTCTCTTTGGTCCCGTTCTCGCAGGGCGGCACTTCCAGCGTGCTGCGATCCAGCAGGCTCAGCCACGCTTTCGCCCGCGGTGCGAGCGCCATCCCGACCCCCATGGCGATCAGGAACAGCCAGCCCTCCCAGCCATTGAAGGACAGCGAACCCATTGCAGGGCCGGGGCACAGCCCCGCAAGGCCCCAACCCGCGCCGAACAGGAGCGAGCCGAGCACGAGATTGCGATCCACGAGCCGCGGAAACGGCCCCGGCATCGGCGAGCCCAGCATCGAGGTTTCGCGGCGCTTCGCGAAGATCCAGACGAAGAACATCACGCTCACCGCGCCGCCCATCACGAAGGCCAGCGTCGGATCCCAATCGCCGAACACGTCGAGCCAGCCCTGCACCTTTTTCGTGTCGACCATGCCCGCCACGAGAAGCCCCGCGCCGAACAGTCCACCCGACAGGAATGCGAAGAAATTGCGCATCAGATCACTCCCAGAAAATGCCGGAAGATCACGAGGACCAGCGCACCGCCGAGCAGGTAGAAGGCGGTGGCGACGATCCCGCGCAGCGAAAATCGCGAGATGCCGCAGACGCCGTGGCCCGAGGTGCAGCCATTCGCGATCCGCGTGCCCAGGCCCACCATCAGGCCTGCGGCTACGATCACCCAGACGGAACTGGTCATATGGGTGTCGACTGTTGTGTAAAGCGGCACGAGAAGCGGTGGCACCGCGATCAGCCCGCCGAGGAAGGCCACGCGCTCGGACACGGTCTCGCGGCCCGAGCCGTCGACCAGCCCGCCGATAATGCCGCTTGCGCCCATGATCCGGCCGTTGACCAGCAGAAACAGGCCCGCGCCCGCGCCAATCATCAGGCCTCCGACGAGGCCCCAAATCCAATCTTGATGCATGAGCTCTCCCTGTGCTCAATTGCGTGTCGAACGGGCTCTCCCGGACCCGTCAGAGTTGTAATGCTAGACCTCACGCCCGTGATGGTGCAAGCAATTTGATATCTGCATATGTGCGTGAGTGCGACCGGTTGATTTGCGTCAAAGCGGAGAAATGCTTGCCTGTTTAGGTGGTTGTATCGATCAAGGAGGACAGGATGAAGTCGATTGAAACGCGCAAGAGCGAACTCGAAACCCGCCGGGCGCAACTCTCGGAACGGATGGCGCAGGTCGAATCCGAGCTTGAGAGCCACGAAGAAAAAGATTGGGACGACGCCGCGATCGAGCATGAAAGCGACGAGGTTCTCGAAGACCTCGGCCAGTCGGCGCAGTCCGAGATCCGCGCGATCGACGCCGCCCTGGCCCGGATCGAGGCGGGCGAATACGGCTATTGCGTCACCTGCGGCGAGCGCATCGACGAGGCGCGGCTCGATCTGCTGCCCGCAACGCCGTTTTGCCGGGCGCACGCACCGGGCGCGAAGGCGGCCCGCCAGTAACCCTGGGCCTATCGTTTCAAACGGGCAGGGGCAGTCAATTGCCCCTGCGCGCATCCCCCGGAGATGCGCGATTTCCCTTTTGTTTTGAACCTGCTTCGCTTTAAACTTCGCGCGGCGGTGGATCGCACGGAATGCCCCGCCACAAGTGGGGGACGATGGCGAACCGGGTGAAATTTCGCACACAGGACGGGCTGGCTTGGCTGACGCTCGCAGCGCTTGACGATCAGGGCGCGCGGGCCGGTATCACGGCCCAGATGCGCCGCGCGATCGGCGGCGTGCTCGACCGTGTCGAAGGCGACAAGAGCCTGCGCGGTCTGGTCCTGCAGGGCGGTGCGGCGGGCTGGCCCTGCGCGCCCGATCCGCTGGACGATTTCGACGCGATCACGCCGCGCCCCGCGAAGGGCGAAGAGGTGCCGAGCCTGTCGGAGCTTTGCCGACGACTCGGGGCGCTCGACCTGCCAGTGCTTGCGCGGCTTTCCGGGCGGATCGCGGGCGGCTCGATGGCGCTGGCGCAGGCCGCCGATCTGCGCATCGCCGATCCCGACACCTGTTTTGCGGCACCGGAATTCGCGCTTGGCGGCTTCGTCGGCGCAGGCGGCCTCGTGCGGCTTGCGCGGCGGATCGGCGGCGCACGGGCGCTTGCGATCGTGGCCGCCGGTGAGGAGGTCGAGGCCGAGCACGCCCGAGGGCAGGGCCAATGCGACCTCGTGCTGGGCGCGAGCGATCGCAGCCAGATTGCCGCCGCCCTCGATATGCTGATCGCCGAGGGCGTGCCGCGCACCGATACCGCGCTCGACGACCCCGCAACCTATCTCAACGATCTCGCGCCGCTGCGCGCGCAGCTGGGCAGCGGCGCGCTTGCACCGGTCGGCGCGCGCCTGTTCGAAGTGGTCGAGGGCGCGCTGTTGCTGCCGCTCGACGAGGCGCTCGATGTCGAGGCGGTGGCCTTGCAGGAATTGCTCGAGGCGCCGCTGTCGCAGGCGTTGCGCTACGCCGCACGGGTCACGCGTCGCGCCGCCCATCTTCCCAGCGAGGGCACGCCCACTGCGCCCGCGCCGCTGCGCATCGGCCTTTGGGATCAGCCCGCCGCGATGGCCGGGGGCTTGCTCGCCGCCGGGCACGAGGTCGTCTTCGGCGCAAGCGATCCCGCCGCGATCGAGACGGCCTTTGCCGATATCGCGCGCAAGCAGGAGATCGCGGTGCAATCCGGCGCGCTGTCGCCCGAGATTCGCGAGGCCGATTGGGCGCGGCTTGGCGCGGCGATGACCCGCGAGGGGCTGTCAGGGGCGGATGCGCTGATCGCCTCGGGCAAAGGGACATTCCCGCCCGCGCCGCTGAGCGCGCGCAACGCCGAGGATCTGCCCGACGGCGCGGAGGAATTCAGGCTGCGCTGCACCGGCGATCTGTGTGAACTCGTGGCGCCCGAGGGCGCGGTGCCTGCCGATCTCTACGCGATGGCGGGGCTGCTGCGGCAGGGTGGGACGCAGGTTCTGCGCGGTGGCCCGGGCGCGGGCGGCATCGCCGATCATCTGCGCGTCGCCTATATCGCCGCGGCAGAGCGTGCGGTGCTGGCCGGGGCCTCGGTCGCGCAGGTCGATGCGGCGGTCCGCGAGGCGGGCGGCACGCGTCCGCCGCTGGAGCTGGCCGACCGGTTGGGCGTCGACGCCGTGCTCGAGGATTTCGTGCGGCTGCATCGCCCGTTCGGCCCGCTTCTCAGCCTGCTCGCGCTCGATGCCGCTGCGCGTGGCACGCGGCAACAGGGCTTTTACGATTGGTCCGAGGGCGCGCCGCGCCCGGTTCCCGATCAGGCCGAGGCGCTGGCGGCTTTGCGCGACGAGGCCGGGATCATGCCGCGCCGTCTGTCGAATGCGCGCATCCGCGCCCGGATTCTGGCCGAGCTTGCCAATTGCGGCGCGGGGCTCTTGCAGCACGCGCAGGCGCATCGGGCGGGCGATATCGACGTCGCGGCGCGCCATGTGCTGGGCTTTGCACCGCAGATGGGCGGCGTAATGTTCGCCGCCGACCGCGCGGGGCTTCTCGGGACGCGCAAGTTGCTGCGCGAATTGGCGGAAGAGGGCGCGCCCGAACCGGTCACACTATGGGATGTGTTGATCCGCAACGGCAAATGCTTCGCCGATCTCGACGACGCCTGAGGGGATGTGGGTGTTGGGGCAGGGCCGCCTCAGCCGAGGAAGATGCCCAGCACCACCATCATCAGCCCGATCACCGACACGAACAGCGCGCCCATATTGATCGCGATGATCTTTTGCAGCCGTGCGCGCAGCTCTTCATCGGGCAGGCCGGCACGCTTGGCGCTGGCCACTTTGACGATGCAATACAGGATGCCGAACAGCCCGATCACCGAGACGACGGCCCCTGCCCAGATCAGATTTTCCATTGCGGCCTCCGAAAGTTGCGCGCGCCTGCCTAGCCCGTCGCGGGGGGTATGGCAAGAAAAACGCAGGTGCCCGCTATGTTGCGGGAATAAGCGGGAGGGGCGGGCGTCCTTCCATAACCCGCCGATCCGCGCGCGCCGCCTCTTGATGCGCGCAGACGCTCGGGCTAGTCAGAGCGCCGACCCCCGTTCGCAAGCAGGAGAGGCCCATGCCCAACGATGCCGCCTACAATGTCACCGCCGATGAGCTGCGCCAGTTTGTCGAGCAGTTCGAGAGCCTCGAAGCCGAGAAGAAAGACATCGCCGAGCAGCAGAAGGACATCATGTCCGAGGCCAAGGCCCGCGGCTATGACACCAAGGTTCTGAAGAAGATCGTCGCTCTGCGCAAACGCGACAAGGATGACGTGGCCGAGGAAGAAGCGATTCTCGACATCTACAAATCCGCGCTGGGGATGGGCTGAGCGCCACTGCGCGCCGGGCGATGATCCGGCGCGAACCGCTCCCTTCGCTTAGGGTGCGATGAATTCCACACCGGGCATCCGCGCGATCGCGGCGACGTCGGCATCGTATTGCGCGGTGATCTCGTCGACCAGCTCATCGGTCCAGCCCGGCAGCGGTGCCTCGATCTCGAGCGCCTCGGGCTGGGCGTATTTGTCGAGGAAGGCCGCCACGATCTTGCGCCGGTGCAGCACCGATTTCGGCGGGTTCGCGTCGAAATAGCTGCGCAACCGTTCGATCCCCTCCTCGGGCATGATCTGACGCAGCACCATCATGTCGCCCTTGAGCGCCTGATCCTCGGGCAAACCGCCGACCGAGCGCAGCACCTCGGGCCAGATCAGCGGCAGATCCTCGTTGCACCAGATCACGAAACGCCGCCCGCCCGCGGCTTCCACCATCTGACGGATCAGCGGCTCCCAGCGCAGCTCGCGCGGGTCGTGGCCTTCCATGATCTGCTCGTAGCTGCGCTTGGGCAGCCGGGCGACCAGTTGCGGGATCAGGCTCGCGGGGTTGATCAGCGCGAGATGGAACTCGGTCTCCGCATCGGGAAAGAGGTTCGCGAGCGGTGCGAGCTTGCCCGGCGCCATCGCGTAGAAGCCGCGCTTGGTGATCACCCGCTCGGGGATGCACAGGAAAAACGCGTGGCTGAACACCAGCCGGTCGAGGACCGGCGCGTCGGTGCTCGCCTCGATGATCGCGTCCTGCACATCCTGCGGCGCAGGCCCGCCTTTCAGCGAGACCAAAGCATCGCGCAACACCATCCGATAGCTGCGGGGGGCGGGCACGGCGACGCGGTGAGATTCGAGGAGCCGGTCATTGCTCGAGAGCGCGCCCACGATGCGATCTTCATCGGTCGAATGCGCTCCGAGATGGAAAACGACTTTCATTCTGCGCGCCTCAATATCGTCTGGCCGGTCAAGCCTTTATTGTTGGCGCTCACTCTAGCCGCTCCGTTCTGGACAGGCAAATGTGTTTCGGGGTAGGAGGGGCGAGACAATTCCGACAAAACCGATCGGGAAAACCCGTGCCCAAGTCCGCCCAAACCCTCTCGGTCCCTCCTGCGCCTGCCCTGCGCGGGCGCTTGCGTGCAGGGGGCGGGCTGTGGTCGCTCGGGGCCGTGGTGATCGCGATGCTGGTGCTGGCCCCGATTCTGGCTGTCGGTTGGATGGCGCTCGACCCGCGCGACAATATCTGGCCGCATCTGATCGCGACGGTGCTGCCGCGCTACCTGATCAATACGGCGGTGCTGACGGGCGGCGTGGGGCTTCTGGCCTCCGCCATCGGGGCGGGGGCTGCGTGGCTCGTGGTGATGTATCGCTTCCCGGGGCATCGCATATTGCAATGGCTGCTGCTTTTGCCGCTCGCGATCCCGGCCTATGTCGGCGCCTACGCCCTCACCGATTTTCTCGACTATTCCGGCCCTGTGCAGACCGCGATGCGCGGTGCTTTCGGCTGGGTCTCTGCGCGTGACTACTGGTTCCCCGAGATCCGCTCGCGCGAGGCGGCGGTCGTCGTGCTCTCGGCCGCGCTTTACCCCTATATCTACCTGATCACCCGCGCAGCGTTGCGCGAGCAATCCGGCGCCAGCTACGAGGTCGCTCGCGCCCTCGGCACTGGCCCATGGGGGATGGTCTGGCGCGTGGGCCTGCCGCTCGCGCGTCCCGCCATCGCCGCAGGGGCCGCGATCGCGATGATGGAGACGGTGGCGGATTTCGGTGTCGTCGATCATTTCGGCGTGCAGACCCTGACCACGGGCATCTTCTCGACATGGCTTTCGGGCGGCAATGCGGGCGGGGCCGCGCAGCTCGCGCTGGTGATCCTCGGGATCGTCCTCGCGCTTCTTATGCTCGAGAAGCTTTCGCGCCGCCGCGTCCACTATTACCAAAGCGCGCGTCAGGCCCGCCCGGTGCAGCCGCAGCGTCTGAAAGGCGCGGCTGGCTGGGTGGCGACGCTGGCCTGCGTGCTCCCGGTCGCCTTGGGCTTCGTGCTGCCGGTCGCGGTGATGGGCAGTCATGCGCTCGCCAATCCCGAGGCGTGGTTCGGCCGGGGCCTCGGGCTCGCGCTGTGGCACACCATTCTGACCGGGGGGGCTGCCGCCGTGATCACGGTGACGCTGGCGCTGTTCATGGTCTACGGGGTGCGCCTGTCGGGGCAGCGCCTGCCGCGCGCGGTGCTGCCGCTGACGACGCTGGGCTATGCCGCGCCGGGGGCGGTGCTGGCGGTCGGCATCCTGATCCCGCTCGCCGGTCTCGATCACATGCTGGCCGACGCCGTGCTGGCGATCACCGGCCACGATCCCGGGCTGCTGCTGACGGGCTCGGCCTTTGCGATCATCCTCGCCTATGTGGTGCGTTTCTTCGCCATCGCCCAAGGCGCGAGCGACGCCGCCTTCGGGCGCGTGCCGCCCTCGCTGCCGATGGCCGCGCGCTCGCTGGGGCGCACGCCGGGGGGTGTCCTGCGCAGTCTCTACCTGCCCCTGATGCGCGGCTCGGTCGGCTCGGCGCTGCTTCTGGTCTTCGTGGACTGCGTGAAGGAGCTGCCCGCGACGCTGCTGCTGCGCCCGTTCAACTTCGAGACGCTGGCCACGCGCACGCAGGAAAAGGCGAGCCTCGAGAATCTGGGCGATGCCTCGCCCGCCGCACTGCTGGTCTGCGCGGTGGGCCTTGTCGCGGTCGCGATCCTCGCCCGTGCAGATCAAGCCCGCGCCGATCTTGCCCGTTCCCGCTGAGCGGCGTCTTGCACGAATTTCCAAGCCGCGCTATTGCGGGCCGGTCACGCCGGCGTAGCTCAGTTGGTAGAGCGTCTGATTTGTAATCAGGGGGTCGGGGGTTCGAGTCCCTCCGCCGGCACCACCTCACCGCGCCTGTGGGCGTGCATTGGAGGGCGCGATGGAAGCTACCGCTCAGATTTCCGGAGCTCTTCCGGGGCGCATGTTCGATGCGCTCGTGCTGGGCGGTCCGGCGATGTGGGCGATTGCGGCGCTGTCCGTGATCTCGCTCGCGGTGATTATCTGGAAAATCTGGGATTTGCTGGCCGCTGGCGCGTGGTCGGGCGGGGCGCATAGCCAGGCGGCGATCACGGCCTGGGCGGCAGGCGATCCCGACGGGGCCGAGGCGGCTCTGGCCGGGCGGCGCTCGTTGCGCGCGCAGCTGGCCCGTGCCGCGATGGCGAGCCTGCGCGATCCGCAGCTCGATCGGGCAGGCGCCGAGGCCGAAACGGGCCGCGTCGCGCGCGATCTGCTGGCGCGCGCACGCTCGGGGCTCCGCGCGCTGGAACTGGCCGTGGTGATCGGCCCGCTTCTGGGGCTTCTGGGCACGGTCGCGGGCATGATCGCCGCCTTCCGCGCCTTGCAGGAGGCGGGCGTTCAGGCCGATCCGGCGACGCTTGCAGGCGGCATCTGGGAGGCGCTTTTGACGACGGCGGCGGGCATGGCGGTGGCGATCCCGGCGCAGATCGCGCTGTCGGGCTTCGATGCGGTGGTGGACCGCCTGCGCCACGATATGGAAGACGCCGCGACCCGCATCTTCGCCCGCGCGCCCGCCACGCTCACCGAGCGGCCCCGCGCCGCCGCCGAGTGAGGCGCGCGCGATGTTCGCCTTCGGTCAACCGCGCCCCCGCCGCCGTCCGGCGCTGACGCCGATGATCGACGTGGTCTTCCTGCTTCTGGTGTTCTTCATGCTCGCCTCGCGCTTCGGGGTAGAGCGCACGCTGGACCTGACCTTGGGCGGCAGCACGGCGAGCGCGGAGTGGTCCGGGCCGCCGCGTCTGGTCGATGTGGGCGACGGCGGTACGGTCAGTCTGAACGGGCAGACGGTCGCGCTCTCCGATCTGGCAGGCGCGCTGCAGCCGCTGATGGAACAGCCTTCCGATCCGGTCGTGCTACGTCCGAAAGACGGCGATCTGACCGCGCTGACCCAAGTGATCGAGGCGTTGCGCGGCGCGGGGCTGAGCAATCTGGTGCTGGTGCCATGAGGCTCTTCAGCGATCCGCCGCGACGCAGTCTGCCCGAGCCGCTTTTGCCGATGATCAACGTGGTTTTTCTGCTGCTGATCTTCTTCCTGCTGGCGGCGACGCTCGCCCAGCCGACGCCCTTCGAGGTCACCCCGCCCGAGGCTTCGGGCGAGGGCAAGGCCGATCCCGGCGCGCCGGTCCTTTTCGCGAATTCCGAGGGCGAGATCGCCTATGGCGAGGCGCGCGGCGATGCCGCGATTGCGGCGCTGGGGGCGGCTGCGCAGGATGCGCGCTCGGACTGCGGCGATTGCGCCGACAGCCTGACCCTGCGTGCGGATGGGCAGCTTCCCGGCGACGCGCTGGCCAAGCTGATGCCGCAGCTGGCGGGCCTTGGCTTCACCGATCTCAAACTCGTGGTGCGGGGCAAATGACGCTGCGCGGGTTGGCCTTCGTGGGCGCGCTGGGGGCAGCTTTGGCAGTCCACGCGGGCGTGCTGATGGTCTGGGAGCCCGCGCCTGCGGGCGGGGCGCAATCGGCGGGCGACGGGGGCGAGGCGCTCGTCTCGCTTGCGCCGTCTTCGCCGTCCATGGCCGCGCGGGTGGCGGAGTGGGAGCGCCCGCCCGAGGTCGAGACGGAGATCGCGGCGGCGCAGCCTGAGGCTCCAACCGCGCCCGAAGCTCCTGAAGCCCCGACCGAGCCGGTCGAGACCGCGCCGCAGATTGCCGCAGTCCCCACGATGACCGCGCCACCTGCACCCGATGCGGCGCTGCCCGAACAGGCCGAGCCCGCGCCTCCCGACATGCCGCGACCCGAGCCCAAGCCCACCCCGCCTGCGCCGAAACCGGCGAAGCCGAATCCCGAAGCACCTGCGAAGAAACAGGCCTCGCAGCCCGCCCCGGCCCAACCCAAGCAGCAGGCGAAGGGGCAGGGCGACAAAGGAGCCGCGGGCGACCGGCGCGCGGCCCCGGCGGCGACGCTCTCGGCTGGGCAGATCCGGTCGCTGATGGGATCGTGGGGCGGAGAAATCCGCGCCCGGATCGAACGCGCCAAGCAAACGCCCTCCGGGGCAGGCGCGGGCCGCGTGGTCGTGGCGCTGAATATCGCGCGCGACGGGCGGCTCATCGGCGCGTCGGTTGCGCAAAGCTCGGGCAATGCCGCGCTCGACCGGGCGGCGCTCGACGCCGTGCGCCGGGCGGGCCGTTTCCCGGCTGCGCCGCAAGGCTTGGGCAAACCCAGCTACAGCTTCTCCTTGCCGATGGCCTTCCGCTGAGCGCGGCTTGCACCCGCCGGCAAGGCGAGGCAGGGTGCGCGCAACCAAGGAGCGAGCATGCCGATCAAGAACCGTTTTGCCGAGATGCACGCGGAAGCCACCGCATGGCGGCACGATTTTCACCGCAATCCCGAACTGCTTTACGATTTGCCGCGGACCTCCGCGTGCGTGGCCGAACTGCTGCGCGAATTCGGCTGCGATGAGGTGGTCGAGGGGATCGGACGCACGGGTGTCGTCGGCGTGATCGAAGGGCAGGGCGCGCGCCAGGGCGGGCTGCGCTGTGTCGGTCTGCGCGCGGATATGGATGCGCTGCCGATCCGCGAGAAAACCGGCGCCGAACATGCTTCCGAGGTCGAGGGCAAGATGCATGCCTGCGGCCATGACGGGCACACGTCGACCCTGCTGGCGGCGGCGAAATACCTCTGCGAGACGCGGGCTTTCGCGGGTCGTGCCGTGGTGATCTTCCAGCCCGCCGAAGAGGGTGGGGCCGGGGCCAAGGCGATGATCGAGGACGGTCTGATGGAGCGTTTCGGCATCGAGGAGGTCTATGCGCTGCACAACATGCCGGGTATGGAATCGGGCAGCTTCGGCATCCGGCCTGACGCGATGATGGCGGCGGCGGATTTCTTCGACATCGTGGTGACCGGCAAGGGCGGCCATGCCGCGAAACCGCAGGAGGTGATCGACCCGGTGCCGATTTCCGCCCATCTGATCCTCGCGCTGCAAAGCATCGTGTCGCGGTCGAGCGATCCGCTGGAGGAGATCGTGCTCTCGGTCACGACGCTGGAGACGGATTCGAAAGCGCTCAACGTGATCGGCAATTCGGTGAGCCTTGGCGGGACGGTGCGCACGATGAGCGCCGAAACCCGCGATCTGGCTGAGCGCCGCCTGCGCGAGATTGCGCAGGGGGTGGCTGCGACCCATGAGGCGACGGCTGAGGTCGATTACCGGCGCGGCTATCCCGTCACCCGCAACGATGCGGCGGCGGCCGAGGTCGCAGCGCAAGTGGCCGAGACCGTGGCAGGCACCTGCGATCGCAACGTCGATCCGATGATGGGGGCGGAGGATTTCGCCTATATGCTGGAGGTGCGCCCCGGGGCCTATGGCTTCATCGGCAACGGCCCCAGCGCGCCGCTTCATCACGCGGAATATGACTTCAACGACGCGATCCTGCCTACGGGCGCAAGCTGGTTCGTCGGCATGATCGAAGCGCGTCTGCCCCCAGCGTGAGCCTTAGCGCATCACCATAACCGCGCATTTCGCATGGCGTACGACGCGCGAGGCGGTTGAGCCGATCAGGTAATCGCCGAAGCCCGGACGGTGCGACGCGATCACGATGCAATCGGCCCCGATATTTTCGGCGTAGTCGAGGATTTCATGGCCGGGCTGACCTTCGACGATCGCCCAGGCGCCCGCGTCGAACTCCGCCGCGCGCGTGGCGAGGTCTTGCTCCAGCGTCTTGCGCAATTCCTCCGCATAGCCCTCGGGCATGTAGTTGATCGCATAGGCGGGCACGTCTTCCATCACATGCAGCAAGGTGATGCGCGCCCCGTCGCCTGCCAGCGCCCGCGCGACATTGAGCGCGGCATCGGGGTTGTGATCTTCGTCGAAGGCGACGGGCACGAGAATGTTGGAATACATTGGTTTGGCTCCCTTTCTTTGTCGGGAGCCTGCCAGACGGTCTGGCCCTGCGCATTGATTTGAGTCACCTCGGACGGCGGCAAAGACGCCAGATGACGCTAAGGAAGGCGAGAGCCGCTCCGCCCCAGAGCGTGGGCGTCAGACCGGGGCGATAGATCAGGGAGGCGAAGGCCTCGCCGGGCAGCCACCCGCCGCCCGTGGCGGAGGCGAAGCCGCCAGAGACACGTTCGGCCACCCAATACCAGCCAAGGGCGAATAGCGCCGCGAGAAGGGCCCGCAGCGGCCACGGCCCGGAAATCGCGGCGAGAAGTGCGAGCGGCAGGATCAGAACGGCGCTGGTCTTTGCGACATCGAAGGCGAGGCTCAGCCCCGTGACCGCTCGCGCGCGCTCGGCATAGCCAAGCCCTGCGAGCGTGTCGAAATTTCCGAGCATCAGATGCGCCCAGAGCGTGAGCGCCACGAGCCCTGCGCCGATCAGACCCGCGCCGAGCGCGCGCGACGCACGCTCGGAAGGTCTCATCCGCCGGTATGGCTCATGTGGCGCGACATCTGGCCCGAGACGGTCTGGCGCGAATAGTCGAAGTCATGGCCTTTGGGCTTGCGCGAGATCGCCTCGCGGATCGCGGCTTCCAGGGCTGCATCGTCCTCGTTGGCCCGCAAGGGCGCGCGCAGGTCGGCGTTGTCCTCCTGGCCCAGACACATGAACAGCTCGCCCGTGCAGGTCACCCGCACGCGGTTGCAGTTCTCGCAGAAATTATGCGTCAGCGGCGTGATGAAGCCGATCTTCTGACCGCTTTCCTCCAGCCGGACGTAGCGCGCCGGGCCCCCGGTCGATTCCGCCAGATCGGTCAGGGTAAAGCGCTCGGCCATCGCCTTGCGCACATCCGAGAGCGGCCAGTATTGATCGAGCCGCAGATCGTCGCCCATCTCGCCCATCGGCATCACTTCGATGAAGGTCAGATCGAAGCCTTCCGCCGCGCACCAGTCGATCAGGGTGAACAGCTCGTCCTCGTTGAAGCCCTTCAGCGCGACCGTGTTGATCTTGACCTTGAGGCCCGCGCGTTTCGCCGCCTCCAGTCCTTTGAGCACCTGTTCGAGCCGCCCCCAGCGCGTGATCTTTGCGAATTTGTCGGCATCGAGCGTATCGAGCGAGACGTTGATCCGCTTCATGCCCAGTGCCGCGAGATCATCGGCGAATTTCGCAAGCTGCGAGCCGTTGGTGGTCAGCGTCAGCTCGCGCAGATCGCCGGTCTCCAGATGCCGCGAGATCGATCGGAAGAAGGTCATGATGTCACGCCGCACCAGCGGCTCGCCCCCGGTGATGCGCAGCTTCTTCACGCCGAGGCGGATGAAGATCGAGCAGAGACGGTCCAGTTCTTCGAGCGTCAGCAGTTCCTTTTTCGGCAGGAACTGCATGTGTTCGGCCATGCAATAGGTGCAGCGAAAGTCGCAGCGGTCGGTGACCGAAACCCGCAAATAGTCGATCGGGCGGGCGAAGGGGTCGATGAGGGGCGTGTTATCCATGGTGCGGAAAGTAAGGTGCGGGGGGCGGGGCGGCAAGGGTGGTCACGCGGATCGCAGCTGATCGGGGGCCGCGCGGGGGTGACACTGGCTGCGGACTGGGCATAGGCTCGGCAGAGATTCAAGGAGACTTCGAATGCGCAAAACCCTCGCTCGCCCGATCCTCGCGCTCGTTTTGACGATGCCGATTGCGGGCTGCGCCACGCTCGGGCTGAACGGCCCGAAGGCGTCAGGTCCGAGCTCTGCAGCGGCGCCCGGCGCGGCGGCGACTGCGACCCCGGTTCCGAAACCCAGCGCGAAAACAGCGGATTCCTTCGATACGACCACGGCAGAACAGCGCGCAGAGGCGGCGAAGAAGCCCGTGGGCGGCGAGACCAAGCTCGGCACCACCATCGCGAGCCTTGGCGATCCGGCCGATCCGGGCTTCTGGGTGAAGACCGGGCTGGTCAAAAGCGAGACCCCCGGCCGGATCGAAGACCCGAAGACCGGCAAATCCGCGAAGGTCACGCTGATCCCGTCAGGCAAGGCGGCTGGCTCGGGCTCGGAAGTGTCGCTGCCCGCGCTGCGCCTGCTCGAGGTTCCGCTGACCGATCTGCCCGAACTCACCGTCTACAAGCTTTGAGCGGTTCGCGATGAACCCTCTGCGCGAAATCGACATTCCGCCGCTCTGGCTGGTGCTGTTCGCGGCGCTGGTCTGGGCGCTCGGGCAGGTCGTGCCGATGCCGTTTCGCTATGATCGCGCGCTCGGGATGATCGCGATCGCGCTTGGGCTTGCACTCATGCTCGCAGCGGTGGGGCAGATGCTGCTTCATCGCACCACCTTCATCCCGCGCCGTGATCCGTCCGACCTCGTGACCTCCGGGGTCTTCGCGCTGTCGCGCAACCCGATCTATCTCGGCGATGCGCTGGTGCTGGCGGGGCTGGCGCTGATCTGGCACGCGCCTTTGGGGCTTCTGCTGGTGCCGGTCTTCATGTGGTTCATCACGCAGCGCTACATTCTCGGCGAGGAAGCCCGGATCGCCGCGCATTTCGGCGACGCTTACACCGCCTACCGCGCCCGGACCCGCCGCTGGCTCTGATCGGGCCGCGGCATAATGCTGCGCCCGCAAAAAAAGCTGAAGCCGGTGCAATCGGGTCGCAGCGCGAAATAAACGATCTAACACTCTGATATAAAATCATAAATCGCCCCGATGTTCGGTATTCAATGGTATACACGAACCGGTGAGCTGCGCCGTGAACGATTAACAAGGTTTTACGGCCCATCGGTGCTTGTGAAACATTATTGCGCGATGCTAAGGAGTACGACGCAAGATTCCGGGTGCGCAGGCCATCGGCTAAACGCACCGCTATCCAAGGGGGAGTTAGAGTGAAAATCGGAGCTCCAAAGGAGATTTTCGAGGGCGAGGCGCGGGTCGCCATGACGCCCGACTCGGCTTTGCAGCTGCAAAAGCTGGGACATGAGTGCTTCATCGAGACCGGGGCAGGCGTCCGTGCCGGCTTCACAGACGAGGCGTACGAGGCCGCGAATGTGACCGTCATCAAGACCGCCGCCGCGCTGTTCAAAGAGGTGGATTTCGTCATCAAGGTTCGCCCGCCGAGCGATACCGAGGTCAAGCGCCTCAAGCCCGGCCAGACCCTGATCTCGTTCTTCTACCCGGCCCAGAACGAAGAGCTTCTGAAAGCCGCCGAGAAGACCGGTGCGAACGTGATCGCGATGGACATGGTCCCGCGGATTTCGCGCGCGCAGAAAATGGATGCGCTGTCCTCCATGGCCAATATCGCGGGCTACCGTGCGGTGCTCGAGGCAGGCAACAATTTCGGCCGCTTCTTCACGGGTCAGGTGACGGCGGCAGGTAAGGTTCCGCCGGCGAAAGTGCTCGTGGTGGGCGCAGGCGTCGCGGGTCTCGCCGCGATCGGTGCCTCGACCTCGCTGGGTGCGATCACCTACGCGTTCGACGTGCGTCCCGAAGTGGCCGAGCAGATCGAGTCGATGGGCGCCGAATTCGTCTATCTCGACTTCGAGGAGGCCGCGAAAGACGGCGCCGAGACGGGTGGCTATGCCGCGCCGTCCTCGCCGGAGTTCCGTGAAGCCCAGCTTGCGAAATTCCGCGAACTGGCCCCCGATATCGACATCGTCATCACCACCGCGCTGATCCCGGGCCGTGACGCTCCGGTGCTGTGGACCAAGGACATGGTCGAGGCGATGAAGCCCGGCTCCGTGATCGTGGACCTCGCCGCCGAGCGTGGCGGCAACTGCGAACTGACCGTGCCGGACCAGAAGATCGTGAGCGACAATGGCGTGACCATCGTCGGCTACACCGATTTCCCGAGCCGCATGGCGACGCAGAGCTCCGCGCTCTACTCGACCAATATCCGTCACATGATGACGGACCTGACGCCCGAGAAGGACGGTGTCGTCGTCCATGACATGGAAGACGACGTGATCCGCGGCGCGACCGTGGCCTATCAGGGCGAGATCACCTTCCCGCCGCCGAAACCCAAGGTGGCCGCGATCGCGGCGCAGAAGCCGAAGGAAAAGGCCAAGGAGCTGACGCCGGAAGAGAAGCGCGCCGCCGAGGTGGCCGAGTTCAAGAAGCAGACCCGCAATCAGGTGACGCTGCTCGCCGTGGGCGCGATCGTGCTTCTGGGCGTGGGCCTCGTGGCGCCGGCCAGCTTCATGCAGCACTTCATCGTCTTCGTGCTCAGCTGTTTCGTGGGCTTCCAGGTGATCTGGAACGTCTCGCACTCGCTGCACACGCCGCTGATGGCTGTGACCAACGCGATCTCGTCGATCATCATCCTCGGCGCGCTGTTGCAGATCGGATCGGGCTCGTGGCTCGTGATCCTGCTGGCCGCGCTGTCGGTGTTCATGGCCGGGATCAACATCTTCGGTGGCTTCATGGTCACCCGGCGCATGCTCGCCATGTTCCAGAAGTCGTAAGAGGGGGAGAGCGTAATGGAAAACGGATTCTCGACCGCCGCCTATGTTGTCGCGGCAGTTCTCTTCATCCTCTCGCTGGGCGGCCTTTCGGGGCAGGAAAGCGCGAAACGGGCCGTGTGGTATGGCATCTTCGGCATGGGCCTTGCGGTTCTGGCGACGCTGATCGGCCCCGGTTCGGGTCTTTGGCTTCTCTCGGTCATCCTGATCGCGGGCGGCGGCATCATCGGCTGGTTCGTCGCGAACCGGGTGCAGATGACGGAAATGCCGCAGCTTGTGGCCGCGATGCACTCGCTGGTCGGTCTGGCCGCCGTCTTCGTGGGCTACAACGCCTATATCGAGATGGCGCGCGTCGGCGCGATGGGCGCGGAAGAGCAGCACGCGCTGAAGGGCTTTGCCGCTCTGATCGCGCATAAGACGCCGGTCGAGCTGTCGATCCTGCGCGTCGAGCTGTTCCTCGGCGTGTTCATCGGGGCGGTGACCTTCACCGGGTCGGTCGTGGCCTTCGGCAAGCTCGCAGGCAAGGTGACCTCTAAAGCCACCAAGCTGCCGGGCGGGCATATCCTCAACGCAACGGCCGCGATCCTCTCGGTGATCCTGCTGATCGCCTTCCTGAACGGGGCAGGGGCCTGGGCGCTGATCGTGATGACGCTTCTGGCCTTCTTCATCGGCTATCACCTGATCATGGGTATCGGCGGCGCCGATATGCCGGTCGTGGTGTCGATGCTGAACTCCTATTCGGGCTGGGCCGCGGCGGCGATCGGCTTCTCGCTGGGCAACGATCTTCTGATCGTGGTCGGCGCGCTGGTCGGCTCCTCGGGTGCGATCCTGTCCTACATCATGTGCAAGGCGATGAACCGTTCGTTCATCAGCGTTATCCTCGGCGGCTTCGGCGGCACCTCCGGTCCCGCGATGGAAGTCGAGGGCGAGCAGATCGCGATCGACGCCGACGGCGTGGCCTCTGCGCTGCGCGACGCCGATAGCGTGATCATCGTGCCGGGCTACGGCATGGCGGTGGCGCAGGCTCAGCAGGCGGTGTCGGAACTGACCCGCAAACTGCGCAGCCAGGGCAAGGAAGTCCGCTTCGCGATCCACCCGGTCGCGGGCCGTCTGCCGGGCCACATGAACGTGCTGCTGGCCGAGGCGAAAGTGCCTTACGACATCGTTCTGGAAATGGACGAGATCAACGAGGACTTCCCCGACACGGATGTGGTGATCGTCATCGGCTCGAACGACATCGTGAACCCCGCCGCACAGGAAGATCCGAACTCGCCGATCGCCGGCATGCCGGTTCTGGAAGTGTGGAAGGCCAAGCAGGTCTTCGTCTCGAAGCGCGGTCAGGGCACCGGCTATTCGGGCATCGAGAACCCGCTGTTCTACAAAGAGAACACCCGGATGTTCTATGGCGACGCCAAGGACTCGGTGAACCAACTGCTGCCGCTGATCGACTGATCGGCAGGGCAGGGAAATTGGAAACGGCCGGTCGATGGACCGGCCGTTTTCGTTTGTGCAGCCTGGCTCGGGGCGACCAGCCCCGGGCCGCGCCCGACCCTCCCCCCGGGAGGGCGCATTGGCGATGTCGGCGCGGGCATGGAAGTCGTCCGGGCTTGCGAGATAAATCGCCCAGCCACATCCGTTGCAACGCGCCCACCCGAGGCTCGGGCGCGTCCCTCTGTCGCTAAGTAGAAAACCTAGGGCCTTACGCCGCCACGGCCTCACCGGCCAGCTTGCGAATCCGCTCCACCATCGCGCGCAACCCGTTCGAGCGCTGTGCCGAGAGGTGGTCGTTCAGGCCCAGACGGCCCAGCTCGGCGGGCGCGTCCACCTTCAGGACGTCCTCGGCGGTCAGGCCGGAATAAAGCGCATGCAGGATCGCGATCAGGCCCTGCACGATCATCGCATCGCTCTCTCCCTGAAAATCGAATGTCGCCTGCGGGCCCTCGCCCTCGATCCGGGGCAGCAGCCAGACCTGGCTCGCACAGCCCTCCACTTTGGTCGCAGGCACTTTCACCGCATCGTCCAGGGGCGGCAATTCGCGGCCCAGCTCGATCACGTGACGGTAGCGGTCCTCCCAATCGTCGAGAAATTCGAAGGTCTCGGCAATCTCTTCAAAGGCTTCGCGCGCCATGGTCACTCGCTCCTGAGGATAGGGAATTGCCTATTGGGTAACGGGTTCGCGCCCGAGGGTCCAGACGCGGCTTTTCAAAAGCGCCGCAATGGGCTACCACAAATCCGGGTCCAGACCCGGGACAGTATCGGAGCCATCATGAACAAAGCCCTGATCGCGGCACTTGCCCTGACGCTCACCACCGCAGGCTGCGGCACCATCCGTGACAGCAAGCTCAACCCGTTCAATTGGTTCGGGCGCGACACGGCCGCACCCGTGCAGACGCTTGCCCCGCGCGGCGGCTACCCCGTGAAGGTCGGCAAGCCGAACCAGCAGCAGGTGTCGCAGGTGTCCTCGCTTTCGGTCGAAAAGATCCCCTCGGGCGCGATCATCACCGCAATGGGCCTGCCGCCGACGCAAGGCTATTGGGATACCGATCTGGTTCCGCTGAACGATGGCGCACCGGATGAGAAGGGCACCGTGACCTATGTCTTCATGGTCTCGCCGCCGCCCGCCGACAGCCCCGATGCGCGCCGGGTGATGAACGCGACGTCGCGCGAGGTCTCGGCGGCTGCCTTCCTGAGCAATTACAAGCTGCAGGGCGTGCGCAAGATCGTCGTGCAGGGCGTGTCCAACGCGCGGTCCGTCGCGCGCTGATCGTCACTTCAGTTGATTGAGATGAGGCTCGGGAGAACCCGGGCCTTTTTCTTGTCGAGGCTGCGCGCTTTGTATCCGGGATCTGGCGCGGGGCGACCAACCCCGGGCCGCGCCCGACCCTTCCCATGGGAGGGCGCATTGGCGATGCTATCGCGCGAATGAGCGTCTTGCGGGCTTGCGAGATAAAGTGCCGACCTCAAAGCGTGGCGACGCGCCCACCCAAGGATCGGGCGCGCCCCTCCGTCCGAGGCTCAGCTTCACACGTCGATCAGCTTCACCGCGCCGCTATCGGCGGTCAGCGCCACTTCGCCCTTGGCCAGACGCAGCGCGTCACTGCCGAAGACTTCCGCACGCCAGCCCTGCAGGGCGGCCACGTCGCGCTTGCCGGCGGCGATACGGTCCAGATCGGAGGACGTCGCGATCAGCTTCGCGGCGACGCCTGCCTGCTGCGATTTCGCCTTCAGCAGCACCCGCAGCAGATCGCCGAGCGCGGTGTCGACCTGCAATTGCTGGGCCTGATTGTCGGGGCGGGGCAGCTTCTCGTTGGGCATGTCCAGCCCTTCGCGCACCGCCGTCAGGATGCCCTCGGCGATCTCGCCCTTGCGGGCTTCGCGCAGCAGCAGTCGCGACTTGCCCAGCTCTTCGATCGAAGAGGGCTTGGTCGAGGCCAGCTCCAGCAGCGCGTCATCCTTGAAGATACGGCTCCGCGGGATGTTGCGGTTCTGGGCGTAACCTTCGCGGAACTGCGCCAGCTCGCGCACGATGGCGAGGAAGCGGCCCGAATTGGTCCGCGTCTTCACGCGCTTCCACGCCTCTTCGGGGCGGTTGATATAGGTCTCGGGGTTCAGCAGAACCGCCTCTTCCTCTTCGACCCAGGCATCGCGGCCCGTTTTCTTCAGCTGCTCGTCGAGGAATTCGTAGATCACGCGCAGATGGGTCACATCGGCGATGGCGTATTTCTTCTGCGCCTCGGTCAGCGGACGGCGCGACCAGTCGGTGAAGCGCGAGGACTTGTCGAGCGACTGCTTGGCGATCTTGCGCACCAGCGTCTCGTAGCCCACCTGCTCGCCGAAGCCGCAGACCATCGCGGCGATCTGTGTGTCGAACAGCGGATCGGGGAAGACCTGCGCGTCGGTGAAGAAAATCTCCAGATCCTGCCGGGCCGCGTGGAAGACCTTCACGGTCTCCTTGTGGCGGTAAAGATCGTAGAGCGGCTCCAGCGAGAGATCGTCGGACAGCGGGTCGACCAGAACGGCCTCGCCTTCGGTCTCGCCATGATTGGGGAGCGCCATCTGCACGAGGCACAGTTTGGACCAGTAGGTCCGCTCGCGCAGGAATTCGGTGTCGACGGTGACGTAGGGCTCTTGCTTGGCCTTTTCGCAGAAGGCCGCGAGGGCCTCGGTCGTGGTGATGGTCTGCATATCGCGCTTTCAATTCGGTGCGGGCTCATCCCGCGCAGGTGCAAATTCCCTAGACCTTCATAGGGCAAAAGGGAAGGGTCGCGCGTGTTACGGCCCGGTTTGCGTGGCAGAAGCGCCAGTTTCAGTGCTGAAGTAGGAACGCGGCCCAGGTCAGCCCGTAGAGGATGGGCTGGTGGATCAGGTAGATCGGCAGGGTGTGACGCCCCGCAAACAGCGCGACTTTCATCACCCCACGTGTCTGATCGGGCTGGTAGCGCGCGGCCCGTTTCCAATAGCCCAGCCGGTCGAGAAGTTTCGCCGCGCCCATGCCGATCAGGAACGGTCCGATCCACGGGAAGACCGGTTCGAAATCCATCGAAGGGCGCCACTTCGTCGACAGCCCCAGCCACCACAGCCACGGGTGATTGAACAGCTCGAAGGCGTAGTTCAGATGCACCCAGACCGCGATCACGCCAAGCGCGGCCAGCAGTATCCACGGCAGGAACAGAAGCGCCGCACCGATCAGCGAACTGACCGCGATGGAATGCAGGATGCCGTAATAGATGAAATAGTCCGGCATCATCACATAGGTCGCCGCACTCACCAGCGCCGCCGCGACCACCACCTTGCCGATCCGCTTCCAGAACGGGGCGGCACGGAAGCCATGGCGATGGGCGAGCACGAGGCTCAGCCCGGCCATGAAGATGAAGGTGCTCGCGACCGCGCGGGCGAAATCGAGAAAAGCGGGGTGGAAGACCGTGCCGCGCGGCAGGAAGCCGAAATTCTCCAGATCATAGGTCAGGTGGAAGATCGCCATGCCGATCAGCGCCACGGCCCGGATCAGGTCGGGGGCGATCATGCGCCCGCGCGGGGCCGTATCCGGGGTCGTTTCCATGCGCCTGTCATGCGCGAAGCGACGGCCGCTCGCAAGCGGGGGCTGCGCATTTCGGCGTGAGCGTGCTTACAGGTGGACGCTTACAAATGGGCGCTTACAGATGGACGGGGGTGCGGTCACCCTCGGCGAACCGGCGCAGCACCGCCGGATAGAGGCGATGTTCCTGAACCAGCACGCGGGCCGCCAGATCGTCGGGCGTGTCGCCCGGCTCGATCGGAACGCGCGCCTGACCGAGGATCGGTCCGTCATCGAGAACCGGCGTCACCTCGTGCACGGTGCAGCCCGCCACCGCATCGCCCGCCTCGATCGCGCGCTTATGGGTGTGCAGGCCGGGATATTTCGGCAGGAGCGAGGGGTGGATATTGAGCATCCGGCCCTCGAACTGCGCCACGAAGTCCGGCGTCAGCACCCGCATGAAGCCCGCAAGGCAGAGGATATCGGGCTTCGCCGCGAGGATCGGTTTCAGCAGCTCGGCCTCGAAAGCGGCGCGATCCTTGCCATAGGGGCGGTGGTCGATGGCGGCGGTGGGCACGCCCATCCGTGCGGCCTTCTCAAGCCCCGATGCCCGCGCGTCGTTCGATGCGACCAGCACCGGGCGGGCAGGGTGGTCCTCTGCCATGCTCTCGACCAGTCGGACCATGTTCGAGCCGCCGCCCGAGATCAGGATCGCGACACGTATCACAGCAGCGCGCCCTCGTAGGCGATGCCCTCATTGGACGTGACGGTGCCGATGCGGGTGACGGTTTCGCCTTCGCCTGCGAGCAGGGTGGCGATCTCGTCGGCCTTGTCAGCTGCGACGACGACGATCATGCCGATGCCGCAATTGAAGGTCTTCAGCAGTTCGCGCTCTTCCATCGAAGCGGTCTCGGCCAGCCAGCGGAACACGCCGGGCAGCTTCCACGCGCCGAGGTCGATGGTCGCGCCCATGCTCTCGGGCAGAACGCGGGGCAGGTTCTCGGTCAGGCCGCCGCCGGTGATATGGGCGAGCGCGTGAACGCCGCCCGTGCGCACCGCGGCCAGGCATTGTTTGACGTAAAGCCGGGTGGGCGCCAGCAGTGCTTCGCCAAGCGAGCCGTCGGCGAAGGGGCAGTCCGCGTCCCAGCCGAGGCCGGACATCTCGACCACCTTGCGCACGAAGGAATAGCCGTTGGAATGCACGCCGTTCGAGCCGAGGCCCAGAAGCACGTCACCCTCGGCCACGCCTGCGGGCAGGTCGGTGCCCCGCTCCATCGCGCCCACCGCGAAGCCCGCGAGGTCGAAGTCGCCCTTGGAATACATGCCCGGCATTTCCGCCGTCTCGCCGCCGATCAGTGCGCAGCCCGATTGCGCGCAGCCTTCCGCGATGCCCTCGATGATGCGCGCCGCCTGATCGAGCTCGAGCTTGCCGGTTGCGAAATAATCTAGGAAAAACAGCGGCTCCGCACCTTGGCAGACCAGATCGTTCACGCACATCGCCACGAGGTCGATCCCGATCGTGTCGACATTGCCGGTGTCGATCGCGATGCGCAGCTTGGTGCCCACGCCATCGGTCGCACCGACGAGGATCGGATCGTTGTAACCGGCCGCCTTCAGATCGAACAGCGCGCCGAAGCCGCCGAGACCCGACATCGTGCCCGAGCGCTGCGTGCGCTTGGCTGCGGGTTTGATCCGGTCCACCAATGCATTGCCCGCGTCGATATCGACGCCCGCATCGGCATAGGTGAGGCCCTGTTTTTTCTCGGTCATCGCGGCGCACTCCGGCAAGTAAACTCTTGGCCGAAGCCCTAGCGTAACCGCACGCGCCTCGCAACGTCGAAGGGGCAGGCTGTGCGCGCTTTCTTGACGCGCGCGTGCGGCCTGACTAGAGGAATACGCAATGGTGGGCCTGTAGCTCAATTGGTTAGAGCAGGGCGCTCATAACGCCTTGGTTGCGGGTTCAAGTCCTGCCGGGCCTACCAGTTTTCCGCCGGTGTTGTCAGTCACACCATGTCTTTTCCGGGAGTCACACCATCCGCTTTCCGGCGGTGTTCCTACAAAGCCCGCATCCTGTGCTAAAATTTTGAAATGAATGGATTTCTCGCGGGTGCAGCTCATGCGAGTGACGGCAGACACTAAACCTTACACTGCAGTCCTCGTTCCACTTCTTCGCGCAGATAGATATGACCGTAGCTCTCGCCCTCTGGCGCAAAGGCGCGCAACTTCGCCTCTCTAAGCCGCGCAAGTATGGTATTTCGGTGTTCGCCAAAACGGTCGATCAGCATAGGAAGTGTCACAAAGCGCGCTCGAAAAGTTTCGATATCAGACTCACGCAGGTAAAAAACGTATGCCCCATCTTTCGGTGCGGTCTTGCGGACCGAGGGCGAATGCCCAGCCTCAAGAAGCGCAATGAACCTGTCCCTGCCACGCCGGCTGATCGTGCGGCTGAACTCGGTCGCCGGTATCAACCCTTGCGCGTCGGCGGGGCTCCCTTGAAATGCGAGAAGATCGATTTCCTCCTTTTGGACAGCCAGCCCGTGATAACCTTCAACTTCCATCTGGACCCTAAGACGAAGCTTTCCTTTTCGGATCGCTCCGATAATCGCACCGACCCGGAGACCGGAGCGCGCGCTGGCCATCTGCAGGGTTTCCCATTCATCGTTTGAGACCGTGCCCGATTGGACCAATGCTGTGAGCTCACTCACAAGAGCTAGCCCGTCCTCCCGACGCCACCGCCGTCTGACGGTTGGCATCGTTGTCGCTGGCACGAGGACACCATCTGCGATAAGCGCGTCCAGTTCATTCCGAGTTGCGCCCATCGCATTACGAAGCTCACGCACTCCTGTCCAGTGCGGCATTTCCGCGAGGAGAGGTGAATAGCGCTCGGCATCGAAGGTTTTCCTATTTGTCGGACGCGTATCCTTTGGAGATAGACCGCCTGCCTCAATCAGAACTGCCTCAAGTCTTGTCGCCCAAATGCCTGTTTCATGCTCTGCAGAAGCGATCGAATGCAGTAGACGGCGCGGGAGCTCTTGACCAAGCACCACCTCGCCGGCGGCGAAGGGCCATGTCTCTAAAATGCGTTCGCGAAGGAGGTCTCGAAATGGTGCAAAAGCTGCCTCGTGAAGATAGTCAATAGAGAGCTTCGAGTAGAGATCGCCGAAAGCCCCGCGTGGCTCGACCTTCGCTCCGGTCGCGCGCTCGGCGAGATCCCTCAGTGCCGTGCGGACGGCCTCTTCGCCCCGACGGGCGACCTCGTAGCCTGCAGCTTGCGCGGCGCGCAGGTTTCCGACGTTTGAAGGATCTGCATGCCGGACAAGTTCCGCACCTAGCAGGCGGCAAAAAGTCGTTCCTGCGTAGAGCGAGTAGCTTGCCAGCCACGTTTCATCCCGCCCCGTCGCCAGTCGGGCATCAAGCCAGATATCATAGGGGGATGGCTCCACGCGGGGCTGCTCAAAATCGCCGTCGCTGATCACCTCGCGAATATCGGCTAGCCGGGGGCCTATGTCGTAGCGCTTTGTCGGGGTCTGCTCTCTCCAAAGCTCCACCAGAGGATGCCGGTGGCGCACGCACAGGCTCACCTCGCGCAATTGCCAGTCGCCGCGCATCGCTTGGCGCGCCGCAGGTGAACCCCGATGCGCTTCAGCATCCTCACGCAAGCAGATCGGACAGCCGCGCATCTGAGGGTTGCGTAAGGCGCGTGAGACAAACACCTCGCCGCGAAATTCCATCCGGACATCGCCGATTGGCTTGCCAGTCCAAGAGACCATTTCGGCCAGGGCTTCGGCGTCAAGCCCGGCCCTGGCGGCCAAGAGATCAGTGGCAGCAGGGTCGAGATTGATTGCCTTGCGTAGCGAGAACCCCATGTCGATCGCAAAATCCCGCGCGGTGAGGCCATTTGCTGCGGCCATACGCGCCAGAAACGATGGAAGGGTCTCGCGCAAAACAGGTTTTACGCGGAGTGGAAGAGCGGTCACGGTGTGTTAGCTGCTCATCTGAAAGCAGGTTTTGGGTTGCCTCATTCTGATCCTGTTTCTTCGGCGAAGGTGCGTCAGGTCTTAAGGAACGGGCGTCTTTGGATCAACTTCCAATCAGATTTTTTAATCTGGGGGAACTTCGGAAAAACGCCTTATAAACTGTTGGCTCGGCCCCGCGGCACCGTGGCTATTGGAGAGCGGCCGTTCAGGAGGGCTCGCGGTCGAAAGGGGCGGGAAACAGTCGTTCGCTGCGGGTGCAAACCAATCATGACGCCTCTAACAGAGCGGACCTTCAGCAAGCACTTCCTAGGCGAGTTAGCGAAATGCCGAGGCTGACATACAAGGGCTTATGCGACCTCATCCTAATTCTTGCCAAGCCTCGAACCAAGACCCACAAGACTTAGAGATTTTATATTGCTTAAAGTGATATCATACTTGCGCATCGCGCCCGGAGGCTCTATATCGATTGATGTGATGAACCTTTCGTATGCAGAACCCGACGAGTCCTGGGGCCAGAGGCCCTGTGAAGGCTTAGTGCCTTCGTCTCTCACCTGCGTCTCGGCACGGGGGCTGGCCGCGCGCCGCACCCATCCGGGGTTGGGTGCGGCATGTAAAGGGTCAAACGCCGCTGATCTGCTTCCTCATTCCTACGGGGGCCACTTTGGGCCGGAATCGAGGAGTAAAAGACATGCGAAAGAAAGACGTTCAGCACCAGCGGCGGCATCGCAAGAAACCTTCAAAATGGCGGTTCGTTTGGACCGCTCTGGTCACAATTGCTCGCTTGTTGAGCATGGACTGGGACTTCTGGGAGTGATCCCGGAGGTATTGCGGGTTGGCGGCGGTGACCCTTTCACAGCCCGAGGGCTGTCTCATGCCTGAGACAAAAAAACCAATGATTAACGAGGCGCTGACGCTTGCGCGGCTCTATTGGGGCTATTCGCAAGTGGAATTAGCCGAGATGCTTGGCATGTCGCAGGCCATGGTGTCTGAAATCGAACGTGGTTCTAAGGCAGTCACTATCGAAACTCTGAACCGGTACAGCGAAGTATTGGGAGTGAGGAAATCCCAGCTTATGTTTTTTGCCGAAGAGATCGAAAGCGAAGCCCCAGTTCGGCGTGGGCGACTTATCGTAGCTCGGAAAGCACTTGATCTTCTCGAAAAGCTAAAGCCAGCGGAGTTCGACATTGCCAAGACGAAGAACTCGTAAATCGTATGAACGCTACGACCTGACGCGTTCCCCCTTTGCGCAAAAGCCAACGCAGAGAGATGTCGCTGAACTCGTCAAGGAAACCAGAGACGATCTACGAAAGTTTGCCACTCCTCGGTTCAAGGAAGAATTCCTTGTTCGACGAGATATCCAGTCCGGCGGAAAGATACGGAAACTCGTCTATCCCGTCGCTGACCTTCGAGCTATCCACGAGAGACTAAAATTCCATCTGAACAAGATTATTCAGCCCAGCTATCTAATGAGCCCACGCAAGGATCGGTCCCAACGTGACAACGCTGCCGCTCACTTGGACGCTCAGCAATATCTCACCCTCGATATCAAACAATTCTACCCCTCAACGACCTTAGGCATGATCCGAAGATCGCTTATTGATCAGTTCCGGATGGAGGGCGACGTCGCCGGTCTGATCGCTCATGTTGCAACCGCTGATGATCAAGCGTGCTTTGGATCGCCGTTGACCCCCGTTCTTGCCGCTCTCGTGCACAGGCCGATGTTTGACGCTATTGCTGACCTCTGCACAGAATATGATTTGGACCACAGTATATGGGTCGATGACATCACGATCTCTGGGAGCTCGATTCCAGGGCCGTTCACCGCCAGGGTCCGCCAAATCATTGCATCTAGTGGGTTGAAATCACATAAGTTCCGATACCGAACCGGTAACAAGGTGGTCTTCATTACAGGTATCGGGGTCGTTGGTAGCAATTTGGTGGTTCCTCGGCGGACAGAGTTGCGCTCAAAAGAACTTTGGAAAGAGTTTCAACTTGCCCATACCCTTGACGAGATAGACACAGCCTCAACACGCCTGCTCGCGCACCTCGGAGGTATTCGACACGTCGTTGGTAAGTCTTCAAAGCGTGGACAGAAGATTTCTAGCGAAATGAACTCTATCCGCCAAAAGCGGGAAAAAGCATTTCGCCAGAACACACAGCGGCTGGCAAGGGATAGCTCAGGTGCGCGCATGCTAACGCCGGAGGAGCAAGAAGCCCGTAAAGACGAGATTGCTAAAGTCCCCTTCTAACGAGCGGTTACTGGCTGGTTGGTGCATACGTCATGACAATTGCAACATCAGAAGAATCTTAGAAAATCAGGCCGTGGACTTGGTGTGCAAGTCTGGCGAGGTTGCGGATGTCCGCTCTGCGTAAATTGCAGCGCAGCAAGCTTTCGGTTGGCGAACGTCGGCTCTGGGCCGAGCGCGTCGATACCGCCGGGCGGGTCGCAGGCAAGACTTGCCGCAACGCCGTATGGCCGCTTCGAGCCCGTTGCGGACAGTCGTTAAAGCGATTTCCATAAGTGGGTGGCGCTGCCCTCTAGCGGCAGATAACCACAACGTTCGTAGAACGCTCGTGCCGTTTTGGTGCTCTCAAGTAGGCACCGTTCCGCATGATGCGCCCGCGCTTCATCTTCAAGCGCCGCAAGCATCACCTTACTGACACCGCAAAACCGCGCCTTCGGATGAACGTAGTTCAGAAGTATGTTGCCGAGGTGGTCCACCATCCCGACACTGGCAATTCCACCTGCAGTTTCCGCCACTAGCACCGCCGCGTCGTGACGTTTGATCCATGCTATCCAAGTAGTCTCTGTCTTGTTGCGCAGCCAGCTTGCAAGCCTCTGTGGGTCGTCCCGATAATCGGCAACACACAGTTCTGAAATAGATCGACGGAGTGCGTCGACCGCAGCGTAGGCGTCCGCTTCCGTGCCCTGGCGAATCAGAATTTCCATAGGAGGCTCCTTCTGGAGGCGACGACTATAGTAGCGTTGAGCCCCATTTCAATGAACGCAAATTCCGCGGAACTGACATCTGAGCCAGAAGGATGCTGCGCCGGGTTCGGAGCGACCGCTTCGGCGAAGCCGCGCTGCGCCGCCAACGAAGACAGCGAATGTCCGTTCAGGGCCGATCATGACGGGTTCGGTGATCCGGGCGGGGAGTTGCCGTTAGCTGCACCTGCAAGAGTTCCGCCTTGGGTCACCCATGTGCGCACTCAACAGCGCCGTTCGATTTTATGCCAATGCGCGGGCCAAGACGTCTCGCATCAGGCGTGGCGCGCGGCCGAGAATGCGTGCGAGCGTCGGATCTACGACGGCAAACTCCCCTGCTTTTGCGGCGCGATAATAGCCCTGAATGACGCTTCTAACGGGGGCAGGCACGCCCACGTTCTCCAAGTTCTGGAGCAGTGTCTCTTCACTGATCGTCTCGCGAGTTACCTTCTTTTCGGTCAATGTGCTCGCCATCTGCGCAAGGTCAGCAAGATTAAGGGCTTCACTGCCTGTGAGAGGTGGTGTTGCGCCTTCAAATATTTCCTGCCCGGCCAGGAGACGCGCATCAACTTCTGCCAGGTCGTCGTGGGTCGTCCAAGCCACTTTGCCGTCCGCAGGGCCTACCAAACGACCGCTCGCAAAGCCATGCACGTTCATGCCCACAGCACTCTCTGCGTAAAAGCCATGGCGCAGCGCGGTCCAAGCCAGCCCAGAGGCTGCCAGAATCTTTTCGGTTGCGGCGTGGTCGCGTGCCGGTAGGAACTGGGATTGCGCGCTGCTGGCGGTTTGGCTGGTGTAAAATATCCGTTCAACGCCAAGCTCTTTTGCAACCTTTATGGCTGTTTCATGGTGCTGGAGCGGATCTTCTCCATAGGTTCGCGCATTCGATGACACAAGCAAAACCCGGCGTGCCCCTTCCCATGCATAACGTAGGCTATCCGCATCTGCGTAATCACCTTGGCGCACACGCACGCCGCGCGCGGCCAGCCACGCCAGCTTTTTCGGGTCGCGGACACTGACCCCGATTTGTGCCACAGGAACGATGCGCAAGAGCGCCTCCACCGCAAGACCACCCAATTTTCCCGATGCACCCGTGACGATCAGCATTCTTCAGTCTCCCGACAAATATTGCGCGCCAAAGGCGCAGTGGATGTTGATGCTCAATGGAATAACTGTTCTTTTGAAGGCGCATAATCCGCTTAATTGAGAATAGGTTGTTCTGCGTGAAGAACAGTGTTTCCCCCGACGATCTCTCTGTCTTGCTGACGGTGCTGCGCGAAGGGGGCTTTCGTGCCGCGTCTCGCAGGCTCGGGATCGCCCCCTCGAATGTCAGCGCCACCGTCACGCGGATTGAAGCGCAACTTGGCACACCTGTTTTGCGTCGCACGACGCGAAGCCTGCACCTGACCGATGCGGGGCAGCTCTTGGTGGATCGCGTGCGCCCTTTGTTGTCTGCGTTGGAGGCTGCGTGTCACGAGGTGGCAACGCTTGGGGCGCAGGTGCAAGGTCGGCTGAAGCTAAACGTGCCGGGCGCGGTGATGCCCGACATCTTGCCATCGCTGCTCGCGCACTATCGGGCACGCCACCCGAATGTTGAGGTGGAAATCGTCGTTGAGAGCGGTTTGATCGACATCGTGGCCATGGGCTATGATGCGGGCATTCGCTATGGCAGCGTGCTTGAGCAAGATATGATTTCAATTCCGATTGGACCACGTCGACAGCAGATGGTGTGTGCCGCGTCCCCGGAATACCTTGAGGCGCGCGGGGTGCCTCAAACTCCAGAAGATCTTACCGCACATGATGCGATCCGATATCGGTTGGACGATGGCGCGATGCTGCCTTGGGTTCTGCAAAACAAAGAACGCTCCGTGCGTGTTGAACCAAAAAACGCGCTCATTCTTAGCGTCGGCGCCCTCAACACCGGCTTAAAATATGCGCAAGCAGGGTTGGGGGTCATACACACCTTCCATAATTGGCTTGGCGATGATTTTGACGCAGGACGCCTTGTGCCTGTTCTGCCAGACTGGCGATCTGAGCTGGATGGGCCACGCCTTTACTACCCCAATCGCTTCACCCCCGCTCCGTTGCGGGCGTTTATCGAGATATGTCAGGGTGAAAGCTAAGCGCGACGCCAACCTCTGGTGCGGCGTCGCGACGTTATTGTGTTTGACACTGCTGCGCAGGTCGGCGTTCCTCGCCCATTGGGTTGAATATAACATCTTGCCTTTAAGCGGCCGTAAATGCTCTTTCCGCCCAATCGATAAAGGCCCGAACCCGCGGAGACTGGTGGCGCGCCCGCGGATATAGGATCGACACGGGCGACGATGGTGGCGGAGTGTTGCTAAGCACTTCTATGAGCCGTCCAGATGCCAAATCATCTGCGCTGGAATAGCGGGGCTTCTGGATGAGCCCCAACCCAAGGCGTGCGCATTCGACAAGTGTATCCGCAGACGTCACCGTCACCGGCGTTGGCAATGTGACGGTCTTTCGCTCGCCTCGCTGAACAAACTCCAGTGGCAGGACCGTTCCTGTTGCGGTGGATCTGAACCCGACCATCTGGTGACCGTCCAGCGCGGCAAGCGTTTGCGGAGTGCCGAACCGGTCCAGATAGGCGGGCGATGCACATGTCACTTCTTCCAGGCTCGTGAGTTTGCGGATGATCAGGTCACTATCGGCAGGCGCGCCCACGCGCAGCACGCAATCCACACCTTCACGGACGAGTTCGACAAGGCGATCCCCTTCGCCGATCTGGATCTCTATGTCCGGGAACCGCGCCAGAAAATCGGGTAGTGTCGGCAATAAAAAATGTCGTGCAAGAATGCCGTGAACATGGACACGCAGCTTGCCTTTCGGCTTAGCGCCCGAGAAGGCAGATTCCGCATCCTCCATTTCTGACAAAATTGACAGGCAGCGACGGTAAAAATCTTCCCCGTCTAACGTCGGGCGCACAACCCGTGTGGTGCGATGGAGCAGGCTGACCCCCAAACGATCCTCCAGCCGCTTGATCGCATCTGTGAGCGTCGAGCGTGGTAGCCCTAGATCGCTGGCGACCTGCGTGAAGCTACGCGCCTCTACAATGCGGGTGAAGACGTTCATCGCGTCGAGGCGGTCCATCATATTGTCCGATCTAATCGAATAGTGATGTCAAACTATGCCTGATTTTCGAAAGAAAGTTCAAGGCTATATTCCGGGCATGACAGGCAATGTGCCTTTCTCAGACAAGGACGTGAATATGACCGATCCGACACACAAAACGGCCCTCGTAACCGGCGCATCTCGTGGCATTGGGGCTGCAATCGCGGCACGCCTCGCGCGCGAAGGGTTCGACGTCGTCGTCAATTACGCTGGCAGCGAGGTCGCCGCAGCCGGTGTCGTGCGTAAGATCGAGGCACAAGGAGGCCGCGCCATGTCTGCAAAAGCCGACGTATCAGACGCCTCTGACGTAAAGCGTCTGTTCGATTGTGCCGAGACGAAATTCGGGGGGGTCGATGTCTTGGTAAACAACGCAGGCATCATGAAACTGGCCAAGATCGGAGACAGCGACGACGACCTGTTCGACACACAGGTTGCGGTGAATTTGAAAGGCGCATTCAACACCTTACGCGAAGCTTCAACCCGCCTGCCGGACGGTGGCCGCATTATCAACCTGTCCACATCTGTTGTTGGCCTCAAGCTGGAAACATATGGTGTCTATGCGGGGCTCAAAGCGGCGGTCGAGACGATGACCAGCATCATGGCCAAAGAAATGCGCGGTCGTAACATCACCGTGAACGCAGTTGCTCCGGGACCGACTGCCACCGCCCTGTTTCTGGATGGAAAGCCTGAAGACCTCGTTCAGAAAATGTCAAAGATGCCGCCATTGGAACGTCTTGGCACGCCAGAAGACATCGCCAATGTAGTGGCGTTTCTTGCGGGGCCCGATGGCGGTTGGATAAACGGCCAAATACTGCGTGCCAACGGTGGGTTGCTTTGAGCAGGGTTCCCCAAACTTGAAACAGAATAGCGCCTTTTTCGCATCTGCCTAACTGTAGGTTTGGTTGAGCGGCTCTCAAAAACCGACGTTGCGTAGTTTCAGCGAAAGCAATGAAACGGGTCAATGTCTGCTTCGGGGAAGCTGCGATGCAGCACTTGGACATCTGGTCAATGGCAGCTAAGGGCCGGGAGAGCCATGATGCCACGCCTGGGCGACCGTCCCGCCGTCATGACAACGGCCGAATACTCTAACGTCCGACGGTCCAAAAAACGTAGGCAGAGCAACACGAAAGAGGCTCCGGTCTCGACTGGATGAATCTGAGGTGGCAGGTCAAGGGGTGCGAGCCAACTTAAGCCGCCACTCGGTCACACAGTTGAATCCTAATCTTGATACTCCGCGAAAAAACGGAGTGGTCGATGCGGAACGATGGTTTGGTCGAGTTGAGGGGCGAGGTTGTCGATTTGCGCGAGACGATCTTGCGCGACGGTGCCCTGCGTCTCGCAGCGTGGCGTGACTGGATCGCCTGCGCGGATTTCATGCCGAGCGCGGAGAATTTCGCCCATTACCTTGCCCTGCGCCATAACGATATCCGGCCCCTCCAGCGAAAATTGATGCGCTTTGGCCTCTCCTCGCTGGGCCGTGTCGAGAGCAAGGTGATCCCCGAGCTCGACCAGGTGATTGCCATTCTCGAAGGGCTGATCGAGGGGGCCGAATTCACCGCCGCTCCCGAAGCGGTTTTCTTCGCCGGACAGGAGCGGATCGCCGCGCGCTCAGGGCGGATTTTCGGCCCGCTCACTGAGCATGGGCCGGTCAGTCTGATGGTCACGATGCCGAGCTTCGCGGCGGATGGTCCGGCTTTCTGCGAAAGGCTCGCCATCGAGGGTGTCGAGGCGGTGCGGATCAACTGCGCGCATGACGGTCCGGAGGTCTGGGCGCGGATGATCGCCCATGTGGATCGCGCGGCCGAAACAGTCGGGCGGAGGATGAAGGTCCTGATGGATCTGGCGGGTCCGAAAATCCGAACAGGGACGCTGCGCGACGCGAAAGGGCAAAAACGCGTGCGCCTTGGCGACAGCCTTGCGCTTTGCCGGCCGGGCAGTCTCGTGCATGTTCCCTCAGGTCAGCCTGCGATCGAGTGCAGCCTGGCGGAACCGCTCGAGGCGCTTGCGCTCGGGCAGCGGGTCTTTGTCGATGACGGCAAGCTCGCGACCCGGGTGATCTCGTTGGAAGACTGGGGCGTGCAATTGCAGGCCGAGGCCGCACCTTTGGAAAAGGACTACAAGCTCAAACCCGAGAAGGGTCTGAACTTCCCCGATTGCGCGTTGAATATTCCCGCGCTCACCGAGGCGGATCAACAGGCGCTGCGCTTTGCGGCCGAGCACGCGGACGGGATCGAGTTCTCCTTCGTGCAGGAACTGCGCGATGTCGAGCTTTTGCAGAGCTACCTTGCCGAGATCCGACCCGATGACTGGCACGAGCTCAGCCTCATTTTGAAGATCGAGACCGAACGCGCCGTGCGCAATCTTCCCGACATGCTCGTGCGTGCAGCGGGGCGCCAGCCAGCTGCGGTGATGATCGCGCGGGGGGATCTGGCGGTCGAGATCGGTTTCGCGCGCCTGGCCGAGATCCAGGAGGAAATCCTGTGGCTGTGCGAGGCGGCGCAGGTTCCTGTGATCTGGGCCACGCAGGTTCTTGAGAGCTTCCTCAAGACGGGCGTGCCCACGCGTGGCGAGATGACCGATGCTGCGATGGGCGCGCGGGCGGAATGCGTGATGCTCAACAAAGGGCCGTATCTCTTCGAGGCGATCGGCCAGCTCGATCATCTCTTTGGCCGAATGGCTGCGCATATGAACAAGAAGACGCCGCAACTGCGTGCCCTGAAGAGCTGGTAGGCACCGAAGGCGCGCTCAAGTCGCGACCGGTTCAGCAGGCAAGGCCGCGCTCTTCCAGCGCCTTCACCGTCGCGGGCAGCCGTTCGAGCCGGTCGCGCACTTCGAGGATCAGGCTCGGGTTTGCTTCGCTGCGCGCTAGAGCGGCGAAGACCGCAGCCCACGGGACCGTGCCTTCGCCCGGGTGCCAGTGGCGGTCCGCATAGCCATCGGCGTCCTGCAGATGGACATGGCCAAGCAGAGCCCCGGCCTGCGCGATGTAATCCACCACGGGCGGCGCGCCGTAGCGCCCATGGGCCAGCGCCGCATGCCCGGTGTCGATCGAGACGCGCAGCTGCGGGTGAGCAATCGCGCTGACGACCCGCACGCGCGCCGACGGATCGGTGTCGTCGATATTCTCCAGCATCAGGGTGCAGCCGATCTCTCCCGCCCGCACCAGCACCGGCGCGAGGCAGTCGGTCATCGCATTGAGCATCTGATCCGCAATGCCCGGATAATTGTCGCGGTTGAGCACATGCCAATAGGTAAAGGGCGAATGCACGACCATATGGCTGCCGCCTAGAGCCTCGGCGATCTCCAGCCCCTTGAGCAGGCGGCGCTGGATCACCGCGCGGATGTCCCTGTCGGGGTTCGACAGGTCGAGCCCGAAGAACGGTCCGTGAATACCGCGCGGGCCGCGATGGCCCTCGAGCGCAACCTTGTAGCTCGATATGAGATCGGTCGGGTCGCCCGCGATTACCTCGGGCATCACGAAATCTTGGATCTCGATCGCGCGGGCGGGTTCGAAGATCCAGTCGCGCAGGGTGTCGAGATCGCGGCGCTGGATGGCTGCGCCCAGAAGCGGAAGGGTCATGGGGAAGTCCTCATTTGATACCGGCGCGCATGAAGCTCTGGACGAACTGGCGCTGGAACAGCAGGAAGGCGATCAGCAAGGGCGCCGAAGTCATCAGAGTGGCCGCATTGATCACCGACCATTCGGTGCCGCTATCGGTCGTGGCAAAGACCGACAGGCCGACAGTGACGGGACGGGTCTCGACCGAGTTGGTCACGATCAGCGGCCAGAGAAAATTGTTCCAGTGATAGCTGACCGACACCAGCCCAAAGGCGAGATAAGTGGGTTTCGCGAGCGGCACATAGACTCGCCAGAGGATTGACAGCGGGCCCGCGCCTTCGATCCGCGCAGCATCGTCGAGCTCACGCGGGACCGTCATGAAGGCCTGCCGGATCAGGAATACTCCGAAGCCCGAGGCGATATAGGGCAGGGCGATGGCCTGCAGCGTATCGACGGCACCTAGCGCGTGGATAATCTTGTAGTTCTCGACGATCAGGATGTCGGGCATCACCAGCAGTTGCAGCAGCACCAGGCTGAACAGCAGATCGCGGCCCGGAAAGGAGAAGCGGGCAAAGCCATAGGCCGCGAGAGAGCACAGCACGAATTGTGCCGCCGTGATCCCAGTCACGAGGATGAAGGTGTTCAAGAAATAGCGCGCGAAGGGGGCTGCGTTCCACGCCTTGACGAAATTCTCCAGTGTGAGCGGCGCGGTCAGGGTGAAATGCGCCTCATAGGCTGAGGGGTGAAACGCCGTCCAGACCGCGTAAAGCAGCGGCGCGATCCAGAGCGCGGCCAGAAACGCTGCGCCACCATTCCACAGATATCGGTCGAACGCGCTCATTTGTAATGCACCTTGCGGTCGAAGAGGAAGAACTGCCCGATCGCCAGCAGGCACATCAGCGCCAGCAGCACCACGCTCAGCGTCGCGCCATAGGCGGTGTCCCAGAACCGGAACGAGGTCTCGTAGATGTAGTAGAGCAGCAGCGAGGAGGCATTGTCCGGTCCGCCCCCGGTGAGGATGAAGATGTGATCGACGAGCCGGAAGGCGTTGATCACCGCGTTGATCGAGACGAACAGCGTCGTCGGCATAAGAAGCGGCAGGGTGATGCGGCGAAAGATCGTCCACGGGCCCGCGCCCTCGATCTTCGCGGCCTCGGCCAGTTGCGGCGGGATCGCCTGCAGGGCTGCGAGGTAGAAGATCATGAAGAACCCGGCCTCTTTCCAGATCGCGACCACCATGATCGCGGGGAGAGCCGTCGAGGCATTGCCGAGGAAATTGCTTTGCCCGCCACCGAAGAGCCCCAGCACCTGATCGATCAGGCCGAAGCCGGGAGTGTAGAAGAAGAGCCAGATGTTGGCCACCGCGATCAGCGGCAGCACAGTTGGCGTGAAATAAGCCATCCGGGCCAGCGCCCGGCCCTTGAAGGGCCGGTTGACCAACAGCGCCATCGAGAGTGCCAGCGCCATTGAGAGAGGGATCGTGCCGAGCGCATATATAGCGTTATTGCCGAGCACCTTCCAGAAGGTCGGATCGTGGATCAGTCGCTCGTAATTCGCCAGCCCCACGAACTGCGACGGTTTCTTCCCGCGCGGGGTGGAGAACAGCGATCCCCAGAGCGTCATCAGCGCCGGGATATGCGTGAACAGGAAGATCAGCGCCAGTGCCGGCGCGATCAGGGCCCATCCCCAGATCCAGTCGCGTTTGATCTTCATGCTCGGTCTCTCTTGGTTGAGTTGGGGCGGGCCCGTTTACAGCCCACCCCCGGGAGTTCCCCAATCGGGGATCAGCGATAGGCGGCCAGCACCTGATCGGCTTTGGCCTGCGCTTCTTTCAGCGCCTCCGCGACCGGCTTCTGGCCGGTGAACGCGGCGGCAAGCGCATCGTTGAGGAACTGCGTCACGCGCTGGTTCTCGTGGGTGGACAGCTCCGCCTTAGCGTATTGCAGCTGGTCACGCGCCACGAGGACCTGCGGGAAGCCCTTGGCATAGTCTTTCATGGTCTCGGTGTCCCAGGTGGCCGGGCGCGGGGCGACATAACCGGTGGCCTTGGTCCAGATGGCCGATTGCTCGGGGGCGGTGATCCATTCGATGAACTTCACCGCCGCTTCGAGCTGCTCGTCCGAGCTGCCCTTGAAGAGATAGAAGTTGCCGCCGCCCGTCGGCGCGCCGCGCTGCACCTTCTCGGGCAGCATCGCCACGCCGAAGGGGAAGGGCGCGTTGTCACGCATGTTGGTCAGGTTGCCGGTGGTCGTCCAGACCATCGCCGAGCGGCCCTCGAAGAAGTCCTTGGGCGTCGCACCCCAGTCGAGGATCCCGGGCTCCATCACCTTGTCCTTGGTCGACAGGTCCACGAGGTATTTAGCGGCCTCGATCACCTCGGGGCTGTCGAAATAGGTCTCGGTCCCTTCGGCATTGGCGAGCTTGCCGCCATTCTCGATCACGAGGCCCTGAAACAGCCAGTAGGGGAAGCCCGAAGAAGGGATGCGCACGCCCCATTGAGTGGTGTTGCCCGACGCGTCTGTCTTGGTCAGCTTCTTGCCCATCTCGACCATGTCGGCCCAGGTCGCGGGCGGTGTTTCGGGGTCGAGGCCCGCTTCCTTGAACGCGTCCTTGTTCCAGTAGAGCACTGGGGTCGAACGCTGGAACGGGATACCGTAGGTCTTGCCGTCGAACTGGCTGTTTTCCATGAAGGCCGGGTAGAAGCCCGAAATCCACTGCTTGCCGTCCTCGCCCTTGGCGTAATCGTCGAATGGTAGGATCAGGTCATCGTCGAGCAGCGTGAACATGTCAGTCGACAGCGCCACCGCGATCTGAGGCGCGTTGCCGCCGCGCGCGGCGGTGATCACCTTGGTGATCGTGTCCTGATAAGAGCCGGCATAGATCGGGTCGATCTTCACGTCCGGATGGTCCTTCATGTATTGGTCGGCCAGACTTTCGATCGTGTTCGCTGCACCACCGCCGACGGCGACGGGGAAGTAGAATTGCAGGTCCACCGCGCTCGCGGGGAGCGCTGCGATCAGTGAAAGGGCAGCGGCAGCCGCGGACCCTTTGAGGAAATTGGCAAGCATTGTCAGTCATCCTTCCTGTTAGATGGCGCAGCCGCGCCGGGTCTGTTGAACGGCGCTTGTGCGCCGCAGGGTTGAACCGGGCTGTCCGGTCAGGGGAACGGCACGAAGCCGGAGGGCGGGGTGACCCGCAGTCCAGTCTCCGCGTCGAAGAAGTGAAGATCATCGGGCGCGAGCCCGAGCCGCAGTGAGACGCCGGGGGCGGGCAGGGCACGCCCGGGCACCCGCATCAGCGCCTCCGCGCCGCCGATCCGGCCCGAGACCAGCGCGTCGGCACCAAGATATTCGCCGCCCGTCACCTGCATTTCGAACGGACCCTCCGGTGTCTCGAACAGGGCCTCGGGGCGGATGCCAAATTGCAGCTTGTGCCACGTCGCGGCCTCTGCCCGCGCGCCGATCTCTCCTAGCGCGCCTGCGGGCAGGATCTGCATCGGCGGTGTGCCGATGAAGCGCGCGGCGAAGACGGTCTCGGGGTGTTCGTAGAGCGTCTTGGGATCGGCCACCTGCTCGACGCGGCCACCGTTCATCAGCACGACCTGATCAGCCATCGTGATCGCCTCGACCTGATCGTGGGTGACGTAGAGCATCGTGAAGCCAAGGCTTTGCTGCAGAGCGCGCAGTTCCACCCGCATCGCGTGGCGCAGCTTGGCGTCGAGATTCGAGAGCGGTTCGTCCATCAGGCAGACCGGGCGTTCCGAGATCACGGCGCGCCCCAGAGCCACGCGCTGCTGTTGCCCCCCCGAGAGCTGGCCGGGCTTTCGCGAGAGGTAATCGGTGAGGCCCAAGAGCTCCGCCACCTTTTCCAGTCGCTCGGTGCGCTGAGCTTTCGGCACGCGGCGGGTGCGCAGCCCGAAGATGATATTCTCGGCCACCGAAAGATGCGGGAAAAGTGCGTAGGACTGGAACACCATCGACAGATCGCGTTTGTCGGCGGGGCGCTGCGTCACGTCCTGTCCGGCGATCCCGACCCGCCCGCTGCTCGCCTCTTCCAGCCCCGAAACGATCCTCAGAAGCGTGGACTTGCCGCAGCCTGAGGGCCCCAGAAGCGCGGTGAAGCTGCCTGCGGGCACTTCGATGTCGATCCCGTCGAGTGCGAGGGTGTTGTCCCACCTTTTCGAAATGCCCTTCAGGGTGATCGCGCCGCCGTTCATGCTATTTCCTCCGCGATGACCAGTTGCGCGCCGCGCGAGGTCAGCGCCGTTGCGTGATGCGCGGGAATCGCTCGATCGCAGATCACCACGTCCAGATCGCGCAGATGACCGCCGCGCACATGGGCGGAGCGGCCGAATTTCGTATGATCGAGCAGCAGCACCGAGCGGCGGCAATTGCGCAGGATCGCCATTCGAGCGGCAACTTCTTCTTCGGTGAAATCGAGCAGGCTGCCATCCTCGGACACTCCGCCCACGCCGAATACGCCGAAATCGACCTGATAGCGCGCGAAGAAAGCCTCGACCTGCGGGCCAAGCACATCGCGATCGCCCGGGCGCACCGCGCCGCCGGGGATACGCACGCTCCAATCCGCGCGGTCCGAGGCGATCAGCGCGATATTGAGATTGTTCGTCACCACCATCAGGTCGGAGCGCGCGCTCAACGACTGGATCGCGATTTCGGGCGTGGTGCCGATCGAGACCGCGAGCGAGGCGCCCGACGGGATCATCTCGGCGAATACGGTGCCGATTGCCCGCTTGGCGCTCTCGTTCATCATGCGCCGCGAGGTGTAGAGAAGGTTCTCGGAGCTAGGCAACTCCACGCCCCCATGCACGCGCCGTAGGGCACCGATCGCGCAGAGCTCGTTTACATCGCGCCGGATCGTCTGGGGCGAGACATCATAGATATTCGACAGCTCTTCGATGCCGATCTGCCCGCGGGTGCGGACTTGGTCGAGAATCGATTTCTGACGATCTGAGAGCACTTGTTCCATTTCGGATCCGCATGGCGGGTTTCGTTCCGTGCTGCAGTTTGTCCATTCAAATGAAACCACGATTGCATTCGTGTGAAACTATGGTGACGGATCATTCGCTCAAACAGGCCTCGTGGGATCTTCTTGACCTGAGGTTACTTATCGCCAAGGCTTGAAGCTCTCGGCTAAGCCAAGGCTCAGTTGGAAACGAGTGACGAGGCCTCAGTTGGTTAGCTTCATTGCGGAAACAGATGGTGATGGGAAAATCGTTGCCCTCTGGCGAGCCGGGCGCGGCGTGCGTTCGCCGCGCCCGGTCGGAACGGCGCGGCAAGAGGTCGACGAGGTTCTGACCCAGCTGGATGACGCCAAACTGTCCGGCGCATCACGAGAGGCTATTCGTGCGTGGCTCGAAGCTCTGCGCCGATCGGCGTAAACACCAACCGGGCTCCGGTCGCTGCTGGATGAAAGAACCGTGGCAGGTCAACCGCTCTCTCTGAGCTTGCTCCATGCATTTTTACCTCAGTGCAACTTCAGAGTTCTAAGTAGATTGATTCAAGAGTGGCCGATCGGCTTCGCAATATTCACGCGAGGAGCGCCATGACCACGCTGGCTCTCGGTCGGATCGAATTTCAGGCGTATTGTGCGAGGCCATTGCCGAGTGACCAGTTTTCTTTCAAACCCTCAACTATGTTCACGAACACATCTTCTGATCGGATCCCCGGCTCATTCCCGAGATATTCGGCGATCCGGCTATAGAGGCACTTTTTCTGTTCTGCGGTGCGGGTGTTCATCGCGCTGATCGTGATGAACACCAGATCAGCGCTGCGCTCGATATCGAGATAGGACGCACCATAGCGAAAGTTCGCTGGGTCGTGCTCAGTAATGGTCATGAACTGGTCGTCTTCCGGGACGTTGAACGTGTCACGCATGGCTTGATAAATGCCGTCGAAGATGGCCTGCCGGTAACTTTCCGGCTTTCCGGCCCGCAGTGAGATGGTGACGAGGGGCATCGCGTATCCTTTCCGGTAGAAGTTTGCAGCAATGCTAAGACATTTCGCTTATTTGTGGCTATGAATAGCTGTGATATGGGCCTCAAATGACCGACCGTCCTCTTGATCTGGATTCCATCCAAACCTTCGTGCGCATTGCCGAACTCGGCAGCTTCACGCGCGCGGCGGAGCTCTCGCAGACGACGCAGTCGGCTGTAAGTTTAAAGCTGAAGCGTCTAGAAGATCGCCTGAACTGCCGTTTGATCGACAGAACTCCGCGGCACGTCGAGCTTTCGGCGCAAGGGGCGGCGTTCCTTGAGCACGCGCGCGCGCTACTGAGTGCGCATGAGCGCGCGATCAATGTGTTTTCTGAATCTCGTCAGCGTCTGATTGTCGGCATCAGTGATCATGTTGCCGGGCCAGAGCTGCCCATGCTGATAGCGCGTATGAATGCGCAGGCCCCCCGTTTGCTGATAGATATCCGGATCGGATCTTCGGGCGATCTGTTGCGCAGCTTTGATCGGCGGGAATGCGACGCAGTCATCGTGCGTCAGCACCATGGGCGAGACGACGGAAAGGTCATTGCAGAAGAACAATTCGGCTGGTTCGCAGCACCAGAATGGCGCCCTCGCGCAGGCGAGCCCCTACCTCTTGCAACGATGCCGGAACCTTGCGGCGTGCGCCTGTTGGCGGGGCAACTGCTTGACGAGGCCGATGTGCCTTGGATCGAAGCTTTTTCTGGCGGGGGAGTCACAGCCGTTTCCGCCGCAGTAATGGCTGGCCTTGGCGTTTCAGCGTTGGCTCGCCGCATGCTGCCATTCGGCGCCGTGGATGTCGGACCTAGACTCGGCCTTCCTGAGCTGCCGCGCTTGCCGGTGGTGCTTCATTCGCGGGACGGCAATCACCGCTCGCGCGAGGCGTTGACTGCTTTGTCCGCCGCTTTCAGGAGTGCAGTTCAGGACTAAGATCCCCAGCACAGAGCCATGGGGCGCAACCTTCTTTCCTAAAGTCAGATCCTCACCGGTGAGAGCCGGTTGCGTCAATCACGGTTGAGAATGCCAGCAAATCCAAGCCGCGCTACCGCATGCAAGCCTCGAGGCCAAACCTGCCGCAGTGGCGTTTTCTCGCAAGAACCGGGTGGCTCGGAAATTGCAGCGCGTAGTCCAATGTCTCACCTTTCATTGGATCATCGAAATGCTTCAGACAACTCTCGCACTAGTCTTGTTTTTGTTTCCTCTGGCCTACAGCCCGGGTCCAGGAAACATGTTCTTCGCAGCGAATGGCGCCCGGTTCGGCTTCTTGGCAACAATACCGGCCAATGCAGGGTATCATGTCGCGACTTGGATCGTCACTGTCGCGATCGGCTTCGGCTTCCTCGCTGCGATCGAAAGGTTTCCTCAACTCTTCACCATCCTGAAGATCCTAGGTTCATTGTATGTCCTTTGGATCGCGTGGAAAATGCTCAAAGCAGGCGCTTTGGACAGAGCTGAGAATGCGAAACCGGCCACGCTTATCGATGGCATACTTCTGCTCCTTCTCAACCCGAAAGCTTATGTAATCATCACTCTCATGTTCTCCCAGTTCCTGGAGGCATCGACTACGGGCCTCTGGGGCTCTGTCTTGCTGATTGCCTCCGTGTTCACCATAAACAACCTGCTAGCCTTTTTGGTATGGACATTGCTGGGCGATACCGTCGCAGGATTTTTCAGGTCGCCGAACAGCGCTCGAAAACTCAATCTGATATTTGGGGCGACTCTGGCGGCCGTAGCGGTATGGATGATTTTTTCATAGGGTCACGTTGTCCGCATGGCTAACGCTCAGCGGGCTCTAGACTCTATGTGCCTACTCGAATGGCCGTTTTAGGGAAGCCGCACTGCAGCGTTCGGCGAATGACAGAAGACTGCATCGGGCCGTCCATGAAGCGCTGCCGCTTGGTTCTGCGGACGTGTCATGTTACCGGATAGATATGTCTCCGGCCCTTTTTCCCGACCCGTTCAACGCTCTCGTGGAGCGGCTCGACTTGCCACCACTGAAAGACGGTCCTCTGAGCGGCACGCGCTTCACGGTGAAGGACAATATCGATATCGCCGGACATCGCACCTCTTATGGCAGCCCGTCCTGGCGGGATGCCCATCCCGCGCCGGTCCACAACGCTCTCTGCGTCGATCAGCTGCTGGCCGCCGGGGCTCGCTGCGTGGGCAAGGCCATCGCGGATGAGTTCACCTACAGCCTCGATGGCGAAAACCAGTTCTTCGGCACACCACGCAATGCCAAGGCACCAGATCGAATCCCAGGGGGATCGTCGAGCGGTTCGGCAGCCTCCGTCGCCAACGGGCTGGCCGATTTCTCGCTTGGCACGGATTCTGGCGGCTCGGTGCGGGTTCCGGCGAGCCTGTGTGGGATCTGGGGCATGCGCCCGTCGTTACACCGCATCTCTGAGGCTGGGGTGCTGCCCTTCATGCCGAGCGTCAGCACGGTGGGTATCCTCGCGGCGAACCTCCCGCTGCTTGAGGCCGTGGCGCGTGTTTTGCTGCGCAGCGGGACACGGCCGGTCGCATCCTTGAACCGCCTGCTGGTGCTGACCGACGCGGTCGAGCTCGCCGCCCCCGCCGTGCAGCAACGTGTGCGCGCGGCTCTGGACGACATAGCACAGCGCACCTGCCTCGACGTGGAGCCAATCAGCTTCGCGCAGCTCGTTGGTGAAGACCTGCCTTTGAGCGTCTGCAACCTGAAGGCGCTGCGCGATCTCCAGACGGCGGAATTCCAAAGCACCGTCGGTAACTGGATCGAGGTCGCCCGGCCCGAACTCGGCTTTGCCTTCTCCATGGCCTATGACAATGTGCGCCGTTTTGATCGAATCGCAGCGCTGGAAAACCTGGCGCGAAGTGAGCGGCTCTTCGAGCAGATCAACGCGGCGCTTCCCGCGGGCACGATCATCTGTTTCCCGACCACCCCCTCCATCGCACCACCAAAAGGCTCGTTCAATACTCTCGAGGCGGTGGCGGCGTTCTACGATCCCACGATGGCCCTCACGGCGTTCTCCGGGGTAGCCCGTCTTCCCGAGATCTCGGCCCCGCAGCTGACAGTCCAAGGTAGCCCGGTCGGCCTTTCTTTCGCCGCCGGGCACTATCAGGACGAAGCTCTTCTTGGGGCACTGCCGGAGCTTTTGGTGCCGCAGCACAGTTGAGATCTATTCGGAGCTGATCACTACAACCGTCCGCGGACCTACACCGCGAGTGGTGTCAAGGCCCGCAATGGGCCGTTCGCTACGATGGGTGGCACGCCAAACGTGGGAAGCGCGGCTGGCCCGCCGATATGTTCGCTTCGACACAAAGCTGACCAGCATTTGCGTTAGTGGCCTCTCAGAAGATGAGCATCGTCAGGACCTGCCAATTGCAACCATTCGCTCCGAGCGAAGAGACTTCCACCGACATCCGTTAGCGCAATAGAGCCCGACCAGACGCCAAGGAGACGGGAGCCAATTCCTCCAAAAATCGGGTTCGACAGGTAGAGGTCTCCTTGCACCCCAAGAATGTTACATTATAACTTATATTATAACATAACAGGAGATTCTTATGGCCGAACGTCTTCCCGTAACCGTTCTTTCCGGCTTTCTCGGCGCCGGAAAGACCACGCTTCTCAATCACGTTCTGGCCAATCGCGACGGCTTGCGCGTCGCGGTGATCGTCAATGACATGTCCGAGGTGAATATCGACGCCGATCTGATCCGCGCGGGCGGCAGCTTTACGCGTGGCGAGGAGAAGCTCGTCGAGATGACCAATGGATGCATCTGCTGCACTCTGCGCGAGGACCTTCTGATCGAGGTGCGCCGCCTCGCGGAAGAGGGACGTTTCGACTACCTGCTGATTGAATCGACCGGAGTGTCGGAGCCCTTGCCCGTCGCCGCGAGCTTCGAGTTCCGCGACGAGCAGGGCGAGGCGCTCGACGATATCGCCAAGCTCGACACGATGGTCACGGTGGTCGATGCCGCGAACTTCACGCGCGATTTCTCAGAGGAGGATTTCCTCGCCGATCGCGGAGTCGAGCTTGGCCCAGAGGATGAGCGCAGCCTCGTGCAACTGCTCACCGAGCAGATCGAATTTGCCGACGTGATCGTGCTCAACAAGATCGGCTCGGCCAGTGCGACCGAGCGCGAAACCGCACGCGCGATCATTCGCGCGCTCAATGCCGACGCGAAGATTGTCGAGACCGATTACGGTAAGGTGGCCCCGCGCGAGATACTGGGAACTGGACGGTTTTCCTTCGAACAAGCGCATCGCCATCCGACTTGGGTGCAGGAGCTTTACGGCTATGACGATCACACGCCCGAGGATGCAGAATACGGCATTACCTCTTTCGTGTTCCGCGCCGAGCGTCCTTTCGATCCGGCAAAGCTGGCAGAATTCTTCGATACGCCTCTGCCGGGCGTGATCCGTGCGAAGGGGCATTTCTGGCTCGCCACGCGGCCCGATTGGGCGGGGGAATTCTCGATGGCAGGTCCGATGATGGAGGTGCGAGGTCTTGGCCTGTGGTGGTCCGCCGTGCCCGAGCAGCATTGGCCCGAAGCCGCACGGGAGCATATGGCCGCGCGGGTGGCGCAGGAATTCGGCGACCGGCGCCAGGAGATGGTCTTCATCGGGATGCTGGGCGAGATGAGCCGCGCCCGAATCGAGACGATGCTGGAGCGCTGTCTCGTCCCCGAGACCCGATTTGCACCCGAGGCGTGGACTGATCTCGTCGATCCCTTTCCGCAATGGGGCCGTGCGGCATGAGAAAGAACCTCGTCACCCGGCTGCGCAGACGTGGCCGGGTGAACCCGATGGAGGCGCATGACCGACTGCCGCCCTTGGCACGCGCCTGGGTTACTCAGGCCGCGCTGCCTTGGTCGGCGGCGTCGGTATCGCGGATATGGAGGCGCGCTCTGCATGAGACAGGCAGCGAAGAGGCCGCAATCATGCGCCTCGACGCGACGGAAGCAAGAATGCTCTCGCGGGACAGGATGCGTGAGATACCCTCGAAGTGAACAGAGCTAAACAGCCATTCTCAATGGCGAGCAGTATGGGCTGACCTTCCTACCGACTGCCGGCGTTTGCGGTGGAAACGGCGCAGCTGCAGCGAAAGGCTGCAAAGTCCGCACACCGACGTTTTAGTCGAAAAAATGCTGCGCGATGCGCGAACGGCTGCTTCGACGGGCCGCACCGCAGCATTCGGAACGTGGGGCCAAGGTCGCCTGTGGGCCGGGAGTGTCATGGTGCCCTCCCTAGCCGACCGTCCCGCGGTCGCGACAAAGACCAGAAACTCTGCCTAGGGGCGGTAGAAGCCTGGGGAGCGGATCAGTCGGCTATTCAACGCAGCGGTATCAGCTTCCCTTAGCTATATCTGATAGCGCCTTCCGGAATAGGCTAGCAGGGCAAAGGGCGAGGGAAAGAGCCGTTTCATGCCGGGAAAGCTTCAGATGTGTGCTAATCATTGCTCGGCCAAGAGTATAACCGGCCCAAACCGGTAAATCTGCGTTACCGAAGAACCATGCTGGATGAGAGTATCCCGGGTCATCAAATTCAGGCTCCGCCCTCCGCGCCAGGGCAGGCAATTGCTCATCAGGCACTACGGTTTCCCAAGGCTCAGGCGGGCATGAAACCACTTCATGCACGAAGTGCTGAGCGAGCCCTTCACTCGCCAGCGCTTCGCCGAGTGTGCGGCCATAGCCAGGACCATCCCATCGCATTGCGTGATGAAATTCGTGAATAAGTGTCCGCCGAAGATGCTCGGTCGGCCCCGGCGTTCCCAAGGTATTCTGTAGATCAATCATCAGTTCGATTCTGCCGGGGCCAAGTGCTGCCCCCGCCACGATGAGTGAAGGCGGCATAGGATGGTCTGACGCACGGACCACAATGTCCAAAGCCAAGCTAGGCGCAGATTCCTCGATAAGCTCCTTTGTTGCCCAAACCTCTTGTTGCAGCCAATCGAGCTGTTCGGAAAGTTCTCCCCGGGCATTGAGGAAGTGGATCGACCAAGGCCTCATGTGGTTCCTCGTCCTGAAGGTGGCAAACGCTACTTGTGATCTTTCGGAAGGTCAAAGAGGGCTCGAGAGAGATTGCGGCGACGCGAAGTCTACTCGCGTGAAGCGGTCTGGTGCTCGGATGACGTCAGCTGAGGCAGCCCCGTGCTTGTTGGGACACGCTTCGCGGCAGCCAGTTGTCGACTCCGAACCCTTTATAACTCCGGAAGCTACAGGGATTTCCAGAGCAATAGCGCGTCACTGCCTTCTGACCGGAAGCCGCAGCTTTCGTAGAATGATCGGGCCGTAAGAGTGCTTTTCAAACGGCAGCGCTGGATGCCACGCGAGCGCAAAACTCCCTCCAGACCAGAGAGGACAGCTTTGCTGACGCCGCTAAAACGTGCGCCCGGATGGACATAGTTCAAGAGGATGTTGCCGCTCAGGGTGACCATGCCTACCCCGGTGACCTTCCCATCTCGCTCGGCCACCAGCACGATGGCGTCAACCCGCGCGATCCACTGCCGTCAGGTCCCGACTGTCTTATTGCTCAGCCAGTCTTCGATCTCGGCCGGATTGTTCTGATGATCTGCAACGCAGAGTTCGGTGATCGAGCGGCGCAGGGTGCTGACGGCCTCATCGGCATCGGCATCCGTCGCTTGCCTTATCTCAATCATGTTACCTCACTCTTGCTGTCGATTGCCGATGCCGCGTTCACCCGCAACCGCGTGTCGTCCTGCTCAGTGGATTGACGTTACCCCGAAAACAAGAGCGCCTTGGGATAGGGGAGCGCAAGTATTGGCATGTCAGCTCCCGAAAAGTATCGAAGCTCCTCGGTCTCTGAGTCAATGCAGGGAGAATCCGTCGGTGCCACTACGCATTTGAAGACGATCACCGTATATTCCACCAGATGCCCGTTGGGGTATCGGTAACGAAATGCTTCACCTCCCAATACTGATACGAGGTCAGCCTTGAGGACTTCCGCGCCAGTTTCTTCGAGCACTTCGCGCCGAAGGGCATCGTTCGGAGTTTCGCCAGGCTCAATACCTCCAGCCGGAAGGCTCCAACCTTCCGGGCCAGCTTTTCTTTGAAGAAGCAGCCGTCCGTGCCGATCGTGAATGAGTGCCGCCACACTCGGAATCAAGAGAAGGTCGTCGCCAATCTTTGTTCTCAACGTCGAGATGTAAGAACTTGCAGTCATAGAAGGAATTAAACTCTCTTGAGTGCGTTCTGAAAGGCAGAATGGATTTTGGTGTGACATAGGCCATCGTCAGAATCTTTCTATGAGCCTCGTATCACGTCTGCTGGCAGAGCGCTGGCTATTGCATCAGCTCATCCGATCCAACTTGCACATCCCCCCCCGACGCCCCATTGTGTCTTCGTTCTCAGGGCGGGGCGCAATTCCCCACCGGCGGTAGGCGGAAATTTCCGCAAGCCCGCGAGCGCCTCGCCTTGGCGGGGGTCAGCAGATCAGGTGCGGCCCGCCTCGGGCCAACTCCTGAGCCGACGGTGACAGTCCGGATGGAAGAGAACGGGAAGGAGGCGTAGCGCATCCCTGCGGGTGCGGTGTGCCGTCGTCCTGTCTGCCTTGAGTCGTGAGCGCAGATGAAAGGATGACGCCATGACTCTTCGATCCCTATATCCCGCCCCGGCGTTCGCAGGGGCCTTCCTCATGGTGCTGGCCGGTGGCTTGTTCGCCGTGGTCAACACCCTTGTTCAGCAAGCGGTTATGGTCGAGGGGCTTCCGCCCTCCCGGGTCGCTTTCTGGCAGTATGCGTTCGCGCTGCTGTTTGCCGTTCCGTGGCTTGCGACCAAGGGTCGGCTAGCGCTGCGAACCGGCATACCATGGCAGCACATCCTGCGTGTGGCCCTTGCGGCGGGTGGGGTGCAGCTGTGGGCGATAGGCCTGGCCCATGTTCCGATCTGGCAGGCTATTGCGCTGGTGATGCTCTCGCCCTTTTTTGTCACCTTAGGGGCAGCCGTCGTTCTGCGTGAACGCCCGACCGCGCCGCGTTGGATCGCGGTCACGGTGGGTTTCGCGGGAGGAATGGTGATCCTTGCCCCATGGTCCGATGCCTTTAGCGCCTACTCGCTATTTCCAGTCGGGGGCGCCGCACTCTGGGCCGCGTCCTCCCTGCTCACCAAGCGCATGACGCGCACGGAAAGCCCTGAAACGCTCACTGTTTATCTGCTCCTCCTCCTCACACCGGTTAACGCAGTCCTCGCAATGAGAGCCGGCTTGGCGGTTAACTTCGGACCGGCGGGGGAGCTGCTAATCGCTATCGGCTTACTGACCGCGCTGGCGCAATACGCTCTTGTCTCGTCCTACGGCATGGCCGATGCAAGCTTTCTTCAGCCTTTCGACCATATGAAGCTGCCGCTCAACGTCGTATTAGGCTTTGCCGCATTCGGCTTCGTTCCGCCGGGGACATTGTGGATCGGCGCGCTGATGATTGTTGGTGGCTCGCTGTTTCTTATCTGGTGCGAACGGGGCGAAGCGTGAAGGGTGAGCTACTCCCCATCTCTTGGACAGGATCTGACGTAAATTAAGCTACTCGTTGCACCTGCTGACCGGGTTGGTTGATATCATTTCTCTGCCAATACACCAGCGCCGGTGGCTTGCCGCCGAGGGCTGAGTGAGGGCGCTGGTGGTTGTAGAAGGTCATCCATTTCCGGATGGCCGCCTTCGTCTCCGATCCTGTCTCCCAAGCGTGCAGGTAGACGCACTCGTATTTCAGGGTGCGCCACAGCCTCTCGATGAAGATGTTGTCCAGGAAGCGGCCTTTCCCATCCATCGATATGCGCACGCCGGATCGACGCAGCGTGTCCGTCCAGGCGAAGGACGTGAACTGAGACCCTTGATCGGTATTCATGATCTCGGGCGGGCCGAACTTGTGGACGGCTTCGTTCAGCGCTTCGACGCAGAAGTCGGCCTCCAGCGTGTTCGAGATCCGCCAGGCCAAGACCTTTCGCGTGTGCCAGTCCATGATCGCAACGAGGTATAGAAATCCGCGCCTCATGGGCAGGTAGGTGATATCCGAGCACCAGACTTGGTTCGGGCGATCCACTCGCAGACCTCGCAGCAGGTAGGGATAGGTCTTGTGGCCCTTTGCGGGCCTGCTGGTGTTGGGCTTCTGGTAAATCGGCATCAGCCCCATCAGGCGCATCAGTCGCCGTATCCGCTTCTCGTTCACCAAGTGTCCGTCGTTACGCAGATGCCAGGTCATTTGCCGGACGCCGAAGAACGGGGTCTCCAGGAACTGCTCGTCGATCCGTCGCATCAGGCCGAGGTTCTGTTCGGTCTCGCCCTTGGGGGTGTAGTAGAAAGACGAGCGCGCGATCGACAGCAGCTTGCACTGCTGGCCGATCGACAGGTCCGGGTGGTGAGGCTCGATCATGCCGCGCCTCACTTCCCGCCCCAGGGCTTCAGCTTTCGTTCCAAAAAAGAGTTGGCCACCGCCAGCTCCCCGATCTTGGCGTGGAGCTCCTTCACCTGCTCCTCGTCGATCTCGGGCTTCTTGCGGCCCCCGCGCTCGAACACGCCGGACGCGCCTTCGAGCAGGGCCCGCTTCCATTGATGGATCATCGTCGGATGCACCCCGAACCGGCTCGCCAGTTCGGCCGCTGTCTCTTCACCCTTCAGGGCTTCCAGCGCGACCTTTGCCTTGAACTCGGGCGCGTGCTGCTTGCGTTTCGACATCTCTGATCTCCTTCTCGTCGAAGATCAGCAGACTGCAAATCGTAGCTTATGTCAGTGTCCGAATTTCAGGGGGTAGCTCACAATACGAGCGAAATACAGGATGCACGGTCGGGCAAAACGTCTTTCTTAGGGAAGACTACCAAGCTTGCAATGTCGGAGCGTTGATGGCTTCCGACTAAACAATAGACGACTTCTCTCGATCACATCCAGAATACGCGATCTGCGCCTCGGCTTGTAAAAGCCGAGGCTTTTCGTTGCTTCCGCCGGAAGCGTGGAGCCGACGCCCCACAACAAGGAGAGCCTGGAAAGCAGATTGTGTAATTTGGAAAGCGGTTGCTGTGACTCGATTTGGAATTTCATAATGAATTCAATGGTGAGAGTTCGGTTCTGCCGAAAAGACATGGTGTGACCGACAGCCGGAATTTCCGCAGCTTCGTGGCCGCGTTGACACGACTCTCCTTATGCGTGTCGCTCCGCCCGGAAAGCCCCCATTTCGCCCAATTTGCGCCGTGAGACGATCACGAACCCGCGCCAAATGAGGGCCTTGTTAGAGTATCAGTAACGATAAAAATCGAGCAGCCACGTCATAGGCCCCGATATTTTTGCACAGTCTTCGAAAGTCGGAGACCGGTCCCTCGCGGGCCTGTCCGACAGTAACAAGGTAAAGCAGCGGCGACATGGCCACGACGTTCAACTGGATATATCTCGGAACTAGCAACCTCTCTCTCGACCCGTTCGAGGGAGATGCGGATTCGGAGTACGCGCGCTACTTTGAAGGCGATGTTTTCGGATCGACTACCGATCCACTGCACAACAACATCGCTGCGGCGACGATGATCGACCGCGGGGGGGATCCCGGCGCACTCGATACAGATAATTACGCGACGAACGATCAGTTCAGCACCGATATTGGTGACGGTGTTCAAACCTACACATTCGACGGCATCGCGGTCTACACCGCCACACTGACTTATGCTGACGGCACGTCGCAGCAAGTGAACGCTGTCATCGTGCAGGACAATCAAGGACACATGTTCCTTGCACCCGAAATGAACCTGTCCACGTCGCAAAGCGTGGCTGACACAGCTGCTTACGAATATGGCCCGATCGTTTCCATTCGGCTGGATCACGCGGAAACGTATACGGCGACCAACTTCGGGACGGATCGCCTCCAGACCGGTTTCGACGATGGCTACGTCGACGGCACCGACGGGGCGGACCGCATCGACGTGAACTACGTCGAGTCGATCGCGAATGGCTCGGATCGCGTGGACAATAACGATGCGGGCCTCGCGGGCAGCAGCGGAAATGACGACTACATCCGCGCCTATGGCGGCAACGATACCGTGCTGGCCGGGCTCGGAAACGACACGGTCGATGGCGGCACGGGCGACGATTCGATCGACGGCGGGTCGGGCAACGACTCGCTGATCGGCGGCGCGGGCAACGACTCGCTCGATGGCGGGGCGGGGACCGATACGCTCGACGGCGGCACGGGCAACGACACGCTGCATGGCGGTGCGGGCGGCGATATCCTCTCGGGCGGCACGGGGATGGATTATGTCGACTATTCGGACTCCGCGAGCCCGGTCGACATCAACCTCGGCGCGGGCAGGGCCACGGGCGGCGATGCGACGGGCGACACGCTCAGCGGCGTCGACGGGATTTACGGCTCGGCGGGCAACGACACGCTGATCGGCTTCGACGGCGCCTCCTCGGACCCGACGGACGGCTACACCAACGTCTTCTACGGCAATGGCGGCGACGACTATATCGACGGCGCGGGCGCGGATGACATCCTCTACGGTGGCACCGGTAACGACACCGTTCTGGGCGGGTCGGGCAATGACGCGCTTTACGGCGACGCAGGCAATGACAGCCTCGTTGGCGGCACCGGCAATGACACGCTGTTCGGTGGCGACGGGAACGACGTCCTGCAGGGCGACGCAGGCAGTGATCAGCTCTATGGCGGCGCGGGCAATGACACGCTCTCGGGCGGTGGCGGCGACACTCTCGTTGGTGGCGCGGATGCCGACAGGTTCATCGACCTCGTCCCCGGCGACACGATCGACGGCTCGGAGACGGGCGACGATTTCGACATCATCGACCTCAGCGACTGGGGCTGGGACAATGTCGCCGTGCATCGTGACGCGGCGAACCCGGAAAACGGCACGATCGATTTCTATGATGGCAATGGCGCGGTCGTCGGCACGGTCAGTTTCTCGAATATCGAAAAGGTCATCCCCTGCTTCACGCCGGGCACGCTGATCGCGACGCATAAGGGAGAGCGCGCGGTCGAAAGCCTGCAGGTCGGCGACCGCATCCTGACCCGCGACAGCGGCTTCCAGCCCATCCGCTGGATCGGTACCCGCGCGCTCAGCGCTGCGGAACTGCTGGCCAAGCCGGAATTCCGGTCGATCAAGATCGCACCGGGTGCGCTGGGCGCGAACCAGCCCGAGCGCGAGATGCGCGTCTCGCCGCAGCACCGCATCCTGCTGACCGGGCCGCGCGCGCAGCTGATCGCGGGCGAGCCGGAGGTGCTGGCCGCAGCGCGCCACCTCGTCGGGCTGCCGGGGATCGAGATCGACGAGGAGGCCGAGGCGGTCACCTATATCCACGTGATGTTCGACAATCACGAGATCGTTTTCTCCGACGGGCTCTGGACCGAAAGCTTCCAGCCGGGGCAGGCGACGATGAACGAGATGGATCAGGCGCAGCGGGCCGAATTGCTCGCGCTCTTTCCGGAACTGGACGGCGAAGTCGAGAGCTACCTCGCCGCGCGGCCCAGCCTGAAACGCCATGAGGCCCGGATCATCGCGGCCGCCTGACCCGGCGCGCCCTTGCGTTTCCCCGCTCCGGATCGCTACAGGGGTTATTGACCCGTGGATCAATAATAGGAGCGCGCCGCAATGCCTGACCTCGAAACCGCCGCCAAGGACGACAGCAAGCCGCGCCCGAACATCCTGATCCTGATGGTCGATCAGCTCAACGGGACGCTCTTTCCCGACGGTCCGGCGGAGTGGCTGCACACGCCCAACCTGCGCAAGCTGGCGGAACGCTCGGTGCGGTTCGAGAATGCCTATACCGGCTCGCCGCTCTGTGCGCCCGGTCGCGCGGCCTTCATGTCGGGACAGCTTCCCTCGCGCAACGGCGTCTATGACAACGCGGCCGAGTTCCGCTCGGACATTCCGACCTATGCCCACCACCTGCGCCGCGCGGGCTACCAGACCTGCCTCTCGGGCAAGATGCATTTCGTGGGCCCCGATCAGCTTCACGGTTTCGAAAACCGCCTGACCACCGATATCTACCCCGCCGATTTCGGCTGGACCCCGGATTACCGCAAACCCGGCGAGCGGATCGACTGGTGGTATCACAACATGGGGTCCGTCACCGGCGCCGGCGTTGCCGAGATTTCCAACCAGATGGAATATGACGACAACGTCGCCCATGAAGCGAAGATGAAGCTCTACGATCTGGCGCGGGGCAACGATGCGCGCCCGTGGATGCTCACCGTCAGCTTTACCCATCCGCACGACCCCTACGTCGCGCGCAAGAAATACTGGGATCTCTACGAGGATTGCGACCATCTCGAGCCCGAGGTCGGCACCATCCCCTACGCGGAGCAGGACAACCACTCGAAGCGGATTTTCGATGCCAATGACTGGCGCGAGTTCACCATCACCACCGAGGATATCCGCCGCTCGCGCCGGGCCTATTTCGCGAACCTGTCCTATCTCGACGACAAGATCGGCGAGCTGCTGCAGGTGCTGGAAGACACGCGCCAAGAGGCGACGATCCTCTTCGTCTCCGATCACGGTGACATGCTGGGCGCGCGGGGGCTGTGGTTCAAGATGAGCTTCTACGAGGGCTCGGCGCGCGTGCCGCTGATGATCTCGGCGCCGGGGCTGGAGCCGGGGCTAGTCTCCGATCCGGTCTCGACGATCGACGTCACGCCGACGCTGTGTGATCTGGCGGGCATCTCGATGGACGAGATCGCCCCGTGGATCGACGGGCAGACCCTGCTGCCGCAGGCCAAGCGCGAGCCCCGCAAAGAGGCGGTGGCGATGGAATATGCCGCCGAGGCCTCTTACGCGCCGCTCGTGAGCCTGCGCAAAGGGCGCTACAAGCTGAACCTGTGCAACCTCGATCCCGATCAGCTTTTCGACGTCGAAGCCGATCCGCATGAGTTGACCAACCTCGCGGGCGACCCCGCCCATGCCGAGGCCTATGCCGCGCTGAAGGCCGAAGCCGCCGCGCGCTGGGATCTGGATCGTTTCGACGCGGACGTCCGGGCCAGTCAGGCGCGCCGCTGGGTCGTCTACGAGGCGCTCAGCCAGGGCGGCCAGTACCCGTGGGATTACCAGCCGCTCAAGAAAGCCTCCGAGGCCTATATGCGCAATCACATGGACCTTAACGTGCTGGAAGAAAACAAACGCTTCCCGCGCGGTGAGTAAGGGCGCACGGTCCGGGGCGTGCCAGCCTCGGGCCAATCCCTGGCGCCTTTCACTACCCCGTGAGCGCCTTTCCGGAACGCCGCGCCGCCCTAAGCTGTTGTCCAACCCAACAGGCAGACAGGAGATCGACCATGAGCGTTCCGACCCTCACCCTCAATGACGGCATCAAGATCCCGCAGCTCGGCCTCGGCGTCTGGAAAATGGACGATGCCGATACGCCCGCCATCATCGAAAACGCCCTCGACGCGGGCTATCGCCATATCGACACCGCCGCCGCTTACGGCAACGAGGCGGGCGTGGGCCGCGGCATCGCGCAAAGCGGCGTGGCGCGCGAAGATATCTTCGTGACCTCGAAGCTCTGGAACGACCGGCAGGGCTATGACGAGACCAAGCGCGCCTTCGACGAGACGATGGGCAAGCTGGGCTTCGACTATCTCGACCTCTACCTGATCCACTGGCCGATGCCCGCGAAGGACAAATATGTCGAGGCGTGGAAAGCCCTGATCGAGCTGCGCGACGCAGGCCGCATCCGCGCGATCGGGGTGTCGAACTTCCTGCCCGACCATCTCGAGCGGCTGATCGAGGAGGCCGGCGAGGCGCCCGCGATCAACCAGATCGAGCTGCATCCGCGCTTCCAGCAGGCTGCGCAGCGCGAGGTGCATGAGAAGCTCGGCATCACCACCGAATGCTGGTCGCCGCTGGGGCAGGGCGAGGCGCTCTCGAACCCGATCCTCACCGAGATCGCGGCGCGCTACGGCAAATCGGCGGCGCAGGTGATCCTGCGCTGGCAGGTGCAGCTGGGCTGCGTGACGATCCCGAAATCCGCCAATCACGAGCGGATGCGCGAGAATATCGACGTGTTCGATTTCGAGTTGACCGAGGGAGAGATGGCGCAGATCAAGGATATCGACGCTGCAGAAGGCCGCATCGGGCCGGACCCCGCCACCGCCGATTTCTGAGAGGGCCGATGGGTCATGCCACCCCGGCGACACAGGCGCTGACCCGCGCCAAGCTCGCCTTCGAACTGCACGAATATGCCTATGAGGCCGGTCAGGAGAAGATCGGCCTCCATGCGGCCAGTGCGCTCGGAGTGGAGCCTTCGCGGGTTCTCAAGACCCTGATGGTCGAGGTGGATGGCAAGCCTGCCTGCGCGGTGATCCCGTCTGACGCGACGCTGTCGATGAAGAAGGTGGCTGCGGCCTTCAGGGGTAAATCCGCGAAGATGATGGAGCCCGCCAAGGCCGAGAAGCTGACCGGGTTTCGCACCGGCGGCATCAGCCCCTTCGGGCAGAAACGCGCAAGCCCGGTGGCGTTCGAGCAGAGCGCGCTTGGCTACGAGACGATCATCCTGAACGGCGGCAAGCGCGGGCTGATGATCGAACTTCGTCCCGCTGCGGCGCTGTCAGCCGCGCGGGCCGAGGCAAAGCCCCTCATCGCCGATCAGTGACCGCCCATCCCCTTGCGAATGCGCCGGATCATCACCCAGACCGCGAGGATCACGATCGGCGTCAGCCCCGCCATCATCAGCTCTTTGCTTAGCCCGATCTTCTTCGAGAGCGGATAGGCGAGATAGCCCGCGACCGAGATCGCGTAATAGCTGATCGCGACCACCGACAGCCCCTCGACCGTGTGCTGCAGGCGCAGTTGAAGGTCCGAGCGGCGATCCATGCTTTCTAGCACTTTCTGGTTCTGCGCCGAGCGTTCCACATCGACCCGCGTGCGTAGCAGTTCGCCCGCGCGCGCCGCCCGCGTCACCATCTGGCGGAGCCGCGTCTCGGCCGAATTCACCGTGCGCACCGCCGGGTCGTAGCGCCGCGCAATGAATTCGCTCAGCTTCTGACGCCCCTCGAAGCGGCTTTCGCGCAGGGCCTCCACCCGCTCGCGCACGATCGCCTCATAGGCGCCGGTCGCGGAGAAGCGGAAGGAATGCTGCACCGCGAGGCTCTCCAACTCGGCCGAGATTTCCAGCAGGTCGTGCAGCGTCTCTTCGGCGGAATTGGCGTCATTGCCCATCCCGTCGACGATCTCGGTCAGGCGTGGATCGAGCGCATTGAGCCGCTTCGACAGGTCGCGCGCCCGCGCAAGCCCCAGCATCGACATCGCGCGATAGGTCTCCAACTCGCAAAGCCGCTGCACCGTGCGTCCGATCCGCCCGGGTCCAGTGCCGGGCCGCGCGAAGACGGCAAAGCGCATCTGCCCGTTCGGGTCGATCCGGAAATCGCCCGCGACCACCGCCGCCCCGTCGAGCACCCAGGTGCAGACGAGGCTCTCGGTGACGAACCATTGCTCCAGCAGCGGCGATATGTCGTCGGGGTTCTCGGGCAGCTCCTCGATGCGGATCTGCACCGCGGCGATCCGCCCGCCGGGCGCGGCATCGATCCAGCTATCGGGGTAGATTTCGGTCTCCGCCGGGTCGAAGGCGCGCGACGACACGCCCTTGCCGAAAGCGAGATAGGTGGTGAATTCGGTATGGCTTTCCCATTTCACCTCGTGGCGCCCGATCTTGCCGCCGTAATGGGTAATCCCCGCCTTCGGCTGCGCCGCGCCATGACGCGTCAGAAGGTCGACGAGGTGATCGTGATCCTTGCTGCGGTCGCGATTGGCGGCATCGCGCGGCTCCTTGAAGGCGACATAGACCGCATGTCCCGGCACGCCGAGTTTCGGATAGGGGCGGGCGTGCAGTTCGTTCACAAGCGCATAGCGCTGGGGATGGTCGGGCAGGTGGGGCTTTGGATCGGCGGTCATCTCATAGGTCTCGCTCACGCGGGTGTTACCCTCTAGCTGCGGCGAAATTCCCCGCTGATCAAGCGTTTGACGGCATGCATCGGAATACCGGGCAAATCTGCCACAGCGCCGCGCGGACCGCGACGGGGCAGGGGGCCTAACCCGACCGATAGTTGTTAGCGGAGTGCCTCTGCAGTGCTTAACTGGCTAATGGTACCGGACTGCGCCGGTACGTTCCGATTGCTGATCAGCCAATGAGGCCCGTGATAACGAGAAAAGGGCGCGGAATACACCGCGCCCTTTCTGTTCGTCTTGGATGATTTAAGCCCCGTTAGCCTTCGCTGGCGTTGTCCGGCTTCCCGAGCGCAGCGCGTGCAACGCCTTCGTGGCTACGGGCGGCACCAGCCTTCTCGATCCGCTGCGCGATTTCGTCGCGCACGCGATCCGGGCAGTCGGGATGATTTGCGATCCGTTTGGCGTTGGCGAGCGTGGCGGTTTCGCTGAACATGCGGAAGAACTCGACTGCTTTGGGCGTACCTGCAAGTTGTGCCAAGACGCTCTCGAGGCTTGCGAAAAGGGCTTTATTCGCGCGGTCATGTTCGCGGTGCTGATCAAGAGCGATCTGCGCCGTGAGGTTTTCCGCCCGCGCTTTCATTTGCCGTTGGCGGTCGGTCATGCGGTTCCAGTCGATGACAGGATGCCGGTTTTTCTGTGCCATGTAGTCCAATCCTTTTCTGGCGGTCATTGCAGCGTCCGCCTCGCGCCTGTCGCGGGGCTTCTCGGACGCTGTTCAGGAGGTGGGTTCATCGCGCTGAGCGCGGAAATCGAATTCGCGAACTTTTTCACGTTTTCTCGGTAGGGCCTCGATCGGTGTCGTCCGAGTGGGCGCGCGACAAGCGGCGGCGAAGCGCATTCAGCGGCAACGAAAGCGATCTGCGCGCTTGTGCGAGGCGCTCCCGGGCTTTGTCGGGCAGCGTTTTCGCGATCTCAAGAAGTGCTGCGTCCGCCGCCTTGATCTGGGTGAACTCATCATCGAGTTCGGCGCGTGCTTCTTTGCGTGCTCGTTGTCGCAGGACCTCGAGCGCACGCCCGAATAGGCGCAGCACCGGCGTTAGTGTTTCGGCTTGAGCGGCCTGTGGCGCCGTCTCGTCCGCGTCGGGGACAATATCCACGCGGCCTTCAGCCACGGCAGCCGCGACATCGAGCACGGACTGTGCGTCATGTTGCTGCTGGGTGACGGTACGCACTTGATCTGCAAGCGCCGATTTTTCGGCAGCGAGGGTTTCCTCAGTCTGCTTCACCGCCTTGTCGCGGCTGGCCAGCTCAATCTCCTGACGCTCGCGCCATTTTCTTGGACTGACGTGATCGCGATGGTTTGGCAACGCGACCTCGGCTCCAGGATCGGCCGCCCCATTCGCGCGCGCTTCGCGGACTTTCCTGTTGTGCTTGAGAGCCTCACGCAGGGCTTGCTTGCGACGCTCGCCGCGCTGGAGCCCGATCTCCTCGAACCATGCGCCGACGCTATCTTGCGCCTTCTCGTAACTGCGGATCAGCGGGTGGACCGCCGGCTGCAGCATACGCCGACCATCCTTTGTCACTGCGCGGGGAATGATCACGGCGTGGATATGATATGCTGTTTCGTCGAGATCGGCGCGTGCATGAACGCAGTCATCGCCGAAGTTCGTCACGAGCCACTCCTTGGCCCGCGTCTCGAATTGCATTTCTCGCGTCGGTCCGCTCTCCCCGAAAAACTCGGTGAGGTCTTTGTCGAACCATTCCTTATTTACGGTCAGAATGATTTCGCGCAGCGGACCGTGTCGGGTTGCGCGCCAAGGGTCGCGCGGCCCCCGAAAAAGCGCGTTCTTAAGCTCCGTCTTCCGACGCCGCCGGCGCAGTTGCTCCAATTCGAGGAGATGGTTTGCATGGCGCATGTCTTGGATCTCGTCCCAAGCATCTTGCGCCCAACTCTCGGAGCCGATGAGGCGCCGGTTTTGCGCCATGAGAGTGCGTTCGCAATGGCCGTGGTCGCCCCCACGGCGCATCCGGTGCTTCTCGTAACCGGCAAGATTGCGGGGGTGCATGCCTTGCATGCGCATGACGATTGGGTAGTGGGTTTTCGTTGCTGATGACATAGTCGATCTCCGTGCTTGTGAGATCGATGTGGGTTCATGTCATTTTGCGCGGAAATCGCTGTGAATTTCCCCCGTTATCTACCCGGGAGGTGCTTGATAGGAGAGCGTCGGGGATGCTCAAGCGACGATGGGAGGCTCAGCCATAAAGGTCGGGGATCTGCCATTCGCTGTGGTATGGTCGAAAGTCATCGAGGGCCGGCAAAGCGGAAGTACGCTGCGGTTGGGGTACGTGACCTGTAAGGGGGGAAGAACGTATCATGTACTTACCGCTTACCTAGAACCGTTCAGCGACGTGTACAGGCGCACCATGAAGCAGGACTACAAGCACAACCACTACGTACCTGAATGGTATCAGAAGCGCTTCCTTCCGGTGGGGCAGCACAAGCAATGGTATTTGGATCTGCGCCCGGATCGTGTGACAAACAATGGCCGCTCCTACACGCGGCGTGCGCAGTTGCATTGGGGGCCTGCCAAGTGTTTCGCGCAAGACGACCTCTATACGACCAGATGGGGCAGCATCGAAAACCGCGACATTGAGCGTTTCTTTTTCGGACAGCTTGATAGCAGCGCTCCCGCCGCAGTCGCACACTTTGCAGACTTTGAATTCAACTCCGAGTCAGGTGACGCATTCAATACGCTTCTGCCATACATGAGTGTCCAGAAACTTCGCACGCCAAAGGGGTTGGGATGGCTTCGATCCATCCTTGGCGGTATCAGCAAAAACAGAACCCTCCATGAAATGCAGCGGATTCAAAACATCTTCTGCAACATCTGGGGCGAAGCTGTCTGGCAGATTGCGGATGCCAGCAAATCGCCAACGAAATTCATTATTTCTGACCATCCCGTGGTCGCATACAACCGCGAATGCTTCCCGGCGTCCAAATGGTGCGCGGGCTACAATGATCCCGATATCCGCATGGTCGCAACTCACACATACTTCCCGCTATCGCCGGATAAGCTTCTCATCCTCACGAATCTTACATGGGTGCGCGACCCGTTCCAGAACGCTTTCAAGCTGAGGCCAAACCCGAAGTATTTTCGACCGGCGGCGCTTTTCAATATGATGGATATTCAGCACTGTCGGCATCTCTCCGAGGAAGAAGTTGTCGAAATCAATTACGTCACCAAACGGAGCGCCTTTCGGTACATCGCTTCTCCGGTCAAAGAATGGCTGTTTCCTGAGAAGCGTCTACGCTCGACACACTGGCGAAAGCTGGGAGACGGATATCTATTCATGCCAGACCCGCGCCATATCCATGGCGGAGGAACGACTCTCGTCGGCTTTGAAGGTGGCGGTAGCGACGGATGGGACGCTTACGGTCGCAAGCCTTGGCAAGAGGGGTATGAGGATAAGAAGCTGGAAGAACACGAATGGCAGACCATGCAGAAATTCAAGGCGGAATGGTCGGCTGAAATGGGGCCATGCTATCGAGGAGTCAAATTTGATTACGGCGCCCGTGAAGTTCGCTGGTCAATGGGCAATGACTATCACAAGTCAGAGTGCGAACGGGATAAAGAGTACCTTAGGCTTCCGGGGGAGAAAGCGCGGCGGCGACGGTTGAAGCGGGCTTCATCAGGCTTGAAAGATTAGACCTCCGTGAGGCAAACTATCTCGAACGATGGCCGCGCACCGAAAGCACGAAAATATTTCTTCGTTATAGAAAGACTGCATTTCGAGCGCCCTTGGCGCAATAAATGAAAAGGTGGCGTCCACCGCTAGGCGGCCTCCAGTCTCCCAACAGCATGGCAACACGCAACATCTTGTGCTAGTCAGGTGTCCCCACGTCAGTGCATGCTAGAAGCGAAGCCATGTTTTTCTTATGTTCTGGCAAACTACCGAGTCAGAGGGGCGCGAAGATGAGCAAAGAAGAAATCAAGACTGAGCAAATTGAGAGGATGGTTGCAAAGCCGGATTACTCGCGCATTTCGATCAAGTCTCAACAACCGATGGCAAGCGCACCTTCCGCACCACCGCCGCCTAAACCGAAGCGCTGAGTATGGCAAAGAAACCTACGCCACCGCCAAAGCCCAAACCTGTCCCGCGTCAGCGGGGAGAGGTTCGGGTGCAAGGATCGCAACAGCCCCGTGCTGCTGCACCGGGTACACCACCACCACCCAAACCAAAAAGGTAGAGCATGCCCAACACGCCCCCTAAGCCGTCCACTGCTAGAGTTGTCGTTGAAAGATCACAGAAACCTGTTGCCAGCAAGCCGGCATCGTCACCACCTCCTAAGCCGAAAAGGTAATGCAATGACTAAAAAACCGTCCGCACCGCCTACGCCGCCGCGTCCTACAACGCCGCCGTCGCGTCCGATCCCGGAGACGAACACCCGCCCTATGCCTGCGACCCCGTCTTCGCCACCGCCACCCAAGAGGTAAAGCTATGCCATTTGAAGCGCAGTCAGGCGTTCAAGCGCAGTCAGGTGTCGGACCCGTCTATATCCCCGACAACGCCAGACCCATCCCCAGTGCTCCGGCTTCGCCGCCGCCGCCCAAGAAGTGAAGGGGCGTGCCGTATCCGAACCTCGGAGATTTCGCCCGCCGGAATGATTGTGATTTCCGGTCCCCAATCGCCATGCGATGGGTCCACTTTTTCCCATTCATCTGAGTCAGTCGCGCGATAATCGGTCACATACATTGCAATGGAGCCGTCTTGCCCCAGGATCATGGGGCCGAACGGCGCTTTCTTGAAATCGTCCAGCCGCTCACATTGCAACGTCGTGCCGTCTTTCTTAGCAACCGTTATTTGAGAGGGGCCGGAGTCTTCGCGACTAATGACGGTTTCCCATGCAGCGGTATTTCTATCCGCCGATGATATGCCTGCACTTCGCAGAAGCTCAGGAACGGCGCTCACGCTCGCCCGCCGCCATACTCCAGCCGCCGATAGAGCAACAATGATCCCACCAACGCTTGCTCCGTAGCCCACCCATAACGGCAATTCGCCGCCCGATGGGACCGGATATTTCCAGTTGTAGAGGATCAAGAGACCCGCTGACGCGGCCTGTGCCACAAATGAAAACACCAGCGCTATGGCAAGTGTGTCCAGTGTCCGGTGCGTCGTGTCGCGGCCCGTGTAGGCCAGACGATAGGACAGATAGCCCGCAACCAAGATGGCAAGGGTCTGGTAGGGCAATTGCAGGAGGTTTTTGAGGGCTTCCATCTTCACAGAAAACCATTGTTTGTTAGAGCGCACAACGTAGCAGTTTTGAGGGAAGCCCGTTTAGATGATTGGCAGCGATCACAGCATTTTCGCCCGGCAGGCGCCTCGTTCATGCATGGGGCTTATGGCGGCTTTCCGCCGGGAGCGGAAATGTGCTTGATGGCGGCTGAACGACCGCTTTGGCCCGTTCACTGCGCCCAAGCCGGAAGAGCGGGGAGCCGCCATTCGCTGAGTCCAGGACGAACGTCAGCGGTGCGCAGAAGCGCACCTTCTTGGCCTAGCGAACACCAACCTGTCGGGCGCCAAAAGCACTGTCTCCATCAAGTCCCAAAACCGAGCCAGCTTGGAACACGAGCGCCCAATCTGAAAGTGATCGCAGCCACGCTAGCTGGGAGAGGCGCTCACAACGCTCAAGGTCATTCAGTGAGATGGATGGAATTGTTGCACTAACCCCTCTCGAGTTGGTGCCAGATGCGAGTACCACAGATTTGGCTTGCGGCGAACGGGAAAGTCATTGATCTATTAACGCATGTGCGAGAAGCACTAGCCAGCGGTTAGCAATTTCACCATGCCGGATGCTGGGCGAACCAGCATTCACCTTCGCAACGGCCCCTGACTATCGCTATCCGCTGGCAATAAAAGACGGGATTAGAATGCTACGACTGATTGAGCGCGAGATTATAGCTGAAGCAAGGAAGCGGCTAGGTAAGCACTCTCAGAACGCATTCTATGCCCACAGATACCGAGGCATCTACAAAAAGCGAACCGGGAAGAGAGCAAAGAAGCCAAAAATATCCACGCCAAAATCGTGGGAGTTTGATAAACACTTTGACCCTAGGTACTGCATCAATCACTCTAAGTTTATCGCTCGGGGCCTTTGGAACAGTCTGCAACTTGGAGACTACGAGCCGCGCCCAGCTTTGCGTCATAGATATCCCAAGCCTGACGGTGGCATACGTAATATCGACGCGTTCAGTATACCTGACGCGGTAATTGCCTCTATTTTCATTAAGAACCTGAGGCGGAGAAACGCAAAAGTATTCTCCGATAGTAGCTTTGCGTACCAAGAGGGAAAGACACCTCTCGATGCGGTTTTGCGGGTTCGCTCGATACTGGGAGCTGAGAAAATATTTATTAGCCAGTATGACTTCAGTAAATACTTCGACAATATCGACCATAAGCATATCGAAACTTTGCTCGAGAAGAGCAGCCCATTTCAGACCACGCATATGGAGAGGCAGGTAATTCGCTCCATCCTAAAGCACAAATATTCCATTGATGGAATTATAGAGGAGCGGTCAGTCGGAACGCCCCAAGGGAACAGCATATCTTTGTTTGTTTCCAACTTAGCCGCCCACACATTAGATATGGAGCTTAGTAAGATTAGTGGTTCGTTTGCGCGATTTGCGGACGACAGCGTCGTAGTAAACTTTAACTACGAGGATGCTCTAAAATGCGCCGAGGCGTACAGAAGTTTTTCGCAGGCAAGCGGCGTCGAAATTAATGAGAAAAAGTCTACGGGAATTCGCATCCTCTCGGAAGTCGACTCCGAGATGCGCCACATAAGTGAGTTTACATTCCTCAGCTATAAATTCACTCCCCGAAAAGTGTTCGTGAGCGACAAATCGATCAGAGCAATCAAGGTGAGATGCGCGAAAATTATTTATATGCATCTATTACTTCACCCTCGCAGGGCGAGAAAAGTTTCGCCCAAAAGGATTGGGGGCGATTTTTATGATTGGGATCTCGTCACGTGTATGAACGAACTTCGAAAGTATATTTATGGAAATTTGAAGCAGAGTACGATAGATCTCTATCTTGATGGTGACATAAGTCTTAAAAACGTCCAAGGCGCAGTGTCTTATTTTAGCCTAGTTGAATCTGGAGAGCAATTCCGAGCACTAGATGGTTGGTTGATTGACGTACTCCATCGCGCCATCTCTGAACGCGCTCGATTGGTGCGTTCGACCACAGCAAAGAAGCTACACGAAGCCGTGACAAAAGATCAGTTAATTGACGGTTCTTGGTACAAGAGAAAAACTCCAATAATGGAAACTAATGCGCCGAGCTTTTTCAGCGCATGGCGTGCAAGTAGAAAGAGCCTAATGAGACATGGACTCGGAGGCGTAGATGCAGTGGGAGTGGGGTACAGTTACTCATGACTGGTGAAATTGATGAACGCGGCTATTACACCCACTTGGTCGGCATAATGCTTACGACTAGAGGTGTTCGCTTCTCCGTCGCTGAGAGCGAGCAAAGGAAGGAGAAATTCAGCATAGCCACTATAGCGCTGCTATCAGTGTACTTAGCTGGATGGTCATTGGCAGGGAGCCTTTTCCCGGAGATGTTCTCGTCTCTTCAAACTCGCGCTCTAAGCCTGATCTCCGTTGTGGCGTCAGTATCTCTGCTCGTCATCTCACTATTTGACTTTGCGGCAGGCAGGTCTGTTTACGCAGAAAAAATGTTACAAAACGCATTCACGATAACGGGAATTTTGCGAGAGACTGAAAGAGAGCTGGCAAAAGCACACCCCGACTACTCCGTTATTTCAAAACTTGCGGCTCGGTATGAAGAAAGCGTTCACGGTGTGGGCGTCAATCATACCAGTCAAGATTTTAAACTCTGGAAGCTTCAAAAAGAACATGCCTCGAGCCGCTGTCAAGCAGTTAGAATTTGGATCCATTCCAAGACTCTCCAGGTTTTCAACTTCACTTCCGTAATGATCTTCCAGATTGCCATACTATTTCTTATTTTCGCTTCAACGATTGGGGTCGTTCTTTGCCTTTAAGGCCGAAGCCGGTAGCGAGTGAATGCGTCCTGTTCGATATAGTTAAGCCGTGCGCCTTCACGCTCCATCTTCTCAATGCGCTTTCTTTCAGATTCAAAATCTTCCGACTTAACGGTCTTTAGCCATTCTCCGCCTGCTGTCTCTTCAAATGGCGACCAACGAAAACCAAAATCTCTCATTTTTTGACGCAACTCATAAGGCGCTTGGACACGAAAGACAAAGCTGGGCTGTCGAGCACTTTCCATAAGCTCTTCAAAAAACGACCTCCCGCTCGGAGATGCAAGGTTTAGAAGAGTTTCTAGCGCTGCGCAGTCATCAAGGGCACGATGACCTTCAAAGAAATAGCCATTTTCCAGAAGGAGGTACTTGAGCTTCGCGCTTTCGAAGCCGTACTTTCTCCACGGTACTTCCGTCAATGAGCAGGCCCAAGGCTTGTCCCCAAACTCCGGAAAAAGCCGCTCGCAGATCGGCCTGTCAAAGGCTGCGTTATGTGCGATCACAATATTGGCGAGAGAAAGTGCTCCAAGTATCTTCTCCTTAGATAGCCTCTTCCCCTTTACCATTTCAGGCGTGATGCCGGTCAAATATTGGATTTGCTCAGGAATTTTGCGATCTGGCTCCCTCATTTCGTTCCCGAAGTCTTTTACGTACTTGAGGTCGTGATCTTTGTAAGCCACCAGAAGAAAACCAAACTCGATCACCTCATCGGTGCGAAGATCGAGTCCCGTCGTCTCGGTGTCGACGATCATTGCATAGCGCAATTCATCGTTTGTACGAATTTTCGCTTTCTTTGGTTCGGGAACTTTCCGAAGAACCTTATAGCTGTCGCTTGCTTCCAGCTTAGTCGCGCATGCTTCGAGCTCTGGCAAAATGGGCTTGGTATCTGACATGTTCGTCTTTCGTCGATCGCGTGCTTAGAGGGACTTGACGTCCCACAGCAATATGCCTGCATTATCGTTTTCCAACACCCCTGCCAACCTTTACAGTCGCGCTCCAGTCCGCCTCTTACGACTTATCGCAGATGATGCCAGCTATTGGCGCGATCTTGGCAAATTCAGCGACGTTCCAGGATAGTTCATTGTAGTTATTTAGTGAGAAAGGAGTCGAAATCGCTTGGCTCTCAGCTCCGAACGTTGTGAACCGCCATCACGTCGAACGATGTAGAGCTATCTGAGCAAAGCGCGGCTTGAGGCGGTTGCGAGCCGCGCTGTTGACGGACGGCAAGTTCGCTACTTCCGGCAAGATCAATCTTGTCACATGTCGCTAATTGCAGCCACTCGCCCCAAAGAGCAACTGCGTATTCCTTCATACAAACTTCTTCCAGCCACGGCACAAACGGCCCGTTGGCAGGGGCCGCATCTCTCAGATACAGATCTGTCTTCGCTTGTTCTTTTTCTTTCGTTGTCCATACACAGAACATAATTCAATTGAGATAGCGTCTACCTTGCAATGGCAACTAGGTCCGCGGAGCCGACCTTGGCGTGCCAGACCTTGCTGCACGATGCCACGGATGGCCGGTTTGGGGAAGCTGCGCTGAAGCGGAGCCAGCTTGGCGAATGTCCGGAGAGGGTCGTTTCTAGTCTTCCTGCTGGAGGGAGGGGGAGTGGACATTAGCAGCACATACTAAGAATGCTCCGGAGAAGCCAAACGTAGACGTTCGATTAAACTGCCTCTGCAAGGCTTGGTCTTGCGACGACGCTGCTGGTATGTCCGCATCCTCACAGTCCGATTGCCTAAAGGATTACGTGATCCGTACGGTATTGCGCCGGTCCTTCCAAAATTCTCGAACGACAGTAGGTGAATTGTCGTCGAGAGTAGGTTATGTAGTGAAGGTATCTTTTAAAAATTACTAGGTCTCGTGTAGTGTCGCCTGGAAACTATCTTCGAAGTGTCTTAGCTCGTGAGCAAGTGGGCACTGGCCCGTTTTCGCCAGTGCGCGCCGTAGCTGCTACGCTTTCGCCGATGCTCAAGCATTGGGGTAGTGGGTACCTTCTTGCTATCGAGCCCAGCGGATCGTTCGCAAAGGGTACGGCTAATCAAAGTAGCACAGATATTGATCTCTTTTTGACGTTGTCCAGTAGTACGCCTGCGACACTGGCACAGATACGAAGCTCCCTCGGTAATTGCCTCAATCAGTATGGTTATCAGTATCGCGATCAAAACGTTTCTCTTGGTATCAATGTAGCTGGCAATCAGGTTGATTTGGTGCCAGGTAAACGTCAGGGGCAATATGGTACTGATCACAGCCTTTTTCGAAAAAAAGCCAACACTTGGACTAAGACTAATATTAAAACTCATATCAATCTGGTGCGAGGCAGCCGCCGCACTGAAGAAATCCGAGTTGTTAAGCTCTGGCGCGACCAATGGGGTTTGGAATTTCCCTCAATCTACCTTGAATTAGCAACTCTGGAAGCACTGCATGGAAGGCCGATCGGGCGACTACCTGAAAACGTCGCCGATGTATTGAGGTACTTCGCAGATCGCCTGACTGTCACACGTATCGTTGACCCAGCCAACACAAACAATGTGATATCTGATGAGCTATCAATCACGGGCAAGCAGGCAGTTGCCGCTGCTGCGCAGAGAGCTCTGATAGGTAGTTGGGAGCGCTTTGTAAGATGAGTGAATGGTCACTTCCTAAACTCTTCGCCAGCCTGCATCGCAAAATTGATACTGAGCTGGGTGTAGCCCGCGAGGCGCTCAATCATCCGGGAACGAAAGGTGACACCTCAGAAGCGATATGGATTGGCTTGCTGCGACAGTACCTTCCGGAGCGATACCGTGTGTGCAGTGCACATATTGTGGATAGTGACGGCGTTTTTAGCGATCAAATTGATATTGTTGTTTTTGACCGACAGTATTCGCCATTCGTTTTCGATTTTCTCGGCGCAAAAGTGGTTCCAGCTGAAAGCGTGTATGCCGTATTTGAAGCGAAGCAATCAATCAATGCATCGATGATCGACTACGCTAGAGACAAGGTGGCGACGGTTCGATCGCTTAGCAGAACAAGTATGCCTATCCCAACGGCTAACGGTCCTGCTGAGCCGGTGCCGCCGAAGCACATTATCGGTGGGTTGGTTGCGCTGGAGAGTGATTGGAAAAATCCGCCGCTGGGCGATGCGCTTCAGGCGAAATTGGATGCTGATCGGGACGTTTTGAAACGACTAGACCTCGGCTGCGTGGCAGCGCACGGCATTTTCAAATTTGACAATGAAGCTGCGATTCACGAGCGCTTCACATCGTCGTCGGCCACCACAAAATTTCTCTTTGAGTTGATAGCTCAATTGCAATCTCTTGGCACTGTTCCAATGATGGACATAAGGGCTTACAGCAAATGGCTCGATATTTGAGAGCCGCCGCTTAATGTCTGAATTGGAGGCTGCGACCGGAGTGTTCGGTGCTGAGTGAAGACGGCCGGAATAGGGTGATCGATGAGGTCTGCTCCCGATGATAATCCACGCCGGTTAGAGCTTCCCGACGACTGGATCGTTCGCTCGCTATCCACTCCAGCCGCAGCTGCATAGCACTCCCCAATTCCAAACGCCTTCACGCAACCGGTGCGCAGGGTCCTCTACTCACTAGACAGGCCGCGCAATCGTCCTTCGGCCGATAGCGCGTCCCGTGCGTTCGCTGGGGCACAGCCCCAGACCCGGCGCCGCTGCGCGCCGCATGGGGGAAGCTCCACATCCCCCAAACCCCCAGGGCAGGGATCGTTCGCCACTTTCCCTGCACCCTAAGGCGCCCATCCGGCGGACCGGGGGAGACTTTCGCCAATCTCCCCGGACCCTCTCGGCGTCCTTCCGACGGATCGAAGAGGCGCGCGCCACCCTCTCCGAACTCTCCCGGCGCCCCCGGCGGGTCGAGAGGGATGTCACCCCTCTCGACGCTCTCCCCGGCACCCGCGTGATCTGCCCGCAGACGGGCGATCAATGGGTCGCGGGAGGGCAGGCCACGGCGCATGTCTTGCTTGCGTGCAGCGTCTTTGACGCACGCAATCAAGCCAAGCCCCGAGGCCGCGTATCGGGGTTCGTTGGTGAGGTTTCGCGCGTCGTTTTTCTTATCAACGACACGAGGCACTCATGCTCCACGACCGATACCTTCGCCTGCTCCCGGGTGGACGGCTCAAACCCGGCGATATCTTCCTGATGCGCTTCCCTTATGGCTCCGACCGCAAACGTGATGGCGAGTTCGACATCCCGCCTGGCACGCGTCCTTGCTTGCTCCTCTCACGCGGGCTTATCGGTGATGCTCCCATGAACATCGTCGCGCCCGGTGTCAGCCCGGAGGGCCGGCTGCTGTGCGAAGATGATATCGTCATCGCCGATGCCGACCAGGCGGCTGCCTGTGGGCTCTATCGTCCCACGATGTTTCGCGCATCGCATCGGCTCTTCATCGCGACCGGGTCCGACTTGTTCGAGCGCAATGCTCGTATCGGGCGCATCGGACCCGCGCAGCGCGAACAATTCGAGGCGGTCGAGAAGCTGCTCGCAACTGCACGGCGCGAAGTCCGGTCGCGGCTGAGGCCGCGTGTCGCGATCTACCGCCCGAAACCTCTCATCCAACCTTAAAGCGCGCCTCCGATCGGGGCTGCAGCGTCCGTCCGCCTTCTCACCGAGGCGGACGGATCTTGCAGCCCTGCTTCGTCTCCTGACCCCCTCAATTTCTTCGAAAGATCACACATGACCCACGATAAACACCCCACCGAACTCACCGCCGAAGAGCTTCGCAAAGAGCGCAATGTGCTCGCAAACGTCGTTCACGGAGCGACCGCGAAGCCGTCCCCGAAAGATCTCGAGAACGCGCCGCTTCTCGAAGACTGGATGCTTTTCACTGGCTTCGAAGACATCTCGCTCTTTGGCCGCCTGACGGAAGCCAACGGTCGAACCCGAAAGCTGATCACGCGAGCTCTCATCGCGCTCGATGACGATCTCGAGTGGGTCTATCTCGAAGACGGATACATGCGCCTCGGACCGCGTTTCTCCGTCGAAGAGTCCCCGCCGCATCTCGCGATGCGAGCCGTCGCGACAGATCTGAGAGGGATCCGCACGCAGCTCGAGGGGCAAGCATATTGGGCGCAGAAGGCGCTCGATGCGCTCGGCGAGATGCGCTGCGATGCGTGATCGCGAATTTGCGAGAAATGATCCTGACGGGATCGGCTGAACCGCAACCGCTGCGGCCCCTCGATGAGGGCCGCAGCGCCCGCAGTTCAGCTTTGAAAGGATGTCAGATGTTTCAACAACCGAACCTGATTGACGATGTGAACAAGCTGGCAAGCGTGGCAATCGACGCTCTCGAAGCGCTTCCGGCTGACGCTCTTCGGGGCTCAGAGTTGGATCGCGATTTTTGCGAGCGACTTGTGATCAACGGCGAGGTGATCGGCGAGGACTTCCGGGAGGCGGGCGCGGAGATCCTGCGTCACCTCGCGCGGATTGAACCCGAAGAACGATTTGCACGCGAACTCGACAGCGCGATGCGTCGACTGCGGGACACAATCAATGCCTCCTATAGCATGGCCGTTGCTTTCGGTGCGGAGCACGCGAGCAGCATCCAGCGAGCCGCATGATGAAGATATGACGCCGAACGGCGTCGAAGAGATGGCGGTGGTAATCCGCCTGGGCGCGCCAACAAATCCTTTCCGCATATGCTCCAAACTCAACCGGAACCGGCGCGCCCAAAGTTTCTTGAACCCAAGCTGTCCTGCGCTCAGGACATGCAGCGTTGCGGTGCTTGAGCTGTAATAGGCTCTTTATCGACGAATTTAACTCGCGCGGCCCTGTTGACCGAGACGTCGATGTCTGCCTTGAGCTGATATTGACTATGATCCTGATCACTGCGGTGCAGGTGACCTGCCGTTGGCTACCAAGCGCAGCAATTTCAGTTAGGTGAAGTTCGGATTCTACCCGATTTGCACGGCCGCAACGGATTGATTGTGAAAGATATAACGCCGGTGTTAGCGATGAGTGATCGCGGCTTTCTCACGGAGGGCGAGGCGCGTCTGGTTCTTGCCGCGGCAGAGCAGATCCGCAGAATCATCGCAGGCGGGATTTTCGTGCGTCGGCTGTGACTGGGAGCGTCCGGCAGATGGCGGAGTGCCCCTGCATGTTCGCTCACCAACAAGTCTGACTTAGACAAAAATTGGCGAATGGCTCGAACCCTAACTCGCATCGACGAGATGTTTGGAGGTCCGCAGATGCCGATCGACCATTTCTGTCGCTGATGTCGAAGCGAGCGAGATTATCCGCGGTCCCCAGACGCAGCTGCAATACGGGACTTCAATCTTTATCTCGTTGCCGACCATTCGCAACGACAATTGTTTCTGGGGGTACGCTTCGTGTCATCGATCGTGCCCCGCGCGTGATCACCCAGGAAGCCGAGAAGCTGTTCGAAGCTCTTGCCCGGCTGATCTCGCAACGCTCACTGTTCCGGATCAGGATCTTTTGCCCCAAATGATCAGATGAGCGGCAAACTTTTCGAGATAGGCAATCGTATCGCACGTTGAGTTTGAGAGGTCTCGGTCGACATGTGGTGAGGCGGAATACCTGATTTCGCGGTGACGAGCTGTCATTCCACCTCCGAAACTGATCCATGTGAGCGCGCCAAGCGAAGAATTCCGCATATATTGTTGGCAAGGCGCTTGGTTCCGCCTCCTTTGGGTCGCGACGGGTTTCATTGTCCTTACACAGCCCAAAACAGGACAGCGCATTGCGCGCCATACCTCGGATCTTCTGGCTGGAGACCTATCATGTCACTCATCAACCTGGCCATCACGCTGGTCGTCGTCGGCATCGCCCTCTGGGCAGTGAACACTTACATCCCGATGGATCAAAAGATAAAGACGATCCTGAACGGGTTTGTCGTGATCGTCGTCGTGCTTTGGCTGTCTAGCAGCTTCGGCCTGCTGGAAGGGCTCGGAGCAATGAGAACCTATGACTGAGGGCACACATGGCTGACGCGGTGCCGTCCTCGGTGCTGGCCCTCTCAGGGTCGGTGACGCTTGACACGCTTGATGAGGTGCGTGCCCTACTTTGCGGCGCCGAAACCGTGTCCCATGTCGATCTCTCGGCGGTTACGGCTCTCGACACTGCCGGGGCCTGGTTGCTGCTCGGTCATCAAGGGATGCGCATCGAGGCAGCAGCCCCCGCGCAGGACCTTCTGTTGCGCAGGGTTGAGGCCGCAATGCCGCCCCCGCGCAAGTCTGAACAGCGAGAGGCGCGGCTCCAGCCAGGCGACGTGCTGGCGGACGTCGGCGCGAGGGTCGCCGGTTTCATTTTAACGAGCGCGCAAGGCATCGGCTTCACCGGGTTGATCGTAGCCCGGCTGGCGATGACGCTGGTGCGTCCGCGCCGGCTGCGGCTGACCGCGCTTGTCCATCACATGCAGGACGTCGGGCTGAACGCCGTGCCGATCGTGGCGCTGATGGGGTTTCTCATCGGCGTCGTGCTGGCGTTCCAGGGAGCCACGCAGCTACGCCAGTTCGGGGCGGAGGTTTTTGTCGTGGACCTCATCGCGGTGTCGATCCTGCGAGAGCTTGGTATCCTTCTGACCGCGATCATCGTCGCGGGGCGTTCAGCCTCGGCCTTTACTGCCGCAATCGGGTCGATGAAAATGCGCGAGGAGATCGACGCCATGCGTGTGCTGGGCCTTGATCCGATCGAATTGCTGGTGCTGCCTCGCCTTCTGGCGCTGGTGATCCTGCTGCCGGTCCTGGGCTTCGTCGCCAATCTCGCCGGACTGGTTGGTGGTGGGCTCATGGCCTGGTTCGAGCTTGGTATCTCGCCCAGCCAATTCCGGACACAACTCCTGGCGAATGTCGGCGCAAGCCAGGCGATGGTGGGCCTATCCAAGGCCCCGGTCTTTGCGGTGATCATCGCACTGGTCGGCTGCCAGCAGGGTTTCCTGGTCAAGGGCGATGCAGAGTCTCTGGGCATGCGGACCTCGCGTTCCGTGGTCATCGCGGTCTTCCTGGTGATCGTGGTGGATGCGCTCTTTTCAGTCTTTTTCGGTCTCTCGGGGGTGTGATGGAAGGCGAGGCCGTCATCACGATCCGCGGGCTGACCAACCGGTTCGGCACCACCGTCGTCCACGAGAACCTGTCGCTCGACGTGATGCAGGGTGAAGTGCTGGGGGTCGTCGGCGCCTCGGGCAGTGGCAAATCGGTGCTTCTGCGCAGTATTGTGGGGCTACAGACGCCAAGTGCTGGTCAGATCAACTTGCTTGGCACGGATGTGCTTGGAGCGGACCCGGCCGACCGGGCGAGGGTAAGCACGCGCACCGGCGTGATGTTTCAAGACGGTGCGCTATTCTCGGCGCTTACCGTGCGCGAGAATGTCGAGGCGCCGATGCGCGAGCGGTTGGCGATCGACCCCGACACCCGCGCGGCATTGGCCGATCTTAGAATCGCGATGGTTGGCCTGCCGCCAGAGGCGGGCGACCTCTATCCGGCCGAGTTGTCGGGCGGGATGCGAAAGCGTGCGGGTTTGGCACGTGCCCTGTCGTAAGGCTCCGGGGAGGACCGTCTTTCGGACTTGAGGCAGGCGGCGTAGGTCCGGAGCTATGTCCGACCATAGATACAGACCCGAAATTGAGATCCTTTCTGTCACCGATACCGGGCGCCGTCGGCGTTGGACGGATGAAGAGAAGGTGCGCATCGTTGAAGAAAGCTTTGGCGGTAGAGGGCGTGTCGCCGAGACAGCCCGACGTCATGATATTGGCCGCACCCTGCTGGTGCGCTGGCGTCGCCAATACCGCGAAGGCAGGCTGACGAGCGGCGATGCACGACCGCAGTTCACACCGTTGGCCATCGCCGCTCCTGAGGGAGCTGAGGATCAAGGCGGACCGTTTGCACCGGTTCCGACGCCAGAGACAGCCGAGGTCCTGATGGCAGATATTACCCTCGCGAATGGCCGTCGCCTGTCTGTGGCGGCCACGATTGACCCGATGGTGCTGGCGCGCCTCGTGCAAGCCCTGGATCCGTCATGATCGCGTTCCCGGCGGGGGTGCGCGTCTGGATCGCGGGCGGAGTGACTGACATGCGGCGCGGTATGAACACCTTGGCGTTGACGGTGCAGCAGGGTCTGGGGCGCGATCCGCATGCCGGCGAGATCTTCTGCTTTCGCGGGCGCAAGGGCGACCTGGTCAAGCTTCTCTGGCACGACGGGGTGGGCATGTCGCTCTATACCAAGCGGCTGGAGGCGGGGAAGTTCATCTGGCCGACCAGTGGAAGCGGCGAGGCGGTGCAGATCTCCGCGGCCCAGCTCGGTTATCTTCTGGAGGGGATCGACTGGCGCAATCCACGCTGGACCCAACGCCCTGCAAAGGCGGGATAAATTGGCCTCATCGACCCTATTTGCATGGGCTTTCCGATGCCGGCATGGTAGGTCTTGGCCATGTCGAACAACGCTTCCGAGATTGCCAGATTGCGCGCCGCGCTCGCGGCCTCCGAGGCCCGTGCCGAGGCCGCCGAGAGCGAGCTAGCGCAGACCCGGGCGGTGGTCTCGACCTCCGAGGCGATGATCAAGCATCTCCGGCTCGAGATCGCCAAGCTCCGACGCGAGCAATACGGCCACAGCTCGGAACGCCGCGCCCGACTGATCGACCAGATGGAATTGCAGCTCGAGGAACTCGAAGCCGCGGCCACCGAAGACGAGATTGCCGCCGAGAAGCTGGCGAAGACCACGATCGTCGCGGGGCTCAAACGTCGCCGCCCGGCGCGCAAGCCTTTCCCGGAGCATCTGCCGCGCGAGCGCGTGGTGATCGCGGCGCCCACGGCCTGTTCCTGCTGCGGCTCGGATCGCATCGTGAAGATGGGGGAAGACGTCACCGAGACGTTGGAGGTGATCCCGCGGCAGTGGAAGGTGATCCAGACCGTCCGCGAGAAGTTCACCTGCCGGACCTGCGAGAAGATCAGCCAACCGCCGGCGCCCTTCCACGCCACGCCGCGCGGATGGGCTGGCCCGAACCTGCTGGCGACGATCCTCTTTGAGAAGTTCGGACAGCATCAGCCGCTCAATCGCCAGGCCGAACGCTATGCCCGGGAAGGCGTCGATCTCAGCCTGTCGACGCTCGCCGACCAGGTTGGCGCCTGCGCCGCCGCGCTGGAGCCGATCCATGCGTTGATCGGTGCCCATGTTCTGGATGGCGACCGCTTGCATGGCGACGATACGACAGTGCCGCTGTTGGCGAAGGGCGGGACAAAAACCGCCCGGCTCTGGACCTATGTCAGGGATGACCGACCCTTCGGCGGCGGGGCTCCACCTGCCGCGCTGTTCCAGTTCTCCCGCGACCGAGGAATGACCAACCCGAACCGGCATCTCGCCGGATGGCAGGGTATCCTGCAAGCCGATGCCTATGGGGGCTACAACGACCTCTACCGCGCCGACCGTGACCCGGGGCCGGTCGAGTCTGCGCTATGCTGGAGCCACGCCCGGCGCAAGTTCTTCGAGCTCGCCGATATCAAGGGGAACGCCCGGAAGGGCAAGCCGGCCCATGACATCTCCCCCGTCGCGCTGGAGGCCGTGGCCCGTATCGACGCGATCTTCGGCATCGAGCGCGGAATCAACGGGCTGACGGCTGCAAAACGGCAGGCGGCCAGGCACCAGCTGTCCCGGCCTCTGGTCGAGGAGCTTCATGACTGGCTGCGTGCCGAGCGCGACCGGCTGTCGAAGCACAACCCGGTCGCCAAGGCGATCGACTACATGTTCAAGGCGGAGCGCTGGCCAGCCTTTACCGGGTTCCTCGAGGACGGCAGGATCTGCCTGACGAACAATGCCGCGGAGCGGGCGCTGCGCGGCATCGCCCTTGGCCGCAAGTCCTGGCTCTTCGCCGGCTCCGAGCGCGGCGGGGACCGCGCCGCCTTCATGTATTCCCTGATCGTCACCGCCAAGATGAACGATGTCGACCCTCAGGCCTGGCTCGCCGATGTCCTCGTCCGGTTGCCTGGCACGACCGCCTCCCGGGTGCCGGATCTATTGCCCTGGAACTGGGCCCGGGCTGAGCAAAGGATAGCCGCATGACCCTGATCGCCCGCCTCCGGATCATCCTGAACGACGTCGACCCGCAGCCGATGCGCCATATCGAGGTGCCGCTGAAGATCAGGCTCGACCGGCTGCATGCGGTCATACAGGCTGCCATGGGCTGGACAGATACCCACCTCTACGAGTTCCGCGCCGGTGATGCCGGTTGGGGCGTGCCCGACCCGGACGGGTTCTACGACGGCCCCATGGACGCGAAGAAGACGACGTTGGAAAAGGTGCTCGAGGACACCGGTGCCAGGACGATCCAGTATATCTATGACTTCGGCGATGACTGGGACCACAGCATCCGTATCGAGCGGGTCTACGAGGCCATCCCCGGCATGATCTACCCACGGCTTCTCAAGGCGACCGGTGCCTGTCCACCCGAGGACGTCGGCGGTGCCTGGGGCTACGAGGAGTTCCTCGAAGCCCTCGCCGATCCCGATCACGAGCAACACGAGGACATGCTCCACTGGTCCGGTGGGGACTTCGACGCCGAAGATGCCGGGATCGACAGCATCCTTGAACGCTTCAACCGGCTTGCCAAGAAATGGGCCCCGCGGGCCCGCAAACCCAAAGCCCCCAAGGGCACGACCTGAGAATTGCTCCCATGTGCGGTCCACGCCGGATGGTTACGCCCTGTCTCTAGATCCGAAGATTCTGTTTCTGGACGAGCCAACGGCGGGCCTCGATCCGATCGGCGCCTCCGCCTTCGATGGGCTCCTGAATTCGTTGAGTGAAGCCTTGGGCCTAACGGTGTTTCTGGTGACCCACGACCTCGACACCTTGCAGGCCACCTGCGACCGGATCGCGGTGCTGGCGCAGCGACGGGTGCTGGTGACTGGCACTCTCGCTGAGATGCGGGACTTCGACGATTCTTGGGTCCATTCCTATTTTCACGGGTCGCGCGCCCATGTGCCGTTAGGGTTGGAGGAAGACTGATGGAAACTCGTGCGCGCTTCATTCTGATCGGTCTGTTCACCATCTTTGGATTTCTTTCTGCGCTCGGGTTCATGCTGTGGCTGGCCAAGGTCGATCTCGACCGGACCTATGCGCAATACGACGTCCTCTTCGGCACCGTCACGGGACTGAACCAGACAGCTACCGTGCGCTACAATGGCGTCGATGTCGGAAGGGTTTTGACCATTGCTCTCGATCGCGACGATCCCGCGCTGGTGAGGGTGCGCATCGAGATCCTCGCGAACACGCCGGTGCGCACCGACACCATCGCTACTCTTGCCTCCCAAGGGGTTACAGGGGTCGCCTTCGTTGCGCTGGAAGGCGGCAGCGCCACGGCGGCGCGCTTGGCGGTGGAGCCTCCGGCAGAGGTCCCGGTGATCCGGTCGGAGAAATCGGTCGTGCAGGACCTGATGACCAGCGGCCCCGAGCTGCTGGCCGAGGCGACCGCGCTTATTTCTCAGATTCGGAGTTTTGCCACGCCCGAGAACCGCGATGCGATCGCGGGAATCCTCGCCAACCTGCAGAACGCCACCGGGCGGGTAGATGCGCTCGCCACCCGAGCCGAGACAACGCTCCTCCAACTCGATACGGCGCTGGACGCAGTCGAGACGATCCTTGCTTCCGGTGATGACCTGCTGGAGCGTGACATACCCGCGCTGGTCGCGGGCCTGCAATTAGCTGTCGACAGTACGGCGGGGGCCATGGATGGCCTGCGAGGCGCGACCCGAAATGACCTGCCGCGCCTTTCGATGCAGATCAGCGGCCTGATCGCGGACGCACGTGCGGTGATCGCGCGGTTTGACGCTCTCGCTCGCCAGATCGGCAGCGATCCGGGGCGTTTTCTTCTCGGCAACAAGACACCGGACTACAGGAGAGCCCAATGACCCTTTCGCGTCGCAACCTTCTATCGCTTTCTGCCATGGCTGGCCTCGCGGGATGCAGCGCCGTGTCTGCGGTCTCGAGGGCGAGCGAACCGCTTGACACCTATACGCTCTCGCCGCTCGCTCCGACACAGACGCGGCCCGGAGGCTCGCACCACTTGGTCGTCGAGATGCCGACGGTCGGTGGCGAGCTCGCCACCGACCGTGTCCTGATCAAGGTGTCTCCACTTCAGGCCGAGTATCTGCCCGATGCTCGTTGGTCCGAGCCAACTCCGGCCATGGTGCAGACGCTTCTCGTTAACTCGTTTCTCAATCGAGGCGGGTTCCGGCTGGTCAGCAGGGTGGGGGCAGGGCTTATGCCTGATTTCACGCTGATGTGCGAGATACAGGCGTTCCAAGCCGAACTGATCGGCCCCGACCCGACCTCGGCCCAGGTCCATCTCGCCTTGCAGATGACCCTAATCGGCGAAGCTGACCGCCAGATTATTGGAACGCGATGCTTCGACACCACGAGGTCTGTAGCGTCGGACACTACGGTCGTCCTGATCGCAGGTATCGATGCGGTCATGCAATCGGTGCTCGGCAATGCCGTCGGTTGGGTGCAGGCTTCGGTTTGATATGGCATCTTCGATACAGCAGGTTGGGCGTCAACGCGCCAGCCACGTCTTCGATGATGGGTCGATGTGGATCGTGTCTAGAAGGTCGCAGGATTTTTTTTGGCGGAGAGCTCGCGGCAGGTGAAATTGGCTCCGTTCAGGCACTCTAACGCGTTGGTGGTCCTTGCCGATTTTCATTGCGAAGCGTCAAGGCGGGTGAAGTTGAAGAGTTGGTCTCCGGTCTCCTCGAGAATGTGACCGACAGCGCAGCACTTGAGCTTCCAGTTTCGCGAGAAGACCTTGCGGCCGCGATTGGCTTGTTCTGTGTCAATTATCGCGACGAAAATCTTTGGTAAAATGCAAAAAAGGAGAGGTGATATGCAGTTTCAAATGAACACAGGTTCCGACATTCATGGCGATCGACATTTGGTTGATGACGCCGAGAAGATTGTCACTGCCGCGCTAGGACACTTGGCTCATCGTCTGTCCCGGCTTGAGGTGCACTTGGCCGATGTAAATGGTGCAAAAGGCGGGGCCGACGACATTCGTTGCACCATTGAGGCGCGCCCCGAGGGGATGAAGCCGCTGGCCGTCACCCATAGCGATGCGAATGCCAAAGCTGCCATGCACGGTGCAGCGAAAAAGCTCCGGACCCTTTTGGATAGCGAATTCGGAAAGCTAGCACGCCGCTGACCCGCCACGGGATTTTTCGGTCACCATCGATTAGGCCAGACCCAACTTGCACTGCCTTCGCTTTTGGACCGCGTTACAGCGCGGACTTTTTCGGAACGGTGAGAACAGAACCGGACGTCGCGGCTCGCCGCAGCGAGTGTACCGGATCTTCCCCAACTGAGCGCGAGTCCGCTCCTGAGGCGAACGCTAGGGCGGGCTCGTTCGCCATGAACTTGAGCTTCATGCCAACCTTTTCCCATCGCGAGTTTCAGTTTCTTCGTGATCGCGTTTCCGCGCTCTGACAGATGAACCCAGCTTCCTTAGTAGGACACCGACACTAAGGAGCTTTTCATGCCATCCGCCCATATCACCGCCGCCAACGATACACTTGGTGAATCGACGACAGTGCCACCAGCCTGCAGCGCAATCGCACGGTTGCTGGCGCGCGCTGTTGTCCGGGATCTCGCGAATACGATCCCCGCCAACAGCCCTACCGCGCCTCGAAAGGACGAAGCACAATGACGAAACGTGTCGCGATCTATGCTCGCTACAGCTCAGGTCTCCAGAAGCAGACTTCGATCGACGATCAGATCGCGATGGCGGAGCGTTTCGCGGCCGAGCACGGATGGGTGGTGACACATCGTTTCACGGATTATGAGAAATCGGGCCGCAACACGCGCCGCGAGGGACTTCAGGCGCTGTGTGCTGCTGTCAACGCGCGGCAGGTCGATGCGATCGTCATCGAAGCCGTGGATCGTCTGACACGCAAGATCGCCGACGCGCTCAATCACTACGAGCTGTTCCAGTTCCAGCAGGCCGAGCTCTATTCGGTTGCCGAGGGTCAGCAAGACTTCTTCAAAGTTCTGATCAATGCGCTCGGCGCGCAGCTTTACGCGCAGATGATCGGCGAACACACGCGCCGTGGCATGGTGCAGGGGCTCACCCGGAAACGGCTTCACACGAGCGCATACGGCTACCGCAAGCGTGACGGTGACGAAGGGCTAAACCGCGAGATCGATCCCGAGGAAGCAGAGATCGTGCGCCGCATCTTTCGTGAGTTTGCCGACGGGCATTCGACGCAGGCGATCGTAAAGCGGCTGAACCAAGACGGTATTCCGGCGCCGCGCGGTGGCACCTGGGACATCAGCACAATCCGTGGCAACCCGGCACGGTTCGAAGGCATGCTGCGCAATCGTCTTTACATCGGCATTGCAAGCGTCGCGAAGACGTCACGCCGCTATCATCCCGAAACCGGCAGCAAAGAAGTCTACGAAACCCCGAGCGCGGCCGCGGAGATCGAGATTCCGGCCCTCCGGATCATCGATCAAGAACTGTGGGAGCGAGTGGAGGGGCAGCTTGCGATCCAAGCCTCGAAGACCCGAAGCAAAGGCAACCCCGTCGGGGCCCGGCGCAGCAAGCACCTGTTGAGCGGTTTGTTGGTCTGCGGCTGCTGCGGCGCGACCTATGTGAAAGTCGGCCGAACCCATTTCGGCTGCCGCGAAGCCCGCAAGGGGGCGTGCAAAAACAAGACGACCATCCACCGCGACCGGATTGAGACGCGTGTCTTCGCGAAGCTTCGGGGCACCTTTCTGACGCCGGAACTGGCCGCGAGCTTCGACGCCGCGCTTAAGGCTGAGTACAAGGCGCTGGCGAGCGCCCAGGGCGCAGATACCGCAACGCGGCTCGAGCGTCGTCTTAAGAAAGCGCGTACGAGCCGCCAGCGGATCTTCGATGCCATCGAGCAAGGCGCGCCCTACAGTGCTTACAAGACGCGCGCGGAAGAGCTCGAACGTGAGATCTCCGATCTTGAAGCCGAGCTGGATCAGCATCAAAAGACCCGCGCAGTTCTGCCGCAACTTCCGACCGACAGTGCCGCGCTCTTTGCGCGCGCCGTGCAGGAACTCGAGACACTGCTCGCCGACCCAGAGCTCGTTCACCAGGCCAACGAACATTTGCGAGAACTCATAAGGCTGGTCGAGTTGAGACCCGACCCTGATGCACCCGATGCGCTTGCCGCCGAGATCGTTTCTGATCTCGGCGCTTTGCTTTCTGCGGGGGGCGTTACGCCGAGCATCGTCGATATTTTCAGTGCCAAGCGGCAACTATCGGTCAGGCACGGGGCGCTGCCCCCATCTCCTCCGGAGATTCCCCGGGATATTTTGGCCAAGGCGAAGGGCGAAGGGTTAAAACGGCACGTCGTCGGCATCGGCAGCGGGCACGACAAAGCTCGACAGCAGACGTTTTTCGCCCGCCTTGTCGAACTCCACGACGAGCTTGTCGCCTTCCGAGCCCATCACCTCGCCATAGCCGAACTTCTTATGGAAGACGCGGTCGCCGATCTCGTAATCGCTCTCGCCCTTGGCGTCGATCACCATATGGCGCGCCTCGCGCGGTTGGCTGGTCCCGCGCGTTTGCGCGTTTTGCAGCCGCCGCCAGCCGGGAGAATTGTAGACATCGGCGCGCGAGACGCGGTCTTCCATCGCGCTGGCCCCGCCGAAGCCGCCCCCGTTCATACCGCCGCCATAGAGGCCCGGGGGCGTCAGAACGTCGATATGCGCGGGCGGCAATTCGTCGATGAAGCGCGAGGGCATCTGGCTTTGCCATTGGCCGTAGACACGGCGGTTGCCTGCGAAGGAGATCGTGCACAGCTCCTCGGCGCGGGTAATGCCGACATAGGCCAGACGCCGCTCTTCTTCGAGCCCCTTCAACCCGCTTTCATCCATCGAGCGCTGCGAGGGAAACAGCCCATCCTCCCAACCCGGCAGGAAGACCACGGGGAATTCCAAGCCCTTGGCCGCGTGCAGCGTCATGATCGAGACCTTCTCCTCGGTCTCGGCCTTGTCGTTGTCCATGATCAGCGCGACGTGTTCGAGGAAGCCCTGCAGATTGTCGAACTGCTCCAACGCCTTGACGAGTTCCTTGAGGTTCTCGAGCCGTCCCGGCGCTTCCGGCGTCTTGTCGTTCTGCCACATCTCGACATAGCCGGATTCCTCGAGGATCCGTTCGGCCAGACGCACATGGCTGAGGTCATTCGCGGGCGCCACACCATCCTCGGCGGGCTCGATCAGCAGGTCGTCATCTTCGGCCCGGGTCACGGCGGTGGCGGGCGAGGCCTGCACGACCTCCTCATGCCAGCGCGCGACATTCTCCACGAACAGCCGCAGCTGCCCGCCCGCCTTGCCCGAGAGCGCGCCTTCGGCCACCAGGAGCCGCGCGCCGTCCAGCAGGCTCAGCCCGTTTTCGCGGGCGGCCACCTGAATGCGCTGCTGCGCCTTGTCGCCAAGGCCGCGCTTGGGGGTGTTGATGATCCGCTCGAAAGCCAGATCGTCATCGGGCGAGGTCACGAGGCGGAAATAGGCCATCGCGTCGCGGATCTCGAGCCGCTCGTAGAAGCGCGGGCCGCCGATGACGCGATAAGGCAGACCGATGGTCAGGAACCGGTCCTCGAAGGCGCGCATCTGATGCGAGGCGCGCACGAGAATGGCCTGCGAATTCAGGCTGATCGGCGGGTTTCCTCGAGTGCCGCGCTGGATCGCCTCGACCTCCTCGCCGATCCAGCGGGCTTCTTCCTCGCCGTCCCAATGGCCGATCAGGCGCACCTTCTCGCCGCCCTCAGCCTCGGTCCAGAGCTCCTTGCCCAGACGGCCCTCATTGGCCGTGATCAGCCCCGACGCGGCAGAGAGGATATGCGCCGTCGAGCGGTAATTCTGCTCCAGCCGGATCACCGCGGCGCCGGGGAAATCCTTCTCGAATTTCAGGATGTTGCCCACTTCGGCACCGCGCCAGCCATAGATCGACTGGTCGTCATCGCCCACGCAGCAGATATTCTTGTGGCCCTGCGCCAGAAGCCGCAGCCACAGATATTGCGCGACGTTGGTATCCTGATACTCGTCGACGAGGATGTATTTGAACCAGCGCTGATATTGCGCAAGCACATCCCCGTGTGTCTGGAAGATCGTGACCATGTGCAGCAGCAGATCGCCGAAATCGACCGCGTTGAGCGTCTTCAGCCGCGCCTGATAGGCGGCGTACAGTTCGGAACCACGGTTGTCGAAAGCGGCCGTCTCGCGCCCCGAGACCTTCTCGGGCGTCAGCGCCTTGTTCTTCCAGCCGTCGATCAGCCCCGCCAATTGCCGCGCGGGCCAACGCTTCTCGTCCATATTCGCGGCCACGATCAGCTGTTTGAGCAGCCGGATCTGGTCGTCCGTGTCGAGAATGGTGAAATTCGACTTCAGCCCCACCAGCTCGGCATGACGGCGCAACAGCTTCACGCAGACCGAGTGGAAGGTGCCGAGCCACGGCATCCCCTCGATCGCACCGCCCAGATGGCGACCCACACGCTCTTTCATCTCGCGCGCAGCCTTGTTGGTGAAGGTCACCGCCAGCACCTCGTTCGGGCGCGCGCGGCCGGTGTGGATCAGGTGCGCGATCCGCGCGGTCAGCGCCGAGGTCTTGCCCGTGCCCGCGCCTGCCAGCATCAAGACCGGCCCGTCGAGCGTCTCGACGGCCTGGCGCTGCTGGGGATTCAGTTTCTCGAGATACGGCGCGCTCCGCGCTTGCATGGCGCCCGCCATGGCACGTTGCGACAGGCTCGCAGCCCCTTCATACGGATCGTCGTCATCAGCCCAATTCATGGGAGGCAATCTAGCGGTTCGGCCCTCAGAGGGAAAGGGGCATGTTCAGCATATGTTCGCCTGACGTGAGCTTCCGCGCCTCTCTTCGCTCTTGTGAAAATATCCCGGGGGGCCCGGAGGGCGGGGGCAGCGCCCCCTCACCCCCTGCGACGCGCGTCAACGCGCGCCGCGACAGCGCCCGTCAGCCGCTCTCAGCCCTGATGGATCAGCGTGGCGAACAGCTTCGGATCGACGCTGGCCGATGCGAATGTCTCGCCCTCGGTCAGCAGGGCCACGGCGTCATGGCTGTGCAGGCTTTCCTGATGGCTGGCCACGATGCGGAAATCGCCGATACGGGCATCCGCGAGAAGGCGTTCGGCGAAGGCGCGCACGGCATCCTCGACGAAGATCGGGTTGGCGGCGTTCAATTCGGCGAAGGCCTGTTCGTCCTCGCGCTTGACCATGACCTGAGTCTCGGTGGGCACGGCGGCGCGGGCGAGATCGATCATATCCTCGAACCACAGCACCTCGCCGGGCTCGACCACGGCCGAGATCCGCGCGACGGAGCGCTGCGAATGGGGCGTGGCCAGCTGGCCACGGCTGGCGCGGGCGTGCTCCGACAGTTCCAGCGAGCACGGGCAGGTCGAGGAATAGACGTAATCGAGATGGATTACCTTGGTGCGCACCCCGGCCGTCTCGATCAGTTCCAGCGCGATATCGTAATATTGCCAGCCTTCCAGCCCGGAGCGCAGCGAGGGCCGCTTCACCGGGAAAGAGACCCGCATCATCAGACGGGCGTCGAAGCTCTCGAGATCATCCATGTAATCGTCGAGCGCGGCTTCCATCACCTCGAAGGAGAAGGTCTTCTCGGCGTGGACGTAGAAGCTGCGCATCACGCGGGACATGTTGATGCCCTTCTTCTCCGCTTCGAGGCTGACCGTCCCGGTGACCGAGGCCTCCAGCGTCAGATCGCCGTTGTCGCGGGTATGAAACCGCACCGGCAGGCGGAAATTCGAGATACCGACATGTTCGATCCGGGTATGGGCGCCCACGATCAGCGAGGACGGGCCGTTCTGCAGGTCGGGCATCGTCGCCTTGTAGGTCTCGTCCGCCTCGAAATCCGCGTCATAGTCGCGGCTCAGATCGGGATAGTTCGAGACCTCGTGGCCCGGCAGCAGCCGCGCGATCGCCGGATCGAGCTGTGCGACCTCGACCGGGTCGGCCTTTGCCGCCCATGCGCGCAGCACGTCGAGCGCGGCGCGGGCGTCTTCATTGTCGGGGGTCTCGATCCTGCCTTGCACGTTCATATCCTGTCCTCCGGTGCGCCCGGTCCCGCCAGATATGGGGTTTTTGAGGGCGATGTCCAAGACAATACGCCGGTTCGCGGCAATCGGTTCACCCCGTTCAGGCCGCGTCGAGCGCCCCCTTGATGTCGGCGATCAGGTCGCCCCCGTCCTCGATCCCCATCGAGATGCGGATCAGACCGGGGGTAATCGCGATCGCCTCCCGCTCCTCTTCCGACAGATTCTTGTGGGTCGTCGTCGCCGGATGGGTCGCGATGGATTTCGCATCGCCGAGGTTGTTCGAGATCGACACGATCTGCAGCGCGTTGAGGAAGCGGAACGCCGCCTCCTTGCCGCCTTTCAGATCGAGCGCCAGCATCGTGCCGCCCGAGCCCATCTGCTCCATCGCCAATGCATGCTGGGGATGATCCATCAGCCCGGGATAGACGGTACGGGCGAGTTTCTCATGGCCCGCAACGGCGCTGGCCACGGCAGCCGCATTCGCCGCCTGTGCGCGCACCCGCAGGTCGAGCGTCTGCAACCCGCTCAGCAGAACCCAGGCGTGGAACGGGCTCATCGCGCCGCCGGTGTGCTTCACATAGGTCTCCAGCGGGCCGCGGATATATTCCTTCGAGCCGAGCACGACACCGCCAAGCACGCGCCCGCCGCCATCGATATGCTTGGTCGCGGAATAGACGATCACATCTGCGCCAAGTTCCACCGCGCGCGAGAAAATCGGCGAGGCGAAGACGTTGTCGACCACCACCGTCGCGCCGCCCTCATGGGCGATTTTCACGATGCCCGCGACATCCATCACTTCGAGGCCGGGATTCGAGACGCTCTCGAAGAAGCAAACCTTCGTCTCGGGGCGCATCGCGGCGCGCCACGCGTCGAGATCGGTGCCGTCGACCAGCGTCACATCCACGCCGAAGCCCTGCAGCACTTTCAGCACATGCAGGCAGGAGCCGAACATCTGGCGCGCGGCCACGATGTGATCGCCCGCCTTCACGAGGCAGGTCAACGCGCCGTTGATCGCGGCCATGCCGGAGGCGCAGGCGAAAGCGTCTTCGGTCCCTTCGATCGAGGCCATCCGGTCTTCGAACATGCGCGTGGTGGGGTTGCCGTAGCGCGCATAGATGAACTCGTCATCGGAGGCGTTGAGGAACCGTGCCTCGGCGGCTTCGGCCGAGGGATAGGCAAAGCCCTGCGTCAGGAACATCGCCTCGGCCAGCTCGCCATATTGGCTGCGGCGAATGCCGTCATGGACGAGTTTGGTGCGGGTCTTGCGCTCGGTCATCGGGGCCTCCTGCGGCGGTCTGTCGCGGCTTTGGGCTGCGATAGCGCGCAGGCGGCGTAGGGTCAACGCATAGCGGTGATGTCCCATTCGCACGAAACGAAAGCGTGCCACCGGCGCTGCTCACGTGAGGACGTGGGAACTTTCCGACGAAAAGCCGCGTTCGGATTAAAACATCAACCCGCGCCTGCGCCCCTCCTCCGAGGCCTCAATGCCGCTTCTCAAAGTCCATGCCAGCTCCGAGCTGCCCGCCGATGTCATCGCTCAGGCCCGCGCCCTGCCCGACGGCGCTCCGGTCGTGGTGATGATCCACAGCTATGGCTATGCGGCGGGCGTCGAGGGGCGCGATCCCTATCAGCATATCTTCGCGATGGAGCCGAGCTTCAATCTGCACACCGCGATCAGCTGGCCGCGCGCGCTCGGCTTCGACGGCAGCAATCCGGGCGAAGGGCTGGGCATCGCATTCAGCTGGCAATCCGCGGGACGTCTCACCCGGATCTACGACATGGCTGAGATCGCCGCCCAGCGCCTTGCACGGTTGATCGGCGCGCTTCATGCCGCGACCGGGCGTCCGGTGGGGATCATCGGCCATTCGATGGGCGCGCGGGTCGCGCTGCGCGCCCTACGCCATGCCCATGCCGGTCAAGTCGCGCGGATGGTGCTTCTGGCCGCCGCCGAATTCCAGAGCCGCGCCGAAGAGGCGATGGCGAGCCCGGCGGGCCGCAGCTGCGAGGTGCTCAACGTCACCAGCCGCGACAATGACCTGTTCGATTTCCTGTTCGAGTGGGGCGTCGCGGGCGGGCGCGAGCGGTCTTTGGGAAATGGCCTGTCGCAGCCCATGCGCAACTGGCTCGATCTGCAGATCGACGCGCCCGAGGTGATCGGGGTTCTCGAAGATCTCGGATATCCCGTCGCCCCGCCCGCGAAACGCGTCTGCCATTTCGCCTGCTACATGCGCGAGGGGCTGTTCGACCTCTATCGCCAAGTGCTGCGCCAGCCCGACCGGCTGCCGCTTCCCTTCCTCGCGGAAGCACTCCCCAAGGCGCAAGACCCCCGCTGGTCGCGCCTGTTTGCGCGTCCGCGCACATCGGGTTTCGCATTGCCCTCGTTCCAGCGAGCAGCAAAGTAGAACGGAACCCGCCGCCTAACCTGACGGAGACCCCATGATCGACCTCTACTTTTGGCCCACGCCGAACGGCTGGAAAATTTCCATCGCGCTCGAAGAGATGGGCCTGCCCTACGAGACCCACCTGGTGAATATCGGCAAGGGCGAGCAATTCGCGCCCGAGTTCCTGAAAATATCGCCCAACAACCGGATGCCCGCGATCATCGACCGCGACGGCCCGGATGGCGAACCCGTCTCGATCTTCGAGAGCGGCGCGATCCTGCAATATCTCGCGCGCAAGACCGGCCAGTTCTACGGCAAAACCGAGCGCGACCGGATCGCGGTCGACGAATGGCTGTTCTGGCAGGTCGGCGGGCTCGGCCCGATGGCCGGTCAGGCGCACCACTTCCTGAAATACGCACCCAAGCTCGAGCTGCCGCAGGACCTGCCCTATGCGAAGGATCGCTACCGCGCCGAAACGGGGCGGCTCTATGGTGTGATGGACCGCCGTCTGGCCGAGACCCGCTACCTCGCGGGCGATTTCTACTCGATCGCAGATATGGCGTCCTGGGGCTGGGCTTCGCTTTGGGAAGGTCAGGAGCAGACACTCGACGACAAGCCGAACCTGAAGCGCTGGCTCGACGAAGTCGGCGAACGCCCCGCCGTCAAAGCGGGACGGGCGCTGTCTGCCGAGGAGCGCAGCGACAATTCGAGCCGCGAAGCGCAGAAGAACCTCTTCAAGCGCTGATCGCCAGACCCCAGACATGAAAAGGGCGCCTCACCGGGCGCCCTTTTGCTTTGGTCGATCGGGACCGGATCAGTTGATCGTCAGGTCCAGCGTGATCTCGCAGTTCAGAAGCTTCGAGATCGGGCAGCCTTCCTTGGCGCCCTCGGCGGCCTTGCGGATGGCATCTTGGTCACCGGTGCCCTTCACGGTGGCGGTCAGCGCCGATTTCTTCACCGCGAAGCCGTCGCTTTCCTTGTCGAGCGAGATTTCCGCCTTGGTGTCGATCGTCACGTCCGAGATGCCCGCTTCTTCGAGCTGCAGCGACAGCGCCATCGAGAAACAGGACGCGTGGGCCGCGCCGATCAGCTCTTCCGGGTTCGATCCGGGCGCGTCCTCGAACCGGGTGTTGAAACCGTAGGGTTGCGCGTCAAGCGCGCCGCTCTCGGTCGAAATCGTGCCTTTGCCGCCCTTGATGGTGCCTTCCCAATGGGCCGATGCGTGCTTGCGGATCATGAATCCCTCCTATGCGTTGCCTTCGCGAGCACAACGAGACGGAGGGCCAGTTGTTCCGCCTCAGCGCCCGCGCCCCACCAGCCTATCATATTCCTGGATGGCGAAGCGGTCGGTCATTCCGGCCACGTAATCGAGCACGACCCGCGCCAGCGCCTGCTTCGATTCGGGCCGCGTGCAGTCGCCGCCAAGGATGCGCGCGCGGGAGACTTCCTCCTGCCATTCCTCGGGCAGAAGCTCCGGGCGTTCCATGAACAGCGGGAAGAGCGCGTTGATCATTTCGGTCACACGCTTGCGCTCCACCACCACGGAGGGCGCACGATACATGCGCTCGAACAGGAACTGCTTGAGCACCTTGAGGCTTTGATAAAGCGGCTTCGAGAAGCGGATGATCGGCCCGTCCATCTGGCGGATATCATCGACCGATTGCGGCCCGAGCGAGGTCAGACGGTTCTCGGCCACCGCGATCACGTCCTCCACCATCACACCGAAGACCCGGCGCAGCGCCTCGTGCTGGCGCCGCGTGCGGTCGAGACCGGGATGCAGCTTGTCGACCTCGGCGAAACAGGCCCCGATCACCGGCAATTCGCACAGATCGTCCTCGTCGAAGAGCCCCGCGCGCAGGCCGTCATGCAGATCGTGGTGGTTATAGGCCACGTCATCGGCCACGGCCGCCACCTGCGCCTCGGCAGAGGCATTGGTCTCCAGTTCCAGATCCCAGGCCGCATCGACCTCGGCCAGCGCATAGGGCAGCTCTTCCCGGCTCGGGAAGCTGTGCGAGCCGCCCTTGTCGGAAATCGCGGGCCCATTGTGCTTGGCGATGCCTTCCAGCGTCTCCCAGGTCAGGTTCAGCCCGTCGAAACCCGCGTAATGCTTCTCCAGCTTGGTCACGATCCGCAAAGCCTGCGCATTGTGATCGAAGCCCCCGTAAGGCGCCATCAGCTCGGCCAGCGCGTCCTCGCCGGTATGCCCGAAGGGCGGATGGCCCAGATCATGGGCCAGCGCCACCGCCTCGGCCAGATCGGTGTTCAGCCCCAGCGTGCCCGCGATGGTGCGCGCGACCTGCGCCACTTCGATCGTATGGGTCAGGCGCGTGCGGTAATAATCGCCCTCATGTTCGACGAAGACCTGCGTCTTGTGCTTGAGCCGTCGGAAGGCCGAGGAATGGATGATCCGGTCCCGATCGCGCTGGAACGGGGAGCGGAAAGTGGACATGCTTTCGGGGTGAAGCCGCCCGCGGCTCTCGCCGGGCTGGCAGGCATAGGGCTTGAGCACTGGTAAAACCTCGTCTTGTCGGCACGCTTCGGCCCTCCTATATCTCGGATGTGACGGAAATACAGGCCCCGTGGGGTCAGGAAGGCCAATCCGATGCAACTCCCTCCGAAAGTGACCGAGCGCGCCTTTGCGCGTCTGGCGGAAATCAATGAAGGTCGCGAGGCGCCGCAGGCGCTGCGCGTGGCCGTCGAGGGCGGCGGCTGTTCTGGTTTTCAGTATGATATCAAGCTCGAAGAGACGCCTGCGGGCGACGACATCGTGCTTGAAGGCGCGGGCCAGAAGGTCTTGATCGACCCGGTCTCGCTGCCCTTCCTCGAGAACGCCACGATCGACTTCACCGAAGAACTGATCGGCGCGCGCTTCGTGATCGAGAACCCGAACGCATCCAGTTCCTGCGGCTGCGGCGTCTCCTTTGCGATGTAACGACGCAGACGATGCGCCCGGCCAAATGGCGCATCCTCGCTTCTTCTTGATATAAATATCCCCGCCGGAGGCACCCCACTTCCGGCGTCACTCCGCCAGTGGCAATTTGCGAAAATCGAACCCGTCTTCCAGCGTCGGCTTGATCACGTCGAAATAGGGCGAGAGATCGAAATCGCGCGGCGTGAACAGGGACGAGTGCCGGATATGCAGGATCTCGCCCTGACTGTCGGCGCTGCCCATCTCGATATCGGGCAGGATCGGATAGTGGACCGCGTGAAACGCCTCCGCGATCACGGTCGAACAGATCGCCCGCGTCGGATCGCCCGATCCCAGAGCCAGCATCCGCCGCCGAAACCGATGCGGCACGGGCGGGCGCGGCAGTAAATACCGCGCGAGGTCGACAACGTTTTTCAGGTCGTATTGCCGCCCGACCGCGCTCTGCATGTAGTCGATCACCTCCTCCAACCGATCGTGCCCAAGCCCCACAGGGCGGCAGATGCGGGTGTTGAGATGCGCATAGGCCGCAAGCCCAGCGATCCGCACGCCCGCCTCCAGATCGGCCTCGATCAGTTCGCCGCCGGGCGGACCGCCCGAATAGAAGGCGGCATGGGACCATGTCGAATGGGTGAGATATTTGATCGCCGCCGAGATCCGCCGGTCGCCCTCGACCAGAAGCACATCGCCCGGACGCAGCGTGGCGCGCAGCGCGCGGGTCGGGATCACGCCGAAGGGCTGGTAGAAACGGGTCTGCTTTTGCAAAAACCGCGCCATTCTCTTGCCAGATACCCGAGACAGCTGTGCCATGATCTCCTCCTTGCTCAGAGGTAGGTCCGGCGCGCACTGCTGCACAGCTCAGGCGCAGAGATGTGATTTTCGTTAATTGGCGCGCGATGCGCCTGCGCTCATTTCGGCGGCAGCGGCCCACCCATATCGAGCCCGGTATCCATCGCCGCCGCGCGCGCCTTCTCGATCCGAGCCCAAAGCGTGGGGTCTTCCTCGCCCTGCGGCCAGACGCCCGTCAGCGCAAAGCGGAAGCGCGCGGAATGGCGCGCCTCGCGCTCGATCCGGTCGATGAACTCCGCACCATGTTCCGCCACCAGATCCTCCAGAGGCCCGGCGGCGAGCATCACCACCTGCCAGATCGTCGTCGCCCCCGTCAGCGCCTTGCGGATGAAGGTCCAGAGCACCTCGGGATATTCGCGCAGCTCGAAGACGCACAGAACCGACCACGGGAACTCCTCGCCCTCGGGCTCCTCGGCATTGTCGGCGAGCCACAGATCGACCAGCGCCTCGACCGTGCGCACGTCTTCCGGGGCACTGGCCTCATTGCACAGGATCGAGACAAGTTCGGGGGGCAGCGGGGTCGTCATTGCATCATTTCCTTGGTCGCCGACAGCGTCACGCCCTCATAGTCGCGTTCGACCCGGTCGATGTCCCATTGCAGGCGCGTGAGGAACACCACGTCGCCGTCATGATCGTAGGAGATGTGCTGCTTGTTGGCGTTGACCAGCTTCTCGACCGCCGCCTTGTCGCCGAGCACCCAGCGGGCGGAGGTGAATTGCGAGGCCTCGAACCGCACGGGGATGCCGTATTCCTGCTCGATCCGGCTCGCCAGCACCTCGAATTGCAGCGCGCCGACGACGCCCACGATGAAGCCCGAGCCGATCGCGGGCTTGAACACCTTGGCCGCGCCCTCTTCGGCGAACTGCATCAGCGCCTTCTCGAGGTGCTTGCCCTTCATCGGATCGGTCGCACGCACCGATTGCAGCAGTTCCGGCGCGAAGCTCGGAATGCCGGTGAAGCGCAGCGCCTCGCCTTCGGTCAGCGCGTCACCGATGCGCAGTTGGCCGTGGTTCGGAATACCGATGATGTCGCCGCCCCAGGCCTCTTCGGCCAGTTCGCGGTCGGCGGCGAGGAACAGAACCGGGTTCGACACCGCCATCTGCTTCTTCGAGCGCACATGCAGTAGCTTCTGCCCGCGCGTGAAATGGCCCGAGACGAGCCGCACGAAGGCCACCCGGTCGCGGTGCTTGGGGTCCATGTTGGCCTGCACCTTGAAGACGAAGCCCGCGACCTTCTTCTCCTCGGGGGCCACGTCGCGCCCGGCGGATTTGAAAACCTCCGGCTCGGGCCCGAATTCGCCGATCCCGTCCATCAGCTCCTTCACACCGAAGCTGTTGATCGCCGAGCCGAACCAGATCGGCGTCAGGTGACCCTCGAGGAAGCTCTGCCGGTCGAAAGCGGGCAGCAGCTCGCGCGCCATCTCGACCTCTTCTTTCAGCTTTTCGAGCTGATCGGCGGGCACATGTTCGGCCAGTTTCGGATCGTCCAACCCGCTGATCTTGATCGATTCCGCCACCTTGTTGCGGTCGGCGCGGTCCATCAGCTCCAGCCGGTCGTGCAGCATGTCGTAGCAGCCGAGGAAATCCCGGCCCATCCCGATCGGCCAGCTTGCCGGGGCCACGTCGATCGCGAGGTTTTCCTGGATCTCGTCGATGATCTCGAACGTATCCCGGCTCTCGCGGTCCATCTTGTTACAGAAGGTCAGGATCGGCAGGTCGCGCAAACGACAAACCTCGAAGAGCTTGCGGGTCTGGCTTTCCACGCCCTTCGCGCCGTCGATCACCATGATCGCCGCGTCGACTGCCGTCAGCGTCCGGTAGGTATCTTCCGAGAAATCCGAGTGGCCGGGCGTATCTACGAGGTTGTAGCGGAAGTCGCGATACTCGAAGGACATGGCCGAGGCCGAGACCGAAATCCCGCGATCCTGCTCCATCTTCATGAAGTCCGAACGCGTCCGCCGCGCCTCGCCCTTGGCACGCACCTGTCCCGCCATCTGAATGGCGCCACCGAAAAGCAGGAACTTCTCGGTCAAGGTGGTCTTGCCCGCATCCGGGTGCGAGATGATCGCGAAGGTGCGGCGACGGGCGATTTCGGGCGGGAGCGCGGGACGGTTCATCATGCGCGCTCGTTTAGCCTGCCCGCGCGCGCCTTGCAATCGCGGCGATGGGGGCTCCGGGGTGGGCCATGCAAATGGGGGCTCCGCCCCCTCGCTCCGTCTGGTTTAGCTCACCAGACCCGGTACCGGCAGCCCCGCCGATTGCCAGAGCAGCACGAAATTCAGCCCCAGCACCATGAGCGCGCCCAGCACCGCGAGCCACAGAATCGGCCCGCGCAGGGCGAATTTGCCCATGATGTCACCGCGCCGCGCGAAGATCAGCAGCGCGATCATCGGGACGGGCAGGGCGATCGACAGCACCACCTGGCTCATCACCAGCGCGTCGGTCGTGTTCACCCCCAGCCAGACGACGACGAAGGCGGGCGCCATCGTGATGACCCGGCGCAGCCAGACCGGGATTCGACGGCGGATGAAACCCTGCATGATCATCTGGCCCGCCATCGTGCCGACGACCGACGAGGAAACCCCCGAGGCGATCAGCGAGGTCAGGAAGGCAGCTGCTGCAAACCCGCCCAGGAGCGGCGTCAGCGTGTGATAGGCGGTCTCGATCTCGGCGACTTCGGAATGGCCCGCATGGAAGGCCGAGGCCGCCATGATCACCATCGCCATATTGACCATGCCTGCAATCGCGAGCGCGATGATCACCTCGCGATTGGAGAACTTCACCAGCCGCGCCTTCTGCACCGGGTCACGCGTCAGGGCGCGGTTCTGCGTCAGGCCGGAATGGAGGAAGATCGCATGCGGCATCACGGTCGCGCCGATGATGCCCACAGAGATCGTCAGCGCCGTCGCATCGGGCATCGAGGGCGCGAACATCCCCGCCACGGCTCCGGACCAGTCGACCGGCGCCACGAACATCTCCGCGAGGTAACACGCCCCGATCAGCGCCACGAGCGCGCCGATCACGATCTCCATCGGGCGGAAGCCGCCGCGCTCGAACATCAAGATCGCATAGGTGACGACGGCGGTGACGCCCATCCCCCAGATCAGCGGCCAGCCGAACAGGAGCGAAAGCCCCAGCGCGCCGCCCAGAAACTCCGCCAGATCGGTCGCCATCGCGGCAATCTCCGAGACGATCCACATCGCGATCGTCACGGGTTTCGAGAAATTCTCGCGCGAGAGTTCCGCGAGGTTCTTGCCGGTGACGATGCCCACGCGCGCCGAGATCGCCTGAAACAGCATCGCGATCAGGTTCGCCCCCAGCACGACCCACAACAGCGCATAGCCATAGCCCGCGCCCGCCTGAATATTCGTCGCGTAGTTGCCCGGGTCCATATAGGCGACCGAGGCGATGACGGCTGGCCCGAAGAACAACAGATACCCGCCGCGCCGGTTGCCCGACAGCACGGCCTCCATCGCCGTGCGGGTGCGGCTCGTCATGTTTTCCTTGCGGGTCAGTTCAGTCATGGGGGTCCTCGTCGATGCTGCTGCTGCGAAATGTAGCCTCGGCTACAAGATTCGCAAGTGGCTAATTTTCGTTGACAGGACAACAGGCGCCGCGCGAAGCTTTGCTTGGCATATCGGGCGTGACAGGTTATCCGGTCCGCTCCGGAAATGGCGCCCGACAGGCCCCCGACTGGTACCGAGACCACGACCGTCAAGGCAGGCGAATGACTGACACCGATCCCTCCCAGATCAAGGGGTTCAACCGGGCCCGAGAGCGTGCGGCGCGCGCGCTCCTGGAAGACTATGTCGAGATGATCGCCGATCTGACGGCGGAATTCGGCGAGGCGCGGATCACCGAGATCGCCGCGCGACTCGGAGTGGCCCATCCGACGGCGACGAAAGCCGTGGCGCGGCTCAAACGCGAGGGACTGGCCGTTTCGCGGCCCTATCGCGGGGTGTTTCTGACGGAGACGGGGGAGGCGCTGGCCGCCCAGGTGCGCGAGCGCCACCGGACCGTTGTGGCCCTGTTGCGCGCTGTGGGCGTGCCGGAAGAGGTCGCGGAGATCGACGCCGAAGGGATCGAGCACCATGTCTCGTCCCGTACGCTGGAGGCGTTCGAGGCTTTCCTCGCGTCAAAGGCTGGCAAATAGCTCCGACAACCGCTCGGCCTCGCCGGCAAGACCCCAAGGCGGGTTCACGATGAACATCCCCGACCCGATCATGCCGTGTCCTTCGCGCGCGGGCGGGAAACGTACCTCATGGCTCAGCGCGTCGGGGAAATCGCGGCGCAGCGTGCGCACCATCGCCTCCTGCGCGCCTGAAGCGAGCATCGGATACCAGAGCGCGATGATGCCGACGTTCCATTTCTTCGCGATATGGCCGATCAGTTTCGGCATCGCTGCGTAATCGGCCTTCTCCTCGAAGCTCGGATCGATCAGCATCATCCCGCGACGTGGCGTCGGAGGTGTCAGCGCCAGCGCCATTTCGCGCCCGTCGGCCTTATGCAGCACCGCGCCGCTGCGCCGCGTGGCGCTGCGCAGGGCGGAAAACTCCTGCGGGTGCAGTTCGCAAAGCTGGATCGTGTCCATCGGACGCAACAGCGCCTGTGCCACCAGGGGTGAACCCGGATAGGCCTGCGCGCCGTGCTGCGCCCGCACGGCGGTCAGCGCGCGCATATAGGGGTGATCGGCGGCGAACCAGCCCAAGCCTTCCACCCGCGCGATCCCGGCCGCCGCTTCGCCGGTCTTCGCCGCTTCGGCCCCGTCAAGCGCATAAAGCCCGCGCCCGGCATGGGTTTCGAGATAGCTCAGCGGCTTGTCCTTGCGCGTCAGGTAATCGAGCGCAGAGGCAAGCAGCGCGTGCTTGTGCACATCGGCCAGATTTCCGGCGTGATAGGCGTGTTGGTAAGACAGCATCGGTTCGGTCTCCTTGCGCCCTTCCTGCCGGTCGGCGCGCGCGAGGGCAATGCTCTTCTTCTCGAGAGAAATATCCCGGGGGCGCGCAAAGCGCGCGGGGCAGCGCCCCTCCATCGGGTCAGCCTGTCGGAGAGTAAAAGAAAACGGCGGCGCCCAGGGAGGAGGAGGGGCGCCGCCGTCTCTTTTCTGCCGTCAGGTCTCAGGGAGGAGGAGAGAGACCCTTCGGCACTGTCGACACCGCTTCAGGGAGGAGGAGGAAGCGGCGTCACACCCTCGGGTCCAGGGAGGAGGAGAGGACCCTCGGTATTTTGTGGCGGCACCCTCAGGGAGGAGGAAGGAGAGTGCCGCCGAAACGATCGGCCCAGGGAGGAGGAGAGGGCCTTTCGTAACAGTTTGGGCCTGTCGGCCCGGATATCAAGTGCTGCACTGCAGCATGCGACAGCCTGTCGCAGCTTTGCCGATGATAGGCGGCGACCTCAGGGAGGAGGAGAGAGGTCGCCGCCTGCTCGGCGCGGCTCTCTCAGGGAGGAGGAGGAGAGATCCGGGCAGCTCGGATCCGGCATCGCGGCGTCGCGCCGCTTGGGGCCGGTATGTTTGGTGTGGCGGCGCTCTCAGGGAGGAGGAGAGAGAGCGCCGCCGCAGTCCTGAGCCCCAGGGAGGAGGAGAGGGGCTCGGGAAGAGAATTACTTGCCGTATGCGGCCTCGTAGGCCACGCGGGTGATCATCGAGCTGTGCAGCCCGAGGTCGTTCAGCTCGCGGCTGTTGAGCGAGCGCAGTTCGTTGAGCGTCTGGCGGTACACCTTGCGGCGGGCCAGGGCTTCGGTCAGTTTCGATTTCAGCGCGGCGAAGCCGCCTTCGTTCAGTTGGATGTCTTGTACGAGTGCCATCGTTTCAGCCTCATCTCTCTACTTGCGAGGGCCGCTGCCGGTTCCAGCTTGTCGACCCGAATTCGTTACTTTGCGTTCCGTCGTTGGGCTAAAGATGGCGCTAATGCTGCGACTGCACAATGCCGGGAGGCCTCATTGCCGCCATGCAGAAAATGCATGAATGATTCTGACCCATTTTTGCGATGCAGACGCAAGATATGTGCGCTTGCCTTGGGGCGTTTGGGGGATTCCTGACCATTTGGGCAGTTCTCGACTTGAACTGCGCGGCAAAAACGCCACAGTTCCGGCCAAATCACGAGCAGTCGGGCCAAGGACGGACCCGGGAATGGAGGAATCTGCATGGCTCTGAGCAAGGAAACGGTTCTTGCGACGTTGCAATCGGTGGAAGTGCCGGGCGGCGGGACCGCTATCAGCCGCGATCTCGTGCGCGCGCTCGCGGTGCAAGACGGTGTGGTGCGCTTCGTGCTCGAAGGCGCGCCGCAGCCCGAACTGGAGGCGATGCGCCCCGCGCTGGAAGCGGCGATCAAGGCGCTCCCCGAGGTGACGAGTGTGACGGTGGTCGTGCCATCGGGGCCGCCGCGCGGTCTTGGCGGCTCCGCGCAGCAATCGCAACAGCGCGGCCCCGCGATCGGCGGCCATCCCAAGCCCCAGCAGGGTCCGCAAAAGGTGCCGGGCGTGAAAAAGATCATCGCCGTGGGGTCGGGCAAGGGCGGCGTGGGCAAATCCACCGTCGCGTCGAACCTCGCCGTGGCGCTGACGCGCGCGGGAAAGAAGGTCGGTCTGCTCGATGCCGATATCTATGGCCCCTCGCTGCCGCGCATGATGGGCACGAGCAAGCGCCCCGCCTCGCCGGACGGCCAGACGATCCTGCCGCTGCAGGCGCATGGCGTCACGCTGATGTCGGTCGGTCTCATGCTCAAAGAGAGCGAGGCGGTGATCTGGCGTGGCCCGATGCTGATGGGCGCGATGCAGCAGATGCTTTTCCAGGTGAAATGGGATGAATACGGCCCGCTCGACGTACTGCTGATCGATCTGCCGCCGGGGACGGGGGATGTGCAGCTCACGCTGTGCCAGAAAACCGAGCTGGACGGGGCGATCATCGTCTCGACCCCGCAGGATGTCGCGCTGCTCGATGCGAAGAAGGCGATCGACATGTTCCAGCGGCTGAAGACCCCGATCCACGGGCTGGTCGAGAACATGTCTTCTTATGTGTGCCCCAATTGCGGCCACGAGGCGCATCTCTTTGGCCATGGTGGGGTCGCCGCGGAGGCGAAGGCGCTGGGGCTGCCCTTCCTTGGTGCGCTGCCCGTCGATCTGGATGTGCGGCTCGCCGGCGATGCGGGCACCCCGGTCGCGGCGGGCGAGGGGCCGGCGGCCGAGGGCTATGCCGCTCTTGCGCAGGGGCTGGTCGATCGCGATCTGCTCTGATCTCAGCTCTAGACCAAGCTCACGCTAAGAAAGGCGCCCGGATCGGGCGCCTTTTTTCTGGTCACAGGGGTGTTATGGGAAATCATGGCACCTTTCATGGAACTTCACGGGAGCGTAGAAGGTAGGTGAGCGGAGATTCGCCATGAAACTGGGCGGAATCACGCCGCAATCACGCGGGTTCGCGCAAAATCACGCTGCGGTGATGGTTGAAGTCGATGGGTTTCGACGCCCAAATTGCGGCTTAAAAATCACAGGTTCCGTGTTGGAGCAAAATTTTTGGGATTTTGTGGGAAAGTCTGGGCGGCCCTCTGTCTGCACCATATATGGTGATCGTCTCTCTGATTTGTGCTAATTGTATGTGTCTGTCTGCGAATCTCGTCGCGGAGCGCGCTATTCGCGTCCCATATCTTCCCGTTCGTTGGTAAATTTTTTCTTGCGTACCATGAATTCCCATGGCATCCCTAATTCATCGGAAGCGAAGACAAATAGAGGCACTAAGACCTCACGGCGAAATGCAGGTTTCATACAGGCCATCGCTTCACGAAAACAAAGAGATCCGGCGCGCGAGCGAGCAGATATCCCCATCCCCCCCAGGTGGCGCGTGCAGTCGGACATACCCAGTGATGGGAACGAGGGCGGCGGATTGGGCAGTGGCAGCAGCCCAATCCGCCGTTTTCATTCCGGGCCCCGCCCGGCGGGACAGGTGATAGGAGCGCGCTTTGGCGGGCATGTTCATAGGCGAATACACCTTCAAGGTGGACAGTAAGGGTCGCGTGTCGATCCCCGCGCTGTTTCGTCGTGAGCTGGAAGAGGGCGATCCCGAGCGCCCGAACAAAGATCGCCCCCGCATGGTCATCGTCTACGGTGCCGACACCCAGAAAATGCTTCAGATCTACACGCAGGCCGCCTTCGAGGCGCTGGCCGCCGATATCGCGGCGCTGCCGCGCGGCTCGAAGCAGCGCACGATCCTGCAGCGGATGGTTCTGTCCAAATCGCACCCGACCGAAGTCGATCCCGATGGCCGCCTGGTTCTCCCGGCGGCTTTGCGCACGAAGATCGGTCTCGACAAGGAGGCCTATTTCTCCGGCGTGGGCGAGACCTTCGAGATCTGGAACCCCGCGACCTTCGCCGCTGCCGATGAAGCCAATATCGATCAGTGGATCGAGGAGCAGGGCGAAGATTTCGACCCGCTCAGTCTTTTGTCGCAGGGGTGAGCCATGTCAGATCGGGACGCCCTGCCAGACGCCCCTCATGTCCCGGTTTTGCTGCGGCCGCTCCTTCGGGCGGTCGCGCCTGTCTCTGGGATTTGGCTTGACGGAACCTTCGGCGCGGGCGGCTATGCGCGCGGATTGCTGGAGGCGGGCGCGGACAAGGTGATCGGCGTCGACCGCGACCCGGCGGTCTTCGAGATGGCCGAAGCGTGGCGCGGCGAGTATGGCGACCGGCTGGAACTGGTCGAAGGCACGTTCTCCGAACTCGATACCTATTCCGACGAACTGCTGGACGGGGTGGTGCTGGATCTTGGCGTTTCTTCCATGCAGCTCGATCAGGCGGATCGCGGCTTTTCCTTCATGCGCGACGGGCCGCTCGACATGCGGATGTCGCAGGAAGGGCCCTCGGCGGCCGATCTGGTGAACGAGACGGACGAGGCCGAACTCGCGGATATCCTGTACCAATATGGCGAAGAGCGCGCCTCGCGCCGGATCGCCAAGGCCATTGTCGAGGCGCGCAAGACCCAACCTTTCGAGACCACGCAGCAACTGGTCAAGGTGATCGAGCGTTGCCTGCCGCGTCCGAAACCGGGGCAGAGCCATCCCGCCACGCGCAGCTTCCAGGGCCTGCGCATCGCAGTGAACGATGAATTTGGCCAGTTGATCGAGGGGCTGGAAGCCGCGGAGCGCGCGCTGAAACCCGGCGGGCTTCTGGCCGTGGTCAGCTTCCATTCGCTCGAAGATCGGGTGGTGAAGCGCTTCTTTGCCGCGCGTTCGTCGACGGGCGGGGGCGGTTCGCGCCACGCGCCGGTTCAGCAAACCCTTGATCCCGCTTTCGAAATCACTGTGAAGGGCGACGGGCCCGACGCAGAGGAACTGGCTGAAAACCCGCGCGCTCGTTCGGCCCGGCTTCGGGTGGGGCGCCGCACCGAGGCGCCCGCCGGCAAGGCCGATCGCACGCAGCTGGGGCTTCCGAAGCTCGTCACCGGGGAAAAGAAGGGGAAACGCCGTTGAGACTGCTTGCCTATCTTGCCGCCTCCGCCTGTGTCCTCGCGCTCGCCTTCTGGGCCTATCACGTCAACTACGACACGCAGGACCGGATCGACGAGCTGCGCGACCTCAACCGCGAAATCGCCTCGCTCAACGAGGGGCTGTCCGTGCTCAACGCCGAATGGGCCTATCTCAACCGCCCGCAGCGCCTGCGCGAACTGGTCAATCTCAACTTCACTTCGCTGCGTCTCCTGCCGATGACGCCGGAGCAATTCGGGACCGTGGCGCAGATCGCCTATCCGACTCCGCAGGCCGATGATGCCGACGCGTCGAACGCCGATTTGTCCGGCCTCTCCGACCCGATCGAGGTCAAGGCCGATCCTGAGGGAGGGAACTGATGCGCACGCCCCTTCGTCCGCTTGCCCGTATCCTCGACGCCCGCGAAAAAGGCGAGAACCCCGACGCGATCGAACGCGAAAACCGTCGTCTGCGCGGTGAAGCCACCCGCGACAAGGCGCGTCAAAGCGCCGAGGGCCGCCTGCTGGTCATGTCGGTGATTTTCCTCGCGGCCTTCCTGACGGTGGGGCTGCGCATGGGCTCCTTCGCCGCCGCGCGCCCCGAAGAGCCGCAGACCGATTCCACGACCGAGCAGATCCACGCCCAACGCGCCGACATCGTCGACCGCAAGGGCAGGGTGCTCGCGACCAACCTGCTGACTCACTCGCTCTACGCGCAGCCGCCTATGATGATCGATCCGCTGGGCACCGTGGACAAGCTGGTGAAGATCTTCCCCGATCTCGACCGCGAGCGGCTGAAGAAGGATTTCACCGGTCACCGCAAATTCGTCTGGATCAAGCGCCGCATCAGCCCCGAGCAGATGCAGGCAGTCCATGATATCGGCGATCCCGGCCTTCTGTTTGGCCCGCGCGAGATGCGGCTTTATCCCAACGGCCACCTCGCCTCGCATATCCTTGGCGGCGCGCGCTACGGCACGGAGGGCGTGAACTCGGCCGAGATCCTCGGCGTGGCGGGGATCGAGAAGGAATATGACAAGTGGCTGCGCGATCCGGCCAATGGTGGGCAGCCGCTGAAGCTCTCGCTGGACCTGACGGTGCAGACGGCGCTCGAAGACGTGCTCTCGGGCGGCATGAAGCTGATGAATGCCAAGGGCGCAACGGCGGTGCTGATGAAGGTTCAGACCGGCGAGATCGTCGCGATGGCAAGCCTGCCCGATTTCGACCCCAACGACCGGCCCGCGCCGCTTCTGAAGGGCGACCCTTCTGACAGCCCGCTGTTCAACCGCGCGGTTCAGGGGATGTACGAGCTTGGCTCCACTTTCAAGATTTTCGCGGTCAGCCAGGCGATGCAGGACGGTCTGGTCACGCCCGAGACGATGATCGACACCAAGGGGCCGCTGCGCTGGGGCAAGTTCCGCATCCACGATTTCCACAATTACGGCAAGCAGTTGTCGGTTACGGATGTGATCGTGCACAGCTCGAATATCGGCACTGCGCGGATCGTCCAGAAGATCGGCCCCGAGAAGCAGCGGGAATTCCTCGGCAAGCTGGGCCTTCTGGAGCCCTCGCCGGTGGAGCTGATCGAGGCGCCGACGGGTCGCCCGATTCTGCCGAAGAACTGGTCGGAGTTGTCCGCGATGACCATCGGTTACGGTCACGGTCTTTCCGACAGCCCGCTGCAGCTCGCGACGGCCTATGCGACGATCGCCAATGACGGGCGGCGCGTGCTGCCGACGCTGATTGCCAAAGGCGGCCCGCGCAAGCCGCATAAGCAGGAATTCGGGGCCCCCGAAGGCGCGCAGGTCGTGTCTCCGGCGGTGGCCCGCAAGGCGCTGGCGATGATGCGCGCCGTGGTGACGCGCGGCACGGCCAGCTACGGCAATGTCGCGGGCTATCAGGTCGCGGGCAAGACCGGCACCGCCGACAAGCCCGATCCGCAGGGCGGCTATTACGACAAGAAGGTGATCTCGACCTTCGCGGGCGTCTTCCCGGTGACCAACCCCGAATATGTGCTGGTTCTCACGCTGGACGAGCCGACGGATACCTCCGGCGACACGCCGCGCCGCACCGCAGGCTGGACCGCCGTGCCGGTCGCGGCCGAGACGATCCGCCGTGTCGCGCCGCTTCTGGGCCTGCGCCCCGAACCGACCACGCCCGACACGCTCGACGGCATCAGTCTGGTCAAGAAAGACTGACCTTTCCGGGCTGTCAGCGGGTCTCGCGCCACGTGCATGAACCCGCGCAAAGAGACAGGGGGCAGGGCCTGTCGCCTTGACCTCGCAGACGCGTCGCCGGATAAGTGCGGCAAGCTGAATGAAGGACGGATACGATGGCTGCGGGCACCAAAATGCTGAGCGAATTGGGGCTGACGCCGCTGCAGGGCGCAGACTGCGCAATCTCGGGGCTGTCGGTCGACAGCCGGCAGGTCAAGCCGGGCCATCTCTTCGCGGCACTTCCGGGCACGCAGATCCACGGCGCCGAGTTCATCCCCTACGCATTGCGCATGGGCGCAGCCGCAGTGCTGACCGATCGCACGGGCGAGAAAGCCGCGCGCGAGGCGCTTGAAGGTACCGACACCGCCATCGTCATCACGCAAGATCCGCGTCAGGCGCTGGCCTTCGCGGCGGCGCTGTGGTTCGAGCGCCAGCCCGAGACCCTGATCGCGGTGACCGGCACCAACGGCAAGACCTCGGTGGCCACCTTCACCCGCCAGATCTGGCAGCTTATGGGCTTCGAGGCCGCGAATATCGGCACGACCGGAGTGGAAGGCAGCTATTCCGCCCCGTCGCCGCATACCACGCCCGAGCCGATCACCCTGCATCGCCTGCTGTCGGATATGGCGGCCGTCGGCGTGACCCATGCCGCGATGGAGGCCTCGTCGCACGGGCTGGCGCAGCGCCGGCTGGATGGCGTGACGCTCTCGGCGGCCGCGTTTACGAATTTCACGCAAGATCACCTCGATTATCATGCGAGTTTTGAGGAGTATTTCGCCGCCAAGGCCGGGCTCTTCACCCGTGTCCTGCCCGAAGACGGGGCGGCGGTGATCAATCTCGACGATCCCAAGGGCGAGGAACTGGCGCGCTACATCACTGCGCGCGGTCAGGAGTTGATCGGCATCGGCCATACCGAGCAATGCGAGATGCAGATCCTCGGCCAGCGATTTGATGCGACCGGGCAGGATGTGCGCTTCTCGTGGGAAGGCTGGACGCAGATGACCCGCCTGCCGCTGATCGGCGGTTTCCAGGCGATGAACGTGCTCACGGCGGCGGCGCTCGCCATCGCCTGCGGTGCCGACCCCGAGGACGTCTTCTCGACGCTGCCGAAGCTCTCCACCGTGCGCGGCCGGATGCAGCTGGCCGCTACCCGCGACAATGGCGCGACGGTTTTCGTCGATTACGCCCATACGCCCGATGCGGTGCAGACCGCGCTCAAGGCGCTGCGCCCGCATGTGATGGGCCGCCTGATCGCCATCGTCGGCGCGGGCGGGGATCGTGACGCGACCAAGCGCCCGCTGATGGGGCAGGCGGCGGCTGAGAACGCCGATATCGTCATCGTCACCGACGACAACCCGCGCTCCGAAGATCCCGCGACGATCCGCGCCGCCGTGCTGGAAGGCGCGCCCAAGGCGATGGAAGTGGGCGACCGGGCCGAGGCGATCCTGCGCGGCGTCGATCTGCTGCAGCCGGGCGATGCGCTCTTGGTGATGGGCAAGGGCCACGAGAGCGGCCAGATCATCGGCTCTGATACCTATCCGTTCGACGATGCCGAGCAGGCTTCGGTCGCTGTCGCCGCGCTGGACGGAAAAATCTGATGGCCGTGCTCTGGACCTCGAGCGACGCAGCCGCCGCGATCGGTGGCGAAGCCACGCAACCCTTCGCCGCGACCGGAATTTCCATCGACACCCGGACGATTCATCCGGGCGATCTTTTCGTGGCGCTCAAGGATGTGCGCGACGGCCATGACTTCGTGCGTCAGGCCCTCGACAAGGGCGCAGCCGCGGCGCTGGTCAGCCGCATCCCCGAGGGCTGCTCGAAGGACGATCCGCTGCTCATCGTGGATGACGTGCTCGCAGGCCTAGAGGCTTTGGGACGGGCAGGGCGCGCGAGGGCCCGCGCCCGCGTGCTCGCCGTGACCGGCTCGGTCGGCAAGACGTCGAGCAAAGAGATGCTGCGCGCCGTCCTCTCGGCCCAAGGCACCGTCCACGCCGCCGAGGCGAGTTTCAACAATCACTGGGGCGTCCCGATCACGCTGGCGCGCCTGCCGCAGGATGCCGATTTCGCCGTGATCGAGATCGGCATGAGCAACCCGGGCGAGATCGCGCCGCTGGCGAAGATGGCGCAGCCACATGCCGCGATGATCACCACCGTCGCGCCAGCCCATCTGGCCGCTTTCGACAGTATCGAGGGCATCGCGCATGAGAAAGCGTCGATCTTCGAGGGGCTCGTCGACGGCGGCATCGCGATCGTGCCGTCCGGCCTTGAGGTCTCCGACATTCTGCGCAAGGCCGCCCAGCAGGCCGGAACCATGGTCAGCTTCGGTCCCGAGCCGGGCTCGGACTACCGTCTGATCGAGGCCCGCATCGCGGGCGACGCGACCGTCGTTCAGGCCGATCACCACGGCACGTCGATCCTGTTCAAGGTGATGACCCCGGGGCGGCATTTCGCGAACAATGCGCTCGGCGTGCTGGCCCTGGCCGAAGCCGCGGGCTGCGATCCGACCATCGCCGCGATGGATCTGGGCAACTGGCAGCCCCCCGCCGGGCGCGGCCAGCGCGAACGGGTCTATATGGATGTGGTGGACGAGGCCGAGAGCTTCGATCTCTTCGATGATGCGTTCAACGCGAACCCGGCCTCGATGGCGGCAGCTCTCGAGGTTCTGGCGGGCGCCAAACCGCGCGACGGGGTGGGGCGCACCGCAAAAGGACGCCGCATCGCGATCCTTGGCGACATGCTGGAGCTGGGCGACGACGAAGCGGCGCTGCATGCGGCCATTGCCGATCACCCGGCCATGGCGAAGATCGATCTCGTGCATCTCGCGGGACCGCGCATGGCTTCGCTGCGCGAAGCGCTTCCGCGCGCCAAACGCGGCGAATGGTATGAAAAGGCGGACAAGCTGGCAGAGCGCGCCCGCCACCTGATCGACCCCGGCGACGTCGTTCTGGTCAAAGGATCCAAAGGCTCCAAGGTGAGCGTCGTCGTGAGCGTATTGAAAAAACTCGGCCAGCCCGGCGCGGCCGAGGCCCATAAGGGAAAAGACTAATGTTGTATTGGCTGACCGACTTCTCCGATGGCGGGGGCGTCTTCAACCTGTTCCGCTACATCACCTTCCGCGCAGGCGGGGCCTTCTTCACGGCGCTTCTGGTGGGGTTCATCTTCGGCCCCTGGCTGATCGGCATCCTGCGCCGCACGCAAGGCAAGGGGCAGCCGATCCGCGACGACGGGCCGGAGGGGCATATCTCCAAGGCCGGGACGCCCACGATGGGCGGCATCCTGATCCTGACGGCGCTTCTGGTGTCGACTCTTCTCTGGGCGCGGCTCGACAACGGCTATATCTGGGTCGTGCTGATGGTCACCTATGGCTATGCCGCGATCGGGTTCGCCGATGACTACGCCAAGGTGTCGAAGCAGAACACCAAAGGCGTCAGCAGCAAGGCGCGGCTCGCGCTCGGGTTTCTGCTCGCGCTCCTCGCGTCGCTCCTGACGTGGTATCTGCACCCGTCCGATCTCGAAGGGCGGCTGTCGATCCCGTTCTTCAAGGACCTCGTCCTCAATCTGGGCTATTTCTACATCCCCTTCGCGATGATCGTGATCGTGGGCGCGGCCAATGCGGTGAACCTGACCGACGGGCTCGACGGGCTCGCGATCATGCCGGTGATGATCGCCGCAGGCACGCTGGGCGCCATCGCCTATGTCGTGGGCCGTACCGACTTCACCGAATATCTGGGCGTGCAATTCGTGCCCGGCTCTGGCGAGCTGGTGATCTTCACCGCGGCGCTGATGGGGGGCGGTCTGGGCTTCCTGTGGTACAACGCCCCGCCGGCCGCGGTCTTCATGGGCGATACGGGCAGCCTTGCGCTTGGCGGCGCAATCGGCGCGATCGCGGTCTGCACCCAGCACGAGATTGTCCTTGGTATCGTCGGCGGCCTCTTCGTGGTCGAGGCGCTTTCGGTGATCATCCAGGTCGCCTATTTCAAGCGCACCGGGAAACGGGTTTTCCTGATGGCTCCGATCCACCACCATTTCGAAAAGAAGGGCTGGTCGGAGCCGCAGATCGTCATCCGCTTCTGGATCATCTCGCTGATCCTCGCGCTGATCGGTCTGGCGACGCTGAAAATCCGCTAAACCACACCTCTTTACTAAGCGCGCAGCCGCGCGCGTGAAGCTCTCTCGGCGCGCCCTGGTTCCTCAGGGTGCGCCTTGGTTTCTCTCAAAATCATTTGAGCGAACCAAAGCGAAAACCACTGGTTGTCTCCCCGAACCGCGACACGAGACGTCGCAAAGTTTTAACGAGGAGAACCCGATGACCCGCAAGTTCAACATCATTCTGTCGACGACCGCTCTTGCCGCTTCGCTTTCGCTCGGCGCCGTTGCCAGTTCTGCAAGTGGCGTGACCCAGGGCGGCAATGCTGAAAACGGCCAGTACGGCCTGATCGACTACAAGATGCAGATCGTGCCGAATGACCAGACCTCGAACGGTACGCCGCCCGCGGTTAACGTCACCACCGGGAGCGACGTGAACAACACTGCCGGTATCGCTGGCAAGAAAGTCGGCGCTGCATCGACTGACCAGACCTCGAACGGCGAAGACTCGATCCCGGCCGAGAACCAGCTGAAGAAGCAGGCTGGCATCGTCGGCAACGAAGTCCAGACTGGCGTCGATGATGCCGTTGTGTCCTCGGATGGCGCTGCGGTCGGTACGATCGAGAAAGTCATGAACATGGGCGACAGCGACGAAGTCTATGTCCGCACCGACGACACGCTCGACACGACCGTTTCGATGTTCAAGATCACCGTTCCGGCCTCTGAAGTCGGCTCGGGCAAGCTGACGCTGAATGCGAGCCTGTCGGACATTCTCTCGACGCTCGAAAAGCAGCAAGACCAGAAGTCGTAATCTAACGACCTCTCTTAGACGACACTTTTCGGCGCGCACGGTTCCTCCCCTCCGTGCGCGCCGTTTTTACATGTCCGGCGACTTGCGCGCTGCGTTCCCCCTTTCCCCTTCGTATTGGTTCAAATATCCCGGGGGTACGGGGGCTGGCCCCCGATATAGAACGACGTGACAAGACGACGTGATAGAACGGCGAAGACGCGAGGTGGCCCCCGCTGCCCTTGCGCGAGGCGACAGGAGAGACCCATGATCCCGGTGCAGGGCTTTGACGGACAGAAGGTGGCGGTGCTCGGGCTCGGGCGCTCGGGTCTGGCGACGGCGGCCGCGTTGCGCGCAGGCGGGGCCGAGCCGCTATGCTGGGATGACAGCCCCGAAGGCCGCGCCCGCGCCGAGGAAGCGGGCTATAGCTGCCGCGACCTGACGCGTCACGGCGCTTTCGAGGAGGTCGCGGCCCTGATCGTCTCTCCCGGCATCCCGCATCTCTATCCCAAACCCAACCAGGTGATTTCGGCGGCGATGGAGGCGGGCGTGCCCGTCGATAACGATATCGGCCTGTTCTTCGCCTCCTGGGCCACTGATGATTTCATGCGCTACGATCAGGCGCCGCGCACGATCTGCGTCACCGGCTCGAACGGGAAATCCACGACGACGGCGCTGATCCATCACATTCTGGAAGAGGCCGGGCGACCGACGCAGATGGCGGGAAATATCGGGCGCGGCGTGCTCGATCTGGAGCCTGCCGAGAATGGCGAAGTGGTGGTGCTGGAGCTGTCCTCCTATCAGACCGATCTGGCGCGCGCGCTGACGCCCGACATCGCGGTCTTCACCAATCTCTCGCCGGACCATTTGGATCGCCACGCAGGCATGGGCGGCTATTTCGCGGCCAAGCGTCGTCTTTTCGCGGAAGGCGGCCCGGATCGCGCGGTGATCGGCGTCGACGAGCCTGAAGGCGTCTATCTTGCCAATCAGATCATGATGGGCCGCAATGATGACCGGCTGATCCGGGTGTCCGCGTCGCGCAAGCTAGGCGACTGGGGCTGGTCGGTCTTTGCGCGCAAAGGGTTCCTCTCGGAATGGCGCAAGGGCAAGCAGGTGGCCTCGATCGATCTGCGCGACGTGACCGGACTGCCCGGCGCGCATAACCACCAGAACGCCTGCGCAGCTTATGCCGCCGTGCGCGCGCTGGGAATTGCGCCGCGGGTGATCGAACAGGCGTTCCATACCTTCGCCGGTCTTCCGCATCGCAGCCAGACCATCGCGGAGAAGCGTGGGGTGCGCTGGGTCAACGACTCCAAGGCGACCAACACCGACAGCGCCGCGAAGGCGCTCGAGGCCTTCCCGAACATCCGCTGGATCGCGGGCGGTCTGGGCAAAGAGGGCGGGGTGGCCTCGCTCTCCGAACATCTCGGTGCGGTGAAGAAAGCCTATTTCATCGGCCACTCCGCGCGCGATTTCGCGCTGGAACTGGCCGTCGAGCATGAGATTTGCGAGACGATGGAAGCCGCCGTCGCCGCCTGCGTCCGCGATGCGGAAGAGGGCGACACGGTGCTGCTGGCGCCTGCAGCGGCCAGCTTCGACCAATATCCGAATTTCGAGAAACGCGGCGATCACTTCGCCCAGCTCGTGGACGCGCTGCCCGGCTGAGGGTTGAGCGTCTACGCCGTCCGCTCTCACATCTCGCGAAAACGGCAGTCCCGTTTCGGGGCTGCCGAAGATTCCGGTGCCTCTGTCACCGAAGCCGTGCTCGGCCTGTAGCTCGGACGGTGTAGCGTCCTAGACCGCACCGTTCCTCCGCACGCGTCAAACCTCCGAAACAAGACGAAAATCGCGCGCCTCAAGCCGAGTCGCGAGAGCGGCCCTGCCGGGTCATCGCTCCTCCAAACGGCGTATCTGGCGTCCAGATTTCGGCATCTGTGCCAAGAAATACAGCTTCTGGTTGTTATTTCGCGACGTTGAACCGATGCCGCCACGTCAAAACGCTCGCAATCTGAAATTGGCTGCCCGGCTCAACAGGGGACACGGGGCCAGATTTAAACGCCGGGGTGGGCCGGCATTTTAGAAACGGAGAAAGACCATGAAGCTGTTCAAACTCGCCTCGCTGCGTCGTCTGAAGAATGACGAAGAGGGCGTCACGGTTGTTGAATACGGCATCGCTTTGGCGGTCGCATTGGGCATCGGAACTGTCGTCTACCAAAACCTCGGCAATGAAATCGCTGGCGCGATGGATGCTGCTGGCCAGCTGATGCCCGGAGCCGCCGTTAATGCCACGGCCGTAGATCCGAACGCGACCTGAACCCTTGAGCGGCTGCCAGGCGAATTGAGCTCTGTCTGGCAGCCCTGACCCTCGAAAGGAAACTGTCATGCGTATCGCATCTTTGCTGACTTTCACCGCAGGACTCGCCGTGGCAGGTGGCTCGGCCTACCTGGCGCGCGATTTCTTCGAGGCGAAATATAAGCGCGACGTGGCCGCCGAACGCGAAGGCCTCGTTGAAGTGCTTGCCGCCGCTCAGAACATTCCCTTCGGCCAGACCATCGAGGCGCAGAAGCTGACCTCGATCTCCTGGCCGAAGGTGGCGCTGCCCCCGGGGGTCTTCACGGATTACGCAGCCCTCCTGCCCGCAGCGGGCGGGGAGCCGCGCCGTGCCCGCGCCGAGATTGCGCAGGGCGAATTGATCCTCGCCTCCAAGGTCTCGAATTACGGTGAGAAGGTCACCATTGTTCAGACCCTTGGCCCGAACAGTCGCGCGATGGCAATCCAAGTCAATGCTGCATCTGGGGTCGGGGGGTTCGTAACGCCGGGCGACCGTGTCGACGTCATGATGACGCGCGGAAGCAACGATTCGCTCAAGACCGTGACGATTCTGCAGGACGTTCGCGTCATCGGGGTCGATCAGGAGGCCGATGAGAAGGTGAAAACCCCCGGCGTGGCGCGCACCGTCACGGTCGAGGTCTCGCCCGATCAGGGCCAACGCCTCGCGCTGGCGCAGAAGGCGGGCACGCTTAGCCTGACGCTGCGCACGCTCGACGAGGCCGAGAGCGATCCGCTGCCCTCGATCGGCTTGGCCGATATTCTCAGCGAGCGGTCCGCGAACAAGCTCGAACCCACGCCCGTGCGCACGGTGACGATCCGGCGCGGCACGGAAGTGACCCATACGACGATCAAATGAGGCTCGGGGTCGATGGGGCGCATCCAGAACAGCATCCGGCGTTTCGCCCGAGAGGAAGACGGGACGATCCTCGTCTTCTTCGGGGCAAGCCTCGTGGTGGTGCTCGGTCTGGTCGCGCTCTCCTTCGATCTGGGCCGGCTTGGTAGCACCCGCTCGGAGCTGCAATCCTTCGCGGATTCGGTGGCGCTGGCGGCGGCGGGCGAACTTGACGGCAATTCCGACGCGATCACCCGCGCCGATGCGGCTGCGCAGCTCATCGTCGACAGCCAGAGCTTCGCGAGCGGCGCGCGCACCCTTGGGGCTGCAAACGATGTGACCCTGACCTATCTCAGCGCGCTCCCGGCAAACGACAATGACGCGACAAACGCGGTCACCACCGATCCGGCGAAGGCCGCCTTTGTGCGCGTCGATGTCGATGAGCGTGAAGTTCAGGGCGTTTTCGCAGCCGCTTTCACGACGATGGGCGGTTATGACGCGTTCGACGGCTCGGCCACGGCGCAGGCGGTGGCGGGGCTCGAAATCCTGGCCTGCGATGTCACGCCCTTGATGTTCTGCGTGCCGCCCGGTTTCGATGCGGAAAAGGATATCGGACAGATGATCCTGCTGCGCTCGGGCGGGGGTGGCGATGCCGCTTGGGGACCGGGCGATTTCGGGTTCCTTGATCCGAATGGCGCGAAAATCGACGACGAGGGGCCTTGCGCGAAGAAATCCGGCGCGCAGCTCGACGCCTGCCTGCTCGGCGCGGTCAGCAAGATCACCCAATGCTTCAACCAGCGCGGCGTCGATCTCGAGCCGGGCCAGAAGGAAGGGCGCAACGCGGCGATCTTCAACGTGCGTTTCGACATGTATCAGTCGATCATGAACGGGCTGAGCAACGATCCCAACTACGCGCCCGCGCCCAATGTCATCAAGGGGATCGTCGCCGCCGATCCGAGCGCCAAGGACGGCGATGCCACCAAGACCACCGGCAACGGCAAGAACGCCTGCATCAAGGAAAATGAAGAACTCTCGCCCGACACGGTGGGTCTGCCGCGTGACGATTGCTTCATGCCGGGCGCGGCCGAGCCCTGCACGCGCTTCGGCGATGGCGACTGGTCGCAGGGCCGCATCACCTACATGCAGACGAATTACGGCATCGACATCACGGCAGAGGGTGCGACGGATCCTTTCGCGGATGCCGACACCCGCTATGACCTCTATCTTGCCGAGATCGCGGCGGCGGCTGGCGGCGACATCCTCTCGGGGCGCGCCGAGACGGGCCTGCCGAGCTGCGCGCCCGCGGCCGCCCCCAATGCCGACCGCCGCGTGCTGATCGTCGCGGGCATCGATTGCAGTGCCGAGACCGGCACCGAGATCAAGGGCGCGGCCACCAATGTGCCGGTCAAGGAATTCGTCAAAGTCTTCCTGACCGAACCGGTGGGCGAGGACGGATCGACCCCGCCGACGATGGATATCTGGGGCGAAGTGATCGGGTCCGCCAGCAATGGCGACAAAGAGAAGCTGGGCACGGGCGGCATGGTCCGCGACGTCGTCCAGCTTTACCGGTGAGCGCGATGGGGTGGTTTCGCGCATATCGCCTCCGCGCCCCGCGCCGCATCTGGCGCAACGACGAGGGCGCGCAGCTGGTGGAATTCGCACTGGTGCTTCCGCTGATGCTCATCCTCTTCGCGGCGATCATCGAGAGCGGGCGGATGTTTCTCGCCTATCAGACGGTGATCGGCGGGGTGCGCGATGCAAGCCGTTACCTCGCCCGGATCACCCCGCGCAGCATCTGCGAAACCGGCGGCAGCGTCGATGATCAGGCGGCGACGCTCGCCGGGATCGTCGGCAATGCGATCACCGGCGGCAGCGTTCTGGGGGGCGGGATCACCGTCACGACGGTCGAGCCGAGCCTAGATTGTATCGAAGGCAGCTATCGTTTCGGCGATGCGCCGATCGTCGAAGTGGCGGCGAATGTCACGATCACCTTCCCCTTCGCCGGTCTCTTCACCCTGATCACACCCACGACGCTCGGCACCGTCACCACGACGATCGCCGACCAGAACCGGGTCTTCGGCTCATGACCGGGCCTCTCGCATATCAAGCGCGCGCACTGCGCCGCTTCCTGCGCGACGAGGAGGGCGCGACCCTTGTCGAGTTCACGCTGGTCTTCGGCCTCTACCTTCTGGTGTTCTTCGGGCTTCTGGATTTCGGGCGTCTGGCCTTTCACTACGTGAACATGCAGCGCGGGTTGCAGGTCGCGGCGCGGCTGGCAGCGGTGCGCCCGGCGGCATGTGCCGGCGTGCCGGAGATGAATGAGCGCGGCGTGACGCCGAAAGACGAGACCGAGCCGCAATTCGGCACGAATTGCAGCGCCAAGAGCTGGGTCTGCGCGGCGCCCGCCACGGTGAGCTGCTCGGGCGCGACGACGAATGCGACCGTGGCCGAGATCTGGCCGATCGTCGCCCCGGCGCTGCCCACGGGCTCGACCGCTGCGAACCTGTCCTTCAGCTATTCCTACGATTCCGAGCTTGGATTCCTCGGCGGGCCCTATGTGCCGATGGTCACCGTCGAATTGCAGAATGTGAGCTTCCAATTCGCGACGCCGCTGGGCGCGCTGGTGGGGCTCGTGACCGGCACTGCCGATGAAGATCTTGATGCAGATATCGCCTTCCCGAGCATGAGCACGTCGATGCCGGGCGAGGACCTCGCGCAGGGCGCGGGTAGCTAAAGCAAGGGGAGACATGAAATGACCCGTAGAACCAAACCGATATTCCTGGTGCCCGAGTCGAGCGCGCGCGACCTTGCCGCGCCCGCCAAGCGCCGGCTGACCTTCTCCGCCGAGGCCGAGCGTCTGACGCATGCGCGAGCGCCCGACGAGGAGGGCCAGGTGATCGCGGTGGCGCGCAGCCGCGGCGGGATCGGGGCCACGATGCTGGCGGTGAATCTCGCCCATCAACTGGCCGCCCAAGGGGTGAAGAAAGGCCAGGCGCCGCGCCGCGTCGGGCTGATCGATCTCGATCTGCAATTCGGCATGGTCGCGGGCTTCCTCGATCTCGATCCGAGCCCGGCGCTCTACGACATGGCGCGCAGCGGGGCGGTGCCGGACGAGACTTTCCTCGATCAGTCGATCCAGCATTCGAAAGACGGGCTGGAAGTGCTCTGTGCCCCCGCCGCTTTCGCGCCGCTCGGGGCGCTCGGGGCCGATCAGGTCACCGAACTTATCACGCTGATGCAGGCGCGCTGCGATTACGTCGTCGTCGATCTGCCACATGCGCTGATCGACTGGGTCTCACCGGTGCTGGCACGCGCGTCCCTGATGTATCTGGTGACCGATCTCGCGGTGCCTTCGCTGCAGCAGGCCCGCCGGCTGATCGACGCCTATCACGAGGAGAACCTCGCGCTGGAGATCGAGGTGGTCGTGAACCATCAAAGCCGTCCGCTGATGCGCTCGCGGGTGCAGCAGGAGGCGGCGAAGGCGCTCGATCGCGATCTGAGCCACTGGTTGCCCGACGACCCGCGTGCCGCCAAGGAGGCTGCCGATCGCGGCGTGCCTCTTGCGCGGATCGGGCGGCGCTCTGCGCTGTCGAAAGCGATTGCCGGTTTGGCGAAGGGGCGGCTCGCACAGAGCGCAGCCCGGATGAATTGAGGGGGAGCACGAGATGTTTCGCAATTTCACGGATCGCGGGTCGAAACCGACCGAGACCGAAAAGGTGATCCCGCTCGGCAAGCCCTATGCGGGCAGCCCGCCGAAAGACGCGCGCGAGATGGCCGCACAACAGGTTGCGCCCAAACCGCCCGTGGCAGAGGTCGACGAAGACGCGCAGCGTCGCGCGCTGGAACTCAAAAGCCGCCTGCATGACGCGCTTCTGGACCGGCTCAACCTGTCGATGCTCGACAAGGTCGTGCCCGAGGAGCTGCGCCGCGAAGTGGCGGCGCTGGTAAGCGAAGAGCTGCGCGACGCGAAAACCCCGCTGCGCGCGGAAGAATTCAAGACGCTGGTCGATGAGCTTCTCAACGAGGTGCTGGGGCTCGGCCCGCTGGAGCCGCTGTTGGCCGACCCGTCGATCAACGACATTCTCGTCAATGGCTGCAACCGCGTCTTCGTCGAGCGCCACGGCGTCCTCGAGCGCACGGCGGTACGCTTCCGCGACGAGCGCCACCTGCTGCGGATCATCGACAAGATCGTCTCGCGGGTGGGGCGCCGAATCGACGAGAGCAACCCTTGGGTCGATGCGCGGCTCGAAGACGGCAGCCGCGTGAACGCGATCATCCGGCCCTGTGCGATTGACGGGCCGAGCCTGTCGATCCGCAAATTCGCGCGCCAACCCTATACGATGGAGCGGCTTGTCGAGACCGGGATGATGACGGGAGCTGCGTCGCGGTTCCTGCACGGGCTGGTGCATGCCCGCAAGAATATCCTGATCTCGGGCGGCACCGGTTCGGGCAAGACGACGCTTTTGAACGCGATCTCGGCCGCCATCGACCCGCGCACGCGGATCGTGACGATCGAGGACGCCGCCGAATTGCAGCTGCAACAGGAGCATGTTGTGCGGCTGGAAACCCGCGCGTCCAATCCGAACGGGCAGGGCGCGGTGATCCAGCGCGATCTGGTGAAGAACGCGCTGCGGATGCGCCCCGACCGGATCATCGTCGGCGAGGTGCGCGGCTCGGAAGCCTTCGACATGTTGCAGGCGATGAATACGGGCCATGACGGCTCGATGACCACGGTGCACGCCAATTCCGCGCGCGACGCTCTGGGGCGGATCGAGCAGATGGTGACGATGATCGGTCTCGACATGCCGCTCAACGCGATCCGCTCGCAGATCGCCTCCGGCCTCGACATCGTCGTGCAGATCGCGCGCATGTCCGACGGTCGCCGCCGGGTGCTCTCGATCTCCGAGATCACCGGGCAGGAAGGTAATATCGTGATGATGCAGGACATCTTCACCTTCCGCAAAACCGGCACCTCCGCCGATGGCGTGATCGAGGGCGAGTTCACCGCCACCGGCCTGCGCCCGCGCTGCCTCGAAGACCTGATCGCGGCGGGCGTCGCGGTCGATCCGTCCGATTTCAAGATGCGGGGGAACTGAGCCATGTGGGAGATCATCGAAAAGGACCTCGCCGCCTATGTCGCCTATAGCGGCATCGCGCTTGGCGTTCTGCTGGCGCTGACGGGCGGCCTGCACCTGCTCAACCGCACCGAGACCAGCGGTGAGGCCAAGAGCCGCCGGATGAAGATGATCGCGAAGGGGCGCGACACCGAGGAGATGCTTGCCCTGCTCAAACCCAACCCGCGCAAGGGCTGGATCGCGCGGCTGCCGAAGCGCTTCGACCTGCCGCGCCTGCTGCATCGCGCGGGCTTTCGGATCGGGCCGGACAAATTCCTGCTGATCTGCGCCGCGCTTGCGATCGGGAGCTTCGTGCTGGCGCTGGCCCCGTTTGGTCCGCTGCGGACGGCCTCTGCGGCGCTGACGATCGGGCTGGTGCTGCCCTTCATGGTTCTGCGCTCGCGGGCGACGCAACGGATGAAAGTGCTGACGAGCCAGTTGCCTGATGCGCTCGATATGCTGGCGCGAGGTCTGAAGATCGGCCACCCGCTGAATATGTCGATCGGCGCCGTGGCCGAGGAGATGCCCGATCCGATCGGCACGGAATTCGGCATCATCTTCGATCAGGTGACCTATGGCGAAGACCTGCCCGACGCGGTGCTGGAATTCGCCGAGCGGGTGGGGCTGGAAGACGCCGACTATCTCGCGGCGAGCATCGGTATCCAGCACGGCACGGGCGGCGATCTCGCCCGCGTGCTCGAAGTGCTGGCGGCGACGACGCGGGGCCGGATTTCGATGCGGCGCAAGATCCGCGCGATCTCGGCGGAGGGGCGCGCCTCGGCGTGGTTCCTGACCGCGCTGCCGTTCATCATGTTCGGCTTCACCTCGCTGATTTCGCCGAATTACTACGGCGAGGTCGCCGATGAACCGATGTTCCGCTCGATGGCGATCCTCGTCATCACGCTGATCATCCTGAACGCCGTGGTGCTGCGCCGTCTGGTGCAGTTCCGGATCTGAGCCGGGGAGAGAGACCATGTTGATGACACGGATCGAGGATTTCGCACTTCGGATGGGCATCGCGCCCGAGACGCTTCTGGCCGCCGGGATCGGCTTCGGTCTCCTGCTGCTGATCGTCGGACTTCAGGCCGCCTTCCAGCGCGACCGCGCCGCCGAGCGCATCGCGGCCATCGGCGGGCAGAAAACGGGAGGGCGCGCCGAGCATGGCTATCTCAAGGCGCCGGAGGCACGTCCGGGCCAGATTCTGAAGGCCTTCGTGCCCGCCGACCGCCAGACCCGCTCCAAGCTGGAACGCAAACTCGCGCAGGCCGGGCTTTCCGAGGCCAGCGCCTTGCGCCGTTTCACCCTGGTCCGGATCGCGCTGGGCGTCGGCCTGCCGGGCATTTTCATGGGGCTTCTGTTTGCCGCACGCAGCCCCGAGATCGGCCTGCCGATGGGGCTGGATGCCCGTCTCGGCAGCCTGAGCGGAATGGCGACCTATCAGATCCTGACCGGGCTCGTCGCAGGCGGCTATCTGCTGCCGCTGATGTGGCTCAACAGCCGGATGCGCGAGCGGCGGCTGCGGATCGAAGAGAGCTTCCCGAACGCGCTCGATCTGATGCAGGTGGCGATTGAAAGCGGCATGGGGTTCGATGCGGCGATGACCCGCGTGGGCAACGAGCTGGCGGACACCTCGCCGGAGATTTCCTTCGAGTTCCTCTCGGTGCAGCGTCAGGTCCAGGCCGGGCGCGAGCGCGAGGCAGCTCTGCGCGACATGGCCGACCGGACCGGGGTCGAGACCGTGCGCGCCTTCGCCAATGTCGCGAGCCAGTCGCTGCGCTTCGGGGCCTCGATGGCGCAGGCACTGACCACCTATGCCGCCGATCTGCGCGGCATCCGCGAGATGCGCGCGCAGGAAAAGGCCAATCGCCTGCCGGTGCAGATGTCCGGGGTACTGGCGTCGTTAATGCTTCCGGCGCTCATTCTGATCGCGGTTGGGCCCGTGGTGATTCGCTATTTCGTGAATTACGTGCAGTAAATCGAATCGTTTCCAAATCCGCTCTTTTCCCAAGGCATTGTTTACGGACAATATTTTAGGCCGAAATGTCGACTTAAATGCCGAATATGCAACCTTTGATTGCAGTGGGTATCAATAGAATCATCCACAGGGGTCTGTGGATATAGTCCAAATGGCTAGCTTAGGAATTAACGCATTTAGGGGTTACGCTTAGAGATGGCCCACGCGCTGTCACGCACATAAGTGGGGCACATATAATAGTTTCTGGGGATGGTGGGGACCATGCGAGACTATGGGACAGCCGGGGCTTCGCCCGGGCAAGAGCGCGCTATCGAAGCGGGCATGATTGGGGCCGTTGCACAGTGGTGTGAGTGTTTGCACGGGACGAACCCGCTGCGCATGGCGTTAAGATATCTGACCGACAGTATCGGGGCCGAGGCCGTCATATTGGCGCGCTATCCGCGAGATGCGGGCGCACCGGCCCGCGCGTTGGTCCATGACAGGGCGCGATCCGGTTGCCGGATCCCGCTGGAGCAAAGCTTCGCGGCCGATCTGCTTGGCGATTATCTCGACAAGGCCAAACGCGGCTCGACCTGGTATCGCTCGATGCAGGACGAGGATGTGCCGCAAGCGGTCGCCTCAACATTGGCTCGCCGGAACCTCGTCGAAATGGTCGTCATTCCGCTCGAGATCAGCGATCGCTGGGTCGATACGCTGGAGCTGCATTTCACCGAGAAGCTGCGCCAGTATCAGCAAGCGGTGCTGACCACGCTCGGCGATACGCTGAGCCGCACCTGGCACAACCGCGCCCGGGGCATGTTCACCGAGACCTTGCTGAAATCCGCCGCCAAGCAGGCCACGCCGCTCATCGGCTCGCCGATCCTGAGCGCGGATAACCCGGCGCGTCTGAGCCGTTCGGAATATCGCGTCTGCCTGCTGCTGCGCCACGGCCAGTCGCCCGATCAGATGCTCGCGGAGCTGGGGATCAAGGAATCCACCCTGCGCACCCATCTGAGCAATCTCTACGCCAAGACCGGCGCGCGCAATCTGGCGGAACTGACCTTCCAGCTTGTCTCCGAACTGCCCTTCGAGCTCGCCGGCGCCAGAGCCGGACGGGTCGCATGACCGGGCAGCTCCTGCCGCTGGCGGCGCTGGCCCCGGTGTTGATCTGGGTCGCGCTCAGCGATCTGCGCGAGATGCGCATCCCGAACAAGATCGTGCTGATCACGCTTGGCTTCTTTGCGCTCTGCGCCCCGTTTCTGGGCCTGCACGAGCTGAGCCTGCGCCTTGCTGCAGGCGCGATCACCTTCCTGGTCGGCTACGTCTTTTTCGTGCTGCGCGCCTTCGGGGGCGGGGACGTGAAATTTCTCGCGGCCCTGATGCTATTCGTACCCTCTGCGGCGATGGGGGAGTTTTTGATCGCCTTTTCCGTCGCGCTTTTTGCGGGCTCGGCGCTGACGATGGGGCTGCAAAGCGCGCCGGTAGCGACGCGGCTTGGGCCCCGCTTGGGTTGGAAAAGTTGTTACGCACGGGGAAAGCTCCCGATGGGCGTCTCGATCGCGCTTGCGGGTCTGGCTTTGCCTTATCTGGTCGGCGGGTAGGCCCCGCCAAGGGAGGACCTATGTCACGCAAGGTTTGGACCAAGTCGCTCGGAGTGGTCGCTCTGGCTTTGTGCACGGTCAGCGCACCACTCCTCGCCGACGAAACGAAGCCCGACGTCACCGAACGCGCGCAGGCGCTCGTCTGGGGCTCTGGCTATGTGAAACCCGATCCACAGGCCGGGCTCTCGATGTTGGAGGACGCCGCGGCGCAAGGCGATCCCGAAGCGGCTTTGGCCGCAGGTAACCTGCTCCTTTGGGGCGGTCCTGTCGCTGCGGATCGCGATCGCGCCGTTGGCTATCTCGAACAGGCAGTCGAAGCGGGCAGCTGGGATGCGCACCGTCTGTTGGGCAAGCAACTGATCGGCGGCTGGGCTTTGCCAAGCGACACTGCGCGCGGGGTCGACCTGCTTGAGACGCAGATCGCAAAGGGCGATGCGAAAGCGGCGCTGATCTTGGGCGAGGCCTATCTCTACGGAACGGGACTGCCGCGCGATTATGCCAAGGCGCGCGACCTGTTCGAGACCGCGGCGGAGGCGGGCGACGCGACCGGATTGTGGAAATACGGCGAGGCTCTGATGTGGTCGCAGCGCGATCCGAAGACAGCGCAGGCGTTTCTCGAACGCGCAGGCGCGGCGGGCGTGGACGGCGCCTATGCGACACTGGCCGAGGGCGCGATGTATGGCTATCTCGGCGGCGGCTCCACCTCACGGGCGAAATTCGACGGCTATGCCAAGGCCGCCCGCGCGGCCGGAAACGAACGGATCGAAGTGCTCGACGCCACACGCCGCATCTGGGGCATCTCGATGCGCGGCGATGGCAAACAGGCGGTGGCGCAACTGCGCGAGGCTGCCGAGGCGGGCAACAAGACCGCGGCGCGCTATCTCGTCGGTCTCCTGCGCGACGGCAACTCCTACAACGTCCGGCGCGATCCCAAAGGGGCGTCGGACTTCCTCGAAGCGCATCGCGATCTCTTCACGCCCGAAGAACGTGAGAATTATGCGATGACGATCCGTGTGGCGAGGCATCGGCACGATGCCGATTTCGCGCCGCTTGCAGGAGAGATCGCGCCGGCCCGGGCCAAGATGAACGCCGCGCAGGCGCGTGACCTGTTCAAGGCCAATCCGCGGCTGGCGGTCTATCTGATCCAAAAAGACCTCGCCAAGCAGGGTCTGTATCGCGGCCCGCTCGACGGGTTCGCCGGGCGCGGAACGCTGCGCGCGATGGAGCGTGCCTGTGGCAAGATGCCGGGCGATATGGCCTGCCTCGACGGGGTTCTGGCGCCCGAGATCGTCGGCGCGATGCTGCGCGAAGGGTGGGGCTCGTAAGTGACATCGAAGGTTCTGGTCACCGGCGGCGCGGGCTTCATCGGGTCGCATTGCTGCAAGGCGCTGGCCGAGGCGGGGCACGCTCCTGTGGTCCTCGACGATCTGTCGCGCGGCCATGCTGATGCGGTGCGCTGGGGGCCTCTGGTCGAGGGTGATCTGCGCGACCGGGATCTGGTGGAGACAGCGCTCAAGGAGCACCGGATCGACGCCGTGATTCATTTCGCGGCGCTGGCCTATGTCGGCGAGAGCGTGGCCGAGCCCACCCGCTATTACGACGTCAATCTGGGCGGGATGACGGCGCTTCTGAGCGCGATGCAGGCGGTGGGGCTCGACAAGATCGTCTTCTCGTCGAGCTGCGCCACCTATGGCACGCCCGAGACGCTGCCGATCTCCGAGGACACGCCGCAACACCCGATCAACCCCTATGGCCGCAGCAAGCTGATCTGCGAATGGATGCTGGAAGATGCCGCCGCCGCGACCGATCTGCGTTTCGCGGCCCTGCGCTATTTCAACGCGAGCGGCGCCGATCCCAGCGGCGAGATCGGCGAGCGGCACGATCCCGAGACCCATCTGATCCCGCTGGTGCTGCGCGCGGCCTCGGGGCAGGGCCCGGCGGTGAAGGTCTTCGGCACGGATTATCCGACGCCCGACGGCACTTGCATCCGCGACTATATCCATGTCGACGATCTGGCCCGCGCGCATCTTCTGGCGCTCGATCATCTGCAGGGCGGCGGCGACAGCCTGAAACTGAACCTCGGCACCGGGCGGGGCGCGTCGATCCGCGAGGTGATCGCCTCGGTCGAGCGGGTGACGGGGCGCAAGGTGCCCTTCGAGGACGCCCCGCGCCGCCCCGGCGATCCGGCGGAACTGGTGGCGGATCCCTCCCGTGCGCGCGACGCTCTGGGCTTTAGCGCGCGTTACCGTGAACTTGACGAGATCGTGTCCCATGCCGCCCCGTGGTTCGGCCTCTGACCTCGGGTTCGCGCTCTGCCGGGGTTGAGCCTGCCGCCCAGCCATCTATCTTGCGGCTCAACGCAATTCAGGAGGCTCTCATGGCAAGCGACGCAATCGATCCGCAACTTCTCGACCGGCTGGCCGAGGTTGCCGTGCAGGTGGGGCTGAACCTGCAAGACGGTCAGGATCTGGTGTTGACCGCGCCCGTCGAGGCGCTGCCGCTGGTGCGCCGGATCGCCGCCGAAGCCTATCGCGCGGGCGCAGGCACTTTCACCCCGATCCTCAGCGATGGTCAGATCACGCTGGCCCGGTTCGAGAACGCGAAGGACGAAAGCTTCGACCGCGCGCCCGACTGGCTCTATCAGGGCATGGCGAAGGCTTACGAAAGCGGCGCGGCCCGCATGGCGATCGTCGGCGAAGACCCGATGCTGCTGTCCGAACAGGACCCTGAGAAAGTCTCGCGCGCCGGCAAGGCCAACTCCATCGCCTATAAACCGGCGCTGGAGAAAATCTCGAATTTCGAGATCAACTGGTCGATCGTAAGCTACCCGACCGTGGCCTGGGCCAAGCGGGTCTTCCCCGATCTTCCGGAAGACGAGGCCGTGGGCAAACTGGCCGACGCGATCTTCGCCGCCTCGCGCGCCGATCAACCCGATCCCGTCGCCGCATGGGAGGCGCATAACGCGGCCCTGCGCAAGCGTCGCGACTGGCTGAACGAGCAGCGCTTCTCGGCGCTTCATTTCACCGGTGGCGGCACCGATCTGACCGTGGGCCTCGCCGACGATCACGAATGGAGCGGTGGTGCCTCCGAGGCCAATAACGGCGTCGTCTGCAATCCGAATATCCCGACCGAAGAGGTCTTCACCACGCCCCATGCCGAGCGCGTCGACGGGGTCGTTCGCGCGACCAAGCCGCTGTCGCATCAAGGCAGCCTGATCGAGAATATCGAGATGCGCTTCGAGGGTGGCAAAGTGGTCGAGGCGAAAGCCAGCCGCGGCGAGGCGGTGCTGCAGAAGCTGATCGACACGGATGAGGGCGCACGCCGTCTGGGCGAGGTCGCGCTGGTGCCGCATGGCTCGCCGATCTCGGCTTCGGGGCTGTTGTTCTTCAACACGCTCTATGACGAGAACGCGGCCTGCCATATCGCGATGGGGCAGTGCTATTCGAAATGCTTCATCAATGGCGGCGAACTGAGCGAAGAGGAGGTCGCGGCGAAGGGCGGCAACAGCTCGATGATCCATGTCGACTGGATGATCGGCGGCCCCGAGACCGATATCGACGGCATCAAGCCCGACGGCGCCCGCGTCCCGGTCTTCCGCAAGGGCGAATGGGCCTGATAGGCCGCAAGACCTGACAATGGTGAGCGCCCGACGCGCCGATTGGTGCGTCGGGCGCTTGTTTTTTGTGCAGATGTGAGGAGTTTCGCCTCATCCCGCGCAGTTCGATGCGCCCAACGTCGCAAGGCACCGCGGAGCGCGGGCGCATCTTGACGAAAGCGGCAACTGGGCGAAATCTGAATATACGGGTCGGGCTTGGCCGACCCTCTTGGGCAACTCGCGCACCCTTGCGCTGTGTGAAGGGCCGCCCGGCCGACGCAGATTTTCGATCCTCCTCCCCGAAAACGCGTTCAGGCCGGGCGGTGCCCAGCCTGACCAGCGAAACCGAAGTCTTGCCTGACTTAACGGCCGGTATTGAGGCTTTTCGTGATCAGCTTCTCACGGCTCTGCGCCAGCGAGGGATGGATCAGCGCATTCTCGATCGCCGCGACCTGCGTGAAGCCGATAGTGTCGAGTGATTTGCCCTTTGCGAATTTCGCAGCCCGCGCTTGGTCGAGCATGCTGAGATGCGGATCGGCGGGCATGAAATAGGCCGGGTTGGGGCCGCTCGAGCTCTGTTTGGGCGCTTCCGGCCCGAGGCCGCCGGGCGGTTGCGACGCCGCGCCGGCTTGCGCGATCCCGGCCCCAAGGCCAAGCGCCACTGCAAGGCTGCAACCAAGAGCCGAAGCGGTAAAACGGGTGGTCATAGGCAGTTTCCTCATTTCTTCTTCAGAGCCATGCGGATCAGGGTTTCCCGCGCGGTTCGGTCGACATTCTGAACCAGCGCATCCTTGATCTGCACGATTTGGCGGTCGGTCAGGTTGGACAGATCGACGTTCCCGACCAGAGCGTGGACGCGCTGGATTTCCAGCGCGTTGAGCGGCTGTTGCTGCGCGGCGGCCAGCGACGGCAGCGCGGCGCAGGCGAGGGCGGCGATCAGGGCGATAGATTTCATCATGAGTCTCCTCTGACGGCTCTTCCTAAAGGAAGATGCAGTTACGTGAACGCGGGACAAGCGCAGGCGCGCGCAAGTTTCGGTGAATACTGCTTGCCCTATGCGTCAAGATGGGGATTCACATCGCGAATTCATCATGATACCGTAACTTTTAACACGCAGAGGGCAGACATAAGCTCTCGCAAAAATACGGGCAGGATCGAGGCAATGAAGGCGGGCTATCAGGGCACCTTCGTCATTTCATGGGCGCAGACGGAAATCGACGGCACACCGGTGCCGCCGCTTGAGGTCGTGACCGTGGGCGCATGTTGGCGATGGACGGGGCAGGCGATCTGCGTGGACGGGCCCAATGATCGGCTCATCTTGCACAATGCGCGCGGCGAGGCGGAGCGGCGCACGAAAGCCGCCCGCGCGGTGCGTCGCCTGCTGGGCGAGGCCGTGGGGCATCCGCGAACCCTCGACGATCCCGACGAGTCCGAGACGCCCAATCAAAGCTTTACCGTGACCGATGGCTATCACGCCTATGTCGTCACCCTGATCGAGCTGCCCGAAAGCGGCACGCGCATCCTGGTGTTCGCCGGTCGGATGCCGCCGGTGGACAGCGATCTGTGGGTGGTCGACCGGGCGCTCGATCTACGCTCGAAAGCGGCGCGGCAGGGGCCTGCGGGCGTCATCTGTTTCACCCCCGGCACGCTGATCGAGACCGACCAGGGCCGCCGCCCGGTCGAGGCGCTGCGCGAGGGCGACCGCGTGCTGACCCGCGATGACGGGGCGCAGCCGATCTGCTGGATCGGGCGGCGCGACATCTCGGGCGCGCGGCTCCATGCGATGCCGCATCTGCGCCCGGTGCGGATCTCGGCAGGGGCGTTTGGCATCGCACGACCCGATCGCGATCTGATCGTGTCGCCGCAGCACCGGATGCTGGTGCGCGGGCGCGCGGCGCAGGCGCTGTTTGCCGAGGACGAGGTGCTGGTGCGCGCCTGCGATCTGGTGAATGGCCGCCAGATCCGCTTCGAGGGCGCGCTGCGCGGCCTCAGCTACATCCACCTGATGTTCGAACGCCATCAGGTGCTGACCGCGAACGGGCTTGAGACCGAAAGCTTCCACCCGGCCTCCACCCGGCTCGAGATGATCGCCCGCGACCAGCGCGCCGGGCTCGAGGCGCTGGTGCCCGAGGTCGAGAAAAATCCGCTCAGCTATGGGGCCTTCGCGCGCCGCGCGCTCAAGCCCTCCGAGGCCGCGATCCTGCGCCACGATCTGGCCGCCTGAACGGGCAAATCCGCTGGAAATCGCCGCTGGCTTGGGCTGTGCGTCAGATGCACGGCTTCGTGCGCATTTTGCGCCTTTTCTCTGCCGGGACGTCGCCTTAGCTTCGGGACAAAGGAGATATCAATGACCAGACCCGTCGTCGGCATCATCGGCAATAGAGGCCTCGTAGGTGACCGCTACCCCGTCCACGAAGGCGGGCAGCTCAACTCGGAAGCGGTGAGCAAGGTCTCCGATTGCATCCCGCTGCTGATCCCCGCCGATCCCGAATATGTCTCCGTTCAGGAGTTGATGGAGGTTTGCGACGGCTTCCTGCTGACCGGCGGGCGGCCGAACGTCCATCCGCATGAATATGGCGAGGAACCGACCGAGAAGCACGGCACTTTCGACCGCGCCCGCGACGCGATTACCCTGCCGCTGGTGCGCGCCTGTGTCGAAAGCGGGCAGCCCTTCCTTGGCATCTGCCGGGGCTTTCAGGAGGTCAATGTCGCGATGGGCGGCACGCTTCATCCCGAGATCCGCGAGCTTCCGGGCCGGCTGAACCACCGGATGCCCCCCGAGGGGACGCTCGAAGAAGGATTCTCCAACCGCCACATGGTCACGCTCACCCCCGGCGGCCGGTTTGCGCGTCTCTTCGGCGCGGATGAGGTCGAGACCAACACGCTGCACGGGCAGGGCGTCTGCACCGCCGGTACCCGGATTGTGATCGAAGGGCGCGCCCCCGATGGTACGCCCGAGGCGATCTATGTTAAGGACGCGCCGGGGTTTACCCTATCGGTGCAATGGCATCCCGAATGGCGTGCGGCGGAAGATCCGGTCTCGCGCCCTCTGTTTGAGGCATTCGGCGATGCGGTGCGTGCTTGGGCGCGCGGCGAACGGCCCGCCGCCTGCGTCGCCTGAGCCGCAAAGACAAAACGGAGAGACAGATGAAACGCTCGCGCGTGAACGAAATCATGGCCGCGGCCGAGGAAATGATCCAGGAATTCGGCTTCCGCCTGCCGCCCTTCGCATGGTGGAGCCCCGCCGAGTTCAAGGCGCGCCTGCCGCAGGCACAGCGCATCGTGGACGCCGCGATGGGCTGGGACATCACCGATTACGGGCAGGGCGATTTCGACAAGCTGGGTCTGTTCCTCTTCACCTTGCGCAACGGCGATCTGCGCGATCTTCAGGCGGGCCACGGGATGGCCTATGCCGAGAAGCTGCTGATCTCGCGCAAGGACCAGATCAGCCCGATGCATACCCATATCATCAAGGCCGAGGACATCATCAATCGCGGCGGCGCTGACCTCGCGATCGAGCTCTATGGCTCCGACGCGGATGGCAAATTCGACGAGAGCGCAGGCGGGCAGGTGATGTGCGACGGCGTCCCACGCAATTACGAGCCCGGCGAGGTTCTGATCCTGCGCCCCGGCGAGAGCGTGACCCTGCGGCCCGGTGACTGGCATGCCTTCTGGGGCGAGGGCGGCGACGTTCTGATCGGCGAGGTCTCGACCGTCAACGACGACAATACCGACAATATCTTCCGCGAAGATATCGGGCGGTTCTCCGAGATCGAGGAAGACGAAGCGCCGCGCCACCTGCTGGTCAGCGACTACGACAAGTTCCTGTATTCATAAGTATTTACTGGCTTCCTTGCGGGCGAAAGGCTTCAGCCTTTCGCCATGCTCGGCCAGCCAGGCCTGTGCGCGGGCGGGGTCTTTCTTGCTCAGCTCGCGCAGCCACCACGCGATGGCCTTCTGGATGAACCAGTCGCGATCCTCGGCCAGTTGCGCGGCCCAGCCCAGAACCTCGTCGCGCACCGCCTCGTCCTCGGGCTTGGGATTGCGTTGCTTGGTCCAGGGTAGGGTGAAGACGAAGGCCGCGCGCCGCGTCCACATGTGATCCGAGCGCACCCAGTCCGCCACCTCGTCGAGCCGCGCGGGCTCGGCCTGAAGCCGCTTCGAGCCCGCCTTGGCCGCGTGATCCGCAATCGCCCAGGCGTCGAATTGCGGCACCCAGCTCGCGATCAAGTCCCATGCGGCACCGTCGGGGCGCAGCCGCGCCTGCGTCAGCAGCTTGGCCGCCGCGATCCGCGCCTCGTGAATGTCGCTGTCCCAAAGCCCGCGGGCGAGCTCGACCCGTCCCGGCACGTCGAGCTGGCCACGCCACAGCGCGACCATGTCCTCGATCGCGGGGACGGCAATGCCCAGATAGCGCCGCTCCGCCTTGTGATAAGCGGCCATCTCGGCGGCTTTCTCGGCATCCGCCCAGCTTTCCAGCGCGAAAAGCGCGTCTTCCAGCGTGGGCGGGGGCCCGAGCGGCGCGTCGGCGTCCTCTTCCTCGGCGAAGGCCTCATATTCCGCATCCGAGGCCGCATAGGCCTCGGCCTCTGCGCGCAGCCGGGCGTCCTCCGCCGGGTCGAGCGGCGCGTAATCCGCCGCGCGCGGCCGGGCGACGCGTTTCTTGCCCCGCTTGCGGCTCATTCGACCGTCACCGATTTGGCGAGGTTGCGCGGCTGGTCCACGTCGGTGCCTTTCGCGACCGCCGTGTGATAGGCTAGCAGCTGCGCCGGAACCGCGTAAAGGATCGGCGCGAAAGGTTCCGCAATATCAGGCATTTGCAACGTACCCCAGGTGCCGTCCTGCGCCGCACTGATGCCCTTGGCATCGGAAACCAGCAGCACCATCCCGTGGCGCGCCATCACCTCCTGCATGTTCGACACGGTCTTGTCGAAGAGCTTGTCATAGGGCGCCATAACGATCACCGGCACGGTGCGGTCGATCAGCGCAATCGGCCCGTGCTTCAGCTCGCCCGAGGCATAACCTTCGGCATGGATGTAGCTGATTTCCTTGAGCTTCAGTGCCCCTTCCAGCGCCAGCGGATACATCGCGCCGCGCCCGAGGAAGAGGATGTCCTGCGCCTCTGCGAGTTGCTCTGCGAGATGCGCGATCGGCTCCGAAATCGACAGCGCCTGATTGAGCAGGCCGGGCAGGGCGCGCAGCGTATCGGCATGGCTGCCCAGCGTCGGCCCGTCGGTCTCGTCCCGGTCGCGGCCCGCTTTCAGCGCCATCACCGCCAGAACCAGCAGCTGCGCGGTGAACGCCTTGGTCGAGGCCACGCCGACCTCGACGCCCGCGAAGATCGGCAACATGATGTCGGCTTCGCGCGCGATGGAGGAGGTGGGCACGTTGACCACGGCCACGGTCTTCGCAACGCGCTCGGAGCAATAGCGCAGCGCGGCCAGCGTATCGGCGGTCTCGCCCGACTGGCTGACGAAGACCGCGAGGCTGCGCTCGGACAGGGGCGGCTCGCGGTAGCGGAATTCGGAGGCCACGTCGATCTCGACCGGGATCCGGGCGAAGGTCTCGAACCAGTATTTCGCCACCGCGCAGGCATAATGCGCCGTGCCGCAGGCGATCAGGATAATCCGGTCGATGTTGGAAAAGTCCAAGTCCGCGGGCAGATTCAGCCCGGTTTCGGGCAGATAATGTCGCAAAGCGTCAGCCAGCACGACGGGCTGCTCGGCGATTTCCTTCGCCATGAAATGCTTGTAGCCACCTTTTTCGACCTGCGCCTGACCCAGATCGATGCGGCTCTCGTCGCGGTTCGCACGGCGGCCCTCGGCGTCGAAAATCTCGGCGCCTGCGCGGGTGACGAAGGCGTAATCGCCCTCTTCGAGGTAGGTGATCCGGTCGGTCATCGGCGCGAGCGCAATCGCGTCCGACCCCACGAACATCTCGCCATCGCCATGCCCGATCGCGAGCGGCGAGCCCTTGCGCGCCGCGATCAGCAGATCGTCCTCACCGTCGAAGAGCCACAGCAGCGCGAACGCGCCTTCGAGCTTGCCGAGCGTCGCCACGGCGGCCTCGCGCGCATCCATGCCGCGATCCATGAACATCCGGGTCAGCAGCGCGACGGTTTCGGTATCCGTCTGCGTCTCCGGGGTGATCCCGGCCTCGGCCAGCTCGGCCCGCAGCTCGCGAAAGTTCTCGATGATGCCGTTATGCACGACCGCGACGGGGCCCGAGCGATGCGGATGCGCATTGCCTTGGGTCGCGGCCCCATGGGTCGCCCAGCGAGTATGGCCGATGCCCGACTTGCCCGGCAGCGGCTCGTGCACCAGCAGATCGGACAGGTTCCACAGCTTGCCCACCGCACGGCGGCGGTCCAGCTTGCCTGCATTTACCGTCGCGATCCCGGCACTGTCATAGCCGCGATATTCCAATCGCTTGAGGCTCTCAACGAGCCAGGGGGAAACCTCGTGCTTCCCCAGAACGCCAATAATTCCGCACATTTATCAATCTTTCTTCATGCGACGCGCTTTCTCCGCGCGCAGTTTCGCAAATAGCTTCGTAGCGAGGCCCGGACGGTTCACCTGCTCGGAGCGCTCGATCGCGATCGCCTCGGCAGGGACGTCTTTCGAGATCACCGATCCCGAGCCCGTCAGCGCGCCGTCGCCCACCGTCACCGGGGCCACAAGCATCGTGTCCGAGCCGATGAACGCATTCGCGCCGATGGTGGTGCGATGCTTCATCACCCCGTCGTAGTTGCAGGTCACCGTGCCCGCGCCGATATTCGTATGCTCCCCGATATCGGCATCGCCCAGATAGGTCAGATGGCCGACTTTCACACCTTCGGCGAGGATCGCGTTTTTCACCTCGACGAAATTGCCGATATGCACGTCCTCGGCGAGTTCCGCGCCGGGGCGCAGACGGGCGAAGGGGCCGATCGTGGCGCCCCGCGAGATGTGGCAGCCTTCGAGATGGCAGAAAGCCTCGATCACCGCACCGGATTCGATGGTGACATCGGGGCCGAACACGACATTCGGGCCCAGCACGACATCGCGGCTGATATAGGTGTCGAGCGCGAACCAGACGCTGGTGGGCTCCACCATGGTCACGCCGTTTTCCATCGCCTCGGCGCGCATCCGCTCCTGGAATAGGGCCTCGGCGCGGGCAAGCTCGGCACGGGTGTTGATGCCCAGCGTCTCGGCCTCGTCACAGGTCACGACCTGCGCGGTCAGGCCCTTCTTGCGCGCGGCTTCGACGATATCGGTGAGGTAGTACTCCTGCGACGCGTTTTCGTTCGACAGCCCCGCGACGAGTTCGGTCAGAAGCACCGCGTCGCAGGCGATAACGCCGGAGTTGCAGAGGGTTATGGCGCGTTCTTCATCCGTAGCATCCTTGAATTCCACGATCCGGTCCAGCGTGTCGCCCTGCGCCACCAAACGCCCGTAGCGGCCCGGATCGGCGGCCTCGAAACCGAGTACGGTCACCGCCGCATCGGACGCGGCCAGCCGCTCCAGCGTCTCGGGGCGGATGAAGGGCGTGTCGCCGTAAAGCACGATCACGCGGCCATCGAACCCGTCGAGCGCGGGCAGGGCCTGTGCAACCGCGTGGCCGGTGCCGAGCTGTTCTTCCTGCAGCACGATCTGCGCCTCGGGATCGACCTTCGCGACGGCTTTCTTCACCTTGTCGGCGCCGTGGCCTGCGACCACGATCACGGTCTCGGGTTCGAGCGCACGTCCGGCAGCCAGCGCATGCGCCACCAGCGGCGCGCGGCCCACCTGATGCAGCACCTTCGGCAAGTCGGATTTCATGCGGGTGCCCTGTCCCGCCGCGAGGGTGATCAATGCAATCGCCATTAGAAACCTTTTCTTCTGCTCGGCCCCGTTTTAACCATTGGCTTGCTTGCCGCAAGTGGTGCGTCTTCACGCTTCCTTTCGCGGTGTTACGGAAGGAGCAACAGGCAATGCGCACAGTCGTTTTCGACCTCGACGGGACCTTGGCGGATACCTCCGCCGACCTGATCGCGGCGGCAAATTCCTGCTTTACGGCGCGCGGTCATGCGCCGCTTCTCGATCCGGCGGGAGACGCGCTGATCGCCTTCCACGGCGGCAGCGCGATGCTCAAGACCGGCTATGGGCGGCTGGGGCTGCCGGAGGCGGAGATCGCCGAGCTGGTCGAGGCCGATTATCACCCGCTGCTTGCGCATTACGGCGAGAATATCGACCGCCATACGCGGCTTTATCCCGGCGCGGAGGAAGCTGTGAAAACGCTGCGCGATCAGGGCTTTGCGACGGCTGTCTGCACCAACAAACCCGAAGGTCTCGCGCGTGATCTGATCGACCGGCTCGGGATCACTGCGCTTTTCGATGCGCTGATCGGCGCCGATACGCTACCGCTGCGCAAACCTTCGCCCGATCCCTATCTCGCGGCGGTCGAGCGGGCGGGGGGCAAGCTGGAAGCCTCGCTGCTGGTGGGCGACACCAATACCGATCGCGAGACCGCGCGCGCCGTTGGCGTGCCCTGCGTTCTGGTGACCTTCGGACCGGAGGGGCGCGGCATCGAACGGCTCGCCCCCGAGGCGCTGCTCGATCATTTCGACGATCTGCCCGCGCTTGCCGCGCGGATGCTCGGGTGATCGCCTCGGCGGGGCTGCGCCGCCCCGAACCACCCCTCAGACGCGCCCACCGACGGCCATGACCGCAGCGCCCATCGGTCCTTCGCGCTTTCACGCCACCGCCTTCGTTCTGATCGCGGTGTTTCTCGACATGGTGGGGTTTGGCCTGATCATCCCGGTGCTGCCTTCGCTGATCGCGGATGTGGGCCATGTCGATCTGGCGCAGGCGAGCCGGATCGGCGGCTGGATGTTCGCGGCCTTCAGTCTCGCGCAGTTCCTGTTCGCGCCGCTGATGGGCAATCTCTCGGATCGGTTCGGACGGCGCCCGCTTTTGCTGCTCGCGATCGGCGGTCTGGGCGTCGATTACCTGTTTCACGCCTTCGCGCCGACGCTGCTCTGGCTCTTCGTGGGCCGGATCGTCGCGGGCATCTGCGGTGCGTCCTATGTCATCGCGAACGCCTATCTCGCCGATATCACCCCACCGGCCGAGCGCGCCCGCGCTTTCGGCCTGATCGGGGCGGCTTTCGGCTTCGGCTTCATCGCGGGGCCTGCGCTTGGCGGGTTTCTGGGCGAGCTTGGCCCGCGCGTGCCGTTCTTCGTGGCGGCCGCGCTGTCGGGGCTGAACCTGATCTACGGGCTGATCGTGCTGCCCGAAAGCCTGCCGCAGGGCCTGCGCCGTCCGGTGAACTGGCGCGCCTGCAATCCTCTCGGCACGCTGAAAGTCTTCGCGCGTTATCCGGGCGTGCTGCCGATGGGCACCGCCCTTGGCGTCTATCTGTTCGCCTCCGCCGTCTATCCCGCGATCTGGCCCTATTGGGGGATGGCGAAATTCGGCTGGTCCGAGGGGACGGTGGGGCTGACGCTCGCAGGCTATGGGGTCGTCGCGGCGATCTTTCAGGGCGGGCTGGCGGGGCCGCTCGCGTCCCGTCTGGGCGAGGCGCGGGTTGTGGTGATCGGGCTGATCGTCGGGATCGGCATGACCATCGCGCTGGGGCTCTCGACCTCGCTCGTGATGGTGCTGATCGTCCTCTTGATCACCGGGATCGAGGGGCTGGTGCATCCGATGATCGCCTCGCTGATGTCCAACGCGGTGCCCGAGGACGCCCAAGGTGCGCTGCAGGGTGGCATATCCGCGCTGATGAACCTCGCGATGCTGGCGGGCACCTTGTTCTTCACCCAAGTGTTCGGGATATTCCTCGCCGAGAACGCCCCGATCCGCACGCCGGACATGGCCTTTTATGTGGCCTCGGTGATCCTGCTAGTGGCATTGGCGCTGTTCGTGCGTGCAAGAAAGGTTGAGTGATGTCCGACGTTTTCAAAGGCAATTTCACCCAGCAGGAGCCGATCCCCGAAGACGCGATTGAACGCGCCGTCGAGGTGATGCGCTCGGGCCGCCTGCATCGCTACAACACGCTGCCCGCAGAGCCGGGCGAGGTGGCGCTGCTGGAAGAAGAATTCGCCGGGTTGACCGGCGCGCCCTATTGCCTTGCGGTGGCCTCGGGCGGCTATGCCTTGGGCTGCGCGCTGCGCGCGGTGGGCGTCGGCCCGGGCGATCCGGTGCTGACCAATGCCTTCACGCTCGCCCCCGTGCCCGGCGCCATCGCGGCGGTCGGAGGCAAGCCCGTGCTGGTAGAGGTCACCGACCAGCTGACCATCGATCTCGACGATCTGGCGGCGAAAGCCCCGCAGGCGCGTGTGCTGATGCTGTCGCATATGCGCGGCCATATCTGCGACATGGATGCGCTGATGGAGATCGCGCGCGCCCATGATCTGACGGTGATCGAGGATTGCGCCCATACGATGGGGGCGACATGGGCCGGGGTTCACTCGGGGCGGCACGGCGCGATCGGCTGCTATTCGACCCAGACCTACAAGCACATGAATTCGGGCGAGGGCGGGCTGATCGTCACCGACGATGCCGAGCTGGCGGCGCGGATGATCCTGCTGTCGGGGAGCTACATGCTTTATGAGCGGCACCGCGCTGCGCCCGGCCCGGAGGTGTTCGAGGGGCTGAAATACGACACGCCCAATGTCTCGGGCCGGATGGACCATCTGCGCGCCGCGATCCTGCGTCCGCAGCTGTCGACGCTGGCGGATCGGGTGGCGCGCTGGAATGCGCTTTACCGTGAGGTCGAGGCCGGGCTTGCCGGGGCGGAGGGGATCGCGCTGATCGAGCGCCCCGAGGCCGAGAGCTATGTCGGCTCGTCCTTCCAGTTCCGCCTGCCGGGACGCTCCGCCCCCGAGATGCTGGATGTCGTTGCCCGGGCTGCGGCCCGCGGGGTCGAGCTGAAATGGTTCGGCGCGGATGAGCCTGCGGGTTTCACCTCGCGCCATGACAGTTGGCGTTATGCCGAGGCGCAGAACCTGCCGCGCACCGATGCGGTGCTGGCGACGCTGCTGGATCTGCGCCTGCCGCTGACCTTCTCGATCGATGACGCCGCCCAGATCGCGCGTATCCTGCGCGAAGAGGCCGAGGCCTGACCTTCACCCGGCGCGCGAGATCCAGTCGGCGATCATCAGGTCGAGATGCGCGCCGCCGCCATTCTTGTAAAGCGTGATCTCTTCGGCGCTTTCCCGCCCGCGCGCGCCGCCGATCAGATCGTAGAGATCGGCCTTCACCGCCTCGGGCGTGATCACCCCTTCGCGGATCGGGATCAGCAGCTCGCCGATATGACCCAGCGTGGTGTCGCGGCTGTCGACGAAGAGGCTCGCGGTCGAGATCAGCGCATCGTCGGCCTCGCGCATATCGGCCTTATAGGCCCCGATCAGATCGACATGGGTGCCGGGCTTTACCCATGCGCCTTGCAGGACCGGCGCGCGCGCCATCGTGGCGCTGCTGACGATATCGGCCTCCGCCACCGCCTCGGCTAGATCGCTCACTGCGCGCAGGCTGATACCTTCGGGGGCGGGGCCAGCGGCCAGTTCCTGTGCCTGCTCGGGGCGGCGCGTCCAGAGCGTGATCTCCGTCAGCCCCGGAAAGCCCGCCGCATAGGCCGCGATCAGCGAGCGCGCGACCCGGCCCCCGCCCACGATCAACAGACGACGGCTGTCCGGGCGGGCGAGAAGCTGCGCGCCCAGAACGGAATCGGCGGCCGTCTTGAACTCGGTCACCAGCGGGCAATCGACGATCGCGGTGGGCTGGCCGTGCTCGGGCTCGAACACCACCATCGCGCCTTGCACCGTCGGCAGCCCCGCCTGCACATTGCCGTCGCAAACGGTGAAGGATTTCACCCCGTAGCCCAGCCCCGCAATATAGGCCGCGCGGCTCAGCAGCACCGCGTCAGAGGGCCCGAGAAACGTATCGCCCAGCTCCGCCTTCGGGCGCGTATGGCCCGCGCGCAGCGCCGCGATTGCGCCCGGCCAGTCCAGCTTCTCGGCGATGTCATAGGGGATGATCTTCGGGCTCATGCCGTCTCCTTCATTGTCTCGGGCGTCACAGAGGCGCCAGCCAGCGCGCCGGGGCCGACACCTCGCGCGGCCCGTTGGCGGTCCCGGTGATCGCATCGGCCAGTAGCGCGCCGCAGCCCGCCGAAAGCGTCCAGCCCAGTTGGCCGTGGCCCGCATTGACCCACAGATTTTCGTAAGACTTCACCCGGCCAAGGAAGGGCGGGCCATGCGGGGTCGAGGGCCGCAGCCCGGTCCACAGCACGGGCGGCGCATCGCTCACCGCATCGCCGAAGCGCGCGGCGACATAATCGGTCAGCACCTTGGTGCGATCCTCGCGCAGCGTCCGGTCGCGCCCGGCGAATTCGGCGATCGCGGTCACCCGCAAGACACCACCGTAAGAGGCCACGGCCAGCATCGTCGCCTCGTCGATATAAGGATGGAGGGGCAGGCGGTTTGGGTCGCGCACCTCCCATGTCCCCGAATAGCCCTTCACCGGGTAGATATCCGGCGCAAAGCCTAAGGGTCGCGCCAGATCGGGCGTCTCGATCCCTGCGGCGAGGATCACCTGCGCCGCAGGCAGCGTCTCATCGGCGAGGTTGACCCCGGTGATCTTGCCATGAGCCTGCGTGAACCCGGTCACCGCGCTGTTGTAGCGAAACTGCACGCCGTGCTTGGCGGTAAGGGTCTTGGCGGCGGCGCGGGTCACCTCGTGGCAATTGCCAGCAGCATCCATCGGCGAGAGGAACCCGCCCGCGAAACCCGCCTCGGCGAGCAGCGGATCGTTCTCGGCCAGCCAGTCCGGGCCGATCCGCGTCAGTCGCCCGTCGTCATGCGAGTCGATTTCGGCCGCGGCGTTATAGAGATACAGCCCGCCCTCGAAGCGGATGAGCGCCTCCAGTCCGAGCTCCTGCGCCATCTCGGGCAGGGCGGCGCGGGCGGTCTCGGCCAGCCGCATCATCCGCGCGGTATTGCGCGCCTGCGCGGCCCCGGTGCAGTTGCGCAGGAAAGTCGTCCCCCAGCGCCACAGCGCCGGATCGAAGGGCGCGGTCAGCTTCACGCCGGGATTGCGCCCCGCCATCGCGCGCAGCAGTTGCGGCAAGGCATCCGGCCCCGCCCAGGCGCTCGCATGGCCGATCGAGACGATCCCGGCATTCGCGCGCGAACACAGCTCCGCCGGGCCGGGCAGGCGGTCGATCACCGTCACGTCCAGCCCCCGGCGAGCCAGCGCCCATGCGGTCATCGTGCCCACGATCCCCGCTCCGATCACGATATGACGTGGCTGGCCCATCTTCGCTCCCGTCGGTTTCCAAGCTCTCAGGCCTCTTTGTGGCGGCAATCGCCGCAAGTGACCAGCCCCTGCGCCGTGTGGCCCCGTGCCGCTGCGTCCATCCGGGCGCGGGCCGGGCCACGGGCCTTGACCCGACTCGGCAATTGCGCATAAATGAACGTGCGTTCAATAAACCGGGGGAGGAGATCCGATGTTCGCAGGTTCGATGGAGTTCGATCTGGGCGAGGATATCGCCGCACTGCGCGATATGGTGCGCCGTTGGGCGTCCGAGCGTGTGGCCCCGATCGCGGCCAAAACCGATCTGGATAATGAGTTTCCGAACGAGCTTTGGACCGAGATGGGCGAGCTTGGCCTGCTCGGGATCACCGTGTCGGAAGAATATGGCGGGGCGGGGATGGGCTATCTCGCCCATGTCGTGGCCACCGAGGAAATCGCGCGGGCTTCGGCCTCGATTGCGCTCAGCTACGGCGCGCATTCCAACCTCTGCGTGAACCAGATCAAGCTGAACGGGTCGGACGCGCAGAAGAAGAAATACCTGCCCGGGCTGATCTCGGGCGAGTCCGTCGGTGCGCTGGCAATGTCGGAATCCGGCGCGGGGTCCGACGTGGTGGGTATGAAGCTCAAAGCCGAGAAGCGTAACGGCTATTACGTGCTGAACGGCCATAAATACTGGATCACCAACGGCCCCGATGCCGATACGCTCGTGGTCTATGCCAAGACCGACCCGGAGGCGGGCTCCAAGGGCATCACCGCCTTCATCGTCGAGAAGGATTTCAAGGGTTTCTCGACCTCCAAGCATTTCGACAAGCTCGGCATGCGCGGCTCGAACACGGCGCAGCTGTTCTTCGAGGATTGCGAAGTGCCCTTCGAGAACGTGCTGGGCGAAGAGGGGCGCGGCGTGCGCGTCCTGATGTCGGGCCTCGATTACGAGCGCGTGGTGCTTTCGGGCATCGGCACCGGTATCATGATGGCCTGCCTCGACGAGGTCGTGCCCTATTGCAAGGAGCGCGAGCAGTTCGGCCAGCCGATCGGGAATTTCCAGCTCATGCAGGGCAAGATTGCCGATATGTATGTCGCGATGAACACCGCGCGCGCCTACACTTACGAGGTCGCGAAGGCCTGTGATCGTGGCGCCGTGACGCGTCAGGATGCGGCGGCCACCGTGCTTTATGCGTCCGAGCAGGCGATGGTGCAGGCGCATCAGGCGGTGCAGGCCCTTGGCGGCGCCGGGTTCCTCAACGACTCCAACGTCTCGCGCCTGTTCCGGGACGCGAAGCTGATGGAGATCGGCGCGGGCACCTCGGAAATCCGCCGGATGCTCATCGGTCGCGAGATCATGGGAGCCGTCTGATGCGGGCGGGCGCTCTCCTCCTGATCGGGCTTGCAGCGCCTCTGGCGGCGCAGGCCCAAGGGACAGGGGCGGATTTCGATCCGGCCCCGTTGGAGAGCTGCCTGTCGAGTGCCGACGACCCTGCGTCCTGCATCGGCAAAGCGGCGGAGCACTGCATCGGCGGTGATGCAAGCGTCACCGACCGCCGCGCCTGCTATGATGCCGAGCGCGCCCTCTGGTCCGACCGGGCGGCGACAGCCCTCGACAGCTTGCGCCGGGCGGCGGCGGCCAGTGACGCGGCGCAAATCGTGGCGGGCAAGTCACCGTCGGGATTGCAAGGCGCGCAGCTGGGTGAGGCGGAAGCCGCCTGGGCGCGCTACCGCGATGGCGCCTGCGCTTATGGGGCCGCGCTGAAGGGCGAGGGCGCAGGGGCGGAGGAGGCGCGCTGCCTGATGCGCAAGACCGCGGAACATGCGATCGAACTGCAGGACTGGGCCGGATCGCTGGCTGGCGAGGCGCGCCCATGACACGGACACTCCGCCTTCACGGGCGCTCTGAGAAAAGGAAACGCGCGATGAAATTGGCATGGTTGCTGGGCGGTCTCCTGCTCGCCGCGCCCGCCTTGGCGCAGGAGCCGAGCGTCGATCCGGACGCGGTGCGCGCCTGTTTCGACGGGGCGAAGGATACCCATCCCGCCTGTATCGGCGAGGCGGCCGCCGCCTGTCAGGGTCAGCCGGGCGGCGATACGACACTCGGCATCTCGGCTTGCCTGCAAGGCGAGGCGCAGGTCTGGGACGATATCGCGAAGTCGCAATACAAGGCGGCGCGCGCCCGTCTGCTGGAGCAGGGCGGCACGGAACTCGCCAACAAGCTGCTCGATGCGCAAAGCGCGTGGGGACAGTATCGCGACGCCGATTGCGGGCTGCTCTACGAGATTTGGAAGGACGGCACGATCCGCACGGTCGTGGCGTCGCAATGCTACCTCGAGCGTACGGCGCAACGCGCGCTGGAACTGCGCGATTTGGGGAGGATGGAATGAAACTGTTATCGCAGGCCCTGACCTCGTCGGAGGACTTTCAGGCCAATCGCAAGGCGCATCTCGACGCGCTGTCGCAGATCGAAAACGCGGCCGCGCAGGCCGCCGCAGGCGGCGGCCCCGCCGCGCTGGAGCGGCACCTGTCGCGCGGCAAGATGGCGCCGCGCGAACGGGTGGCGGGGCTCCTGGATCCCGGCTCGCCGTTTCTGGAAATCGGCGCGACGGCGGCGCATGACATGTATGGCAATGCCGCGCCCTGTGCGGGCGTGATCGCCGGGATCGGCCGGGTGCAGGGCCAAGAGGTCATGGTGGTCGCCAACGACGCCACCGTGAAGGGCGGCACCTATTACCCGCTGACGGTGAAGAAGCACCTGCGCGCACAGGAAATCGCCGAGGAAAACCATCTCCCCTGCATCTACCTCGTCGACTCGGGCGGCGCGAACCTGCCCAATCAGGACGAGGTCTTCCCCGATCGCGACCATTTCGGGCGCATCTTCTACAATCAGGCCCGGATGTCCGCGAAGGGCATTGCCCAGATCGCCGTGGTGATGGGGTCGTGTACGGCAGGTGGCGCCTATGTGCCCGCGATGTCGGATGTGACGATCATCGTGAAGGAGCAGGGCACGATCTTCCTCGCGGGCCCGCCTCTGGTGAAGGCCGCGACGGGCGAGGTGGTCACCGCTGAAGACCTCGGCGGCGGCGATGTGCATACGCGCCTCTCCGGCGTGGCCGATTATCTGGCTGAAGACGACGCCCATGCGCTGGCGCTGGCGCGCCGCGCGGTCGGTAATCTCAACTGCACGAAACCTTCGACGGTGAACTGGCAATCGCCCGAGGAGCCCGCCTACGACCCCGAGGAAATCCTCGGCGTCGTCCCGGCGGACCTGCGCACCCCCTATGACATCCGCGAGGTCATCGCGCGTCTCGTGGACGGCTCGCGCTTCGACGAGTTCAAGCCGCGCTTCGGCGAGACGATCGTCACCGGCTTCGCCCATGTGAAAGGCTGCCCCGTCGGCATCGTCGCCAATAACGGCGTGCTGTTCTCGGAAGCGGCCCAGAAGGCCGCGCATTTCATCGAGCTGTGCTCGCAGCGCTCGATCCCGCTGGTCTTCCTGCAGAACATCACCGGCTTCATGGTCGGGCGCAAATATGAAAACGAGGGCATCGCGCGTCATGGCGCGAAGATGGTCACCGCCGTCGCCACCACCTCGGTGCCGAAGATCACGATGCTGGTCGGCGGCTCCTTCGGGGCGGGCAATTACGGCATGGCGGGGCGCGCCTATTCCCCGCGCTTCCTCTGGACCTGGCCTAACTCGCGGATCTCCGTGATGGGCGGCGAACAGGCCGCAGGCGTGCTCGCCACCGTCAAACGCGACGGGATCGAGCGCAAGGGGGGGCAGTGGTCGGCGGAAGAAGAGGCCGAGTTCAAGCGCCCCACCATCGAGATGTTCGAGCGCCAGTCGCACCCGCTCTACGCCTCGGCGCGGCTCTGGGATGACGGCATCATCGATCCGCGCAAATCTCGCGACGTGCTGGCGCTCTCGCTCTCCGCCGCGCTCAACGCTCCGATCGAGCCGACCCGCTTCGGCCTGTTCCGGATGTAACTTTCATGCCTCCGGCGGGGATATTTGGACCAAGGCGAAACGCAAACTTTCGACTTGGCCGAAATATCCCGGGGGGCTCCGCAGGAGCGGGGGCAGCGCCCCCTCCGACGCTCTCAAAGGGGAGACCGACATGTTTTCCAAGATCCTGATCGCCAATCGCGGGGAGATCGCCTGCCGCGTTATCGAGACCGCACGCAAACTGGGCCTGGCGACCGTTGCCGTCTATTCCGAAGCCGACAGCGAGGCGCGCCATGTGGCGATGGCCGACGAGGCGGTGGCCATTGGCGGCCCCGCGCCCAAAGACAGCTATCTGCGCGGTGATGCGATCATCGACGCGGCCAAACAGACCGGCGCGCAGGCGATCCATCCGGGCTATGGGTTCCTCTCGGAGAACCCCGATTTCGTGGACGCCGTCGAGGCGGCGGGGCTGGTCTTCATCGGCCCCTCGGCCAAGGCGATCCGCGCGATGGGGCTCAAGGACGCGGCCAAGGCGCTGATGGAAAAGGCGGGCGTGCCCGTCGTGCCGGGCTATCACGGCGACAATCAGGACCCCGAGCATCTCGCGGGCGCGGCCGACACGATCGGCTACCCGGTGCTGATCAAGGCGGTCGCGGGCGGCGGCGGCAAGGGGATGCGGCTGGTCGAGGCGCCGTCCGACTTCGCGGATGCACTGGCTTCCGCGCAGGGCGAGGCGCAGACCGCCTTTGGCAATCCCGCCGTGCTGATCGAGAAATTCATCGGCTCGCCGCGCCATATCGAAGTGCAGGTCTTCGGCGATGGCGAGGAAGCGGTGCATCTGTTCGAGCGCGACTGTTCGCTCCAGCGCCGCCACCAGAAGGTGATCGAAGAGGCCCCGGCGCCGGGCATGACGCCCGAGATGCGCGACGCGATGGGGCAGGCGGCCACCCGCGCGGCGGAAGCGATCGGCTATAAGGGCGCGGGCACGGTGGAGTTCATCGTGGACGGCTCGGACGGGCTGCGCCCGGATCGGTTCTGGTTCATGGAGATGAACACCCGCCTGCAGGTCGAGCATCCCGTGACCGAAGCGATCACCGGGGTCGATCTGGTCGAGTGGCAATTGCGGGTGGCGAGCGGTGAGCCGCTGCCCTGCGCCCAAGGCGATCTGAGCATCACCGGCCATGCGTTCGAGGCCCGGCTTTATGCCGAGGACGTGCCCGCGGGCTTCCTGCCTGCGACGGGGACGCTCTCGCATCTGCGCTTTGCCGATGGGTGCCGTGCCGATACCGGGGTGCGCACGGGCGACACGATCAGCCCGTGGTACGATCCGATGATCGCCAAGGTCATCACCCATGGGCCGACGCGGGCGACCGCGCTGGGGCAACTCGCACGTGCCTTGGAAGAGACGGAAGTGGCGGGCACGGTGACCAACCTCGCCTTCCTCGCGCGGCTCGCGCGGCACGAGGGCTTCGCGCAGGGCAAGGTCGATACCGGGCTGATCGGGCGCGAGATCGACGCGCTCGCCGCCCCGACCGAGACGCCGGTTGCCGCGAAAGCGCTCGCCGTGATCGCCGCTGCCGGGCTCTGGGACGGCGATGCGAGCGGCTTCAGCCTCTGGCAGTCGCCGCGCCGCGCCGTGCCCTTCGAGGAAGAGGCCGCGATCCGGGTGCATGGGCCGGGCCAAGTCACGGTCGAGTTGGGCGAGGAGGCTCATACGTGCGAGCTGGCCGAGGATGGCTGGCGGGTGAATGGTGCGAAGACCGGCGCGCGGATGGCGCAGTCGGACGGGGCGATCACCATCTTCCTGCATGGCGCGCATCGCTTCGACATCCCCGACCCGCTGGCGCGCGGGGCGGATGCCGACGCCTCCGATCTGACGCTGGCGCCGATGCCGGGGCTGGTGAAGGCGGTCTTCGTCTCTGCCGGCGACACGGTGGCGGCGGGTGATCGGCTTGCCATCATGGAAGCGATGAAGATGGAACACACGATGCGCGCAGCCCGCGACGGTGTGGTGGCCGAGGTGCTGGTGACTGAGGGCGCACAGGTCGAAGCGGGCGCTGCGCTCATCCGGCTGGAGGACGAGGCATGATCCGACTGCATCACATCCCCGGCGCGCGCTCGATGCGGGTGCTGTGGCTGCTGGAGGAGATGGGGCTCGATTACGAGCTTCAGACATGGTCGCTCACCGATGGCTCGCTGCGCAGCCCGGAGTTTCGCGAACTCTCGCCCGCCGGGCGCATCCCGGCGCTGGAGATCGACGGGCGGTCGATCTTCGAGAGCGGCGCGATCATCGAATACCTGACCGAGACCCGGCCCGAGACAGGGCTGGCCCCGGTTCCGGGAGAGCCCACCCGCGCGGATTTCCTCGAATGGGTGCATTTCGCGGAGACGCAGGGCAACATCCTGCAAAGCCTTAACATTCAGCATATCTTCCTGCGTCCGCCCGAGGCGCGCTCGCCCGCGATGATGGCGCTCGAGACGAAGCGGCTCGGCGTGACGATGAAGGCGCTCGAGGCGCATCTGGCCGGGCGCGATTGGCTGATCGGGACGTTCTCGGCGGCCGACTGCATGATGGGGTTCAATATCGACGCGATGTTCCGCTTCGTGCCGCGCGAGGGCTTCCCGAACATCTCTGCCTATCGCGACCGGATCGAGGCGCGGCCCGCCTATCAGCGCGCGGTCGCGAAGGGCGGGGCGAGCATGTATGCGCAGGATTTCTACGAGCTGCCCCCGATGGAGCAAACCAATGGCTGAGAGTGTCGAAATCTTCGAGATGGCCCCGCGTGACGGGCTGCAGAACGAGAAACGGCAGATCGCGCTTTCCGACAAGATCGCGCTGGTCGATTGCCTGAGCCGGGCCGGGTTCCGCCGGATCGAGGTGGGGTCTTTCGTCAGCCCGAAATGGGTGCCGCAAATGGCCGACTCGGCGGAGGTCTTCGCCGGGATCGCGCGCCGCCCCGGTATTTCCTACGCGGCGCTGACGCCGAACATGAAGGGCTATGAGGCGGCGAAAGCGGCCAAGGTCGATGAGGTTTCGATCTTCGCCTCTGCCTCCGAGGGATTTTCGCGCGCGAACCTCAATTGTTCGATCAGTGAAAGCCTGGAGCGGTTCGCGCCGATCATGGAGGCTGCGAAAGTCGATAATATGAAAGTCCGCGGCTACATCTCTGTCGTCACGGATTGCCCCTTCGACGGGAAAACGCCGCCGAAGAACGTGGCCCGGGTCGCAGCGCAACTGCGCGACATGGGCTGTTACGAGATCAGCCTCGGCGACACGATCGGGCAGGGCACGCCCGAAAGCGTGACGGCGATGTTGCGCGCGGTGTTGGAAGAGGTCCCGGCGGAAAAGCTCGCCGGGCATTTCCACGACACCTCCGGGCGGGCGCTGGAGAATATCGAAGCCTCGCTGGCGATGGGCCTGCGGGTATTCGACGCCTGCGTCGGCGGTCTGGGCGGTTGTCCCTATGCGCCCGGCGCGGCTGGCAATGTTGCGACCGAAGCGGTGCAGGCGCGTCTCGCGGCTCTGGGCTACGAGACCGGGCTGGATACGGCTGTTCTGGCCGAGGCCGCCGCGATGGCGAAGAAGATGAAAGGGCAGGGCGATGTTTGAGACGATCAAGACCGAGACCGATGCGCGTGGCATCGCGCGGCTCACGCTGGCGCGTTCGGAGAAGCATAACGCGCTCTCCGAGCAGATGATGGAGGAAATCACCGCGGCGATCGGCCAGCTTGGCTCGGACGACGCCGTGCGCGTGGTGATCCTCGCCGCCGAAGGGCGCAGCTTCTGCGCGGGTGGCGATCTGAAATGGATGCAGAGCCAGATCGCGGCGGGCGCGAAAGAGCGTGCGGCGGCGGCGCGCAAGCTCGCGGGGATGCTGCAGGCGCTCAACACCTGCCCGAAGCCGGTGATCGGCGCGGTGCAGGGCAACGCCTTCGGCGGCGGCATCGGCATGATGTCGGTCTGTGACGTGGCCATCGGCGTCGAGGGCGCGAAATTCGGGCTGACCGAAACGCGGCTGGGCCTGACGCCCGCGACGATCTCTCCTTATGTCGTCGCGCGCATGGGCGAGGCGCGGGCACGCCGCGTCTTCATGTCCTCGCGGATCTTCGAGGCCGCCGAGGCGCGTGATCTCGGATTGCTGGCCAAGGTGGTCCTGCCCGAGGTGCTGGAGCGCGCCGTGATGGCCGAGGCTGAGCCCTATCTCGCCTGCGCGCCGGGGGCGGTGGGCGAGGCCAAGGCCCTGGTCCGCGCGCTGGGGCCGCGGATCGACGAGAGCGTGATCGACATGACGATCGAGGCGTTGGTGACTCGCTGGGAATCCGCCGAGTCGGATGAAGGAATCACCGCGTTTTTCGAGAAGCGCGATCCGGCATGGAAAGCTTAAGGCAGCCTTACGCAGCGCCCCGCACCGCGCAGGGCGAATATTCCGAAAATTCAAACCACCGTTAAGTTTGATCAAAGGCTGCGCTGCGGCAAAAGCGGCGCAGTCCAACACGGGCAGGCTCTGAGCGCCATTCGGAGCACGAAAATTTCGCATACATTCGTATGCAAAAAGCGCCCGTGGCCCGCATTTGCATGATTTTCCGGCCTGCTCTCGGTTGACCCCAATGGGGCGCAAGGCTATTGCTCGCCTAGCCAGAACCTGCGCGACAAGTCGTCGCGATGTTAGGGAGCCAAGCCCATGCATGACATGCTGCGCGAATATCTTCCCATCCTCATCTTTCTCGCCATGGCGATCGTGTTGGGCCTTGTGCTCATGCTCGCCGCGGCAGTGGTGGCGGTCCGCAATCCCGACCCTGAGAAGGTGTCGGCCTACGAATGCGGCTTCAACGCCTTCGACGATGCCCGGATGAAGTTCGACGTTCGTTTCTACCTCGTTTCCATCCTCTTCATCATTTTCGATCTCGAAGTGGCCTTCCTCTTCCCTTGGGCGGTGGCCTTCGGTCAGCTTTCCATGGTCGGATTCTGGTCGATGATGGTCTTCCTGACGGTTCTGACCGTAGGATTCGCATATGAGTGGAAGAAAGGGGCGCTGGAATGGGCGTGATGACCTCTGCCAATACCGCCGGTGCGGATCGCGAAGTCGCGACGCAGACACTGAACAAGGAACTGCAGGACAAAGGCTTCCTGCTGACTTCCACCGAAGACATCATCAACTGGGCGCGCAACGGTTCGCTGCACTGGATGACCTTCGGCCTCGCCTGCTGCGCCGTCGAGATGATGCAGGTCTCGATGCCGCGCTACGACCTCGAGCGCTTCGGCACCGCGCCGCGCGCAAGCCCGCGACAGTCCGACCTGATGATCGTCGCCGGCACCCTGACCAACAAGATGGCGCCCGCTCTGCGCAAGGTCTACGACCAGATGCCCGAGCCGCGCTACGTGATCTCGATGGGTTCCTGCGCGAATGGCGGTGGCTATTACCACTACAGCTATTCGGTGGTGCGCGGCTGCGACCGCGTCGTGCCGGTCGATATCTACGTTCCGGGCTGCCCGCCCACGGCGGAGGCGCTGCTTTACGGCATCCTTCAGCTGCAACGCAAAATCCGCCGCACCGGCACGCTGGTGCGCTGAGGAGAGCGAGAGATGGACGATACTGCCCTTCGCGAACTGGCCGGCCATATCGAGCTGAAGCGCCCCGATGACGTGGTCTCCACCGAGATCGCCTTCAACGAGCTGACGGTCACGATCACCGCGCAATCCGTTCCCGGTTTCACCGAGTTCCTGCGCGACGATCCGAATTGCCGCTTCACGAACCTCGTGGACATCACCGCCATCGACTGGCCCGAACGCCCGCAGCGCTTCGATGTCGTCTGGCATTACCTGTCGATGTATCGCAACCAGCGCATCCGCATTAAGGCGGCGATCCGCGAAGAGGACATGGTGCCCTCGATCACCAAGCTGCACCCCTGTGCCGATTGGTTCGAGCGCGAGATTTTCGACATGTTCGGCATCCTGTTCTCGGGCCACCCGGACCTGCGCCGTCTGCTGACCGATTACGGGTTCCGCGGCCATCCGCTGCGCAAGGATTTCCCGACGACGGGCTATGTCGAAGTGCGTTACGACGAAGTGCTCAAGCGCGTCGTCTATGAGCCGGTGAAGCTGACGCAGGAATACCGGCAGTTCGATTTCCTCTCGCCATGGGAAGGCGCGAAATACATTCTTCCCGGTGACGAGAAGGGCGAGGAGGCGAAATGATGGACGGCGATATCCGCAACAATGTCTATGATGACGGCTCGAGGGACACGCTGACCGACGAGCAGCGCATCCGTAACTTCAACATCAACTTCGGTCCCCAACACCCGGCCGCCCACGGCGTGCTGCGCATGGTGCTGGAGCTGGACGGCGAGGTGGTGGAACGCGCCGACCCGCATATCGGGCTGCTGCACCGTGGCACCGAGAAGCTGATGGAAAGCCGCACCTATCTGCAGAACCTGCCTTACTTCAATCGCCTCGACTATGTCGCGCCGATGAACCAGGAACATGCGTGGTGCCTCGCCATCGAGAAGCTGACCGGCGTGGAAGTGCCGCGTCGCGGCTCGCTGATCCGCGTGCTCTATTCCGAGATCGGGCGCATCCTGAACCACCTGCTCAACGTCACGACGCAGGCGATGGACGTGGGCGCGCTGACGCCCCCGCTCTGGGGTTTCGAAGAGCGCGAGAAGCTGATGGTCTTCTACGAGCGGGCCTGCGGCGCGCGTCTGCACTCGGCCTATTTCCGGCCCGGCGGCGTCCACCAGGACCTGCCGCCGAAGCTGCTCGACGATATCGAGACATGGGCGCATGAGTTCCCGAAAGTGCTCGACGATATCGAAGGGCTGCTGACCGAGAACCGCATCTTCAAGCAGCGCAACGTCGATATCTGCGTCATCTCCGAGGAGGAGATCCAGCAATGGGGCTATTCCGGCGTGATGGTTCGTGGCTCCGGCCTTGCATGGGACCTGCGCCGCGCGCAGCCCTACGAGTGCTATGACGAGTTCGACTTCCAGATTCCGGTCGGCAAAAACGGCGATTGCTACGACCGCTACCTCTGCCGGATGGCCGAGATGCGCGAGTCGACCAAGATCGTCCTGCAAGCGATCGAGAAGCTGCGGATGCCGGAAAATCAGGGCGACGTGCTCGCCCGTGGCAAGGTGACCCCGCCGAAGCGGTCGGAGATGAAGCGCTCGATGGAAGCGCTGATCCACCACTTCAAGCTTTATACCGAAGGCTTCCACGTCCCCGCGGGCGAGGTTTATGCCGCCGTCGAAGCGCCCAAGGGCGAGTTCGGCGTCTATCTGGTGGCCGACGGCACGAACAAGCCGTATCGCGCGAAGATCCGCGCTCCGGGTTACCTGCATCTGCAATCCATGGATCACGTCGCCAAGGGGCACATGCTCGCCGACGTGTCTGCAATCATCGGCACGATGGACATCGTGTTCGGGGAGGTTGACCGCTAATGCTTCGCCGTCTTTACCCGGAACAACCCGATAGTTTCGAGTTCACGCCCGAGAACCTCGCATGGGCCAAGGCCCAGATGACCAAGTTCCCGGTCGGCCGTCAGGCCTCGGCGATCATCCCGCTGCTGTTCCGCGCGCAGGAACAGGAAGGCTGGCTGAGCCGTCCGGCAATCGAATACGTCGCCGAGATGCTCGACATGCCCTATATGCGGGCGCTCGAGGTCGCGACCTTCTACTTCATGTTCCAGCTGGCCCCGGTCGGCTCGGTCGCCCACCTACAGATCTGCGGCACGACCTCGTGCATGATCTGCGGCGCGGAAGACCTGATGAAGGTCTGCAAGGAAAAGATCGCGCCCGAGCCGTTCCAGCTCTCGGACGATGGCAAGTTCTCGTGGGAAGAGGTCGAATGCCTCGGCGCCTGTGCGAACGCCCCGATGATGCAGGTCGGCAAGGATTACTACGAAGACCTGACCGAAGAGCGCCTCGCGGAGCTGATCGACGAGATGGGCAAGGGCGACGTGCCGAAGCCCGGCTCGCAGACCGGCCGCTTCTCGTCCGAGCCCGCTTCGGGCCTGACCGCGCTCACCGAGAGCAAGGGCGACAAGGAAGAGTACAACGCTTCGGTCGATCTCGCGGTCGATATCGGCGACACGATCAAGCGCATCGACGGCACCGAAGTGCCGCTCGCCGCACCGTGGCAAAGCTCGGGCCAGCGCGGTCCAATCGGCACGATGGGGCAGGAGCGTCCGCGCTCTGCCGCGCAACAGGACGAGGCGCGCAAGGCCGCCAAGAAAACCGAGGCCAAGCCCGCCAAGGACGCGCCCGCCGACAAGACCGGCGTGACGAAATCCGAAGCGCAGGCCACCTCGAAGGCTCGCCCGGCGTCCAAGCGCGAGCCCGAAGGCACCGAGGCTGAGGCCGCGGAGGCAGAGGCGGGCGAGAAGCCCAAGCTGCTCGACGCGCCGCGCGACGGTGGGGCCGATGACCTCAAGATGATCAAGGGCGTCGGGCCGAAGCTCGAGACGCTTCTGCATTCGATGGGCATCTATCACTTCGACCAGATCGCTGGCTGGACCGATGCGGAACTCGCTTGGGTCGACAGCAATCTCGAAGGGTTCAAAGGTCGCGCGACGCGTGACGACTGGAAAGGTCAGGCAGAGAAACTGGCCAGCGGGGCGGAGACCGAATTCTCGTCGCGCGCAAAGAAAGACGGCATTTACGAATAAGCGCAACAGGGTAGAGACCGCCGTTCGGCGGAGTGAATGGAGAAACGGGAATGGGTGATCAGACACAAGGGTGCCGCGGCAAAGCGGGTATCTGGGCAGGTATTACGGGGCTTGTGGTCGCCGTATTCCTGATGGTCGTGGCGCATGAGCCCTTCTTCGTGGCTGTGTTCCTCGGTCTCCTGACCGTGCTGCTCTTCGGCGCCTTCCTGATCTGGGCATTCTGCTCCGAACATGGCGCGCCGGGCGCGGCGGACGGCACCGGCGCCTCCACCGACGATTCCGCTATTCCCGAAAGCCCAGTCGAAACCTTCAATGCCTCCTCTCCCGAAGGGGTCGCGGCGCAAGCGCAGGCGGCAGCGGCGGCACCGACGCCCGCAGCCGAGCGCGAGGTGACGCGTGCCGACACCATGACGCCCAAGGACGAAGCGGCCACGCCCGAGGCTGACAAGCCCGAGCCCGGCCCGACGACCAAGCCTGCGACGGAAGAGGCCGAGGAGCCCAAGGCCGAGCCGAAGACGGAAGAGCCCAAGGCCGAGCCCGAGGCCGAGCCCGAGGCTGACGCGACCACGCCGCTCTCCGCGATGTCGGCGCAGGTCGCGGACAAGCCCGCCGCCAATGCCGGGGGCCAACCCGAGGCCGCCGAGGGCGACGGCAAGAAGCCGCGCGGTCTCAAGCAGCCGCGCAAGGCGGGCGCCGACGATCTCAAGAAGATCGAAGGCGTCGGGCCGAAGCTCGAAGAAGTGCTGAACGGCTGGGGCATCTACCATTACGACCAGATCGCGAAATGGGGCCCCGAAGAGATTGCCTATGCGGACCAGAACGTGCCGCGTTTCAAAGGCCGCTGCACCCGCGACAAGTGGGTCAGCCAGGCGAAGATCATCGTTGAGGAAGGCATGGATGCGTTCCTCGAACGGGCGAAGACGAACGATTACTGAGCGGGGGTGAATGAGCCAGATCGACGAGCACGACAGGGCGTTGGGGCGTAAAGCCGCCCTTATCATTGCCGTCGCCACGATCCTCTGGCTCCTCCTGCAATGGATCGGACAACAACAGGGCTGGTCGGCGCAGGTCGCGCTGATCGGCGATCTTGCGGCGATAGCCGCCTATATCTACGCGCTGGCACTCGTCTGGCGCATCTGGCGCCGGAAATCCGGCAAGTGAGGGAAGCGATATGCTGAAGGATCAAGACCGGATCTTCACCAATCTCTACGGGATGCATGACCGCTCTCTGCAGGGCGCGAAGATGCGCGGGCATTGGGACGGCACTGGCGAGATCCTGTCGAAAGGCAAGGATTGGATCATCGAGCAAGTGAAGGCCTCCGGCCTGCGCGGGCGCGGTGGGGCAGGCTTCCCGACGGGTCTCAAGTGGTCCTTCATGCCGAAGGAAAGCGACGGGCGTCCGGCCTTCCTCGCGATCAATGCCGACGAATCCGAGCCCGCGACCTGCAAGGACCGCGAAATCATGCGCCACGATCCGCATACGCTGATCGAAGGCGCGTTGATCGCCGGTTTCGCGATGGGGGCCGCTGCGGCTTATATCTACATCCGCGGCGAATATGTCCGCGAGAAAGAGGCGCTGCAGCGCGCGATCGACGAGGCCTATGAAGACGGGCTGATCGGCAAGAACGCCTGCGGCTCCGGCTACGATTACGACGTCTACCTGTCGCATGGCGCGGGGGCCTATATCTGCGGCGAGGAAACGGCGCTGCTGGAAAGCCTCGAAGGCAAGAAGGGCATGCCCCGGATGAAGCCGCCGTTCCCGGCAGGCGCGGGCCTCTACGGTTGCCCGACGACGGTGAACAACGTGGAATCCATCGCCGTTGTCCCGACCATCCTGCGTCGCGGCGCGGAGTGGTATGCGGGCTTCGGGCGTCCGAACAATACCGGCGTGAAGCTGTTCGCGATGTCGGGCCACGTCAACACGCCCTGCGTCATCGAAGAGACCATGTCGATCTCGATGAAGGAACTGATCGAGAAGCATGGCGGCGGTGTGCGTGGCGGCTGGAAGAACCTCAAGGCGGTGATCCCGGGCGGGGCAAGCTGTCCGATCCTGCCCGCCGATCAATGCGAAGACGCGATCATGGATTACGACGGCATGCGCGAGCTGAAATCCAGCTTCGGCACCGCCTGCATGATCGTCATGGATCAGAATACCGACGTGATCAAAGCCGTCTGGCGCCTGTCCAAATTCTTCAAGCACGAAAGCTGCGGCCAGTGCACGCCGTGCCGCGAAGGCACCGGCTGGATGATGCGCGTGATGGACCGTCTGGTGCGCGGCGAGGCCGAGATCGAAGAAATCGACATGCTGTTCGACGTGACCAAACAGGTCGAAGGCCACACGATCTGCGCGCTCGGCGACGCAGCCGCCTGGCCGATCCAGGGCCTGATCCGTCACTTCCGCGAAGAGATCGAAGACCGCATCAAGGCCCGCAAGACTGGCCGCATGGGGGCGATGGCTGCGGAATGAAGCAACCCGCCGGATATCACCTGGCCGAGCTGAATATCGGCCGACTGGTTGCCGAACCGGGCGACCCGCGTCTGGAGGCTTTCATGAAGGCCCTCGACGCGGTGAACGGCATTGGCAAGCGGTCGGACGGGTTCGTCTGGATGATGGAAGGTTCGGGCGAGCCCGGCACCGGCAATACCGAGGCCAAGATCGGCGGCGATCCCTGTTTCGTCTCGAACCTGACGGTCTGGGAAGACGTGGAAAGCCTCGAGAAATTCGTCTGGAACACCGTGCATCGCGCTTTCTACGAGCGCCGCGCGGAGTGGTTCGAACTTCTCGGTCAGCAGCATTTCGTCATGTGGTGGGTGCCCGCGGGCCATCAACCCACGCTCGACGAGGCGCTGGAACGGCTGGAAGACCTGCGCGCGAATGGCGCGTCCGAGCGTGCCTTCGGCTGGAAAGACCTGCCGCAAGCCACGCTGTGGAAGACGCGCGCCTGCGCGGCGGAGGCGGCATGATGCGGGCGGTGATCATATCGGGCTGCGCGCTGGCGCTTGGTGGCTGCATGGGCACTCCGGGCGGCAACGAGGCCTCGAAAGGGCCGCGCCGTCTGGCGGCGGTTGAGGGCTACACGGCGGCCTATGACGCGAGTGGCGCGCTGGTCGTGATCCGGCAGGCTGCGCCCTTTGGAAATGACGAGGGCGCCGAGGCCAAGCGGGCCGCGAACGCCATCTGCGGCGGGGCCGTGGCCTCGTCAATCGACGATACATACCGGGACGGCGCTTGGGTCTTCCCGATGGGCTGCGGACACGCGGCCTGACCTAAAACCCGCGCGGGGGCAACCTCGCGCCCGAAGAGACGAGACGGATAGCCATGGCTGACCTGAGAAAGATCATCATCGACGGGAACGAGGTCGAGGTCGATCCGAACCTCACGCTGATCCAGGCGTGCGAGCAGGCGGGGATCGAGATCCCGCGCTTCTGCTACCACGAGCGTCTGTCGATCGCGGGCAACTGCCGGATGTGTCTGGTGGAAGTCGTGGGCGGCCCGCCGAAGCCGGCTGCCTCCTGCGCGATGCAGGTGCGCGACATGCGCCCGGGGCCGGAAGGCGCGCCGCCGGTGATCAAGACGAACTCGCCGATGGTCAAGAAGGCCCGCGAGGGGGTGATGGAGTTCCTGCTCATCAACCACCCGCTCGACTGCCCGATCTGCGACCAGGGCGGCGAATGCGATTTGCAAGACCAGGCAATGGCTTACGGGGTGGACTTCAGCCGCTACCGCGAGCCCAAGCGCGCCGCGACCGAGCTGAACCTCGGCCCGCTGGTCGAGACCCATATGACGCGCTGCATCTCCTGCACCCGCTGCGTGCGCTTCACCACCGAAGTCGCGGGCATCACCCAGATGGGTCAGACCGGCCGGGGCGAGGATGCGGAGATCGCGAACTACCTGAACATGACGCTCGACTCGAACATGCAGGGCAACATCATCGACCTGTGCCCGGTGGGCGCGCTGGTCTCGAAGCCCTATGCGTTCACCGCGCGTCCGTGGGAGCTGACGAAGACCGAGACCGTCGACGTGATGGACGCCGTGGGCTCGAACATCCGCGTCGACACCAAGGGACGCGAAGTGATGCGCATCCTGCCGCGCAACAATGACGACGTGAACGAGGAGTGGATCTCCGACAAGACCCGCTTCGTCTGGGACGGCCTGCGCCGCCAGCGTCTCGACCGGCCCTACGTCCGCGTCGACGGCAAGCTGAAGCCCGCAAGCTGGGGCGAGGCGCTGAGCGCCGCCGCCGAGGCGATGAAGGGCAAGAAAGTCGCCGGTCTGGTGGGCGATCTGGTCTCCACCGAGGCCGCTTTCTCGCTCAAGCAGCTGATCGAAGGGCTGGGCGGCACGGTCGAATGCCGCACCGATGGTGCCCGTCTGCCGATCGGTAACCGCTACGGCTATGTCGGCAACGCGACGATCGCCGATCTGGATGACGCCGAGATGGTGCAAATCATCGGCGCGAACCCGGCGGTGGAAGCGCCCGTTCTGAACGCGCGCATCCGTAAGGCCTGGGCCAAGGGCGCGACTGTCGGTCTCGTCGGCGAAGCCTGCGATCTGACCTATGACTACGTCCATGTCGGCACCGACCGCGCCGCTCTGGCCGAACTGTCGGGCAAGACGATCTCGGACGAGACGAAGGCGAAGAACACCGTCGTTATCATCGGGCAGGGCGCTCTGAACGAAGCCGATGGCGAGGCGGTTCTGGCCCATGCCATGAAGCTGGCTGAGAACTCGAACGCCAAGTTCATGGTGCTGCACACCGCCGCCGCCCGTGTCGGCGCGATGGATGTGGGCGCTGTGACCGAGGGCGGTCTGCTCGCGGCCATCGACGGGGCCGAGGTGATCTACAACATGGGCGCCGACGAGGTGGAGATCACCCCGCGCGCCGAGGGCGGTCCCTTCGTGATCTATCAGGGCAGCCACGGCGACCGCGGGGCCAACCGCGCCGACGTGATCCTGCCCGGCGCGGCCTATACGGAAGAGAACGGCCTCTTCGTGAACACCGAGGGTCGTCCGCAGCTTGCCTTCCGCGCGGCCTTCCCGCCGGGCGAGGCGAAAGAGAACTGGGCGATCCTGCGCGCGCTCTCGGCCGAGCTGGACGCCAAGCAGCCCTGGGACACGCTGGCCGGTCTGCGCCGCGCGATGGTCGCGGAAGTGCCGCATCTGGCGCAGGTCGATGAAGTTGTGGAGAACGAAGTGCAGGCGATCGAGCCGCGCGACATGGGCAAGGCGACCTTCCGTCTGCCGATCCACGAATTCTACCTGACCAACCCGATCGCACGGGCCTCCGTCGTGATGGGCGAATGCGCGAGCCTCGCGAAAGCGCGGGCCGAAGCGCCGGTCGCCGCCGAGTGAGGTTGAGACGGATGATGCAGACCCTGCCCAATATCGCACCGCTCGCCCCCGGCCTTCTGGCCGGTCTGGCGGCGTGCACGCCGACCGGCGGGGCGCAGGGGGATAGCGCGGTCAAACCGGACTATCGGGGCACCGAAACACGGCTCCTCGACAGCGATCTGGTGGAGATCCGCGCGCGCGTCTCGGGCGAGGGCGCCAGCGAGAAAGCGGCGACCGATTATGCCCAATGCGCAGCCGCGCAATATGCGCTGGTGCGTGGCTATGGATTTGCGCGCCATGTGCGCACGAATGTGACTGAAGAGGGTGGCATCTGGCGGGCAGATGCGGTCTACACCATCTCGCCCGCCTTGCCGCAGGGACTCAAGACGATCGACGCGGAAGTAACCGTCGCCGATTGCAAGGATCGCGGCATTCCGACCGTATGAAGAGAGTGGGACATCATGGCTGAATTCTTCGCGACACCTTTCGGGATCTTCCTGCTGATCGTGCTGCAGAGCTTGGCGGTTATCGCCTTCGTGATGCTTTCGATGATCTGGCTGGTCTATGGCGACCGTAAGATCTGGGCTGCCGTGCAGATGCGTCGCGGACCGAACGTCGTCGGGCCCTGGGGCCTGATGCAGACCTTCGCGGATGCGCTGAAATATGTGGTCAAGGAAATCGTCGTGCCGGCGGGCGCCGACAAGTTCGTCTATTTCCTCGCCCCGATCCTGAGCTTCGTGCTCGCACTCCTGACCTTCTCGGTGATCCCGTTTGCCGACGGTTGGGTGCTGGCCGATATCAACGTCGCCCTTCTGTTTGTCTTCGCGGCCTCCTCGCTCGAGGTGTACGGCGTGATCATGGGCGGCTGGGCGTCGAACTCGAAATACCCGTTCCTCGGCTCGCTCCGCTCGGCCGCGCAGATGATCTCCTATGAGGTCTCGATCGGCCTGATCATCATCGGGGTGATCATCTCGACCGGCTCGATGAACCTGTCGACCATCGTGCGCGCGCAGGATACCGGCTGGGGCCTTCTGGGCTGGTACTGGCTGCCCCACCTGCCGATGGTGGCGCTGTTCTTCATCTCGGCGCTGGCCGAGACCAACCGCCCGCCCTTCGACCTTCCGGAAGCGGAATCCGAACTCGTTGCGGGCTTCATGGTGGAATACAGCTCGACCCCGTATCTGCTGTTCATGGCCGGCGAATATATCGCGATCTGGCTGATGTGCGCGCTGATGTCGATCCTGTTCTTCGGCGGCTGGCTGTCCCCGATCCCGGGTCTGCCCGACGGGGTGCTGTGGATGTTCGCCAAGATGGTGTTCTTCTTCTTCATGTTCGCGATGGTGAAGGCGATCGTGCCGCGCTACCGCTACGACCAGCTCATGCGGATTGGCTGGAAAGTCTTCCTGCCGCTGTCGCTGGCGTGGGTGGTGATCATCTCCTTCCTCGCGAAATTCGAAATCTTCGGGCACTTCTGGGCCCGCTGGGCGATGGGGAGCTGATAGATGGCTTTCGACTATAACCGCGCTGCCAAGTATTTCTTGCTGGTGGACTTCATCAAAGGCTTCGGCCTGGGGATGCGCTATTTCTTCGCGCCGAAACCCACGCTGAACTACCCGCACGAGAAGGGCCCGCTGTCGCCGCGCTTCCGGGGCGAGCACGCCCTGCGCCGCTACCCCAACGGGGAAGAGCGCTGCATCGCGTGCAAACTTTGCGAGGCGATCTGCCCGGCGCAGGCGATCACGATCGACGCGGAACCCCGCGCCGACGGCTCGCGCCGCACGACGCGCTACGACATCGACATGACGAAATGCATCTATTGCGGCTTCTGTCAGGAAGCCTGCCCGGTGGATGCGATCGTCGAAGGTCCGAATTTCGAATTCTCGACCGAGACCCGCGAGGAGCTGTTCTACGACAAGCAGAAGCTCCTTGAGAACGGGGCCCGCTGGGAAGCCGAGATTGCCCGCAACCTCGAACTGGATGCGCCTTACAGATGACCGACGATTTTTCGAAACTCTTTAGCAACATGATGGAGCAGTCGGCCGAGATGGCGCGGCTGTTCAATCCGGCGCTGGAAAGTTTCAATCCGGCTGCGATGGAGAAACTCTTCCCCACCATGTCGAAGGACATGATGGAGATGTGGTTCGGCAAGACCTTCAACCGCGAAGGGCTCGACAGCCGGACGCGGCTTCTGGTGACGATCGCCGCGCTCACGGTGCTGGGCGCGCAAGCGGATTCGCAGCTGCGCCTGACGATCCGCCACGCGCTCGAGGCCGGGGCCACGCAACGCGAGATCGCCGAGGTGATCTTTCAGATGAGCATGTTCGGCGGGGTGCCCGCCATGACCCGCGCGCTCGAGATCGCGCAATCGGTCTTCGACGAGAATTCGGGAGAGAACGAATGACGGTGTTTGCTTTCGCCTTCTACCTTTTCGCCATTACGGCGGTGGTCGCGGGCTTCATGGTGGTGATTTCCAAGAACCCGGTCCATTCGGTGCTCTGGCTGATCCTCACCTTCCTGTCGGCAGCGGGGCTTTTCGTGCTGCTGGGCTCGGAATTCGTCGCGATGCTGTTGATCATCGTCTATGTCGGCGCGGTCGCGGTGCTCTTCCTCTTCGTGGTGATGATGCTCGATGTCGATTTCGCCGCGCTGAAAGGGGAGCTGGCGCGCTACATGCCGCTGGGCCTCCTGATCGGGGTCGTGATGCTGGTGCAGCTGGGCATCGCCTTCGGCGCATGGCAGACCTCGGACATGGCGGAAAGCCTGCGTGCCGATCCGGTGCCCGAGGGCATGACCAACGCGCAGGCGATCGGCCTGCTCGTTTATGACAAATACCTCTACCTCTTCCAGACGGCGGGCCTGATCCTGCTGGTCGCGATGATCGGGGCGATCCTTCTGACGCTGCGCCATCGCACCAACGTCAAGCGCCAGAACGTCATCGCGCAGATGCATCGCGATCCGTCCAAGACGATGGAAATGGTGGACGTCAAACCGGGGCAGGGGCTGTGAGCGAACAAAAGCAAGCGAAAAACGCGAGTTCGGAAACGAGGGTGAACGCATGATCGGATTGGAACATTACCTTGGCGTGGCTGCCGCGCTGTTCGTGATCGGCATTTTCGGGATCTTCGTGAACCGCAAGAACGTGATCGTCATCATGATGTCGATCGAACTGATGCTGTTGGCGGTGAATATCAACCTGGTGGCTTTCTCGGCCTATCTGGGGGACCTCGTCGGACAGATCTTCACCCTCTTCGTGCTGACCGTTGCGGCAGCCGAGGCCGCGATCGGCCTTGCGATCCTCGTGGTCTTCTTCCGCAACCGCGGCTCGATCGAGGTCGAAGACGTCAACGTGATGAAGGGATAAGGGACGATGGAAACGATCATTCTCTTTGCGCCGCTGATCGGTGCGATCCTTGGTGGCTTCGGCTGGCGGGTGATCGGCGAAAAGGGCGCGATGGTCCTGACCACGGGCCTTCTGTTCCTCGCCGCTCTGCTCAGCTGGATCGTGTTCCTCACGCTGGGCGATCAGACGCAGCACATTCACGTCCTGAACTGGATCACCTCGGGGGAACTGGATGTCTCCTGGGCGATCCGGATGGACCGACTGACCGCGATCATGCTGATCGTGGTGACGACGGTCTCCTCGCTCGTGCATCTCTACTCGTGGGGCTACATGGCCCATGACGAGAATTTCGACGAGGGGAAGGGCGAGAACTACAAGGCACGCTTCTTCGCCTACCTGTCCTTCTTCACCTTCACCATGTTGATGCTGGTGACCTCGGACAACCTGCTGCAGATGTTCTTCGGCTGGGAAGGCGTCGGTGTCGCCTCCTACCTGCTGATCGGCTTCTACTACAAGAAACCCTCGGCCAACGCGGCCGCGATGAAGGCCTTCATCGTCAACCGTGTCGGCGATTTTGGCTTCCTGCTGGGGATGTTCGGCCTGTTCTACATGACCGGCTCGCTGCAGTTGGACGACGTCTTTTCGGCGGCGCCGGCCTTGTCAGAGACCAATCTCGACTTCCTCTGGGGGTCCTGGAACGCGGTCGAGCTCTGCGCCTTCCTGCTCTTCGTGGGTGCGATGGGTAAATCGGCGCAGCTCTTCCTGCACACATGGTTGCCGGACGCGATGGAAGGCCCGACGCCTGTGTCGGCGCTGATCCACGCCGCGACCATGGTGACCGCGGGCGTGTTCCTCGTCTGCCGCATGTCGCCGGTCTACGAATACGCTCCGCATGCGCAGACCTTCATCGTCGTGATCGGCGCCTCGACCGCCTTCTTCGCCGCGACCGTGGGTCTGGTGCAGAACGACATCAAGCGCGTCATCGCCTATTCGACCTGTTCGCAGCTGGGCTACATGTTCGCGGCAGCGGGTGTCGGCGTCTACTCGGTGGCGATGTTCCACCTGCTGACCCACGCGTTCTTCAAGGCGCTGCTGTTCCTTTCGGCTGGTTCGGTCATCACCGCGATGCACCACGAGCAGGACATGCGGAACTATGGCGGCCTTCGCAAAAAGGTGCCGCTGACCTTCTGGGCGATGATCTTCGGTACGCTGGCGATCACCGGGGTCGGCATTCCCTTCACCCATCTCGGCTTCGCGGGCTTCCTCTCGAAAGACGCGATCATCGAGAGCGTCTGGGGCGGCTCCGGCGCAGGCTATGCCTTCTGGCTTCTGGTCATCGCGGCGGCCTTCACGTCCTTCTACTCGTGGCGCCTGATCTTCATGACCTTCTTCGGCAAGCCGCGCGGCGATCATCATGCGCATGATCACGCCAAGGAAAGCCCGTGGGTCATGACCGTGCCGCTGGTGGTGCTGTCCTTCGGCGCGATCTTCGCCGGGATGATCTGGTACAACGTCTTCTTCGGCGATCACGCGAAGCTGGTGAAGTTCTTCGGGCTTCCCGCCCATGCCGAGCAAACGGCGGATGCGGGTCATGCGACGAATGGCGAGGCTGCGCAGACCGGTGAGGGCGCCCATGGCGCAGAGCCGCCGGTGCCGGATGCGACCATGACCGAGCAGCAGGCCGAGGCCGAGCTGATGGACGAGGCCAAGACCTCGCCGGATGTCGGCGTCTCGACGGCGGTGATCAAGTATCCGGGCGTCGCCCCTCAGGGTGCGATCTACATGGGTCAGGAAAACGAGGTCATCGACAAGGCGCACCACGCACCGGCCTGGGTCAAGGTTTCGCCCTTCGTGGCGATGCTTGGCGGGCTTCTCGTGGCATGGCTGTTCTACATCAAGGACACCAGCCTGCCGAAGCGGCTCGCCGAGGCGCAGCCTGGCCTGTACCGCTTCCTGCTCAACAAGTGGTATTTCGACGAGCTGTACGAGCGCATCTTCGTGCGCCCGGCGCTCTGGTTCGGCTATCAATTCTGGAAGAAAGGGGACGAGGGCTCGATTGACCGAGTTATCGACGGCATGGCCGTTGGCATCGTCCCGACATTCACGAGGTTCCTTAACAGGATGCAATCGGGCTATCTGTTCCACTACGCCTTCGCCATGGTGATCGGGATTGTCGGTCTCATGCTCTGGGTCGTCCTCAACGGGGGGGCGAACTGATGCAACACCTGCTTTCCATCGTCATCTTCACGCCCGCCGTGGCGGCGCTGATCCTCGCGCTGGTTCTGCGCGGCGGCTCGCCCGAGGCGGACCGGAACGCGAAATGGGTGGCGCTGACCGCGACGTCGGTCACCTTCCTGATCTCGCTGTTCCTGCTGGCCGGGTTCGACCCGTCCAACACCGGCTTCCAGTTCATGGAGAAATACACCTGGATCATGGGGTTCCAGTACCGCGTGGGTGTCGACGGCCTGTCGATCCTCTTCGTGATGCTGACCACCTTCATGATGCCGCTGGTGATCGTCGGCAGCTGGAACGTCACCGACCGCGTGAAGGAATACATGATCGCCTTCCTCGTCCTCGAGACGCTGATGGTGGGCACCTTCGTCACGCTCGATCTGGTGCTGTTCTACCTGTTCTTCGAAGCGGGCCTGATCCCGATGTTCCTGATCATCGGTATCTGGGGGGGCAAGCAGCGCGTCTACGCCGCGTTCAAGTTCTTCCTCTACACCTTCTTCGGCTCGGTCTTCATGCTGGTGTCGATCATCTACATCTACTTCCACACCGGAACGACGGATATGCCGGGGCTGCTCGTCTACGAGTTCCCATACACACCGGTGCACATACTCGGGATAACGATCCCCGGCGGGGTGCAAACGCTGCTCTGGCTCGGCTTCTTCATCTCCTTCGCGATCAAGATGCCGCTCTGGCCGGTGCACACCTGGCTGCCTGCCGCGCACGTGCAGGCGCCGACGGCCGGTTCTGTCGTGCTCGCCGCGGTGTTGTTGAAGCTCGCCGATTACGGTTTCCTGCGCTTCTCGCTGCCGATGTTCCCGGTGGGCAACCTCGTGGTCGGGCCCTGGGCGATGTGGCTCGCGGTGATCGCGATCATCTGGACCTCGCTGGTGGCGCTGGTGCAGACCGATATCAAGCGCGTCATCGCCTATAGCTCGGTCGCGCACATGGCCGTCGTGCTGCTCGGGATTTTCTCGGGCACGCAGCAGGGTATCGAGGGCGGTATCTTCATGGTTGTCGCGCACGGTTTCACCTCGGCGGCGCTGTTCCTCGCGGTGGGTGTGGTTTACGACCGGATGCATACGCGCGAGATCTCGGCCTATGGCGGCCTGGTGAAGCGCATGCCTGCCTATGCGACGATCTTCATGTTCTTCACGATGGCCAATGTCGGCCTTCCCGGCACCGCCAATTTCGTCGGCGAGTTCCTGATCCTCGTGGGCGTCTTCCAGGTGAATACGTGGGTTGCGGTCTTCGCCACGACGAGCGTGATCCTGTCGGCGGCCTATGCGCTCTGGCTCTATCGCCGGGTCGTCTTCGGCGATCTCATCAAAGAGAGCCTGCGTGCGATCACCGACCTGAGCACGCGCGAGAAATGGATCTTCGCGCCGCTGGTCGCGATGACCTTGTTGCTCGGGGTCTATCCTGATCTCGTGACCAACATCATCGGGCCGTCGGTGACGAACCTTGTCCAGAACTATCACGATGCCTTGCCGGACAACCTTCTGTCCGACCTGGTCGAACACTGAGGAGCTGAGGGATGACTTCTGCGGATTTCTCGATCGTCCTTCCGGAGTTTTTGCTCGCCGTCTACGCGATGGTGGCGCTGCTCGCGGGTGTGTGGTTCGGCAAGGACAAGCTTGCGCCGACCCTGCTGTGGATCACCTCCGGCGTCATGCTGGTGATCGCGGCCTGGATCGGTCTGGCCGAGGTAGGGTCGCATGAGGCCTTCGGTGGCCTCTTCATCGACGACGCGTTCTCGCGCTTCACCAAGGTGATGATCCTGGTCTCGGCTGCGCTGGTTCTCGCGATGGGCACCGATTACATGCAGCGCCGCGGGTTGCTGCGCTTTGAATACCCGATCCTCGCGACGCTGGCCGTCATCGGCATGATGATGATGGTCTCGGCGGGCAACCTGATGTCGCTCTATATGGGCCTCGAGCTGCAATCGCTCGCGCTCTACATCGTGGCCGCGCTGCGCCGCGAAAGCGAGAAGAGCTCGGAAGCGGGTCTGAAGTATTTCGTGCTCGGCGCGCTGTCCTCGGGCATCCTGCTCTATGGCGCGTCGCTGACCTACGGCTTCGCGGGCACCACGCAATTCGCGGGTATCATCGAAGTGGTTCAAGAAGGTCACCTGCCGATCGGCCTGCTGTTCGGCATGGTCTTCCTGATCGCCGGTCTCGCCTTCAAGGTCTCGGCGGTGCCGTTCCACATGTGGACGCCCGACGTCTATGAAGGCTCGCCCACGCCGGTCACCGCTTTCTTCGCCACCGCGCCGAAAGTGGCGGCGACGGCGCTGATCGCACGGCTCCTCTTCGACGCCTTCGGTCAGGTGCCGGCGGAGTGGGGGCAGATCCTCGCGCTGCTCGCGGGCCTGTCGATGGTCTGGGGCTCGGTCGCGGCGATCGGTCAGACGAACATCAAACGCCTGATGGCCTATTCCTCGATCACCCATATGGGCTTCGTCCTGCTGGGCCTCTCGGCGGGCACCGCCGAGGGCGTGCAGGCGATGCTGACCTATATGGCGATCTACGTGACGATGAATGTCGGCGTCTTCGCCTTCATGCTCTCGATGGAGCGTGACGGCCAGCCGGTGACCGATATCAAGTCGCTGAACCAATATGCTCGTCAGGATCCGACCAAGGCGCTGGCGATGCTGGTGCTGCTGTTCTCGCTTGCGGGCGTGCCGCCGTTCCTAGGCTTCTTCGCCAAGTTCGCGGTGCTCCAGGCGGCGCTGCATGCGGGCTATATCTGGCTCGTGCTGCTGGGCGTGATCGCCTCGGTCGTGGCGGCCTTCTACTACCTGCGGATCGTGTTCTACATGTATTTCGGCAAGGAGACGGACCCGCTCGACAACCGGATGCCCGCGATCCAATGGGGGCTTCTGATGGTCTCCGCGCTGGCGATGCTGGTTGGTATCTTCAACCTCTTCGGCATCGAGGGCGCGGCCCAGGCTGCGGCGGCGGCTCTTGTCAACTGAGCGCGATGACTGGCCCGAGGGCGTGGCGCGACACGTCCTGCCCTCGGTCGATAGCACCATGGATGAAGCGGCCCGGCTAGCGCCGGGCCTCTCCGGTTCAGCGTGGATCTTTGCGCATGAGCAGACCGCGGCCCGCGGTCGGCGCGGCCGTGCCTGGCGCGCGCCCACGGGCAATTTCTCGGCGACGCTGGTGATGCGGCCCGAGGGCGGGCTGGGGCAGGCGGCGCTCTATTCCTTCGTCGCGGCTCTGGCGCTCGAAGCGGCGCTCGCCCATGTCGGGGGCCCGCATGCGCGGCTCTCGATCAAATGGCCCAATGACGTGCTGCTGAGCGGTGGCAAGATCGCGGGCATCCTGCTGGAGAGCCTGCGGGGCGGTGAGCAGATCGCGATCGGCATCGGTGTGAACCTCGCGCAGGCGCCCGACCGCAGCGAGGTCGAGCCCGAGGCGATGGCCCCGGTCAGCCTGATCGGCGAGACCGGGATGCAGATCACCCCGGCGGAGTTCCTGCCGATGTTGGCGCAGGCCTTCGATCATTACGACCGGCAGTTCCGCGATTACGGTTTCGACGCGATCCGCAATGCGTGGCTCGCCCGCGCGGCGCGTCTAGGCGAGGAGATCACCGCCCGGGTCGGCGGCGAGACCTATCGCGGCACCTTCGAGACCATCGACGAGACCGGCGCGCTGATCCTGACCACGCCCGAGGGCCGTCGCGCCATCTCGGCAGCGGATATCTTTTTCTGAGCGGAAAGGGGGAGCCATGCTTCTCTGCATCGACTGCGGCAACACCAATACGGTCTTTTCGGTCTGGGACGGGACGGATTTCGTCGCCACATGGCGGATGGAGACGAACCACCAGCGCACGGCGGACGAATATTTCCTCTGGCTGTCGGGCATGATGCGCGTGCAGGAGATCGCGGGCGAAATCACCGAGGTGATCATCTCCTCGACCGTGCCGCGGGTCGTCTTCAACCTGCGGGTCCTGTCGAACCGGTATTTCAACTGTCGGCCGCTCGTGGTGGGCAAGCCCGAATGCCGCCTGCCGGTCGAGCCGCGCGTCGATCCGGGCACGACCGTGGGGCCGGATCGCCTCGTGAACACGGTGGCGGGCTATGACCGGCATGGCGGCGACATCGTCGTCGTCGATTTCGGCACCGCGACCACCTTCGACGTGGTGGCCTCCGACGGGGCCTATATCGGCGGGGTGATCGCGCCCGGCGTCAACCTCTCGCTCGAGGCGTTGCACGCCTCCGCTGCCGCCCTACCTCATGTCGATGTGACGATGCCCGAAAAGGCCATCGGCACGAATACCGTCGCCTGTATCCAATCGGGCGTTTTCTGGGGCTATATCGGCCTCGTCGAAGGCGTCGTGCGCCAAATCCGGCTCGAACGCGACCGCCCGATGAAAGTCATCGCGACCGGCGGTCTGGCCGAACTGTTCTCGCAGGGCTTTGACCTCTTTGACAGTGTCGATTACGACCTTACCATGCACGGCCTTCGCCTCCTCAACGACTATAACAAGGACCTTCCCGCGTGAGTGACAGACTGATCTACCTCCCCCTCGGCGGTGCCGGCGAAATCGGCATGAACGCCTATGTGTACGGCTACGGCCCAGAGGGGAAAGAGCGGCTGATCGTTGTCGATCTGGGCGTGACTTTCCCGGATATGGATAGCACGCCCGGCGTCGATCTGATCTTTGCCGATCTCGAATGGCTGGAAGCGAATGCCGACCGGATCGACGCGATCTTTATCACCCACGCCCATGAAGACCATATCGGCGCGCTGGCCCATGTCTGGAACAAGCTGCGCAAGCCGGTCTATGCGCGCGCCTTCACCGGCCGCATCGGTCAGCTGAAGCTGGAAGAGGCGGGCATCCCGGCCGAGACGATCCAGATCGTCGAGCCGCGCCCGACCGTGATCGAGGCCGGTCCCTTCAAGGTGCAATTCGTGCCGATCTCGCACTCGATCCCCGAGAGCTCCGGCCTCATCATCGACACGCCCGCCGGGCGCGTCGTCCATACGGGCGATTTCAAGCTCGACGGCAACCCGATCGTGGGCGAGCCCTTCGAGCCCGAGATGTGGCATGCCATCGCCAAGGAAGGCGACGGTGTGAAGGTTCTGGTGAGCGATTCCACCAACGTCTTCTCGCCGCTGCCGGGCCGGTCGGAGGCCACGCTGGCCGAGCCGATCTCGGAGCTGATCCGCGCCCAGACCGGCATGGTCGTCGCGACCACCTTCGCCTCGAACGTGGCGCGCCTGAAGACGCTCGCCGAGGCGGGCAAGGCCGCGGGCCGCTCCGTCTGCCTGCTGGGCCGCGCGATGAAGCGCATGGTCTCGGTCGCCGAAGAAACCGGCGTGCTCAAGGGCATGCCCGGCACGATCTCGGCGGAAGAGGCGAGCGACGTGCCGCGCCAGAACCTGATGCTGATCGTGACCGGCTCTCAGGGCGAGCGCCGCGCGGCCTCGGCCCAGCTGAGCCGTGGCAAATATCTGGGTCTCGAGCTGAAAGAGGGCGACACGTTCCTGTTCTCCTCGAAGACCATCCCGGGCAATGAGCGCGGCGTGATCCGCATCATGAACGCCTTCTCGGAGATGGGCGTCGACGTGGTGGACGATCACGGCGGGCTCTATCACGTCTCGGGCCACGCGAACCGCCCCGATCTGGAAGCGGTCCATGAGCTGCTCGCGCCGAAGATGCTGATCCCGATGCATGGCGAGCATCGCCACCTGCGCGAACACGCGAAGCTGGCCGCGGATAAGGGTATCCCGTCCGAGGTCGCGACGAACGGCACGATGATCGACCTGACCGGCAAGGCGCCGAAAGTCGTCGAATATATCGAAGCGGGCCGCACCTACCTCGACGGTTCGGTGCAGATTGGTGCGATGGACGGCGTGGTGCGTGACCGGATGCGCATGGCGCTGAACGGGCTGTGCCTTGTGACCCTGATCCTCGACGAGCAGGACCAGCCGCTGGGCGAGCCCTGGGTCGAGCTGAACGGCCTGCCGAAACTGGGCCGCTCGGGCGCGCCGCTGGCCGAGACGATCGAAGACGAGATGACGCAATATCTCGAACGCGCTTCGATCAAGGTCCTCAACAATGACGACAAGATCGACGAGAGCCTGCGTCGCATCGCGCGTCAGGTCTCGATGGAAGAGATCGGCAAGAAGCCCGAAGTGATCGTCGTCACCAGCCGCCTGACCGATTGAGCGCGGCTCCGCGCCCCAAAAGGGCGCGGATCGCCCAAGCGCAAGCGGGCAGGGGGGCGCCCCATCCTTGAAGACAAAGAAAAACCCCGCCGGAGGAGGCCTCCGGCGGGGATATTTTTACCAATATGAGAGCGTCAGCTGTCCGCTTTGTCCTCGGCGGTCTCCTCAATCGCGCCGGGGCGGAAGGAGACGGTGAGGAAGTCCGGGACGTGATCGCCCATGCCCACGACTTCGTTGTCGCGCTCGCGGCGGTTGCGGCCACCGCGCGACCGGCGGGCATTGCCGCCCTCGTCGGAAGATTGGCTGCGCGATTGCGGCTTCGGAGCGCTCGCGGCCTCGGGGGCTTCGCTGCGGGCTTCTTCGGGCTGAGCCTCGGCCTTCTTGGGGGCCTTCTCCTGCTCCTGCTGCTCCTGCGGAGCGGCGCTTTGCGGCTGCTGCGTCTCTTCGCTGCGCTGGTCGCGTTTCGACCCACGCCCGCCACGATCCCGGCTGCGCCCGCCGCGCGAGCGACCGCCCTTGGCGTCTTCGCGCTTGCGCGCCGGTTGCTTCGCGCCTTCGGACAGTTCGAAATCTTCCGGCGGCTCGGCGCGCGGGATTTCCTGTTCGACGAGGCTTTCGATCTGACCGAGGAATTTCTCGTCCGACGGGACCGCGATCGAGATCGCCGTGCCCTTGCGGCCCGCGCGGCCCGTGCGGCCGATCCGGTGGACGTAATCCTCGGCATGCATCGGCAGGTCGTAATTGAAGACGTGGCTCACCGAGGGCACGTCGAGGCCGCGGGCGGCCACGTCGGAGGCGATCAGCAGCTTGAGCTTGCCATCGCGGAAATTCTCGAGCGTACGCGTGCGCTGGCTCTGGTCGAGATCGCCGTGGATCGGCGCGGCGTCGAAGCCGTATTTCTGCAGGCTCTTGGCGACGATATCGACATCGACCTTGCGGTTGCAGAAGACGATCGCGTTGGTGCAGGCCTCGCCCTCGGCTGCGATCACCGCGCGCAGCAATTCGCGCTTGGCCTTGGCCGTCTGGTCGCGGCGCGCCGGTTCGATCTGGATCAGCTTCTGCGTGATGTTGGCACCCGTGGTCGCCTGACGCGCCACTTCGATCCGCGTCGGCGCGTGCAGGAAGGTGTTGGTGATCCGCTCGATCTCCGGGGCCATCGTGGCCGAGAAGAACAGCGTCTGGCGCGTGAAGGGCGTCAGCTGGAAGATGCGCTCGATATCCGGGATGAAGCCCATGTCGAGCATCCGGTCGGCTTCGTCCACCACCATGACCTTCACATCAGTCAAGATCAGCTTGCCGCGCTCGAAATGGTCGAGCAGGCGGCCCGGCGTCGCGATCAGCACGTCGACGCCCTTGTCGATCAGCTTGTCCTGCTCGCCGAAGGACACGCCGCCGATCAGCAGCGCGCGGGTCAGCTTGGTGTTCTTGGCGTAGAGGTCGAAGTTCTCGGCGACCTGGGCTGCCAGTTCGCGGGTCGGGCAGAGCACGAGCGAGCGCGGCATCCGGGCGCGGGCGCGGCCCCGACGCAGCAGCGTCAGCATCGGCAGGGTGAAGCTGGCGGTCTTGCCGGTCCCCGTCTGCGCGATGCCGAGCACGTCCTTGCCTTCGAGCGCGGGCGGAATGGCGCCAGCCTGAATGGGCGTGGGCTCTTCGTAGCCAGCATCGACAACGGCGGAAAGGACTTTCGGGTCCAGCTTCAGATCGGTGAATTTAGTCATGGGTTTCCTTGGTTTACCTTTGATCGCGTCCTGTCGCGACCCGCATCGGGCGGGGCCGCTGTCGGGCGCTTTAGGAACCGGGCGCCCAGGAGAAGCTCCGCCGGATTACGGAGCTTGACTGCGCCCTACCGGATTGCGACGCAAAGGTCAATCTTTTCAGGGGGTGACCCGGGGCTGCGCGCGGAACATAGCGCGGTCCTGCGCGATATTCGGCCTCTTGCAAAAGGGCACGGAACCTGACCTCCTGAGCGGGGTTTGATCCCGAAGCGTGACGAGGGACAGGTATGGCAATTGCGGAATCGGCGGGTCTCGGCCCGGTATTGGCCTTTGCGCTGGTGGGTGTGTGCGGTGTTGGGGCGCAATGGCTGGCCTGGCGTCTGCGCCTGCCCGCCATCGTGATTATGCTGGTCGCAGGGCTCATCGCGGGGCCCGCGACGGGGCTTTTGAACCCGAGCCAGGATTTCGGCGACTTGCTGAGCCCGCTGATCGCGCTCGCGGTGGCCGTGATCCTGTTCGAGGGGGGATTCTCTCTCGATTTCCACCGCTTGGGCGATGCGAAAACCGGGGTCCGGCGGCTGGTCTTCATCGGCGCGCCTCTGGGCTGGTTGCTCTCGGCACTCGCGCTCGTCTGGGGGGCGGGGCTCAGCTGGGAGAGCGCGGCGGTCTTCGGCGGCATCATGGTCGTCACCGGCCCCACGGTGATCGCGCCGCTTCTGCGCACGGCGAAACTCGCCCGCCGGCCCGCGCGCCTGCTGCAATGGGAAGCCATCGTGAACGACCCAATCGGCGCGCTGGCGGCGGTTCTGGCCTTCGAGGTGGTGTTCACGCTGCGCTCCAACCTGCCGATGGGCGAGGCGGTCGGGCATCTCGCGCTCGGCATCGGCTTTGCGGCTGCGATCGGCGGTGCGATCGGCTGGGGCATCGCGCGCAGCTTCTCGCGCGGGTGGGTGCCGGAATTCATGAAGGTGCCGGTGCTCTTCGCGACGCTTCTGGGCACCTTCGCGGTGACGGATCACGTGCTGCATGAAAGCGGGCTGCTGGCGGTCACCGTGATGGGGCTGGTGATCGGCAATGCCGACCTGCCGTCCTACGAGGAACTGCGCCGCTTCAAGGAGCACGCGACGGTCTTGCTGGTCTCGGGCGTGTTCATCCTGCTCGCCGCGAATATCGAAATCGACCAGCTTGCCGCGCTCGATTGGCACGCGCTCCTCTTCGTTATTCTCGTGGTGCTGGTGGCGCGGCCGCTGACGGTGCTGATTTCGCTGATCGGGACGGCACTGCCGCGCAACGAGCGGCTGCTGATCGCCTTTACCGGCCCGCGCGGGGTGGTGCTGGTCGCGGTGGCGGGCCTCTTCGGGCAGCGTCTGGCCGAGATCGGCGTCGCGGACGGGCTGCGGATCGGGCCGCTGGCCTTCGTTCTGGTGCTGGTCACGGTGATCGTGCACGGCTTCACGCTGGCGCCGCTGGCGCGGAAGCTGGGGCTGGCTAATGCCGACAAGCCGGGCCTGCTGATCGTGGGCGGCTCGCGCTTCACCACGGCGCTGGCCGAGACGCTGAACAAGGCCGAGGTGCCGGTGCTGATCACCGACCCGAACCATGCCCATCTGATCCGCCCGCGCGCCAATGGGCTCAAGACCTTCTACGGCGACATTCTGGGCGAGGCGGCGGAGGACAAGGTCGAGCTGATGGCCTATTCGACCCTGCTCGCTGCCACCGATAACGACGCCTACAACACGCTCGTCGCGACCGATCTCGCGCCCGAGCTGGGCCGCGACAAGGTCTGGCAGGTGCCGCGCCAGAAGGACGACCGCGAACGTCACGCGCTGCCGACGCAGCTCGGTGGGCGCCGCTTTGGCGAGGGGCGGACGCTGGAGAATTGGGAGAAGCTGCTGTCGGAGGGCTGGCGGTTCCGCGTCACCCGGATCACCGAGGAATACAGGCTGCCCGACTGGCGCAAGAAGCGGCCCAAGGCGAAGCCCGTGATGGTCGTGGCGAAAAGCGGCGATCTGCGCTTCGTGATCGATGCGGCCGAGATGAAGGTCGAACCGGGCGGGCGGTTGATCTCGCTCCTGCCGCCCGAGGCGTTCGAGGAAGAAACCGCGCAGAAAGCCAAGGCCGGGGAGAAGCCCTCGGGTCAGCAGGGGCCTGCCGCGCGAATCCCGTGAGGCCTAGTCGATCCGGGCGGTGAGGGTGCGGCGGGCGATCACCGCGCCATCGCGGCTGAGCGTGATCTGGCCTTCGTAGTGCCCCTTCGGCCATCCGTCCGGCGGGGCTTTCTTGCCGACATAGCGTAAGAACCGGGCCTTGGACGCGTCGACCTCGCTGGTCGTGCTGATGCGGATCTCGTCCGGGCCGGTGATCTCGAACCCGATCGTGTCCCCCGCACGCAGGCCGAAGCCGTAGCCCCACAAGACAAGCGCGGGGCCGGTTTCGCGGGGCGGGGGCAGGGGAGCGCCAGCCAAGACTGTCTCGAAACGTGGCAAGGTGGCGGTAACCCCGGCCTCGAGCCAACCGCTCGGCCGATAGGTGATGGGGGCGGACCAGAGCGTCTGAGTTGTCTGCGTCGCGCAGGCGTCCTGCATCTCCGGATCGAACGGGTCGATCACCATGTCGTCGTGGCGCAGCGAAAGGTGCAGATGGGGAAACGCTGCTTTACCCGATTGTCCGACGAGGCCGAGCGGCGCGCCCGCCGCCACCTGATCGCCGCGGGTCACGGATATGGAGCCTTCGCGCAGGTGGCAATATTGGGTCTGCCAGCCGTTGCCGAGGTCGATGGTGATCCCGTTGCCGCATTCCTTTCCCTCGACCGTCTGGCCGGTGGCAAAAGCCCCGTCGGGTTCTCCGTCGCGGGTAGCAATGACACGGCCCGGGGCGGCGGCGATCACCTGCACGCCCGCCTGCATCTGCGCCTCGGTCAGCAGCGCGAAATCGGTGCCCTTGTGTCCGTCATAGGTCAGCCCGCCGCAGCCCGCATCGCGCGCGCCGGGGCCAGGGTCGCGGTCGACGTAGTTCTGGATGTAGCAGTCCTGGCCAAGCGTGCACTCGACCGGCATCTGCAGCTTCGGCGCGTCGGATAGAAAAGTCCCGGCCATGCAGGGCACGGCCGGGACGAGTAGGCTTATAAATACCGCGCGGAGCACGGATTCGATCATTCGGCGGTCAGCAGGCGCGGCTTGGAGCCGGAGATCCGCTTCTTGCCCGGTTCCTCGACCTTGATGACGATCTTGTCGTCCTTGACCGAGACCTTGGCGACGCCGCCCTTGGTGAGCTTCCCGAAGAGCAGCTCTTCGGCGAGCGGCTTCTTGATATGCTCCTGAATGACCCGGCCCAGCGGACGCGCGCCCATCTTGTCGTCGTAGCCCTTCTCGGCGAGCCAGTTCGCGGCGGCCGGGGTAAGCTCGATATGGACGTTGCGGTCGATGAGCTGCGCTTCGAGTTGCAGCACGAACTTGTCGACCACCTGCAAGATCACCTCGCGCGGCAGCGGCGCGAAGCTGACCACCGCGTCCAGACGGTTGCGGAACTCGGGCGTGAAGGTCCGCTCGATCGCGGCCGTATCCTCGCCCTCGCGCCGATCGCGCCCGAAGCCGATTGCGGTCTTCGCCTGTTCGGCGGCGCCCGCATTCGAGGTCATGATCAGGATCACATTGCGGAAGTCGACGGTCCGGCCGTTATGGTCGGTGAGCTTCCCGTGATCCATCACCTGCAGCAGGATGTTGTAGACATCCGGGTGGGCCTTTTCGATCTCGTCAAGGAGCAGCACGCAATGCGGGTGCTGGTCGACGCTGTCGGTCAGCATGCCGCCCTGATCGAAGCCGACATAGCCCGGAGGCGCCCCGATCAGACGCGAGACCGCGTGCTTCTCCATGTATTCCGACATGTCGAAGCGCATCAGTTCCACGCCGAGCGTATCGGCGAGCTGCTTGGCGACCTCGGTCTTGCCGACGCCGGTCGGGCCCGCAAAGAGGTAGTTGCCGATCGGCTTCTCCGGCTCGCGCAGACCCGCACGGGCCAGCTTGATCGCGGAGGACAGCGTCTCGATCGCCTTGTCCTGACCGAACACGACGCGCTTGAGAGTCTTTTCGAGATCCTTGAGCACTTCGGCATCGTCCTTCGAGACCGATTTCGGCGGGATCCGTGCGATCTTGGCGACGACCGCCTCGATCTCTTTCGGGCCGATGGTCTTGCGCCGCTTGCTTTCGGCCACGAGATGCTGGGCCGCACCCGCCTCGTCGATCACGTCGATCGCCTTGTCGGGCAGCTTGCGGTCATGGACATAGCGCGCCGACAGTTCGACCGCCGTCTTGATGGCGTCGTTGGTGTAGCGAATGTCGTGGTGCTTCTCGAAATAGGGCTTCAGACCCATCAGGATCTTGATGGAATCCGGCACCGACGGCTCGTTCACGTCGATCTTCTGGAATCGGCGGCTCAGCGCGCGGTCCTTCTCGAAGTGCTGGCGGAACTCCTTGTAGGTGGTGGAGCCCATGGTGCGCAGCTTGCCGCCCTGAAGCGCGGGCTTCAGCAGGTTCGAGGCATCCATCGCGCCACCCGAGGTCGCGCCGGCCCCGATCACGGTGTGGATCTCGTCGATGAAGAGGATCGCATCAGGATGCTCTTCGAGCTCCTTCACGACAGCCTTCAGACGCTCCTCGAAGTCACCGCGATAGCGGGTGCCCGCGAGCAACGCGCCCATATCGAGCGAGTAGATCGTCGAATTGGCGAGGATTTCCGGGGTTTCGCCACGCGTGATCTTCAGCGCGAGCCCTTCCGCGATTGCGGTCTTGCCCACGCCGGGATCGCCCACCAGAAGCGGGTTGTTCTTGCGTCGGCGGCAAAGCACCTGAATGCAGCGCTCCACCTCGTGCTCACGCCCGATCAGCGGGTCGACATCGCCCTTCTCGGATTTCGCGTTGAGGTTCACGCAGTATTTCTCGAGCGCGGAATCCTTGGCTTCGGCCTGGGTCGCGCCTTCGGCTTTGGCCTCTTCCTCGGCGCCGGAAACGGGGCGGGTTTCGCCGAACTCGGGGTCCTTCGCCACGCCATGCGCGATGAAGTTCACCGCGTCGTAGCGGGTCATGTCCTGCTCTTGCAGGAAGTAGGCGGCGTTGCTTTCGCGTTCCGCGAAGATCGCGACGAGCACATTGGCCCCGGTCACTTCCGAGCGGCCCGAGCTTTGGACGTGGATGGCCGCGCGCTGAATCACGCGCTGGAAGGCGGCGGTCGGCACGGCTTCCGAGCCTTCGATTTCGGTCACGAGGGTGGACAGCTCATCGTCGATGAACTCCACCAAGGTCTGGCGCAATTCGTCGGTATCGACGGCGCAGGCCTTCATCACCCGCGCGGCGTCCGGCTCGTCGATCAAGGCGAGGAGCAGGTGTTCTAGCGTCGCGAGTTCATGCTTTCGGGCATTGGCGAGCGCCAGCGCCCCGTGGATTGCCTGTTCGAGCGTATTGGAAAACGACGGCATTATCTGCTCCTTTCCTCGGAGGGCGGCGCGGGAGGATACCCAGCCTAGTGTTGCCCTATAAGATTAAAGTTCGGTGGAAATCGCCGCGCTTCAAGTCTTTTCATGCCCAAAATCCGACCGGACTCCGATTCGTGCGGAAAAAACGGTCATTTAACGGGCGCAACGGTGCAGGGATACCGATGAGGCGCGCAATATCTAGGGGGGTTGCGTGTGTCCTCTCCCATATGGGGAGGGTTTTCGCGCGTTCAAGCGTATTGCCGGTTACTTGGGCGACTCGCTGCGGCTTTGGGCGGTGTCGTGTTGCGTGTCCTCAAAGACCGGCGGACGGCGCGCGGTGCTTTGCTGCAATTCCGCCGCCAGTTCGGCCTCTTCGGGATCAGTGTTGCCCGCGCGCGCAGGCGTGTCTTCGGCGCTCGCGGCGGGTGTCGATTTGGTCGAGGGCTCCTCAGCGGAGGTATCGTCCTCTTCGTCGTCGTAGACTTCCTCGTCGAGCTCCGCCTCGGTATGGGCGGCAGGCGAATGTTCCAAGAGCAGCGCCATGATGTCGGTCCGGGTCAGAATGCCCACGAGCCGTCCGCTTTCGGTCACGGGCACGACGCGCGCCTCGCGCCGGGCCAGCCGTTCGAGCAATTCGCCCACCGGCGTGTCGCCTTCGACGGTCTCGATATCGGTATGGAAGATCGCGCGGACCTCGGCCTCGGGTGGGGCTGCGCGGAACCGCAGCGGGCGGCGCAGGATGTCGAATTCCTTGAACAGCTCGTCGAGCGCATCGTGCTGATCGACCACGCCCAGATAATAGCCGGAATTGTCGACCACCGGCAGCGTGTGCACGTTGAGCGCGGTCATCTTGCGCACGATCTCGGACAGCGGCGCTTCGGGGCTGACGGTGACGGGGTTCTGCGTCATCAGATCGCGCACATGCGTATCGGCGAGAAGCGACTCGGCGGCGCGGTGTTCGGCCACCGCCATCAGCCGCGCCAGATCGGCGGGGTCCATATTGGCCGACTGGTTGAACTCTACCAGCAGGTTCGAAAGGTCGCGCTGGCTCAGCGAGCGGGCCGGGCCACGCGCGCGTCCGACATGGGCCGGATGATAGGCGAGCGGGCGCGTCGGGTAGGAAATGCCGAACAGCCGGTTCCAGATCATCGCGAACCCGATCATCAGCACGGTCATCACCGCGATCGGGAAAATCGCGAACTCGAAGCCGAGCCGTCGCCCCGCCTCATGTTCCAGCACCACCAGCAGCGCGATCCCGGCTGCGGGCGGATGCAGCGCGCGCGCCGCCATCATCGCCGCGATCGACCCACCGACCGCCAGCCCGTCCGCATAGGGCGGCGGGGTCACCATCAGCACCGCGACCGGCACCACCGCGGAGATTATCATCCCCATCATCGCGGACCACGGCTGCGCCAGAGGCGAATTCGGCAAAACGAACAAGAGCACCGCCATAGAGGCGAAGCTGGAGACGAGGTAGATCCCGGCCTGTCGCGAATGGGGCAGAGTGGCCACGATGAAGGTCACGACGAGGATTGCCACCCCCGCACCGACCGCGCCGCGCAGAATGTCGACCGCGGGCCTGCGCCCCATGGAGGGACCGAAGCGGCGCAACTGGCGGCGGACATTCTTGGGCAGGTGTGAGATCGGCATCGGTTCTCTGGGTTGAAAAAGGTGCGACAGGTATCGCGCCTGCCACGCGCGGATGCAAGCGCGGGGGCGGTGAGGGCGCAGTGGCCCGGCGTCGCGAGTTCGGGGCTGGGTGACTACCGCAAGGGCGTCTGGCACCTTGCCATCATGTGCGGTGCCTCTATGGTGCGGCGCGACTTTACAGGCGGGACGCAAAACGGGGAGAGCGCGATGGCCGGACCGATAGACAAGACGCTGCGCGCGGCGAAGGCCCATGCGAAAAGCGGAGCCTTTGCCGAGGCCGAGGCGCTCTATCGCGAGGTGCTGGCAAAGTTCCCCGGCAACAAGCGCGCGCAGGCCGGGCTGGCCGAGATCTCGCAGTCGCGCGCGACCCGTCCGATGAACCCGCCGCGCCCGGTAATCAACCAGCTCTTCGGGCTCAAGAAGTCGGGCCGTGACCGTGAGGCTGCCGAGGCCGCCGCCCGCGTTCTCAAGGAATTCCCGCGTGCGCCGGCAGCAATGGAAGTGCGTGCAGCGGCGCTCTCGGCTTTGGGCGATCACGCGGGGGCTGCAGTGCTCTATCGCGAACTGGTGGGCATGTTCCCCGACGCGCCTGACGCGCACGGCAGCTATGGCAACGAATTGATGGCGCTCTTTCGCGACGACGAGGCGGTTACTGAATTCGAACGCGTTCTGGAGTTGCGGCCTGGCGATCCGGTTGCGCTAAACAATATTGGCAATGCCAAGCGCCGCGCGGGCGAGCAAAACGAAGCGCTCGAGATGTATCGTGCCGCTCATGAGGCCGCACCCGATTTCGTCGAGGCACAGCTCAATCTCGCGAACGTTCTGGTCGTGAACCGCAAATCGCAGGAGGCCGAACGACATCTGTCGGAAGTTCTGGCCAAGCTGCCGGACAATTTCCGGGCCTTGACTACCATGGGCGATGTCCGGCGTGATCTGGGCGATAAACCGGGCGCGATCGATTATTACAAGCGTGCGCTTGCTATTGATCCCGCGCATGCCGAGGCGCTGGCTTCACTTATAAATGCGACGCGTATTTCTGAAGGCGATCCTGTCATCGGGCGTCTCGAGGCTTCGCTTGAGGCACCGCATCATTCGGATAGGGAGCGGGTCCGGTTCGAATTCGCGCTTGGCAAGGCTTACGAGGATATTGGCGAGACCGAAAAGTCCTTCGCTTACTATGCGCGCGGCAATGCGCGGCGCAAAAAGCTGCTGGGCTACACGATTGAGCAGGACGAAACGCTCTTCGCGCAGATCAAGCAGGCCTTCCCGGCCGCGCCTGACAAAATCACCGAGGCGCCACAGAGTGGACCCGAGCCGATCTTTATCGTTGGCCTACCGCGCTCAGGCACGACGCTGACCGAACAGATTGTGAGCGCCCATCCCTTGGTTGAACCAGGCGGTGAGTTGACTGAGCTAAGTAGTGCGATGTCCGCACTCGACTGGTCGACCTCGGAAGACTTCCACGCCAAGGCCGATGAAATCCGCGCCGAGTACCGCGAGGTTTTGCGCGACCACGCGAAAGGCGCGCCCTTCGTGACCGACAAGATGCCGCTCAATTTCCGCTGGGTCGGGGCGATCCGGGCGCTGTTTCCCGAGGCTAAGATCATCCAACTGCAGCGCGATCCGCGCGCGGTGATCTGGTCGATCTACCGGCTGAATTTCAGCTCCGACGGCAATGCCTATGCCCACGACCTCGACGATCTCGTGGCTTATCGGGCGCTGCATCAGGACCTGATGGCGCATTGGAAATCGCTCTTTGGCGAGACGATCTACGATCTGAGCTACGCGCAGTTGGTGGAGAACCCGGAAGCGGAGATCCGCGCCTTGCTCGACTATCTCGAACTGCCCTTCGACGAGGCCTGCCTGCGTCCGCAGGACAACAAGCGCATCGCCCGCACCGCCTCGCGCGATCAGGTGTCGAAGCCGATCTACAAGGGCAGCTCGCAGGCCTGGGAGAAATACGCCCCCTATCTGGAAGCAGCTTTCGCCAAGCTCGACTGAGTTTGGGCTTGCCGTGCGGAGGGCCCGCTAGTTCCGGCGGTTTTTTTGCCAGGGTGCTGCGACCGGCCTTTAGCCGTGCTTGTCATCGTGCGGGTGCTCGCTATGGTCGGGACGTTTTTGCGAAGGAGAGCCAATGGCCGGGTCCGTTGACAAGATTCTGCTTGCCGCGCGCGGTCACGCAAAGCGCGGGGAAATCGCGCAGGCCGAGGCGCTCTACCGCGAGGTGCTCGCGCGCTTTCCCGGCAACAAGCGCGCGAAGGCCGGGCTTGAAACGCTTGCGCAGGCCAGCAAGGCGAAGCCCGCCGCGGGGCCACCGCGCGCGCTGATTCAGCAGCTGATGGGGCTAATGCAGGCGGGGCGCAATCGCGAGCTGGTCCAGCAGGCGAACCGGGCGCTGGGGATGTTTCCCGACACCGCCCTGTTGCTCGAATTCCGCGCGGCGGGGCAGGGGGCGCTGGGCGATCATGCCGGGGCGGCCGAGACCTATCGCCGCCTGATCGCCTTGCGTCCGGATCACGCCGACACGCATGGCAATCTGGACAATGAGCTGATGGAGCTGGGCCAGCACGAAGACGCAATCGCTCAGTTCGAGCGCGTGTTGGCGCTGCGTCCGGGCGATCCGGTCGCGCTGAACAATCAGGGCAATGCGCTGCTCGCGCTCGGACGCGAGGCCGAGGCGCGCAAACGGTTCGAGTCCGCGCTCGAGGCCGCGCCGAACGATGTGCATATGCTCAACAATCTCGGTAATCTGATGTTGTCTCAGGGCGATTTCGCCGCGGCGCGGACCCGGTTGGAAAAGGGGCTGTCGGTCGATGGGCGCCATGTCTTCGCGCTGAACAACCTCGGCAATGTGCTGCTGGCGGAAGGCGATATGGCCGGGGCGCGGGCGCGGTTCGAGGCGGCGCTGAGCGCGGACCCGACCTATGCCGAAGCCTGGTGGAACCTGTCGCGCCTGCATCGTTTTGCGCCCGGCGACCCGTTGCTCGAACAGTTGGAAGCGCAGTTTGCGGCGAAGGGGCGCTCGGACAAAGATCAGATGCTGCTCGAATTCGCGCTCGCCAAGGCACAGCATGATGTCAGCGGGACCGAGCGGGCCTTCGCGCTCTGGCACTCGGCTAATGCGCGGCGCAAGGCCGAGCTGGGCTATGACATCGCACAGGACCGCAAGCTGTTTGCGCAGCTGCGCGAAAGGTTCGCCGATCCCCAGCCATCGATCCCCGAGACCGAGGCGGATCGCTCCGCCCCGGTGCCGATCTTCCTGCTGGGCTTGCCGCGTTCGGGTACGACGCTGGTCGAGCAGATCGTCACCCAGCACAGTCAGGTCGCGCCCGGTGATGAGATCGTCACGCTGGATCGCGAGATGAGCACGCTCGACTGGAGCGACCCGGAGGCCCTGACCCGGGAGGCGGGGCGGATCCGAGCCGCCTATTACGAGACGCTTGCCGGGCTGGCCGATGGCAAACCCTTCGTGACCGACAAGATGCCGCTCAACTTCCGCTGGATCGGCGCGATCCGGGCGCTGTTCCCGCGCGCGCTCATCGTGCATGTCCATCGCGATGCGCGCGCGACGCTCTGGTCGATCTATCGCAACTTCTTTTCCAGCGCGGGGAATGGCTACGCGCATGATCTGGACGATCTCGTGGCCTATCACGGGCTCTATCGCGAACTGATGGCGCATTGGGCGGCGCAGCCCGGTGCGATTGTCGATTGCGACTACGAGGCGCTGACGGAAGACCCCGAGGCGCGCAGCCGCGCGTTGATCGAGGCCCTCGGACTGCCGTGGGAGGATGCCTGCCTGCGCCCTCAGGACAACGCCCGCACGGTTGCGACCACGTCGAACACGCAGGTGCGCAAACCGATCTACAAGGGCAGCTCGCAGGACTGGGAGACATACGCCCCCTATCTGGAAGCAACCTTCGCGAAGCTTGATTGAGCGCGGGCTTGCGGCGCGCAGGCGCTACGCTAATTTGCACGGACCACTGAGAAAGCCCTCCGATGCCCGACCTGTCCCATATCCTCGCTTTCGGTGCCGTGGCGCTGGCTATGGTGCTGAGCCCCGGTCCGAACATGATCTATCTGGTCTCGCGCACGATCTGTCAGGGGCGGCGCGCGGGGCTGATCTCGCTGGGCGGGGTGGCGCTGGGCTTCGTCGTCTACATGCTCTGTGCGGCCTTGGGGATTACCGCGATCGTGCTCGCCGTGCCGTATGCCTATGACGCGCTGCGGATTGCCGGGGCGCTCTATCTGCTCTGGCTGGCATGGCAGGCGGTGCGACCGGGCGGGCGCTCGGCCTTCGAGACCCGCGATCTGCCGGTCGACGGGCCGCGCAAGCTGTTCGCGATGGGCTTCGTCACCAACCTGCTCAATCCGAAGATCGCGGTGATGTATCTGTCGCTGCTGCCGCAATTCATCGAGCCCGCGGCGGGATCGGTGCTGGCGCAGTCACTGGCGCTGGGCGCGGTGCAGATCGTCATCTCGGTGGGCGTGAATGCTGCAATCGTGATGGGCGCCGGCGCATTGGCGCAGTTCCTCGCGACGCGTCCGCTCTGGATGCGGGTGCAACGCTGGGCGATGGGGACGGTGCTCGCCGCGCTGGCGCTGAGCGTGTTGCGCGATGCGCGGCGGTGAGGCCTAGAACCGGTCCTTGCGGGCGCGCGCTTCAGTGAAAACCTCGACCGGCGTCGCGCTTTCGGGCAGGCCGAGCGCGTCGCGCAGTTTCGGATCGTCGCCGCGCAGGAACGGGTTGGTCGCCTTCTCCAGTCCCAGTTCGACCGGAACGGTGGGGCGGGCCTGAGCGCGAATGGCGCGGACATTCTCCATCCGGGCCAAGAGGTCCGGGTTCTCCGGTTCGATCGAGAGCGCGAAGCGACCATTTGCCTCAGTATATTCATGCCCCGAACAGACCAACGTCTCGTCGGGCAACTCGCTAAACCGCGACAACGTGTCATACATCTGCTGCGCCGAGCCCTCGAAGAGACGTCCGCAGCCCCAGCTCATCAGGCTGTCGCCGGAAAACAGCAGACCGCCCTCGGGGAAGTAATAGGCGATATGGCCGACCGTATGCCCATCGGCGGGCAGAACCTCGACATGCTCCATCCCGATCGCGAGCTTTTCGCCGGGGCTGACCTCTTGATCGAGCTTGGGCAGACGATGCGCATCCGCCTTGGCCCCCACGATTTTTGCCCCCGTTGCCGCTGACAATGCCTGAACGCCATCGATGTGATCGGCGTGGTGATGCGTCAGCAGAATCAGGTTTGCTTTCCAGCCCCGTTCGTTCAGCGCCTTCAGAACGGGCGGCGCTTCGGGAACGTCGATCACGGTGGTTGTGTCCGTCGCCGCCTCGTGCACGACATAGGCATAATTGTCGGCGAGACAGGGAATGATGAGAAGCTCAACGGCCATGGTGTTTTCTACCGCTTTGATTATCTTGGCACATAGCTAAGCCGAAGGAAGCGAAAGGCGCAATGCATCTCGACGTACTCGACCTGCGGAATTTCTACTACCGAACGCAGCTAGGCCGTGCGGCGCAGCGGGCAATCCGGGATCGGGTTGTTTCCATGTGGCCCGCGACGGGGCCGAAGATGGCGGGGCAGACGGTGGCGGGCTACGGCTTCGCGGTGCCGCTGCTGCGTCCCTATCTGGAGCCTGCGCGCCGGGTGATCGGGCTGATGCCAGCCGAGCAGGGCGTGATGCCGTGGCCTGCGGGGATGCCCAATGTCTCGGTGCTGTGCGACGAGGCGCGCTGGCCTCTGGAGACGGGCCGGGTTGATCGGTTGATCGTGATGCACGGGCTCGAGACCTCCGACAATTCCGAAGCCTTGATGCAGGAATGCTGGCGGGTGCTGGGGCCGGGGGGCAGGGCGCTGTTCATCGTGCCCAACCGCGCCGGGCTCTGGGCGCCGCGCGAGACCACGCCCTTCGGGTTCGGCAAGCCCTACACGCTGGGTCAGCTCGACCAGCTCGCACGGCGGTCCGGCTTCGTTCCCGAGCGTCATACCGGCGCGCTCTACATCCCGCCGAGCCATCGCCGCTTCTGGCTGCGCTCGGCCGCGATGTGGGAGCGGCTGGGCACCAAGGCGGCGGGCGTGCTGGCGGCGGGCGTGGTGATGCTCGAAGTCTCCAAGCAGGTCCATGCGCGCCATGATTCCGGCCTCGGCGCGCGGGTCCGCAAACCGCTGTCGATTCTCGAAGGGGCGGTGAAACCGGCGACGGACCCGGCCTGACACCGAAGTTAATTCTGCATGCGCGTCAGATCGTCGCCACGCAACAATCACGTTCGCGTATCGCCCTTAGCGCAACTCTCCTGCGTTCCGTCGCGGGCGGCGAATAATTTTCCGACCGCCAACGCGTATTGAGGTGAATCACCCCCGCGCGGCATTCCGTGATCAACTGGTCCAAATTCCTGTTAGCGCCCACAAAATCCTCCCCTCCCTGTCACCTTCCCGCGACGAAGGGCAGATTGGAGGCCTTCTGCTCACATTCTCGTGCTCAAGATGGTTGCGAGGGGGGGATTGCTCTGCTAGTGACCTCCCCGATAAGCGGCGCGGAGGGCATGTCTCAAGCGCGCCGGGGGAGCGCCCCAAGGCCTGTTCCGGGTCGGGGCAAAACGCATCGGAAGGGTGGACGTGTCCGAACCAGCTTCGATTTCCGCAAGCATCGCCGGCCGCTATGCGCTGGCCATTTTTGAACTCTCGCGCGAAGCAAATGCCCTCGCCGCGCTCGAAGCCGATGTCTCCGCGCTGTCGGAGGCGCTGGCTGGCTCTGACGAGCTGCGTGAGGTGATTGCATCGCCGGTCTACACGCGCGACCAGCAGGCAGCTGCAATCGGCGCTCTGGCAGGCAAGATGGGCCTGTCGGACCCGATGAAGAACGGCCTGCAACTGATGGGCGCCAAGCGTCGTCTCTTCGTGCTGCCGCAGCTGCTCAAGGCGCTGTCGGATCTGATCGCGGACGAGAAGGGCGAAGTGACCGCAGATGTCACCTCGGCCAGCAAGCTCAGCGCCGCACAGGCCAAGAAGCTCGCCGAAGTGCTGAAAAACCAGACGGGCAAGACCGTCAAACTGAACACCGCCGTCGATGAAAGCCTCATCGGTGGCATGATCGTAAAGCTGGGCTCGCGCATGGTCGACACGTCGATCCGTTCGAAGCTCGCTTCTCTCAAGAACGCCATGAAAGAGGTCGGATAAATGGGCATCCAAGCAGCTGAGATTTCTGCGATCCTCAAGGAGCAGATCAAGAATTTCGGGCAGGACGCCCAAGTGGCCGAAGTCGGTCGCGTGCTGTCGGTTGGCGACGGTATCGCGCGCGTCTACGGGCTCGACAACGTCCAGGCCGGTGAGATGGTTGAATTCCCCGGTGGTATCCGCGGGATGGCACTGAACCTCGAGACCGACAACGTCGGTGTCGTGATCTTCGGTTCGGACCAAGACATTAAAGAAGGCGACACCGTCAAGCGCACGAACTCCATCGTGGACGTGCCGGTCGGTGAAGCGCTGCTCGGCCGCGTGGTCGACGGTCTCGGCAACGCGCTCGACGGCAAAGGCGCCATCGAAGCGAAAGAGCGTCGCGTCGCCGACGTGAAAGCTCCGGGCATCATCCCGCGTAAATCGGTTCACGAGCCGATGGCGACCGGCCTCAAGTCGGTTGACGCCATGATCCCGATCGGCCGTGGCCAGCGCGAGCTGATCATTGGCGACCGTCAGACCGGTAAGACCGCAATCGCGCTCGACACCATTCTGAACCAGAAGTCGTATAACGACGCTGATCCGTCTAACAAGCTGCACTGCTTCTACGTCGCGATCGGCCAGAAGCGCTCGACCGTGGCGCAGCTGGTCAAGAAGCTCGAAGAGACCGGTGCGATCGAATACACCACCGTGATCGCCGCGACCGCTTCGGACCCCGCGCCGATGCAGTACCTCGCGCCCTACACCGCGACCGCGATGGCGGAATACTTCCGCGACAACGGCATGCACGCGCTGATCATCTATGATGACCTCTCGAAGCAGGCTGTCGCCTATCGTCAGATGTCGCTGCTGCTGCGTCGCCCGCCGGGCCGCGAAGCTTACCCGGGCGACGTGTTCTACCTGCACTCCCGCCTGCTGGAGCGTTCGGCGAAGCTGAACGAAGACTTCGGCGCCGGTTCGCTGACCGCTCTGCCGGTCATCGAAACCCAGGGCGGCGACGTGTCGGCCTTCATCCCGACCAACGTGATCTCGATCACCGACGGTCAGATCTTCCTCGAGACGGAACTGTTCTACCAAGGTATCCGTCCCGCCGTGAACACCGGTCTGTCGGTGTCGCGCGTTGGTTCGTCGGCTCAGACGAACTCGATGAAGACCGTGGCAGGCCCGGTTAAGCTGGAACTGGCACAGTATCGCGAAATGGCGGCCTTCGCTCAGTTCGGCTCGGATCTCGACGCCGCAACTCAGAAGCTGCTGAACCGTGGTGCGCGCCTGACCGAGCTGATGAAACAGCCGCAGTATTCGCCGCTCACCAACGCGGAAATCGTGGCCGTCATCTTCGCCGGCACCAACGGCTTCCTCGATGGCATCCCGGTCTCCGAGGTCGGCAAGTTCGAACAGGGTCTGCTGGATTACCTGCGCAACTCGCGCAAGGACATCCTCGACTGGCTCACGAACGAGGATCCGAAGATCAAGGGTGACGCGGCCGACAAGCTGAAAGCCGCTATCGACGAATTCGCCAAGACCTACGCGTGATTGGCCTGAAAGGACAGGGACATGCCCAGCCTTAAGGACCTTAAAAACCGGATCGGAAGCGTCAAGAATACGCGGAAGATCACCAAGGCGATGCAAATGGTCGCCGCCGCGAAACTCCGCCGCGCCCAAGAGGCGGCGGAGGCCGCGCGCCCCTATGCCGAACGGATGCATGCCGTGATGGCCGGGCTCGCGGGCTCGGTGCAGGGCTCGGACAATGCGCCGCGCCTGCTCTCGGGGACCGGCTCGGACAAGGTGCAGCTTCTGGTGGTCATGACCGCCGAACGCGGCCTGTGCGGTGGCTTCAACGCCAATATTGCGAAGCTCGCGCGCCAGACGGCTGACAAGCTGCTGGCCGAGGGCAAAGAGGTGAAGATCCTCACCGTCGGCAAGAAAGGCCGCGATGCGCTGCGCCGTGAATACGGCGAGTACTTCATCGGCCACGTCGATCTGAGCGACGTCAAGCGCCTGAGCTATGACGACGCGCAGAAGATCGCCCGCGACCTGATCGGTCGCTTCGACAATGGCGAGTTCGACGTCGCGACGATCTTCTTCTCGATCTTCGAGAGCGTGATCGCGCAGCGCCCGACCGCGAAGCAGATCATCCCCGCTTCCTATGAACCGGAAGAGGGCGAAGAAACGCCGAGCGTCAATTACGACTACGAACCCAGCGAGACGCAAATCCTCGAGGATCTGCTGCCGCGCGGGGTCGCCACGCAGATCTTCACGGCTCTGCTGGAAAACGGTGCCTCGGAACAAGGTGCGCGGATGTCTGCGATGGACTCTGCGACGCGCAATGCGGGCGATATGATCGACAAGCTGACGATCGAATACAACCGCACGCGCCAGGCCGCGATCACCAAGGAACTCATCGAAATCATTTCGGGCGCCGAGGCGCTCTGACGGAACCGGAGAAAAACAGACATGGCAAGCAATGGTAAAGTGACCCAGGTCATCGGCGCCGTCGTCGACGTGCAGTTCGACGGCGAGCTGCCTGCGATCCTCAACGCGCTGGAAACCGAGAACAACGGCAAGCGCCTCGTTCTCGAAGTGGCTCAGCACCTCGGCGAAAACTCGGTGCGCACCATCGCAATGGACGCGACCGAAGGTCTCGTGCGCGGCGCCGAAGTGAAAGACACCGGCAAGCCGATTTCGGTGCCGGTCGGCAACGCGACCCTCGGCCGCATCCTGAACGTGATCGGCGAGCCCGTGGACGAGAAGGGCCCCGTGGAAGCGGACGAAACCCGCGCCATCCACCAGCCCGCGCCGAACTTCGAGAGCCAGGCGACTGCGTCGGAAATCCTCGTGACCGGCATCAAGGTCATCGACCTGCTCGCACCCTACTCCAAGGGTGGTAAGATCGGCCTGTTCGGCGGCGCTGGCGTCGGCAAGACCGTTCTGATCATGGAACTGATCAACAACATCGCGAAGGTGCACTCGGGCTACTCCGTGTTCGCCGGTGTGGGCGAGCGGACCCGTGAAGGGAACGACCTCTACCACGAGATGATCGAATCCAACGTCATCAAGCCCGACGATCTGTCGAGCTCGCAGGTGGCTCTGGTCTACGGTCAGATGAACGAGCCTCCGGGTGCGCGTGCGCGTGTTGCTCTGACCGGTCTGACCCTGGCCGAGCAGTTCCGCGACCAGTCGGGTACCGACGTTCTGTTCTTCGTGGACAACATCTTCCGCTTCACGCAGGCAGGTTCCGAGGTGTCGGCACTTCTGGGCCGTATCCCTTCGGCAGTGGGCTACCAGCCGACGCTGGCCACCGACATGGGTGCGATGCAGGAGCGTATTACCTCGACGAAAGCTGGCTCGATCACCTCGATCCAGGCCGTCTACGTGCCCGCGGATGACCTTACCGACCCGGCTCCGGCCACCACCTTCGCCCACCTTGACGCCACGACCGTTCTGTCGCGTGCGATCTCGGAACTCGGCATCTACCCGGCTGTGGACCCGCTGGACTCGTCCTCGCGTATCCTCGATCCGGGCATCGTCGGCGAAGAGCACTACAAGGTCGCCCGTCAGGTGCAGGAGATCCTCCAGCGCTACAAGGCTCTGCAGGACATCATCGCCATCCTCGGTATGGACGAACTGTCCGAAGAGGATAAGCTGACCGTGGCACGTGCCCGTAAGATCCAGCGTTTCCTCTCGCAGCCCTTCGACGTTGCGAAAGTGTTCACCGGTTCGGACGGCGTTCAGGTTCCGCTCGAAGACACCATCGAGTCGTTCAAGGCGGTTGTTGCAGGCGAATACGATCACCTGCCCGAAGCAGCCTTCTACATGGTTGGCGGCATCGAGGACGTGAAAGCGAAAGCCGAGAAACTCGCCGCTGCGGCGTAAGGAGGCATTATGGCCGACACGATGCAATTCGATCTCGTTGCGCCCGAGCGCAAGCTGGCCTCGGAAGAGGCGGCGGTCGAGGTCATGGTGCCTGGTGCGGATGGTGACCTCACGGTCATGCCCGGCCACGCGCCGATGCTGACCACGCTGCGTCCCGGCAAGCTGACGATGGTGACGCGGTCGGAAACCCAGAGCTACGCGGTGACGGGTGGCTTCGCCGAGATCACCCCCGAGGGGATCACGGTTCTGGCCGAGCGTTCGCTGCCCGCGGAAGAGTTCACCAAGGAAGTCCACGATCGCCTGATCGAGGAAGCCCGCCGCGTCCATGACGAGGCGCATCCTTCGGTGGCCGACATGACCGCGAAGCTGCTGGCTGACATGGAGGCCCTCGGCTCGCATATGCTGAGCTGAGACCTCTCGCGAAAAGATTTAGGAAGCCCCGGATTTTCCGGGGCTTTTTATTGTCCGCAGTTGCGGTAAGCTCTGCCTCAGGCTGAAAGAAAGAGGCCCTGTCTCGATGATCACGATCGAAAGCCACCGTCTGGGGATGCAACGCGGCTCGCTCGTGCTGTTCTCCGACTATCAGGATGGCGGCGCCATGTGGACGGGCGAGGGCCCGCGCGAGCTGCGCAAGAAGGTTGCCTTCCCCGAGCCGTTCCGCGCGACGCCGATGGTGCAGGTCTCGCTGTCGATGTGGGACGTGGACGGTAAGCACAATTCGCGGATGGATATCTCCAGCGACGGCGTCACGCCCGAGGGCTTCGTGATCGTCTTCCGCACCTGGGGCGACAGCCGTGTGGCGCGGGTGCGCGCGGATTGGCTGGCACTGGGGGGCGTCTCGCATGAGGACGACTGGGATATCGACTGATCCGCGCCGACAGTTCCCATGAAAAACGCCCCGCCGATCGGCGGGGCGTTTTCCTTTGTGTGGGGAAGGGCGGTTCGCAAACCGCCCCGCCGAAAGATCAGTCGAGCGCTTTGAAGTTCAGCGCCGCACCTTCGTCCTTGATGCCCGAGAACCAGCGCGCCGTAACGGTCTTGGTCTTGGTGTAGAAGCGGAAGGCGTCGGGACCGTACTGGTTGAGGTCGCCGAAGGCCGACTTCTTCCAGCCGCCGAAGGTGTAGTAGCTCAGCGGAACCGGGATCGGGAAGTTGATGCCGACCATGCCGACATTCACGTTTGCCGCGAAGTCGCGCGCCACGTCGCCATCGGCGGTGTAGATCGCGGTGCCGTTGCCATAGGGATTGTCGACAACCAGATCGAGCGCCTCGTCATAGGTCTTCGTGCGCACCATCGACAGGACCGGGCCAAAGATTTCCTCTTTGTAGATGTCCATGTCGGGGGTGACGTTGTCGAAGAGCGACGGGCCGACGAAGAAGCCGTCCTCATAGCCCTGCAGCGAGAAGTCGCGGCCGTCGACGACGAGGTTCGCACCCTGATCGACACCCGAATTGATGAGCGACTTGATCCGCTCCTGTGCCTGCTTGGTGATGACGGGGCCGTAATCCACGTCGTCGCCGCCGGTATAGGGGCCGACTTTCAGCTTCTCGATCTTCGGAACGAGACGCTCAACGAGCGCATCCGCCGTGCCGTCGCCCACCGGAACCGCAACCGAGATCGCCATGCAGCGCTCGCCAGCAGCACCGTAGCCCGCACCGATCAGCGCGTCGGCAGCCTTGTCCATGTCCGCGTCGGGCATGATGATCATGTGGTTCTTCGCACCGCCGAAGCACTGCGCGCGCTTGCCGTTGGTGGCCGCACGACCGTAGATGTATTGCGCGATCGGGGTCGAACCCACGAAGCCCACGCCCTGGATCGTCTCGTGATCGAGGATCGTGTCCACGGCTTCCTTGTCGCCGTTGACGACCTGCAGCACGCCATCGGGAAGACCAGCTTCCTGCGCCAGTTCCGCGAGCATGATCGCGGTGGTCGGCACGCGCTCGGACGGCTTGAGGATCATCGCGTTACCCGAAGCGAGCGCCGGGCCCATTTTCCACAGCGGGATCATGGCGGGGAAGTTGAACGGCGTGATGCCGGCCACGACGCCCAGCGGCTGACGCATCGAGTAGAGGTCGATACCGGGGCCTGCGTCGCCCGTGTATTCGCCCTTGAGCATCGCCGGCGCGCCCATGCAGACCTCGATCACTTCGAGGCCACGCTGCACGTCGCCTTTTGCGTCGGGGATGGTCTTGCCGTGCTCTTTCGAGAGAGCCTCGGCGAGCTTGTCCATGTCGCGCTCGATCAGCTGACCGAATTTCATCATCACGCGGGCGCGGCGCTGCGGGTTGACCTTCTGCCATTCCAGCTGCGCTTTCGCGGCGTCGGCGGTTGCCGCGTCGAGCTCAGCCGGGGTGGCCAGCGCGACCTTGGCGATCTGCTCGCCGGTGGCGGGGTTGAAGACTTCGCCGAAGCGGCCGGACGTGCCCGCGACGCGCTTGCCGTTGATCCAGTGACCGATTTCTTCCATGAGACACTCCTCCTACAGATAACTTGGCTTGGGCGCACTCTAGCCTTGCGAAAATGAGCATAAAAGGGGAAGTAGTTCAAAAGCGTTTTGCATTTTTGCAAAGAGGGGCGCGATATGGACTGGGACGACCTGCGGATTTTCCTTGCCGTCGCAAGGGCCGAGAGCCTGTCGGGCGCCGGGCGGCGTTTGAAGCTGGACGCGGCCACGGTGGGACGGCGCATCGCGCGGCTCGAAGAGGGGGTGGGCGCGAAGCTCTTCGTGAAATCGCCGCAGGGCTACGCACTGTCGGAATCGGGCGACCGGCTCCTGCCGCATGCCGAGGCGGCGGAGCAGGTCTTCGCGGGCGCCGATGAAGAGCTGTCCGGCATCGCGGGCCAGTTGACGGGGCAATTGCGGATCGGCGCGCCCGATGGCTGCGCGAATTACCTTCTGCCACAGGTCTGCGCGAAGATCGCCGAGGACAATCCCGGGCTGGAGATCCAGGTCGTCGCCCTACCGCGGGTCTTCAACCTCTCGAAACGCGAGGCGGATATGGCGATCGCAGTGTCACGCCCGACCGCAGGCCGCCTGACCGTGCAGAAGCTGAGCGACTATCACCTCAGCCTCGCCGCCCATCGCGACTATCTCGCGAAGGCGCCTCCGATCACCTGCAAGGAGGATCTGCGCCATCACCGGATGATCGGCTATATCCCCGACATGATCTTCGACAAGGAGCTGGATTACTTCGCCGAGACCGAGGCCGAGGTGATGGGGCTCGCCTCGAATTCAGCCGCCGTGCAGACCCGGATGATCGAAGCGGGCGCGGGCGTGGGCATCGTGCATGATTTCGCGATCCCCTTCGCGCCGGGCGTTCAACGGGTGCTGGGCGACGAGATACGGCTCAACCGCGCCTTCTGGTTGATCCGCCATGCCGATGACCGCCGATCCGAGCGCCTGACCCGCTTCGCCGAAGCGCTGGGGCAGGGGTTGCGCGACGAGGTTGCGCGGCTTGAACACGCTGCGGTTGAAATATAATTGGCGGCCCCGTGAACCGCAAAGCCGTTGACAAATCTATGAAAGCAGTGGGACGCTTGAGTTTAGACGACGTTTTTCAAGGAGACGCCGATGCAGGTTATGCAGATTCTCAAGAACAAGGGCGAGATGGAAGTTTTCACCGTCGCCCCCGACATGAAGCTGAGCGAGGTCGTCGCCCTGCTTTCTTCCAAACGCATCGGTGCGGTGATCGTCTCGCAGGATGGGCAAACCGTCGACGGGATCGTCTCGGAGCGCGATGTCGTTCGTGAAATCGCCCGGCGCGGTGCCGATTGTCTGGTGATGACCGCCGGTGACGTCATGACCCGCGACGTCAAGCATTGCGCCCCGATGGACAGCACCGAAGAGGTGATGAGCCTGATGACCGAGGGCCGCTTCCGCCACATGCCCGTGCGCGAGAACGGCAAGATGGTCGGCGTGATCTCGATCGGGGACGTGGTCAAGGCGCGTCTGAACGAGCTCCATATGGAGAAAGAGTCGCTTCAGGGCATGATCATGGGCAACTGATGCCGCAATGCGGCATCTTCCCGCTTGCAATTAGCCACGCAATATAGTTGCGTGCGCTAACCTTTTTGGCGGGCGACGAGGGAGGATGCCATGCGGATCGGTCTTTACCCCGGAACTTTCGATCCGGTCACGCTGGGCCACCTCGATATCATCGAGCGCGCGATGGCTCTGGTGGACCGGCTCGTGATCGGGGTCGCGATCAACCGTGACAAGGGGCCGCTTTTCTCACTCGAGGAACGCGTCGCCATGCTTCAGGACGAATGCGCGAAGATCACCGACCGCCGCGGCGGCGAGATCGTCGTCCATCCCTTCGAAAACCTGCTGATCGACTGCGCCAAGGATGTCGGCGCGAGCGTGATCGTGCGCGGCCTGCGCGCGGTGGCCGATTTCGAATATGAATTCCAGATGGTCGGGATGAACCGCGCACTCGATTCCTCGGTCGAGACGGTGTTCCTGATGGCCGATGCACGGCGTCAGGCGATCGCTTCGAAACTGGTGAAGGAAATCGCGCGGCTCGACGGGGATGTCTCGAAATTCGTTACCCCCGCCGTGCGCGATGCCTTGGTCAAGGCTTACGCCAAGGCCTGATCAGCCGTTCGAGGCGGCGTTGCCCGACGTGCCGCTCTGCTGCGATTTCTGCTTCATCTGAGTGCTGCCGCTCGCATTTGCCGAGGATTTCGTGGCGTTGCCCGCCTGCTGCGGCAGGTTGTCGAGACCCCATTGGTCGATCACGACGGAATCCTCGACGCCTTTCAGCGCAAGGTTCGCCTCGTAGTAATTGCCCGATTTGATGAGCTTCGACGCGTCCTGCAGATGGACGAGCGACGCTTTCGCGGGCACCATCGCCGCCGAGATCGACACGTCGATATCGTTGTCCTTCAGCGTCTTGGCGGCGGCTTTCGCATTGCCTTTCGCCATCTGCTCATTGGCCTTGCCGACCGCTTTCTGGTTATCCGGCGTCACCGTGAAGCTTTCGCCAAGCGCGATGGAGCTGTCGAAGGGCAGGTAAGTCACGCCTTTCTTGCCCGCTTTCGAGGGCACGCCCCATTTGCTCTCGGCCTTCTCGGCGGCCTGCATTTTCGCGGTGGCGTCCTTGGTCATCTTGGTCGCCATGTCGGTATTGCCGTCGAAGATCGCCAGACGCGCCGCGCGCACTTCGCGCATCGCCGTGTAGGCGTCATTGACCGTGGTCAGCAAGTCCTTGTCGGTCGAGCTTGCCGTGGTCTGCGAGACCGCGTCATTACCTTGGCTCTGGGCGCTCTGCATCGCGGTGCCGCTTGAGTTGCTGTTGGCGTTGGTGGTGGCGGCATTGGCCATCTCGAAGCTCGCGGGGCCCGCGATCAGCGCGGAGGAGAGGGCGAGGGCGAGGAATTTCTTGCTGCGTTCCATGGGATATTCCCTTTCGTGATGGGGTTCAGCTAAGGCGGAGGCGCCGGGCGGCGCGCTCCATGGCCCTGAAACGTCCCGGATTTCAAAGGGTTCTATCACCATGCATCAAGGCTCGCGGCGCGGGTGAGAGGGCGCGTGCATGCTCTGCGAGCCGTGTGTGAGGGGTGAGCGCGAAAAGGGCGGCCCAAGATGGACCGCCCCTTTGGCTTTTTCGCAATCTGCAGGGCGGTGCCCCGATCACGCTCAGATCAGCTTGCCCATCGCGACGGCGGTGTCCGCCATGCGGTTCGAGAAGCCCCATTCGTTGTCGTACCAGCTCAGGATACGGACCATGCGGCCTTCCATGACCTTGGTCTGATCCATGTGGAAGATCGACGAATGCGGGTCGTGGTTGAAGTCGCTCGAGACGTTGGGTTTGTCGGTATAGCCGAGAATGCCTTTCATCGGGCCGTCAGCGGCGGCTTTGATCGCGGCATTGATCTCTTCGACGCTGGTGTCCTTGCCAGCCTCGAAGACCAGATCGACGACCGAGACATTCGGGGTCGGCACGCGGATCGCGACGCCGTCGAGCTTGCCATTGAGCTCCGGCAGTACCAGACCCACGGCTTTCGCAGCGCCGGTCGAGGTCGGGATCATCGACAGCGCGGCGGCGCGGGCGCGGTAGAGATCCTTGTGCATCGTGTCCAGCGTCGGCTGGTCGCCGGTGTAGCTGTGGATCGTGGTCATGAAGCCCTTCTCGATCCCGATCGCGTCGTTCAGAACCTTGGCGACGGGCGAGAGGCAGTTCGTGGTGCAGGACGCGTTCGAGACGACGAGGTCGTCTGCGGTCAGCGCACCGTCGTTCACACCGAAGACGATCGTCTTGTCGGCACCGCTGGCAGGGGCCGAAACCAGAACGCGCTTCGAGCCGTTCTCGAGGTGGAAGGCCGCCTTTTCGCGCGCGGTGAAGATGCCGGTGCATTCCAGCGCGACATCGACATCGCCCCAGGGCAGTTCCTTCGGGTCGCGGATCGCGGTGACCTTGATCTTGCCGCGGCCGGCATCGATCCAGTCTTCGCCGGTCGTGACCTCATGCGGGAATTTGCCGTGCACGGAGTCGAATTGCAGCAGGTGCGCGTTCGTCTCGACCGGGCCGAGATCGTTGATCGCGATCACTTCGATATCGGTGCGCCCCGACTCGATGATCCCGCGCAGCACGTTGCGGCCGATGCGACCGAACCCGTTGATGGCAACTTTAACCGTCATATCCGTCTCCTCTGGCTGGCTGCCCGGCAGGGAGTTGCACGGGCAGGTCTTCCGTTAACGCTAACAAGCGCGTTCAGCGCCGAAGGTCAACGGGGTGCAGCCAGATGCTAGCGCCAGAACGCGACATATTGAACGAGATCGGCAGTTTTTTTCGCCAGAAACAGCAGGATGCGGCCGTCATCGGCAAACACATCCGCCAAAATAAGCAAAATGAGGAGGGCCCCAAGCCAGAGCGCGATCCGATTGGTCATCTATCCCCTTCGCGCGCCCTTGTTTGGCGCGTCAGTGCACGAGTCGCCCCATCGCCCCGGCCACATCGGCCATGCGGCAGGAGAACCCCCATTCGTTGTCGTACCAGGCCAGAACGCGGACAAGCTTGCCCACGACCTTGGTCTGGTCCGGCGCGAAGATAGAGGATTGCTGCGTGTGGTTGAAGTCGATCGAGACCTTCGGTTCGGGGTCGTAGCCCAGCACCATGCCCATGTAGCCGGCGGCGGCTTCGCGGACGATCTCGTTCACCTCGTCACGGGTGACGGTCTTGCGCGCCTCGAAGGTCAGATCGACCGCGGAAACATTGGGGGTGGGGACGCGCAGTGCGGTGCCGTCGAGGCGGCCTTGCAGCTCGGGCAGCACCTCGCCGAGGGCTTTCGCGGCGCCCGTGGAGGTCGGGATCATCGCCATCGCCGCGGCGCGGGCGCGATAGAGATCCTTGTGGCGACGGTCGAGCGTGGGCTGATCGCCGGTATAGGAATGGATCGTCGTCATCACGCCCGATTCGATGCCGATCGTGTCGTTGAGCACCTTGGCGAGCGGCGCGAGGCAGTTCGTGGTGCAGGACCCGTTCGAGACGACGTGATGCGCGGGCGTCAGCTCGCGATGGTTCACGCCGTAGACCACGGTCTTGTCAGCATCGGTCGCAGGGGCGGAGACAAGAACCCGCTTCGCGCCGCGACCCAGATGGACGGCGGCCTTGTCGCGGGCGTTGAACTTGCCGGTGCATTCGAGGACGACATCGACGCCGTCCCAGTCGAGTTCTTCCGGGTCGTAGGTCGACATCACGTCGATCGGGCCGCGCCCGAGGTCGAGCGTGTTGCCCGCGACCTTCACCTGCCCGCCGAACCGGCCGTGGACGGAGTCGTATTTCAGGAGATGCGCATTGGTCTCGATCGGGCCGGTGGCGTTGATCTTGACGACCTGCACGTCGTTGCGCGCGGCTTCCGCGATATGCGCGAGCGTGCAGCGCCCGATGCGGCCGAAGCCGTTGATCCCGATGGTGACGGTCATGATGATCTCTCCGAAGCGCGTGATTTCGGCGTTGGATACCATTGCATGCAATTCGGGAAAAGGTTTTGAAACAGTATGTTAGCGTAAACACGCGGTGTTTGCGATAACATTGCGGGGCAGGGCGCGGCTTTGGCGCGAAGAGTGGCGCCGAACGGGGCGCAGCGACAGAATCTTTCGCTCAATCGTCGTCCTCTGCGACGAGGAATATCTCTCCCGCGGCTTCCATCTCCCGGATTGCGGCGACGACCGCGCTCATCGCCTCTTCGGCGTCTTTCTCTTTCACCTTGCCCAGATTCGCCATCTCGTCGCGCAAGCTTTGCGCCATGCGCTGGGACATGTTGGCGAGAATGAACTCCGCCGCGGGCTGCAACGGGCCCGTCGCCCCGGCAAGCGCGACGGTCAGCTGCGTCTGATCGACCACGCGCAGCACTTTCGGGATATCGCGTGTGTCGATGCGGGCGGGGATATTGGCGAAGGTGAAGATCGCCTTCTTCACCTCGTCGGCGAAGGACTTGTCCTCTTCCTCCAGCCCCTTGAGCACCGCGTCGCGGGTGGCCGAAGCCGAGTAGTTCAGGATTGCGCCCACCCGTTCCACCGGCCCGGAATCGAAGGCTTTGGGCGGGGTGGCATCCAGTTGCGCTGCGAGCGCCTGCCCGATCCGCAGCACGGTTTCGGGCGCGACATTCCCGGTCAGCGAGACCGCATAGGCGATCCGCCGCGCTTTCTCACCCGGCAGCAGCCCGAGCAGCTCGGCAGATTTCGCGACCGACAGTTTCGACAGCATCACCGCGCCCACTTCGACGCTTTCGCCTTCCAGCACGGGCAGAAGCACCTCTGCGGTGAGGCCCGCGATCCGCTGCCACGGGTCGGCGCGCGAGGAGCTGGAGGCCAGCCTGCGCAGGCGGTTCGAGGCCGAGGGGGAGAGCTGTCCGTCGAGCCGCGAGAGCGCGCCTTCCAGCCCGCCGGGGAAGGCGATGCCGACAGCCTCCAGTTCTTCGCAGAACTCTTCCACCACGCTGGTGATGGTGGAGCGGTCGACCAGACGCAGTTGCGCCACAGTCTCGGTCAGTTCGGTCTGTTGATCGTCGCTCAGCTCCGTCAGTGGCAATTTCAGCCCTTCGGAGGCGAGCAGCCGCACGATGATCGCAGCTTTCTGGCGCCGCGTAAGCGGTCCTGGCCGGGCGGATTTGTCGCCAGCCGAGTCGGACCCGGCCATATGACCGAGCGCCATGGGCGCGATCGCATTCACCGCGAGAACCTCCGTGCTGGGCACCGGCCGCGCGGGCGGCCAATGCGGTTTCGCGGTCAGCTTTGCACGGAGGCCGTTAAGACGGGATTACCGTCTCAGCGGTCAGCTGGACTGCAGGACGCAGGCACTCGCGTCCTTGTCCCAGACCTGGCCCTGCGGGCAGGACATGGAAGCCTGATGGCCGCTAAAGCACTCGGCCGACGCGGCCAGAGGTGCGAGGATCAGCACGGCGGCTGCAAGGATGGTTCGGGTCATCTGCAATCTCCCTTTGCTAGATGCCCTAGGGTAAGCCCGAATCGCACGCGCCGCCTATAGTCGGCTGACATAGGCGGCGCGGAACGGGCTTGTTTGTCGATTATTCGCCGAAAACGCGGGCGAAAATCGTGTCGACATGCTTGGTATGGTAGCCCATGTCGAACTTCTCGTTGATGCCGTCGACGCCGAGAGCGGCCACGACATCCTTGTCGGCGAGCAGCTGTTCGCGGAAATCGACGCGGTCTTCCCAGACCTTGAGCGCATTGCGCTGCACCATCGCATAGGCGTCTTCGCGCGACACGCCGGCTTGCGTCAGCGCCAGCAGAACGCGCTGGCTCATCACCAGACCGGGGAACTTGTTCATGTTCGCGAGCATGTTCTCGGGGTAGATGATCATCTTGTCGACGACGCCGGCCAGACGGTTCAGCGCGAAATCGAGCGTCACGGTCGCGTCGGGGCCGATGCCACGCTCGACCGAGCTGTGCGAGATGTCACGCTCGTGCCAGAGTGCCACGTTCTCCATCGCGGGGATCACGGTCATCCGCACGAGGCGCGCAAGGCCCGTGAGGTTCTCGGTCAGGACCGGGTTCTTCTTATGCGGCATCGCCGACGAGCCTTTCTGGCCCATCGAGAAGAATTCCGCACCTTCGAGCACTTCGGTGCGCTGCATGTGGCGGATCTCGATCGCGACGTTCTCGATCGACGACGCGATGACGCCCAGCGTGGCGAAGAACATCGCGTGACGGTCGCGCGGGATGACTTGCGTCGAGATCGGCTCCGGCTTGAGGCCGAGCATCTTGCAGACATGCTCTTCCACGCGCGGATCGATATTGGCGAAGGTGCCGACGGCGCCCGAGATCGCGCCGGTCGCGACTTCTTCGCGCGCGGCCTGAAGGCGCGCCTTGTTGCGATCCATCTCGGCGTAGAAGCGCGCGAAGGTCAGGCCCATCGTGGTGGGCTCGGCATGGATGCCGTGCGAGCGGCCCACGCGAACCGTGTCCTTATGCTCGTAGGCGCGCTTCTTCAGCGCCGCCAGAACCTTGTCGAGATCGGTCAGAAGGATGTCGGCGGCGCGCACCAGCTGCACGTTGAGGCAGGTGTCGAGCACATCCGACGAGGTCATGCCCTGATGGACGAAACGGGCCTCTTCCGAGCCAACATGTTCGGCCAGATGGGTGAGGAACGCGATCACGTCATGCTTGGTGACGGCTTCGATCTCGTCGATGCGGTCGACGTCGAATTCGACACCCTTGGCCTTCCAGACGGCCTCGGCATTCTCTTTCGGGATCACGCCCAGCTCGGCCTGAGCGTCGCAGGCATGCGCCTCGATCTCGTACCAGATTTTGAACTTGGTGGCGGGTTCCCAGATGTCGACCATCTCTTTGCGGGCATAACGCGGGATCATCGGCGGCCTCTTGATTGCGTGTGGTTGCGCGCTTGTTAGACTGCACCTGCCTTTGGGGCAAGGGAGAGCCAATGCCGCAGCTGTCGGATTTCGAGGGGAATTGGGTGCTGACGCGCCAAATCCTGCATGCGGATGGCAATGAGGCCCGTTTCGACGGTCATGCCTGCTTCGCGCCGGAAGGGGTCGGGCTGCATTATCGCGAGACCGGCGAGCTGGTGATGCCGGGCGGGCAGAGCTTCCATGCCGAGCGCAGCTATTTCTGGCGGGCCGAGGGCGGGCAGATCGCTGTGGCCTTCGAGGATGGGCGGCCCTTTCACAGTTTCGATCCGCTGAGCCCGGCCGCGAGCCATTGGTGCGATCCCGACGATTACCGGGTGAGCTATGACTTCGACGCGTGGCCCCGCTGGCGGGCGATCTGGCGGGTGCAGGGGCCGCGCAAGGATTACGAGATGATCTCCGACTATGTGCGCAGCGCGGGGTAGCCCTGACGCGGACGCTCTTGTCGCGGGCGGGGACGCGCGGCAATCTGCGGGGATGAAAGACCTTGTCGCCACACCGATCCTGCAAAACCGCCTGAGCTTCGCGCCCTGGGCCGACCCGCGCACCCGGCGGCTGCCGGGGGTGATCCCGGTCACCTATGAGGATTGGCTGGAGGTCGATGATGCCTATGCCGCGCAGATGGGCCTGCGCGACCGGTTGATCGGGGAGGCGCGCGAACTGGTGCTGGGCCTGTCGGATCACGGGCGACCTGCGGCGGAAGAGCTTTACGATCTGGTGCTGCCGATGCTTCCGGCGCTGGGGTTTGCCTGCAGCGCGGGGACGGTTACACGGCCCGATGGGGCGGTGGTTGCGCTGGATCGCACGGACCCGCTCGCCACGCTCGGGCGGCTGCTGCAATGCGATCTGTGCCTGATGGAAGCCGATGAGGCCGCGTTCGGCCATGCCGAGCATGTGCTGACCGGCGGCGTGCTGTGTTTTCCCTCGGGCTGGACGCTACGCGAGAAATTCATGCGCCCGATGATGCGCATTCACGAACCGATCGAGATCTATACCGACGATCTGGGCAAACGGGTGCAGCGCTTGCTCGATGGCGTACGTGAGGGCAGGGGGCTGATGCGTGGCACCGCCTCGCGCTCTGCCGCGCATCTGCATGATCCGCGCTCGGAATACGAATTCGCCCACGCGCCCGCCGACGCCCCTTATATACGGGTGGAGCGGCAATGCCTGTTCCGCCTGCCGCGCACGAATGCCGTGATCTTCTCGATCCACACCCAAGTAGTGCTGCCCGAAAGCCTGAGCCCGGATCAGGCGCAGGCCTTGGCCGAGCACCCGATCCGGCAGGCGGATTAAGCTTCCTGCATCAGCCGCCAGCGCGTCTCGGCCATATCCTGCGAGACCATGCCGGGGATCAGAAGCGCGTCGATCAGCCACCACAGGCCTGCGAGGCCAAGCGGGATGAAGCCGATCAGGATGGGCGACAGGAGCGTGCCGATCCCGGTCAGCGCCAGCATCACCACGCCGGAGAAGACGCGCCCCATATACATCCGGTGCACGCCGAGCATAGGCAGCATGAACCACAGCACATAGCCAAGCAGGGCCGATTTCTTCTCATTCGCGACGCGCTGCTCGATATAGAGGGCGCGGGCATCGTCTCGGGTCATGTTAATCTCCATAACATCTTCCCGATCGATATGGGCAGTCGGGCCCCGCGATCAAGAGGGTCGCGATCAGGAGGGGCCGAAAATACACCATATCGAGGGCGTGCGCAGGCGTCCGATTTCATAAGGCGTTAACCCAAAGTTACCTAGGGGAAGATTGGCGCTAATCGCCTTATGGGCGAGTGTCGTAATCCTGCGGGTTTCCTCAATACGTCGAAAATGTTGCCAATAAAACAACAAGATAAATAACGTTGATCGGCGGCTTGTGATTTTTTGCCGTGATCTCTTTATAGCCCCGAGCCGCAACAATTGTCGGCTTTGGTCACAATTATGGACGAATCAAAAGTAAAAACCGGGTTAAAGAAAAGCGGGCTTGAAAGTTCGCGCTCTGAGGTAGGGTAATAGGGGCGAAAATGTCGGATCTCTCGACCAATTTCGAGCTTGCAAGTGTAACGAGTACCAGCCGGGACCGGGCGCGCATTCTGCGTTATGAGGGCATGGGCAAGCGCCTGTTCGACATTCTCGCCGTGATCGCGATCCTTCCGGTTCTGCTGCCGCTGATCGCGCTTCTGGCGCTGGCGGTGCGCGCCGATGGCGGTCCCGCCTTCTATTCGCAGATCCGCGTCGGGCAGGGCGGCAAGCGCTTCCGCTGCTACAAGCTGCGCACCATGCATGTCGATGCCGAGGCGCAGCTCGTGCGTCTGTGCAACGAGAACCCCGCGCTCGCGCTGGAATGGTCGGTGAACCAGAAGCTCGACGACGATCCGCGCATCACCCGCATCGGTCGTTTCCTGCGCCGCACCAGCCTCGACGAGTTGCCGCAGTTCTTCAACGTGCTCTGCGGGACGATGAGCCTCGTGGGGCCGCGCCCCTTCATGCTCGATCAGGAAGCCAGCTACAAAGGTGCGATGGGCCGGGCCTATTACAAGATGCGCCCCGGCATCACCGGGCTGTGGCAGGTCGCCGGACGTTCGACCACCGCCTTCGTGGACCGCGTGCGCTTCGACGAACGCTATTACGCGAGACTGTCGCTGCTGAACGATCTGTGGCTCTGCGTGATGACCGTCGCCGTAGTGCTGCGCCAGACGGGCAAGTAATTCCAACACCGGTTGCGAGAGAGAGACGGCTTGTAACCTGCCAACGGGCGCTCCCTTCGGGGGGCGCCCATCGTCTTTCAGCCTTCGACTTGCAGGAAGCGCAGCCCGCCCTTGTCGAGCCAGGCCGCGCTCAAGAGCCCGGTCTCATAGGCGCCGGTATCGACCGCGATGCGGCCCTGATCGGCGACCGGTTGGTCCACGACCCAATGGCCGAAGGCGATCCAGACCCCGTCGCGCCGCGTCATCTGCCCGAACCGGGGATGGCCCCAGAGCAGCGCATCGCGGCTTTGGCGCTCCATCGGGTGATAGGGGTCGGCCCCCGCATGGGTCGCGGCGAAGCGCCCCTCGCGCCACATTGCGGGGCGCGCATCGAGCCATGCCAGCAGGTCCGGCCCCAGCGCGCGGGCGAGATCCATGCGCAGCGCGTCGAGCACCTCCGGGTCCGTCTCGCGCGGATCGGGCGGCGCGATGCCGTAGCTTTGCAGCGTCTGCAATCCGCCCACGCGCAGCCAGCCGGCGGTGCGCGCATCGGGAGACAGCAGGAAATCGAGCATCATCCGCTCGTGATTGCCCATCAGGCAGATCATCCGCGAGGGATTGGCAAGCTGCGCGGCATGCAGCGTCGCCAGAACCCGCGCCGAATTCGGGCCGCGGTCGATCATGTCGCCCAGCGTGATGATCCGGGCCTTTGCGCCTTGCGGTTCCTGCCCGATCCGCTCGAACATCTTGCCCAAGAGATCGGCGCGGCCGTGAAGGTCCCCGATCACGCAGATCGGCGCCTCCGGACGGGGCAGACCATTGGGTGCCGAGGGAGCGGTCTCTGGTTTGAGACGGGAGAGTAGAGAGCGCAACATATGGGGAAATCCGGAGTTATGCGGGGTGGAAACCAACGCGTGGCTGCGACATAACCGTCGTAAGACGTGAGCGAAAGGGGCTCACTTAAAAATGGGCGGCAAACCGCCCCCGTGGCAAGGGCGGGTCTTAAGCGGTATGGCGAGACGCATTCTGATCGTGGTGGAGAACCTGCCGGTGCCGCTGGATCGCAGGGTCTGGCTGGAGGCCACGACGTTGCGCGCGGCGGGCTACGAGGTCTCGGTGATCTGTCCGATGGGGCGCGGCTGGGACGCGGCTTACGAGGAAATCGAGGGCATCCATATCTACCGCCACCCCGCACCGCCCGAAGCCCATTCCGGCGCGGTGGCTTATGCGCGCGAATATTGGCATGCGATCAAGGCATGGTTCCGGTTGGCGAAACAGGTGAGGCGCGAGCGCGGCTTCGACGTGATCCAGGGCTGCAACCCGCCCGATCTGATCTGGCTTCTGGCCTGGCGCTACCGGCTGTCGGGCGTGCGCTACATGTTCGACCATCACGACGTCTGCCCCGAGTTGTTCGAGGCAAAGTTCGGCAAGAAGGGGCTCCTCTGGGCCGTGATGCGCATCTGGGAGCGGATCACCTTCGCCAGCGCCTCGGTGTCGATGGCCACGAATGAGAGCTTCCGCAAGATCGCGATCACCCGCGGCGGCATGGCGCCCGAGGATGTCTTCGTGGTCCGCTCCGCCCCGCGCGTCGAGACCTTCCTGCCCGGACCCGGCGATCCGGCCTATCGCAAGGGCGCGAAGACGGTGCTCGGCTATATCGGCGTGATCGGGCAGCAGGAGGGGATGGACCTTCTGGTGCAGGCGGTCGAGCATCTGGTGCGCAAGCTCGGCCACAGCGATCTGCATGTGGTGATCGTGGGCTTCGGCCCCGAACTGCCTACCGTGGAGGCCGACGTCGCGGCGCGCGGCCTGAGCGGTTATTTCACCTTCACCGGCCCGCTCTACGGCGAGGAGATGCTGGCGGCGATGAACGCGATCGATATCGGCGTCGCGCCCGACCCGAAAAACGCGATGAACGACATCTCCACGATGAACAAGGTCATGGAATACATGACGCTCGAGAAGCCCTTGGTGCAGTTCGAACTGACCGAAGGGCGAGCCTCTGCGGGGGAGGCCGCGCTCTACGCCCGCGCCAACGATCCGAAGGACTTCGCCGCCCGGATCGCGGCCCTGATCGAGGCGCCCGAACGCGCGCGTTCGATGGGGCGGTTGGGCCGGGCGCGGGTGCTCGATGCGCTGTCCTGGGATTTCTCGGCCCGACAGCTCCTTGCGGCCTATGATCGGATATTCTCCAAGCTGGGGAAATAAAGCCTGCTGATTGCGCGGAATTGTTTCTTATAAATCGTTCTTTTTGCTCAAGTTTCGCCAAGATTCCAGTTGCGCGCCGCCCCATTCGCGCCACAAACTCAAGGGGCGGACAGGGAGACGGTTCGCCCTATATCGTTAAGCATTCGGCTTGGAACTTATATGGCGCATTGGAGGACATCGGCGGTGGCGTTTACCGCACTGGTTGTGACCGGTGTGTCCAGCTCTGCCTTCGCGGGTGATCTGCGCGAAACCATGCCTCATGCGGCCGCTGATCTGACGGGCCGCGCGCTCTATGATCCGGTCGCCCATGCGCTCGCGACCGGGCTGACACCGGCGATGGCCGATGCGCGCGTCGATCGTGCGATCAAAGCCGTGGAAACCTGCCCGCTTGTCTTCGACACGCGCAACCCGATCCCGGGTTGCTGGGGCGGGACCGTCGCGCTGGGCTCGTAAGCCCGCTCAATCCGGAATCGAGGCGCTCAGCCGGGGCAGGGACTGCCCGATGAAGCGCGTCAGGCGCCGATCGGCTGCGCGGATATCCTCGTCGCGGCGGATCGGCGTGACATAGCGCACCAGCGCGCCATCGGTTCGCCCGCGCGTGATCCCATCCACGATCACCGACAGCTTCGCGCGCCAGTCGCTCGTCATCGCGCGGCCACGCCCGTCGAACCAGTAATAGACCAGTTGCCTGTTGAGCCCCTTGGTGATGATCGCGCGGTTGACCTCGAAGGGCGCGCGGTGGGGCAGGGCGATGCGATGCGGGCGGAAAGCGCTGACCTCCCAGCCGCCGACCGGCAGGCAGACCTCGGGGGAATGGATGCCGTCGCCTTGGCTCTGATCGGCATACCACGCGACGAACAGGTTCACCGGCGCGTCCTGAGCGGGATCGGCATAGACCGCGTTGAGATAATCGCTGGCTGCCAGCACAGTTTCCGTGGCTGGCTCCAGCGGGCGGCGCGTGCCTTCCCAGCCATCGATCTGCGTCGGGAAAGACGACAGCGGCGCGCGCTCGGGCGGAAGCGTCGTCATCTGCGGCAGGCCCGACCAGAGCGCCAGCGCGACCCCCGTCAGGATGACCGCCAGCCCGAGATCGCGCGACGGCGCGAGGTTGCGCAAGCGCCGCGCCTCAGGCGCGAAACGGCGATAGTCCAGATCGAGCGCCTCCGAGAGCGGTTTCGGCTCCGCCACCAGCCGCTGCAGCCCGATCGCGGTGAGGCTGAGGATCGCGATCGCGGCCCCAAAGATCACCCAGCCCTCGAAGACATGCAAAAAGCCCTCGGCCTGTTCGATCCCGTAAGCGTCGACGAGGATCGCGACCATACCGATGCGCAGCGAATTCAGCAGAACCGTCAGCGGCGCGGCCATCGCGAACAGAACGGCTTTGTGCCAGAACGGTCCGCGATAGAGGATGCCGAACAGGTAGGAAAAGCTGAGGATCGGGAAGAGATAGCGCAGGCCCGAACAGGCATCGGCCACCTGCAGCTTGTAGACGCCCAGATCGATCACATTGCCGCTCAGATGTACCGGGATGTCCGCGGCGCGCACCAGCATCACGCCCAGCTCCGATGAGACGAGCTGCAGGGCGATGGTGAGTTTCCAGTAGAGGATCTGCGGCAGCGGCAGCATGAAGATCAGATGCAGCACCGGCTTCCAGTGGCGTTTGCCCGCCTGCCAGCCCATGCTCAGCAGCACCGCGCCCATCATCCAGATAATCAGCGCATAGGTCACGAAATCGGCTATCTGCGCGCGGGTGCCGAAGACGGCGAGGGCGAGGGCGAGTGCCATCACCGCGACGCCTTGCCAGCGCTGCGGGCGGTCCTCCAGCGTGAGCGGTGCGTGATGCAATTCGCGCGCGAATAGATAGAGCGAAATCAGTGGGATCAGCGGCCCGTGGCTGTATTCCGGCGTGGACCATGCGGCCCCGAGGCTGGCGAGCCCCAATGCGAAGAACGGATAGGAGAGGACGGCCAGCGTCAGCAGGCCAAGCGTGCCCCATGGCAGGGCACGCACCTCGCGCAGAGGGGGGCTCGTGGTGATCATCTCGACTGCTCGCTCATAGGCCGTCTGACGCGGCGCTTAACATGAGCTTACCCTGCGAGAGCTTTGATCCAAAGACAAAATCAGCGTTGGGCCGGGGCCGGACGCGGGGTGTTGCCCGACGAGCCCTCTCCGGTCAGGGTAGCAAGCTGCGCCTTCGCGCCTTGCATCGCGGGCGGCAAGGGCTCGCCGGCAAGACGCAGCGCGTCGCGCAGGGCCGCTTCGGCCAGATCGGTCTCTTCCAGCGCGATCAGCACGGCGGCGTAGTGATATTGCGCGAGCGGGTTCTCCGGCAATCCGGCGGCGGCAGCGGCGAGCAGGGGGCGCGCGGCCCCGTAATTGCCCAGCCGATATTCCGCCCAGCCGTAGGTGTCCTTGAAGGCGGGTTCGGGCCGCTCGCGGAAGCGTTTGGCGATCTGCGCCGCACGCTCGAGGCTGGGCCGGTCGTCGCGATGGGTGCTCAGCAGGCTCGCGAGGTTATTCGCCACGATCAGGTCGCCGCTGTCGCGCGTATAGAGATCGTCATAGGTCGCGATTGCGGCGTCGAACCGGCCCGATTTCTCTTCCGAGCGCGCCCGGTAGAGCAGCAGCAGCGGATCGGCCTGCGGCGCCTTTTCGAGCGCGGTCTGGATCACCGCAAGCGCGTCGCCTTCACGCCCTTGGGCCGCAAGCAGGCGATAAAGCTGCCGGGCCGGGCGCGGATCGGCCGGGTCTTCATACATCAGAGTGCGCAGCCCGGTCTCGGCCCGGTCGGTGTCGCCCTGAATTGCACAGAGATTGGCCTCCAGCAGCCGCAAGCCGCGATTGTCGGGCTGCTCGTCCAGTTGCGCCTCGAGATAGGCGCGCGCCTCGCCGCCCCGCCCGGAGGCCAGTTGCGCCTGCACCACGGCCGAGACCGCCGCCGCCGAGACCACAGGGGCGGTGGTGACGCCGTCTTCGCCGGTCCCGGGCGTCTGCACCAGGGTTTTCAGCGTCTCGATCGCGCTCTCGCTGCGGCCGCGCCCCATCAGGATCGCGGCGCGGATCGACTGCGCCAGCGCCTCCGTGCCCGGGGCCGACGATGTGTCGAGCCGGTCGGCGATACGATGAGCGAGCATCCAGTCGCGATCGGCCAGCGCCAGATCGGCCTGCCGCTTGAGCAGTCCGGGGCTGTTGGGGGTGACCGCCACGGCCTCGGCCAGAACCGTCCGCGCGGCGCTGGCGCGGTCATGCGCGAAGAGGAAATCGACATAGCGGATCGCCTCGGGCGCGGCGCGCCCCGCCGCATCATAGGCTTGGCTGAAGCGGCCCATCGCCAGATCGGGCGCACCCTCGCGCAGATCGGCCTCGCCCAGCAGGGTCAGGGTCTGCGGATTGTCGGGGGCCTGCTGCAGCGCGCTGCGCAGATCGGTGATCGCCAGATCGAGGCGATCTTCCTCGATCCGCCACGCCGCGCGCTGCTGCAGGGCCGGGACGTTGGTCGGATCGGTCTTCAGGATCGCCGCGATCTCGGTCTTCGCCTTATCGCGCTGCCCGTCATGGTCGAGCATCCGGGCGTAAGCAGAGCGCAGCTGTCGCATCTCCTCGCTGTCGGGATGGCTCTCGATCAGCGCCTGCATCCGCGTCAAAGCCGCCGCCCGATCTCCGGCCTGAAAATCCAGATCGGCCCGCATCGCGGTAAAGATCGCCTCATTCGCCGCGCCCTTCGATTGCGCGATGAGCGAGTCGAGTTCCGCCCGCGCGGCCTCGGCGCCTTTCGCGCGGGCCAGAAAACGCACGAGTTCCAGATAGCCGCCCGTCTGCTGCTCGCGGTCGGTCGCAAGCTTGCGCAGAAAACGCGCCGCCCCCGCCGGATCGTCGCGCAGCACATACCACGCGATGAGGGCGGTGCGGGTTTTCGGGTCTTCGGGGAACAGCCCCTGCATCACTTCGAGCTGCGCGCCGATCTCTGCGCTCGACCCACGCTTCGAGATCAGCTCCAGCTTGAGAACCTGCAACCGGTATTGCGCCGGATCGCGGGCCAGCGCCGCATCGAGCGCGGCCAGCGTCGCGGCGTCGTCGCCCTGGGCGTTGCGCGCGTCGATCAGCACATGCCAGCCGGTCGGTATCTCGGGATGCGCCGCGGTCAGCGCCTCGGCCTGCGCCGCGATCTCGGACTGGCGGCCCGTGTCGCGCGACAGGCTCGCCTTCCGCAGATCGAGCGCGAGCTGCACCGCCTGCGCGCCGGGATCGTCGGGCGCGAGTTCCAGTACCGCGTCGACCTGTTTTTGCGCGCGCGGCAGGTTGCCCGTGCGCAGCGACAGCTCCGCAAGGATGCGATGCACCTCGACCGTCTCGGGATATTGTTCGAGCAGACGCAGATATTGGCTGAAGGCTTCCTGCAGGCGTCCCTGCGCCAGCAGCAGATCGGCATAGGCGCGCCGCGCGGCCTTATGGGTGCCGTCATATTCGAAGACGTTGCGCAGCTCGACCATCGCGCGGACGGGATCGCCCTCGGCCAGAAGGGTCTCGGCCGATTGGTAATGGGCTTCGGCCTTGTCTGCGTCGCTCTTGCAGCCGCTCAATGCGAGCGCCGCGCAAAGCGCGAAAAAGCTCGCGCGCGCATACTGGTATCGGGGCATCTGTCTTGCCTGCTCTGCTACTGCGCTCTGACTGGCGCTTGGCAGAAAGGCTAGCTGCTCCGACGTCATCTATAAAGAGATTTGAACGGCGCCCCCCTGTCTAAATAGCCAGTTTTCCTAGGAATAGACGCGTTTTTGCGACAGTTTGGCCTCAGCCACTCGCGAATTCCTCACGAATTCTTGCGTAAATCGGGGAGATGCCGCTTACTGGCGCAAAGAAATCCCAGAGGCCAAAGGCCCGGTACAGGCATGAACGAAATCTACACCGAATTCTTCGGGTTGGCAGAACGTCCTTTTTCGTTGCTGCCTGATCCCGATTTTCTGTTCTGGTCTCCAGAGCATAAGCACGCGGCCACGATGCTCGAATACGGGCTGTTCTCGCGCGCGCCGATCACGCTGATCACCGGCGAGGTGGGGGCGGGCAAGACGACGCTTCTGCGTCACCTGATGGCGACGATCTCCGAGGACGTGACGATCGCGCTGGTGTCGAACGCGCGCGGCTCGCGCGATGACGTGATCCGCTGGATCATGCTGTCGCTCGGCCAGCGGGTGGAGGCGGGCGAGGATTACGTCCTGATCTACGACCGGTTCCAGCAGCTTCTGATCCAGGAATATGCCGCCGGGCGGCGCGTCGTGGTGGTGATCGACGAGGCGCAGAACCTCGATGCGGGCGTGCTCGAAGAGCTGCGCATGATCACCAATATCAACGCCGACAAGGACGAGCTGGTGCAGCTGATCCTGATGGGGCAGCCGGAACTGCGCGATCTGATCGCACGGCCAGAGCTGCGCCAGTTCGCGCAGCGTGTGTCTTCCGGCTTCCATCTCGGGCCGATGCCCGCCGATTGCGCGCAGCCCTATATCGCCCATCGCCTGCAGGTCGCAGGTGCGACGCGCGAAATAATCACCCCCGAAGCCGCGCAGAAACTGCACGCCCATTGCGGCGGCCTTCCGCGGTTGATGAACCAGTTGGCCGATCTGGGCATGGTTTATGCCTATTCGGCGCGTGCGGAGATCGTCACCGGCGAGATCATCGACAGGGTGATCGAGGACAACGTCTTCTACCTGCCGGTCGAGACCCAGCGCGCCAAGCCGCGCGTGATCGCGCCCGCGCCGGACACTGCAGTGACCGCCGAGGCCGCGCCCGCCTTCCTCCACAGGGGAGGGCGCTGATGCGGGAACTCCGCTTCTATACTGCCCTGTTTGCCCGGCGGATCCACTGGCTTTTGCTGGCGGTGCTGCTGGGCGCGCTTGTCGGTCTGGCGGCGGGGCGGATGATCACGCCGATCTACGAGGCCAATGCGCTTCTCGTCGTCGAGGGCGATCGCATCCCCGACGGTCTCGCGGCCTCGACCGTGCGCACCGACACGAATGCCAAGCTGCAGGTGATCCGCAAGCGGGTGCTCTCGCGCGAGAGCCTGCTCGACATGGCCCGGCGGATGGCGCTGTTCCCAGACCTGCGCACCGAGTCCGGCGCGCGCGATGCCGATGCGGTTTTCGAGGCGCTGCAGAACTCGGTCGAGATCGAGATCTCCGAGCAGAGCAAGTCGCGCTCCGCCCCGAAAGACGCGACCTTCATGACGGTGTCCTTCCGCGCCGGGGCTCCGGCCCGTGCTGCGCGGGTCGCGAATGAGCTGGTGACGCGCATCCTCAAGGAAGACAGCGACATCCGCACAAAGGCCGCGCGCGACACGCTCGATTTCTTCTCGCGCGAGGTGGATCGGCTGGAAGGCGAGCTGGCGAAATCCTCCAGCGCGATGTTGCAGTTCAGGCAGGAGAACGGCGACGCGCTGCCCGAGGAATTGCCGCTGCTGCGCGATCGTCTCGCTGCCGTGCAGGCGGGCGCGGAAACCCGGCTCGCGCATGTGAACGAGACCGAGACGGAGATCGACCGGCTGGTCCGGCTGCGCGAAGCGGCGGGACGTGTGGTCGACCGAGACGCGATCTATCCGCCCGCCTCGCGTGAACTGTCCCGGCTCGAGGCGCAGCGCGACGCGCTCAAACCGCTGCTGCCCGCCGATGATGCACGCCTTGCGGCGCTGGGCGCGCAGATTCAGGAATTGTCGCAGCAGGTGGCGCTGCCGCTGCCGAAAGCCAACTCCGCCTTCGAGAGCCGTCTGCGCGAATTGACCGATACGCTTTTCGTCGCGCAGGCCGCAGGCGATGCCGCCGATCTGAAAATCGCGCAACTCCGCGAGGCGATTGCGAAAGTGCCCGCCAACGCATCGGCGCTCGAGGCGCTGCGCCGCGACCACGACAATCTCGCCGATCAGTACGACAGCGCCGTGAAAGCGCGCGCCGTGGCCGAGACCGGCGATACGATCGAGTCGCTGGCCAAGGGCGAGAAACTGACCGTGATCGATCAGGCAGTCGCACCGGGAGAGCCAGTGAAGCCCAATCGCAAGACGCTCGCGCTGGCAGGCGTCGGGGCAGGGCTGTTGCTCGGTCTCGTGGCGGTCGCACTCAAGGAATTGCTCAGCACCGGAATCCGTCGCCCCGAAGACCTGCAGCGCCATCTGGGGATCTCGGCCTTCGCGACGCTGCCCTATCTGAGCACGCCCGAAGACGCGCGCCGTCGTCGCCGCAAGGTACTGGTCTCCGGCTCGATGGTCGGCGCGGCTTTCGTCGCGGTCGTGGTGCTGTTCGGCGCGTTCTACATGCCGCTCGACCGGCTGTTCTGAGGCAAGGAGGCGAGAGATGGCGGAAAGATTGCGAGACGCGATTGCCAAGGCCCGCGCCGCCCGCACGGGCCGCGCAGCCTCCGAGCCTTCGGTCCGGGCGCAGGTTGCCCCCGGCAGCAACGGCATCACGGCGGGCGCGTGGCAGGCGCTGACGCCGATCGCCCCGAATTTGGGGCGGCTGCGCGGCAAACGCATCGTCAGCCCCGATGGCAGCGCCGAGAGCGCCCCGATCGACCTGATGCGCACCAAGATCGTGCAGCAGATGCGGGCCAATGGCTGGCGGCGGCTGGCGATCACCTCGCCCTCGGCGGGCTGCGGGAAATCGACCGTCGCGCTCAATCTCGCGCTGAGCCTCGCACGACAGCAAGAGCGGCACACGCTGCTCATCGAAGCCGATTTCCGCAAACCCTCGCTGTTGAAGCTGCTCGACGCGCCGCGCGGGCCGCAGATCTCCGAGGTGCTTGGCGGGACGGCCGAATTTGCCGATCACGCGTTGCGTCTGGGCGGAAACCTCGCGATTGGCGCGAATAGCAAGCCGGTGGAGACCCCGGCCGAACTGATCCAGTCGCGCAGCGCCGCTGAAGCGCTGGAGCGGATCGAGACGATCTACGCCCCCGACCTGATGATCTTCGATACCGCGCCTGTGCTGGTCAGCGACGATACGCTCTCGCTCGCCGCCCATGTCGATTGCGTGCTGATCATCGCCGCGACCGAAGAGACCACGATTCGGGAAATCGATATCTGTGAGCGCGAGCTGGCTGAGCGCACCAATGTGATGGGCGTCGTGGTCAACAAATTCCGCTTCGCCGCCCCCGAATATGGCTACGCCTATGGCTACGGCTACGGGGCCGCGACGGAGGAGGACTGAGCGGCCGGCCGCTTTGCCTTCGGTCACGCCCGTGCCATATAGCTTCGGTAAGCGCGCGGCCCCCGCCTGCGGGGGCTTTGACCGCGCCAAACCCTGCTGACGAAAGGCCGCCATGACCCGCATCATCTCTTCGCTGTCCGAGATTTCCGCCCCCTATGACGCGCTGTTTTGCGACCTCTGGGGGTGCCTGCATAACGGGGTTAAGGCATTTCCCGCGGCGGTCGAGGCGCTGCAGGCGTTTCGTGCGAAGGGCGGCAAGGTCGTGCTTCTGACCAACGCCCCGCGGCCCGCCAAATTCGTGATGGAGTCGCTGGATCGGCTGGGCTGTCCGCGTGACGCCTATGACCTCGTCGTCTCCTCCGGCGATGCCGCGCAGGATGCGATGTTCGCGGGCGCCGTGGGCAAGAAGGTTTGGCATCTCGGCCCGTCCAAGGATGACGGGTTCTTCACCGAGGTGCCGGAAGAATGGCAGGGGCAGGCCGAGATCACCCGCGTCGATTTCGACGAGGCCGAGGGCATCGTCTGCACCGGTCCCTTCGACGAGGTGAACGAAGTCCCCGAGGATTATCGCCCGAAGTTCCTGCTCGCGAAGATGCGCGAGCTGCCGATGCTCTGCGCGAACCCCGATATCGTCGTCGATCTGGGCGACAAGCGCATCTACTGCGCCGGCGCGCTGGCCGCGCTCTACGAGGAAATGGGCGGCGAGGCGATGTATTTCGGCAAGCCCCATCCGCCGATCTACGATCTTGCGCGGCGCAAGCTGAGTCGTCTGGGCGGCGCGGAGGATGCGCGTATCCTCGCCATCGGCGACGGGATCAATACCGATGTGGCCGGCGCTGCGGGGGAGGGGATCGATTGCCTCTTCATCTCCAGCGGTCTGGCGCATGATCAGTTCGGGGCCGATCCGCAGAACCCCAATCCCGAATTGCTGCGCACCTGGCTGGAGGCGCGTCAGCGCGACCCGCTCTACACGATGGGTCAGCTGACCTGAGCGGAGCGGAAAATTCAGGCGGTAACTTTGTTGCGCCTTTTGTCGCGGTAGGGTAAAAAAGTTGCGCAGGCATCTTGCCTGTGCTCTGCCGCATGTGCTATGCCGCAGTGCAACATAAACTTCCGGCTGGGACCTATGGATATGCTCGACAACCTGCCCCGTGGCACGATCTGCATCGAAGATCTGGAAATTGGCATGGTGCGCTACCTCCGCAAGGAGGTCACCGACCGCGACATCGAGATGTTCGCGGAGGTCTCCACCGACCATAACCCGGTCCATCTGGACGATGCCTATGCGCAAGACACCATTTTCGAGGGTCGAATCGCGCATGGCATGCTGACCGCGGGGCTGATCTCGGCGGTCATCGGCGAACAGCTTCCCGGTCACGGCACGGTTTATCTGGGCCAGTCGCTCAAATTCATGGCCCCCGTGCGCCCCGGCGATGTGGTCTATGCCGAGGTGAAGGTGACGGCGATCGACCATTCGCGTCGCCGTGTCACGCTTGAAACCCATTGCGCGGTGGGCGATACGGTGGTCGTGAAAGGCGAGGCGCTGGTTCTGGCGCCCTCGCGCAAGTTCGACTGACCCGGCGACCTCGCCGGAGGGCGGGGTGGATGAAACGCTTGACCACTTGGAAATCGCTGGAGAAATCCGCGCGCGGGGCCTCCGTCGCGATGGGCAATTTCGACGGCATCCATCTCGGCCATCAATCGGTGATCGATCAGGCACGTGGGAAAGATGCGCCGCTGGGCGTCATCACCTTCGAGCCGCATCCCCGCGAATTCTTCGCAGCCCGGGCGGGCAAGACCCTGCCGCCATTCCGGCTGATGAACCCCGAGGCGCGGGCCAACCGGCTCGCCAAGCTCGGGGTCGAGCGGCTCTATGAGCTGCCCTTCAACGAAGAGCTGGCCGATATGAGCGCCGACGCTTTCGCCCGCGAAGTGCTGGCCGAGGGGCTCGGCGTGACCCATGTCGCCGTGGGCGGCGATTTCCGCTTCGGCAAGGGGCGCGAGGGCGACACGGCCATGCTGACGGAGCTGGGCGCGAAATACGGCTTCGAGGTCACTGTCGCGCCGCTTCTGCATGTGGAGGGGGTGGAGGCGTCCTCGACCGCGATCCGCACCGCACTTGCCGAAGGCCGACCCGAGGATGCCGCGGCGATGCTGGGCCACCTGCACCGGATCGAGGGTGCGGTGCTGCATGGCGACAAGCGCGGCCGCGATCTGGGCTATCCGACGGCGAATATGTCGATGGCCGGGCTGCATCTGCCCAAGCTCGGGGTTTACGCGGTAAAGTTTGACGTGCTGACCGGGCCGCATAAGGGCAGCTATACCGGGGCTGCGAGCCTCGGCGTGCGCCCGATGTTCGGCGAGAACACCCCGAACCTCGAAACCTTCGTTTTCGATTTCAAAGGCGATCTCTACGACGAGCATGTCTCGGTCGCGCTGGTCGAATTCCTGCGTCCCGAGATGAAGTTCGAAGGCGTAGAGGCGCTGGTCGCGCAGATGGATGCCGATTGTGCCCGCGCGCGGGAGATCTTGACCGAGCGCTGAGGGGCGGGCCCGACCTCGGGTGGGCGCTTTATGTCGCCTGTGGCTGGGCGCTTTATCTCGAAGGCCCGGATGACGCTTGAACTCGCGATACCATCGCCAATGCGCCCTCCCGGGGGGGGGGAGGTCGGGCGCGGCCCGGGGCTGGTCGCCCCGCGCCAAGGGCCATCGGTCTGCCCGTCCCGCCATGTCCAAATCGCAGATCCGCTCACGATCCGCCGATCTGCCCTTTCCATTTCCCTGCCGCTGCCCCATTTTCCGCCGCATGACCAAACTGCGCCCCGAGTTCTGGAAACTGCCGCTGAAGAAGCTCACCGCCCCCGAATGGGAGGCGCTGTGCGATGGCTGCGGCAAATGCTGCCTGAACAAGCTCGAATACGAGGATACGGGCGAGGTCGTCTTCACCCGCGTCGCCTGCCGGCTACTCGATGGCGAGAGCTGCAGCTGCACGCAATATGACATTCGCCACCAGTTCGTTCCCGAATGCGTCACGCTCAGCCCCAAGACGATCCACAAGATCGCCTATTGGATGCCCGCGACCTGCGCCTACCGGCTGCGCTTCGAAGACAAGCCGCTGCATGACTGGCACTACCTGATCTCGGGCTCGCGCGAGACGGTCCACGAGGCCGGGGAAAGCGTGCGCGGCTGGACCGTACCCGAATTCGAAGTGCCCGAAGACGAGTGGGACGAATACACGATCGAGGATCTCTCATGAATTTTGCCTCCGACAACACTTCCGGCGCCCATCCCGCCATTCTCGAGGGCCTCATGGCCGCGAATGAGGGGCATGTGCATTCCTATGGCGACGACCCGATCACCGAAGGCGTGCAGGCGAAGATCCGCGAGATTTTCGAGGCCCCCGAGGCGCGCGTCTATCTGGTCGCGACCGGCACGGCGGCCAATGCGCTCTCCTGCGCGGTGCTGACCCAGCCCTGGGGCGCGATCTTCTGCCATCGCAACGCCCATATCGAGGAAGACGAATGCGGCGCTCCCGAATTCTACACCGGCGGCTCGAAGCTGGTTCTGGTCGACGGGCCGGACGCGAAGATGGACCCCGACGCGCTCGCGCGCACCATCGCCCATACCGGGCGCGGCGGCATCCATAACGTACAGCGCGGCATGGTCTCGATCACCAACTCGACCGAGGCGGGCGCGGTCTATTCGCCCGAGGAGGTGAAAGCCCTGAGCGATGTCGCCCGCCGCTTCCATCTGCCTGTGCATATGGACGGCGCACGCTTCGCCAATGCGCTGGTGTCCGCAGGCTGCACCCCGGCGGAGATGACCTGGAAGGCGGGCGTCGACGTGCTCAGCTTCGGCGGCACGAAGAATGGCTGCATGGGCGTCGAGGCGGTGGTGATCTTCGATCCCAAACGCGCCTGGGAATTCGAGCTGCGCCGCAAGCGTGGCGGCCATCTCTTCTCGAAGCACCGCTTCCTCGGGGCCCAGATGCAGGCCTATCTGGCCGACGATCTTTGGTTGAAGACCGCGCGCCATGCCAATGAAATGGCACGCAAACTCTCGGAAGGCATCGGCCAGATCGAGGGCGCGAAGCTGATTCACCCGACGCAGGCCAACGCGGTCTTCGCCGCCCTGCCGCGCGGGGCGCATAAGCGCGCGAATGCAGCGGGGGCCTATTATTACCTCTGGCCGTTCGACCAGTCGCTGGAAGGTCCCGAGGACGAGCTTCTCGCGGCGCGACTGGTCTGCTCCTGGGCCACGACGCCCGAGGAAATCGACGCCTTCCTCGGCCATCTGGCGTAATCAGCGCCGTTCCCTCAACGCCGCCCGGGCAGGTCGCGAAACGCGATCTTCTCGGGCGGGCCGTCCCATTCCGGATGCTCTTTCTGCGCGGCTCTCAAGGCCGCGCGGAACCTGCGGATTGCACCAAGGCCGGGAATGCGCGGGATATGCGCCAACTCCCAATGAATTCCGCAGACCGGATCGTCGAAGAACACCGCGTAATAGCCCGGCGCATAAACGGAGTATTCCTGCGGGGCGTCCGTGACCGACAGCCCCCGCGGGATCAGGAAATCACGGTGAAACGCATCCACCTCGGCGCGTGATTTCGCCCAGAGCGCGATGTGATGGATGCCCACGGCCCGCGCCGCGTGGTCCAGTTTCCCGCCCGAGTGCGCAGGCTGGATACCGATATAGGAATGCGGCATCGGGAAGCGCGCCATGTAATAGGTGGAGCGATAGCCGATATCGAGCGTCCAGAAGCTCTTATATCCAAGCCATCCGAACATCGCATCGTAGAAGCCGATCGACCTGTCATAGTCGAGCACCGAGAATTCGACGTGATTGACCCCGCGCCAGCGCATGAGCGGCCTCCTCCTGATGATCTTAACCCTAGAGGAGCCGCGCGACGGTGCAATGACGCCTCACGCAGACGGGATCGGGTAGGGCGGGTGCCACGGTTGCGCAGGCCCGGCTTGCCGCACTGTCGCAGGCGAGACTTCGAAGAGCACAAGATGGCTCAGGTCGGGGCGTGAGCGCGAGGCGTAGATCAGCCCCTGCGCGCCGCGCGCCCGCGACCGATCCGAGAGGCGCCATGTGGGCGACGGCGCTCCCGTTTCTCGATCGTCCTGCCAGACCACCGAGGCCTGCGCCTGATCGTCTGTGCCGCGCAGATCGTCCATCGCCTGCGCCGTGATCTCCAGCGGCACGATCAGCCGCGGCGGATCGCCCGCGCGCACATAGCGCCGCAGCGCGACGGCAGCGCCTTCGGCACTCAGCGAGGCATACAGCGCCACTTGGCCCGAATAATGAAACCGGCCCTCCGGATGGCGGGCCGGTTCGCAAGCCTCGTCGGCACGGTCGGCAGAGAGGATCCGCCAGACCGTGCCGTGGAAAGGGATCACTCGGCTTCGCCCTGCTCGGCGAGGAATTTCTCGGCGTCGAGCGCGGCCATGCAGCCCATGCCGGCCGAGGTGACGGCCTGACGATAGGTGTGATCGGTCAGGTCACCGGCCGCGAAGATGCCCGGCTGCGAGGTGCGGGTCGAGCCCGGCTCCACCCAGACATAGCCGCCCGATTGCATCTTCAGGCTGTCCTTCACGAGTTCGGACGAGGGCGCGTGCCCGATCGCCACGAAGAACCCGTCGCAGGGGATGACCTTCTCCGAGCCGTCGGCGGTGGATTTCACCCGCACACCGGTCACGCCGAGCGGGTTTTCGTCGCCGAGGATTTCCTCGACCGTGTGATTCCACTCGATCTCGACCTTGGGGTTCTTGAACAGGCGATCCTGCAGGATCTTCTCCGAGCGCAGCGTGTCGCGGCGGTGGATCAGCGTCACCTTCGAGGCGAAATTGGTCAGGAACAGCGCCTCTTCCACGGCGGTGTTGCCGCCGCCGATCACCACGACTTCCTTGCCGCGATAGAAGAACCCGTCGCAGGTCGCGCAGGCCGAGACGCCGAAGCCCTTGAACTTCTCTTCCGAGGGTAGACCCAGCCATTTCGCCTGCGCCCCGGTGGCGAGGATCACCGCCGCTGCCTCGTAGGTCGTGCCCGAATCGCCTTTCGCGACGAAGGGGCGCTTCGAGGTGTCCAGCTCGGTGATCATATCCATGATGATCTCGGTGCCCATCGCGCGGGCATGCTCTTCCATCTTCACCATCAGGTCGGGGCCCTGAATCTCGCTCTCGCCGGGCCAGTTCTCGACCTCGGTGGTGATGGTCAGCTGGCCGCCCGGCTGCATGCCTTGCACCAGAACCGGCTCGAGCATCGCACGCGACGCGTAGACCGCCGCCGTGTAGCCCGCAGGGCCGGAGCCGATGATCAGAACCTTGGTTTTCTTCGTCTCGGACATGCCCGCCTCCTTGGAAATCTGCCCGACGGATATAGTCGGAGCGAGGCCCGCCGAAAAGCCCCCGCTTTGCGCGACAAATAGCACTTGCGGAGCGGTCCGCGAAATATTATTGCGCATCCTCTCTTCCAGCGGTAAGTTCTGCCGCAACCCACGAAGGATTGTTTCAACATGCCCACCTCCCGGCTCGACGACATCGACCGTAAAATCCTCGCTGAACTGCAGGCGGACGGGCGGATGACGAATGTCGAACTGGCCAAGCGTGTGGGCATTTCGGCCCCGCCCTGCCTGCGCCGCGTGCGCACGCTCGAAGAGGCGGGCTACATCCGTGGCTACCATGCCGACGTGAACCCGCGCGAGCTGGGCTTCGAAGTGCAGGTCTTCGCGATGGTGCGCCTGCACAGCCAGGCCGAAGCGGACCTGTCGAACTTCGAGTCGCGCTGCCGCGAATGGCCGCTCGTGCGCGAGTGCCACATGCTCAACGGCGAGATCGATTTCGTACTGAAATGCGTGGCCCCCGACCTCTCGAGCTTCCAGAGCTTCCTGACCGGCCAGCTCACCGCCGCCGAGAACGTGGCCAGCGTGAAGACCTCGCTGGTGATCCGCTGCGCCAAGGACGAGCCGGGCGTGCCCTTCGACGTGCTCGAAGAGCGCATCGCCAAGCTAGCCTGAGCCTTACTCTGAATTGAACCGTTGTCGGAGGGGCGCTGCCCCTCCCTTCGCTGTCGCTAATTCCCGCCCCGGGATATTTGACGCAGTTGGATGCGGAACTCTCCCGTCTTCCAACTGCTCGAAATATCCCGGGGGAGGCCGCAGGCCGGGGGCAGAGCCCCCTTCCTTTTTTTGATATTTGTCGCCGTCCGGCGACGGGGGCAGCGCCCCCTTCTTTCTTGATATTTTTCGCCTCTGGCGAAGGGGGCGGCGCCCCCTCAGCGCGTCTCTTTCGGGCGCAGCATCAGCCAGATCAGCGCTGCCCCGGCCAGCGTCAGGAAGGGGATCATCGCGAGATTGACCGCCTGCCAGCCCGCTTGGGCATTGCCGCCCTCGGCGCAGTTCATCAGCCCGCCCGAGGAGAGCGAGGCGAGGAAGACACCGCCGAAGACCACGAAATCGTTCATCCCCTGCACATGGCCGCGCTCGTCGGGGCTATGGGCCGAGGCGAGCATCGCCGTCGAGCCGATGAAGCCGAAGTTCCAGCCCAGCCCCAGCAGCATCAGGGCGATGTAGAACTGGTCCAGATCGACCCCGGTCAGCGCCACCGCGCCGGAGGCCGCGAGAATCACGAGTCCGGTGCCCACGATCACCTCTTTGCCGAAGCGCGCGATCAGGTGGCCAGTGAAGAAGCTCGGCAGATACATCGCCAGCACGTGGGCCGAGACGATATTGGCCGCGTCGCCCTGCTCGAACCCGCAGCCGACCACGGCCAGCGGCGTCGAGGTCATCACGAGGTTCATCAGCGCGTAGGAGACCATGCCGCAGATCATCGCGACGAGGATCACCGGGTCTTTCAGCAGCTCGCGCCGGGTGCGGCCCTCGTGATGTTCGTGCTTCTTGCGCCGTCCCGGAGCCGGGATGTCGAGGAAGGAGAACAGGATCGGCCCGAGCGCATTGATCGCGATGATCGCGAGATATGTCGCCATGAAGGGCACGACCATTGCCTCGCTCGTGACCTTCACCAGCTGAGGGCCGATGATCGCGGCGACGAGCCCGCCTGCCATCACATAGGAGATCGCCTTGGGCTGGAACTCCGCGCTGGCGGTATCGGTAGCCGCGAACCGGTAGAACCCCTGCGCGGACATATAGGTGCCGGTGAAGAACGACCCCAGCATGAACAGCGCAAACGACCCGTGATAGAGCGCATAGGCCGCAATCGCAGCCCCCAGCGCGCCCATCGCATTGGCGAGGATGAAGCCCGCGCGGCGGCCCTTCGCGGCCATGAATTCCGACATCGGCTGCGCCGAGAGGACCGAGCCCAGAATGATCAGCGACAAGGGCAGCGTCGCGAGGCAGGGATTGGGCGAGAGCATCTGGCCCGCAAGGCCGCCCACCGTGAAGATCATCGGCATCTGCGCGCCCAGAAGCGCCTGGGCCAGAACCAGCACGATCGTATTGCGCTTTTCGCGAGAGGCGGGAGGGGCGGTCATGTCACTCATGAGAGCTTGCTAGCGTGGCGATTGGGGGCTGGCAAGCGGGCGCGGCATGAGGCAGGGTGTCGCGCATGGTTGGACGTATCATTACCTGCGAAGACGATATCGCTGAAGGCACCGACTTTCTCTGCCGCACCGAGCCGCGTTTTGCCGAGGTTTGCGCGCTGACGGGGCCGTGGCCTCTGCGCCGCCGCGAGGACGGGTTCGAGGCGCTGCGCGATGCGATCATCGGTCAGCAGGTCTCGGTCGCGGCCGCCAATTCCATCCGCAACAAGGTGATCGGCGCGGGCTATGGCGATCCGGTCTCCATCGCGGGCGCCTCGGAAGAGGACCTGCGCGCCTGTGGCCTCTCGCGCCAGAAGGTGCGCTACCTGCAGGCGCTCTCCAATTCCGGCGTCGATTTCGAGGGCCTGCGCGCGATGCCCGACGAGGAGGTGGTCGCCCAGCTTCTGCCGATCCCCGGCATCGGGCGCTGGACGGTGGAGATGTATCTCATCTTCGCGCTCGGCCGCGCCGATGTCTTCGCGGTGGACGATCTCGCGCTGGCCGAAGGGGCGCGGCTCCTGTTCGATTTGCCCGAGCGGCCCAAGCGCAAACAATTCAATGAGCTATCGGCAGCCTGGTCGCCGTGGCGCGCGGTTGCGGCGCGCGGCCTCTGGGCCTATTACGCGGCCTGTAAAGATCGTGAAGGAGTTGCCCCATGACCCGCAAGCTGGAAGCCGGACGCAGAGAGCCGCAATCGGGGGTGGTGAAATCCGCCGTGGTGTTCCTGCATGGCTATGGTGCGGACGGGGCGGACTTGCTGGGCCTCGCCGATCCGCTGGGCCAGCACATGCCCGACACGCTGTTCCTCGCGCCCGACGCGCCCGAGCCCTGCCGCGCGGCCCCTTATGGCCGGCAATGGTTCCCGATTCCTTGGATCGACAATTCCAGCGAAGCGGAATCCGCTCAAGGTCTCAAGGACGCTGCGGCCGACGTGGATGCCTTCCTCGATTCCGTGCTGGAAGAGCAGGGGCTGACACCCGCGCAGCTCGCCGTGATCGGCTTCTCGCAAGGCACGATGACCGCGCTCGAAGTGCTGCCGCGCCGGGCCGAGCCTGTCGCGGGGCTGGTGGCCTTCTCGGGCCGCCTCCTGCGCCCGGAAGCCCTGGGCAACGAGGCGATCTCGAAGCCGCCGGTTCTGCTGATCCATGGCGATCAGGACCCGGTCGTGCCCTTCGCCGATATGGGCAAGGCGGGCGATGCGCTGGTCTCGGCGGGGTTCGACACCTATGCCCATGTGATGAAGGGCACCGGCCACGGCATCGCGCCCGACGGGCTGTCGGTGGCGCTCTCCTTCCTGCAAGACAAGCTGCCCGGCTGATCGGCACCGTGCGGCAGTCATGCCGCACTGCCGCGCCGCTTCGCTCCAGTCTCCGTCCCAAGCCGTCATTTCTCTGTCATGGCGGTTTGCTAGCTATGCCGCATGGCAGCAATCGCGACATCAAGAGGCTTGCCAGATTGCGAACGCCATATATAGTCATGGATAAGGCAGGGGCGGACCCCGCCCCTGAGCCGAGGCAGGCGACAGGGCGAGGACGGAGTCACCCATGCTGGACGAGTGCGACAGGACCGATTTCAGAACGCAATTCACCCGCGAACCGGCGGCGCTGAGACAGCACCCGGCGCTGGTGCTCAACGCCGATTTCCGGCCGCTCTCCTATTACCCGCTCTCGCTATGGCCTTGGCAGGAGGCGATAAAAGCGGTTTTCCTCGACAGGGTGACGATCCTCGCCGAATACGAAGAGGTGGTGCGCAGCCAGAGGCAGGCCTTCAAAATCCCCTCCGTCGTCGTCCTCAAAGAATATGTCCGACCCCAGAAGCGCGTGGCTTTCACGCGCTTCAATCTTTTTCTGAGGGACGAATTCAAGTGCCAGTATTGCGGCAAGCGGGGCGATCTGACCTTCGACCATGTGATCCCGCGCTCGCGTGGCGGAATCACCAGCTGGGAGAATGTCGTGGCCGCCTGCGCGCCGTGCAATCTGCGCAAGGCCAACAAGCCGCTGGAACGCTCGGGGATGCATCTTCTCAAACCCGCGCGCCAGCCCCAGCCCGAGGACATGCTGCGCATCGGGCGTCGCTTCCCGCCGGGCTATCTGCATGAAAGCTGGATGGACTTCCTTTATTGGGACACCGAGCTGGAAGCCTAAAGGAAAAGGGCGCGCCGCATCCGGCACGCCCGTCTTCGTATTGGTGAAAATATCCCGGGGGGCTTGCGCAGCAAGCGGGGGCAGAGCCCCCTCTGGCGTGGTCGAATGTCGCCCTCCGGCGACGCTTGGTTAAATGTCGCCCTCCGGCGACGGGGGGCAGAGCCCCCGCCGAGCGTCTCAGTGCCCCGCCGCGACCTGACCGCCATTCGACAGCTTGTCGATGATCGTCTCGGTCGCGTGGTTCATGCCCACGACCTTCACATCCGTGCCGGACATCCGGAACTTGCCCACGGCCCGGTCCAGCGCCGAGACCGAAGAGATGTCCCAGATATGGGCGTGGGTCAGGTCGATCACCACGCGGTCGAGCTTCTCCTGGAAGTCGAAGGCGCGGTTGAACTCTTCCACGGTCGCGAAGAAGATCTGGCCCTTGATGTAATAGGTCCGTAGGTGATGCGCCTCGTTGTAGCGCGAGGTGATCTCGGTCATCCGCGCGATCTTGCCCGCGAAGAAGATCCCCGAGAGCAGCACGCCCACCAGCACCCCGATGGCGAGGTTATGGGTGGCGACGACGAAGGCGACGGTCGCCAGCATCACCACGTTGGACGACATTGGCATCGTGCGCAGCTGGCCCAGCGAGGCCCAGCTGAACGTGCCGATCGAGACCATGATCATGATCGCCACCAGCGCGGGCATCGGGATGCGGCCCACCCATTCGCCCAGCACCACGCAGAAGATCAGGAGCGCGATCCCCGCGGTCAGCGTCGACAGGCGCGTACGGCCGCCCGAGGTCACGTTGATCACCGACTGGCCGATCATCGCGCAGCCCGCCATGCCGCCGATGAAGCCGGTGCAGAAATTGGCGATGCCCTGACCGAAGCATTCCTGACGACGGTCCGAGCGGGTGTCGGTCATCTCGTCGACGATGTTCTGCGTCATCAGGCTCTCCAGCAGACCGACGACCGCCACGCCCACCGAATAGGGCAGGATGATCTGCAGCGTCTCGAAATTGAACGGCACGTTGGGGATCAGGAGCGAGGGTAGCTGATCGGGCAGGGCGCCCATATCGGCCACGGTGTGCACGTCGTCGAGCCCCAACCCCATCGAGATCGCGCTGAGCACGAGGATCGCGATCAGCGGCGAGGGGATCGCGCGGAAGAAGCGCGGAAGCAGGTAGATGATCGCCAGGCCGAGCGCCACCAGCGCATAGGTCGCCACCACCGGCACATTGGTCGGGTTCAGCTCGGGCCATTGCGCCATGAAGATCAGGATGGCGAGCGCGTTCACGAAACCCGTCATCACCGATTTCGACACGAAGCGCATCACGGTCCCGAGGTTCAGCGCCCCGGCAATCACCTGCAACACGCCCGCCAGCACCGTCGCGGCCAGCAGGTAGTCGAGCCCGTAGCTGCGCACCAATGTGCCCATCAGCACGGCGGTCGCGGCGGTCGCGGCCGAGATCATGCCCGGGCGGCCACCGAAGAAAGCGGTGATCGTGGCGATCATGAAGGAGGCGTAGAGGCCCACTTTCGGGTCCACACCCGCGATGATGGAGAAAGCGATGGCCTCGGGGATCAGCGCGAGCGCCACCACGAGACCGGAAAGAATGTCAGCGCGGTAGTTGCCAGTCCACTGGCTGCGCCATTGCGACAAGGTCATACGGTTGTCCTGCAATTAGAAAGGCCCGCGACCGGGGAGGGGCGGGCCGGAGGGATGTGAGATTTGGCGAAGCCAATACCCGGGTGACGTAGCGATGCCAAGCCCCGCAGGTCGGGTTTTAAGAAAAATTCAAAGAGGATTAAGCCGGATTGCCCGATTTCGCGGCAAATTTCGCGAGACTGGTGGCCAGATCGCCATAGCCCGTAAAACGCCGCTCATAGCGCAGGCCGAGCCGCTCTGCGGCCTCACGCGCCTTCGCGTCGAGCGCGGGATCGTCGGTCTGGGCCTGATAGATCAGCCGGTCGTAATTGCCGAACATCATCGGAATCAGCTCGGGGTGGCGGTCGAAGCCCATCGGCTTCCAGACGAAAGCGTCGAACTGACGGGTCAGGAAATCGGTGAGGTAGAAGGCCGTGATTTCGTCCTCGGCGGTCTCGGCAAAGGCCGCATTGCCTTCAAAAAACGAATAACAATGGGGGCCTTCGACCATCTCGACCCCCAAAGACTTGCACTTTTCCAACAATTGCCCGCCCGTGCCGCAATCGGCATAGACCACGAAGATATCGTCGTATTGGTCGCGATAGCGCAGCACCGCCTCTTCGACGGCGGCGGTGATCTTCTCGGGGTATAGGTGCAGATTGGCGGGCAGGCAGGTCAGATCGATATGATCCCAGCCATTGATCCGCTTGAGCGCGAGAATCTCCCGCGCCAGCGCCCCACAGGCGATCAGCAGAAGACGCCCCGACCCCTCGGGAGCTAAGCCATTTTCGGATAAGGTCGTGTCGCCGGGAAGCGAGGCAGCTTTCTGGGCGGTCATTCCACCCGTGCCATCATCCGGGCAACGCCTGCTGCGACGAGAACCATCAGCCCGAGCATCGCCATCGGCACGCCCGATGCGGCAAAGGCCCAGATCGTCAAGCCCGCCAGAACGATCACAAACAGGATCAGCAGCAGAAAATGTGGCAGCGGCATTTCGCGTTTCCCCCTTCTCTCCAAGTATGGGGCTGGGAAGCGCACATGAAAAGGCCCCGATGAAAAAATCGGGGCCTTCTCCATACATATCAGCCAAGATGCGCGCGCGATCGGCGATCAGGCGCTCATCTGGTTGTGCTTGCGGGCGATGAAATCCTTCGCCGTTTCCACCGCCACGGCGGCATCGCGGCAATAGGCATCGGCGCCGATCGCCTTGCCGAATTCCTCGTTGAGCGGCGCACCGCCCACCAGAACGATGTAATCGTCGCGGATGCCCTGTTCCTTCATCGTGTCGATCACGACCTTCATATAGGGCATCGTGGTGGTCAGCAGCGCGGACATGCCGAGGATGTCGGCCTCTTCGCGGGCGATCGCTTCGAGGTAGTTCTCGACCGGGTTGTTGATCCCCAGATCGACGATCTCGAAACCTGCGCCTTCCATCATCATCGCAACGAGATTCTTGCCGATATCGTGGATATCGCCCTTCACCGTCCCGATGACCATCTTGCCCATGCGCGGCGCGCCGGTCTCGACCAGCAGCGGCTTCAGGATGGCCATGCCGCCCTTCATCGCATTCGCCGCCAGCAGCACTTCCGGCACGAACAGGATACCGTCGCGGAAGTCGTTGCCCACGATGGTCATGCCCGCGACGAGGGCCTTGGTCAGAATGTCATACGGCGTCCAGCCGCGATCGAGCAGGATGTGGGTAGCCTCTTCGATCTCTTCCTTGAGACCGTCATAGAGGTCATCCATCATCTGCGCGGTGAGCTCGTCGTCGTCGAGTTCCGAGAGGATGATATCGTCGTCGTCTTCGGCCATGTCCAATAGTCTCCTGCTAGCCGGTGTTACCCTGTGGTGAGGCCGTGGCCCCGTCAAGTCTTGGCGATTTGCGACATGCGCGGTGTTTTGTCCGACCTCGCATGGTGTTGGCGAATGGATATGGGGACTCTACTTGGCAAATGTTCCCATTTCGTTCTAAATTCCGGGCATGAGTCTGCCATTCGACCTTCCCCCCGCGACCCCGTCCGAGCGTCTGCGCGCGCGCGGTGCCGCGGCGCGCCCCGTGGGCCGGTTCGAGCCCTTCGCCCGCGCGCCAGAGCATGACGGCTGGGACATCCCCGAAGAGGAGCGCCTGACCCGCACCGAGGTTTCGGTGGAGCGTCCCCGCTCCGTCATCACCCGCAACCAGTCGCCCGATGTGCCCTTCGAGCGCTCGCTCAACCCCTATCGGGGCTGCGAGCATGGCTGCATCTACTGCTTCGCGCGGCCCAGCCACGGCTATCTCGGCCTCTCGGCTGGCTTGGATTTCGAGACCCGGCTGATCGCACGCCCCGAGGCGCCGCAGGTGCTCGAAGACGAGCTGCGCAAGAAAAGCTACCGTCCGAACGTGCTCGCCATCGGCACGAATACCGATCCCTACCAACCGCTCGAGCGCAAGATGGAGATCATGCGCGCCGTCTTGGAAGTGCTGCAGGCCTATCGCCACCCGGTCTCCATCGTCACCCGCGGCTCGACCATTCTGCGCGATCTCGACATCCTCGCGCCGATGGCCGAGGCCGGATTGGCGCAGGTCGGCGTCTCGGTCACGACGCTCGACGCCAAACTCGCCCGCGATCTGGAGCCGCGCGCGCCCAGCCCGCCGACCCGTATCCGCATGATCCGCGAACTCTCGCGCGCCGGTATCCCGGTGCGCGTGATGGCCGCGCCGATGATCCCGGGGCTCACCGATCACGAGCTGGAGGCGATCCTGACCGAGGCGCGCAGGGCAGGGGCCAAGGCCGCCTCTATGATGCCGGTGCGGCTGCCGCATGAGGTGGCGCCGCTTTTCGCCGACTGGATGGAGCGGCATCACCCCGGCAAGGTCGAGAAAGTGCTGGGCCGGATCCGCGACATGCGCGGCGGCAAGCTCAACGATCCGCGCTTTGGCGCGCGGATGAAGGGCGAGGGAGAGATGGCCGAACTGTTGCAGCAGCGGTTCAAGCTGAGCTGCAAGCGGCTGGGCTTCTCGCGTCATCTGCCCGATCTCGACGTGACGCAGTTCCGCGTGCCGCCCCGGCCGGGCGATCAGCTCGAACTGTTCTGATCTCGTCTGAGACGCGCGCATGCTCCATCCGCCGGGAAAAACCCGGCCCTTCCTTCGTTTTGGTTCAAATATCCCGGGGTGAGGCCGTCAGGCCGAGGGGCAGAGCCCCTCAAACCGCGCTTAGCTGCGGCGACGGCCCCGGCGTTCGCGCTTGGGCGCATCGCCGCTCAGCCCGTCATCTTCCGACGAGAACCCGCCCAGCACCGAGGAAATCTGATCCAGCGTCGGGCGCTCTCCGCGCGGACGCGTCTCCAGCGCCTCGCGCATCGCCACGAGATGCTCGGGCATCGTGCCGCAGCAGCCGCCGATGATCGTCGCGCCGCAATCGCGCGCCATCACCGCATATTCCGCCATCAGCTCGGGCGTGCCGTCGTAGTGGATATGGCCGTCGACATATTTCGGGATGCCCGCATTGCCCTTGGCGATGATCGGACGCTCGGTCCCGGTCGCGGCAAAGCCCAGAACGGTGCGCAGCAGGTCGGACGCGCCGACGCCGCAATTCGCGCCGAAGGCCAGAGGCGGGTGAGCCAGCTTTTCGACCATCGAGACCATCGCCTGCGAGGTCAGGCCCATCATCGTGCGGCCTGCGGTGTCGAAGCTCATCGTGCCGCACCAGGGCATCCCCGCCAGATGGCAGGCTTCTGCGGCGGCCTTGTATTCTTCCTGCGCCGAGATCGTCTCGACCCAGAGGATATCCGCGCCGCCCTCTTTCAGCCCCTCGGCCTGTTCGTGGAACATCTCGACCGCCAACTCATGCGTCAGCGTGCCCATCGGCGCGAAAATCTCGCCCGTCGGGCCCATCGAGCCCGCAACGATCACGGGACGCGACTGCTTGTCGGCCACATCCCGGCCGATCTCGGCGGCGAGGCGGTTCAACTCGCGCACGCGGTTCTGCGCGCTGTGCAGTTTCAGCCGCGAGGCATTGCCGCCGAAGCTGTTGGTCAGGAACAGGTCCGAGCCCGCATCGACGGCCAGCGAATAGAGCTTCTCGATCTTCGCAGGCTCGTCGGCATTCCACAGTTCCGGCGCATCGCCCGAGGCCAGACCCATGTTGAACAGGTTGGTGCCGGTCGCGCCATCGGCCATCAGCCAATCGCGGGTTTCCAGAAGACGGCTCAGCGCGTCGGTTTTCGGGGCGGTCATAAGGGCCTCGTCAAATGCAAAGGGCCGCGTCGGGCGCGGCGGTTGGGTTTGTCCTGCCATGACAGGCAGGAATTGGCAAATTCGTTTCCTTCATGTTCTTGATGAAGGCGCTGCAATCTCGGGCTGAAATGCAAAAGGCCGGACGCGCGGGGCATCCGGCCTTTCAATCTGCGTCATCGGCGAGGGCTCACTCGGCCTCGTCGATCACCTGACGGCGCGCGTCGGCCATGCATTCGGCCATCTTCGCGCGGATCGTTTGTTCATCGGCCTTGTCGCCGAGATCGCCCGAGAGCTTGCGGTACACGTCTTCGTGGCCCGCTTCCTCGAAATCGGAGGTCACGACCTCGCGGACATAGGCATCGGCCTCGGGGCCGGTTTTGCCCAGAAGCTCTGCTGCCCATTGGCCCAGCATCTTGTTGCAGCGGGCATCGGCCTTGAACTGCAGCTCGGCATCATGCGCGAACTTGTTCTCATAGGCGTTTTCGCGATCGTCGAAGGTGGTCATGGCCCACGTCCCTCCCGGTAAAGTCTCCGTTACCTCCGATATGCACATGCACGGCGTGCGCCGCAAGAGGAAAGGGCCGCGTTTTGGCCGGTTTGACGGGGCTGTGCATCTGCGTGAAGTGGCGTGCGCTTTACCTTGCGAGACTCGCGGGCTTGTCCTATAGGGCGGGCAACACCCTTTCGCGGACGGCGCGCAGGGGCGGGCGCGGCATTCCCGACGGTATGCGGCGCAGGCCCTGGCACCGCCGCGCCAAGTGAGAACGGAGACGCGATGGCACCCCGGCGCAAGAAGATCTACGAAGGCAAGGCGAAGGTTCTGTATGAAGGCCCCGAGCCCGGAACGCTGGTCCAGTATTTCAAGGACGACGCGACCGCCTTCAACGCGCAGAAGAAGGACGTGATCGAGGGCAAGGGCGTGCTCAACAACCGCCTGTCCGAGTATTTCATGACTGGCCTGACCAATATCGGCGTGCCGAACCACTTCATCAAACGGCTCAACATGCGCGAGCAGCTGATCCGTCAGGTGGAGATCGTGCCGCTCGAAGTGATCGTGCGCAACTTCGCCGCCGGTTCGATCGCGAAGCGTCTGGGCATGGAAGAGGGCACGCCGCTGCCGCGTCCGATCGTCGAATACAGCTACAAGAACGACGATCTGGGCGATCCGCTCGTGCCCGAGGAATATATCATCGCCTTCGGTTGGGCGAGCCAGCAGGACCTCGACGACATCGTGGCGCTGGCGCTGCGCGTGAATGACTTCCTGACCGGCGTGTTCTACGGCGTCGGCATCAAGCTGGTCGATTTCAAGATCGAGATCGGCCGCGTCTGGGATGGCGATTTCATGCGCCTGATCGTGGCCGACGAGATCAGCCCCGACAGCTGCCGCCTGTGGGACGTCAAGACGGGCCAGAAGCTCGACAAGGACGTGTTCCGCCGCGATCTGGGCAACCTGACCGATGCCTATACCGAAGTCGCCAAGCGCCTTGGCGTGCTGCCGACCAATACCCAGCCGATCAAACCGACGCTGATCAACTGAAAGGACCGCTCGTGATGAAAGCCCGCGTTCATGTGATGCTGAAGGATGGGGTGCTCGACCCGCAGGGCGAGGCCGTGCGCCACGCGTTGGGCCATATGGGCTTCGACGGTGTCGAAGGCGTGCGTCAGGGGAAGGTGATCGAACTGGACCTGAGCGCCACCGATGCAGCCTCTGCCGAGGCCGAGGTGAAGGAGATGTGCGAGAAGCTGCTCGCCAATACCGTGATCGAGAAATACACCATCGAGATCGCCTGATCCGGGTCGGGTGGGGGCGCTGCCCCCCTTGGCCTGCCGGCCAATTCCCCCCGGGATATTTGTACCAAGCCGAAGGCCGAACAGGCCTTACCCGACAGGTTCGACCCTCAAGGCCAGGAGTTTGCACCCATGAAAGCCGCCGTCATCACCTTCCCCGGATCGAATTGCGACCGCGACCTGAGCATGGCCTTCGCGGCAGCCGGGGCGGATGTCGTCAAGGTCTGGCACAAGGAAACCGCATTGCCCGAAGGCATCGACATCATCGGTGTGCCGGGCGGGTTCTCCTATGGCGATTATCTGCGCTGCGGCGCGATCGCCTCGCGCTCGCCCATCGGGCAGGCGGTGGCCGATTTCGCAGGCAAGGGCGGCTATGTCATCGGCATCTGCAACGGCTTTCAGGTGCTCACCGAGATGCGGCTGCTGCCGGGCGCCTTGATGCGTAATGCAGGGCTGAAATTCGTCTCGAAACCGCTGGCCCTGCGCGTCGCCACGACTGACAGCGCCTATACCTCGGGCTATGAGGCAGGGCAGGAGATCGTGATCCCGGTCGCCCACCATGACGGCAATTACCAGATCGATCCCGAAGGCCTTGCCCGCATCGAAGGCGAGGATCGCGTGGCGTTCCGCTATGTCGAGAACCCCAACGGCTCCGTCGACGATATCGCGGGCGTGCTGAGCGAGAACCGCCGGGTGCTGGGCATGATGCCTCACCCCGAGCGCGCGATCGAGGCTGCGCAGGGTGGCGCCGATGGGGCGGCGCTTTTCCGCGCGTTGAGCGGGATGCTGGCAACCGCCTGATCTCGCGCGCTTGTTGCGCTCTGGGCCTTGGCTTAGACTTCGCGCATGACGCACGTGCAGACACGTTCGACGATTTTACCTGAAGAGCCGCCCGAGAATGAGGGCGGGCTCGGCGTGATGGCACGCTCGCCACGCGCCCGTTGGCTGCTGCGCGTCGCTGTGGTGCTGATCCTCGCGCTGGCGGGGACGGTGATGTGGATCACCAACCAATGGCTGACCCAGCGTTTCACCGAGACGACGCGCGTGCGCACCGAGCTGCGGCTTGCGCTTTACACCGGCAACATCATGTCGGAGCTGCAGCGGACATCCGTTGTGCCGCTGTTGCTCGCGCGCGATCCGGAGCTGACGCAAGCCCTTGATACCACGGATTATTCCACCGCTTCGGCGCAGCTTATCACGGCCAAGAAAGAGGTCGCGGTGGCCTCGATCCGGCTGTTGGACATGCAGGGCCGGGTGGTGGCGTCGACCAATCGCACGCAGATCGGCACGCCCTTCCCGAATGCGCCCTTCTTCGTCGATGCGACCCGCTCGCGCGGGACGATCTTCTCGCTCAACGAGCCCGAGGCGGGCGGCACCGAGTTCGATTATTCGCGGGCCGTCATCCAGAACAACAAGCCCGTCGGCGTGATCGTGGTCGAGGCGGATCTGTCGAAATTCGAACGCGCCTGGGCCGGGATTTCCGATGCGCTGGCCGTGGTCGACAGCGAGGGCAAGATCATCCTTACGACCGAGCCGCGCTGGCGCGGGGTGACGATGTCGGAGGCGCTGGCTGCGCGCTCGGCCCCTTCCGCGATCGAGCGCGCGCTGCAGGCGACTGCGGACTGGGCCAATGACGCGCCCGACGCCTATCTCAAGGGCCGCGCGGTGATGCGCACCGAGGCGCGGATTCCCTTCCGCGGCTGGAAGATGATCGCCTTTACCAGCTACGATTCCGTGCGCGAGCGGGTGAATGCGGTGCTTGCGCTCGAGATCATGGGTTTCGCGATCCTGCTGGCGCTGGTCTTCTACGCGCTGTCGCGGCGCGCACGGCGGCAAAGTCAGGAGTTGCGCGCGGAATCGGCGGAGTTGCGCCAGCTCAACACCCGGTTGAGCCGCGAGATCGCCGAGCGCGAGAAGGCGCAGCAGGATCTGGCCGTGGCCGAGCAGACGATCGCGCAAAGCTCGAAACTTGCGGCTCTGGGCGAGATGTCGGCGGCGGTGAGCCACGAATTGAACCAGCCCTTGGCCGCGATGAAGACCTATCTGGCCGGCGCGAAACTCCTGCTGCAGCGCGCCCGGGTCGAGGAGGCGCTGTCGTCCTTCCAGCGCATCGACGACCTGATCGGCCGCATGGGCGCGATCACGCGGCAGCTCAAATCCTATGCCCGCAAGGGCGGCGAGGCGTTCGAGCCGGTGGACCTGCGGGTGGCGCTGTCGGAAGCGCTCTCGATGATGGAGCCGCAGCTGAAAATTCGCAAATTGCACATCTCGCGCACCATGCCGCGCAGCCCTGTCATGGTGATGGCAGACCGCATCCGGCTGGAGCAGGTGATCATCAACCTGTTGCGAAATGCACTCGACGCCACCAAGTCGGTGGAGGAACCGCAAGTGGAGTTGTTGCTTACCTCGGGTGAGACGGCCGTGCTGAGCGTGCGTGATAACGGTCCCGGAATTTCGGATCTCGACAAGCTGTTCGAGCCGTTCTGGACCACGAAGAAGCCGGGGGAAGGGACGGGGCTGGGCCTCGCGATCTCGTCCTCCATCATCAGTGATTTCGGGGGTCGCCTGACCGCCCATAATTCCGAAAGCGGGGGAGCCGTCTTTGAAGTGCAGCTGCCCCTCCTGGCGGACAAGAACAGGGCCATAAAGGCCGCGGAGTAAGACATGGCAAGACTAATGAAGGTAGCGATCGTCGATGACGAGGAAGATATGCGGCAATCCGTCAGCCAGTGGCTGGCGCTGTCGGGCTTCGACGCCGAGACCTATGCCAGCGCCGAAGACGCGCTGAAAGTGATCGGCCCCGATTGGCCGGGCGTGGTCATCACCGACATCCGGATGCCCGGCATGGACGGGATGGCCTTTCTCAAGCGGCTGATGGGCATCGATAGCGGTCTGCCGGTCATCATGATCACCGGCCACGGCGATGTGCCGATGGCGGTCGAGGCGATGCGCCTCGGCGCGATGGACTTCATGGAAAAGCCGTTCTCGCCGGATCGGATGACCGAGCTGGCAAAGCGCGCCACGCAGGCGCGGCGCACGACGCTCGACAACCGCGCGCTGCGCCGCGATCTGGCCGAGGGCGAGAAGGTGATGGGCAAGCTGATCGGCACCTCCGAGCCGATGGAGCGTCTGCGCGAAGATATTCTCGATCTGTCTCAGGCGGATGGTCACGTTCTGATCGACGGCGAGACCGGCACCGGCAAAACGCTGGTAGCCCATGCGCTGCACGCGACGGGCCCGCGCGCGGGCAAGAAATTCGTTGTGGTCAGCTGCGCCGCGCTGACCGAAGAGGCGCTCTCGGCCAAGCTGTTCGGTCCGGTCGAAGAGGGCGGTCTGCCGCTGATGGAAGAAGCGCGCGGCGGCACGCTCTGCCTTGAGGATGTCGAGGCGCTGAGCCAGTCGCTGCAGGCGCGGCTCTTGCAATTCATCAACGATCAGGGCGCACCTGCGGAGACGCGCATCGTTGCGATCTGCAACACGCATGGCGAAGGCAAGACGGTCGAGGACGCGCTGCGTCCCGATCTCTACTATCGTCTGGCCGCGCTGAAGATCACCCTGCCGCCGCTGCGGGCGCGCGGCGAGGATATCCTGACGCTGTTCAACCGCATGTCCGAGCAATTCGCCGACGAATATGGCTGCGACGTGCCGGAGGTGACCGCGCAGGAAGCCGCGCAACTGCTGCAGGCCCCGTGGCCGGGCAATGTGCGACAGCTTATCAATGTGGCCGAACGCGCGGTGCTGCAATCGCGCCGTGGCTCGGGCTCGATCGCGTCGCTTCTGATGACCGATGACGAAGAGACGGGGCCGGCGGCGATCACCACCGAGGGCAAGCCGCTCAAGGAATATGTCGAGAGCTTCGAGAAGATGCTGATCGACAATACGATGCGGCGCCACAAGGGCTCGATCTCGGCGGTGATGGAGGAGCTGTGCCTGCCGCGCCGGACGCTGAACGAGAAGATGGCCAAATACGGCCTCGCCCGCGCGGATTATCTGTGAGGGCAGGGCTTCTGGCTGCGGCCCTCGCGCTTGCGCCCCTGATGGCGCAGGCGGAGGGCGCGCCGCCGGAGGCCGCGCAATTGCAGGGCCAGCACCCGTCGAAATATTACGAGACCGCCTCGCAGCTTTTCTCGCAAGGCCGCAAGGAAGACGCGGTTTTCCTGTTCTATCTCGGGCAGTTGCACTGGCGCTGCCTGCTTGCCGCCAATCCGGGGATTGATCCGACGGGCGATCCGGCACTGTTTGGTTCGCTCTCCGAGGTGGTCGGGCGGCCGCTCAACGAATGGGCCTTCGGCGATCCCGAAATGGTGCATCGGTTGCTCGGAGAGGTGCTTTCCTATGACGCGGCGCATCCCGATCCGTATCGCATGACGCAAGCTGACGGCCCCGAATGCGCGCAGGTGCGTCGCGGGCTGGACGGGTTGCGCGACGGAATTCCCGCTCAAGCGGAAGCAATTCGCCGCGAGCGCACGAGAAACGGCCTGCCCAATCGCTGAACATCGCGAGAATCCGGGGTGTGATTAACCCTTCCCTTACGAAAATTCGATTGTGTTCCCGTAGGCTGTGCCGCTATGGTCAGAACCAGTCGGTTTCACACCATAAGTATGAAGCCACCGAAATTCGCTGATGCCTTGGCCGATCCGGCGCAGATGATGCGCAAGGGGCCCCGGCTCAACCGATTGGCCGAAAGGCCGCAAGTTTGTCTCCCTCTTCCGCATTAGACGGGACGGAGGCCGTTAATTGGGCGCCAAGCGGCTAAGGCCGACCGCGCCTTGGAAAGAACCGCGATGATGCGTGACGGGATATCGCAGATGAGGACGGGCAGGCTCCACGCCACCGCCGTCTGCGCGCATGTCCGCACCCTCGCCTCAAGGACAGTTTCAGCCCAAGACAGCGCCGCGCCCCCGGGCAGGTCGCAAAGGGCTGACCTATTGGATTTACATGGCAAAGAAGATGCTTATCGATGCCACCCACGCGGAAGAGACCCGCGTCGTGGTGGTGGACGGCAACAAGGTTGAAGAATTCGACTTTGAGACCATCAACAAACGGCAGCTCGCCGGAAATATCTATCTCGCGAAAGTAACGCGCGTCGAACCGTCCCTGCAGGCGGCCTTCGTCGACTATGGCGGAAACCGGCACGGCTTCCTCGCCTTCGCGGAAATCCACCCCGATTACTACCAGATCCCGGTCGCCGACCGCGAAGCGCTGCTGGAAGAAGAGCGTCAGCTCGCCGAAGCCGCGGCCGCGGAAGAGGACAAGCCGAAATCTTCGCGCCGCCGCCGCTCGCGCCGGTCGTCGAACAAGGCGGAGAAGGCCAAGCAGGACGAGGCGGTTGTTAGTTCGGACGAGATCCCGGGCATGGGCGTCGTCGATCCGGAAGCCGAAGGCGAGACCTCTGGCGAGACTGCCGACGCGCCCGCCGACGAGACCAAGGCCGAAGCGCAGACCGACAGCACCGAGGCTCCGGCCGAGGACGCTCCCGCGCAGGCTCAGGAAGCCGCCTCGACGCCCGCCGCTGCGGCCGAGACCGCCTCCGACGAGGATGACAGCGACGACTCCGACGACGATGACGACGACGCGGGCGATGACGCTGCCGAGGCCGATAGCGGCATCGAGTCCGTCGCCGACGAGGATGTCGAAGAAGAAATCCGTCCGGCCCGCAAGCCGCGTCCGCGCCGCTACAAGATTCAGGAAGTGATCAAGGTCCGCCAGATCATGCTGGTGCAGGTCGTCAAGGAAGAGCGCGGCAACAAGGGCGCGGCGCTGACCACCTATCTCTCGCTGGCAGGCCGCTACTGCGTGCTCATGCCCAACACCGCGCGCGGTGGTGGCATCAGCCGCAAGATCACCAACGCCGCCGACCGCAAGAAGCTCAAGGAAATCGCAGGCGAGCTGGACGTGCCGAAGGGCGCGGGCCTGATCGTGCGCACGGCGGGTGCGCAGCGCACCAAGACCGAGATCAAGCGCGACTACGAATACCTGATGCGCCTGTGGGAGCAGATCCGCGACCTGACGATGAAATCCGTCGCGCCGGCGCCGATCTACGAGGAAGGCGATCTGATCAAGCGGTCGATCCGCGACCTCTACAACAAGGATATCGACGAGGTTCTCGTCGAGGGCGAGCGTGGCTACCGCGCGGCCAAGGCGTTCATGAAGATGATCATGCCGAGCCACGCCAAGAACGTGAAGCACTACTCGGAATCGCTGCCGCTGTTTGCGCGCCATCAGGTGGAAAGCTACCTCGCCTCGATGTTTAACCCGACCGTGCAGCTCAAGTCCGGCGGCTACATCGTGATCGGCGTCACCGAAGCGCTCGTTGCCATCGACGTGAATTCGGGTCGGGCGACCAAGGAAGGCTCGATCGAAGAAACCGCGCTCAAGACCAACCTGGAAGCCGCCGACGAAGTGGCCCGCCAGCTGCGCCTGCGCGACCTCGCCGGTCTGATCGTGATCGACTTCATCGACATGGACGAGCGTAAGAACAACAACGCCGTCGAAAAGCGCATGAAGGAGCGTCTCAAGACCGACCGCGCGCGCATTCAGGTCGGCCGCATCTCCGGCTTCGGCCTGCTCGAGATGAGCCGCCAGCGTCTGCGTCCGGGCATGATCGAATCCACGACGCAGCCCTGCGCCCATTGCCACGGCACCGGCCTGATCCGCTCCGATGACAGCCTCGCGCTGAGCGTCCTGCGCGCGATCGAGGAAGAGGGCACCCGCAAACGGACCCGCGAGGTTCTGGTGCGTGCGCCCGTCGCGGTCGCCAACTACCTGATGAACGCCAAGCGCGAGCATGTGGCGGTGATCGAGGCGCGCTATGGCATGTCCGTGCGCATCGAAGCCGCGCCGGAACTCGTCTCGCCCGATTTCACCATCGAGAAGTTCAAGACCGCGACGCGCAATGTCGCGGAAGTGGACAGCCCCGTGGTGTCGGCGTCGGCCAGCCTGATGGCCGAGATCGACGACGCGGAGGACGAGGCGGAGACCGAAGCTGAAGCCGAGACCGAGGAGCAGACCGCGACGGTCGAGACCGAAGCCGAGGAGCAGCCGAAGAAGAAGCGCCGTCGTCGTCGTCGTCGCCGGAAGTCGAATGGCGAGAACGGCGAGAATAACGACTCCGCGGAGAACGGCGATCAGTCGTCGGACGACCAGCCCGCCAAGGAGCAGCCTTCTGAGGCGTCCGAAGGGCAGGAAGCGCCCGCCAAGGCCGAACCCGCGCAGGCGGCGGAAGCTCCGGCAGACGAGGCCAAGACCGAGGCGCAAACCGACGCGAAGACTGAGGCTCAGCCCGAGGAAGAGGCGCCGAAGCCCAAGCGCCGCTCGCGCGCCCGCAAGAAGGTCGAAGAGCCGAAACCCGAAGCCGAGACCGCGGAGGCCCCCGCTGAGGGCTCCGAGGCCAAGGCCGAGGAAGAAGCGCCCAAGCCGAAGCGTCGCACGCGGTCGCGCAAGAAGGTGGACGCGGAGGCCGATGCGCAAGCCGCCGTCGAAGGCAGCGCCGCAGAGGTCAAGGCCGACGCCGCAGAGGCAGCCGAAGAGGCCCCCAAGCCGAAGCGTCGCTCCCGTTCGCGCAAGAAGGTCGAGGAACCCGTCGCAGAGACGCCCGACACGCCCGAGCCGCCGGAAACCCCGCAGCCCGACGCGCCCACCGAGCCGCAGGAGACGCCGCAGCCCGACGCACCGGTCGAGACGCCCGAGCCCGCGCCGCAGGAAACTCCTGTCGACGTGCCGCCGGAAGCGCCGCCCGCGCCCGAACCGGAAACCCCGTTCGAGCAGCCGCCGGAAACGCCGCAGCCCGATGCGCCGGTCGAACTGCCCGGTGGTCCGGCTTTCGCCGAGACCGAGGCCGAGGGCGAGACGATGACCGAAGAGGCGCCCAAGCCCAAGAAACGGGGCTGGTGGAGCCGCTGAGGCACCTTCAGATTTGAGAAAGGCCGGGCAGAGCGCCCGGCCTTTTTCGTTTTCATATTGGGTTTGCCGCGCTCAGGCAGCCAGTTCCTGTGCCGGGCGGGTCAGTTGCAGCGCCGCCCGCGCCGCCTCGCGGCCCTTCTCGACGAAATGGCTGCCGAAGATCGCCCGGTGGTGATCGGTCTCCTGGAACTGATGCGGGGTCAGCGAGACCGACAGCACGGGCACGCCCGTCTCCAGCCCCACCTGCATCAGGCCATTCACCACGGCCTGCGCCACGAAATCATGGCGATAGATCCCGCCATCGACGACCAGCGCCGCGGCCGCGATCGCGCCATAGCGGCCCGTGCGGGCCAGTTCCTGCGCCTTCATCGGCAGCTCGAACGCGCCGGGCACGTCGAAGACATCGACCTGCGCCTCCGGGATCTCTTCGAGAAACCCCTCGAGCGCACGGTCGACGATATCGGCGTGCCAATTGGCCTTGATAAAAGCGTAACGGGTGTGTGTCATCGTAATCTCCTTGCATAGCGACACGTCACCCAAGGCGATCACATGCAGTCCGCGCCCACGCGCCAAGGCACGGGGTCGGCTGCATATTCTCTTCCATCCGGACTGTAACCGTCGGCTCAGGCCTCGCACCTGATCTGCTGACCCTCGCACGACGGCGAGGCGCTCGCGGGCTCGCGGATTTCGCCGCATACCGCCGGTGGGGAATTTCGCCCCGCCCTGAGAATGGCCGGAGATTGGCACGCGCTTTTGCGCTCGGCAAGGGGCTTAGTTGCCGGGCCAGCCATACCAGACCATCGCGTGCCCGCTGCGCGGATGCGTGTCGGTCTGCAGGCGCTCCATCCCGTGACGCAGGTAAAAGGCCTGCGCGCGGCTGTTGGTCTCGCTCGTGTAGAGCCGGAACCCCTCCGACAGCGCCGCCTTGGCCTGCGCCATGAGCCTCGAGCCGATCCCATGCCCGATCCAGTCGGGATGGACGAAAAGCTCGGCCAGGATCGCCTCGCGCGGTTTCAATGCGAGAAACGCCATGATCCGCCCCTGATCCTCGGCGAGGGTCACCTGCCAGCCAGCAGTCATTTCCTCGTCTACGCGGGCGCGCAGGGCGGTGCGGCTGGGCATCACCGGCGGACCGACACCGGGCAGGCTCGCGCTGAGATGCCAGAGATCGGCAATCGTGTCGCGATCCGTGTCACGGGCCGGGCGCAGCGTGACGGTCATCAGCTCTTGCGCACCAGATATACTTTCACGCCTTCCCAATCCTCTGCCTCGACCAGCTCGTGCCCGGTTTGCGCGCAGAAATGCGGCACGTCGATCCAGCTCGCCCCGTCGGTCGCGACCAGTTGAACCAGTGCGCCGGGGGCGGCCGACTCGAGCGCTTTACGCAGGCGCAGAACGGGCAGGGGGCAGAGCAGCCCCTTCGCGTCGATTTCGATATCGGGCGTCATGGCGGAGGTTCTCGCGCGCCCGCGCTGATTTGTCCACGCTGTTGTTATCTCACGACCCGGTGACCGCGCGCGAGGAATGGGGTAGAGGAGGAACATGTTTGGAATCGATCTCGTCTCCGCTGCGTTCCTGCCCGCCGCCTTCGTGGCGCTCTTTGCGGGTCTGTTGTCATTCCTCAGCCCCTGCGTGCTGCCGATCGTGCCGCCCTATCTCGCCTATATGGGCGGGGTGAGCATGGGCGATCTGCGCGAGGGCAAGCGCTCGGCGGTGGTCCCGGCGCTGTTCTTCGTGCTGGGCCTGTCGACGGTGTTCCTGTTCATGGGGTTCGCCGCCTCGACCTTCGGGCGGTTCTTCCTGACCAATCAGGTGCTGTTCGGACGGATCGCGGGCGGGGTGATCGTGATCCTCGGCCTGCATTTCCTTGGGGTTTTCCGGATCGCGATCCTCGACCGCGAGGCGCGGCTGGATGCGGGCGACCGGGGCGGCTCCTCGCTTGGCGCCTATGTTCTGGGCCTTGCTTTCGCCTTCGGCTGGACGCCCTGCATCGGCCCCCAACTGGGCGCGATCCTGTCGCTGGCCGCTCAGGGCGGCGATCAGGCGCGGGGCACCGCGCTGCTGGCGGTCTATGCGCTGGGGCTGGGCATCCCGTTCCTGCTGGCCGCGCTGTTCATCCAGCGCGCGATCGGCGTGATGAACCGGCTCAAGGCCTATATGGGGATCATCGAGAAGACGATGGGCGCGCTTCTGGTCGTCGTCGGGATCCTGCTGCTGACCAATGCGTTCTCGGCGATCAGCTTCTGGCTGCTGGAGACCTTCCCGTCGCTCGCCAGGCTGGGCTGAGGCTTCACGCCGCCATCTGCACTGCGCGGGCCAGATCCGCCTCGAAAGCCCGCATCATCGCGGGCTTTTCCATGTCGGGCAGGCGCAGCAGGTAGGACGGATGCACGGTGATCAGCATCGGCGTGCCGTCCTCGAGTATCTCCACCGAGCCGCGCCGTTTGAGAAGGTCCCGCCGGTCGCCCGTGAGGCTCTCCAGCGCCGTCGCGCCCATCGCAAGGATCGCCTTCGGCTTCACCAGAGCGCGCTCCTGATCGAGCCACCAGCGGCAGTGATGGATTTCCTGCCGGTCGGGAGACTGATGGATGCGCCGCTTGCCGCGCGGGGTGAACTTGAAATGCTTGACCGCATTGGTGATGAAGGTGCGCTCGCGGATGAGGCCCGCCCGCGCCGCCACCTCGTCGAAAAGCTGCCCGGCGGGGCCGACGAAGGGGCGGCCCTCGAGATCCTCGAAATCGCCCGGCTGTTCGCCCACGATCATCAGAGACGCATCCAGCGGCCCTTCGCCCGGCACAGCCTGCGTCGCATTCTCCCAAAGCGGGCAGCGGCGGCAGGCGTTCAGCCCGGCCAGCACGTCTGCGTGGTCGCCCACGGGTGGCGGCGTGGCGCGCTCGCGCGCCAGCCGCTCGGTGATCTTGACCGCACGGGCCGGAGCGAGCGTAGGCGCGTTTGCGGCCATCTCCTCGGCGCGCGCCTGCGCGTTGGCGATCATCTCGGGGATCAGCCCGGCCTCGGGCAGGTTGTGCCAGTATTTCCGTGGCATCTCGGATTGCATCGCGCCGACCTTCAGTCGCGCCGGGTTGAAGATGTTGCGGAAATAGGTGCGCCAGAGGTCCTCAGTGGCATCCTCGGGCAGATCGGGGCGCGGCTGACCCTTGTCGAAGCGCAGCTTGCCCGCTTCGAAATGCGCGGTCAGATCGGGGGTGAAGATCGACCAGTCCATATCGCCGAAGCGTTTGACGAAGAACGGCGCGGTCAGCTCGCAGATGTAATGCGTGGGCTCGAACCACGCGGCGAAGCGGCGGCGGGACGCGCCCGGATCGCCGATCTCGCGGAAGCGCACGAAGGCGGTCATCTTGTGGCGGTCGCGCGAGACCTCCTTGGCCATGCGGTTGAGCCGGTCGATGCGCGGATCGGCGCGGTCCTCCAGCAGGCGCTTGTCGGATCGTAGCGCCCAGAGCACCGCGTAAGCCCGCGCGAAGCGTTCCGGGTCGCGATGGCAGACCACGAGGCGCGCGAGCTCGACAAAGCCCTTCGGCACGCTCACAGCGCCGCCTGTGTGGGCAGGGGCGTCCTGGGCGAAGAGATCGGCCTCCGCCGCCCCGCGATGCCAGAGAAGCTCCTCGGGTGGGATGCCAGCGCCCAAGGCCGCGCGGGCCTCATCTCGCCACGCCTCGAACGTGCCGATCTCGGGCAGGGTGATCGTGCGCATCACAACAGCCGCAACTGCTGCGGCGGTAGGGCGAAACGGGCGCGCAGGTCTGCCGCATCGGTCAGCGCACGTGGATGCCAATCCAAGAGCGTGATGAAAGGCTTCGCCTGCTTCAGGTTCGCCCCCATCCGCCGCAGATCCTCGTAGCGCAGCGTCCGGTGGCGGCGCGTCGCCAGCACCCGCCCCACCGTCTTCACCCCCAGCCCCGGCACACGCAGCAGCATCTCGCGCTCGGCCCGGTTCACGTCGAGCGGAAACAGATGCCGGTTCGCAAGCGCCCAGGCGAGCTTGGGATCGACCGTCAGATCGAGATTGCCATCGGTGGTGCCTTGCGAAATCTCGTCCACGTCGAAGCCGTAGAAGCGTAGCAGCCAATCCGCCTGATAGAGCCGATGCTCGCGCATCAAGGGCGGCTTGACCAGCGGCAGGGCGGCGGAACTGTCCGGGATCGGCGAGAAGGCGGAGTAATAGACCCGCTTGAGCGCATAGCTCGAATAGAGCCGCGTCGAGGTCTTCAGGATCGTCGTGTCATTCGCCCCGTCCGCGCCGACGATCATCTGGGTCGACTGGCCCGCAGGCGCGAATTTCGGGGGGCGCTTGCCGGTGAAGCTGCGCTCCTTTCGGGCGTCGCGCAACAGCCGCACATCGCCCATCGCGCGGCGGATCTGGGCGGGATCCTTCTCGGGGGCGTAATCCTGCACCGCGCGGTCGGTCGGCAGTTCGACATTGATCGAGAGGCGATCGGCGTAAAGCCCCGCTTCTTCGATCAGCTCGGGCGCCGCATCGGGGATGGTTTTCAGATGGATATAGCCTCGGAAATTATGCTCCACCCGCAAGAGTTTCGCGATCCGCACCATGTCGGTCATCGTGTCGTCGGGCGAGCGGATGATGCCGGAGGAGAGGAACAGCCCCTCGATATAGTTGCGGCGGTAGAATTCCAGGGTGAGGGTCACGACCTCCTCGGGCGAGAACCGCGCGCGAGGGGTGTTCGAACTGACCCGGTTCACGCAATAGGCGCAATCGTAGATGCAGAAATTCGTCATCAGGATCTTCAGCAGGCTGATGCAACGCCCGTCTGGCGTGTAGGCGTGGCAGATGCCCGACCCGGTGACCGAGCCGATCCCCTTGCCATCCTTGGAGACGCGCCGCTGCCCCCCGGTCGACGCGCAGGAGGCATCGTATTTCGCCGCATCCGATAGGATCGCCAGTTTCTGATCGAGGTTCATTCTTGCCATGTGTTCACTATATGTTCACATTTTTCGCCTTTCAATAAATCCATGACAAAGGGGCGCGAAAATCGCGCCCCTCCGGAAAACGTCGCCTCGGTTTCAGGCCGTCAGGCGGCGATACATATGCCAGCTGGCATGGCCCAGAACCGGCAACACGATGAACAGGCCAAGGAAGACCGGCAGCATCCCGATGAACAGGCTTGCCGCGATCACCATGCCCCAGATCGCCATCGAGACCGGGTTGGCCGCGACCGCCCGCATCGAGGTGAGGATGGCGGTGATGATGTCGATCTCTCGATCCATGATCAGCGGCAGTCCGACCACGGTGAAGGAAAACAGGATCGCCGCGAAGGCCGCCCCGATCGCGGAGCCGATCGCCAGCATCGTCAGCCCGTTTCCGGTGAACAGGATCTCGGGCGAGCTGGAGATGTTGGTGAAGGCCGACAATCCCATGAACAGCGCGAAGGTCGTGTGGGCCACGAAGACCCAGAACATGAACATCATCAGGATCAGCATCGCCATCGAGGGCGTCTGGCGGTCCTTCTCGGAGACGCAGCAGGCGATCACCTCACGCCATTCCAGCGGCTCCTGCGCCTCCAGCTTGCGCGAGACGGTATAAAGCCCCATCGCCGCGAAGGGCGCGAGCAGCGGAAAGCCGAGCGCGAAGGGGATCAGCCACCATTCCTCGCCCTGGGCTGCGAACACGGTCCAGAGCACGATGCCGCCGAGCACGTAGAAGCCCGAAAACATCAGCCCGAAGGCCGGGGCGCGTTTGAAATCGTTCCATCCTGCTTTCAGGATATCTGGTATTTCCGAGACCTGAAGGTCGCGGATATGCGGCACCTCGGAAGGCGGCGACGCGACAGTTTGCATGTTTCTTCTCCCTGACTGAGGGCCCTCTCCCCAAGGCCCGCAACTTCACGTTGCGTCACGCGGGCGTGATCTGTCCAGAGAATTGCTTGCTGCGTCGCCGCGAGACTCAGCCGCCCATCCGTTTGGTCAGTCGCAGAGAGATCGCATAAGGCAGTCGTTTCAATAGCTTGAGCTGCCATGTGAGGCGGCGGGGGAAGTGGGTCTCGAAGCGGTCCTTGGCCAGCCCGTCGGCAATGCGGCGGGCGGCTTCATCGGCTTCGATCACGAAGGGCATGGCGAAATCGTTCTTCTCGGTCAGGCGAGTCTTCACGAAGCCGGGAGAGATCAGGCGCACGTCGATCTGGGGGGCATATTCCACGCGCAGGCTCTCGACGAGGTTGATCACGGCGGCTTTCGAGGCGGAATAGAGCTGCCCCTTCGGCAGCCCGAAGATGCCTGCGACCGAGCCGAAGATCACCAGCTGCCCGCCCTCGCGCAGCAATCCCGGTGCGGCCTGCGCGAACCACAGCGTGCCGAGCAGGTTCACCTCCACCAGCTTGCGCGCCGCATCGCGCTCCATTTCATCGACGCGTCCGGGATCGTAGAGCGCCGCGGTGATGATCATCGCGTCCAGCGGCCCGTGGGTGAGGATCTCGCCGCGCGCATCGTCGAGGCTTTCGGGATCGGAGACGTCGCAGGGCACGACCTCGCCCTGACCGAGCTCCGCCTTTAGCGCGTCCAGCGGCTCGACCGAGCGGGCCGAGAGCACCAGCCGCGCCCCGCGCGCGGCCAATTCGCGCGCCAGCGCCTGCCCGATGCCCGAGCTCGCGCCCATGATCCAGATGCGTTTGTCGTTGAAGTCCACGGTGCTCATCCTCTCGCTACTGGAGAGGATACGCGCCAAAACCGTTCAGGGTTTCATTCCAAGCGCGGCAACGCACTCGGCCAGCAACTCGTCGAGCGGTCGCGTGCCCGACAGCTCCAGCACCAGCTCGGACCGGCCCGCCAGCCATTCGTGATGGCGGCTGAGCGAGCGCCCCGAGAAATAGGGATCGTCATAGCCCGCAGCCCAGGTCAGGAAGGAGCCGTGATTGGCCTCCATGTCGCCGCCCTTGCGGATACGGGTGCCGAAGCGCGCCGCCTCGCGCTTGCGCAGGCGCGCAAGGCGGATCGGTGTGGGGGCGGTGAGAAAGACGATCAGATCGGCGCCTGCGATTGCGGGCTCCCCCCAGCCGTCGAGCGAGCCGGAGATTACCCAGCCCTCCGGTTCCTTCGCCTCTTCCATCAGCGCCAGCCGCTCGGCGGGGCGGCGCTTGACGGTGTAGGGCGGGTCGCTCTCGGCCCAGTAGAACTGGTCGGTGTCGAGATGGGTGACGCCCAGCCGGTCGGCCAGACGTTGTCCCAGCGAAGATGTGCCCGAACCCGCGGCGCCGGTAATATGAACCCGCGCCGCCATTCGCGATCAGCTCTCCGCTTGCGCGTCGGCGCGGGATTTGCCTTCGAGGCCAAGCGCCAGCGTCGCCGCCATGAACCCGTCGAGATCGCCGTCGAGCACGCCCTGCGTATCCGAGGTCTCGTGCTGCGTGCGCAGGTCCTTCACCATCTGGTAGGGCTGCAGCACGTAAGAGCGGATCTGGTTGCCCCAACCGGCCGAGCCCTTGTTCTCGTGGGCTTCGTTGATCGCCGCGGTGCGCTTTTCCAGCTCCATCTGATAGAGGCGCGATTTCAGCGCCTTCATCGCGATGTCGCGGTTCTGGTGCTGCGACTTCTCCGACGAGGTGACCACGATCCCGGTCGGGTGGTGGGTGATCCGCACCGCCGAGTCGGTCGTGTTGACGTGCTGACCGCCCGCGCCCGAAGAGCGGAACGTGTCGATGCGGATATCGGCGGGGTTCACCTCGATCTCGATATTGTCGTCGACGACCGGATAGACCCAGACCGACGCAAACGAGGTCTCGCGCGTGCCCTTGCCGAAGGGCGAAATCCGCACGAGGCGGTGCACGCCCGATTCCGATTTCAGCCAGCCATAGGCGTTGGGCCCGGAAATCTTGTAGGCGCAGGATTTGATCCCGGCCTCGGCGCCCGGTTCTTCCGATTGCAGCTCGACCTCGTAGCCGCGCTTTTCGGCCCAGCGGACATACATCCGCTGCAGCATCGAGGCCCAGTCGCAGGCCTCCGTGCCACCCGCGCCTGCGTTGATCTCGAGGAAGGTGTCATTCGCATCCGCCTCGCCATCGAGAAGGGCTTCGAGCTCTTTCGACGCGGCGGTCTCTTTCAGCGCGGCCAGCGAGGCCTCGGCCTCGGAGACGACTTCCTCGTCGTCTTCCATCTCGCCCATCTCGATCAGTTCGACATTGTCCTCCAGATCCTGCTTGATCCGGTTATAGGTTTCGAACTTGTCCATCAGTTGCTGCCGGTCGCGCATCAGTTTCTGCGCGCGCGCCTGATCGTCCCACAGGGTGGGGTCTTCGATCATCGCGTTGAATTCCTCGATCCGGTGCGGCGCGGTCTCGAGGTCCATCCGCTGGCCCAGCAAGGTCAGGGACTTGCGGATCTGTTCGACGGTGTTCTGCGTCTCGGCGCGCATCTGTCATCCTCTTGAAAGCTTGGCCCGCGTGATACGAGATCGGGGCGGCGCCCGCAAGGCGGCGCGGGGGAAATTGCGTGGGCCGCGCGGCGTTGAAAAGCCGCGCGGCCCTTGTGTCTATGGTCTCCGTGGTGCGGAGCGAGGCGTGGCTCAGCTTGCCTCCAGCGCCGCGATGATCGCGCCGAAATCGCTGGCCTTGAGCGAGGCCCCGCCCACAAGCGCGCCATCGACATTGGAAGTCGCGAAAATCTCTTCCGCGTTGGAGGGTTTGACCGAGCCGCCATAGAGCAGGCGCATCCCGTTGCCCGCGGCCGCGAAGCGCGCGACCAGCGTGTTGCGCATGAAGTCATGCACCTCGGCGATCTGCTCCAGCGTCGGCGTGCGGCCCGTGCCGATCGCCCAGACGGGTTCATAGGCGATCACGCAATTGGCGGCCGTCGCACCATCGGGAACGGAGCCCGCAAGCTGTTCGCCGATCACGTCGAGCGTCTGTTCGCCGTCGCGCTGCGCCTCTGTCTCGCCCACGCAGATCACCGCAATCAGACCTGCGCCAATCGCCGCCTCGGCCTTGGCGCGCACGATGAGATCGCTTTCGTGGTGGTCCGCGCGACGCTCGGAATGGCCGACGATGACATAAGAGCCACCCGCATCCGCGATCATCTGCGCCGAGATGTCGCCGGTATGCGCGCCGCTCTCGTTCATGTGGCAGTCCTGTCCGCCGACCGCGAGCTTGCCGCCAGCCGCCTCGGCCATCGCGCCAATCAGCGTCGCGGGCGGGCAGAGCAGCACGTCACAGGCGGGCGCGGGGTGCGCTTCGGTCAGCGCCGAGACCTCGCCCAGATTGCTCTTGAGCCCGTTCATCTTCCAATTGCCGGCGGCCAGTTTCTTGCGCATGTGCGATTATTCTCCCTGATGTCGTTGGGCCTGACATTAGGGCAGGGGGCGCAGGCTCGCAAAGGGCAAATTGGCGCGGGGACGCGACTTAGCCGTTGCTCTGGGGGGCTTCCATATCGGCGAACTTGATCGACTCGCCGCAGCCGCATTCATCGACCACGTTCGGATTGCGGAACTTGAAGCCCGATTCCAGAAGGCCGGTCTCGTAGTCGATCTCGGTGCCCAGCATGAACATCTGCGCCATCGGCGCGATCAGCACACGGGCGGGGCCCTTCTCGACGACGATATCCATCGGCCCAGCCTCGGCCGCGACCTCCATCGTGTATTCCATGCCCGCGCAGCCACCTTTCTTCACGCCGATGCGGAAGCCAGCCGCATCCTCGCGCGACATAAGCTTGGCAATCTGCGCGACGGCGGCGTCGGTCAGGGTGACGGGATCTTGTCCGGGGACGTTGAACATGGGGGCTCTCCTTCACCGAGTAATTTAGTCGGGGACGGGCAGGATTCCAAGGGGCGGAAGCTGTCCCAAAAGCGCGAGCGTGGCGTAAGAGGCGGCGAGCGCCCAGCCGAAAGAGGCCAGCGTGCCGATGATCACATATTCGGATTTCGGATTCGCCCCGTCCTTTGACACCGCCTCGAAGCGCAGGATCGATTTCGCCGCGATCAGAAAGCCGATGCCGGAGGGTTGTCCCGCCAGAACCAGAAGAATAATCAGCCCGCGTTCGAGCAGCCCGATCATCCGCCCGCCCTGGGGCAGCCCCTCAGGCGGGGCGTCGTTTTCATATTGCGCCATCAGCAGTCCCACCGCGAAGCCGCCCGCGCGGGTGGTGATCAGGAGGCCGGTGGCGAGCGTCAGGGCACCGGGGAGCCAAGTGAGGCCCGCCCAGAGCGAATTGTTCCAAAATGTCGGGAAGGTGGCGGCGATGAGCGCGGTCGCAGCCAGATGGGCCGCTTGATCGCCGAGGAAGGCGGCGAGGGGATGCGTTTTGGGCGCGAAGCTCTTGGCGATGTCGATCACGAGATGGCTGAGGGCGACCAGCGCCAGCACCCCGATCAGCGCCCAGCTCAGCTGCAGCCCCACCAACAGCGTCAGCCCCGCGAGGATCGCGATATGCGTGGCCAGAGCCGCTCCGTCCCGCCTGGCCTTCTTCTCCGCCATGTCGCTGCTTTGAAACGCGAAATCGGTGAAGGTATGGGCGAAGAGAAGTGCCGCGAAAGTCTCGATCATGGGGTCTCCTCGATCATCGCTAAGGCCTCCACGATGGCCGGGTAAGCCGCGCTTGCCAAGGCCTGTGCCAGCGATTGCCGGGTGATGCCGATCTCGGAGGCGGCGGCGGTCTGGGTCGGAGGTTTAAGGCGCAACATCGGCGCGATCGCGCGCGCCTGCGCTGGCGTCCATTCCTCCGAGAGATGGTCGAACAGCCGCAGCGCCGCACCAAGCGCCCCGCCTGCCGCATGGGCGATGCGCGGACCTTCGAGGCTATCGAGCAGTTGCCCCGAGGTAGTGAAGACCGGCCCCGACGCTCCGTTCAGGTCGCCATCCGCAGGCAGGGCGCCATCACCCTCGGCAATCGCGATCCGGGTCGAGAATGCCTCGCCCAGAGCGCGCAACTCGGCCTCGATCAGCACGGCCAGCCTTGCCTGATAGCGCGGCTCGGTGATCGCTATCTGCCAGCCATCGCCGCGATTGCGGGCGAAAGCCGTGTCGCCCAGTGAGGGCCGCAACGCTTCCGCCGCTCCCTCGATCGCATCGAGCGCCGCGCTCAGCTCGGAGGCCGAGAGACGGGTCGAGGCGACGATATCGCCGGTGAGGACACAAAAATAAGCCATGCGCAGGTTATAATGCCTGCGCATAACAATATGCAAGTAAAAATACCTGCATCTTCTATTTAGCAGGCGAAATAGCCTGCATCACTCAACGAGGAACGGATAATCCGTATAGCCCTCAGCACCGCCGCCGTAGAACGTGTCCGGGTTCGGCGCGTTGAGCGGCGCGTCCTTCTCGAAGCGCGTCGGCAGGTCCGGGTTCGCGATGAACAGCTTGCCGAAGGCCACCGCCGCCGCGCCCTCTTTCAGCGCCGTTTCGGCCATCGCCTTGTCGTAACCATTATTCGCGATATAGGGCGCTTTCGACTTCGCACGCAGCGTCTCGATCCCGTCCGCGGGCCACTCGCGCGGACCGCCGGTCTGGCCTTCGACGAAATGCACGAAGGCCATCGGCTTGGTGTTGAGGAAGTCGACCACCGCGCCGAACAGTTCCGCCGTGTTGCTGTCGATGCCCACGTTATTCGCGTTCGACCAGGGCGAGAGGCGGATGCCCACGCGCTCTGCGCCGAGGATATCGGTCACCGCGTCCACCACTTCGCGCAGGAAGCGGGTGCGGTTCTCGATCGAGCCGCCATATGCGTCTTCGCGTTTGTTCGAAGTGTCGCGCAGGAACTGGTCGATCAGGTAGCCATTCGCGGCGTGGATCTCGACGCCATCGAAGCCCGCGGCTTTCGCGTTGCGCGCCGCGTTGCGGTAATCCTCGACCGTGGCGGCGATCTCTTCGACCGTCAGCGCATGGGGCGTGGTGGTCGCCACGAAGCCTTCACCGTCGAAGGTTTTCGCCTCGGCCGAGATCGCCGAGGGGCCGACCGGATCGCGTCCATCCAGAAGCTGCGGCACCGAAATCCGGCCGACGTGCCAGATCTGCGCGACGATCTTGCCGCCCGCGCCATGCACGGCCTCGGTGACTTTCTTCCAGCCAGCGACCTGCGCGTCGTTATAGATGCCGGGCGTCCAGGCATAGCCCTGACCCATCGGCGAGATCTGTGTGCCTTCGGTGATGATCAGCCCCGCGCCTGCGCGCTGGCGGTAATATTCCACCGTCATGTCGGTCGGATGCAGGTCGGGCGCGCGGTTGCGGGTCAGCGGCGCCATCACGAAGCGGTTGGCGATCTCGATCGCGCCAAGCTTCGTGGGGGAGAAAAGCGTATCAGCCATGTCGGTCATCTAGTCGGGCCTCTCATCGGGTTTGACATTCGGCGCCATGAGATGGGTCGCACGGCGCTAGGGACAAGGTGGCGGCATGCGCGACGTCGCTGTGCGCAAATGCGAGGAAGCAAAAAGGGAGCCGCGTGGCTCCCTTCCTCTTGGTCCGAAATATCCCGGGGGGCACCCGCAGGGTGCGGGGGCAGAGCCCCCTCCGGGCCTCACATGAAGCCCAGTTCCAGCCGCGCCTCGTCGGACATCATGTCCATGCCCCATTGCGGATCGAAGGTCATCTCGACATCGACATCGCGCAGACCGCCGACGCAGGCCACGGCATCGTGAACCCAGCCCGGCATCTCGCCCGCCACGGGGCAGCCCGGCGCGGTGAGCGTCATGATCACCTTCGCGTCATTCTCGGGGCTGATCTCGATCGTGTAGACGAGGCCGAGATCGTAGATGTTCACCGGAATTTCCGGGTCATAGACGGTGCGGCACGCTTCCACGACACTTTCGTAGAGCGGGTGATCGGTCGTCGAGGGCTTGATCAGCGGGGTGCCTTCAAGCGGCTCTTCGGGCGTGGCGGTCATGGAAGCCTCTTTCATCGGCGGGGGCGCGCGCGGGCGCCTATCGAATTACTCGACTGTTTATCTAGGTGATAGGACCCGAGCCGTAAAGGGAGGCGTGGGCCACCGGCTGATATGTGATGAGGTGGCGTCCATGATGACACGTTGGTTGAGAAGGGGCGCGCTCGAGCCTCGGGTGGGCGCGTGGCGTCGCCTGTCGCCGGGCACTTTATCTCGCAAGCCCGGCGGACGCTTGAGCCTGCGACGACATCGCCAATGCGCCCTCCCGGGGGGAGGGTCGGGCGCGGCCCGGGGCTGGTCGCCCCGGACCGAAGGGAGGAAGCGGCGCACTCCTCCCAACGCTCCTGCCTTGACGCCCCGCACGCTTCGCGCCAAACCGATCCCATGTTGCCCGAAGAGAAACTCGACCAGATCCTCGCGCGCTTCGAGTACCTCGAGGCGCTGCTCAACGCTGGCGCGGAACCTGCCAAGATCGCCGAAATCAGCCGCGAATATTCCGAACTCAAACCGGTCGTGACCCAGATCGAAGCCTGGCGTCAGGCGCGTGCCGATCTGGCAGAGGCCGAAGGTTGGCTCACCGATCCGGAAATGCGCGATCTGGCCGAGGAGGAATTGCCGCGCCTCAAATCCCGTATCCCCGAGATGGAGCAGGCTTTGCGCGTGGCGCTTCTGCCCAAGGATGCCGCTGACGCGCGCCCCGCGATTTTGGAGATCCGCCCCGGCACGGGCGGCGAGGAAGCGGCGCTTTTCGCGGGTAACCTGCTGCGCATGTATCAGAAATACGCCGAGAAACACGGCTGGCGGTTTGAGATGATGGAGCTGACCGAGACCGAGCTGGGCGGCGTCAAGGAGGCCGTGGCCCGGATCGAGGGCGAGGGCGTCTTTGCGCGGCTGAAATACGAGTCCGGCGTCCACCGCGTGCAGCGCGTGCCGGAAACCGAGGCCGGCGGGCGCATCCACACCTCGGCCGCAACCGTGGCCGTTCTGCCCGAGGTCGAGGCGGTCGATATCGACATTCCTGCCAATGACATCCGGATCGACACGATGCGGGCCTCCGGCGCGGGCGGCCAGCACGTCAACACCACGGACTCGGCGGTGCGCATCACCCATATCCCGACCGGGATCGTCGTCACCTCGTCGGAGAAATCTCAGCACCAGAACCGCGCCAATGCGATGGCGGTGCTGCGCGCGCGGCTGTTCGAGGCCGAACGGGACCGCGCGGCCTCCGAGCGCGCCGAGACGCGGAAGTCTCAGGTGGGCTCCGGCGACCGCTCGGAGCGCATCCGCACCTATAATTTCCCGCAAGGGCGGCTGACCGATCACCGCATCAATCTTACGCTCTATTCCCTTGATAAGGTTATGGAAGGCGAGATCGACGAGGTGGTCGACGCGCTGATTGCCGACGATCAGGCGGCGAAGCTCGCGGAGATGGAAGCGTGAGGGCGCAGGATGCGCTGGTCGCTGCAACCCGGAGGTTACGCGAAGCCGGGATCGAGGGCGCGCAGACCGACGCACGCAGGCTGCTGGCCCATGCGTTGCAGGTGGCACCCGACCGCCTGACGCTCGCGCTGCAAGACCCGCTGCCCGATGACGCTGCCGCCCGGTTCGAGACGGCCCTCACCGCCCGCGCGGCGCGCCAGCCCGTCGCCCAGATCACCGGCAAGCGGCTGTTCTGGGGGCACGAATTCCGCGTCACCCGCGACACGCTCGACCCGCGCCCCGAGACGGAACTGCTGGTCGAGGTGGCGCTGGAGCGGCCCTTCGTCCACGCGCTCGACCTTGGCACGGGCACCGGCTGCATCTTGATCTCGCTGCTGAAATCCATGCCCTTCGCGGCGGGGACGGGGACCGATCTGTCGGACGCCGCGCTGGAGGTCGCGAAAAGCAACGCCGAGGCGCTCGGCGTGGCCAAACGCGCCAAGTTCCTGATTTCAGACTGGTTTGCCAATGTGCCGGGGCGCTACGACCTCATCGTCTCGAACCCGCCCTATATCGCCCAGGACGAGATGGCGGGGCTCTCGCAGGATGTGCGCGACTGGGAGCCGCTCTCGGCGCTGACCCCCGGCGGCGATGGGCTCGACGCCTATCGCGCGATTGCACTCGGGGCAGGGGCGCGGCTGCTGGCGGGCGGTCGTCTCGCGGTGGAGATCGGTCCGACACAGGCGCAGGCGGTCAGCGATCTCTTCGCCGCCCAGGGGTTCGAGCAGATCGAGACGCGCCAAGATCTCGATGGGCGTGACCGCGTCGTTTTGGCGCATAAATCCGGCGATCCGGCGGATTGCGGCGCGTCTTGAGCGCAAAATCGCGCAAAATCTTGGGGAAAACACCGCGAATCGGCGGAAATCGCGGATTTGACCGATTTTCTGACTTGAAAGGTGGCCCCCCGCATGTTTAGTCAAGCCTGTGCAGGGCGGATAGTAATCCCCCGCACGGCTCAGCTTCACAGCGCGGGTGTTAGGAACGAAACCGGGCAGGTATGCCCAGCGTGACAGTTCAGCCCGCAGGCCACGCATTAGCGGCCATTTCCGAAAAGCCCGTGACAACGGGCCAAGAAAACGAAAGCCATGAGATCTTCGAAATCCCGTTCGCGTAATAAGTCGAACCGTCAACGGTCGATGGGCAATATCGTCAACCGCGTCTTCGACAGCTCCGGCCCCGAAGGCAAGGTGCGCGGTACGCCGCAGCAGATCATTGATAAATATCTTCAGCTTGCGCGCGATGCACAGCTCGGCAACGACCGCGTGGCCGAGCAGAACTTCCTGCAGCACGCAGAGCATTACACGCGAATGCTGGGCGAGGCGCAGAAAGAACAGGCCCGCGAGCAAGAGGCCCGCAACCAGCAGCGCCAGCAGAACAACCAGAATAACGGCAACCAGAACAATGGTGGCCAGAATAACGGTGGTCAGAACCAAGGCGGTAACGGTCAGCAGGGCGGTCAAAACAGCGGCCAGAACAATGGCCAGCAGGGCGACAGCCAGAACGAGGCCGCCTCGAAGGGGGAAGCTCAGGACAACACCACGTCCGAGCGTCGCGAAGAGCGCAGCGAGGCGAAATCCTCCGGTCGCAACAAGCGCGCCGAAAGCCCCGAGATGATGCCGCCGATGCCGCAGCTCGAGCTCGAAGAGGATTCCACCCTCGTCGAGACGCCGGAAAGCCGCAGCAGCGAAGAGGCGCCGAAAACCGGGGAACAGCCTGAGAAGGCCGAGAAAGCGGAAAAGGCCGAGAAAGCGGAAAAGGCCGAAAAGCCCAAGCGTCCGCGCGCCCCGCGCAAGCCGCGCGCCCCGAAAGCCGACAAGGCTGAAAAGGCAGAGGCGAGCGCCGAGATGCCCAAAGCTTCGGGCGAGTAACGCCTCGGACAAGAGATAGCAAAAGGCCCGCCGGATCGGCGGGCCTTTTTGCATGTTGGGGCAGGGGCGGCACTCAGGCGGTCAGGTCTTTGTCCAGAAATACCCGGTCATAGCCGCCATCCATCCGGCGGTCGCGCTCGATAAAGCCGAGCCGCGCATAGACCGCGCGGCTCTCCTCCATCGCGGCATTGGCAAAAAGCCACAGCTTTTCCGCGCCGATCTCGCGGGCGCGCGCCTCGGCGAACGCCATCAACTGCCGCCCGATGCCTTGCCCTTGTGCGGCCGGGTCGACGGCGACGGGCTCGATCTGCAACCGGGGCGGCGTGCCGTCATCCGCAAAGAGCCCGATATAGCCCGCGAGTCCGCTTTCCCCCTCGCAGACCCAGAGATGCGGCTGCTCGGCGGCATGATCGGCGAGCATCGGAGCAGGCGGGCGTCCGATCCGGGGAATGTAGCGGGAGAAGGCGGCCTCGGCGATCTCGGCAATGCGCGGCAGGTCGTCCTCGCGCGCCGGGCGGATCATTCCTGACCCGCGACGATGCGTGCGAGCCGGCAGAATTGCTCCAGCGTCACGCGTTCGGCGCGCTCGGTCGGTGCGATCCCGGCCTGCTCCAGCTTCGCCTCGATATCGGGGGCCACGCCTTTCAGCGAGGCGCGCAGCATCTTGCGGCGCTGGTTGAAGCCCGCGGCCACGACCCGGCTGAGCGTCGCCGCATCGGCCGGATAGCGCGGCTCGGGCAGGGCCTTTAGATGCACCACTGCCGAATGGACCTTCGGCGCGGGCGTGAAGGCTTCGGGCGGCAGGCTCATCACGATCTTCGCCTCGGCACGCCACTGCGCGAGGATCGCGAGCCGACCGTAATGTTTGCTGCCCGGTTTGGCCACGATCCGCTCGGCCACCTCGCGCTGGAACATCAGCGTCAGGCTCTCCCAGAAGGGCGGCCACTCTTTCGGCGTCAGCCAGCGCACCAGCAGCTCGGTGCCCACGTTATAGGGCAGGTTCGCGGCGATCTTGATCGGCGGCGTCAGATGCGCGAGCGGGTCGATCTGCAGCGCGTCGCCATTGATGACCTCGAGCCGCCCCGGATAGGCTTCGGCGATCTCGGCCAAGGCAGGTAGGCAGCGCGTGTCCTTCTCGATCGCGAGGACCTTGCGCGCCCCTTCGGCCAGAAGCCCGCGGGTCAGACCGCCGGGGCCGGGGCCGACCTCCAGCACATCCGCGCCCGTCAGATCGCCCGCAGAGCGCGCGATCTTCGCGGTCAGGTTCAGGTCCAGCAGGAAGTTCTGCCCGAGGCTCTTCTTTGCCACCAGATCATGCGTCTGCAGAACCTCGCGCAGCGGCGGCAGCCCGTCGATCGTCGCCATTACGCAGCCTCAGTCATGACGCGCGGCTCCCATCCGGGCCGCCATCTCCAGCGCCGCGATCAGCGAGGCGGGGTTGGCGCGGCCTTGGCCCGCGATGTCATAGGCGGTGCCGTGATCGGGTGAGGTCCGCACGAAGGGCAGGCCGAGCGTGATATTCACCCCGCCGTCGAAATCGAGCGTCTTGATCGGGATCAGCGCCTGATCGTGATAGGCGCAGATAGCCGCGTCGTAGGTCTGACGGGCGCGGGCGTGGAACATCGTATCGGCGGGCATCGGCCCCGCGACGGCGTAGCCCTCTTCGCGCAGACCGTCGAGCGTGTCGGCGATCCAGTCGCCTTCCTCGGAGCCCATCGCGCCGCCTTCGCCTGCATGCGGGTTCAGCCCCGCCACGGCGATCCGCGGGGCGGAGAAGCCGAAATCGCGCCGCAGCCCTTCATAGGTGATCCGCACCGTCTCGCGCAGAAGCTGCGGGGTCAGGAGTTTCGGCACCTCGGACAGCGCGACATGGATCGTGGCGGGCACCACGCGCAGCGGCGGGTCGACACGCGACGAGGTCAGCATCATCACCACCCGCTCGACGCCCGCGAGATGGGCCAGATATTCGGTGTGGCCGGGGAAGGTGAACTTTGCCCCGTCCTTAAGCGCTTTCTTGTTGATCGGCGCGGTGGTCAGCCCGGTGCCTTCGCCGCGCATCACCAGATCGACGCCGCGCGCGATCACGTCGATCACGGCTTTCGCATTGGCGGGGTCCGGCTCGCCCGGTAGGGCGGCGGCGGGGAACTGGTGGGGCAGCACCGGCAGCCCGGCGCTGGCATGGCGCAGCGCATCGGCGGGGCGGTCGATCTCGCGGATCTTCGTGCCGCGCGGCAGATGCGCGGGATCGCCGATCCAGACGAAAGGCAGCTTCGCGCCGCAATGCTCCCAGGCGCGGGCGGCGATCTCGGGGCCAACCCCCGAGGGATCGCCGCAGCTGAGGATCACGGGGCGGTCGGGCGCACGGGCCGCAGTGCGATCGGTCGGCTGGGCGCTCATTTGCGCACGATCACCGCGTCGGCTTCCAGATCGGCCATGTAGCCGTTGGCATAGGCTTCGAGCGCCTTGCTCTCCAGTGCCGCGCGGACCTGATCGCGGTCGGGGGCGGACTGGTCGCCCTCGGGTGCCACTTTGCGATCGCAGAGCATCACCAGAAGGTCGTTTGCGCCCTGCGGGATCACTTCGCTCTCGCCCACGTCGAGATGCGACAGCGCGAGACCGACATTGGTCGGCACCTGCGCCTGCGCCACGTCCTCATGCATGGTGAGCGCGCTCGCCGGGAAGCCCTTGCCGATCGTGTAGAGCTGGTTGCATTGGCGCGCCGCGGCCACCTGGCTCTGGACCTTTGCCGATTGCTGCGAGCCGGTCTGGCCGATGGCGAAGGTCATGTAGCTCAGCGTCTGCGGGCCCGACGGGGCCTCGCCGTCACCGATCGCGCGCAGCAGGAAGACCGCGACCGCGCCCTGAAGTTCGATCGGCTGGGTCGCCGTGCCCGGCTTGAGCTTGAGCACCACGCCGCGCAGTTGCGGCGGCAGCTTGTCGATCGGCATCCAGTCCAGACGCCCGCCGCGATCCCGCGAGGGAGCGGCCGAATACTGACGGGCGAGCGCTGCGAACGCGCCTTCGCCCTGTGCGGCCGAAAGCTGACGCGCCTGACCCATCGCGGCCCGTGCGTTGCCCTGAGGCGCGGGAATGATCGCTTCGGAGAGTAGCACCTTCACGCCCTTGCCGGTCTGGCTTTCGGGCATCATCGCGCGGTCGATGTCAGCTTTCGTGATGTTCACCCGCGGCCCGAAGCGCGCGCGGACCACCTGACGCCAGACGAGGCCAGCCTCGGTGAAATTGCGGAAGGTGTTCGGATCGACGCCTTCCTTCTGCAGCGCCTGCACGAATTGCTCGCCGGTCATGTTCGCGCGGCCCGCGAATTCGTCCATGCCCTTCTGGATCGCGGCCTCGTCGAGCTTGATGCCGATGCGGTTGCCGGCCCAGATGCGCAGGCGATCTTCGATCAGCGCCTTCTCGGCATCCTCGCGGGAGTTCGCGCCGGCATTGAGCAGCTGCATGAAGCGCTGGCGCTGGCTGATTTCGTAATCGGTCACGCCCAGCCCGTTGACGGTGACGACGGGCGCGAAGCTGCCGCCCGATTGCGCCTGCGCCGTCCCTGCGGCGAAAGGCAGGGCGAGCATCAGCGCCAGAAGGGTGAGCAGTCGGGTCATCATCGTCATGAGCGTGTCTGTCCGTTTCGTCTCGTTCAGTCTTGGCCCTTGGGGCCTCGTTGATCCTCTGGGCCCGCTGGGCCGCGTTGCGATCCCCAGCCTTACCCTCCGCAGGTTCGCCGCGCGGGCGCACCGCCACTCGCGCCGAAGCCGACGAGTTGGACGGAAAGGCCGAAATCGGTCTCCGGGGCTACACTAGTGGATGACGTGAAGCGGCGCGAGAGGGAAAGATCAACCGCGATGCATTCGGTCTGGTAGCGCAGGCCGAGCTTGGCGCGTGCGGCGCGCTCGGCGGTGAAATCGTAACGTGTGCTGAGCGTGCCCGACCAGCCGTTGCCCCAGCGCCATCCCGTGTCGAGCATCAGTTCCGACATGTTGTCGTCGCGCCCTTCGGCGGGGTTCTTCTCGAGCCAGAGATAACCTGCCGAGACGTTGAAGTCATTACCGACCCGCGACAGCCGCAACTCGTCGCGCGACACGGAGAGGTTATCGTCGAACAGCGCGCGGTTCGACAGGGTCAGCCCGTTCGCGGTGGTCAGATGAGTCTCGAGGAGCCAGTCCGATTTCGTCCCCGACAGCCCCGTGCCCTGCGAAAACTGGCTCAGATCGCGCTGGCGGAACACGCGGCCCGCCGCGACGCCCAGAGACCAGCCGGAGCTGTCATAGCGCGTCCAGCCGAGCCCGACATTGGCGCGCAGGCCGGTCTCGCGCGCATCCTCGCCCGGATAGCGGGTCAGCGAGAACAGGTTGCCGCCGTCGAATTCGGGCAGCTGGCTGTCCTCGTTGGAGGCGTCCGCCAGATGATCGGGCGCCCAGACGATCTGCGCCACCGGCTCGATCACATAGGCGGCGCGGCCGCTCGTCTTCACCCAGGGCCAGCGGATTTCCGCGGCGACGGTGGGTTGGCCGCGCAGGATCGTGTCGCTGAAGGCGGAATCCTGATTGGTCTCGATGATGTCGCCCGCGAATTGCGTCTCGATGGAGCCCAGCATACCCGGCCCGAACAGCCAGTTGCGCCGCCAGTCGGCGGTGAGCGAGCCACGCACCATGTCGCGCCCGTCGGGCCGTCCGTCGCCGTTGAGATCGAGCGTCGAATTCGAGGCGCGCCGCGTCGCCAAGGTGGAAAACCGCAGGCTGCCCTGTCCGCCGATTGCGGCGGGGCGGAATGTGCGGATCCATTCGCCGGTGCCGCTCAGCATCGGTTCTGTCGAGTTGCTTTCGCCCGCCCGCAGCGAGTGGACATTGCCGGCGCGGGCCCAGATCAGTTCGTCGCGGCGCACCCGTTCGAGCGTGACGCCCGACCACAGCCGGTCATCGTCGCCGAGCCCGTAATTGAGCAGGTAGCTGTCGTCGCTGACCAGCCGAAGCTGCGCGGTCAAACGGAATTCGCGGGGCAGTTTCGCCTCGAGATCGCCGAAGAGATAGCCGCGCGTGCCGCTGCGAATGTCGTCCTTGCTCAGCGCGCCCGACCATTCCATCTTGCCCCAGTTGAAGGCCTGCCGGTAGCGCAGGTTCAGCGTCTCGGTGCGCGAGGTCGCGAAATAGGGCGTCACCGTCAGGTCGCGGCTGGGCCCGAGCGCGATGAAATAAGGCACCAGAAGCCCCGGCCCGAGGCCGCTCGTGGTGCGGAATTGCGGGGCGAGGAATCCCGTCATCCGCCGCACGCCCGGCGCGGGCAGGCGGAGCCGCGGCAGATAGGCGATCGGCACGCCTGCCGCGCGGAACTGCGCATCCTCGAAGACGATCTGCCGCGTGGTCGCGTTATGCACGACGCGGCTCGCGCGGATTTCCCAAAGCGGCGTCGGGTTGGTCCGGCAGACCTCGCAAGACGAGGCCACGACCTTGTCCATGATCGTGATCGCGCCGTCGCGCCGCTCGATCCGGGCGGCGGCGAGCTGCAACTCGCGCGCCATCACCATCCGGGCGCTGAGCAGGATGCCGTTTTGCAGATCCGAGGATAGCTCCGCCTGCGAGGCGAGGATCACCGCCTGCGACTGGCCGGGCTGCACCAGCCGGATCGGACCTTCGAGGTAGAGCTTGTCCGCCTTCTGGTCATAGACCACGCGCTTGGCGGAAAGCCGGTTGGACTTGTAGAAGACCTCGACATTGCCCTCGGCGACCAGCTCGTTCTGATTGCGGATCGAGACCCGGTCGGCCAGCAGCGTCGCCAATTCGTCCGACGACGGGATCGGCGCGTCCTGCGTAGTGGGGGTGGAGGCTGTCGCGGTAGCGTCTTGCGCGCGCACCGTCTGCGGGCCCGTCACGCCAAGCGCGACGATCAGCGCCAAGGCGCTCGCCCGTCCTGCCAAGGCGCCGAATTGCCGCCGCATCACCCATCCTCCCGGTGCAGTAGCCGCGCCAGCGGCAGCATCAACCCGATCACCGGCGGCGCCCAGGCCGCGAGCAGAACGGGAATCTGTCCGTTATCGCCCAGAACTTGCGCGATATTGCGCAGGAAGAACAAGCCCAGACCGGCGGCCAAGGCCAAAAGAACCTTCGCGCCGATGCCCCCGAAGCGCACATGATCCATCGTGAAGCTCGCCGCGATCAGCACCATCGCGACCAGCAGAACCGGCAGCGCGAGCTCCATCTGGAACCACACGATATGGCGGCGCGCCGAGAAGCCCGCATCTTCGAGCGAGGCGATGAAGCTCGGCAGTTGCCAGATCGGCACCGCGGAGGGCTTGCCGAAACTGTCGCGGATGCTGGCGACCGTCAGATCGGAGGGCAGCGAGAGGCTGTCCTGGGTTGTGGCGTCGCGCTCGGGGTTGGTGGACTCGCCCAGCGGCCAGTCCTTCACGTCCTGCAACTGCCACGCGCCCGGTACCAGCGTCGCGGTCTTCGCGTCGATCCGGCGCACCGGGCCGCGTTGAGGGTCGAAGATCAGGAAGGTCACGCCATGCAGGGTCGTGGCATCGCCATTGGCGCGCTCGGCATGGATCACCGCCTGCGCCAGCGACTTGCCGTCGGAGGCGAGGCCTGCGCTTTGCCGCATCCACACGCCTTCGCGCCCGATCGAGACGGTCGAGCCGCCACCGGACGTGTAGTGATCGACGAGCGTCTCGTAGCGCTTCGAGGTCGCCGAGACGAGCGGGTTGCCCACCAGCAGCGCCAGCAGGCCAAGCACCAGCGCCGCCGCGATCGGCGCGGCCAGCATCCGCAGCGCGGACCGGCCCGCGGCCCGGATCACCACCAGTTCAGAGCTGCGCGCCAGTGCGACGAACAGCGCCACCGCCGACAGCATCACGATCAGCGGCAGGATGGTGTAAATCGTCTCGGGGATGTTGAGCGCAGAGAGCACCGAGAGCTGCAGCAGGCTCAGCCCCTGATCGGAGAAGCGGCGGATTTCCTCGACCACGTCGATCAGGAACAGGATGCCCCAGAAGCTCGCCGCGACGATCAGGAAGCTGCGGAGGAACCGTTTCGCAAGATAGAGGGCAAGCGTCACGCGGCAGCCTCCCGTTTGGGCCGGATACGACGCGGACGCCCCGACCACCACAGCATGAACAGCACCATAACGATCCCGCCCAGCGTCGGCGCGATCAGGCTCGGCCAAAGCGAGGGGTCGCGCCCGGAACTGGTCTCGGCGGCGTTTTGCAGCACCTGCACCACGATCAGCCCGCCGATGGCGAGCGACATCTGCCGCCACATGCCAAAGCGCGAGAATGTGCCCATCATCAGCGCCGAGAAGCCGATCAGCGCCGCGATCGGGGCCAGCAGGGGCTGGGTGATCCGCCGGGCAAGCTCCAGCCGCAGCGCGTCGCGGGCGGCCTTGGCGCTATTCGCGCCCGGTGTCGCGTCCAGACCGGTCCCGGCCATCATCGCGGCGAGGCGCGGCGTCGTCATCTCGTCGATCTTCGGCGCCCGCGCCTTACCGGCCTTCAGGAACGAGCCGATATCATAGGTGAAATTGGCAAACCGCGTGACCGACAGGCGATCCGAGGGTTTGCGCAGCGTCTGGGCCATGCCCGAGAACATGATCAGTTTCGGCCCCGTCTCGGTCTTCACGATCACGCCCTTGTCGGCGGTATAGATCGTGCTCGTCTGCGCCGAGCGGCTGTCGGAGACGAAGATGTCCTGCAACTCCCCCAGATCGGAAATGCGCCGGATATAGATCGAGATGCCCGGCGCGGGATGCTGGAACGTGCCTTCGGTGAGGAATTTCGCGGTCAGGTTCTGCGCGACCTCCTGCTGGCGCTCGGCCAGCCGGGCTTTCGCGGCGGGGACGAGGAAATTCACCAGAAGCGCCATCATCACCGAGGCGATCAGCCCGAAGACCAGCACCGGACGCGCCAGCCGCCAGTTCGAGGTGCCAGTGGCGCGCATCACCACCAATTCGCTGTCCTGATCGAGCCGGTTGAACGCGTAGATCGTGGCGGCGAAGGCGGCGACCGGCAGCACGATGCGGATGACGTAAGGCAAGGTCAGCGCGGTGAATTCCAGCACCACCGTTGCGGTCTGGCCGTCCGAAATCAGGCTGTCGAACATGATCACAGCCCGGTTGACCCAATAGACGGAGACCAGCACGAGCGCGAAAAACCCGAACAGCGCCATCAATTTGGACAAAACATATCTGTCCAGTTGCGTCACGACCCTCTCAATACCCCCGAATATTTCCCTTTCTCTAGCCTGTCGGGCGAAGTGAGGGAAGGGCACAGCGGGGGTGCTTTTCATTTTCCGGAGGCAGGGCTAGGCTCGCGCGCAATTTGATGCCAATCGCGACCGAGCACCGCCGACGCGCGCGCCGGTCTCATCTTCGGAGAACCCCACATGACCCAACCTGTTGCTATCGCCTTCAAGGAAACCGATCCGGAGGGTTTCGCCACCCAAAGCGGGCGGATCGCGCTGGTCGTGGGCGGTGACAGCAAGCTGGGGCAGGCCGGGCGCAAGCTGGATCGGGCGATGAAGGGCGCGATCAAGCGCGCGGTGGACTCGGAAGCCTTCGCGGGTCTTGGTGCGGGCGAGGCGATGGAGCTGAGCTGGCCCGCCGCGATCGCCGCCGAAGCGGTGCAGCTGGTGCGGCTCGATCGCAAGGCCAGCGCCGACGAGGCCCGCAAGGCAGGCGCTGCGATCGGGGCCAAACTGGGGGAGGCGGGCGCGCTCGTGGTGGCGCAGAACCATCCGCGCGCCGCCGATCTGTCGCTGGGTCTCGCGCTGCGCGCCTATCGCTTCGACTATCATACCGGCGAGGACAAGAAGGCTTACGGGCCGGTGACGATCATGGTCGACAAGCCCGAAGAGGTCGCCGCCGCCGCTGCCCCGCATGCCGCACTGGCCGAGGGCGTGTTCTTCACCCGCGATCTGGTCAACGAGCCCGCCAACATCCTGACCACCGACGATTTCGCCGCCCGCCTCGCCGCGATGCAGGAGCTGGGCCTCGATGTCGAAATCCTCGAAGAGGAGGACATGAAGAAGCTCGGCATGGGCGCGCTTCTGGGCGTCGGCATGGGCTCTGAAATGCCCTCCAAGCTGGTCGTCATGCAGTGGAAGGGCGGCGAAGAAGGCGAGGCCCCCTTCGCGCTCGTCGGCAAGGGGGTCGTGTTCGACGCGGGCGGCATCTCGCTCAAGCCCGGCGCGGGCATGGAAGAGATGACGATGGATATGGGCGGCGCAGGCGTCGTCTCGGGCGTGATGCGCACGCTCGCGCTGCGCAAGGCCAAGGCGAATGTCGTGGGCCTCGTGGGGCTGGTCGAGAACATGCCCGACGGGCGCGCGCAACGCCCCGGCGATATCGTGACCTCGATGAAGGGCGACACGATCGAAGTGATCAACACCGATGCCGAAGGCCGCCTCGTTCTGGCCGATGTGCTCTGGTATGCGCAGGACCGGTTCCAGCCCAAGGCGATGGTCAATCTCGCCACGCTGACCGGGGCCGTGATCGTCGCCCTCGGCCACGAGAACGCGGGCCTTTTCGCCAATGACGACAAGTTCGTAGCCGACATTCTTAAAGCGGCGAAAACCGAGGGAGAGGGCGCGTGGCACATGCCGCTGCAGCCCGCCTATGACAAGGCGCTGAAATCGCGGCTGGCCGATATGCGCAATGTCGGCAACCGCTGGGGCGGCGCGATCACCGCGGCCGCTTTCCTCAAGCGCTTCGTGAAGGACGAGGTGCCGTGGTGCCATATCGACATCGCGGGCGTGGCTCTGCCGCCCTCGGAGACCACGCTGGCCCCGAAAGGGCCGACCGGCTGGGGCGTGCGCATGCTCGACCGCCTGATCCGCGACAAGTTCGAAGCCTGAGGAGCCCAGGATGGGGCAAGTCAATTTCTACCATCTGACCCGCTCCAGCCTCGAGGAGGTGGTGCTGAACCTCGCCTCCCGGGCGGTGGAGCAGGGTTGGAAGGTGGAATTGCGCGGTACCGATTCCGCGCGGCTCGACTGGCTCGACCAGAGGCTCTGGCTGATGGGCAACGAGGCGAGCTTCCTGCCGCATGGGCTCGCAGGCGGTCCGCATGACGCGCTGCAGCCGATCCTGCTGGGCACCGCGCCCGCAGGCGACGGGCGCGAGGCGATGATGGCCGTGGACGGCGCCGAGGTCGCGGCGGAGGAGACCGACGCCCATAAACGCGTCTGGATCCTGTTCGACGGCAACGACCCGCAGGCGGTGCAACATGCGCGCGGACAGTGGAAGACCCTGACCGGCGCGGGCGCGAAGGCGATCTACTGGTCGGAAGAGGGCGGCCGCTGGGAGAAGAAGGCGGAGAGTTGAGCCGGGTGGACATCAGCGCAGGATATGCCGGAGACGCGGATCGCTTCGCCGATCTCTTCGCCGAGAGCTTCGCGGCGTCCGAAGGCCCCGACGAAGGCGCGCTGATCGGGGCGCTCGTGCGCGACATCCTCGCGCGGACCGATCCCGGCGATCTGCACTGTTTCACCGCGCGGGAGGGAGAGGCGCTGATCGGCGCGGTCTGCTTCACCCGCCTGCGCTATGACCACGATCCGCGCCGCGTCTTCCTGCTCTCGCCGATGGCGGTCGCCCCGGCGCAGCAACGCAAGGGCGTCGGGCAGAGGCTGATCCGTCATGCCCTCGCAGAGCTGTCAGCGGCGGGCGTCGAGACCGTGCTGACCTATGGCGATCCGGCCTATTACGGACGGGTGGGCTTTGCGCCGATTGCCGAAGCCGCCATCGCCGCGCCCTATCCGCTGTCGATGCCGCAGGGCTGGCTTGGTCAATCCCTGACACCCACGCCGCTTGGCGCCATCGCGGGGAGGCCGCATTGCGTGGCGGCTTTCCAACGACCTGAGATCTGGTGAGCCCTACCGCAGCCGGTCGGGCTCCAGCACCATTACCGTCGGCTCGCGCGGCAAGGTCCTGAGTGAGACGACCAATTCGCTCACGCCGGGCCGCTCGACCGCGAAGACGCCTTCCATCCCGTCGAGAAAGCTCTGCAGGGTCGGCTCGCCGAACCAATGGACCGGGATCACGATGCGCGAGCGCAGCCGGTTCAGGATGCGGATCATCGTCGGCTGATCGACCGTGTAGGACCCGTCCACCGCCGCCATCACCACATCGAGCCGCCCCAGCGCCGCATATTGCGCGGGATCGGGCTCGTGATGCAGATGGCCCAGATGGCCGATGCAGAGCCCCGCCACCTCGAAGACGAAGATCGAGTTGCCGTTCTCCTCGACCCCGCCCCAGCTGCGGATATCGGTGGGCACATTGCGGATCAGCATCTCGCCCAGATCCAGATGATGCTCGGCCGCCACGCCGAACTGATCCGACCAGCCCTTCAGCGCCACCGTCCCGTCCGGGATCATATCGGTCATATGGCTCGAATGGGCATGGTTCATCGTGACGTAATCGGGCGCAAACCGCGCCCCGCCGGTCCAGCCGTTGAAATCGGTCACGACTGATAGCCCGCCCTCGGTCTGCAACAGCACCATCGAATGGTCGATGTAATGCAACCGCACCGATTGCTCCGGCACCGGGTCGGACCAACTGGCCTTATGCAGGTATTCGATCCCGGGGGCCGCATCGGCGATCGCGATGCAATGGCTGATGCGCTGGTTTTGCGCGGCAGCCGCGAGTGGCGCAGACGCGGCACAGAGGGCGAGAAGAATGGCGCGGATCATGGCGAGCCTCCTTTTGCCCTAGCGTAAGGCCAAAAAGCGATTCCGGTCCATGCCCTTGCGCCTTGCGTGGCCTTCCCTTCGCGCCGCTTTGGGTCTATCAGCCGGGGCCGAAGGAGAGCCCCAGATGACCAAGTTCAGCTTCACCCTCAAGGCCACCGATGGCGCGGCCCGCACCGGGACGATCTCGACGCCGCGCGGCGAGATCCGCACGCCGGCCTTCATGCCCGTGGGCACCGCCGCTACCGTGAAGGCGATGATGCCGGAATCGGTGGCCGCGACCGGCGCGGATATCCTGCTGGGCAATACCTATCACCTGATGCTGCGCCCCGGCGCGGAGCGGGTGGCGCGTCTGGGCGGGCTCCACAAGTTCATGAACTGGGACAAGCCGATCCTGACCGACTCGGGCGGGTTTCAGGTGATGAGCCTCGCGTCTTTGCGAAAGCTGACCGAGGAAGGCGTGACCTTTGCCTCCCATGTCGACGGCTCGAAACATATGCTCTCGCCCGAACGTTCGATGGAAATCCAGAAGCTGCTGGGTTCGGATATCGTGATGTGCTTCGACGAGTGCCCCGCGCTGCCCGCGACCGAGGAAGAAGTGGCGAAGTCGATGCGCCTGTCGATGCGGTGGGCGCAACGCTCGCGCGATGCCTTCGGCGACCGTCCCGGCCATGCGTTGTTCGGCATCCAGCAGGGCGGCGTGACGCGTGAGCTTCGCGAGGAAAGTGCCGAGAAACTCAAGGAAATCGGCTTCGAGGGCTATGCGGTCGGCGGTCTCGCCGTGGGCGAGGGGCAGGAAGCGATGTTCGGCGTGCTCGACTATGCGCCGGGCATGCTGCCGCAGGACAAGCCGCGCTACCTGATGGGCGTCGGCAAGCCCGATGATATCGTCGGCGCGGTAGAGCGCGGCATCGACATGATGGATTGCGTGCTGCCGTCGCGCTCGGGGCGCACAGGCCAGGCCTGGACCCGCCGCGGTCAGGTGAATATCAAGAACGCCCGCCATGCCGACGATCCGCGCCCGCTGGACGAGGCCTGCACCTGTCCGGCCTGCCAAAACTACTCTCGCGCCTATCTGCACCACGTCTTCCGCTCCGGCGAGATGATCTCGGGGATGCTGCTGACCTGGCACAACCTGCATTACTATCAGGAACTGATGGCGGGCCTGCGCGCGGCGATCGACGAGGGGGCGCTGGCGCGCTTCGTCTCGGAATTCCATGAGACCCGCGCGATGGGCGATATCGAGCCGCTCTGACCCCCGCTCAGTGCGAGATCACGATCACCGCGGCGTAATGCGTCGCGGCCGCGGCCAGCACATGGCCGTGCCAGATCGCGCGCGAGAAGGGGATGCGCTCGGTCTGGTAGAAGATCACGCCGACCGTATAGGTCAGTCCGCCCACGACCAGCAGGATCAGCGCGGGCAGGGGAAGGGACACGATCAGCGGCCACATCGCGATCATCCCGAGCCAGCCCATCGCCAGATAGAGCCAGAACCCCGTGCGCTCCGCGCGGTGGAAGAAGCCGAGCTTCATCACGATGCCGAAGGTCGCGAGCGCCCAGACCGTCGCGGTCAGCGCCCAGCCAGCGACCCCGCCGAGGCCGATCAGCGCCATCGGCGTGTAAGTGCCCGCAATCAGAAGATAAATCGCTGCGTGATCGAAGCGCCGCAGCACTGCGCGCGTCGGCGCATGCAGGGTCAGGTTATAGGCGGCCGAGAGCGAGAAAGAGGCGATCAGCCCGACCGAGTAGACCGCGAGCGGCCAGACCCGGCCTTCCGGCGCCGCCAGCGAGGCCCAGACGATCAGCGCACTGACCCCTGCCACGGCGAAAACGACGCCCAGCACATGGACGACGCCATCGGCGACATGTTCGCGAAAGCTGTGGCTCAATTGGTGGCGCGTCATCGTGGTGATCCCCTTGGTCATCCTTCTAAGATAGCAACGATGAGGCGATCTCCCAAGCGTGACCACCCTGTGACGTTTCGTCAGAGGCGCGACGCTACTCACGTGTTTGTGAAGTGGTCGCCGTTGAGCGGTTCCGGAACCGATGCTACGCGCGAGGACGACGCGGACCAGCCGCTTCCCCGGGGGTGCCATGAAGAAACTGATCCGCAGCCTTCAGGCGCTCAACAGCAAGGGGCGTAAAGTCACCAAGCGCGCAGGCGGCCGTTTTCTGATCGCTCCGGCACCCAATCTACGCCTCGATTTTCTTCTTCCCGCGACTGGAACGGCGCCCGCCGAGGACGCGCCGCCCCTCGTCATCTCCTACGGCACGCGCGATGGCGAATATGATCTCTACGCCGAGCGCCTGCGCCAGTCCTGCAGCGGTGAGGGCATCGCCAGCGATATCGATACGATCCCCCCGTGCGGACGCGCCAATGCCTGCCTGTTCAAGCCGAGCTTCATAAAGTTCAAGCTGCTCACCCATAACTGCCCGGTGGTCTGGGTTGATGCCGACGCTGTTCTCACCGGGCCGATCGACTTGCCCGGCGGGGGCTGGGATGTCGGAACGCTGGACAACAGCCGCCATGCGGAGAGAAACCCGAAGGCGGCGCTTTGCATCGCGTTCCGCCCCACGCTCGGTGCGTTGCGCTTTCTCGAAACCTGGGAGCATCTCTGCTCCGAGCCCTGGTTGAAACCCGGACTGGATCACGCGCGGTTCAATGACACGCGGGCCATCCTCGTGAATACCTATTCCGAGATCGACCTGACCGCGGCGCTTTCCGGAAAGCTGGTGCGCGACCTCGGCAAAAAGAAAGAGGCGCGTGTCTGACGCGCCCCTTTCCGAAATCCGCTCTTTCGCCCGCGCTCAGATACCGTCGCCGACGAAGGCCTTCTCAACCACATATTCGCGCGGCTCGGAATTCGCGCCTTCGCGCAGTCCGAAGCCTTCGAGCACCGCCATCACGTCCTTGTTGAAGGCGAGCGAGCCGCAGACCATCGCGCGGTCGGTTTCGGGGTTCATCGGCTCGAGGCCGAGATCCTTGAACACCTTGCCGTTCTCGAGATTGTCGGTGATCCGGCCCATGTGATGGAATTCCTCACGGGTCGTGGTCGGGTAGTATTTCAGCTTGCCGTCCACCATCTCGCCGATCAGCGGATCGTTGATCAGGTTCTCGACCAGCTGGCGGCCATATTCCAGTTCCTCGACCGTGCGGCAGGTATGCATCATGATGACCTCGTCGAACTTGTCGTAGGTCTCGGGGTCGCGCATCAGCGAGGCGAACGGCGCGATGCCGGTGCCGGTGGCGAGGAACCACACCCGCTTGCCGGGCAGCAGCGCGTCATGGACCAGCGTGCCCACGGGCTTGGGGCGCAGGATGATCTGGTCGCCCACATTGATATGCTGCAGCTTCGAGGTCAGCGGGCCGTCCGGCACCTTGATCGAGTAGAATTCCAGCTCCTCGTCCCAGTTGGGCGAGGCGATGGAATAGGCGCGCAGCAGCGGTTTGCCATTGTCGCCCATCAGCCCGATCATCACGAATTCCCCCGAGCGGAAGCGCAGGGTCTGCGGCCGGGTCACGCGGAAGGAAAACAGCCGGTCCGTCCAATGGGTCACTTCGGTCACGGTCTGCGCGTCGGGCAGGGTCTTCACCTTGGGGATCTCGGTCACGGCGCTCTCGTTCATTGTCACATCTCTCTCGGGCCGGGGCAGGCGCCTCGGTCTGGCAAATATACAGATCGGATACAGCTTGCGTGAGCGCTGGCCCTTGATCTGGCTCAATTGCCGGTTTCGTTATGGTCTATCGGATATCGCGGACGGGTGAAAGCCTCAGCCGGCGAGCCGCGCGCGGTAGTCATGCGCGGCCCAATCGGCGCGGAAGAGCCATTGCGCCTGCGGCTGGCGCTCGGCCAGTTCCGGCGGAATCTCGACCTCGTCGAAGCCCACGCGCCGCGCCATCGCGTATTGATCCGCGATCAGCGGGCCCGCCGCGCGCAGACGCCCGGTATAGCCGAGCGCGCGGATGCGGCGCGCCAGCGAAAAGCCGCGGCCGTCCGAGAAGGTCGGGAACAGGACACGGATCATCTCCACGCCGTCGATCAGCGCAGGCAGGTAGCCCGCATCGGTCTCCGGCGCGATATCGAGGCTCGCCCCGGTGAAATCATCCTCGTGGAAGCCGTCGTCGCGAACGATCACGCTCATGCCACATTCTCCTTGTTCTCAATCACTTGGCCCTCACTGTTCACACGGACGGCCTTGCCGCCGATGAAGTGGATGCCGCATTCGGTCTTGGCGGCACCGCGCCAGCGGCCCGCGCGTTCGTCTTCGCCCGGTTTCACCGGCGAGGTGCAGGGCGCGCAGCCGATCGAGGGGTAGCCCTGTGCCACGAGCGGGTGGCGCGGCAGGCGGTTCTCGATCATGTAATCCTGCACGTCCTGCTTGTCCCAATGGGCGAGCGGGTTGATCTTCATCCGGCTGTCGGTCTCGATCTCGAAGAAATCGAGCGCCGCGCGTTGGCCGCCCTGAAACCGTTTGCGCCCGGTGATCCAGGCGTCATAGCCCGAGAGCGCGTTCTCCAGCGGCACCGTCTTGCGCAGGGTGCAGCAGGCATCGGTGCTGTATTGGTGCAGCGTGCCGTCCGGGTCGTCGCGGGCAATCGCGGCCTCGTCGGCCTGGATCACCTGCACATTGGTCAGGCCCAGCTTGGCCGCGACGTCGCGCTGATAGGCGAGCGTTTCGGCAAACAGCATCTGCGTGTCGATGAACAGCACCGGCGTACCGGGCGCGATCACCGAGACCATGTGCAGCAACACCACCGACTCCGCCCCGAAGGAGGAGACCAGCGCGACCTCGCCCACATCCGGGTCACGCAACGCCCGCTCCATCACCGCGGTTGCGGCGTGGTGGCGGTAGCGTTCGTTCAGCCCGGCGACGCGGGGGGCGATATCCGTTCCATCACTGAGCGGCATGGCGTTGAGCCTCTGCATAGAGCGCTTCCTTGAACGGGTCCGGGCCAAGGCGGCGCAGCGCGTCGAGGAAGCTCTCGGTGGCGCTTTCACGCAGCTCGAGATAGGCGCGCAGCAGACGCTCCAGCGCGGGGATCACCTCCGTATAGGCAAAGCCGGGACCAGCCCGTTCGCCAAGCGCCATCGTCTCGCTCGCGTCGCCGCCGAGCGTGATCTGGTAGTTCTCCACGCCGGCACGATCGAGACCGAGAATGCCGATATGGCCGAGATGGTGATGGCCGCAGGCATTGATGCAGCCCGAGATCTTTATCTTGAGCGCACCGATCTCCTGCTCCAGCCCGAGATCGCGGAAATGGGTCGAGATCTGTTGCGCCAGAGGGATCGAGCGGGCCGTGGCCAGCGCGCAGTAATCCATGCCGGGGCAGGCGATGATATCCGAGGTCAGCCCGATATTCGCCGTGGCGAGGCCGCCCTTGCGCAGCGCCTCGAACAGCGCGGGCAGATCGGCCTTCGCGATATGCGGCAGGATCACGTTCTGCTCGTGGCTGATGCGCAGCTCCGACTGGCCGTAGCGTTCGGCAAGCTCCGCCAGAAGGCGCATCTGGTCGGACGTGGCATCGCCCGGAGGCGCGCCGTGATCCTTGAGGCTGACCGTGACGACCCCGTAGTCGGGGTTGTGATGGGGCGAGACCGAGCGCGCGGCCCAGTCCCGCAGAAGCGCATCGACATTGAGCGCGGTGTCGTAGCTCTCGCTCTCTCGAGCGGGCAGCGCGGGCGGGGCGAATTGCGCCTTGAGACCGGCGAGGATCGCCTGATCTGCGCCTCTAAAGGCTGCGCGCCGGGCCGGGAACTCGGCCTCGACCATCTCGGAAAACGTATCGATTCCAAGTTCGTGCACGGTGATCTTGATGCGCGCCTTATACTTGTTGTCGCGCCGTCCGGCGAGGTTCCAGGCCGCCACGATCGATTCCAGATAGGGCAGCAGATCGGCCGCGGGGAGGAAGCTGCGCAGCTCTTTGCCGATCATCGGGGTGCGGCCCAGACCGCCACCCACGAAGACCTGAAAACCGATCTCGCCATCGCGCTCGACCAGCTGCAGGCCCACGTCATGGGCGCGGATCGCGGCCCGGTCGGCTTCGGCGCCGTTGATCGCGATCTTGAACTTGCGCGGCAGGAACTGGAATTCCGGATGGTCGGTGGACCATTGCCGGATCAACTCGGCATAGGGGCGAGGATCGGCGATCTCGTCGGCGGCAGCGCCCGCGAAGGCATCCGTCGTCGTGTTGCGGATCGCGTTGCCCGAGGTCTGGATCGCGTGCATGCCCACATCGGCCAGCGCGTCGATCATATCCGGCACATCGACCAGTTTCGGCCAGTTGAACTGGATGTTCTGGCGCGTCGTGAAATGCCCGTAGCCGCGATCCCAGGCGTCCGCGATCTTGGCAAGCTGGCGCATCTGCCGGGCTTCGATCGTGCCATAGGGGATCGCCACGCGCAGCATATAGGCATGCAGCTGCAGATAGAGCCCGTTCATCAGGCGCAGCGGCTTGAACTCGTCTTCGGTCAGGCTGCCGTCGAGGCGGCGCGCGACCTGATGGCGAAACTGCTCGGCGCGCGCGCGGACGGCGGCGCGGTCGAAGTCGCTGGGTTGGAACATGGATCAGCTCCTGACCAGAGTGTTGTTGGGTAGCTCGATGGAGGGGCCTGAGGCGCGGAAGGCCTCGCGGAAATGCGCGGGCTCGGGGCCGTTCGGGCCGAGCGTGGCAGGCGCGAGATAGGCGCCCACGACTTTCTCGGGCTGGGCATTGGCCAGATCGAGCCACATCTCGGCAATCACCGGATCGTCGAGGAAGGCGGCGTCCTTGAGGCGCAGCACCCATTGGCCCGCGTCGTTCATGTAGACGACATGGCCTTCGCGCAGGTCATTGGCGCTGATCACGCCGGGGATGAATTTCTTGCTCATAGCACGGCCTCCTTGAGGGCGGTGCGGGCGTCGCGCGGGGCGAGCCCGAGAAGGATCACGGCGGGGCCTTTGGCCTCGGCGGTAACGGTGGGCAGGGTGGCGAGCGTCGCGGGGCGGATCACCTGATCGGCGCGCGAGGCGTTCTCGACCACACAGGCGGGGGTCGCGGGCGAGGCGCCATGCATCATCAGGCGCCCCTGCACGTAGCGTGCTGCGCGTTTGCCCATGTAGATCGCGGCGACCGCGCCGGGACGAGCCAGTGCCGCCCAATCCTGTTCGGCCAGCCCGTCGGCGTCATGACCGGTGAGCAGGCGCAGCTCGCGATTGCGGCCGCGTTCGGTCAGGCTCTGGCCGAGCGATGCAGCGGCGGCAGAGGCGGCGGTGATGCCCGGCAGCACCCGATAGGCGATCCCGGCCGCGTCGAGCGCGTCCAGCTCCTCGCCCAGCCGACCGAACACGCCCGGATCGCCCGATTTCAGCCGCAGCACGCGCTGGCCTTCCTGCGCGAGGCGGACGATCAGGGACGAGATGTCGCCTTGCTTCATCGAGGGCCCGAAACCGGTCTTGCCGGTCTCGATCAGCTGCGCCTGCGGACCCGCGAGCGCGAGCACCTCGGCGCTCACCAGCGTGTCGTGCAGGATGACGTCGGCGCACATCATCTCGCGCAGCACCGCCACGGTCAGCAGGTCCGGATCGCCCGGACCGGCCCCGGCAAGGGTCACCCGGGTCTGAGTTTCGAGAGTTTCCATGTCACGCTCCTCGTCTGCGTCTTGAGCGTGAATATAGGAAATTATTCCGGTTTTTGACCATATACCCTTGCCAATAAGGACGTTCGTTCCTTATGGATTTGGAGGGAATGACAATCTCCTAACAAGCGGAGGGAAATCGGAATGGCGGTGCAAATCGACGAGCTGGATCGGAAAATCCTCGCGGAGCTACAGGACGATGCGAGCCAGTCGCTCGACGAAATCGCGCGGAAAACAGGGTCTTCCAAGACCCCGGTGTGGAACCGGATTCGCAAATTGCGTGCGGCGGGGGTGATTGGAAAGCAGACCGCGATCCTCGATCCCGAGGCGCTTGGCTTCGATGCCTGTTTCTTCGTGCTGATCCGCACCTCCGAGCATGAGGCCGAGTGGCAGGACAAGTTCCTCGCCACCCTGCGCGCGCGCCCCGAAGTGATGGAGGCGCACCGTCTGGCGGGCGATATCGACTACATCCTGAAAGTGCGGGTCGAGAATGCGCGCGCCTATGACCGCTTTTATCAGGCGCTGATCTCGGAAGTGAAAATCCACAACGTGACCGCGCTTCTGTCGATGGAGGAGCTGAAATCCACCACTGCGCTGCCGCTTTGAAGGCTCAGCGCTTGGTATAGGTGACCTGCAGCTTCTCCAGCCCGTGGAAGTGGTAGAGATCCGCGTAATAGGGGCGGCGCGGCAGATCGAGCCCCTGTAGCCTTTCCATCAGCATCGGCAGGGCGAGCTTCAGCTCCAGACGCGCCAGCGGCGCACCGATACAGAAATGCGCCCCCGCGCCGAAGCTGAAATTGGTGCGCACGGGGCGCGACGGATCGAAGACGCTCGCATCGTCCCAAGCCGACGGGTCGCGGTTCGCACCGGCGAGCAACAACCCGATCCGCTCGCCCTTGCGCAGCACCTGCCCCTGAAACTCCATGTCCTCATAGAGCCAGCGCGTGAAGAGATGCAGCGGCGGATCGAAGCGCAACAGCTCCTCGATCGTGCCGTCGATCCGCGCGGGCTCCAGCCAATGCGGGGCGACGGTCTGTTCGATCAGCGTCTTCACGCTGTTGCCGATCTGGTGGACGGTCGCCTCGTGCCCAGCATTCAGCAGCAAGATCACGGTGGAGATCAGCTCGTCGCGGGTCAGATGGGTGCCTTCTTCCTCGACCGCGATCAGCTCCGAGATCAGATCTTCCCCGGGCGCTTTGCGGCGGGTCTCGATCAGATCGCCCAGATAGGCCGCGAAGTCCGCGGAGGCCTGTGCCGCGTCTTCCTCGAGGCTGATATCGCGGCGTGCCTGATACATCTGCACCATCGCGTTCGACCACGCCAAGAGCTTGTCCGCGTCGCTTTCGGGCACGCCTAGAAGCCGTGCGATCACGATCACCGGCAGGGGTTTGGCGAAATGCTCCAACAGGTCGCAGCCGCCCTCGGGCATCTCGTCGATCAGCCGGTGACAGAGCGCGGCGATCTCGTCTTGCATGCTCGCGATCCGGCGCGGGGTGAAGGCCTTCGTCACCAGCTTGCGCAGCCGGGTGTGCGTCGGGGCTTCCAGTTCCAGCATCGAATGGCGCTCGATGGCGTAGAAGGGTTCGAGGTGCTTGGGGATATCCACCGCCTGCTCGGGCGGGGCCTCGCGTCCCAACCGCCGGTCGCGCAGCGCCATGCCGACGATCGCGGCCCGCCCGGTGACGCGAAACCCGTATTCGGGCCATTGCACCAACGGCCCGCCTTGCCGCACCCGGTCATAGAACGGGTAGGGGTTCTGGACGAAGTCTGGATCGAGCGGGGATTGGGAAAGGGTCTGCATCGGCGCTCCGGTTACTCGGGGTCAGATTGGGCAGAAGGCGTCGCGCGATGCAAGACCAAGGTGACGCGCTGCCTTGCATTGCCGCGCAGTAGGCGCAAGGAAAGGGGTAGGAGAGTGCTGATGCTGGGCCGTGTCGCCATATTGCTGATCTGGATCGCGCTGACGCTCGCCGCCTCTATCGGGGTGTGGCGGGTTTCGGCACGCGAGGGTCTGGCGCGGATCGAAGCGCAGGGGCAATCCGATCTGCGGCTGGCCTCGGATCGTCTGGTGGCAGCACTTTTGCAGTTTCGCGAGGTGGCGGTGCTCGCCGCCGATCATCCCGACGTCGTGGCGCTGGCGGCGCGTTTCGCCGAAGGGGGCAAGGCGGTCGGCACATGGCGCGATGCGGCGGTGAGCCTGACGCTTCAGCGCCTCGCCGATCATGCGGGCGCGCGCGACATCTGGCTGATCGCGCCGGGAGGCACGGTGCTGGCGGGCCCGGCGGAAAGCCCCGACCGGGTCACGATGAACCGGGCGCTGGCGCGGGCGGCGCAAGGCGCGACCGGCTCCGAGCATTTCGTGGACCCCGACACCGGCGATCGGCTGTTCGTCTTCGCGGCCCCGGTTTTTGCCTCCGGCGGCCGTGTCGCGGGCATCGTTCTGCTGCGGCTGAATGCCGAGGATGTCGAAGCCGAGGGGCGCGGCAACCCGGTGCCCGTCTGGTTCACCGATGCCGACGGGGTGAGTTTCCTGACCAACCGCACCGATCTGGTGCTGCTGTCCGAACCCGGTGCGAAGCCCGATCCCGCGACCTATCCGGCGGGGTCGCTTTCCGGAGAGCTGCGTCTGCGCGAGCGTAACCTTGCGGGGCGTCTGCTGGTCTCGGGCGACGGCTCGCTTGCCGGGCCTGCCTTGGACGTCTCGCGCGCCCTGCCGGTGATCGAGATGGAGGGCCATGCGCTCGCTGCCGCCGATCCGGTGCTGCGCGCGGCGCGGCTTGCGGCGCTCTCGACGGCGGCGGGGTTTCTGGCCGTGGGGGCGGTGATCTTCGCATTGTGGGAGCGCAGGCGCGCGCTGGCGGAGGCCAATGCCGCTCTCGAGGCCCGCGTGGCGGAGCGCACGGCGGAACTGTCCACCGCGAACGAGGAATTGCGCCGAACGCAGGCCGAACTCGTGCAGGCGGGCAAGCTGTCGGCGCTGGGCCAGATGTCTGCGGGGATCAGTCACGAGCTGAACCAGCCGCTGATGGCGATCTCCTCCTATGCCGAGAATGCCGAACTGCTGTTGGACAGGGGGCGGGCCGAGGAGGCGGGCGAGACGCTGGGCAAGATCGGCGCGATGGCGCATCGCATGGCGCGCATCATCCGCAACCTGCGCGCCTTTGCGCGACAGGAGAGCGAGCCCGCGACCCGCGTGGGTCTCGCGGCGGTGGTGGAGAGCGCGCTGGAGATGCTCGACGAGCGACTGCGGCGCGCGGGTGTCTCCGTGGACTGGCAGCGCCCCGACTTCCCCGCCATCGTGATGGGCGGCGAGGTGCGGCTGAGCCAGGTCGTCATCAACCTGATCTCGAACGCGATCGAGGCGATGGAAGGCCAGTCCGAGCGCCGCTTGACGATCCGCATGGCGCGCGCGGATGGCATGATCCGCCTCAGCCTGCGCGACACCGGGCCGGGCATCGCCGATCCGGACCGCATCTTCGATCCGTTCTACTCGACCAAGGAGGCGGGATCGGCGGAGGGGCTTGGCCTCGGCCTCTCGATCTCTTACGGGCTGGTGCAAGGGTTCGGCGGCACCCTGCGGGGCGAGAATGCGCCCGGCGGCGGTGCGCGTTTCACCATCGAGCTGCGCGAGGCCACGGCCCAACCCAAACCGATCGAGGTGGAGACATGATGCGCCGGGTTCTCTTTGTCGATGACGACCGCGCGGTGCGCGAGGCGCTGGGCCAGACGCTGGAACTGGCGGGGCTGAAACCGACGCTCGCGGGCAGTTATATCGAGGCGAAGGACCATATCTCGACCGAGTTCGAGGGGATCGTGGTCACCGATATCCGCATGCCGGGCAAGGACGGCTTCGCGCTGCTCGATCTCGTGCAGAAGGCCGATGCGGAGCTACCCGTGGTGCTTCTGACCGGCGAGGCCGATGTGCCGATGGCGGTGCGCGCGATGGCGTCGGGGGCGTTCGATTTTCTGGAAAAGCCCTGCACGGGAAAAGACTTGCTGGCCGTCGTCGAGAAGGCGCTGGAAACCCGCGCGCGGGTGATGGAGGCGCGGTTCTCGCGGGCTGCGGGCAAGCGCGGCGACGCGGCGGCGCGGATGTTGGTCGGTAGCTCTCCGGTGGCGGAGGGCTTGCGCGAGGCCGCCCGGCGCGCCGCGCGCTCGGGCGCCGAGGTGCTGATCACCGGCGCGCCGGGGGCGGGCAATTCCAAGCTCGCCGAGGTGATCCACCTGCTCTCGACCAATGCGCGGCGTCCCTTCGTGAAGCTCGCCGCAGCGGGCCTCGACGTCGCGGCGTTGGAGGCAGGCTTCGCGCAGGCCGAAGGCGGGACGCTCTACCTCGACGAGGTGGCCGACCTGCCGCGTCCCGCGCAATTCGCGCTGATCGAACTCTTGGAGACACGGCCCGCCACGCGCCTCATCGCGGGCACCTATCGCGACCTGCCGGGCGAGGCGCGGGCCGGGCGCTTCCACCCCGATCTGTACTGGCGGCTGGAGGCGCTGAAGGTGCGCATCCCCTCGCTGTCGGAGCGCCCCGAGGATATTCCCGCGCTGTTTCGCCATTACGTCGCCACCGCCTGCGAACAGGCCAATCTGCGCACCCCCGAAATCCCGCCCGAGATGACCGCGCAGCTGATGGCGCGCGACTGGCCTGGCAATGCCCGCGCGCTGATGTCCGAGGCGATGCGCTTCGCGATGGGTCTGGAGGCGGGAGAGCCGCCGGAGGAGCTGGGTCTGTCCGAGCGCATGGCGGCGGTGGAGAAGTCGCTGCTGGCCGAGGCGCTGACCCGCGCGGGCGGCAATGCGACCGAGGCGGCCTCCGCGCTGAAACTGCCGCGCAAGACCTTCTACGACAAGCTCGCGCGCCACGGGCTGCGGCCCGAGGATTATCGGGACTAGCGGCGGGCGAGGATTCGCACTGAGCCGGTTCGATCTGTGCGGGTTTCCGCACATGCTTTTCCGCCTCGTGATGAAGATTGTCCATTAAGGCGCTGATTTTGCGTGGTTATAGGTCTTCGTCACATAACCCTCACGAAACAGTTGATCGGATCTCTCGGCGGCTTTCTGCTGACCCCAATGCCGGGGAGGACCGGCGTGACATGAATTCCGGGAGGACATTATGAAGAAATTTACCGCCGCCGTTTCGGCGCTCGCCCTCATGGCTTCGGCCTCGGTCGCTATGGCCGATCCGACGGGCTGCGACGAAGGCGAAATGGTCATCAAGTTCAGCCACGTCACCAATACCGACAAGCACCCGAAAGGGATCGCGGCGGCGCTGTTCGCCAAGCGCGTGAACGAAGAGATGGACGGCAAGGCCTGCGTCGAGGTTTACCCGAACTCGACCCTCTACAACGATGACCAGGTGCTCGAGGCGATGCTGCAGGGCGACGTGCAGATGGCCGCGCCCTCGCTGTCGAAGTTCGAGACCTTTACCAAGAAATACCGCATTTTCGATCTGCCCTTCATGTTCAAGAACATGGCCGCCGTCGACGAATTCCAGAATTCCGACATTGGTCAGAATATGAAAGAGGCGATGGTGCGCCGCGGTCTGCTGGGCCTCGATTTCTGGCATAACGGCCTCAAGCAGTTCTCGGCCAACAAGCCGCTGCTCGTGCCGGGCGATGCCAAGGGCCTGAAGTTCCGCGTGCAGCCCTCCGATGTGCTGATCGCGCAGATGGAAGCGCTGGGTGCCTCGCCGCAGCCGATGGCCTTCTCGGAAGTCTACGGCGCGCTGCAGACCGGCGTTGTGGACGGGCAGGAGAACACCTGGTCGAACATCTACGGTCAGAAGTTCTACGAAGTTCAGGACGGTATCACCGAGACCAACCACGGCCTGCTCGACTACATGGTCGTGACCTCGGTCGATTGGTGGGACAGCCTCGACCCGGCAATGCGCGACCAGATCAAGTCGATCCTCGACGAGGTCACCAAAGAGCGTAACGCCGCGATCAACCAGGTGAACGAGGAAAACCGTCAGGCGATCCTCGATGCCGGCGCGACGATCCGCGAACTGACGCCCGAACAGCGCCAGCAATGGGTCGATGCGATGAAACCGGTCTGGGACCAGTTCAAGGATGACGTCGGTCAGGAAAACATCGACGCAGCGCAGGCGATCAACGCCAAGCACTGATCCGGAACGGACGGGCGACGGACCCCACCTGTCGCCCGATCTCACGGCGCGCGCGGCCCCCCACATCACCCGCGCGCGCCCCTTTCACCTCTCGACCTGAGGCAGGAGTGAGCCATGAGCCAGCGCTATGAGCCGCGCAACGGGTTTTCGCGGGCGATCCACAATCTGGAGGAGACGCTGATCGCGTTGATCCTCGGCACGATGACCGTGATCACCTTCGTCAATGTCGTGCTGCGCTATGTCTTCAACTCTTCGCTGATCTGGGGGCTTGAGACGACACTGATCCTTTTCGCATGGCTGGTGCTGCTGGGCATGAGCTACGCGGTGAAAGTGACCGCGCATCTGGGCGTCGATGCGATCATCAACATGCTGCGCCCCGGCCCGCGCAAGGCATTGGGCCTTGTGGCCGCCGGCCTGTGCATTCTCTACGCGGTGCTGCTTCTGAAAGGCGCATGGGATTACTGGGCCCCCTTCGCGGGCTTCGATCAGACCTCGGGCCGCTGGTTCCCGACGGGCTTTCAGGACACCCGCGACCGCGCCTTCTACGAGACCGATCAGGTGCCGATCGCGGATTGGCTCGCCGTCTGGCTGGGCGACCGGTTCAACATGGGCGAGGCCTATGACAAGCTGCCGCGCTTCATCCCTTACGTGATCCTGCCGATCGGCGTGACGCTTCTGTTGATCCGCTTCGTGCAGGCGGCAATCGGGGTCGCCGGCGGCAAGCGTTCGGCGCTGATCGTGAGCCACGAAGCCGAAGACCAAGTGGCCGATGTGGCCCATATCAACAAGGGTGACTGAGGCATGGATATCCTGTTCCTTTTCGTGATGGTGATCGGCTTCATGCTGATCGGCGTGCCGATCGCGGTCTCTCTGGGTCTCGCGTCGACGCTGTTCCTGCTGATCTTCTCGGATGCCTCGCTCGCCTCGATCGCGCAGTCGCTCTACGACGCGATGGACAATCACGCGACCCTGCTGGCGATCCCGTTCTTCATCCTCGCGTCGAGCTTCATGTCGACGGGCGGGGTGGCGCAGCGCATCATCCGCTTCGCCATCGCCGTGGTGGGCCACCTGCCGGGCGGTCTGGCCATCGCGGGCGTCTTCGCCTGTATGCTGTTTGCCGCGCTCTCGGGCTCGTCGCCCGCGACCGTGGTCGCCATCGGCTCCATCGTCATCGCGGCGATGCGTCAGGTGGGCTACTCGAAGGATTTCGCCGCCGGCGTGATCTGTAACGCGGGCACCTTGGGCATCCTGATCCCGCCGTCGATCGTGATGGTCGTCTATGCTTCGGCGACCGACGTGTCGGTGGGCCGGATGTTCCTCGCGGGCGTCATTCCGGGCCTGATGGCGGGCGTGATGCTGATGGCCACGATCCTGTTCTTCGCGATCAAGCGCAACCTGCCGAAAGGCGAGTGGCAGGGCTGGGGCGAGGTCGCCGCAAGCTTCATCGACGCGTTCTGGGGCTTGATGCTGATCGCGATCATCATGGTCGGCCTCTACGGCATCCCCGGCATCACGGGCGGTATCTTCACCCCCACCGAGGCCGCCGCCGTCGCCGCCGTCTATGCGTGGTTCGTGGCGAACTTCATCTATCGCGACATGGGGCCGCTCGATCAGGGCGAGAAGAAGATCGCGCTTTGGCAAAAGCCGCAGGCGCTGATCACCGCCGTCTGGCACAAGGGCACGCGCGACACGCTGTTCGAGGCGGGCAAGCTGACCATCACGCTGATGTTCATCATCGCCAACGCGCTGATCCTCAAGCACGTGCTGACCGACGAGCAGATCCCGCAAAAGATCACCGAAGCGCTTCTCGGCGCAGGCCTCGGCAAGATCATGTTCCTCGTGATCGTCAATATCATCCTGCTGATCGGCGGTCAGTTCATGGAGCCCTCGGGCCTGATCCTGATCGTTGCGCCGCTGGTGTTCCCGATCGCGATCGAGTTGGGCGTCGATCCGATCCATCTCGGCATCATCATGGTGGTGAATATGGAGATCGGGATGATCACGCCACCGGTGGGTCTGAACCTCTTCGTGACCTCCGGCGTGGCGGGGATGCCGATCATGCGGGTCGTGAAAGCGGCCGCGCCCTTCCTCGCCGTGCTCTTCGTCTTCCTGATCCTCGTCACCTATGTGCCATTCCTGTCGACTTGGCTGCCGACGATGGCGATGGGGCCGGAGACGGTCGTGAAATAAACCGCGCGGGGCGCAGGGGCCGAACCCGGCCCGGTCGCCCCGCCATTCTGACCTGGCGCGCCCGTGGCACCCCCACGCGGCGCGCTTTTCTTTGGGGGCAGGTCTGGGGGGGGGCTCCGCCCCCCGCGCTGCGCGCGCCCCCCGGGATATTTCACCCAAGGCGAAAGCACGGCGTCATCTTTCGGCTTGGCCGAAATATCCCGGGGTGAATTCGCGAATGCGAAGAGGGGCAGCGCCCCTGTTGCCCGCCCGGGACATGGCACCGGCGCAAAATAAAAGGGCGACCCGATCGGCCGCCCCTCCTGCTCTGGCTATCGCCTGATTTTATTTCTGTTCCGAACCCGTCGGCGCCGGCGCTGCTGCGGCGGTCTCGGAGGCCGGGGGCGCGAGTTTCCGCGTGCCCTGACCGGTTTGCAGCGGGTCGTCCTGACGCTGCACCGAGCCTTCGAAATGCGCGCCGCTCTCGATCGCGATGGTCTTGTGGATGATGTCGCCTTCGACGCGTGCGGTCGAGGTCAGGCGCACCTTCAGGCCGCGCACACGGCCCACGACGCGGCCGTTGACCACGACGTCGTCCGCCATGATCTCACCCTTGATCGTGGCGCTTTCGCCGACGGTCAGCAGATGGGCGCGGATGTCGCCTTCGACGGTACCTTCGATCTGGATGTCGCCGGTCGTCTTGACGTTGCCGGTGATGGTCAGGTCCGAGGAGAGAACCGAGGGCGCGGGCTTCGAGCGCGGCGCGGCGCTCGGCGTGTAGTCGCTCGAGCTGGACGTCGGGCGGCTCGGAGCGGTCGAGCTCTCACCGGTTTTGGGCTTGTCGCCGTCGGCCTTGGGGCCCGGTTCATGGATTTTCGATTTAGAAAACATTCTTACCAGCCTTGATGAAGGTCATCGGGTTAATTGGCTTGCCTCCGAGCCGGATCTCGTAGTGCAGATGCGGTCCCGTGGAGTGTCCGGTATTGCCCATATCAGCAATCCACTCGCCTTGCGACACTTTTTGCCCGACTTTCACGTGGAATTTGTTGAGGTGGCCGTAGCGGGTGGTGATGCCGAACTCGTGGCGGATCTTGACGATATTGCCGTAGCCGCGTTCGCGTTCGGCGGCGATCACGACGCCATCGGCGGGCGCGTAGACCTTGGTGCCGATCGGGGCGGCCATATCGACGCCCTCATGCATCCGGCCCCAACGCCAGCCGAAGGGCGACGAGAAGCGGAAATGCGCCTTCACGGGCATCGAGAAGGGCAGCTTGTCGACGGCGATGCGATACATGTTCATCTCGTCGAGCTTGCGCAGGATGTTCTCGGCGCGCGCGGTGTCGCCATCGAGATCTGCCGTGCCCTTGGTCGAGAGCGAGATCGGCGAGAGCGGCCCGCCGGTACCCGAATAGCCCCGCTTGATTTCCTTGAGGACGTGATCGGGGTCCATGCCGGCCTGCTTGAAGACCTTGTCGAGCGGCTCCATCGAAATTTTCACCGCCCCTTCGAGCGTGGTGAAAATCTCGTCGTTGCGCTGCTCCATGAGCCGCTTCTGCAGGGCGATCTTGTCCATCTGCAGCTGCGCCGTCTTGGCGTTGGCGTCGGCGGTGTCGCGTTCCTTCGCGGTCTCGCCGAGCGCGGTGGACAGCATATCGACCGTCTTCTCCATATCCTCGGCGCGCGCGACCGGGGTCGGACCCGCATCGGGGCCCTTGCCCTCGGCTTTCGCCAAGGCGAGCCGGGCTTTGTCGCGCTCGTCCATGGTGCGGCGCAGGGTGGCCTGGATCACGCCGATCCCGGTTTCCAGCTCGCGCTTGCGCTCTTCCGAGGCGAGCAGCGTGGATTGCATCTTCGAGACCTGCTCAAGGGCGGTCTGAAAGCGGTCCTGTGCGGCAAGGGCTTCGGCGGCACGGGCGTCGCGCTCTTGCGAGAGCGCGTCGAGGCGGCGCTCGAAGGCGAGTTTCGCGACCTTGTCGTTCTGCTCGGCCCCGCCCGAAGAAATCCCGTCGATGAAGAGCATCGAGGTCGCGGCCATCGACCACACGAATACGCCTGCGCCGATCGCCAGTACACTCGCTTGGGTGAGGGGGCGCAGTCGGACGAACCGCGTGGCGCTGTCTGATTTCAGAAACAGCCGCTGTTCGGGCAGGATGCGCTCGAGACGGGTGTTCAGGCGGTCGAGAATGCGTCTAGGCAAGCCGGTCGGTCCTGTGTTTGTTTCGGATCAAGCGCGGCCACGGGGCCGCACGTCACTTGCGGCGGCGCACCCGTCCTGCTTGTGGATAAGTCCTCCGCCCTCGAGCCAAGGGATTACCAAGGGGGGCAGGTCCCGGCAACCTCTTTCCCCTGCACATTTGGTCACGGTTCCCTCGCGCGCGCGGTATGAGCGGTTTTCTGCCCAAAAGGCCGCGTTGCCCGGCGGTTTCGGTCCCGCCGGTCATGTCTGCGTCACGTTGGTGTGATCCACGCTTGCCGCCGGGCGCGCGCCACACAACGCCCCCGCGGCGCGAGATGCGTCGCCCGCCGGGGTGCCATGCGGGGCGCTGCGCTCGCGTGGCGGTCAGCCCAGATCGCGGGCGGCTTCGAGCACATCTTCGGCGTGGCCTTTGACTTTCACCTTCGGCCAGGCCCGCGCGACATTGCCGTCCGCACCGATCAGGAAGGTTGCACGAACAATGCCCCAGAAGGTTTTGCCATACATGGATTTTTCCGCCCAGACCCCATAGCTTTCGCAGGTCTCGCCACCATCATCCGAGGCGAGGTAGATGCCCAGATCATGCTTGGCGCAGAAATTCTCATGCTTCTTCAGGCTGTCCTTCGAGATGCCGATAACGACGACGCCAGCCTCGGCGAAATCCGGGGCAAGCCGGGTGAAATCGAGCGCCTCGGTGGTGCAGCCGGGCGTGTTGTCCTTGGGGTAGAAATACAGCACGACCGGACGGCCGGCAAAGGCCGACAGCGTCAGGTTGCCGTCTTCCGTGATCGGATTTCCGAGCGTTTCGAAGCTCTTGCCGCCCGTGGCGGGCAGGGTGAACTCCGGCGCTTTTTCGCCTGTCTCGATCATTGGGGAACCTCCTTGCAGTTTCGGGGCTTACTTTCCGCGTCCGCTTGCGCGAGACTTAACCACGAGGCAGGAGACCCGGGCAAGACCGCGCGGTGAGTCCGGCATAAGAGACGGGGTCGGCACGCGCCGCCGCCGAGGGAGAAAAAGCCCCGAGCCAACGGGCGCAAGACGAACGGTATGGAGAGACAGCGTCCCGATAATCGCGAAACGTCCGGCGCGCCCGAGAGGGCGGGCGATGCGTCGTTGAGCGATGCCGAGACGCCCAAATCCGAGGCCGAGACCCAGCCCGGGGCAGCGACCCCGGTGAGCCGCGGCCGCCGTGCCCGCACCGGTCTGCTCCTTGTTCTCAGTTTCCTGTTTCTCGGGGTCGTGGCTGCCGGCGCCTTTCTCGTCATCACCCATCGCGCGGTCGCCGTGCCGCAATGGATCGTCTCGCGCATCGAGACCCGCGCCAATGACGCCTTGCAAGGCCAGATGCGGGTCCGGCTGTCCGGCGGGATCGACCTTTACATCGACGATGGCATCCGCCCCCGGATCCGGCTGAACACGGTGCGGCTGGAGCGGCCCTCGGGTCTGCCGATCGCGGTCCTGCCAGAACTGCGTATGACGCTCTGGGCGGAGCCTTTGCTGCGCGGGCGGGTGGAGCCGCGCTCGTTTCGGTTGCGCGGGGCGAGCCTGTCGCTGCATCGTCTGCCCGACGGCAATCTGGATCTCGATTTCGGCGGCAATCGCTTCGCCAATATCGACTTGAACAACGCCTCAGATGTCATTGAAGCCTTTGAGAAAACCCTAGAGGTTCCGGCGCTGTCCCGGCTGCAGCAGATCAGCGCCGAGCACCTGCAGATCCGTCTGATGGACGAGCGGCTCGACCGGCTCTGGAAGGTCACCGATGGCCGCTTCAAGCTAACCCAGAGCGAGAGTGAAATCTCGGTCGCGCTGGGGTTCGATCTGGGCAGCGGGCAGACGAAACCGGCGCAGGTCGCGCTGTCGATGACCACGCAGAAAGCCAGCCGAGAAGCCAGTTTCGGGGCCGCGGTGACCGCGCTTCCGGCACGCGATCTGGCGGTGCAGGCCCCGGCGCTCGCGGCGCTCGGAGTGCTCGATGCGCCGATCTCGGGGGCGCTGCGCTCGGGGCTCAACGACAAGGGCGAGCTGACCGGGATGAACGCGATGCTCGAGATCGGGCGCGGCGCGATCCGGCCCAATGAGGGCGTGAACCCGATCCCGATCGAGAACGGCAAGCTCTATCTCAACTACGACCCGAAACGGCAGCGCGTCGAGGTCTCGACGCTTTCGCTCAACAGCCGGGCGCTGCGCCTGAAGGCGGCGGGCCACACCTATCTGCGCGATCTCGAAGGCGGGGTGCCGCAGAAGATCCTCGGCCAGATCGCGATTTCCGATCTGCAGCTCGATCCGGCGGGGCTGTTCGAGAGCCCGGTGCAATTCGCGCAGGGCGCGGTCGATTTCCGGCTGAACCTAGATCCGTTCCGCATCGATATCGGCCAGCTGGAACTCAACGATCAGGGCGACACGACAATCTCGGCGCGCGGCAAGGTCAGCGCCGAGAAGGACGGCTGGAAAGTCGCGCTCGATGCCGGGATCGACCAGATCGACCAGACGAAGCTGCTCGCGCTCTGGCCGCCGGCGGTGGTGCCGAAGACCCGCGAATGGCTCGAGAAGAACGTGACCACGGGCCAGTTGCGCAATGCCCGCGTGGCGCTGCGGCTCGTGCCGGGCGCGCAGCCGAAACTGGCGCTCGGCTACGAGTTCCGGGGCGCGGATGTGCGGATCATCAAGACGCTGCCGCCCGTTCAGCAGGGCCGGGGCTTTGCGACGATCATCGATACGCGACAGGCGCTCAAGGTCGAGGAGGGGCATGTGACCGCGCCGTCGGGCGGGCGGATCGAGGTGACGGGCTCATCTCTCATCGTGCCCGATATCCGCATCAAGCCCGCCCCGGCGAAGGTCACGCTGATGACGCGCTCGCCGATCCCGGCGGCTCTGTCGCTGCTCGACCAGCCGCCGTTCGAGTTTCTCAGCAAGGCGGGCATGAGCACCGATGTGGCGCAGGGCTGGGCCGAGGCGCGTTCGGTCATCCGCTTGCCGCTGAAGCCCAAGGTGCCGCAGGACGAGATCGATTTCGACGTGACCGCCCGGCTGACCGAGGTGAAGAGCGACACGCTGGTGCCCGACCGGCCGCTACGGTCCGATTTGCTGACGCTGAAGGCCGATCCCAAGGGGATGACGATCTCGGGCAAGGGCACTCTGTCCGGTGTCGGGTTCGATGCCGCCTGGACGCAGAAATTCGGGCCGGAGAACAAGGGGCGCTCGGAGGTCGCGGGCACGGTCGATGTCAGCCCCGATGGGCTCGACCGGCTGGGGATCGCGCTGCCCAACGGCATGGTGGGCGGCGCGGGCAAGGGGCGTATCGCGCTCGACCTGCGCAAGGATCAACCGACGCGGTTCACCTTCGCGAGCGCGCTGAACGGGATTCGGCTGTCGATCCCGGAAATCGGCTGGAGCAAACCGCCGGGCAGCGCGGGCGATCTGAAAATGTCCGGCACGCTCGGCGCGCCGCCGCAGGTCGACAGCCTGTCGCTGAGCGCGGCGGGGCTGAAGACGCAGGGCGACATCACCTTGAACAAGGGCGGCGGGCTGAACCGGGCGCGGTTCTCGAGCCTGAGCGTCGGCAACTGGTTCACCGGCAGCGTCGATCTGGTCGGTCAGGGCAAGGCGCGCCCGCCGAAAGTGAATGTCACCTCGGGTAGGCTGGACCTCGCTAAAGCCGATCTGGGCGGCGGTGCGGGCACCAGCGCGGGCGGTGCCGGCACGGCGATCAGCGCGTCGCTCGACCGGCTGCAGATCACGGATGGCATCGCGCTGACAGGCTTCCGGGGCGATTTCAGCACGCGGGGCGGCCTCTCGGGCCGGTTCCAGGGGCAGCTCAACGGCAGCGCGCCGATCGACGGCACGGTGATCCCGGCGGCGGGCGGGCGCGTCGCGGTGCGCGCGCAAACCCGCGACGCAGGCCGCGCGCTGGCGGCGACCGGGATTTTCACCAAGGCTCGCGGCGGGCAGGGCGCGCTGGTGCTGACCCCGCTTGGACAGAAAAGCTATGACGGGAAGCTCACGGTCGCCAACCTGCGGGTGAAGGACGCGCCGGTTCTGGCCTCGCTGCTGTCTGCGGCCTCGGGCGTCGGTCTGCTCGAGCAACTCGGCGGCGAGGGCATCCTGTTCAGCTCCGTCGAGGGCGCCTTCCGCTTGACGCCCAACGGGGTGAGTGTCACACGGGGCGCCGCCGTGGGGGCCTCTATGGGGGTGACGATGACGGGCAACTATTACCCGCAATCGAAGACGCTGAACATGAAGGGCGTGATCTCGCCTTTCTATCTCGTGAACGGGATCGGTCAGGTCATCTCTAAGCAGGGCGAGGGGCTTTTCGGGTTCAACTACTCGCTGCGCGGAAGCTCCGATGCGCCGAAGGTCTCGATCAATCCGCTCTCGGTGCTCGCGCCGGGCGGTCTGCGCGAGTTGTTCCGGGCGGGACCGCCCAAGGTGCTGAGCGAATAAGGCTGACGATGAAGCTAGACGATTTCGATTTCGAGCTCCCCGAGGGGCTGATTGCGACGCGGCCTGCGCGCCCGCGCGATGCGGCGCGGCTGCTGCTGGCCGAGGGCGATGCGATCCATGACCGCCATGTGCGCGATCTGATCGACATCTTCCGGCCCGGCGACCGGCTGGTGCTCAACAACACCAAGGTGATCCCGGCGCGGCTGGCGGGCACGCGGACCCGACAAAGCGCGCAGGGCGAGGTGGTCGCGAAGGTCGAGGTGACGCTTCTGGAGCCCGCACCGGGCGGCGAATGGTCGGCGCTCGCCAAGCCTTTGCGCAAGGTGAAGGAGGGCGAGGAGATCGTCTTCTCTGATGCGCTCTCGGCCAGGGTCGAGACGATCGAGAGCGGCCAGCTGCGGCTCAGCTTCAACCTGTCGGGCGAGGATTTCGACGCGGCGCTGGCCGAGGCCGGTGCGATGCCGCTGCCGCCCTATATCGCGGCGCTGCGCGCCCCCGATGACGAGGACAAGCGCGATTACCAGACCGTCTTCGCGCGCCATTCCGGTGCGGTCGCGGCCCCGACCGCCAGCCTGCATTTCACCCGCGAGCTGCTGGCGGCGCTGGCCGCCAAGGGCGTGGAGTTCACCGAAGTCACGCTCCATGTCGGCGCGGGCACCTTCCTGCCGGTGAAGGTCGAAGACGTCACCACCCACAAGATGCATGCCGAATGGGGCGAGGTGAGCGAACAGGCGGCGGCCGAGATCAACGCGACCAAGGAAGCGGGCGGCCGCGTCATTCCCGTCGGCACCACCGCGCTGCGCCTGATCGAAAGCGCCGCGCGTGCCGAAGGCGGTGCGAAGGGCCATATCGTGCCCTTCGGCGACGCCACCGACATCTTCATCTATCCCGGTTTCGAGTTCCGCATCACCGATGCGCTGATGACGAATTTCCACCTGCCGAAATCGACGCTGCTGATGCTGGTCTCGGCTTTGATGGGCCAAGATCGTATACGCGAAATTTACGATCATGCGGTTAAGACGGGCTATCGTTTCTTCTCTTACGGCGATGCGTCGCTTCTAATTCCGTAGAGTCGCTTTCAGGGCTTGGAAATGTCTTCGCTGCGGACTAGATGCCGCGACACGACGCAATCCAAATCAGTCCCCGGGAGTCCAAGACATGTTGTTAGTGCTGCGCCAGACATGGCCGCTTTTGCTGGGCATCATGCTCTTGATGGTCGGCAACGGGATGCAGGGCACGCTGCTTGGTATCCGCGGCAAGATCGAGGGTATCGACACCTTCTACATGTCGCTCGTCATGTCGGCCTATTTCGCGGGCTTCCTGTTCGGGTCGCGCATGGTACCGGAGATGATTGCGCGCGTCGGTCACGTGCGGGTCTTCGCGGCGCTCGGCTCGCTGATCTCGGCGATCCTCGTCCTTTATGCCGCCTTCCCGAACTGGCCCTCCTGGGTGGCGCTGCGCGTGCTGATCGGCTTCTCCTTCTCGGGCGTGTATATCACGGCGGAAAGCTGGCTGAACGCGGGCTCGACCAACGAGACGCGCGGTCAGGCGCTGTCGCTCTACATGATTATGCAGATGTTCGGCATCGTGACGGCGCAGGCGCTGCTGAACGTGGGCGACCCGGCGGGCTATCTGCTCTTCGTGATCCCCTCGGTGCTGGTGTCGCTGTCCTTCACGCCGATCCTGCTCGCGGCCTCGCCCGCACCCAGCTTCGAGACGATCCAGCGCATGACCTTCAGGCGGCTCTGGGAAGCCTCGCCGCTGGGTATAGTGGGGATTTTCCTGCTGGGCGGCATCATCTCGGCGATGTTCGGTATGGCCTCGGTCTGGGGCACCGCCGAAGGGCTCAACGTGAAGCAGATTTCGGCCTTCGTGGCGGCGATCTACGTGGGCGGCCTCTTCTTGCAATATCCCATCGGATGGGCTTCGGACCGGATGGACCGGCGCCGCGTGATCATGGGGGCGGCGCTTGCAGGCGCGGTGGTGACCTTCGCGATCTTCGTGATGAACCCGCCCTTCTGGGTGCTGCTGATCGGAGCGACGCTGATCGGCGGTGTGGCCAACCCGCTCTATTCGCTGCTGATCGCCTATACGAACGACTATCTCGATTATTCCGATATGGCGTCCGCTTCGGCGGGGCTGATGTTCATCAACGGGCTCGGTGCGGTGGCGGGGCCTCTCGTGACCGGTTGGCTGATGAGCGTCATGGGGCCGGGCGGCTTCTTCCTCTATATCGGGGTGCTCTGTGCCGGGATCGCGGGCTATGCCGCATGGCGGATGACGCGCCGCGAAGCGCCTTCGGCGGACGAGACCGGCTCCTACACGCTGCTCTCGCCGACGGCGACGGCGGTTGCGGTCGAGGCTCGTCTCGAAGTCGCTCAGGAAGAAGCGGAAGCCGAAGCCGAAGCGGAAGCCGAGGCAGATGCGGAAGCCGAGGCGGAAGCGGAAGATCACTCCGAGGCCGACAAGCGCACGGATACCACCGGCTGACGCAAGCCCCCTTTGCCTGCCTCTGCGCTTGCCCTACCATGATCTGACGACAGGCGGGGCAGGCACGGCAGGGGAGGGCCGTCACCATGGATCGCACAAACGAGATTATACGCTTCTGGCGTATCGAGGTCGGCGAGAAATACTGGTATCAGTCGAGCGAGCAGATCGACGCCGCGATCCGGCGCCGCTATGCGCCGCTCTGGCAGGTGGGCGCGCAAGGTGCGCTGAGTGAATGGGAGCGCAACGCGGAGGGCGCGCTGGCGCTTTTGCTGCTGCTCGACCAGTTCCCGCGCAACATGTTCCGCGAGGACCCGCGCGCCTTTCAGACCGATCCGATGGCGCGGCGCCATGCCGAACGTGCGATCGCCCAAGGGTTCGACCTGCAGATCGGCCCGCCGCTGCAGCAGTTCTTCTACCTGCCTTTCATGCATTCCGAGGAGCTATCCGATCAGGATCGGGCGGTCACTCTGTTCGCCGAGCGCTGGCGCTCGGAGGACAACCTGCGCCATGCGCGCGCACATCGTTCAGTGATCGAACGGTTCGGGCGCTTCCCTTGGCGCAATTCTGCGCTAGATCGCGAAACGACGCCCGAGGAACAGGCATATATGGAACAGGGCGGCTACCGCAAGGCGCTTGCGGATGCGGATGAGTTGAAGCTGTCCGTAAAATAGTTTAATGCCAAACCAGTTTCTGACCGGAGGGAAGACATGGCATCGAAAAGCTACGACATGATTGTGATCGGGGCAGGGCCGGGGGGCTATGTCAGCGCCATCCGGGGCGCACAGCTGGGCCTCAAGGTCGCGATCGTGGAGCGCGAGCATCTGGGCGGCATCTGCCTCAACTGGGGCTGTATCCCCACGAAAGCGCTGCTGCGCTCGGCCGAGGTGTTCCACCTGATGGAGCGCGCGAAGGATTTCGGTCTCAGCGCCGAGAAGTTCGGCTATGACCTCGACGCGGTGGTGAAACGCTCGCGCGGGGTGGCCAAGCAGCTCGCCTCCGGCGTCGGCCATCTGCTCAAGAAGAACAAGGTCGATGTCGTGATGGGCACCGCGAAACTGGCCGGCAAAGGCAAGGTTTCGGTGAAAACCGACAAGGGTAGCGAAGAGTTGACCGCCAAGAATATCGTGCTGGCCACCGGCGCGCGGGCGCGCAACCTGCCGGGGCTCGAGGCTGACGGCAAGCGCGTCTGGTCCTACAAGCACGCGCTCAACCCGCCGCATGAGCCGAAGAAACTGCTGGTCATCGGCTCCGGCGCGATCGGCATCGAATTCGCCAGCTTCTTCAATACGCTGGGCGCCGAGACGACTGTCGTCGAGGTGATGGATCGTGTGCTGCCCGTCGAAGACGAGGAAATCTCGAAATTCGCCAAGAAGCAGTTCGAGAAGCAGGGCATGACGATCCGCGAAAAGACCACCGTGACCAAGCTCGACCGCAAGGCCGACAAGGTCATCGCGACGCTCGACAAGGGCGGCAAGACCGAGACGCTGGAGGTCGATACCGTGATCTCCGCCGTGGGCATCGTCGGCAATGTCGAAGATCTGGGCCTTGAAGAGGCGGGCGTGAAGGTCGATCGGACCCATGTCGTGACCGATGAATACTGTCGCACCGGCGTCGACGGGCTCTATGCTATCGGCGATATCGCGGGCGCGCCGTGGCTGGCCCACAAGGCGAGCCATGAGGGCGTGATGGTGGCCGAGCTGATCGCGGGCAAGCACGCCCATCCGGTCAAGCCGGGCTCGATCGCGGGCTGCACCTATTGCCAGCCGCAGGTCGCCTCGGTCGGCATGACCGAAGCGAAGGCGAAAGAGGCGGGCTACGACATCAAGGTCGGCCGCTTCCCCTTCATCGGCAACGGCAAGGCGATCGCCTTGGGCGAGAGCGAAGGTCTGGTGAAGACCGTGTTCGACGCGAAGACCGGCGAATTGCTGGGCGCGCATATGGTCGGCGCGGAAGTGACCGAGTTGATCCAGGGCTATGTCGTGGGTCGTCAGCTCGAGACCACCGAGGAAGACCTGATGAACACCGTCTTCCCGCACCCGACCCTGTCGGAGATGATGCACGAGTCGGTGCTCGACGCTTACGGGCGCGCGATCCACTTCTGATCGGATGTGCCGAGAGATGCGAAAGGCCGGGGGAGACCCCGGCCTTTTTCGTTGCGTGGTAAGGGGCGCGCCCGAGCCTCGGGTGGGCGCTGCGCGTCGCCTGTGGCCGAGCGGTTTATCCCGCAAGCCCGCAAGTCGGATGTGCGTGCGCTGACATCGTCAATGCGCCCTCCCGGGGGGAGGGTCGGGCGCGGCCCGGGGCTGGTCGCCCCGTGCCGGTTATGACCAAGGCCCGTTCTTGCCCTTCCGCCGCACCTTCGGCATCGAGCGCGCGCCGCTCCAATCGCCCGTAGCCGGCGCGGGGGCTGCGCGCTCACGACGCACACCCGTACCGCCCGCCATCTGACGCAGCGCGGCCACGCGGTTCTCGGTCGAGGGGTGGGTGGCGAACAGGTTATCCGCGCCATGCCCGCTCAGCGGGTTGATGATGAACATATGCGCGGTCGCGGGATTGCGCTCGGCGGCGACATTCTCGACCCGGCGCGCGCCCGCCTCGATCCGCTGCAGCGCCGAGGCGAGCCAGAGCGGATTGCCGCAGATCGCAGCGCCTTCCTTGTCGGCCGCATATTCGCGGGTCCGCGAGATCGCCATCTGCACCAGCGCCGCCGCCATCGGGGCGAGGAACATCATCGCCAGCGTCCCCATGATCCCCATCCGCTCGCGTGAGCCGCCGAAGAACAGCGCGAAATTCGCCAGCATCGAGATTGCACCGGCGAAGCTTGCGGTCACCGTCATGATCGCGGTGTCGCGGTGCTTGATATGGGCCAGCTCGTGGGCGATCACGCCGGACAGCTCTTCGCGCGACAGGCTCTGCATCAACCCGGCGGTCACCGCCACGGCGGCATTCTCGGGGTTGCGACCTGTGGCGAACGCGTTGGGCTGCGGCGTGTCGATCAGATAGACGGCGGGCATCGGCAGGTCGGCATTCTTCGCCAGTTGGCCCACCAGCGCGTTCAGCCCCGCGCGGTCGCCCGGCGCCACCAGATGCGCGTTATGCATCCGCAGCACCATCTTGTCCGAATTCCACCACGAATAGACATTCATCCCGGCGGCGAAGATCAGCGCGATCACCATGCCAGTCGCGCCCCCCATCAGGTAGCCCAACCCCATGAACAGCGCCGTCATCGCCGCCATCAGCATCGCAGTCTTGGCATATCCCATCGTGACCATCTCCACGCGAAAACACTCGGTCTCGATATAGGCACGCGCCGCGGCCACGCAATTCCGCGGGGCGCGCAAAACAAAAGGGGCCCCGGCGGGACCCCTTCAAAATCATGCGATGCAGCGCGCGATCAGCGTTCGATCTCGCCACCGCCCGCGTGCCAGTCATGCAGGCCACCGAGGTTGTAGACATGCTCGTAGCCCAGCTGGGCGAGCATCTGCGCCGCACCGGCCGAACGCGCGCCCGAGGCGCAGTACAGAGCGACCGGCTTCGACGTGTCCAGCTTGGGATGCTTCTCGGGGCTCGACGGGTCGGCCTTCATGCGGATCGTCGCGAGCGGGATATGCAGCGCGCCCTTGGCCTTGCCCGAGCTTTTGACTTCCATGCCCTCGCGCACGTCGACGACGGTCAGTTCGCCGGCTTTCGCCTTGGCCACGGCGTCTTTCGCCGAGATTTTTTCCACGCGGCCACCGCCGGAAGGACGAAGGAAGTTCAGCATCTCAATACCTCTTGCGTTCGCTGGACCCGAAAGATCCGTTTCCCGCCTCATGTGGCAAATGCCGGGAGGCTTTCAAGAGTATTAGCGCGGAACGGAGCGAAAATACATTCAAGAAATGGAATTTAATGCCGATCTGCCACGATTTTGATCGTGCTGCGAGGCGGGCAGGCGGCGCGCGCAAAGCGCGTGACATCCGCGCAGAGTCAAAAGTTCACATTTCGTTCGCAGATTTGGATTGGAGACTCGCCCGGAAACACCTATCTAGGGCTGGTGATAAAGGGGGCGTGGATGGCTGAACTGAAGTTCATCGAAGTGCGCGGCGCGCGCGAGCACAATCTCAAGGGCGTGGATGTCGATATTCCGCGCGACCAGTTCGTGGTGATCACGGGGCTGTCGGGCTCCGGGAAATCCTCGCTGGCGTTCGACACGATCTATGCCGAAGGGCAGCGCCGCTATGTCGAAAGTCTGAGCGCCTATGCGCGCCAGTTCCTCGACATGATGGGCAAACCCGACGTCGATCACATCTCGGGCCTGTCGCCTGCGATCTCAATTGAGCAGAAGACCACGTCGAAGAACCCGCGCTCCACCGTCGGCACCGTGACCGAAATCTACGACTACCTGCGTCTGCTCTACGCCCGCGCGGGCACGCCCTATTCGCCTGCCACCGGCGAGCCGATCGAGGCGCAGCAGGTGCAGGACATGGTCGATATCGTGATGCAGATGGAGGAGGGCACGCGCGGCTATCTGCTCGCCCCCATCGTGCGCGACCGCAAAGGCGAATATCGCAAGGAATTCATCGAGCTGCGCAAGCAGGGCTTCCAGCGCGTGAAGGTCAATGGCGAATTCTACGAGCTGGAAGAACCGCCGACGCTCGACAAGAAATTTCGCCACAACATCGACGTGGTCGTGGACCGCGTCGTCGTTCGCGAGGGGATGGAGACGCGGCTGGCCGACAGCTTCCGCACCGCGCTCGATCTCGCCGACGGCATCGCGATCTTCGAAAGCGCCCCGCGCGAAGGCGAGGGCGAGCCGGTACGCACGACGTTTTCGGAAAACTTCGCCTGTCCGGTCTCGGGCTTCACCATCCCCGAGATCGAGCCGCGCCTTTTCTCGTTCAACGCGCCCTTCGGGGCCTGTCCGGTCTGTGACGGCCTCGGCGTCGAGCTGTTCTTCGACGAGCGCCTGATGGTGCCCGATGTGACACTCTCGGTGCAGGGCGGGGCGCTGGCGCCTTGGGCGCGGACGAAATCGCCCTATTACACCCAGACGATCGAAGCGCTGTCGAAACATTACGGCTTCGATCCGAAGAAGCCGTGGAAGGACCTGCCGGAGACTGTGCAGGAGCTGTTCCTGCGCGGCTCGGGCGATCAGGAGATCAAGTTCCGCTTCGACGAGGGCGGCCGCGTCTACGAGGTCAGCCGCACCTTCGAGGGGATCATCCCGAACATGGAGCGCCGCTACCGCGAGACCGACTCCGCCTGGTCGCGCGAAGAGATGGAGCGCTATCAGAACAACCGCCCCTGTCACGCCTGCGGCGGCTACCGCCTTCGGCCCGAAGCGCTGGCCGTGAAGATCGGCGGCAAGCATGTGGGCCATGTCGTCGAGATGTCGATCAAGGAGGCCCATGACTGGGTCGCCACCGTGCCGGGCAGCCTGTCGCACCAGAAGAACGAGATCGCGACGGCGATCCTCAAGGAAATCCGCGAACGCCTCGGCTTCCTCGTGAATGTGGGGCTCGATTACCTGACCATGAGCCGCGCGGCGGGGACGCTGTCGGGCGGCGAGAGCCAGCGGATCAGGCTGGCCTCGCAGATCGGCTCGGGGCTGACGGGCGTGCTCTATGTGCTCGACGAGCCCTCGATCGGTCTGCACCAGCGCGACAATGACCGTCTGCTCCAGACGCTGAAAAACCTGCGCGATCAGGGCAATACCGTGATCGTGGTCGAGCATGACGAGGATGCGATCCGCCATGCCGATTACGTCTTCGATATCGGCCCTGGTGCGGGCGTCCATGGCGGTCAGGTCATCGCGCGCGGCACGCCCGACGAGATTGCCGCCGATGCGGCCTCGCTGACGGGGCAATATCTGTCCGGCAAGCGCGAGATCGCGGTGCCGACGGAACGGCGCAAGGGCAACAAGAAGAAGCTCAAGGTGGTCGGCGCGACGGGTAACAACCTCAAGAACGTCACGGCCGAGTTCCCGCTGGGCAAGTTCGTCTGCGTCACCGGCGTCTCGGGCGGGGGCAAGTCCACGCTCACCATCGAGACGCTGTTCAAAACCGCCTCGATGCGGCTCAACGGCGCGCGTCAGACGCCCGCGCCCTGCGACACGATCAAGGGGCTGGAGCATCTCGACAAGGTCATCGATATCGACCAGCGCCCGATCGGGCGCACGCCGCGCTCGAACCCGGCGACCTACACGGGCGCCTTCACCCCGATCCGCGACTGGTTCGCCGGTCTGCCCGAGGCAAAGGCGCGTGGCTATAAGCCGGGGCGCTTCTCCTTCAACGTGAAGGGCGGGCGCTGCGAGGCCTGTCAGGGCGATGGCGTCATCAAGATCGAGATGCACTTCCTGCCCGACGTCTATGTCGAATGCGAGACCTGCAAGGGCAAGCGCTACAACCGCGAGACGCTGGAGATCCAGTATAAGGGCAAGTCCATCGCCGATGTGCTCGACATGACGGTCGAGGACGCGCAGGAGTTCTTCAAGGCGGTGCCCTCGATCCGCGAGAAGATGGACGCGCTGATGGAGGTGGGCCTCGGCTATATCAAGGTCGGCCAGCAGGCCACGACCCTGTCGGGCGGCGAGGCGCAGCGGGTGAAGCTGTCCAAGGAACTTTCGAAACGCGCCACAGGTCGCACTTTGTATATTCTGGACGAGCCGACGACCGGTCTGCACTTCGAAGATGTTCGAAAACTGCTAGAGGTGCTGCACAGTCTCGTGGAGCAGGGCAACACGGTCGTGGTGATCGAACACAATCTCGACGTCATCAAGACCGCCGATCATATCATCGATATCGGCCCCGAGGGCGGCGATGGCGGCGGTGAGATCGTGGCGGTCGGCACGCCCGAGCAGGTCGCTGAAAATCCGCGCAGTCATACCGGCCATTACCTTGCTCAGATGCTGGGAGTGAAGGTCGCGGCGGAGTGATCCGCCGCGCCGATTACCTGAACCGTGGCCGCAGGCTCAGCGCCGCGCGCTGCGGCCGAGGACCTCCATGACCTTGTGGTCTTCCGCGCCCACTTTGTAGATCACGCCGCGTACTCTGTAGTAGCGCCAGGCGCCGGTCACGATCGGCAGGTCGTAGCGGCGCAGGTTCAGGATCATCGAGTGCTGATAGACCGGGAAGACGTCGCCGACGGTGAACTCGGGCTCCATCTGGCCTTGCAGCACCCAGCGCGCCGTTCCGTTGGTCGTGGCGACCTTGCAGAACGTGTCGCCCGTCGTGAGGGTCTTGCACTCAGGCGCGGCCTTTGCGGCGGTCTTGGTGTTCGCGCTCGCCGGGCTGTTAATGTCGATCTTGCCGCCGCGCATCACTTGGACCCCTTGCGCCGATCCTTCGGCGGCGGCGAGGGCGGGCAGGGCGCAGATCAGCGCGATCAGGGCGAGCGGGCGTGTCACGATCCTCATCACGAAAGCCTAGCCACGCAGATGCCATCGGGCAATGAAATTGAGAATCGACGCATGTTTCTGTCCTCCAAGCTTTTGAGGACAAGAAAAAACGGGCGGAGTGGTTCCGCCCGTTCGTAACTTTCCGTCTGGACTGTGGCTCAGAAGCCGACGACGTCCGAAGCTTTGCCGATCTGGGCGATCACTTCGCCGCTCTCGGGGCTGACTTCGTAGATGTAGCCAAACGAGCGCCAGTAGGTCGCGTCAGCCTTCAGGCCGAACGCGTCGGGCTGGCGGAGGCGAACGTGGCTCTCGGTGATCTGCTGGCCAACCTGCCACAGAAGATCGTTCCGGACCGAGGGCTTTTCAGCATGTGCCTGGTTCGCGACCGAGACGCTGGATGCGAGTTTCGAACCTGCGGCGCTCATCGGACCATCTGCGAGAACTGCCATCGGGGTAAGAGCTGCGCCGATCACCGCGATCAGCGCGATACGGGGAAGATAAGTCATGCGCGTTTCCTTTCGTCTTGGTGGACCAAATGCCGCATTGCGGCGAGAAGGTCCATTGCAGAATCCGCATTACCGCTATGCACGCGTTTGTGTGCGATTGTGTGCCGGAGGTTTTGCTAGGGCGCTGAAAATGCTTAAATAAAATCTAATGGTCATTTCAGAAAATGTGAAAGACCCGCGCAAACCTGCGCGGGTCTTCACTTTTCGTAACGGCATTTTGAACGCCGTTTCTGCGTTTGCGCGATCAGTTCCCGAGGATCGAGCGCGCAAGACCGATCAATGCGAGCACTTCACCGGTCTGACGGTCGACCTGATAGACGTATCCGTTGGAACGCCAGTAGGTGCGATTGTCGTTCAGCCCGTAGCGATTCGGGTCGCGGATCAGGACGTAATCGCCAATGATCCGGTCGCCGCGACGCCAGCGGTGGTCGGCGTCCCGCCATGCGTCATCGCGCTCGTCGTCATGGCGATAGCTCTTCTTGGCGAGACCCGGCGGGCGGCAGCCATTGTTCTTCTTGGCCAGCCCCGGCGGGCAGCCCTTGTAATTGCGCTCCGCGTGGCCGCGGTCGTTCTTCCACTTGCCGTGGCCATTCCCTTCGGCGAGGGCCGCACCGGGCAGAAGGCTCGCCCCGAGGGCGGCGGCGAGGGTAAGCTGGGTCAGGCGTTTCATGTGACCTCTCCTTTCCATAAGCGCCTCAGGCGCGTCTCGGGATATAAATGGCCATACCTGCCGGGCCGTTCCATTACGGAATCATACCATACCTTCTCACAAGCAAGACCCCGCCGAAGAAACACGGTTCTTCGGCGGGGTCCGGCTCGCTCGAGGGCGAGATCAGGTCTTAGGCGTTACTTCTTGCAGGTATTGACGCCCAGCATCGAATAAAGCGGGCAGGTGCCCAGCAACCCGGTCGCAAGCGGGATCAACCCGATCCAGTACAGCCAGTGATAGGGGCCGGGCGGGGTGACGAAGAAGCCGATGATCAGGGCCAGCCCGATCACGATGCGCAGAGTGCGGTCGATGCCGCCGACATTGTTCTTGAACATGCAAAGCCCTTTCGGTGGCGCAGTTTCCTTTGATCTTGATACTGTTACGCAAGCTCAAGCGGCAAGGATTAACTGCGGGAGGCGCGGTGACGCGCCCCCGCTCAGCTGCGCGAGCGCTTCTCGAAACGCGGCAGCATGGCCGAGAAATCGCGCCCCTTGCCGCCTTCGGCTTCCACGAAAGCCGCGTAGAGCGCGGAGGCGAGCTTGCCCATCGGAGTGTCGGCATCGGCGCTCTCGGCGGCCTGCTGGCTCAGCCGCAGGTCCTTGAGCATCAGTTCCGCCGCGAAGCCCGGCTTGTAGTCGTTGTCGGCAGGCGATTGCGGCCCGACGCCCGGCGCGGGGCAATAGGTGTTCATCGACCAGCTTTGGCCGGAAGAGGTCGAGACCACGTCGAACATCTTCTCGCGGTCGAGGCCCAGCTTGTCGGCCAGCGCGAAGGCTTCGCAGGTCGCGATCATCGTCACGCCAAGGATCATGTTGTTGCAGATCTTGGCCGACTGGCCCGCGCCCGCTTCACCGCAATGCACGGCCTTCTGGCCCATCACGTCGAAGAGCGGCTTCACGATGTCGAAGCTTTTCGCGTCGCCGCCCACCATGAAGGTCAGCGTGCCGTTGGTCGCGCCGCCCACGCCGCCGGAGACCGGCGCGTCGAGCGACCCGAGGCCGCGCTCCGCCGCCATCGCCGCGACCGCTTTCGCGCTATCGACATCGACGGTCGAGCAATCGCACAGCACCGCATCTTCCTGCATCGCCGGGATCACTTCCTTGGCGACGTCGCGCAGGATCTGGCCGTTGGGCAGCATGGTGATGACAACCTCGGCCTCCTGCGCGGCCGCTGCTGCGGTCGTCGCCTGACCCACGCCTTCGGGCGGCGGGGCGGTGAGGTCGAAGCCGATCACTTTGTGACCCGCGGCGACCAGATTGGCCGCCATCGGCCCACCCATGTTTCCAAGCCCGATAAATGCGATTTTCATGGTGTCTCCTCCCAGATGGCCCATTCGGGGCCGAGCGGCTCCAGCATCTGCGCGACCGCCTCTTCCGGCAGCGCATCCAGAGCGTATTTCCATTGCGGATTGCGATCCTTGTCGATGATCTGCGCCCGCACGCCCTCGAGAAAATCACCTAGCTCCGCCGCACGCCAGGTAAAGCGGAACTCATGGGTGAGGGCGGCGCGGATGGTGTTCTCGGCGCGGGTCATTCGGATCAGGCGCAGCGTCGCTTCCATCGAGAGCGCAGAGCTGCGCAGCACCGTCTTGTAGGTCTTCTCGGCGAACTCGCTGCCCGAGGTCTCGAGCTTGGCGACGATCGCGCTGAGGTTCTCGGCCCAGAAGATGCGGTCGATCTCGGGGCGCAGGGCCTCCAGCTTGCCGGCTTCGGGCGGGGTGCGCGGATGGGGCAGGGTGTCGATATTGCCGGTCTCGATGAGCCGGGTCTTCAACTCTTCCCAGTCGGCCTCGGGCACGAACATGTCGGCAAACCCCGCATAGAGCGCGTCGGTCGCGTTCATCCGCGCCCCGGTCAGGCCGAGATATTCGCCCACATGGCCCGGCGCGCGCGCCAGCAACAGCGTGCCACCTACGTCCGGGATCAGCCCGATCCCACTTTCGGGCATCGCCACCTGCGTGCTCTCGCCCACGATCCGGTGGCTGGCATGGCCGCCGACGCCGACGCCGCCGCCCATCACGAAGCCCTGCATGAAGGCGACGATGGGTTTGGAATATTCCGCGATCTTGGCGTTCATCCGGTATTCGTCGCGCCAGAAATCGCGCCCCGGCGCGTAATCGCCGGCGATCCCGGCCCGGTAGACGGCGGCAATGTCGCCACCCGAGCAGAAGGCGCGATCGCCCACCGCGTCGATCACGACAAGATCGACCTCCGGGTCGTCGCGCCATTGATCGAGGGCCGCCTCGATCGCCATGGCCATGTCGTGATCGAGCGCGTTGAGCGCCTTGGGTCGATTGAAGGTCAGCCGTCCGGCGCGACCTTCTTTTCGTGCGATCATCGTTTCTTCGGTCATCCACGCTCCGCCAGCATCGCGCGGCTGATGATCAGCCGCATGATTTCATTCGTGCCTTCAAGGATCTGGTGCACGCGCAGGTCGCGTACGAGCTTCTCGATCCCGTAATCGGCAAGATAGCCGTAACCACCATGCAATTGCAGGCATTGGTTTGCCACATCGAATGAGGCATCCGTCACATAGAGTTTAGCCATGGCGCAGAACTTCGTCGCATCATGGGTCTTGTTGTCGAGCTTCCACGCCGCCTGACGCAGGAAGGTGCGCGCGGATTCCAGTTTCATCTCCATCTCGGCGAGGCGGAATTGCAGCGCCTGGAACTGGTCGAGCGATTTGCCGAAGGCCTTGCGCTCGCCCATATAGGCCAGCGTCTTGGTCAGCGCGGCCTGCGCGCCGCCAAGGGCAGAGGCGGCGATGTTGAGACGCCCGCCATCGAGGCCTGCCATCGCATAACTGAAACCTTTGCCATCTTCGCCCAGCAGATTCTCCGCCGGAATGTGGCAATCGTCGAATTGCACCTGCGCGGTCGGCTGGGCTTTCCAGCCCATTTTGCGCTCCAGCCCGCCGAAGCTGAGCCCCTTTGCGCCGTCCTCGACGACCACGGTGGAGATGCCCTTCGGCCCCGGATCGCCGGTGCGGACCATCGTCACGTAGACATCCGAATAGCCGCCGCCCGAGATGAACGCCTTGGTGCCGTTGAGCACCCAGCCCTCGTTCGAGCGCTCGGCCTTGGTGCGCAGAGCCGCCGCGTCCGAGCCCGAGCCCGGCTCGGTCAGGCAGTAGGAGAAGACCTTCTTCATGCTGACCAGATCGGGCAGCCAGCGCGCCTTGTCCTCGTCCGAGCCGAACTTGTCGATCATGCCGCCGCACATGTTGTGGATCGACAGGAACGAGCCCACGGCCGGGCAGGACATCGCCAGCGCCTCGAAGACGAGCGTGGCATCGAGGCGCGACAGCCCCGATCCGCCATAGTCTTCGGAGACGTAAATGCCGCCCAGACCCAACTCGGCCACTTTCGGCCAGAGCTCTTTCGGGATCGTGCCGGCCTCTTCCCACGCCTCGGCATGGGGGGCGATCTCGTCTTGCCCGAAGGCGTAAGCCATATCGAAAATGGCCTGCTGTTCCTCGCTGAGCGCGTAATCCATGAAACTCCTCCCCGAGCTCACTTTCGGCAAAGGCTCGACCTCAACCGGATGAATTGAACACCCGTTTAATTTCGAATCCTTGCGAGAGTTTTGCAAGGGGAGAGCTGGGACGGAAGGGGGCGGGTGCTCAACCCGCCAGATAATCCGCGATCACTGCCTGCGAGCCGCGCGCCCAGACATCGTCGAGGAGCGCGGTGAATTTCGCCACGACCTCGGCATTCTCGGCCAGATCGCCGTAAATCTCCGACATTTCTAGCCACGCGGCGGGGCGCTCTTTCGCGAGCTTCGACTGCGCGACGAGGCGATCCCAGTTCGGATCGTTCGACGCGATCTCGGCCCCCGTCTCGCTGGTGCCATAGCAATAGCGGCACCACAGCGCGCTCTCGAGGATCAGCCCGGTGCAATCGCGGCCCTGCGCGACACAGTCGTTGATCGAGGTGATGATGAATTTCGGCTGCCGGTTCGAGCCGTCATGGCAGAGGCGGCGGATCGTGTCGGCCACTTCCGGGTTCGAGAAGCGATCGAGGATCAGCTGCTTGTAATCATTGAGATCTGTCTCCGGCACCGGCGGCACGATGGGCAGGATCTCGGTCGTCTCGATCTTGTCGAGATAGGCGCGGATCTGATCGTCCTCCATCGCCTCATGCGCGTATTCGATGTCCCGCAGACCGGCGGCATAGGCGATGATCGCGTGCCCGCCATTGAGGATGCGGATCTTCATCGTCTCGAACCGGTCGACCGCATCGGTGAAGGTCACGCCGACCTTTTCCAGCGCCGGGCGGCCTGCGGGGAAGTTGTCTTCCATCACCCATTGCCCGAAGGGCTCGCAGGTGACGGGGGCGGCATCGTCGATCCCGAAGCTTTGGGCCAGCGCACGTTCGCGCGGGCCGGTGGCGGGGGTAATCCGGTCCACCATCGAGTTCGGGAAGGCGACATTGGCCTTGATCCATGCGGCCAGTTCCGGGTCCGACAGTTCCGCAAGCCCGCAGACCGCGTCGCGCGTGACATGGCCGTTATGGGGGACGTTGTCGCAGCACATCACGGTGAAGGGCGGCACACCCGAGGCACGGCGTGCTTTCAGCGCCGCGATGATCGCGCCGAAGGCGGTCTCGGGGGTGTCGGGATTGGCCGCATCGGCCTGAATGTCCGGGTGCGTCGGGCTGAACGTCCCGGTCTTCGGGTCGATATAATAGCCGCCTTCGGTCACGGTGAGCGACACGATCCGCACGCTGGGCTGCGACATCGCGGCGATCAGCGGCGCATTGCCCGAAGCGACCTCGGCGAAACCAACCATCGAGCCGATCACGCGCGCCGATTTCGCCGCCGGGTCCAGCTCGATCACACTATACAGACCGTTTTGCGCCAGCACCGCCTCGCGCATCTTCGCGTCGCCCGCGCGCACGCCCGCGCCCATCAGCGCCCACTCATGGCCTTCGCCCAGGTTGAACAGATCGTCGAGATAGACCGCCTGATGCGCCCGGTGGAAATTGCCGCAGCCGATATGAACGATGCCGGGGGTGAGTGCTGCACGGTCGTAACCGGGGCGCGCCACGTCTGCGGGAAGCTCGGAGAGGGTGTCGTTGGAAAGTGTCATGTCAGCTCATCCAGTTTCCGCCGTCGACATTGTAGGTCTGGGCGACGATGTATTCGGCCTCGTCCGAGGCGAGGAAAACGGCCATGCCGGTCAGATCGGCGGCGGTGCCCATGCGGCCGAAGGGGACGGCTTCGCCCACCTCTTTCTTCTTCTGGCCCAAGGGTTTGTTCTCGTATTTCGCGAAGAACGCATCGACGCCGTCCCAATGCTCGCCATCGACCACGCCGGGCGCGATCGCGTTCACGTTGATGCCGTGTTCGATCAGGTTCAGCCCCGCCGATTGAGTGAGGCTGATGACGGCTGCCTTGGAGGCGCAATAGACCGCCACAAGCGCCTCGCCGCGCCGCCCGGCCTGAGAGGCCATGTTGATGATCTTGCCGCCACGGCCCTGCGCGATCATCTCCTTCGCCGCCGCCTGCATCATGAACAGCGTGCCTTCGACATTGATCTTGAAGACGCGGGCGTAATCCTCGTAGGTGATCTCCACGAGCGGGGCGGCGGTGAAGATCGCGGCATTGTTGATCAGGATGTCGATGCCGCCCGAGGCACGCATCTTCTCCATCGCGGCGTCGATGCTGGCCGGGTCCGTCACGTCGAGCTTGAGCGCCACCGCGCCGATCTCGGCCGCCGTATCCTCGGCCCGGGCCATGTCGATATCGCCGATCACGACCTCCGCGCCTTCCGCGATATATTTCTCCGCGAAGGCGCGGCCGATCCCGCGCGCCGCCCCGGTGATCAGGGCGCGTTTTCCTGTCAGTCGCATCAGATTGCCTGCCCTTGCGCGTCGAATTTGTGAAGCTGGCTCAGATCGGGCGTCAGGTAGACCGTGTCGCCCGCATGCAGGCCGATCTCGCCGCCGCCGCGCACGTTGATCAGGCCATACTCGGTGTCGACATGCAGGAACGTGTCGGAGCCCAGATGCTCGGAGACGCCGACGGTGCCTTTCCACGCGCCTTCCGTGGTGGAGACCTCGATATGTTCGGGGCGGATGCCGATGCTGTCCGCGCCATATTTCGCGGCCTCGTCGCCTTCGATGAAGTTCATCTTCGGCGAGCCGATGAAGCCCGCGACGAACTTGTTGCGCGGGGTGCGATAGAGTTCCAGCGGCGAGCCGACCTGCTCGATCCGACCGGCCTGCAGCACCACGATCTTGTCGGCCATGGTCATCGCCTCGACCTGATCGTGGGTCACATAGACCATCGTGGTCTCGAGCTTCTGGTGCAGCTCCGAGATTTCGAGACGCATGTTCACGCGCAGCGCCGCATCGAGGTTCGACAGCGGCTCGTCGAAGAGGAACGCCGCCGGTTCGCGCACGATGGCGCGGCCGATCGCGACCCGCTGACGCTGACCGCCCGAGAGCTGGCCGGGGCGACGGTCGAGATAGTCGGTCAGGTTGAGGATGCGCGCGGCATTGTCGACCTTCTCCTTGGCCGCCGCGGGATCGAGCTTCGCCATCTTCAGCGGGAAGGCGATGTTCTTGCGTACCGACATATGCGGGTAGAGCGCATAGGACTGGAACACCATCGCCAGACCGCGCTTGGCGGGGGGCAGTTCGCTCGACGGCTGGCCGTTGATCTCGATCTCACCGCCGGAGACGTCTTCCAGACCCGCAATCAGGCGCAGAAGGGTGGATTTGCCGCAGCCCGAGGGGCCGACGAAGACGACGAACTCGCCATCGTTGATTTCCAGATCGAGCGGCGGGATGACCTCGACATCGCCGAAGGCCTTGCGGACGCCCTTGAGGGTTATCTGTCCCATGGGTTTAGCTCCTTATTTCACGGCGCCGAAGGTCAGGCCACGCACCAGCTGTTTCTGGCTGAACCAGCCGAGGATCAGGATCGGTGCGATAGCGAGCGTCGAGGCGGCAGAGAGTTTCGCGTAGAACAGCCCTTCGGGGCTGGAATAGGCGGCAATGAAAGCGGTGAGGGGGGCGGCTTTCGCCGCCGTCAGGTTCAGCGTCCAGAAGGCTTCGTTCCACGCGAGGATCACGTTGAGCAGAAGCGTCGAGGCGATGCCGGGCACGGCCATCGGGGTGAGCACATAAAGGATCTCGCCCCCCAGCGTCGCCCCGTCCATGCGCGCGGCCTCGAGGATGTCCTTCGGGATTTCCTTGAAATAGGTGAACAGCATCCAGATCACGATCGGCAGGTTCATCAGGCACAGCACGATGACCAGACCGATCCGGGTATCCAGCAGGCCCCAGTCGCGGAACATCAGGTAGATCGGGACGAGCACGCCCACCGCAGGCATCATCTTCGTGGACAGCATCCACATCAGCACGTCCTTGGTGCGCTTGCCCGGCACGAAGGCCATGGCCCAGGCCGAAGGGATCGCGATGACCAGCGCCAGCAGGGTGGAGCCGAAGGAGATCACCACCGAGTTCATGAAGTGGCGGAAGTAGTTCGAGCGCTCCTGCACGACGTGGTAGCTCTCGAACGTCCAGGACGAGGTCAGCACGTCCCAGGGCGCCTTGATCGCGTTGCCCTCGGTCTTGAACGACAGGATGATCGTCCAGAGGATCGGGAAGAAGATCACGAAGGCCAGCGCCCATGCGATCACCGACATGATCACGCGGCGGCGGTTTGATACTTTGCGCGCCATTGGATTACGCCTCCAGGTTCTTGCCGATCATCCGCATCAGGAAGATCGCGACGATATTTGCGAGGATCACGGCGATCACACCGCCAGCTGCGCCTCCGCCCACGTCGAATTGCAGCAGCGACTGGACATAGACGAGGTAGGTGAGGGTGGTGGACGCGTTGCCTGGGCCGCCATTCGTGGTCACGAGGATTTCCGCGAAGGTCGAGAGCAGGAAGATCGTCTGAATGAGGATCACCACGGTCGCGGCGCGCGCGAGGTGCGGCAGCATGATGTAGAAGAACCGCGACAGCGCACCGGCGCCATCCATCTCGGCGGCCTCCAGCTGCTCGGAATCGAGCGATTGCAGCGCGGTCAGCAGGATCAGCGTCGCAAACGGCAGCCATTGCCATGCCACGATAATGGTGATCGAGAGCATCGGCGCATGGGCGAGAAAGTCATAAGGTTGCAGCCCTATCGCCTTGGCAAGATAGGCGAATATGCCGTTCACCGGATTGTAGAGCATGTTCTTCCATACCAGTGCGGACACAGTCGGCATGACGAAGAAGGGCGCGATCACGAGAACCCGCACGATGCCTTGGCCGAAGATCGGCTGATCGAGCAGCAGCGCCAGCAGGATGCCTCCGATCACGGTGATCAGCAGCACGCCGCCCACCAGCACCAGCGTGTTCTTCAGCGCGGTGAAGAAAGCGGGATCGGTGAGGAAGTAATAGTAATTGTCCCAACCCACGAAACCGCCCTGACCGGGCATCAGCAGGTTGTAGCGCTGGAACGAGAACCAGATCGTCATGCCCAGCGGCACGGCCATCCACAAAAACAGCAAGATGACGGATGGCGAAATCATGAGACGCGCGGCAGCGCGCGAGGCTTGCGTGGACATCGGTCCGGCTCCGGTTATCGGGAGTTGCAGTAAAAAGGCGCGGGGCGGTCAGACCCAAAATGACCGCCCCGGCCAGGGAGGGGCCAGATTACTTGATGTAACCGGCCTTCTTCATCTCACGCTCGGTCAGGCTTTGTGCGCTTTGCAGTGCCTGATCGGCCGAGACTTGGCCTGCGAGAGCCGCCGAGAACTGCTGACCGACAGCGGTGCCGATCGCCTGGAACTCGGGGATCGCGACGAACTGGACGCCCGTATAGGGGACCGGCTGGACCGAGGGGTTCTTCGGGTCAGCTGCGTTGATCGAGTCCAGCGTCAGCTTCGCGAAGGGCGCCGCTTCGAGATATTTCGGGTTCTCATACAGCGAGGTGCGGGTGCCCGGGGGCACGTTCGCCCAGCCTTCTTTCTCGGCAACCAGCTCGGTGTAGTGCTTGGAGGTCGCCCATTCGATGAAGGTCTTGGCAGCCTCTTCCTTCTGGGTGCCCGCCGGGATCGCCAGCGACCAGGCCCAGAGCCAGTTCGCGCGCTTGTCCACGCCTTCCTTGTTCGGCGCGAGCGCGAAGCCCACCTTGTCGGCCACGGTCGAGTCCTGCGGGTTGGTCACGAAGGACGCCGCCACGGTCGCGTCGATCCACATGCCGCACTTGCCCTGCTGGAACAGCGCGAGGTTCTCGTTGAACCCGTTGGACGAGGCGCCCGGAGGCCCGTATTTGTTCATCATGTCGAGATAACGCGTCAGGGTCTCTTTCCACGGCGCTGTGTCGAATTGCGGGGTCCAGTTCTCGTCGAACCAGCGGCCGCCCATCGAGTTGTCCATCGCGCTCAGGAAGGCTGCGTTCTCGCCCCAGCCGGCCTTGCCGCGCAGACAGATGCCGTAGACTTCGTTGTCCTTGTCGGTCATCGCCGCGGCGGCTTTCTCGATATCGGACCAGGTCGGCTTCTCGGGCATGGTCATCCCGGCCTTTTCCATCAGGTCCTTGCGATACATCACGAAGGAGCTTTCGCCGTAGAAGGGCGCGGCATAGAGGTGATCGTCGACCGTCAGGCCCGAACGGATCTGCGGCAGCAGGTCGTTCACGTCGTAGCTGTCGGGCATGTCGTCGAGCGGCACGAGCCAGCCCTGCTTGCCCCAAATCGGAACCTCGTAGGTGCCGATGGTCAGCACGTCGAACTGACCGCCCTTGGTGGCGATGTCGGTCGTGACCTTCTGGCGCAGGACGTTCTCTTCCAGCGTGACCCACTCGACCTTGATGTCGGGATGCAGCTTGTAGAAGTCGTTCATCAGGCCCTGCATGCGGACCATGTCGCCGTTGTTCACGGTTGCGACGGTGATGGTGGTCTCGGCAGCCGCCGCAGTCGCAAGCGCGCCAAGAGCACAGGCGCCCAGAAGCGCCCGGATCGTATAAGTCATAGATTTCCTCCCTTGGAGTCTGAGCATATGCCCAAACTGTGAGAAAATATTCACAAACACGATCTAAACTGTCAATCCAGAATTACTGCGATGTCTTGATGAATTGTTAACGCTGACAGTAACGCCTTGTTTCGGCGTCAATCTTCCAACAGGGATTGGGCCGTCGGCTCATCGGTCACGAGCCCGTTGAGAAGCCCGCCATCGAGGGCTGCACGAATCGCGACCAGTTTCGATGGGCCGGCTGCGATGCCGATCACCGGCGCCTCGCGCTTGGGCTCGATCCGGAACGAGCCGAACCGCGCCGTGGTGGGGGTGGCGATGTAATTGCCCTGCGCATCGTAGAACGAGCCCACGAGCTCTCCCACGCCGCCCGCGGCGCGCAGCTCTTCCAGCTCGGCAAGGGTGACGAAGCCGTCCTTGTGCACCGGCGCGTCCTCGCCCAACTGGCCGACGCCCACGAAGGTCGCATCCGCCGCCGCCGCAAGCCGCTGCACCGCCTGCACCGGCTTGAGCTTGTCGAACATCGCGCGCTCTTCCACCGTCTCCGAGATCACCGGCACAAGCATCGGGTAATGCGGCAGGCGCAGCTTGTCGGCCATGCGCATGATGACGTCATAGAACGAAGCCGAGCCGTCGGGCGCGATGTTGCCGATCAGCGAGACGATCTTGTGCGCGGTCGCGGGGCGCTGCATCACCTCGTTCACCATCGCCGAGAGCGAACGCCCGGTGCCGAAGGCGATGACCTGCGGCTCGGAGCGTGCGAGGATCCGTTCGAGAAGCGTGGCAGCGAACGCAGCGGTGGCCGTGGCGGGATCGCCCCGTTGGCCCAGCGAGGGCGCGACGCGCGCCGTCTGCAGCCCGAAGCGCCGGATCAGCGCCGCTTCCAGTTCTAGACAGGCCCCGATCTTGTGCTCGATGCGTACCCGCACCAGCCCCTCGGAGACCGCGCGGCTCACCAGCCGCTGCGCGCGCTGGCGCGAGACGCCCAGCTCGGCGGCGATCTGGTCCTGCGTCATTCCGCCGACATAATAGAGCCATCCGGCCCGTGCCGCCTCGTCATCGCGCGAGGTTTCGGCGTCACTCATACGGTTCACGAATCTTTCTCCCTAGTCGGTTCATTCTGGAAGAACTCGGTGAAATGCGCAAATTCGCGATGCGGTTGCGCGTCCTCGGGCGGGGTCAGATCGCGCCCGGCCAGATGGCTGCCGCCGGTGAAGCGCCAGACTTCCATTCCGGCTGCAAGCCCGGCGCGGATGCCGTTGAGACTGTCCTCGATCACCAGCGTGAGGGCCGGGGCCGCACCCATCTTCTTTGCCGCATGGAGGAACAGATCGGGGGCGGGCTTGCCATGCGCGACCTCGCTTGCCGTGAACAGCCGGTCGCCCACCCGTTCGCGCAGCCCCGCGATTTCCAGCGAGCGTTCCGCGCGCGGCTGGCTCGACGAGGTGGCCACGCACCACGGCACGTCCAGCCTCTCCATCACATCGGCCACGCCCGGCATCACCTGCAATTCGCGCTCGAACGCGTCCAGCAACCGCGCGCGATATTGCGCCTCGAATTCCTCCGGCAGATCGAGCCCGAATTCGTAGCGGATCTGCTTCATCACGGTGGGGTAGGAGCGTCCGAGGAAATGCCGCGCGACATAGTCGAGGTCGATCGACACCCGCAGCTTGGCCAGCTCGTCGATCAGCATCTGCGCCGAGATGATCTCGGAATCGATCAGCACCCCGTCGCAGTCGAAAATCACCAGCTCGGTCATGGTTCCTCCCCCTGTCCTTCGCGCAGCGATAGCGCGCGAAAGCAGGGATGGCCAGAGGCGGGGAGGGACGGACGGTCAGGCTGCGGCGCCTTGCGCGCCGATCCCGGTCACGCGCAGCACGATTGCGCCCGCGCCGAACAGGAAGATCGCCATCATGCCAAGCCAACCGACCCAGGGGATCATGCAGATGAGCGCGCCGATCACCGCACCGCCGAAGGCCGCCAGCGCGCATTCTCCATTGGTGACGGGATGGCCGCGCCCGACCAGATCATGCGCCCAGGCGCCGATGACCCAGATGCCCACGATGTAGCCGCCAAAGCCCAGCACCAGCACCCCGAGCAGCGAGAACGGAATAAGCACGATGCCGATCACTGTCATCGCGAGCAGCAAGATCGACCCGACCAGCGCCGAAAGCCCGATGAAGCCCGCAAGCCCTGCGCGCAAAGGATGGGCGAGGCTGCGTTGGCGCATCCGGTCCATGAAACCCGGCGCGAAGACGGCAAGAAGCGTGGTCACGATCCCGACCACGAGCACGCCGCCCAGCCAGTCGCGGGTCTCGATGAGGTAATTGCGCTCCGGGGCTGCGCGCGTCTTCGCCTGCTCGAACTCCTTCGCCTCATGGATGCTGACCCGATCGGCCGGGGCGACGCTGGCGGGCACGCTCACCTCGCCGGGCGTGTCGGTATAGACTTGCACCTTGCCTGTGACCGTCGCGCCGTCGCCCCAGGTGACGGTCTTTGTCCCCAGCACCAGATCGCCCGAGATCTCGGTATCGATCTGCGCGTCGTCGGCGCCGATGATCACGCTGCCCGCGACCGGGGCCTCAAGCCGGACCTGCTGGCCCATCGCACGCAAGTTGCCCGAGATCGGGCCCTTGATGGTGAGCGCCTGACCCGCGAGCGTGGCCGCGCCCGCCACCGGGGCGTCGAGGTCGATATCCTGTCCCGCCGCGTAGAGATCGCCGCCCACCTGCGCGCCGATCACGATGTTCTGGCCCGCCAGATGCGCCGCGCCCGTGATCGGGCTGCCCAATGTCACATGCTGACCGGCGGCGAAGAGATCGTGGATGTTTTCGCCCGTGGCGCTCACGGTGCGGCCCGCGAGATAGGCGTCGCCGCCGAAGCGCCAGTCCTGAGACTCCTCGGCCATTGCGACCGAGGCGGTCAGCGCGACGGCAAGGCAGGCGAGGGATTTGACGAGGAAACTGCGCAACATGACCGGGGCCCTCCAGCGAAATTGACGTTGGGGGGAAGCATAGCGCCATTCACTCGCGGCGACGTGACATAGCTCAATGCGCGCGGGGATATTTGCCAGCTGCGCCGCACAAATGCGAAAAGGGGCGCCCCTTTCGGAGCGCCCCTCCCAATAGATCCCTGAAGCGGGAACGGCTGATTACATCATGCCGCCCATGCCGCCCATGCCGCCCATGTCGGGGGCACCGCCAGCGCCTTTCGGCTCCGGCTTCTCGGCGATCATCGCTTCGGTGGTGATCAGCAGGCCAGCAACCGAGGCCGCGTCTTCGAGCGCGGTGCGGGTCACTTTGGCCGGGTCGATCACGCCGAACTCGAACATGTTGCCGTACTCTTCGGTCTGCGCGTTGAAGCCGAAGTTCAGGTCGTCGCTCTCGCGGACCTTACCGGCCACGACAGCACCGTCCACACCGGCGTTCTCGGCGATCTGACGCAGCGGCGCTTCGAGAGCGCGCTTGACGATCGCGATGCCAGCTTCCTGGTCGGAGTTCGCACCGGTGAGACCGGCGAGCACTTTCGCGCCCTGCACGAGGCTGACGCCACCGCCGACGACGATGCCTTCCTGAACGGCCGCACGGGTCGCGTTCAGAGCGTCGTCCACACGGTCCTTGCGCTCTTTCACTTCGACTTCGGTCATGCCGCCGACGCGGATGACAGCAACGCCACCGGCCAGTTTCGCGACACGCTCTTGCAGCTTCTCGCGGTCGTAGTCCGAGGTGGTTTCCTCGATCTGGGTGCGGATCTGGCTGACGCGCGCTTCGATCTCGGCCTTGTCACCAGCGCCTTCGACGATGGTGGTGTCGTCTTTGGTGATGGTCACCTTCTTGGCGGTGCCCAGCATGTCCATGCCGACGTTCTCGAGCTTCATGCCGAGGTCTTCCGAGATCACCTGGCCGCCGGTCAGAACAGCGATGTCCTGCAGCATGGCCTTGCGGCGGTCGCCGAAGCCCGGTGCTTTCACGGCTGCGATCTTCAGGCCGCCGCGCAGCTTGTTGACCACGAGGGTCGCGAGCGCTTCGCCTTCGACGTCTTCACCGATGATGAGGAGCGGTTTCTGCGACTGGATGACCTGCTCGAGGAGCGGGACCATCGGCTGCAGCGACGAGAGCTTCTTCTCGTGGAGCAGGATGTAGCAGTCTTCGAGTTCTGCGACCATCTTGTCGGGGTTGGTCACGAAGTAGGGCGACAGGTAGCCGCGGTCGAACTGCATGCCTTCGACGACTTCGACTTCGGTCTCCATGCCGCGGGCTTCTTCCACGGTGATGACGCCGTCATTGCCGACTTTCTGCATCGCGTTGGCGATCATTTTGCCGATGGCTTCTTCGCCGTTGGCAGAAATGGTGCCGACCTGAGCGACTTCGTCCGAGTCCTTGACCGGGCGAGCAGCGCTCTTGATGGCGTCGACGACTTTCGAGGTCGCGAGGTCGATGCCGCGCTTGAGGTCCATCGGGTTCATGCCCGCGGCCACAGCTTTCAGGCCGTCCTTGACAATCGCCTGAGCGAGCACGGTGGCGGTGGTGGTGCCGTCGCCAGCCTCGTCATTGGTGCGCGAGGCGACTTCTTTCACCATTTGCGCGCCCATGTTCTCGAACTTGTCGGAAAGCTCGATCTCTTTGGCGACCGACACACCGTCCTTGGTGATGCGCGGCGAGCCGAACGACTTTTCGATCACGACGTTGCGGCCTTTCGGGCCCAGCGTGACCTTCACCGCGTCGGCGAGGATGTTGACGCCGTCGAGCATACGATCGCGGGCGTCGGTGGAGAATTTCACGTCCTTGGCTGCCATGTTTGTTGGCTCCTTGACTGAGTTGTTCTTGGGAAATCAGGGGGTCTCGGTAAGGGCAGGGCGCCTTACGAGATGATGCCCATGATGTCGCTTTCTTTCATGATGAGCAGCTCTTCGCCGTCGAGGGTCACTTCCGTGCCCGACCACTTGCCGAAGAGAACGCGGTCGCCAGCTTTGACGCCCGGTGCGATCAGCTCGCCCGATTCCTTGCGCGCGCCGTCACCCACTGCGACGACTTCACCCTCTGCGGGCTTTTCTTTCGCGCTGTCGGGGATGATCAGGCCACCCTTGGTTTTTTCTTCGCTCTCCACGCGCTTGACCAGCACACGGTCATGAAGCGGTTTGAATGCCATCTGGGTCACTCCCTAAAGGTTCCAGGTTCGAAAACTTTTAGCACTCGTCACTGGTGAGTGCTAACGATGGCGGAGTTAGTCATTGGGGCGGGCGGGTGTCAATAACCGAGTGACGAAATTTTTGCGTCAATCCGAGTGATCCGGGCGCGGCGTTTTCGCCTCTATGCGGAACGCCTATCGCGTGGCACTCTCGCCGTCATGAAACTCGCCAAGCTCCTTCGGCCGCTGCTGGCCCCCGCGCTTTCGCTCTGCCTCGCACTGCCCGCATGGGCCGAGTGCCGGGGCACGAATATTTTCGACGCGCTGCCCGCAGCCGAGCAGGCGGCGCTGACCGCCAAGGCCGATTCCGCGCCCTTCTCTCGCGGATTGCTGTTCTCTGCAACCAAAGGCGAGGAAAAGATCACGCTGGCTGGCACTTACCACCTTCCCGATCCGCGCCATGACACGCTCGTGGGCGCGCTCTCGAAGGCGCTCGACGATGCGTCGCGGCTTCTGGTGGAGGCCGGTCCGGACGAGCAGGGGAAGCTGGAGCATGCGATCAAGACCGATCCGACGCTGATGTTTTCGACCGGCAAGACGCTGCCGCAGATGATGTCGGAGCAGGACTGGAACATGACCAAGGCGGCGCTCGCCGCGCACGGGATGCCCGCCTTCCTTGCGGCCAAGATGCGGCCTGCTTTCGTCGCGATGACGCTCTCGCTTCCGCCTTGTGCGACGGCCGAGCTTGCGAAGGGGCAGGGAGGGCTGGACCTGCAGGTGATGACCGCGGCCGAGGCCGATGGCGTGCCGGTCGAGGCGCTCGAGCCGTGGGATACCGTCTTCAAGCTCTTCAACGGGATCACCGAGACCGAAGCGCTGGAGATGCTGCGCGCGGCGGTGATCGGCGCGCCCCTGGCCGACGATATGGGCGTGACGATGGGCGATCTCTATTTCCGGGGCGAGCCGCGCCTGATCTGGGAACTGGCGCGCTATCAGGCGGTCGCGGCGGGCATGGATGCCGACGAGGTCGAGCGTCAGATGAAGCTCTCCGAGGATCTTCTGATGGTCGCGCGCAACCAAAACTGGCTGCCCGAGATCGAGGCGGCGGCAGAGGATGGTCCGGTCGTCGTGGCGGTGGGCGCGTTGCATCTGTCCGGTGAAGAGGGGCTATTGCGGCTGCTCGAGAAAGACGGCTGGACGATCAAGCGGCTCGATAGCTGATCAGCTGAAATACAGCCTTTGCGGGGCGCCCGTCCAAGGTTCGGGCGCGCCCCTTTCCGCATCGCCAGACCCCTAGGTGACAAGCCCAGACACAGCGCCTATAACCTGCGCCGACAGATGATTATCCGAGAGGATCTCCCCATGACGATCAAGGTTTTTGGCCATAAGGCTCCCGACACCGACTCCACCGGCTCGCCCATCGCCTGGGCGTGGTATCTCAATGATGTCAAAGGCACTCCGGCCAAGCCCTGCCTGCTGGGCGAGCCCAACACCGAGGCCGCTTTCGTCATCGAACATTGGGGTCTCGACAAGCCCGAGATCATCTCTGACGTGGAAGAAGGCGAGGACGTGGTCGTCGTCGACACCAACAACCCCGCCGAGCTGCCGAGCGGCATCAACGCTGCTAACGTCATCCAGATCATCGACCACCATAAGCTGACCGGCGGGATCGAGACCAAGGGCCCGATCGACATCACGATGCGCCCGCTCGCCTGCACCGCGACCATCCTCTACGATCTGATGGGCGAGGACGTGGCGAAAGCGCCGCGCGGCATCAAGGGCGCAATGCTCAGCTGCATCCTGTCGGACACGCTGGAATTCCGCTCGCCGACCACCACCGATCACGATCGGGCCGTCTGCGACGCGCTGGCGAGCGATCTGGGCATCGACATGCACGAGCTGGCCGAGAAGATGTTCGAAGCGAAATCGGACGTCTCCGCCTTCACCGATGCGGAACTGCTGCGGATGGATTCCAAGGAATACCCGGTCGACGGCACGAGTTTCCGCGTCTCGGTGCTGGAGACCACCGCGCCGAAAATGGTGCTGGACCGCAAAGCCTCGCTGATGTCCTCGATGGAAGAGGTCGCGAAGGAAGACGGCGTCGATCAGGTGCTGCTCTTCGTGATCGACATCCTTAAGGAAGAGGCGACGCTGCTGGTGCCGAACGATCTGGTGAAAGGCGTGGCCGAGAAGAGCTTCGATGCCACGGTCGAGGGCGATACTGTGGTGCTGCCCGGCGTGATGAGCCGGAAAAAGCAGATCATCCCGTCGCTCAAGGTCTGAGCTTTCGGGGATTGAGATAGGGAAGGGGCGTCCGGTCGGGCGCCCTTTTTCTTATTGGTTGCGGAGCAGGACGCGCATCGGCCGCAATCGCAAAGCGGGAGCATTTTGCTCCGGCGCGGGGCGACCAGCCCCGGGCAGCGCCCGAGCCTCCCCCCGGGAGGGCGCATTGGCGATGTCAGTGCGGGCACGACCGACCTTCGGGCTTTCGAGATAAACCGCCAAGCCACCCATCGATCGAAGCACCCACCCAAGGCTCGGGCGCTGCCCTTAGCGCCTCACTCTTCCATCGTCCCCGTTTCCACGAAGCGCTGGTGCCAGCTCAGCGCCTCGCCCAGCAGGTTCGGGGCGTGATTGGCGAAGCTGCCTTTCTTCGCGCGCTCGAAATAGTCCCGCAGCATCGGGCGATAGGCGGGATGGGCGCAGGTCTCGATGATCGTCTCGGCGCGCTGCTTCGGAGACAGCCCCCGCAGATCGGCCAGACCCTGTTCGGTCACGATCACCTGCACATCCTGCGCGATGTGATCGACATGGGCGGCCATCGGCACGATCGCGGAAATCTTGCCGCCCTTCGCGACCGAAGGTGTCATGAAGATCGAGACATAGCCGTTACGCGCAAAATCGCCCGAGCCGCCGATGCCGTTCTGGATTTTCGAGCCCATCACATGGGTCGAGTTCACGTTGCCATAGATATCCGCCTCGATCAGCCCGTTCATCGCGATGCAGCCCAGACGGCGCACCAGCTCGGGGTGGTTCGAGATTTCCTGCGGACGCAGGATCAGCTTGTCGCGGAAATAGGCGGCGTTGTCGTTGAAATACTGCGCCTTCTCGGGCGAGAGCGAAAACGCCGTGGCCGAGGCCATGCGCAGCTTGCCCGCCTCGATCATGTCGAGCATCCCGTCCTGAATGACCTCGGTGAAGGCGGTCATCTGGTCGAAGGGCGCCTCGATCAGCCCGGCCATCACCGCGTTCGGCACATTGCCCACGCCGGATTGCAGCGGCAGCAGCCCGCGCGGCAGGCGGCCCTGTTTCACCTCGTTGCCGAGAAAGTCGAGGATATGACCGGCAATCGCCTCGGCCACCGCATCCGGCGGGCTGAAGGGCGCGTTGCGGTCGGGGGCGTCGGTCTCGACCACGGCCACGACCTTGTCGGGGTCGACCTCGAAATAGGTCTGCCCGATCCGGTCGTCAGGCTTCACCAGCGGGATCGGCACGCGGTTCGGGGGCAGGGCGGTGCCGTAATAGATGTCATGCATCCCTTCCAGCAGCGGCGATTGCCAGCGGTTCACTTCGAGGATGATCTTGTCGGCACAATCGAGCCAGGTCTTGTTGTTGCCGACCGAGCTCGACGGGATCAGCTTGCCATCCTCGGTGATGCCGGAAATCTCGATCACCGCCGTGTCGAGCTTGCCCATGAACCCCATCCACGCCATCGGCGCGACCTGACTCAGGTGCATGTCGAAATATTTCATCTGGCCCGCATTGATCCGCTCGCGCGCGATCGGGTCGGAATTGTAGGGCAGGCGGAATTCGATCCCGTCGGCCTTGGCCAAGGCGCCGTCCAGCTCGGGGCCCGTCGAGGCGCCCGACCAGATCTTCACCTTGAAGGGACGGCCCGCCGCGTGCTCGGCCTCGATCCGCGCGGCCAGCGCCATCGGCACCGCCTTGGGATAGCCCGAGCCGGTGAATCCCGACATACCGATCGTCGCGCCATTGTCGATCAGCTCTGCGGCCTCTTCGGCCGACATGACCTTGGCGGCGAGCCCGGCATGGGCTTTTCGGATCGTATGGTTCATGAGCAAGCGCCTCCTTCGCGATGGTTCGGTCGCGCTGGCGCGGAACGGGGCTCCTCTCTGCCCCGCATGGCCGCGCGACCTGGTGTTCCGGTGACGAGGAACGCGAGGTTGCGCGGGATGTCCATGTTTGGCAGGTATGCGCTGTGTGCATGGATGATGTCACCCGGCGCATGGCATGTCGATCTCAGCGCCAGCGGCGCAGAAATCAGGATTCGGCAAAACCCATCGAAATCAGGGCATTGGCGAAATCGTCATTGGTGAAGGGCTTGATCAGCATTTTGCCTTCGGGAAACCCGTCCATCATCACGGATTGTTCATCATATCCGGTCGAGTAGAGGATCGGCACTGCACGTTCGCGCAGCGCCTTGGCGGCTTCCAGCGAGGTTTCGTCGCCAAGATTGATGTCGAGCAGCGCCATCGAGATGTCATTGCCGCCAGCGATATGGAGCAATGCTTCTTCGACAGTGCCGAAGATGACCACATCGCGTGCGCCGAATTCGCTGAGCATCGCGGCCGCATCATAGGCCACGATCATCGCGTCTTCGAGCACCAGCGCGGTGCCGTCGATCCGAGGGGGGGAACAAAGTGTCACGAGGACCGCCTAGCCGCGAGGCGGGCACCGCTTACGCGGCTCTCGCTTCGTTCGTGTTGGAGATTCCGGGGCATCAGCTTCCTGTCCTTGCAGATTACTGCATCTGGAGGGGGATAGGATCGTGGTCGATCCGACGTCAGTATAACGATTTAGGCTTCAGCCCGATTGTCGGTGCACTGAGAGGCCTCTTGAGCCTTCCTGCACCTCGTAATCTCCGGGGTCATTTAACTATGACATACTGTTGCAAAGCGTCTAGCTGGCATGAATCGCACAGGGCTGCCTGTTACACAAGCGATCGTGAACAGGTGGGGCGCAGATAGTGAGGGAAATAAGGGGAAATACGGAAACCCCCACGAAATTTGAAAGGAACCTGCCACGGCCCTCCGCGTTGCCTTATGACGTAAAAGTGAGCCAAGGCATGACACGCAACTTTAGAAATTGTCCCTTCGTCGATAATCCCGCCTTCATGGCGCCCGATGCGCACGAGGAAGCAATCGCCGAAGCCGCCCGCGCGGGCGAGCTACGGATGCCCGCAGGGCAGACCGTCGTGATGGAAGGCAACGAGCCGCAACGCTTCTTTACCCTGATAGAGGGCCAAGCGATGCGCTATCGGATGTTGGAGGACGGACGGCGTCAGGTCCTCAATTTTCTCTTTCCCGGCGATCTGATCGGTCTCGACGCGGTCATGATGGGAGAGGCTTCGCATACGACCGAGGCGCTGACCCCGTTAAAGCTCAGTGTTTTCGACCGTAAACATGTGTGGGACCTGTTCGCGAAAATGCCGCAGCGCGCGATGATGCTGACATGGCAGGTGGCGCGCGAGGAGCATTTCCTGAGCGACGCGCTGGTGACGGTCGGGCAGCGCTCGGCGCGTGAGTCGCTCGCGTGGGCCTTCGTCACTCTCTTTGAGCGCGGATCGCAGACCGGGCTGGTGCGCGACGGCAAGATGCCGTTCCCGGTCCGGCAGCAGGATCTCGCGGATGCGCTCGGGCTATCGCTCGTTCACACCAACAAGACGCTTGCCCGTCTGAGGTCCGAAGGGCTCGTCAGATGGACGCAGGGGACTCTCGAACTGCCCGATCTCGAAAAGCTTGCCGATATAGGAGTCGTCGAGCTCGGGGCCGGGCCACCGCGCTACTATTTATAGTGGCGCGGTTGAGTGGCGGAATTCCTCAGTAACGCCGTAGTAGCACACCGATTCTTAAAGCTTTTCACATAGGCGAAAAGCGTTTTTCCGCCGGGTGACGCCGAGGAATATCGGAAAAGACCTGCATCATTGTCCTATGACGTAGCGCGCTTAGCGCTTTCGCGGCAGATGCTGGTTTCTTCGCAGAAATTAACAAAACGGAACCGAGCAAGCTTGGAAAACCTGTCTCGAAAACCTGACCTCGCCTATCTGGCGGCACTGTCTCAATCGCAACGCGCCATTCCCGTGGGGGGCGGCGCTTTTGCCCGAGTCCACGCCGTTGATCGTGCGGATCGAACGCGGGATCGCCATGCGCTATACGCTTCTCGAAGACGGGCGCAGGCAGGTCGAAGCGCTGGTCTATCCGGGCGATCTGTGCGGGCTGACGAGCGTGCTCTACGGTCCGGGGGCGAGCTATTACGAGGCGCTCACGCCGATGATGCTGTCGAGCTTCGATCCGGCCGATCTGCATAAGCCTCTGCCAGATGGTCCCGATCGCACCACGACGCTCGTGTGGCTGATGACGCGCGAACTGACGCGGCTGTCGGGCTGGCTGGCCTCAGTCGGGCAGCGCAACGCCAATGAGGGGATCGCGTGGTTCGTGATGCACGCATGGGAGCGTGCCGAGGCGGTCGGGCTGATCGAGAAGGACAGCGCGCCGTTCCCCTTCGCCCAACAGGTCGTGGCGGATTCGCTTGGGCTGTCGCTGGTGCATACGAACAAGACGATCCGCCGTCTGCGCGATCAGGGCCTGTTCCGGATTGCCGGCGGGCGTGTGCGGATCTCGTCGCTCCCGGCGCTGCGCCGGGCCGCGGCGCTCTGACCGCTCCTTTCCGGTAACCCTCTCTGACGGTGCGCCGCGGGGTTTCCGCGGCGTTGGTTTGTGAAGCGCCGGGGGAGGGCGCTGCCCGTTCCCTTCAAGGCCGGTCGCGCAGGGACACCGGGCGGATAACACCCCTCACGAACCGCGTGACCTCAAGCGTCCGTGATCGGCTAAGTTGCTCATTTTGCTCACGGATCGCTCACTGCCCTATCACAAGCGCGAGAGATGGGCCCGTTTACCCCTGTATTCGGGCGCCCCCGTTCAAGACCAACCCCCTTTATTTATTGATTATTTTTTCGTGCGTCGCAGGTGTGTGATGATATTTGTGCATAATTTTCAGTCGGTTACGCCTGCTCCTGCGACAATTTGTCAACACCGATTGACCTCGCGGGCGCTGCCCTAGAGTGGGAGGCATCGCGCGGGACGGGAGCCCTCGCGGCCTCCCCCGAGAGACCCCTATGCCCCCGCGCCAAGAAGAGGGAATAGGAAAGGTATTTCCGTGTTGTTTGAAAAAATCTACAAGCGGCCCAGCCGCCTCGCTGCCCCGGTCCTGTTGACCGTTGCGGCTGCATGGCTGTCAGGTTGCGCGGAGAACGGGGTCATGACCCCGCTCGGCCCGGTGGCGGCCGGGGAACGCGCTCACCTGATCAGCTTCTTCCTTTGGATGCTGCCCATTTCTCTGCCGATCCTGATCGGCACGCCGTGGATCGCGATGCGCTATCGCCGTCAGGGTGGGAAAGGCAAATATGATCCGACCTGGTCGCACTCGGTTGCCGCCGAAGTCGTGATCTGGGGCGGTGCCACGCTCACCTTCCTCATCGTCGGCTGGCTCACCTGGGGCCACGTGATGGGCGAAGATCCCTACAAGGCAACGGGCAAAGAACCGATGCATGTGAAGGTCATCGGGTCCGAATGGAAATGGATGTTCATCTATCCCGGCAAGGTCGCCGCCGTGAACCGGTTGGTCCTGCCCGAGAACACCCCCGTCGAGTTCGACATCACCGCCACCGGCGCGATGCAGAGCTTCTGGATTCCGCGTCTTGCCGGCCAGATCTACGCAATGCCCGGCATGGGCACGAAGATGAACCTGACCACCTCGGAAGATCCGTCGCAGACCTATGGCTTCAACAGCCAGTTCAACGGCGCGGCTTTCCCGCTCAACAAGTTTGAGGTCGACGTGGTGAGCCAGGAGCAGTTCGACGCGTTCCTGCAAGAACCCAAGCACCCCTTCGCCCAGCTCGAAAAAGCTTTCAAGAAGACCGCGACCTGGTCGGGGCCTGAGCTCTTCGAGCCGCCGGAGAAAGGCTACTGGGGCAAAGTAATGATGAACCCTGACATGCTGTCCGATGGCGGCGCAGCGATCCTGCCCGACCACGCGCCCGAGCAGAAGAAGATCGATGACGCGATCCGCGAAGAACTGCATGTCTCGCAAAACCAACATCAAGGGGACGCTCAATGAGTATTCTTGGTAGTCTCGATTGGAACGATATTTTCATCGTTCCCTTCTTCACGGATCCGTCTCTGTCCACCGGGATCGCAGCAGGCGCGGGCGGCATCGTCGTCCTCGGCGCGCTCGCGGTCATGGTGCTCCTGACCATCAAAGGTTGGTGGAAACCGCTCTGGTCGAACTGGATCACCACGCTCGATCACAAGAAGATCGGTGTCATCTACATCGTTCTGGCGCTGATCATGCTGATCCGCGGTGTCCTCGAGGCGGTCGTGATGCGCGCCCAGCAGGTCTCGCCCGCACCGGGCTTCCTGTCGGTCGAACACCACGCCGAGCTGTTCTCGACCCACGGCACGATCATGATCTTCTTCGTGGCGATGCCCTTCCTGACCGGCGTCATCAACGTCGTCATGCCGCTCCAGATCGGTGCGCGCGACATGGAGTTCCCCTTCATGAACGCGGTCTCGCTCTGGCTGTCGATCGGCGGCGCGGCACTCGTGATGGCCTCGCTCGTCGTCGGTCACTTCGAGACCGGCGGTTGGACCGCTTACCCGCCCTATACGGGCATCAAGCTGTCGCCGAACGAGGGCGTGGATTACTGGATCTGGTCGCTGGGCCTGACTTCGGTCGGCTCGACGCTTTCGGGCATCAACTTCCTCGTGACGATCTACAAGCAGCGTGCCCCCGGCATGAAGCTGTTCGACATGTCGATCTTCGCCTGGGCGACGCTCTGCACCGCGGTCCTGATGATCTTCGCGATGATGCCGCTGACCGTGGCCTCGCTGATGCTGGCGCTTGACCGTCAGGCAGGCTTCCACTTCTTCACCGCCACCCAAGGCGGGAACATGATGAACTTCGCCAACATGTTCTGGCTGTTCGGGCACCCGGAAGTCTACATCCTGATCCTGCCGGCCTTCGGCGTGTTCTCGGAAGTCATCCCGACCTTCTCGGGCAAGAAGATCTACGGCTACACTTCGCTCGTGTGGGCCACCATTGCCATCGCAGTGCTGTCCTTCACCGTCTGGGTGCACCACTTCTTCACCATGGGTCAGACCGCCCACCTCAACGCCATCTTCGGCATCGCGACGATGACGATCGGTGTGCCGACCGGTGTTAAGGTCTTCAACTGGATGCTGACCATGTGGCGCGGCAAGCTGCGGTTCTCGACCGCGATGCTGTTCTCCACCGGCTTCATCTTCACCTTCGTGATCGGCGGCATCACGGGCGTCATGCTCGCCAACCCGACGATCGACTTCGCGACCCACAACTCGCTGTTCCTGGTGGCGCACTTCCACAACATGCTCATCCCGGGCCTGCTGTTCGGTATGTTCGCGGCCGTGAACTACTGGTTCCCGCTCTGCTTCGGCTTCCGCCTGGACGAGAAATGGGGCCGTCGTAGCTTCTGGCTGTGGATGATCGGCTTCTACGGGGCCTTCATGCCGCTCTATGCGATCGGCCTGATGGGCGCACCGCGCCGCATGGCCTTCTTCACCGAGCCGGCATACTTCCCGTGGCTGGTGATCGCGATGCTCGGCGCGCTGTGCGTGCTGGCGGGTCTGACCGCGCAGATCATTCAGGTCTGGGTCTCGGTCAAGAACCGTGAGAGCCTGATGGTGCCGGCGGGCGATCCCTGGGACGGTCGTGGTATCGAATGGTCGCTGGGCTGCCCGGTGCCGGAATACGACTTCTCCACCATCCCGGCGATGACCTCGCGCGAGCCGTGGGTCGATGCGAAGGAAGCGGGCAAGCGGGTCATGGATCCGACCGAGTTCGTCGACATCCACCTGCCGAAACCGACCGGTATGCCGTTCCTGGTGGGCCTCGTCGCGACCCTCTTCGCTTTCGCCATGATCTTCCAGATGTGGCTGATCGCGGCGGTGGGCTTCGTGGCCATGTGGGTGCTGGTGCTGATCCGCTCCTACGACACCGACTGGGAAGAAACCGTCACCGCGGAAGAACTGCGCGAGGGCTATGAAGCCCATAAGCGCGTCGTCGAATCCACGCCGCAAATCCGGCTCGACGATGAGTTCACCACCAAGAACCGCGGCCTGATCATGGAGACGCAGGTATGAGTGCAACTATGAGCAACACGGGGGCAGCGCACGCTGCCTCCCACGATCACGGCCATCACGACAAGACGGGCACGGTGATCTTCGGCTTCTGGATCTTCCTGATGTCGGACCTCATCGCCTTCTCGCTGATGATCGCCAACTACGCCGATGCCGAATGGCACGGCATCGCGAACGGGCCGAGCCCGCATGAGCTGTTCAGCCTCGGCCTGCCGACCATCGAGACGATGGCGCTGCTGATCTCCACCTTCACCTTCGGCATCTGCACGCTGGGGATGAAATACGGCGCGTCGATGAAGCGCACGGTGGGCTGGCTCGTCGTGACGCTGGCGCTTGGCGCGATCTTCCTCGGGATCGAACTCTACGAATTCCACGAGTTCTGGACCGAGGGCAACACGCCGCAAGTGTCGGGCTTCCTGACCGCCTATTACTCGCTGGTGGGGCTGCACGGTCTGCACGTCACCTCGGGTATCATCTGGGGCATCCTGCTGATGGTTCAGATGAAGACCTTCGGGATGAACGACCTGATCAAGTCGCGTCTCGTGCGTCTGGGCCTGTTCTGGCACATGCTGGACATCGTCTGGATCGCGCTCTTCACGAAAGTCTACCTGATGGGGGTGCTGTGATGGATTATATCAACTCCGACGTCGGCATGGACTCGGCTGAGTACAAGCACGACATGGCGCGCTATGTCTGGGGCTTCGCGCTCTCGGTGGTCCTGACGCTCGCAGGCGTCGTGATCGTCGCAGGTGGCGTGTTCTCGACGGGCCTCGCATGGTCCATCGTGGGCATCCTCGGCATCGCGCAGCTGGTGATCCAGTTCTGGGCCTTCATGCACCTCGACTTCTCGAAAGAGGCGCGTCCGGACCTGTATCTGGTGCTCTTCACCTTCCTGCTCATCATCCTGATGGCTGCGGGCACTGTCTGGGTGCTGGCCGATCTGGCAAGCCGCATGGGTATGGGCGCCGGCAGCATGTAAGCCGAAGGGGCAGGGGCCTTCGGGCCTCGCTCCGCCAAGAAAAAAGAAACGCGGGCAGCGCAAACTGCCCGCGTTTTTTCATGTCCGCCTGACAGGGGCGATCACATCGGGAAGAGCTGGTAGCCTTGGCTTTCCAGCACCGGGACAGCCGCCAGCGCCGCCAGCGCCTGTCCGCAGACGTAAAGCGCGCGCCCCCACGCGTGCCAAATCTGATGCGACAGTAAGTCACGCAAAACTCACGAAATGTCGCATCCCCGTGATCGGCGGGTTCACGCTAAGCAATGTGAGTAACCAGTAGTGAGCCAGTCGGAGCATCGATGACACAGAGTGCATTGCGGATCACGGCATTCGTCTCAGCCGTGATTTTGGGCCAGCTTCCCGCCTACGCGCAGGACGCGACCCCGGAGGAGACGCCCGCAATCGGCGCGCAATCGACACCCGTCGCGCAAGGCGCGTCGAAGGCCGCCCATATGAGCGATCCGGTGAAAGAGCTCACCGCCGACCACTCGAAATTCGATCAGCTCAAGGGGCCGTTCGCGTCAGGTTCCGAGGTAACGGAAGCCTGTCTGTCGTGCCACACCGAGGCCTCCAATCAGGTGATGCATTCGGTCCACTGGACCTGGGAATACCAGAACGAGGCCACGGGCCAGACGCTCGGCAAAGCGCATGAGATGAACGCGTTTTGCGGCAATGTGGCCTCGAATGAGGTGCGCTGTACCTCGTGCCACACGGGCTATGGCTGGACGGACGTGCGCGAGCCGATGCCTGACGATCCGACCAAGGTCGACTGCCTCGTCTGTCACGACAAATCCGGCCAGTACACCAAGCAGGACAACCTCGCGGGCGAGCCGCCGCTCGAGCCGGTGGCCGCGGGCGCGAAAACGATCACCGGCGCTGCCGCCTGGCCCGTCGATCTGGCCGAGGCCGCGCAATCGGTGGGCGCACCGCCCGGTCGCGACAATTGCGGCAACTGCCACTTCTACGGCGGTGGCGGCGATAACGTGAAGCATGGCGATCTCAGCTCGGCGCTGTTCAACCCGCCGCGCGACGTCGATGTCCATATGTCGCCCGACGGTCAGAACTTCACCTGCGAGACCTGCCACGTCTCGGACAAGCACGTCTTCGAGGGCTCGCGCTACGAGACCGACGTGATCGACCCGCATCCCGATCGCATGGCGGGCACCGCGCATGACGCGGCCGCCTGCCAGTCCTGCCACACGGACAGCCCGCATGAAGGGCCGAACCCGCTGATCGCGGCGAAGCTCAACGATCACACCGACACGCTGGCCTGCCAGACCTGCCACATCCCCAGCTTCGCGCGGGGCGGCGTGGCGACCAAGACCGTCTGGGACTGGTCCACGGCGGGCAAGCTCGACGCGGACGGCAAGCCGATCGTGGAAGAGGGCTTCACCCAATCCGACGGCAAGCACCTGCATACCTACATGTCGAAAAAGGGCAATTTCGAATGGGGTGAGAACGTCACGCCCTATTACGCATGGTCCAACGGCGAGATGACCTTCACCCTGCCGGAGGAAGAGATCGACCCGACGCAGGTGGTCGAGATCAACAAGATCGGCGGCAATCCCGGTCAGCCCGACAGCCGGATCTTCCCCTTCAAGCGGATGGTCGGCACGCAGGCCTATGACGTACAGCGCAATGTACTGGCCTATAACAACGTCTATGGCCCCGGCAACGGCACCGCGCTCTGGTCCTATTACGACTGGGAGAAATCGCTCAAGGCGGGCATGGACTATGCCGGTGTGGAGTATTCGGGCGAGTTCGATTTCGTCCATACCTACATGTACTGGCCGATCACCCATATGGTCGCGCCCGCCGACGATGCGCTGCAATGCGAAAGCTGCCACACGCAGGGCGGTCGGATGGCCGATCTGGCGGGGATCTACGTTCCCGGCTCGGAAATCAATCTCGGCGGCAAGCTGGGGCTCGCGATGTTCCTGATGGCGCTTCTGGGGGCCTTGGGCCATGGCGCGCTGCGCCTGATCAACCGCGGCAAGAAGGAGGGAGGCCACCATGGCTGAGCATTGCGTAAAGGTCTATTCGCGCTTCAACCGTCTCTGGCACTGGAGCCAGGTCGCCTCGATCATGTTGCTGTTCTTCACCGGTGCACGGCTTCTGGGGCTGCATCCGATCCTGCCCTTCGGGGCGGCGGTGCTGATCCACACGGTCGTCGCGCTGGCGCTGCTCCTGCTCTGGGCCTTCGCGACCTTCTGGCTGTTCACCACGGGTGGCTACAAGCAGTTCATCCCGCGCATGCAGGGGATGTGGGAGGTCAGCCGCTTCTACGCCTATGGCGTCTTCAAGGGCGAGGAGCATCCTTATGTGAAGAGCTACGAGCGGCGGCACAACCCGCTGCAGGCAGCGGCCTATTTCGCGCTCAAGATGATGCTCTTCCCGGCGATCTGGATCTCGGGGCTGGCCTATCTCAGCTACGGGTTCTGGGATCACCTCGACGGCGGCTCGTTCTGGCTGGAGATCATCGCGAATTTCCACGTCCTCGCGGCCTTCGCCATCGCGAGCTTCGTGGTGGTCCATGTCTACCTGCTCACCATCGGCCACGGCTTCCGCCAGCATGTGCGGCCCATGGTCTCGGGCTATGAGAAGGTCGATCTGACCCCGGAGGCAGAGGCCTATTTCCGCCAGCAGGGAAGGGTGCTCGACTGAGCATCGCGACACATGACTGATCAAGGCCCCCCCACGCGGGGGGCTTTTGCTGTCTGCAGTTCGGGGGCAGCCCCGGGCAGGGCAGGCAAAGAAAAACGCCGCTCGGGAAAGCGGCGTTCGGGTTGGTGCGGCGAGCTGCGCGAGGCTCAGGAGCCCCAGTGCCGCACCGGGCCGCAATCCATGTGAACGAAGTTCGAGCGCGAGTATTTGCCAACGCCGCCGGCGTGGCAGGCGGCGGCCGCCTTGTACATCTGGCTGACCGAGCGCGACTTCAGCCGCAGGTCCATCGCCAGACCCTGCATGTGCAGCGAGTTCTTCGCGACGCCTTTCGAGCGGGCGCGCAGCATGGCGTTGGTCTTGGGCGAGCGGTAACCCGACAGCAGCATGTAGGGTTCGCGCGAATCCATCAGGTTATGCGCGGCGGCCGCGATATCCACGGTGCGCGCGTCGATGTTTTTCAGCTGGTTGGTGCGCCAGTCGCGGGCGAAGTAAGTGATCTCTTTCAGCGCGTCGGGGATATACTCGCCTTCGATCCAGTAAACGGTGTCGAGCGTCTCGCCGGTACGACCGTTATACATCTTGATCCGTCGGATGTCCCCTGCGCCCTTGAGTAGACCGAAAGCGTTACTCATGGTGGGGGCTGCCGTTACCATGGTCGCAGCAAATGCGCCCAGAAGGCCGCGCCGGGAAATCGTCGTCATAGCAAGTTCCTGTGTTCGCCTGTCTCTCGATTTTCCCCGCCCTGTTTCGGGCGGTTGAGGGATGGTAGACCCAAACTTCTTACTCCTTATGGCATAGACCTATTAACCGATAAAGAACGGAACTGATGCATCTTTGCCATAAGGGGCCGGGTCGGCAAAAAATCGCCTGCCGGTAGTAAAAACACGCTCACGGCCTTGTGGGAGCGGCGTGCGTGCGGGGCGAGAGACGGCGGAAAGGCGCTGTTGCACCCCTGCATCGTTGATCGCGCCTCGTCTCCTATCGTTGCGCACGCGCAACGCTTTGCTGGACAGATGGGGGTAAGTTTGGAACATCTGGAACGATAAGGTCCGGGCAGGGGTTTAGACGCTATGACGCGCAATTTCCGTAAGATAGGGCTGGCCTTCGCGCTAGCTACGCTCGCCGCCGGCGCCCAGGCGCAAGGCACTGCCCAGATTGCAGCGCAAGGGGCCATGTCGCCATTGGCGGGGGTCGAGCTTTCGGGCTTCACCCAGGCCGTGGCCGAAGCCGCGGCTGACAATCCCGCTCTGGCGTCCTTCTATGCCGCCCGCGATTACCGCCCGATCTGGACCGCCGCCGAGGATGCGGGCCGCCGCGCGGCTTTCATGCGCGCGCTCGATCTGTCGGCGATGCAGGGGCTGCCCACGGCGCATTACGACCCCGAGGGGCTGCGCGTCGCCTTCGCTGCCGTCCAGTCCGAGCGTCAGCGCGGGCTGCTCGAAGTTAAGATGAGCCGGATTTTCCTCGATTACGCCCATGACCTGTCGCATGGCGTGCTCGACCCGCATAGCGTCATCTCCGATATCAAGCGCGAACCCAAACGCGCCGATCCCGAAGCCCGGATGACGGCCTTCGCCGCTTCGACCAACCCGGCGCTGTTCCTGCGCGAGCTGGCGCCGCAAATGCCGCAATATGCGCAGCTGGTGAAAGCGCGCCTCGATCTGGAGCATCAGATCGAAGCGGGCGGCTGGGGGCCGACGGTGCCCGGCACCAAGCTCGAGCCCGGCGATAGCGGGCCGGATGTCGTGGCGCTGCGCGACCGGCTGCAGCGGATGGGCTATCTGGGCCGCTCTGCCAGCGCGACCTATGATGCCGAAATGCAAAAGGCGGTGCAGGCCTATCAGACCGATCAGGGGCTCGCGACCGATGGCGTGGCAGGGCCCAGCACGCTGGGCGAGATCAACAAGAGCCCCGAGGCGCGGATGAAAGCCATCCTCGTCGCGATGGAGCGTCTGCGCTGGATGAATGGCATCGATTTCTCGGGCCGCTACGTCTGGGTCAACATCACCGATTTCTCGGTGCGCGTGGTCGATCACGGCAAGACTATCTTCCGCTCGGTCACGGTGGTCGGGCAGAACAGCTCGGACCGCCGCACGCCGGAGTTTTCCGACGAGATGGAGCGGATGGTCATCAACCCGGCCTGGCATGTGCCGCGCTCGATCGTGACCAAGGAATACCTGCCGCAGATGCAGCGCAATCCGAACGCGGCGAGCCAGCTTCAGCTGATCGACAGCCGGGGCCGGGTGGTGCCGCGCTCGGCGGTGGATTTCGCCGCCTATAACGCGCGCAACTTCCCCTTCGCGATGAAGCAGCCGCCGTCGAACCGCAACGCGCTGGGGCTGGTGAAATTCCTGTTCCCGAACCGCTGGAACATCTACCTGCACGACACGCCGTCGAAATCGCTCTTCAAGAAAGAGACGCGGGCCTTCAGCCACGGCTGCGTGCGCGTCGGCGACCCCTTCGATCTGGCCTACACGCTTCTGGGCGCGCAAAGCGACAATCCCGAAGCGGAGTTCAAGCGCATCCTCAATTCGGGGCGCGAGACGATCGTGCCGCTGGAAAAGCACGTGCCTGTGCATCTGACCTACTTCACCGCCTGGCCGACCGCGTCGGGGCATGTCGAGTATCGCCGCGACGTCTATGGGCGTGACGCGATCCTCTTCAACGCCTTGCAAAAGGCCGGGGTAGAATTGGGCACGCAGGACAGCTAAATCTCTAGCAGCGGGGGCGGCAAGCGCGCCCTCATGCGACCATGAGAGGATCGGCCATGTCCCAGACAATCGAGCATATCGCGCAGGCGCTCAACGCCCGCGCCGAAGGCGACCTGTCGATCGAGGTGACCGGTGCGTCCGAGCCTGCGACGGCGGAGCCCGACCAGATTGCCCTCGCGATGAGCGAGAAATACGCCGAAGGGCTGCGCGAGGGTAAGGCCCGCGCGGCGCTTCTGTGGGAAGGCGCCGACTGGCGCGCGCTCGGGCTGGAGGCGGCGGTCTTCGTGACCCGCCCGCGTCTCGCCATGGCGGGGCTGTCGAAAGCCTTCGATCCCGGTCCCATCGTCGAGCCCGGCATCCATCCGACCTGCGTGATCGACCCGACCGCGATCATCGGGCCGGACGCGTCAATCGGCCCCTTCACCGTGATCGGCAAGGAGGTGAAGATCGGCCCGAACGCGCGGATCGTGGGGCAGGTGACCATCGCGGAAGGCGCGCAGATCGGTGCTGACGCGCTGATCTATCCCGGCGCGCGGATCGGCGCGCGGGTGCTGATCGGCGACCGGCTGGTCTGTCAGCCCGGCGCGGTGATCGGCTCGGACGGGTTCTCCTTCGTGACGCCCGATCCCTCCGGCGTCGAGGAAATCCGTCACACGCTGGAGCAGCGCGAAGAGATCACCGAGCAGAAATGGTTCCGCATCCATTCGCTCGGCACGGTCGAGATCGGCGACGATGTCGAGATCGGCGCCAATGCCTGTATCGACCGCGGCACGGTGCGCGCGACCGCGATCGGCTCGGGCAGCAAGCTCGATAACATGGTCCATATCGGTCACAACGTGCAGGTGGGCGAGGATTGCCTGCTCTGCGGTCAGGTCGGCATCGCGGGCTCGACCCGGATCGGGCACCGCGTGGTGCTGGCAGGGCAATGCGGCGTCTCGGACAATATCACCGTGGGCGATGACGTGATCGCGGCGGGCGGGACGAACATCTACACCAACGTCCCCAAAGGCCGCACGATCTGGGGGAGCCCGGCGGTGAAGATGGAAACGCAGTTGGAGATCAACAAATCTGTCCGCAGATTGCCGAGATTGTTTGCGCAAATGGCCGAGCTTCGAGAAACTGTTACGAAACTCACGCAAAAAGGCGGCACGGAGTAACCCCAGATATGAGGCCAGACGTGCAAGACCAGGTTTTCTCGATCATCGCCCGCGAAGCCCTTCGTGAGCCCTCCGAACTTTCGCCCGAGATGACGCTCGACGAACTGGGGCTCGATAGCCTCGGCCTCGTCGAAGTGATCTTCGCCATCGAAGAGGCCTTCGACGTCTCGGTGCCGTTCAACGCCAACGAGCCCGCCGCCTCGCAATTCGACATGTCCTCGATCGGGGCGATCGTGGGCGCGGTGGAGCGTCTCGTCTCGGGCGGCAAGCCTTCGACCGCCGTCGCCTGATGCGGCGCGTCGTCATCACGGGCGCGGGCACGATCAACGCGCTCGGTGAGGGCGTTGCGGCAACCAAGGCGGCCATGGCGGAGGGGCGCAGCGGCATCGGCCCGCTCAGCTTCCAGGATGTGGAGCGGCTGAGCATCCGCATCGGCGGTCAGATCCGCGGCTATGACGCGTCTGACCGCTTCACCTCGGCGCAGCTCGCGCAATACGACCCCTTCACCCAATACGCGCTGATCTCCGGCGCGGAGGCGATGGCGCAGGCGGGGCTGGAGGCAGCTCCCGATCCCGCGCGCTGGGGCTGCATCATCGGGTCCGCAGGCGGCGGGCACACCACCGCGAATAACGCCTATCGCGCTGTTTTCGCAGATCAAAAGAACCGCGTGCATCCGCTGACCGTGCCCAAGCTGATGGCCAATGCCGCGCCGTCGCATCTCTCGATCCGCTACGGGTTGCAGGGGCCGAGCTTTGCCGTCGCCACCGCCTGCGCCAGCTCCAACCACGCCATCGGCCTCGCGTTCCAGATGGTGCGGTCCGGCATGGCCGAGGGGATGCTTGCGGGCGGCTCTGAGGCGATGCTCAATTTCGGCGGGCTGAAAGCATGGGAGGGGCTGCGGGTGATGTCGCCCGATGGCTGCCGCCCGTTCTCCGCCGATCGCAATGGCATGGTGCAGGGCGAGGGCGCGGGAGTCTTCGTGATCGAGACGCTGGAGAGCGCCGAGGCGCGTGGCGCGCAGCCCTTGGCCGAGATTGCGGGCTTTGCGATGAATTCCGATGCGAGTGATGTCGTGATGCCGTCGCTCGACAGCGCGACCGCCGCGATCACCGGCGCGCTGAGCGATGCGGGCATGGCGCCCGACGAGGTCGGCTATATCAACGCCCACGGCACCGGCACGGCGGCCAATGACCGGATCGAGACCGCCGCGATCCGCGCGGCGCTCGGCCCAGCGGCCGATCAGGTCGCGGTCAGCTCGACCAAGGCGCTGCACGGCCATTGCATCGGCGGCACGGGGGCGGTGGAGCTGATCGCCTGCCTGATGGCGCTTGGCGACGGGATGATCGCGCCGACGGCGAATTACGCCACCCCCGATCCCGACTGCGATCTGGATTATGTGCCGAACACGGCCCGCAAGCAGCAGGTCGGCGCGGCGCTCTCGAATGCCTTCGCTTTCGGCGGGCTCAACGCGGTTCTGGCCTTGCGCGCGATATGAAAACGCCGCGCCCGGTTGGGGCGCGGCGTCTTAAATTTCAAACGGTTGCGAGCCGAAGCTCATCCATCCAGCTTACTTCTGAACGCCGTTTTCCTTGTTGGTTTTCACGGTTTCGTCGAAGGCTTTGGTGAAGCCTTTGAGCGAGATATCCGCTTTCACCTTCTGCTGCGGGTTGGCCAGCGGCGTGATCGTGATCGTCGCCTTGCTGCCCTTCTTGAGCGAGCCGAGCTCGGCGCTGCTGACGCCGAAGCGGGCGAAGCAGCCCATCATGCGCGGGTCGCAGAAGGAATAGGGGTAGACCATCGGCTTGCCGCCATCGACCTGCAGCACCAGGTTCTGCGACAGCAGGGTCTGCATCGGCACCATGATGGTGAGGCCAGCAGCGGCTTGGCTGCCATCGGGCAGGCCGATCACCGAGATGTCGGCCACGTTGCCGCCATTCTGGTCCTTGATCACCTGATACATCTGGCAGGGATCCTTGCCGTCGGGCGACTTGGCGCATTGCAGCTGCCAGTCGTCGTAGGTCGCCTTGATGTAGGTCTGCGGCTCCTGCGGCTTCTGGGCCTGCTGGTCGGCGCCGGGCATCGTCGGCGTGGCGTCAGCGCCAGTCGCAGGCGCCTGATCGGTGCTGGTCGCATCCGCCGCCGGGGCCGTCGCGCCCGCATCCGCCGAGGGGGTCGTGGTCGTGTCGCTCGAGGTGGTATCTTGCGCCCACGCCCCGCTTGCAAGGCCGAGGGCCAGTGCGAGGGCGAGCGGTTTCGTCAGTTGAGACATATTACTCTTCTCCTGAAACGTATTGGGCGAAGGCTTAACACGGGTCCGGGCCACTGTCAGTGGCGAATTCCGCAGCGGCGCTCACGGATCGGCGGCAAACTGCCACAGTTTCGTGAGCCGTTCGACGGCCTGCATCGGCGCTGGCGCAGGCGGGGGATTTCGCGGAAAGGCCGGGGGCGATTCAGCCGCGTCTCGCGCGGGCCGGATCGGGTGTTCCGGGGGCGCGAAAGCTGGGCTTTCCAAGCGAAAGGGGCCCGTTCAGGACCCCTTCCTTATTCCCCCTGTCGGACTGGCCGACTTCGTCATTGCCGGTACGCTAGGCCGTAATTTTTCACAGGTCAACAGGCAAAGTTGAGGAAGTGTGACAGGCGGTGAGGCGATGAACTCCGGGACGCAATCCCTTGGCACAGAAGAAAAAGACCGCGCCAAGCGTGGCGCGGCCAGTTCAACAGGGAGGAAGCGCCCCCATCCGTGCAAAAGCGCACTCCGGGGGCAGGATCAGACTGGCGCAAAAGGGTTAAGGTAGTATGGTCGGAGCCGGAATTTGTTTGGCGAGGGCGAAATGACCGGTGTTCTGACCGAAGAGGGTGTGTTCGTTGGGGGCGGTGGTGAAGGCTACGCAAGCCCGCAGGAATTGAAGCTCCAATACGGCAACCGTCACGGGCTGGTTGCAGGCGCGACCGGCACCGGCAAGACGGTGACGCTGCAGATCCTCGCGGAAGGCTTCTCGCAGGCGGGCGTGCCGGTCTTCATGGCCGACGTGAAGGGCGATCTGTCGGGCATCGCGGCCACCGGCTCGGCCGAGGCCAAGCTGCACAACGCCTTCATGGAGCGCTCGCAGACCATCGGTTTCGATCTGCAATACCGCTCCTATCCGACGGTCTTCTGGGACATGTTCGGCGAGAAGGGGCACCCGGTGCGCACGACCGTCTCCGAGATGGGGCCGCTGCTGCTGAGCCGTCTTCTGGGGCTGACCGAGGCACAGGAAGGCGCGCTCAACATTGCCTTCCACATCGCCGACAAGGAGGGGCTGGCGCTGCTCGACCTCGACGACCTGCGCGCCATGCTGCGCCATATCGGCGAGCGCGCGGACGAGATCGCGCTGGAATACGGCAATGTCGGAACCGCGACGATCGGCGCGATCCAGCGCGACCTGCTGGTGCTGGAAAACCAGGGCGGGGCGCAGTTCTTCGGCGAACCCGCGCTGGACCTTGGCGATCTGATCCAGACCGACGAAAACGGCATGGGCCAGATCAACATCCTCGCCGCCGACAAGCTGATGGGCAGCCCGCAGCTTTACGCGACCTTCCTGCTGTGGCTGCTCTCGGAACTGTTCGAGGAACTGCCCGAGGTCGGCAACCCCGACAAACCGAAGCTCGTGTTCTTCTTCGACGAGGCGCATCTGCTGTTCGACGATGCGCCCAAGGCGCTGGTCGACAAGGTGGAGCAGGTGGCGCGGCTGATCCGCTCGAAAGGGGTGGGGGTGTTCTTCATTACGCAGAACCCCGGCGACGTGCCCGACGGCATTCTCAGCCAGCTTGGCAACCGCGTCCAACATGCGCTGCGCGCCTTCACCGCAAAGGATCAGCGCGACCTGCACCGCGCGGCCGAGAATTACCGCGCCAATCCGAGCTTCGACACCGAGATCGCGATCAAGGAGGTCGGTACCGGCGAGGCGGTGACCTCCTTCCTCGAGAAGAAAGGCGTGCCGGGCATGGTCGAGCGGACGCTGATCCGCCCGCCGCAATCGCGCCTCGGCCCGCTCAGCGATACCGAGCGCGCCGCCGTGATCGCTTCAAGCGGCCTGGGCGACAAATACGACACGCCCGTGGATCGCGAGTCGGCGCAGGAAATCCTCGCCAAGCGTGCCGAACTGGCTGCGCGTGAGGCTGCGGAGGCCGAGGTGCGCGAGAAGGCGGCCAAGACCGCCGCGGGCCGCTCCGAGCTCGATGAGGGCTTTGACAATTTCAACAATGCACGGCGCTACGATCCGACGGCGAAGTCGAAACCGGCGCGCAAATCCTCGCGCCGGTCCGATACGATCCTCGAAACCTTCGGCAAGAGCCTTGCGCGTCAGCTGGGCACCAAGACGGGCCAGACGATCATGCGCGGCGTTCTCGGCTCGCTCTTCAAGTCGCGCTGAGCGAGGGGGCGCCCGCACGGGCTTCTGACGGCTGCGGCGCCAGCCGCGCCTCCGCCAGAAGCGCGATCAGCAGCTCGATATGCCGGGCGACCGAATAGGTCGCCTCGCCCGCGCGCCGCGCCTGATCGAGCGCCGCTTCCTCGGTCATCAGCGCGCGCAGGGCCGCTCCCGGACGCGGCAGTTCGCTCATCCGCATCACCCGCTTGAGGTCGCGCTTGCGGCTGTAATCGCTCAGCCCGTGCCGGGCCGCGCGGATCAACAGGCGCGGGCGGCGCAGCTTTGCCAAGGCGGTGACCGGATCGAGATCGGGGGCGACGCTGTCGGCTGCGGCCGGTTCGACGAGGCGCAGCGGCGACGAAGCGTGGAAAACGGGCGTGGGCTTTTGGCGAAATGCGAAGGTCATCGGAAACTCCCTTGAGGTGAAGTCCCGAGCGTTACCCAGCCTCAGGCGGTGTTGCGCGATTTCGTCCTGAAGCGCGCGCCCCGCAAAGCTTTGTTTAGGAAGTTTAAGGAATTCTTGCTGGCGTCCCGTTTATTAACGAACGGGTAACCAAAGCAACTCACGGTTGTTACCGGACGGACTCGTCGCGCGTTTCGCGGCGCAATCTGGGGGACAATATGACTTCGATCGCACCGGCCCCGGCGGAGCTTCCCGCCTGGCTGCCCGAACATGCCCGACTCTATCTGCGCCATGTCGAAGAAGGCGTTCCGATACGGGCATTGGCACGGGCGGAAGGGTGCGCGGCCTCGACGATCCTGCGCCGCGTGCGCCGGATCGAGGCGCGGCGGGACGATCCGCTGTTCGATGAGGCGCTCGAACGTCTTGGCCGCGCGGCCGGGCCGGGCGCCGCCAATTATCCCGAGGCTCCGATGACGACCGTGCTCCAAAAGGACACGCCCATGACCGCTGCTTTCCGCCCCTCTGAGACGCCCGCCGATGAAGACCAGCTGCGCCGCGAGACGCGCCGCATCCTGCGCCGCCTGTCCGAGCCGGGCGCGCTCCTGATCGTGGGGCGCGAGATGGACAAGGCGTGGTGCTGCGCGGCACGGTGCGCACGGCCGTGCTGGAGCGCGCGGTGGCGCAGGCTTTCGCGCTCAAGGACTGGATCGAGGTCGCCCATGCGGGGCGCGTCACCAGCTACGAGATCACGCAGGCGGGGCGCGCGGCGCTGAAACGGGTGCTGGAGGAAGAGGCCGCGTCACGCGGCGAGACCGCCGCCAATCCCTTCGCCGCGCAACATGGCGAGTTCGTCCACGAGACGCGTGCCGACGAGGACGGGCATCAGCGTCGGGTGCGCGCCAATCTGGCCGAAAGCCCACTCGCGGTGCTGGCGCGGCGGCGTGACAAACAGGGCCGGCCGTTCCTCGGCGCCGATCTCGTCGCCGCAGGGGAGCGTCTGCGCGAGGATTTCGAACTGGCGCAGATGGGCCCGCGCGTGGGGCAGAACTGGGAGCGGTTCCTGACCGGCGGTGGCGGGCGCGGGCAGTATCGCCCCGAGCTGGCGATGGGTGGCGGCTCCGACACCGCGCGCGAGCGGGTGGCGCTGGCGCTGCGCGATCTGGGGCCGGGACTGGGTGACATGGCGCTGCGCTGCTGCTGCTTCCTCGAAGGGCTGGAGACGGCGGAGAAGCGGCTCGGCTGGTCGGCGCGCTCGGGCAAGATCGTCCTGCGCATCGCGCTGCAACGTCTCAAGCGGCATTACGACGACACCTATGGCGGGGCCAGTCCGATGATTGGGTGAGTGGCGGTCCGGGCGTTCTGCAAGAGCGACCCGGACGCTCTCACGCGGCCAAATCCTCAATGCCTAACAGTCCGTAAAAGTTAAGGCGGCACCTTAGCTTTGCTTTGCAAGACTCTGATAAAACGCAAGAAAGGGCGTGAGCTTTCCTCGCGCCCTTTCCTTTTTTCGCTGCTCCGTGTCCTGCCGACCTTGGCGTGCACCCTTACGGATTCCTTCTTGGTATGAGCGACCCATGCGAAAATGATATAACGCGAAGTTGTAAATTTGTCCGTGTGGCGATAATCGAAAATTATGAACATCACACTTCGCCAACTCACCTATCTGCGGGCGCTCGGTCAGGCACGCTCTTTCTCGCGCGCCGCTGAGATCGTCCATGTCAGCCAGCCCGCGCTCTCGGTGCAAATCCGTGAGCTGGAGGAGCAGGTGGGGCAGCCGCTGGTCGAGCGCCGCCCGCGCGATGTGCGGCTGACGCGGGCGGGGCGGCGGGTGCTGGAGACCGCCGAGCGGGTCGCGGGCGAGTTGCGCGATCTGCAGTCCGAGGCGCGGCGCGGGCTGGGGCAGGTCAATCTCGGCGTGATCCCGACCATTGCGCCCTATCTGCTGCCTGCGTCTCTGGCGGGGCTGCGCGCGCAAGGGGGGCTGCGGCTGCGCGAGGCCACGACCGAGTCGCTGCTGGCCGAGATCGCCGAGGGGCGCCTCGATGCCGCGATCATCGCGACGCCCGCGCCGGAACTGTTCGAGACACCGCTGTTCGAGGATCGCTTCCTGCTGGCCGGGACGCCGGATCAGCTGACCATGGTGCGCGGCCTCAGCCCGCAGGCGATCGACCCGGATCAGCTCTTGTTGCTCGACGAAGGACATTGCCTCGCCGATCAGGCGCTGGCTCTGTGCGGGCTGACGCGGGCGGCGCAGCGCATCGATCTGGGGGCGTCCTCGCTGACCACGCTTTGCGCGCTGGCCGGGCAGGCGATGGGGCTGACGCTGGTGCCCGAGATCGCAAGCCTACAGGAAACCCGCGCTTTTCCGACGCTCGCGCTCAGTCGGTTCGATGAGGAGCCGGCACGGACCGTAAGGCTGGTCCGCGCCCGCGAAGTTTCCGATGCCGAGGCGTGGTTCGACCCGCTCACGCAGGTCTTGCAAAAAGCGGGCGAGGGGCTGGTCGCGCAGGCGCGCAGACGCTTCTGATCGCCGCGCGCCCCGGTCCCTCGTAAGCCGGCCCGATAACGGGCCGGCATAGGGTCACGCCGCCGCTTCGGCCTTGGCGTTGACCAGCCAGTTCATGACGGTCTCGGGCGAGGACACGCCATAGGGATCCGCGCCATGGTTGTCTTCAAGGCCCGGCTCCTCGAACCAGGCCTCGATCACGCCGTCATTGACGACGGCCGCATAGCGCCACGAGCGCAGACCGAAGCCCAGATTGTCCTTGCGCACCAGCATGCCGACGCGGCGGGTGAACTCGCCCGAACCGTCGGGGATCACCTTGACGTTCTCGAGGCCCTGCGCCTTGGCCCACTGGTTCATCACGAAGGCGTCGTTGACCGACAGGCAGTAGATCTCGTCGACGCCCTGCGCGGCGAAATCGTCGAAGCCTTTCTCGAAGCCGGGTAGCTGGTAGGTCGAGCAGGTGGGGGTGAAGGCGCCGGGCAGCGCAAACAGCACCACGCGCTTGCCCGCGAAGTAATCCGCGGTGGTCTTGTCCTCCCAGCGGAAGGGGTTCGGCCCCTCGATGCTGTCGTCGCGCACGCGGGTGTGGAAGGTCACTTCGGGCAGTTTCGAACCGGGAAGCATGGGAGGTCTCCTTTATCGGTTGGGGAGGTTGCGGTTTGGAGAATGTCCTGACTAGCGGATGTCCCTTTCGGTCACAATCGCTGACTTTGCAGATGCAGCATCCGCCCGTGCGACTTTGCAGTCTTTGTCTTGATGGTGGCCTGAGCGTCGCTTCCGCTCGGGTCAGCCGCGCGCGATGTGCAAGGCTGCCTTCGGGGTTGCGCATTTGCATCCGGGGCGCAATCGGCTTATGTGACCATCAACCGCACTCCGAAAGGATGGATCATGCGCGATCTCAAGATGCCCGGTGAACGCCACCCCGAAAAGGCGCATCGCGCCGACAACGCCCAGCCCAAGAAACCCGATTGGATCCGCGTGAAAGCGCCGGTCTCGGAAGGCTACAAGAAGACGCGCGACATTCTGAAGACCAACAAGCTGGTCACCGTCTGCGAAGAGGCAGGCTGCCCGAATGTCGGCGAATGCTGGAGCCAAGGTCACGCCACCATGATGATCATGGGCGAGATCTGTACCCGTGGCTGTTCCTTCTGCAACGTGGCCACCGGCCGCCCCGACGCGCTCGACGTGTTCGAGCCGGGCCGCGTCGCACATGCGGTCGAGACGCTGGGCCTGAACCACGTCGTGATCACCTCGGTCGACCGCGACGATCTGGACGATGGCGGGGCGGAGCATTTCGCCCAGACGATCCGCGCGATCCGTCACCGCTCGCCCGACACCACGATCGAGATTCTGACGCCGGACTTCCTGAAATGCGAGCCCGCCGCGCTGGAGAAGGTCGTCGAGGCGCGCCCCGATGTCTTCAACCACAATCTCGAAACCGTGCCGGGCCTCTATCCCGGCGTGCGCCCCGGCGCGCGCTACTTCCACTCGCTGCGCCTGCTGCAGCGCGTGAAAGAGCTGGACCCGTCGATGTTCACCAAATCGGGCATCATGGTGGGTCTGGGTGAAGAGGCGCCGCAGGTCCGTCAGGTGATGGATGACATGCGCTCCGCCGATGTCGATTTCCTGACCATCGGGCAATATCTGCAGCCGACGCCGAAGCACCACGCGGTGATGCGTTTCGTGACACCGGAAGAGTTCCGCGACTATGAGAAGGCGGCTTACGGCAAGGGCTTCCTGATGGTGTCGGCGACGCCGCTGACCCGCTCGAGCTATCACGCGGGCGACGACTTTGCGCGGCTCCGCGAGAACCGGCTGGCGAAGCTCGGCCTGAGCTGAGCGCGCCCCAAGCGATCTGAATGAGCCCGGCCCTCAGCGGCCGGGTTTTTCATTTCTGGAGCGATGAGACGCGAGCGCGCCATTCCCGCCGGTGCCACGCCGCGTGAGATAGCGAGACGCACGCGGCTGCTGCGCTCCGGCTCTGTGCCTTAGCGCGCGGGCAGAGGATGGAAGCAGGCGACCCGTTGATCGTCGCCGATCTGCTCTAGCGCGGGAGCCGCGTTCCGGCATTTATCGGTCGCGTAGGGGCACCGCATCGCAAAGGCGCAGCCCTTCGGCGGGTCGAGCGGGTTCGGCAATTCCGCGTGCCCGTCTTCGGGGTCGGACAGCGCACGGCCCACGACCGGCGCGCTTTCCGCCAGAAGTTTCGTGTAGGGGTGGCGCGGATGGGCGAAGATTTCCTCGGCGCGGCCTTCCTCGACCACCGAGCCGAAATAGAGCACCGCGATCCGGTCGGAGACCGCCTCGACCACCGCGAGATCATGGCTGATGAACAGGTAAGTCAGGCCGAATTCGCGCTTCAGATCGGCCAGCAGGTTCAGCACCTGCGCCTGCACCGACACATCGAGCGCCGAGACGGGTTCATCGAGGATCAGGATGCGCGCCTGCGCCGCCAGCGCCCGCGCGATGCCGATGCGCTGCGCCTGACCACCCGAGAACTCATGCGGGTAGCGGTCGAGGAAATCGGCGCGCAGGTTCACGCTGTCGAAAATCTCGAGGATGCGCTTCTCGCGCGCCTTGCGGTCCATCCCGTGTAGCAGTTTCAAGGGCGCATCCATGATCTGGCGGATCGTCTTGCGCGGGTTCAGCGAAGAGATCGGGTCCTGAAACACATATTGGATGCGCTTGCCGAACTCGGCCGGGTCGGCGTTGTCGAGCGCCGACCCCTCGATTTCAATCGTGCCTGTCGTTGCGGGGAGCAGCCCCACCAGCATTCGTGCAAGCGTGGACTTGCCGCAGCCCGACTCCCCGACGACGCCGAGAGTCTCGCCGGTCTGCACTTCCAGCGTTATCGGATGGACGGCTTGCACGGCCCCTGTGGTGCCGCCGAAGAGCTTCTTGCCGAAGGGGAATGTCTTCGACAGACCGGTGACTTGCAGGGCGATGCTCATGCGGTTTCCTCCGCCAGGGTGGTTTCGGGATGCAGGCAGCGCACCGCGCGGGCACCGGCCCGTTCAAGCGCGATCTCGCTTTGCTGGCAATCCGGTTGCGCCTTCAGGCAGCGATCGGCGAAGGCGCAGCCTGCGGGCAGCGCATCGACCGAGGGCGGCAGGCCGGGGATCGCCTCCAGCTTGCGCTTGCCCGCGCCCAGTTCGGGCACGCAGGCGATCAGCCGCGCGGTGTAGGGATGGGCGGGGGCGCGCAGGATCTCCATCGTCGGGCCTTCCTCGACGATCCGGCCCGCATACATCACCGCCACGCGGTCGCACAGCTGCGCCACCACGCCGAAATCATGGGTGATGAAGATGATGGCGAGCCCGCGCTCGCGCCGCAGATCGTCGAGCAGCGAGAGGATCTGCGCCTGCACCGTCACGTCGAGCGCCGTGGTCGGCTCGTCCGCGATGATCACGTCGGGATCGTTGGCCAGCGCCATCGCAATGCCGACGCGCTGACGCATGCCCCCCGACATCTCGTGCGGGTAGCTGTCCACGCGCTCCTCTGCGTTGGGGATGCGAACGGATTTCAGCAACTCGATGGCCTTTGCACGACCTTCGGATTTCGAGATCGAGCGATGGCTGGAGATCGCCTCCACCAGCTGATCGCCGACCTTGTAGAGCGGGTGCAGCGTCGCCAGCGGGTCCTGGAAGATATAGGCGACGCGGCGCCCGCGCAGGGTTCTCAGATCGCCATAGCGCGCGCCGATCATGTCGCGGCCCTCAAGTCGCGCGGCCCCGCCGGTAATGACGCCGGGCGGGGAGGCGACGAGCCCCATGACCGACAGTGCCGTGACCGATTTGCCCGAGCCGGACTCGCCGATCACGCCGAGACATTCGCCGGGTTTGACCGAGAGCGAGACACCGGACACCGCCTTGTAGATGCGGTCCTTGACGTGGAATTCGGTGCGCAGGTTCTCGAGGCTGAGAATGCCGTCAGTCGCGACTTCCGGCGCGGGGGTGTGTTTGCGGTCCACGCGGGTCGCGGCCATCGGACGGCTCAGCGCGCCCGATTTCAGCCGCGGGTCGAGCGCGTCGCGCACCCCGTCGCCCAGCAGGTTGATGCTCATCACGATGATCAGGATCATGATGCCGGGGATGACCGAGGTATGCGGGTTGGTGATCAGTGCCGAGCGCGCCTCGCCCAGCATGCTCCCGAGATCGGCCTGCGGCGGCTGCGAGCCGAGGCCGAGGAAGCTCAGGCCCGCCGTCTCGAGGATCATCCAGCCGATCGTGGTGGACATCGCGATCACGATGACGGGCACCACATTCGGCAGGATTTCCGAGGTGATGATGCGCGCATTGGACATGCCCGCAAGCTTCGCCGCATCCACGAATTCCTTATTGGCAAGCCCCACGGTGATGCCGCGAATGTTGCGCGCGAAGAACGGGATGTTGACCACCGACACCGCGATCAGCGCATTCACGAGACCGGGGCCGAGAGCGGCGACGATCGCCAGCGCCAGAAGGATATAGGGGAAGGCCATCAGCATATCGACGGCGCGCATGATGATGTTGTCCGTCCGCCCGCCATAGAAGCCCGCGATGATGCCGACTGCCGCGCCCGCGACAGCCGCGAAGAGAGCGGCGGCAAAGCCCACGGCGAGCGACAGCCGCGTACCCCACAGAAGCCGCGAGAGCAGATCGCGCCCCAGCGCATCGGTGCCCAGCAGCGCGCCATCGGAGAACGGCGGCAGGAAGCGGTTCGCGGTATTCGTCGCATCCGGATCGACGAGCGGCAGCAGCGGCGTAATCAGCGCCAGCAGAACCACCAGCCCCATCACGATCAGCCCACCCAGCGCCAGCCGGTTGCGCGCGAGAAGTTTGAAGAACGCGCTCATGTCTTGATCCTCGGGTCGAGAAGGCTCTGGGCGACATCGACGATGATGTTGAAAATGACGTAGCAGGCCGCGACGAAGACGACGCCGCCTTGGACGAGCAGGATGTCACGCTGCAAGATCGCATCGACCAGCATCCGCCCGATGCCGGGCCACTGGAACACGATCTCGATATAGACCGCGCCCGACAGCACGAAGCCCGCCTGAATGCCGAGCACAGGGATGATCGAGACCATTGCCGCGCGCAGCGCATGGCCCCAGATCACGCGGCCCTCTTTCACACCCTTGGCGCGGGCCGTGCGGATGAAATCCTGCCGCAGCACTTCCAGCATGGCCGAGCGCGACAGCCGCGCCACAACGCCGGTCGCCACCACCGCCAAAGCCAGCGCGGGCATCGTCAGGTGATGGAGCAGGTCGGGCAGGTCGCCGCCGCCATAGATCGCATACATCCCGGAAACCGGCAGCCATTGCAGGTCCACCGCGAAGATCAGGATCATCATCATCCCGAGGAAGAAGGACGGGATCGAGATGCCCAGCAGCACCACGAAGGTGATCGCCTTGTCGGCGAAGCCATATTGACGCGCGGCCGAGACCACGCCTGCGAGAATGCCGAACACCGTGCAGAGAACGAAGGAGGTGCCCGCAAGGATCAGCGTGTTGTTGAACCGCTCCAGCACCTCGTCGATCACGGGGCGGTTGAGCGAGAAGCTCTGGCCGAAATCGCCGTGGAGCATGTTCCACAGCCAGATAAAATAGCGCGCCACCAAGGGCTGATCGAGGCCGAGATCGCGGTTCAGCTTCGCCACGTTTTCGGGTGTGGCATAGCTTCCCAGGATAGCGGTTGCCGGGTCGCCCGGGATCATCGCCATGATCAGAAAGACGATCACCGTGATCCCGAGGATCACCGGCACCGCCAGCAAGAGCCGTTTGAGGATATAGCTTCCCATTGGTCTCCCTTTGGGTGACGCGCAAATGATGAAAAAAAGAGTGCGCGGGCCAGTCGCGGCCCGCGCACCCGGAAGGATCAGGCCTTCGTCACGTCCTTGAGGAGCAGGAAGAACGAGGGCTGCAGCGTGAAGTCCGACACTTTGTCGTTCGTCACCGCGTTCTGCTTCCAGTTCGCCACGAAGACCCAGGGCGCGTCGTCATGCACGATCTGCTGCATCTTCTTGTAGAGCTCGGCGCGCTTGGACTGATCGGTCGCGGTGCGCGCCTCTTCCAGCAGCTTGTCGACCTCGGGGTTCGAGTAATAGCCCGAGTTGAAGCCGCCCTTGTCGGGCCAGGCATCGGTGCGCAGCGCGAGATAGGGCAGGGTGTCGGGATCGTTCGTCATCCACGCCATCTCGGCCATGTCGACATGCTGGCCGTTCGCATCCAGGCCCGGGTTCACCTTGCCAAGGAAGGTGTTCCACTCGAAGGTCTCGATCTTGGCGTTCAGCCCCACCGCTTTCAGATCGGCCTGAATGGCCGTGCCCATCGCCACCGGGTCGAGCATCCCCGAGCCGCCATCGGTGACGTAGAAAGTCACTTCCGTGCCCTCGGCCACGCCGGCCTCCTTCAGCAGCGCCTTGGCTTTCTCCGGGTCGTAGGGATAGGGGTCGAGGCTATCGTCATGCGCCCAGGCGAAGGCGGCAGGCGTCGGGCCGTTGGCCACGGTGGCCGTGCCTTCGAGCACATCGTTGACGATCGCTTTCTTGTTGATCGCGTAGTTCGCGGCCTGACGGGCGCGCTTGTCCTTGAACGGCCCCTTGGCGCAATCGAGGATCAGGAACCACAGATGCGGACCCGCTTGCTCGACAAGGTGATACTTGTCGTTCTGGAACTCCTTGAGCGCCACGGGCGGCACCTCGACCATCAGGTCGATCCCGCCCGCGAGCATCTCGGCCACGCGGGTATTGGCGTCGGTGATCGGGCGGAAGATCACCGCCTTGAGCGAGGTGGGCGTGTCCCAGTAATCCGGGTTGCCCTCGACCACGACGGCCTCGTTCGCGCGCCATTCCTTGAAGGTGAAGGGGCCGGTGCCGACCGGGTTGCGGCCGAAATCCTTGTCGAATTTCTTCACCGCCGTCGGCGAGACGATCAGCCCCGTCGGATAGGCGAGGTTCGACAGGAAGGGCGCATAGGGCTCTTTCAGCGTGAAGACCACGGTTTGCGGGTCTTTCGCGTCGATCGTGTCCACGCTCGAGAAGAAGAAGGCGAGCGGGAAGGGGCCGGTGTGGTGATAGGGGTGGTTCTCGTCGAGCATCCGCTCGAAGTTGAACTTCACGGCCTCGGCGTCGAAAGCGGACCCGTCATGGAACTTCACGCCCTGACGCAGGTGGAAGGTGTAGGTCTTGCCGTCATCCGAGATGTCCCAGCTCTCGGCAAGGGCCGGTTCGACTTCGAGCGTGCCGGATTTGTAGCGGACCAGCCCGTCATAGAGATTCATCAGGATGCGGAAGTCGTTGACGGCGGTGACCGCCGCCGGGTCGAGCGCCTTGGGCTCCGCGATCTGGCCGACGACCAGAACGCCGGGCGGGGTCGCCGCCATCGAGGGCAGACCGGTTCCCATCAGGACGCCCGCAGCCACGCCCGAGATCAGAAGTCCGCGCCGCGTAAGGGTGAGTTTCGTCATTTTACCTCTCCTGTTCAGCATGGCTGATTTTTATTGGTGATGATTGCATGAGGGCAAATTATCATGATAAATGCAAGAGCGTAGATTAACGGAGTTCCGCCGTGACGGTATCAATTCTGGCATATGACGAAAAAACAGGCGTCTTTGGCGGGGCGGCCATGACCGGCAGCCTCTGCGTCGGCGGCTGGGTGCTGCGCGGCGGGGCCGAATCGGGATTGTCGGCCAGTCAGGGCACCGCGCCCTCCACGCTTTGGGGCGAAGATGTGCTGGCGAAGATGAAGGCGGGTATGTCCGCGCCCGATGCCGTGGCCGAGGTGACAGGCCCCGATACCGGACGCGCCCACCGGCAACTCGCCGCCATCGACCTGCGCGGGCGCACGGGCCATTTCACCGGCGAGATGTCGGTGCCGGTCTGCGGTGCGCTGGAAGGGCCGGGCGTCGTGGTTTCGGGCAATATGCTCGCCGATTGGTCGGTGATCGAGGCGGTGCGCGACACCTACCTGTCCACACAGGGCCCGATGCCCGACCGGCTGATGGCGGCGCTGGTGGCGGGCGCGCAGGCGGGGGGCGACAGCCGTGGGCTTCTCTCGGCGGCGCTGCTGGTGGCCTCGCGTGCTGCCACGCCGCTCACCTTGCGCATCGACCGCTCCGCCAAACCGCTCGAGGATCTGGCCGACCTGCTCGCCGCCGCCCGGGCCGAGCCCTATTACGGCTGGACCCGCGTCGTGCCGACCCTCGACGATCCCTATCGCGCGCCCGATCTGGTGGAACCCGAAGCGCTCCCGCTGCCCGAGACCGGGACGGAGTAGCCTGGGCACGCCCTCTCTTTCCAACGAAGTGTGACGGTAGTCATTCGGCGATGAAGCGTTTCATCACCTCGGCCTCCTGCGCCTCCATGAAGCGCTGGGCGGTGGCCATGTGATCCGCCATGATCGTGCGGGCATCCTCGGCACGGCCCTCGCGCAGCGCGGCGATCAGGGCGATCTGGTGGTTGCGCCCGCTCTCCCACAGCTCGCGGTTATGGGGCGCGTAGAGTTTGCGATAGACCGTCAGGTCCGACAGGATCTGCGCCATGAAGCGGATCAGAAAGGCCAGCAGCGCATTGTCGGAATGCCGCGCCAGCACCGCATGGAATTTCAGGGAATCCACATGTTGTTCGCGCTCTTCCTCGGGCGTCGCGGCGGGGGCGGCATATTGCGAGACCAGCGCCTCCAGCTCGGCGAGATCCGCCTCCGAGAGCTTTCCGGCAAGGCTCGCAGCCACTTCGGGCTCCAGCGCGCGGCGGATCTGGTAGATGTCGGCGACCGTCAGGTCCTTGAAATAGAAGTAGTTTCCCAACAGCGCCCGGGCGCGCTCCTCGCTGACCTCGCCCACGAAGGACCCGCCGCCCGGGCCGGTGCGTGTCGTGACCAGCCCCTGCGCCTCCAGCAGCCGCATCGCCTCGCGGATCGTGCCTTTCGCCATGCCGAAGCGGGCGATCATCTCGCTCTCGCCCGGAAGGCGGTCCCCCTTCTTCAGGCGCTGCGCGACCACCCAGTCCTTGATCTGATCGGCGACGCGCGCCGGTCGGCTGCGTCTGGGTTCGGTGGAGGGTTTCGGGCGCATCTGACCTCTGCGAGGGAAATTCCTGGAGAGTTTCTCCTAGACCAAAACCGGGTGAAAGAGTAGATACCTATTTATCATTATAAATAGACGGGGTCGATCCGAATGACTGCGAATGAGGACTGGGGCGCGATGGCGAGCGAACGTCTGAGCGCGATCGCCAAGGCGTCCGAGCCGGGGCCGGGGGTGACGCGTTTGCCCTTCGGTCCGGAGCACGAGGCGGCGCTGGACCTTATATCGGAGTGGATGCGACGCGCGGGCTGTTCCGTGTCGCTCGATGCGGCGGGGACGCTGATCGGGCGGCGCGAGGGACCGCCCGGTGCGCCCACGCTGCTGATCGGTTCGCATCAGGACTCGGTGCGCGAGGGCGGGGCGTTCGACGGGATCATGGGCGTGGCTCTGGGTTGTCTCGCCCTCGAAGCCCTTGGCGCGCAGGAGCTGCCCTTCGCTGTCGAGGTTCTGGCCTTCGCCGACGAGGAAGGCGTGCGCTTCCCCACCGCGCTGATCGGTCCGCGTGCGCTGGCGGGCACGCTCGATCCGAAGGTCTTCGAGATGACCGACAGGGCAGGCGAACGCCTCGGGGAGGCCTTGCGGGCCTTCGGGGGCGATCCGAAAAAGGCCACCATGCTCGCCCGAAACCCGGATGAGATCGCGGGCTATCTGGAGCTGCATATCGAGCAGGGTCCGGTGCTGGAAGCCGCCGATGCGCCGCTCGGCGTCGTCACGGCGATTTCCGGGATCGAGCGGCATCGCGTCACGATCACCGGCGAGGCGGGGCACGCGGGCACGGTGCCGATGGAGATGCGCCATGACGCGCTGCTGGCAGCCTCGGATCTCGTGCGCGGCGTGCATGATCGCGCCCGCGCGGCAGGCATTCGCGCGACCGTCGGTCAGCTGACAGTCTCGCCCAATGTGGTCAATGCAATCCCAGCGCGGGTCGATCTGACGATCGAGATCCGTGCCGCCGAAGACGCGGCGCGCGATGCTGTCGGTGCGGCGCTCGGCGGGCTTTGCACCGGCATCGCAGTCGAAACGCTCACCGAAATCGAGATCGAAAAGACCTATTCCCAACCTGCGCAGGCCTGCGACCCCGATCTCCGTGCGCGGCTCGCAGCGGCTGTCGAAGCCGCCACCGGCGCCCCCGCGATCGAGCTTCCCTCCGGGGCGACGCATGACGCTTCCGCGATGGCCGATCTGTGCCCGATTGCGATGCTCTTCGTCCGCTGCAAGGGTGGGGTCAGCCATAATCCGGCAGAAGAGGCGAATGGGGCGGATATGGGCGCCGCGGTCTCGGCGCTCGCGGAATTCCTCGAGCGCTACGTGCCCTGAGACGGGGTTGCCAAAGTGGCGATTGGGGGTCTTTGACATCGCCGCCGAGTCTCTGGCTGACTGGCAAAGCGGCGCAGAACCTCGTTGACGCGAGTGATCCGCAGCAACGCGCCGCTTCGTAGGTCATGGGAGCTGATGGCGACCGGAGGAGGAATGATGCGTGGTTTGATCTTGGGGCTGATCCTGTCGGGGGCGATGCCGGGCCTCGCCGCGGCCTCGATCTTCGGCGGTTGGGCTGAGCAGCGGTTTTCGTTGTTTTCCTCAAACGACTGGCAGCAGTCCCGCGATGGCGTGGAGATGCGCTCGGACGGCTCGGTGTCGCTGATCTGGCGGGCGTTACCGCGCGCCGATTGGGGCACGCGCAAGGCCGCGTGGCAATGGTCGGTCAGCCAGAGCGTCCCGCCGACGCCGCTCGACCGCAAGGGCGGGGACGATCGCGATCTGTCGCTCTATTTCGTCTTCATGCCCGAGGCCGTCGCCCGCGCCAATGAAGGGGCCAGCATCCGCAAGCTCCTCGCGGTGAAGGAAGCGCGCGTGCTGATGTATGTCTGGGGTGGCGCACATGGGCGCGGGGCGCTGCTGCCCTCGCCCTATCTGGGCGCGCGCGGCAAAACGGTGGTGCTGCGCCCGGCGGGCACTGGATCGCATTCCGAGAGCGTTGATCTGGCGCGCGACTACCAGCGCGCTTTCGGGGGGCAGCCGACGCAGCTTGTGGGGCTGGCTCTGTCAGGAGACAGCGACGACACCGACAGCGCGATCCGCGCCCGGATCGAGGGGCTGAGCCTGAACTGACCGCGCCACACCGTCCCCGGTGATTTCACACAAAAACACTGCCAAGACATGACTTTGTCGGTAACCTGTGGCAGCAAGGCCCAAAAGGGGGGCAGGATGGCGCTCAATTTCCGACAGTCCGAAATTCTCGAAATCGCGCGCGACGAGGGCCGCGTCGTGGTCGAGGCCTTGGCCGAACGCTTCAATGTCTCGGTCCAGACGATCCGGCGTGACCTGACAGAGCTGTCCGAGGCGGGGCATCTGGAACGTGTGCATGGCGGGGCGGTGATCCGCACCGGCGTGGTGAATTTCGCCTATGAAGAGCGTCGCCGGATGAACGAGGCGGCGAAGGCGGCGATCGGGCGGGCCTGTGCGCAGGCGATCCCCGACAACAGTTCGATCGTGCTGACGCTTGGCACAACGACAGAGGCGGTGGCGCGCGAGCTTCTGCATCATCGCAACATCACCGTGGTCACGAATAACATCAATGTCGCCAATATCCTGATGGCCAATGAGAGCTGCGATATTCTCGTGGCGGGCGGCAACCTGCGCCGCTCGGATGGCGGGCTGGTGGGCGACCTGACGGCGGATTTCATGGGCGAGTTCAAAGCCGATTTCGCGGTGATCGGGACGTCGGCGCTCGATTCCGACGGCGACATGCTCGATTACGATCTGGCCGAAGTGCGCGTGAGCCGCCGGATCTTGCGGCAGGCTCGGCAGAGCTTTCTGGTGACCGACGCGTCGAAGCTGGAACGCTCCGCGCCGGTGCGGCTCGCCTCGCTCTCCGATATCGACCGGGTTTTCATCGACAAGCCCTTGCCGGACGCGCTCATGGCGCTTTGCGCGCAATGGGATACCGAGATTACGGTCGCGGAGTGAGGCTCAGCGCAGCACCCGCCGCAGCCCGGTCTGCACCCGCGTGAGTTCCGGCAGATAGGTCTCGATCAGCGTCTCCGCCGGATCGGCGCTCGCCGCCATCCCGGTATTGAGCGCGGCCACGACCCGGCCATGCATATCGTAAAGCGGCACCGCGATGGAGCGCAGCCCGATCTCCACCTCCTGATCGATCACCGCATAGCCGTCGCGGCGCACCTGATCTATGCGCGCGAGGATCTCGCCCGGATCGGTCAGGCTATAGGCCGTGCGTGGCGTCAGATCCGAGGCCTCCACCGCCGCGCGGGCTTCCTCCGGGGGCAGGGCGGCCAGCAGCACGCGCCCCATCGAGGTGCAATGCGTGGGCAGCCGTGAGCCCGGCATCAGCCCGATCGACATCACCCGGCGTTGGGCCGCCCGCGCAAGATAGACGATCTCGGTCCCGTCGAGAATCGAGACCGAGCAGCTTTGCCCGATCCGGTCGGTCAGCTGGTCGAGCCACGGCTGCACGATCTGCGGCAGCGGCAGCGAGGCCAGCGCCCCCATCCCGAGCCGCAAGACCTTCGGCGTCAGCGTGAAGAACTTGCCGTCGTATTCCGCATAGCCCTCCGCGTTCAGCGTCAGTAGGCAGCGCCGCGCGGTGGCCCGGTCGAAGCCCGTCGCCTGCGCCACCTCGGCAATCGAGAGCCGCGGCGTCTCCGCCCCGAAACATTCGATGACGCGCAGGCCTTTCGCGAAAGAGGCGATGAAATCGGTCGGTTTGTTCAACATGCGAACAGGTTTTCTCGCGATGCGAACAAATGTCAAGATGCGCACGAAATCCGTGGAAAGCCGTCCCACTCAGGTCTAAATCCGAGGCCTCAGGAGGACCGCAAATGGACAAGAGACTTTCCTCGCTGACCGAGGCCGTGGCCGATATTCAAGACGGCGCCACGGTGATGATCGGCGGCTTTGGCGGCTCGGGGGCCCCGATCGAACTGATCCACGCCCTGATCGACCGCTTTCTCGAAACCGGATCGCCCAAGGGGCTGACCGTGATCAACAACAACGCGGGCAACGGCCATGTCGGCATCGCCGCGATGATCGAGCAGGGTATGGTCAAGAAGATGATCTGCTCGTTCCCGCGCTCGGCCGACCCGACGGTGTTTACCGAACGCTACCTTGCGGGCGAGATCGAGCTGGAACTGGTGCCCCAAGGCACGCTGGCCGAACGTATCCGTGCAGGCGGCGCGGGCATTCCGGGCTTCTTTACGCCGACTTCCGTTGGCACCGATCTGGCCGAGGGTAAGCCGGTGCAGGAATTCGATGGCCGCGACTACGTGATGGAGCGCTGGCTCAAGGCCGATCACGCGCTGATCAAGGCCGAGCAGGGCGACGCGCTTGGCAATCTCACCTACCGGATGGCCGCGCGCAACTTCTCGCCCCTGATGGCGACGGCGGCTTCAAGGGTCGTCGTGCAGGTCACGAAAGCGGTGGAGCCGGGCGAGATCGACCCGGAAGTCATCGTCACCCCGGGCATCTTCGTGGATGCGATCGTCGAGGTCGCCAATCCCGCCCAGGAAGAAGAGTTGAACCGCGCCGGAGCCCATCACCCATGACCCAGAAACTGAGCAATGCACAGATCGCCTGGCGCGCCGCGCAGGACATCGAGGATGGCGCCTATGTGAACCTCGGGATCGGCTTTCCCGAGATGGTCGCGCGCTTCCAGCCCGAAGGCCGCGAGGCGATCTTCCACACGGAAAACGGCGTGCTCGGCTTTGGCCGCGCGCCCGAGCCCGGTCAGGAGGACTGGGACCTGATCAATGCCGGGAAAAAGGCGATCACGCTGAAGCCCGGCACCGCCTTCTTCCACCATGCCGACAGCTTCGCGATGGTGCGCGGCGGGCATCTCGACGTGGCGATCCTAGGCGCCTATCAGGTGGCCGAAACGGGCGATCTGGCGAACTGGTCGACCGGGCCGAAGGGCGTGCCCGCCGTGGGCGGGGCGATGGACCTCGTGCATGGCGCGAAGCGCGTGGCCGTCATCACCGATCACGTCACCAAGAAGGGCCAGCCGAAGCTGGTCGAGAGCTGCACCTTCCCGTTGACCGGTGTGGGCTGCGTGACCCGCGTCTATACCTCGCTCGCCGTGGTGGATGTGGTGGATGGCCGCTTCGTCCTGCGCGAAAAGCTCCCCGCGATTTCGATGGAGGAGCTGCAATCCATCACCGGTGCGACCCTGCATATCGAGGGCGCGGTGGGTGACCTGATCTGTCCCGAGGAGTTGGCCGATGCGTGACGCTTATATCTGCGACTATATCCGAACCCCGATCGGCCGTTTCGGCGGTGCGCTGGCGCCCGTCCGGGCCGACGATCTGGGGGCGATCCCTTTGAGAGCCCTGATGGCGCGCAACACGGGCGTCGATTGGGAGGCGGTCGAGGACGTGATCTACGGCTGCGCCAATCAGGCGGGCGAGGACAACCGCAACGTGGCGCGCATGTCGGCGCTGCTCGCGGGTCTGCCGGTGAACGTGCCGGGGACCACGATCAACCGGCTCTGCGGTTCGGGGATGGATGCCATCGTCACCGCCGCCCGCGCGATCAAGGCCGGCGAGGCCGATCTGATGATCGCGGGCGGTGTCGAGAGCATGTCGCGCGCGCCCTTCGTGATGCCCAAGGCCGAGGCCGCCTATAGCCGCGCCAATGCGGTCTACGACACGACGATCGGCTGGCGCTTCGTGAACAAGCTGATGAAAGAGGCTCATGGCGTCGACTCGATGCCCGAGACGGCGGAGAACGTGGCCGACGATTTCGGCGTGAGCCGCGCAGATCAGGACGCGTTCGCGCTGCGCTCGCAGGAAGCTGCGGCCAAGGCGATGGAAGCGGGCCGTCTGGCCGAGGAAATCACGCCGGTCACGATCCCGCAGCGCAAGGGCGAGCCGGTCGTGGTCGACACTGACGAACACCCGCGCCCCGGCACCACGCTGGACGCGCTGACCAAACTGCGCCCCATCGTGCGGCCTGACGGCACGGTCACGGCGGGCAACGCGTCCGGCGTGAACGATGGCGCAGCGGCGCTGATCATCGCCTCCGAGGACGCCGTGCGCAAACACGGGCTGACGCCGCTGGTGAAGATCTCCGGCGGGGCCGCAGCGGGCGTGCCGCCGCGGATCATGGGCTTCGGGCCCGCGCCTGCCAGCAAGAAGCTGATGGCGCGGCTGGGGCTGACGCAGGACGCCTTCGACGTGATCGAGCTCAACGAGGCCTTTGCGAGCCAAGGTCTGGCCACGCTGCGCGACCTTGGCATTGCGGATGACGATGCCCGCGTGAACCCCAATGGCGGCGCGATTGCGCTTGGCCATCCGCTAGGCATGTCGGGCGCGCGGATCACCGGCACGGCGGCGCTGGAGCTGGTGCGCCGCAAGGGCCAACGGGCGCTTGCCACGATGTGCATCGGCGTGGGTCAGGGTATCGCCGTGGCGCTGGAGGCGGTCTAGAGAGCTGCGCCCGCTACGCGCCGAAGGCGCAGGGCGCGCGCCGGTCCGTCCCGACGGGCTGGCGCATCTGCAACCGGGCACGCCGCGTCACTGATGGAGGGGCGTGGCAGGCATCAATCGCTTGAGCGGATAAGGGGCACGCGCCATCCCACGGACCGGCGCGCGCCCTGCTTGGCTCAGGTCCTGTCCAAGAAATCCTTCAACAGCGCCGCAACAGCCTCGGTCTGCTCGTAACAGGGCAGGTGGCCCGCATTCGCGATCTCGTGGAACTCGGCGCCGCACAGCTCCGCCGTGGCGCGCACCAGATCGGGCGGGGTCGAGGCGTCATCCGCACCCGTCATCGCCATCACTGGCAGCGTCAGCGCCCGCGTCGCCTCGGTCTGATCGGCTCCGGCAATCGCCGCGCAGCAGCCCGCATAGCCCTCGTCGGGGCCACGTTCGAGCATGTTGCGGCAAAGCGTGAACTCCGCAGGGTGGGCTTCGGCGAAACCGGGCGCGAACCAGCGTGCAAGGATCGCATCCGAGATGCTCGCGATGCCGTCGCGGCGCACATTGGCGATCCGCTCGTTCCACATCTCGGGCGTGCCGATCTTGGCGGCGGTGTCCATCAGGACCAGCGCGCGCAGAAGATCGGGACGGCGCGCGGCGAGGCTCTGGCCGATCAGCCCGCCGATCGAGAGGCCGATAAAGGTCACGTCCCGAAGCCCGAGCGTATCGCAGATCGCGGCGGCATCGCCCGAGAGGTCCTCGATGCTGTAGGGGCCGGGCGGACAGTCGGACAGCCCATGCCCGCGCTTGTCGAAGCGGATCAGCCGCAGCCCCTCGGGCAGATGCGGGATCAGCGTCTCCCAGAGCCGCAGATCGCTGCCCAGAGAATTGCCGAACATCACCACGCGCCCGTCGCGCGGGCCCTGGTCGAGAATGTGGAGCGTCACCCCGTCATGGGTCAGTGCGTGCATGAAAGCCTCCTCTTTGCAGGAGGTTGTAGCGCGCGAGGTGGGGGAAGGAAAACATACCGCGGAGGTATCGGGGATTACCCGGGTGATACCTGAAGTGGGGGCGCCGGGAGCTACTTGGCGCGGGGCGACCAGCCCCGGGCCGCGCCAGAGGGCGGCGCCCGACCTCGGGTGGGCGCGTGACGACGGTCGTGGTCCGCGCTTTATCTCGCAAGATCCGAGAGTGATCGGTGCGCGCAGTGGCGTCGCAAAAGCGCCCTCCCGGGGGGAGGTCGGGCGCTGCCCGGGGCTGGTCGCCCCGGACGGGACCTGAGGTCGGCGCCATCCCCAAAACCAAAAAGGCCACCCCCGAGGGGATGGCCAGCCTCCGAAACTGCGGAGAGGAATTACTCGGCCGGTTCGGCCACTTCGTCCTTGGTCTCCGCCTCGGCCATCGCGGCCTCGACGATGGGCGTGCCATAGACGAAGAAGTCCTGCGGAAGCTCGCCGCCGAACCAGACGCCGCCGCCGTTGAAGAAGTTGCTCTCGTCCCAGGTCAGCGTCTTCCAGTCCGGATCGAAGATCAGGTAGCCGGTGTCGCCTTCGTGACCAACAAGGAACTGTCGGGCAAGGTTACGCGCGACGAGGTGCTGGCCGCCACCGATTACGTCCAGCCCGCGCTGGAGGTGATCGACTCGCGCTTCACCGGGTTTAAGTTCGATCTGGAAACGGTGCTGGCCGATAATTCCAGCTCGGCCCGCTACGTGCCGGGCGGGCGGATGATCCGCCCCGATGCGCTCGATCTGCGGACCGTGGGTGTCGTGTTGGAGCATAACGGCGAGATCGCCCAGATCGGCGCGGGCGCCGAGGTGCTGGGCCACCCCGCCGAGGCGATCGCGATGCTGGTCGGCGTTCTGGACGACATGGGCGAGGTTCTGCCCGCGGGCAGCTTCGTGATGGCCGGCGCGATCACCGCCGCCGTGGTCGTCAGACCCGGCGATTCCATCACCGCGAGATTTTACGAGATGGGCTCGATCACGGTGAGTTTCACCGAGTGATCCCGAGCCAAGGAGGTTCAAGATGAACAAGATCAAATGTGCCCTGATCGGATCGGGCAATATCGGCACCGACCTGATGTTCAAGCTGCTGCGCTCGGAGGTGCTGGAGCCGGTCTGGATGGTCGGGATCGATCCCAATTCCGACGGCCTCAAGCGGGCCAAAGACAAGGGGCTGAAGGTCACCCATGAAGGCGTCGACGGGCTGCTGCCCCATGTCGAGGCAGACGGTATCCAGATCGCATTCGATGCCACCTCGGCCTATGTCCGCGCCGAAAACTCGCGCAAGATCAACGAGGTGGGCGTGTTCATGGTCGACCTGACGCCCGCCGCGATCGGCCCGCTTTGCGTGCCGCCGGTGAACCTTGGCGATCTGGCCAAGGCCACGCCGATGAACGTCAACATGATCTCCTGCGCGGGTCAGGCGACGATCCCGATCGTCTCGGCGGTGGGCGCGGTGCAAACGGTCGAATATGCCGAGATCATCGCCTCGCTCAGCTCGAAATCCATCGGGCCGGGCACGCGGGCGAACCTCGACGAGTTCACCTTCACCACCTCGAACGCGATCAGCTCCGCCTTTATGCCAATACCTTCGTCACCCCGACCGTCCAGGTGCAGGGGATGCTGGCGAAGGACGTGAACAGCGATGGCGGGTTCCGCAACGACGTGGTCGCGGAGCTGCGTTTCCTGAAGGTCTTCTGATCCTCCCCGGCCGGGCGCGAGCCCTCATTCGTGCCCGGCATTATCCAATACCTTTTGCGATAGTGAGGAGGGTTCCGTTATGACCTATATGGTATCAACGGGAGGAGGCGTGGGAATGGACTTCAAGCGGCTCAGATATTTCCTCGCAGTGGCCGAGGAACTGCATTTCGGACGCGCGGCGAACCGGCTCGATATCGCGCAGCCGCCGCTGTCGCGCCAGATCGCGGCGCTGGAGGCCGAGCTGGAGGTGCAGCTTTTCGACCGCTCGCGCAGTCAGATCCGGCTGACGCAGGCGGGCGAGGTGTTGCAGGATCACGCGCGGCAACTGCTCGAACGGCTGGATGCGGCTTATCGCGAGACGAAGATGGTGGGCTCCGGTGCGGGCGGGCGGCTGCGGATCGCCTTTGTCGGATCGGCTTCGCATGGGGTGCTGCCGACGCTGATCAAATCCTACCGATCCTTCTATCCGGAGGTCGAGCTGCAGCTCTCGGCGATGAACAATGCCGAGCTTCATACTGCGCTTGTGAGCCGCGAGATCGACATCGCGGTGGCGCGGCCGATCCTCGACGACGAGGAGTTCCGCCGCGAGCCGCTCTGCACCGAGCCGCTGATCCTCGCACTGCCCGACAATTCCGACCTCGGCACCCGCGCCGAGATCCATTTCGCCGACCTCGCCGACAAGACCTTCGTGCTCTATCCGCGCAAGCCCCGGCCCAGCTATGCCGATGTCGTGCTCGATATCTGCGCGCGCGAAGGGTTCAAGCCGAAGGCCGTCGATCTGGCGCAGGATTTCCAATCCGCGATCAGTCTTGTGTCAGTGGGCGTGGGGATCGCGGTTGTGCCGCAATCGGTGTCGCGCACGCAGCGCCCCGGCGTGATCTTCCGGCCCTATAAGGGCTATAATCCGGGGACCGGTCTGACCGTGCATGCGCGGCTCGACAATCGCGCGCCGCAGGTGATGCACTTTCTGGAAGTGACACGGAAATTCGCGCGCAAACAGTAGGTTGCGGCGCGAAGTTAAAGCGATGCATTAAGTCGGACGCGGGTCGTCGCGGAAGGTCGTGGCCTGCACGGAGGGGCGTTCGACAAAGCCCGCATGCCAATTGGCCAACTCCGGACGCCCCTCGCGCCAGCCCTCACCGTCGAAGCGGAAATTGAGATAGCACAGCGCGACGCCGATGCTCAGATGACCGATGTCGAAGGGGCGCTCGGTCAGCCGCGGGGCATGACCTTCCAGCCAATCCGCAACCCGGTTCATCTTGGTCCGGTAGACGGCGAGCATCTGCTCGGACCGCTGTTCCTCGGGGCGCATCTTCAGCTCCACCAGCCACGGCAGCGCGACATCCAGAAGCCCCGTTCCCAGCGCCTCGTCGCGCTCGGCCTCGAGCCGCGCGGCGGGATCGGCGGGGAAAAGCTGCGGGCCGTCTGCGCTCTCCAGATCGGCCCATTCGCAGACCACATGGCTGTCGAACAGCACGCGGCCGTCTTCCAGCTCCAGCGTCGGGATCTTGGACAGCGGGTTGATCGCCATCAGCCCCTCATGCGGGATCACCGGATCGGCATGGGTGCGCACGGTCTCGACCTTATCGGCGAGACCTTTCTCATGCAGCGCGACCATTGCTTTGCGGACGTAAGGCGAGCGCGGGGACCAGTGCAGGATCGGCATCGGCTCAGCCTTTCCGCGCGACGGAGGCCAGCACGTCCTCGTTCACCGTGATCCCGAGGCCGGGGCCGGCCGGGCAATGGACGTGGAAATCGGCGAAGCCGATCTCTCCGCCGGTGAGGTCCGTTTTCAGGATCTTCGGGCCGAAATGCTCGCAGCCCCATTCGAGCCGGGGCAGGGTCGAGAAAACCGCCAGATGCGCCGCGGCGCCGATGCCGCTTTCGATCAGGCAGCCGCCATACAGCTCCATCCCGCAGGCCTGCGCGATCCCGGCGGCGCGCTTGATCTCGTTCAGACCGCCCGATTTCACCAGTTTCAGCGAATAGACGGAACCGGCTGCAGCGATGCCGTTGGCGATGATATCGGGGCCGGTGAAGGCGGCTTCGTCGACCATGATCGGGATTGCGGCGCGCGCGGCCACGCGCGCGGTGGCCGCAATCAGACCCGGGCGCAGCGGCTGTTCGATCAGCGACACGCCCATCTCGGCCAGCTGCGGCAGGTAGCGGATCGCGACCGCCTCGGTCCAGCCCTGATTGACGTCGACGATGATCTCGGTGGCTTTGCCCTCCAGCGCCGAGACGATCTTGCGCAGGCGGATCATGTCCTGATCGGGGGTGTTGAAGCCTAGCTTGATCTTGAAGCGGCGATGCTCGCGTGCGTCGAACTTGCGGTTGGCTTCCTCGATCTCCTGATCGGCATCGCCCGAGGCCAGCGCCCAGATCACCTCGATCTTGTCGCGCACCGCGCCCCCCATCAGGACCGAGACCGGCAGGTCGAGCGAGTGCCCGGCCGCATCGTAAAGCGCAGCATCCACCGCGGCGCGCGCCGCGTTGTTGCGGCTCGCGGCCTTGGCCATCTTGGCGGCGTTCAGCTCGAAATCGAGCGCATTCGCACCCGCCAGCGCCGGAGCGAGATAGGTGTCGATATTGGCCTTCATCGCCTCGACGCTCTCCTCGGCCCAACGGGGACCGCCCAGCGTCGAAGCCTCGCCCCAGCCGACCGATCCGTCGGCCAGCTCGGCGCGCACGATCACATAGGACTGGAAGTTGATTTCCGTGTTGGACAGCTTGTGACGCCGGGTCGTCGGGCAATCGACGATCATAGTCTCGATCTTCGCGATCTGGCGACCCGCATGGGCGTCCGCGCCCTGAAAATGATCTGCGAGTTTCGCAACGCCGGGCGTAGTCATCGGCTCTGTCCTTCGAAATATGTCATTGGTCTTCAAGGTAAATCCGGCGCCGCGCTTGCGGCGCCGGGAACTCGTTACATCATCGGGATCATTCCGCGGCCATCGCCTGAGCCTGATTGCCCAGCGTGAAGTCGAAGCGCAGAACCAGATCGGTGTCCGAGCCTTCGGGCGCCTTCTCGAACTTGCCGATCAGGTCCTCTTTCACGGCAAACACCGAGTCATTGTCGAGATAATCGCTATCGGCGTCGTAGATCTGCGAGATCAGCGGGCGGTAGCCCTCGCGCGTGACCATCATGTGGATATGGCCCGGGCGCATGCAGTGGTGGCCCATGTAGCGGATCAGCTCGCCCGCGGTCTCGTCGCCGGGGATCGGGTAGGGCACGGGGCGGATCGCGGTGAAGGCGTAATGCCCGTTCTCGTCGCTCTCGAAACGGCCGCGCAGGTTATATTCGGGCTGATCGGGGTCGTGGTTCTCGTAGAGACCGTTCGGCGCGTCTTCCCAGACGTCGATGATCGCGCCGGGGATCGGGTTGCCCTTGTTGTCGCGGATATAGCCCTCGACATAGACGGTTTCCTGACCCTCGAAGTTCTTCTGAATGGTCGAGGCGCCTTTCGGCATCACCGGCGCGTTCTCGCGGAAGAACGGCCCCAGCACGGTCGAGACGGTCTCGTCGCCCGAGATCGGGTTCGAGAGCATGTCGACGAGCACTTCGACGCCGAGGATGTCGCCCAGCAGGATGAATTCCTGACGCTTATCCGAGCACAGCGCACCGGCGCGGCCGAGATAGTCGCAGGCATAGAGAAATTCGTCATGGGTCAGGTTCACGTCTTTGCAGAACCCGTGCAGATGCTTGATCAGGCTTTCCATGATCTCGCGCTGGCGCGGCTCGAGCGTGGCGTGCTGGCCCAGCGAGTCGATGACCACATCGGTCACATTATCCACGGTTACGTTGCGCATAAGTCTCCTCCTCGGATGCGGTGGGCGGCCCTCCTCCGGGCGGCGCCTTCAATTCGATAAGGAGAGATTTGCATGGCGCACGCGGCTTGGACCAGACGGGTGCGCGGTATCCTGTGATACCTCAAAGGTTCAGTTTGGCCGAAGTTCATACCCTAGGCGTTCGGAAATCGTCCGTGCGGCGCCCAGGGCGATATTGCGGAAAGCGCGCGGCTGGACCTCGTGGCGCGAGCGGGGGACCGAGATGACCAGCACCGCGACGGGCTGGGCGATGTGGTCGCGGATCAGCGCCGAGACGCAGATCACATCCGCCTCGTCCTTCGGCGCGCCTGCGTTGAACCCGTCGCGTGCGAGCGCATCCAACTCCGCGCGCAGGCGTGCGCGATCCTCCAGCCGCGAGCCGGGCCGCGTGTGCCGGTCGAGATATTCATCGAGCTGGGCCGGGGAGAACTGCGCCAGATGCAGCATCCCCGGCGGGCTGTCATGCAGCGCGATCCACGACCCCAGCGCCTCGCGCGAGACCCGCAGCGCCTGCGTGCCCTCCAGCGCGTCGAGCACCAGAAGCCGCCCGTGATCGTGCAAGGTCAGGTGCAGCGTCTCGCCATAGTCGCGCCAGAGCGCCGCCAGCACGGGCCGCGCGGCCTCCGTCAGCGCCGAGCTATCTTCCAGCGCGCGGTTCAGCGTCGCGACCAGCGGACCCAGCCGATAGCGCCCGCGCTCGACCTTTCGCAGCAATCCGATTCGCGCCAGACCGTTCACGAGGTCATGCGTGCCGCTCACGGAATTGCCGATCGCGCGCGACAGATCCGTGACCGAATGCTCCGGCTGAGCGGCGGTAAACTGGCGCAAAAGCTCCCCGACCTTGCGTAATGTCTTCATCTGGACCCTCCCGCGGTGATTTCGGGTCTCAGAATTCCGGTATTGCCGGAAAAAGTCGCGGTATTTGTCGATACCTTTCGGTATCAGCCCGGCTCCGGCACCGTGAAGGGGACAGGTCGGACATGTCTTTCGTTCATCCGACCTGATGGAGGAGGAACCATGAAAGACCAAGTGAAAGACGCCCAGAGCGGCGTCACGACCCCCTATACCGGTGACGAATATCTCAGCAGTCTGCAGGACGCCCGTGAGGTCTATGTCCATGGCGAGCGCGTCAAGGATGTCACCAAGCACCCGGCGTTTCGCAACTCGTCGCGCATGGTGGCGCGCTGGTATGACAAGCTCCATGCCGAGAAGGATACGATCGGGCGGCCCACCGATACCGGCTCGGGCGGATGGACGCACCCGTTCTTCAAGGGCGCGAAGACGAAGGAAGACCTGATCGCGGGCCGCGACGCCATCGCAGAGACGCAGCGCGTCGCAAATGGCTGGATGGGCCGGGCGCCGGATTACAAGGCGGCCTTCCTTGGCACGCTGGGCGCGAATTCCGGCTATTACGGAGAATACGAGCAGAACGCGAAGAACTGGTATGCCAAGTCGCAGGAGCGTCTCGACTACTGGAACCACGCGATCATCAACCCGCCGATCGACCGTCACCTGCCGGCTGAGGAGACCGGCGACGTGTTCATGCAGGTCGAGAAGGAGACCGATGCGGGCATCGTGGTCTCGGGCGCGAAAGTGGTCGCGACCGGCTCGGCGCTGACGCATTACAACTTCATCGGCTATTACGGCGTGCCGATCAAAGACAAGAAGTTCGCGCTGACCTTCACCGCGCCGATGGACAGCCCCGGCGTGAAGCTGATCTCGCGCGCGTCCTACGAGCTGAACGCCGCCGTCATGGGCACGCCCTTCGACTATCCGCTGTCCTCGCGCCTCGATGAGAACGACGCGATCCTCGTCTTCGACAAGGTGCTCGTGCCGTGGGAAAACCTGTTCCTCTATGGCGATATCGAGAAGGTGAATGGCTTCTTCCCGGCGTCCGGCTTCGTGCCGCGCTTCACGCTGCATGGTTGCACCCGTCTGGCGGTGAAGCTCGACTTCATCGCGGGTCTGTTCTCCAAGGCGCTGGACGCGACCGGGGCAGGCGGCTTCCGCGGCCCGCAAACGGCGGTGGGCGAGGTGATCGGCTGGCGCAACCTGTTCTGGGGGCTCTCGGACGCGATGGTCATGAACCCCGACGACTGGGTCGGCACCGATGGCTATCTCGCGCCGAAATCGTCCTCGGCGATGGCTTACCGCGTCTTTGCGCCGATGGCCTATTCCCGGATCAAGGAACTGATCGAGCGCCACGTGGCCTCGGGTCTGATCTACCTGCCGTCCTCGACGCTCGACTTCCAATCGGAAGACGTGCGCCCCTATCTCGACCGCTTCGTGCGCGGCTCGAACGGGATGGTCGCGGTGGACCGGGTGAAGCTGCTGAAGCTTCTTTGGGACGCGATCGGCTCGGAATTCGGTGGCCGTCACGAGCTCTACGAGAGCAACTATGCGGGCAATTACGAAGCGATCCGCATGGAGACGATGTTCACCGCTCAGGCCACGGGCGAGTTGGATATGATGCGCGGCCTCGTCGACAATTTCATGAGCGAATACGACCTCGACGGCTGGGTGTCGAAGGATCTCGTGAACCCCTGGGACGTGAACCGCCTCAAGGGCGGGTTCCAGGCCTGAGACTGAAGGGGCTGCGCGGGATCCTCGCGCGGCCCACGACCCCGGGGAAGGAGGAGCCCCATGAGTTTGGATTTCACAGGGATGAAGACGCAGGTACTGCGCGACGATCAGATCGCGCTGCCCGCGAGCGTCCTCACCATCGGCGCTTTCGACGGCGTCCATCGCGGCCATCAGGCGTTGATTTCGCGCGCCGTGGCCGAGGCGCGGGCGGCAGGCGTGGCGTCGGTCGTCTGGACCTTCGATCCGCCGCCGAAAGCGTTCTTCGGGCGCGCCAAGCAATTGTCGCCGGTCTCGGAGAAACTCGCGCGGATCGCGCGGCTCGGGCCGGATTACATCGTGCTGGCGTCGTTTTGCAAAAGCTACGCGGCGCGCAGCCCGCAAGCCTTTCTGGACGATCTGGCGCGGATCAACCCGGCCCGCATCCATGTCGGCGCGGATTTCCGCTTCGGCGCGAAACAGGCGGGCTGCGTGACGACATTGGCCGAGCGCTTCGACGTGACGCTGGCGCCGGCGGTGCTGTGCGAAGGGGGCGAGGTCATCTCGTCGACGCGCATCCGGGGCCTGCGCGCCGAAGGCCGGTCGCGCGAGGCCGTGGCGCTTCAAGGCTCGACGGATGCCGCCGCACTGATGTCCGGCGCGCTTCTGACACAGGATATGAGATTTGGGGAGGAATTCGATGTCCGGAATTGATCCGCGCGATCTGCGCGACGCTTGCGGCAGTTTCGCAACCGGCGTGACGGTGATTTCGACGCGCACCGAAGATGGCGATCACGGAATGACGGCGAATGCGTTCATGTCGGTCTCTCTCGACCCGCCGCTGATCACCATCTCGCTCGATCATAACTGCAAGCTGCGCGAGAAGGTGCGCGCCTCGGGGCGCTACGCGGTCTCGGTGCTCAATCACGAGATGGAAGGGTTGGCGATGCATTTCGCGGGCCGCCACGATCCGGCGCATAACGATCCCTTCATCGAGCGCGCCGGGATGCCCGTGGTGCCGGGGGCTGCCTGCGTTTTCGTGACCGAGGTCGCGCAGGAGGTGGAGGCGGGCGATCACACGCTCTTCATCGGCAAGGTCGTCGAGATCGAGCGCGATTTGGAGGCCCGGCCGCTTCTGTTCTGCGGCGGCAAGTTCGGCGCGCTGGCGAGCTAGGCCAACGCTATTGCGCGAAGATGTCCCGCCAGCGTTCGAGGAAACGCGCGGCTTTCATCGTGTCGGTCGCGACCAGAAGCGGCGGGCCAAGCGCGATGAGGCGTTGCAGCGCGAGCGTCTCGTCGCTGTCGCTACCGCCGCCGTCGCGCGTGATCGGGTCGATCAGCTTGGTCTCCGCCAGCGCCCGCTTGCCTGCGGGCGAGAGCAGGAAATCCAGCAGTTTCGCGGCGGTGGGATTGGGCTCGCGCCCCGGCAGATAGGCTGCACGCGACAGAACCAGCGTGTAATCGGCAGGCGCGATGATGCCCAGATCGGGATTGTCGCGCGCCGCCTGCGCCGCATAGGAGCCAAGGATATTATAGGCGATCAGGTAGCGCCCGCCCGCCACGCCGTCGATGATCTCGGCTGAGCAGCAGGTGGCGACCGCGCCGGAGCGCGCAAAGGCCTCCATCAGCGCGCCGAACGTGCTGGCCTCCTGACTGTCGAGAAAGGCGAAGAGGAAGCCCAGCCCGGAATCCGCGATATCATAGGTCGCGACCTTGCCCCTGTAGGGCGATTGCGCAGGCCGCAGCAGGTCGACCAGATCAAAGCGCGTGCGCGGCACGTCCTCGGGCGGGACCAGCGCGCGGTTGTAGATCATCACCGCAGGCTCGCGCGAGATGCCCCAGACCTGATCGCGCCAGCGCAGCTCCTTCGGCAGCGCCGTGGTCTCGGGCGAGACCCAGGTAGCGGCGCAATTGTCGTTTACCAGCTTCACCACATGCTGCACGCCGGAACTGATCACCAGATCGGCGCCGGGTTTGCCGGACGCGCAATCGGCCTCGGAAATCTCGTAGAGATCGTTCGAGCCCCATTGCTCGAACCGGATCGCGAGGCCGGGCTGGGTGTCCAGAAACGCCTCGACGGCGGGGGCGAGGATGCCGACATCGGTCGTGGTGCGCAGGGTGATCTCGCGCGCGGGCTGATCGGGGCCGAAGGTGCGGACGGCTTCGGGCTCGGCGGCCGCGAGGGCGGCACTCAGGCTCAGCCAGAGCGTCAGGGACAGGAGCGCGCGGATCATGTGGTCTCCTCGGCCTGGGGCAGGGTGATCGCGATGGTGAAGCCTGCCGCATCGCTCTCCATCTCGAGCGTGCCGCCATAGGTTTCCGCCACCGATTGCGCGATGGCGAGGCCCAGCCCGCTGCTCGCACCACGCCGCCGCGTGTCCGGGTGTCCCGGCGCGAAACGCTCGCCCAGACGCGCGCGCAGCTCGGGCGTGGGTCCGGGGCCTGCGTCGCGCACCCACAGCCGGGCGCGCCCGTCGCGCAACTCTGCGCCGATCGTGACCGGGGCCTCGCCATGCGACAGCGCATTGCCCAGCAGGTTCTTCGCGGCCTCCGACAGCGAAAGCTCATCGGCCAGCACGGGTACCTCCGCCTCGGCGATCTCCAGCTGGATTTCGCTCCCCGGCGCGAGGGCCGCGTGATCGCCTTCCTCGAAGATATCCAAGGCAATGTTGCGCAGATCGACCCGCGCGCGCCGCGCACTGTCGGCGCGGTGGATCACAAGCGCGCGCGACAGCATCTGATCGAGCAGGCGGCTCAGCCGCACCGTGCCGGAATGCATCTTCGCGACGATCTGCGCGCGCTGCGCCGGGTCGTCTTCCTCGGCGGCGAGGTCGGATTGCGCGCGCAGGGCCGCAACGGGGGTGCGCAACTGATGCGCGGTGTCCGAGATCAGGCTTTTCATCGTGGCGAATTGCCGGTCCAGCCGCCCCATGAACCCGTTCGTGGCCTGCACCAGCACATCGACCTCGCGCGGCACGGCGGCGCGGATCGGGGTGAGGTCCTGCGGATCGCGTTTCGAGATGCGATGGGCCAGCCGCTCCAGCGGGCGCAGAGCGCTATGCACGATGATGATCGCGAAGGCGAGCATCGCAATGCCGCCGACCGCCAGCCCGCCAAGCGCGTTGCGGGTGATGCTGAGCGCAAGCTGGGTGCGCGCCCGCAGGGTCTGGCCGACGATCACCTCCACCGTGCCGGAGAACTGGCGTTCCGCGAAACGGCGCGTGACCCGGATGTAGCGCGCGGGCTCTCCCTTGAAGCGGGCATCGTAAAGCTCGGAATCCTGTGCGGTCGTGCCGGGGCGGGGCAGGTCCTTGTAGCCCGTGAGCACAGCGCCTTTCGGGCCGCTGACCTGATAGGCGATGCGGTCGTCGGGGGCGAGGGCCAGCAGCTCGAAGGCCGAGACCGGCAGATCGACCACCGGCGCGCCGTCGCGGATCGAGATCGAGGCGGCGATGTCATTGGCCGCGCCCACCAGCAGCCGGTCGAAGGCGTCGCGCGCCGCTGCGCGCCCATAGGCGAAGGCCGCCAGCGCGAGGATCAACCCGCCGATGATCATCAGCCCCGACAGCCCGGTGACAAGCCGCGCGGTCAGCGAGCGCGTGGCGGAAATGCCGATCTCGCGGGAGCGCGCGCCGTCAGACATCGCCATCGCGCGCCGCCAGACGGTAGCCGCGTCCGCGCAGGGTCTCGATCTCCACCCCGCTGCCCGCGATCTTCTTGCGCAGCCGCGCGATATAAAGCTCGATCGCATTGTCGCCCGGCACCGCATCGTCGAAGGCGTAGAGTCCCTCGTGCAGCCGGTCCTTCGACATCACTTGCCCCGCATTGCGCATCAGCAGGCCCAGAAGCGCGAATTCGCGCCCCGTCAGTTTCAGCGGCTGATCCCCGACCGTCGCGCTGCCCGCCGTCGCGTTGTAGCGCAGATGGCCGAGTTCCAGATCGGCGGAGCGATCCGCCGTCTGCCGCCGCCCGATCGCATGAAGTCTTGCCTCCAACTCCCGGTGATCAAAGGGTTTTACGAGATAGTCGTCCGCCCCGAGCTGGAAGGCGGAGATCTTGTCATCGACCGAGAACTGCGCGGTCAGCATCAACACCGGCATCATCGCGGCCTGCGCGCGCATCTCGCGCAAGAGGTCGGTGCCGGTGCCATCGGGCAGGTTGATGTCGAGGATCACCGCGTCATAGGCCTGCACCTCCAGAAAGTCGCGCGCTTCCTCGACGGTGGCGGCGAGATCGCAGGCCATGCCCGAGCGCGCAAGCCTGCGCTGCGTGGCCTCGGCCAGCTCCTCGGCATCTTCGACAAGCAAGAGCCGCATCCGTCCTCCCTATTCCGGCTCTGAGCCTGTGACAGGTTCGTGACAGGTTCAAGCGGTAAAACCCCGGTCCATAGCCCGCTGCGGGAGGCAACGGGCAGACAGTGGAGGACATATCATGGCTTTTAAACTCATGCGCGCGGCGATTGCTGCCGCGGCGCTCACCGTTGCGACCGGCGCCTCGGCGCAAGAATGTATCGCACCCGCGAACCCCGGCGGCGGCTGGGACTTCACCTGCCGTCAGGTCGGCAAATCCATGCAGGATCTGGGCCTCATCGACTCGACCATGCAGGTCGTGAACCTCGCCGGTGGCGGCGGTGGCGTGGCCTTCGCCGAAGTGGTGAACAAGCGCAATGACGACGACAACCTGATCGTTGCGGCTTCTTCGGCCACCGCGACCCGTCTGGCCCAAGGCGCCTATCCGGGCAACTCGATGGATCAGGTCCGCTGGATCGGCTCGATCGGCGCGGATTACGGCGTGATCGCCGTGGCAGCCGACAGCGACATCCAGACGCTTCCCGAACTGCTCGACAAGATCAAGGCCGACCCGACCAGCGTCTCGGTCGCGGGTGGCTCGGCCGTGGGCGGCTGGGATCACCTCAAGGTGCTGATCGCGGCGGACGCGTACGGCATCGACGATGTGCGTCAGGTCAAGTACATCGCCTTCGACGGTGGCGGCGAAGCGGTGACCCAGCTTCTGGCCGGTTCGGTGCAGGCCTTCACCGGCGATCTGTCGGAAGCCAAGGGCTTCGTCGACTCCGGCGATATCCGCGTGATCGCGGTGCTTGCGCCCGAGCGCCTGGAGGGTGAATTCTCGAAATTCCCGACCGCGAAAGAGCAGGGCATCGATGCGATCGGCGCGAACTGGCGTGGTTTCTACGCGCCGGGCGGCATGTCCGACGAGGCTTATCAGGCTTGGGTCGACAAGGTCGGCCAGCTCTACGCCTCCGACGAGTGGAAGCAGGTGATGGCGGCCAACGGTCTGGCCCCGCTCAACCTGCAGGGCGCTGAATTCGAGAGCTTCGTGCAGAACTCGGTCCAGCAGATTCAGGATATCTCGCGCCAGATCGGCATCATCGAGTAAGCGAGACAACCCATGCGCGCGGCGGGCTTTCGAGCGCCGCCGCGCCTTCATACCAAGGGAGGGGATCATGAGTGATCGCATCTTCGGCGCCGTCGGCCTGTGCCTCGCGCTGTTCTACGGCTGGGCGACGCTGCAAATCCAAGAAAGTTTCCTGTCGGATGCGGTGGGGCCCAAAACCTTCCCGCTGGTGATCGCGGTGATCCTCGGGCTGGCCTCGCTCGTGATCTTGCTGCGCCCCGATCCCGACCCGGTCTGGCCGAGCCTCGCCCGGCTCGCCGAAATCCTCGCCGCCGTTGTGGTGATGATCCTCTATGCCGAGTTTCTGCCCGTCGTGGGCTTCCTGATCGCGACCGCTTTTGCCAGCGCCTACCTGACCTGGCGGCTGGGCACAGGGCCGCTGCAATCCGTCGTCGTCGGCGTCGCCACCTCGATCGGTATCTACGTAATTTTCAAGCTGGTTCTGGGCCTCTCGCTCGCCAGCGGCCCCTTCGGTTTCTGAGGTGAAATGATGGACACCTTAATGTCACTCGCAGACGGTTTTCACACCGCTCTGACCTTCGAGAACCTGCTGCTCGCCCTGCTGGGCACGTTCCTCGGCACCATGATGGGCGCACTGCCCGGTCTCGGGCCGTCTAACGGCGTCGCGATCCTGATCCCGCTGGCCTTCACGCTGGGGCTGGGGGCCACGCCTTCGCTGATCCTGCTGACGAGCGTGTATTACGGGGCGATGTATGGCGGGCGGATCAGTTCGATCCTGCTGAACATTCCGGGCGATGAGCCTGCGATGATGACCTGCCTCGACGGCTATCCGATGGCCAAGAAGGGCCTTGCGGGCGAGGCGCTGTCGCTGTCGGGCATCGCGAGCTTCGTGGGCGCCTTCTTCGCGACCTGGGGGCTGATCCTGCTGGCGCCGCAGCTGGTGAAATTCGCGCTGCTGTTCGGACCGGCGGAGTATTTCGCGCTGTTTGCGCTGGCCTTTGCCACGCTGGGCGGGGTCTCCTCGACCAATCAGGCGAAATCGGCTTTTGCCGCGATGCTGGGCCTCGGCCTGTCGGTGATCGGGGTGGATACCCAGACCGGCGTGCCGCGTCTGACCTTCGGCGAGGTCCACCTCTATGACGGGCTCGATTTCCTCGTCGCCATCGTCGGCCTCTTCGCGCTGTCGGAAGTGTTCATCTTCCTCGAGCACCGCCACGGCTCGGCCACCGGCGCGGGTCACAAGGTCTCGGTCGGGCGTATCACGCCGCCGTGGAAGATGGTGAAAGAGACGACGCCGACGATGCTGCGCTCGTCCTTCCTCGGCTTCGTCGCGGGCGTGCTGCCGGGGGCAGGGGCGTCGCTGGGCTCCTTCATCTCCTACTCGATGGAGAAGAAGCTGGTGGACCGCAAGAACACCTTCGGCACGGGCGATCCGCGTGGTGTGGCCGCCCCCGAGGCGGGCAATAACGCGGCCGCAGGCGGGGCGCTTGTGCCGATGCTGGCGCTTGGCGTGCCGGGCTCGGGCACCACGGCGGTGCTACTGGCGGTGCTTTTGTCGCTCAACATCACGCCCGGACCGCTGCTGTTCCAGAACAACCCCGACGTGGTCTGGGGCCTGATCGCGGCGCTGTTTATCGCCAACTTCATGCTGCTCGCGATGAATATCCCGATGGTGGGCATCTTCACCCGCGTGCTGATGATCCCGCCGCGCATCCTGATGCCGATCGTCGCGATGGTGTCCTTCGTGGGGATCTACGGCATCTCCGGCTCCAGCTTCGATCTGCTGGTGATGATCGGCTTCGGCGTGATGGGCTGGGTGCTGCGCAAGCTCGACGTGCCGCTGGTGCCGATCATTCTCGGCACGCTCCTCGGCAATACGATGGAGAACAACCTGCGCCGGGCGGTCACGATCTCGAACGGCGATTACTGGACGCTGGTCGGCAGCCCGCTGGCGATCGGTCTGTGGACCGTGGCGATCGTGGGCTTCATCCTGCCGCTGTTCCTGAGCCGCTTCGTGAAGGCGCGGATGCATGAGCGCCGCGATGACGAGGGTGCGATCTCGGACTGAGACCGCACCCCCAAACGCAGGCCCCGCTCCTCCCAAGCGGGGCCTGCGCCGGATCGAAGGCAGGGGCGGCGGTGGTCAATCCGCCGCCCCTTTCTTACCTCCGAGCCTTATTGCGTGGTCCAGCCCCCATCGACCGGGATCGACGTGCCGGTCACGTTGTGCGCGATCGGCGCACAGAGCCACAGCGCGAGCGCCCCGATCTCGGAGGGGTCGGACATGCGCCGGGTGGGCTGCTTTTCCGCCAGAAGATCCGCGATCCCTGCCGCCCGGTCGCCACCATGCGCTGCTGCGCGCTCCGCGATCTGGGGTCCGAGAATGTCGGTCTCGGTCCAGCCCGGACAGATGCAGTTCACCGTCACGCCGCCCGCCTCGCGCGTGCCCGCCTGCGCATATTCCAGCGCGGCGACCCGGCTCATGCCGACGAGGCCGAATTTCGAGGCGACATAGGGCGCCTTGTTGGCCGAGGCCACGAGCCCATGCACCGAGGCGATATTCACGACACGGCCATAACCGCGCTCGGCCATGCCCGGCATCGCGCGGCGCATCGTGTGGAACGCGCCCGACAGGTTCACAGCCAGAACCGCGTTCCAGATTTCGGGCGTGGCTTCGGCGAGGCTGACCGTGCGCTGGATGCCTGCGTTGTTCACGAGGATATCCGCGCCGCCCCAATCCGCGACCGCATCCATCATCGCATCGATCTGCGCCGGATCGGCCATGTCGGCGTCGAAGAACTTCACCTCGGGCGAACCGGCCTTCTCCAGCACCGCTGTCGCCTCGGCGACCTGCGCCGCATCGGCCAGCCCATGCAGCGCGATGCGCGCGCCCGCCTCGGCCAGCGATTTCGCGATAGCCAGCCCGATGCCTTGCACCGAACCCGTTACCAGAGCCGTCTTTCCATCCAGTCGCGACATTAGTCCTCCTCCGTCACTTTCTTGCGCAGCTCGGTCTTGAGGACCTTGCCGTAATTGTTCTTGGGAAGCTGCGTCACCACGCGATACGCCTTGGGGCGTTTGAACCGCGCGATCTGCTCGCAGCAATGCTGGTCTAGGGCGGCGGGGTCGATCTCGGATCCCGGCGCGGGCGTGACGAAGGCCACGACGCTCTCGCCCCATTCCGGATCGGGCTTTCCGACCACCGCGACCTCGTGGACCGAAGAGTGCAGCAGCAGCGCCTCCTCGACTTCGCGCGGGTAGATATTCGTGCCGCCCGAGATGATCACGTCCTTCGAGCGGTCCTGCAGCGTGACGAAGCCGTCCGCATCCATCGTGCCCAGATCGCCTGTCCAGAGCCAGCCGTCGCGAAGCGCCTTCGCGCTCGCCTCGGGGTTCTGCCAGTAGCCGCCCATGACCGCGGCCCCGCGCACGAGAATCTCGCCGGTCTCGCCCGCGGGCAGGGCGCGGCCCTCGCTGTCGGCGATGCGCACCGCGACCGGGCTATGCGCCTGACCGACCGAGGCCAGCCTCTCGCGCCAGCGCGGATGGGTGCGGTCGGCGACCAGCTCGCGCGACAGGGCGGTGATCGTCATCGGGCTCTCGCCCTGGCCGTAGATCTGGACGAAGCGCGGCCCCATCACCTCGACCGCGTCGATGATATCGGCGACATACATCGGCCCGCCACCATAGACGATGGTCTTGATGCCCTCGCCGGTCTGGCCCGTGGCGCGGGCGCGGTCCACCAGACGGCGGATCATCGTGGGGGCGGCGAACATCGACACATGTTGCAGCTTCGGCGCGAGGTCGAGGATTTCGTCGGCCTCGAACCCGCCCGAGCGCGGCACCACATGGCGCGCCCCGCGCATCACATGGACGAAGTTGTAAAGCCCCGCGCCATGCGACATCGGCGCGGCGTAGAGGATCGCGTCCTGCGGTTCCACGCTGTCGACATCCGAGAAATAGCCCAGACACATCGCCTGCACATTGGCCGAGGTGATGCACACGCCCTTGGGTCGCCCGGTCGTGCCAGAGGTGTAGAACAGCCAGACCGTCTCGGTCTCAGCGACCTCGACCGGGGCGGGCATCGGATCATGGCGCAGAAGATCGGCATAGGCCGGGCCTTTGAGGTCCACCGTTTCGACGCCCAGATCGGTCTTCGGATCGCCGGTGAAGGCGAGCTTCGCCTCAGACGCCTCAACGATCCATGCGGCCTCGCGCGGGTGCAGCTTGCCGTTGATCGGCACCGCCACCGCGCCTGCGAACCAGATGCCATAGATCGCCTCGAGATATTCGGGGCAGTTCTTGGCGAACATCGCCACGCGGTCGCCCGGCGCGATCCCTTTCGCGACCAACGCGGCCCCGATCCGGGCGGCGCGGTCGGCGAACTCCGCATAGGTGGCGCGCAACTCCTCGCCCTGCAGCAGCGCGGGGGCGTCGGGGGTGCGGACCGCGCTGCGGATCAGCCACTCCGCCGGGTTCATGCCGCGCGCTCCGCTTCGAGGATCGAGCAGTAATTCGCGACGCCCGAGCCGCCCATGTTGAACACGCAGCCCAGCTCGGCACCGGGCAGTTGCATCTCGCCCGCCTGACCGGTGAGCTGCATCGCGGCCAGCACATGCATCGACACGCCGGTCGCGCCCACGGGATGACCCTTGGCCTTCAACCCGCCCGAGACGTTCACCGGCAGACGCCCGTCGCGCAGCACCAGCCCGTCGTCGATGGCCCGCGCGCCCGCGCCTTGCGGCACAAGCCCCATCGCCTCGTAGACGAGCAATTCCGCGATGGTGAAACAGTCGTGCACCTCGGCAAAGGAGAGATCGTCGACACTCACGCCTGCCGCCGCATAGGCGCGGCGGAAGGCCTCTGCCGGGCCCTCGAAGGCCAGCAGATCGCGGCGCGACATCGGCAGGTAGTCACTGACCTGCTCGGCGGCGCGGAAAGCGATGGAATTGGCAAAATCGCCCGCGCGGTCGTCGGCGACCATGACCAGCGCCGCCGCCCCGTCGGAAATCAGCGAGCAATCGGTCATCCGCAGGGGCGGGGCGATCATCGGGTTCTTGTCGCTGACCGTGTTGCAGAACTCGAAGCCCACATCCTTGCGCATCTGCGCGAGCGGATTGGCGAGCGCATTGTGGTGGTTCTTCGCCGCGATCCGGGCCAGCGCGGCCGAACGGTCACCATGCGCCTGATAATAGGCCTGCGCAAACCGTGCGAAAATCTGCGGGAAGGAAACGCCCGCTTCCTCCATCTGGTAAGACGCCCCAGCGAGCGCTTCGGTCACGCCTGCGGTGTCCTTCGCGGTCATCTTCTCGGCCCCGATCACCAGCGCGGCCTTCACCCGGCCCGAACGGATCGCGTCGCGCGCAGCATAGATCGCAGCCGAGCCCGACGCGCAGGCGTTCTCGACGCGGGTCGCAGGCGTGAAGCGCAGCCTGTCGTCGATCCCCAGCGCCAGCGAGCTTGCGAACCCGTCCGGCACCAGTCCGGAATTGAAATGCCCCAGCCAGATCCCGTCGATCTCCGCCGGGTCGATCCCTGCGTGCTCCAGCGCGCCGCCGCCCGCTTCGAGAACCAGATCCTCGAGCGTGCGCTCTTCCAGCTTGCCGAATTTCGTATGGCCCCAGCCGACGATCTTCGCGTCCATGCGGGTCTCCTCCCAATGATCCTCCGTTGCGGGGGAGACTAGCGCAGGGGCGGCACGACCTCTATTCGTAGAACTACGCTATCGGGAGAAGAGGATGGAGCAGGATCTGCTGGACAGCGATGAGATGGCGCTGCTGGCGTTCGAGCATGCGCCGGTCGGGCTGGCGGTCACCCGCGACCGGGTGATCGAGCGGTGCAACGCGCGGTTTTGCGAGAGTTTCGGCTACCGCGAAGACGAGTTGCCGCAGCGCTCGCTCGCAGTGCTTTACCCGTCGCAGGAAGAGTTTCTGCGCATCGGGGAGATCGGGTTGCGGCGGATGCGCGAGACCGGGCGCTACGCGGATGAGCGGATCATGCAGCGCCGCGACGGGTCTTTGTTCTGGTGCCGGGTGCGGGGGCAATCGCTGACGCCCGACGACCCCTTTGCGCGCGCTGTCTGGAGCTTTGCCGATCTTTCGGAATTGCGGCCCGTCGTCGATCTGACCGCACGCGAGCGGCAGGTGGCGGCCCTTCTGGCCGAGGGGCAGACGAACAAGGAGATCGCGCGGGTGCTGGAACTGTCACCGCGCACGGCAGAGGCGCATCGCGCGCGGCTGCAGGCGAAACTCGGCGCGCGCAACACCGCCGAACTGGTGGCGCGGCTGACGGGGCTGCCGCTCTAGACGCGTCGCCGCAAGGAAAAAGGGGCGCCGATGCGCCCCTTCTTGTCTCATTTCCAGGTCTGGCCCAGATCACGAATGCGGCTCAGGTGTCGACCGAGGCGGCCGCTCGCTACGCTGCGGGGTGAGCTTGCTCTGGATGATCGCGAGCGCGCTCGACAGCGAGGCGGCTTCCTGAGAGCTCGTCGCTTCTTCGGGGAAGACGTAGTTGCCGCTCGCGATGCTCTTGGCATCCTCCGCCAGCCGCTCGACCGGGCGCAGCAGCAGCTTGAGGAACACGAGCGTCACGGCGAGCAGGCACAGCGCCGCGGCAGCGACCGTCGCCAGCGTCACTTGCGTCAAAACCGGCAGATCGTTCGAGATGTTGTCGCGGCGCAGAACCGCGAAGACGCGCCAGCCGAAGTTGGGCAGCTTGTTCCAGACGAAATCCGGCGCAAAGGCATAGGTTCCGCCGTCCTTGCCGTCGACAAGGTGGAAGACGCCGGAAGACTTACTGCGCAGGCTCGCGCTCGACGTCAGGCTTTTGGGCAGGGGCGTGGTCTCGTGACGGGTGTCGATGACGGTGTCGCCGTTGATGTCCTGCACGACCACGTCGATGCCAAGCTCCTTGCTCGCCTCGAACAGGAAGCTGCGCACCCATGCGATCCGCACGCGGTAGACCAGCACGCCGATCTTCTGGCCGTTCGCGCCCTTCACGGGCGTCGAGAGGTTCAGGAAATACTCCATCTTGCCGGTCTGCGCATTCGTAGCCGTCTCGGTGATCGAGTCGACCGACGGCACGCGGATACCATCGCGGAACCACCGCTTGGAGCTGACATTCTTGCCGACCTCATAGCCGTTCGAGCCGGAGATGATCGTGCCATCGGGCGCGGCGAAGCCTGCCCAGGCGACCTGACCCCCGGTGCGGGCGACGGCGTCCATGAACTTGTTGATGTCGTCTTGCGACGCGGTGCCGATGCTTCGCGCAACGGCATGCATACTGTCCCATTCGCGCATCAGGGCCGTGTTGAAGCTGAGCGCGATCGCGTCGGAGCCTCTGAGGACCAGTTTGTGCTCGATCGCGGACTGAAATTCATGGGCCTGATCCGAGACAACCTTGGCGACGAAGACGGCCGTCGCTGCCACGACGAGCACCATCGCCAGAGCGGTGCGTCGGAAAATGCCCCCGAGATTGTGTTGTCGCCGAATGGTCATCTTCGCTTCAATCCTACGCTAATTGTAGAAGGGGTCCGATTTAAATCATGGTTACTGAGTAAATACGGCGAGAAAATGGTGGGCGCCCACTTCTTGGTTAAATTTTGCTGATGCCGGGACGGGGCGCGCTTGCAAAGTCCAGGGCGATGCCGAACACTCGATTTTGAGGCTCCGCGCTGACAGGGACGCCCCGCGAATTTCGGGGCGTGGCAGTATGAACCGGTTGCGCCGCGGCGCGGAAAAGCAGAGCAGAAAATGAAGGCCGCAAAGGTCTAGGTACAGGCTTACAGGAAGCGCTAAATGCACAAGAATTACGGGGTGAGCGTCGCGATCGCGACCTGTCTGGCACTAACGCTGGGGGCGGGGTCGCAGGCTCGCGCGGACGGAACTTTTCTGCAGTTCGACGCGGCGAAGAACACCTCCGACACGGTCTTTTCGATGTCGCGCGGGAAGGTGAGTTTCAGCGCGAATTTCTCTGACTACGAAGGCGGTTGGTCCACCGGCGCGGCCGTGACGCGGGACTTCGCGCTCGAGGGAATCGGCACGCTGAAACTCGGCCCCAGCATCGGTCGCACCTTGGCGGACGATAACTGGCGACTCGGCGCGCGCGTGGGGCTGGAGCGCTATACGCCGACCAGCTTCGGGCATGTCTTCATGCTGGGGCAATACAACACGATCGATCAGGACTGGTTTGCGTTGTTTCAGGCCGGGAACCGCTCCGGGCTGGGGCTGGAACTGTCGGCGGGCGGAAGCGACACCTATTCCGAGCGCACCATCGCAGTGACCCAGAAAATCGACGGCGGGCCGGTCTCGATCCGGGCGGGCTGGCGCGCCTTGGCCAAGGAAGCCTTCGTCGGCCTTTCCATTAACACCTATTAATTCGCGGCGCCCGCAGGCTCACTCGTCCGAGGAGAATTTCGGCAAGAACCGGCGGTAGATGTCGTGCAGAAGCGCGCCCGGGCGAACATGGCTGACGCCCGGCTCGTTCCCTTCGGCATAGAAACGCACGAACAACTCTTCGCGCTGCTCCTCGGTCGGCAGAAGCTGGAGCCGTGCGCCGTCGCGGGTCTTCGCGATGACGTAGCATTCGATCGGGTCGGTGATCTGGTCGATCGTCAGCATCCCGCGGGTCTGTTCCGGCAGAGTCAGGCCGCGCAGGCGCACCGTGTCCATCGTGAACGAGGTCATCCAGACCCAGTATTCCGTGCCGTCGGATTCGAAGGAAATCCGCTCGGGCTCATCGGCCACATGGATTTCGCGCCGGGGCAGCTCGACGCAGGCGCGGCAAGTCGCGGCCAGAAGGAACAGGTTATAGATCGTCCAGAACAGGATCACCCATTTGCCGTCGCCCGCGTCGAAATAGGCGAAGCGGTCCCAGATGATCCCGATCAGAAGGCCACCCAGCGTCAGGAAAAACAGGATCAGGAACGGCATCATGATCCGCCATTGCACGACGACTTTTGACCGATCCCCACCTTTCGCGGTCACCGAGAACGGGTGGCCATGGGGGCGCAGCAAGCCGGTGAAGGCGGCGCGGGCGATCGGGATCGCGCCGATCAGCTGGCTCACGTCGTTCAGGAGCGGCACGACCATGCCGCGGCTGAGCCTGTTCAGCGTCATCAGGCTCCACAGGTAATAGACCCCGAAATAGCTCAACACATCCGCGAGGCCCGCATTCACCACCGTGATGTTGAAATACCAGTAGAGCAGGGGGTAGCAGATCGCCGCGATCCGGAAGGGGAAGGTCGTGGTCCAGTAGAAGATCGAGTCGATAACGCTCCAGCGGTCGCGCAGTCGCAGATTGCTTTTCGAGAACGGGCCGAGCGAGGACCGTGCGATCTGCATCAGGCCGAGACACCAGCGGGCGCGCTGGGTGATGTATTCCTTGAGGCCTTCCGGGGCGAGCCCTTCGGTCAGCGGCTCGGCCAGATAGACGGTGCGCCAGCCTGCGTTCTGCAAGGCCAACGTCAGCATGAAATCTTCGGTCACGCTCTCGGTGTTGAAGCCGCCAATCTCGCGCAGCGCGCTCCAGCGGCAGACCGAGGAGGTGCCGCAGCAAAAGGCGATCCCCCAGCCATCGCGTGCGGGCTGCATCTGGTCAAAGAAGAAGCGCTGCTCGTCGGGATAGGAGCTGTCGAGCTTGAAATTGTGCTGGATCGGGTCGGAGTTGAAGAAATGCTGCGGCGTCTGCACGAGGCCCACCTCGGGGTCGTGAAACAGCGCCAGCGTGCGCGAGATGAAGCCGCGATGGGGCACGAAATCCGCATCGAGGATCGCCACGAAATCGGGCTGCACCTCTTCCTCGGCCAGCCGGTCCAGCGCGTGGTTGATATTGCCCGCCTTCTGCCCCTCATTGTCGGCCCGGCGCATGTAACGCACGCCCTTGGTCTCGCAGAAATCGCGCAGCCAGTCGCGGCGGCTGTCGTCGCAGACCATGATCATCTTGTTGCGATGGCGCAGGAATTTCGCGCCGACGATGGTGCGTTCGAGAACGTCGCGATCCTCGTTATAGGTGGCGATCAGGATCGCGACGAGCGGTTCTTTCTCGGTCGGGAGATTGGCGTATTGATCCGCTTCCTCGCTGCGCAGCTTGATCCGCGACAGGACCAGAAAGGCGCTGAGCGAGCCGATCATGGTGAAGGCTTCGAGACCGAAGAGCGACCAGCTCGCCAGGGCATCCAGCGTCAGGCCGGGCGGGGCGAGGGTCTCTGTCGCGCGCCACCAGATATAGCGCAGCGCCAGCACCGCACCGATCCCCAGCAGCACCGCACGGTGCCAGTTGCGCCGCGGTTTGACGAAGCTCGGCAGAATGGCGGTGATACCCACCACGAGGATGAGCTGCATCGCCGCCGAGCCAAGCCCTCCCAGTTGCGGATAGTAGGACATGCCGCCCCGCCCTCAGCGCAGGAAGTCGAGGGGGCGGTGCTCGAAGAACACCCGCCCGGTCCGCCCCACGGGACAATCGAGATCGGGATCGGATTTCAGGTCCGGGACGAGAAGGGTCACATCGTAGCGCTCGAGATGTTTCTGGCTCGGCGCGATGGCGAGATTCTGGTAGATCCGCGCCGCACCGGTTCCCGCGAGCCGGGCGATCGTCGCGTCGTAGATCCTGTCGCGCGAGGCCAGCTTGAAGGTCGCGGAATCGCCCACCTTGAGGCCGTTATAGACGCCTTCGCTTACCGAGGCGGTCACGAGCGAGACATCGCAATCGACAATCGACATGATCGGGTCGCCCCGCTGCACCGTCACGCCATCCGCCTGAAGGGTCTCCCAGTAGATCCCGTTCGCAGGTGATGTCACCTGGCTCGATGTCAGCGTGTTCACCCGCGTCTGTTCCTTTGACCGGCGCGCGTCGAGCGTCTTGACGCGGGCCTCGGCCTCGGTGAGGTCCGCCTCGAGCGAGGCGATCTCCTCGTCGAGAAGCGCGCCGCGCTGTTCGGAGCTCGGGGCGTCGTTATAGCCGTCGCCCAGATAGACGCCGGACTTGGCGGCATCGAGCGCGTTTTCAAGCAGCGCCACGTCCTCGCGCGCCTGCGTCACGGGACCATTCTCCGCCGGGGCGGCAGGGGCGGTCTGCGCCACTTTCGTGGCACTCGTTTCCGAGCTTTGTGCATCGGGCTGCAGCCGGTCGAGCCGCGCGCGGGCGAATTTCAGTTTCGTCTCGATTTCGGCGATGCGATGCGCGCGATAGAGCTTGCTGCGCGCGCTATAGGCGTCGCGTTGCGTGCGTTTGGCAGCGAGGTCGCTTTTGATCCGCGCGACATTTGCTTCTGCATTCGTCTGTTCCATCCGCAAATCGCTGAGACGGATCGTGTCCACGAGGATATCATCGACGGTGGCCAGCCGCTCGCCCTTGTCGACATGGGCGCCAAGCGGTCGTTTCGGCATCGACAGTTTGCCGGCGGTGCTGCTGCGCACCGTGACCACGGGCGCATTGACCACGGCATCCGCGCTGACGCCCGACATCTGCTCTCCGACGATCACCCAAAGAGCGCCCGCAACCAAAACAATACCGATAACAGGGCGAACAGTTTTCAATTTGAGCTCCTCGAGATTGCACGTTTCCGGGCGGCGGGGCCTAGATTTTAAACAACCTATAAACGTACCTTAATTGCAAGATACAACCCGGGGACCAAGGTCGAAAAATTGGTTTGTGATGCGGAGCGGCCCGTGTTGGACGTGGCGGTTTCGGGCCCTGCACCGCGCCCGAGAGGTCCGTCGATAACGCAACGGAAACGCGCGCGCTCGTGATATACTCCTCCAGTTCAAGAGGAGGATTCACCATGACCGACCCAGCCAATGCGCGTCGCTTGACGGCGGCCGATTTCGACCAGGAACTTCTCGATCTTTACGATTACTATGTCCATGGCAAGATCTCGAAACGCGAATTTCTTGATCGGGCGGGGAAATGGGCAGTGGGCGGCGTGACCGCGCTGGCGATACTCGGGGCGCTCGCGCCCGATTATGCGCTGGCCCAGCAGGTGGCCGAAGACGATCCCGACATTCTGGGCGAGGATATCAGCTATTCCAGCCCGAACGGCACCGGCGAGATCACCGCCTATCTGGTGCGCCCAACCCAGATCGACCCGGACCGCCCGCCAGCCGCGATCCTCGTCGTGCATGAGAACCGCGGCCTCAACCCCTATATTCGCGACGTGGTACGGCGACTCGCCAAGGCGGGCTTCGTGGCGATGGGGCCCGATGGGCTGTCCTCGCTAGGGGGCTATCCGGGCAATGATGACGAGGGGCGCACGATGCAGCGCAGCCTCGATCAGGGCGCGCTGCTCAATGATTTCTTCGCCGGGTTCGAGTATCTCCAGACGCTCGACGGCACCAACGGCAAGGTCGGCGCGACCGGGTTTTGCTATGGCGGGGGCGTGGTGAACAAGCTCGCCGTCGCCTATCCCGAGATGGGCGCGGGCGTGCCATTCTATGGGGCTGCCCCCGACTCTGCGCAGGTCGCGATGATAGAGGCGCCGCTGATGATCCAGCTCGCAGCGCTCGATCAGCGGATCAACGCGATGTGGCCGGAGTTCCAGAAGGCGCTCGAGGAGAACGACAAGCGCTACGAGGCCCATATCTATCCTGGCGTGAACCACGGGTTCCACAACGACACGACGCCGCGCTACGACGAGGCCGCCGCCAAGCTGGCCGAGGAGCGCATGATCGCGTGGTTCCGGACCTATCTCGCCGGGTGATCTGGCGCGCTCGCGACCTGCCGGGGGTGCGCTCGGATTGGGCGCGTGCTAGGCCTCTCGAAAGCGCCGCGCCGATCGCGGTGCGGCACGAGGGGAGAGAGGCACGCGCATGAGAAACGGTGGTCAGGTTCTGGTCGAAAGCCTTGTGGGGCTTGGTGCGCGCAAGGCGTTCGGGGTGCCGGGGGAGAGCTATCTCGCGGTGCTCGACGCGCTGCACGACACGCAAGGCACGCTGGATTTCGTGCTGTGCCGTCAGGAAGGCGGGGCGAGCTTCATGGCCGCCGCTTACGGCAAGCTGACCGGGGAGCCCGGCATTTGCATGGTCACGCGCGGCCCCGGGGCCACCAATGCCTCGATCGGGGTGCATACGGCGATGCAGGATTCCGCGCCGATGATCCTCTTCGTGGGGCAGGTCGGCACCGATATGAAGGGCCGCGAGGCGTTTCAGGAACTCGATTACAAGGCGGTCTTCGGCACGATGGCGAAATGGGCGGTCGAGATCGACCGGGTCGAGCGCATCCCCGAAATCCTCTCGCGCGCCTGGACGATGGCGGTGAGCGGGCGGCCCGGTCCGGTCGTGGTGGCATTGCCCGAGGATATGCTGACCGCGATGACCGAGGTCGCGCCGCTTGGCGCGCCCGTCCGGATCACCGAGCCGCAGCCCGATCCGGCGGCGATGGGCGAGCTGCGCGAGATGCTGGCCGGGGCCAAGCGTCCGCTGATCCTCTATGGTGGGTGCAACTGGCGCGGGGACGGCACTGCGCACATTAAGTCCTTCGCGGAAGCTTCTGATATTCCGGTGCTTTCCGTCTTTCGCTATCAGGACCAGTTCGACAATAATTCGCCCGTCTTTTGCGGCGATGCGGGTGTCGGGATGGCGCCGCATGTGAAGCGCCTGATGCGCGAGGCCGACGTGATCCTCGCGATCAATGCGCGCTTTGGCGAGAACACGACCGATGGCTACACGCTGCTGGACGTGCCGCAGCCCGCGCAGCGGCTGATCCATGTCCACGGCTCGGATCTGGAGATCGGCAAGATCTACCGTCCCGAACTGGGCATCCAAGCCGGACCGAACGCCTTTGCGGCAGCGCTCGGCGCGCTGGAGCCGGTTCAGGGCGATTGGGCCGACTGGCGGGCCGCGGGTCGCGCGGCCTATGAGGCCGGCTTCGATCTGCCCGATCTGCCTTCGCCGGTCGATATGGGCAAGGTCTGCGCCTATCTGCGCGAGGAACTCCCCGAGGACATGATCCTGACCAACGGGGCGGGCAATTTCGCGGTCTGGCCGGGGCGGTTCTTCCGGTTCGGGCCGAACGCCACGCTGCTTGCACCGCAATCGGGCGCGATGGGCTACGGGGTGCCGGCGGCCATCGCGGCCAAGGTGGCGCAGCCCGAGAAGACGGTGGTCTGTTTCGCAGGCGACGGCGATTTCCAGATGACCTCGCAGGAGCTTGCCACTGCCGCGCAGGCGGGCGCGCAGCCGATCATCCTGATCCTCAATAACGGGATTTACGGCACGATCCGCGCCCATCAGGAGCGCAATTATCCGACCCGCGTGTCGGGCACCTCGATGGCGGTGAACCCGGATTTCTCGGCGCTGGCGAAGGCCTATGGCTTCCACGGCGAACGGGTCGAGCGGACGGAGGATTTCGCAGCCGCATTTGAACGTGCGCGGGCGTCCGAGACCGGCGCGGTGCTGGATCTCGTGATCTCGCCCGAGGCGCTGACCCCGCGGCAGTCGCTCTCGGCGATGCGCGCGGCGGCGCTGGAGGCGGGCAAGGGGCGCTGAGCGCCCGCCGCCTCAGAACGTCTCGACCCAGGGGCGCAGCGTGATCTCGTTCGTCCAGGCGCTGCGATCCTGCTCGATCAGCTGGCGATAGGTTTTCGCAATCGCCGCGGGGCGCAGCATCGAGCCGGGCTTGTCGGGCGCCTCGCTGCGGCCCGGATTGAGGATCATGCCGTCGATATTCACCCAAGCCACATGGATGCCTTGCGGGTGCAACTCGCGCGCCATGCTTTCGGCCAGTCCACGCTGCGCGAATTTGCCCATCGCGAAAGGGGCGGAGCGTGCAAACCCTTTCACCCCGGCGGAGGCCCCGGTGAAGAGGATCGTGCCGCGAGTGCCCTCGGCGGGCTCGGATTCGAGCATCCGCCGCGCGGCGTGCTTGCCGGTAAGAAACGCCCCGATTGCGGTGATCTCGACGGCGGCGCGAACCTCGTCGGCATCGAGTTCCGCCACCGGGCCGCGCACCCGGCCAGACGGGTTGTAGATGACGACGCGCGGCGGCGCGGGCAGGGCATCGAACAGATCGGCAATCGCGGCCTCGTCGGTTGCGTCCAGCTGCACCATGCGCGCGCCGGTCTCCTCGGCCAGTGCCTGCATCTTCTCGGCGCTGCGGGCCGCCAGCGTCAGGTCATAATCGGGCGCGAGCTCCCGCGCCACTGCGGCGGAAAGCCCGTCGCCCACTCCGATAATCACCGCCTGTGCCTTGCTCATGGTCTGTCCTCCTCCAGTTCGCGTTCCCGCGCCCGGCGCGGATGCCTTACGACATAGCCCGGCGCGACACTGGCCCAAATCGGGGCTGCCCGCATCGCGGACAGCTTAGCCGAAGAGGATCAGATGCGAGCGCCAGATCACGATCAGGCAGACGATCCCGAAGCTTGCGAACCCGGCCATCGACCAGATCAGCAGACGCCGCATCAGACCCGGCAGGGGCCCCGCCAGCGAGGCGCGCTTTTGAAACGGGCTGAGTGCGCCCGCCCCAAGCCCGGCTGCGGTGGCCAGAAACAGCGGCACATAAAGCGCGTAGCCGACATAACCGTATTCGGGCTTGAGGATGCAGAACGGGCAATGATGGTTGGGGTTTTCATAGATATAGAGCGAGATCGTGGCGACGATCGCGGTCAGCCCCATCCCGAACATCAGCGCCGAGGCCAGCGCGTATAGCCCGTAGCCGCGCTTGCGGATCAGCGCCGCGATCCCCGCAGCCAACGCGATCAGCGCGGTGAGGCCAAGCAGCCAGAGCGCCTGCGCCTCGCCGACGCCCGCCATCTGGTTCGCGAGATTGGGGTTGTTCGGCGTGAACAGCTTCGAGCAGCACGAGGTGATGACATCGGTCTGCATGTCGAGGAAATAGCTCAGCTCCACCGCGCCATCGGCAAGGATCAGCGGCGTGATCGCGAGAAGGGCTGCGTATTTCACGCGGGTCAGCGGGTAGTCCCGTCCCAGCCTGTCGGCCCGGTCGAGGATCAGCCAGATCACGGCGGCGAAGAACACCCCGATCTTGAGATAGAGCGCGGGGAAGCCGTAATCGTTCACGTTGAGCGTGCCGACGGCGCACATCGCGCCGACGAAGAGCGACGACATCCGGTCGGCATTGAAGACGAAGAGCAAAAGCGCGGCGAGCTCGGCCAGCATGACGGCGGCGAAGAGGGTCGAGACCAGCTCGGTCATCCGCTCCATGCGCAGCTGGCGCGCGCCCATGTCGGTCAGATCCCAGCGGCGCAGCACGGTGACGGCGAAACCGCCCGCCCAGAGGGCCGTCAGCGCGGCCAGACCCGCCACCAGCAACAGGGCCATGATCGGCGTTTGAAAGATCATGGCTGCGGCTCCTGCTGGGCAGGCGCATCCTCGATCCGCCCGTCACGCATCGAAACCACCCGGTCGACGCAGTCCGCGCCCCAGACGCGGGGGTCGTGGCTCGACATGATGACGGTGCGCCCGCGCGCTTTCTCCTCGGCGACGATCTGCAGGAAGGTCTCGGAGAGCGCGCTGTCGAGATTGGCCGTGGGCTCGTCCGCGATCAGGATCGGGGGATCGTTGATCAGCGCCCGCGCGATCGCTGCGCGCTGCGCCTCGCCGCCCGAGAGCAGCTCGATCCGGGTCTGGGCGCGCGGCCCCAGACCCAGCGCCTCGATCCGGTCCATCGCACGCGCGCGCAACTCTCCGAAGGGCTGACCCAGCGGCGCGGCCGGCAGCATTACGTTTTCCAGCACGGTCAGGCCGCGCACGAGGTTGAACCGCTGGAAGATGAAGCCGAACCGCTCGCGCCGCAGTTCGGTCTGGAAGTGCTCGGGCAGGCCCGAGACGACCTCGCCATCGAGGCTGACGCGGCCCGTGGAGGGGCGCGCCATACAGGCCACGACCGACAGGAGCGAGGATTTCCCCGAGCCGGACGGCCCCTTGAGCACGGTGACGGCCCGGCCCTCGATGGTCAGGTCGATCCCGTCCAGCGCGGTCACGGCATTGGGGCGGCCCGCATTATAGGTCTTGGTCACGGATTGCAGAGTGATCATTGGGGCCTCCTCAGCGCATCACGGCATCGGGATCGGCCGAGGCCGTGCGCCAGATCGGCACCACGGTCGCGGCGATATAGGGCAGGGTGGTCAGCAGCGCGAGCGTCAGCAATTGCAGACCGTCCACATGCGGGCTCAGCGGGAAATCGGGATAGATCACCGCCCAGCCCTTCAGGATCGGCGCGAAGAGCGGGGCGCCGAAGAAGAACACATGGGCGAAGCCCGCGACGGTGCCGATCAGGTAGGCCGCGAGCGAGATCAGCCCGCCTTCCCACATCTTCATCGCGATCACGTCGCGCGTGTTCCAGCCCACCGCCTTGAGGATGCCGATCTCGCGCGCTTCCTCGGCCGAGAGCCCGCTGGCTTTCTCGGCGGCGAAGATGACGAAGGCGAGGATGCCCGCGAAGGCCAGCGCCGTCAGCAGCCCCTCGCGCCAGTCGAACAGTTTCTGATAGGTGCGCGCGATATCGGCGCGGGTGACGAATCGCATCTGCGGCAGCGCGTTCGAGCCTTTCTGGACGATCGTGGCGACCTCGTTGGGGTTGCGCACGCGCGCCACGACATCGGTGTAGCGGCCTTCGGGAATGTCGAAGAAGTCGCGGAAATCAGCCTCGTTCATCAGCATCAGATCCGAGGTCATCAGCGCGGAGTCGCGGCTGAAGATCCTGGCGACATCGAATTTCTTCAGATCGCCCTCGTAGCGCGACAGGAAAACCGGCGCACCCGCCCATTCGAGGCCGCGTGTGCGGGGGATGCCCTCGCCAATCGCGATCTGACCGGGGTCGGGCATCATCTCGGGGTCGTCGGGCACCATGACGGTGTAATTCGCGCCATTGATCCGGTCGTAATAATAGCCCCAGAGCCGGGGATGGGCCTCGGTCACACCGCGGATTGCGGCGATCTCGTCCGCGACCGATCCGTCGATCAGGTCCTGACGGCCCAGCGTGATCTTCTGCACGGTGATCTCGGGCGCGCCTTCGAGCACGGTCGTGGTCTCGAACCGCAGGCTGGCGGCGAAGAACATCGCCGAGGCGAGCACGAAGACCACCACGGAATAGACCGCGATCAGGGCGATATTCTTGCCCTTGCGGCGGGCGAGAGCGGCGAGGGTGAAATCGGCCAGCGCGCGCTGGCGGCGCAGGAATGGGGTCATTTCGCGGCCTCGGGTTGGAAGAGGAGCCAGCCCTTGCCGGGCGTGGCGGGGGGCGGCACGAAGGTGCCGGAGGGGAAGTGGTCGAAGCTGCCCGGGTGGTCCTGAAACGGCGTGTTCAGATCGGCGAGGCTCGGGTTGCGGGTGTAGCGCGCCTCGGTAAACAGCGCCGGATCGGTCAGCCCCAGCCGCGCGACCAACGTGCGCTCCTCCAGCAGACGCCCATCACGATGGGGACGCGCGAAGACGGGGTAATAAAGCTCCACCGCCAGCAGCAGCGTCAGGGCGCCCAGCCCCGCAAATACATAACTCGAACGGCGCATCAGAACGGGCCGCCCTGATCGAGCGCGTCGAGCAGCTCCGGCGTGACCTCGTCATGGCGCAGCAGCTTCTGGCCCTTGTGGTCGCGCATGAAATCCTGCGCATCGACCGCGTTCATCAGCGGCACCAGCTCATGGCCCATCGGGCCCAGAACGTCCGAACCCACGACATAAAGCGCCTCGCGCGCGTCGATCAGCTTGAGCCCGTAATACTCCGTCACGCCCATTCCGGTGATCTGATCGGCGGTCCGGCCAAGGGCGTATTTCTCCATGTCGAACATGTATTTGAAGTAGTCCTTGGCGCCGTCGAAATGATCGGCATAGCCATCCGCGTAGAGCACCGTGGTGACCCATTCGGGATATTTGTAGACGAACATGCCGCAGACCGGGCAGGTGTCGCCGGGGCCGGGCGGGGGCAGGTCGAGCGTGGGCGCATCGGCGCGCGCAGCGCTGAGCCCCGGGCCGAGCGAGAGGGCAGCGGCGAGGCCTGCCGCGCGTTGGAGCATCTGGCGGCGCGTCGGGCGCGACTGGGGGCGCGCCGGGGGGCGTGCGGGCGTGCCCCCGTGATGGCAGGGATGGTTGCACATCGTCTTGCAACTCCTTGAATAGAGGTCGGAAAGGACGGGGCCGCGCGGGCCCCGCCTTGAGGCGATCACTGACCGGCGCGGGCGCGACGCTCGGCGCGGCGTTTGCGAATGTTGATCGTGTCGCGCGCCATATCGGCATAGGCCATGACCAGCGCCTCGTCGAAGCTCGCCAGCTTGCCCCCGTCCTTGGCCGCCGCATCCGCCTTGGCCGGATCGGCATAGGCGTATTTCGACGTGCCGGTCATCGTGCCGGGCTTTTTCGCGTCGATCACATAGGTCATGTCGTCGACCACCGCGAGCGGCTTGACCTTGGCGGTGGCCCCCGCATCGCCCGCATAGATCGTCTTGGGGCCCGCATCCACGTTCAGCGCGAGGCTGATCGCCGCGCAATGCAGCGAGCAGGTGCCGTCGACCGTGTCGTTGTCATAGACGATCAGGTGGCGCGTCTGGCTGAACATCTGCCGCATCATGCCGCAATAGGGGCAGCGGGGGTATTTCTCGAACTCGTTCTCGAGCGGCGCGGTGTCGGTCTTGAGAAAGCGGGTCAGCCCGTTCTGGTCGGTCCAGTCCATCGGCGACATCGGCATGCCGTCCATCGGTTTCATATCCTCGGCAGCGGCGCCGGAAGCCACCAGCGCGAGGCCGGTCGAAGAGGTCAGAAGAAAGTCGCGTCGTTTCATTGGGAACATCCTGTCATATCGCAACGCACCGCCATCGAGAGACGGGCGCAGTCGCGAGCCATGTGTCTGGTTTGGAAAAAGGCACGTCCGGATCGACGTGCAGGGACGCACTCAGACGACAGGAGGGGCGCGGGCGTGCCGGAAACGGGGCGCGGTCTGCACCGGGAGAGAGAGCCGCTCAAGGGACGCGTGGAGCGGGGCGATCTCGCGGTCGAGACGGGCCGGGGTGACGATGGTGTCGGGGGCCTCAAACGCGCAGACCGAGGCCGAGCCGCAGACTGCGCATTGGCTGTGGACCTGACCCGTGGGTGCGGTCTGGCCGGGCAGGGGCGCGGCCCCATCCGGCGCGGCGACCGTTTCGCCCTGCGGGGTCATGTAGACGATGCCCTCGCCGGTACAGATCTGCAGCAGCCCCATCTGAGCGCCGGGCGCGGCCCGGCCGGTGGCGGCGATGGCGGCCGCGCCCAGATGATCGGTCAGCAGGACGACCTGCAGCAGAATCGCGACGAGCGCGGTCAGCAGCGCCGATTGCGCGCGGCGCAATCCAGCGAAGCGCGGCGCGTGCAGGCGCGGGCCGCGGTCGATCTTGCCGTCAAAGGCTCTGGAGGCGCGTTGGGGTCGGGTCATCACTCAAGCTCGTATCACACGAGGGTGAGCCGAGAATTGATCCGCGTCAAACGCTTGAGGGGTGACTCAGCGTCGCAGTCCCGCGCGCCCAGAGCGCGGGCGTCAGGCCACGGCCCGACCTGACCCTTTGCCCTCAGGCCACGCGCCGCCAAGGTTGTGCGGGAAAGCGTACGGCCTCGCCGGTCTCGATCGAGCGCTGCACCGCCTGACCGATCGCAACCGCCGCCCAGCCGTCTTCCAAGGTGACCTCCGGCGCGGCTCGGTCCCCGCGCACGAGGGCGAGGAAGCCAACATGCTGGTGATAGGTGGACCCGTTGTGATCGCCCGCGGCGAGCAGTTCCTCGGGGACGGGCAGTTCGCGCTCCACCGGGCCTTTTGGATCGCGCGGAGAGATCACCAGTTTCGGTACCGGCGGCGCGCCAAGATGCGCTGGCCAGAAGCGGGTCGGGCCGGGCACCAGCGCCTCGATCTTGCCCTTGGGGCCGACCGCAGTGACCTCCTCCTGATAGCGCGCGCCCTCGGCATACATGCACAGTTCCAGCATCGCCCGTGCGCCGTTTTCGAATTCAACGATGGCGAAGCCCGCATCGAGGATATCGGGCGCGTCGGCCTCGGTGACGTGGTTCACCGGGGGCGGGGCGGAGGCCATGACGCGCACCGGCTCGGATTTCAGGGTAAGCCGCATCAGGTCGAAGAAATGGCAGCATTTCTCGACGAAGGTGCCGCCCGTGTAGCGGTTGAAGCGGTTCCAGTTGCCGACCTTGAACAGGAAGGGGAAGCGGTGTTCGCGCACGGTGAGCATCGTGATCCCGCCCGTTGCCGCGTCGGCCTCATCAAGGAAAGCTGCGATCGGCGGCATGTAGCGATATTCCATCGCCACCCAGACCGGGGCCGGATAGCTGTCGCGGAAGGCTTGCAGCCGGTCCGCATGGGTCGGATCGGTGAAAAGCGGCTTTTCCACGAGCACCGGCAGCGGGCGGGTCGATGCGATCTCTTCGAGCTGTTCGAGATGGCGGAAATTCGGGCTGGTGATCACGAGGCAATCGAGCGCTTCAACCGCCAGCAACTCCGCCACCGACCCCACCATCTGCGCCCCGGGGGCGAGCGCCTGCGCCGCCTGCGCCATCTCCGCGTCGGGCTCGAAGATCGCGGCGACCTCGGCCCCGTCGAGCAGCGCGATATTGCGCAGATGTTCCTGTCCCATCATGCCGCAGCCGATCATGCCGTAGCGAACGGGGCCTGTCTTGGTGGCGCTCATCCGAGCCTCCTCATCTCATGCGTTGAACGTAATGTGCGCGGCTGGTGTCGAACCATGTGCGCGAAAATTCGACCGGGGCAGGGCCGTCGGCCCAGCTGAAGCGCTCGATATAGCCTGCGGTCTCACCGGGGCGGCAGGCGAGTTCCGACGGTCCCCAGTCCGGCATCGGCGCGAAGCTGACCCGGTCCTCGGCGCTCGCGATCCAGAAGCCAAGCGCGCGTTGGTAATAGGCGTAGAGCGAGTCTTCGAGATCCTCGGCCTTCACCTCGCCTTTCGACGCGTCGAGCCAGATTTCCTCCGCCGCGACCGGCGTCTCGTCGAGAAAACGCAGGCGGCGCACCCGGCTTGCGCGGGTAGACGTGCCGAATTCGGGCAGGTCGGCAGGCTTGTCCATCACATCGACCGAGAGGATGCGCGCATTCGGAAAGCCGCCGCCCGAGAGCAGTTCAATCCGCAGCATGGAGTAGAAATGGTCGCGCAGGTTGCGGGTGCGGATGTAGTTGCCCGAACCCTGCACGCGCTCCAGCAGGCCTTTTTCTTCCAGATCCTCCAGCGCGCGGCGCAGCGTGCCCACGGCGATCGTCAACTGCGCGGCCATCGTGCGTTCCGGGGGAAGGCGTTCCCCATCGGTCAATCGGCCCGCCGCGATATCTCGAATCAGCATCTCGGAAACCTGCTGATAGATCGGCAGTCCGGTCCGCTCTGATCCTTGATTTGCCTGTGTCACTTGGTCGCCTCAAAAATTGATACATCATTGATCTATATCAAGGCGGCTGCTAAGTGAAGGGAAATCGAACGGGAATCGCGAGGGAGGAACGCATGACTGTTGTGCCGGTGAGATCGGGTGATCTCGATGCCGCGGAGGTGTCCTGGTTTTCTGCCCTGTGTTCGGATGATTACCGCTATCTCGGCCAGCCCGAGGGCGATCTGCGCTCGAGCTGGGCGCATTGTTCCGACATCGTGCGTGAGGCCGAACGGCAAGGCTTTCGCAACATTCTGTGCCCGTCGAGCTATCAGGTGGGACAAGACACGCTGAGCTTCGTCGCCGGCGCCAGCCAGATCACCAACCGGATGAATTTCCTCGCCGCGGTGCGCTGCGGGGAGATGCAGCCGATCATGCTGGCGCGCACCATCGCTACGCTCGACCACATGCTCGAAGGGCGGCTGACGGTGAATATCATCTCGTCCGACTTCCCGGGCGAAAAGGAGGAGAGTGAGTTCCGCTACCAGCGCTCGCGCGAGGTGGTGGAGATCCTCAAGCAGGCCTGGACCCAAGACGAGATCAATTACGAAGGTCAGGTCTACAATTTCAAAGACCTCACAACCGATCCGGCGAAGCCCTATCAGCAGGGCGGCCCGCTTCTCTATTTCGGCGGCTATTCCCCGGCTGCGGTCGAGCTGTGTGCCGAGCATTGCGACGTCTACTTGATGTGGCCGGAGACAAAGGACGAGCTGGAAGGCCGGATGAAGGTCGTCAACGAGGCGGCCGAGCGGCATGGGCGCGTGCTCGATTACGGGCTGCGGGTCCATGTGATCGTGCGCGACACCGAGGCAGAGGCGAAGGAATACGCGCAGGAACTGGTGTCCAAGCTCGACGATGAAGAGGGGCGCAAGATCCGCGAACGGGCGCATGATGCGGGCTCGCTCGGCGTGTCGAAACAGGCGCGCAACCGCGAGATCGCGGATGAGAGCGGCTATGTCGAGCCGAACCTCTGGACCGGGGTCGGGCGCGCGCGCTCCGGCTGCGGTGCGGCGCTGGTGGGCTCGGCCGATCAGGTGCTCTCGAAGCTCGAAGAATATCGCAAGATGGGCATTCGCGCCTTCATCCTGTCGGGCTATCCGCATATCGACGAGGCTCGCCAGTTCGGCCGTCTCGTGATGCCGCATCTCGACACGGTCTCGCTGCCCGAAATCTACGGCCGCGTCCCGATGGGATCGCCCGCAACACCGCTCGCAGAAGGGGAACGTCGCTAATGGAAAAGATCGATCTCACCTCCGACGTGGCGCTCAGCCGGATCGTCTATGGCATGTGGCGGCTGGCCGACGATGCCGATACCTCGCCCGCCCATGTGCGTGCCAAGATCGACGCCTGTCTGGCGCAGGGGATCACCACGTTCGACCATGCCGATATCTATGGCGGCTACACGGCGGAGGGGGTCTTCGGCGCGGCGATGCGCGAGGACCCGTCGCTGCGCGACCAGATGGAGATCGTCACAAAATGCGACATCATCGTCTCGGCGGGCCGTCATTCGCATCGCAAGGTGAAGCATTACGACACCTCGCGCGCGCATATCGAAGCCTCGGTCGAGGCCTCGCTGAAGGAGCTGGCGACCGACCGGATCGATCTGCTGCTGATCCACCGCCCCGATCCGCTGATGGATCACCACGAGACGGGAGCGGTGCTCGACGATCTGGTTGCCTCGGGCAAGGTGCGCGCGGTCGGCGTGTCGAATTTCCGCCCGTGGGACTGGGAGCTGCTGCAATCGGGGATGAAGGCGCCGCTGGTGACCAACCAGATCGAGATCAGCCTTGGCTGCCTGCAGCCCTTCACCAATGGCGATCTGGCCTTCCATCAGCGGCAGGCGCAGCCCCCGATGGCGTGGTCGCCGTTGGGCGGCGGCGCGCTGATGACGGGAGAGGGCCGGGTGCAGAGCGTTCTCGACGAGATCGCGCAGGCGCAGGGCGTGGATCGGGCGGCTGTCGCGACGGCCTTCCTGCTGGCGCATCCCGCGCGGATCATCCCGGTGATGGGGACGAATAACCTCGAGCGGATCGCGAAGCTCTCCGATGCTTTGAAGGTTCAGATCGACAGGGAGACGTGGTTCCGCCTCTACGAGGCGGGGCTCGGTCAGGAGGTCCCATGATGAACGCAACCCGCCAGTTCACGCCGCGCACCTTCGTGCCGGGGCCGGAGAATACCCGCCTGCTGCGTGACGCCTTCGGGCGCTTTGCGACCGGGATCACCATCGTGACCGCCGCCAGCGAGAACGGCCCGGTCGCGATCACGGCGAACAGTTTCTCGTCGGTCTCGCTCGATCCGCCGCTGGTGATCTGGGCGCCGGATCGCAACTCGCGCCGCTTCGTGCATTTCGAAAAGGCCGAGCATTACGCGATCCACGTGCTGGCCGCCGATCAGGACGATCTGTGTTTCGCGACGACGAAGAACGCTCATGCGCTGCTCGATCACGCCTATCACCTCAACGATCACGGTGTGCCGCTGATCGACGGCTGCCTTGCGCGGTTCGAGTGTCATCGCGTTGCCTGCCACGAGGGCGGCGATCACCTGCTGGTGCTGGGACAGGTCGAGCGCGCGGTGATGCGCGACGATGGCGATGCGCTGGCCTTTTTCCGCGGGCAGGTGCGGCGGATCGAGATGAACTGAGGCGCTGACATATCCGGCCCGGACCGCGCAGGAGGAGCGTGGCGCCGGGCCTTCAAGGGATCGCGAGGGAGGAAACGCGCGCATGACCCTGCTGACAATTCTGGCCAGACCGCTGGTCCGGCTGAACGACATACTGCTCGCCATCGGTCGGTGGGCGGGTGTTTTCGCCGTGGCGGCGATGGTCATCGCGATCCTGATCCAGATCTGGTTCCGCTATGTGCTCAACAGTGCGCTGCCCTGGCCCGATGAGGCGGCACGGTTCTGCATGTTGTGGATGGCGGGGCTGATGGCGCCCTCGGCGTTTCGCTCGGGCGGCTTCGTGGCGATCGACATGCTGGCGGTGATGCTGCCGAAGCTGGTGGGGCGCACACTGACGCTGGTGCTTTGGGTGTTCTCGCTGCTGGTCTCGGTCGCGGCACTGAAACTCGGCTGGGCCGGGATCACCGGCTTTGGCGGGAAATTCGCGACCGCCTCGCTCTGGGTGCCGGAAAATCTGGCCCTCGACGCTTGGATCCGCGTGCCGCGCAGCTGGATGATGGCCTCGCTCGTGGTGGGCTTCGCGCTTCTGGTGCTGGTCAATATCGAGCTGATCCTGCGCAATCTGCTGGCCTTCCGCACGGGGGACGATCCTCTGCCGCCGGTCTGGTCCGTGGCCGGAGGGGCCGAGTGATGCTGGTCTGGTTCCTGCCCCTTTTCCTCGTCCTGATCCTGATCGGCTTCCCGATCTTCTTCGCGCTTCTGGCAGCGCCGGGCGCGATGCTGCTCCTGAACGGGCAAGAGCGCGATTTCGCGCTGCTTTACCGCAATCTTTACAACGGGATGGACAGCTTTCCGCTGCTCGCGATCCCGTTCTTCATGCTCGCGGGCGAGATGATGAATTCGGGCGGCATCACGCGCCGTCTCGTGGAGTTCTCGGAAGCGATGATGGGCCATCTGCGCGGCGGGCTCGCGCATGTGAACGTCCTGTCCTCGATGCTGTTCGCCGGGCTTTCGGGCTCGGCGGTGGCCGACACATCGGCACTGGGCTCGATGCTGATTCCGGCGATGGAGCAGCAGGGCTACACGCGCAAATTCGCAGCCGCCATCACCGCGGCCAGTTCGGTGATCGGCCCGATCATCCCGCCCTCAGGGATCATGATCATCTACGCCTATGTCATGGGCCAGTCGGTTGCGGCGCTGTTTCTCGCGGGGATCGTGCCGGGGGCGCTCGTCGGTATCGGGCTGATGCTGATGGTCAAGTTCATGGCCAACAAGCATGGCTTCCCGCCTGCCTCGAAGAAACATACATGGCCCGAGCGGGGGCAGGCGAGCTTGCGCGCTTTCTTCCCGCTGATGACGCCGGTGATCATCCTTGGCGGTATTCTGGGCGGTGTCTTCACGCCCACCGAGGCCGCCGCGATCGCCGTGGCCTATGCGCTGATCGTCGGTCTCTTCATCCTGCGCACGCTGCGCTGGAGCGACCTGCCGCATATCCTGATGCGGGCGGGGCTGACCTCCTCGGTGGTGCTGCTGCTCGTGGGTGCGGCGATGGCGTTCAAGACGGTGGTGAGCCTGTCGCACGCCCCCGAGGCGCTGGCGGAGTTCATCCTCGGCCTGTCGCAGAACCCGCTGATCCTGCTGTTCCTGATCAACATCCTTCTGTTCATCGTGGGCATGTTCCTCGACGCAGGCCCCGCGATCATCGTGCTGGGGCCGATCCTCGCGCCGATCTTCACCGGGCTCGGCGTCGATCCGATCCATTTCGCGATCATCATGAGCGTGAACCTGACCGTGGGCCTCGCGACGCCGCCGATGGGGCTGGTGCTGTTCGTCGCCGCCGCCGTGTCGAAGGAGCGGGTCGAGACCATCGCCCGCGCGATCCTGCCCTTCCTTGCGGTCGAAGTGGCCGTGATCTTCCTGATCACCTATTTCCCCGCGATTTCGATGACCATCCCCCGCCTGACGGGGTTCGCCAACTAAGACAAGACTGAAGCATATAGGGAGGAAACGATGCTCAGAACTTTTGTGAAATCGCTTGCGCTGGGGGCCGTGCTGGCCTCGGGGCTCGGCATGGCCGCGCAGGCTCAGGACAATACGATCACGCTGCGCGCGGTCGCCAACTCCAACACCAATGACGAGGATTACGACGGTCTCGTCGTGTTCAAGAACTATGTCGAGAATGCCTCCAACGGGAAGATCAAGGTCGACCTTTTCATCGGCACGCAGCTCTGCTCGAACGGGGCGGAGTGCCTGCAGGGCATCGCGGATGGCTCGCTCGATATCTACATCTCGACCTCGGGCGGCGCGGCTGGGATCTTCCCTTACGTGCAGGTGCTCGACCTGCCGTATCTGATGCCGAACGACCGGGTCGCCGAAGAAGTGCTGACCCATACCGCTTTCACCTCCGAACTGCGCAAGATGGCGCTCGCCGATAGCGACAACATGATCCGCCTGATGACGATCGGAAACACTGGCGGCTGGCGCAACTTCGCCAATACCAAGAAGACGGTGAAGACGCCTGCCGATCTGAAGGGCATGAAGATCCGCACCATCGTCGCCGACCTGCCGCAGGAGTTGGTGAAGGCGATGGGCGCGTCGCCGACCCCGATCCCGTGGCCGGAACTGTTCACCGCGCTGCAGACCGGCGTCGTGGACGGCACCAAGAACGGCATCACCGACATCATGAACATGAAATTCCCCGAGGCCGGGCTGAAGCATGTGACGCTCGACGGGCATGCCTACATGGCGGCGCTGTGGTGGATGAACAACCAGAAGTTCAAGGAGATGTCGCCCGACATGCAGCGTGTGATCGTGGATGGGTTCGCGGCGCTCCAGCAGGCGACTTTCGCCTCGCCCAAGCGCAAATCCATCGCCGCCTATGAGGAGTTCAAGAAGGACGGCGGCGAGATCTACGTGCCCACGCCCGAGCAGAAGCAGGCGTTTCAGGATGCGGCGAAGCCGGTCTATGGCTGGTTCAAGGACAACGTCCAGAACGGTGGCGAAGTGTTCGACGACCTGCAATCTGCGGTCGATCAGGCCTCGAAGACCGTCGATGCGGAACGCGCGAGCGAGCTGAACTGAGCCTTGGCGCTTTGAAATGCGAGACCCCGCGCCACCCGGCGCGGGGTCTTCTTTTTAGCTAACTTTCGGTGGGGGCCGCTCAGGCCGACAGCCAGCCTTCGAGCTTGCCGCTGTCGGGCAGGCCGCCCGTGTGGACCAGCTTCCCGTCGACCGAGACACCCGGGGTCGACATCACGCCCGCCATGGCGATGGCGCGGGGATCGGTCACCTTCTCGACCGAGACCTCGATGCCGAGCTTGGCGGCCGCTTCCTTGACCATCTCCTCGGTCTTTTCGCAGCGCTTGCAGCCGGGGCCGTAAACCTTGACGTCCTTCATCTCTTTTCTCCTTAGAACAATGCGTTGAACAGGAAGCCGACGGCGAGGATGCCGCTGGCGACGACCCCGATGAACACCGCGATCAGGCGCAGTTTCAGGACCTGACGCAGGATGATCATCTCGGGCATGGAGAGCGCGATCACCGACATCATGAAGGCCAGAACCGTGCCGAGCGCCGCGCCCTTGCCCAGAAGCGCCTCGACGATCGGGATGACGCCGGCGGCGTTGGTGTACATCGGCACGCCCATCAGCACGGCTGCCGGCACCGACCACCACGTGCCCGAGCCCATGATGCGCACCATCAGGTCCTGCGGCACATAGCCGTGGATCAGCGCGCCCATGGCAATCCCGATGATGATCCAGATCCAGACCTTGGCGAAGATCTCGCGCACGGCCTCGAGGCCCAGGCGATAGCGGTCGGTCATGCTCAGATCGTCGCTCTCGACCGCGCCCGGCGTGGTCGCGCCGGAATGGATGTCGCGCACCCAGTCCTGCAGCCAACCCTCGACATGGAGCCTACCGATCACCCAGCCCGCGACGATCGCGATGGCGAGGCCGAAGGCGAGATAGACCAGCGCCACGGACCAGCCGACGAGGCCGACCAGCAGGATCAGCGCCACTTCGTTGACCATCGGGGCGGCGATCAGGAAAGAGAAAGTGACGCCCAGCGGGATGCCCGCGGAGACGAAGCCGATGAACAGCGGCACCGCCGAGCAGGAGCAGAACGGGGTCAAGACGCCCAAGCCCGCCGCCATCACGTTGCCGACGCCCTCGCGCTTGCCCGAGAGAAGCGCGCGGGTCTTTTCCGGGCTGAAGAAGCTGCGCACGACCCCCATCGCGAAGACGATCAGGGTGAGCAGCATCATCACTTTCGGCACGTCGTAGAAGAAGAAGGCCAGCGCCTCGCCGGTATGGGTGTCGCGGGCGACCGGCAGCAGCGAGACGATCCATTCGGAGAGGGCCGGGAGCTGGTGGTAGACCACCCACCAAGCGACGAGGCCTGCCGCGACGACTGCGCTCCATGCCCAGCCGGGCATCCCGCCATGCGGGGTTTCATGCTGCGTCACACTCATGCCGCGGTCCTTTCCGTGTTGGCGCTGGCTTTCATGACCGCGCTCAGGATCTGCTGGATTTCCGGGGAGAGGTCGGGGTTCACCCGATACCGGACCCATTGCGCATCGCGCCGGTCGACCACCAGCCCGGCGGCTTTCAGCACGCCCATATGGCGCGACATGCGCGACTGGGTGGCATCCAGACGCGCCATCAACTCGCAGGCGCAATGCTCGCCCCCATCATGCAAAAGCTGCATCGCCCCCAGCCGGGTGGGTTCGGCAAGTGCGGAAAGAATAGTTACGATCATCGGTGCCTCCATTTCTGAATTCGCATATGCGCATTCGCGCAAATGGAGTCAACGCGCCCGAGGTGGAGCATTCGGTCGCACCCGTCCTCCGGGGTGCGGGAATCTATCGATAAGACTGATCGCATCACGGGCCTCCGACCTTCACGGGATCGGGGCCAGATTAGCGCTGAGGGGACGAGTCGCTTCAATGCGCTCGATCAAATCGGGCGCGATTTTTCGAGATATTTTTGGCGAAAGGTCGCGGTGCCGGTCGTCAGGATTGGCCCTTCGCGATGTTGCGCTCCATCAGCCGTTGGAACAGCCGGGGCGAGGCGCGGTTGATCCACCACGCGAGCCGCGCGACGCGGCCCACCGGGATCATCGGGCGGCCGCGTTTCAGCCCGGCGAGGATCACCTGTGCGGCAGCCTCGGGCGTCATGTAATCCACGCCGTCCGCAGCCGCGCCGGGCCGCGCGATGCCGTCGGATTGCCGCTCGGCGCGGTCGATATTGGTCGCCACGAAGGAGGGGGCTGCGATCTGCACGCGCACGCCATGCGGCGCTTCCTCCGAACGCAATGATTTGAAGAACCCTTCCAGTGCATGTTTCGACGCCGCATAGGCCGTGCGGTGATAGAGCGGCGAAAACCCCGCGACCGAGGAAATCGCCAGATGCGTGCCGTGACTTTCCCGCACGGGTTCGAGGAAATGCCGCGCCATCGCGGTCGCCGCGAAATAGTTGATCTCGAAGACCTTGCGATGCGCCGCTTCGGTCAGCGCGGAGAACGGCCCGATCTGGGTGACGCCTGCGTTATAGATCACCAGATCGATACTGGGGTAACGCGACAGGATGTCTTTGCAGGCGCTGGCAAGCTGATCCGCGTCGGTCAGGTCGCAGGCGATGGCCTCTTCGTTCGGCTTGGCTGTGAGCCCGGAGATCTCCCGGTCGAGCAGCACGACCTGCCAGCCCTCGGAGCGCAGCCCCGCCGAGAGCGCCTGCCCAAGCCCCCCGGCGCCGCCCGAGATCACCGCGACGTGCGCGCTCATAGTCCGGCCTCGCGGGCCCAGAGATCGAAGACCTCGGCGCTGGTCAGCTCGGGCGTGTAGCCGAACACCTCCTTCAGCGCGTCATTCGCCAGAACGGGGCGGTATTGCAGGAAGCGCACTTGCTCGGGCCCGTAGCGGCTCAGCCCCAGCGGATGGGCGAGGGCCAGCGCGGCCTTGATGCCAAGCGCGGGCAGGCGGCGCACGGGTTTGTCCAGACGTCGTGCGAGATCCGTCACCCCGAGCGCGCCGTCGCCCGCTACGTTGAAGATGCCCGGCGGCCCATCGGTCGCGGCGCGGATCAGGATGCGCGCGAGATCGCGGGTCCAGATGAAGACGAAGGGGCTCTCGCAGCCCCTCAGTGCGAGCAGACGCGGCTTGCGGAAAAGCGCGGTGATCTGGTTGTCGGTGCCCTTGCCCAGAACCGTGCCGACCCGCAGCACGACTTGCTCGAGGGCAGGGTGGGCGGTGCGCGCCTCGGCCAGCATCTCCTCGACCTGCCGCTTGTGATCGGCATAAGCGAACTCGGGATTGCCACGCACCGGATCGCTTTCACGTAGCGGCACGGGATTGTCGGCGTGATAGCCATAGGCCGCGCCCGACGAAGTCACGACGAGCCGCCGTACTCCCGTGCTCAGCGCCGCATCCAGCACCTTGCGCGTGCCCTCCACATCGACCCGGTAGGCCAACTCGCGCCCCATGCCGGGGCCGGGGGTCACGATGGAGGCGAGATGGACGATCACCTCGGGGCGCTCCCGCGCGATGACTTTGCCGGGGGCGTCGGTGGTCACGTCCATCGCCACGAAGCGCACGCCCTCGGGGAGCGTATCGGGGGCCGCGAGATCGGTCGCGATGACCTCATGGCCGCTCTCAGACAGTTCGGCGGTGAGTACGCGGCCTATCATGCCGCCCGCACCAGTGATCAGGATCCGGGTCATCGCGCGGCCTCCTTTCGTCTCATGATTGTCGAGATCGCGAATCCCGCGATGATGTGCCAGATGCCCCAGAAAGCCGCGACGATCGCCATGCCGCCCAGACCTCCGAAGAAGGCGAAGATCAGCACGAGGCCGAGGCCCGAATTCTGGATGCCGGTCTCGACGGTGATCGCGCGCCGGTCGAAGGGCGACAGCCGCGCAAGCGTCGCGGTGCCATAGCCGCCCGCGAAGGCCAGCGCGTTATGCAGTACCACCATCCCCGCGATCAGCCCGACGAATTGCACGAAATACTGCCAGTTGGCGCTCAGCGAAAGGGCGACGAACGCCACGAAAATCGCCATCGAGATCCATTTCAGCGGATCGCGAAGGCGCGTGGTCAGATCGTAGCGGTAATGGTTCAGCGCGATCCCGGCGATCAGCGGCAGTAGAAGCATGACGCCCACGGTGATCGCTACGCTCACCGGGTCGATATGGGTCTCGTGCAGCAGCGCCCGCGTCGGTTCATAAAGGCTACCCCAGAAGGCGATATTGAGCGGTGTCAGCACGATCGCCGCCACCGTGGCGAAGGCGGTCAGCGAGACCGACAGCGCCGTGTTCCCGCCCGCCCGATGGGTGAAGAAGTTCGAGACATTCCCGCCCGGGCAGGCCGCCACAAGGATCAGCCCCAGCGCAATCGAGGGGCTCGGCTTCAGCGCCAGCACCAGCCCGAAGGTCAGCGCGGGCAGCACCAGAAATTGCGACGTGAACCCCACGATCAGCGCCCAGGGCCTGCGCACCAGCGGGCGGAAATCGCGCGGGGACAGGTCGATCGCGACCGAGAACATGACGATGCCGAGGATCGCATTGAGCAGATGCAGGGCGCCGGGGCTGAAATTCAGCCGGACCGCGTCGAGCCCCGTCATGCCGCCGCCTTCCCGCCGAGCGCCTTGATCCAGCCGGTGACCGCCTTGCGATAGGTCGCCTTGTCCACGTAATAGGCCATCCGCGCGAGCTTGAGATAGGCCATGCCGCCGGTCGCACGCTCGAACCCTTCGGCCTTCTTCGCCTGCAGGCGCTTCGCGGCCTCGGCGCCATCGCGCAGCCCGCGAATGTAGCGCGCCACCATTTCTGCCTGCTCGTGACGGCCCTGCCAGCCAAGCCCGCTCGCCTCGAGCATTCCCAGCACGAAGAGATCATCGCGTTTGGGATGCATCGCGTTCAGGTACAGATGCGGCGCATCGCCCTGCCAGTTCAGCAGCTCCGGCGCGATGAACGGGTAATGCAGCTTGTATCCGGTGGCCGCGAGGATCATGTCATACTCGGCCTGCGTGCCATCCTTGAAATGCACCGTTTTACCGTCCAGCCGTTCGATATCCGGGCGCACTTTCAGATCGCCGTGGCCTGCGTGGAACAGCACCAGCGAGTTCACGATCGGGTGGCTCTCGTAGAGTTTGTAATCGGGCTTGGGAAACCCGTATTTCTGCGGATCGCCCACGAACCATTTCAGCAGCGCGCCGTCGATCTTGCGTTTGAGCCACATCGGCAGCTTGATCGCCCCGCCCAGCGTGTCGGCGGGTTTGCCGAAGACGTATTTCGGCACGAAGTAATAGCCGCGCCGCATCGAGAGATCGCAGCTCTTGCCGTGGTGGATCGCGTCCACCGCGATGTCGCAGCCCGAATTGCCCGCGCCCACGACGAGCACCCGTTTGCCCGCGAATTGCGACGGATCGCGATAGGCCGAGGAATGGATCAGCTCGCCGTCGAACTGGCCGGGGAAGTCCGGCATGTTCGGCTCGGAAAGCGTGCCATTGGCGATCAGAACGCCGGCATAGACCTCCGAATGCTCGCCCTCGCCATCGCGCCAGCTGACCCGCCAACCCTCGCCATCGCCGCCCAGCGGTTCAACCTTCGTCACCTCGGCGCCGAAACGGTAATGGCGGCGAATGTCGAAATGATCGGCGAAATCGCGGAAATACTGCGCCATCTCGCGGTGGCTGGGATATTCCGCCACCTCGTCGCGCATCGGAAAATCGGTGAATTCCGTCATCCGTTTCGAGGAAATCAGATGCGCGCTTTCATACATCGTCGAATGCGCGCCCTCGATATCCCAGAGCCCGCCCACATCGCTGTGCAGCTCGAAGCCCTGATAGTCCACTCCCTGTTCGCCCAGCACCTTGGCTGCGGCCAGACCCATCGGGCCCGCACCGATCAGGGCGAACGTGCCCTTCGTATTTGTCATGTTGCGTCTCCTCCCAGACATTCTTAAATTGAACCATTGTTCAAAATAAGCAAGCCCCGATCTGATGACGAAAAAGACGTCCGAGAAACAAAGGCTTAGAGCGCCGTCGAAGCGCTCTCTCGCGAGTCGTTCACGGATTCTCGATGCGGCGGAAACCGTCTTTGCACGGGACGGATTCGAAGGCGCGAAGGTGCGCGACATCGCCGCGCTGGCCGAAGTGCCGCTGGGTCTGGTGAACCATCACGGGGGCTCGAAAGAGGCGCTGTTTCGCGAAGTGGTGGAGCGGCGCGCCGAAGAGCTGGCGCGTCTGCGTCTCGAGGCGCTTGCGCAGGCGAAGGGGCAGGGGGCGCTTGATCTGACGGCGATCCTCGGCTGTTTCTTCCGGCCCTATCTGGCGAAGGCGGCGGGCAGCGATCCGCAATGGCTGGCCTATGCGCGGCTCGTGGCGATGGTCTCGGCCGATCCGGCCTGGGCGGATATCTCGACCGATCTGTTCGACCCGACCGCGCAGCGGTTCATGGATGAGATCTGCGCGCTGCATCCCAAGGTCAGCCGGGCGGTCGTCGCCGAAGGGTTCGTCTATTCGGTCGCGGCCCTTCTGGCCTTCCTGACCTCGGAATGGCGGATCGCGGCACTGGCCTCGCAGTCCGATGCGCAAGCCTCGATCGAGGGGCTGGTCGCCTTCTGCGCGGCGGGCTGTGCGGCGCGGATCGCGCAGGCCGAGACGTGACCGGATGTTGAGCACAACGACCCTGCTGGTCATCACCGCCGTGTTCTTCTCCGCCTTCCTGCGCGGCATCGCGGGGTTCGGCTTCGCGCTGGCTGCGGTGCCGATCGTCTCGCTGATGGTGCCGCCGATAGAGGCAGTGACGCTGGCGGTGCTGCTGCAGGTCGTGGTCGGGTGCCGCGATCTTTTCACCCTGCATGGGCATGTGCACAAACCCTCGCTCGCGCGGCTGTCGCTGGGCGCGATTGTCGGAACGCCGGTCGGGATTTTCGCGCTCACTGCCGTCAGCGCCGATGCCGCGCGGATGATGATCGCGCTCGCCGTTCTGGCGGGGCTGGCGCTGCTGCTGCGCTACAAGCCTGCGCGCCCGCATCCTCATGGCGGGCTCGCGCTGCTGGCGGGCGTCGCTTCGGGGGCGTTTTCCGGACTGGCGGCGATGCCGGGCCCGCCTGCGGTGGCTTATTATCTGGGCGCGGGCACCACCGCGGTGGAGACGCGGGCCTCTTTGCTTCTGTTCTTCTTCGTGGCCTCGCTGCTGGCGACGCCGGGGTTGATCTGGGCGGGCGCGGTGAATGGCGACGCGCTCTGGCTGACGCTGGTCTCGGTGCCTGCGCTGGCGCTGGGGACATGGGCGGGGACCACGGCCTTCGCGCGGCTCGACAACGCCCAATACCGGACGATCGCCATCGTGGTCATGGCGATTTCGGCGGTGCTGGCGGGCTGGCGGGGGCTGTCGGTCTATCTCTAGGGCAGGGCGCGAGCGCCCGTCTTAGCTGCCGCGGGCGAGGATGAACCACTCGCCGATATTCTCGCGATTGATGAAGCCCACGAAATTGCCGGTCTTGCCGATTACCGCCACGGCCGGAATGCGCCCTTTCGCGAACGCGTCGAGCACATCGTCCATCCCCGTCTTCAGCGACACGACGGGCACATTGTCGAACATGATCTCGGAGACGGGGCGCTGGCGGAACTCGGGGTCGGGCCGGGCCAGCACGCTCTCGCGGGTGACGAAGCCCACGAACTGCCCGTCCGGCGTGAGCACGGGGAACTCCGATTGCGAGCTGTGCAGGATCGCCTGAGCGGCGGTGTCGAGCGTATCGTCGGGCGTCAGCGACACGAAGGAGGTGATGACCGCGTCACGCGCGGCCGAACGATGGGCGAGGCCGCGCATCGCCGCATCCGAGCTTTCCGCCCCGGCCGCGAAGAAGATGAACGCCGCGATCAGCACGAGGATCGGGTTGCCGCTCGTCAGCCCCCAATAGGCGAAGAGCACGGCGATGACCTGCCCGGTCCGCGCCGCGACCTGCGTGGCTTTCACCCGGTCCATGAACAGCGCAAGCACGGCGCGAAACACCCGCCCGCCATCCATCGGGAAGGCCGGGATCAGGTTGAACGCGACGAGAAGCGCGTTCACCAGCGCAAGCCGGCCCCAGAAGCTTTGGCCCGGATTGTCGAGCGATTGCAGGTCGCTCAGCCAGCCGCTGCCGCCAAGAAAGATCGTCAGGATCAGGAAGATCACGACATTGACGGCGGGACCTGCCACCGCGATCAGGATTTCCTGCTTGGGGTTTTCCGGGATCCTCTCCAGCCGCGCCAGACCGCCGATCGGCAGAAGGGTGATGTCGGGGGTGCGCACGCCGAACCGGGCCGCCATCGTCGCATGGCCGAATTCATGCAGCACGACACAGGCGAAGACCGACAGGATGAAGAGCATGTTGATCAGCGCGGCCTGCGGCCCGTCCGCCGCCCAGGCGGAAGCGGTGATCCAGATGATCAGCAGAACGAAGGTGACATGCACCCTGAGAACCGTGCCGCCGATCTTGCCGAGTGAATAGGACCAGCTCATTTCATCCCTCTCTTTCCGCCGTGCGGTTGCCCCGAAAGCGGGGCGCGGCACATGGATGTCCGCCGCCCTCAATCTGACCCTTCGTCCCGGTCACCACAAGGAAGCAATCCCAATAAGTGACGGAGTTTGAAAAAGCTTCTGCCCGCGCAGGTCAGAACTCGGTCACGCGCCGCGTCGTCTCCGGGTCGAGGAACCCCGCGACCGTGGCATCGGTCTCGAGCTGCAGCGCGCGGTGCAGATCCGGCACCGCGGCGTGATTGAGAACGCGTTTCATCGCGCGCACCGACAGGACGGGAAGATCGGCGAGCCGTTCGGCGGTCTGGACGGCCACCGCCATCAGCGCGGCATCGTCGACCACCTTCCAGGCCACGCCGATCTCGCCCATCTCCTGCGCGGAATACCGGTCGCCGAAGATCAGCATCTCGCGCGCCTTGTTCAGCCCGACCAGCGCGGGCAGGAGCGAGGTGACGGCCCCGGTGACGAAGAGGTTCAGCGAGACCTCGGGGAAGAAGCCCTTCGCGCTCTCCGCCCAGATCGGGAAGTCGCAATTGATCGCCCATTCCAAGCCGCCGCCGACGGCCCAGCCGTTGATCGCGCCGACCACCGGCTTCGCGCCCAGCGTAATCGCATGGGTCGCGCGCTGAATCGCGTGCACGATCTCGCGCGCCTCTTCCTCGGTCTCGGGATGGGTATGGGCCTTGCGGTCATCGCCCGCACAAAACGCTTTGCCCGCCCCGGTGAAGATGATCACCTTGGTGGCCGGGTCGGCATTGGCGTCCTCGAAAGCGCGCGCGACATCGACGACCAGCTGCCGGTTCATCGCGTTGAGGCGTTCGGGGCGGTTGAGGGTGATCGTGCGCACGCCCTTGGCGCCAAGCTGGCTCAGGACGGTGTCGTAGCTGAAATGGCTCATTGGAAACTCCGGATGACGCGTTTCGTTTTGCCCTCGGTGCGCGGGAAGCTGTTGGCGGGCAGGAGGGTGACGCTCGCCGTCGCGCCCAGTTTCGACTTGATCCGTTGCTCCACCTTGCGCGCAAGATCGGGCGTGGCGTGCTCGCCTTCCGCCAGTTCCGCGCTGACGGGCAGGGTGTCATAGGGCGGCGGCGTGTCGAGGGTGATGCGATAGTCGCCCGAAAGCTCGGGGATTTCGTTGAGCACGGCGGCGACCATCGAAGGGAACATGTTCAGGCCCCGCACGACCACCATGTCATCGGAGCGCCCGACGACCGAGAAACGGAACCCGGTGCAGCCGCAGGCGCAGGGCTCGGTCTCGCCGATGGTGATGATGTCGCCCGTGCGGAACCGCACCAGCGGCTGGCAGTCGCGCACGAGATGGGTCAGGACCAATTCGCCGCGCGCCCCGGCCTCCAGCGGGATCGGCGCGTCGGTATCGGGGTCGATCAGCTCGGGATGCAGCACGTCGGCGGCCATGAAATGCAGCTTCGTGTCATGCGGACATTCCGCCGCGAAGTTCGAGAAGACATCCGAGACGCCGTAATTCGCGTTGCGCGGCTCCATTCCCCAGGTCTCGCGCAGGCGGTCGCGGAAGGCGGTGTCGTCAAGGCCCGGCTCGCCCCCGAACAAGCCCAGTTTGAGGCCCAGATCGCGTGGCGTCAGTCCGGGGTGTTTCTCGGCGATGACCCGTTCGAGCACGGAAGGGTAGGAAGGCGTGCAGGAAATCGCGGTGATGCCGACCTCGCGGATCGTCTGGATCAGCAACTCGGTCGAGCCGACGCCGAAAGGCACGACCAGCGCGCCCGTCGCCTCCAGCGTCATGTGATCGGTCAGCCCGCCCATCCACATCTGGTAATTGAGGCAATGCACCACCGTGTGCTCGGGCGTCAGCCCTGCAGAGCGGTGACAGCGCCCGCCGACCTCCTGCGTCACCAACGCGTCGCGGGCCGACAGGGCGAGGTTCATCGCCTGACCGGTGGTGCCCGACGTCCGATGCAGGCGGTTGGCGGTGCTGCGCGTGGCGGCGAGGTAGTCGCCGAAGGGCGGATGCTCGGCCTGCGAGATCCGCAGCTGGGATTTGTCGGAGAGCGGCAATTCGGGCAGGTCGCGCAGGTCCTCGGGCGGCATGCGCCCCTGCCAGAGCCTTTGGTAGAAGGCAGAATGCGCGGCGACATGGGCGCGCTGCGCCTGCCAGCGGCGTTCGATCTCGGGCTGCAGCTCCGCGCGGGAGAGGCTCTCGGCGCCGGGAATGGTGGTCATGCCGTCATCCCCCGGTCCCAGAGGAGCGAGAGCGTCTCGAGCACCGCGTCGCGGTCCTGCGATATCTCGATCACGGCCGGGTCCTTCGCCAGCAGAAGGTTGGAGAGGTATTGATCGACCATGCCCCCCAGCGCATAGGCGCGGCGCAGCAATTCGTCGCGCGAGGGTGCCGTCTTGCCCTCCTGCCGCTGCCTGCGTTCCACGGAGGCGACCACCGCCTCGATCCATTCCCGGTTGAGCGTCTGAAACGCCGCCTGCGCCTCGGGGAAGCCGTCGGTCGGGTGGATCAAGCTGCGCATCAACCCGCTATTTTGCTCGAACAGACGGAGATAGGCACGGGTCGCCGCGCGTGGCGCATCATGGCCTTCGCGCTCGCTCGCCGCCCTCATCGCCAGTTGAAGGAAGGCCACGAACCCCCGAAGCAGGCTGTCGAGCAGGGCGTTACGATCCTTGAAGTAAAGGTAAAACGTGCCGTTCGAGACGCCGGCTTCCTTGCAGATCTCCGCGACGGTCAGCCCCTGCGGCCCGCCGTCTTGCAAAACCTTGCAGGCGGCGATTTGCAGCTGGGCGCGGGTGCGCTCTCCCTTCGGGCGTCCGGCGCTGGTCGTGGCTAGATGCTCCGGGAAAGAGAACATGGCGGCGTCCTGCGACGCATTTGCGAGAGAGGGCTTCACGTTCCTGCTCCAAAAATGAAACTGACGTCAGTTTTATATTTAGGGAAAGCGAACCCGTCAACGCTGGCGTGACTCTGCGTTTCGTCGGGGTGGCGTCCTCAGATCCCAGAGGGCGCCAGATAGACCTCGCCGGGGGCAAAGGGGAGGAAGCGCTCCGCCGCGATCCCGGAGGCCGCAAGGCTGCGCCCCAGCAGGGCGGGCGGCTCTTCGCGCGGCTCGTCGGTCAGCTGGAACGTCCCCCAATGACAGCCAAGCGCCTGCGTGGGGCCGATATCGGTGAAGATGCGCACGGCCTCTTCGGGCGCGACATGCTGGGGCTGCATGAACCAGCGCGGCTCATAGGCCCCGATCGGGATCACCGCGATGTCCGGCGCGCCGTGCCGGGCGCGGATATCGCGAAAGAGCGCCCCGTCGCCATAGCCGGTATCGCCAGCGAACCAAATTCGGCTCTGCGGTGTGTCGATCCAGAAACCGCTCCAGAGCGCCATGCGCCGATCCCCGAGACCCCGTGCCGACCAGTGGTTCGCAGGCGTCAGCGTGACGGTGACACCGGGGGCCAGCGCGATGCGGTCGTGCCAATCCCCGGTCTCGATCTGCGCTCCGCGGACCGCCCGTCGCACCGTCGCATCCGTGCCCAGCGGCATCACCATCTTCGGGCGGTGGCGGGCGTGCAGCTTGCGTAGCGTCACGGTGTCGAGATGGTCGTAATGGTTGTGGCTGATCAGAACCGCGTCGATGGGCGGGAGCTTGTCGAAGGCGATACCGGGCGCGGTCACCCGCCGGGGCCCGGCAAAGCGCAGCGGGCTCGCGCGCTCCGACCAGACCGGATCGGTCAGCAGGTTGAGCCCCGCGACCTGAATGAGAACCGAGGCATGGCCGACCATGGTCAGCCGCGCCGTGTCGCTACGCTCCGGCGGCACGCTCGGCTCGATGGGGACATGCTTGGGCCAGCGCGCCCGCTGCCCTTCGCGGTGCCATTTCAGAATGTCGCGTAAGGAGCGGTCGGTAGAGGGCTGGCCATGCGGGTGAAAACGCTCGCCGTCGAAATGGTCGGTGACCGGGCCGGAATAGTAGCGGTTACGTGCCATCTCGTGCCTGCCTTTGTCTTTCGGGGGGGAGCGGACCGGACCCGACCTGTCGCGTCCCGGGATATCAGCGCGCCAAGGCCTCGAGATGGGCGGTGGCCCCCTCTGCAAGCGCGGTCGGGTTATAGCCGCCCTCCAGACAGGAGACGAGGCGCCCGTCGCAACAGCGGCGCGCGACGCCCCGGATCGCATTGGTCAGCCACCAGTAATCGCCCGCGGTCCAGAGCAGCCCGGAGATATCGTCCTCGCGATGCGCGTCGAACCCGGCGGAGACGATGATCAGCTCCGGTTTGAACGCCTCGAGCCGCGCCAGCCCGTCCTCCCACGCCACCTTCATCTCGGAGGCGCCGCTTCCGCTGGCCAGCGGCAGATTGAGCACGTTGTCATGCGCCCCGGTCTCCGAGCGCGCCCCGGTGCCCGGCCAGAGCGATTTGGGCTCCTGATGCGACGAGATGAACAGGCTGCGCGGCTCGTCCCAGAGGATATCCTGCGTGCCATTGCCGTGATGCACGTCGAAATCGAGCACCGCGACGCGCGACAGGCCATGCCGTTCAAGCGCATGCAGTGCCGCAAGCCCGGTATTGCCATAGATGCAGAACCCCATCGCCCGCGTCCGCGTCGCATGGTGCCCCGGCGGGCGGGTCGCGACGAAGACGCGCTTGGCCTCGCCCGACAGGACAAGGTCGACGGCCTGCAAGGCTCCGCCCGCGCCCAGACGGCTCGCACGGCGCGAGCCGGGCGAGACGTGGGTGTCCGAGTCGAGATCGGCATGCTCTTGCCGCGCAAAGACCTCTTCGAGTGCGGCAAGATAGGCCGGATCATGGCCCAGCAGGAGATCTTCGTCACTGGCCTCGCGTGCCTCGATGACGGGCAGCTCGATCTCGTCGATCAGTCCGCGCACCGTCTCCAGCCGCCACGGACGTTCGCGATGATGAGGCCCGGTATCGTGACCGAGGCAATCCGCATGGGTGATCGTGACGAAACTGCTCATGAAGTTCTCCAGAGAAGGGGCGTATCGGGGCTATAGGCGCGAGTCGGACCCCGCCGCACCGTTGCAAGTCCGGTGCTGCCCGTTGCGAAGCTGCGTCAGCCTTGGGGAAATGACAAGCACCCCCGACGGAGGAAACGCGCGTCCGCCGTGACTTTGAAGAGACGTCGCCTAGACGCGGCGCATTGCTGTCAGCAGGGCGGCCCGATAAGAAACACGGGCGGCATCTCGCGCGCGCGGCGCTCTGCCAGCCGTTGTTTCGCGGTGGCCAGCTTGACCTGCGTGACCTCGAGGCGCACCAGCGCCCGGCTGCGCGCGTCATAGAGCCGCCGTATCGGTGAACCGGGATTTCCGATCATTCCCGGACGGCGGTCCGCGCTTGGCGGAAACCAGTCGTTCAAGGCCACAAGCGCGTCTCGCCACGCTCTGTCCGCCTCGATGTAACGCTCGAACGCAAGACGCAAGGCGCGGCGGCGCGTCGTGAGTTCCGGTCGCATTTTCTCTCCTCCCCCAGAAGATTCGACGTCTTTTGATTATAGCAGAAACGCGGCGAGTCGTCAGATTTTGCTGGGCTCCGCGGCGATCACCGTCTCGAACACGGTTTCGCGAGCAGGGCAGGAATTCCTTGTCTCGACGCTTTAGGGTTGCATTAAATGAACCATCGTTCATTTAATATGAGCGCCCCCATGGAGGATCGTTGGCCCGATTTGCCGGCGATGGGGTGTCAGAGGAGGAAATCATGCATAGCGAGACGAACCCGCACCCTGAACTCGGTGTGGCCCCGAAACGCGGTCTGGCCCATGTCGCCGGGCCGACCGATACCCCGCTGATCGAGGACACGATCCCGACCGTGCTCAAGCGCACCGCCGCGCGCTGGCCCGATCGCGAGGCCGCCATCTTTACCTCGGAAGGAATCCGCTGGACCTGGGCGGAGTTCGCGGAACGGGTCGACCGGCTCGCCTCGGGGCTGCTCGCGCTCGGTCTGCGGCATGGCGACCGGCTCGGCATCTGGTCGCCCAACCGCTCGGAATGGCTGCTGACGCAATTCGCGACGGCGCGGATCGGGGTGATCCTCGTGAACATCAACCCGGCCTATCGTCTGCACGAGCTGGAATTCGTGCTGCGCAAGACGGGCTGCCGGGGGCTGGTGCTGGCGGAGACCTTCAAGAGCTCGGATTACCTGTCGATGATCCAGCGCCTGCTGCCGGAACTTGCGAAGAGTGAACCCGGACAGCTGGAAACCATGAAGCTGCCCGATCTGCGCGACATCATCACTCTGGGAGAGACCCAGCATCCCGGGTGCCATCGCTTCTCGGATGTCGAGGCGCTGGGCGAGGCGCAGGACCGTAGCGCGCTCGATCCGATCACCGCACAGCTGGACCCGAACGAGCCGATCAACATCCAGTTCACCTCCGGCACGACCGGGTCGCCGAAAGGCGCGACGCTGACCCATCGCAACATCGTCAACAACGCGCATTTCGTGACCGGCGCGATGTTGGCGACCGAAGCGGACCGCGTCTGCATCCCGGTGCCGTTCTACCACTGTTTCGGCATGGTGATGGGGACGCTGGGCTGCGTCACCAAGGGCGCGACCATTGTCGTCCCCAGCGAAGGCTTCGATCCCCAGAGCGTGCTGGAATGCGTCGCCGCCGAGCGCTGCACCGCGCTTTACGGCGTGCCGACCATGTTCGTCGCGATACTGGAGCATCCCGATTTCGCGAACCACGATCTGTCCTCGCTGCGCACCGGCATCATGGCGGGCGCGCCCTGTCCGATCGAGGTGATGAAGCAGGTGCAGTCGAAGATGCACATGTCCGAAGTGACCATCGCTTACGGCATGACCGAAACGGCGCCGGTGTCCTTCCAGTCGGCCACCGATACGCCTTTGGAAAAACGTGTCTCCTCTGTGGGGCTGGTGCAGCCGCATCTCGAGGTGAAGATCGTGCGCGAGGATGGCTCGCTTGCCAATGTGGGCGAGCAGGGCGAGCTGCTGACGCGCGGCTACTCGGTCATGTGCGGCTATTGGGGCGAGCCCGAGCGCACGGATGAGGCGCTCGATGCCGACGGCTGGATGCATACGGGCGATCTCGCCAGGATCGACAGCGAGGGCTATTGCAACATCACGGGCCGGGTGAAGGACATGATCGTGCGCGGCGGCGAGAACGTCTATCCGCGCGAGGTCGAGGAGTTCCTCTACACCCATCCCGATATCAGTCAGGCGCAGGTCTTCGGCATCCCGGATCACAAGTTCGGCGAGATCGTCGCCGCATGGATCGTGCCGCGCAACGGCGCCGAGCTGACCGAGGACGCTATCCGCGCGTTCTGCCGCGACGAGATCGCGCATTTCAAGGTCCCGGCGGTGATCCGCTTCAAGGACAGCCTGCCGCTGACGGTCTCGGGCAAGCCGCAAAAATTCGTCATGCGCGATGCGATGATCGAGGAGCTGGAACTGGAGGTCGAGGCGACCGCCTGAGCCGTCTCAAGCGTTGCGAGCGTCGCGCGGGGGCTCCGCGCGGCGCTCTCTGCGTCAGGCCGCGTCCTTGGGTTTATGCGTGCCATTGAACCGCGAGCGCAGTGGCAGCAGGCTCAGCGCCGCCGTCGTCGCAAAACCCGCGCCGGCCAGGAACGTCCATTGCGCGCCGCCGATTTCCCAGAGCGCCCCGGCAAGCACGCTTGCAATCAGCAGCCCCACGCCGGTCACGAGGTTGAACATGCCGAAGGCGGTGCCGCGCAGCTCTGCCGGGACCGCTTCGGCCACCAGCGCGGCCAGCAGCCCCTGGGTGAAGCCCATATGCATCCCCCAGAGCAGCACGCCAACCGCAAGCCCGCCGATCCCGCCGACCAGCGCCAGCGTCAGGTCCGCCGCGATCAACAGGCCCAGCCCGACCAGCAGTAGCCCCACGCGCCCGACCCGGTCGGAGAGCGCGCCCACCGGATAGGCGATCAGCGCATAGACCGCGTTCATGCCCACCAGAACCAGCGGCACCAGCATCACCGGGATGCCGTCGTCATTGGCGCGCAGGATCAGGAAGGCCTCGCTGAACCGCGCGATGGTGAAGAGCGTGGCGACCACCACGACCCACCAGAACATAGGGCCCAGGAGCTTGAGTTCCGAACGGGCGAGCGGGTTGCGCACGCGGCGTTGCGTGCGGGGATGGGCGGGCTCCTTGACCACGAACAGGATCAGCCCGAGCGACAGGAAGGCGGGGATCACCGCGACCCAGAAGACCGAGCGGAAATCATCCGAGAACAGCCACATCAGCCCGATCGCGGCGAGCGGCCCGATAAAGGCGCCCACCGTGTCGAGCGATTGCCGCAGCCCGAAGGCTGCACCGCGCATCTTGCCCGGCGCGAGATCGGCGATCAGCGCATCGCGCGGCGCACCGCGGATGCCTTTGCCCACCCGGTCGATGAATCGCGCGGCCACCAGCCAGTCGAATGTCGGGGCGAGCGGAAAGATCGGTTTCGTCACCGCCGCCAGCCCGTAACCGAGCGCGGCCAGCTCCTTGCGCCGCCCGATCCGGTCCGACAGCGCGCCCGAGAAAACCTTGGTGATCGCGGCGGTAGCCTCGGCGATCCCTTCGATCACGCCCACCGCCAGCGCCGTCGCGCCGAGCCCGGTCATCAGATAGACCGGCAGCAGCGCGTGGATCATCTCGGAGGAGATATCCATGAAAAGCGAGACGAACCCCAGCGCCCAGATGCCCACCGGCAATCCGCGTCCAAACTTGCCCGCTGGCGTGTCCTGTGCCTCTTGCGCGTCGTCCGTCATGTGCCTCCTGCGTGCGCCGTGAGGGGCTCAGTGCCCGCGCGCCTGTGTCCTGCGATCATAAAGCGCGCGTATGAGCAAGGCCATCGCCCCTTCGAGGGGGAGCCAGACGAGACAATAGAGCCAGACCAGCAGCGCGGGCCCCCAGCCGATCGGCGTCACGAAGAGCCCGTAAACCGCGATCAACGTGCCCAGCACTTGCGTGGCCTCCGTTGTCGCAAACAGCCGCAGCGCCGGGAAGGGGCGGCGCCAGAACCAGCTTTGGTGGCGCGTCACGAACAGCGTCATATGCCCTGAAACCAACAGCTTCAGGAAGATGATCGTCTGGATCTGCTCGCGCGGAAGACCCAGATAGGCATCGACGAACCAGAACAGCACGAAGGTCTCGATCACCCCGGTCACGCCCAGCGTCGCCGCCACCGTCAGCACGCGGCGCATGTCCCAGCGCACCGGGCGTGGCGAGACCGAGACATTGTCATAGGCGATCATCATGATCGGGAAATCGTTGAGCACCGCCAGCAGCACGATCATGATCGCGGTGACGGGGTAGAAATCGAAGATCAGGATCGAGAGCGTCATGAACAGAAGAACCCGGATCGTCTCGGCCACGCGGAAGGTGGCGTAGCTCGTCATCCGCTCGAATATCCGCCGCGCTTCCTCGATGGCGGTCGTGATGATCGACAGCCCCTTGTCGGTCAGCACCAGATCGGCGGCGGCACGCGCGGCATCGGTCGCCCCGCTCACCGCGATCCCGGCATCGGCCTTGCGCAGGGCAGGGGCGTCGTTCACCCCGTCCCCGGTCATCGCGACGATGGAATGCCCGGCCTGCAGCACCTCGACGATGCGGAACTTGTGCTCGGGCAGGACCCGCGCGAAGCCGTCGGCGGCGCGGACATTGGCCTCCACCGTCGCCGGGTCGCCATCGAGCAACTGGCCCGCGGGATAGATTTTCTGTCCGAGGTCCAGCTTGCCCGCGATCTGGCGCGCGATGGCCTCGTGGTCGCCGGTGATGATCTTGACGTCGATCCCCATGTTGCGGGCTTCTGCGATGGTGCTGGCGGCATCGGGGCGCGGCGGGTCGATGATCGGTAGCAGGCCGAGGAATTCCCAATCCTGCCCAGCACGTTTTTGCGCGGCCCCGAGCGCACGGTAGCCCTGTTGCGCAAGGGTTTCGACCTCGTCCTCCACCGCCTTGCGCGCGTCATCTGTGAGGGCTGCAAGCTCCACGATCACCTGCGGCGCACCTTTCGCGACCTGCCAGTGATCGGCCTCCTGCCGGACCTCCGCCTCGCTGCGTTTGCTCACCGGATCGAAGGGGGTAAAGCTGAGCGTCTCGATGGCGTCGAGCGCAATGCCCTCCGCCGCCGCCAGCACCGCCTTGTCGATCGCATCGGGCGCGTCCCGGTCGCAGGCAAGCGCCGACGCGCGCAGCAGATCGTCGACCGCGATGCCCTCTGCCGGGCGCGGGTCCTCGACCGTCAACTCGTTCAGGGTCAAGGTTCCCGTCTTGTCCGAACACAGCACATCGACGCCCGCCAGTTCCTCGATCGACACCAGCCGCGAGACGATCGCCTTCATCCGCGCAAGCCGTTCCGCGCCCACCGCCATCGTCACCGACAGAACCGTGGGCAGCGCGACGGGGATCGCCGCGACCGTCAGGATCAGCGCGAACTGGATCACCTCGAGCGGCGGGTTGTGCCGCTGGAACGAGACGATCACGATCATCGCCACCAGAACCAGCGCCGCCGCGATCAGGAAATTCCCGATCTGCATCACGGCCTTCTGGAAATGCGATTTGCCATTCGTGCTCTGCACGAGCGAGGCGGTGTGCCCGAAATAGGTCTCCATCCCGGTCGCCGTGACCTCGCCGGTCATCTCGCCCAGCTTAACGACCGAGCCGGAATAGGCGCTGTCACCGACCGCCTTGTCGACGGGCAGGGACTCCCCCGTCAGCGCCGCCTCGTCGATGGAGAGATATTTGCCCTCGAACAGCGTCAGATCAGCCGGCACGATCTGGCCAATCGAGAGGCGCACGATATCGCCGGGCACCAGATCGCGCGCGGCGATCTCCTGCCATTGCCCGTCGCGTTTGACGCGGGCATTTGGGGCCAGCTGCGCCTTGAGCGCCGCGATGGCCGAACTCGCCTTGCTCTCTTCCTTGAAGCCAACGGCGGCGTTGAGCAGCAGCATCACGAAGATCACCGCGAAATCGGACCAGTCGCGCAGCACGAGCGACAACAGCGCCGCAAGCTCGATCAGCCACGGGATCGGCCCCCAGAAATAACCCGCGATCCGTTGCAGCAGGGTTTTTTCGTCGCTCTGGAGCGCGTTCGGACCGTATCGCTCGAGCCTCTGTGCCGCCTCTGCCGCGCTCAGACCTGTCTTGCGGTCCGTTTGCGGCACATCCTGCGTCATCGGTTCAGCGACGGTCTGGTCCATTGTTCGTGTCTCCAGCTTTGGCCCCGAGCTTTCCGAGCCATTGGCCGATTTCCGGCCAGACATTCGAGAGGGTGCGGCTGCCCATGAAGAGGCCGATATGCCCGCCCTCGACGAGGCGGCTCACGATATCCTTGCGCGGCGTGCCGAGCAGCGTCTCGGCGGCGAAGACCTGTTCGCGCGTGGTGATGTTGTCCGCCTTGCCCGCAAGCAGGAAGGCGGGGCAGGTGATCGCGCCCAGATCGAGCTTGCGCCCGAGGCCCACGAACTCGCCCTTGGCGAACAGGTTCTGTTTGAACAGCAGGTCGATCGCCTGCAGGTAATAGCGCCCCGGCAGGTCGATCGGGTTCTCGTACCAGCTCTCGAACCGCTCGGTGCGCTTCATGAAATTGCGGTCGTCGATATGCTCGTAGAGATCGACGAACTTGCCGAAATACTGCTGATCGGCATGCATGTTCTTCCAGCCGGTGAGCATGAACCGCCCCGGCATCCGGCCCTCACCGGCCTCGACCATTTCCTGATAGGCCGAAAGCGGCATCTCATGGGCGAGCTTGCGGATCGGACCGTGCCCGGCATCGGTGTCGATGGGCGAGCCCGCCAGCACGAGACCCGCGACCTTCTCGGGGAAACGCGCGGCATACATCGCCGACATCCAGCCGCCCTGACACAGCCCCACCAGCATCACCCGCCCGCCGAGCTCATCGACCGCGACATTGATCTCGGCGAGGTATTTGTCGATGTCGAAATCGCGCATCTCGGGCGTCGCGCTTTTCCAGTCGGTGCAAAGGACGCGACCGAGACCTGCCTCCAGAAGCGTCTCGATCAGGCTCTGGCCCTTGGCGTAATCCGCGATGGTCGAGGAATGCCCGGCATAGGGCGCATCGACAATCACCGGAATGCCGCCGCCCGTGCCGCCGAAATCGCGCAGCCGCATCGTGTCGAGATCGAGCAGAACGTCGTTCTTCGTGGCCCAGTCCGGGTCGGGCGGGTGCGTGATCTTCGCCGCCTCGTCGAGATAGGTCAGCCCCTTCTCGACCGCGTCGAGCCCGATCTTCTGCCACTCCATCGCCGCCGCCATCGGCCAGAAGAAGGGAACGCTGTGTTCGTAGGTGTTTTTGGCATCGCTCATGTTCGACACTCGCAAGACGCTTTGGTGCACAGATGCACTCTTTTGAGACCCCAAGGCCAGTTAGAATGCAAGCGCAGCATAGCCCGAGCGCGCGAACGTGAAGGTGATGTGTGGAGCGGTGAGGCGGTTTTGGCGGCGGGTGACGCTTTCTTAAGCCGTGCTCAGAAGCGCCGTGACCAGCGCGCTGGATGGGTCGGACAGCTCCTCGATCACGTCGAAATGGTGCCGCCCATAGGCCGCGACCAGATCTGCCTCCGGCCAGTGCTCGGCGAGCAGGGAGGACTGACGCAGGAATTCCGGACGTTCCGCCGCGCCGACCCAGACGGTGACTTTCACGCCGGGGCGCAACTTCAGCAGCGCGGGGCTCTCGCTCGCGGCGATCTCGGGCGTGATCCCCAACCGCGCGTTCATCGAATGCATCTGCAGCGGGCGCAGATCATGCACGCCGCTCACCGAGATCACCCGCCGGATGCGCGCCGCGGTTTCGTCGGAGAGCGCGCTGCCCTGCGACACCGACCGCGTCACGAGATGCCCGCCTGCGGAATGGCCGACGAGATGGATCGGGCCCTCCACCAGCTCTGCTGCGTGATCGATGGCCCGCGCGATCTGCTGCGCGATGCCGGGAATGCTGTTCTCGGGGGCGAGCGTGTAGCCGGGCAGGGCGACGGTCCAGCCCTGAGACAGCGCGCCCTCTGCCAGATGGGACCACATGTCCTTGCTGAATTTCAGCCAGTAGCCGCCATGGACGAAGACCACGAGCCCCTTGGACGCGCCTTCGGGGCGGAAGAGGTCGATCTTTTCGCGCGGCGCATCGCCATAAGCAGTTTCGCTCATTCGATCGGCATGGCGCGACCGGAATTCCGCGGCGCGCTTGGCCCAGAGATCGGGGTAGCTGCTGCCATTCTCGATATAGCCGCCGTTCTCGAAAGCGTCTTCCCAGTCGATCCCGCTCAGGTCTTCCATGTTCCCTCCCGCTCGTTTCGCGTCCCATTCGGAGACAGAGCATATCCCGCGGGATATTGCGAGGGCATGGTTGCGCGGGTAGCGTGCGCCGGAGCCGAAACTCTCGTGATCCATCAGCCGATTGCCGGGTTTCGAGACGCGCCGACAAGGCCGCGATTATCTGACGGAGTGAACCATGACGAACCTGCCGAGAAAGCATCTTTTCGATCTGCCCGAGGGGGTGATCTATCTCGATGGGAACTCGCTCGGGCCGCTGCCGCGCGGCGTGGCGGAGCGGCTGGAGAGCTGCGCGCGCGACGAATGGGGGCAGATGTTGATCCGGGGCTGGAACGAGGCGCATTGGATGGATCAGCCCGCCCGCGTCGGCAATAGGATCGGTCGGCTGATCGGCGCGCCCGAAGGCTCGGTCGTGTTGGGCGACACGCTTTCGATCAAGGTCTATCAGGCGCTGGCCTCGGCGCTGGAAATGCGGCCCGACCGCAAGGTGATCCTGTCGGACAAGGGCAATTTCCCGACCGATCTCTATATGGCGGACGGGTTGATCCGCTCGCTAGGTCGCGGGCACGAGCTGCGCACGCCCGCCCCCGAGGATGTGGCCGACGCGATCACCGAAGAGGTGGCGGTGGTGATGCTGACGCAGGTCGATTACCGCACCGGACGGATGCATGATTTCGAGGCGATCACCCGCAAGGCCCACGCGGTCGGGGCGGTGATGATCTGGGATCTCGCCCATAGCGCGGGCGCGGTGCCGGTGGACATGACGGCGAACGGGGCCGAATTCGCCGTCGGCTGCACCTACAAATATCTCAACGGTGGCCCCGGCGCTCCGGCCTTCATCTATGTCCGCCCCGACATCGCTGACACGGTGCGCCCGGCACTCAGCGGTTGGCTCGGCCATGAGGCGCCCTTCGCTTTCGATCTCGACTATCGCCCCGGCCGCGCGGTCGAGCGGATGCGCGTCGGCACGCCGCCGGTCCTGCAGATGACCGCGCTGGAAGAGGCGCTCAAGGTCTGGGACGGGCTGACGATGGCGGAGGTGCGTAAGCGCTCCGTCGAGTTGTCGGAGCTCTTCATCCGCGAGGTCGAGGCGCGCTGCCCAGACCTCACGCTGCTCAGTCCGCGCGACCCGGAGGCCCGCGGCAGTCAGGTGTCGTTCGGTTTCGCAGATAGCTACGCCGTCGTTCAGGCCTTGATCGCGCGCGGCGTGATCGGAGATTTCCGCGCCCCCGACGCGATGCGTTTCGGCTTCACGCCCCTTTATCTCGATGAAAGCGACGTGATCCGCGCCGCCGAAATCCTTGGCGATGTGATGGCGCAGCGGGCTTGGGACACGCCCGCCTTCAAGGCGCGCGGGCGGGTGACTTGACCGGGCAATGCCATCGCGGGAATGAGGGCTAAGGGCGAGGCGGTCGCAAAGGTCAATTTCCACCAAGGCATCGCTGTCGTCTAGAATAGGGCGGAAGACTGATTTGCGGAAAAGGTGCGTCATGCCGGACATTCTGACGATCACGCTCAAACCTGCCGTCGATTACGCAACCGCGACCGACCATGTCGAGGCCGGTCCCAAACTCTATTGCCGCGAACCGCGGATGGATCCGGGCGGAGGGGGCGTCAATGTCGCGCGCGCGATCGCGAAGCTGGGCGGAGAGGTGCGCGCGTTTGTCGTGGTCGGCGGGACCATGGGAGATCGTCTATTGTCACTCTTGGCGGCAGAAAACGTCCCTGTCTTGGAAGGTCGGGTGGCGGCGGAGACGGGGTACAGCCTTGCGGTGACCGATGCCGAGACGCGCGAGCAGTTCCGGTTCACCCTGCCGGGCGGGCCGCTAAGCGACACCGACGCCCGCATGATCCTGGAGCGGATATCGCAGGCCGTGCCGCAGGACGGTTTCGTCGTGCTGAGCGGCGGTGTCCCGAAAGGGCTTCCCGTTGATTTTCCGCAGCAGGTGCAGGCGGTGGTCGCGGAGCGAAACGGGCGTCTGGTCGTCGACACCTCCAAGGCGCCGCTTCAGCACCTGATCCATCGCCCCGCGGCCCCTTTGGATGTCCTGCGGCTCGATCGCGGCGAAATGGAGACGGCCTCCGGTCGCGAGATACGGTCGATTGCAGACAGCCTTGCCTTCGCGGACGAGCTTGTGCGCCGCGGCGTCGCGCGGATCGTGATTTCCGGTCATGGCTCGGAGGGGTCCGCGATGGTCGCGGGCGATCAGAGGGTCTTTTGTCATGCGCCCAAGGTGCCGGTGCGCAGCAAGATCGGGGCAGGGGACGCGTTTCTCGGCGCTTTCACGCTCTCGCTTGCGCGGGGCGAGGCGCCCGAGCAGGCCCTCACATGGGGCGTCGCTGCGGCGGCTGCGACAGTCGGGACAGAGGGAACGGCGCTTCTCGACGCGCCCGAGACCGAAGCCCTGATACCCCAATGCAGGTTGGAGATTTGCTAGGTAGAAAGCCGCGTGCGTTGCGCCGATGGCCGAGATCGGCAGCGCGGCCCTCTCAAAGAGAAACGGCAGGAGTTTCCTCCTGCCGCTTCGCCTCCCGGCAAGTCGTGTGGCGAGCGTCGGCCGGTTCGCGTGGAACCTCACATCGCTCAGCCTTCATGCCGGGAATTCCGATCCCGATCTTCGGGTAAGGACTATTTCTGGGCGCTGCGCGGCGCTGTGCTTTCCGCGTTCGCAGCTTTCTCTTCGGTCAGAGTCCGGAAGAAATGAGGCCAGGCGAGGGCGGCATGGCCCTTGTTGTTCGCGATTTCATTCGTCTGGGGCTTCTTGCCCGTTGGCATTTTTTCGACAGCCATGTTCGGCCCTCCATTTTTGTCCCGAGAGATATTCGGGAAATTCCTCTGAATGACCGAAATCTCCGGCCAGCGTCCCGGCTTCTCCTTGGGAGAAGGCGGTTTTGCGGTGCGTTCGCCCGCGTTCCGTTCCAATCGTGCCGCGCGCAAACTGGCGGTCAGAGCGCTCGTTTCCCGGTGTCGGCCTCGCGAATGAGGCGCATTGCGGCAGTCGACTTTTCCTGAGCCGTCGCGGCTCTCGGGGGCAGGTCACGGAAGACGCCGCCCAAGTCGTGGTTGCGGGGCACAGGCCCTCGCTGTTCGCAGGAACCGGCCTTTTGGAGCCGGACCCGGAACCATTCAAATCAGTTAAGTGCCAGATCGCAGGCGGGCTTGCGCCCGTCGCGGCCGGCTTCGAATTCGTAGGTGACGGCCTGTCCGTCTTCGCGCTGCGAGATGCCCGCGCGCGCAAGGTCCGAAATGTGGACGAGAATATCCCACCCGCAGAATGCGGCAGTCAGGCTCGGTCAATTCAATCGTCTGACGGAAGCCGACAAAGGGAACAGGTTGCAGAAGGGAATAGCGTAGTCCGGTCTTCCTACGCGAACTCGGCCCGTTTTGCAAAGGAAATAAGCGCTGTGAGATCGGCGCCCGCGACCCCGCCTGCGGGCGCACAGGGTTTATATCGCGCACAATCAAGCCGTTGCGCGAAAACTCCGGCCTGCGTCTGCAAAATCCTCGTAATTTCGGTGCAAAACCCTTATGTCTGCACTCGCATATCTTAATTCTCGGACCCTGTTCCTCCCGGCTCAGCGACGATCTTGAGCTTTGTCGGGCCGCAGCTTTTCAAAGGCGGCACTAAGGAAAAGGAGCCTCATATCGGCCCATCGTGCCGTGACACCGTTCGAGCAGACCAACCCCTCAACCCTCCTACCGGGCTGAACTGGTCGATACCGCAATTTCTGTCCCGAGCGACCTCCACGGAGCTTCGTATGCCTCAGGGACCGGACCGCGATCCGCGCGCATGGACGCTGACGCCTCGCGATCCGCTCGGGATACCAGACCGGCGCGCCCGCGCGCGCAGACCCAATTCACCGCATGGTAGCGGCGTGGCCCGCACTATGCCTCCGTGATCGCGCAACCGTCCAAATCGGAGCCGTCACGAACGCTTAGAAAGATACGAACCTTGATCGAAATTTACTGGGGCAAACCCATCTCCCTCGTCGTGTCGCCGGACGGCGACGTGAAAACCTTCAGCACCATCGAACAGGTGCATTACTGGCTGCGCGAGAAATGGCCGGTCAGTGACACCGCACGGATCCGTGCAATTGACCGCGTCGAAGCGGCGATGGAGTGTCTGGGCACAGTGGGCGATGCGCGTCGTGCGTTCCTCGCAGCCGCGACCACCGCCGGTTTCTCGCCATCTGACACAATGGATCACTCGATTGCAGCCTGATCATACAGCACATACGGCGCCGCGCGCGCGACGCGAACAGGCCCGGTCGACGCCGCGGTTCGAGGGCCTGCGCTCGAAGCTCTTCGACGCGGCCTTCGGGGCGTGGACGGCTCTGCAAGCGCCGATGATCCCGGTCCTTGCACTGGCGCGGCGCCCCCGGCTCGTACGCGCCGCCGTGCGGGTCTGGACAGGCGGGGTCTTCGCGCTCGCACGTGGGATCCTGCGGTTGCGCGTGCGCGAACAAGGGCTCGAGAACAAACATCTCGACAGCCCCTGCATCTATGTCTGCAACCACCAATCCACCTGGGAGACGCTGGCCTTCAACCAGCTCGTGCCCGATGTCTGCGTCATCGCGAAACGCGAATTGCGGCGCATCCCGATCTTCGGCTGGTTCCTCGAACATTCGCCGATGATCCTGATCGACCGCAGCGGCGGCGGGCGTGCCCTTGCCGGGATGATCACTCAGGCGCGCGAAGAGGCCGCCAAAGGCCGCTCGATCCTGATCTTCCCGGAAGGCACGCGGGTCGGTGTGACCGATCGCTGCGAATTCCAGCCGGGTCTCATCGCGCTTTATCGCAAGCTGGGCCTGCCGATCGTGCCGGTCGCGCACAACGCGGGCCATGTCTGGCGCAAGGACGTGAAAACCGGCGGCACGATCACCGTCGCCTATTTCCCGGCAATCCCGCCCGGTCTTCCGGGCGCGGAGGTGAGCGCGCAGGTCGAAGCGCTTCTCAATGTCGAGAAAGACCGGCTGCCGCCCGTCCACCTCTGAGAGCCTGCGCCGCCAATGCGCACAGCTCGCCCACAGCTTGCCCTGCGCCACTCAGGTCGCGCGGATCAAGCTGCGTTGCGGCGCGCGAGCGCGGCGATCTGGCGGAATTCGTCGGCGATGCTCAGCGGCAGCGTGTCGGTCGCGTCCGGCACGGCCCCGGGATCTTCCTGCCCGTCATGCATCACCTCGCGCTCGGCGATCCACGCCAGAAGGGCCTCGCGCCGCTCTGGCGGCATCTCCGTAACCAGCCGTGCCAGAATGCGGCGTTGCGCGATCAGCCGCGCCTCCAGCGTTATCAATGTCTCGTCCAGGTAGCTCATCTGGTCGCTCTCCTCGCCTCTTTCCGTTGCGGGGCCTGGGCTGGGGAGGTCAGTAATTCGCGGGCGGGTCGCTCGCGGGAAAGCTCTGGTCCATCTCCTCGTCGACGCGGTCCCATTGCCGGGGCGGGTTCCGCATCTGCCCGGGCCCTGCAGGGCGCACATGATGCGTGCCGGCTGCGCGGCGCTGCCTGAGGAGATACCCCAAGGCGCCGAGGGCCGAAGCGGCAAGAAGTAGTCTGGTCAACATGTTGGGCCTCCTTCGTTCAAAGCGAGCCCCCGCGTGAGACCCGTGCGGTGCTGCACGCGAGGGTCGTCATGTCTACGAAGAAAACGCGTCCTGCAACGCCTCGTTCCATAGAGATTTCATCTGGCAAAGCATCGTGAACGCGACGGAGCCGCCCGCAGGTGCAGGCGGCTCCGACCGGACGCCGCGCTTTACCGGGCGCCGCGTGTGAGGGGCGAATATCTCAGGCCGCCTTCTCCGCAGCGGGTGTTGCCGAGACAGGCGCGATCAGGCGCCCCCGCAAGATGAGCGTCAGGGCGAGGATGAGCAGCACCGCATCCGCAATCGGGAAGGCGAACCACAAGCCCTCGATCCCCGCCAGCGCATTCAGGAGGACGAGCAGGGCAGGCACCAGCAGCCACGGCTTGACCAAGGTCAGCGCCGCGGTCCGAAGCGGATGCCCCATCGCCTGAAAATGCATCGCGAGCACAAGGATCGGTCCGGTGATGACGTAGAGAGCCACCATCGGACGCAAGATCGTGGCGACCGCCGCGACGACCTCGGGGTCCTTCGAGAACATCGCCCCGAGCGCGCCGCCCGCGACGAGACAGGTCAGCGCCACGCCGGCACACCACAGAAACGCGACGGAGATGGCCATCCGCAGGGCCGCGCTGGCGCGATCCATGCGGCCCGCACCGGCGTTGTTGCCGGTGATGCTCTGGGTGCTCAGCGCGATCGCCATCTGCGGCAGATAGGCGAGCCCGAGAAGGCGCGTCACCACCCCGTAGGCGGCGATATAGCTCGCATGCCCCGCGGCGGTGGTGCCGATGACGAGAAGGACCGTGCTGCTCACCAGCGCCATCCCGATGAAGTTCAGACACAGGGGCAGCCCGAGCGCGAGGATACGACCCCATCCCGAAAGCCAGCTGGACTGCCAAAGCGCCCCAACCGGCAGAAGCTCGCGGTCCCGCGCGCGCACGACCAGCACCAGCGTCAGGCCGAGGATCTGTGCGCTGACGGTGCCGAGGGCGGAGCCCGCCACGCCGAGCCCCAGAAGCACGATGGCCACGTAATTTGCCCCGATATTGAGCAGGTTCACGAGCACCGAGAGCGCGGCGATGAGCCCGGCGCGCCCTTCGTTGCGCAGGGCATCGGCGTGCAGCCCCAGAGCGAACTGGACCGGCGCGCCAAGGATCAGGATCAGCAGATAGCTCTGCGCCGGACCCGCGACCGCGTCGTTCCCGGCGGCGAGGGTGGAGATGAGGGCAGGGCCGACCGTCAGCGCCAAGATGATCAGCACAGCGCTCAGGGCGAGCGCCAGGCCGTGGGCTCTTGCGAAGACGGCGCCGGCTTCCCGGCGTTGCCCGGCCCCCAGATGCCGGGCGAGCAGGCTCGACATGCCGCCGCCGCTCAGGGCGGTCAGCGCGGTGAGCAACATGACGACGGGAAAGGCCAGGCTGACCGCAGCCAGCGCCTGAGCGCCAATGAAGCGCCCGACGAAGATGCCGTCGATCACGTTCAGCAGGCCGCCCGTGGACATCACAACGGCCATCGGGAGCGCATTCGACAGGAACAATCGCCCGATTGGGCGGGTCAAAAAGCGGTTTTCAACAGTATTTGAGGCGGGTCCAACAGACATCGCTCATTCCTCCGGAGAGGCATTTCGAATTGGGGGGAGCCTGCATTGCCCACCTGCGAAATGCTTCGAGGGTGAGATGTCGTATCGCTCCGGGCTTCACCGTGACTTGCGTCTGCAGGCGGCAGGTGCCCGGCACCTGTCCCGGTCGTTACGAGAAAAAAACTGCTCGGGCAATACGGTATGAGGGCGGTCCCGCGAGATTTCGGTTTCGGGATGCCCAATGGCGACGGCGCAAAGCCCGGCCAGTGGCGGGGCGCGCGAGCCGCGCCCGAATCCCAGTTTTTCTCACATTTTCCGACATGCGACGGCCCCGGTCGGGTGAGGCTGCGCGCGCGATGCCGCGGTGCGGCACACAGCGTCTTGACCGCCGTTCGGTGTTTCGAAACCGGTTTCGGCTTTACGAAACCGGTTTCGCAGGCCTAGTCTCTGGCCATGGAGGAGATTCGCGATACCGATCAGCAACCGTCCGAACCGGCGCCGCGCCGGGTGCGGATCTCTGATCTTGCGCAGGCGCTGGGGCTGACCAAGAGCACCGTGTCGCGGGCGCTCAACAATTATTCCGACATCTCTCCCGAGACCCGCGAGCGCGTGGCGCGGGTGGCGGCCGAGATGGGCTATGCGCCGATGCCCTATGCGCAGGCTGTGCGCACGGGGCGGGTGCGGGCGCTGGGTCTGGTGCTCGAACTCGACGCGCCGGACCGCTACGGGCCGTTTCTCACGGATTTCCTGGGCGGGATCACGCAGGAAGCCTCGCTCGAAGGCTGGACCCTGACGATCGCCTCGTCGAATTCGCGCGAGGAGATGGAGGACACGGTCACGCGGCTCTTGCAGGAGCACAAGGTCGACGGCTTCATCCTGCCGCGGACGCAGGTCGTGGATCCGCGGGTGAAGTTCCTGCAGGCGAAACACGTGCCCTTCGTGCTGTTCGGCCGCACCGGTCACGGTCAGCCCGATCCGGGCCTGTCGTGGTACGACGTGGATGGCGAGGGCGCGATGCGCGCCGCGGTCGCGCGGCTGGCGGGCTTCGGTCATCGCCGCATCGCCTTCGCCGGGTCGCATGCGAGCTACAATTTCGCGCTGCTGCGCCGGGACGGCTACCGCGAGGGGCTGGAAGAGGCCGGTCTGCCCTTCGATCCCGCGCTCGAGCTGATGGAGATTTCCGACCGCGCGGAAGGGGCGCAGGCGGCGCGCGATCTGCTCGATCTGCCCGATCCCCCGACCGCGATCGTCTATTCCACCGACGCGACCGCGCTGGGGGCCTATGACGTGGCGCGCGAGCGGGGGCTGACGATCGGGCGCGACCTGTCGATCATCTCCTATGACGGTATTCCCGAGGGCCGGATGGTCGATCCGCCCCTCACGACATTTGCAGTCGACAGCCAGCACGCGGGCGCGCGTCTCGCGTCACTGCTGATCGCGCAGCTCCGCGGTGCGCCGCCCGGAGAGCTGACGGAATTGGTGGCGGCGCAACTGGAACCGGGAGGCTCCGACGGGCCGCCGGTCGACCCATAAGAGAAACGCAATCTACTGGGAGGAAAGTAAATGAAGCTAATTCGAGGACATAAAACGGCGATGCTGATGGGCTCGACCGTGTTGGCGCTGATGGCGGGCGCCGTCGCGGTGCAGGCCGAGACGATCAAGTTCTGGACCACCGAGGAACAGCCCGAGCGTCTGGCCAAGCAGCAGCAGATGGCCGACGACTTCAAGGCCAAGACCGGCATCACCGTCGACGTGATCCCGGTGACGGAAAGCGACCTGAACCAGCGCGCCACCGCGGCTTTCGCGGCAGGCGATCTGCCCGACGTGATCTACACGCCGCTGCAAAACGTGCTGCCCTGGACCGATGCGGGCATCGTCGACACGCTGGCAAGCACCGATGTGGTCGACAAGCTCGATCCGGCGACCTTCGCGCCCGGCGCGCTGAAGATGGTCGAGACGGATGGCGATTACGCCGCCGTGCCGGTCGATGGCTGGACGCAGATGATCCTTTATCGCAAGGATCTGTTCGACAAGGCGGGTCTCGCGCCGCCGACCGATTTCAAGTCGATCGAAGCCGCGCTCGACAAACTCAACAATCCGCCGAGCATGTATGGCTTCGTCGCCGCGACCAAGGTCGACGAGAACTACATGAGCCAGATTCTCGAGCAGATCTTCCTCGCCAACGGCGTCTCGCCGGTGGGACCGGACGGCTTCAAGCCGCTCGACGAGAAGAAGACGGTCGAAGTGCTGAACTTCTACAAGAAGCTGGCCGACGCTTCCCCGCCCGGCGAGAACTACTGGAAGCAGTCGCGCGAGCTGTATTTCGCGGGCAAGGCGGCGATGATCATGTGGTCGCCCTTCATCCTCGACGAGCTGGCCGGCCTGCGTGACAGCGCTCCGCCGATGATCAACGACGATCCGACCTCGACCGAGCTGTCGAAGGATACCGGCGTCGTGACCAACCTCGCGGGCCCGTCGAACCCCGACGGTGCGAGCTGGGCGGACCTGCGTTACTTCACCATCACCGCCGATGCCGACACCGAAGCGGCCGAGCAATTCGTCGATTACTCGATGAATGACGGCTACGAGCAGACGCTGTCGATCGCGCCGGAGGGCAAGTTCCCGACCCGTCGCGGCACCGATGCGGATCCGGAGAAGTTCACCAAGCTCTGGGCGACCCTGCCGGTGGGCGTGGATCGCAAGGCGCCGCTCAAGGATCTCTACGCGCCGGCTGTGGTCGACGAGATCACCAAGGGTCTCGACACCGCGCAGCGCTGGGGTGTGAAGGACGGGCAGCTCGCGCTGGCCTCGAAGATGCTCAACAGCCAGGTCATCAACCGGGTTGTGCGCGACTTCATCGACGGCAACATCTCGGCCGAGGATGCGGTCGCGAAGATGAACGACGAGCTGGGCAAGATCAACTGATCCGACCTCTGGCCGGGGCAGGGCGGTTGCGCCTTGCCCCGGGACCAAAGCCCGCTCTGACTGCATGGATTGGAGACTGTCATGACTGACATATCGCCGCCCAAGGGGCGCGGCGCGCTTGCCCGTCGCGAAGCGCGTCTGGCCTGGGGCCTGCTGTTCCCGACCATCGCGATCGTGGCGCTTGTCGTGATCGTGCCGCTGCTGGCGATCTTCTGGATCTCCGTGAAGCCAGTGACGCTGGGCGATCTGCGTCCGGCCGAGATCCGCACGCGGGTGGCGCTGCGCGACCGCGGCGATCAGGCGCTTCTTGAACTGCGCGTGATCAACCCCTCGCGCGAGCAGGAGATGACCAAGGCGGGATTGAACGTGACCCTGCCCGAGGGCGTGACGCTGACCGGCGATCTGCCGCAGGGCTGCGCGATGGACGGGCAGGACCTGTCTTGCGATTTCGGCACGCTCGAGCCCGGCTCGAACGAACGCTTCCGCGTCGATGCGCAGGTGACGGGGGACACCCGCGAGGCAGAGCGCGCGATGCGTGACGCCGAGGTCAAAGCGACCGGTCACGTCTCGAACGTTCTGACGAATTCCACCTTCACGATCGACAACTTCCGCCAGCTCTTTTCGGGCAGCGAGTTCTGGAGCGTGTTGGGTGTCACGCTGTTCTACACGGTCTTCGGCACGCTGGGCGCGCTGGTCGTGGGGCTGTTCGCGGCGCTGCTCTTGAACAAGAGCTTCCGCGGGCAGGGCATCCTGCGCGGGCTTTATCTCTTTCCCTATGTGGCCCCGGTGATCGCCGTGGCCTTCACATGGATCACGCTGTTCGACCCCTATTCGGGCTCCGCCAACGCGCTGCTGGTGCAGATGGGCGTGAGCGAAGGGGCGATCAACTTCTTCGGGGCCAAGCCGCTCGCACTCATCATGGTGACGGTGTTCGAGATCTGGCGCTATTTCCCGCTCTCGTTCCTCTTCATCCTCGCGCGGATGCAGAGCATCGACACGGATATGTATGAGGCGGCGGATATGGACGGGGCCTCGCCGTTCCAGAAATTCTGGTATCTCTCGATGCCGCAGCTGCTGGGGATCCTGTCGGTCCTGTTCCTGCTGCGCTTCATCTGGACCTTCAACAAGTTCGACGACATCTTCCTGCTCACCGGCGGTAATGCCGGCACGCGGGTCCTGACGGTCAATGTCTACGAACAGGCTTTCGCGGTGTCGAATATCGGTGCGGGTGCCGCGGTCGCCGTGGTGATCTTCGCCTGCCTTCTGGTCTTCTCGGGGCTGTTCTTCCGCACCATGAGCCGGGAGGAAGGGCTATGAAAATCCTGCATAAAGGCTATCTCACCGGGCCGATCATCGGAGCGCTCTGGGCGCTGGTCATCTCGGTCACGCTGGGGGTTGCGATCTCCTTTGCCACCGGCGCTGCGGCCAAGCCCGCTCTGATCGGGTCGCTGATCCTCGGGCTCGCGACCGGGTTTGCCCGCGTGCGCATCGCCAATCGCTGGGCTGCGGATGCGGTGGCGGTGGTCGTGGCGCTTGCACTGATGCTGGTGGGCCTCGGCGCGCTGCAATTCGACGACAGCTTCAGCTTTGTTGCGCGTGTCGTGCTCAGCGTGGTTCTGGCGGGAACGGTCTCGATCCCGCTCCGCTCGATCCTGCGCGAGCTGCAGTTCGGCGCGCTCACGCGCCACCAGTTCGAGGATGCGGTGATCCGCTTCCTCACCGGCTTCGGCTATATTTTCTTCACCGCGATCGTGGTCATCCCGTTCTACGTGATGGTCATGACCTCGATGAAGTCGCAGCAGCAGCTGATGCTCAACCCGCTCGATTTCACCATCGACCTAAGCCGGGGCTGGCACCTGTTCGACAGCTATTACGAGCTGATGACGCGGTTCCATTTCGGCCGCTACCTCTGGACGAGTTTCTATGTCTCGGTGCTCACCGTTCTGCTGACGCTTCTGTTCTCGGTGCCTGGCGCCTATGCGGTGGCGCGGCTGCGCTTCCGCGGGCAGAAAGTGTTCTCGCGCGGCATCCTGCTGATCTACATGGTGCCGATGATCGTGCTCGCGCTGCCGATCTATATCGCCTACTCGATGGTCGGTCTGCGCAACTCGATCCTCGGGATCGTCATGATCTACCCGGTCACCACGATCCCCGTCGCGCTCTACATGCTGCAGGGCTATTTCCGCGGCCTCCCCGTCGAGGTCGAGGAGGCGGGCCTGATGGACGGGCTTTCGCGGCTCAAGGTGATCTGGAAGATCACGCTGCCGCTGGCGCTGCCCGCGATGGCTTCGGTCGGGCTCTATGTCTTCATGATCGCATGGAACGAGTTCCTGCTCGCCTTCATGCTGCTCGACGATCCCAGCAAATTCACCCTCACGCGGGGCATCGCCTCGCTCAACTCCTCCGAGATCCCGCGCCAGCACCTGATGGCGGGCGCCGTCATCGCGACGGTGCCGATCATGGCGCTGTTCCTCGGGCTAGAACGTTTCATGACCCGCGGCCTGACGGCCGGCGCGGTGAAAGGATAAGATATGATGACCGAAACTCTGGCTGCCGCAGACGACTTCTCCGACCGGGATGCCGCGGCGCGCGAAATTCTCACCCAGAACGACCGGGGCGGCTATACGGTGCCGACCGACGGCCTCTATCCCTACCAGTGGAACTGGGACAGCGCCTTCGCGAGCCTCGGCTTCGCCGAGTTCGACCTGAACCGGGCCTGGCAGGAGATCGAGACTCTGTTCTCGGGGCAATGGGACAACGGCATGGTCCCGCATATCATCTTCCACAAGCCCGATCCGGGCTATTTCCCCGGCCCCGACGTCTGGGGCTGCAACGGGCCGATCGCGTCCTCGGGCATCACCCAGCCGCCGGTCGCACTCAGCTTCGCGACGCGGCTTCTGGCGGCTGACCCGGAGGCAGGCGCGGCCCGCTTCGCGGCGCTCTATCCGAAGATGCGCAAATGGGCGGAGTGGTTCCTGAAATGGCGCCGCGACGAGAAGGGCGCGATCTTCGTGATCCATCCCTGGGAATCGGGGCGTGACAACGCGCCTGACTGGGATGACGCGATGAGCGGGATCGACCCGCAGGACGTGGGCCATTACGAGCGCCGCGACACCCAGCATGTCGACGCCTCGATGCGCCCGACGAAATACGATTACGACCGCTATATCTGGCTGGTGCAGCGCGCCAAGGCGCTCGATTGGGACGATGCGAAAGTCGCCGAGGGCAACCCGTTCAAGGTGGCCGATCCGACCATGCATTTCATCCTGATGCGCGGCCTGCGCGACCTGCTGGCGGCTGGCGAGGCGCAGGATCTCGACACCGGCGATATGGCCACGCAGCTGGCCGAGCTGGAAGCCGGTGCAGACGCGCTGTGGAACTCCGGCATGGGCTATTACGACAGCTACAACTGCAACAACGGCATCTGGTCGAACGCGCTGAGCAACGCCTCCTTCCTGTGCTGGTTCGGCGGGCTCGACGCGCCGCATATGGAGCAGCATCTGGCCCGAGTGCTCGACGCAGCCCCCTATGGCGTGCCCTCGCTCGCGCCTTTCGATCCGCGGTTCGACGCCAAGCGCTACTGGCGCGGCCCGACCTGGGGGATGATGAACATGATGATCGGCGAGGGCGCCTCCGAGCGGGGCGTCGCGCTTGGCGAGGAGGTGCGCAAGCGCACCCGCGAGGTGATCGGGCGCTACGGCTTCGTCGAGTATTTCGACCCGATGACGGGCGCGGCCGCGGGCGGCAAGGCATTTACCTGGACGGCGGCCGTGTGGCTCGCCTGGGCCGGCAAGGAGGGGTGAAATGGGTTCGATCACGCTAAACGGTGTCGAGAAGTGGTTCGGCGACGTCCAGGTCATCAAGGGCATCGACCTCGAGATCAAGGATGGCGAATTCGTCGTCTTTGTGGGGCCCTCGGGCTGCGGCAAGTCCACGCTTCTGCGGATGATCGGCGGGCTTGAGGATACCTCGCGCGGGGCGATCGAGATCGACGGCGCGAATGTGACCGATCAGCCGCCCTCCAAGCGCGGTCTCGCGATGGTGTTCCAGTCCTATGCGCTCTACCCGCATATGTCGGTGGCCGAGAATATGGGCTTCTCGCTCAAGATGGCCGGTTCGCCGCAGGACGAGTGGCGCGCCAAGGTCGACGAGGCGGCCGATATCCTGAAGCTGCAGAGCTTCCTCGACCGGCGCCCCAAGGACCTGTCGGGCGGCCAGCGTCAGCGCGTCGCGATCGGGCGTTCGATCGTGCGCGACCCGACGGCGTTCCTCTTCGACGAGCCGCTGTCGAACCTCGATGCGGCGCTGCGCGTGGAGATGCGGCTGGAGATCGCGCGGCTGCACCGCAACCTCCAGCGCACGATGATCTACGTCACCCACGATCAGGTCGAGGCGATGACGCTCGCCGATCGGATCGTGGTGCTGGAATACGGTCGGATCGCGCAGGTCGGCACCCCGCGCGAGCTCTACGAGAAACCCGCGAACCTGTTCGTGGCGCAATTCATCGGCAGCCCGAAGATGAACGTGATGCCCTGCGCGGTCTCGGGCGACAGCTACAGCCTCGAAGGCGGGCGCGGCGGGGCCTGTCCTGCGCCGCAAGCCACGCAGCTTGGCATCCGGCCCGAGCACATCTCGCTGGTGGCCGAGGGCGAGGGGCAATGCGACGGGCGCGTCGACGTGGTGGAATTCCTCGGCGCGGACACGTTCATCCTGTTCGATTGCGGCCCCTTGGGCGCCGTGAACGTGCGCGTCGCAGGCGATACCGATCTGCGTCCGGGCGATGTGGCGGGGCTGAGCTTCGAGGCCGAGCGCACGGTCTTCTTCGACGCCGACGGCATGGCGGTGTGATCCCGAGCGCCGGAAGACCCACCCAGACAACGCCCGACCGCATCCCGGTCGGGCGTTTTTCGTTTGGAGGGCGCAATGCCTGTTGGTCGGTTAAGCGGACAAAGCCGCTGTTGCGGACAAACGCGGCGTCGGTAAGCTAGAGGCGGAGAGTGAGGAAGCATGATCGAGATCAGGCAAGCGATAGATGCCGATCCTGTCGAGGCGGTAAACACCCTGCGTCGCTCGATCACCGAACTCTGTGTTGCAGATCATCAGAACGATCCGTCCGAAATCGAAGACTGGCTTGGCAACAAGACGGTCGAGACCTGGCGACAGTGGATCGCGCGGGATGACGCCGTGGTGCTGGTGGCCGAGCGGGACAGGAAGATCTTAGGGGTCGGGATGGCCAGCCTGAGCGGTGACATCCTCTTGAACTATGTCCATCCCGATGTCCGCTTTGGTGGCGTCAGCAAAGCTATTCTCTCAGGCTTGGAGGACGTCTTGCGCGCGCGTGGCATCCGGCGCTGCCGTTTGGAAAGCACCGTTACGGCCCGATCATTCTACGAAGGCTGCGGCTTCCGGTCAGGAGACGGTGACGCGCACCTGCTCTCGAAATCCCTGTAGTTGCGGGGCTCTAAAGGGCTCGGCGCGGACAACTGGCTGCCACGAAGCCCGTTCCAAGAGGTACGGATTGTCTGCTGGCGTCATTCGAGCGCGATCCCTTTCGCGCGAGCCGCGCTGTCGTAAGTCTGTTATAGCCCGCCCACGACATTTGGATTCTGTTTTGAACTTGAACCGACAGCGTGCGGCACGTAGTCGGTTTTCACGACCAACGCTGCCCCTACGGCGCGCTCATTCTACAGGAGATTGGCACTACGATGGTTAAGCTTCGGAGAATGAGGGCTGACGAATTTCCAGCCTACGTTGACTATTTCGTTCCGGATTATGCCGCAGACATCTCTGCAAATTATGACGTGGATATCCAGACCGCCACGAAACGAGCCGAGCAGGCGGTTGCGGATAGCTTGGCACAGGGCGTCGAAACGCCCGGTCAGCTCTTGTTATGCATCGTCGCAGAACGGGACGGGGCGGACACTCTGGTCGGGTATTTCTGGTGCCAGCCGAACGCGGACAATCAAACCGTGTTCATCAGCGACTTCTGCATTCTGCTGCCCTTTCGGGGGAAAGGGTTTGCGCGTCTTGCATTGGCAGCGCTGAATGAGTGGTTCTCAGAAACCGAGTTTGTCGAATTTCGCCTCCGTGTCGCAGCAGGCAACAGTATTGCAAAGAACCTATACCTGTCGGCGGGTTTCGCTCCGACAGGCATCAACATGCGAAAGCCGATAGAACGCACGTAGCGCTATACGCGCTTTGGTGGGGCAACGAAGTCCGATCAGTCCTGCACAGCGAACCAACGCCCTTTTGCGCCCGCCTTTCCGTCGTATGCGCCAGTCAGCCCGGCGAGGTGAACCCGGCGACGACTTCGCGGATCAGCTCGCGCAGCCAGACATGGCCCTGATCCCGGCGCAGATGCGGGTGCCACGCGATCTGGCTGGGGAAGGTTCCGAGGTCTATCGGCACGGGCGCGTTGCGCAGGCCGTAAGGTCCGGCGGTCATCGCGGCGACCCGCGCGGGCACCGTGGCGATGCCGCCCAGACGCGCGACCGCAGGTGCGGCGGTCAGGAAATGCGTGACCACGACAGCCGTATTCCGGTGCAACCCCGTCGCCTCGGTGCGTTTATGGACCCCTGTGCGCCACTTGCCGGGCGGGGCGACGACGACATGCGGCAGGGTCTCATAGAGGTTCCGGTCGAGCGACACGCCCTCGGGTAGCGCCTGCGGCGCGACGATGCAGCGGAACCCGTCCTCGAACAGGTCCGAGACCACGAGATCCTCGGGCGGGGCGTCGAACCGCCCGACCGCCAGATCGAAGGCCCGCCCGGCAAGCGCGCGGGGGTCCAGATCGGGCCCGATCGGCGAGATTTCGAGACGGGCCGACGGGGCCCTGTCCGCAAAGGCCGCCGCGAGTTCCGGCGCGAGAACGATCTCGGCATAGGGGCCCAGCAACAGCCGGAAGCGGCGCGTGGTGCGCGCGGGATCGAAGGGCTCGGCGGCGCGGAAGGCCTGTTCCAGCCGCTCCAGCCCGGCGGCGATGTCGGGTGCGATCTCAAGCGCCTTCTCGGTCGGCTCCACGCCGTAGCGGGCGCGCAGGAACAGTTCGTCACCCAGCGCCGCACGCAGACGTGACAGCGCCGCGCTCACGGTACTCTGGGATTGGCCGAGCCGCTGGGCCGCGGCGGTGACATTGCGTTCTTCCATGACCGCATGGAACACGCGCAGAAGCGAGATATCGGGTGTCATGTCTTTGAATTATCGATTTCTGACGTTGTCTGTATCAATTTCTCGATCAGTAAACGCAACCTATCTCTGCTGGGACGCGTTGACGGCCCGAGACGAACAGGGCCGGAAATGCCCTCACATTCATGACGAAGGAGGCCAAACCCATGGCACGTATTCTTATTCTTTCGACCGCAGCCGACGCTCTGGGCGACACCGGCAAAAAGACCGGCGTCTGGTATGAGGAACTGGCGACGCCCTATTACGCCTTCCTCGACGCAGGCCACGAGGTGAAAGTGGCCACGATCGGCGGTCGTGCGATCCCGATCGACCCGAATTCCGACGTGACCGGCGATGACGCCCCGGCCTCGGTCACCCGCTTCCGCGACGATGCGGAGGCCAAGGCGGTTCTGGAAAACCCGTCGCGGATCGAGGACGAAGACGTGACCGCCTATGACGCGCTCTACATCCCCGGCGGCCACGGCGCGATGTATGACCTCGCCGAGAGCGATATCTCCGCCAAGGCGATCGGTACGGCATGGGATAGCGGCAAGGTGGTCGCCTCGGTCTGTCACGGTCCCGCAGCCTTCGACAAGGTCGTGGACAAGAACGGCGATCCCATCGTGAAAGGCCGCAAGGTTTCTGCCTTCACCGATAGCGAAGAGCGTGGCGTGGGTCTTGCAGACGCGGTGCCCTTCCTTCTGGAAACCCGCCTGCGCGAACTGGGCGCGAAGTTCGAGAGCACCGACGACTGGCAGCCCCATGCCGTGGCCGACGGGCGTCTGGTGACGGGCCAGAACCCGGCGTCGTCCGAGGCGGCTGCGAAAGAAGTGCTGGCTCTGCTGGGCTGATATCGAGAGGCGCCGCCCAGTCCGGGCGGCGCCGTCTTCGTTCCCACCAAATTCAAAGAGGCTGACATGTCGAAAGTCATTCTAATCACCGGCGCATCCACGGGCATCGGCGAGAGCTGTGCGCGCCATGCGGTCGAAGCGGGTCACAAAGTGGCGCTGGCCGCGCGCTCCGGGGACAAGCTCGAAGCGCTGGTCAAGGATCTGGGCACCGACAACGCCCTCGCGCTGCCCACCGATGTCACCGACCCCGACGCTCAGGAACGCATGGTCGCGCGCGCGGTCGAGCATTACGGACGTCTCGACGTGGTGCTGGCCAATGCGGGCGTCGGCGCCTCGGCGCGCGGGACCGAGGCCGGATCGGTCGAGAGCTTCCAGAAGATGATCGAGGTGAACTGCCTTGCCGTGACCTACACCGCGAAATTCACGCTGCCGCATCTGCGCGCCTCCAAGGGGCATATGGTGCTGACCGGCTCGAAGGCGTCGCAGGGCGCGATGTTCGGTTCGGTCTATTCGGCGACCAAGTGGTTCATCCGCGGCTATGCCGACAATCTCGGCGAGGAACTTGGCGAGGCCGGTGGCCGCGTCACCTGCCTGCATCCGGGCATGGTCGACACGCCGTTCTTCGACGAGGCGAAACCGGATGCGCTGCGCCCCGACGATGTCGCGCGGGCCTTCCTCTTCGCGATCGACCAGCCCGATCACGTTCTGATCCCGCATCTGCCGGTCTATCCCAAACCGAAGACGGATTGATCCGGGTGGGCCGCCTCTGCGGCGATCCGACATTGAAAGGAGCCGGCCCATCGGGGCCGGCTCCTTGCTGTTTCGATCCTCTGAGAGCCCGGTTCAGATCGGGTAATGCTGTTTCGGGTCCTCGACGGTGATCCAGCGCAGATCGGTAAACTCGGCAATGGCCGCGCGCCCGCCGAACCGCCCGTAGCCCGAGGCCTTGACCCCGCCGAAGGGCATCTGCGGCTCGTCGCCGACGGTCGGGCCGTTGATATGGCAGATCCCGGTCTCGAGCCGGTTGGCCAGCGCCATCGCGCGCGAGACATCGGCGCTGAAGATCGCGCTCGATAGCCCATATTCAGTGTCATTGGCGACTTTCAGCGCCTCTTCGTCGCCCTTCACGCGGATGATCGACTTGACCGGGCCGAAGCTCTCCTCGGCATAGATGCGCATGCTTTCCGAGACCCCGTCGAGCAGCGTCGCCGCAACGATCGTCCCCTCGCGCGACCCGCCCGCGACCAGCTTCGCACCTTTCCCGGTGGCATCGGCGATCAGCGCATCCATCTTCTCGGCCGCCGCTTCAGAGACAAGCGCCCCCAGCGCAACCTCGCCGCGCGGGTCGCCCGCGGGCAGGGCACTGGCGCGCGCGGCGAGCTTTTCGACGAAAGCGTCGGCCACTTTCTCGTCGACGATGATCCGCTCGGTCGACATGCAGATCTGGCCCTGGTTCATGAAGGCGCCGAAAATCGCGGCATTCACCGCCCCGTCGAGATCGGCATCGTCGAGCACGATCAGCGGCGCCTTGCCGCCCAGCTCCAGCAGCGAGGGCTTCAGATGCTCGCCCGCAAGCCGTCCGATGATACGGCCGACGGCGGAAGAGCCGGTGAAGTTCACGTGCTTCACGTCCCGGTGCGCGATCAGCGCCTCGACGACATCGGCCGCGTCTTCGGGGGCGTTGGTCACCACGTTGAGCGCGCCGTCGGGAAGCCCGGCTTCCGCGAAACATTCCCCGATCAGGCGATGCGTCGCGGGGCACATTTCCGAGGCTTTCAGCACCACCGTATTGCCGCAGGCGAGCGCCATCGCGACCGCGCGCGTGCCGAGGATGACGGGCGCATTCCACGGCGCGATGCCGAGGCAGACGCCCTTGGCGCGCGCGACGCCCATCGCCATCGTGCCGGGCTTGTCGGAGGGGATGATCTCGCCGCCGATCTGGGTGGTCATTGCCGCAGCCTCGCGGATCATGCCCGCGGCGAGATGCACGTTGAACCCGGCCCAGGGCCCGGTCGCGCCGGTCTCGGCAATAACCGCCTGAATGAAATCGTCGACGCGCGCGTCCATCACGTCGGCTGCTTTCGACAGGATCTTGCGTCGCCCGTTCGGCCCGGTCGCGGACCAGCCGGGAAAGGCGCGCGCGGCGGAAGCCACGACCGTCTCGACATCGTCACGCCCCGCCGCGGCGGCGCGGGTGGCGACCGCGCCGGTGACCGGATCGATCCGGTCGAAACTCGCGCCCGAAGCGGCGGGGGCGGAGGCCCCGTCCAGCAGCAATCCGATCTCTTTCATGAAATGTCCTCCCTTTGAGTGTTCGCTCTTGCGTGACGCGGCGCGGCGGGTGCCGGATCGGCACCGTTCCAGACCTTTGTGCCTCACATCATCCCGGGCAGCCACAGCGATATTCCGGGCACCGCGACGAGGATTGCAAGGGTCACAAACATCGCGAACCAGAAGGGCAGGACGCCGCGGAAGATCTCGATCAGCGGCACGTTCTGCGCGACCGATTTCACGATGAAGACGTTGATCCCCACCGGGGGCGAGATTAGCCCCATTTCGAGCGTCAGCACCACCAGCACCCCGAACCAGATCGGGTCGATGCCGAGATCGAGGATCACCGGCAGGAAGATCGGCAGGGTCAGCACCAGCATCGCGAGCCCTTCGAGGAAGCAGCCGAGAACCATGTAGATCGCAAGGATCAGGACCAGCGTGCCGATACGTCCCAGATCGAGCGAGACGAGAAGGTCGCTCACCTCGGCGGGCAGGTGGCTCAGCGCCACGAAGGGGTTGATCAGATGCGCCGCGATCAGGATCAGCATGACCGAGGCGGTGGTCACGATGCTGTCCTGCGCGGCGCGCCAGAAGCTGCGCAGGCTCAACGTGCCGCTGAAAGCCCCGATCGCGATCACGAAGGCCGCGCCGACGCCCGCCGCTTCGGTGGGCGAGAACAGGCCCGAATAGATGCCGCCGATGGTCAGCACGATCACCATGAGGATCGGGATCGCACCGAGGAATGCGCGGCCTTTCTCGGCGGCGCTGGTCGCGGGGCCTTTCGGTCCCATCTCGGCGCGCAGCACGCAGAGGATCGCGATGGTCAGGATGAAGGCGCTCAGCAGCAGAAGGCCCGGCAGGATGCCCGCCATGAAGAGCCGCCCGATGCTTTGTTGGGTGAGGATCGCGTAGATCACGAAGCCGGTCGAGGGCGGGATCAGGATGCCCAACGTGCCGCCCGCGGCCACGACCCCGGTCGAGAGGCGCGGGCTATAGGCGTAGCGGTCCATCTCGGCCAGCGCGGTGCGGCCCATCGTCAGCGCCGAGGCGACCGAAGAGCCCGAGAGCGCCGCAAATCCGCCGCAGCCCACGACCGTCGCCAGCGCCAGACCGCCGCGCACCTGGCCCACGGTCGCATAGGCCGCGTCATAGAGCTTGCGGCTCATGCCGGTGACGCTCGCGACATTGCCCATCAGGATGAAGAGCGGCACCACGATCAGCTCGGAATTCGACGCGAGCGAGAAGGTCTCCGACGCCAGAAGCCCGGTCGCGGCCTGCAGCCCGTTCAGGATCCAGATGCCGACGAAGCCCACCGCGAACATCGCGAAGGCCACCGGCACGCGCATCAGGAGCATGCCGAGAAGCAGCGCGAGCCCGACCGATCCGGTGAGAGCGGGGGTCATATTACGTCCCTTTCGGAGTGATGCTCATAGCCGTGGCGCGACATGAGCCGCAGCGCGCGCAGGACCATCGTCAGCGCGCCCACCAGCGAGAGCACGCAAAGCGCATATTGGAACCACGCATTGGGCAGGTTCAGAAGATTGGTCGAGAGGTTGAGCATCTGGCTCAGCTGCGCGCTCTTGTAGACCGTCACCGCGATCAGCACGAAGATCGCGACGCCCAGGAGCGCCGAGAAAATGTCGATCGCGCGGTTGAGGGCAGGGGGGAAGGCGCTCTCGAAGATGTCGACGACGATATGGCCGTCGCGGCGATCGCAAAGCGCCATGCCGCCGAAGACGATCAGCACCATCGTCATCGTGAGCAGGTCCTGCGAGCCGTAAAGCGGCGTGCCGAAATTGCGCCCGATCACGTCGATGACGATCACGGCCACGACGAAGATCAACCCCGTCGTGCCGATGATCGCGGACAGGCCGATCAGCCTGTCCGCCAGTTTCTGCGCGCGCGCGAGCATCACTCGCCCCGCATCGCGGCGAGCGTCGCCTCTCCGCCGACCTTGCTCACATAGGTGTCGGTCACGTCGGCAAGCGCGTCGTCGAAGGGTTTCGAGCCAGCCGCGTCGAGATCGATCACCGTGGTGCTGTCGGAGGCCCGCGCGGCCTCCAGCGCCTTGTTCGCGGTGGCGATCCACGCCTCCTCGGTCATCTTCGAGATCTTCTCGCCCTTCATCGCATCGAGCGCTGCCTTGGCCTTGGGCGACAGCCCGTCATAGGCCGCCTTGTTCATCACCGTGTAGAAGGTGAGACGGCCAAGGTTCGGACCCGTCGTCACGCTGCCCACGACCTCGTTGAGCTTGAAATCCGACAGGATCGAGGCGCCGCTGACCACGCCGTCGATCAACCCGGTTTGCAGCCCGTTATAGACCTGTGTCATCGGGATCTGCACCGGGGTTGCACCAAGCGCCTCCATCGCGGCGGCCGAAATCGACCCGGCGACGCGGATCTTGAGGCCCTTCAGATCGGCAGGCGTGCGCACCTCTTTGTCGCGCATCATCAGGACGTTGGGTTCTGAGCCCCACAGCGCGATCACTTCGGTCTGCGGGTATTCGCCCTTGATCTGATCGAAGCCCTGCCAGAGCGCCTTGTAGCCCGGCGCATCCAGCGGCAGCGCGCCCGGCAGTTCCGCAATCAGGCTTTTCGGGAATTGCGACGAGGTATAGCCCTGAACGCCCCAGCCCATATCGGCGGTGCCTTGCAGCACGCGCACATATTGATCGGCTGGGCCCGCGCCCAGCTCGCCACCGTGATAGCCGCGCAGCGTTACCGCCCCGTCGGTGCCCTCGGAGAGCGCCTTGGCCAGAGGCTCGATCTGGGCCGCGTTGATCGTGTGGGTCGGCGGCGCCCAGTTCGCGTATTTCAGCTCCTGCGCGCCAGCGCCAGTCGCGATGCTCATCGTGGCACCGACCGCGATGGCGGTGGCGACGCTAAGGGTCGTGTGTTTCATGGTCTCTCCTCCCTTTGGACCGTTTGAGCCCCTCCTCCGAGGGCCTGTCGTTCATGTGCCGCGCTAGGCGGCGATCTCCTCCAGATCTGCGCGCGTCACCGGCTCCGGCGACGCGATGAGTTTGCGTGCTCGCATATGGGCCCGCGCGTTGTCGACGGTCTCGATCGCGGCAAGCCCGCGTTCGTCGAACCGGCCCACGATCCCCGCGGCGATCTCCTCCTCCGCCGCATCGGGGGTCGCATAGCCTGCGATCTGCAATTTGCACGTGCCCTGATCCGACCAGAACCATGGCAGCGCGCCGTAAACGTCGGTGTCGCCTTTCGCGATCCGCTTCGCGATGAGCCGCGCGTGATCGGTCGCGGCCTGCACGCTTTCGAGCCGGATATGTCCACGGCCGCGCGGATCGGGGAAGCTCGCGCAGTCGCCGAGCGCCGAAATCGCAGGGTCCGAGGTCAGAAGCCGGGCATCCGTCTTTACCCCATTGTCTATCGCGAGTCCTGCCGCCTCGGCCAGTTCCACATTCGGGCGCACGCCAGCTGCCACCAGCACGAATTCGGCGGCGATCCCGGTCCCGTCGGCCAGCGTCACGCCGGTCGGCTCCACTGCCACGGCAGGCTGGCCCAGATAAAGCGCATTGCCCCAGCCGCGATGCAGGTCGGCGAAATGCTCCGACATCCGCTGCGACACCGCGCGGGCCATCAGGCGCGGGGCGGCCTCGATGACCGCGACCTCATGGCCGAGCTTGCGCGCGACGGCTGCGAATTCCAATCCGATGAAACCGCCGCCGATCACCGCGATGCGGGTCGGCTGGTCGAGTTTCTCGCGCAGGCGCTGCGCGTCGGCCAGCGTGCGCAGGTCGCAGGCATGGGCGATCCCCTCGATCGGCGGGCGCAGGTTGCGCGTCCCGGTCGCGAGGATCAGATGGTCATAGGGCAGGGAGTGTTCGGCCCCGTCGCGCAGGACGCTCAGCCGCTGCGCCACGCGGTCGATCGCCTCCACCCGCGCGCCCGGCAGGTAGTCGATCCGCTTGGTGTCGAAGAAACTCTCGGGGCGCAGGTAGAGCGCTTCGGCCTTGCCGTCCTGCAGATAGACCTTCGAAAGCGGCGGGCGCTGATAGGGCAGGCCCGGCTCGTCGCCGATCAGGGTGATCGCGCCTTCGAAGCCGTTCTGCCGCAGGCTGATCGCCGCCTGCAGACCGCCTTGGCCCGCGCCGATTATCGTGACGCTCTCGGCGGTCAAAACTGTTCCTCGGGCAGATGGACCACGAGCCCGTCAAGCTCGGGCGTCAGCTTGATCTGGCACGATAGGCGAGACCGGTCGGTCACTTCCGAGGCCGCGCCTTCGAGCATGTCCTCCTCGCCGCTGCTGCGCGGTCCGACCCGGTCCGCCCATGCCTCGTCGACATAGCAATGGCAGGTCGCGCACATCATCGAGCCGCCGCATTCGCCGACGATCCCGTCGACATCGTTCGAGACCGCCGCATGCATCACGCTGTCGCCCTCGTCAGCGTCGATATCGGTGCGGGTGCCGTCCTGTGCGACGTAAGTCACTTTAACCATAGAAATTCCTCCTCCTCTCTCCGATCCGCGTGGGGTCGGGTCAGTTCAGCTCCACCGGCAGGTTGATCGGCCCGCGGAACCCGAAGCCGCGCCAGATCACCGCGTCCGGGTCGGGCAGGCGCATATCGGGGAAGCGGTCGAACAGCAGCGGCAGGATGATCTTGCCCACCGTGCGCCGCGCGATATGGGCGCCCGCGCAATGGTGGGGACCGTTGCCGAAGGCCTGATGGGGGTTCTTGTCGCGGAAGACGAAATACTCCTCGCCGTTCTCAAAGATGCTCTCGTCGCGATTGGCCGAGGCCTGGATCGTCATCACCGTATCGCCTTTCGGGATCTCGAAGCCGCCAAGCTCGGTATCCTCTGTCACCAGCCGCGAGCTGGCCTGAATCGGCGCGACCCAGCGCACGCCTTCCTCGAAAGCCTTGCTCCACGCGCCCTCGGCACGGACCTGTTCCAGCTGATCGGGATTGGTCAGCAGCCCGTAAAGGATCGTGGCCAGCGCGTCGCGCGGCTCGTTGATGCCGCCGCCGATCGCGATCTTGATATTGGCCCAGATCTGGCTCATCGGGATCGGGTTCTCGGCATTGAGCATCACCGAATAGGCCGAGCCGTCGGGCTCCGCGATCCGCTTCTCGCGCAGCTCGGTAAAGAGCGCGTCCATCTCGTCATTGGCCTTGTCCGAGATCGCGAAGGGCTCGGGCTGCCAGCCGAAATTCCCCGCCCCGTCGATCAGGTGCTGCGACCAGCGCTGCATTTGCGCGTCGCTGGCCTCGGGGATGCCGAGGACATGGGCGAGGATGCGCGCGGCCAGAGGACCGCACAGCTCTGAGAACAGATCGACCGTCTCGCCACGCGGCAGCCGTCCGACATATTCCTCGGCGAATTTCTGGTAGAGCGGCCCCCAGTCCGACTGGATTTTCTTGGGCGTCAGCGCCGGCGCGATCGCCATGCGCTCGCGCAGATGCTCCTCGCCATCCTTGCGCATCAGGGTATGCGCCCGGAAGGCGGGCTTCATCGGCGTGTTGGGATCGTCGCTGCTGAACAGCGTCGGATTGTCCTTCACCTGCTTGGTCAGCTCTGCCGTCGTCAGGAATGTGCGCCCGGCAGAGGCGACCCGCAGAACCGGGCTTTCAGCGCGTAATCTGCGATAGATCGGATAGGGATCCGTCGTCAGTTGCGCGAGCGTAATCTCCTCGTCCAGCGGTGCGAGCGCCATAGTTTCCTCCCGAAATCTCCTCCGGGGTCCTGACTAAAGGCCGCAGCAACTTGTAACAATAAGATGAACTTAGTATATATCATCAAATAATTTGATGGGCCTCATGTCACAATCAACCACGTTCACCGGCAGGATCGATATCGCCGCGCTCGAGACGCTGCGGCTCGTGCATGAATTGGGCTCTTTCACGGCGGCGGCCGAAAAGCTCGACGTGAACCAGTCGGCGGTGAGCTACACGATCGCCAAGCTGCGCAACTATTTTCAGGACCCGCTCTTCGTGCGCGAGGGCGGGCGGCAGGTCTCGACGGAGCGCTGCGAACATATCCTCCAGCAGGTGATCGAGATTCTCGAGAAGCTCGACGATATCGCGCAGCCGGAGGATTTCGATCCCGCGCAGTCGCGCGCCAAGGTCACGATCGCCTGCAACTATTACGAGCGCATCCTGATGATCCCGAAGATCGTCTCGGCCCTGCGCAAACAGGCGCCGCATCTCGAGGTCGGGGTGGTGAATGCGTTGGGCGACGGCCATCTGCGGCTTCTGCGACGCGAGGCCGATGTTCTGGTCGGACCTTTCGCGCGCGGCGAGTCCGGATTCCATTCGCGCAGGCTCTATACCGAGGAATATGCCTGTTTCATGGATCCGGGGCATCCGATGGCGGGGCGGGCGCTCGATGTGGACAGCTACCTTGCGCTCAACCATGTCTACATCAATTACGGCGGCGGCTGGAAATCGGCCTATATCCATGAACTCGAAGCCGCAGGCCATTCGCTGCGGCCGACGATCACGGTGCCAAGCCCGGCCGGGCTGGCCTCGCTGCTTGCCCAGTCGAACCTTGTCGCGACGATGCCCATTCGCCTCGGCAAGACGATGGAGGGGCTCGTGCTCAACGAAAGCCCGTTTCCCGGTCCGTTCGACCTGTCGGTCGTCTGGACCGCGCGCAAGAACGACTCCGCCATCCATCGCTGGCTGCGCGAGGTGATCGTCGAGACCTGCCGCGGATAGGACCGCCGCGCCGCCCCGGCGCGGGCGGGCCTCAGACGCGCATGGCGTCGGCGGGGTGCTCGACTGAGGGGGCCGTCTCCTCGGGCTCGGGCTCGGCGGTGCGGATGCCGAAATCTTCGAGCACGGCGAGGATCGCCGGGGTCACGAAGAGCGACAGCACCGTCGCCGCGCTCAGACCGAAGGCGAGGCTCGCCACGATCGGGCGCAGGAATTGCGCCTGCGTCGAGGTCTCCAGCAGGAGCGGGCCAAGCCCGACCACCGTCGTCAGCGAGGTCAGGAAGATCGCGCGGAAGCGGTCGCGCACGGCCTCCTTTCCGGCCTCGAGCATCGGAGTTCCGGTCGCACGCCGCTCTCCGATGAAGGCGTCGAGCAGGATCGCATCGTTCACCACCACGCCCGCCAGCGTCGCCAGCCCCACGAGGCTCGGCAGCGAGAGCGGCAGGCCAAGCAGCACATGCCCCCACATCACTCCGATCAGGCTGAGCGGGATCGTAGCGATCACCGCGATGGGGCGGATGAAGCTGCCCATGTAGAAGGCCAGCAACAGGTAGACCCCGAGCGCGCCCGTCGTCATGAAGCGCGCAAGCGAGGCGCCGGTGGTCGCGGTGTCCTGTTCCTCGCCCAGAACCTGCACCTTCACGTCGGGACGCTTTTGCGCAAGTTCGGGCAGGTAATCCGCCCGCATCGCCGCCATCAGCTCGCGCGAATTGGCCCGCGTCGGGTCGATCGTGCCCTGCACCGAGACCGCGCGCTGCCCGTTCACATGGGTGATCGTGGTGTAACCGCGCGTCTCGCTGACCGTCGCCACTGCAGACAGAGGCACCAGCGCGCCGTTCTTGCCGGGCACCCGCAGCGCCAGAACATCGCCGATAGCGCGCCGCTCGGAGGGCGCGAGCCGGGCCACGATATCGACCTGACCGCTCGCATCGGCAAAGCTGACGGCACTGTCGCCCCGGAAGGCCGCGCGCAGCTCACCCGCCAGCGCGGCAGGCGTCACACCCAGGAGGTTGGCGACCGCCGGTTTCATCCGCACCACCAGCTCGGGCTTGCCCGGCTGCAGATCGAAGGTCACGTCACGCACCCCGTCGAAGCCGCGGAAGAAGCGGCGCAGCTCGCGCGCGGTGGTCGCCAGATCGGCAAGATCCGGGCCGGTCACCAGCAGGTCGATCGGTTTGCCACCCGCGCCGCGCTCCTTGTCGGTGATCCGGAAGGCGGCCATGTCGGGCATCTTGCCGACCAACTGCTTCCAGCGATCGAGCACCGTGCCGACCTCGGTGGTGCGGGTCCCTGCAGGCAGCAGCGAGGCGCTCACCGTGGCCATGTTCGGCCCCGTGGTCGGGCTGTCGGCATTGCTGCCATAGGTGATCGTGTAGCTTCTGACGAGGGGCTGGCCGTCCGGCTGAGCGGGGCTCAGCTCGGCATCCATCTCCTTGAGCGCCTTGACGACCTTGCTCACCCGCGCCTCGGTCAGCGAGAGCGGCGCGCCCGCGGGCAGCAGAAGCCGCGCCTCGACCGTGTCGCTCTCCAGCGTCGGGAAGCTCTGGTATTTCAGGAAGCCCCCGGTGAAGGGCGCGACCGAGAGCGCCACGACAAAGATCGCGAGCCCCAGCGTCAGGTAGCGCCAGCGCAGCGCGACCCCGGCAAGCGGCACGATGACACGGTCGCGCAGCCGCTCGAACGCGCCGTTGACCGCGCGTTGCACGGGGCCGGGGCGCATGTCGTGTTTGAGCGAGTGGCGCATATGGGCGGGCAGGATCAGGAAGGCCTCAATCAGGCTGACCGTCAGCGTGATCAGCAGCACGATCGGAATGTATTTCAGCAGCGCGCCGATATTGCCGGTCAGGAAACTGAGCGGCCCGATCACCATCGCCGTGGTCAAGAAAGACGCCAGAACGCCGGGAAAGACCTGCATGGTGCCTTTGACGGCGGCGACACGGGCGGGCTCTCCCGATTGTCGCCTGCGCACGATGTTTTCCGAGATCACGATCGCATCGTCCATCAACAGACCCGTGGCGACCAACAGCGCCACCATCGTCATCATGTTGATCGTGTAGCCCAGCATCTGCATCGCGAAGATCGCGCCGAGGAAGCTGATCGGCAGGCCCATCGCGACCCAGAAGGACATGCGTAGCCCGAAGAACAGCCACATCGCGACGAGCACGAGGATCAGGCCCTGCAGCCCGTTGACCCCGATGATGCGCAGGCGTTCGACGATGTTGCGCGTGGAATCCGCCGAGATCGCGAGCTGGATATTGCCCGGCGCCTCGGCCTGCGCCTGTGCCATTTCGCGGTCGAGCGCGGCCCGCACCCGCAGCGCATCCTGCGAGGCGGTCTTCTGTACGGTGACGATGGCGGCGCGCTTGCCGTCGAAATAGGTGGCCTGCGAGGGGTCGGCGAAGCCTTCGCGGATCTTGGCGACATCGCCCAGGCGCACCTCGCCGCCCGCGGCACTTCCCGCAATCGGGATCTGCGCCAGCTCGGCGGGCGTGCGTTTTTCGCCGAGGAAGCGCAGCGCCACTTCGCCAGACCGCCCCTCGATCGAGCCTGCGGGCATATCGAGGCTGTAGCGCGCCAGCGTCGCGCCCACGGAACTCAGGTTAAGCCCGAAGCGCTCCAGCGCGGCGCGGTCGAACTCAATGGCGATCTCGCGGTCGGAAAAGCCGTTCACCGAGACCAGCGAGATCGCGGGATCGGCGCGCAGCTGATCGGCGAAGCTCTGGGCATAGGCGTAGAGCACCGCCGGATCGTCCGGCCCGGTCACCGCCACCGACGAGACCGAGGCGGTGCGCTCGACGATCTGCACCACCGGATCGTCGGCCTTGTCGGGGAAGGAATTGATCCCGTCCACCGCATCCTTGATGTCGTTGTAGAAGCGCGTCATGTCCGCGCCCTCGATCATCTCGGCGGTGATCTGGGCGCTGTTGTCGCGCGCAAGGCAGGTCAGTTTCGCAAGGTTCTCGACCCGCGTCAGGACCGGATCGGTCACGGTGCAGATGCCGGTCTCGACCTCCGAAGGCGCGGCGCCGGGATAGGTGATGCGGACCGAGACATCCGAGGGCGGCGTCGCCGGGAAGGTGTCGCGCTGCAGGCTCGGCAGCGCCATCAGCCCGAGGCCCGCAATCGCGATCATCGCGATATTGGCCGCCGTGCGATGACCAGCAAAAAGCGCGATCATTGCGCATCTCCCGCGGGCTTGGTGGCGCTGTCTCCGCTCGGTGCGGCGTCGCCTTCGGGCGCGGTGCCCTTGCCGCCGCCGCCACCTCCGCCACCGCCACCGCTGCCCGGTTGCGGGCTGGTGGCCGTCTGGCCAAGCGCCTCGGCGGCGATCTCGGCCTTGCGCGCCTCATCCTCGGCCGCCTTGACCGTCATGCCCGGCACGGCGATGGAGGGATCGGTGACGACCAGCTTGTCGCCCGCCTTGAGGCCCTGCGCAATCACCGCCAGATCGCCGGAGACGAAGCTGGTCTTCACCGCGCGCTTCTCCAGCGTGCCATCCTCGGACACCACCATCGCGGTGCCGCCCGCGACCGCCTCGGCGGGCACGACGAGCAGGCTCTGCTTCGGCGCGGCGAGTTCCACCGCGACGACCATGTTGCGCCGCAGGGGCGGGCGCTCGCCCGCCTGTGCCTGACCCAGCGGATCGTCGACCCGCACCACGACGGGCGCGCTTTGCGTGGTCTCGTCAATCGCCTCGCCCATCCGCTCGACCTTGGCCTTCCAGACAATGGGGTGCTCGGGCTCGGGCAGGGTGACGCGCGCCTTTAGATCGGTGACCTCGGTGCCGTCGCCCGCGAGCCGGAGCAGGGGGCCCATCCGCCCGATCGGGAATTGCGCAGAAATATCGACCGCCGCGACGCCTTCGCCACTCAGCAGAACCTGACCGCGATTGACATATTGGCCGAGATCCGCGTCGAGCGCGTTCACCCGCAGCTCAAAGGGCGCGGTGATCGTCGACAGCCCGATCGAGCGGTCGATCGTCGCCGCCTGCGTATCGAGCACCTCGCGTTCGGCCTCGTTCAGCTTCAGCTGGCTTTCGAGATCGGTCACCTTGGTCTGCGCGGTCAGCTGCTGGCGGCGCGCCGCGTCGAGCTGGGGCTGGGTGATCCGGCCCAGATCGTGCAGCGTCTTCTGGCGGTCGAGCTCGTCCTGGGCGAGCGCGAGATCGGACCGCGCGAGTTCAAGGCTCGTGCGCACCGTCTCATCCTTGACCTTGGAGGCCGCGACCTGCGCCTCGAGACTGGCGCGCTGCAACTTCAGATCGCTGTCGTCGATGGTGAAAAGCGGCGTGTCCTTGGCCACGATATCGCCCGGCGCGAGCGGCTTGGCGATGTCGCGGATTTCCCCCTCGATCCGGGCGACGGCGCGCCATTCGCGCACCGGCGCGACCGTGCCATAGCCGGTGACGCGCGGGATCATCTCGATCGGGGCGAGCGTGATCACCCGCACCAGCGCAGCGGGGCGGTTCGCCTCGTTCGGGCTGGGCAGAGATTTCAGATCGCCCGCGAAAACGATCGCGGCAACACCGAGTGCGGTCGGAACCGCCACCATCGCGAGCCGTGCGAGGCCCGTTCCAATTCCAACCATGACGTCCCTCTTCGCGCATGTCTTTTGACTACTTTTGCAAACCTGAGCGCCGGTAGCTAGCGCAAATGTGACGCAGGGGGGATCGCGCCCATATGCGGCGAACTTTGTTGGCTTTCAGTGTTTTCCGGGAAGACGGCTTCGCACGGGGGGGGGGGCGCTCTGGCGCAGGCGTTCTGCGGGCGCCTGCTTGGCGTGCGTCGATCATGGTTTGGGAAAGGGCCGCCGAGGCGGAAAAGGAAAAACCGGGCGCGCAGGACGCGCACCCGGCGGGGCAAGGCGGTTTAGCCTTTCACGATCATCCGGTAGCGCAGCTGGTCGAAGATCACCGCGAAGATGAGCAACAGGCCGATGAGAACCATCTGCATGTAGGAGCTGACCTGCGCGAGGTTCATCCCGTTTTGCATCAGGATGATGAAGAACGCGCCGAGCACGACATTCTCCACCCGGCCGATCCCGCCGCGCAGCGAGACCCCGGCGATGACGCAGGCCGCGATGCTCTCCATTGCGATCGTGCCGCCAAGGTTCGCATCGCCGCTCTCGACGCGCGCGGTCAGCAGCAGGCCGGTCAGGGCCGCGATCACGGCGCAAAGCCCATAGACGAGGATCAGTGTGCCGCGGGTGTTGATCGCCGACAGATGCGCCGCCTTGATGTTGCCGCCGACGGCATAGATCCGGGCGCCGACGCGGGTGCGCGCCATCAGCACCCACATCACGATGATGGCGATCACGGCGATCACCACGGGCACGGGAACTCCGAACACCCGACCGAAGCCGAACGTGTCGCCAAAGGCGAAGGGCAGGCCCGAGACCGGCACGCCCCCGGTCAGGAACAGCGCAAGCCCGGTGCCGACAGACGAGACACCCAGCGTCATGATGAAGGGCGAGACGTCGAACAGCGCGACGCCGATCCCGTTCACCGCGCCCACGATCAGCGCGACCGCGAAGCCTGCGAAGGCGCCGATCAGGATCACGAGCCAGATCGCATCGGGGAAGATCTGCGCGGCCCATGTCATCGCCAGCGCCGAGACGACGGAGCTGAGCGCGATCACCGTGCCCACCGAAAGGTCGAAGCCCCCCGAGATCAGCACCAGCATCTGGCCCAGCGACACGAGCACCAGATAGACCGATTGCCGTGCCACGTTGATCAAGTTCTGCGGCGACAGGAAGTTCGGCGCGGCGAGGGTGAAGATCACGACGGCCGCGATGAGGAAGAACGGCAGCACGCCGAGCTTGATGAAGATACGCAGCGGCAGCGCCGCCAGCGAAGGCTTGGAATTGGCCTGCATCATGCGGGGCTTCCTTCTGTGTCTTGGAGTGTCAGTTGGGAGGCGCCGGGCTGGTCGAAGAAATAGCGAAGGACGATGTCCTCGCGCAGATCCTCGCGCGGCAGCTCGGCGGTGATCTTGCCATTGGCGAGCACGATGGCGCGGTGGGCGAGGTTCATCACCTCAGGCAGGTCCGACGAGATCACCACCACGGCCTTTCCGGCCTCGGCCAGTTCCGCGATCAGCCGGTAGAGCGCCGCGCGGGTACCCATGTCGACGCCCACGGTCGGCTCGTCGAAGATGTAGAGATCGGCCTCATGCCCGAAAGCCTTGCCGAACAGAACCTTCTGTTGATTGCCGCCCGAGAGCTTGCCGACGACACGCGCGCGGTAGCTTTCGTGCAGTTCGACATGGCCGAAGATTTCGCCCGCGCGGGTGCTCAGCTGACGCGAGCGCAGCAGTGGGCCGCCCTCGGCCATCAGGTCCATCACCAGATTGCCGCGCGGCGTCTCGGCGAGGATCAGGCCCTCGTGCTTGCGGTCGGGCGAGAGATACCACGCGCCCGCTTTCACCAGCTTGCGGGTCTGCGCGCCGGTGACGTCCCGGCCCTTGAAGCGCACTTGTCCGGCATGGGTCGGGTTGAGCCCCATCACCGATCGGAACAGCCGCGATTTACCCGAGCCCACGAGGCCCGCGACGCCCAGAACCTCGCCCCGGCGCACCTCGAAGGAGGCGTGATCTATGCCGGGGGCGCTGAGGTTTTGCACGTCGAGGACGACTTCGCCGGGCTTATGGGCGATCGTCGGGTAGATGTCGCGGATCTCGCGCCCGGCCATCATGTCCACGAGAGATTGCTCGGTCATCTCGGCCATCGGCGCGGTGCCGATATGCGCGCCGTCGCGCAGCACGGTGACGCGCTCGGCGATGCGCTCGAATTCGTGCACGCGATGCGAGATATAGATGATCCCCACGCCCTCGGATTTGAGCCGCCCGATCACCTCGAACAGCTGATCGACCTCGCGATCGGTCAGCGAGGCGGTGGGCTCGTCGAGGATAAGGACCGACAGATCGCCCTGCATCGCCTTGGCGATCTCGACCATCTGCTGTTGCGCCCGCGACAGGCGCGCCACGGTCAGGTCCGGGTCGATGTCGAAGTTCAGATCGGTCAGAATCTGCTTTGCCCGCTGGCGCATCGCGCGCGGCGACAGGAAGGGGCCGACGCCGGGCTCGTGGCCCAGAAACATGTTCTGCGCCACGCTCATCGTCGGGATCAGCGAGAATTCTTGAAAAACGGTATGGATGCCTTTGGCCTGCGCATCGGCCACCGAGGCGAACTGGACCGGCCCGCCGCGCATCTCGATCGTGCCGGAGGTCGGGGTGTTGGCGCCCGCCAGCAGCGAGATCATCGTCGATTTCCCCGCGCCGTTCTCACCGAACAGCACATGCAGCTCACCCGCATAGAGGTCGAAATCGACGGCATCGAGGGCGAGGACGCCCGGATAGGCCTTGCTCAGCCCATGCGCCTGTAGAAGCGGTTTGCTCGTCATTTGCTGTCTCCCAGGGCAGGAATTGGCGGCGCCGGCGGAAGGGGGAGGGCCGGCGCCGCGCTTCGTCAGTTCACCGAGAAGACCGGCTGGAAGCCGTCCGGGGGCAGCACCGCGGAACGCGGCGTGTCTTCGATATTGTCCTTGGTGATGACGAAGATCTTCGGACCGACATGCTTCACGTAGTCCTTGCCTTCGAGGATCCGCACCGCCTGATCGACCGCGATCCGGCCCTGGATCACCATCGAGTCTGCCGGGGCCGCCTCGATGAAGCCGCGCTGGATGCCGCTATAGACGCCGGGCGTCAGGTAGAAGGCGAGGTTGCCGACCTTGTCGGTCAGGCCGCGCTCGCGCAGCAGGCCCTGTGCCACTTCCGCGGTCACTGCGGTGCCCGCGATGTAGCTCACTTCCGGGTTCGCCTGCAGCACGTCTTCGACGAGCTTGAGCTGGGCTTCCTTGCCGGTATCGCCATAGCGCGGCTCGAGCACTTTGACGGCCGAACCCTTCACGGCTTCCATGAAGCCCTTGTTCGCGGCTTCGACCCAGCCTGCGCCTGCCGGGCCCGGGAACCAGCCGACGGTCACTTCGTCGCTGCCCTCGGGGTGCTTCTGCGCGAGGTAGGCACCGATTTCGCGACCCATCGTCTCGAAGGAGACGAGCGACTTGGCCGCGAGGTCGGGCGAGGACATGCCGTTGACGAGGTCGATGACCGGGATGTCCTTGTCGGCCAGTTCCTTCACGACCGAGTTCAGACCGTCATAGGAGATCGCCCCGATGATGACCGCCTGCGCGCCACCGGCGGCACAGTCCTCGATCTGGCTGATCTGCTTGGCGAGGTTGGTGTAGCCACCGGCCTCGACGACGTTCAGGCTGACGCCTTCGCGCTTGGCCTCTTCGGTCACGCCGTAATCGACGCCCAGCCAATAGGCGTCTTTCATATGCGGGAAGGAGACGCAGATCTTGTAATCCTTGTCGGCCTTGGCCAGCGCCTCATATTCGATGGGCTGGGCGGTGCCGTCGGCGGAGAAGGCCGGGACGACCTCTTCGGCGGGGTAGGGGAACCACGCATCCTCGGCCATGGCCGGGAACGCGGCACACGTAGCGCCCAGAAGCGCGACGGATGTCAGGACATGTTTCATTGTTCAGAGACCTCTCTGTTGCTTGGTTTGATCGCGGGTTGTCCCCGCTTGTGGAATAGCTTCGGCGCGGGGCGCCCGGGATTTACCCGAGCGCGGCGCGGATCTTGTCGAGCCGTTCGCGGCGTGCGGTGCGCGCGGCCAGTGCCTGTTCCATGGTCACTTCGACGAAGCGCACCTTGGTGTTGGGTTGCAGCTGCCCGATCAGGTCCATATCGGCCGAGATCACCGCGCCGAGGGTGAAGTAGCCCCCGCCCGAGACCGCGTCGCGATGGAGCACGATGGGCTCCTGTCCGCCCGGCACCTGGATCGAGCCGTAGGAATAACAGCCATCGACGATGTTCGACGGGTCGGAGCCCGCGCCGAAGGGCTGTTCACGCTCGACGAATTCCATCGGCGCGCCACCGCGGAAGCGATAGCCCATCCGGTCTGCCTCGGGGGCGACGGTCCACTCGTCGGCGAAGAACTGCGCCTGCGACGCCGGGGTCAGCCGGTGCCAGTAGAGGCCCGGGAGAACCCGCAGGCTGACCGGCGTCTCGACCGGGGCGAGCAGCGCCTTGTCGAGCGTGCGCTCGGTCATGTCCTTGGATTTGCCGACCGGGATCACGTCGTCTGCCGCAATGGCGCGGCCGTCGACCCCGCCAAGTGCGCCGATCGGATAGGTCGAGCGCGAGCCGAGCGCGCTCGGCGTGTCGATCCCGCCGCCGAAGGCGATGTAGATGCGTGCGCCGGATTTCAGGAAACCGAAGCTCAGCGTCTGACCGGCCTTCACGACGAAGGAGGACCAGTTCTCGCGCGGCTCGCCATCGACCATGATCGGCATCTCGCCACCGGTGACGGCCACGAGCGTGTCATCCTCGAACGTCAGTTCCGGGCCCATGAAGACGGCTTCCAGACCGGCCTCGGCCTCGTCATTGCCGACCAGCATGTTGGCGACCCGCATCGCGAAGCGATCCATCGCGCCGCCTTCGGGAATGCCGAGATGGAAATAGCCCGGACGACCAAGATCCTGGATCGTCGTCGACAGGCCGGGTTTGACAACCTTAAACGCCATTGAGGGCCTCCATCAGTTTCGCATTGGTGCCCGCCATATCGGCGTTGAACGCTTCGAGATCGAAGGTCACTTCGGCAATGCGGGGGGTATAGGTGCCGTCTTTCACGGCGGCCTCGATCCGGTCGAACTCGGCGCGGTCGATCGGTTTCCACTTCACGATGTCGCCGGGTTTGAAGAAGACCATGAAGTCTTGCAGATAGGAGACGGTCTGGGTCGGATCGAAAATCGTCATCGGGGTGATGCCGAACATCTGGTAGCCGCCCGCGCCGCGCACCGAGTAGATGCAGCCGAAGCAGCCGCCGATACCGACCGTGTGCTTGGGCGTATCGGTCCGGGGGCGCAGGTATTTCGGCACCTCGATCTGCTTCTCGCGCTCGACGAGCTGGTAAAGGAAGGGCAAGCCCGCCACGAAACCCACCATCGAGACGAACCACGGCTGCGAGTGATAGGCCTCGATGAAGGCTTCCACGCTGTCATAACCGTTGATCCGCGCGGCATATTCGAGATCGGTTGCCTCCGGGTCCTGATGGCGTTCGCGGAACCGCATCAGGGTCTCGTGGGTCCAGGGGTCCTGGAAATAGACCGGGACCTCGACGATCCTCGTGTCGAGGCGCTTCTCGCCGGCCTCGGCCTTGTGCTCGAGCTCCTTGATCCGCGCCATCATCTCGTCGGGCGAGATCACGTCGGGGTTGAAGCGCACTTCAAAACTGGCATTGGCGGGGCAGATCTCGGTCACACCGGGAATGTTCGCCTCGGCCACGGCGTTGCGCAGCGACAGTGCTACGAAGAAGGCTTCGAGCGACATCTCCTCGTCGACCTCGACATAGACGTGCTCGTCGCCGCCAAAGGAATACCTTGTCTTCATGGGGATCTCCTATGCTGCGTCGGTTGCGGTGAGGTTGCCGGCATCGAGCCACGGCTCGAGCCATTGCGTATGGAAGTCGCCGGCGCGCACGCCCGGATCGGCGGCAAGCGCCAGATGCAGGGGCGTGGTGGTCTTCAGACCGCCGATTTCCAGGTCTTTCAGCGTCTCGGCCATCAGGTCGATCGCGGCCTCGCGGGTCGGCGCATGCACGATCATCTTGCCCAGAAGCGAGTCGTAGAAGGGCGGGATCTGATAGCCCTCATAGAGGAAGTGATCGAAGCGCAGCCCGTTGCCTTCGGGGATCGACAGCGAGGCCACCTTGCCGGGGAAGGGCAGGAACTGCATCAGCGGATCCTCGGCATTGAGGCGCACCTCGATCGCATGGCCCGTGCAGGTGATCTGATCTTGCGTGACAGGCAGCGTCTCGCCGCCCGCGATCAGCAGCATCATCGCGACCAGATCGAGCCCGGTGATCATCTCGGTCACGGGATGTTCGACCTGAATGCGGGTGTTCATCTCGATGAAGTAGAATTCATCAGCGGCCGCATCGTAGAGATATTCGATCGTGCCCGCGCCGCGATAGTTCACGGCTTCGGCCAGCGCGACCGCCGCGTTGCACATCGCCTCGCGCGTGGCGTCCGGCAGGCCGAAAGCGGGGGCTTCTTCCCAGACCTTCTGGCGGCGGCGCTGCAGCGAGCATTCGCGCTCGTAGCAATGGACCGCGGCCCCCGTGCCGTCACCGAGGATCTGCACCTCGATATGGCGCGGATTGACGATCACCTTCTCCAGATAGAGGCCACCGTCGCCGAAAGCCGCTTCGGCCTCGGCGCGGGCCTGCGGGGCGAGACGGGCCAGCTCGGCCGCGTCCTGCGCGATCCGGATGCCGCGCCCACCGCCACCGGCGGCGGCCTTGATCATCACCGGGTAGCCGATCTCGTCCGCCACGCTCAGCGCCTCGTCGGCCGTGATGCGCCCGTCAGAGCCGGGCACCGTCGGCACGCCCGCCTCTTTTGCGGCGATCCGGGCGGCGACCTTGTCGCCCATCCGCTCGATCGTCTCGGCCTTGGGGCCGACGAAGATCATCCCGGCGTCTTCCACGGCGCGGGCGAAATCGGCGTTCTCGGCGAGAAACCCGTAGCCCGGATGGACCGCATCGGCGCCCGCGTCTTTCGCGGCCGCCACGACGGCGGGGATGTTCAGGTAGGATTTCGCAGCCGGGGCGGGCCCGACGCAGACCGCCGCGTCGGCGAGCTTGACCGCCAGCATCTCGGCATCGGCCTCGGAATAGGCCTGCACCGTCTTGATGCCGAGCGATTGCGCAGCGCGGATGATCCGCACGGCGATCTCGCCCCGGTTTGCAATGAAGAGAGTTTCGATCGCCATTGGATCAGCCCATCTTCGCGAGCACATCGCCCGCCGAAACCGGCGTCGCATCCGCCGCGACATAGTCCGAGAAGGTGCCCGCGGCCTCGGCTTTCACCTCGATGAAGGTCTTCATCACCTCGATCAGCCCGATCGTGTCGCCGACCGCGACCGCGTCGCCCGCGGATTTGAACGGCGCCGAATTCGGGTCGGGCTTGTGGTAGAAAGTTCCGGGAAGCGGGGAAACGATATCCGTCATGGCTCTCTCCTGTCAGGTCTTTTCATTTTCAGCGAGAACCATCGCCGCGGGGGCAATGGTAACGCCGTTTTCTTGCAGTGCAGTCTTGATCGCGTGGCCGATTTCCAGCGCACCGGGCGTGTCCGAGTGGAAGCAGATCGACTCGAACTCCACCGTAATCGTCTTTCCGGTGACCGTCTCGACGGTGTTCTCGAGGCAGGCGCGCACGCATTTCGCCGCGAGCTTCTTGGGGTCGGGGGCGGAGACGTGGCGGGCGAAGACGATCGAGCCGCTGTCGTCATAGTCACGGTCGGCATAGAACTCGCGCACGACCGGCTGACCGAGGCGCTTGGCGACCGCGTAGGTCTTCGAGATATCCATGCAGAACAGGATCAGCCCCGGCGCGTAGCGTTGCAGCGTCTCGACCAGATGGCGCGAGAGGTCCTCGTTGCGCGCGGCCTCCATGTAGAGCGCACCGTGCGGTTTGACGTGCTGCAGCGGCACCCCGTAGCGGCGGCCGAATTCGCGCATCGCCCCCACCTGGTAGATGATGTCGTTCACCAGCTCTTCGGAGCTCGCGTTGATGTGGCGGCGCCCGAAGCCTACGAGATCGCGATAGCCGGGATGTGCGCCGAGACCGACGGAATGCTGATGGCAGAGCTTCGCGACCCGGTTCATCTGCATCGGGTCACCGGCGTGAAAACCGTTCGCGACATTGGCCGAGGAGATCAGCGGCATCAGCTGATCATCCGGCGCGCCAGCCATGCCCCAATGGCCGAAGCCTTCTCCGAGGTCACAGTTCAGGTCGATGAGTTTCGGCATGTCTCTTTCCAGATCTCTGTTGCAAGATCAGCTTTCGATAATGTGAACGACATGTAAAATTCTAATATCACCGACAGCTTTATCGTGTTATCCGATAAAGGTGGGTCGCGACGTCAGGCGTAACCCATTGAAAAATAGAACGTTGATTTTGTGCTGAGCAGATTGCGAACGTTGGGTATCTGAAATGACGGGATGCCATTATCGGAAAAACCGAAAGGAGGCGGCATGAACTTCCGTCAGCTCAAGTATTTCGTGGCCACCGCCGAGACCGGTCAGGTCAGCCGGGCGGCGAACGAACTCTCGATTTCGCAGTCCTCGGTGACGACCGCGATCCGAGAGCTTGAGGCCGAGATGGATACCGAGCTTTTCACCCGGACCTCGCACGGGATGGAGCTGACCCAGTCGGGGCGCGAGTTGCTGGGCCTGTCCTACGATATCCTCACCAAGCTCGACGAAGCAGTGAATATCCGCGAGCGCAGCTCCGGCGTCACCGGGCGGGTTCTCGTCGCGACCACCTACACGGTGATCGGGTATTTCCTGCCCTATCATCTGGGGCGGCTGGCGCGGCTGCATCCCAATCTCGATATTCAGCTCCACGAGCTGAACCGCGAGGCGGTGGAGGAAGGGCTGCTGTCGAACCGCTTCGACATCGCGATCGTGCTGACCTCGAACGTGATGAACCCGGAACTGGAGAGCGAGACGCTGATGCGCTCGCCCCGCAGGCTCTGGCTGCCGCAGGGCCATCGGCTGGCGAACCTGCGCAGCGTCGATTTCAAGGAGATCGCCGACGAGGACTATATCATGCTCACCGTCGACGAGGCGGCGAACACGACGATGAAATACTGGAACTTCGGTTCGACCCAGCCGCGCGTGAAGCTGCGCACCTCGTCGATCGAGGCGGTGCGCTCGATCGTGGCGAACGGACAGGGGGTGACCGTGCTCTCCGACATGGTCTATCGGCCCTGGTCTCTCGAGGGCAAACGCATCGTGACGGTCGAAACCGATCCGCCGGTTCCGACGATGGATGTCGGTCTGGCCTGGCGACGCGGGGCCGAGCTGTCTCCGGGCGCCGTCGCGCTCTACGATTATTTCCGGCTGACCTTCGACAGCTCGCTGACGCTGAACAGCTGAGCCAAGGCGATCGAGGGGCCGCGCGTAATCGCGGCTCCGGAAGTTGTTCCTGCCAAACAGAGTGCCGCCCGGTTCCCCGGCATGATCGTGCGCAGGATTTTCGACCTTTGAGCGGGGTTTCTCCGAGCCCGCGAAGGCTCAGGAACGGTCCTCACCCCGCGGTGTTCTCTGTCTGCCGGCCGACGGTCGGCGCATATAATGGAAGGAGAACACTATGACCTACACCATCAAGTCGATCGCCATCGCAGGACTTCTGGCCGGTGCCGCGCCCGTTGCGGCCCTCGCTCAGGCTGACGTCTCGACGGAAACGAACGGCGCCGCATCGGTTGCGGCACAAGGTGCAGGCGCTGAGGTCGGCGCGAGCGCGGATATGGGCGCTTCGGCAGATGCCGGAACCAATGCCGACATGGGTCAAGATGGGTCGGTGACGACCTATGGGCAGCTCATCGCGGGCCTGAAGGCAAACGGAGAAGCCTCCACCGAGCAGTTCGCCGACTATGAAGTGGGCACCGATGGCAATGCCGAGATCGTCGCGCTTTCCGACCTGAAAGGCGCAGGCGCAGAGAACGGCTCCGCCGCGCTCGAAAACGCGATGAGCGCTGACGTGGATGCCGATTACAGCCAGCTTCCCAGCAGCGTCTTCGATGGCACCGGCTACACGGCCGAGGATGTCGCCGCCGCCTATATCGACGCCGACGGCAATCTGGTCGTGGTGGTCGACGGCCAAGCCTGATCGCCTTTGAAACGGATCGTCCCGGAGCCCCCTGTCGCACGCGGCAGGGGGCTTTCGCATTTCTGTGGCAGGCGCGCTCTTAGAACGCCCAGTCCTCATCCTCGGTCGCGACGGCCTTGCCGATCACGTAGCTCGACCCCGAGCCCGAGAAGAAATCGTGGTTCTCGTCCGATCCGGGCGAGAGGGCGGCGAGGATCGCTGGGTTCACGCGGGTGGCCTCGTCAGGGAACAGCGCCTCGTAGCCGAGGTTCTGCAGCGCCTTGTTGGCGTTGTAATGCAGGAAGTGCTTCACATCCTCGGTCAGACCCAGACCGTCATAGAGCTGCTCGGTATAGCGGCCCTCGATGTCATAGAGGTCGAACATCAGCGAGAAGGCGAAATCCTTGATCTCGGCGCGCTCGGGCTCGCTCACCCGCTCCAGCGCGCGCTGGAACTTGTAGCCGATGTAATAGCCGTGGATCGCCTCGTCGCGGATGATCAGGCGGATCAGGTCGGCGGTGTTGGTCAGGCGCGCGCGGCTCGACCAGTGCATCGGCAGGTAGAAGCCCGAATAGAACAGGAAGCTCTCGAGGAAGACGCTCGCCACCTTGCGCTTCAGCGGGCTCGCCGTCGCGTCGTATTCGTCGAGGATCAGCCGCGATTTCGCCTGCAGATGCGGGTTTTCCTGCGACCAGCGGAAAGCCTCGTCGACCTCTGCGGTGTTGCACAGTGTCGAGAAGACAGACGAATAGCTGCGCGCGTGCACCGCCTCCATGAAGGCGATGTTCGACAGCACGGCTTCCTCATGGGGCGTCGCGGCATCGGCCATCAGCGCGGGCGCGCCGACCGTGTTCTGGATCGTGTCCAGAAGCGTCAGCCCGGTGAAGACCCGGATCGTGAGGGTCTGTTCGTCCTCGGTCAGTTGCGACCAGCTTTGAATGTCGTTCGACAGCGGCACCTTCTCGGGCAGCCAGAAATTCGACGTGAGCCGGTTCCAGACTTCGAGATCCTTGTCGTCCTGAAGGCGGTTCCAGTTGACGGCGCGCGGAACGGGCCGGGGTACGGGGCGGGGCGTGTGCAGATCTTTCATGGCGGGCCTCACAGGGAACAGGAAACGCAGCCCTGCACCTCGGTCCCCTCAAGGGCCGCTTGGCGCAGGCGGATGTAGTAGATGGTCTTGATGCCGCGCCGCCATGCATAGATCTGGGCGCGGTTGATGTCGCGGGTCGTGGCCTCGGCGGGGAAGAACAGCGTCAGCGACAGGCCCTGATCGACATGCTCGGTCGCCGCCGCATAGGTGTCGATGATCGCCTCGGGGCCGATCTGATAGGCGTCGCGGTAGAACTCGAGATTGTCGTTCGTCATGTAGGGCGCGGGGTAATAGACCCGGCCGATCTTGCCTTCCTTGCGGATCTCGATCTTCGCGGTGATCGGGTGGATCGAGGCGGTGGCGTTGTTGATATAGCTGATCGAGCCGGTGGGCGGCACGGCTTGCAGGTTGCGGTTCCACAGGCCGGTTTCCATCACCCGGTCGCGCAGGGCGGCCCAGTCGGCGCGCGAGGGCAGGGTGATCCCGAAGCGCTCGAACAGGGCCACCACGGCCTCACTCTCAGGCTGCCAGTCGCGGGTGACGTATTTCTCGAAGAAGCTGCCATCGGCATAGGCAGACGCCTCGAACCCCTTGAAACTGCGCCCGTGCTCGGCGGCCAGCCGGTTCGATTCCGCCAACGCGTGATAGGCCACGGCGGCGAAATAGACGGAGGTGAACTCGATCCCCTCGGGGCTGCCGTAATGAATGCGCTCGCGGGCGAGGAAGCCGTGCAGGTTCATCTGGCCCAGACCGATCGCGTGGCTTTCCTCGTTGCCTTTGCGGATCGACGGGACGGCGTTGATCGCGCTCATCTCCGACACCGCCGAGAGCGCGCGGATCGCGGCCCCGACGCTCGCGCCCAGATCTCCGCCATCCATCACCTTGGCGATGTTGAGCGAGCCCAGATTGCACGAGATGTCCGTGCCCATCCGCGCGTAGCCCAGATCCTCGTCAAACTCGGAGGGTTCGGCCACCTGCAGAATCTCCGAGCACAGGTTCGACATGGTGATCCGGCCCGCGATCGGGTTGGCGCGGTTCACCGTGTCCTCGAACATGATGTAGGGATAGCCGCTCTCGAACTGGATTTCGGCCAGTGTCTGGAAGAAGGCGCGGGCATTGATCTTGCGTTTGCGGATGCGCGCGTCGTCGACCATCTCGTGATACTTCTCGGTGACCGAAATCTCCGAGAAGGCGCAGCCATAGACCCGCTCCACGTCATGGGGCGAGAAGAGATACATCTCCTCGTTCTTCTTCGCGAGCTCGAAGGTGATGTCGGGGATCACCACGCCGAGGCTCAGCGTCTTGATCCGGATCTTCTCGTCGGCATTCTCGCGCTTGGTGTCGAGGAAGCGCAGGATGTCGGGGTGATGGGCGTGCAGATAGACCGCGCCCGCGCCCTGCCGCGCGCCCAGCTGGTTGGCATAGCTGAAACTGTCTTCGAGCAGTTTCATCACCGGGATCACGCCCGAGGACTGGTTCTCGATCCCTTTGATCGGCGCGCCATATTCGCGGATATTGGTCAGCATCAGGGCCACGCCGCCGCCGCGTTTGGACAGTTGCAGCGCCGAGTTGATGCCGCGCCCGATGCTTTCCATGTTGTCTTCCAGCCGCAGCAGGAAACAGGAGACGAACTCGCCCCGTGCTGTCTTGCCCGAATTGAGGAAGGTGGGCGTCGCTGGCTGGAAGCGGCCTGCCAGCATCTCTTCCATCAGCCGCATCGCGAGCGTCTCGTCGCCGCGCGCCAGCGTCAGCGCCACCATCACCACCCGGTCCTCGTAGCGCTCGAGATAGCGCTGCCCGTCGCGGGTCTTCAACGTGTAGGAGGTGTAATATTTGAACGCGCCGAGGAAGGTCGGAAAGCGGAACTTGGCGGCAAAGGCCGCCTCCCAGATCGCGCGCTGGAAGTTGCGCGAATACTGATCGAGCACGGCGGCGTCGTAATAGCCTTCCTCCACCAGATAGCCGAGCTTTTCATCCAGCGAATGGAAGAACACCGTGTTCTGATTCACATGGCGCAGGAAATATTGCCGCGCCGCCATCCGGTCGGCGTCGAAGCGGATATTGCCCTCCGCGTCATAGAGATTGAGCATCGCGTTGAGCGCGTGGTGATCAAGCCCCGCGAATTCCGAGGCCGCGGCCCCGCTCGGTGTCACGTCGCTATCGAGCATTCCTGCCTCCAGAAGGTTTCGAGACCCGCGCGCACGCGGTCGATGTCACTGTCCGTGCCCGCCAGTTCGAACCGGTAGAGCACGGGGATATTGCACTTGCGCGCCAGCAGATCGCCCGCGCAGGCGAAGAGCGCGCCGAAATTGCGATTGCCGCTGGCGATCACGCCGCGCAGACCCACGCGGCGGGTGGGATTGTTGAGAAAGGCGATGACCGGTTTCGCGACCGCGCCGCGCCCCTTGCCGTCGGCATAGCTCGGGCAGATCAGGACGTAGGGGCCGGGCGGGCTTGGCATTTCTGCTTCCGCCGAGACGGGTAAGCGCAGCGCGGGCAGGCCCAGCCGCTCCACGAAGCGCTGCGTGTTGCCCGATGCCGAGGAGTAATAGATCAGCCGTGCCTGTCCCATGATCCGGGCCCGCGCTCAGCTGAGCTGTCCGATCATGTCGGGCCGGAAGCCCGCCCAGTGATTTTCGCCCGCGATCACGACCGGCGCCTGCCGGTAGCCGAGATCCTGCACCATCTCCATCGCGGCGGCGTCCTCGGTGAGGTCGATCACGTCATAGGAGATCCCCTTGGCATCGAGCGCGCGGGTCGTCGCGGTGCATTGCACGCAGGCCGGTTTCGAATAGACGGTGATGGTCATGTTCTGTCCCTTTGTTTGCTGTCGGCAGCGCGGGACAAGGCTCGTGGGCAAGGTGCCGCAGCACATAGCCACGCGCCCGGGCCCTCCGCCGCGGTCGTCGTCTATCTGCTCTGGCAGGTCTCCTGGCTCGCGGCTCGAGCGCCTCGGGGTCCGTCTTCCCGGCGCATCGCACCAGTGACATTCGGACCTAAGGCTCGCCGCTTACAGTTGCGGGGGCAGCGCCGGAATCTCACCGGCTTCCCTCTTCGCCTGCGGAGTGACTCGCAGGAACCAAAGCAACATCATATTGGGATGCAGGGTGTAGTGGTGTCAATATATAGATTGCCCTGCCGCACGAAACTCTCGCGCGACAGGAGCGTGTCTTGCCTCAGGCGCCGTCGCCAAGCGCACGGATATGCGCCGGGAGGCGGGCGCTCTGGCCATACATGAAGTGGTTTTCCATGCGTTCCGAGAAGCGGCTGGCCTCGGTCTCGCGCCCCACGGCCTCGGCCATTTCGCGGATATGCATCGGGCTCGCCCCGCAGCACACGCCGAGATAATTCACCCCGATCGCCTGCGCCTCACGCGCGAAGGCGCCGATCTCGTAGCGGTTGCACGCCAGCGGATCGAGCGCGGTCGGGAAGGTCCGGCCATGCGGCGAGGGGCAGGTGCAGCCGTTGTGATCGGACAGGTTGAAGAAGGTGGGCTCCTCCTTCGTGGTCCGGTAGGGCACGGGCAGGGCGCCGACATGGCAACTCACCGCCGCGCGCACCTTGCGCAGCCACGGCATCATCGTCTGCGGCCCGCGGAAGCAGTTCAGCCCGACGACATCGGCGCCCGCCTGTTCGAGCTGCTGGCAGGTTTCGACGATGCCGACCCCGTCCATCATCTCATTGGCCGCCATCGGCGCCAGCGTCAGCACCACCGGCAGTCCCGACGCCTTCGCGGCCTCCAGCGCACACAGCGCCTCGCCCGCATAGTAGAAGGTCTCGCCGATGAGGATATCCGCGCCTTCCTCGACCGCCCAGCCGACCATCTCGTCGAACATCGCACGCACCTCGGCCTGCCGCGCCGGATCGGCTGGATCCCAGATGTTCGTGTTCGAGATATTGCCCGCCATAAGGTTGCCGGTCTTCGCATCGGCGACCTCGCGGGCGATCTTCAGCGCCGCACGGTTGAGCGGCTCCAGCAGGTCTTCCTTGCCGATCACGCGCATCTTCTCGCGGTGGCCGTTATAGGTGAAGGCCTCGACGATATCGCTGCCGGCGCGCTGGAAATCGACATGCAGATTGCGCAGCGCCTGCGGGTATTCCAGCGCCACCTCGGGCACGAATTCCCCGGCGGTCAGATAGCCGCGCCGTTCCAGTTCGAACAGGAAGCCCTCGGCGCAGATCACCGGGCGCGCGTCGAGCAGACGGGTCAGTTTGTTGTCATTCATGGAGAGATCCTCTCAGTTCATCCATGACCATCGTTTGGAGTGCCGAGCCTCACAGGGAACGGGGCTGCCGTTCCCTGCTGCAATGGTCCTCGGCCGGGCCGCAGGATGCGACCGCAAGACGAAAAACAGGCTCAGAGGCCGCGCCGGGCGCGTGCCCCGCCGCGCCGGAGCGGCGGGGGCATCTCGATCGGCAGGGCGAAAGGCTGCGGGCTCAGGGAGTCCAGCAGCAACTCGCAGAACACCGCGACGGCAGGCGAGGCTGCGCCGAACGGATAGGCCTGCGTATGGGCGATGATCGCCGCCTTCGCATAGGGCATGTCGCCCGGCAGTCCGCCGAGCCATTCCATGTAGCCCAGCGTGCCCAGCTCACGCGCACGCAGCGGCGAGATCGGTCCTATATCGAGTTGTAAGAGTGAAAGCGTTCGTTCCAAAAGCATCGCGCCCTCCGCGCAAAAGGGCGGAAGTGGTCGCGGCACGGCGATATGCGAGGTCCGATCTGGTCCATCTCTCGTCTCTCCGTCCCAAGGCACCCCGCCCGGGTTTAAGGTGACCGAGATGCGCGCGGGCGCGCATCCGAGATGGCAGGTCTCCTGACTCGCGGGTCGTGGCTTCACCGGACCTTCCCAACCTTTGCAGGTCAGTGGCGTTTCCGGTGGCGCTCGCCGCTTACAGTTGCGGGGGCAGTCACGGAGTTGGGCATCGCCCGCACCGTGTTCCCTTTTCAGCCGACCCTTTGGGGCCGGACACCATCCCGGATTTGATCGCAGGAAAATCCGGCCCTGTCCAGATCGGATTGGGGGAGAGACGAAGATGCAGATGTGGCGGCGCTGGTGTCGGTCGGGAGGGGGCTTGAGCTTGCCCGCAAACAGAGCGCGCCCGTCTCCAACCCGCGGCCGGACAAGAGGCCCGGCGATGTCCCGCGTTTCCGCCGTACAGCCTTACAGCCGCAGGCCGGTCTCGGCATCGAAGACCTTGGCCTTACCCATATCGACCTCGAAGCTGAACGGAGCGCCCGGGGGCAGGGCGTCTTCCGGGCGGACCCGGGCGATCACCTCGGTCTCGCCAAGGGCGAAGACGATCATCGTGTCGGGGCCCGTCGGCTCGACCAGATCGACCGGGCGTTCGAAGACGAAACGGTCGGGGCCGGGCAATTCGGTCCCGGCCATGAAGATCGCCTCGGGCCGGAGCCCCAGAACGACCTTGTGCCCGTCGGGGGCTGTGACCCGCTCGGTGAACCGCGCGGGCAGGGGGAAGCGAAGCGCCCCCGCCGTGCCCTCGGCCACCTCCACCGACAGCGCGCCCGTCTGCCCATCGCGCCGCAGGGCGCCGGGCAGCATGTTCATCGACGGCGACCCCATGAAGCTCGCGACGAAGAGGTCCACCGGATCGTCGTAGATCTCTCCGGGTTCGGCGACCTGACGGATATGGCCGTTATCCATCACCGCGATCCGGGTCGCCAGCGTCATCGCCTCGATCTGGTCGTGGGTGACATAGACGACGGTCTTGCCGAGCCGCTGGTGCAGCTTCTTGATCTCGGTGCGCATCTCGATCCGCAGCTTGGCGTCGAGGTTCGAAAGGGGCTCGTCGAACAGGAAGACCTCGGGCTTGCGCACCAGCGCGCGGCCCATCGCGACGCGCTGGCGCTGGCCGCCCGAAAGCTGACCGGGCTTGCGGTCCAGATAGGGATGGATCTGCAGAAGCGTGCTGAACTCCTCGACCGCGGTGGCCTGTTCGGCGCGCGGGACGTGGCGAGTCTGCATCCCGAAGGTGATGTTCTCGCGCACCGTCTTGGTCGGATAGAGCGCGTAGGACTGGAACACCATCGCGATGTCGCGGTCGCGCGGCGGGGTGTCGTCCACCAGCCGCCCGGCGATCTCGATATGGCCGTCGCTCAGCGTCTCGAGTCCGGCGATCAGGTTGAGCAGGGTGGACTTGCCGCAGCCCGAAGGCCCGACGAGGACGATGAATTCGCCCGCCTCGATCTCGAGGTCGATGCCCTTGATCACCTCGTTCGTCCCGAAGCGTTTGCGCACGCCCTGAAGGGAAATTCCCGCTGCCATTGCTACCCTTTCACCGCTCCGGCCGAGAGCCCGCGCACGAACCAGGCTCCGGCGACGACATAAACCGCCAGCGTCGGCAGCGCCGCGATGATCGCCGCGGCCATGTCGACATTGTATTCCTTCACCCCCGTCGAGGTGTTCACCACGTTGTTGAGCGCCACCGTCACCGGGTTGCTGTCCCCGATGGTGAAGGCCACGCCGAACAGGAAGTCGTTCCAGATCTGGGTGAACTGCCAGATCACGGTGACGACGATGGCAGGCAGCGACATTGGCAGCACGAGCCGGAAGAAGATGCCGAAGAAGCCCGCCCCGTCGACCTTCGCCGCCTGAATGATGCCGCTGGAAACCCCGATGAAGAAGTTGCGAAAGAACAGTGTGGTGAAGGCGAGGCCATAGACCGTGTGCACGAGGATCAGCCCCGGGATCGTGCCCGCAAGGCCAAGCTGGCCCAGCACCCGCGCCATCGGCAGCAAGATCACCTGAAACGGGATGAAGGCGCCGAACAGCATCAACGCGAAGATCGTGTCGGCGCCGCGAAAGCGCCATTTGGTCAGCGCGTAACCGTTCAGCGCCCCCAGTATCGTCGAGATCGCCACCGCCGGCACGGTCATCATCACCGAGTTCCAGACATAGGGCGCGAGCCCATTGCAGCGCACGCCCACGCAGGCGCCGTTCCACGCCTTCTCCCAGGCGCTGAAGTCGAACTCTTTCGGCAGGCTGATCAGCGAGCCTTCCCGGATTTCGGCCAGCGATTTCAGCGAGGTCGAGATCATCACCAGAAGCGGGATCAGGTAGTAGATGCAGAACACCCCGAGCACGGCGAACAGTACGGCGCGCATCAGGCTGTGATGCAGCCCCCGGCGCTGGACGATCCCGCTTTTGCTCCGCCCGCTCATCCGCTTGTCTTCCTCAGTTCCGAGTAGAGATAGGGCACGATGATCGCTATGACCGTCATCAGCATCATCGTGGCGCTCGCCGCCGCCACGCCCAGCTCGCTGCGCTGGAAGGCGAAGGAATACATGAAGGTGGCGGGCATGTCGGTGGCATAGCCCGGCCCCCCGCCGGTCAGCGCGATCACCAGATCGAAGCTCTTGATCGCGAGATGGGCGAGGATGATGACGGTGGACAGGAACACCGGCCGCAGCATCGGCAGCACGATGCCGGTATAGGTGCGCCACAGCCCCGCGCCGTCGATCGCCGCCGCTTTCAGGACCTCGTCATCGACCGAGCGGAGCCCGGCCAGAAACAGCGCCATCGCGTAGCCGGAGCTTTGCCAGACGGCCGCGATCACCACCGTGTAGATCGCGTAATGAGAGTTCACCAGCCAGTCGAAACTGAAATTCTCGAAGCCCGCCTGATGCATCAGCCGCTCCAGCCCGAGGCCGGGGTTCAGCATCCATTTCCAGACCGTGCCGGTGACGATGAAACTGAGCGCCATCGGGTAGAGGTAGATCGTGCGGATCACCCCCTCGATGCGCACTTTTTGGTCGAGCAGGATCGCCAGAAGGATGCCGATCGCCATCGAGATCGAGATGAACAGGCCCGAGAAGACGAAGAGGTTGCGGATCGCCACATACCAGCGTGGCGTCTCCCAGAGCCGGACATATTGGCTCACACCGTCGAATTGGTAGTTGGGCATCACCCCCGACCGGGTCAGCGAGATATAGGCTGTCCAGAGTATGAAGCCGTAAACGAAGAACAGGCTCGCCGCGAAAAGCGGCGAGACCACGATCGCGGGCAGGCGCCGTTCCAGCGCCCGCCCGAACCTTGCCATGGGCCCCGTGCCTCCGGGCATTGCAGGCCCTAGTTTTCCTGCGCGCGCTTGATCGCGGCTGCGAGTTGCTTGACCGCGTCCTCGGAACTCATGTCAGAGTTGAAGAAAGCGGTCACGACGTCGAGGAACTCGCCCCGCACCGAGCGCGGCACCGCCATCTCATGTGCCATCGACGGCACCAGCGTGTCGTTCTCGATCGCCGCCAGCAGATCGGCATGCGAGCGTTTGGCGCAGGCGTCGAAATCGTCGAGCGGCACGTCGGTGCGCGCCGGGATCGACCCCTTGGCGAGGTTGAACACCTTCTGGAACTCGGGCGACATGATCAGTCGTGCGAGCACTTTCTGGCCCTCGATGCGGTCTTCGCCCTCCACCTTGAAGAAGGTGAAGCTGTCCGAATTCAGCACGAAGCCCTTGCCCGGCGTGGGCCAGCACAGGAAATCCTGTTCTGGTACTTTACCGGCGGCAAGGAATTCGCCCTTCGCCCAGTCGCCCATGATCTGGAAACCGGCCTCGCCACGCATCACCATCGCGGTCGCGAGGTTCCAGTCACGCCCCGAGAAGTTCGGATCGACATAGCCACGCAACTTGCGCAGCTGGTCGAAGGACTTGACCATCATGTCCGAGGTCAGAGCCTCCGGGTCGAGCTCCACCAACGCCTTGCGGAAGAAATCGGCGCCGCCGATCCCGAGCACGACGTCTTCGAACAGCGTCGCGTCCTGCCACGGCTGACCGCCATGGGCGAGCGGCACGATGCCCGCCGCCTGCAGCTTGTCGGCGGCGGCGTTGAACTCGTCCCAAGTCGTGGGCATCTCCTCGACGCCTGCCTTCTTCAGCGCCTCTGGGTTGGCCCACATCCAGTCGACGCGGTGGATATTGACCGGCGCGGCGACGTATTTGCCCTGGTACTTCATGATCTCGGCCAGCGCCGGCGGCAGCACCGAGTCCCAGTTGCCCGCATCCGCCACGGACTGGACGTCGTTGAGCGCGCCTTGCTCGGCCCATTCCTGGATGCCCGGCCCCTTGAGCTGGACAGCCGTCGGCGGATTGCCGGCCACGACGCGGGCGCGCAGCGCCGTCATCGCGGCATCGCCGCCACCGCCCGCGATCGGCGAGTCGATCCATTCGCCGCCCTCGGCTTCGAAGGCTTTCTTCAGTTCTCCGACGGCCTTGGCCTCGCCGCCCGAAGTCCACCAGTGCAGGACCTCGACCGTGCCATCCGCCCGCGCCGCGCTCGCACAGAGCGCGCCGGCGACGCTTGCCGCCGCCATCATGGCTTTACAAATGTGCATGTTTTCCTCCTCCTCCCGGTCGAGTTCGCGGTCCATGATCGCAGCCCGACACGAGATTTAGGCTGAGACGACAGGCGCAGAACGTCATTGATCTCGATCAACGATTTGTGAATCACGGGTGAGGCGGACGGGCACAGAGGCGAGTTTGACCCGCGGCATCCTTACCCAAGTCCGGGCGATTGCGCTGCCTGCCGAAAGGCTTACCATCGCCGCGGGATGACTGAAGGCCCCGTGATGCAGGATACCGACGCCGCGCCAGCTTTTGCCGAAACCGCCGAGGCGGTGATCGCGCGTCTGTCCGTCCCTTTTCCGAACGGGCTGAGCGCTCAGGAGGCCGCCACGCGCCTCGCGCGCCACGGCCCGAACGCTCTGCGACGTCCCAAGCCCCGAAGCGCATTGCGCATCCTGCTGCATCAGTTTCAGGGGGTGATCGTCGCGCTTCTCGTTCTGGCAACGGTGTTCTCGCTGGTCATTAACGATATCGTCGAGGCGCTGGCGATCCTCGTCGTGCTGCTCTTGAACGGCGCGATCGGGTTTTTCACCGAGTTGCGCGCCACCCGCTCGATGGAGGCGCTGTTCAGCGTCGCCGAGGTCCGCACCCGCGTCCGTCGGGACGGGGTGCTGATCGAGGTGGATGCCCGCGATCTCGTGCCGGGCGATCTCGTGATGCTCGAAGCGGGCGATGTGGTGACCGCCGATCTGCGGCTCGTCGAGGCGTCGGGGCTTCATTGCGACGAATCAGTGCTGACCGGCGAGTCCCTTCCGGTGCTCAAGACCACCGAACCGCTGCTATCCGATGCGGTGCTGGGGGATCGCACCAATATGGCGTTCAAGGGCGCGGCCGTCACGCGGGGAGCCGGGACCGGCGTGGTGGTGCGGACCGGCATGGAGACCGAGATCGGCAAGATCAGCCAGCTTGCGATGGCGGCCAGCACGGAACCCACACCGCTCGAACATCAATTGACGCGGCTCGGGCAGCGACTGGTCTGGCTGACGATCGTTCTTGCCGTCGCGATCATCGTCACGGGGCTGGCGCAGGGCCACCCGCTCACCAGTATGATCCAGACCGGGGTCGCCCTTGCCGTGGCGGCGATCCCCGAAGGCATCCCCGTCGTGGCCACCTTGTCGCTTGCGCGCGGGATGTGGCGCATGGTGCAGCGCAATGCCCTGATCAGCCGCCTGTCCTCGGTCGAGACGCTCGGGGCGACGACGCTGATCCTGACGGACAAGACCGGGACCCTGACCGAGAACCGGATGAGCGTGGTGCAGGTCTTGCTCGATGGGGGGAGCGTGGATCTGGATGGGCCGGAGACCGCTTTCGCGGAGGACCGTCTGCGCGCCGCGTTGAAGATCGGCATGCTGTGCAACAATGCCGAGCTGGGCGACGGCGATGAGGGCCGGATCGGCGACCCGACCGAACTGGCCTTGCTGAGTGCCGCGCGACAGGCGGGGGTGACCGAGGAAGAAGCGGAGCCACGCCTGCTCCAACATGCTTTCGAGAGCGACAGCCTGATGATGGCGACCGTCCATGCGTTGCCGGACGGGGGCGCGCTCTATGCGGTGAAGGGCGCCCCCGAGGCGGTGATCGCCTCTTGCTCCGAGGTTCTGGGACCGGAAGGCCCGCGCCCTCTGAGCGCCGAAGACAAGGCCGACTGGATCGCGCGGAACGCGGACGCCGCGAGCGAGGGGCTGCGTGGGATCGGCCTCGCGATGAAGCGGACGGACGGGGCGGAGGACGCGCCCTATGAGGAGCTGACGCTTGTCGCGATTGCCTGCCTTGCCGATCCCTTGCGCAAGGATGTGCCCCCCGCGATCGCGGCCTGCCAGAGCGCGGGGGTCCGGGTGATCATGCTGACGGGCGATCATGCCGAGACCGCCGCACGCATCGCGAAGGATGCCGGGATCAGCGGAAACGGTGCGGTGGCGATCGAGGGGCGAGACCTCACAGGGCTCGATCTGGGAAACGCCCCGGAGGAAACGCTCGACCGCCTGCGCAAGGCCAGCGTCTTCGCCCGCGTGGCTCCGGCGACGAAGCTGGACCTCGTCAGCTTCTATCAGCGCGAGGGCGAGACTGTCGCGATGACGGGCGACGGGGTGAATGACGCGCCGGCGCTGAAGAAAGCCGATATCGGCATCGCGATGGGACAGCGCGGCACCCAGGTCGCCCGCGAGGCGGCGCATATGGTGCTCAAGGACGACGATTTCGCGACCATCGTCGAGGCGGTGCGACAGGGCAGGGTGATCTTCGGCAATATTCGCAAATTCATCGTCTACCTGATGTCGTGCAATCTCTCGGAGATCCTTGTGGTCGGGATCGCCGTCGGAGTGGGGCTTCCTTCACCGCTCCTGCCGCTGCAGATCCTGTTTCTCAATCTCGTCACCGATGTCTTCCCCGCGCTGGCGCTCGGCTTGGGGCATGGGGACGGCCATGAGATGCGCCGCCCGCCCCGCGACCGCGCCGAGCCGATCCTCGCGCGCAGGGAATGGGGCCGTATCGTGGCGCTCGGGGCGATCGTCACGCTGGCGACGATGCTGGCTTTCGGGGGCGCGCTCTACGGTCTGCGGCTTGATCCCGCCGCCGCCGTCACCGTGGCCTTCGTCACACTCGCGCTGGGCCAGCTGTGGAACGTGTTCAACATGCGCGAGGCCGACACCCACGCCCTGCGCAACGATGTGACGCGCAACCCCTATGTCTGGGGGGCGCTTGTCCTATGTCTCGTGCTGATCGCCGGGGCGTTGTGGCTGCCGGGGCTCTCCGATGTGCTGCAGCTGCCGTCGCCCGGTATCGCGGGGCTGGCGCTCGCCGGGGCGATGAGCCTGCTGCCGCCGCTGCTGGGGCATCTGGTCGTATCGCGCGCAACCCGCAGATAATTTCCGCTCCCGCGTTGAGCCACATCAATGAAACTGCCTCCTGTCTTCGCCTAGGGAAGGTCATGGCCGTTCGTGACAGGGGCGGCCCATCGACTGGCATCACCATGGGAGGAGGCGTGATGACTTGGGCGATTATCCGGAAGCCGGCCGCCGAACGGGCAGCCGCCACGCTGACCGATGAGGTCCGCGAGGCGTTCACTTGGGACACCGCGCGGGCGATGCTCGACGGCTTTCCCGATGGCGGGTTGAACATCGCCTATGAGGCGGTGGATCGCCATGTCGCCTCGGGCCATGGGGCAGACGAGGCGATCCTGTGGCTCGGCAAGGACGGCGCGCGAGAAAGCCTGAGCTATGGTGACCTCGCCGCCCGGACCGCGCGCTTCGCCAATGTGCTGACAAGCCACGGGCTGGAACCGGGCGACCGGCTCTTCGGTCTTGCAGGGCGTGTGCCCGATCTCTACGTAGCCGCGCTGGGCACGCTGAAAGCGGGGATGATCTTCTCGCCGCTCTTTTCCGCCTTCGGGCCTGAGCCCTTGCGCACCCGGCTCGAGATCGGCGAGGCCAATGCGCTGATCACCACCGCCTCGATCTATCGCCGCAAGATTGCCGCCTGGCGGGACGAAATCCCGTCGCTGAAGCTGGTTCTGATCATCGGCGACGAGGCGCCCGACGATTGCGTAGCCCTCGGTCCCGCGATGGCGGCGGCCTCCGAAGAATTCGAGACGGTCCGCACGGCCCCCGAAGATCCCGCGCTGATCCATTTCACCTCCGGCACCACGGGGCGCCCCAAAGGCGCGGTGCATGTGCATAATGCGGTGGTGATGCATGCCGCCGCAGGCCGCTACGCGCTCGAACTGACGCCGGGCACGCGCTACTGGTGCACCGCCGATCCGGGCTGGGTGACGGGCACGTCCTTCGGGATCATCTCGCCGCTGGTGAACCGGGTGCGGATGGTCATCGACGAGGCCGATTTCGATCTCGACCGCTGGTATGGCATTCTCGAGCGCGAGCAGATCGAGGTCTGGTACACCGCGCCCACCGCGATCCGCATGATGATGCGCGCGGGCAAGGAGGCGGCTGAGCCTTACGATTTCTCGACGCTGCGTTTCATGGCCTCGGTGGGCGAGCCGCTCAACCCCGAGGCCGTGGTCTGGGGCAACGAGGTCTTCGGCAAGCCCTTCCACGACAACTGGTGGCAGACCGAGACCGGCGGGATCATGATCGCCAATACCCGCGCGATGGATGTGCATCCCGGCTCGATGGGTAAGCCGCTGCCGGGGATCGAGGCGGGGATCGTCGAGCGTGTCGATGAGGGGCTGCGCGACTGCAAGCCCGGCGAGATCGGCGAACTGGCGCTGCGCCCCGGCTGGCCCTCGATGATGCGCGCCTATCTGCATGAAGAGGCGCGCTACAAGAAGTGTTTCGTGGATGGCTGGTATCTCTCGGGCGATCTCGCGATGCGCGATAGCGAGGGCTATTTCTGGTTCGTCGGTCGCGCCGATGATCTGATCAAATCCTCCGGGCATCTGATCGGCCCCTTCGAGGTCGAAAGCGCGCTGATCGAACACCCGGCTGTGGCCGAGGCCGCCGTGATCGGGCTGCCCGACGAGACCGCGGGCGAGGTCGTGAAGGCCTATGTCGCGCTCAATCCGGGCTTCGAGCCATCGGAAGACCTCGAACGCGACATCCGGGGCCTCGCGCGCAAGAAACTCGGCGCGGCGGTCGCCCCGCGCGAGGTGGTATTCCGCAAAACCCTGCCGAAGACCCGTTCGGGCAAGATCATGCGCCGTCTGCTGAAAGCGCGCGAGCTGGGCCTGCCGGAAGGCGATATTTCGACGCTGGAGAGTGACGAGACATGACTGCCGACAAACCGCACCTGACCCATGACCACATCCGCGAATTGCTCACGGCGATGATCCGTGTGCGCCATTTCGAGGATAAATGCGCCGAGCTTTACACGCAGGAGAAAATCCGCGGCTTCCTCCATCTCTACGATGGCGAGGAGGCGGTGGCCTCGGGCGTGATCCCGCGGCTTGGCCCCGAGGATCGCGTGGTGACGACCTATCGCGAGCACGGCCACGCGCTGGTGCGCGGCGTGCCGATGGAACGCGTGATGGCCGAGATGTATGGCAAGGCCACCGGCGCCTCGGGCGGGCGGGGCGGCTCGATGCATATCTTCGACGCCGAGCGTAATTTCTACGGCGGCAACGCGATCGTGGGGGGCGGGCTGCCGCTGGCCGTGGGCCTCGCGCTGCGCGACCTGATGATGGGTGCGCCCAATGTCACCGCCTGTTTCTTCGGCGAAGGGGCTGTGGCCGAGGGTGAATTCCACGAGTCGATGAACCTCGCGCAGCTCTGGTCGCTGCCGGTGCTGTTCGTGTGCGAGAATAACGGCTACGCGATGGGCTCGGCCCTGGCGCGGACCGAGGCCGAGACCGACATAAGGCGCAAGGCGGCGGCCTATGGCACGGTGACGGAACAGGTGGACGGGATGGATGTGGTCGCGGTCGAGGCGGCCACCCGCCGCGCGCTCGCCGCGATCCGCGAGACCGGCAAACCCTATTTCCTCGAATGTCTGACCTATCGGTTCCGGGCGCATTCGATGTTCGACGCCCAGCTCTATCGCGACAAGGACGAGGTGGCCGCGTGGCGCGAGAAGGGGCCGATCGTGCGGTTCCAGACGTGGCTTTACGAGACCGGGCTGATGCATCCCGAAGAGGTCGCGCAGATCGAGGCCGGGGTTGAAGACGAGATCGCCGCCGCCGTGGCCTATGCCGAGGCGAGCGAGTGGGAGCCGCTCGAGACGCTCACCCGCCATGTCATGGCCGAGGAGCGCCCCGCGCCGCCCGCGCCGCCCGAACCCGGCGCCGAGACCGTCGAGATGACCTATCGCGAGGCGGTCAAGCAGGGCATCCGCGACGCGATGTCCCGTGATGAGCGGGTCTTCCTGATGGGCGAGGATGTGGGCGCTTACGGCGGCTGCTACGCGGTCTCGAAAGGGTTGATGGACGAATTCGGCGAAGACCGTATCCGCGACACGCCGCTCTCGGAGTCCGGCTTCACCGGGGCGGGGATTGGCGCTGCGGCGGCCGGGATGCGGCCCATCGTCGAGGTGATGACGGTGAATTTCTCGCTGCTCGCACTCGACCAGATCATGAACACCGCCGCCACGATCCGGCACATGTCGGGCGGGCAGTTCGGCGCGCCCGTGGTGATCCGGCTCGCGACCGGCGCGGGTAAGCAACTGGCGGCGCAGCATTCCCATTCGCTTGAAGGGTGGTACGCGCATATTCCGGGGCTGCGCATCCTCGCGCCTGCCACGCTTGAAGATGCGCGCGGGATGCTCTGGACCGCGATCGCGGATCCCGATCCGGTGCTGATTTTCGAGAATGTCATGCTCTACAACATGACCGGGCAGATCGCGGCGAATGCCGGGCCGGTCGATATCGACAAGGCCGCGATCCGGCGTGCGGGCAAAGATATTAGCCTGATCACCTATGGCGGATCGCTCTGGAAGACGCTGGAGGCCGCCAAGGGGTTGGCAGGCGAGGGGATCGAGGCCGAGGTGATCGACCTGCGCTGTCTGCGGCCGCTCGATGACGAGACGATCATGGCCTCGCTTGCGCGCACACGCCGCGCGGTGATCGTCGACGAGGGCTGGCGGTCCGGTTCGCTCTCGGCCGAGATCGCGGCCCGGATCGGCGAGCAGGCCTTCTGGCATCTCGATGCGCCGGTGGGGCGGGTGTGCTCGGCCGAGGTGCCGATCCCCTATCCAAAACATCTCGAGGACGCCGCCATTCCGCAGGTGCCCGCCATCGTGGCCGCCGTGAAGGCGGCGCTCGGGAAAGGGTGACGCGATGGCCGTTTTCAAGATGCCCTCGCTCGGCGCGGATATGGAGGCGGGCAAGCTGGTCGAATGGCTGGTGAAGCCCGGCGATACGGTCAAGCACGGCGATATCGTCGCGGTGGTCGAGACCCAGAAGGGCGCGATTGAGATCGAGGTCTTCGAGGATGGCGTGGTCGAAAAGCTGGTGGCAGAGCTTGGGCAAGACCTGCCCGTCGGCGCGCCGCTTGCCGTTATTCAGGCGCCGGGGGAGGCGCGGGCGGAACCCACGGAGGAAGCGCCACCAGTTGCGCCGCAGACCGCGACCGAACCTGCCGCGCCTGTGGCGGAAGCGGCGCCGCCAAGTGCTCCGCCCGCAGCGACCCCGTCGGGGATCGCCGCATCACCCGCAGCCAAGGCGCGCGCGGCGGAATTGGGGATCGCGCTGGAGAATATCACCGGCAGCGGTCCGGGCGGTGCGATCGTTCTGGCCGATGTAGGGGCGGCGAAGCCCGCCGCTGCACCCACCCCGGCGCAAGATCGCGGTGCTTATCTCGCCGAGATGCGCAAGGCGATCGCCGCCGCGATGGCCCGGTCGAAACGTGAGATCCCGCATTACTACGTCACCCACACGGTCGACCTCAGCGCCGCGAGCGATTGGCTGAGCACCGCCAATGCGGACCGCCCGCCCGAAGAGCGCATCCTGATGGGCGCGCTCTTGATGAAGGCGATGGCGCTGGCGGCACAGGAGGAAAAGGCGGTGAACGGGCATTATGGCGAGGATGGGTTTACGCCCTCCGCGGCGATCCATCTCGGGCTCGCCATCGCGCTTCGGGGCGGCGGGCTTGTCGCGCCCGCGATCCTCGATGCCGACAAGAAGCGCCTGCAGGATTTGATGGAGGCGATGCGCGACCTCACGATGCGCGCCCGTGCCGGGCGGCTCAAAAGCTCGGAGATGAGCATGGCGACGCTGACCTTCTCGGCGCTCGGCGAAAGCGGGGTCGAGGCGATGGCCGGGATCATCGTGCCGCCGCAGGTAGCCATCGTCACCGCCGGTGCGCCCGGCCCGCAACCGCTGGTGCGCGACGGCAAGGTGATCGCCGCGCAGGCCGTCACGCTGACCCTCGCCGCCGATCACCGCGTGAGCGACGGGCGGCTGGGCTCGAAATTCCTGACCGCGATCGACGCGAAGCTGCAAACCCCGGAGGAGCTATGACCGAAGACGAAATCCGCAGCGCCTATATCGAGGAACTCGTGCGCGTCGCCCCTGATCTCGATCCCGCCGAAATCGCGGGATCGGACCATCTTCAGGACGATCTCGAGCTCGACTCGATGGATATCCTGAACCTCGTGATCGCGCTCAACCAGCGCTTCGGCGTCGCGATTGCCGAGGCGGATTATCCCCAGATCGCCACCCCGGATCTTGCGGCGGCGTTTCTCGCGCAGAAAATGTGACGGGGCGCGACCGGTCTGGTTCGGTGGGCGCCGCCTGATGGCTGGCGGGCGCGGTCAGAACGCATAGACGATGGGCAGAAGCCCGACCGCGACGATCATCGTGAAAAGCGCGAGGGGCGCCCCGATTTTCAGGAAATCGACGAACCGGTATCCGCCGGGGTTCAACACGAGTAGGTTCACCGGCGAGGCGACGGGGGTCATGAAGGCCGTCGAGGCGGCCAATGCCACGCACATCATGAAGGGTTCGGGCGAGGCGCCCATCCCCTTGGCGATGGCGAGCGCGATCGGGCCCATCAGCACGGCGGTCGCGGTATTGGACATGAAGAGGCTCAGTGTCATCGTCACCAGAAACAGCGTTCCCAGAACGACGCGTGGGGCGCTCTCTCCAAAGGTGTCGAGGACGGTCGTCGCGGCGAGATCGACACCGCCTGCGCGTTCGAGCGCCAAGGCGAAGGGGATCATGCCCGCAATGAGCACCAAGGTCTGCCAGTTGATCGCACGATAGGCCGATTGAAGATCGATGCAGCCGAAAACGCCGAGGGCGACACAGGTGATCAGCGCGATCTGCGCGTTCGGCAGAACTCCGAATGTCATCGCGAGCACCATCGCGGCGAGGATGGCGATGGCGGTTTTCGCCCGTTTGCGTTCGGGCACATAGTCTTCGGCTTCCTCCGGCAGCTCGAGAAGGACGAGATCGCGCCGATGCCCCTGCAGGCGCTGGATCGTCGTCCACGGCCCGCTCAGCAACAGCGTGTCCCCGGCTTTCATCTGCGTATCCGCGACGTCGCCGGTTAGCGGTTGCTGGCTGCGGCATATCCCCAGAACGCTCAATTCCGAAATCGTCCGGAGCTGCGCCTCGACCGGCGATTTGCCGACCAGAGGCGAGTTCGGCGGCACCATCGCTTCGACGAGCCCCACGTCGCGGTTCGGAAGCGGGGTGGAAGTCTTGATGGGGGCGCATCGCTGTAAATCATGCACCGCCATGTAGCCGTCGATGTCGAAGGAGGGCGAGGACAGGATGACGATGAGACGATCATTCGCGACGATCGGCTCATGGGCTTGGGGGAGCAGAAACTCGCTTCCATGCCGTGTGCGTCGCTCGATCGCGAAGATGGCGACACCGTCGCGCGCGAAAAGCCCGAGTTCATCGAGCCTTTGCCCGGTGACGTTGCTGCCCGCCGGAACGGCAATGCGCGCGATGCGATCCGTCAGCCCGTAGCGTTCGAGCAGGTTTGGAAATCTCGGCCGCAGGCTGTCGGCAGTGGCGGCCTGTTCGCCGGGCCCGAGAAAACGCCGCATGAACAGCATGTAGAGGATCGCGAAGATCAGGACCGGCACGCCGAAAAGCGAGAACTCGAAGAAGCCGAACCCGTCATAGCCTTGCCGGATCAGCTCGGCGTTGAGCACCATATTCGGCGGGGTCGCGACGAGCGTGAGCATCCCCGAGATCAGCGCCGCGATCGAGAGTGGCATCATCAGCCGGTTCGGCCGGATATGCATCTTGCGCGCCGCGCTCAGCACGATCGGAATGAAGATCGCGACGACGCCGGTCGAACTCATGAAGGCGCTGAGCCCGGCGGCAAACAGCATCAAGAGCACGAGCATCTTGGCCTCGCTGCCGCCGGAGCGGAGACTGAGCTGATCGCCGATCCACTGGGTCACACCCGTTCGCACGAGGGCTTCGCCGACGACGAACAGCGCCGCGATGAGAATGACGCTCGGATCGGAAAACCCTTTGAGCGCTTCGGAAACCGAAATCAGCCCGGTGAACGGCATCGCGATGACGAGCATCACCGCAACCACATCCATGCGCGGTTTGCCCAGCACGAACAGTACGAGCGATGCAATGAGAAGAACGAGAACGGAGGCGAGCTCGAATGTCATTCGGTTTCCAAGATCACTTCCAATGGGCAGGCAGGGTCTATTCGCGCCCATACTGCAAATCTTGGCGAGCAGATGAAAGGTCACATGACGAGACCGTTAGCTCGGGACCCTAACGGATCAGGTTTTGAGCACATCGAGCCTGTCGGAGCGCCTGTGAGGAGAAAAAACCAGCACGCGTCGGTTCCCTTTTCACCGGCGGAGCTTTCGCGGGGCAGGGTGCGGCATTTCAGGTGGTCAAATTCGTCAGCGGGACTAAGGTTTTGAGGACGGAAAGGAAGATGCCGATGACCCCGCTACCGCTTTCGCGCGCTTTCACCTTGATCGAACCGGGACCGGTGGTGCTGGTCACGACCCATGACGGGACGAAGCCCAACATCATGACCATCACCTGGACGATGGTCCGTGGGTTCGACGCCAGTTTCGCGCTCACGACCGGGCCGTGGAACCATTCCTGGAGCGCGTTGCGCGAGACCGGAGACTGTGTCCTCGCCATTCCCACGGCCGACATGATCGACACGGTCGTCGGCATCGGGATGTGTTCGGGGGCCGATACCGACAAATTCGCGCGTTTCGGTCTTACCCCATTGCCCGCGCATCATGTCCGTGCGCCGCTGATCGGCGAATGTCTCGCCAATATCGAATGCCGCGTCGAGGAGATCGTCGACCGTCTCAACCTCGTATTGCTGCAGGGCGTCGATGCCCATATCGACATCGACCGCAAGGACACGCGCCTGCTTCATGCGGTGGGCGACGGGACCTTCATCGCAGATGGCGAGCGGTTCGACCGAAGCGCGGCGATGCGCGGAAAACTCCCCGCCGGGCTCTAGGCCGACGCGAACCGATGTCGCCTTGCGGCAGGCTCCGCCCGGCTTGCGTGCCCTCCGGCAGCGTTCCGCACTCCATTCTCCGGTTTGTGAACACGGCGCACCACCTCCGACGATCCGCGTTGACAGAGATCAAGGCTCCAACGCGCCCCTCAGATAGAGTGCCCGCAGGAGCAAACAGGGGAGGCGAGCCCATGACCACGAAGAAAGAAGTCATTCCTTTCGATAGTTTACGCCGAGAGGACGTCGCGCTTGTGGGCGGCAAGAACTCTTCGCTTGGCGAGATGGTGCAGGAACTTGGCGCCAAGGGCATTCAGGTCCCGCCGGGCTTCGCCACCACCTCCGACGCCTATCGGATGTTTCTCGAGGAAAACAATCTGACCGAGGCCATCGCGGGCTATCTCGCGGATTACGATGCCGATAAGATCAGCCTTCACGTCGCGGGGCAGAGCATTCGCGACACGATCGTGGCCGGGGACTGGCCCGCCTCGACCGAGGCCGCGATCCGGGAGGCTTACCGCGATCTGTCGAAGCGGGCAGGGGTGCCCGAGGTTTCCGTCGCCGTGCGCTCGAGCGCGACGGCCGAAGACCTCCCCGATGCCAGCTTTGCCGGTCAGCAGGAGACCTATCTCAACGTGGCGGGCGAAGAGGAGCTTCTGACGGCGTGTCGCAAGTGCTACGCCTCGCTCTTTACCGACCGCGCGATCACCTATCGCAAGCTCCGTGGGTTCAATCACCTCGATGTCGCGCTCTCCGTGGGCGTCCAGCAGATGGTGCGCTCCGATATTGGCGGGTCGGGGGTGATGTTCTCGATCGACACGGAAACCGGCTTCGACAAGGTCGTGCTGATCAGCGCGGCCTGGGGCTTGGGCGAAAACGTCGTGCAGGGCGCGGTCACGCCCGACGAGTTTCAGGTCTACAAACCGTTCCTTGGCAAGGCGGGCGTCAAACCGATTATCGAGAAGAAGCTCGGGGCGAAAGAGATCAAGATGATCTATGCCGGGCCGGACGCGCCGAACCCGGTGCGCAACGTGCCGACATCGAAAGCCGAGCGCGGGAGGTTCGTCCTGTCGGATGACGAGGTGCTCGACCTCGCGCAGCAGGCGGCGACCATCGAAGCGCATTACGGCCAGCCGATGGATATGGAATGGGCGAAAGACGGCGTCACGGGGAAGCTGTTCATCGTGCAGGCGCGCCCCGAAACCGTGCAGTCGCGGGTCTCCGCTGGGTCACTGCGGCGCTATACCATCGGCGCGCACGGTCCGGTCGTCGTCAGCGGTCTGTCGGTCGGCGAGCAGATCGCGACCGGGCGGGTCTGCCTGATCGAAGACGTCAAGGATATCGACGATTTCGTGGACGGATCGGTCCTTGTCACCTCGACGACGGACCCCGATTGGGTGCCCGTGATGAAACGCGCCTCGGCCATCATCACCGATCACGGCGGCAGAACCAGCCACGCCGCCATCGTCAGCCGCGAGTTGGGCGTGCCCGCCATCGTCGGCTGTGGCGACGCGACCCATGTGCTGCATGATGAGCAGGAGGTGACCGTCTGCTGCGCCGAAGGGGATGAAGGTCTCGTCTATGACGGCTTTGCCGAGTTCTCGGTCGAAGACTTGAACCTTGACGCGGTACCGGAGACCAAGACCAAGGTCATGCTCAACCTCGCCAACCCGGCCATTGCGGCGCGCTGGTGGCGGCTGCCGATCGACGGTGTCGGTCTGGCGCGGATGGAATTCGTGATCTCGAACACGATCCGGGTCCATCCGATGGCGCTTCTGCATTTCTCCGATATCCGGGAGACGGAGGTGCGGGAGGAAATCGAAACGCTCACAAGGGGATACGAGGACAAGGCCGAGTATTTCGTCGATCAATTGGCGCTCGGGCTGTCCCGGATCGCCGCCGTGGCCTATCCGAACCCGATGATCCTGCGGCTGAGCGATTTCAAGACGAACGAATATGCAGACCTCCTGGGCGGGCGGCAATTCGAGCCGGTGGAATCCAACCCGATGATCGGCTGGCGCGGGGCCTCGCGCTATTACGATCCCGCCTATGTCGAGGGGTTCCGGCTTGAATGCCGGGCGATCCGGCGGCTGCGCGAAGAGGCAGGCTTCGACAATGTGCTGGTGATGGTTCCGTTCTGTCGCACGCCAGAGGAAGCCGACCGCGTGCTGGCGGTGATGGCCGAAGAAGGGCTCGTGCGCGGATCGAACGGGCTGCAGATCTACGTAATGTGCGAAGTGCCCTCGAATGTCATCCTCGCCGAGGAATTCGCCAAGCGGTTCGACGGTTTCTCCATCGGGTCGAACGATCTGACGCAGCTGACCTTGGGTATCGACCGCGACAGCGACCGGCTCGCGCCCTTGTTCGACGAACGGCATGCCGCCGTTCAGTGGATGATCCGAACCGTCATCGAAAGAGCGCATGGCGTGGGCGCGAAGGTCGGGCTCTGCGGTCAGGCGCCGTCGAACTACCCGGAGTTTGCCCGAAGGCTGGTGGAGTTCGGCATCGACTCCATCTCGGTGACGCCGGACAGCTTCCTGAAGGTCAAAGGCCACGTCGCGGAGGCCGAAGGGAAAAAGTGACGGTGTTTCGTCGGGGATCTGACCGCGACAGATCCCCGACATCGCCTTTGCGCGTTCGGGGCCAGTGGCGCCTATGACAGGCGCGCCTGCCCGGAGAGTGCGCGCTCATGCGCCTGACGATGCGCAATCACCGCCTCCAGCCGGTTCTTCACCCCATATTTCTGCATGATATTCGTCATGTAGAACTTCACCGTCTTCTCGCTGATCGCGAGCCGCTTGGCGATTTCGCGGTTGGTCTTGCCGCGTTCCCGATTGACGGCAACTCGGCGCCAGCAGACGCCGCGCTGATAGCGCCACACCCGCATGGACATCGCGACGGTCCTGCCTAAGCTGATGGTATGGGACATGTCACATCGCTCTTTGCCCGAAAGATGGTTGCCGCAGCGGGGAAAGCTGTCGATGCGCGCGCGCTTCTGGCGGGCGCGGGGCTGGATCCCGATGACGCCTGGGATCCGAAGGTGATGATCCCCGCCACCATCTATTACGACATGCTGGAACGCATCGCCGAGCAGACCGACGTGACCGATCTTCCGGTGCGCGGAGGGGCGTCCATGCGGTGCGACGATTACGGCGCGCTCGGGCTTGCCTGGAAGGCCGCGATCGACCTCGGCGGCTCGTTTTCGCGGGTGGAGCGCTATTCGCGGCTTTGGACGAGCGTCGTTCGCTACGAGTTGCGCCCCGATCCGCGTGGCATCCTGTTCATCCTGCACCGGGAGGGGGAACGGCGACTGGGGATGCGGCTGTCGAACGAGGCGACGCTCGCCAGCGCGGTGTCGCTGGCCCGGCAGGTCTGCCCGGTGCCCTTCGCGCCGCTCGAGGTGCAGATCCGGCATCGCGCACCGCGATCGGTGGCCGCCCACGAGGACTGGTTCGGCTGCCCGGTTCGGTTCGATGCCGAGCTGGATGCGCTTTTGCTGTCGCCCGAGACGTTGGCGCAACCCAACATCCTCGGCGATGCGGGGATCTCGAGTTACCTGATCTCGCATCTCGATGCCGAACTGTCAGAGATCGCCGACGAAGTGTCCCTTGTGGCGCAGGCCAAGGACGCGATCGCACAGTCGCTGAGTGAAGGCACGCCACGGATGGCAGATGTCGCGCGCGGTCTGGGCCTGAGCGCGAGATCCTTTCACCGGCGCCTGTCGGAACAGGGCATGAGCTTCCAGACCCTCACGGAAGAGACCCGCCGGGAACTGGCCGAGGGGCTCCTGCGCGACGCGCGCTATTCGCTCGCCGAGATCGCCTTCTTGACCGGGTTCTCCGAGCAAAGCTCGTTCACCCGTGCGTTCAAACGCTGGGTCGGGCGGACCCCGGCCAGTTGCCGAAAGGACCTCTCGGTGCGCTGACCGCCAATTGGCAGGCTCGGTCAAAACCGTGGCGGCGCCGGTCAAGACCGGGCTGTTTTCAGCGGCCTATCCTCTGGGTCACATCCGAACCAAGGAGGAAGCCCCATGCACCCCGATCCCATCCTCGTCATCGGCGCCACCGGCAAGACCGGCGCGCGCGTCGCCGCCCGGCTGGACGCCAAGGGCCATGCGGTGCGCCGTGGCTCGCGGCAGTCCGCAACGCCCTTCGACTGGGACGCGCCCGAGACCTGGGCCCCCGCGCTCGAAGGCGCCCGCGCGGCCTATGTCACCTATTTCCCGGACCTCGCCTTTCCCGGCGCCGTCGATAAGCTGGACACGCTCTGCGCGACCGCGAAGAGCGCGGGGCTTTCCCACCTCGTCCTGCTCTCGGGCCGTGGCGAGCATCACGCCCGTCTCGGGGAGGAGGTCGTCCGCAGCTCCGGCGTCGATTTCACCATCGTGCGCGCGGCCTGGTTCGCGCAGAACTTCAGCGAAGGCTATCTGCGCGATCCCATCCTCGCCGGTGTCCTGCCGATGCCCGGAGGCGATATCGTCGAGCCGATCATCGACATCGACGATATTGCCGATGTCGCAGTGGCCGCGCTGACCGAAGAGGGCCACAAGGGGGCGCTCTATGAGGTGACGGGGCCGCGGCTGATGTCCTTCGCCGACATGGCGGCAGACCTGTCGCCGGCCATCGGTCGACCCATCCAGCACCTTCCGATCTCGTTCGAGGCATTCCATGCCGAAATCGCCCGTGTCGGCGGGGATTTCGTGGCCGATGTCTTCACCGCAATCGCCCGCGAGACACTGGACGGGCGCAACGCCCATGTCACCGACGGCGTCGAGCGCGCCCTCGGTCGTCCCCCGCGCGATTTCGCCGACTTCGCTCGCGCCGCGGCCACGGCGGGCGCATGGCGCGCCGCCGCGTGAGTTCCGCGCGAAATCTCAACGAAAAGGGAAATCCAATGACACGTTTTCAGAAACTTGCGCTGGCCATCTCCGGCGTCACCGCAATCAGCATCGGCGCTCTCATCCTGACCACCCCGCAGAGCTTCTACGCGAGCTATGGCATCGCGCTCGGGCCCGATCCGAGCCTTCTGAGCGAGCAGCGTGCCCCCGGTGCCGGTCTCGCGGGGTTTGGTGTGGTCATGCTTCTCGGCATCATCCGACCGGCTATGAGCCAAGCCGCTGTCGTGGCGGCGCTGACCGTCTTCCTCGCCTTTCCGGTCGGGCGCATTCTGGGGATCGTCGCGGACGGGATGCCCTCGAGCGGCATCCTTGTGGCGCTTGTCCTCGAACTGGTGATCGCCGCGCTCTGCGTCCTCGCTTTCCGGCCCGGCGCGGGTGTGCGGGCCCGCGTGTCTCTCGGCTGACCTAGGGCCGTGGCGGGAGGCCGGACAGTCAGGTCCGGTTCAGCCGCACGAACAGCAGCCAGAACATCGCGCTGAGAAGCGGCAGCGTCACCAGCAAAACGAGGGAGGACAGGGCGAAGATGATCGGCACCTGGCTTTGCTGGGCTGCCGCCTGCACCCGATAGCGGCAAGCCGATTGCACGGCGCCGGTCTTCGTCGCGCAGTTTCCACTGCACGATCCCCGTGACTACCTGTTCCATGTCCGTGTGAAGCATCGGACTGACCCTCGCGAATTCGAATGCGAGATCCGTCAGCCGTGTGATGAGCAGGGCCAGCGGTCTCGCGATAGCTGGGTCATGTGTATGCATGGAAAATCGAAGTAGGAAAGTTAGGTCAAACCTGTAGCAGTCGCTCGGGACGCGCCTGCGCCAGAAGAATCCCCCGCTTCGATATTCGAGATATGGAATGCCGCTCCGTCTGCTCATCGCTCCGTCTCCCGGGCGCGGCTCCGTCGGTCCGTGCCCCAAATGTGCCTCGGAGCGTGCCGCGTTTGTGCCTTCGGGAAGCCGGAAAAAGAAAGCCCAGAGCGAACTCTGGGCTTTTCTCTTTGAAATCAGTCTCTTGCGAGAGATTTGGCTCCGGCGGTAGGGATCGAACCTACGACCAATTGATTAACAGTCAACTGCTCTACCGCTGAGCTACGCCGGAACATGTGAGGGTGTATATGAATCTCAAATTGGGATGTCCAGAGGGTTCTGGCGAAAAATTTCAGGCTTTCGTCACGTCAGCGAAAATAGCGCCTCTGGGCGCAGGTCCGGCGCGGCGATGACTTGGTTTTGCACTGACATTTCAACGAGATGCGCGAAGACGTTGCGTTCGGCCGCGGGCAGGAGGGCTGCGGGGACGTCGGTGTAGATCGCGCGGGTGAGGCCCTGCGGGGTGGCGGGGCGCTCGGTGAGGGCGCTTCGGATCTGCTCGGTGCGGGCGTCGCGATGCGCGCGCTGACTCGCGATCAGGACCTGGGGGTCGGTCACCGGGTCGCCGTGGCCGGGGTATAGGATGCGCGGGCGATGCGCCTCGATCCGCGCGAGCGAGCGGTAATAGTCGCCCAGATCGCCGTCGGGTGGCGAGATCAGCGTCGAGGACCAGCCCATCACCACATCGCCGGTCAGAAGCGCATCGCCGAGCGCGAAGCTCAGATGGTTGCAGAAATGGCCGGGCGTGTGCAGCGCGGTGAGCGACCAGTCGCCATGGCTCAGCGTCTCTCCATCCTCAATGAGGATGTCCGGGTCGAACGCATGATCGACACCTTCACCGCCGCCCGCATGGCCGCGCGCCGCGAGTTCAGCCATCACCGGCGCGCGCCCGGATTCGGGGGGGCCGAAGGCGAGGATCGGCGCGCCCGTGGCCTCGGCCAAGAGCCGTGCGCCGGGGGAATGGTCGAGATGGGCATGGGTGACGAGGATATGGCTGACGCGCTCTCCGGGGGCGAGCGCGTCCAGGAGCGCTTGCAGATGGGTCGGATCGGCGGGACCGGGATCGACCACCGCGACCTCGCCCGTGCCGATGACATAGGTGCAGGTGCCGGTATAGGTCATGGGGGACGGGTTCGGTGCGATGATCCGGCGCAAGCCGGGCTGCAATTCTTCCATCTTTCCCTCCATCGCGGCCATCGTTAGGGTTCTGGCATGAAATTTCGCTGGCTGAAACAGATGATGCCGCGCGGGCTCTATGGGCGGGCCGCGCTGATCCTGATTCTGCCGGTGGTGACGATCCAGCTCGTGGTCTCGATCGTCTTCATTCAGCGCCATTTCGAACGCGTCACGCAGCAGATGACCGAAGGGATGGTGCGCGAGATCGCGCTGCTCGATCAGGTCGCGACCAATGCGCCGACGACAGAGGTTGCACGCGAACGGCTCGATGTGCTCGACAAGACGCTGAATTTTACCTCGCAATTTCCCGCGCCCACGGATCTTGCGTCGCAGCGGGGCGATGCGCGCAGTTTCTTCGATCTGACCGGGATCGTGGTGATCTCGACGCTGCGGGCGAACCTGTCACAGATCCGCTCCATCGATCTCGACAATGACACGAACACGGTGCGCGTGGTGCAGGAGACGCCGAAAGGGCCGCTGGCGGTGACCTTCGGGCGCAGCCGGGTTTCGGCGTCAAATCCGCACCAATTGCTCGTTCTGATGGTCTTTGTTTCCATTCTGATGACGCTGATCGCCTATATCTTCCTGCGCAATCAGCTGCGTCCGATCCGCAGGCTGAGCCACGCGGCGGAGGAATTCGGCAAGGGGCGCAACCTGAATTACCGCGTCTCGGGGGCGACGGAGGTGCGCGCCGCGGGCCGCGCCTTCCTCGATATGCGCAACCGGATCGAGCGGCAGATCGAACAGCGCACGCTGATGCTCTCGGGTGTCAGTCACGATCTGCGCACGCCGCTCACGCGTCTGCGGCTCGGCCTGTCGATGATGGAGGAAAACGACGAGGTCCGCGCGATGGAGCGTGACGTCGACGAGATGGGGCGCCTTGTCGATGCGTTTCTCGATTTCTCGCGCGACGGGGCGTCGCATGGCGAGCCGGAGACGCTGCCGATCTGCGGCTTCGTCGCGGGCGTGGTGGAAGACATGCGCCGGATGGGGCGCGATGTGACGCTGGTCGATTGCGACAGCGAACAGGAGGCGACCTTCCGCCCCGATGCGCTCAAGCGCGCCTTGGCGAATCTGATCGGCAATGCGGTGCGCTACGGCACGCGCGCGGAGATCACCGTCTCGATCGCGCGCACGGGGTGGCGAATCGCGGTGCATGACGACGGGCCGGGCATCCCGCCCGAGCGCCGCGAAGAGGCGATCCGGCCATTTACCCGGCTCGACCCGGCGCGCAATCAAGATCGCGGGCAGGGCGTCGGATTGGGGCTTTCGATCACCGCCGACATCCTGCGGCGCCACGGTGGATCGCTGAAACTCGGGCGATCCGAACGGCTTGGCGGCCTGATGGCCGAGATGATCCTGCCGCGCTGAGCGGCTACACGTTCGTTCACGCGCGCGCACGAACTGCTCACGGCAGCGAGATCGCCCCTTGCGGCCTGTCCCGGGGCCACGCATTGTGACGGGTGAGTGACATGCCCTAGTTGAACGGATGCTTCACGGCTCCTAGATATTGGGTTGAACAGGGGAGGGACGTGGTCGCCGAAAACGGGGCCGGACCCTCCTGCCAAGAGAGGAACGCCGATGACCGAATTTAGCTCTGTCACCCATCCGGTCCTGCCGCTGCGCGACATCGTGGTTTTCCCCCACATGATCGTGCCGCTCTTCGTCGGGCGCGAGAAATCCGTGCGCGCACTGGAAGAGGTGATGGCGGAGGATCGCCAGATCTTGCTCGCAAGCCAGGTCGATCCGTCGCAAGACGACCCCGATACGGACGGAATTTTCCGCGTTGGTGTGCTCGCCAACGTGCTGCAACTGCTGAAACTGCCCGATGGCACCGTGAAGGTGCTGGTCGAGGGCAAGAGCCGCGTGCGCATCACCGATTTCGTCGAGAATGACGACTATTTCGAAGCGAATGCCGAACCGCTGATCGAGACCGAAGGCGATGTGGAGACGATCCGCGCGCTGCTGCGCTCGGTCGCCGAGGAATTCGAGCGCTACGCGAAGATCAAGAAGAACATCCCCGAAGAGGCGCTGTCGGCCGTGGCCGATGCGACCGAAGCGGACAAGCTGGCCGATCTCGTTTCGGGCCATCTGGGGCTGGAAGTGGCCCAGAAGCAGGAGCTTCTGGAAACGCTCGACGTCTCCGAACGGCTGGAGCGGGTCTACGGGCTCATGCAGGGTGAGGTCTCGGTTCTCCAAGTGGAGAAGAAGATCAAATCCCGCGTGAAGACGCAGATGGAGAAGACCCAGCGCGAGTACTATCTGAATGAGCAGATGAAGGCCATTCAGAAGGAACTCGGCGATGGCGAAGACGGCCAGAACGAGATCCTCGAGCTCGAAGAGCGCATCGAGAACACCAAGCTCTCGAAAGAGGCCAAGGAAAAGGCCGAGGCCGAGCTGAAGAAGCTCAAGTCGATGTCGCCGATGTCGGCGGAAGCCACCGTCGTGCGCAACTATCTCGACTGGATGCTGTCGATCCCGTGGGGCACCAAATCCCGCGTGAAGAAAGACCTCAGCAAGGCCGAGGCCGTGCTCGATGCCGATCACTACGGTCTCGAGAAGGTCAAGGAACGTATCGTCGAATATCTCGCGGTGCAGGCGCGCTCGGCCAAGCTCAAAGGCCCGATCATGTGCCTCGTCGGTCCGCCCGGCGTGGGTAAGACCTCGCTCGGCCGGTCTGTCGCCAAGGCGACGGGGCGCGAATTCATCCGCATTTCGCTGGGCGGCGTGCGCGACGAATCCGAGATCCGTGGCCACCGTCGGACCTATATCGGCTCGATGCCCGGCAAGATCATTCAGGCGCTGAAGAAGGCGAAAACCACGAACCCGCTCATCCTGCTCGACGAGATCGACAAGATGGGTCAGGACTTCCGTGGCGACCCGGCTTCGGCGATGCTTGAAGTGCTCGACCCCGAGCAGAACGCGACCTTCGTGGACCACTATCTCGAAGTGGAATACGACCTGTCGAACGTGATGTTCCTGACGACGGCGAACTCCTACAACATGCCGGGCCCGCTTCTGGACCGGATGGAGATCATTCCGCTCGCAGGCTACACCGAGGACGAGAAGGCCGAGATCGCCAAGCAGCACCTGATCCCGAAGCAGATCAAGGGTCACGGGCTCAAGAAGAACGAGTTCGAACTGACCGATGGCGCGCTGACCGACGTGATCCGCTACTACACCCGCGAGGCGGGCGTGCGGAATCTCGAACGCGATATCGCGAAGCTCGCCCGGAAAGCGGTGACCGAGATCATCAAGTCGAAGGGTCAGATCAAGCACATCACCGTCGATGAGGCGAAGGTGGGCGACTATCTGGGCGTCAAGAAGCACCGCTACGGTCTGGCCGAGAAGGAAGATCAGGTGGGCGTCGTGACCGGCCTCGCCTGGACCTCCGTGGGCGGCGACCTGCTGCAGATCGAAGCGCTGCGCCTGCCGGGTAAAGGTCGGATGAAGACCACCGGTAAGCTGGGCGACGTGATGAAGGAATCGATCGACGCGGCGTCCAGCTACGTCCGCTCGGTTGCGCCGCAATTCGGCATCAAGCCGCCGCGCTTCGAGAAGTGGGACATCCACGTCCACGTCCCCGACGGGGCGACGCCGAAAGACGGCCCCTCTGCGGGTCTGGCGATGGTGACCTCCATCGTGTCGGTGCTGACCGGTATTCCGGTGCGCAAGGATATCGCCATGACCGGCGAGGTCAGCTTGCGCGGCAACGCGATGCCGATCGGTGGTCTTAAGGAGAAACTCCTCGCGGCGCTGCGCGGCGGGATCACGACCGTCTTCATCCCCGAGGAGAATGAAAAAGACCTCGCGGATATCCCGGACAACGTGAAGGAGGGGCTGGAGATCGTGCCGGTCACCCACGTTCGCGAAGTCCTCGCCCGCGCGCTGGTTCGCCAGCCCGAGCCGGTCGATTGGGACGAGGAGGCCGAAGAGGCAGCAGCCGCTGCCGCCGCCGCGGCCAAGTCGGACGGGCAGGGCGCAACCGCGCACTGATCGTCTTGAGATCGAAAACGAGAACGCCCGTCGCATATCGCGGCGGGCGTTTTTGCATCTGAGGGCATTTGCACGTAACCTCCTTTTATTACGGTCAAAAAAGGAGCCGCTATGGCCAAGAGCCAGAAACCGAAATCGACCCGCAAGCCGCCCGTCGCTTCGCCCGAGGCGCCGCCGGCCTCCGCCGCGACGCTCACGCCTGCCGCGCCCGACCTGGCACCTGAGCCGAGCGAGGCGAAGGCGCTCGTGCGCAAGAAAAGCTTCGTGGATCGGGTGATGGTCGAGGCCGGAGTGAAGCGCGGCGAGGCGAAGGCCATGTCGGAAGCGGTCCTCAAGGTTCTGGGCGAGGCGCTCTCGGAAGGCGAGGAACTCAGCATCCCGCCGCTCGGCAAGCTGAAGATCAACCGCCAGTTCGAGAAGAACGGAGACGAGATTCTCGTGGTCAAACTGCGCCGCCCCTCGGGCATGCTCGAAGCGGTCGCGGCAGAGACGAAAGCGGGTGGAGATGACCCTGCGCAGGACGGTGGAGATTTCGACGAAAACCCTCTTGCGGAGCCAGAAGAGGGGCGCTAAAAGCCCGCCACGGAGGGCGATTAGCTCAGTGGTAGAGCGCATCGTTCACATCGATGATGTCGGGGGTTCAAATCCCTCATCGCCCACCATCTTCCTACGAAGGCGCGTCTTGAACAGACGCGCCTTTGTCGTTTTCCGGTTGGTTTTCTGCGCCCTCCGGCGTCAGATTATGAGCCAGACAGCATGCCAGAGATGCGCGCCCCATGCGCAAGATGCGGAGGATGCGATGACCGAGACCACGCCGATGTCCGACGCCCGGCCCGACGAGGGGCTGCGCGTCTCCGATTGCCCGGACTGGCTGTATCTGCTGCGCGAATTCGACACGCTCTACCGGCACGGCTCCGCAGGTGGCAGCCGCCTGATCCGCAGCCATCGCAAACGGGTGCGCGACACGCTCTCGCAGATCATCGACACCAATCCCCCGGTGACGCCGCGCCAGCCGCAGCCGAAACCGGTGACGGCGCATCTGTCGCGCGCGCTCGATCTTGGAGAGCGCGGCGCGGTCGCGGGCATGGCGCGGGCGCTCTCGCGCGTGACGGGGCAGCTGACTTGGGAATACGGTTACGAGAAAGTGCCGAAGGCGCTGGCGCGCAAATACGCCTATTGCGAGGTGCTGGGCCCGCGCGGGCCGGTGGCTTCGGATCGGCTGGTGCTGGGATTCGTCCTCTTCGCGCCGCGCACGACCTATCCGCAGCACAGCCATAAGGAGATCGAGGAGAGCTACATCTCGGTCGCGGGCCCATGGTCGGAAAATGACACTGCCGTGCATGCGCCGGGCTCGCTGATCCTGAACCGTCCCGATCACGAACACCGCATCACCACCGCCGATCTCGATCCCTGCCTGCTGGCCTATGCCTGGGTCGGACCGGAGTCGCGGCTGACTGCACCGGGGATGAAACTTTCCTCGACCCGCAAGGTGCGGATGCGCGAGGGTATCTGAGGTCTTGATCCCCGCGCAAGGCGAGGCTAGAGGAAGGGCCGGGGGCGGTTAGCTCAGTTGGTAGAGCGCTTCGTTTACACCGAAGATGTCGGGGGTTCGAGCCCCTCACCGCCCACCAGTCTCCCTTAAGTATAACGATATCAAAGTCTTGCGCCTCGTTGCGCGGCCGCGCTCAGACTCTGTTCGCGCATGGCTCTATGATATGCGCGCCACGATGCTAACTTTCCCTCAACCACAGGATAGGAGCGCCCTGATGAGCTGGAACCCCGCCCTCGACCCCGAAATTCCGATCGGCGACGCCGTCGACGCCATCGAGACCGTCATCGCGCCGCGGGCGCGTGACCTCGGCGGATTCGAGGTGCGCCGCGCGCTCCCCTCGGCCGCGCGGCAGATGATCGGGCCCTTCATCTTCTTCGACCAGATCGGCCCGGTGGAATTCCTCTCGGGAAGCCGTGGCATCGATATTCGCCCGCATCCGCATATCGGCCTCGCGACCGTGACCTACCTTCTGCAGGGCCGCCTGCATCACCGCGATTCGCTGGGCACCGATCAGTGGATCACGCCGGGCGCGGTGAACTGGATGAATGCGGGCTACGGCATCACCCATTCCGAGCGCACCGACGGCAAGGTGCGCGACACCGGCCAGCATCTCGCGGGCATCCAGACTTGGGTCGCGCTGCCCGAGGATCGCGAAGAGGGGCAGGCGGCGTTCAAACATGTGGGCGCCGAGGCGCTTCCCGAACTGCAGGCCGAGGGCAAGACCGTGCGGCTCGTGCTGGGCGATGCCTGGGGCGCGCATGCGCCGATCGATCTGCCCTCCGAGATGTTCTACGCCGACGCGAATCTCGACCCGGGCGCGCAGCTCCCGCTGCCCGACAATCACGAAGATCGCGGCGTCTATGTGCTGCACGGCTCTGTCACGGTGGCGGGCGAGATCTATGAGGAAGGCCGTATGCTCGTGTTCCGCCCCGGCGACCGGGTCTCATTGAAGGCGGGCGGGCAGGGTGCCCGGCTGATCGTGCTGGGCGGTGCGACCATGGGCGGGCCGCGCTATATCTGGTGGAACTTCGTGGCCTCCTCACGCGACAAGATCGACGCCGCGAAAGAGGCATGGCGCGCGGGCGACTGGGCACATGGCCGATTCCAGCTCCCGCCCGCAGACGATGCGGAGTTCATTCCTGCTCCCGAACGCTGATTTCGGAGTGAAGAGGGGGCTCTGCCCCCGTCGCCGGATGGCGACAAAACTAAATGAAGAGGGGGCGCTGCCCCCGTCGCCGGACGGTGACAAAACGAAAAAAGAGGGGGCTCCGCCCCCGCCCTTCGGTCGCCCCCGGGATATTTCATGCAGTTGGAAGAGCCGAGCGCGCACCCTTCCAACTGCTCCAAATATCCCCGCCGGAGGCTCCTGCGGTCGTGCGTCGCTGAGCCGCGATTTGCTTGCCCGAACGGCAGGTGAAAATTCGTCGGTTTTTTGCTCTTAGGCCGCTTGACGGGGGCAGGTCGCCCGCGTAATACCCTCCCCACGCTCGGACGGCGATCCGGGCAGATGATGCGAGCGGTTGTAGCTCAGTTGGTTAGAGTACCGGCCTGTCACGCCGGGGGTCGCGGGTTCGAGCCCCGTCAACCGCGCCATCATCCGGATCGCCCCGAGCGCAGATGCGCGGTTGTAGCTCAGTTGGTTAGAGTACCGGCCTGTCACGCCGGGGGTCGCGGGTTCGAGCCCCGTCAACCGCGCCACTTTCCCCTTTTACGGTAAAGTTGCGTTTGTGAACCGCGCTCCCATCGCTTATATCCGGGCGAAGTTTCGGGAGGAGCGCATGCGCTGGATCAAACAGGTTTTCGACCACATCACCCTTCTGCAGGCGGTGCTTTTGGCAGCGCTGCTCGGTCTCGCGCCATTCACCCCAGAGCCACATATCTGGGAAAAGCTGAAGATGTTGGTGGCGGGCACGCTGGTGCGTCCGATCGACTGGTTCGATCTGGTGATGCACGGGCTGCCGTGGATCGTGCTGGCGGTGAAGCTGGCGCAATGGGTGAAGACGGGACAGACCGGGAAATCCGGTAGAGGTGCGCAATGAAAGACGACATGGACGCCAAGGGGCTGATCGAGACGATGGGCGCGGCGGCGCGCGCGGCGAGCGCGGAGCTGGCCTTCGCCAGCGCCGAGGTGAAGCAAAAGGCGCTGGAAGCGGCCGCCGATGCGGTGCTCGCGCGCAAGGGCGAGCTCATCACCGCCAATGGCGAGGATATGGCCTACGGCGCCGAGAAGGGGCTCAGCCCCGCGATGATGGACCGGCTGATGCTGGACGACGCGCGGATCGAGGCGATCGCCAAAGGTCTGCGGGCGGTGGCGGCGCAGCGCGATCCGGTGGGCGACACGATCGCGGAATGGGACATGCCCTCGGGGCTGCATATCAAACGCGTGCGCACGCCGCTTGGCGTGATCGGCGTGATCTATGAATCGCGGCCCAACGTGACCGCGGATGCAGGCGCGCTGTGCCTGAAATCGGGCAATGCGGTGATCCTGCGCGGCGGCTCGGAGAGCTTCCATTCCAGCCGCGCGATCCATGCCTGCCTGCTCGAAGGGCTGCGCGCCGCGGGCCTGCCCGAAGCGGCGGTCCAGCTTGTGCCCACCCGCGACCGCGCCGCCGTGGCCGAGATGCTGCGTGCGACCGAATTCATCGACGTGATCGTGCCGCGCGGGGGCAAGGGGCTCGTCGGGCTGGTGCAGGCCGAGGCGCGCGTGCCGGTCTTCGCCCATCTCGAGGGCATCTGTCATATCTATGCCGACGGGGCCGCCGATCTGGAACAGGCGCGGGCCGTGGTGGTGAACGCCAAGACCCGGCGCACCGGGATTTGCGGTGCGATGGAATGTCTGCTGATCGACCGCGCTTTCTGGGACACCCATGGCGGCGTGCTGATCGAAGATCTGCTGAAGGCAGGAGTCGAGGTGCGCGGCACCGGCGAGCTGTTGTCGATCGAGGGCGTCACCGAGGCGAGCGCGGAAGATTTCGGGCGCGAATTCCTCGATATGATCTGCGCGGCCAAAATCGTGGATGGCGTGGATGGCGCGATCGAACATATCCGCCGCTATGGCAGCCAGCACACGGAATCGATCCTGACCGAGAATGACGCCGCCGCCGACCGCTTCTTCGAGCGGCTCGACAGCGCGATCCTGATGCGCAACGCCTCGACCCAGTTCGCCGATGGCGGCGAGTTCGGGATGGGCGCCGAGATCGGGATCGCGACCGGCAAGATGCATGCGCGTGGCCCGGTGGGCGCCGAGCAACTGACGTCGTTCAAATATCTGGTGACAGGGCAGGGCACGGTGCGCCCCTAAGGCGCACCCGACCACCCCGAAGCGCTCAGAACGCGATCGTGCCGCCCTCGGCATCGACAGACCAGTCGAGCCTGCGGCCCTGCCGGGCCGCCTCGCGCGGCAGCATTGCGAATTGCACCCGCGCCGGCGTCAGCTCCATCTGGGCGCCGTCGAGTACGGCGAAAACCTCCCGATTAGGCCGTGCTTTTTCGGAGCGCGCGGTGATCATCCAGCCATCGCCGCAGGGCAACGCGCGCAGTGTGCCGCCGAAGGGCAGCGCGGTCTCCAGGCAGAGCATCGCGAGAAACGCCAATTTTACCTCGGTGCGCGGCGCATCGCCCGGCACTTTCCACTCGTAGTCCAGACGGGTCTGCGCCGATAATTCGCCCAACATTCCGGCGACTTCCGCCTCGCCAAGCTGCTGTTCCGCGCCGGCCCGCCCGAAGGCCACCCGGAAGAACTTGACGCGCGCATTCGCCGCCGCCACGCTTTGGGTGATCAACTCGAGCTCGGGGCCGGGCGTATCGCGCGTCATGGAGAGCAATTCGACCCCATTGCCGATCGCCCCGATCGGGCTGATAAGGTCATGACACAGGCGCGAGCCCACAAGGGCGGTCAAATCATCGTCGTCCGTAGCCGCATTGGCGGTCTCGAATGGCATTAAAATCTCCAAAAGGTGAAATGTGATCTATGAAATTCTCGAACCCGGCATGCTGGTCAGAAACCCGGCCCAGCCGGACTGGGGCACCGGACAGGTGCAATCGCGTATCGGTGAAAAAGTGACGGTAAATTTTGAGCATCAAGGCAAGCTTGTCCTGGACGGTCGACGGGTAGCGCTGGAATTGGTTTTCTCTGAACAAAGTTGATGAAAGGTTAACATCTTCTTCGAATGGCAGGAGAAAAACTTGCAACTTCAGGGTGTGATATTTTCCCGTCACGCTCCTGGTGCCGATGCCACCGGTCGCGCCGCGCGATATTGCCAATCCGGGCGCGGCTTTCTAAACCGGGCCAGCGAAGATCGGCAGGAGGACGCCCGTGATCGACAGCGCCGCATTCGAAATCAGGCTGGCCCGTGATGCCGCCGATCTCGTGGCGTCGCAGCGGCTCCGCTACCGCGTTTTCGTCGAAGAGCTCGGCGGCGGCGGTGAGACGGTCGATCATGAAAATCGTCTCGAAAGCGACCGGCTCGATCCGGTCTACGATCACCTGCTGCTGGTCGATCCGGCACGCGCGGAAGGCGAGCATGTGGTGGGGGCCTATCGGCTTCTGCCCTCGGATCGGCTGGAACGGGCGGGGCAGTTTTACTGCGACAGCGAATATGACCTCGCGCCGCTGATCGGCACGGGCCGCAAGCTCTTGGAGCTGGGCCGCTCCTGCGTCGATCCGGACTATCGCGGCGGTGCGGCGATGCTGCTTTTGTGGAACGCGCTCGCCGACTACGTGCTCGCCCATGACATCGAGATTCTCTTCGGCGTGGCCTCTTTCCACGGCACCGATGCCGAGACGCTGAAAGCGCCGCTCTCCTGGCTGCATCACCATCACCTTGCGCCCGAACATATGCGCCCGCGCGCACGGCCCGAAGCCTATCAGCCAATGGACCTCGTGCCCGAGGACGCGCTGGATCGGCGCGCGGCGCTGGCTCAGATGCCCAATCTGATCAAGGCCTATCTGCGGCTTGGTGGCTTCGTGGGCGAGGGGGCCTTCATCGACCGTCCCTTCAACACCACCGATGTCCTTTTGCTGATGGATACCAAGGCGATGAGCGACAAGCATCGCAGCTTCTACACCCGCCGTTTCGAGGGCCGCGCGTGAGCTGGATCGAGGACGAGCCCGATCCCAAACCGCTTGGCGCGCTCGATTGGACGCGGGCTGTGTTGCGCGGTCTGATCTGGGGGCTGATGCTGCTGATCGGGCTGATCGTGCTGCTTCTGGTGCGTCTGGTAGAGCGCCCGGCTCACGGCCTGGCGCGGCCCTGGACGCCGTGGATCACGCAGGTGGTGTGTCGGATGAGCTTCCCGATCCTCGGGATCTCCTACCGCGTCACCGGGCGTCCGATGACCAAGATCGGCGCGGTGGTCGCAAATCACGGGTCGTGGCTCGATATTTTCGCGCTCAACGCCTGCCAGCGGGTCTATTTCGTCTCCAAGGCCGAGGTCGCCAAATGGCCCTTCGTCGGCTGGCTCGCACGGGCCACCGGCACCGTCTTCATCAAGCGCGATCCGCGCGAGGCCAAGACCCAGCAGGGGCTGTTCGAAGATCGCATCCGCGCGGGCCATCACCTGCTGTTCTTCCCCGAAGGCACCTCGACCGATGCGCGCCGGGTGATGCCCTTCAAGCCGACGCTGTTTCAGGCCTTCTACAGTCACGGGCTGGAGCGCGTGATGCAGATCCAGCCGGTCACCGTCGTCTACACGCCCCCTGCGGGCGAGGACGTGCGGTTCTATGGCTGGTGGGGCGATATGGGCTTCGGGCCGCATCTGATTAAGGTGCTGGCCCAGAAGCGGCAGGGCGCGGTCGAGGTGGTGTTCCACACGCCGCTCTCGGTCTCCGACTATCGCTCGCGCAAGGAGCTGGCTTGGGCGGCGGAAAGCGCCGTGCGCCGCGGCCTGCCTTACGAGATCGCGCGCGCCCGGTAATAGGCCAGAACATAGAGGCGGATTGCCGTGGCAAGGCCCGTCTCGGTGCCGCGATCCACATCAATTTCGGCCGCCAACTCATTGAGGCCAAGGTTTTTTTCGGTCGCGATGTCGCGGAAGGCACGCCAGAATTCATCCTCCAGCGTGACCGAGGTGCGGTGCCCGCCCAGCGTCAGGGAGCGTTTCTTCGGTCGGCTCATTCGTCGTGCTCGCGCTGATGCCCGTCGAGATCGCGCCGCTCTTTCGTGGCGCGGCTTTCCTGCAGCGTTTTCTCGGCCTTACTGCGCCCGAATTTCTCAGCGTTCACAGAGCCTTGCTCGCGTTTCTTCACGCGGGCCTGCTGCTTGCGGAATTGGTTGAGATTGGTGACCTTGCTCATAAGCAAAGAGTGCCACAGCCGATCGGTTCGGGAAAGGGGCTTGGGCGCGCCCGCATGAGGCGCGCCCGAAAGGTTTACTCGACTTCGACCAGCGCGTGGCGCTTCTTGCCCGCGCTCAGCTTCACCGGGGTCTCCAGATCGGCGGCAGTGAACATGCGGCCCGGATCGGCGCAGGTCTCGTCGTCGACTTTGAGCGCACCTTCCGCGATCAGCCGCTTGCCGTCCTTGCCCGATTTCGCAAGGCCCGAGCGCACCACGAGCTGCGCGAGGCTGATCCCGTCGCCCAGTTCCTCGACCGTCAGCGTGAGTGTCGGCAGATCGTCACCCACGCCGCCTTTTTCGAAGACCTCGCGCGCGGTCGCTTCGGCGGCATGCGCGGCGTCCCAGCCGTGGCAGAGTGCGGTGACCTCATTGGCCAGACGCACCTTCGCCTCGTTGATCTCGGAGCCTTCCAGCGCGCCCAGACGCTCGCACTCCGCCACCGGCAGCTCGGTATAGAGCTTCAGGAAGCGGCCCACATCGGCATCGGTCGTGTTGCGCCAGAACTGCCAGAACTCGTAAGGGCTCAGCATGTCGGAGTTCAGCCAGATCGCGCCCGAGGCCGATTTGCCCATCTTCTTGCCGTCCGAGGTGGTCAAGAGCGGCGAGGTCAGCCCGAAGATCTCGGAATCGAGCACGCGGCGCGTCAGGTCGATCCCGTTGACGATATTGCCCCACTGATCCGAGCCGCCCATCTGCAGCAGACAGCCGTAGCGGCGGTTCAGTTCGAGGAAGTCATAAGCCTGCAGGATCATGTAGTTGAATTCGAGGAAGCTGAGGCTCTGCTCGCGATCGAGCCGCGATTTCACGCTCTCGAAGGACAGCATCCGGTTGACCGAGAAATGCCGCCCGATATCGCGCAGGAAATCGAGGTAGTTCAGCCCGTCGAGCCATTCCGCATTGTTCAGCATCAGCGCCGGCGTCTCGGCCTCGTAATCGAGGTATTTCGCGAAGACCTGCTTGATGCCCGCGATATTGTCGTCGATCTGATCGGGCGTCAGCAGCGGGCGTTCATCGGCGCGGAAGGAGGGGTCGCCCACCTTCGTCGTGCCGCCGCCCATCAGGGTGATCGGCTGGTGGCCGGTCTTTTGCAGCCAGCGCAGCATCATGATCTGGATCAGCGAGCCGACATGCAGCGACTTCGCCGTCGCATCGAAGCCGATATAGCCCGGCACGGTGCCCTTCGCCAAAGCCTCGTCCAGCCCCTGATAATCCGTGCAGTCGGCCAGAAAGCCCCGCTCGATCATCACGCGCATGAAGTCTGATTTCGGATGGTAGGTCATCGTGCTTGTTCCTTTCGTCTGAGCGTGCGTATATCGGGGCAGGCGACGAGAGGGAAGCCATGTTGAAATCCGGGCCGGTCTGGGCAGTTGGCGCCATGTCGGGCACGTCCTTGGACGGGGTGGACGCGGCGCTCGTATTGACCGACGGAACCCGCATTCTCGATTTCGGCCGCAGCGACTACCGCCCCTATACCGAGGCCGAGCGCGCGACGCTTCACGCAGCTCTTGGGCATTGGCCCGGAGAGCCCGGTGTGGAAGAGGCCTGCGAGGTGGTCGAGACCGCCCATGCGGAACTGCTCAGCGGATTGGGAGAGGCGCAGGTCGTGGGGTTTCACGGCCAGACGCTCGCCCATGATCCCTACGGGATGCAGGGCCCGCGCCGCACCCATCAGGCAGGCGACGGCTCGGTTCTGGCCGAGGTGCTGTCGCGCCCGGTGGTCTGGGATTTCCGCTCCACCGATGTGGAGATGGGCGGGCAGGGCGCGCCGCTCGCGCCGTTCTTCCATTTCGCCTGCGCGAAATACGCCAAGCTCGATGCGCCGGCTGTGTTTCTGAACCTCGGCGGCGTCGGCAATGTCACCTGGGTCGATCCGCGCCAGCCTTCGGCAGAAGTGCCCGGCGCCGTTCTGGCCTTCGATACCGGCCCCGCCAACGCGCCGATCAACGACCTGATGCGGCTGCGGCGCAAGGCCGAGTTCGATGCGGGCGGGGAGCTGGCGCTGGCGGGTAAAGTCGATGACGCAGTGGTCGAGGCCTTCCTGACGCATCCCTATTTCCTGAAAATGCCGCCCAAATCGCTCGACCGGAACGATTTCCACGACATCCTGACCCGCGTCGCGGAACTCGATGATGCGGATGCGGCGGCGACGCTGACGGCCTGTGCGGCAGCCTCGGTCGCGCGCGCGGGCGAGCATTACCCGACGCCGCCGAAAGCGATCTATGTCTGCGGCGGCGGGCGGCTCAACACCGCGCTGATGGTGGCTTTGCAGCGGCGGATGAACGTGCCGGTGCAGCCGGTCGAGGATCTCGGGCTCGACGGCGACATGCTTGAGGCGCAGGCCTTCGCCTATCTCGCGGTGCGGGTCGCGCGCGGCATGGCGACCTCCGGGCCGTCCACGACCGGGGTTCCGGCGCTGATCGGCGGCGGCAAGGTCTCGCGCCCCGGCTAAATTCACATCACTTGATGCCGATCATGCCGCGCCGCGGCGCGGGGCGCTAGGATCGGCCTCATTGAAGAGGGGTATCCGATGTCTGAAACTCCAACCGATCCCTGTCCCACGCCGCAGGCGCGCAAGCAGGCCCCGTTCTCGAACCGGGCCGCCGCGGTCTTCCTCGCGGGGCTCAGCTTCGTCGTCATGGTCGTCTCCGGCCTCGTCGTCAGCATCGCGCCCTCGGGCCGGGTGGCGCGGGATATCGACTGGTCGCTCCTCGCGCTGAACCGCGCCAATTGGGAGCTGTTGCACCTTGCGATGGGGGTGCTCTTCATCTTCGCCGGTATCTGGCACATCAAGCTGCACTGGCCGGTGATCCGCAACCTGCTGTGGTCCGCGGCGGCGCAGACGCTGTGTCACCGGCGCGAATTGGCGCTGGCGGTCGGGCTGGTGGGCGCGGTGATCGTGCTGACGCTGCTCTGGTGGCCGCCGATCAGCTGGCTCGATCAGCTGGCCCGCTGGGCGAGCATCGGGCTCTGGTGATCAGCGGGGGATGTCGAATCCTCTCGGGGCCAGCTCGAACCCCTCGAAGCGAAAGCCCGGCGAGACGGTGCAGCTGACGAGGCTCCACGCCCCGGTCGAGCGCGCCGATTGCCACTGGCCCGCGGGCACGATCCCCTGCGGTTGATCGCCGCCAAGCACGTCGGGGCCCAACAGCAATTCCAGCACCGGCCCCGCCTCCTGCGGCGCGATATCGAGCTGCACCGGCGCGCCTGCGTGGAAATGCCAGATCTCGGTCGCGTCCACCCGGTGCCAATGGCTGCGCTCGCCGGCTTTGAGCAGGAAATAGATGCAGGTGCCCGAAGGGCGCGCGCCGTCTGCGGCCTCCGCCTCCCAGGTCTGGCGGTAATGCCCGCCCTCGGGATGGGGCGCGAGGCCGAGGGCTTCGATGATTGCGTCGGCCTCACTCATGCGAAAAGCTCCTTCGCCAGCGTCTCGAAATCGGGCGCAATCGCATCCCATTCCTCGCTCGGCAAAAGGTCCTTGTCCTGAGCGGGCCCGTATTCGGTGGGGCGCGGCACGAACGCGGTCTGCAGCCCCAGCGCCCGGGCGGCTGCGAGGTCGTCATTATGCGCGGCCACCATCATCACCTCTTCGGGCGGCAGGCGCAGCGCGGCGCAGGAGGCCAGATAGACCTCTGGCTTGGGCTTGTAGTCGTGCGCGATATCCGCGCCGAGAATGCAATCCCACGGCAGCCCCGCATGGCGCGCAAGCCGCGTCATCAGCGCGATGGACCCGTTGGAGCATGGCGCGATGATCGCATGGCGCCGCAGCGCGTGAAGACCGCTGACCACATCGGGCCACGGGTTCAGCCGCTCCCAGACATGCGAGAGGCTATCGGGCGCCGAGACCGCGAAGCGCTTGGCCACCCGGTACAGGTTCTCGCGATGCAGATCGTCGAGCGCCACATAGCCGCGCCCGCCGTCGCGAATGCGCCGCATCGCGGGATCGTATTCGGCGCGCCACGCATCGGCAAAGGCAAGGGATTCGATCCCGGGAAAGGCGATTTCCACCTCATGCGCGACCGAGTTGCGCCAATCGACACAGGTGCCGAACACATCGAAAATCAGAGCCTTGATCATGGCCCGACACTGACCCGGATTAGGGCACAGCGCAATCGTTCCGCATCTTCGCGCCAGATGCTGTGATCGAGGTCTGCGCGCGACCGCCGGGTGGGCGCTGCCCGGGCCGCTGTGCGGCTGATCCGGGCGAGGTGCAAAAGAAAACCCCCGGCGAAGCGCGTGCTCCGCCGGGGGCTTGGGTGTCTCACGTCAAGACGCGTTTAGCGCAGGATCGAACGCCCGGCATATTCCGCGGTCTCGCCCAGCGATTCCTCGATACGGATCAGCTGGTTGTATTTCGCGAGCCGGTCCGAACGTGCCAGCGAGCCGGTCTTGATCTGACCGCAGTTGGTGGCGACTGCGAGATCGGCGATGGTCGCGTCTTCGGTCTCGCCCGAACGGTGGCTCATCACGTTGGTGTAGCCCGCGCGATGCGCCATATCGACCGCCTGCAGTGTCTCGGTCAGCGTGCCGATCTGGTTGACCTTCACCAGCATCGAATTCGCGACGCCCTGCTTGATGCCATCGGCCAGACGCGTCGGGTTGGTCACGAAGAGATCGTCGCCCACCAGCTGCACCTTGTCGCCCAGACGCTCGGTCAGGAGCTTCCAGCCTTCCCAGTCGTCTTCGGCCATACCGTCTTCGATCGAGATGATCGGATAGGCGCCCAGCAGCTTTTCGAGATAGTCGACATTCTCTTCCGAGGTCAGCGACAGGCCTTCGCCGGTCATCTCGTATTTGCCGTTCTTGTAATATTCGGTCGAGGCGCAATCCATCGCGAGGTAGATGTCCTCGCCCGGTTTGTAGCCCGCTTTTTCGATCGACTTCAGGATGATGTCGAGCGCGGCAGTGGTCGAGCTGAGTTCCGGCGCGAAGCCGCCCTCATCGCCCAGACCGGTGGACATGCCGCCCGCCGAGAGCTCTTTCTTCAGCGTGTGGAACACTTCCGAACCCATGCGCACCGCGTCGCGGATATTGCCCGCCGAGACCGGCATGATCATGAATTCCTGGATGTCGATCGGGTTGTCGGCATGCTCGCCGCCATTGATGATGTTCATCATCGGAACGGGCAGGACGCGGGCCGAGGTGCCGCCGACATAGCGATAAAGCGGCAGGGTCGAGAAATCGGCAGCCGCTTTCGCGCAGGCGAGCGAGACGCCGAGGATCGCGTTGGCGCCGAGGCGGCCCTTGTTCTCGGTGCCGTCCAGTTCGATCATCGCGCGGTCGATCTCGACCTGCTCGGTGACGTCCTCGCCGACGAGGTTCTCCGCGATCTCGCCGTTCACGGCCATCACCGCTTCCAGAACGCCTTTGCCCATGTAGCGGGCCTTGTCGCCGTCGCGGCGCTCGACCGCTTCATGCGCGCCGGTGGAGGCGCCCGACGGCACGGCCGCCCGGCCCATCGTGCCGTCTTCGAGGATCACGTCGACTTCGACGGTGGGGTTGCCACGGCTGTCGAGAATCTCGCGGGCGTGGATGTCGATGATGGTGCTCATGGGGGCGCTCTCCTCGGGCTCCGGTTGATGCTTGGCTAGGTGCATACACCCGTGCTGCGCCTGCGAAAAGGCCGTAAGGGCGATTTCTGGAAGAAATGTTACCGCTAACGGCGGCCTTCACGACGCAATTTGGCCTGACGCCACAGCGCGTAGAGGCCAGAGCCCACGATCACCGCCCCGCCGATCAGTGTCCAGCGATCCGGCGGCTCGGCGAAAACGACGGTCGAAATCACGACGGCGAAAGCGAGGCGCGAATATCGGAACGGCATGATGACCGCGATTTCGCCCAGCCGCACCGAGGCGATCAGCGCGTAATAGCCCACCGGCCCGATTGCGAGCGCCCCAGCGAGGTAGAGCCAATCCATCGGCGCGGGCGTGACGATCGGCTCGGGCAGCACGGCCAGCAAAACCAGCCCCAGCGGCAACACGCAGAAGAAGCCGAGCGTCGCCACCTGCAGCGAGGTCACGTCGCGCGGCACGCGTCGCGTGGTGACGTCGCGCATCGACAGGCCGATGACCGCGCCGACCGCGAGAAGCGAGAGCATCGAGAATTCCTCGGTGCCGGGGCGGATCACGACCAGCACGCCCAGAAAGCCGATCAGAATGGCCGAGAGCCTGCGCCAGCCGACCCTCTCCTTGAGGAAGATCGCCGCGCCAAGCGTGGTCGCAAGCGGCGTCGCCTGATGGATCGCGGTGGCCTGGGCCAGCGGCGTGAAGGCCACGGCGGAGACGAAGAACCCGGTGCCGACGATCTCGCCCAGATTGCGCAGCCACAGCGCCCGCGACAGCAGCGAGCGGGTGAAGATGCGCTCTCCCTTCAGCTTGGCGAGCACCGCGAAGATCGTCGCGCCGCCAAGCCCCACCGCGGCGAGAATTTGCCCCACCGGCCAGTCGCCCGCGAGCATCTTGATGAACATGTCCTCCAGCGCGAACCCCGCCATCGCGAGGATCATCAGCATCGAGCCGCGCAGGTTGTCGTTTTCGCTGGTATCGGGTGTCATAGGGCGCTCCTGACCGGGTGGTCAGAGCCCACCTAGCGCGCGCGTGATCGGCCTTCAAGGCGCGTCACGAACTGGGATGCGCCCGGGTGACGATACCGCCGATATCGGCCCAGATCGGCAGGTGATCCGAGGCCACCCGCGCCAGCGGCGTATCCAGCACGCCCTTGCGGACCACCCGCAGCCCCGGCGAAGTCACGATCCGGTCGAGCTGGCCGATCGGCGCGCGCGAAGGATAGGTCGCGCCCGGCGCGTGGATGTGAAACCCGGTCAGCGCCTCGAACCCGTGCCGCGCGCGCCATTCGTTGAAATCGCCGATGGCGAGGGCGGGGTGCGGTTTCACCCCGGCCATGATCTCCGCGATCCGCGCCCATTGCGCGCGCCGATCCGTGCGCCGCAGTCCCAGATGCGCGGCGATCAGCAGGAAGGGCGCGCCGCTGTCGGGGGCGATATTCACCGCGATGGCGCCGCGTGGCTCGAGGCCGGGCAGGGTGACCGGCTCGACCCCCAGCACCCGCGAGCCGCGCCGCACCAGCACGACCTGCCCATGCCAGCCCAGCGAGGCGGCGGTGGTGCGCGGCATGTCGTGGCGGATGAAGTCGGTCTCTTCCTCAATCAGCTTCTGCGGCAGCGCAGCCGGCCGCTCGCCCATGCGTTTGTCGACCTCCTGCAAGGCGATCACATCGGCATGCAGCGCATTGATGACGTTCACGACCCGCGCCGGATCGTGCTTGCGGTCGGTCCCCACGCATTTGTGCAGATTGTAGGAAGCGATCCGAAGTGTCATTGTTCTGAGTGCCTTACAGGGTGGTCTTCATGTGCCGCAGAAGGTGCGGAAAACCCGCTCATCGGATTTCGGCGCGGCTTCATACGCGGCGTAACGCGGATCGTCTGCATAGGGGTCCGCAAGCGCGGCCATGAGCGTGTGAAGCGGGCCGTCATCGCCCTCGACCGCCGCCGCGATCATTTCCTCGATCCGGTGATTGCGCGGGATGCGCAGCGGGTTCGCGGCGGCCATGACGGAGCGCGGATCGTCCTCGCTGGCGATCCGCTTTTCCCAACCCTCGCGCCAGAGATCGAAGGCCATCGGCTCGGTGAATTCCTGCCCCGCTGCCTTAGGATCGCGCCGCAACGCACTGAAGACGCGCGTGAAATCGGCTTTCTCGGTCGACATGCGGTTCAGCAGGTCTTCGATCAGGGGCAGATCGTCTTCGGTCGCCTCCGCGATGCCGATCTTGCGACCCATCAGCCGCAGCCATTCGCGCTGATAGACCCCGATGAAGCTGTCGACCGCAGCGCTCGCCTGCTCGATGGCGGCATCGTCGTCACCGATCAATGGCATCAGGCAGGTCGCGAACTGCGCGAGGTTCCAGACCGCCACCTGTGGCTGGCGCGCATAGGCATAACGCCCTTGCTGGTCGATGGAAGAGAACACGCGCCCCGGATGGTAATGGTCCATGAAAGCGCAGGGGCCATAATCGATCGTCTCCCCGGAAAGCGCCATATTGTCGGTGTTCATCACGCCGTGGATGAAGCCGATTGCCATCCATTTCGCGACCAGCTCGCCTTGCTTCGCCGCGACCGCGCGCAGCACCTCAAGCGGCGTTTCGCAATCTGGATAGTGACGCTCTATCAATGTGTTGAGAAGCGTTCTTAATCCATCGCGGTCGTTGCGCGCCGCGAAATACTGGAAGGTGCCGACGCGGATATGGCTGCGCGCGACGCGGGTCAGGATCGCGCCGGGGCGGCCCGAGGCATCGCGCACCACGGTCTCGCCCGTGCGCACGGCGGCCAGCGCGCGCGTCGTCGGCACGCCCAGCGTCGCCATCGCTTCGCTGAGCACATATTCGCGCAGCACCGGGCCGATCCACGCCCGCCCGTCAGAGCGGCCGCGCGAAAACGGCGTGCGCCCCGCGCCTTTCAATTGCAGATCGAACCGCGCTCCGTCCGGCGCCACGATCTCGCCCAGCAGCACTGCGCGCCCGTCGCCCAGACGCGGCACGAAGCCGCCGAACTGGTGGCCTGCATAGGCCTGCGCGATCGGCTCGGCGCCTTCGGGCATCGTGTTGCCCGCAAGCATCGCGAGCCCCTCGTGGCTTTCCAGCCAATCGGCATCCAAGCCCAAACGCTCGGCAAGGTCGCGGTTCAGCAGCGCCAGTTCCGGCGCTTTCACCGGTTGGGGCGGCTGACGCTCGAAGAAGCAGTCGGGCAGGCGGGCATAGCTGTTGTCGAAGGGAATGGTCATGGGGTCTCCTTGCCTCCCTATCTAAGCCATGTGCCGGTCAATCCAATCCCTGCGCATGACCCGCAGCCCTCAATGGTCCATATCGGGCAGACCTTCGCGCGATAGCAGCACCGCCAGGGGCCTCAGGCGCGGGCTTTGCGCGCAGATGATCATCAGCGCCACCATGATCGGCACGGCGAGGAACATCCCCGGCAGACCCCAGACCGCGCCCCAGAAGGCGAGCGAGATGATGATCCCGAAGCTCGACAGCCGCAGCGCATGGCCCATCAGCATCGGGTCGATCACGTTGCCGATCACGAATTGCAGGATGCCGACCGCGACCAGCACCGTGCCCGCAGTATAGGGGTTCTGGGTCAGCACATAGACCGCGAGCGTCGCGATGACGGTTGCGATGATCGAGCCGATCGAGGGGATGAAGTTCAGCGCGAAGGTGATGATCGCGACCGGCAGCGCCAGATCGAACCCGCCCACGGTGAACACGCCATAGACCGCGACGGCGGTGACCGCGCTGACGATGGCTTTCACGAGAAGGTAGTGGTTCACCCGGCGCATGATCGTGCCGACCATCCGCGCGATCCGCTCGGCGCTCTCGGAATCACCCATCAGCGAGTTGAGCTTGGCGTCGAACCAGATCCGCTCGGCAAAGAGGAAGCCCACGAAGAGAATGATCAGGATCGTGGCCGACAGCAGGTTCGAGGCCTGACCCGCCAAGGTGGTCAGATAGCCCGCGACCTGAATGCTCTGCATCGATTCCAGAACCGATTGCTCGACCTCGGGGCCCATCCAGCCGAAGAGCTGCGCGATCGCCTGCTGCGCGGGGCCCGCATAGTTGAGCACCATCGTCACGACCGTGTTCACCTGAGAGATCAGCACCGCGCTCAGCGTCAGAAGGCTGCCCGCGATCAGCGCCAGCGCCACCAGCGAGGCCAGACGCGGCGGAATCGAGACCGGCCCGATGCGCAGCCGTCCGACCGCGTTGATCGCCTCGGAGGTCAGCGAGAACAGGATGATCGCGATGGCCAGCGAGATCAGGATGAACTTCGCCTGCACCATCAGGAACAGCGCCAGCGCAAAGGCGATGATGCCCAGAAGCACATTGGTGAGCGCACGCGGCTCGAACGCGCGCCCATCGATCAGGGCAGGGCGGCCCTCATCGGGAGTGTCCTTCATCTTCATCATCTTCCTGTGCCTGACCCTGACGGGGTCGTAACCGGTTTTTCTTATGCTAGGAGCCGCCGCGCAGGCGCGCAAGCGCCGAACCCGCGTGATTTCAGGGCTTTTTCATGACCTGCGCATTATTCCGGATCGGGTCTTGCATCCCGCCCGGATTTGCGGATAAACCCGCCGGCGGAGCGGTGGCCGAGTGGTCGAAGGCGCACGCCTGGAAAGTGTGTAGGCGGGGAACCGTCTCGAGGGTTCGAATCCCTTCCGCTCCGCCACAATTCCCCAGCATTCGCCAATAATACCCGCTTTGCGCAGGCCGCGCGCGATCTCTTTTCGGTCATGTCCATGCGGGCAGGTAGTCACGCGGGCAGCAAGGCCGCCCGCGCGTCGGTCACGTCAGCCCACTACGTTGAACGCGGGCCCGTAGGGATAGCCGGTGATGTTCTCATTGCCGACCTCGGTGATCACGAGGATGTCGTGCTCGCGGTAGCCGCCTGCGCCGGGCTGGCCCTCGGGGATCGTCAGCATCGGCTCCATCGAGATCACCATGCCGGGCTCCAGCACCGTGTCGATATCTTCGCGCAGCTCCAGCCCCGCTTCGCGCCCGTAGTAATGCGACAGCACCCCGAAGCTGTGGCCATAGCCGAAGGTGCGGTATTGCAGCAGATCGAGCTCGGCAAAGAAGGCGTTGATCTTCTCGGTCACGTCGGCGCAGCTCGCGCCCGGCTTCAAGAGGCTCATCCCGTATTCATGGGCGGCGACATTCGCCTCCCAGATTGCGCGCGAGGCGTCATCGACCTCGCCCACGAACAGCGTCCGTTCCAGCGCCGTGTAATAGCCGGAGATCATCGGGAAGGTGTTCAGCGACAGGATATCGCCACGCTGCAACACGCGCCCCGTCACCGGGTTATGCGCGCCGTCGGTGTTGATACCCGATTGGAACCAGACCCAGGTGTCGCGATACTCGGCCTCGGGAAACCGCTTGGCGATCTCCAGCTCCATCGCGTCGCGACCCGCCATCGCCACGTCGATCTCGCGCACGCCTTCGCGGATCGCCTCGCGGATCGCGTAGCCACCCACATCGGCGACCGCCGCGCCTTGCCGGATCAGCGCGATCTCGGCGGGCGATTTGTGCATCCGTTGCCGCATCGTGGCGGGGGCGATGTCATGGGTCACCGACGGCTCGAGGAAATCCTGCAAGAGCGCCGCCTGCGCCAGCGTCAGGTGATCGGATTCGACGCCCAGCACGCGGCGCTTGCCTGTCACCGAGGCAATCGCGCGCCAGTAATTGTTCCGCGCCCAGTCGGTATAGGTGATGTTGTCGCCATGGCAGCGCCGCCACGGCTGCGCGGCATCGATCCCCGCCGAGATCGTCACGCTGTCGCTTGGCGTCACCACAAGCGCGTAGGGCCGCCCGAAGGCGCAGTATAGAAAGCCCGAGTAATAGGCGATGTTATGCATCGAAGTGAACAGGCAGGCATCAATGCCCGCTTGGCTCATCGCCGCGCGGAGACCCGCGAGCCGCGCCTCGTATTCGGTGGCGGCGAAAGGCAGGATGCGCTCGCCTTGGTGAAATCGGTAAAAAGCAGGACGGTCCATCGGCACTCTTCCTTCTCAGAGGCCGTACCGCGCCGAGGGTCGATCTTCCCCCGTCGCGCGCTACGACAAAGCAAGATCCCGGCGTGCAGGATGGGTGATCGGGCGGGCGCGCCACGCGCCGGCGACGCCATCGCCTCAAGCCCTGCGCGGCAGATTGGGCGAAAATGTCGCCACTGCCAAGTCCTTACATTCAGCTGCGTGCGATTTGCTCTTTTTCCCGATCGGCGGAACCCGGCGCACGCGTGGAACATTGATCGATCCGAGGGAACCTCGCCGGAAACTGTGAGGAGCAGGCGCCCCGTTTGCGTCAATCGACGCGCCGCCGCGCCCTCAGAAAGGGAGACCAATGCACGATAAGATGCCGCAAGAACGGCTGTTCATATTCCCCAAGGTCCACAAGACGGTGTTCCTCGTCTCGGCGGTCCTCATCGTCGGGTTCATCGTCTTCGGCGCGATGTTCAGCGATCAGGCCAAGGCGCTGTTCACCGGGCTGCAGGGCTGGCTTGCGACCAATCTAGGCTGGGCGCTGATCGTCGAGGTGAACCTGTTCCTCGCCGCGACCGTCTTTCTCGCCTTCGGGCCTTACGGCGATATCCGACTGGGTCGCATGACCGACAAGCCCGCTTACGGGCTTTTTTCATGGACGGCGATGCTGTTCTCCGCCGGGATCGGGATCGGCCTGATCTACTGGGGCGTGGCGGAGCCGCTCTATCACTTCTTCGCCCCACCCATCGGCGAGGCGGAAACCCCGGCCTCCGCCCGGCAAGCGATGACCATCGCCTTCATGCATTGGGGCTTTCAGGCCTGGGCGATCTATGCGGTCGTGGCGCTGGCGCTGGCCTATTTCCACTTCCGCAAGGGCCTGCCGCTGACGATCCGCTCGGCGCTCTATCCGCTTCTGGGCGAGAAGATCTACGGGCCGTGGGGCTCTGCGGTCGATATCCTCGCGGTGTTCGGCACCATGTTCGGCATCGTGACCTCGCTGGGCCTTGGTGCGATGCAGATCAATTCGGGCCTCGGCACCGTCTTCGGCATCGGTCAGTCGACCACCGTGCAGATCATCATCATCGCCTGCATCACCGCGGCTGCGACCCTGTCGGTCGTGGCCGGTCTCGATGGTGGGATCAAGCGGCTGTCGAACCTCAATATCGGCCTGTCGATCGTCTTCCTCGCCTTCATGGTGATCGTCGGCCCGTCGGTCTTCATCTTCGACCTCTTCGTCCAGAGCTATGGCGACTACTTCGCGGAGCTCGTCAGCTGGGGCTCCTGGACCGAGGCGTGGCAGAAGGACGGCTCGTGGCAGAATAGCTGGACGATCTTCTACTGGGCGTGGTGGATTTCCTGGTCGCCCTTCGTCGGCGTCTTCATCGCGCGCATTTCGAAAGGGCGCACGATCCGCGAATTCGTGGTCGGCGTGATGCTCTTGCCGACGACGATCATGTTCTTCTGGTTCTGCGCCTTCGGGGGCACCGCGCTCGACATCTCGCTCGGCGGTGACAGCACCATCGTGGACGCGACGAAGAACGCCTATGGCGATGCGATGTTCGCGCTGCTCGAGCATTTCCCGCTGGCGAGCCTGACCTCGGGCTTCGCGGTGATCCTGATCGTGATGTGGTTCGTGACCTCCTCGGATTCGGGCTCCTTCGTGATCGACATGCTGACCGCGGGGGGCGATGCCGATCCGCCGAAGGTGCAGCGGATCTTCTGGGCGATCACGGAAGGCGCGGTGGCCTCGGTGCTGCTGCTTGCAGGCGGGCTGAACGCGCTGCAGGCCGCGGCGGTCGTCGCGGGCTTTCCCTTCGCGATCGTGTGCTTCTTCATCCTCATCGGCTTGTTGAAAGCGCTGCGATGGGACCCCTTGATGCTCTATCGCCACAACCAGCGCTACCGGAGCGACGAGGAGGCCGATAACGCGATGCCCTCCGAATTGCCGGGCGATCTCTACGGGGCCGATCCGACCCCGCCGCCGGCGCCGCAAGGCGCGCAAGCCAACCCTGCGGAGTGATCGCAAGACCGAAGACGAGAGAAGGCCGGGCCACAGTGCCCGGCCTTTTCATGCGGGAAAGACCGGGGTGAGGCAGCGTCCGGGATGTCTTGATCGCGGTGAGTTGGTCGAGGATCGCCCCGCTTTTGCTGGACGCGAACCCGCGCAAGGCCCTATAGCTTGAGGAAATGATCCGCGCTGGGGGCAGGGCGCGCCCGCCCCACGCGCCATCCGGAGCGCAGAATGTCGAAGACCATCCATATCCTCAACGGCCCGAACCTGAACCTTCTGGGCAAGCGCCAGCCCGAGATCTACGGCTCGGACACGCTCGAGGATGTGGAGCGGATCTGCCGCGAGGAGGCGCAGCCCCGAGGCTTCGAGGTCGCGCTGTTTCAGTCGAATTTCGAAGGCGAGATCGTAGAACAGATCCACCGCGCGCGCGACGCGGCCTGCGCCATCGTGATCAATGCCGGCGCCTATACCCACACCTCCGTCGCGATCCTCGATGCGCTCAACACCTTCGAGGGGCCGGTCTTCGAAGTGCATATTTCGAATGTTCACAAACGCGAAAGCTTCCGCCATCATTCCTTCATCTCGCAGCGGGCGGAGGGGGTTCTGGCGGGCTTCGGGATAGAGGGTTACGCCCTCGCCACCCGCCGCGCCTGTTCGGTTCTGAGTTAAGAGAGGGCTTTAAGATCGGTCTGCAAGGGTCTGAAAAGGTAATAGGAATTTCTCGCCGGGTGATGTCCGGTGCAGCCAGTATCGCGCTTGCGCTGAGCGTCGCGCTCCCCGCGCAGGCGCGCGACACCGGCGCTGATCGCAACATCGCCAATTCCGGCAAGATGAGCGATCGCGACTTCTACCGGGCGATGGCCTGCGCCGCGCGTCCCGGGGGCGCCTGCACCTTGCCCTATCGCCGATGGGCCGCCAGCAAGTGCCGCGATCTGACGGTGGGCCTCGCCTTCCGCTCAAAGCATTTCCCCGCCAAGCGCGCCCATGCCATCGAAGAGGCCGCCCGCGCAGCGATCGAGCAGATCAACAAGACCGGCGCCGCGCTGCACCTGAGCTATGCCGGGGCGCGTCCCGCGGATATCAATCTCTATCTGACCGACACGCCCGTGGGCGGCACCGTGCGGGGAACGCCCTCGCACCGCCTCAACGGCAGGCGGCTCGGTCGGGGCACGGTCGCGAAAGTGACCTTCTACTGGCAGACGCATACGGGCCGGATCACCGATGCCGATATCGCCTTCAGCCGGGACATCCAGATGCGCGATATCCGCTCGGTCGTGCTGGAGGAAATCGTGCAGTCGCTGGGCTTTTCGACCGATCTGGAAGACCCGTACTATACGCAAAGTTCGATCTTCTCGGAGAACGGGAATTCGGTCACGCGGTTGATCGGGCAGGATGCGATGACCCTGCGCAGCCATTACCCGCCGCGCTGATCACATCACCTGCATCCCGCCGCGGATCAGCAGCAGAGCCGACAGTACCGCCAGCATGATCTGGATGACCCGCATATAGAGCTGCTGCGACAGCCGCGCGGTCAGCCAGCGCCCCGCGACGGTGCCCGCGATGCCTGCCACCGCAAGCCCCGCAACCAGCGACCAGTTCAACCCGTCGAGCTGACCGATCACCCAATAGGCGGGCAGTTTCACGATATTGCCGATCGCGAAAGCAATGGCGATGGTGCCCGCGAATTCCAGTTTGGGCAGCTTCTGCGGCAACAGGTAAGCCTGCACGGGCGGCGCGCCGGAATGGGTGATGAAGCTCGCGATCCCGGTCAGCGTGCCCCAGAACAGCCCTGGTACGATACGGGCCTCGGCTTGGCTCTCGTCATGGCGTTTCAGCCAGGCCCGCGCGACATGCCAGATCCCGATCAACCCGGTGAAGATCAGCAGCGCCCATTCGGGTGTGTAGGGCGTGATGAGGGTCGCGATTGCGACGCCCGCGAGGATCGAAGGCACGAGGATGAACAGGTTCCGCTTCGAGAAATGGTGGCGGTAGAGCCAGACGCCCACCCAATCGGTCACGATATAGACCGGCAGCAGCGTCGCCGCCGCCTTAACCGGGTTCATGAACAGCGCCAGCATCGGCACCGCGATGGCCGCGGCGGTCGACAGCCCACCCTTCGACATCCCGACGATCAGGGCCGCCACGATCAGCAAAACGATTTCATACATGTAAACGGGGTCCGGTCGGGAGGGGAGGATCGGGCGCAACCGCCCACGGGCAGACGCTCGGCCGCAGTGTCGGACAGCGCGTGGCACCCGTCACCCACGACGAGAATACGGTTGTCTTTCAAGCTCATGGCACTGATCTCCTGCTTCTGGCCCGCTGCGCTCAGCCATGCGGCGACCGCCTGAAGTCGACATAGGGCCGCCCGCGCGACGGTCCCGAATTTCTTTTCACGATCTGGGGAGCGGGCAGGGGCTTGGGGGCGAAAGCCGTCGCCTCGGACTTGTTCGCGATCAATGCCGCGCCCTCTATGGCACGGCACGCTGGCCTCCGACTGCACCCATGGGCAGGGGAGGCCCGCATGAGCGATCTCGAAGGCTATACCGACCGGACCGAGGCGGGGGTCGTCCTCGCGCGTCAGCTTGACGCCTATCGCGGGCGCGATGCGGTGGTTCTTGCGCTGCCGCGTGGCGGGGTGCCGGTCGCGTGGGAGGTGGCGGAGCGCCTCGATCTGCCGCTGGATCTTGTCTTCGTGCGCAAGCTCGGCGCGCCCAGCAATACCGAAGTGGCGCTTGCAGCGATCGCCGGGCTGCGTGGCGAGGTGCTGGTGCGCAATGCCGATGTGATCCGCGCCAGCGGCTGCGACGAGGCGACACTGGAGGGCCTTGCCACCCGCGAGCGCGAGGTGATCGCGGACCGGATCAAGCGCTACGGCGCACCGGGACTGCCGCTCGCCGGGCGGGTCGCGATTATCGTGGATGACGGGGTGGCGACTGGGGCCACGATGCGCGCGGCGCTGCGGGCGGTTCGGGCCGCCGGTCCCGAAGAGCTGGTCTGCGCGATCCCGGTCGCGTCAGAGGACGCTCTGGAGGCGATCCGCACCGAGGCCGACCGCGTGATCTGCCCGCTGGTGCCGTCGTATTTTGGGGCGGTCGGGGCCTATTACACCTATTTCGGGCAGGTTCCCGATGCGGAGGTCGCACAAATCCTCGCCACGGCGCAGGCGCGACCGTCGCGCAAGGATCGGGCCTAGCGGCCCCGCCCGGTCAGGCCATCAGGCTGCGCAACGAATGGCGCATCGCCTGCGTCACCTGCCGATATTCGCCCTCGGAAATCCGTTCATGCAGCAGATCGAACACCGCCGCCACTTCCGCTTCGGGATCGTCGAGCGGTCGGTCGCCAAACGCCTCGTTGACCCGTCCCACAAAGGCGTCGCGATTGCGCGGATGGGCCGGCTGGCGCGAGGGCACGAACCCGTCGTAGTAAATCCCGCGCAGCAGCACCGGAAGTTGCGCCCCGAGATCGGCAGCTTCCGCGGTGGTCAGGAAATCGCGGATCGCGTGCAAGGTCGTGCGCAGCAGCAGATAGGCGTGGCTGCGGTCCTTGTTGTCCAAGCGATATTCCAGATCGTTGAGCCATTCCGCCACGATCTGCGGGGCGTGGTCGATGGCACTCAGGCCGGTCACTTTCATCGGTCATACCTCCCGGATGGATTGCTCAGGACGCTGCCTCAGCTTTGGATGCTTGCGAGATATTCCGCGATCAGCAGGATTTGCCCGCGCGTGTAGACCTCCGCGTTGAGCGCGCCGACCGTGCCTGCGGTCTCCTCCATCATCGTCGAGCCGAAGCTGGGCATCGCGCCCCGGTGGAAGGGCATCTGCTGGCCCCCGTCGATCAGATGCACGACCCGCGCGAGCGGAAATTCCCCGTTATTATTCGCCGAAAGCTGGGTCAGCGCCGGCACTTGAGTGGTGAAATATTCGCTGAGCGGCCCGTCGCCGGCCGCGCTCTTGCCGTGGCAGGTGGCGCAGTAATTCTGGTAAAGATCGGCCCCCATCTGCGCCGCGGTCATCGGGCTGCTCGAGGCCTCTTCCGCACTGGCGGGCAAGGCCCATGCGAGGGCTGCGAGGGTTGCAAGAATGGCTCTGGTCATCGGACTGTTCTTCCGGTTCAGGGGGCGGTCCGTCGCGCTGAAAGTTCGGGGCGCGAAGGGCCGCCCGGTTGATGCGCGCTCATCGCGCCTTGACGTCGATGCGGCGATCTTTTTCGCGCGCTTCGGCGGTTTTCGGCAGGGTCACGGTCAGGACCCCGTCGCTCAGACATGCTGGATCTCCCGTGCGAAGGGTCTCGGTGGAACGAGTTCAAGCCTCTCACGACCGGCGCGACACCCGCATTGACGGCGCGCATAGCGGCGACCAGCGGCCCGAGGCGCATGAACCGCTTGGACGTTGCGCGTGATCAATGCCGCCGCGTGCGCAGCGGCGCAGTCTTGGCGCGATGCCACCCACTCAGGAGCCCCAAGATGATTCCGCGCACCCTCGCCGCTGCCTTTCTCGACACAGATGAAGCGCGCTGGCTCGCCCCGATGGCGGCCGCGCTGTGTCGCCGCTTCGAGGCGCATCTGATCGGAGCGCATGGCGTCGAGCCGCTGCCGCTGTTGGGCGGCGATCTTGCGAGCGATCCGATCGTCTATCCCGAATTCGTCGATTGGCAACGCAAGGAGGCGGCCGCGATCCGCGAGACCTTCGAGCATGCGCTGAAGGCCGAGGATGTTCAGGGCGCGTTCCGCAGCCCGAGCGGTGTGCGCGACGCGCTGATCGATTTCCTCGTCGATAGCTGCCGCGCCGCCGATCTCGTCCTGTCCGCGCAGGTGCCGACCCATGCCGGGCGCGCGGGCGATCTGCGTATGCAAGAGCAACTGATCCGCCAGGCCGGGCGTCCGGTGCTGGTGGTGAGCGAGGCTGCGCAACTCAATAAGCCCGCACAGCATATCCTCGTCGGGGTTTCGTGCAGCCGCGAGGCGATGCGGGCGGTGCATGACATGCTCTATCTTGCGGCGCACGGCGCGCGGATCGATCTGCTCTCCGTTTCACCCTCAGAGGGAGAGCGGGAGGCCGTGGACGATCTGCGCGACGACCTCGCGGCGGCGCTGGACCGGCGCGGCTTCGACGTGACGCTTCTGGACCGGATGAAGACGACCTCGGAAGCGGGCGATGCGTTGCTCCATACCGCGCGCGAACGCGGGGCCGAGATGATCGCGGTCGGCGCCTATGGCCATTCGCGGCTCTATGACTTCGTGATCGGCGCGGTGACCACGCGCCTGTTGGAAAAATCCCATCTGCCGGTGCTGTTCTCAAAATAGGTGAGCCGATGCCACAGCCGAAGAAAACCGAATGGATCGTTGTGATGAACGCCGCCAGCGCGCATGTGCTGGCGGATGCGGATGCGAGTGCAATGGTCTTCGAGCTGGAAGCGCCGCATCCAACCCCGCGCGACCGGGCCGGGCGGAGTTTTGCGACCGGGTCGCCGGGGCGGCGCGCCGCGATGGCACCGCATGGCGATCCCGATCACGCGCAGGAAATCGCGTTCGCCCGTGATCTGAGCGAACGTCTCGAACGCAGTCTTGGGCAAGGGGAGTTCGACGCGCTCGTCCTCGTTGCGCCGCCGCGCATGCTGGGTGCGATGCGCGAGGCGATGCCCGCGGCGCTGGCGGCGCGGGTGAGCCGGGAAATCCACTCCAATCTCGCGAGCCTCTCGCCGCGCCATTTCCGCGAAAAGCTGCAAGAGGCGCTGAAGGTGACCTGAGCGGTGCAATTTTCGCCTGCAGTGACCGCCGTCAATGCGATCCGCTTCGGGGCTTCGCATTCTGGACCAGTCGAACGGAGTCCAACCTGATCACAGGAGACAATCCATGAGCCATGCATCCAGCACCGTCGGTTCCGAGCATGTCGATACGTCCGCCCTCAAGGAGCGCGAGCGTAAGGCCGCGGAGGCAATCCAGACCGATCTCGAGGAGTTGCGCTACGATGTGAAAGCCTTGGCGCAGGCGGTGCAGCGTTACGGTCGTCTGCGCGCCACCGATCTGGGCGCAGAAGCGTCGCGGCGTGGGCATGATTTCGTGGATGAGACCCGCGACGCGGTTCTGGAAATGCGCCGCTCGCTGAGCGAGGCCGAGCATGAGCTGAGCCGCAATGTGCGCAGCCATCCGGTGCCGTGGGCCGGGGCTATTCTGGGTATGGTCGGGGCAGGGCTCCTCGTCGCTCTGTTGATGGAGCGGCGCAGTTGACGATCGCCATTGGTACGAGTGTGGGGGCAGGCCGCATGAGCGGTTGGGGTCGATAAAAGACGCCGCTCGCAGGGTCTGTCGGGGGGAGCAGCGCGCGTTTCCGCATCGAGCGGGAGCGCGCGTTGCACATTCTCGCACCCCGCGTTTCGTCGCAGCTTGTTACGCGCCCTGCAGCGGTCTCGCCCGAGCCGCCCTGTGCGGTCAGGTTTCCCGATCTCCGAAGTGCAGATCCGACGTGGCTTTCTCCCGGTGGGGTAATGCGTCACCCCGCGGGGAGGCGCTTGCCACCGGATGCCCGCCCACATCTCGGCCTGAGTCCCCCGGATAATGCCGCCCGTCATTGCGCGGGCGCAAGCGCGACCGGCACGCGCCGCGCCCCAAGCGTCGCGCTCCTTTGCCTGCGAGGGGCAGGACATGGCCCGTTCGGGTCACCCGCATGGCCATCCGCGCGCACCGGGCAAGGATTTCGCGTCTGATGCGCCACTTGCGTCGGCGGGCGGGCGATCCCGGGCGGCGCGCGGTCTGGCAGTGCCGTCCGGGCGACTTTCAGACCGAGGGTGATGGCGAATGGGCCAGATTCGGTTGCGTTTGCGGTGCCGATCCCCGCGCAGCTCCGGCGTAGCGTGGTGGCACGATCAGGGCGCGGATCCTGATCGGTCAACTTCTTTAGCCTGGAGACCATCACCATGAAACATCTGCTTCTCGCCACCGCTGTCGTTCTCTCCGGCGCCGGGGCCGCCCTCGCAGGCGGCAACGTCTCGGTCACCGACCAGATGGGCTGGTTCAACGGGTCGAGCACGACGCAGCTTGGCCACAATAACGCGGCCATCACCGTGCAGCGCGATCTGGCCAATTCCAGCATCACCGTTCAGCGCGGGAGTGCCAACTTCTCGGGCACCGGCCAGACCGGCGCCTTCAACTCGTCGATCACCGACCAGTTGGGCCACGGGAACTATTCGACCACCCTTCAGGGCCATGTCGGCAACTCGTCGTCCACGATCCAGACCGGCGTCGGCAACGTGTCGGGCACCATTCAGAACTGACTTCCAATGGATGATCGGGCGGGTCGCGACCCGCCCGATCCACGACCCGAATACGGCTGCTGCGCAGTCGCGATAGCAACAAGGAGAAGGGATATGAGTATCGCAACACAGATGAGACCCGCAGCGGCGCGCCCCGCGATCCTCGCGTTCGGGGTGTTGGCCGCTCTCGCATTGGGCATGTTCACTCAGGAAGCCGCGGCGCAGAGCCGTCCTTTCTATGATCCGAGCAGCGCACCCATTGCATCTATCGCCCCGCAGCCTTCACGCGGCAATGTGGCCGTCACGCAGCAGCAGGGCAGCTATAACGACGCCTCCACCACGCAGAGCGGCCAGAACAATGTCGCGGGAACGGTTCAAGCGGGTTCTGGTTTCAGCAGCTCGATCTCGCAGATCGGTAACAACCAGACCGAGACCCATTTCCAGGGCGAGACCCGGCTGGGCGTGACCCGAAGCGGGAGCCGTACCGGCGGAAACGGCTCGATCGGTATTCAATTCGAGCTGAAATGAAACCGATAGCCGTCCGTGCAGCCCCGCCCGTCGTACCGCGTGCGGGGCAGGGAGACGAGAAAGGAGGCACGCCATGCCTCGGAAGCTGCAACTCCTCGATTATCTGTGCGGCGGCGCATTGCTTGTCGTCGCCGGGGGCACGCCCGTCGGCATGGCGCTCGCAATGACCGCGCAAAACGCGAAAGGCGCAGCCTCTCTTAGCTGCGAGATCGCAGAGCGCACGGTCGACCCGCAGCTGGAACTGACCGCGCGGGTGCAATCGGCGCGCGCGATGCGCGGACGCTACTCCTTCACCGTGATCTCGAGCGGCGCGGGCGGAACCTCCAGCACCACACAGGGCGGCGCTTTCACCACCCGCGCGAACGCGGCGCAGATCCTGTCCAAGGTTTATGTCTCCGCCGGCGCGGGTGCGGTCGTCTCGGCCCGGCTGGAGGTCGAAGGCGAGGGCGGCTTGACCTGTCACGCGACAAAGTGATCGCCCGGACTGCGTGAATCCTCCATTGCGCGCGCCGTTCATTGTCGGCGCGCATAGGCAGCCTTGACGGCTGTCATTGTCCACATCGCCCCTAGGCAGAGGATTTCCGGCATTGGGAAATCAAGGGGTGTGCCATGTCTTGGAACACGCATGCTGAGAACGGGGCTGCGGTCGAACAAATTTTCACATCTGCTATCGAAGGGGATCTATTTCGGTCTGTGCTCGCGGTCGTTTCGATGAATTTTCCCGAAGCGACGGCGATGATCGTCGGTCTGGAAGCCGCGCCGGGGGCGGGGAATTTCATGCTGCTCGACGTGCCGGATCCCGAATTGCGACGGGCTTTCGCCGAGGAAATGCGCGCCCCCGAAGGTTGGGCGCACCGGCTGCGCGAGCAGGAGATCGGCCGGGTTTATGACGATGGCGATCTGGGGGCGGATGCGGTGTCTGGCGGGCCGTTGGGTCAGGTGCTACGCCGGACGCGCCCGCCCAGGACCTGTCTCGCCGGGGTGCTGTTCGATCGCGGCGAGCGTCACCTCATGGGGATCGAACTGCGCTATCCGCGCCATCTGGAGGCGGAGCTGCACCGACCGTTGAAGGAGTTTCTGACCCGGCTCGCGCGGCAGCTCGATGTGGCGACGCGGATCATGGAGCTGCGCCGGCGGCTCGATGCGGCGGAACGGCTCAGCGGCAACCTTCTGGAGATTCTGCCCTTCTCGGTGGTGCTGTGCAACGAGCGGCGCAACGTCTCGCGGATGAACGGGCGGGCGCGGGCGATCCTGCGCAACGGGCGCGCCTTGCAGGTTTCGCCCGACGGGACGCTGCGGCTCTCCGATCCCGTGGCAGAGGACGAATTCGCGACGCTCCTCCAGTCGTTGCAAGGCAGCCTGCGCCAGCGCGTCGCGATCATGACCGTGCCGCGAACCTGCGGCGAGACGCGTGAAATCCTCACCGTCATCCGGCTGGCCGCGGGCGAGGCGATCGGTCTGCCGGGCGGCGGGCCGAGTTTCGCGGTGATCTACGAAGACCTCGATATGCCGCTCGAACTGGATCAGGATCTGCTCTGGCGGCTCTTTGGCATGAACGCGAAGGAGGCCGATCTGGCCCTGGCGCTGCTGGCAGGGGAGTCGATCGGCGAGCTGGCCTCGCGCCGGCGGATGTCGAAGGAAACCCTGCGCAATCAGCTCGCGGCGGTGATGCGCAAGACCGAGACGTCGCGCCAACAGGAGCTGGTCGCCCTTCTCGGCCGCCTTGCCACGCTCAATGCGACGGCGTGACCCCATAGGTCGCGCTTTCTGCTGTGCGCTTGGCGGGCTGGTCGCGCTTACTATGCTGGCGCCGCAGGCACAGGCTCAGCCGCCTGTGGCGTGGCAAGGCTGGTCGCTCGCGCGGCAGCCGCGCGGGCCGTTCCTGCCGGGGCTTGGGACGCCGATCAGAGGAGAGGACGGGCGCGGTCTGGACTTCGGGTTGCTCGGGCCCGTGCGTCCGCTTGGGCTGTTGCCGCAGGCGGGCTGGATACCGGATTTCTCGGCGCGACCTCAGCTTGGTCTGAATTTCGGTCGCGGCTCCGGTTTCGGGCAGGCGCAGGCTGTCTCGGGGCTGCCCAAGTCCGGCCCGCTCGTGATGACCGGGCCGCGTGCGGGGCGCGGCGATATCTCGGTCGACCTCAGCCCGGCGCTCGGCGCGGGAGGCGCGCTTTCGGGCGCGCATGCGGCCGCCTCCTTGACCATCCCGGACGGGCAGGGCGGCACCCTCCATATCGCGCAACAGTCCTTCTCGCCCGCTGTCACCGGCAATCGCATCGAGACCTATGCGTTCTCGCCCGCTGCAGGCGGGGGCGGTCTCGCGGAGCTTAGCCTCGACGGGGCGACGGGCACGGCATCGGCCTTGGCGGCGGTGTTCGATCCGGGCGGGTTTTCCGTCATTGGCCTCGGTGCGCCGGACAGCGCGCGGGTGGAGCAGCGGGTCAGCACCCACAGCCGCGTGCGCGAGCTGGGCGGGGTGATCGCGAGCCCCTTGGGGCGTAGCCACGACTGGAGCTGGGGCCCAAGGCTCGGTCTCGGGGACCTCTCGCGCCACACGAGCGAAACCTACACGACCACGGCGTCCCTGACGGCGAGCAGGGCGCTTCCGGCCATCGAGACCACCCGCCGCACGCGCCTGCACGCGCGCAGCGAGAGCCTCACCTTGGGGCTGGGCGGGCGGCGGCTGCTGTCAAAGGACCTGTCCTTCGGCCTCTATCTCGACCTCGGCGCGAAGGCGGTGTCGGCAAGCGGGCGCAGTGAGGAGGTACTCTCGATCCCGGGGCTCGCCTCGGCCAGCAGCGCGCCCGAGCGGTCACGGTTTTCCGCTTTGGAACCGATCCTGCGCGCGGGCATGGTGTTCGAGGAGCGCCTCGGCCAAAACAGCTTCTTCGCGCTCTCTCTGGGAGTGCAGGAAACGGGGCAAACCGCTCTCGTCTCGCGCCTGTCAGGACAGGCGGCGCTCGGCTCTGCATCGGCATCCGGCGCCACGCTTTCGAGCACGGGCGAGACCGTCCGGCATGACGAAATCCGATGGCGGCACGGGTTTGAGGGGACGATCTCGGTCAATTTCGTCCATCTTTTCTAGTTTGATCGCCGTCAAAGACAGAGCGGACAGAGAAATTGGATCATGACATACTTCGGGACAGCGCTTTGTGACGTCGGCAGCGTCACCGCACGGCGCCCCGATAGGTGCGGAGGGGCAAGGAGGTCGCGCCTTGGAACAGCAGACAATTCTCGTCGTCGAGGATCATGAGGACGTGCGCGAGGCGCTGCGGGACTGCCTTGAGGCGGAAGGCTGGGCGGTGCGCGAGGCGCAGGACGCGGCTGGCATGATGCAGCAGATTGAGGCGGGCGGCATCGACCTCGTGACCCTCGATCTGGGGCTGGGGGCCGATGACGGGCTGGCGCTGGCGCGCGTCATGCGACGGCGCAGCAATATCCCCGTCATCTTCATCACCGGGCATGGCCAGCCGCTCGACCGCGTGCGCGGTCTGGAGGCGGGGGCGGATGACTATATCGTCAAACCCTTTGACACCCGCGAGGTGGCGATCCGCGTGCGCCGGGTGCTCGATGGCTACCGGGCGCGGAATGTCCCGCTCGACCGCCTGCGCATCGATCACAGCAGCATCGACCTGCGCCAGGGCGTGATCGAGCATCGCGACGGTCGCCGCGAGGATCTGACCGGAACAGAGGCGAAGCTGCTCGAACTGTTCCTCAGCCGCCCGGCGCAGGTGCTCTCGCGCGATGATATCAACCGGGCGCTGCACGGGCGCGACTGGTCGCCCTATGACCGCACCATCGACACCCATATCGCCCGGCTACGGCGCAAGATCGAACCGTCGGATGATGCCAATCGGATGATCCGATCCGTGCGCGGCGTGGGCTATGTCTTCACCGGGCAGATCACATAGGCGGGGCGTCGGGCTTGAGCGCGCGCGCGACCGCCGCGCTCAGCGTCGCAAGCGAATAGGGTTTCATCAGCAGTTCCACCTCACGCTCGGCCTCGGGCCGCTGGGCGAAATGTTCCGACGCGTGGCCCGATGTCAGAAGCACCGGTAATGCGGGATCGCGGGCGCGGGCCTGATCGACGAGGTCGAACCCCGAACTGGAGCCGGGCAGCACCACGTCGGAAAACAGCAAATCGACCGGCTCGCCCGCTTCGATCTGTTCCAGCGCCTCACTCGCGTTCCCCGCCTCGATCACCGCGTAGCCGAGCGCCTCCAACCGGTCGAGCACCGCCTCGCGCACGAAGGGATCATCCTCGACCACCAGCACGAGCTGCCCATCGCCCATCCGCAGCGCGGCGCGGTGGTCGGCAGGCGCGGGCGCAGGCTCTCCCTCGGTCTCGGGCAGATAGAGCGTGATCGTCGTACCCTGTCCCGGCGCGGTGTCGATATGTAAGAACCCGCCCGCGCGCGCCACCGAACTCTCGACGCTGGTCAGTCCGAGCCCACTCCCGACCCGCGCATCCTTCGTCGTGAAGAACGGGTCCAAAGCCTGCTTGCGCACGTCCGGGGTCATGCCTTGCCCGGTATCGCTCACGCGCACCGTCAGGAAGCGGCCCGGACGCGCCCCGTCGATCTCGGTGGCCTGATGCGCGTCGAGCTGCGCACGACCGGTCGCAATGGTGACGGTGCCGGGGGTCGCCATCGCGTCGCGCGCATTGATGACGAGATTGAGCAACGCCCCGTCCAATTCGCCGCGATCCATGAAAATCTGGCCTTCTCCCGCCCCCGGCAGAAGCCGCAGATGCACCTGTTCGCCCAAGACCCGCTCCAGCAGCGTCCATGTCTCGGCAAGCTGGGCATCGAGGTCGAAGCACACCGGTTTGGGCGTCCGCGCGCCAGCCAGCGCCAGAAGTCGCTGGTTGAACCCCGCGCCGATCCGCGTCGCGTCGATGGCGCGTTTCAGATGGTCGCGCGCGACCTCGGCCATCTCGGCGCGCGAGGCCAGTTCCAGATTGGACAGGATGACCGTCAGCAGGTTGTTGAAATCATGCGCGATCAGACCCGCCATCCGGCCCACGGTCTCCAGTCGCTGCGCCCGCACCAGAGCCGCCGCAATCTGCGCGCGCTCGGTGCGGTCGAGGAGCGCGCCGAGCGCGCCCTGTGGACGGGGCGGCTCGTAGGTCTCGTCGAACCGGATATCGCCGCGCAACTCGATCACTTTGGGCTCGCTACTGTCGGCGAGCTTGAACTCGATCGAGAACTTCCGGCTGCCCGCGGGATCGATTGCCGCGCGATGCACCTCCTTGAGCCGCGCGCGATCCTCCGGGGCGGCGAGGGCGATCCATTTCTCGTAGCTGTCGGGCACGTCATCGGTGCCCAGAAGCTGCCGGGCGGACTCGGTCGAAAAGAACGTGTCGCGGTCGAAATCCATCTCGAAGAGCGCGATCCCGGCGGCATCCATCGCCTCGACGACCCGCTCCGCACGCAGTTCGGCAGGTTGCGGCAAGTCTTTCTCGGCGCTGATATCCTCGATGATCAGGATGACCCCCGCGACGCGGCCCTCATGGCGGATCGGCGCGGTGAGCCAGCGGTTCCAGATCACGCGCCCGTCGGGGAGCGTGGTTTGACTCTCGTCGCATTGCACGGTCTCACCGGTAAGCGCCTTGTCGCGGGCGGCGGGGAAGCCCGCTGGCAACCACGGCAGCAGGTCACAGTCACCCGGCTTATTGGCGCTGGAGATGTCGACGCCGAAACTCTCCTGAAAGGTCGCGGAGGCCATGACCAAGCGCGCCGCAGTGTCGAACACCGCGACCGGGATCGGCATCACGCCAATCATGTCCTCCAGACCGTCGGCGAGCGCTGCGCGGCAGGCATGCGTCTTCGGTCCGGTCTCTTCGCGTTCGGAATTCACCACTGGCGCCACCTCATTTCGCGCTTGGCACCACGCCCCCATCAATCAGGAAATCATACTCGGTTTCGTGTCCGGCAGTGGAGGAAAAAACGAAAAATCGCACAAAACTATATATGCCGGGCCAACCATTGGCGGCAGATCCGGCCTTTCGTCGCGGTCGCTCAGACCGGCGTCGCGTGGCGTTTCTCGCCGAAACCCCCGCCTTGCATCGCGGTCATGAAGAAGTCCTGCGCCTGTTTCTGGCTGTCGAACACCGCCGCCGTCAGCTCTTCGGCATATTGCCCCCAGAGGCGGCGATAGAGCGCGGAATAATCGTCGATCGCACCGGAGAAGAACTCCGACCAGGCGGAGGCGATCGCGGCGGGATCGCCGGGATTGGAGAGATTGGCGAGCAGGGCCCGGTCGCAGGTGATCCGATCGGCGGTGAAGCGCAGCCATTCCTGATTGTGTTGCAACACCCGATCCGCCGCCTGTGTGTGAAGTGCAACGAACGGGCCGAGCATCGCCGGGTCCGGCCCGTCCGAAGGAAGCAGGCGTTTCACCAATTCGGCATAGCCCGCGCTGGTGCGCGCGGTCGCGTCTGTCTTGCTGGGCATCTGGGCCTCCCATGAGTTGCGATGATATCGTCCCGACCTTTGTCGCGCGCGGGGCCGGATGCATTGATGGAGGTCAATGCGCGCGGTTTCATGCCGCTCCGATCGGCGGCGATCACGGGGTGTTCAGGCTTCGTGTTGCCTTGTGCCCGAAACGCGCGTCTCAAGTCCGGCCTGATGCGGCGCGCGTTGTGGTGGCGGGCGTTTGCTCGTCGGTTTGCCAGCGCGACGTGCGCGTGCCGGAAGCTTTCGCGCCCCCGGACCACCCGTCGCGCTCGGACAGGCGCGGTGCGGGATCGGGCTGGGCGAGGGCCGCACCGATCCGCTCGTTCTGGTATTTCGCAAGCCGCCGCAGCCGACCGAGATCCCTGACCTCGAGATGATCGGGCGCAATCAGGCGGATCGCGCCGCGCTCTTCGATCTGGTGCAGCGCGCGGCACAGGGTCTCCACCGTCATGTCCAACAGCGAGGCGAGATCGCGCCGGGTCAGTACGATGCGGATTTGCGGCGTGCTGTCCTCGGGCGCACCGGGGAGCTGTTCGATCAGCCAAAGCGCGAGCCGCTGCACGGTGCTGCGCCCGCGCATCTTCACGACGCTCAACTGCAGCTCCTCGAACTGACGGTTCAGCGCCGACAGGCAGCCCCGGAAAATCTGCGGATGCGTTTGCAGGAAGCCGTGCCATGTCGAGCGTGGCATCCAGCAGATCGCGGTGTCGGTGGCGGCCTCGCTCGAGAACCCGTTCACCTCGCGGTCGGGGTCGCCGATCAGATGGCCCGCGCGCAGGATCTGCAGCACGTATTCGTCGCCGCCCTCGGTCAGCACGACGACCTTGACCAGCCCCGAGGAGACGATCCCGACCCGCTCCGCCACCTCGCCCTGAGCCGCAATCTCGGCCCCTTGGTGATAGCTTTCGCGATAGCTTTGATGGGCGAAATCAAGGAGCGCCCCGCCGCCGAAAGCGCTGCAAAGTCCGGTCTGGCGCGCAACGCAATCCTCGCATTTCGCGTCATATTCCAGCCGAAAACCCTGTGAATTGAACATGTTCCCCCCCTTCAGTTCCCCGAGCTCTGGCAACGTTCGGGGAACGGTCGCATAGCGTGACTGAAGGAAGCTTGCCGTCTCGGAGCGCGTCTGTCAGGCGGCAAATTGTAGAGAAATGTGACCTTTGACAGGTGAAACGGGGGCGCGCCCGGCGATTTCGCGGGTGTTTTTTGCGGTCACAGGCCGTTTGGCGCAGTGCCGTCAAACCCCTGAAACGGGGTGGATATGGCCCCGCCGACCACACCTTGAGGACAGGCGCGCGGTGGCCGACGGGTATCGCGAAACGCTCTTCGACCACGGTCGAGTGGGTGAGGTCACCCGAACGTCCGCGAATGCCCAAATGATACGCCCGAACCGCCCCCGTGCCATTATCGGGCGTCAATCGCGGCAAAGATCGCGCGCGCGGGCGGTGGCTCCGGGACCCGCCGGAACACCCTGCGCCGCCCGCTTTCGGCCGCGGTGGCATTGACCGCCGACAATGCCGCCGGGGCGCGCCGCGGGAAAGCTGGGTCATGGACATCGGAGGACACCAAATGACACAGTATCGACCTTTCCTGCTCGCGCTTTTCCTGATCGGTGCGGCGGGGCCGCTCGCGGCGCAGGACGCCATGACATCCGACGAGATGGGCGCGCAGCTTTACGCGGACAATTGCGCCGCCTGTCACGGCATGAGCGGGCAGGGCGATGGCCCGCTCGCGGATGCGTTCATTCAGGACATTCCTTCGCTCACCGGGTTGGCGGCGGCCAATGACGGGGAGTTCCCGTTGCTGAACGTGATCCAGATCCTCGACGGGCGGACGGAAGTGCGCGGGCATGGCGGGCCGATGCCGGTCTTCGGTGCGCTTTTCCGCAACGAGCTGGAGCCGATGGTTGGGCGGTTCGGAACCGAGGCGCTGATCCGCGGGCGGATGCTGGCCATCGCGGAGCATGTCGGGACCTTGCAGCAATGACGGACCCGCGCCGCCTGGCCCGAGCGGGTCGGGCGGCGCGAAGACGCGAAGACCAGACGCGTCGAAGGTGGCGCAGCTCACCGGTGGTGATTGGCGACGGCGCGCGTCATCTCTCCCACGAGTTCGAGCGAGGTTCCGTGGGCCACGTCCCCGAGGCTGAGCATCCCGACCAACCGTTTTTCGTCGTCGAGAACCGGCAGGCGGCGGATCTTGCGCTGATCCATCAGGTGCACCGCATCCTCCACCGTCTCATCGGTGCGGCAATAGACGATCCCCGGAGTCATCACCTCCTCGGCGCGGGTCTTGGCCGGGTCGAGCCCTTGCGCCACCACCCGCAGCGCGAGGTCGCGATCGGTGATCATCCCGATGAGCTTGTCATCCTTGCCGATCGGGACCGCGCCGATATCGTCCTTGCTCATCTGGTCCGCGATCTCCTTCACAGGGGTATCGGCATCGACCCATGCGGCTGGCTTGTGCATCGCGTCACTGATCTTCATGGCATCCTCCCGAGTGTAGACATCGTCTCAGTCTGCCCGATCCGCGCAGGTGCGCATTGACCGCAATCAGCCTTTGCCAGCCTTTGGACGCCCGCGCGATTGTCGCCGGTCAATGCGGCGCGGGAAAATTCAGTCAGGTTGGTGAGATCGATGGGAGGAGTCGAAACGGTGAGCGCCATATGGATGTGCTGCGCGCTGCTGCCCGATGGTCGGCCCGCCGTGACACGGAGAGCTCCATCGATCGAAGGGTCATCGTTGCTGTGCGAATTGCGATGTGAAAACGCGGAATTCGCATTTCGGGCGATGGCCCTTCGCCATTTTCCGAGCATCTGCGTGGCGGGTCCGGCCCGCTCGGATCACATGCAGTCTCGCAAGTTTGACCACGCTCTCGTGCCGACCGCCGCCTTGTCAGGATTGGCGAATGCCTGCTCAGATCGCGCGCCCGAGAGGCTTTGTGCGCGTCTCATTGACGGAGATCAATGGCGCGGCGGGCCGAATGCGGTTTAGCTGTTCGGACGTCATAGCCACGCATCGAAGGAGTGTGCGGATGTTTCGTTGGATCACCCCCAAAAACAATCCTGACCTTCTCCCGCTGCCGCGAAAGGCAGAGGATGACGGCCTCGCGCCGGAGACCGTTCCCTGGCCACTGTCGAGCGCGCAGGCCCAGCCTTGCACCACGGCGGTCCCCCGGGGCGCACGCGCTCCGACGACGGGTCCGGATCGTGCGCTGGAGGTTTCGGCGCTGCTCGATCTCGGCCTCTCGACGCGGGAAATCGCGCGCTATCTCGGCCTCGCCCTGCAGGAGGTGATGCGGCTGAAAAGCGTGGAGCTCGATCTCGGTGCGAGCCTCGTCAACAACATGACCCCGGTCTATCGCCTCGATGCGATCCGCCACGTGGGCTGAGACGATCGGGGGGCGCGGGCTGCCCTTCAAGGCGGTCCCGCGCACATCACAGCCTATTTCGCGAAGATCGGATCGAGGAAGCGCGCGTGTTGCGCCACCCAATCCGGGTTGAAATGGTTGTTGTCCTTGTAGACGGTCGTCAAATCCGGTTCGCGGACGCGGCAGTGGTCGTCGGAGCAGAAGGCAAATGCTGGATCGATCACAACCGCTTGGGACTTTGCCAAGACGTTTTTCATCTCTTCCGTCAGCGCCTTGTCTTTCGCGGGGATCGGTTGCTCGCGTAGCAAGGCGTGCGCATCCGACACCGGCCCCCATCCAAGACGCATCTCCGGCGCGATATTGGTGAAATCCTGCAGGCGCGGGTTGTCGAGAAGAACGAATACGCTCTTTCCGGCGGCGCTGAGTTCGCGGACAGATTCAGCGAGGCGTGACAAAGCGGCGCGGCGCCCCGGTGCTTCGACGAGCGGGACGCGCGCGTCGGCGCGCTCGACATAGAAGGCCGGGCTTCCGGCGTAGAAATTCCACGCGCCGCCAATGACCACGGTGTGATAGCGCGGCAGACTCGCGAGCCGCCAAGCATTGACCGTGTTGTTACGACACGGAGCCCGGTTGGGGGCTTCGGTCTTGATTTCGGGGATCGGGGCGCAGCCGCTCCCGATCGCAAGCGTCGCGCCGATTGGCTTTTCGCCCGCGGAGACGAGCTTCTCGATCCGCGTCGCATATTGCGCGACATGCGAGTCGCCGATGAACAGAACCTCCTGCGCGCTTGCGGGGCCAAGTCGATAGATGCCGGTCTCGTTCGGTTTGGGCGCGTCGATCTTGCTCAGCAGAAAGGACCATTCGGTCTTGTCGGGCATCGGCAGGTCGATCCGGAACCGTGGGGGCAGTTGTATGAGCGCGGCGAGCAACACAAACCCCGCCAAGCCGCCCATTGCGAGGCCCAGCGCCCGCGTTTTATCCCGGTCACGCCCTTTGCGCCGGATCGGCAATTCCACGAAGCGGAAGGTGGCCCAGGCCGCGATCAGCGACAGCACGATCGCGACCAGACCCATCTTGAAATAGACATGGCGGAAGGTGATGTGCATGTAGCTCAGAAACACCCAGTGCCAGAGATAGAGCGGATAGCTGATCACCCCGATCCAGACCGGAATTCTGAGCGAGAGCAGGTATTTGTTGACCATCCCTTCGCTACCGGCAGAGATCAGTAAGGCTGCGCCCAGCACCGGGAACAGCGCCCACCATCCGGGGAACGGGCTGCCGTCTTCCATGAAGATGAAGGCCACCGCGATCAGTCCCGCCCCGATCAGCGATTGCAGATGAGTGTGACGTGCGGTGAGGGCGGCGTGATGACGCTTGAGATAGGCGAGACCCGCGCCGATCAGCAGCTCCCAGCCGCGCGCGAAGGGCGAGTAATAGGCGGCGGTCGGATCGCGGTAGGTTTCGAACAGACCATAGGCGAAAGAGGCGAGCGTCAGCCCTGCCAGAACGAGCGGCAGGCTCCCACGCCCGCGCCAGATGAAAGCGAGCAGTAGCGGCCAGACAATGTAGAATTGCTCTTCGACCGCGAGGCTCCAGAAATGCAGCGTCGGCTTGAAGGCGGAGGAGATGTCGAAATAGCTCGCCTCGCTCCAGAGCAGCAGGTTTTCCGAGAAGAAGATCGACGCGAGGATGTGTTTCAGGAGCGAGGCGAACTCGCTCTTCAATTGAAGATACCAGCCGATCGCGAAGATCGCGGCAAGCACCACGATCAGCGCCGGGAAAATCCGCAGGATGAGCCTTTGGTAGAAACGCGCGATCGAATAGCGGCCCTCGGCGAGATCGCGCATCAGGAACGTCGAAATCAGATAGCCGGAAATGACGAAGAAGATATCGACCCCGATGAAGCCCGCAGGCCAGAGTTCCGGGAAGGCATGCGTGATCACGACTGAGGTGACTGCGACCGCGCGCAATCCGTCGATATCCGGACGATATTTATCGCTGTGCAGCGACCTCGCTACCCCGAAGCGTGGCCCCATATATCTGCCCCCGGTGCTGCGCCGGACATGCTCCGACAGACCCCAAGGTCAGGGTTTGGAGTTGATAACGCTGGGTCAATGGGGATGCTGCGGTGCAGCAAGAAAAGGTGAGGAAATCCGGACACCATTTCCCAGGCGGGCTGGCTCGCGCTGATTTCTTCGGCAGCGCGGAATAGAAATTACGCGCTGCCGAAGGTTTGTTTATTGGGGATTTGAACGAAGTCCGTCACCCGCGCGTCATGCGCACCGCCATCTGGCACAGGATCTCGAACATCACCGAGACGCCGAGGAAAGCGGTCGCGCCGGACGGGTCGAAGGGCGGGGAGACCTCGACCAGATCGGCGCCGACGATTTCCACCCCGTCGAGCAGGCGGATCACCTGCAGCGCCTGATAGGAATTCGGGCCACCCACTTCGGGCGTGCCGGTGCCGGGGGCGAAGGCCGGGTCGATGAAGTCGATATCGTAGGAGAGATAGGTGGGCTTGGTGCCGACGATCTCGCGCGCCTCGGCCATCACATCCTCGACGCCGCGGGCATGGAATTCCTCGATCGGGATCACGCGCACGCCGACGCTATCGGCGAAATCGCGGTCCTCGCTGTCATAGGTCGAGCCGCGAATGCCGATCTGCACCACGCGTTTCGGGTCCAGGAGGCCTTCTTCGATGGCGCGACGGAATGGGGTGCCATGGGTGTACATGTTGCCGCCGAAATAGCTGTGGAACAGGTCGGTATGGCTGTCGAAATGCACCATGCCGAGCGGCTCGGGCGTGCCCAGCGCGCGCAGGATCGGCAGCGAATTGAGGTGGTCGCCGCCCGCCGTGATCGGGCGGATGCCATGGGCGCGGACGGTCTCGAAGAACCGGGTGATCCGGTCCATCGCATCCTGAATGTCGGCGGGGTTCGGGGCGACATCGCCGAGATCGGCGCAGTTGACCATCTCGAAGGGGCGCACGCCGGTCGCGCCGTTCTGCGCCCGGATCATCGTCGAGAGATCGCGCAGCTGGCGCGGCCCGTGGCGCGGGCCGGGACGGTTGGTGGTGCCGGAATCCCAGGGGCTGCCGATGAACCCGACCTGCACATCCTTCAGGCGCGGGTCGTCGAGTTCGACATGCGGCAGGCGCATGAAGGTCGGCACGCCCGCGAAGCGCGGCAGATCGAAGCCGGAAACCGGGTGGAAAAGGGGATCGCTGGACATGGGGTCGCTCCTGTCAGGTCATGACGCTGCCACCGTTCACGCCGAAGCATTGACCGGTGATGAAATTGCTCTGCGGGCCCGCGAGATAGCAGGCCATCGCGGCGATATCCTCGGGCTGGCCGAACCGGGCGAGCGGCGTCGCCATATCGATTGCCAGCTGTTCGGGGCTCATCGAGGCGGGGCTCGTCATATCGGTCTCGATCGAGCCCGGCGCGATGGCGTTGACGAGGATCTTCGGCGCCAGCTCGCGCGCCAGCGTCCGGGTGAGCGCGATGATCGCGCCTTTCGAGGCGGTATAGGCGGACATTTCCTCGCGCCCGAGATAGCCAAGATCGCTCGCGATATTGATGATGCGGCCTTCCTCGGTGCGGCGCACGAAGGCGCGCGACGCGAGGAACGTGCCGCGCAGGTTCACCGCGATCACGCGGTCGAATTCGTCGATCTTCGTCTCGGCAATCGGGCCTTCGCGCAGGATGCCCGCGTTGTTCACGAGGATGTCGAGCCGCCCGAACCGGGACATGACGGCGTCGAACATCCCCTCGACCTGCGCCTCGTCGGAAACATCGGCGGGTAGGGATTCCGCCTCGGTCAGCTTTTGAAGCTCGGCCAGCGTGTCGTGCGCCTGCGCGTCGTTGGGATGGCAGAAGGCGACTTTCGCGCCCTGTTCGGCGAGCGCCAGCGCGATGGCGCGCCCGATCCCGCGCGAGCCGCCGGTGACCAGTGCGACTTTCCCCTGAAGGCTCATGACATTACCTCGCCGCGGTCGACGTTGAGCGCCTGACCGGTGATATTTGCGCCTGCCTCGGACGCGAGGAACATATACGGGTCGGCCATATCGGCCGGCACCATCAGCCCGTCGATCGCTTGCGCGGCCATGATCTCGGCCTCGACCTCGGCCTCGCTGCGGCCGCTGGACTCCGCCAGTTCCCGCAGCGAATTGGCCGCCGGTCCGGTTTTCACCCAGCCCGGGCAGATCGCGTTGACGCGGATGCCGCGGGGGCCCAGTTCCTGCGCCCATGTCCGGGTCAGGCCCAGAAGCGCGTGTTTGCTGGCAACATAGGCCGAGAAGCCCGGCACGGCGGTGCGTGCCCAGATCGAGGCCGTGTTCAGGATGCGCCCGCCTTCGGGGATGCGCGAGATCAGCGCGTCGGTCACGTTCTGCGTGCCGGTGATGTTGATCGCCACGATCCGCTCGAAGGTCGTATTGCCCAACGGGTTCGCACCGTTGAGCGGGGTGGGACGTTCGAGGCCTGCATTGTTCACCAGCACATCGACGCGTTCGATCTCGGCCAGCGCTTCGGTCACCATCGCGGCGTCTGCGATGTCGCAGCGGATCGCGCGGACCTTGCCGGGCAGGCTTTCGGCAGCCTCATAGATAGTCTCGGTCTCGGACAGGATGATCAGATCGGCGCCGGCGCGCGCGAAACCTTCGGCAATGCCGTAGCCGATCCCGCTCGAAGCGCCGGTGACCAGAACGGTCTTGCCGGTGAAGTCGAATGTCACGCTCATTCCTTGCCGCGTCCTTCCTCTCGCATCAGCCGCATCAGATGGGCCTCCAGATCGGAATAGCCGTCGAGTTTCACGGCCCTTTCCTTGTCGGCGATGCGTGCGCCTTGCTTGAACTCCGGCACGATCACCTCTTTCACGCGACCCGGATGGCTCGACAGGAAAACGATCTTGTCGGCGAGGAAGATCGCCTCCTCCAGATCGTGGGTGACGATCACCATCGTCGTGTTGGTCTTCTCGGCGACGTCGATCATCAGCTCCTGCATCAGCCAGCGGGTCTCGGCATCGAGCGCGCCGAAGGGCTCGTCCATCAGCAGCACTTCCGGGTCGTTGGCCAGCGTGCGCGCGATCGCCACGCGCTGGCGCATCCCGCCCGAGAGCTGCGACGGGTAGGCCTCGGCGAATTTCCCGAGCCCCACGAGATTGATGAAGCGTTCCGCGCTTTCGCGGCGCTCGGCGGCCGGGACGCCGTTGATCTGCATCCCGAACTCGACATTCTTGCGCACCGTCAGCCAGTCGAAGGAGGTATAGGCCTGAAAGACCATGCCCCGGTCGCGGCCCGGCCCCTCGACGCGGCGGCCGCCGATGACGATCTCGCCGCCGCTCGGGGTCTCGAGCCCTGCGATCATGCGCAGGATCGTCGATTTCCCGCAGCCCGACGGGCCGAGCAGGACACAGATGGAGTTGCGTTCGACGGTGAAGCCCGCGCCTTCGACGGCGACCAGCTTGCGCCCGCCCGAGAGCTCGAACTCCTTCGAGATTTCGCGGATTTCCAATGCGGTTTCGGCACTCATGGTCACGCCTTTCTCAGATAGGGGAAGGCCCAGCGGTGCAGGGCGGAGAAAGTGAGGTCGAAGAGCAGCCCCAGCACCCCGATCACGACGATCCCCGACAGGATCTCATCGGTGTTCAGGAAGCGCCGCGCGCGCATCATCATCGCGCCGATACCGGTGGTGGAGGCCACGATCTCGGCGATCACCAGATAGGTCCAGGTCATCGCTAGCATCTGGCGCATCGCGGTGACGATATCGGGCAGCACGGCGGGGAAGATCACCCGGGCCACGACCTTGTGGCGCGGCGCGCCCAGCGTCAGGGCGGTCTCGACCAGTTCCTCGCGCACATTCTTGGTGTGATCCATGATCAGGGTGATCAGGAAGAAGATCACGCCGAGGAACAGCAGAGCCAGTTTCGGCGCCTCGCCGGTCCCGAACCACATCAGCAGGATCGGGATGAAGGACGGCGCGGGGAGGTAGCGCCAGGCCGAGACGAAGGGGGCGAAGAAGGCCTCGATCGCGGGGAAGGAGCCCATCATCACGCCCAGCGGCACCGCCACGGCGCTGGCCAGCGCGAAGGCGATCAGCACGCGGCTGATGGAGATCAGGACGTCTCCGCCAAAGGCACGGCTGAAGAACAGATCGAACGTGGTCGCGAAGACCTGCTGCGGGGCAGGGACGAGAAGCGGGTTCACCAAGCCGCTGGCCGAGGCGACGATCCAGATGCCGAAGAACAGCACCCAGATGGCGAGCGCGGAAAGCAGCTTCTGACGGCGGCTCACGGGCTTGCGCAGCTGGAGAAAGGGGGTGGGTCGGGCGCTCAAGGTAGATGCTCCGGCTTGGGGAAAGGGAAGCGCCGGGGATCGGCGCTTCCCGAAGGGTTTAGTGAGCGCTCAGGCTCTGGCGGTAACCGGCTTCGACCAGATCGCCCATAAGCGAGCAGTCGATGCCTTTCGACGCGTCGATCTTGTTTTCCATCAGACCGAGCTTGATCCACCAGTCATTGGTCATCGCGATCGAGTCGACCATCGAACCGTTGGCCATGCCGAGCGGGCCTTCGCCGTCGAGCACGCCGCACAGGCGGGCGGATTCGTCGAAGTCCATCATGTAGATGCCGCCCTCGAAGGACTTGCCGTTGGTCCCGATGACGTAGCCGATATCTTCCTCGGGCCACTGCAGGAACGACGCGAGCAACTTGTTGGTCTCCTCGGTGTTCTGGTTCCAGTAGGCCAGCCCTTCCCAACGCGCCTTCAGCACGGCCAGAGCCGCCTCGCGGTCATTGGCGATGAAGTTCTTGTTCATGTAGAGCGCGTCCATGAAGATCCCGGTCTTCAGCATCTCCGGATCGGCGGTGTTCACGATGGAGCGCGCGCCGGGCTTGGCTTCGAGGACCTTGGAGATCCACGGCTCGTACATGTAGGCAGCCGAGAGATCGCCCGACATCATCGGACCGACGGCTTCATCGGCATTGAGGTTCACCCACTCGACCTGATCGGGGGTGATGCCTTCGGAATCGAGCCAGATCCCCATCAGCAGCTGACCGATATAGGCCTGCGGGGCCGAGACCTTCTTGCCGGGCAGGTCGGCGGGCTCGGTGTCGGGCGCGAGAATGACGTGATCGACCCCGTAGGAGGGGTTGAGCTGGGCCACGTTCACCACATCGGTGCCGCGATCCACGACCAGAGGCGTGTAATCGGCGGTGCAGCCATAGACGTCGAGCTGACCCGCGGCGAGGGCGGCATGACCGCCCAGCGGATCTTCGAAGATCGTGATGTTCAGGTCGTAATCGGGGATCAGGTTCTTTTCCTTGGCGACTTCGAGCATGGCATAGCCCGGCCAGGAGACGCAGACCCCGACGTTGACGGTTTCAGCGGCGGCAGCGGAGAGGCTGCCCGCGGAGAGGGCGACCGCGGAGGCGGCGGCGAGTTTGAGTACGGAGCGCATATGCGGACCTCGCTGTTGGTATGAATTCTTGATCTTGTGCAAAAACTTTATTCGATAAAAACTTTTATGCAATAAAAATTTGTCTTGACCAAAAACGACCCATCGCCGAAAACTGTTCGCAACCCTAGGAGGACTCAGTGAGCAACCTGCGCGCCCAACAAAAACAAGACCGTCGCAACCGCATCGTCACATCGGCCAAAGAGCTTTTTCGCGAGAAGGGCTATGACAAGACGACGATCGAGGCGATCGCGGTGGCTGCCGGCGTCTCGGGCGTGACGGTCCATAACTACTACGGAACCAAGGCCGGGGTGCTGCTCGCGCTGGTGATCGAAAGCGACAAACAGCTGCTGGAGCGGCTCGATTCGACGTTGCCCGGGCCAGAGTCCGAGCTCGTCGAGCTGACGGTGGCCTTCGCGCACGAGATCATGGTTCACGCGATGCAGACGCTGGAGAAAGACATCTGGCGTCAGGTCATCGCGGCGGTGACGATCGAGGCGGGAACGCAGCTCTCCAAGGCCTATTTCAAGCTCGACGAACAGCTCGCCTCGGTGCTGGTGCGCCGGATCGAGGCGATGCAGCGGGACGGGCGGCTCAGCGCCGATCTGAACCCGCTTCACCTGGGCCGGGCGCTGTTCCAGCTGCAAAACGCCCGTTTCATCCAGTTCATTTCCACCGACGCCGCGCGCCGGGACGAGATCGAGACCTGGCTGCGCAACGATCTCGTGGCGCTGTTCTCGGTGATGCTCCCGGTGCCCGCCGATCCTTCCTGAGCGGAGAGTGACATGTTTCTCAACCCGATCACCTGGCCCGAGGGCAAGCGCAGCGCCGCCTGCGTGACCTTCGATATCGACGCGGATTCGCTGATCCGCACGGCGCGGCCCGAGGACGCCGAGCTGCGTCTGCAGCCGATCTCGATGGGCCGCTACGGTCCGACGGTCGCCGTGCCGCGCATCCTCGAGACCTATCGCCGTCTGGGGCTGACCCAGACCTTCTTCATGCCCGCCTGGGTGATGCAGAATTACCCCGAGACGGTCGAGACGATCCTGAAAGCGGGGCACGAGATTGGGCATCATTCGTGGATGCACGAAGACCCGATGGAGCATTCCGACGACCGCGAGGCGGAGCTGTTCGAACGCGCGCTCGATGTCCATGTCACGATGACCGGGCGCAAGCCGCGCGGCTATCGCGCCCCGGTCTATTCCTTCACGCCTGCGATGCTCAACCGTTTGATCGAGCACGGCTTTCTCTATGACAGCTCGATGATGGCCGACGAGTTGCCCTATCTGGTCGAGACGCCGAAAGGCAGCCTGATCGAGGTCCCGCCGCATTGGGGCACTGACGACTGGCCGCCCTTCGCGCATTTCGGCGAGATCGACTACCTGATGCCGATCCGCGCGCCCTCCGATGGCATCCGCGCCTTCGCCGAGGAATTCGACGCGATGCACGAGGCGGGCGGGTTCTGGATGCCGGTGCTGCACCCGTTCCTGACGGGCCGTCTGGCGCGCTGGCGCGAGATGGAGCGTCTGCTGGAGCGTGCCGTGGAAGCGGGCGACGTCTGGTTCGCGCCGATGGAAGAGATCGCCAGCCATGCGAAATCCGGGGCGTCGACGCTGCGCCGGGAACGGATCGGGATGGAGGGGTAACGCCCGCTCGGTGCGGGATACCCGTTATCGACCTGCGAATATAAATGCACCGCGGCGCCGAAAAGCGCCGCGGTGTCTTTGTTTAGGCTATGAGCGCTCAGAGATTCGCGCTCAGAACTTCGCGTTGAAGGAAACCTGCAGCGCGTGGCTCTCATAATTGTTCGAGAAGGTCCCCGAGATCCCGGCATGCAGGCTGGAGGAGAATTTCCCGGTCTGGCCGAGCGGCACATCGATCCCGAGGTCCGCAGTCACCCAGTTCATGTTGAAGCCGTCGACCGGGGTTGCGCTGGAAGGCAGCCCGACGAAGGCGGTCTGAACGAGCTGATCGTCACCGCTGACCTTGTTGTACTTGATCGCGCCGGACAGGGTCGGGGCCTGTGCGCTCGAAGACAGCGCATATTGGCCACGCATCCCGGCGGAGGCGACGATCACGGTCCCGGATTGATCCCCGACGGACAGGTTCCACGCGCCCGCGCCGGTCTCGTCGAAGCCGTCCACCGAGAGGTGATACAGTTCGAACGAACCGGTCGGACCGTAGCGGAAGCGGTCTTGTCCGAACATGTACTCGGCATCGACCGCGCCGAAGACCTGATGGCCATCCGTGCTCGCCCGTGCGGTCGATCCCATGACATTGCGGCTCATGTCGTAGGAAAGATCCTGATAGCCGATCATGAACTGCGCCGCGCCGCCATTGCCGAAGGCCGTCCGCGCGAAGCCACCGACGAAGCCGCCGGAGCCATCGACGCTGCCACGGTTTTGATCGGCGTCGGACGTGCCGTCCGAGTAGCCGCCGAAGACGCCCACCGAGACTTGATTGTCGACGAATTTCTCGCCGCCGACCATCATGTAATGCGAGTTGACGTCATAGCCGATCGCATTGGTGGTGCGGTCGTAATTGGCTTTCTGCGCACCCGCCGAGACGAAGGCATAGGTGTCGTCGCCGATCTTCCACGAGGTCGGCCCGCCCATCGTCGAAAGCGTGACCGATCCGTTCTGCTTCTGCGCAACCGGACGACCGATCCCATTCGTGATGTTCTGACCGAACTCGAAGCCGACAGCGCTGAAGGCGGGCAGGAAGCTGTAGCCCGTCGTCTCGAGCATGTCGTTGCGCGCGACCGGATCCGTGATCGCCATGATGTCGCTGATCGCGGTCTGATAGGTCGCCGCGTTCCCGATATCGAGATAGGGGATGTTGGCGGCCGCATCGAGGCGCCCGGCGGTTGCGAACTGGTAGGAGGTTGCGGTCTGCTCGACGATCGGCGCGAAGATCGGCGCGATGCGCATCGTGACGTTGTTGCCCGCAACATCGCCGAGATCGATGATGTAGTTCAGGTTCAGGTTGCGAAGATCCTCGACCACGTCCTGCGTATAGAGGCCATTGGCCTGCATCGCCGCGACGATATCGGCAGGCACGGCGCCGCCGCCGGTATAGCCGAGATCCGCGACCGTCACGCCCAGCGAGTCGGCCATCGCCTGCAGCTTGTCATCCAGATAGGTCGAGCTGTCGACGCCCAGATTGCCATACTGCCACTGGCCGGCGCTCAGGTTGTACCACGCGATGAGCTGGGCCTCGTCCGAGGCGACAGGCGTGCCGGTCGCGTCCCAGAAGAAGGCTTTCGGCAGCATGCTGTTGTCGATCAGCGACTCGCCGAAATAGGTGGCCAGAACGCTGTTCGACAGGTTCGTCGCGTCGAGCGTGTTGTCGGTGTTCGCAATGGTCATCTCGGCGGAGGTGCTGTCGAAGAAGCCGATGCCCGCCTCTTCCTGACCGCCATCCCCGAAGAGCCCGTCGGGCAGGTTGAATTTCGAGTTGTAATCCTGATCGAACAGCGCTGCGGTCGCGGGTTCGGCCGTATCGAAGGGGGTGAAGCTGTCACCCGAGCCAGTGCCGAGCTGGACCTTGAAGGCCAGAATGCGGGCGCCGGTGAGGTTCGAGGTTTTGCCGTAGGTGTAGTATTCGGTGGTGCCGCTGCTCGATTGCGTCGAGAGCATGATATCCATCGGCGTCGGGCCGGTCAGCTGCGTCTTCACCCGTTTGCCCGAGCCGGGAGGGGCCGTGCAGGTGAAGTCCGGCGTGTTCGACATCAGGCAGTTGGTGATGTCCTTCGGATTGTTCGTGTTGGGAAAGTCGGCGTTGATATCGCCCGTCACGGCCTTGAGCCCGGGAGGCAGGACACCTTCCGTCGGATCGGAGAAGATAAGCCCGTCGCCGGTCACGCTGATGACGGGCGCGTCATCAAATGTGCCCGACCAGGCCGGATTCCCGAGGCACAGCAGCAAAGCCGCCGGCGCTACGGTTCTTTTCAAATTGGTGAGCAGAGTATGTGTCATTTTTTGTCCCATTCCCAAGGCGATCGCCACGATAAATTTCGCACGCGAAACAAGCGACTCTTCACTCGATCGTACTGACGAAATGTCCGTGCGTTTGCCTCGGCGCGTTTCTGAAGTTCCCTCGCACGGACTTCAGCTCCCGCGCTAAACGTCTGCCCGGATGCTTTCTTTGATTTGCATCAATGAGTTGGTGGGGTGTTTGGGGTGTTGCGGAAAAGCTACGGAGTAGATGTCGCTTTTGCTCTCTCGCGGATGCGCGTCCTCGCGCGCGAGCGGTGGGTTTCGGGGGCGAAACCGGCCCTGAAAGCACAGGGCGGCGCGGAGAATTCCGCCCGCCCTGTGCGCGACTTCGGGTTATTCAGCCGCCGTCTCGGTCGGCATCGCGGGAAGGTCGCTATCCGCCACGAGATGCCCGTCTCCGAGATTGCGCAGCATCAGGCGCTGCGGTCCCGTGCCCAGCTTGTAGACCGGGCTCGGAACCTCGCCGGACAGGCGCGGGGTGGGCTCGCGCACCTTGTCGGGGTCGGGAACCGGCACGGCAGCCATCAGGCGCTTGGTGTAGGGATGCTGCGGCGCGCCGAAAATCTGCGCGCGGGTGCCCATCTCCACGATTTGGCCCATATACATCACCGCGATCCGGTCCGAGATATTCTCGACCACCGCCATGTCATGGCTGATGAACAGATAGGCGATGCCGAATTCGCGCTTGAGCGCTTCGAGCAGGTCCAGCACCCGCGCCTGCACCGACACATCCAGCGCCGAGACGCTTTCATCCGCGACGATCAGCTTGGGTTGCAGCGCCAGCGCACGGGCGATGCAGATCCGCTGACGCTGACCGCCCGAAAACTCATGCGGATAACGGTCGAGCTGATCGCGGGTGAGGCCCACCCGCTCGAACAGGCCCGCGACCTTCTCGCGCTGCTCCTCGGGCGTGCCGATTTCGTGGATCACCAGCGGCTCGGCCACCAGATCGCCCACGCGCATCCGCGGATCGAGCGCGGCCATCGGGTCCTGAAACACGATCTGCACATCGCGGCGCATCTCTTTCATCTTCGCGCCGCTCAGCCCGCCCATCGTGTGGCCCGCGACCTCGATGCGGCCCTGATGCGGCACGAGGCCGGTCAGCGCCTTCGCGATGGTGGATTTGCCGCAGCCGCTTTCACCCACCAGCGAGAAGGTCTCGCCCTCCATGATGTCGAAGCTGACGCCCTCGACCGCGTGGACGCGATGGGTGACCTGCGACAGGATCCCGCCGCGAATGTCGAAATGAACCTTCACGTCGCGCAGCCGCGCCACGGGTTTCGCATCCGGGGACGCGCCCGCAGCACCGCTGCCATCGCCCATACGCGGCACCGCGGCCAGAAGGTCCTGCGTATAGGCCTCGCGCGGGGCGGTGAAAATCTGCGAGACAGCGCCCGTCTCGACCGCCTGACCCTGTTTCATGACGATGACGCGCTCGGCCATCTCGGCCACGACGCCCATGTCATGGGTGATCAGGATGATCGCCGTGCCCATCTCGCTTTGCAGATCGCGGAGCAGGTCGAGCACCTCGCGCTGCACCGTCACATCGAGCGCGGTGGTCGGCTCGTCCGCGATCAACACGTCGGGGCGCAGCGCCAGCGCCATTGCGATCATCACACGCTGCCGCATACCGCCGGATAGCTCGTGCGGATATTGGGTCATCCGGCGTTCGGGTTCGGAGATGCGCACGCGGCGCAGCGCCTCGAGCGCGCGGGCGTGGGCCTCGCGTTTCGAGACCGGCTCATGCGCGCGGATAGCCTCGGAGAGTTGCAGGCCGATCGTCAGCACCGGGTTGAGCGACGTCATCGGCTCCTGAAAGATCATCGCGATCCGGTTGCCGCGAATGGCGCGCATCCGGCTTTCGGGCAGGCGGGTGAGGTCTTCGTCATGGAAGCGGATCGCGCCGGAGCTGACCCGCAGGGCAGGGGGCGGCAACAGCCCCATGATCGCCAGAGAGGTGAGCGACTTGCCCGAGCCGCTCTCGCCCGCGATGGCGATGGTCTCGCCGCGCGCGAGCGTGAAGCTCAGATCGCTGACCAGCGCCCGCTCGTGCCCCTCGGAGCGCACCGAGATCGTGAGACCCTCGACGGACAGCACCGGCTGGGCGGGCTCCGGGGCCGTGACGGCCCCGGCTTGCGTTTGTTGCATTTCGATCATTCGAACACGTTTCTCGGGAAATAGAAGCTGACGACCCAGTTGGGCATATCGACGATCTCGGAAATGCGCAGATCGCCACAGGTCGAGACGAGCATATAGGCGTCGACCGCCGACATGCCGCGCTGTGCGCACAGAAGGTCGATCATGCCCGAGACCGCATCGCGCGCGCCCGACATCAGGTCGGGGCCGATGCCCGTCGTGACCTCGTAGCCCGCCGTATCGAGATGGCGCGTGACCGGCCCCGGCGTGGTGAAGCGCGGGAATTTCAGCGTCTCGTTCTTGATCAGATCGAAGCTGAGCACGCAGTTCATCGGGCTCTCGATCGCGGTGCCGCAGACCTCGCCATCGCCTTGGGCGGCATGGGTGTCGCCTACGGAGAACAGCGCGCCATCGACCTCGACCGGCAGATAGAGCGTGGTGCCCGCCGCCAGATCGCGAATGTCGAGATTTCCGCCCACGCGGCGCGGGGGCACGATGGAATGCAGGCCTTTTTCGGCCGGGGCGACGCCGATGGTGCCGCAAAACGGCTTGAGGCCGACCTTGCCCTCGCTGCCCCAAAGCGCCTTGTCGGGCGAGGCCGCGTCGTATTTCCAGATCGTCAGTGCCGGATCTTCGAACTGATCCGCCAGCAGGCCGAAGCCCGGGATATTCGCGGTCCAGCCCCATGCGGAGCCTTCCTGCTCGCGCGGGGTGAAGCTGTCGATGGTGACCTTCAGCACGTCACCGGGTTTCGCCCCTTCGACATAGATCGGGCCGGAGACCGGATTGATCTTGCCGAAATCGAGCGTCTTGACGTCTTCCACCGTCGAGGACGGCCCGAGCTGTCCGGCCGAGCTGTCGTGGCAGTGGAATTCGATGGTCGATCCCGGGGCCACCGTCTCGGCCGGGACAAACGAGTTGTCCCAGCCGAAATGGTGCTGTGCGCCATGGATCGTATAGTCACAGGCTTTGCACATGCGCGCTTACTCCGTCACGTACACGTAGTCGTAGTTCACGGGGATCGAGACCGGGTCGACATAGAGCGCATCTTCGCCGCCCATACGGCCCGACTTCATGGTGTAGCGGTTCTCGTTGAACACCGGGACCCACGGCGCGTCTTCCATGACCTTCATGTAGACGTCGGACCATTTCTGCAGGCGCTCGTCCTGCATGGCCGGATCGGTGATCGAGTCCGCCTCGGTGGCCATCGCGTCGAGTTCCTCGTTGCAATACCACGACCAGTTCCAGCCGCCCTCGACCGCGCCCGCGCAGCCCAGGATCGGACCGTAGAAGTTGGACGGATCGGGGAAGTCGGCGATCCACGCCATGCCGCCCGACCAGATCATCGGCGCGGTTTTCGGCGTGCCGCCCGCCTCGATCACGTTGGCCTGCGCCAGCGCCTTGATGTCGACCTTCACGCCGATCTGCGACAGGTCCTGCTGGATCGCCTGCGCGATACGCGGGTTCGGGTCGGTGTTCATCACGTAGAGCTCGGTCTCGAACCCGTCGGGCAGACCGGCTTCGGCCAGCATTTCCTTGGCCTTGGCGGGATCGAAGGGATAGCCCTCGTAGCCTTCGGTATAGCCCGGCATGGACGGCGGCAGCGGCTGGGTCGCAGGCGTCGCGCGGCCGTTGATCATCTGCACGATGCGATCCTTGTTGATCGCCATGTTGACCGCCTGACGCACCTCGACCTTGTCGAAGGGCTCCATCTGGACGTTCAGCGTGATGTAGCCGGTATGCAGCTGGCCGCCCACGACGACCTGCTTGGCCTCGTCGGGATTGCCCATCACCTCGTTGAACTTCGCGGGCGGAATGCCGTCGCCGGGCACGTCCACCTCACCGTTCTGCAGGCGCAGCAACGCCACGATCGGCTCCTGACCGACCTCGAAGGTGATGCTATCGAGATAGGGCACGCCCGAGCGCCAGTAATCGGCGTTCTTCTCCAGCACGAGTTGTTGACCGATGGTCCAGTCGGCGAGCTTGAACGCGCCGGTGCCCACGGGATGCTTGCCGAAATCGGTGCCGTATTCGTCGACCGCTTCCTTTGGCACGACCGAGGCGAAGTTCAGCGCCATCACGTGCAGGAAGGTCGCGTCGGGGCGCGAAAGCTCGATCTTGACGGTGTAGGGATCGACGACGGTGACGCCTTCGAGGCTGCTGGCCGAGCCGTCCGCCATCGCGTCATAGCCCTTGATCGAGCCGAAGAAGCCAGCGCCCGGCGACTGGGTCGCGGGGGTGGTGACGCGGTCGAGCGAGTATTTCACGTCCTCGGCCGTCATCTCGCGACCGTTGTGGAATTTCACACCCTCGCGCAGCTTGAAGGTGAAGGTCGTGCCGTCGTCCGAAATCTCGTAGCTCTCGGCAAGACCGGGGCGCAGCTCGGTGGTGCCGGGGACGTAATCCATCAGACCGTCGAAGACGGATTTGATCATCGACCAGTTCTGCCAGTCATAGCCGATCGCCGGGTCGAGCGTGGCCACATCGTCCTTGTAGGTCACGATGATGTTGCCGCCGGGCTTGGCGTTCGGGTCAGGCTGGTAGTCCTGCGCCGAGGCGAAGCTGGCGAGGCCCAGCGAGAGCGACAGTGCGCTGGTGGCAAGGATGTTTTTCATCAGGCTCATTTGAGGTGTTCTCCGTCAGTTGGACTTTTCTTTTGGTTCGCTCCCCGGTTGGCCCGGGGTATCTGATTGCGATCAGCGCAGCTTGATGCGCGGATCGATGAAAGGGGTGATCAGGTCGGCCAGCAGGTTGCCCAGCACGATGGCGCAGGCGGAAACGAGCGTGACGCCCATGACGATCGGAATGTCGACGCGTTGGATCGCCTGCCAGGCGAGCTGCCCGATACCGGGCCAGCCGAAGACGCTTTCCACCACGACGATGCCGGACATGAAGATGCCGATATCGATCCCGATCATCGCGATGATCGGCAGGATGGCGTTGGGCATCGCGTGCAGCGCCAGCACCCGGAAGCGGCGCAGCCCCTTGGCGCGCGCGGTGCGGATATAGTCCGAGCGCAGCACGTCGATCATGCTCGAGCGCATCATCCGGCTATACCAGCCCGAGCCCATGATCCCGAGCGTCAGCGCGGGCAGCACGAGGTTCGAGAAGCTGCCGTAGCCGCCGATCGGGAACCAGCTCAGCTTGACCGCGAAGACGTAAAGCAGGAGCAGGCCGACCACGAATTGCGGCGCCGAGACCGCGACGAAAGAGGTAATCATCAGCGACTGATCGAGCGCGCCCCCGCGGCGGATCGCGGCCACGATCCCCAGCGTGAGCCCCATGATCAGCTCGGCCACGATCGCGCCCAGCATCAGAAGAAGCGTAGCGGGCAGACGCGCGGCAATCAGGGTCGCGACTTCGGTCTTCTGCAGATAGCTGCGCCCCATATCGCCTTGGACCAGCCCGGTCAGATAGTGCCAGTATTGCACGATGAAGGGCTGATCGAGGCCCAGCTGGTGGCGGATATTGGCCACCGTCTCGGGCGTGGCCGAGCGGCCCGCGATCTGGCGCACCGGGTCGGCCGGCAGCACGAAGAGCAGGAAGAAGGTGATGAAGGACACGCCCAGCAGGATCAGGGCGGCCTGGATCAGGCGGCGGATCAGATAGGCCAGCATCACTCACGCCCTCTCTGCGTCGGGTCGAGCACGTCGCGCAGCGCGTCGCCCACGAGGTTGAAGGACAGCGCCAGCAGCAAGATCGCGGCGCCCGGGATGAAGACGAGCCACGGGGCCGCCTGGAAATAGGTCTGGTTCTCGAAGATGATGTTGCCCCAGCTTGGCGTCGGCGGCTGAACGCCCACGCCGAGATAGGACAGCGTCGCCTCCAGCAGCACGGTGGTCGAAATCCCCAGCGTGCCCCAGACGATGATCATCGGCACCAGGTGCGGCAGGATATGGCGGAACAGGATGCGCAGCGTGCCTGCGCCCAGCGTGCGCTCGGCGGCGACGAATTCGCGCTCGGCCAGCGCGGAGGTCTCGGTGAAGACCACGCGGGCGGTCTGCACCCAGTTCACCAGCGCGATCACCATCGCGACGATCCACAGCGAAGGCGTGAAGATCGCGGCAAGGCAGATCGCCAGCAGAAGCGCCGGAAACGCCATCATCAGATCGGTGAAGCGCATCAGTACCGCGCCGATCCAGCCGCGGAAATAACCCGCGGTGACGCCGATCAGCGTGCCGATGATCAGCGCCAGACCGTTCGCGACGACGCCGATGATCAGCGAGGTCCGTGCGCCATAGAGGATGCGCGAGAACAGGTCGCGGCCCAGCAGGTCGGTGCCCAGCCAGAACTTCTCGCCCGGCGGCATCGGCGCACCCAGCAGCGACAGCCCGTCGAACATCTGCTCCTGCGGCTCGAAAGGCGCGATCCACGGCGCGAAGATCGCGCCGAGCGTCACGATCGCGATGATCGCAAAGCCCAGAAGCGCGAGCTTGCGGCGCATCAGGCGGCGCAGGGCGCTTTGCGGTCGGGCCGGCCCCTCAGCCAAGGTCGCGTCGGTCATCGGTCTTCCTTTGTTCGTCATGGTTGGCGACGATGCGGCGCGCGGCATCTTCGAAATTCACGCGCCAGGCCATCGCCATCTGGCGCAGCTGGTCATAGGCCTCGGCCTCGCTCTTGCCGCGCGCGGCCAGCAGCGTGACCGCCCGCACCACCGTCTGGCGCTCGTCGAGCCTGCGACGCAGATCCGCGATCTCGCCCGAGAGCTGCGCCCGCGCCTCGAAGGCGATCCGCGCGATCAGCAGCGCCGAATAGACCCCGCCATCGCCCACGGGTTTGAGGATCTGCGCATGCGCGCCGGCCTCCAGCGACCATTCGATCCGGCCGGGCGCTTCGGTGCCGATCAAGGCGATCATCGGCATCGGGCTCTCGCCCGGTCTCCACGGGAATTGCTCGTCATAGCCCTGATCGGCGTCGAAGAAGACGAAATCCCCCGACAGGGCCTCGGCAGGCAGTTCGGGCCAGCAATGCACGACCGTCAGGCCGATGGCGCGCAACTGCCGCTCGAGCGCCTGCACGGTCGCGTGGGGGCGATGCAGGATATAGGCGCGCGCGCCGCCGAGATCGGGGATGCGGATCTTGCGCTTCATGAGACCACCTTCAGCCGGGGCGCACCGGGCGCGATCGGATTGCGACCGCGTGCGAGATAGGGATCGCCCGCGACGGCCTCGAACCGCTCGCGGACCGCGAAAGCGCCATTCTCGACCTGCGCGATCAGGACGGGCAGGGCGGTGTGATGGGTCGACAGGTCGATCCCTTCCGAGCCCTGCGGCGCATCGTGCAACAGCTGCGCGAGGCTCTGCTCGGCGGCGTCGTCATGCCCTGACAGCAAAATCGCGAGGCGATAGACCGACGACCACGCGGCGGCTTCATGCGAGGAGCCGAAATTGCGCTGTGCCTGCGGCCAGCCGGTCGCGCCCCGGAAATAGGGCCCGGCGGCGACCAGCCCCTCGACCGCGTCCGGGTGAATGGCGGGCAGCTCGCATTCGGTCAGATTGCACGACAGGATCGGGCAGGTCTCGGGGCGGAAATGCGCGTCTTCCTGTCCGAGCTTGTGATAGGCTTCGAGGAAGGCGTATTGCGACGGGCCGATCAGGTTGTTGAGGATGAAATCGGGCCGGGTCGCGCGGATCTCATTGATCATCCGCTCGACATCCAGCGAACCGAGCGGCAGGTAACGCTCGCCCAGAACCTCGCCGCTGGCGCTGAGGATCACGTCCCGCGCAAGCCGGTTCATCTCCCAGCCCCAGATGTAATTCGAGCCGGTCAGGAAGCCCCGCCGCCCGAGCCGCGCAAAGGCCCAGCCAAGCAGCGGCAGCAGATGCTGGTTCGGGCAGGCATGGGTGTAGACGACGTGATCGGACGCCTCGAACCCCTCATAGGGCACCGCATACCAAAGCGTCCCGCCCGCTTTCTCGAGCGTCGGGATCACCTCCTTGCGGCTCCACGAGGTGACGCAGCCGACGACATGGCGCGCGTCGCTGTCGCGCAGGATTTCCTCGCAGAGCGGGCCATAGGCGTCGATATTGCCCTGCGGGTCGCGTTCGATCGGGGCGAAGGTGATCGGGAGATCGGGCATCGAATTGATCTCGGCAATCGCGCTGAGCGCCCCGGTCCGGCAGGCCTCGGAGATCAGCGAGTAGCTTCCCGAGCGGGAATACAGTAGGCCAAGTTCGATCCGTTTCTTCATTTCCACTCTTGCAGACCCTTTGAGCCAAAACGCAAAACGCCCCGCTGACTTGCCGCGGATGTGCGGTGTCAAAGCGAGGCGCGAATGCCGTTCGGGTTATTCCGATGTGTCTCAAGGTTTGCAGCGCGCCCGTCAGCCGACAAGCGCAAATTGCGAAACCACGCCGGGATCGGGAGTCAGAACGGGATTTTCGGGGTGGCGTGCATAAAAATTAAGCACAAATGCGTCATTGGAGGGCGTGTTTGTCTCACGGGGTGGTGAGAATCGTCCGTGATGAACCGGGCGGTGTCTTCGGACATGGCGGCGCGTGAGGGCCGATGGTGAGGCATCCTCTGACGGGGCAGGTTGCCTGGTCTGAGCGTGTCACGGTCTCGACGGTGACGTTCGGCGTTTGGGCGCCCTTCGTCCACCGGTCAGGGAAAGGGCGCTCTCCCGCCCGGGCGTGACGGCCCGCGGACCTGTTTCCGCGTCTAAAGTCGAAGACGCAGAAAACCGGCGCAAAAGGACAGCTGACATCCCGCATCAAGCTAAGCGATACTGATTTCTTTGGAAACTTTGCCCACGCCCCAGTTAGGGGAAAGTGGCGGAGAGACAGTCCGGCATTGCTTTCGGTATCTGACTTAAAGCATAATAAAAACAATATCTAGAGGAAATTCGGCGGGGCAAATTGTGTAGCAAATTGTGTATCAAAAACGGGAGCTCCTTCATTCGATATCTCTCATCTTGGTCAGCATCATTATGGCATCGCTTTGAGCAAGCCAAATGTTCGATGCAATTGGCGTTCATCCAATTCCAGCTGTTCGACCAAGGTCCGCGCCATCGCTTCCAACACCTCACGCCGCTCGTTGAGGATTTGCGCGGCGCGGGCTTCCGCCTTGCTCAAGCGGCGGCGCACCTTCGCGTAGACGGTCTGGTTCTGAAGCGTGAGATGGTCGGGTTGATCCAGCCAGAGCTGTTCGTGATGGCCGAGGCCCAGGCGGGTTTCGATGGCGATAGCCAATCGCGTTGCTTGGGCAAGATCTGAAGCTTGTGTGCCGCCCGCGCCGCTCGAGACCTCGCCGAGGATCAGAGCCTCGGCGGCGCGCCCGGCGAGCATGTAGGCGATTTGATCGTCATAGTCGCTGACCGTGTGGATCGGGCGAGTTGCGGTGGTATGCACTTCGCCGCCATCGCCGTGTCGGATCAGGATGCGCTCGACTTTGCCGAGCTTTAGCACATCGAAGACGATCGCGTGGCCGCATTCATGAAGCGCGATGCGGCGATCAGCATCGGGTGTGGCGCAAGCGTGGTTCAGATGCGGGCTCAGGTCGGTGGGCTGCCAAGGGCGATCATTCGCGCGCGCTTCGGACCGGGAAGCACGGATCGCGGCATCGAGATCGGCCGCGCTTAGCCCGACCGCCTGTCGGGCCAGAGGGCGCAAATCGGCCTCGTCGTGAGCGCAGTGGGTCTGCAGGATGCCGAGCAGCGCCTCTGCATCAGGCAGAGGCATTTCGAGATGAAGATCGAAGCGTCCGGGGCGCAGCAGCGCCGGGTCGATCGCTGCACGATCGTTCGTCGCGCCGATCAACAACACGCCCTCGGTGCGGGCGGCCTTGTCGATTTCTTCGAGAAGGCCTGTCACGACTTGACGGTGATACGTCCGGCCATGCCGGTCACGATCGAAGCGCGAGCCAGCGGCGTCGATCTCATCTAGAAACAGGATCGAAGGAGCGGCGGCGCAGGCCTTTGCGAATGTCTCGCGCATCGCTGCAAGCATATCGCCCAGGTGTCCGGCCGCTTGCCATTCTGCAAGCGAGCTTTGGAAGAAAGGCGCGTTGGCGCTCACGCCCATCGCGCGGGCCAGATGGGTCTTGCCGGTGCCGGGCGCGCCGTAAAGGAGCAAAGATCTTGTGAGTTCGCTCCACGCGACCTTCCCGTCTTTCCAAAGCTGAAGGTCTGCGACCATGCGCCGTGCTGTGCGCAAGGCAATGCCTTCACCTAGGATCGAGTCGAGCGAAGGGGCGCCCGCGACGGGGCGGGGCAGGGCGGCATCGAGGCGGCTCAAGGCTTCGTCGGCGGAGGGTGCGCGAAAAGCAAAGGCCCAGGCGAGCGGGGAGATTTCCGCAAGCGTTGCGTCGTCGTGCAGAGCAGAGAATAGGGCCGAGACGGTCAGGGTATCGGCATAGGTCATCAGAACCTGTGCGACAGCGATTTGGCGATCGAAAAAGGCGAGGCTTAGCTGGGTCGTTCCGCTCAGATTGGGCGGCGCCGATTTCCCTTGGGCGAGGAGCAGAAGGATCGGTTCGGGCTTTGCTAGCAAGTCCGAGAGATCGGAGCGGTCCGTGAGCGTGACGATGCGCAGGTTTGAGCCGGAGCGGCTCGCGTCCATGTTGCGACCCAGACAGGTGACATGCGCGGGGATGAAGCCGTTTCGGATGACCGTCGCGAGCGGGTCGATCATCTCAGGCGGGGCCTCGAGGATCGTGAGCGCTTTCGGCGCGAAAAGCGCGTCGATCCGTTCGGCGCTCTCGAAGGTAGCGGCGAGCTGCAGCGCCAGGCTCAGGTCTCGGGCGGGAAGGATCGCGCCGGGCAGGGCGGCGAGCGCCTCATGAGCCGCTTCCTCATCTGCGCTGAGATCAGCATCGACTAGCGCCTCGGCCGCCTCGAAGGCATCGAAATCGTCGAAGACATCGCCATAGTCACTCATTTTACGTTTGCGAGTAGGAGTTGAGGCCTTGGCCGATCGCACGTTTGCAGCGGCTTGTTCCTGAAGGCGGCGGATGGCGGAGCGCGCGAGCGGACCCCAACTGGGTGTAAGAGTAGGGAGTGTCATAGGATCAGTCCTTTGAAGGGGTAGGGGAGGCCTCCCACCGGAGCGGGAAGCTGTGTCGCGATGAGCTGTCGGCGTGGTTCAGGTCTTGCGCATGCGCTTGGATCGCGACCGGCTGCGGGTCCGGCTGCGTTGGGCCGCGCGGTTTTCCTTCCGCGCGATGCGATGCATCTGGCGAAGGATCGTCTCTTCGAGACCGGCTCGATAAAGCTCAGACTTGACCTTAAGCAGATCGGTGAACTCCTCCGGTGCCACCAGTTCGTCGGGGAATTCGGCCATGAGCCACTTGTGCAAACGCTTCTCGACGCGCTGCGCGTGACGCCCGGTTCGCATCGGCACCTTTAGGAGCAGCTCGCGCGGTAGCTCAGGTTGGCGGTGAAGCTGGTATTTCAAGCGCGAGTCCGGGTTGCGCGAGAAGCCAACTTTGATTGCCGTGGTCCCGGTCTCGAGCTTGAGCTTCATCGCATACAGGAAGCTCGGCCCTGTTGACCAGCTCTCGCCACAACCGGGGCAGGTGAAACGCCCGGTCTGCATGTTGACACGGGCCATTCGCGCCTCGGCTCCACACCCTTCGGCATGGCGATAGAGCCGATAGTTCTGATTGCCCTGCGGGTCCGGTCCGACCAGCTCCCAGCCCTCCAATGCCGCTTCTTCCTGTTCTCGCGCGTGGTGGCAGATCTCGCAGCGCACGCCGGTTTCGCCCTGCGCCATGCGCTCGACGAGTTCGAACTGGCGACGGATTTCGTGACCGCAGGGCGCCCGGTAGAAAGCGTATTTTCGATCACCGGGATCGCGGCGGAGCAGTTCAAGCCCGGCGCGTTTCGCGGTCTCGCGCCAGCGCGCCTCGACGCAATGCGGGCATTCTGGCTGGAAGTTCAGCACGACATAGAAACGGCTGACGTGAAGACCACCGCAGCTCTTGCATTCGAGCGCGAGGCTGTATCTGTCCTTCACCCGCGCGACGATGCTATAACCCTTTGCCTCGGCGGCTTCGCGCCAGTGCGCGTGGATTTGGCCTGGTTGAACTGAATGGTCTTCGCCGCGAATGTGCAGAATGATCGGTTGATGCTGGGTCATGGTCGACCCTCCTTGTGAACGTGCAGGGGGAAACGGGCGCGGTGACCCGCGCTCGGCATTTTCGTGGGATCTCTGGTTGAGAGAGGCATGCATCCCGGTCCGGAATAGCGCCGGGAATGCAATCGGCTCAGAGTGTCGCGGAGGCTTCGACCGGCTCGTCGGTATAGAGGTCGAGCAGTTGATCGAAAAGGATCAGCGTCCGCTTGAGCAGGAAATTCACTTCGCGATCGGTGTCGAAGACTTCGGGCACGAGAAGGTCGCACCCGCGCCGCCGCACGAGGTCGCGGAAGCGTTCGCGGTGTTCGCCGACCTCGTCCAGAAGCGCGAGGCGAATGCCGAAAGTGAGCAGTTTGAGCGGTTTCTCGACCGGCACGCGCGGCGTAAGCTCTAGGATCTGATCCTGCAGTTCCAGCATCGTGCCCTGGGCTTCGTCGGAGGCCCTCTGCCAGCCCGCGAATGACGGATCCCAGCTCTCGGTGCGGGACAGGTCGTGTTCGTAGTCGAGGAAATCGGTGAGGGCCTCGAAGAACTGCGGGAAGAGGGTCAGGATCCGCGGATTCTGATCGTCGGTCGCATCTTCTTTTGCCAGAAGCTGCATGATAAGCGGGAAAGTAGCCATGGTTGTCTCCTTGTCCGAGATGGCTGTGGTCAGAGCGTTGGCGGGAGCTGCAACTCTTGCCTTCGCTCGCATAACATGTAATTGTGTAATCACAAAGTCAATCCCCTTTGTGAGGAGTTTTCATGTCAGAGAAGAAAAAGATGGGCCGACCGCCTGCGGGCACGGAACCCGTCATGGTCCGCATGACCCACGAAATGGTCGAAGCGATCGACGCCTATCGGCGCATCGCGGAAGACTTGCCGACACGACCCGAGGTAATTCGGCGGGCGGTCGAGGCATACTTGGACAAGAAAATGAAAGAGCGCGGCGAATAGTGGGCTGCTGTTCTGTCAAGAAGCGGCAATCCGGCGAATTAGCAAGAGCCTGACGGTCCGGGAGACTCGCTGGATGTAGCGAACGGCCAATGGCGGTCGTCCCCATCAGGCCTGGCGAAGGGCCGGTTCCAGCCGTTTCCAGCCTTGCTGCCGAAAGGGCGGAGAGCAGTCGTTCGCTGCGCTTCTGCCGAATGTCGGCTTTCTGCTGTTTTTCAGCCTCGCAGCTGGAAGGGCGGAGAGCAGTGCAACACGTTTTGCGATACATGAACGAAATTTTTTGTTGATGCATGAATGCTGTCAATTAAGCTTGAATTCGGTAATATTTACTGATCATCAAGGGCATTGCTCAGAGGATTTAGGTGGTGAAGAGAAGATGCATTTCGAATTCAGCCTCGACCGCTTGGAAGAAGCATCGTGAAGAGTTGGTTCCTTGGGCTGTTGGTTTGCTTCTTTACTTAGCATTCATGAGGCAGACTGAGCCATCAAGGTTTACCAACGGGATGCTGATTTTTCTATTGTTGTGGCCGCTAGTTTTTATTTTTAGAATGATATACAGCATAAGAAAGATGGCAAGATGTTAAAACACGGAAGAGGCTGATCTATTTCTTGAAAGTAGGAATTGACTATGAGTGATGTATCAAGCTTGAAGAATGATCCCGTTTTTCTAAAGAGATCAGAAATTACATTTCATCGAGTGGTGGTCGCGTTCTGGTTCGGAAGTCTCGTGTTTCATTCAGCGGGATTTCATTTATTGCCGGCATCAATCGTAGATTTTTTTTCTGGCGTTGGTTTTTTTAACGATGTCTTACTTCTCCGCGAAAATCCCAGCATGCGTAATGTCGCGGAGTCATATGCGGGGCATATGATTATTTCATTTCTTTACATGCTTGTTTCAATTTTTCTATTTTTAGTCGCCGCCATACGAGAGGTTTTGATTAGATCTCGGGTGTTTGCGAGCAAAGATCGACTGAGCGTCAAGTTCTTTTTTGTCGCCGGTTTCGTAATAGTGTTGGGATCTTATTTTATGCTTTCCGACGCTCATTCGAGCTTTGCTAATTCTGATCGCAGATTCCGCGGAATGCCCCTTTGGTGGGTGATGCTAATTACGACATGTATGTGGTCTGCCTTGCCTTCTGTCTTGTTCGTTGCGATTAGAAAGCCGAAGTTAGTTTTGGAAAGCATGAATGTATAGGGATTTGATGTGCATGATTTATTTTGCTCCGTGATGAATTCCCGGCAGTCGTTTGCTGTTTTTAATTTTATAAGTAAGTTTTATGACTTTTACTAGGCGTGCAAATGTTTTCATGCGATACAAGATGTGGGCATGTTGATGTGCCGTTCGCTACTTGGGGATAACGAGAATAGTAGCGCTGTCAGTGCGCGGAGGAATAATTCGGAAATGGGGAGGATGGCTTGCTTAAGAGATACTTGAGATGGTGGTATGAGACATGGTATCTGGAAATGTTTACTGCAAAAAGATTTATGCAAAGCCTGTTGATTTCTATTCTCGGCTTGGTGGTCTGCTTTTTGATTTTCGCAGAATTCATAAATTGAACACTGAATCGTCAGCGTCGAAGTTGGGGCCGAGCAAACGCTGCTCTAAGCCTGAATGTCGGCTTAGGCTCAGGACTCATAGCCAGTAGATGACCGTGGCGGCGAGAGCGATGGCCGAGAGGAAGACCTTCGGGCACCTATCGTATCGCGTGGCTACCCGCCGCCAGTCCTTGGGTCTGCCGAACATAATCTCGATCCGGTTGCGGCGTTTATAGCGGCGCTTGTCATACTTCACCGGTGTCTTCCGCTGCTTACGGCCCGGGATGCAGGCGCGTATCCCCTTGTCTTTCAACGCTTCGCGGAACCAGTCGGCGTCGTAACCGCGATCCCCGAGCAGCCAGTCGACATCCGGAAGACTGTCGCAAAGCGCCCGGGCACCGATGTAATCGCTGACCTGTCCTGCCGTTACGAACAGGTTGAGAGGGCGTCCCTGGCTGTCGCAGATGGCATGCAGTTTCGTGTTCATCCCGCCCTTGGTCCGTCCGATCAGGCGGCCGCGCCCCCCTTTTTGACGCCCAGACTGGACGCCGTGCGGTGGGCCTTCAGGTAAGTGGCGTCAATCATCACGGTCTTCTTCTCGCCATGCCCGGCAGCCAGTCCGGCCATCATCTTCGCGAAGATGCCTTTGTCGCTCCAACGCTTCCAACGGTTATAGAGCGTCTTGTGGGGGCCATACTCCTTCGGCGCATCTCGCCATCGCAACCCATTACGATTGATGAAGATAATACCGCTCAGGACGCGCCGATCATCGACGCGCGGCTTACCATGGGACTTCGGAAAGTAGGGCTCCAGACGCGCCATCTGCGCATCGCTCAGCCAGAATAGATCAGACATGTCACCGCTCCGTTTTCGTGCGGTGAATCATGCCCTTCTGCTGAAATCAATGGGTCCTGAACCTAGAGATGCCGCTCGATTTCTGCCACAGCGTCTGAGGCAGGAAGCCTCGCCATGTCGAGCTTCACATCTGCTGCAGCCCATGGCGTGTAGTCGCGCGACAGCACCTTTTGCCAATCAGGCTTTTCGAGGCCGGGCACATCCATCTCGCGCCCTTCAACTCTCGCCCGATGCGTCACCGGGTCAGAGCAAATGGCTTCAACGCCAAGAAAACTCGCCTTGGACCGCTTTGCTGCAGCCGTGAAAATCTCGCGAGTGATCTCCCAAGGGTTCACGCAATCGATGATTGTCGTATGCCCCAGATCAAGATTTGAGGCCGCAAGGGCTGCTGCGATATGGTAGCTTTCCGGGCCTATGTCCCGGTCAGGATCAATCGCCCAGATCGCGGCGTCGATCTCGTCAATCCGCAGATATACGGCCCCTGTCGCGACCGACAGCGCGCGTGAAATTGTGCTTTTACCAGTCCCCGGCAAGCCTGCGAACGAAATGAGAGTAGCCAAAATTGGGCCTGTTACTAACTGTTGATGGTGTTCATTTAGCCAATGGCTGAATGACCGAAAAGTCCCGCATAGCTGACCAACACGTTTTGCGGACACCCCCAAAAATTTCCGCGACGCCGCAGGTCCGCTTCGAGCCCATTCTAACGGATGCTGCGCGACGCATGAATGTCGGCTTTGGCAAAACGATGCCTTTCGGGCGATATGCCCTATACTAACCTTAGAGACAGAAAGGGGCGCCAATGACGCTAGAACAGCTACTGATCTTCCTTCCGGCGGCGCTGCTTCTAGGTGCCTCACCGGGAGCCAATAACCTTCTGGCCTTCATTTCTGCAACCAAGGCCGGTTGGTTGCGGACCGCTAAGGGTATTTTCGGTCGTCTGGCCGCGTGGGCAGTCCTTGTTGTGTTGGTCTCTCTGGGCCTCGATGTCTTGCTCCGCACTTCCGAACTCGCTTTTGTCGCGCTGAAGTGGGTCGGCGTTGCGTATCTTTTTTACCTCGCGTGGCAGTTCTGGACTGCGGATGTCTCGACCGAGATCGAAGCTCCCGAGGTTTCGATGCTGATACGTCGGGAATTTCTCACGCTGATGGGTAATCCCAAGGCTTACCTCCTACTCACCGCTTTCATTCCGCAATTTGTGAATGATGGCGCTGCGTTAATGCCGCAGCTCTTTGTACTCGGCACCCTCTATTTGCTGGTCGAAGGCGTGGCCGCGCTTCTGTGGGTGTCGGCAGGAACTCTGGTCGGAGCGCGTGCCCTTACCCCTCTTCGGCGCAGGATCATCAACCGCGCCTCGGCTGGTCTGATGGGGACCGCCGCGCTTCTTCTTGCGCGAACGGAAAAGGCCGCTTAGCGCCGCGAGCAGACATTCTCAGCATTTGGCTGGACGGCGGTTTAGTCCGTTATGCGGACATTTCTACTACCCGCACCAGTGGCCATCGTTCCAGCCAACCTTTACTCTGTACTCTGGTCCGGAAGGCTTCGCGTTTATGTGGCAGGCTCGATGTTGGGCGCAAAATCATTGAACAGAGGTCGTTGAGCGTGAAGGGTGCAAGGATCCGACAATCTGACCCCGACCTTTGGGCCGCGACTGCCGTCGCCGTTTCTGGCCAGTAGCGCATTGCATCTGCCACTGAACAATATGGTGAATCTCCGTTTCGCAGGTGCATTCTCGCCTGGTTTTTCACTGACCATTGATACTCCGGCGCTGCTTGCTGAAGCCAATGCTCAAAAGCTTCGTCCGACGCTGGATCGAGGTCTTTATCGTCGAAGTAGAGAACGTCTATATCCTCATCTTTGCAATCCGAAGCCCGACCGTGAAGGGCGTCCCACACGAAGTTTCGGACAAAGCCCGCACCGATGCTTCCCTGAAGCAGATTGAGTGATTCAACCAACTCAAGAAGCTCCCATCGCTGTCGGTTCTCGCGCAGGAGAGAAGCGATGTCGTCGGACTGAAGCACTGATGCCCTCGCGGTATTCCGGCTCACTCAGCCAAGTTAGGCCAAGATTTATGACGCTCCAACCTTCGCAACAGGATGCATGTCCTTAGTGGGCTCAACGCTGACCTCTGCGCGACACTTGGTTTACGATGCGCGGACAATCTCCGCTGGCGGGTATGCGATCGGCAGAGATAATCCGAGCATCATAGCGTGTCGCCGCGGCAGTTGGTCGTCGGCTTCGAGGCATTTATGATCACTCCCGAAGGCTCGACGGCCCCCATTTGCGGTATTCGCCATATCCACTAAGTATGAACAATGACAATAGCCCCTCCTCTACATATCCGCGCGGCGGAACCCGCAGACGCCTCAGCCATTACCGCGATGGTCAACTTGCCAAACGTGCGTCGAGGAACCTTACAGATGCCCTACGCTTCGAGCGAAAGGGTGGGACATCGAATCTCCGAGAACACGCGTGAACATCTTCTGGTTGGCTGGCTCCAACTTCAAGAGAACGAACAGAAAATCGTTGCCTATGGCGGGCTTTCGCCCGGTGAAAGGCGCCGCGCTCACGTGGGAGAGGTATTTCTCATTGTCCACGACGATCATCTCGGCCGGGGATATGGTGGCGCCATTCTTCGTGCTCTTCTTGATATCGCGGACAACTGGCTCGGGCTTAGGCGGTTAGAACTCGACGTTAACGTGGACAACGTTGCCGCCATTCACCTCTACAAGAAGCACGGTTTCGAAGTTGAGGGGACCAAGCGGGGCGACGCCATGAGAGACGGCATGCTGATTGACGCAAACGTCATGGGTCGACTGCGTGAGGCTCCCAACCACGCGTAGGTCTATGCGACTCGACCGCCGATCATCGGTCCCCGGTCAGAACCCCTGCATCCGGCAGCTTTGTCCGCACTGCTGACCTTCCCCATGCGAAGATGCTGCGCGATGCACGAATGACTGATTTGGTGAAGCTGCATCGCGGCAAAGGCGTCAATGATAAACGGCAGCTCCGGGCCGGAAACTCCGACGTCCGGCGGTCTAAAAAACGTAGGCAGAGCAACACCAACCGGGCTTCGGTCGCGGCTGGATGAAAGACCCGCGGCAGGTCACCGGGCCATACTCCTTGGGCACTTCGGGCCATCGCAACCCATTGCGATTAATGAAAATAGTGCCGCTTTCCATGCGGCTGTCATCGACCCTCGGCTTGCCATGACTTGTGGATAAGAACGGGCGGAACCGCGCCACCTGTTCGTCGGTCAGCCAGAAAAGATTGCCCATCATGCCCCCATCAGTTCGGGAGCGTGAAACATGCAGCCGAGGTCAATCGCAGCCAAATCAATGGGTCCAGTCCCTAGGGCTTCGTGGAGCCGGATTCAAAATCCTTCTCATCGTTCAGTGTCTCGGTCAAATCCGCCCAGTTCATCAGCCGTCGCATATCTAGCGCAGCCTCAGTGGCTCCGATTGCTCGAGCACGACGGGACGCATCGCCTTTAAAATATGGGCTCTTTCCTGGAAAATTGAACATAAAGGCAATCACTCCACCTTTCCAAGGTTGTTGAATGTTGATGTAGGAAACGTGGTTGTAGTCTGCCTTCAAAGGATCTGGGACGGTCGTGAAACTGAAGGCAACACGCATCGGTGGATCGTCCGACAGCCAGTAAACGGATTGTGACGGCGCGCCCTTGAAACGGATGTCAAACTTGACACTTCCTGCGATCTCCGTGCCCACAACTGGGCCGAGGAAACCATCAAGGTTCCACGGCGGGGGCAGTTCAAAGCCTCTATCTGCGTAAAAAAACATTCCTCTAAGAGGGATCTCTGCCTCGCCAAGGTCAGGGATGGCCTCAGGATTCGCAAAGATCAGGGTAGAGTCTATAGGCCCGGTGAATGAGCTACTCCCCATCTCTTGGACAGGATCTGACGTAAATTAAGCTACTCGTTGCACCTGCTGACCGGGTTGGTTGATATCATTTCTCTGCCAATACACCAGCGCCGGTGGCTTGCCGCCGAGGGCTGAGTGAGGGCGCTGGTGGTTGTAGAAGGTCATCCATTTCCGGATGGCCGCCTTCGTCTCCGATCCTGTCTCCCAAGCGTGCAGGTAGACGCACTCGTATTTCAGGGTGCGCCACAGCCTCTCGATGAAGATGTTGTCCAGGAAGCGGCCTTTCCCATCCATCGATATGCGCACGCCGGATCGACGCAGCGTGTCCGTCCAGGCGAAGGACGTGAACTGAGACCCTTGATCGGTATTCATGATCTCGGGCGGGCCGAACTTGTGGACGGCTTCGTTCAGCGCTTCGACGCAGAAGTCGGCCTCCAGCGTGTTCGAGATCCGCCAGGCCAAGACCTTTCGCGTGTGCCAGTCCATGATCGCAACGAGGTATAGAAATCCGCGCCTCATGGGCAGGTAGGTGATATCCGAGCACCAGACTTGGTTCGGGCGATCCACTCGCAGACCTCGCAGCAGGTAGGGATAGGTCTTGTGGCCCTTTGCGGGCCTGCTGGTGTTGGGCTTCTGGTAAATCGGCATCAGCCCCATCAGGCGCATCAGTCGCCGTATCCGCTTCTCGTTCACCAAGTGTCCGTCGTTACGCAGATGCCAGGTCATTTGCCGGACGCCGAAGAACGGGGTCTCCAGGAACTGCTCGTCGATCCGTCGCATCAGGCCGAGGTTCTGTTCGGTCTCGCCCTTGGGGGTGTAGTAGAAAGACGAGCGCGCGATCGACAGCAGCTTGCACTGCTGGCCGATCGACAGGTCCGGGTGGTGAGGCTCGATCATGCCGCGCCTCACTTCCCGCCCCAGGGCTTCAGCTTTCGTTCCAAAAAAGAGTTGGCCACCGCCAGCTCCCCGATCTTGGCGTGGAGCTCCTTCACCTGCTCCTCGTCGATCTCGGGCTTCTTGCGGCCCCCGCGCTCGAACACGCCGGACGCGCCTTCGAGCAGGGCCCGCTTCCATTGATGGATCATCGTCGGATGCACCCCGAACCGGCTCGCCAGTTCGGCCGCTGTCTCTTCACCCTTCAGGGCTTCCAGCGCGACCTTTGCCTTGAACTCGGGCGCGTGCTGCTTGCGTTTCGACATCTCTGATCTCCTTCTCGTCGAAGATCAGCAGACTGCAAATCGTAGCTTATGTCAGTGTCCGAATTTCAGGGGGTAGCTCAGAAATTTCTGTATCGGTTATAGCACGTTCGCACACGGAAATTGTCGACTTGGTAGGTCAGAGGGGCCGCGTCGATGATTACGCGTGGAGGTGGGCATTCACTAACAGTTCCCGCAAAGGAGACAGAAGCAGTGAGGCCCCAATTAAGGAGAAACCCAAGCGTCAGTCGAAGTTTCAATTGTGTCCCTCCGGGCTATCTTTGCTGTGAGTGTTCATGATTTCTTTTATAGGCGTGATCTGCCCTCGCTCAATTATGTGTATGCGAACTGACCTGCCTCGGCGCTTTCTACCCTGTTCTGAGCACCGTCCGATTGGGGGTCGCACCCGGGAAGCATTCGGAATACTCTTCAAGTGGCAACGGATGCAGGGTGAATTGGTGTGCCGAAGGCGGTTGTTCTTGGTGGCTATGGTCTCATCGGATCCACGTGCATGCGGGCCTTGGCAAATGCCGGTTTCGAGGTCGTAGGAGTCGGAAGATCACGTCAGGCCGCCATGGCAGCAGCCCCCTTTGCCGATTGGGTAATCCGGGACATTCCAACGATCACGACGGACGAATGGCGCGCGCTACTCACTGGCGTCGATGTCGTGGTGAACGCCTCGGGCGCGCTGCAGGACGGCGCTCGGGATGACCTCGAGGCCATCCATGTGACCATGATCTCGCGTCTTGTCGAGGCTGCCGCTGGACGGCCGGTCCGGATCGTCCAGATCTCTGCCGCGGGCGTCTCAAAATCGGCCTCGACGGCCTTCTTCCGCACCAAGGCGCGGGGGGACGAGATCCTTTCCTCTGGTGCAGAGGACTGGATCATTCTCCGCCCGACGCTGGTGCTGTCGCCGGACGCCTATGGCGGCACAGCTCTGCTACGCGCCGCGGCGGCTCTGCCCCTGATCCTGCCCCGGATCCTTCCCGACGCACAGGTCCAGACGGTGAATGTCGGCGATGTCGCCTCCGCCGTCGTGACCGCAGCCAGGGGAGAGGTGCCTTCAGGCACCGTCGCGGATCTAACGGAACACGAGGCGCGCAGTTTCCCCGAGCTTCTTACCAAGGTTCGGCGCTGGCAGGGGTGGGCGCCGGCAGTCTTTCACCCGGCCATTCCTGCGCTCCTGGTCTCGGCCCTTGGCAAGGGCGCGGATCTTCTCGGCCATCTGGGATGGCGTTCGCCGCTCAGGACGACGGCATTGCGGGCCCTTGCGGACGGCATCCGGGGTGATCCCACATCTTGGGAGAGGGCGGGAGGCGCGCCCTGCCAATCGTTGGAACAGACGCTCGCAAACCTGACCGCGACACGGCAGGAAAGGCTCTTCGCGCGGGCTTATCTCGGGTTGCCTCTGGCCATCGGGACACTCGCCGTCTTCTGGTGCCTGTCGGGACTGGTCACGCTTCTTGAGCCGTCGCACGCGATCTCGGTCCTTGAGGAGCGCGCGATCTCGGGTTGGCTCTCGGGCGCTACGGTATACGGCGGCGCGCTGGCCGACCTTGCGCTCGGCCTCGCGATCCTCTGGCGGCGCTGGACGAAACCGGCCGCTCTTGGGATGCTGGCGCTCTCCGGCACCTATCTGGTCGGCAGCCTTGTCGTTGCGCCCGATCTCTGGGCCGATCCCCTGGGCCCGATGGTCAAGGTTCTTCCCGGGATGGCGCTGGCCGTGCTGGTCTGGCTGCTGATGGAGGACAGGTGACCTACGACCTCCTCCGGTTCCTACATGTCATCGGTGCGACGGTCCTGCTTGGCACCGGGGCGGGGATCGCCTTCTTCATGGTCATCTCCAACCGCAGCAAGGATGCGCGGCTGATTGCCCATGTCGCTGGGATCGTGGTGCTTGCCGACACCGTGTTCACCGCGACCGCGGCGCTTTTCCAGCCGATGACCGGCTACCTTCTAGCACGCGAGACCGGCTGGCCAATCCTGCAGGGCTGGGTCGCCTGGTCGCTCGCGCTCTATGTCTTCGTCGGACTGTTCTGGCTACCGGTCGTGTGGATGCAGATCCGGATGCGCGATCTTGCGATCACTGCGCGTGATGCCGGCGCGCCGCTGCCCGCGCTCTACCACCGCCTCTATCGCTGGTGGTTTGCCTTCGGCTTCCCTGCATTCGCGGCAGTGCTCGCGATCATCTGGCTGATGCTGACCAAGCCGTCCGCCTGAAAGGTGTCTGGACCGCGCCGTGCCCAAGAGAAACTGATGCGCACGCACGTGCATGAGGGGCAGATTGAGCGAGTTCCAGCCATTTGCCAGACTGCATGTGAATGGCCGCAATGGACCGTCTATGCCGGGCAACCCCACTCACCTGGGCCTCCAGTACGCCGCGCTGCCGCAAGTCTGCTACGAGCCTTTAACTACCACTGCCAAAGCGCAGCTTTTCCCACGCAATTGGTCCAGTGAAGAGCACGCATATTGCCTCAAGTCCGCAGGATACAAAAATATGCGTCTCGAGGTTGCTCTGCCCCCTGAAAACTGGATCGTTTGAAGCTGGAGTTTTCGGCTAATCTTTCCTGGCTGGGAGAGGAGCGGAATCGCATGAAGGCATCGAAGTTCACGGAGGCGCAGAAGGCGTTCATCCTGAAGCAGGGCGAGGAAGGCACGCCGGTCGCGGAGATCTGCCGCAAGGCCGGGATCAGTCAGGCGACTTACTTCAACTGGAAGAAGCGATACGGCGGGTTACTGCCGGACGAGATGCGGCGGCTGAAGCAGCTCGAGGACGAGAATGCCCGGCTGAAGAAGATCGTGGCCGACCTGACGCTCGACCGCGAGATGTTGCAGGACGTCATCCGCCGAAAGCTCTGAGGCCTGTCCGGAAGCGACAGCTGGTCGACGGGATGTTGGTCGATTGGGGCGTGTCGATCCGCCGGGCCTGCCGGGCTCTGCGGTTCGACACCTCGACCTACCATTACAAATCCCGCCGCACCGGACAGGCCGGCCTCGAACGACGGATCAAGGAGATTTGCGAGACCCGTATTCGCTACGGCTATCGACGGGTGCATGTGCTGCTGCGCCGGGAGGGTTGGCAGGTGAACATCAAGAAGACCCGCAGGATTTACAACGAGTTGGGGCTTCAGCTCCGCAACAAGCGCCCCAAGCGGCGGGTGAAGGCAAAGCTGCGCGAGGACCGTCAGGAAGCCGTCGGCCCGAACGATGTCTGGGCGATGGATTTCGTCCACGACCAACTCGCCATGGGCAAGAAGCTCCGTAAGGCTCCGGGGAGGACCGTCTTTCGGACTTGAGGCAGGCGGCGTAGGTCCGGAGCTATGTCCGACCATAGATACAGACCCGACATTGAGATCCTTTCTGTCACCGATACCGGGCGCCGTCGGCGTTGGACGGATGAAGAGAAGGTGCGCATCGTTGAAGAAAGCTTTGGCGGTAGAGGGCGTGTCGCCGAGACAGCCCGACGTCATGATATTGGCCGCACCCTGCTGGTGCGCTGGCGTCGCCAATACCGCGAAGGCAGGCTGACGAGCGGCGATGCACGACCGCAGTTCACACCGTTGGCCATCGCCGCTCCTGAGGGAGCTGAGGATCAAGGCGGACCGTTTGCACCGGTTCCGACGCCAGAGACAGCCGAGGTCCTGATGGCAGATATTACCCTCGCGAATGGCCGTCGCCTGTCTGTGGCGGCCACGATTGACCCGATGGTGCTGGCGCGCCTCGTGCAAGCCCTGGATCCGTCATGATCGCGTTCCCGGCGGGGGTGCGCGTCTGGATCGCGGGCGGAGTGACTGACATGCGGCGCGGTATGAACACCTTGGCGTTGACGGTGCAGCAGGGTCTGGGGCGCGATCCGCATGCCGGCGAGATCTTCTGCTTTCGCGGGCGCAAGGGCGACCTGGTCAAGCTTCTCTGGCACGACGGGGTGGGCATGTCGCTCTATACCAAGCGGCTGGAGGCGGGGAAGTTCATCTGGCCGACCAGTGGAAGCGGCGAGGCGGTGCAGATCTCCGCGGCCCAGCTCGGTTATCTTCTGGAGGGGATCGACTGGCGCAATCCACGCTGGACCCAACGCCCTGCAAAGGCGGGATAAATTGGCCTCATCGACCCTATTTGCATGGGCTTTCCGATGCCGGCATGGTAGGTCTTGGCCATGTCGAACAACGCTTCCGAGATTGCCAGATTGCGCGCCGCGCTCGCGGCCTCCGAGGCCCGTGCCGAGGCCGCCGAGAGCGAGCTAGCGCAGACCCGGGCGGTGGTCTCGACCTCCGAGGCGATGATCAAGCATCTCCGGCTCGAGATCGCCAAGCTCCGACGCGAGCAATACGGCCACAGCTCGGAACGCCGCGCCCGACTGATCGACCAGATGGAATTGCAGCTCGAGGAACTCGAAGCCGCGGCCACCGAAGACGAGATTGCCGCCGAGAAGCTGGCGAAGACCACGATCGTCGCGGGGCTCAAACGTCGCCGCCCGGCGCGCAAGCCTTTCCCGGAGCATCTGCCGCGCGAGCGCGTGGTGATCGCGGCGCCCACGGCCTGTTCCTGCTGCGGCTCGGATCGCATCGTGAAGATGGGGGAAGACGTCACCGAGACGTTGGAGGTGATCCCGCGGCAGTGGAAGGTGATCCAGACCGTCCGCGAGAAGTTCACCTGCCGGACCTGCGAGAAGATCAGCCAACCGCCGGCGCCCTTCCACGCCACGCCGCGCGGATGGGCTGGCCCGAACCTGCTGGCGACGATCCTCTTTGAGAAGTTCGGACAGCATCAGCCGCTCAATCGCCAGGCCGAACGCTATGCCCGGGAAGGCGTCGATCTCAGCCTGTCGACGCTCGCCGACCAGGTTGGCGCCTGCGCCGCCGCGCTGGAGCCGATCCATGCGTTGATCGGTGCCCATGTTCTGGATGGCGACCGCTTGCATGGCGACGATACGACAGTGCCGCTGTTGGCGAAGGGCGGGACAAAAACCGCCCGGCTCTGGACCTATGTCAGGGATGACCGACCCTTCGGCGGCGGGGCTCCACCTGCCGCGCTGTTCCAGTTCTCCCGCGACCGAGGAATGACCAACCCGAACCGGCATCTCGCCGGATGGCAGGGTATCCTGCAAGCCGATGCCTATGGGGGCTACAACGACCTCTACCGCGCCGACCGTGACCCGGGGCCGGTCGAGTCTGCGCTATGCTGGAGCCACGCCCGGCGCAAGTTCTTCGAGCTCGCCGATATCAAGGGGAACGCCCGGAAGGGCAAGCCGGCCCATGACATCTCCCCCGTCGCGCTGGAGGCCGTGGCCCGTATCGACGCGATCTTCGGCATCGAGCGCGGAATCAACGGGCTGACGGCTGCAAAACGGCAGGCGGCCAGGCACCAGCTGTCCCGGCCTCTGGTCGAGGAGCTTCATGACTGGCTGCGTGCCGAGCGCGACCGGCTGTCGAAGCACAACCCGGTCGCCAAGGCGATCGACTACATGTTCAAGGCGGAGCGCTGGCCAGCCTTTACCGGGTTCCTCGAGGACGGCAGGATCTGCCTGACGAACAATGCCGCGGAGCGGGCGCTGCGCGGCATCGCCCTTGGCCGCAAGTCCTGGCTCTTCGCCGGCTCCGAGCGCGGCGGGGACCGCGCCGCCTTCATGTATTCCCTGATCGTCACCGCCAAGATGAACGATGTCGACCCTCAGGCCTGGCTCGCCGATGTCCTCGTCCGGTTGCCTGGCACGACCGCCTCCCGGGTGCCGGATCTATTGCCCTGGAACTGGGCCCGGGCTGAGCAAAGGATAGCCGCATGACCCTGATCGCCCGCCTCCGGATCATCCTGAACGACGTCGACCCGCAGCCGATGCGCCATATCGAGGTGCCGCTGAAGATCAGGCTCGACCGGCTGCATGCGGTCATACAGGCTGCCATGGGCTGGACAGATACCCACCTCTACGAGTTCCGCGCCGGTGATGCCGGTTGGGGCGTGCCCGACCCGGACGGGTTCTACGACGGCCCCATGGACGCGAAGAAGACGACGTTGGAAAAGGTGCTCGAGGACACCGGTGCCAGGACGATCCAGTATATCTATGACTTCGGCGATGACTGGGACCACAGCATCCGTATCGAGCGGGTCTACGAGGCCATCCCCGGCATGATCTACCCACGGCTTCTCAAGGAGACCGGTGCCTGTCCACCCGAGGACGTCGGCGGTGCCTGGGGCTACGAGGAGTTCCTCGAAGCCCTCGCCGATCCCGATCACGAGCAACACGAGGACATGCTCCACTGGTCCGGTGGGGACTTCGACGCCGAAGATGCCGGGATCGACAGCATCCTTGAACGCTTCAACCGGCTTGCCAAGAAATGGGCCCCGCGGGCCCGCAAACCCAAAGCCCCCAAGGGCACGACCTGAGAATTGCTCCCATGTGCGGTCCACGCCGGATGGTTACGAAGCTCCGCATCCTGACCATTGTCGACACCCATTCGAGGTTCAGTCCGGCGACCGATCCCCGCTTCGCCTACCGCGGCGAGGACGTTGTCCAGACCCTGGAACGCGTCTGTGCCCGCACCGGCTATCCCAGGACGATCCGGGTCGACAACGGCAGCGAGTTCATCTCCCGCGACCTCGATCTCTGGGCCTATGCCAACGAGGTCATTCTGGACTTCTCGCGGCCCGGCAAACCCACCGACAACGGGTTCATCGAGGCATTCAACAGCAAGCTCAGGGCGGAGTGCCTGAATGCCCACTGGTTCATGAGCCTTGCCGACGCCCGCGAAAAGCTGGAGGATTGGCGTCGACACTACAACGAGGACCGACCTCACAGCGCGATCGGATACAACGTCCCGATCGCCATGCATTTTCCCGATGGCGCAGCCAGCCCGCCATCGTGATCAGAGCCGGGAAATTCTAGCTTCCGGTGATCCAACCTTGGGGAGCGGAGCACACAAACCTGCAGACTCTCGTTATGAACGAGGGACCCAAGGGGGGCAGGTCAGTAGCACTGCGCTCTCCATGCCAAGAGCGGTGTTGCATCAGAACCACATCCATAAACCCTCACTGCAAGAAGGCTGCAGAAACCTAACAGCTCAGGGGTGACATGCATCGTGTCGGGCTGCAATTCTGCCGGGACAAAATTTGGATGGTTTTTATGATCAAGCTCTCAAATATCCGCGTACAAGGTTTCCGGCTCCTCGAAGACGCCGAAATTGCCGTTGAATCTGGTTCGACTGTGATTGTGGGAAGGAACAACAGCGGGAAGACTTCACTAACCGAAATTTTTGAAAAATTTTTGGGAAACAGCGCAGGTCAGTTTCGACTTGAAGACTTTTCAGGCGCTTTGCGATCAAAATTCACTGAAGCCAAACGCCTCTACGACGAGGGACAATCCCAACCGGTTGATATCCTCAACGCTCTGCCAAGTATCACCTTAGAGCTTGTTTTCAATTACGAGAACCATGATGGCGACCTCGGCCCACTATCTCCGTTTATTATTGATCTCGATCCGGCCTGCACGACTTCGATTGTTCGAATCGTCTACTCTGCCAGTCTAGCGACCTCTACTAACCTTTTGGATGTCCCCGCCCCGCTAATTGAGCAAGCTGAAGCCGAAGAAAAGAGTGCGACTGTTGCGCTATTCAGCCATTTGCGCGACGCGATTTCTGTCGCGTATTCGATCCAAGTGTTTGCTGTAGATCCGACAGACGACACCAATGTACGAAAGTTCGAAAATACATCTGCTCTCGCACAGCTAATTCAAGCTGGTTTCGTCAAGGCACAACGCACTCTTGATGTGACGACGAAGCACGACCCCGACGTAATCGGGAAGCTGCTGAGCCAACTGTTCAAAACAGCTAGTCACCTCGAAGCATCGCAGGATGACAAGGACATTGTTGCCCAACTCAAGGCTTCGGTCAGCAAGCTCGAGGGAGCGGTTCAAGGCGGCTTCGACACGCAACTCAAAGGTCTACTTCCGGCTCTGAGTCTCTTTGGATTCCCAAGCCTAAACGATACCGAACTGATGCCTCAGACCAGTATCGATGCTGAAAAGCTGCTCACCGACAACACTAAGATTCTCTACACTGGGGCCGACGGCGTACACTTGCCAGAGGGTTACAATGGTTTGGGAACCCGCAACCTCATCTATATCCTCTTGCAGCTCGAAGCACTTCACAAATCCTACCGGGCGACCCCCACTAGACCGATTTCGCACATAGTGTTCATCGAGGAACCTGAAGCCCACTTGCATCCACAGATGCAAGAAGTCTTCATCGCCAAGTTGAATGAGGCAGTATCAGAGCTCTCGAAAAAGTTCCCTGAAGAACCTGCGTGGCAGGTTCAGTTTATCGTCTCGACACACTCCTCTCACCTGGCAAACGCCGCCCAGTTTGACGCAATTCGTTATTTCCTGAGTGTACCGTCTGACACTGACGGTTTCCGCCGCACGAAAGTAAAGGATTTTCGTAAAGGCGCCAATACGATACCTGCGGACGATAGAAAGTTCCTACAGCAGTACATGACGCTTACAAAATGCGATCTCTACTTTGCTGACAAAGCCATTCTTGTTGAAGGTGCAACTGAGCGAATCCTTATGCCCCGCATTATTGAAATGACCGACAAGGGCGCGAAAGAATCCGCTAAGCTCGGAAGCCAATACATCACGACGATGGAAATTGGCGGAGCGTATGCACAAAAGTTCTTCCCGCTCATAGAGTACTTGGAGCTTAAGTCTTTGATAATAACGGATATCGACGCAGTCCGTCTAGAAGACAGTAAATATCGAAAATGTCTTTGTATTGAGGGCGAGAGGACTTCCAACAGTTCGCTTAAAAACTGGTTTGGCGACAATGAAATTTCCGTAGCAAAGCTCCTCTCCAAAACACCAGAAGAAAAAACTCGAGCTTTCTACCGTATTGCGTACCAAACCCCGGAAGATGACTCCGAGCACTGCGCAAGAAGCTATGAAGACGCTCTCATTTTGGCGAATTTGGAGCAGTTCGCGATCGCCGATGATGAGCATGCCGCTGCCAATGCGTGGGACAAAGCGAAACGCTTCGGAAAATCGGAAGAGGCCATCCGCTTCGCACTCATGGAGGTCGATTGGGCGATACCTAAGTATATCAGAGACGGCCTCGCTTGGCTCGCCTTGCCCCCACCTCCCGCTGCCGAGCCTCAAGAAGTTCCGCGAGCGGAAGAGGAAGTGGCATGACCATAGAACTGTCACCCGCGGTTAAGGCGGCGCAAGAAGCGCAGGCGCGCGTCGAACAGTGCTTGGAAGAGAAACGAAGCTTTCGCCTCGAAGCCGGCGCAGGTGCGGGTAAAACCTATTCCTTAGTGGAAGCGCTCAAGAAGATCATCTCCGAGCGAGGCAAATCCCTCATACAAGCCGGGCAACAGGTTGCTTGTATTACATATACAGAGGTCGCAAGGGACGAGATTGCGCGAGACATCGCGGAACACCCGGCAATCTTGGTGAACACCATCCATGGTTTTGGCTGGTCGTTCATATCGCGCTTTCAAAAGGAGCTTCGGTCTCTCGTCGCAGCGCTGCCTGAGCGCCAGGAAGCGATCGAGGAAGCCGGGGGGATATCCGGGCAGCGAGTGGACTACAGCTTTGGCTTTTTCAGCATTGATGACGAAAAAATCATGCTAAGTCACGACGACGTTCCGCGGCTCCTCGCGGCTATCCTCAGCAATGAAAAGACGAAGAAGATTTTCAAGAGCAACTACCCAATCCTATTTATAGATGAATATCAGGACACCGATCCTGCAATAATGGAGTCACTGTCGGAGAACTTCTTCAAGGTCGGATCGGGCCCGATTGTCGGCCTTTTCGGCGATCACTGGCAGACGATTTATAGGAAGGACTTCGAGCTCGCTGAATTCGAAAATGTTGTGGGTATTGATAAGAAGTCAAACTTCAGATCAGTGCCTCCTATCGTCAACGTTCTTAACCGCCTCCGTCCGGAATTGGCTCAAGAGGTGGAAGACCCGCAAGCGACCGGAGAGGCGCGCTTCTTTCATTGCAACGGCTACACTGGCGATCGCGTGAGTTCAGCTCACGCGAAGAACGAACTTCCAGAAGAAGAACACGCTCAGGCCATTGAGAGAGTGCGGGCAATGCTCATCAAAGAAGGCTGGGATTTTTCTCCTAAGACCACCAAGGTTTTGATGCTCACGCACAATTCAATTGCAGCAAAGCAGGGTTATCCAAATATAGCACGCATATTTAAAAGAAACGAAGCTTTCGCCAAGAAAGAAGATGCTACTATTTCCTTTTTAATTGATGTTGTTGAACCTCTTTGCGTTTCATTTTCCGAGCGTCGTTTTGGCGAAATGTTTCGTCTCTTGGGGAAGGCTCCCACCATCCAATCGGTTGCTGACAAAGAAGCTTGGCGCAATGACATGGAGACATTGATCGCCCTGAGGCAGCATGGAACAGTCGGTCAAGTCCTAGACCACCTGAAGGAAACGCGTCGCCCGCGTCTCAATGATAAGATTATTGCCAAAGAGAACGCGTTGAACGAATTCGATCCCGATGGAGAGGAAGAAGAATCCGCCTCCTCGCTACGGCAGCGGGAACTTCGTAACACAAGCTACTCAGAAATCTTGGCGGTTGAACGGTATGTGAGTGGCTCGACACCATTCGCGACGCAGCACAGCGTCAAGGGAGCACAGTTTACAAATGTTCTTGTAATCTTGAGCGGTGGCTGGAACCAGTACAACTGGCCTAGGTTGCTTGAACAAATCCATACAGGCAAGATTCCACCGGCGCAGCAAGCCGGTTACTACCGCGCCCGCAACCTCTTATACGTCGCGCTGTCGCGACCGAAGAAGCGTCTAGCTGTTCTCGCTACGCAAGAGTTGAACGCGGACGCACTATGTGCAGCCGAAAGCCTCTTCACCACAGATATGGTATTAGGATTGCCTTTTGAGGTCTGAGGCAAGCGCCGGACCGAGACTAGCGGCAAAGCGGCTGGCGGGCAGAAACCGCCAGCCTTTATAACTATTGGGGCCGGCGGGGCTGTATCGCCCATCGGGATCTGCTCGGGTTAAGCTGTTAATCTGAATGCCTCGACTGGCATCAGAGTATCGGGCTGTGCGCCCTGGCGGAACACGAGGCAGGTCAGCTGCGCTGCAACATTCTGATCCAGGGCTAAAGGTCGGCTCAGGGCGGGAACCGGACATTCGCTGCGCTCGCCTCGAAAGTCCGGTTCGAGCTAAAGTCGGGAGGGAGCGCCTGTGCGTCAGTGTTGGCGCTCGCCCCGTCTTCGGCATTCACTTTATCCCAAAATCCGAGAGCGTGATGCCGTCGTCACCGTTCTTGTCCAGTTTCACGAACCAGGCCTTCGTGCCCTCCTGAAACTCGTCACGGCTGACACGGCCATCGCCGTCGAGGTCACTGTTCGGCAGGCTCATCCCATCGGCGACTTTCTGCATCTGAGCGCGTTGCGCGTTCTGGTAATTTGCAACGTCCGCCGCGCGCGCCTCGTCGAAAAGCACATATTCCTCGGCATCGAGAGCGCCATCATCATTGGCGTCGAAGCTGGTGAAGACATTGCCGCGCATCTCTTGCAGTTCGGTGAGCGTGGCGGTGCCGTTGCCGTCGAGATCCCAGGCTTGCATGAACTGATCGCCGGGCGTGGTCTGGGCGAGGGCTGCACTTGCGGCAAGAAGGAAAGTCGCGGTGAGAAGCGGGAGTTTCATGGGGAAGTGTCCTTTGTTTTTCAGGGGCAATTGGCCCGCGCCACAGCGCTGCGTGGAGGGCACGGGCGTCGTCGGGATCAGAGTGCGGGACGGATCATCCGCGCCATCACGTTGTTCTTGAGAACGAGGCGGTGGAACGGCACCGCAAGCACATGCAGGACGATCAGCGCGAGCAGCGCGACCTTGAGCACGTTATGGATCTGCGCGGCCACGACGATATCGCCGAACCAAGCGGCAAGACCGGTGACCGACATTGCCGCAATCAAGGCGTAGAACGCCCAATGTGCGAGATGCGACAGGGTCTTGAGCGGACCGGGTTCGTTTTCGGGCGGGGGCGGTGCGCCACGCTTGAGCCGCAACCCGAAACGCCAGACAACCAGCGCGAGGATCAGCCCGCCACCCACGACATGCGCGAGGATCAGCGGCTCGAAGTCATAGCTGATGCCTTGGCGGATTTTGCTCCAGGCACCTGCGATGGAGTCCTTGAAGATATATTGCCCCGCGATCAGCGCGGCCACGCCCCAGTGGAGCGCGATCTGGGTGACGGAATAGCCTTTGACTGTCATCTTTCACATCCTCTCTGAGCCGTGGAGCGGGCCAATCCGGCCCGCTCTCAGGGTGTTTTATTGCGCGGTCTCAGGAGCTGTCGGCGCGGCGATGGACGCCTGCATCGCCTGCATCCGGGTCATCATCTGCACCGGGAAGGTCAGTTCCTCGGCCGAGAGCTGTCCGTCCTTGTCGGAGTCGAGCATGGCGAAGGGGCGCTCGGCAACGCCGCGGGTCGCCTCGGCGAACAGGGCCTCGAACTCGGGCTGCGACAGCGTGCCATTGCCATCCGCGTCATGCTTGGCCTGCAGTGCGGCGATGCCTGCCTTGGCTTCCTCGGGGCTTACCGCGCCGTCGGCATCGGTGTCGAAAGACTTGTAGAGCGCGCTATCGGTCATCGGATTGCCGCCCATCGGGCCGTGGCTTCCGAACGATGCGCGCTGCATCATCGCAGGACCGCCTTTGTCATGCATCATGCGCATCATCTGCTGAGGGCCCCAGTTGCCGTTCGGGCCGAAACCCCCTGCTATGGCGGGGATGGACAGGGCGCCGATCACGGCGGCGGTGGCGGCAGCACCAAGGGTCAGGATCGTCTTGCGTTTCATCGTCTTGCCTCTTCGGTTTCGCGTTTCGATGAGGCCAAGATGGGGCAGCTCTGTCGCAGGGGTGTGCCAGTTCGGGGGGAGATTTGTATCCGTTTGTCGCAAAACCTGCCGCCTGCGACGAAGCGTGACGCAAATCCTTACCTCAGCGTCCAAAATCGCGCTATGACGGGGCCATGAGCGAGCAACCCCATATCCTCGTCGTCGACGATCACCGTGAGATCCGCGATGCCGTCACGCGCTATCTCGAACGCAACGGGATGCGCGCGCAGGCCGCGCGCGACGTGACCGAGATGGACGCGGCGCTGAAGGCCGGGCGCTTCGACCTCGTAATCCTCGACGTGATGATGCCGGGCGAGGACGGGCTGTCGGCCGCGCGCAGGCTCTCGGCAGCGGGTGGTCCGCCGATCCTGATGCTCAGCGCACTCAGCGAAGAGACTGACCGCATCATCGGGCTCGAGATTGGGGCCGATGACTACCTGCCCAAGCCCTTCAATCCGCGCGAATTGCTGGCCCGAGTAAAGGCGATCCTGCGCCGTTCCGAGCGCGCCCAGCCGATGGCGGGAAGCCTTGGCGGGCGCAAGCTGGAATTCGCAGGCTGGGTGCTCGATACCGATACGCGCGCGCTGACGCATAGCGCGGGGCGCGATCCGGTTTCGCTCACGACAGCCGAGTTCAAGCTGCTCACCGCCTTTCTCGAACGTCCCCGCTACGTGCTTTCGCGTGATCAGTTGCTCGACATCACGAGCGGGCGCACGGCAGATGTCTTTGATCGCACCATCGACAATCAGGTGAGCCGGCTGCGGCGCAAGATCGAGGCTGACCCGGCCCATCCGCAGATCATCCAGACGATCCGCGCCGGGGGCTACAGCCTTGCTGCCGACGTGCACGAGGTGACATGAGACCGCCCCGTCCGAAATCTTTGACCGGTCAGCTTGCGCTGCTCGTGATCGTGGCCTTCGTCGCGGCGCAGGTGCTCAGCCTCTGGCTTTTCGCCGACGAGCGCGGCGCGGCGGTTCGGGCGGCGCAGCAGGCCGAGATTCTCGAACGCAGCGCGGTGGTGCTGGACGCCATCGAGGCCGCGCAAGAGGAAAGCCGCGCGGGCATTCTCGCGGCAGCCAATTCGCGGCTGGTGCGCTTCAGCACCGATCCCGCGCCGCTTGCTACGCGCGGCAACGCCCCAACGCTGGCAAACCAGTTGACGCAACTCGTCGGGACGGATCGAAACCTGCAAGTCGAGGAAGTGGCGCTCTCACCCCATGGCGCGCGCCGCTCCGAGCCTCCTCAGGCGCTGTCCTGGCTGCGCGACCGGATGATGGCGGCCGGGATCGCGCCCGAGGAGTTGCGGATCTCAATCGCCTTGTCGGACGGCCAGTGGCTCAACACCCGCGCCGAGTTTCAGCGTCCCGATTTCCAGCTTCCTCCCGTGATCCTCGGCACCACCTTCCTGTCGCTCCTGTTGATCCTTGCCGCGCTCTGGTTCGGACTGCGCCGGATCACCGACCCGCTGCGCAGGCTCGCAACCGCCGCGGATGGGTTCGGGCTCGACGCGGCCCCGCCCGAAATGCCGCGCGATGGCCCGCGCGAGGTTCAGGCGCTCTCGGAAGCGCTGGAACGCATGCAGGCGCGGCTGTCTGCGATGATCGCGGACAGGACTCGAATGCTCGCAGCGCTCGGCCATGATCTACGCTCGCCGATCACCGCGCTGCGCCTACGCGCCGAGATGGTGGATGACGATGAGACCCGCGAGCGCATGGTGGTGGCGCTCGACGAGATGCAGGAGATGGTCGAGGCGACCCTGGCCTATGCACGCGGTGTCTCCCCTGACCAACCTCTGGAAAGCGTGGACCTGTCGGAGCTGCTCACGGATCTGGTGCGCGATCTATCCGCGCAGGGGCCGGAGGTGCAGCTGACACAGGCCGCGCCCTTGCGCGCCGAGATCAAGCGCACGCCGCTGCGGCGTGCCTTGCGCAACCTGATCGAGAATGCGCAACGCTATGGCGGTGCGACGCAGGTGACGCTGCGCCCGATGGGCAAGTCCATCGAGATCGTCATCGAGGATGACGGTCCCGGAATACCGCCCGAGGACCTCGAGCGCGTTTTCGACCCGTTCACGCGGCTCGAGGCGTCGCGCTCACGCGAGACCGGCGGCACAGGGTTGGGGCTGTCGATCGCGCGGGCGATCCTGCGCGCTCATGGCGGCGATGTCACCTTGGAGAACCGCGTCGAAGGAGGCTTGCGCGCCCGCGTGCAACTGCCGCTCGAGGCCGCCTGAGCTCAGAACCGGGTGCCCCAATGCGGGTGAAGGTCGTCGATCACCAGCGCGTGGCTATGCGTGCGTTGGCCCTGAAGATGCGGATGATCCGGCGCGAGATTGTCGTGGCGATGCTCCAGCGTGACCGGATCGCCAGAGGGCCAGACCCGCAGCGCCACGATCAGCCCAAGCGCTGCCAGCCCCGCCAGCCCGAGCAGTGCCGGGACCGCGCCGAATTCGGTCATCAGCCAGCCCGACAGCGGGTAGGCCACCAGCCAGCAGGCATGGCTCAACGCGAACTGCGCGGCGAAGAGCGCGGGACGGTCTTCGGAATGCGACGAGCGCTTCAGGAGTCGGCCCGACGGTGTCAGCACCGCTGAATATCCGACGCCCGTCGCCAGCCATGCGGCGAGAAGCAAGGGCCAGCTCAGCCCGACCGCCGAGATGGCCAAGGCAAGGCCGAGGAGCGCGCCGATCATCACTCCTGCGCCGGACAGCATCACAGGGCGATCCGCCACACGATCAAGGAGGCGCGGCAGGCCGAGAGCCGCCAGCATCGACCCCGCCCCAAAGGCGAACATCGTCCACGCCAGATCGCTTTCCGAGAGGTGGAGGCCACCGCGCACCAGAACCACCGAGTTCACCAGCACCATCGCGCCCGCTGCTGCCGCGGCCAGGTTCACAGCCAGAAGCCCCCGCAACCGGGGCGTCGCAAGGTAGATCCGGATGCCGCGCGTGGTCCGATCGTAGATACCACGCCGAGTCGCAGCCTGTGGGCTCGGAAGGATCACCGACACGACCAGCAGCGCCGAGCCTACGAACCCCGCGACCGTGCCGAGAAACAGGCTGTTATAGCTCATCACCGCGAGGAGGAGCCCGGCGAGAGTGGGACTGACGATATTCTCGAGGTCGTAAGCCAGTCGGGAAAGAGACAGCGCGCGAGTATAGCGCTCTTCCTCCGGCAGCACATCCGGCAGCGTCGCCTGAAACGTCGGAGTGAAGGCCGCCGAGGCCGATTGCAGGAGAAAGATCAACACGTAGACTTGCCAGACTTCAGTCACGAAGGGCAGTGCCAGTGCCGCGCAGGCGCGGACGAGATCGAGCGTCACGAGCAGCGCCCGCCGGTTCACCCGGTCGGCAAACGCCCCCGCGACCGGCGCGATGCCGACATAGGCAACCATCTTGATCGTAAAGACCTTGCCCAGCACCATACTCGCCTTGTCCCCTGCAAGATCATAGGCGAGCAGCCCGAGCGCCACCGTGGCGAGCCCGGTGCCCAGAAGCGCTACGATCTGCGCGGCGAAGAGATGGCGATAGGTTCTGTCAGCGAGGATGGAGAGCATGGGGCACTCATAGATATCGGGAAATGGCCTTGCGTTCCGCCCGCTCTGCTTCGTCCTCTGCGTCGAGACAGTGATCCAGATGATCATGGATCAGAGCCTGCTTGGCGCTCCGGATTGCACGCTCTACAGCCTGCAATTGCTGGGCAAGCTCAAGGCAAGGCCGCCCGTCTTCGATCATGCTGATGACCGAGTGCAAGTGCCCTTCGGCGCGTTTCAGCCGGGTTACGACTTTCGAATGACTTGCGTGGAGGTGCGGTTCTGTCATAGCAATGGGCTAACCTCCCCGGGAGGATAGTGCAAGACATCGCATAAGATGCATCGGCAGAGTGAGGCAGCGTCGAAGATGAGCTGGAAAGAAAGAGGAGCGCGCATCGCGGCACGGCTTGCGGCCGTGGCTGCTTGCCTTTCTCTCGTCCTCTGGACAGTGATGCCGAGCGCCTCTCACATCCCCAGGATCGTCGAGACCTTGCAAGATCACGCGCAAATGATCGCAGAGCACGGCCACTCGCACGGATTCGAAGAAGATCTCGCATGGGCTCTGCATGGCCATGACCATGAGGGCGCTGACCATGATCACGGTCACGCCGTTCTGCCGAGTGGTCCTTCCAGCCAATTAGAGCACACGCGCCTTGCGACCTGGCGCGGGATTGCGCGGTCTCATTGGTCGCCACCGGTTTTCCGACTGGATCGTCCGCCGCGGGCGTGAGGCTGGCTCCTCGCGGGCCATCCCTAACTGACAACGCGGACAATCCAAGGAGACTGAAATGACTTCCGCTTTTGCGGATGACGGACGTATGCGCATAGGGCGCGCGACCGCCATCCTTACGGCCCACTTGGCTCTGAGCCTCTGGGCGAGCGCTGCCTCGGCCCATAACGTCACCGAAGGCGACGCGGGCTATATCCAGGAAATCTGGGGCGTGAACCTGATCCCCTTCATGTATCTGGGCGCCAAACACATGGTGACCGGATATGACCATATCCTCTTCCTGCTCGGCGTCGTGTTCTTCCTCTACAGGATGAAAGACGTAGGCCTCTACGTGAGCCTCTTCGCCCTCGGTCATTCGACGACGATGCTGCTGGGCGTGTGGTTTGGTTGGGGCGTGAATGCCTATGTCGTCGATGCGATCATCGGGCTTTCGGTGGCCTACAAGGCGCTCGACAATCTCGGCGCCTATCAGCGCTGGTTCGGTTTCCAGCCGAATACCAAGCTCGCCACGCTGATCTTCGGCTTCTTCCACGGCACCGGGCTCGCCACGAAGATTCTCGATTATGACATCGCGCAAGACGGGCTTTTGCCCAATCTGCTCGCCTTCAACGTCGGGGTCGAGATCGGCCAAATCATGGCGCTCGCCATGATCCTTATCGTCATGGGCTACTGGCGTCGCAGCCCCGCCTTCCTGCGCCAAGCCTACACCGCAAACGTCGTGATGATGACCCTGGGCTTCGTGCTCATGGGCTACCAGATCACCGGCTATTTCGTCGCCTGAAAGGAGACCTGACATGTTCAATTCAAATCGACCTTCCCTCGAAGAGCTGCCGAGCTCGGCTCAGCTCCTCAAATCGTCTCTCATCGCGGGCATCTCCGCCGTGGTCATTCTGGTGACCGTCGTCCTGCCGGCAGAATATGGGATCGATCCGACCCGTGCAGGACGCTTGCTGGGACTGACCGAGATGGGAGAGATCAAGACCCAGTTGGCTGAAGAAGCCGAAGCGGACCGCATCATGGTCCCGGCCGTCGAGGACCAGTCGAACCTAATCGACGGTATTCTCGGCCTTTTCGTGAGCGCGGCATATGCAGAAGAGGCCGAACCATGGCGCGACGAAATCAGTTTCACTCTGGAGCCCGGGCAGTCGGCCGAGTGGAAGCTGCTGATGACCAAGGGGCAGACCGCGCAATACCGGATGATCGTCGAAGGTGGCCGCGTGAACTTCGACATGCACGGGCATGGTTCGGGCGAGTCGGCGACCTACGAGAAAGCACGTGGCTCGACAGGATCAGAGGGGGGCATCCTCGCAGATTTCGACGGCCAACACGGCTGGTTCTGGCGTAACCGCGATGGAAGCCCCGTGACGGTGAAGCTTCAATTGCGCGGCGAATATGCCGAACTGATCGACGCGAGTTAAACCAAGAGCTGCCATTCCCGCGATCAGCGGCGAATGGCAGCTTTGGGCCGAGAACGTTCTTCTGCCCAATAGGGCGGGAAGCGATCGTCCGCCGCGGTGGCAAAGGCATCCCGGCCGCGCCGTGGAAGCGGACATTCAGCCGGGAACCGAGACCGGAACTCGCTCGATCGACACGATGGGCGGAAAGCGGACGAGAAGGCCTTAGAGTTTGTCGAACACAGAGCCCATCCTTGGCGCGAACAGCCTTTCATAGGTCTTGAGCAGATAGGTGTCCGTCATGCCTGCCACGAAGTCGCTGATGTGGCGCAGGTCGCCACCTGACGCCTGGAAACCCACATTGGCATCGATTGGCAGTAATCGCTCCGGGTCCGATTGCATTGCTTCGAACACCGAGACGACCATGGATTGTCCCTTGAATTCCAAATGCTGCACACTCGGACTGCGAATGACCTCCTGCATGACAAGATCCTTTAGAGCGCTCAGGAAGCGAGCATGATATTCCGGCAACTCAACGCGCCAGCGCAGCAACGGCTCTTGGAATTCAGGCGTCTCGACAAATCTGACGGCAGTGATCAGATGGTTTACCCACCGACTGATCCAGCGTTTGCGTGTATTACTGTCGCCAAACAGCCCGTCCACCATGGCCTCATAAGGGGCATTGCTATCGGTCTGGGCCTTCCGACGCCGCTCTTCGACAAAGCTGCCGCAGGCGTCCTCGGGAACTCGCTTCCTGAACTGATGCTCCGTAACGAGCCGCAGGGCAATCGAGTCTTCCAAATCATGAACCCCATAGGCGATGTCGTCTGCGAGATCCATAATGCTGCAGTCGAGCGACTTGTGCAGGGTTCGGGCGTGTTTGCCTTCACTTTTCTCGATGCGGGTGAACTCTTTCCGATCAGGATCGGTTAGGGGATCCAAGATCCAGTCAACCACATCTGTTTCGCAATCAAGATAGCCCTTGGGCGGTGTCGAGGCTTTCAGGTCAATGGTCGGCACAACCGAAAGCCCATCCTGCAACTGAGGGCGCAGCTCGGAGTTCAGCAACCCTGATAGTGCGACAGGGTATTTCAGGACGCCAAGCATGGAGCGCCGAGACAGGTTCGCACCTGCAGCGGCAGAGAAGTTCTCGAGCCGCGCCAATAGGCGCAAGGTCTGACCGTTGCCCTCGAACCCATGTGCATCGCGCATGCAGTAGTTCAGCGCAACTTCGCCGCCATGACCAAAGGGGGGATGGCCTAGGTCGTGTGAGCAGGCAATGGCATGGATATGGCTACGGTCTGGGAGAACGGCCGTGGCGGGGTGATCGGTGAAACTTCTAGCGAGCTGGATCACGAGCCCTCCCGCGATCTGAGCCACTTCCAGAGAATGTGTCAAGCGGGAGCGGTAAAAGTCACTGTCTCCGAGATTCAGGATTTGGGTCTTGCCCTGCAGCCGTCTGAATGATGCCGAATGGATCACCCGGCCATAGTCGACATCCCCGATATCCCGGGCGTCTTCCCCCTGCGGATTCCAAGCCTCTCGGCGAGCGTTCCATTCGTTCAAGCCAGGTCTCCTCGGTGGTACAATCTTTTAAAGCTCATGAATAATAGGGGGCGCATCGCAGACACTCTTAGCGATCTCGACCACATGAAGATGGTGAGTAAGGTAGATAGCTTGTCCACGACCACCGATGGTTTCCATCACGCGGCAGGCGGCGCTGGTGCGCGCCTCGTCAAAGGTCTCGAAGATGTCGTCGCAGAAGAACGGGAGCTTCGTGCCTTGGGCGACTAGCTGTTCATGAGCTGCTGCGCGCAGGGCTAAGTAGAGCTGGAACCGCGTGCCCTTCGACATCTCGGCGGCGCGCTTGCTAACGCCGTTCCGGTCTACAGCCAGCAAGACCTCGGCGTCCTTTTCGATCTGGGTGCTCAGCGACGGGTAGGCCCCTTTAGTAAGGCTCGCAAAGCAGCCTTCCGTCGCCGTCAACATCCCGCTGCGATGGCTGTCGCGGTAGCGCCGAATGGCGTCGGAGGCGAGGGAATGACCCAGGGAAAGCTCGAGGTGCTTCAAGGCAACCTCCTCGAGTTGTAACTCCAACGTCGCCTTCTGCTCGACTAGCGCTGCAACCTGGTCATCCCCTTTGACGTCCGAAAGTGCATGCTCAGCCGTGGTGCGGGTCTGGATCGCTTGGGTTAGATTCTCCTCTGCGTGGGTGAGATCCGATCGAATGCTCTCGAGAGTGGCATCCAGCGCGGCTGCCGAGAGATTCGCCAACTGCTCCCGGGCCGAGGCGATGTCATCGAGGTTCAACTCGGACAGGACATTGCGCCTAAATTTGTCGAGCGAGACGCGGTCCTCGATGACCTGCTGAGCCTTGGTTGCGACCTGGCGCAGTTCGTCGATGTCGCTGAGGGCGCCAGCGTTTGGGAAGCTCGCGGCGATCGCGTCTATCTCCTGGTCGATGCCTTGCAGCTTCTCCTTGTTTCGGACCTTCTCGATGTTGGCCGTTTCGATCGCCCGGTCGAGCTTCTCGACCGCCTCCCGGGTCGCGCGGGCCTGTTCTGCCAAGGTCTTCAGAGCAGCATATGTCTGGGCAGCCGTCGCCTGGGGTTCTAGGTCGTGGGCACGTGCCAAGGCGTCGACCTCGCGGGCAAATTGCTCCTGGTCTGATTGCATCGTGTTGACCCTGCGCTCCGCGGCGGCGCGTGTCTTTTCGTGTTCGCGCAACTCGCGTAGCGGCTCCAGCGAGGCCACTAGGCGCTCGGGCGAAAGCGCCGCTCCGAGAAGCTCGTGGATCAGCTCTTGCCAGGCCGTGTCTGCGTCGTTCCTGGCCTTCAGCGCTTCTTCGTGGCGGTCTTCGCGCCGGGCGAGATCTCGCTGCGCCTGTCGCAGGGAGTCCTCGGCCTTCTTTCGGGTGTCTGCCTGCTTGCGCTCTTCTTCGGCAGCGCGCCGTGCCGCGTTCAGGGCACTGCCCAGGTCTGTCGGCTGATAGGGCAAGAGCCCCGCAAGCTCGGCCAGCAAGGCGTCGGCGCGTTGGAGGATCGAACGATGAGCCTCGTCTGTTTCGCGCAGAGCCAGCGCCTCATCGTCGGCCGCCTCGTGACGGAGCACCCACTCTAGCCACGCGGCTGGGGGGATGCTTGTCGGCAGCCCGACCTGCGCGGCCGCCGCGCTTACCAAGGCTTCTATGCCGTTGCGTTCCTGCTGTAGGGCGTCGAGGCGCTGGTTTGCCTGAGCGGCCCGTGCGCGGGCTTCGGCTTCGGCTTGCCCGATCTCGCGCAGCTGCGCCAGTTCGCGGGACTGGGCTAGGCGCGCCTCTGCAGCGGTGTCGTGTTGGCGCAACGCCTCGTGGAAGGCGGTGGCGGTCCGGGTGTCCAGGGCTGTCAGGTGCTCTGACCACCGAGCATCGCGCTTGGCAAGCAGGTCCGAGGCTTCGGTGTCGGAGACGATCTTCGCGCCCTTGGCCAGCGCCTCGGCCTGTGCGCTGCGCGCCGCCATGGCCTCCAGATGCTCGTCGCGTTTATCCGTCGTTGTGCGCAGATCGCCGACCACCTCCTGGTGGCGCTCGGCCCAGCCTGTAGCCTGAACGCGGGACGTGGGGCAGGCGGGCAAATGGTCGAAGATGACGCCTCCTACGGAGAGCGCCGCCAGAGACCGGTCGGCCTTGATTTTCGCGGCCTCGATGGCCTGAAGCGCAGCAGCATGGGCGGGGGCCAGGTGATCCGCATCGAAGCGCAGCAGGACATCTGCAACCCGCGGGGCACCATTCGCCGCGGGCGCACTGTCCTGCACGGCTTCTGTCGCTACCGTCACCTTGTCCTGCAGCTCAGAGACTTCTCGGGCTTCGGATTCCACGTGGGAAATGGCCGCACCTAGGGTCTCCCTGGCGCCCTCCAGTGTAGCGATATCTGCGGTCGACAGAACTAGGCTTTGCAGCTCGACGTCCGGCGAGTCGACGGCAAGGTCTAGCGCGGCCTGCTTCATGGACGCCTCTGCCGCCAGCTGTTCGTCCTTACGTCTGCCGAGATCGAGTTGTGCGCTACGATCCCTCGCACTGAGGTCCTCGAGAACATCAAGCGCTGTCGAGAGATCAAGGAACCTGGGATCGATGGAGATTCCTTTGCGCTCATCCTGAAGTCCCGCGATCTCCTTGGTCAGGCGCTCGACATTCTGTGTGGCGATACCCCGATCGCTGCGAAGCTCGATCAGACGCTCTGGATCGAAATCGAGTTGATCGGGATAGGTCGAGAAGGGGGCAATCGCCGCTTCGAGGGTGAAAATTTCAGCCATCAGCGGCAACGCGCGCCTTTGCGCTTCGGCGCGCGTTTTGGCCGTGTTCAGTTCATCTCGCCCCGTGCGGGCGACCCACTCGGCTTTCTGCGCTTTCGCCAGATCCCGCTTGAGGGCTTTCCAGGCGCTGGCAGTGATATCGAGGTCCTTAATCTCTCTTTCCACCTCGGCAAGGTCGCGCTTCAGTTCTGCGACGCGGGTTGTTCGCCCACGTTTCTTCCAGAGCTCGTCGGCTCGCTCGCGAACGCCGTCCAGAACGCCACTGAGGTCGGCGACGCCTGCTGCGGCCGAGAAGAGAAGGCGGCCGATGTCTCCTTCGGCATTCGCGATCTCTTCACCGCCACGCTCGATCGTCACATCGTCCAGGCAAAGAAGGCGACGGTAGTCCTCCTCCGAAAAGCCCGCGAGATGTGCGGAAAGGGCGGCCTCCGGCAGCGCATTACCCGTCTCATCGACCAGAGAGCCGCTGCGCGTGGGCAGGCGCGTGAAGCTGCGCATGGCGCCGTCGACATCCAGTGTGGCGGAGACCTGAAGATTGTTGCGCGGGTGTTTGAAGGCGTAACCCTCGCGCAGCGGGAAGCCATAGAAGAGCCGCAGGACTGCTTCCATCGTGGTCGTCTTCCCAGCTTCATTCGGGCCGTAGATGATATGGAAGTCACGGCCGTCGCCCGCGGACCCAAAGTCGAACGCCCTGTCGGTGAATTGACCGAAACGTTCTAGGTTGAGGCATTGGATCCGCATCAGTTTCCGGACCCCTTCATCTGCGCCAAGACGAGATCGGCACCAGCCTTGGTCAACCGGTTCACCAGTGCATCTCGCGCGGCCTCGTCCGCCATCAACCTGTCGCGCAGTCCAACTGGCAGATCTTGCATGACGGACTCGACCTCTTCCCGGGCCAAGGCAGCGAAACCGGGTTCTCCGCGGATCGTTGCCATCGTTGTCGCCAGCTCATCGGCGGCGCCGCTTGCGTCTTCGTCCGCTTCCGGCGGCAAAAGGTCGAGCAGAAGCTTGTCGAGCCAGAGATCACCGGCGGCACGGGCGAGTTCGTTCACCTGTTCGACCCAGAAATCCCGATCCCTCAGGAATTGCCAATGGCGCACCGGCCTGCCAGTCATGGTCAAACGGATCACGCCGACAGGCGCAGAGATCTTGCTGCGCATCGCGGTCAGGTGGCGCTTCAGCGTCCCGCGAAGGGCCTCGTCGCTGTCCGCGTCTGTGACGTCCACCTCGGACTGGGCGAATTCAACAATCGAAGTGCGCACTTCGGTCACCTCGATCACGCCTTGCTCGATCGTCAGCAGTGTCACGGACTTGGGTCCGGACTCGCCGATGTCGCGCCCCTGCGGAATGCCCGGCATGACAACCCATGGCGCTTGCGAATGGACCTGCCGTTTGTGGATGTGCCCGAGCGCCCAGTAGTCGAAGCCCATGCCGGCAAGATCTGCGACGCTGCAGGGGGCGTAGATGTCATGGCCGGCCGCACCGCCAAGCGAGCTATGCAGCATGGCGATGTTCAGCGCGCCTTGGACCGGCGCCTTGAAGCGTGGCAGAAGGCTGTCGGGCGCGTGGCGGTCTGCGAAGCTGACACCGTGAATCCAGACATCGTCGGCCAACTGTTCCTTGCCTCCGCGTGCATCGAAGACGTGAACGTGGGAGGGCAGATCGAGCGTCCCGGTGATCGGGTTCTCCGCGTCATGGTTGCCCCTTATGTAGAATACCTTGATCCCGGCTTTGCCGAGGCGTTCTAGCTCACTCGTCAGGAAGGCGCCCGTTCTGGCGCTGCGTTCTTTCCCGTCGAAGAGATCTCCGGCAATCAGAATTGCGGCGACCTCTTTGGAAATGGCGAGATCGACAAGTTGGCTGAAAGCGGACCGAGAGGCTGCTGCAATTATGTCGCGAAGCTCAGAATTTCGCAAGGCGAGAGATCGAAGAGGTGAATCCAAATGGACGTCGGCGGTGTGAAGAATTTTGATCAATATCGAACCCCTTACTTATATCAAATGAACCAAGATTTTACGTTCTGAACAACAGGGAAAACCTCGCTTTGTGTTCAGATGAATGTCGCTGGCCGATGGTGAAGTTTCTGAAACACGATTTCTGCCACCGGACATTAGGCTCAGGACACATAGCCAGTAGATGACCGTGGCGGCGAGAGCGATGGCCGAGAGGAAGACCTTCGGGCACCTATCGTATCGCGTGGCTACCCGCCGCCAGTCCTTGGGTCTGCCGAACATAATCTCGATCCGGTTGCGGCGTTTATAGCGGCGCTTGTCATACTTCACCGGTGTCTTCCGCTGCTTACGGCCCGGGATGCAGGCGCGTATCCCCTTGTCTTTCAACGCTTCGCGGAACCAGTCGGCGTCGTAACCGCGATCCCCGAGCAGCCAGTCGACATCCGGAAGACTGTCGCAAAGCGCCCGGGCACCGATGTAATCGCTGACCTGTCCTGCCGTTACGAACAGGTTGAGAGGGCGTCCCTGGCTGTCGCAGATGGCATGCAGTTTCGTGTTCATCCCGCCCTTGGTCCGTCCGATCAGGCGGCCGCGCCCCCCTTTTTGACGCCCAGACTGGACGCCGTGCGGTGGGCCTTCAGGTAAGTGGCGTCAATCATCACGGTCTTCTTCTCGCCATGCCCGGCAGCCAGTCCGGCCATCATCTTCGCGAAGATGCCTTTGTCGCTCCAACGCTTCCAACGGTTATAGAGCGTCTTGTGGGGGCCATACTCCTTCGGCGCATCTCGCCATCGCAACCCATTACGATTGATGAAGATAATACCGCTCAGGACGCGCCGATCATCGACGCGCGGCTTACCATGGGACTTCGGAAAGTAGGGCTCCAGACGCGCCATCTGCGCATCGCTCAGCCAGAATAGATCAGACATGTCACCGCTCTGTTTTCGTGCGGTGAATCATGCCCTTCTGCTGAAATCAATGGGTCCTGAACCTAGGCACCTTATGCCTGACTGAGCCTAGGCCGGCGAGAGGTGCCGCGCGACACACGAGCGGCGGCTTTGGGGTGCAATGCTGACCTGCATGCCAGCCACAGCGAACGGCAGCTTAACAGGCGGAGCTGCCTTTGTGATCGGCGCTCGCAATAGCAACAGTCCTAAAGAGCACGGTATCAGCCATCTCCTGCAGGACGATGTTGCGGTGTTGGAGGCACGTCAGGTCAAGGTTGCACACTACTGGCCGTCTTCCATCGATGGTCATCCGGATAGTCTGGGCAATGTGAGCTACTCCTCGATCATTGGACAGAATCCGGCGTAATTTAAGCTAATCGTGGCGCCTGCTGACCGGGTTGGTTGATGTCGTTTCTCTGCCAATTGACCCGACAAAACTGCTTAAGCCTTTGATGTCGTTGTTGCTCATGGATCCCTCGAAATTCGCGAACAGGATGTTCTTTCGCCGGTTCCAGTGCAAGGCGCAATTGGGTGCGTGTCCGGGGCAGGGCGAGGCACAGGCTTTTCTCGATCAACGGCCAGCTTTTCATTTTGTGTGATTCTGTCTGCCGGTTTTTCAGGTCCGGTCTCCATACTCCTCCCATCAAGTCTACCCAAAGTCCCGCAAACGCGCGGAGAGGAGCGGATCAGAATGGCAAGGAAGACGAAAGCCGAGCGGAGAAAACGGCGAGAAATTCAGGCGACCGACGCTGAGTGGCAGGTGATCAAATCGGCGGCCGACAAGTTGGGCGTTCCGGTTTCCGAGTTTGTCCGCCGCTGCGCCTTTCATTTGGATCTGTCAGATGGATCGACCAAGAAAGAAGATGCCGCAGTGCAGGTGTTGTCCGCCTTCAATCTCATCGAGAAAAGCTTGCGCTTGATCGCAACGGAAGTGGTCTGGCGAAGAACTGTCGCTCCCGATGATCTGCGGTTGATCGCTACGGTCGAAGCCAAGCTCGACCGGATGTATGACGCACTGTTCGGAGAGGGGAAAAAATGATCCTCGGCTGGACACGGTTCAAGAAAAAGGAAAAGGCCGACTACGAGAATGTCGTGGACTACTTCGTCGCCGAGGAAGTCCCTAAGCTGGTGAACGGGAAATACATTTCGGTGCGCAGATACCCCGCGCCGGAAGTTCTGATGGGGTGCCCGACACGAGTCATTCGAACTATCGAGAACCTTGAGCAGCGGCACAGGTTGACCGCCTTAACACTGACTTTCACCGAGGCAGATATCTCGGTTCGGGAGTTCAACGCTGGCGGTTCCGAGGAGCGCGAGAAAGTGAGCCGTATCCTCGATTTCGCGCTCGCGCTCGCTTTTCCGGGTGTGCCGGTCGAGAAGAGGCCCGCTATTCTTGTCTCGACCCACACTCACACGAACAGGCTGGAGCTGAACTTCGCAATTCCGCGCTGCGTGATCCGGCCTGATGGATCGGTTCGCGCTTTCAACCCAAGCCCACCCGGCAGGCGCGCGACCGAACTTTGGCGGGCCTTCGTCGATACGATCAACATGACCTTCGGATTTGATGACCCGGGCGCTTTTGAGCGGATGCGTCTGATCAAATCACCGGACGCAGTTCTCAAGGAGATCGCAGAGGCACGGAGGAACAATCAGTTGTCCCGTTTTGAGCCGCTGGAGGCGTTTGTGGAGGCTGCGGAGGTCCGTGCGGGTATTTTGCTCGCAAAGCCCGGCATTCCAAAGCGAGATGTTTTGCTCGAGGGCTTGCGCCCCTTGGCGCAGCAGTTTGGTTTGACCTTTGAGACCGCCACCGCAAACGGCACGACTTTCCGGTTTCGGAATGGTGAAACTCAACGCAGTGTCACGCTTCGCGGTCCCCTGATGACAGATCAGTTCGAGCAACTTTTCCAGCGCTTTAACGGGATCGGACGAGAGCGGAAAATCCAGCTGGCGAAGGCGCCTGCCAAACTGGAAGAGCTTTGGCTATCTGTTGCCCGAGATATGTCAGCTCGGCACCGTTTCGAGGCGCCCGAGAAATTCTATGATCTCTCCGAGTTTCTCGAGGCGATGCCAAGGCCTCGACCTACGGTTTTTCGCCGAACGACGCATGGGCTGAGGCCGATTGCCGGTCTGCTCCATCGTCTTGTAACCGAGCACCTGATGGGCGGGCTCGTCGCGCGTCTCGTCACCGCACTTCCCGAAAATCTCTTCTTCGAAGCACGCAAAAAATTGGAGGCCCTGAATGCCCGATACACAAAGCAACACGAACCAAGTGAAACGTCAGGACATCCTGGATCTGATCGAGTCGAACAGACGTATCGCAGCGCTCATTCCAGACCTCCAAGCGCTCCTGGCCATCGAGAAAGACCGTGGGGTCGTCGAGCGACTGGACCAGATGATCGAGGATCTCAGCGCAATATCGCAGCAGATCGCGGGAGCCGCGGGTATGATGAGCGACGCGATCGAAGCGTTTCAAAAGGACGCGCAGAAACGCGAGAAACGAGAGATGGAGGTCATCGAATTGATGGCACTCGTGCACGAACGCTTGCGGCGTGTGGGCTGAACGAGTTGGACCTGCGGATCAAAGCGCTTCTCGACCGCCTTGGGGGTTCCAAGGGTGATGAGGATGAAAGGGTCGAAGACGCGCTCGAGCCGGCAGAGATCGGCGCGTCCGAGGATTACCACGAAATTCTACCCGACGGGCCGTGAGCGCTTCGGGCGTCTGCGCGCTAGCCTTCGCACTGAATGGCCAGACCTGAGGGGCGGACCAAATTCGCGCCTGCAAGCGAGCCAGCGAATGATTTGTTCACGGCTTTGGTATCGATGGAGCTTTCGGAACATCCCGTTGGGTGGCGTGAGCCATCAGCCCGCCGGCTTCAAAAAAGCCTGACTTATCGCAGGATGTTAGTCGCTCTCGTCCGGAACCGGACAAAAATGCGCAATTATAGTCGGTTAGAGCGCTTCCGGTCTAAGTTTTCTGTGGATTACGGCGCGGTTTGCCGTGAGTTGCGGCGTCACGCTCCCTATACTTGGTATCACCAGCCGCGAACCCAATCGGGCCGCAAAACCCTTCCTCCGCCGAGCTTGCGCTCGCGCGGCACCGAGAACTGTTGCCTAGTGCCTACCTCGCACCACATACCCAGTCAGGCCCTTCGCTCGCCGAGCGATGCCGCGCGCTGGCTTGCGCGGCTGGTCGCGGCGCGCGACAAGGTCGCGTTGATGGTTGCAGAGGATCCCGTTTATGCGCCGATCTTCGCTAGGCTGGATCGGGAAGTTGCTCTCGAACGCGCGCGTCAATCCGGGGACCCGCTGGAGAGAGCGAGGGCGATCGTTGCTCAGAAGGCGATCGGGGAAAGCAGTCGCTTGATCTTCAATAGCCGACCGCCCTTGCCGTAACGCTGTCGCCCAAGTGCATGCCCCATGATGTCACGCCGGATTCGCTCATCGATATCGGCTTCGAGCATCCGATCCTCGAAATTGTGCCGAAGCGAATAAAGTGTGTGCTCCGTGCTTTCAAGAAGACCGTTTTCACGCAGGAACTTGTTGACGGTCGCGCTGAGCGAAGCCGAGCCGCCACGATAGCGCGGAAACCCGTCAGGAAACTCCTTCATGGCCTCAAGCGAGACGCCGAGCAGCGGGATGATCCGCTCGGCATTGTTCGATTTCAGCGCACGGCCGAGCGGTTGCAGGTTCAGATGAGGGATGTCAGCCGACAGCACGATCTCTTCCGGGTGAAGGGCGGCGAGTTCACTCGGGCGCATCCCAGTGTTTACCATGCCCAGAAAAATTGCTCGCGCCTCATCGTTGAGACCGTTTAAGGCGCCCTCGGCCAGAAGTTTTTCCCGGATCCAGCTATCGGAGAATGGAGGGCGCTCTCGCGCCTTGCCCTGCTTAAATTTCAGATCGGAAAGCGGAAGATCCAACTTAAGCTTTTTCTTCGCATTCACGCTTTTGAGAATGTCGCCGAGGTGAGTGAGATCCTTGTTGGCGCTGTTTGCGGTCAGCCCTTCAGTTTCAAGGCGCTCCATCCACCAATCGCGAAATTCCAGCATGTCGTCGCGGGTGATCTCCTGCATAGGCTTGTCGCCGATTACGGCGATGAAGTTCGCGATGGCTTTCCGGCGCGGATTCTTCCAGCGGCGCTTCTGGTCGTGGCTCTTGCCAAGAACGCGGTCACGCTCCAACTCCCAGAACAGATCCAGAGCGCGCGTCACCGTAATGGCAGGTGCGACGGCTCCGCCAAGCATGGCGCGCGCTTCTTCCTGGTCGAATTGTCCTGCAGTCTCCGGAACGGCTTCCACGCGGTCGACAATTTCGGCCAAAGGAAGGTCTGCGACCCGGGGTGCCTCCAAGAAGCGGAAGCCGCGCGCACTGGCAAGCCGCTTGGCTGCCTCGAAGCGTTTTTCCGCATCTGCGCTGTCACCAGCGAGCTTCGCCTCCCAAGCTTCGATCTTACTTTGCCAGACGGTTGCAGCCTTTTGCCGCGCGATCGTCTCGGAGTCGGTCTTCAACGACAATACAACTTCTCGGCGTTTATCTACCGAAGCATAGGCTGCAGGCACGCGCCGTCTGAGGTGCCATACCTTCCCGCGTTTGGAGATCGTCATAGAGCGCACCCTTCGCTGTGGTGCAAAACGTGTATCATTTTGTGGTGCAAAACACGACGCAGATGCCAGCTACTTAGTGAGGGGTTTTGCTTAAGGCGTTGATTAAACGTCAAAATTCCCTGTGGACATCCAAGGGAAGTGGCGGAGAGACAGGGATTCGAACCCTGGGTCGGCTCTCACCGACAACGGTTTTCGAGACCGCCGCATTCGACCACTCTGCCACCTCTCCGCATCAGGGGTCGTCTTGTAGGGCGGGATTTAGCCGCCCTCGCGCGCCCTTGCAACCCGTTTTTCGCGGATTTTTTCAGATCCTTCGCAAAGCCTTCATAAACGTGAGGTCAACGCATCCGCAGCGCCCCGTCGAGGCGGATCACTTCGCCGTTCAGATAGCCGCTCTGGACGATGAAACCGGCGAGTTTCGCGTATTCCGACGGATCGCCGAGCCGTTTCGGGAAGGTCACTTCCTCGGCAAGGCTGTCTTGCACCTCTTGCGGCAGGCCCTTCATCATCGGCGTCGCGAAAATGCCCGGCGCGATCGCGCAGCAGCGCACGCCCTGGCTGGCGAGATCGCGGGCCAGCGGCAGGGTCATCGCGACGATACCGCCTTTCGAGGCCGCATAGGCCGCCTGGCCCTTTTGCCCGTCGAAGGCGGCGATGGAGGCCGTGTTGACGATCACGCCGCGCTCGGGGCCGGGGTTGCGGGCCATTTCGGCGGCGGCGAGGCGGGCGACGTTGAAGCTGCCCACGAGGTTGATGTCGATCGTGCGCGCGAAGCTCTCGAGCCGGTGCGGCCCTTCGCGACCCACGACGCGCTCTCCGGTGGCGATGCCCGCGCAATTGACGGCGACATTGATGCCGCCCATCGCTTCGACGGCGGTGGCGATCCCGGCGGCGACGCTGTCCTCGGAGGTCACGTCGACCTCGGCGAAGGTCGCGCCGATCTCGGCGGCAAAGGCCTCACCGCCCGCGCGGTCGCGGTCGAAGAGCGTCACCTGCGCCCCCGACTCAATGAAGTGCCGGGCGGTCGCGGCCCCGAGACCCGAGGCGCCGCCGGTGATGACGGCACGAATTTCACTCAACTCCATGTGATCCTCCCTGGAAATGAACGTGTGTTCATTAACCAAAGGAACCCCCGCTTTGTCTAGTCTTGCCAATGCATTTTGCGCCTGCAGCATTTGTCGCTTCGATCACGTCTTGCGACATGTTCGGCAAAGCGCCGCTCATGCTTGGAACCAACCGGATTGATTTCGCATTCAGGGGGCATAGGTCCGGGCAACGGATCTGATCCAAAACGTCTCAACGGGGGATGAACCCCCAAGACAGGAGAGAGAAACATGAAACGTATTATCGTTACGTCGAGCATTCTGGCACTCGCTGGCTCCGCCGCAATGGCGGGCGGTTACACCACCCCGGCACCGGCCCCCGAGGTCACCCCGGCTCCGGTCGCAGTGGCGCCCGCGCAGTTCAGCTGGGACGGCTTCTACGCCGGTGTTCAGCTCGGCTACGGCAAAGCGAACGAGTCGATCGACGGCGACGGCGTCGTCGGTGGTGCCCACGCTGGCTACCTCTATGACTTCGGCAACTATGTCCTCGGTGGCGAGCTGGCCTATAACGCTGCGAATATCGACGACAGCAACTCCGGTGCGAAGGTCAACTCGATGACCGACCTCAAGATGATCGCCGGTGCGCCTTACAACAACATGCTGTTCTACGGCACGCTCGGTGCGTCCTATGTCGACGCCGAAGACGGCGCGGGCAACGGCTATTCCGACACCGTTCCGCTGGTTGGCATCGGCATGAAATATGCCATCAACCCGAAGTGGACCGTCGGGACCGAGCTCGACTATCGTGACGGCAACAACTTCGACGGCACCACCAACAATCTGAACACCACGACGCTGAACCTTACCGCGTCCTACAAGTTCTGATCTCAGGCGGATCGTCTGATCTACGCGGGCGGGGGAAACCTCCGCCCGTTTTTCTATGCAGGGGGCATGCCGCGGCGCGGCAAAATCGGGGCAGGGCGGTTCAATCCGGGGCGATCAGGCCGAGGCCGCGCAGATAGACGCCGATGCCGCTTTCCAAGAGATCCTCGGGGGCATAGGGCGAGCGGTTTCCCTCGCGCGCATAGAGCTCCACCACACCGTGGCTCATCGCCCAGACATGCGCTGCGACCATCGCGACGGGCGGGCGTTTTTCCGGCGGCACATGTTCCATCAGGGCGCGCGTCGCACGTTCCATCGCGGTGCTCGATTTGCTCGCCACCGCTGCCAGATCGGGCGAGCGGTTGGGCGAGATGCCGCTTTCGAACATCGCCATGTAGTGCCCCGGATATTTCCGGGCGAAGGCGAGATAGGCCCGGCCCACCGCCGAGAACGCCGCCAGCGCCGAGGGTTTGCCACCGTTCCACACATGATCCAGAAGATCGCCGAAAATCAGATAGCCCTGACGCGCGCATTCCGCGATCAGGTCCTCGCGCCCTTCGAAATGGCGATAGACCGCAGCCGGGGTCACGCCTGCGCGTTTCGCCGCCTCCGAGAGCGTGAACCCGGTCGGGCCCTTCTCCTCGATCAGCTCCAGCGCGGAGGCGACGAGCGCCTGACGCAGATTGCCGTGATGATAGCCTTGCTTAGACATTCAGAACGTCGATGCCGCCGCAGATTTTCTCGTCGATTTCGCCAATCGCCTCGGGGTCCTTATGCGCGTAATCGACCGCGTTCAACACCGTCTGGATCGCGGCGATCCGGGCGCGTTTCTTGTCGTCCGAGCGGATCACGGTCCAGGGTGCATGGTCGGTGTCGGAGCGCTCCAGCGTTTCCTGAATCGCCTCGGAATAGGCATCCCAGCGCTTGAGCCCCTCGACGTCGATCCAGCTCAGCTTCCACTGCTTGAGCGGGTCCTTCTCGCGCTTGAGGAAGCGGCGCAGCTGCTCGGCGCGGTCCACGTTCAGCCAGAGCTTCACGAGGATGACCCCGTCATCGACCAGCATCTTCTCGAAATCGGGAAGCTGGTAGAAGAAATGCTCGCGCTGCTGGGGCGTGCAGAAATCGAAGACATGCTCGACCACGCCGCGGTTATACCAGCTCCGGTCGAACATCGCGATTTGGCCCGCTGCGGGCAGCCAGTCGATATAGCGCTGGAAATACCACTGCGTGGCTTCGGTCTCGGTGGGTTTCGGCAGCGCCACGACATAGGCCGAGCGCGGGTTCAGGTTCTGCCGCATCCGCCCGATCGTGCCGCCTTTGCCCGCCGCGTCGCGCCCCTCGAAGATCACCGCGATCCGCTTGCCGGTTTCCTTGGCGTCCCAGAACATCTTGACCAGTTCGACCTGAAGCGCCTCCATCTGGCGGTCGTATTTCTTGCGCTTCATCTCTTCGTCATAGGGGTAGGAGGGCGAGAGCATGTCATCCTTGCCCGCCTCTTCGATCGCCTCGCGCACGGCGTCGGGCGCTTCGGTTTCAAGGTAGCGGGTGATGTCGCCCACGAAGGGGATGTCGAACGGCGGGTCGCTCTTGTCCTTGGCCATGATCTGCCTTTTGTCGTTTCACGGCAGTATGCTGTGCGGGCCGAGGCGGTGCAAGCGGCGCCGCATCCGCAAGGGGCGGCGACCGCGCGTCTGTGATCTGCGTGCAAAGCCGGGGGGCGGGCGCTCAGGCGGCCCTCATTCCGCAGCCGGGCGCATCGGGATCGAATAGCCCGCGCGCTTGGCCACACGATCTACCGCAGCGACCGTCTGCTGCAACGCGACATGCGGGACCATATGACCGATCCCGTCGAGCGAGATCAGCTCCGCCCCCGGCACCTCTTTCGTGAACGGCACCGCGTGGATCTGCTCTCCCACGATGGTATCGGCCGTGCCATGGACCGAGATCACCGGCAGGTCGAGATCGGGGTAATGCGGGATCATCGCCTGAATTTCCGGCTTCAGGCTGGCGCGTTGACGGGCATTCACCCGCATCGTTTCCACCCGCAGCGTCATGCCGGGGCCGAACCAGTGCAGATAGCCGATCGGCATCTCCTGCGGCGTGAAGACGCTTTCGACCTCGGAGCGGATGATCGCAGGCGGGGTCCAGGCCGAGATCAGCGGCACCACAACCGCCTGACCCAGCGGCGGCGAAGTGATCTCATAGAGAAGCGGCAGCCCGCTATCCCAGCTATGCGAAGGCGCGGAGACCGGCACCAGACCCGAGAGCGTGCCGGGCTGATACACCGCCCAGGCAATCGCCACCGCGCCCCCATAGGAATGGCCAAGCACGATGGGATCGTCCGCGCCCGCGAGCTTGGTCGCTTCCTGAAGCAGCTTGGCCTGATTTTCGATCGTGTCCTGATCCGCCGGCAGCGGGTCGGAATAGCCGAAGCCCGGACGGTCGGGCACGAAGACGCGATAGCGTTTCGCCAGTTCCGGCGCGAGATCGAAGGTCAGGTCGCGGGCAGAGCCCGACGCGCCGTGGATCAACACCACCGCCGGGCCGTGATCGCCCTTGATGACCATATGAACGCGCTGGTCGCCGACATCGACGAAGATGCCGTTGGGGGGATAGCGCTGCTCAGCCATGCGGGCCCGCCAGCTCTCCAACCCCCATGTCGCGCCGCCCAAGATGAGCAGCAGCACGACAAGGCTAGTTACCAATCTCGGCCAGATCATACGGCGTTTCCTGATAAATCTCGTTTATCCAGTTGCCGTAAAGCAGGTGGGCGTGACTTTTCCACCTGTTGGTCGGCACCCGGCTCGGGTCGTTCTCAGGATAGTAATTCGCGGGGACGTTGATTGGTTTCCCCGACGCGACGTCACGATCGTATTCTTCCTTCAGCGTGCCGCTGTCATATTCGAGATGGTTGAAGATATAGAGCGCGCGATGGGCGCGATCTTCGACCAGACAGGGCCCGGTTTCGTCGGAATGGATCAGCGTCGTCATGCCCGCCGCTTCCAGCTCGTCGCGCCGCATCTCGGTCCAGCGGCTGACCGGGATCAGCAGATCGTCCGAGAAGCCCCGCAGATAGGGCGAGGCAGGCGCGCAATTGCGGTGCCGGAAGCAGCCGAACGCCTTGTGATCGAGCATATGCTTGTTCACGCCGTGGAAGTAATAGGCCATCGCCATCCCGCCCCAGCACACGCCGAAGGTCGAGAAGACATGGGTCTGGGTCCAGTCGAAGATCCGCTTGAGCTCTTCCCAGTAAGTCACGTCCTCGAAAGGCAAATGTTCGATCGGGGCGCCGGTGATGATCAGCCCGTCGAACTTCTCGCCGGTGGCTTCGACCTCCTCGAACGGACGGTAGAACTCTTCCATATGCGCGGCGGCGGTGTTCTTCGTCTGGTGCTCGCTCATGCGGATCAGCTGGAAGTCGATCTGCAGCGGCGTCGCCCCGATCAGCCGGGCGAACTGGTTCTCGGTCTGGATTTTCTTCGGCATGAGATTGAGAAGACCGATCCGGATGGGGCGGATTTCCTGCCGGGATGCGCGCTCGGGCGACATCACCATCACGCCTTCCCGCGACAGGATGTCGAAGGCGGGGAGGTTCTCAGGAAGCTTGATCGGCATTGTTTCTCAATCTCTTACAAGGCGAAGTTAAAGTGATGCGCGAAGCGTCTCGTCTCACGCGGGCAAAGCATCAGCGATCAGCGATGTAAAATCTTTCGCGTCGCGGACAAGGTAGAGATCCTCGGCACGGATCGTCACACCCCAGTTTTTCGCCATCGCTGCATAGCGCGGCTGACGATGCGCCAGCGCCTGTGCGTAGGTCCAGCGCACGAAATCATCGGGGTCGACCTGCGCCTCCGCCACGCCTTTCAGATCGCGATATTCGGCCCATTTCGCGGCCAGAAACTCGGGCTGATAATACATCGGCTTCGGCGCGCGCGAGAAGCGGTTGATCAGCTCCTCGGTATGCGCCTCGGAGCCCTCGATCCAGACCATCAGAAGGTTCTGCGACAGCGAGGTCAGGATCGGATCCTCGGGATCGTCGGGGTCCACCACCTCGCAGATCGAGCCGCCGGAATCACACAGGAAATTCTCGATCCCGTAGATCTGCTTCGCGCGGTCGATGAAATGCGCCGTATCCAGCAGCGCCGCCATCTCCGCCGTGCGGTGCTGGCTCTGCCGTTCCAGATATTCCTCGAAGGGCAGCCCGCCCTTGGCCGGATCGCCCGGCTTGCCGAGATAGGTCGAGAGCGGCGCGAGGTTCTCGAACGTGATGTTCGACGCGATATAGACCGAGTCCGACAGCAGAAGCTCCGCCAGGAACGGGTTCTTCATCGCCTCGCGCTTGAAGTTGTCGGCGATATATTCGCCCATGTAGCGCGTGCCGATCCGGTAATCGACGGAGTAGTGGAACCAGCCCCCGTCGCGCAGGAGGTTCGCAGCCCAGGTCTTGCCGAGGCCGGACATGCCGAACAGCGCAACCTTCCTCGATTTGGCGGCCAGCCACTCGGCGCGATTGGAATAGATCATGTGGTCCCCATTGGTCTTTCGCCCCGGTGTAGCCCGGCAAGGCGCGCGCGTCACGGGGTTTTGGGGCGGCGGTTCAGGATCATCAGGCCGAGGGCGAGGATCGCGAAGCCCAAGGCCTCCGCCCAGCCCAGACGTTCGCCATAGACCGCCCAGCCCGCGAGGATCGCGACGGGCGGGATTAGAAGCGTCACAAGCGCGAGGTTGGCCGCCCCCGCCAGCGCGAGGATGCGGTAATAGAGAAGGTAGGCCAGCGCCGAACAGCCGAAGCCGAGCCAGAGCATCGCGATCCAGACCGAGGGCGCGTAATCGAAGCTCGGCACGCCTTCGGTGACAAGCAGGATCGGCAGGGTCCAGATCGCGCCGCCGGTGAGCATCCCGGCCGCGGCAACTTCGGGTCGTAACCCCCTGATTGCAAAGCGCGCATAGGCTCCGGCGAACCCGTAGCTCAGCGCCGCGCCCAGCACGGCGAGCTGGCCCGCCGAAGTCAGGTCGAACCCTTTCAGCGCATCCGGTCCGATCGCCACGACGACGCCCGCAAAGCCCACCGCGATGCCGGTGGCCTTGCGCGCGCTCAGCCGCTCGTCGGTGAAGACAACAGCCGCGACCAGCGCCCCGAAGATCGCGGTCGAGGCGTTCAGGATCGAGGCCAGCCCGCTATCGATATGCTTCTGCCCCCAGACGATGAGCGAGAAGGGAATGGCGTTGTTTAGCAGCCCCATGATCAGGAAATGCCCGAGATAGATCGGGTGGCGCGGCACCGGCATGCGGCGCAGCGCGACATAGGCCCAGATCAGCACCGCTCCCGAGGCCACGCGCAGGAAGACCACGGTAAAGACGCCCGCGCCTTCCAACGCTGCGCGGTTCGACAGGAAGGACGAGCCCCAGATCAGCGCCAGCGCCGCGAGCAGCGCCCAGGCGAGCGGGGTGAGGGATAAAGGGGCGGGTGCGTGTTTCATCGCTTCGATCTAGCGGGCGGCAGCGACGCGCACCACCCGGAACTTGCGGCATTGCCGAGGCCCAAAGAAAAAGCCCCGCACGAGGCGGGGCTTTTCCTGAAGTATCAGAGGCTTGCGATCAGAAGCTAACGCCAACGCGCAGACCCGCGCCCCAGCCGTCATTGCCGGAGAAGTCGGTTTGGACGCCCGGCGGAAGCGTGGTTTTCGCGTCGCCGATATCGACGTAGCGCAGACCGCCAGTGATCTTGATGTTGTCGGTCGCCTGATAGCTCGCAGCGAAGGACACCGATTTGTAACCATCGGTCGGGCCCAAGTTGCCGACGGTGCCGCCCTGGTGCTTCTCGTAGCCGAACATGATCGCGCCCGACCATTGGTCGGTAAAGCGGCGGCCCAGGCCGATGTTGTAGGTGATCGTGTTGTCGTTGTAACTGACTAGAGGGTCGCCGGTCGTACCCAAATAACCGAGAGGGGTAATGTCAAACTGCTTCCAATGGACCCAGCGCACGGAGCCCATAACCAGCGTATCTTTCGCGATACCGGTTTGGAACTCGAGGTTCACCGATTCCGGAACCGTCGTCGTGAAGGGGGCGCTCGGCGAGCCATTCTCGGTCACGGAGAACTCGTGCTCGATCTTCGAATTGTAGGTCAGCGCCACGCGGGCGGCGATCTCGGGCTTCTCCCAAGCCGCACCGACCACATAGCCGAAATCGGTCTCGTCCGACGTGGACATGGAGTAGCCGAGAGCCGGCAGGGTCACGTGCCCCTGGACGCTTTCGCTGCGCAGGCCGCCATAAACCGAGACGTTGTTCGGCATTTTATAGCGCACGAGGGCGGTGACTGCGGACGATTTGATCGAGGCCTTCGAGCCTGCGATCGGGTAATCTGCAAGCGGAATGCCGGTGGCGCCTGCGGGGTAGTTCACTTTCGCGCCGACGGGCTGGTCGAAGATGACCGCGAGATCCCACTGGTCGTTGAGCTGCTGCTTGTAACCAAGGCTCACCGTGCCGTAACCCGGAGCCATGTCGCCCGAGTTCGAGTTGTTGAGCGGGTAGGTGCCCGACACATCCGGGTTGAAGCCGCCCACGCTGAATTCTGCGTAATTGCCCTGTTCGAACAGGATGCCGACCGATTGCGTCGAGCGCTCCACGCCGCCCGCATGGGCCGCGCCTGCGCCAATCGCGAGTGCGGCCATCGAAGTCATCACACGTTTCATAATGTTCCTCTTCCCTAACGTGTCCCGAAGGAGATCCAAAAGAGATACAAACGTCTCGAAGGAATTCCTTTTGAAGACGCTATCACCCGGAAGGTGTAAATCAATCGGCGCATCGCGGTGACGTCACGTTCTGTTGCCGGCTTGCCATCAAAAACGTGTCTTCGGAGCCACTCAAAGGTGACGTTCGCGTCAAGTTCTGAACTGAAGCGTTTAGAAGCCGTTGGAAAACTTGAGAATCGCAAGAAGGCCGAGCCAGAGAGCCGCGCCGAAAAGCGCGACCAAAAACGCACTCCAAAGCGTGGCGTGCGGAGCTGGCAGATGTGGCGGCCCGTCGGTCTTGCGCGCCTGCAACGATTTCCCGGCAGGCAGAGGCTGTCTGCGCTTTGCACGCGGGGGATTTTCAGGAGCGCGGGTCATTTCGCCTCAGGGTTGTCATGTTTCGCGTCTTCATTAACCCCAGCTTAGGTAAAGCAAGCCTTAATGGCGGCGATGAAACCTGTCCGTCTCACGCAATTGTCAGGCCCCGATGCGGGCTGGGATCGGGCGTTGCGCGCGCTTGCGCCGGGGCGCCCGCCAGCCTTTCAGCAAGCGGCGCTCTATGGGACGCTTGCTGCCGCGCGGGGGCGGCGCGTTCTGCGGCTCGAGATCACGGAGGCGGGCAGGCGGATCGCACTGGCCCAAATGATCGGGCGCGGCGGGCTGTGGCTTCTGTCGCGCGGGCCGGTCTTCGCTCCGGGCCTTGGTCGCTCTCTCCAAATCGCGGTGCTGCGCCGGATTGCGCGCCGATGGGGGATCATCCTCGCGACGCCGGACGCGCCGCTGACCGGGATCGGGCTGGTCCCGCTGATCACGCCCCGCCACCACGCACTTTGGTCCTTGCAGCCCGAGACGAAGGCGCTGCGCGCCGGGCTGGCGGGGAAATGGCGCAATCGCTTGGCGGCGGCGGAGCGCGCGGGACTTCAGGTGAGTTTTGACCCCGAGATTGACTGGCTCCTCGCCGCCGATCATGCGCAGCAACGGGCGCGTGGCTACCGCGCCTTGCCGCCCGGCTTCACCCGCGCCTGGGCAGATCGCAGTCCGGATGACCTCCTCGCGCTGCGCATCGAGGATGCCAAGGGAGAGCGCCTCGCAGGCGGCATCTTCCTGCTTCATGGCGACGGGGCGAGCTATCATATCGGCTGGACCGGGCCGCAGGGGCGCGCTTCGGGCGCGCATAATCTGATGCTCTGGCACGCGGCGCTGCGGCTGAAGGCGCGCGGCATCCGACAGCTCGATCTGGGTGCGGTGGATAGCGAGGACGGGGCAGGGCGGATGCGCTTCAAGCTGGGCACCGGCGCGCAGCCGCATAGCCTCGGGGCGACCCTGTGGGTGCTGCCCGGTTAACCCTTCCCCTTGAGGAAAATATCCCCGCCGGCGGCTTCTCAGCCCGCCGCAGGCGCACCGCCTGACTGTCGCGTGTGGAAGATGAAGCCGAGGAAATTCAGCAGCACTTGCGCCGCGAGGATCGGGGTCGAGCCGGTGGGGTCGTAATCGGGGGCGACCTCGACCAGATCGATGCCCACCACCTCGTGCGTCTTCGCCACGCCCTGCAGGATCTCCAACACCTCGTAATAGAGAAACCCGCCATGGCTCGGCGTCCCGGTGCCGGGCGCGATCGAGGGGTCGAACCCGTCGATATCGATCGTGACATAGATCCGCGCGCCTTCCGGGATGCGGGCCAGCACGCCCTCGGCCCCCAGCTTGCGCACCTGCCGCACACTCAGGAAATCGTCGCCCATCGCGCGGGCGGCGTCATAGCCCTCCTTCGAGGTTGAGGAGACGTTGCGAATGCCGAGCGCGGTGATGCCCGAGACATACCCTTTCTCGGCGGCGCGGCGCATCGGGTTGCCGTGGCCCTCGGTCACGCCGTGGCGCTCGTCCACGAAATCGAGATGGGCGTCGATCTGCAGGATATGGATCGGGCCCTTCTCGGCGCAATCGGCCTCGAAGGCGCGGATGCAGGGGATATTGATCGAGTGATCGCCGCCGATCACCACCGGCAGTGCGCCCGCCTTCAGCATCGCCCGCACGCCGGTCTCGATATTGGCATGGCTCTTCACCGTGTCGGTATGCACGATATCCGCGTCGCCGATATCGACGATGGTGACCTCCGGCCCGAGATAGGTCGCGTCGTCCTCGTGATCGTAAGCCCCGGCATGACCGAAGGAGAACAGGGTCGAGGCCTCGCGCACCGCCCGCGGCCCGAACCGCGCGCCGGGGCGGAACTGCGTGCCGAAATCGAAGGGCGCGCCCATCACCGCCACATCCGCCTCGATCGCATCCCAGTCGGCTACGTATGCGCGCTTGCCGAAAGTGGAGATCCCCACGAAGGGCAGGTTCAGCCGCCCCGATTCATATCCATGTCCCGCCATTTTGCCTCCTGACACCCTGTCGCACCTCGGACAGCTTTTCGCCGCGCGCGAAATATTGCAAGCTTCTGCGCGACCGAAATGATTTGCCGATTGCCCGAGGAGAGCGCATGTCCTTCGCCCCGCCCAAGATGACGCCCAAGGGCCTGTTTCGCCGCACCCCGCCCGCGATGTTCCCGCCCGTGCTGGGGCTGATGGGCCTCGGGGTCGCGTGGCGGCGCGGCGTCGGGCAATTCGCGCTGCCGCCCGATCTGGCGGAGCTGTTCCTGGGCGCGGTGACGCTGCTCGCGCTGTTCACGCTGATAGCCTACGGCGCGAAGGTCGTGCGGCGTCCGGGCGTGGTGTTCGAGGATCTGCGCGTGCTGCCGGGGCGTGCGGGGCTCGCCGCGGGAACGCTGACGATCTACCTGATCGCGGCTTCGCTTGCGCCTTATGGTGGGCTGGCAGCGATCATCTTCTGGCTGGGCGTGGTCGTCCATCTGGGGCTGATCGCGGCGGTGATCTACACGCTCGCAACCGGCCCGGCGGAGCAGCGCCGCGTCAATCCGACATGGCAGCTGACCTTCTCGGGCTGGATCGTGGGCGCAGTGGCGGGCGTGATCCTCGGGCTCGATATGGTGGCGCTGGTGATGTTCTGGGTCGCAATGCTGTCGGCGGTCGTGATCTGGATGATCTCGCTGCAGCAATTCTCCCGCGAGCGCGTGCCTGCACCGCTGCGTCCGCTGCTCGCCATTCACCTAGCGCCAGCCGCGCTGATCGGCACCGTGGCGAGCGCGTTCGGCGCGATGGGGATCGCACAGGCGATGGCGATCCTCGCGGCGGCCTTTCTTCTGGCGCTCGTCGTGTCGATACGCTGGCTGCTCGCAGGAGGCTTCTCGCCGCTCTGGGGGGCGTTCACATTCCCGGCAGCGGCGACGGCGGGGTGCTGGCTCGCGCTTGGCGGAGTCTGGGCGTTGCCCGGCGCGCTGATGCTGACGGCGGCGACGCTGATCGTGGTGCCGATTGCGCTGAAAGTGCTGCAGCTTTGGGCGAAGGGGCAGCTTGCGATGAAGACCAACGCCGCGATTGCGTGAGGCGAGAGGGCCGCGCCCGAGCCTCGGGTGGGCGCTTTCAGGCAAAGGGGGCTGGGTGCTTTATCTCGCAAGCCCGTAAGTCGGTCGTTCCCGCGCTGACATCGCCAATGCGCCCTCCCGGGGGGAGGGTCGGGCGCGGCCCGGGGCTGGTCGCCCCGCGCCACCGTAGGAGGCTGACACGATGGCGCTATACCCCTCGTTTGCGCACAGCGCCCTGTGCTCGCGTCCGCGAGGGGTTGCCTTCGCGTCCATTGCGTGAAACAGCAAACTGCCAAACGCATCTGGACACTGGAGACCCCCCATGCAGATTCGCGAGGCGCTCACCTTCGACGACGTTCTTCTTCTTCCCGCAGCCTCTTCGGTGCTTCCTGCAACCGCAGATGTCTCGACCCAGGTGACGAAGAAAATCCGGCTCAACATCCCGCTTCTGTCCTCCGCAATGGACACCGTCACCGAGGCGCGCATGGCGATCGCGATGGCGCAGGCGGGCGGCGTGGGCGTGATCCACAAGAACCTCACCGTCGAGCAGCAGGCCGACGAGGTCCGCCGCGTGAAGCGCTTCGAGAGCGGCATCGTCTACAACCCGATCACGCTGCGCCCCAACCAGACGCTCGCGGATGCGAAGGCTCTGACCGAGCGCTACGGTTTCTCCGGCTTCCCGGTCGTCGATGAAAACCGCCGCGTCGTGGGCATCGTAACCAACCGCGACATGCGGTTCGCGCAGAAGGACGAGACCCCGGTCTCGGTGATGATGACCACCGACCGTCTCGCGATCCTGCAAGAGCCCGCCGACCGCGCCCAAGCCATCGCGATGATGCGCGAGCGCCGGATCGAGAAGCTGCTGGTGACCGATGACGAAGGCAAGCTGACGGGCCTGCTGACACTGCGCGACACCGAGCAGGCCGTGCTCAACCCGACCGCCTGCAAGGACGATCTGGGCCGGTTGCGCGTGGCCGCTGCGACCTCTGTGGGCGATGCGGGCTTCGAGCGCTCCGAGGCGCTGATCGACGCGGGCTGCGATATCGTCGTGGTCGACACCGCACATGGTCACAGCCAAGGCGTGATCGACGCGGTGAAACGCATCAAGCAACTGTCGAACGACGTGCAGGTGATCGCGGGCAACGTGGCCACCGCCGACGCCACCAAAGCTCTGATCGACGTGGGCGCCGACGCGGTGAAATGCGGCATCGGCCCGGGCTCGATCTGCACGACGCGGATGGTCGCGGGCGTGGGCGTGCCGCAGCTGACCGCGATCATGGATTGCGTGGCGGCTGCCGGCGACGTGCCGATCATCGCCGATGGCGGCATCAAATTCTCGGGCGATTTCGCGAAAGCGATCGCGGCAGGCGCAAGCTGCGCCATGGTCGGCTCGATGATCGCGGGCACCGACGAGAGCCCCGGCGAAGTGATCCTCTATCAGGGCCGCTCGTTCAAATCCTATCGCGGCATGGGCTCTCTGGGCGCGATGGCGCGCGGCTCGGCGGATCGCTACTTCCAGAAGGATGCGGCGAACGACAAGCTCGTGCCGGAAGGCATCGAAGGGCAGGTGCCCTACAAAGGCCCCGCAGGCGCGGTGGTCCACCAGCTCGTGGGCGGTCTGCGCGCGGCGATGGGCTATACCGGCTCCGCGACGGTCGCCGAGATGCGCACGAACTGCAATTTCGTCCGCATCACCGGCGCGGGCCTCAAGGAGAGCCACGTCCACGACGTCGCGATCACCCGCGAGAGCCCGAATTACCGGATCGGCTAAGGGGTCGATTGCGGAAGGGTAACCTCCTCTCGGGGCGTCAGTTTCGGCTGTCGCCTTGAAGAGGGAGATGCCCGGAACAGAGCGGCAGTCACTGAAGCAAGCTGATGCGGCGTTGGGACGTCTGCATCAGTTTTGCGAAATGCGATCTTACAGCGATGGAGGACGGCTCGGATGCGCCGTCCTCTGCGCAGCCATCACCAAACGCTCGAAAGCTGTTCGAAGAGGGCGGCAATTACCGGGTGATCCTTTCGGTCTTCCAACGTTTGGATGACGAGACACGCGGGGACGCGCAGTTCCTCACACACGGCGAGCCCGAAAGTTTGCCGTTGATGCAAGGCGACCGACTCTCGGCACAGGCTCAGTCCGACGCCCGAGCGGACCATCTCGAGCATCGAGGCTTCCTGATCGACCATCGCCACCGAATTCTGCACGCAGCCATGCGCGTCGAAAATTCGTTTCAGCAGCCGATTATGCACCGACGTCGGGGAGGTGCCGATCCAAGGCAGGCTGGCCAGCTGAGCCCAGTCTGCACCGGCGACACGCGCGTCCCACCCGACCGGCGCAATGACGCGGTAGTCGAAGTCAGCCAGTTTTCTGGAATGCAGCGGTCGCTCTGCGGGGATGCTGTCCACCGCGTCGGGCGAGGTCAGGTAGAAACCGACATCGATCTGCTGACGCGTCAGTTTCTCGAGGACCTCCCCGCTGACCCCATGTATCAGTTCCGTGCTGATATTGGGGTGCTCTGCGCCAAGACGGCTTAGCAGGCGACCGAGGCGAATGAATTCCGGATCGACGATGGTGCCGATCTTGAGCTTGCCCGACACCTGACCGCACTGCTTGCTGGCGCAGCGGCGGAACTCGGCCATTGCGTTCAGCACCTGTTCGGCCTTTGGCAGCATCGCGATTCCGTCCGGAGTGAGGTCCAGACCGCGTGGCGTGCGCTTGAACAGCGTGATGCCGGTCTCTTCGCTCAGTCGCTTGATCTGATGACTGATCGCTGGCTGCGTGAGGTTGAGCACCTCCGCCGCGCGAGAGACGCTGCCCTCGCGGGCCACCGTCGCGAAGGCCAGAATACTGTTTAGGTTCGAGAATCTTTCCATATTAGGAAACCTAATATCACGCTGAAAAATTTGTCATTAGCTAATTCCACATAAGCTTCTTAGGCCTTTGCGAAGTTGCTGCGCTGGGAGGAGCGTATGGCACTCGAAAGGCCCCTGCGTGCAGGGCGTTTTTCCGGGTGTCCTGTCATCTCTGGTGCTGCGGGACAGACCAGGAGGACATAGCCATGCCGAATACTCAGACGGAGTTTGACTACATCGTGATCGGTGGGGGCTCTGCGGGATGTCTTCTGGCCAATCGGCTGAGCGCGGATCCGGCCAACCGGGTGCTGCTGCTCGAAGCGGGGAAAGCGGACACCTATCCGTGGATCCATATCCCGGTCGGCTATCTCTATTGCATCGGCAATCCGCGCACCGACTGGATGTATAACACCGAGCCCGACAAGGGGCTCAACGGACGTATCCTGCGGTATCCGCGCGGCAAGACGCTGGGCGGGTGCTCGTCGATCAACGGCATGATCTACATGCGCGGCCAGTCGCGTGACTATGACAACTGGGCGCGGCTGAGCGGTGAGGAGGAGTGGGGCTGGGAGGCCTCGCTGCGCGACTTCAAGGCCCATGAAGATCATTGCAAGCTCGATGACGGTGCCGATCCGGCGACCGGAGAGAATGGCCGCTTTTCCGATATGCACGGCCATGGCGGGGAATGGCGCGTCGAGAAGCAGCGCCTGCGCTGGGACGTGCTGGACAGTTTCGCGGATGCGGCGGTCGAGGCCGGGGTCGAGAAGACGGACGATTTCAACAGCGGCGACAATGCGGGCGTCGGCTATTTCGACGTGAACCAGCGCTCGGGCTGGCGGTGGAACAGCTCGAAAGCCTTTCTGAGACCTGCGAAAGCCCGCGCCAATCTGACGGTCTGGACCGAGGCGCAGGTCGAAAAGCTCACCTTCGAAAACGACGCGAACGGCACGCCGCGCTGCACCGGCGCCCGCGTCAATCGGAACGGGCAGAGCACGACCGTCAGCGCGAAGACCGAAACGCTGCTGTCGGCAGGCGCGATCAATTCGCCGAAGATCCTGCAACTGTCGGGCATCGGGCCCGCGGAACTGCTGCAATCGCATGGGATCGAGGTGCTGCGGGATGCGCCTGTGGGAGAGAACCTGCAAGACCACCTGCAGATCCGTGCCGTCTACAAGGTCAAAGGCACGCGCACGCTCAACACCCTCGCCGGAAACCTTTGGGGCAAGGCGATGATCGGCGCGGAATATCTGCTGAAACGCTCCGGACCGATGAGCATGTCGCCCAGCCAGCTTGGCGCCTTCACGCGCTCCGATGCCGAGCGCAGCCACGCCAATCTCGAATATCACGTGCAGCCCCTCAGCCTCGAAGCCTTCGGCGAGGATCTGCATGACTTCCCGGCGATGACGGTCAGCGTGTGCAACCTCAACCCGACGAGCCGGGGCCATGTGCGCATCCGGTCGGCGAATTTCCGGGATGCGCCGATGATTTCGCCCAATTTCCTCGCCACCGAGGATGACCGTAAGGTTGCCGCCGACAGCCTGCGGCAGGTGCGCGAGATCATGTCGCAGCCCGCGATGAAGGCCTACGAGCCCGAGGAATTCAAACCCGGGCCGCAATATCAAAGCGATGAAGAGCTCGCCAAACTGGCCGGCGACATCGCGAATACGATCTTTCACCCGGTCGGCACGGTGAAGATGGGGCGCGCAGATGACGAAACCGCGGTGCTCGATCCGCATCTGCGCGTCAAAGGCGTCACCGGTCTGCGCGTCGTCGACGCCAGTGTTATGCCCGAGATCACCAGCGGTAACACCAATTCCCCGACCCTGATGATCGCCGAAAAAGCGGCCCGCTGGGTTCTTGCCGGCCGATAGGCCGTTGCCTTGCGTCTTTTTGCCCTCTGGAGAGAACATGCGTAAATCGTTTTCCAATCTGCCTCTGACCGGCGTCAAAGTCGTCGATTTCGGGCAGTATATAGCGGGGCCCGCAGTCGCGATGCTGCTGGGCGATCTGGGGGCCACGGTCGTGCATATCGACCCGCCCGACGGCCCGATGTGGGACAGCCCGGCCAATGCCGCGCTGATGCGCAACAAGCTGATCGTGAATCTGGATCTGAAATCCGAAGACGGTCTGGAAAAGGCGCGCGCGCTTTGTGCCGAGGCCGATATCATCGTCGAGAACTTCCGCCCCGGGAAGCTTGCGAAACTCGGGATCGATTTCGCCGCGATGCGCGAAGAGCGGCCCGAGCTGATCACGATTTCCATTCCCGGCTTTGCCTCGAATGACGAACTTCGACGCGAGCAGCGCGCCTTCGAGAGCGTCGTGGCGGCCAGCTCGGGCGTGTTCACCGACATGGGGCTCAACCGGGTTCTGATGGGGTTGAACCCGTCCTTCTCGCCACTGCCACTGTCGTCGTCCTATGCGGCGCAGATCGCCGCCTCCGCGACGGTTCTGGCGTTGCAGTCGCGCCAGTTGACGGGGCTCGGAGATCAGATCGAGGTGCCGCTCGCGGCGGCGGTGATGGAGGGTCTGTGCTACAACTCCATTCAGGTCTCCGACATGCCCAAGCGCTACCTCACCCAGCGCGAGAACGAGATCGAACGGCGCCGGATCGAAGGCCTGCCGATGAACGTCTCTTACGAGGACCTTCAGGAACTGCTCGACCCGTTCTTCCGCAGCTACATGTGCAAGGACGGGCGCATGTTCTACGTCGTCTGCCCCAGCCACAAGAACCACGCGCGCCGCTGCCTCGAGGTTCTGGGCATCTACGAGGAGATGATCGCCGAAGGCCTGCAGGAAGAGGAAAACACCTACAAGCCGCAGGCGGAGTGGAAGACCGATACCTCGCTTGGCGTCTATCCGATGCCGAAGTTCTGGGCCGACAAGCTCGCCGCGCGGATGAAGGAGGTGTTCATGACCCGCACCTCGCATGAGTGGAAGCGCATGTTCGGGCGGGCCGGGGTGCCGGGCGCGCCGCAGCGTTGGCTGCAGGAGTGGATCAACGACGAATTCGCGGAGGCTTCCGGGCTGATGATCGACGTCTGGGATCCCGAATATGGCGAGATGACCCAGCCCGGCCCGGTGGTCTGGATGGAGGAGAGCGGCGAGGAAGCCCTGACCCCCGAGCCGCGCCGGTGGGTGGAGTTCGACGAGGCGCTGAAGGTGCTGCGCAAGCTGCGCACCGACATTCCTGACCCCGAGGACGGCATCGCTCAGGAGGGCTGGCTGTCGGGCGTGCGCGTGCTGGATATGTGCAACGTGATCGCAGGGCCGCATGCGGCCAGCTATCTTGCGCGCTTCGGGGCGGAGGTGATCAAGATCGATCCGGCCCATCCGCTCTATGATAGTTGGAACACCGTGGTCTATGGCCTGAGCCAGGGGCGCGGCAAACGGTCGATCCTGGCCGATGTGAAATCCGAGCATGGACGCAAGGCCTTCGAAGATCTGGTGAAATCCGTCGACGTCATTTTCTGGAACGCGCCCGACAGCCAGATCAAGCGGATGGGTCTGGATGCCGACAGTCTGCGCAAGCTGAACCCGGAGGCGATCTTCTGCAAGCTCGACTGCTTCAGCGGCGTGCGGCGCGGGGTGCGCAGCGATTACATCGGCTATGACGATCTGGTGCAGGCGACCACCGGCATCATGCTGCGCTTCGGCGGGGCTATGGACCGGCCCGAAGAGCACGCGCATGTCGGCACGATCGACGTGATGTGCGGCTTTGGCGGGGCGCTGGCCGTGGCCGCGGCGCTCTACCAGAAACACCGGTTTGGCCGGATCGGGCGGGGGCGCACGTCGCTCAGCGCGAATAGCGGGCTGCTGCAGATCCCCTTCGCCTATGATTTCCGGGGGCGGGGGCTTTTCGACGAACCCTCGGGCCCCGAGGTCAACGGCTACGATCCGCTTAGCCGGTTCTACAGCACGGCATCGGGTATCTATATCCTGCTCAGCGCCTACGAGACGGATCTGCCGCGTTTTCGCAATGTCGAAGGGCTCGAGGACTTCCCGGATGTCCCCGAGGAAGAGCGCGCTGCATTCCTCGCGGGCGCCTTCCAGTCGCTTCCGGCGACCGAATGGATCGAGCGTCTGCGCGCAGCGGATATCGGCTGTGCGATCTGCCAGAATATCGACGCGCTTCGCGCCGAGAACCTGCGCGAGCCCGATGGGACGCCGGGCACCGACCGGGGCAGCTATTCCTTCTCGCTCTATGACGATCACCCGAGCGGCCATCAGGTCATCCAACTCGATCCCTACGCGGTGAGACCCACGCGCGGCCGTGTCTTCGCCTTGGCGCCGACGGAGAAATTCGGGGCGTCCACGCGGCAGATTCTCAATGAGTTGGGCTATTCGGATTCCGCTGTGGAGAGGATGCTGAAATCCGGTCAGCTCAGCGAAAGCTGGAGTGAGGAATACCTGCCCAGCTAAGGGCAGCTCAGAGGCGTCCGCTCGAAGGGCGCCTCTTTTTTGCGCTCTAAGAAGCTGAGCGCAAAGGGACGTTTTACAATTGTTCGGGTTGGTCATGTTGAACGCAGGTTCAGCAAACGGAGGAGGCTGCCCGGACCTCAAGTGCCAGAACGGAGGAAACATGGCCAAGACACCCCCATTGATGGATTTGCATATCCCAACCGCGAGCAGCGGGTTCTATTCGGGCTTTTCCAAAAGCGTCGCGATCCCGTCGAAGATTCTTGTCAGCGCGTTGATCGTCTGGGCGCTCGCAGTGCCTCAGACTGCCGACGCGGTTCTCAATGCGCTCAACGGGGCTATCCTGAAGAGTTTCGCGACCTGGTATATCTATGTCGCGGCCTCTTTCCTGATCCTGTGCGTCGGTCTGGCGCTGATGCCATCCACCGGCAAGCTCAAGCTCGGACGGCCGGGCGATGAGCCGGAATTCTCGCGGTTCTCATGGTTCTCGATGATGTTCGGGGCGGGCATCGGGATCGGGATGCTCACCTTCGCCACCGCCGAGCCGATGTATCATTTCGCGAACAACCCCAATGTCATCACGGGCCAGACCACCGGCTCGGGTGCGGATAACGTAACGGCCGCCTATGTCTGGTCCTTCCTGCACTGGGGCTTTTCCGCATGGGCCTGTTATGCGCTCGTCGGTCTGTGTCTGGCCTATTTTTCCTATCGTCGGAACCTGCCGCTGACCGTGCGCTCCGCGCTGACGCCGCTCTTCGGCTCGCGGCTGTCCGGCTTTGGCGGCCATTTCGTCGATGTGGTCGCGGTGGTCGCGACGATCCTTGGGGTCGCGCAGACGCTGGGCTTCGGCGTCGAGCAATTCGTCGCCGGTCTCGATCGCGTGGGCTTTGGCAGCTGGATCCTCAAGGCGGATGGGAGCCCCAGCACCGCCGGCATTGTCGTCGCCCTCGTCATCATTCTCGGGGCCTCGACGCTTTCCGCACTCTCGGGGGTCGGCAAGGGCATCAAATGGCTGTCGAACCTGAACATGGGCCTCAGCTTCTTCCTGCTGGCCTTCTTCATCCTCTTTGGGTCGACCTTCTTCGGTCTACATGCGCTTTTCTCCGGCTTGCTTGCCTATGTGGAACAGCTTCCGCGCTTGCTCTTCACCGTCTGGCATCCCGACGGCACCAAGACCGGGGATGCGCTGGCCGCGTGGCAGGGCAGCTGGTCGGTCTTCTACTGGGCGTGGTGGATCGCCTTCGCGCCCTTCGTCGGTGTCTTCCTCGCACGGATCTCGCGCGGCAGAAGCATTCGGGAGTATGTGATGGGCGCGGTCATCGTGCCGTCTCTGATGTGCTTCGTCTGGTTTACGCTGGTGGGCGGCACGGCGATCGACATGACGCTGAACGGCACCGCAGGCGACGCGATTTCCAGCGCGGGTCAGGAAAGCCAGCTTTTCGTGATGCTCGACCTGATCTTGCATGGCGGCGTGGCCTGGGCGATGGCCCTGATCGTCGTGGTCCTGCTGTTGACCTATCTGGTGACGACCGCGGACTCGGCGATCCTGATCGTCAACACGATCAATGCCGCGGGTGAGGAAAGCCCGAAAGGCCGTGGTCATATCGTCTTCTGGGGCGTCGCGCTCAGCTTCGTCGTGGGCGCCTTGCTTCTTGTCGGAGGGCTCGAGGCGATCAAAACGGCGATGGTGATCGGCGCATTGCCGTTCAGCTTCGTGATGTTCCTGATGTGCATCGCGCTCGTCAAAGCGGTGATCCGGGACGGCATCCGCGAAAGAAACGGGGTGCAGAGCATCCACCTAGCAAGCTAAGCACCGCAATCGCCCGCCGCACTACGCCAGACCAGAGATCGGCGCGGCGGGCGATTGTCAAAAGAGGCAGGGTGTTCCGGACCGTGGGCACGGTGATCCCGGTCGTCTGGAAACGGCGTTGGGACAAGGGACGCATCTTCTATTGCTCGATCGGCCACACGCTCGACGATCTGCGGGTCGATCAGGTGACCGAGATCATCCGGCGCGGGATGCGGTGGGCGGCGCGCGGGTCTGCACAACCGATCTGACCCGGAGCAAGCCGGGCCAGAGCCGTGCTATGCGCTGCGGGAATACGCGCTCGTCGATGTCGCATCGAGGCATTGGAGCGACGTATGTGCTCGATTGGAGGGCTAAAAATCGTCGTAGGGGCGGGGCATCTTCAATCCGGGTTTGCGCCCGGCCGCCACGCGGTTCATTCTCCGCTTCGAATTTCCCCCGGAGGCCATCATGGCACGCCAGACAAAGCTCATCCTCTGCCCGATCAACCTGCGCCACGCTCAGGTCGAGCATCATGCCTATATGGAAGCCGTCGAGATGGCGCGGCGCCGCCGTGCGAAGCTGATCGTGGCGACGATCGCACCCGAGATCGAGCGTAACCTCAACATCTACAACTCGGATACCTATTGGGGTCAGCAGCTGCGCAAGTTCCTCAACGACAATCCAGCCAGCGGGGTGACCGAGGTCGAGATGGTCGTGCGCAAGGGCGCGGTGCATCGTCAGATCGTCAAGCTGGCGGATGAGCGCAAGGTGGACCTGATCGTGATGGAAGCGGCCAACCCGAAGGTGCAGGACTACCTTCTCGGCACCACGGCGTCCCATGTCGTGACCCATGCGGAGTGCTCGGTCTACGTCGTGCGCAGCTAAGGACACGGCTCGGGGTGCGACCAGCACACCGGGCAGCGCCCGACCTCCCCCCGGGAGGGCGCTTTTGCGCCACCTGCGCGCGGATGAATGTCGGAAGGGGGCGGCGGGATAAAGCGTAGACCACCTAGGTCGGGAATATGCGCCCACCCGAGGTCGGGCGCTGCCCTCTCGTTGCGCCATCCCACGGACCGGCGCGCGCCCCGCTCCTGCGGCAGCTCAAGCTGATATTTGGGGAAAAGCCCGCGCCTGTCGCGCGGCGGGTCGGACCCGCCCCAATGCAGGGGCGGATCCGTTTCTTTTTACCTCTTGGCGGTCTCGCCCGAGGACTGCGCGGGCACAAGCGCGCGCATGATCGAGGGCATGGTGAGGCTGCCCACCGGCTCGCCCCCCATCACCACGCGGTAGCGGCGGTCGAGCGCCCCTTCGGCCTTGGCGATGACGCTCTCGAGGTTGTCGTTGCCGTCGATGTCGCCCGACATCTCGCCCTCCGGCGCGCCGCGCTCCATCACCGAGCGCACGCGCAGCACGCGGGCGCGGTTGATGTCGGCCACGAAGTCCTCGATGTAGGGATCCGCCGGGTTCAGCAGGATCTCCTGCGGCTCGCCCTGCTGGACCACCCGACCGTCATTCAGGATCACCAGGTGATCGGCAAGCTTGAGCGCTTCGTCCAGATCGTGGGTGATGAAGATGATGGTCTTGTGCAGCTCGGCCTGAAGCTCGAGCAGCAGATCCTGCATGTCGGTCCGGATCAGCGGATCGAGCGCCGAGAAGGCTTCGTCCATCAGCATGATGTCCGAGTTCGACGCCAGCGCCCGGGCGATGCCCACACGCTGCTGCATCCCGCCCGAGAGCTGGTGCGGGTGGTGATCCCCGTAGCCCCCGAGCCCGACGCGGTCGAGCCATTTCTCGGCCTCCGCGACATAGTCGGAGGCCGGGAAGCCGCGGGTGGCCAACGCCATCGCCGTGTTCTCCGCCACCGTGCGGTGGGGCAGAAGGGCGAATTTCTGGAACACCATCGACATCCGCTCGCGCCGCAACGTGCGCAGCTGCGCCTCGTTATAGTCGAGGATGTTCTCGCCATTGACGAGAACTTCCCCCGCGGTCGGCTCGATGAGCCGGTTGAGGTGCCGGATCAGCGTGGATTTACCCGAGCCCGAAAGCCCCATGATGACGGTGATCTCACCCTCGTTCATGTCCACGTTGATGTCGTTGAGCCCGAGCACATGATTGCGCTTCTCGAGCAGTTCCGGCTTGCCCATGCCCGCCTTGACGTCTTCGAGCGCCGCTTGCGGATCCGACCCGAAGATCTTGTAGAGGTGTCGGATCGAGACTTTGATATCTTTCGTCATGCCTGTCTCCTCACTTCCGGCTCTTGCTGGTGTCGATGCGTGCAAGCGACGCTTTCGTCACGCGGTCGAGCAGGATCGCGAGGATCACGATGCCGAAGCCAGCCACGAGACCCGTGCCCAGTTCGAGCGACCGGATGCCGCGCAGCACGAGCACGCCCAGACCCGGGGCCGAGACGAGCGAGGCGATCACCACCATGGCGAGGCTCATCATGATCGTCTGGTTCACGCCGGCCATGATGTTGGGAAGCGCGAGCGGGATCTGCACGCCGAAGAGCTTCTGGCGCTTGGTCATGCCGAAGGCGTCGGCCGCCTCGATCACGTCGGGATCGACCAGACGGATACCGAGATCGGTCAGGCGCACCACGGGCACGATCGCATAGAGGATGATCGCGATGCCGTAGAGCTTCGGCTCGGTGACCGAGAACAGGAAGATCAACGGGATCAGGTAAACGAAGGGCGGCAGCGTTTGCAGCATGTCGAGGATCGGGATCACGGTGCGCTGGAGCCGGTCGCTCCGCGACATCGCAATGCCTATGGGCACCCCGAAGAGGACGCATATGAAGGCACAGACGAAGATGATCGCCAGCGTCTGCATGGCCGCCTCATAGTGATTGATGAAGGCGAGGAAGGCGATCGAGACCAGCACGAAGACCACCAGTCTCCAGGACCGCGTCACCAGCCAGGTGATCAGCATCAGGATCGGCACCATCAGCCACCACGGCGTGTTGGTCATGATCCAGAGCATGTCGCGCAGGGCCCAGCTCAGCGGCTGGGTGAGCGGGTCCACGACGGCGCGCAGCCCGCCACGGATCGCGAGGAACCCGTCCTCGAGGCCTTGCGTCACATCGCGCGAGGGCGGGATCGCCCCGCAGGCCTTGTTGAGTGCGTCGAGCGAGGGGAAGGGCCAGTTCCAGAGGCTGGGGCCCTGCGTCGTGGTGCCGTCGGTCTGCGCGATCAGGTCGGCCATCGACGTCATGCCGCCGCCACCGTCGCCGCCGGCCGAACACCAGTCCTTCAGCCCCACCGCGTTGAAGAAATTCTCGTAAGCTGCCATTGGTTTTCCGGGTCGCTCAGCGAGACCCGTCCCATATTGTTGCGTGATTGATCGAAAAAGGACGGGGCCTGTCCCGGCCCCGTCCATGTGTTGCGCGTCAGGCGCGCGTCACGATCATCCGCCGATCAGCTTCGAAAGCTTCTTCTGGGCATCGGCATCGAGCCAGTTCTTCCAGGTGTCCTGGTAGTTCTTGATGAAGTAGACCGCCGTCTCTTCACCCGAGGCTTTGTTCTCGTCCTGCCAGGCGAGCAGCTTCGACATGGTGTCGGTCTTGAAGCTCATCTTCGAGAAGAACTCGGTCTCGGCCGGGTGGGTCTTCGCGAAGTCGCTCGTCACCGAGGTCAGCACCGGAGCGGCCGGGAAGTCCGAAACCTGCGGGTTCGACGCGTCCTTGTTCTGGAGATTGTCGAACTTGGCTTTGTCGTAATCACCCAGCTTCACGCGGGTCATGTCGTAGTTGCCCATGACCACGGTCGGGCCCCAGTAGTAGCCGAACCACGGCTTCTTGTCGGCGAAGGCCGAACCGATCGACGAGGCGAGCGTCTGGCCGGAGCCGTGGTTGAACACCTTGATGCCCGAGCTCTCGAGATCGAGCGCCTTGATCAGGTTGTCGCTCACGACGCGGCAGCCCCAGCCGTCGGGGCAGTTGTTGAACGTGCCGCCGACCCATTCGGGGTGCGCCATGACGCCCTCGATGGTCTTCAACTCGGGGTGCTCTTTGGCGAGGTAGGTGGGGATCCACCAGCCTTCGACGCCACCCGGCTGCAGCGTCTTGGCGACGCGCTTGATCTTGCCTTCGCTCTCGAGCTTCTTGTAGGCGTCGCCGGCCGAGTTCAGCCACAGGTTGGTGACGACGTCGGGGCGGCCGTTTTCGGCGATCGAGGTGATCGCGGGAATCGTGTCGGATTTGACGAGGCTGGTGTTACAGCCATAGCCCTGATCCAGCATGAACTTCGCGATGTTGGTGGTGACCTCGGCGGCAGCCCAGTTCATCTGGGCGATCGAGATGTCACCGCATTGCTCGGCAGCGCGGGCGGTGCCCGTCTGTGCCGCAAAGCCAGTCACCATAGCCGTCGCACCGGCGACCGCGAGAAGTGTCGTCTTCCGCATATGTTTTCCTCTCATCCGTTGGATTGTTTACGATCGTGCTCGGATCGCATTCGCGTTGCGCGTGATAAGACCGTCAGACCTCCTCGCGCGGGCGTGCATCCACCCGGGGGAGCGTCGCGGCTCATCGTCGATCTTCAGGTTGCGCAGTGCACGCGAATGCGCCCTCTCGACGATTGCCGCAAACGGTATCGTCCGCATCCCCGATCAGCAATCGTCCGCCAGTCACATTAATTTGAGAAAAGCGTCATGGAACCCAATGAATACTTAAGGAAAACCTGTTAATCGCGGCGCGACGTCGACCATCGAGCGGCGCGACGGCTTGCCCCTCGCGACGGCGTCTGATTGGGGGTGCGGGCGCATCACCCGGCTCGGGTTTTGCGACGGGCTACATCGCTTCGATCTGCGGCTTTGCGACAGGTCACCAGTCCTCAAGTTCCTCCAATGCGGTCATTTTCGAGAACTCAGCTTCGGCGCGGCGGCAGGGAAGCGAGGCGCGAAAAACCGGCCCTGTTTTCGACGTGTCACCGTGCCACTGTTTTCGCGGAAATCAGGCTTTGCGGGCGCCACGCGGATCGTAGTAGATCGGCAAAGCTCTCACCGGGGGTGGCAATCCGTGCTCTCGGGCGCGGCGGATTGGGGGCGCGTGGGTCGGTTTTGTCGCACGTTACGCAACGTCATCTTTTCATAGTTTCGCCGTAATCCGGCGTTAACCAGAGGGGATCACCCTCAGCCCTCGACGGTTTCGAGATGGAGGCCCGGCATGATGCAACGAATCGCGGTGCGCAATTCTCAGGCGCAAATCCCAACTCTCGCGAAGCTTTTCGCGGCGCTGGCGCTTGGGGCGACCGGGGTCTTCGCGGCGCAACAGATCACGCCTGCGATCCCGGCCGGTGTCGACGGGGCGAAAGAGCTCTGGCTGATCATGGGTTCCTTCGGGCTTCTGGTCGGCTGGCGCGTCGTGGGCCTGTCGGCGGGACGACGCTGGGTCGATGCGATCAATGACGGGCTGCGCGGCGGGATTTACGTCCTGCTGTGGACCTTCTCCTTCCTCGGCGCGATGCAGATGCTGAAACTGGCGCTGCGTATGCGCTATGACGATGTGCTCTCCGCGGTGACCGACGTCATCGGGCAGGGCGCGGCGATCGGGGTCGCGTCGCTCGGGATCATGCCGGTCGCGACGCTGGGCCTGGGCGCTGTGGGGGCGGGGCTCCTGTCGGAGTTCGCGCATCGCCGCTTCGGCCGCTGATCGCCGGTCTCACCATTCCCTCCGCTTGACATCGCGCGCCTGCCTTGCAGGTTGAGGCGCATGATGCGCCAAGCTGCGGGGACGGTCATGCAACCACATTTCTTTTACGGCACGCTGTGTCATCCGCCTCTGCTGGAGGCGGTCATCGGACGTGTGCCGCAGCTCGTTCCGGCGCGGCTGGAAGGCTTCGCCCCGCATGAGGCCTGTCGCGATGGGCAGGGCCTGGGCTTTCCGATCCTGATCGCGACGCCCGGCGCAGTGACGCGCGGCGTCGTGGCCGATCTGACCGAGGCCGAGGCCGAGCGCATCGCATGGTACGAGGATGGCTATGACGCCGATTTCCGGGAACTCGAGACCGGAACGGGGCCGCGCGAGGCGAAGCTGTGGCTACCGAAAGCGGGGCGCTGGGACGCGGGCGACGCGTGGACCCTCGGAGACTGGGCGCCGAAATGGGCCGCTCTGAAGACCGAGGCCGCGCGGCTCTTCATCGCCGAGGCGCAGGCCGTGGGGCCCGACGCCGCCAATGCGCGCTATCACGCGATCCTCGTGCGCGCGGCTTCTACCTTACGCGCGCGCGCGACCCCGATGGCGCAGCATTTGCGCCGGGATCTGCATGAAGGCGACATCAAGATCGACGCGCAACAGACTGCTTATGCGAAGTTTTTCGCAGTCGAGGATTATAAACTGGAACATCGGCTTTTCGCGGGCGGGATGAGCGCCAAGCTCGACCGGGCGGCTTTCGTCTCGGGCGATGCGAGCGTCGTTCTGCCTTACGATCCGGTGCGCGACCGGGTGATGCTGATCGAACAGATCCGCACCGGGCCGCTGGCGCGCGGCGAGCCGAACCCGTGGATGATCGAGGCGATCGCGGGCCGGGTCGATCCCGGCGAGACCCCCGAAGAGGCGGCGCTGCGCGAGGCGGGCGAGGAGGCCGGGATCACGATTGCGCGCCTGATCGAGGCGCCGCGCTATTACCCGTCGCCCGGTGCGAAAAGCGAATTCGTCTATTCCTATATCGGGATCACCGATCTGCCCGACGAGGCCGCACAGCTTGGCGGCAAGGCCGATGAGCACGAAGATATCCGCGCGCATCTGGTGCCGTTCGAGCGCTTGATGACGCTGGTTGCGACCGGCGAGGCGGGCAATGCGCCGCTGGTCGTGCTCGCGCTCTGGCTTGCCGGGCAGCGCGCCGCACTGCGGCGGATGGCTGGCGTCGCGTAATCGCGGGGTTGAGGTGGCGCGCGCCGCGTCCTAAGTCTGATTTCAACGGCCCCGTTGGGGGTTACTCGATACGGGAGGAATGCGCGATGCGTATCTGCAGCGATCTGGCGTCGGCGGTGGGAAATACCCCGCTCATCAAGCTCAGGAAGGCATCGGAAGAGACCGGCTGCACGATCCTCGGCAAAGCGGAATTCCTCAATCCCGGCCAATCGGTGAAAGACCGTGCGGCGCTCTTCATCATCCGTGACGCGATCCAGCGCGGCGAGCTTGCGCCCGGCGGCACGATCGTCGAAGGCACGGCGGGCAATACCGGCATCGGCCTCGCGCTCGTGGGCGCTTCGATGGGTTTCCGCGCGGTGATCGTGATCCCCGAGACGCAAAGCCAGGAAAAGAAGGACATGCTGCGGCTGGCGGGAGCCGAATTGGTGCAGGTTCCGGCCGCACCCTATCGCAATCCGAACAACTACGTGCGCTATTCCGAGCGGCTCGCGAAGGAGCTGGCCAAGACCGATCCGCATGGCGCGATCTGGGCCAACCAGTTCGACAATACCGCGAACCGGCAGGCCCATATCGAGACGACCGGCCCCGAAATCTGGGATCAGACCGGCGGCAAGGTCGACGGCTTCATCTGCGCGGTGGGCTCGGGCGGCACGCTCGCTGGCACCGGCATGGCGTTGCAGCCCAAGGGCGTGAAGATCGGCCTCGCCGATCCCGACGGCGCGGCGCTGCACAGCTATTACACGACCGGCGAGTTCAAATCCGAGGGCTCCTCGATCACCGAAGGCATCGGGCAGGGGCGGATCACCGCCAATCTCGAGGGCTTCACCCCGGATATGAGCTTCAACATCCCCGATAGCGAGGCGCTGCCGGTGGTCTTCGACCTGCTGCAGGAAGAAGGCCTTTGCCTTGGTGGCTCCTCGGGGATCAATATCGCGGGCGCGATGCATATGGCGCGCGAGCTGGGTCCGGGCCACACGATCGTGACGGTGCTGTGCGATTACGGCAACCGCTACCAGTCGAAACTCTTCAACCCCGACTTCCTCAAGGGCAAGGGCTTGCCGGTGCCGGAATGGCTCGACCGGACTCCGCGTGAGATGCCGGAGGTTTTTGAGGGATGATCCTGCGTCTGGCGCGTCTGCTTTTGCTGGCCGTCGCGCTGGCGCTCCCCGGGATTGGTTTCGCGCAAAGCCCCGAAGTGCCCGATTACAAGGCGTGGGAAAAGACCGCGAGCGAAGCCGAACAGATGGTGCAGGCCGACAAGGCCCAACGCCAGTCCTTCGACAAGATCCGGCAGGAGGTCGTCGACTGGCGGGAAAAGTTCAAGGCGGCGGAGGATATCAACGCCAGCCAGATCTCGACCGTCAAAGCGCAGATCGAGGCGCTCGGGCCCCCGCCTAAGGAGGGCGAGAGCGAGGATCAGGCGATTGCCGACCGGCGCAAGAAGCTCAATGACGAGCTGGCGCAGCTGCAATCGCCGGGGCTGCGCGCGACCGAGGCCGCCAGCCGCGCAGATTCCATCGTCGCCAATATCGACCAGCTTTTGCGCGCGCGGCAGACCGACAAGCTGTTGCGGCTGACACCCTCACCGCTCAATCCGATAAACTGGCCTGAAGGCGTAAAGGTGCTCACCGGGCTGACCTCCGAGCTCGCCTCCGAGATGGGGCAGCAACTCGATCAGCCGGACCCTTACGCCAATGCGCGCAACAACGCGCCCGCGATCGTGGGCTTGCTGCTGGTGGCGCTTCTGCTGGTGCTGCGCGGGCGGGTCTGGATCGACAGGCTGGCCGATGCGATGGAAGCGCGGCTTGCGCGCAACGCGCAGCGGGTGATCGACTTCATCGTCTCTCTGGGCCAGCTTTTGCTGCCCATCGCCGGGATTGCGCTGCTCGAGGCCGCGCTGGTGCAGACCGAGCTGTTCGGTTCGCGCTGGATAGAATTGCTCATCGCCATAGGCGTGGTGCTGAGCGCGGCTTTCGCGGCCTTCTGGCTTTCGGGCCGCATCTTCCCGCGCAATGACCGGCAGGCCGCGCCCTTTACGCTGCAAAGCGAACGGCGCCGCGAAGGCCGGGTGCTGACGATCTCGCTGGCCGTGTTCGCGGCGATCCAGGGCCCGTTCGGCGACTGGCTTGTGGCTCGCGGGCAGGACGTGTTCGAGGCCAGCGCGAAAACCGCCAAGGAGATCGACGCGGCTGGGCACACGCTCGATGCCGGTTTCGGTGTTCTGGTCTTCCCGCTGCAGGTTCTCGCGGCGATCGCGCTGTTCCGCTTCGGCCAATTGCTGCGCCGTCACCTGCGCAACGAGACCAACGGGAGCGAGGAAGGCGCGTTTCGCGACCGGCTCGTGGGCGCGCTCGGCAATGCGCTGATCGGCGTCGCGGTGGTCGCGCCGGTTCTGGGCGCTATCGGCTATATCAACGCCGCCAACGCGCTGATCTTCCCGACGATCGTGACGCTTGGGCTCATCGCGCTGGTTCTGGTGCTCCATCAGTTTTTCACCGATGTCTATGTTCTGGTCGCCCGGCGCGAGGATGACGGCCGCGACTCCCTGATCCCGGCGCTGATCGGCTTCCTGCTGGGCCTGCTCGCCATGCCGCCCGCGGCGCTGATCTGGGGCGCGCGCCCGGCCGATCTGGCCGAGATGTGGACGCGGTTCCAGAATGGCGTCTCGATCAGCGGGGTCACGATCTCGCCCGGCATCTTCCTGACCTTCGCGATCGTCTTCGTGATCGGCCTGATGGTGACGCGACTCCTGCAAGGCGCGCTGAAGACCTCGCTGCTGCCGAAGACCAAGATCGACAAGGGCGGGCAGAATGCCATCGTCTCGGGGCTTGGATATCTCGGGATCTTCCTCGCTGCGATCATCGCGATCTCCTCGGCAGGGATCGATCTGAGCTCGCTCGCCATTGTCGCGGGTGCGCTCTCGGTTGGTGTCGGTTTCGGTCTGCAGACCATCGTGCAGAACTTCGTCTCGGGCATCATCCTGCTGATTGAGCGCCCGATCTCCGAGGGCGACTGGATCGAGGTCAACGGCCAGATGGGGATCGTGAAGGCGATCTCTGTGCGCTCCACCCGGATCGAGACCTTCGATCGCACCGAAGTCATCGTGCCCAATGCGGACCTGATTTCGGGGCAGGTGACGAACTGGACCCGCGGCAATGTCACGGGTCGCCTGATCGTGCCGGTGGGCGTGGCCTATGGCACCGACACTCGCAAGGTCGAGAAGATCCTGCACGAGGTGGCCGCGAACCAGTCGATGGTGATGATGAACCCCGAACCGATGGTGATGTTCAAAGGCTTCGGCGCGGACAGCCTCGATTTCGAGGTCCGCGTGATCCTCTCGGACGTGAACTTCATCCTCCGCGTCCAGAGCGAGATGAACCACGAGATCAATCAACGCTTCGCCGAGGCCGGGATCGAAATTCCCTTCGCACAGCGCGACGTCTGGCTGCGCAACCCCGAGGCGCTGCGCCCCAAGGAGGACGTGGCCGAAAAGGACGCGGACGAGGCGGAGACCTCCGAGGACGCAGGCGAAGATGACAGCGACGCCAAGCGCCCCGTCACCCGCGCCGATTACGGCAAGCCCCAGCCCGGCGAAGGGCCCGAGGGGATGGAAGAGCAGCGCCACGACACTTCAGACGGAGAGGCCGATGCCGGAGACCGCTAAACAGCCGCAGCAGCAAAGCTACCGCATTCACCCCTATGCCCGCGACCTCGAGGTTCGGGTGACCGGGCTGACCGATGAGGGCGGCATCTATTGCGCGGATTCGATCTTCTACCCGACCGGCGGCGGTCAGCCCGGCGACAGTGGCAAACTGGTCTGGGATGGCGGCGAGATCGAGATTGCAACGGCGGTGAAGGCGGAACCCGGTGCGCCCGGAGCGGTGATCCTCGTACCCGCAGAGCCGCAGCCGCTGCCGCCTGTTGGTGCACAGGTCCAGCAACATCTCGACTGGGAACGGCGTCACCGTCACATGCGCGTCCATACCGCGCTGCACCTGCTGTCGGTCGCGATCCCGCTGCCGGTGACGGGCGGGCAGATCGGCTCTGAAAAGGGACGGCTCGATTTCGATATGCCCGAGCGGCCCGAGGATCTGGAGGCGATCGAGCGGCAGCTGAACGACTGGATCGCGCAGGACCTCAAGGTGGTCGAGCATTGGATCACCGATGCCGAACTCGACGCGCAGCCCGATCTGGTCAAGACTCTCTCGGTCGCGCCGCCCAAAGGTCAGGGCTGGGTGCGGCTGGTCGCGATCGGCGACGAGGCGGACCGGATCGACCTGCAGCCCTGCGGCGGCACGCATGTCGCCTCGACCGGCGAGATCGGTGGCCTCAGGATCGGCAAGATCGAGAAGAAGGGCAAGTTGAACCGCCGCGTGCATCTTCATCTGGCCTGAGAGCTGTGGGCCGGGCAGGGGCGCTGCCCCTCTGCCTGCGGCATTCACCCCGGGATATTTGAACAAGACGAAGGGGGCAGAGCCCCCAAACGCAAAAGGGCGGCCACCGGGGCCGCCCTTCGTCATTCATCGGAGCTCGATCAGGCTTTCGGGCCGATCATCTGCTCGGGACGCACGACCTTGTCGAAGGTCTCTTCGTCGACGAAGCCAAGCTTGATCGCTTCTTCCTTCAGCGTGGTCCCGTTCTTATGCGCGGTCTTCGCGACCTTGGTCGCGTTGTCGTAACCGATCGTCGGCGCGAGCGCGGTGACCAGCATCAGCGACTCGTGCAGCAGCTTCTCGATGCGCGGCTCGTTGGCCTCGATGCCCGCGACCATATTGTCGGTGAAGGCCGAGGCGCTGTCGCCCAGAAGCTGCATGGATTGCAGCACGTTGTAGCTCATCATCGGGTTGTAGACGTTGAGCTCGAAATGACCCTGCGAGCCGGCGAAGCCGACCGCGGCGTCGTTGCCCATGACATGCGCGCAGACCATGGTCAGCGCTTCGGCCTGCGTCGGGTTGACCTTGCCCGGCATGATCGAGGAGCCCGGCTCGTTCTCCGGCAGGATCAGCTCGCCCAGACCGCAGCGCGGGCCCGAGCCCAGCAGGCGGATGTCATTGGCGATCTTGAAGAGCGAGGCGGCCACGGTCTTCAGAGCGCCCGAGAACATCACCATCGCGTCATGCGCGGCCAGCGCCTCGAACTTGTTCGGCGCGGTGACGAAGGGCAGGTCGGTGATCTCGGCCATGTTCGCCGCGACCGTCTCGGCCCAGCCCACTTGCGTGTTCAGGCCAGTGCCGACGGCGGTACCGCCTTGGGCTAGTTCGTAGATGTCGCCGAGCGAGGCTTCGACGCGCTCGATCCCCTTTTGCACCTGATGGGCGTAGCCGGAGAATTCCTGACCAAGCGTCAGCGGCGTCGCGTCCTGCGTATGCGTGCGACCGATCTTGATGATGTCCTTGAAATCCTCGGACTTGGCTTCCAGCGCCACGTGCAGCTTGCGCAGACCCGGCAGCAGCACGTCGCGCGCCTGCATCGCGATCCCGACATGCATCGCGGTCGGGAAGGTGTCGTTCGAGGACTGCCCCATGTTGCAGTGATCGTTCGGGTGGACCGGGTCTTTCGAACCCATCTCGCCGCCCAGAATTTCGATCGCGCGATTCGAGATCACCTCGTTCGCGTTCATGTTCGACTGCGTGCCCGAGCCGGTCTGCCAGACCACCAGCGGGAAGTTGTCGTCGAATTTGCCTTCGATCACCTCGCCCGCGGCCTCGATGATCGCATCGGCGATCTTCGCGTCCATCTTGCCCTGCGCCTTGTTGGCCATCGCGCAGGCTTTCTTGATCACGCCGAGGGCGCGGATGATCGGGACGGGCTGGCGCTCCCAGCCGATCGGGAAGTTCATGATCGAGCGCTGCGTCTGCGCGCCCCAATATTTGTCGGCGGGAACTTCAAGCGGGCCGAAGCTGTCGGTCTCGGTGCGGGTCGCGGTCATCTGGGCCTCCATGATTGCGCGCAATCTTTCGCTCGCACTGATAGGGCGCGCGGAGGGATTTTGCAACGGTATACGGAGGTATACTTGGGGTGGCTCTCAGATCTGTGCGGCGGTCGACGGCAGATCGCAGTACATGCCGATCGGCGCACGGTCGATAGCAAACCGCATGATCGGCTGCCGCTTGAGGCGCTGGATTACTTGCGGAATTGATCGAGGCTGACGACCTCGGCCTCGCCACGCTCGGCAGGGGCGGCCTCTTCCTCCTCGGTCACCTCATCCTCTTCGATCTCGTCGTCTTCGTCATATTCCTGCGTCTCGAAGCGCAGGCCGAATTCGACGGAGGGGTCGACGAAGGTGGTGATCGCGTCGAACGGCACATAGAGCGGTTCGGGCGAATTGCCGAAATTCAGCGTGATCGAGAACCCGTCCTCGCCCACTTCGAAATTGTCATACCAGTTCTGGATGACGATGGTCATTTCTTCGGGGTAGCGTTCGCGCAGCCAATCGGCCAGCTCGGCATCGGGGTGGCGGGTGTCGAATGTGATGAAGAAGTGGTGCTCGCCGGGCAGGCCATTGGCTGCGATGTCGCTCAGCACTGTCTGGATCAGCCCGCGCATCGCGTGATGCATCAGGTTGCCGTAATCAATGGATTGCGTCATGGCCGGGTCCCTTTCTTCTCGGGCTCAGCATAGGGGATTCGTGGCGGGCCGCAAGGCGGGCAGAGCCGCGCGAAGGCTGACGTCGAGGGCGTGCGCCGGGCGTGGAGGCATCGGATCCCGCGCAACCTTGGGGAGAACCTCACGGGGGCGGCGCCTATCCCAGCACTTCGCCCGACAGGCAGAGCGCAACGGTGTCGCGCGGCATCATCTCCAACGCCTCGAAAAGCGCGATCACATCGTAATTATTATACGCCTCCACGATCCTGTCGCCGCGAAAGCGCATCGTCAGCTGCCCGGTGAATTCGACCGCGCGCGCCGATTGTGCCGATTTTCCCGCGATTTTCAGAAGCGTCCAAAGCCAGTCCTCCGTCTCGACATGGCGCAGCACGGTGATCTTGATGTCCTGCAGATGCGCGCGCAGAGCCGGCACCAGCTCGCGAAACTCTTCGGGACGCAATTCGAGCCCCGGCATCAGCCCGTCCGCCTGCGCCTCGGCGTCGAACAGCCCGTCGACCTCGTCCAGCCGGCCTTCGCCCCATACGGCGTGGAGCCACGTTTCGATCCTCGCAAGCCGGGACATCGCGCCCCTCCGTTTACCGTCGGTCCTGGGGGCACCATGGCAGGCACGGATTTCGAACCGGTTAACGCCGGTCGCATCGTAAAAAGAGGGGGAAAGTGCAGGATTCTGTTGCAAGGCTCCTGCGGGCCCCGCCTTACGCGGCTAAGCGCAAGGAGTTAAGTTTCGGTTACCCGAGCTGCTTACGCAGCCAGAGCGACCGGAGCACGGTTGTCGTTGGCAACTGTACAAATCGCACCGATAACGGTGGTAGCTCACCGGGACAAAGCAAACATCTTTACACGTTCGTCGATCCTATTTCGGCCCCATTCTCCCCCAACGAGGGTTGATTGGTGGAGCCGCCGGGTACCGCCCCCGGGTCCGATCCGCTTATTACATGCGCGTTTATGCCCATAGTCCCCGTCGCCGGGAACGTCTTGGAATATAGGGGGAAGATCGGGGCGCTTCAAGGCGTCGCGCGCGCCTGATGCGCATTAACCGGACGTGAACTTGCCGTGCGCTATAGCTCGAGTCGGGCCAAGAACTGGCCACGGAGGGGCGCGATGCGCGACAAGTCGATCCTGATCGATCTCAGCACCAGCTATCAGTTCCGCTATTGGCGGCCGATGGGCATCTTGCGGGTGGAGCATGAGGTCTGGCGGGCGTTTGCGGCCCGGTTCGGTGCGCGCGCGGTGCCGGTGATCTATGACGCGGCGCGCGGCGGGTTTTACCGCATTCCCCAGGCGATCTTCGAGGAGGTCATCTTCCGCAATGGCTGTCAGCCGGAAGTGCCTTCACGCGCGCTCACCGCGCCGCGGCGCTGGCGTTCCTGGGCGCGGATCGGCCGGTTTTTCTGGCGCGCCCGGCGCAGGATGCGGGTCCTCGGGCAGGGCGAGCGATACGACGAGGCCGAAACCCGCCTGCGCCGCGAGAGCGCCGTGGCGGAGGAATTGCTGCGGTTAAGCGGGGAGGAACTTGCCCTGATGCGCCGTGGGCTCGTGGCTCTGGAACGGGTCGCCCCGGGGATCGCACCGCGCATCCGGGCGCTCGATGCGCTCAATCACCGGGCGCATTACGGGCTGGTGCATACCGTCCACGACCAGATCTGCGCGGAGCAAAATCGGATCGCGCCGGAAGAGGTGGGCGAGTATGTCTCTGCCGGTGGGTTCTGGGGCGATGCGCGCTACCGGGCCGCCTATGAGTTGCGAGCCGCTCACGGGTGGCGTCTGAGCTACTACATTCATGACCTGATCCCGATCCTTTGGGGGCATGTCGCCGAACCCACGACGCGCAAGACCTTTCCGCCCGCGCTGCATTGGATGCTCTGGGGGGTAGATCGGGTCTGGACGAATTCAGAGGTGACTCGGCGCGATCTGCTCGCCCATGCCGCCCGCTGCGGCTATCCCGAGTTGCAGCCAGAGAAAGTGCGCGTCGTGACGCTTGGCGCGGACGCGCTACGCGAGACCGCGCCCGCCACCGATCTCGCGGGGCTCTTCGCACATCGCGATCTGGAGCCAGGGCGCTACGTTTTGATGGTCGGCACGCAGGAGCCGCGCAAGAACCACGATTTCGCCTATCGGCTCTGGCGAGAACTGGCTGCGCGCCGCGAGGACGATATCATGCCGCTGGTCTGGGTCGGGCAGCCCGGCTGGTCGATCGGCCCGCTGCTTGAGATGGTGCGCGCGGATCCCGGCCTGCCGCATGGCGCGATCCGCATCCTCGATGATGTCGACGACGCCGAGCTGCAGGCGCTCTATGCGCATTGCCGCTACACGATCTACCCGTCCCATTACGAGGGTTGGGGGCTCCCGGTCGTCGAGTCGCTTCTGCATGGCAAACCCTGTCTGACATCGAATGCGCCCGCCTTGATCGAGGCGGCGGAGGGCTGCGCGGAGGCGATCGGGCTTTTCGAGGGCGAGCGATGGATTGCGCGGGCCGAGGCGCTGATGGAAGACGAGGCAGCCTATTGCGCGGCCTGTGCGCAAGCGGAGCGGTTCACGCCGCGTCGATGGGCCGATTTCCGAGCGGCGCTCACCGCCGGGTTCGACGCGACCGGCGATGACACCTCCACGCGCGACCCTGCATGGCCCCAACAGAGACGCCAGCTGATCCCATATCGCGAGGATGCCGCATGAGGATCGCAGCTTTCGGTCATTACCCGATCCACCGCCCGCTGCATGGCGGCCAACGACGGGTCGCGGCCATCGCCCGGCAGGCGCGCGCGGCGGGCCACATCTTCCGCTACGTCCCGATCTACTCGACCCGCGGCTATCCCGACGGCTCGCCGGACGAGCGCCGCACGGCGGTGCCGGAGGCGCTGCTGCCGCGTCTTCACGATCCGCAGCGCCGCGAGGATCTTCATTTCTCCGACACGCTCAAAGATCATCCGCTGATCGAAGGGCTGATCAGGGAGCTGCGCGATTTCGACCCCGATGCGGTGCAGTTCGAACAGCCTTGGCTCTATCCGCTTTTTGCCGAGGCGTTTAACCGCGATCCGGTCCTGCGCCGCGCCCGGCTGGTCTATTCCGCGCATAATGTCGAGGCCGCGCTGATCGATCCGCATTGGCGCGCGGAGGCTGAGGCGCTCGAGGCGGCGCTCGTCGCGAGGGCCGATCTCACCGTCGCGGTTTGCGGGGCCGATGCGCGCCATTTCGCGCGCCTGCCGGGCGCGGCAGAGGTCGTCGTAGCGCCCAACGGCTGCTGGGCGCCCGATCCCGAGGCGTGCCCGTCGGCGCCGCTCGACGGACCCTATGCGCTTGTCGCGGGCTCCGCCCATCCGCCGAATGCGCGTGGCTATTGGGCGTCCTTTGGTGAAATCCCCGGCTTCCTGCCACCTTGCAGCCGCCTCGCCGTAGCAGGTGCAATGACCCATCTGATCACCGCCGACGACCGCTTCCGCCGCTATGCTCAGATGAACGCGGAATTCGTCGCGCCCCTTGGCGTGGTGGCGGAAGAAAACTTGAGCGGCCTTCTGCATCACGCCCGCGCCATCTGCCTGCCGATCACCGAAGGCGGCGGCACCAACCTGAAGACCGCCGAGGCGCTTATGTCGTGCAAACCGGTGGTTGCGATGCGCCCCGCGATGCGCGGGTTCGAAGAGGCGGAAAGCCTCAGCGGCGTCCATGTCGCAGACGACCCGGTGCAGTTCCGCCGCCTGCTGTGTGGTGCCATGACCGGCGCGATAGGCTCGCAGCGCCGCCCAGAAGAGGTGGCGCAATATGGCTGGCCCGCGCAGCTCGCGCCGTTGATCTCCCGCTATGAAAGTCTTGCCGCATGAAAGATTTACCTCCGCACCCCGTCGCCTTTGCCGATCCCGACCTCGCTGCGCAGACGCAGGCCACTCCGGCCGCGATCGACGTCTTGTTTCAGGCCTATCTCGGTCGCCCCGCGAAAGAGGGGGCGCAGAGCGCGTTGAAGGAGCGGCGCGCGAGCGTGGCCGATGTCGAGCGAGAGTTGCGGGGATCGGAGGAATATCGCCGCAAGGCGCGGCTGTTGCGCGATCACGATCGCAGCCAATATGATGGCGCGATGCTGTATATCGCACCTGCGCGCGTGGTTTTCTGCCCGATCGCGAAGGTCGCCAATACATCGGTCAAGGATTGGGCGCTGAGGCTTGTGGGCGACGGGCGGCCCGAACCCGGAATGTCGCATTACTGGCTCGATTCCGGGCAAAGCCGGATGCAGGCGCGCCATTGGGCTTTCGCCGCGCGCGACCGCGTCGATCACGCGCCGGACTGGGTCTCGGTCGCGCTGCTGCGCGATCCCATTGCCCGGTTGGTCAGTTGTTATTGCGACAAGTTCGGACGCAACCGAATGCAGGACTCGGTGCTGCATCATACGCGCCCGGTCTATGCGTTTTTCGCAGACGGGGACGATCCGGACCGGGAGATGATCGAGCGCGGATTGAGCTTTCGGCAGGTCTGTTTCTACATCAACGCCACCGCGCGCGAGGTGCAGGACAGCCATTGGGCCGCACAGTGGAGCTACCTGCAAAATCGCCGCTGGGACCAGCTGTTCGCGCTGGAGAAGATCGAGAGTTTCGAGAGCTTTCTGCGGGACCGCCTGCCCGAAGAGCTTCGCGACATCCGGTTGGGGCTGACCAATGCCGCGCAAAAGGCGCGCGGGATAGCTGCGCGCGATCTCTCCGATGCGCTTCCGGGAGAGTGGATGGGCGCACGCACGCCGCCCTACGAGGCGTTCCTGACCGACGATATTCGTGGCTTTATAGGCGATTACTACGCGCTCGATGCGCGGCTGCATGCGCAGGCGCTTTCCGAGAGTTGAGCCGTAGCGGCCCCACCGATCAGTCGCCTTCCGCCGGAATGCCGAGAAGCGTGATCGCCACCCCCAAAGCGGCGAGCGCCCAGAACGCGTAGCGCTTCGTGCCCTCGGTCTGCAGCGCGGCGAGCACCGCCTGCAGCGTGTAATAACCCGCGAAGGCGCGCGAGGCGTAGGAGATGATCTGGAACAGATCGGTCGTCCAGGTCAGCGCGATGCCTGCGCCGATCAACACCGGATAGGCCGCTTTTTGCGGGATTTTCCCGCGCGAGAATTCCGCGATAAGCCCGCCCGCGCCCCCGGTATCGGCCACGGCGGCGGAGAATTGCGCCGCCAGAGCCGCAGCCACCAGCATCGCGGGCAGGATCGGAGCGACGACGCGCATCATGTCGATGATCGCGGTCTCGGTCAGGTTATGGGCGTTGGGCGTGAAGATGTAAGCCAGCAGCGCGATATAGACCATGTAGATCGCGGTCGCGAGCATCTGCGCCCATTTCATCGCGGCGACGCGGGTGTCGGCATCGTAGCTCTTGCCCAGATAGCGCGCGGTCTCGAACCCCTGGACGGTCACGATCAGACCGAAGAGCAGCCGCAGCGAGTCCCAAGGCCCCAGCGTCGGCGCATCGATTACCAGATCGCCCGCGACGGCGACCTTGCCGAAATAGACCGCGAGCCCGAGGATCAGCCCGGCGATGATCGCGAGTTTAAGCGCGACCGAGGCATATTCCATCTGTTCGAGCCGTTTGAACCCGCCGGAGAACCCGGCGATCGCGACCACGGCCAGCATGGTCGTGGTCACCGCGCGGGCGGCGAAATCCGTGTTCCACGGGGTGAGCGAGACGGCGAAGGCTCCGAACAGATTTAGGTAATAGGCGACCGAGATGACATAGGCGAAGGCAAGCGCCAGCTGCGCCACGTCTTCGATGCGCTTGATGACGGGCGTGTCGGGCACGTCCTCGGCGCGGATATTGGCGCGCACCGCCGCCCCAAAAAACCACCCCAGAGCACACAGAGCCGCCATCGCGAGCGGGGCGAAGCTGCCGTAGCGCACTTCCAGGATCGGCCCCAGCACCAGAAACCCCGAGCCGATGATCGACGCCAGCGGCGTCACCATCGCGCGCCATTTCGGGCGGTCGCGCAGCTGGGGCAGGAACATCGCGGCGAGGACGATCAGGGCGAGAAGGATAATGGCTGCGTTGAGTATCATAACTTGTCTCAAATGGTCGGTTGCACGCAGCTAGGGCGAGGGGGGCAATTAAAAAGGGCCGCGTTAGACGCGGCCCTTCGCTGTGATGTATTCGGCGCAGGGGTCAGAAGCCAGCCTTGATTTTCTCGAACTCGGCGAGCTGCTTTTCGCGCAGTTCCGGCGAGTTCGGCGTCTGGGCGAGGATCGGCGCGTTGATCTCGGTCAGGCCAGCCGTTTCCAGCTGCTCCGGCGGGATCAGCTTCATCGCTTCGGTGTTGGTGTGACCGTAGCCGATCTCGTCGACGAGAACCGGGCCCGCCTCGGGGCGCAGCCAAGCGTTCATGAAATCATAGAGCTTTTCTTCCGAGCCGGGGCCGTCCTTGAGGTTCACGAAGCCGCAGAACCACGTCGACGAGCCCTCTTTCGCCTCGCGCTGGAAGGCGACCGGGTAGTTGTCGTCCTGCAGATAGGCGACGCCGTCATTCCACGACCACGCGACCAGCACCTCGCCCGACGCCATCAGCTGCGCCTGCTGCGAGGGGTCGGTCCAGTAGCTTTGGACGTTCTTGTTGGCTTCGCGCAGCCAGTCGGCGGCGGCCTGGAACTGCTCGTCGGTGACATTGGTCCAGTCGGTCACGCCGGTCGCGAGATAGGCCAGCGCCCAGACATCGTCCGAGCTGTCGGGCAGCGAGGTGCGGCCCGCATATTTCGGATTGATGAAGACATTGAGGCTCGCCACATCTTCGGCCGGAACCTTGTCGGGGTTATAGGCGATCGCGGTCGCGCCCCAGTCGGTCGGCAGATACCAGACGTTCTTGTCGTCATCGACGAAGATCTTCGAATTCAGATACTTGGGGTCGATATTCTTGAATTCCGGGATCTTCGAGACGTCCCAGGGTTCGATCAGCCCGGCATCCTTGTATTTAGAGATCATCTGCGAACAGGGATGCGCCGCGTCTGCTTTGAAGCCCGAGGCGAGTTTCTGATAGGCTTCGTCGTCATCGCCGAAGAAAGCGTAGGTCGGGCTGTCGCCGTATTTGTCGATATAGGGCTGGAAGAGGCCCGGAATCTCGAAACCGGCCCAATCGAAGATCGTCAGGTCCGGATCGGCGGCGCGGGCCGGGGCGCTCAGTGCTGCCACGGCGATTCCCGCCAGAAGGAGAGCAGAAGTCTTCATTGTATTTTCCCTGTTTTGTGTTCGTTTTGTGAAAACGCTAGAGCGGCTTTTTCGCCCTCGCAAGAGGCATTTGCACGGCAGATAGGCAGACGTGCCGGGTTTGACGGTGCGGCGGCATGGTGAAGTGGGGCGGATGCGGAAAATTTGGGCGCGACTGAACCGGATCGGGCGCCGCGCGTAGGGAGAGGGAGGCAAAGGAGACGAGCATGAGTGACACCCCCGTCCTGTTATGGCTGCGGCGCGACTTCCGATTCCACGATCACGAGGCGATGGCGGCGGCTGCGAAGACCGGTGCCCCGGTGATCCCGGTCTTCATCCATGACGATCAGGTCGAAGCCTTGGGGGCGGCGGCGAAATGGCGGCTCGGTCTTGCCGTGGAGACCTTCGCGGGGAGCCTCGCGGAGAAAGGCTCGCAGCTGATCCTGCGCAAAGGCGCGCCGCTGAAGGTCCTGCGCGCCTTGATCGAGGAGACGGGGGCGAGCGCGGTTTACTGGTCGCGCCGCTATGACAAGCCGGGTCGGGAGACCGATACGGAGGTGAAATCCACGCTCTCGGAGGCGGGGATCGAGGCGAAGAGCTTCACCGGGCATCTCCTGTTCGAGCCGTGGACCGTGGAGACGAAAACGGGCGGACCCTACAAGGTCTACACGCCCTATTGGAACGCGGTGAAGGGCACGGATATCCCGCCGGAAGTTGAGACGGTGTCTGAACTTCGTGCTCCAAACGCTTGGCCTGACAGTGAAAAGCTGGACGACTGGAAGATGGGCGCGGCGATGCGGCGCGGTGCGGCAATCGTGGCGAAACATGTCAATGTCGGCGAGCGCGCCGCCCAGTCGCGCCTGTCGAATTTCCTGCGCGATCGCCTCTCCGACTACAAGACGCAGCGCGATGTGCCCGCCTCGGGCGGCACCTCGGGCCTGTCGGAAAACCTGACCTATGGCGAGATTTCCCCGCGCACGATCTGGCACGCTGGCTATCGCGAGATGGCGGAGGGCAATCAAGGTGCCGAGACCTTCTTGAAGGAGCTCGTCTGGCGCGAATTCGCGTGGCATCTGTTCTTCCACTGGCCCGATATGGCCGAGCGCAATTGGCGCGAGGAGTGGAACGGTTTCGACTGGCGGCGCGACAATAACGATGCCGAGGCGTGGCGGCGTGGCATGACCGGCGAGCCTTTCGTCGATGCGGCGATGCGCGAGATGTATGTCACCGGCACGATGCATAACCGCGCGCGGATGATCGTGGCCTCCTATCTCAGCAAGCACCTGATGACCGATTGGCGGGTGGGGCTGCGATGGTTCGAGGATTGCCTGATCGACTGGGATCCGGCGAGCAACGCGATGGGCTGGCAATGGGTGGCCGGGCCGGGGCCGGATGCGACGCCTTATTTCCGTGTGTTCAACCCCGAGACGCAGCTCGAGAAATTCGACAAGGACGGGCGTTACCGGAAGGATTTCATCGCCGAGGGTCAGGCCAACCCGCCCGAGACGGCGACGGATTATTTCGAAGCGATCCCAGAGAGTTGGCAACTGTCGCCGGATCAGGATCGCCCCGAGCGACTGATCGATCTGAAAGAGGGGCGCGCGCGCGCCTTGGCCGCGTATGAGCAGCACAAAGGCTAGGTTGCCGCGGTAATTAACAGCCTCAGATCAAGGCGTCGGATGTCGCCTTGATCCGGGTCTCGCGGCCCATGAAATCGAGCAGCAGCCAGACCCGTTTCTCGGCATCGACCTTTTCGACCGTCGCCACGAAATCCGCGAAGGGACCGGTCGCCAGCGTGACCTCGTCTCCCGGCGCGTAATCCGGCAGCGGCTGCAGTTGATCTTGCGTATCGCAGCGCGCGCGCAGCGCCTCGATCATCGCATTGGGCGCCGGCGTCGGACGCCCCGCGAGCGCCACGAGCCGCGTGATCCCCTGCGTGCCGTTCACCGCGCCCAGACGCGCCGATTTCTCTTGTTCGCGCACGAAGAGATAGCCCGGAAACAGAGGTGCGCTGCGGGTCACGAATTTGCCCGTCTGGCGACGCGTCGTCTCGACCATCGGCAGGAAAATGTCGAACCGCTGCAGCTCCAGATTTCGCCGGGCGATCGCGGCGCTGTTGGGCTTGAACTGGGCCACATGCCATGCGCGGGCCGGGCTTTGATCGGTCATGAAACGGCTTTCTGTTCAATCGGATTACGCCCGTATTGGCTGCGGGATCGCGCGCGGAAAGTCAATCAAGCAAGGCGAACCTGCGCGAAAACGTGCGCGCTTAGGTTGTCCGATCCGAAGTTAACCTTGCGTTAGGGATACCTGTGCCAGGCTCGTGGCAGGCAGGAAATTTGCCGCTGTTTTGGGGAGGATACACATGATCACTCCGGTTCTTCTCGCGGGCGGATCGGGCACGCGGCTCTGGCCACTGTCCCGACGCAGCTATCCGAAGCAATTCGCGGAACTGACTGGCCCCAAGACGCTGTTTCAGGCCACGGCCGAACGGCTCTCGGGCGAGGGGTTCGCGCCCCCCGTGGTCCTGACACAGTCCGATTTTCGCTTCATCGCGACGGAGCAGCTTGCTGATACCGGGATCGACCCGGGCGCGGTGATACTCGAGCCGGAGGGGCGCAATACCGCGCCCGCCATACTCGCGGCCGCGCTTTGGGTCGCGCAAAAGGCCGGAGAGCAGGCGCTGATGCTGGTCGCCCCGTCGGATCATGTCATCGCCGATCCAGACGCGTTTCGGCACGCGATCGCGGCGGCGGAGCCCGCGGCGCGGGCAGGGCGGTTGGTGACCTTCGGCATCACACCCGACCGCGCGGAAACGGGGTATGGCTATCTCGAACCCGGTCGGGAGCCAGATGCGCAGGGCGTCGTGCCTTTGGTCCGGTTCATCGAGAAACCCGACATCGCGCAGGCCTGCGCGATGCATGAGAGCGGGGATTACCTGTGGAATGCCGGGGTGTTCCTGTTTGCGGCAGGCGCAATCCTCGCGGCAGCCCGAACCCATGCGCCGACGGTTCTCGCTCCGGTTGAACAAGCCTTTGCCGCGGCGCGCGCCGATCTGGGATTTCTGCGCCTCGATCCGGAGGCATGGAGCGACGCCCCCGACATCTCCATCGATTACGCGATCATGGAGCGGGCAGAGACTGTCTCGGTCATGCCGGTGCAGGCGGGCTGGTCCGATCTTGGCGACTGGGAAACGGTGCGCCGCGCTCATGCTTCCTCGCGCCCCGATGGGGTGACGCTCTCGGGCCCCGCGACGGCCATCGACTGCCGCGACAGCCTGCTGCGCTCCGAAGATCCGCGCATCGAGATGGTCGGGATCGGGCTTGAGGACATGATCGCGGTGGCGATGCCCGATGCGGTGCTTGTCGCGCATCGCTCGCGGGCACAGGACGTGAAGGCGGCGGTGAGTGCGCTCAAGGCGAGAAACGCCGCGCAAGCCACGGATTTTCCACGCGATCACAGGCCCTGGGGGTGGTTCGAGTGCCTCGTGACAGGCGACCGATTTCAGGTCAAACGGATCACGGTGAAGCCCGGCGCTGCGCTCAGCCTGCAAAGCCATCACCACCGGGCGGAGCATTGGATTGTCGTGCAGGGCACCGCGCTGGTGACACTGGGCAACGAGACCCGCCTCGTGACGGAAAACGAATCCGTCTACATCCCGATCGGCGAGACGCATCGGCTCGAAAACCCCGGCAAACTGCCGATGGTGCTAATCGAGGTGCAGACCGGCGCGTATCTGGGCGAGGATGACATCATCCGATACGAAGACGTCTACATGCGCTTGGCAGGCGAATAGCGGCCCGCTCGGCGATGCGTCGCCGCCCAACTGTGCAAATCTGCGACATCTCCTTACGAAAGCATGAATTCGCGTTTCGGAGGAGTGCGACTCTCTGCTAGGTCTCCAACTGATTGTGACCGAGCCGGATTTCTACACACATGTTGGTGCGCCCCTACCGCTCCCGTTTCCTCTTCCTCGCGATGGCGAGCAGCGCGCTCGCAGGGATCGGGTTTGGTCCCGCCTGCGCGCAATCGGCCGACCGCGCGTGGGGCTATAACAGCTATGGCATCCCCGGCCTGATCGACATGCCCGTCGCGGGCAGCCGCGAGGATGCGGAGCTGGGCTTCAACGTCTTCACCTTCGCCGGGCAGACCCGCGTGTCGGCCGCGTTCCAGATCACGCCGCGCCTTTCGGCAGGCTTCCGATATTCGACGATCAAGAACTACATGGGCGGCGATACGCTCTACGATCGCAGCTTCTCGATCCAGTATCGTTTCCTCGACGAGGGCCGGATCCGGCCCGCGATGGCCTTCGGCATCAACGACATGACCGGCACCGGTGTCTATTCTGGCGAATATGTCGTGGCGACCAAGTCGATCACGCCGAAACTGCGCGCGACGGCAGGGATCGGCTGGGGGCGGCTTGGGTCGAATAACGGCTTCGACAATCCGCTGGGCGTGCTGGGGGATCACTTCAAGACACGCGGCGAACGCACCGGGGCGCAGGGCGGGACTTTTCAGCCGCAGCAATGGTTTACCGGGGATGCGGCGCTGTTTGCGGGCGTCGAGTGGCAGGCGAGCGATCAGCTGCGGCTGATGGCGGAGTATTCCTCCGACGCCTATACGCGCGAGGACGGCCCGACCTTCGATCGGAAATCCCCGATCAATGTCGCCGCGCAATACAAGCTCAGCGACAACGCCTCGATCACGGCGGGCTATCTCTACGGCACCGATCTGAGCGTTCAGCTGAGCTATGCGCTGAACCCCAAACACAACGCGCATCCAAGCGGGCTCAACGATGCGCCGCCGCCGGTCGTGCCGCGGGCGGGCGTCGAGGCCGCGCAAAGCTGGACGAACGATCCCGCTTATCTCGCAGCAAAGCTCCGCCCGGGCTTGGCGCAGCAAGGCCTCGTGCTGGAAGGTGCGAAGCTCAGCGGCTCTGCCCTCGCGATCCAGATCCGCAACGATCGCTACAACGCGCCGCCCGAGGCGATTGGGCGCGCGGCCCGCGTGCTGAGTGCGCAGGCCCCGGCGAGCGTCGACCGCTTCGCGATCACCCTGTCGGAAAATTCGCAGCCGGTCTCGACCACGACGATCCGCCGCGACGATCTTGAGGCCTATGAATTCCACCCGGTGGGCGGCGAGTTGATGCGCGCCCATGCTCAGATCGACGGCGCGCCCGTACAGCTTCCGGTTGCACCGGGCGCCTATCCGCGGTTCTCGTGGAATGTCGGGCCGTATCTGCGCCCAGGCCTGTTCGATCCCGACGATCCGTTGCGCGCCGATCTGGGTGTCAGCGTCAATGCGAAATACGAGATCGCGCCGGGCCTGCTGCTGACCGGGCGCGTGAACCAGAAGGTGATCGGCAATCTCAATCAGGCGAACCGGCCCTCGGACTCGGTGCTGCCGCATGTGCGCTCGGATGCGTGGCTCTATTACAAAGGCTCCGGCCCGACGGTTCCCGAACTGACGGGGGCCTATTTCTTCCGTCCCGGTCGCGATCTCTTCGGGCGTGTGACCGCCGGTTATCTGGAGCCGATGTTCGCGGGCGTCTCGACCGAGCTGCTCTGGGCGCCGGAGCACAGCCGCCTCGCGCTCGGGGCCGAGCTGAACCGGGTGCGCCAGCGCGGCTATGACCAGCGCTTCGATCTGCGCGATTACGAGGTCACGACGGGCCATCTGTCGGCCTATTACCAGGTCACCGACCAGTTCTATACGCAGCTCGATGTGGGCCGGTATCTGGCGGGCGACTGGGGGGCGACGCTGAGCTTCTCGCGCGTTTTCGACAATGGCTGGAAGGTCGGCGTCTATGCGACGAAGACCGATGTGTCCTCGGCAGATTTCGGCGAGGGCTCCTTCGACAAGGGCTTCATGATCACGATCCCGCTGCATTGGGCGACGGGTCAAACGACGAAGCAGCGCTATTCGACCGTGATCCAGCCGATCGTGCGCGATGGCGGGGCGCGGCTGGGGGTGTCGAACCGGCTTTACGGGATGGTGCGCGAGGATCAGCCCGCCTCCTTCGACGGCAATTGGGAGCGGTTCTGGCGATGAGATCACTCGTTTTCGGTGCGGCGCTGCTGGCGCTGGGGGGCTGTGCGCAGCTCGAAAATCTGAGCAATACCGTGACGCTGTCGGGCAGCCGTTCCGCGGGGCAGGGCGCGACCGCGCCAACCGCGCCGGCGAAGGGCGAGGGCGTCAGCGTGAAAGTGGTGACGCAGACCGCTCCTGCACGCGGGCTCGAAGTGGTGATTCCGTCGCGCGATGCGAATGCGGTCCTGTCTCTGGCGGGGCGTAACGGCACGGTCGAGACCTGGCGCACCGACGATCAGATCACGGTCTCGGTCGATCGTGGCGTGGTGGTCGCGACCCGGGGCCTGGGCGATGATCTGATGGCTGCGGATTCGGAGCCGACGCTCGCCGCTCTTCGCGGTACGAAAATCGGCCCTTATCGCCGGACCTACCGCTTCCTTACGGCGGATAATCATTCGGACTATGTGCTCCTCGGTTGCGAGATGAGCACGGTCGGAAACGAAACGCTCGTGGGGTTAAAATTGCTGCGCCACGAAGAACAGTGTCGCAATCCGGCGATGGCCGTCACCAATATATATTGGACCGATAAAACGGGACGGATCCAAGCCGGGCGGCAGTGGGTTTCCCCCACTGTGGGGCAGATCGCAATCGGTGTGCTCAACTAAATCGGGTGTACCTCAGGGACCAATTAACCCTATGGTTCACCAAAAGATTAATGTAAGATTATCGTGTCTTACCTATCCCAACCTGATCGGAGGTTTCGATGACCAAGTTCTTTACCGGCGCCATTGCAGTGGCAGCCACTCTCGCCGGCGCCCTTCCGGGTGCGGCCCAGGATCTGAAAGCGCCGGCCAATCTCAGCCATGACGCGCTCGTTGCCTGGGCGAAAGCCAATAACGTTTGTGAAACGGCCGTCTCTGACGCCGTTTACAACGCCGACGGTAACGTCGCCGTGACCTGCACGCCGAAGGCGACCAAGAGCACCCTTGGTGGCTCGACGCCGGTCGCAATGGTGATCATCGGTGTCGGCCTCGCAGCGGCTGCGATGGGCGGCGGCGGCGGCACCAGCGGCACGAACGGCACGAACGGCACGAACCTCTGATCGGTTCGATCCGCGGTTTTCGAAAGGCCTCGCTCCTCGCGAGGCCTTTTTGATTCCGTCTAAGTACAAGCGAGCGCTGAAAAACTGTCCAAATGGATAGGGTGTCGCGCAATTAAATTTCGTGCCGACATGCGCGAGATGTGATATGACACTTATGTGAAGGATGTTTCAGTATTGGGGTAGGAAGCGATGCTGACGGGACTCGTGATTTTCCCCCTCGCGGCTTTGGCGTGGATGATGCTGTGCGAGAGCGTCTCGCCGATGCAGGATGAAGCGCCGTGCCGCGAAGAGGCATAATTTAGAGATCGCTCGGGCCGGTTTCGGCCCCGGCGAGGTGGTGACGGGCGCCGATCCGCGCGGGATAGGTAAGAGTTAACGCGCCCATTAGCGTCCGGCTCCACCGCTCGAGACCCGTGCAGAAATGCCGCGCGCGCTTTGCGTCAGATGTCGACCCGTTCGCGGCGCGCTGTCGCAAAAGCGCGGCGCAGCTTGCTGCCAAGCGCGACCCGGCGATAGATCAGCACATAGCAGACGAAGACGAGGCCAACGCCCGCGCCAAGTGCCGCTGGCACGGTCGCGCTGAGCACGGTGATGGAACACGCGATCAAGCTCAGCGACCAGAGGACGACCGAGGTGATTGGATTGCGCATCTCCGGGCGGCCGATCGTTTCGGCGAGTCTCTTCGCGCGGCTGCGATAGACGAGGCTGTGCAGATGCAGGCGGTCCGCAGCCCCAGGGTGCGTGCCGTCCCGCTTCATGCGACGCCGGATCGAAACGACGGTTTCAATCCACGGATAGGAGAGTGCGAGCACGGCGATCAGGGGTGAAATCTCATGGTTGCGGGCGGGCAAAACGATACCGATTACCGCCAGAACAAACCCCGTCGCATAGGCCCCGGCATCGCCGTAAAACAGCTTCCCGGAAGGGAAATTCAACACGAAGAACCCTGCGATCGCGCCGATCATCAGAAGGCAAATCGCCAGAACCGGTCCGTCATTGGTCTGCCCGGCGATCACTGCGAAGGCGGAGAAGACGATGATCGCGGTACCGGAGGCGAGGCCGTTCACGCCGTCGATGATGTTGAGCGAATTTGCGATCCCGCCGATCGCGATGGCGCTGAGCGCGATGCCGAACGCCGGGTAGTGCAGCAGCAGGTAGTCGAGGCCGGGAATATCCGAGCGATGAATATGATAGCCGGACACGAGGCAGAAGATCAGCCCTGCGCACACGGTGGCGATCAGGCGCCATTTGGCGGAGACTTTCTTGGTGATGTCTTCGATCGCGCCGGAGCCGAAGGCCGGAATCGCACAGAGGCAGATCGTCCACCACAGCGCCTGCGTCTGCGCATCGAGCGTCAGACCCGCAGCCAACGCGCCTGCGAGGAGCGCGAAGCCACCGATGCGTGGCGTCGGGGCTGCGTGGATTTTCTGGATGCCGTGATCGCCATCGAGCGTAAGTTTGCCGTGAAAGCTCTTTGTTGCAACAATCAGGAACGCCATTAATAGCGACGCCACGAAAGCCGTCACAACGTATTCAAGGCCAACCATACTCTGCCCCCAGGCAAAAAATTTAGTATCGTGGCGGCAGACATTAATTTTCTGCTAACACGACATAGTAAAAAATAATGATAATCGTACGGATACGCTGCTTAATGATTTACAGAAGTTAATTCCCGGGGGTCAACGTCCTTTGACACGCTTTAGGCGAATACTCGCTAAAAAACTCGCTCACGGATTTTTGAGGCGTTGAGTTGACCCCGCGTCGCGTTCGTTTGGTGTGGGATGAGGCGGAATGCATGCATTTGCGCCACTCAAGATGCTCGCCATTAGGTTGAGTGACTTGGAGAACGATTCGTGCCGAAGTATGAATGGATGGTTGAAAACAGCGACAGCTTCTCTATTCAGAGGCGCTAGATGAAACCTGTCCCCGCTGCCTTGGCGGAGGCGCAGGTCTTATACGTAGACTATGAGGCTCAGGAGGGCACGATGGGGGCAATGACGAGGATTTTTGCGGCGCTCTGCGCGTTGCTCTTTTTGGCCTCCTGCGACACCTCGACCACGAACTTCCCGGTCAACACCCGCAATGTCAGTTCCGTCGAGGATCCGGCGGCGGGCGATGTCGCGATCGTGCGGCTCAGCCTTGCCAACGTCTCCACCTTCGGAGCGCCGTCCGATCTGAGCGGCGGGCGGACCACGCTGCCGTCGAACGGCTACTGGAATTACCGCATCGGCCCGGGCGACCTCCTCGATATCGTGGTTTATGAGCATCCCGAGCTGACTTCGCCCGCGGGCTCGACCCGGACGCCCGCCGAGGGCGGTCTGCGCGTCAATTCGGACGGCACCTTTTACTATCCCTATGTCGGCAATGTGCGCGCCGCGGGCCGCACGCCGGAGCAGGTGCGTGCCGATCTCTCGAGCCAGCTGAAGGAGTTCATTCCCTCGCCGCAGGTGTCGGTGCGCGTCGTGGGCTACAATTCGCAGACCGTCTCCGTCACCGGCGAGGTGGGCAAGCCTGCGCGGATCCCGCTGACCTCCAAGTCGCTCACGTTGCTCGATGCGATCAACGAGGCGGGCGGCCTGAACGAGACGGCCGATGCGCGCCAAGTGCTCGTTCGCCGTGGCGGTCAAAGCTACGCGGTCGATCTGCAGGCCTTCCTCAATCAGGGCATCGCCTCGAACAACCCCGTGCTGCGCAATGGCGATGTCGTCTCGGTGCAGCGCGCGACGAAGCTCGAAGCCTATCTGCTAGGGCAGTTGGTGAAACCCGGTCCGATCGACCTGACCAAGGATGACGTGAGCCTCACCGAAGCCGTCACCTCCGTCGGCGGGCTGAACACCAATCAGGCCGATGCGCGCGGTGTCTTCGTGTTCCGCGACACGCCGAGCGGGGTGGTCGTGTTCCAGCTCGATACCTCGAGCGCGGCGGCCTATGTGGTCGGCACGAAATTCTTCCTGCATCCGCAGGACGTCGTCTATGTCACGACCGCACCGGTCGCGAAATGGAACCGCGTGGTCTCCAACATCCTTCCGACGCTGAGCACGGCGCGCGCGGCCTCCGCGCTCGCGAACTGATCCATGGCGAAAGTCGGATCCATCCTCGTCGTCTGCGTCGGCAATATCTGCCGCTCCCCGGTGGGCGAACGGCTTCTGGCCGCGGCCCTGCCGGACTGCAAGGTCAGTTCGGCGGGCATCGGAGCGGTCGTTGGCGCGAGTGCGGACAAGACCATGACCGAGGTCTGTGCGGAACACGGGCTGAGCCTCGACGGTCACGTCGCGCGCCAGTTCACCGCCGAGATCGGTGCCGAGCACGAGTTGATCCTCGTGATGGAGGCAGGCCACAAGCGCGAGATCTCGCGCCGGGCGCCGCAACTGGGCGGGCGGGTGATGCTGTTCGATCAATGGATGGGGGGCAAAGGGATCGCCGACCCCTACCGGGAACCGATCGACGCCCATCGCAAGGCCTTCACCGAGATTTCCGCCGCGAGCGAGGCCTGGGTCTCGCGTCTCGCGCCGAAAGGTTGATCCGTGTGACGGCTGCATGCGCACGGGTTTGAATAAGAATTTGAGAGTTTGAGCGGGACAGATGAAGCAAATTTCCGAGATAACGCAGACACACGCCGCGCAGCCGGAGGTCGAGGATGACGAGATCGACCTGATGGCGCTGGCCGGCGCGCTTCTGGCGGGCTGGAAATGGATCGCGCTGGCCTTCGTCGTCGCCGTGATCCTCGGTGCCTTCATCGCGCTGCGCAAACCGGTGATCTATCAGGCCACCGGGCTCTTGCAGCTCGAACAATCGCAAAACGCGCTGGCCGCGCTGCCGACCTCGATGCAGGACATTCTGGGCAGCGACGGTGGCGGCAAATCGGAGGCGGAAACCCAGATCGCGATCATGTCCTCGCGGCTTGTTCTGGGGGAGGCGGCCAACAAGCTCAATCTGCAGAACTTCGTGATCCCGCAGCGCTTGCCGGTGATCGGCATGCTGCCGACCAATCTGCATCTGCCGGATCCGGGACTGCTCGATCAGTATCAATGGGGCAATGAGAGCCTTCAGATCGGGCGCATGAAGGTGCCGGAGCAATGGCTGGGCGAGATGATCGACCTGCGCGTCACCGGTGCGGATAGCTATGAAGTCACGCTGCCGGACGGGACCGGTCTCGCGGGCACGGTCGGCCATGAGATCACGGCGCGTGACGGCGATTTCACCTTGGCCGTGGCGTCGATGGATGCGCCGACCGGTCGGGAATTCTACGTCGGGCGGCAATCGCTCAACGCGGCGATCAAGACGATGAAAGAGAATTTCTCGGTCTCCGAAAGTCCGCGCGGCTCGAACATCCTTCAGACCTCGTATCAGGACACCGATCGCCAGAGGGCCGAAGCGATCCTCGACGCGATCGCGGCTTCCTTCGTGGAACAGAATATCGAGCGCAACTCGGCCTCCGCCGAGAACAGCCTCGACTTCATCGAAAAACAGCTTCCCGACGCCCGCCAGAACGTGTCCGACGCGGAGCAGGCGCTGAATGCCTATCGTCAGAAGCAAAAATCGGTCGACGTGAAATACGAGACGCAGGCCCTGCTGGAACGCGTCACCAAGATCGAAGGGGAGCTGTCCGCGCTTGATCTGAAAGAGGCGGAGCTGAAGAACCAGTACACGGTCAATCACCCGGCCTATCAGGCGCTGCTGCAGAACCGCAAAGAGCTGCAGGCGCAGCTGGATCAGGCGAAGAAGGCGACCCAAGGTCTGCCGGAGACGCAGAAGGACATCTTCAACCTGCAGCGCAATCTCGAAGTGGCGCAGCAGGTCTACACGCAGCTTCTGAACCGTTCGCAGGAACTGAAGGTCGTGCGCGCCTCCACGGTGGGTTCGGTGCGCGTGATCGACAAAGCCTATGCGAGCACGATCCCGGTCGCGCCGCGCAAATCGCGGATCGTGGCCCTCGCAGCCATTCTCGGCCTGATCATCGGGGCGGCCATCGTGCTGATCCGTCGCGCGCTGCGCCGGGGGATCAAGGGCGCAGAAGAGATCGAGGCGCTCGGCCTTCCGGTCTTCGCGACCGTGCCCTTCGCACAGGAAGCCGCCGATCTGCGCAACCGCAAGGGCGACCTGCCGATCTTTGCGCTGGAGCATCCCGACGCGGTCACGACCGAAGCGTTGCGATCGCTGCGCACCTCGCTGCATTTCGGGCTGCTGGATGCGCAGACCAACTCGATCCAGATCACCTCTGCCGCACCGGGCGTCGGCAAGACCTTCATGTCGATCAACCTCGCCGTGGTCGCGGCGCAGGCGGGGCAGCGGGTCTGCGTGATCGATGCGGATATGCGCAAAGGCTACCTCGCGCGCTTCCTGCATCTGCCGAAAACGGTGGAAGGCCTGTCCGACTATCTCGGCCATGAGAAATCGCTCGCCGAGGTAATGCGCGACGGGCCGGTCGAGGGGCTGAAGGTCATCACTTCGGGCCGCTACCCGCCGAACCCGTCAGAACTGCTGATGCGGGCCGAGTTCGGCACCATGCTGAAACAGCTCGACGGAGAATTCGACCTGATCATCATCGATGCGCCGCCCGCGCTGGCCGTGACCGATCCGGTGGTGATCGGGCGCTCCGTGGGCGCAAGCATCGCGATCGCGCGCCACCTCGAGACGATGCAGGGCGCGGTGCGGGCGGTGCAGGCGAGCTTCGAGGCGGCGGGCACGTCGATCACCGGTGCGGTCCTCAACGGCTTCAAGGCCGAGGCGACCGAGCGCTATGGCGGCCATTACCAATATCATTATAACTACCGCTACAGCTACAAATCCGACGACTGAGCGGGGACCTCCCGTTCGTGACTCGGACGGGAGGCGCGAATGCTGCGAAAATTGCTGGGCCGGGCGAAAATCTCGAAGCTCGGGATCACCACGCCCGAGCCGCGTCCGGACCGTCACGGCATCGCCATCGCCGCGATCGTGCGCAACGAAGCGCGGTTCATCGGCGAATGGGCGCGGTTCCACCATGCGGCAGGCGTGCGGCATTTCGTGATTTACGACGATGCCAGCACGGATGAGACCCGCGCGGTGCTGCAGGGCGCGCTACCGCCCGAGGCGTTGACGATCATCCCCTGGGCACAGCGGCTCAGCGATATTCGTCTCGGGCGCGAAATCCACAATCAGGTGCTCGCCTATGCGCATGCCGCAGGGAATTTCGGGAGCGACGTGCGCTGGATGGCCTTCATCGACGTGGACGAATTCCTGATCCCCACTGCGGGCGACGATCTGAACGCCGCGCTTGCGCCTCTGGGCGATATCCCGAATGTCTCGCTGCCGTGGCACATGTTCGGCTTCTCCGGCCATGAGACGACGCCCGAGGGCGGAATGCTCGCCAATTTCACCACCCGTTCGCGCGATCCGATGGGCGACGCGCCGGGGCTGCGGGCGTTCAAGATGCTCGTCGATCCGTGCCGCCTGACGGCGCTGCGCGTCCACTCGATGGAGACCGACGGCGGGCCGGCGACGTGGAACGACGCGGGGGTGAAATCCGACATGAGCGCGCGCGACAAGCCGGAGTTCTACTCCACCGCCGCCGTGCAGCTGAACCACTATTACACGCGCTCGAAAGCCGATCTTGAGGCCAAGATCGCGCGCGGGCCGAACCTTGTGGCCAAGCGCGAGGCCTATCGGCGCAAGGTGATGCGCACGGTCAACAGCGTCGAGGCGGATACGGTCGAGGATACGCGCGCCCGCGATCTGGCCGCGCGCCTCGGGATCACCGGTTAAGGATCCTTGCGCCAGTTCTCCTCGACCCATTTCGTGGGCCAGAGGAAGTGGCGCAGGTGGCGCAGCATCGATCCGTCCCGCTCGCCGCGCAGGCCCGCCTTCACATGCTCCATCGGCGCCATATGGGTGGAGCGGCTGTTCCAGCGCCCCTCGATCGCGTCGATCGGGTTCAACCCGCCGGGGAAGATCACGACTTTCGCGTCTTTGGGCAGCTTCGGCGGCGCGAAGAAGTTGATCGGGAATTGCCGGATGCAATGCCACTTGAAGGTCGCGACCCAGCCTTTTGGCCAGAATTTCACGCCGCCCGGCGTGCGCCGCGTCACGAAGCGCTGCTCGAACACGTATTTCTCCGCCGTGCCCTGCGGATCGGCGAGGAATTCCTCGCGCAGCGGTGCCAGCTTGCCGATCGGGAAACGGTAGAGCGAGGTCTGGCCCAGCCGCTCGAACGGGGTGTTCGGGTTGCGGGTCAGGATCACGTCGTCGGGGTCGCCGTATTCGAACATCGCATCGAGATTGCCGGTCACGACCACGTCGAGGTCGAGAAACAGCACCGGTCCCGACAGACCGCCCAGATCCGAGCGCCACAGTCGCGACTTGCCCCAGATGCCCTGACGCACATTGGGCATGTCGCAATCAAGTTCGGGCAGGGGCATCGCGGTGATACCGGGATCGAGCCCCTCGAACGTGTCGGTGAAGCAGTAGAAATCGAAGGGCGGCGTCACATGGCGCGCGACCATCGCAAAGAGACGGTTGACGTAGTCGACGCCGTATTTCTCGCCCCAGCGGATACAGATGATCTGCTTCTTCATCACGGTCCCCGTCTCCCTTTTGTGGCCTCCTTACCCTTTCGGCATGGAAAAGGGCAATGGGGGGAGGCTCAGAAGTTGTAGCCGTGTGCGGCGATCTCGGGCGCGTAGAGGCGGGCCACGATCTCGGCGCTCTCATCATCATAGTGGCGGCGATAATCGCCTTTGCGGTGGCCTTTCTTGCGCGTGCCGCCCTTGGCATGGGGCAGCCAGCCATCCCAGTCGATGCCGATTGCCGAGAGCGTCTCGTGCAGGCTCTCGGTCAGGGCCTCAAAGCGAATGACATGATCGGCAACGATCTGGCCGTCGATCGTGTAGAGCGGCCAATTGTCGTGGAACTCCAGCGGCACGATGCCGCCGAGATCGTCTCCGGCCGCGAGGGCGTTCACATAAGTCGCGAAAGCGGGTGGGTTTTTCTTGCCCTTTATGCGCCAGAAATAGTCAGAGACGGTTTTGTCCCAAGGGTTCCGCACGACGCAGAACTTCGTGTGATCGCGCCATTCTTCCGGGAAGACCTGCGCGATTTTCGCGGCGGGGCTGTGCGGTGGCTTGCGACCCAGTCTGGGGCGGTAGGCGTGGTCGATGGCGCGGGTGACCGCACGGCCGTATTGCTGTGTGCCCAGCATTCGAAACAGCGGCAGCGTGCCGTTCATCTGGCGGTTCGCTTCGCGCAAGACGCGTGCGCTCAGCGGGATGCTCTCGCGCAGGGTCTCGACGATGGCGCTCAATTGCAGATCGTCGGGCCCGAGATGGCGCGCGAGCGCGACCGAGATCGAGCTGCCCGCCGTCTTGCGGTTGTGCAGGAAGATGAAGCGATGCGCGTGGCTGAGGATCATGGCGGGTCTTTTAGCGGAAGAAGCGCGGCCGCAGATGGGCGTTGAGCTTTTTCGCCAAGCGTTTGAGCGGGTGCATCTTCTTGCCGCGCGTGCGTCCGATATCCTGCAGATCCGCCGCATCGAGCCCATAGGCGGGCAGGCGGGCCGCGAGGTCGTCGGCGCTGTCATTGTCGAGATCGAATTCCACGTATTGATCCGGCTTGTCGGCCATATAGGCGCGCACATCGGCCAGATGCGTATCCCATTCCGCGCGCCATTGACCTTTCAGCGCCTCGAGATCGGTCAGCCCCCGTGCCGCAAGTTCGCGCTTTGCAAACTCGCCATGGCCATGCTTGAGCCGCGAGGCGATCCAGCCTTCGCGGTCGCGGAAGTTCAAAAGCAGGATCGTGTCAGGATAGTCGCGCAGGATCTCGCGGAAGGCCGTGGCGCCTTCCCAGGTCACGGTGCCGTCACTGTAGATCAGGTCGCAATAGAAGGTGAAATCCTCGGCGCTGGCAAAGACCTTGCGCCCGGCGGCGAGGTTCTCGCGAATCACCCGGCCGATGCGGCGCGGCACGGGGCGTCCTTCGCGGATCTTGTGGTGAACGGTGGGGTGACCGGCAGCGCGAAACAGCTCGGCCAGCGAGCGCGTGCCGCATTTGTTGAAACCGATTGCGACGACGCGCGGCAGGGGGTGCGGTTGCGCGGAAGCAGCGCGATCTTGCATGGCGACCTCGGAACTGGTGAGACAGGAGCGGCGATAACCTAGCCTCTCCTATCCCATCTTGGGCGCAACGTTTCAATCGCGCTTTGCGCGACTGACGCCCCGCCGCAAGCCGGTTACATCCGCAGCCGGAAGTAGCTCATTTCGATATTGCCTTCCATTCCGGTGTCGCAATGACCGAAGCGCGAGTTCGAGGTGCCGTCGATCTTGCCACCGGAGACGATCGCAACGCCTTCGATCCCGTCGGCCTGCGCCGAGAAGCTCACATCCTTCATTGCGAGGATCTGACCGCCGTAGAAGGAGATTTTCGCCGCCGAGGAGACACCGCCCATCGTGATCAGCTTCGCGCCGCCATCGGGGGCGCAATTGTCGTTACGCCCGATCCGCAGCCCCTGCGGAGCCGAGAAGCTGCGATCATCGGTCGAAGTGTTCGCGAAGATCGCGTTTTCGAGCGCGACGCCATTGCCGAATTTCACCGGGCAACTCGCGATCACCGCGACTTCCGAGAGCACGCTCGGATCGGTCGTCACAGTGTCGTCGACCTTGTTCGGCACCGAGATCGTCACGCTCGAATTGCAGTCGAGCACATAGAGATTTCCGGGGGTGAAATCGGTGGTTTCAAGCTTCGTCCCGGTAAGGACGGTCGGGGTTCTGTTCGTGATATAGGCTGGCAGGTAGCCGGTGCCGTCCCGCATGGAGTCGATGATTTTCGGAATCCGGTCGAGCACGCGCAGCTTGTAGAAGGAGGTGCGCAGCGCCTCTTGCAGCCCGTCGTTCTTGGCGAAGCCCGAGGCGGGAATGTCGAGATCGCTGGTGTCGGGCATCGACACGATCGAGCCGCTCTCGAAGAGGTTGTTCTGGTTGAGCGACACATATTGCGCCGCATAGAGGCAGAAGCCGGATGCGAAGCTGTTGCCCGATTGCAGGTCGATCACGCCCTTCGCGGCCAGACCTTCGGTGAGGCAGGCGGGCTGATAGGCCTCCGCCACGGCGCCGGTGTTGATCTGCCAACCATTCTGCCCGATCACCCTGCCGAAGAAGGTCGGTGTCGCGTTCGCGCGATCGGTGTTGCGATGCGCCATGACGCGGACCGCCGGGTTCAGGTCGAGATCGGTGGAGTACTCGGTGCTGAAGCGATTGTTGGTCGCGTCGTAATAGCCGAAGGTCACGTCATTGCTGGTGATCACCGAGGTCGCGTCATCCGACCCGAGGTTGGAATGCGCCAGTTGGGCGGCGCGGGACTTCGCCTCGTCTTTGGTGATCAGCGGGTCCGAAGAGAGATACATCGCGCCGAGCGCCGCCGCATCGGCCGCGTCCTGCATGTGAGCCCGCTCGCGATAGCCATTCGAGACGTCGAGCGCGAGGCTGCCCACACCGAGGAACAGGATCGTCCAGAACAGCGAAAGCTGGGTGATCATGCCGTCTTCGTCAGTGGTAAAATCGGAAATTGTTACGCGGCGCATGTCAGGACTCCATATAACGGTAGTCGCGGACCGTGAGGTCCATATTCAGAACTCTGGTGAAAAGACCGGTCGCGACAAGCTCGGACATCGGGATGATCACTTGGGTCTCGATGATCCCGTCAGTCACCTGAGTGTCGACCGTGTAGGTGTCTTCGTCATAGGGCAGCAGCGCTCGCAGACGGGCCATCGTGTCGTCGTCATTCTCGATCCGCCCGACCGAGTAGGCGCGATCGACATCTTGCACGATGCCGAGGATACGCGAATGGGCGTTGAAGATGAGGGAGACGTCGACGGTCGCGGCCAGCATTCCGATAAACAAAGGCAGCCAAAGCAATGCCTCGATCGAAGTGGCGCCGTCTTCGGCGGAGAAGAAACTCGTAAATCGTTTCAAGAGGGGACGTCCCATGGCTGAAAACGGTTGATTAACTATCTCCAGCCGAGAAAAGCGAAATTACCGCCGCGTAAATGTGTCGAAATTGCGAATTCGCGAGAGAAAACGGCAGGAAACGGCCCATTTATACGTGGAGCGCATCCAGAATGCGGCCTCTCGAGCGCGGCGTTGCGCCGGCCTTCGTGGCCCCCTACAACGCGCTTCAGATCACAGCTTACCTCGGAGCCCGCCCATGACGCCCGCCGCGCGCTATGCCGCCGCCATCGATATTCTCGACCGCATCCAGACGGGCGAGGTGGCCGAGCGGGCACTGACCAACTGGGCCCGCGGCCACCGTTTTGCAGGCTCCAAGGATCGCGCGGCGATCCGCGATCATGTCTTCGATGTGTTGCGCTGCAAGGCCAGTGCCGCGCTTGCCGGGGGCGGGGCGCAGGGGCGTGCGCTGGTCGCGGGGCTGCTGCGGCTGCAAGGCGTCGACCCGCAGACCATCTTCACCGGTGAGGGCTTTGCGCCGGCCCCCCTCTCGGAAGACGAGCGCGCCGCACTGACCCCGGCCTTGCCTGAGGATATCGCGCAGATGGATTGGCCCGACTGGCTGCGCGACCAGCTCGCCACCGATTTCGGCCGGGATTTCAAAGCCATTTCCGAGGCGATGCGTGCGCGCGCGCCGGTCTTTCTGCGCGTCAATCTCGCGAAGACCGGACGCGATGCGGCGATCGCAGCGTTGGCGAAGGACGGGATAGAGGCCACCCCGCATCCGCTCGCAGAGACCGCGCTGGAGCTTGGCGACGGCGCGCGGCGCATTCAGCAGGCTGAGGCTTACACGAACGGTCTGGTGGAGTTGCAGGATGCGGCGTCGCAAGCGGCCATCGCGTCGGTGCCGCTTCATGCCGGTCAGAGGGTGCTCGACTATTGCGCGGGCGGCGGCGGCAAGGCGCTTGCGCTGGCCGCGGCCTGTCCCGACGCCAAGATCGCGGCGCATGACATCGATGCGGGGCGGATGCGCGATCTGCCCATCCGCGCGAAGAGGGCCGGGGCAAAAGTGACCCTGCGCGCGCCGGGCGATCCCGGGACGGGCTATGACCTCGTGCTGGTCGACGCGCCCTGTTCGGGCTCCGGCACATGGCGCCGGACGCCGGATGCGAAATGGCGCCTGAGCGCCGCGCGACTGGCGGAACTCGTCGCCCTGCAGAGCGCAATTCTCGACGCCGCCCGCGACCTTGTCGCCCCCGGGGGGCGCCTCGTCTACATGACCTGTTCGCTTCTTTCGGTCGAAAATGGCGGGCAGATCGCCGACTTCGCCACGCGCCACGGCTGCGATGTGCGGTCACAGCGCCAGTTCACGCCGCTCTCGGGTGGCGACGGGTTCTTCGTGGCCCATCTCCAGCTCTGATTTTTCCGCCCTTGCGTGCCCTATTCCGACTGTCGCGTGATTGACTCAATCGACAGTTGAAAGTCTAGTCGCGTTAATTGGGTTTTAATTATTTTACCGCGCTATGGGGCCGACGTGTCAGGCAGGGAGGCGAGCGTGGGGCGGAACGAATTGATGCTGCAGCCACTCTCGAAGACGATGGCGGCGCTGGCGCCGGGTGCGGTCTATTTACTGCTTGCAGCGGGAAATGCTGCGGCGATTGCCTTCGTGATGCCCGATGAGGTGGTGACCTGGGCCATGTTCTCCGTTGCGGGGACGCTCGTGATAACGGCGGTCTGGCTGCGTCTGGCCTTGGCGCAGGACCGAAGGCGGCGCGCAAGACAGCAGGAAACGCTCGCGAACTTCATCGCCCATGACGCAGCCCCCAGCTTCACTACGGATCCCGAGGGCGAAATCGGCTATCAAAACCGCGCCGCGCTGGATCGTTTCGGCTCGCGCGGCGGGCAGGGGCTGGCGCGGACCCTGGCGGAGCTTTTCGCCGACCCGGGCGCGGTGTTGCGCCGCCTGCAAAGCAAGGCAGAGGCGACGGGGGCCGCGCGCGAGGATCTCGTGACCCGCCGGGGCCATCTGAGGCTCTCGGTTCATCGTAACGGCTCGGGCGATTTTCTCTGGCGGCTCGAAGATATGGCCGAACGGGCGATTGGCGGGCGCGGCGCGGAAACGATCAGCCTTCCGATGCTCACCGTCTCCAACGGCGGCACGATCCTTTTCATGAACGAGGCACTGCGGCGGCTCGTGGGGGAGCGGGTGCGCTCCCTCGATCGCATCTTCACCGATCTGCCGCTGCGCTCGGGCGAAGAGCACGAGATCAAGGGAGAGGACGGCCCGGTCACCGCAGTCGTGGCCCAGCTTGAAGGGGTGGGCGGCCGATCCGAGGTTTATCTGCTGCCGATCGGCGGACCGCGCTCTGCCGAGGAAGGTGCGAATTTCGAGGCGCTGCCGGTCGCTCTGCTGCGCCTGTCGGCCCATGGTCGCGTGCGCGCCGCCAATCGCGCGGCACGTGGCCTCTTGGGCGGGATCGAGCCGCAGACCCGCCTCTCCGACCTTCTCGAGGGGCTCGGGCGTCCGGTTTCCGACTGGGTGAACGACGCGCTCGCAGGCCGTGCCGATGGACGTCCCGAGGTGCTGCGCGCCCGGCGCGGCGACAAGGAGGTCTTTCTTCAGGTCACCCTCTCGCGGATCGTGGAAAACGGGCGCGCCGGGCTGCTCGCCGTCCTGTCCGACGCGACGCAGCTCAAGACGCTCGAGGCGCAATTCGTGCAAAGCCAGAAAATGCAGGCGATCGGTCAGCTGGCCGGCGGTGTCGCGCATGATTTCAACAACCTGCTCACCGCGATCTCGGGCCATTGCGACCTGCTGATGCTGCGCCATGACAAGGGCGATGGCGACTATGCCGATCTCGACCAAATCAGCCAGAATGCCAATCGCGCCGCGGCGCTGGTGGGTCAGTTGCTCGCGTTCTCACGCAAGCAGACGCTGAAGCCCGAAATCCTCGATCTGCACGACACGCTTTCCGATCTGACCCATCTGCTCAACCGGCTCGTTGGCGAAAAGGTCGTGCTCAGTGTCAAGCATGAAAGCGATCCCGGATGGGTGCGCGCGGACAAGCGGCAACTCGAACAGGTCATCATGAACCTCGTGGTGAACGCGCGCGACGCGATGCCCGGCGGGGGCGAGATCCGGATCGAGACCGACGCGGTGCACCTTGCCGAAAACCGCACGCGCGATCGCGTGGCGGTGCCCAAGGGCGACTATGTCGCGGTCAAGGTCACCGATACTGGCACTGGCATCGCGGCCGATAAATTAAGCAAGATTTTCGAGCCCTTCTTCACCACCAAACGCACCGGCGAGGGCACGGGGCTGGGGCTTTCGACGGCCTATGGCATCGTGAAGCAAACCGGAGGCTATATCTTTTGCGATTCCGTCATCGGGACCGGAACGAGTTTCACAATCCTCTTGCCCGCCTATGACGCCGTCGAAGAGGCGGACGTGTCCAGTACCGACGACGCAACGACGGACGTGCGAACTGCCCCGCATGGCTCCACGACGCCTTCGGTCGTGCCCAAAGCGGAAGCAGCGCCGCTCGCGACAAAGGCGACCCCGGTGATTGCCGGCGAGGCGACCGTGCTTCTGGTCGAGGACGAGCCCCCGGTGCGCGCCTTCGCCGCGCGCGCGCTCAAACTGTGCGGCTACACCGTGCTGGAGGCCGAGAGCGCGGAAGAGGCGCTGGCGCTGCTCGAAGATATCGATTTGCGGGTCGATATCTTCGTCACCGACGTGATCATGCCCGGGCTCGACGGGCCAAGCTGGGTCAGCCGCGCGCTCGAGGCGAGGCCGGGCACGCGCACGGTTTTCATGTCGGGCTATGCAGAGGAAGTGTTCCAGAACGGGACTTCCCCCGTACCGGATTCGGTCTTCCTGCCGAAACCTTTTTCCCTGAGCGAGTTGACCGCGACGGTGCAGGAACTGCTGTCACGCTAAGGCGCGGGTGACCCGGTCATAAAGTTCCAGATCGTCCTGCATCGCGACCCGCAGCGCAGCCTCGGTCTCGGGGGCGAGCCCGGTCTCGACCGCAGGGGGCACGTTCACGCGGGGCAGGGTGATCGCGAATCCGAGCTGATCCTCGAGGAAATGCACGAAATCGTCGATCCGCTCATAGGGAAAAATCCGGTCCACCAGCGGCGTGCCCGCATCATCACACAGAAATGCGGCCTGACTGGGCACATCGCTGAACCCTGCGCGCGGATCGTCGATGTAATCGCGCGCGAACTGCTCGAAGGAATAGCCGGCCGCAATGTCGCTTTCCTCGATCAAATCGCGCAGCCGAAAACGATAGAGCGAGCGCAACCAGTCGAGCGGCTCGCGCATCAGGGCGACCGTGGTGAAGCTGGCATCGGTCTTTGCGGCAAGCAAGGGCTGGAGATGATCCCGAAAATCGCGGGCCGAGGCGTGTTTGAGAACGGCCGGTCGGGTCAGCGCGACATCGGCCAGAGCCTCCAGCGCTGTTTCAACCGCAGAGGATCCCGCCTTGGGGGTGGCGAGAAAAACGAGTTTTTGTTTCCAGAAAATCAGCATCTTGGCGGGTCAGCTCCTAACTGAGCCGGTGATAATCATTCGGCACACGCGGGTAAACCGTTTCTTAACGGTAATTGGGGTTCAGTGAGTTGCGGAAAAAAATGTTGAAATGTTCATGGTCTGTGCGCATAGTGCGAATAGAACATGAGGTGAACATCCGCGCGAGGGCGTCGCATTGCCGACCAGCCGTCGCTGTGAAATAAGGAAGCGGACAAATGGCAGTAGCGAAGCTTTTCGACATGGATAAATCTCCCAAGGCAGACAAGCAAAAGGCGCTCGACTCGGCGCTGGCGCAGATCGAGCGGCAATTCGGCAAAGGCTCGATCATGAAGCTCGGCGGCGACACGCCCGCGCGCGAAATCGAGGCGACCTCGACCGGTTCGCTGGGACTCGATATCGCGCTCGGCATCGGCGGGCTGCCGAAAGGCCGGATCGTCGAGATCTACGGTCCGGAAAGCTCGGGCAAGACGACGCTGACGCTGCACGCGATCGCGGAAGAGCAGAAGAAGGGCGGCGTTTGTGCTTTCGTCGACGCTGAACACGCGCTCGATCCGCAATATGCGCGCAAGCTTGGCGTGGATCTCGACGAATTGCTGATCTCGCAGCCCGACGCAGGCGAGCAGGCGCTGGAAATCGTCGACACGCTGGTGCGTTCCGGCGCGGTCAGCCTCGTCGTGGTCGACTCGGTCGCGGCGCTGACGCCGAAGGCCGAAATCGAAGGCGATATGGGCGATCACACCGTGGGTGCGCAGGCCCGTCTGATGAGCCAGGCGATGCGCAAGCTGACCGCCTCGATCGGGCGTTCGAACTGCATGGTGATCTTCATTAACCAGATCCGGATGAAGATCGGGGTGATGTTCGGGTCGCCGGAGACGACGTCGGGCGGCAACGCGCTGAAATTCTACGCCTCCGTGCGTCTCGACATCCGCCGCATCGGCTCGATCAAGGATCGCGACGAGGTGGTGGGCAACCAGACCCGCGTGAAAGTGGTGAAGAACAAGGTGGCCCCGCCGTTCAAGCAGGTCGAGTTCGACATCATGTATGGCGAGGGCATCTCGAAGATGGGCGAATTGGTCGATCTGGGCGTCAAGGCCGGGGTCGTCGACAAGGCTGGCGCCTGGTATTCCTACGGGGACGAACGCATCGGCCAAGGCCGCGAAAACGCGAAGACGTTCCTGCGCGAACATCCCGATGTCGCCTATGAGATCGAGGACAAGATTCGCGCCAGCCACGGGCTCGAATTCGACAAAATGTCCGAAGATGACGCGCTGACCGAAGACTGATCGTCACCGCAAATCCATGCAAAGGCCGGGAGCGTCGTCTCCCGGCCTTTTTGCGATTGCTGGACAGGGGGAAAGGGCGGCGTTAAACGGGACCGAACATGCCCGATCAGGCGAGACAGGACGATATGCCCAGCCTTAACGAAATCCGCTCCACTTTCCTTAATTACTTCGAGCGTAACGACCACCGGGTCGTTGACAGCTCGCCCCTCGTTCCGCGCAACGACCCGACGCTGATGTTCACCAATTCCGGCATGGTGCAGTTCAAGAACTGCTTCACCGGGGTGGAAAAGCGCGAGTACAACCGCGCAACGACCGCGCAGAAATGCGTGCGCGCCGGCGGCAAGCACAACGACCTCGACAATGTCGGTTACACCGCGCGCCACCATACCTTCTTCGAGATGCTGGGGAATTTCTCCTTCGGGGATTATTTCAAGGAAGACGCGATCCCGTTCGCCTGGGAGCTGCTGACCAAGGATTTCGACATTCCGAAGGATAAGCTGTTGGTCACGGTCTACCACACTGATGACGAGGCGGCGAATATCTGGAAGAAGGTCGCAGGTCTGCCCGACGAGCGGATCATCCGCATTCCGACCTCGGATAACTTCTGGCAGATGGGCCCGACCGGTCCCTGCGGCCCCTGCACCGAGATTTTCTTCGATCACGGCGATCACATCTGGGGCGGCCCGCCCGGCTCGCCCGAGGAAGATGGCGACCGGTTCATCGAGATTTGGAACCTCGTCTTCATGCAGAACGAGCAGTTCGAGGACGGCTCGATGCGCGCGCTCGACATGCAGTCGATCGACACCGGCATGGGGCTCGAGCGGATCGGCGCGCTGCTGCAGGGCAAGCACGACAATTACGACACCGACCTGATGCGCCACCTGATCGAGGCCTCGGCCAATGCGACCGATGGCGCGCCGGACGGGCCGGGCAACGTGCATCACCGCGTGATCGCGGATCACCTGCGCTCGACCTCGTTCCTGATCGCGGATGGCGTGATGCCCTCGGCGGACGGGCGTGGCTACGTGCTGCGCCGGATCATGCGCCGGGCGATGCGTCACGCGCACCTGCTGGGCGCGAAGGACCCGGTGATGCACAGCCTCGTGCCGTCGCTGATCCGAGAGATGGGTGCGGCTTACCCCGAGCTTGGCCGCGCGCAGGCGCTGATCGAAGAGACGCTTCTGGGCGAGGAAACCCGCTTCAAGACCACGCTCGATCGTGGGCTCAAGTTGCTCGACGAGGCGCTTGTGGACCTGCCCGAAGGGGAGAAGCTGCCGGGCGAGACCGCGTTCAAACTCTATGACACGTTCGGGTTCCCGCTCGACCTGACGCAGGATGCGCTGCGCGAACGTGAGCGCGAGGTCGACACCGAAGGGTTCGACGCTGCGATGGAAGAGCAGAAGGCCAAGGCGCGCGCCAGCTGGTCCGGGACCGGCGAGGCGGCCAATGCCGCGATCTGGTTCGACCTGTCCGAGAAGCTCGGCGCGACCGAATTCCTCGGCTACGACACCGAGACCGCCGAAGGTCAGATCACCGCGCTCGTGACCGAGGGCGCCGAGATCGACAAAGCCTCCGGCGAGGTGCAGATCGTGGTCAACCAGACCCCGTTTTACGCCGAAAGCGGCGGTCAGGTCGGCGATCGCGGTTGGATCGTGACCGAGACGGGTAAAGCCGAAGTTACCGACACCAAGAAAGTCGCAGGCGTCTTCATCCATTTCGCGCGCGTGACCGAAGGCGAGATCGCCAAGGGGCAGGGCGCGAAGCTGGAAGTCGATCACGCCCGCCGCAGCGCGATCCGCGCGAACCACTCGGCCACGCACCTGCTGCACGAGGCGCTGCGCCGCACGTTGGGCGATCACGTGGCGCAACGTGGCTCGCTCAATGCCGAGGACCGTCTGCGCTTCGACTTCTCGCATAACAAGGCGCTCTCGGCCGAGGAAGTCGCGAAGATCGAACGCGAAGTGAATGAATTCATTCGCCAAAACACGCAGGTGGATACCCGGATCATGACGCCGGACGATGCGCGCGATCTGGGCGCGCAGGCGCTGTTCGGTGAGAAATACGGTGATGAGGTCCGTGTCGTCTCGATGGGTGAGCTGGCCAATTCCGGCAAAGGCACGAACGGAAATGTCTATTCGCTCGAGCTTTGCGGCGGCACTCATGTGAAGCGGACCGGCGATATCGGCACCTTCGTGCTGACCGGGGAAAGTGCGTCCTCGTCGGGCGTGCGTCGGATCGAGGCGCTGACCGGCGACATCGCGATGGCCGAACTGCGCCGCCGCGACAAGCTGCTGGGCGAGATCGAAGGCCTGATCAAGACCTCCGAGCAGGATGTGCTGGCTCGTCTGCAGGCGATCCTCGACGAGCGCAAGGCGCAGGCCAACGAGATTGCGCAGCTGCGTCGCGAGCTTGCGATGGGTGGCGGCGCCTCAGGCGGTCCGGAAGTCAGCGAAATCAACGGCTTGAAGTTCGTTCCTCAAGTTGTTTCCGGCGTGACCGGCAAAGACCTTCCGGGCATCGTGGACGAACTGAAGGAGAATGTAGGCTCTGGCGTGATCCTCGTGGTGGCCGATGCGGGCGGCAAGGCGGCCGTGGCGGTTGGCGTGACCAAGGACCTGACCGAGCGCGTCAGCGCGGTCGATCTGGTGAAGGCCGCTGCGCAGGCGCTTGGCGGCAAAGGCGGCGGCGGTCGTCCCGATATGGCGCAAGCCGGCGGGGCCGATCCGTCGAAAGCCGATGAGGCCATTGCGGCCGTGAAAACTGTTCTGGAGGGATTGTAATGGCAGGCGCATTCTGGATCGCCCATGTGAAGGTGCTCGACGACGAGGCCTATGGCAAATATGCCGAGGGCGCGGGCCCAGCGATTGCGAAACATGGCGGGCGCTTCCTCGCCCGGGGCGCGCGTTACGTGCAGCTCGAAGGCAATGACCGCGCGCGCAACGTCGTCGCATGGTTCCCGTCGCTGGAAGCGGCCGAGACCTGCTACTACTCCGACGACTACCAGGCGGCGCTCGCGCATGCCAAAGGCGCATCCGAGCGCGACCTGATGATCGTCGAAGCGATGGACGACGTCGAAATCAAATGAAGATCGGCCTGTAAGGCATTGATCAGAAACCATTAAGAAGGCGGCTGCGGCCGCCTTTTTCTATGGTGCCGCACCCTTTCGTTTTTGCTCTGGACCTTCGGGCGCGCTGCGTCCTATGCTGCGGCCATGACCACGAAGACCATCATCATCTGCTGCATTATCCGCTGACATACGTCACGCGGGCTGGTCTTCTCTTTCCAAATTTCTCATGACCTTGTAAGCCCGCCGGCAGGTGCCGCCGACCCTTTGCGAGGACATATGACCCAGATCCGTTTGCGCAATTCCCTGACCCGGAAAGTCGAGGATTTCCGTCCGATCGATGCCGACAACGTGCGGATGTATCTCTGCGGGCCGACCGTTTACGACCGGGCGCATCTCGGCAACGCCCGTCCTGTGGTGGTGTTCGACGTGCTCTACCGGCTGCTGCGGCATGTCTACGGGCCGGAGCACGTCACCTATGTGCGCAATTTCACGGATGTGGATGACAAGATCAACGCGACGGCGCTGGCGCGTAAAGAGGCCGGGGCCGAGGGCTCGCTCGAAGAGCTGATCCGCGCGCGGACCGAGGAGACCATCGGCTGGTATCATGCCGACATGGATGCGCTCGGCGCTTTGCGTCCCGATCAGGAGCCGCGCGCGACCGACTATATCGGCGCGATGATCGCGATGATCGAGACGCTGATCGCCGACGGTCACGCCTATGCCGCCGAGGGGCACGTGCTGTTCCGGGTGCGCAGCTACAAGGATTATGGTGCGCTGTCGGGCCGGACGGTCGATGACATGATGGCGGGCGCCCGGGTCGAGGTCGCGCCCTTCAAGGAAGACCCGATGGATTTCGTGCTCTGGAAGCCCTCCGACGAGGGGCTGCCGGGCTGGGAGAGCCCGTGGGGCCGGGGCCGTCCGGGCTGGCATATCGAGTGCTCGGCTATGTCTTACGAACTGCTCGGTGCGTCGTTCGACATCCATGGCGGCGGCATCGACCTGCAATTCCCGCACCATGAGAACGAGATCGCGCAGAGCTGCTGCGCCCATCCCGAGGGCTCCTTCGCGAACTACTGGCTGCATAACGAGATGCTGCAGGTCGAGGGCAAGAAGATGTCCAAGTCTCTGGGCAATTTCTTCACCGTGCGCGATCTGCTCGACGGGCATGACGGCGAGAAGGGTATTCCGGGCGAGGTGATCCGGTTTGTGTTCCTGCAGACGCATTACACGAAGCCGATGGATTGGACGGCTGAGAAGGCGCGGCAGGCGATCGAGACGCTTCGTAAATGGGCCAACGCAATCGAGATAGCGGAGCCCGCAGTAATTGACGATGAACTCATTTGGGCTCTTTCTGACGATCTAAATACCTCTTTGGCTCTCGATTGTTTGGAGACTGCTTTCAGGAACGATGACTTTGGAGAATTGCTCTCTGGGGCTGAGTTGCTGGGCTTTGATCTACGTGCAATCGCTAAACAGCCTTGGGCATCACCCTTCGAGATTACTCGTACTGACGGATCGGTCGCAGTCGAGGGGAAGGATTTTCAACCCACTATCTCTGTCATGGGGTGGGGAGAACTATCTGAGGGGGTAGTAGATGCGGGGATGGAACTCGGTCGCCAGTGGATGGCGTTTAGGCGAGAAAAAAACTGGTCAGAAGCAGACTGCCTCAAGGCAGAAGCAACGATTCTGAAAATCGAAATGAGAGCAGTTCGATCTGCGAATGGGGTCAATGGTTGTATCGTAAACGTTCCTCCGGATATCGGCGCAGAGCAGTTACGAAAGTTGGTTCGGTGATGGCGCTCGCTCCCATACACAAGGTTTGCCCCCGGCCCGAGGGTGGGGGCATTTTCGCCCCCGCCCTGGGGGGCGGGTCGGGGGCGAACCGGATCGCAGGCGATCCGGTGGCTCCTGGGACCATCGGGCGCGGCCCGGCGTGCCGTCGGGCGAACCACGGCTCCAACGGAGGCAACCAATGACCAAATCCCGCCTCTATCTCTACGACACGACGCTCCGCGATGGGCAGCAATCGGCGGGCGTCCAGTTCTCGGTGCCTGAGAAGATCGAGATCGCCAAGGCGCTCGACGCGATCGGCATCGACTATATCGAAGGCGGCTGGCCCGGGGCGAACCCGACCGACAGCGACTTCTTCGAGGCGCGGCCCGAGACGCGGGCGACCTTCACCGCGTTCGGGATGACCAAGCGGGCAGGGCGCTCGGCTGCGAATGACGACGTGCTGGCGGGCGTGATGAACGCGAATACGCCTGCCGTCTGCCTCGTCGGCAAGACGCATGACTACCACGTCACCACCGCGCTCGGGATCACGCTGGAGGAGAACCTCGAGAATATCCGCGCCTCGGTCGCGCATATGGTGGCGCAGGGCCGCGAGGCGCTGTTCGACGCCGAGCATTTCTTCGACGGCTACAAGGCGAACCCGGATTATGCGCTGGAGTGCTGCCGCGCGGCCCATGAGGCGGGCGCGCGCTGGATCGTGCTGTGCGACACCAATGGCGGCACGCTGCCGGGCGAGATCGGCAAGATCGTCGAGGCGGTGATCGCGGCGGGCATTCCCGGCGACCGTCTCGGCATCCATTGCCATGACGATACCGGCAACGCCGTGGCGGGCAGCCTCGCGGCGGTTGAGGCCGGTGCGCGCCAAATTCAGGGCACGCTCAACGGTCTCGGCGAGCGCTGCGGCAACGCGAACCTGATCACGCTGATCCCGACGCTTCTGCTGAAAGAACCCTACGCCTCGACGCTCGACACCGGGATCGCGCCCGAAAGCCTGCGCGACATCACCAAGCTCTCGCGCAAGCTCGACGATATCCTGAACCGGGTGCCGCTGCGCTCCGCGCCCTATGTCGGCGCCTCGGCCTTCACCCACAAGGCGGGGCTGCATGCCTCGGCGATCCTCAAGAATCCAGACACTTACGAGCATATCGACCCCGAGCTGGTCGGTAATGCGCGCCTCATCCCGATGTCCAATCAGGCGGGCCAGTCGAACCTGCGCGCGCGGCTCAAGGGCATGGGGATCGAGGTCGCGAAAGACGATCCGCGCCTCGCCCGCATCCTCGATCTGATCAAGGAGCGCGAGGATCAGGGCTATGCCTACGACGGCGCACAGGCGAGTTTCGAACTGCTCGCGCGCGCCGAACTCGGGCAGTTGCCGAAGTTCTTCGAGGTGAAGCGCTACAAGGTCACGGTGGAGCGCCGCAAGAACCGTTACGACAAGATGGTCTCGATTTCGGAAGCCGTCGTGGTGGTGAAAGTCGGCGGGAAGAAGATGCTCTCGGTCTCGGAAAGCATGGACGAGCAGGGCCATGACCGCGGCCCGGTGAACGCGCTCTCGAAAGCGCTGTCGAAGGATCTCGGCCCCTATCAAAGCCTGATCGACGACATGAAACTGGTCGATTTCCGCGTCCGCATCACCCAAGGCGGCACCGAGGCTGTCACCCGCGTCATCATCGATAGCGAAGACGGCGCGGGCCAGCGCTGGTCGACCGTGGGCGTGTCGCCGAACATAGTCGATGCGAGTTTCGAGGCGCTGCTCGACGCGATGATCTGGAAGCTGATGCGCGACGGGGCGAAACCGGCATGAGCGATCTGGCCGCGTCCCTTCAAGCGGCGGCCGAGGCCGTGCGGCAGGGCGATCCCGATCGGTTCGCCGCCACCATGGCCGCGCCCGCCGATCTGCGCGACCGTCTCTGGCCGCTCTACGCCGCCAATCTCGAGATCGCGCGCGCGCCCTGGGCGTCGTCAGAGCCGATGGTCGCCGAGATGCGCCTGCAATGGTGGGTCGATGCGCTGGAGGCTCTGTCCGAGGGCCGCGAACCGCCGCATGAGATCGGGCCGGCGCTTGTCTCGGTGGCACAGCCCGCGCGCCATCTGATTGCAGCGGCGGAGGCCCGCCGTTCCGATTGCTGGCCCGATCCTTTCGACGATATTTCAAGCCTTTGGGCCTATCTCGATCAGACCTCCGGCGCGCTTTACTGGGCCGCCGCCGAGACACTCGGCGCGCCCGAAGACGCGGAAATCACCGTGCGCAGTTTTGGCGCAGGCGCCGGCCTCGCGGCGCTCCTGCAAGCATGGCCCGATCTCGTCGCGCGGGGCCGTCCACCGCTTGCCGCGCCAGACAGCGCAACGCTGCATCAGCTCGCGGCGGAGGGCCAAGCGCGGCTGGAACCCGCCCGCAAGCTGCGTCTGGGGCCGGCGAAGGCAGCACTTCTACCGGGATGGCAGGCTAGGGCACTCCTCGCGCGCGCGCGCGCCATAGAAGACCCGCTGGCACCGGGTGCGCTGGCGCTGTCGGAATTCCGCCGCAGATCGGGACTTTTGCGCGCCGCGCTGCTTGGCGTCTGAGCCCCCCTAAGGCGCAGCGTGCGGGAAATTTCCGGAAATTAGAGGAATCTTCAACTCTTCGCCTGATGGTGATCGCGATTGCCCCGATAGGTCGGGTCGTTGTCGCAGTTCGCCGGAGGACGTTGATGCGCTTTTTCGACAATCTCAAACTTGGCTTGAAATTACCGCTGATGCTGGTGGCGATCGCGATGGTCGCCCTGACGATCATGGGGATTTCGGCCTATTGCACCGCCCACGGATTGCTGGAAAGCGAAGGGACGCAGCGGCTCACACGAACGCTGGCCGCACGCGTCGCCATCGCGGAGAACTGGGCGCAGACATTCGCCTCCAACACCCGCACGATCGCCGCCAATCCCGACACGGCGCGGGCGCTTTACGATTTCACCAAAAGCCTCAACCGGCTCGATCCTCCCGCCATCGAAAGTTTGAGAACCGGGGCCGCAGAGGCCGGGGCGTCCAAGGGAGAGATGAGCGGCACCCTCCGGGACTACCACCTGCTATTGGATCGCTATGGTCCCTCTATTGATCAAATACTGGCAGAGAATGGCCTGAACGATCTCTATCTGATCGATCGCGACGGTCGCATTGTTTATGCCGCGCGTGATCATAGCGCGATTGGTCACGCGCTTGCGGATGAACCGGCGGGGCTGATCGAGGCCGCGACCGCTGCGCTGGATTGGTTGAGCGCGCCGGCGGGAATGGTGGCGGCCGATACCGTCGCCGTTTCGCCCCCGCATTTAGAGGATGGCAAGGGTCGGCTCTTCGCAGCACGCCCCGTGCGAAGCGGAAATGGTCTGAAACTCGGTGCTGTGGTCTTGCGAAAGCCAATGACCGAACTCGGGGCGATCATGGCCAACCCGCGCGGCATCGGCGAGACCGGCGAAGGTTTCCTGATCGACGCGGAAGGGAGGTTGATGAGCGATCTGCGCTTTCCGGGCAGCGCTCCAAAACCGGGGGAGGTTTTGCCTGCGGCTACCGTGAGTGCTGTGGAACAGGCGCAGGAAGAGGTGCTGTCTTTGCAGGGGCATCCGGCGATCGAGAGAACCCAGAAGGTCACTCTTTTCGATCAACCCTATTGGGCAGTCGTCGAGCAGGACCGTGCAGAGCTGTTCGGTCCTGCCACGTCGCTCGCCCGTGCGATGCTTTTCAATGCGTCCTGGCTCGTCCTTCTGCTTGCGGCGCTTTCTGCCTGGATGGCGCGATCCGTCTCCAACCCTCTCAAGCAATTGGAAAAATCCATTCGTGAGATCAGCGGAGGCAACTATACCGGTGATATCGTACAGACCCGCCGCGGCGACGAGGTCGGCGCGATCGCCTCCGCGCTGAGCCATCTGCGCGACGATCTCGAACGCGCCGAGGGGGTTCAGCGTGAAGCCACGCAACAAGGGGCGGCTTATGCCAACGCATCGGCCGCTCTCATGATCGTCGACCAAAACTTCCGCATCACGCATGTCAATCGCGCGCTCGTTGATCTTGTCGCATCGCGGCTCGACGAGTTTCGTAGCGTCAGCCCCGACCTCGATCCCGAAGACCTGGTGGGCCGTTCGATGGACGATTTTCACGCGAAACAAAGCCATGCCCGTGCGTTGCTCGACGATCGCAGCAACTTGCCCCTCCAAGTCGACATCAAAGTGGGTGACGGCCGTTTTGGGGTCGACATCACCGATTTCGTCGATGCGGAGGGCAATCAGGCCGGTTTTGTGGTCGAATGGCGCGACGTGACAGAGCGTCGAATGAAAGATGCGCTCATTGCCGCAATCGATCGCGGCCAGCTCGTTTGCGAAGCCAACCCTGCGGGCGTCGTGAGCCGGATGAACGCAAATTTCCAAGCGCTCCTTGGTCCGCAGGCGCAAAGCCTGACAGGACAATCGCTCAAGGAATGGCTGAGCCCGGTAGATGGCAGTGATCCTTGGCCCGCGATTGCCGCGGGTGAGCCGGTGACCGCTCGATTTTCGATGAGCGACCCGCAGGGCAATAGCTATTTGCTTGATGGTGCGCTCAATCCGATCTCGGACAAAGCGGGCCGCCTGATGAAGATCGTGCTCATGGCGAACGACGTGACCGCCGCAGAAGCTGCGCTCGCTACAGCACAAAACCGTAACCTCGCGATGCTCGAGGCGCAGAAATCGGTGGTCGAGGCGCTTCAGGTCGGCCTCGCGGCGCTCTCGCGCGGCGATCTGAGCCTTACGCTGGATATGGAGTTCTCCGGAGAGTACGAAGCGCTCCGAAACGACTTCAATGCGGCGGCAAAAAATCTTGCCGCGGCAATCGAATCCGTGATCGAAAATGCCACCGCGATCGATACGGAGGCCCGCGAAATCGCATCTGCCTCGGATGACCTCAGCCGGAGAACCGAGCAGCAGGCCGCCACGCTCGAAGAGACGGCTGCTGCCCTCGACGAACTCTCGTCTTCCGTCACAACCTCGGCGCAGGGCGTGGCTGAAGCGGATAGGGTAGTCTCCGAAGCCCGCACAAGCGCGGAAACCTCCGGCGAAGTGGTCAAGCAAGCCATTCAGGCGATGAGTGAAATCGAAACCAGCTCGCAGCAGATTTCGAAAATTATCGGCGTGATCGACGAGATCGCCTTCCAGACGAACCTGCTCGCGCTCAATGCCGGCGTCGAAGCCGCGCGTGCAGGCGAGGCCGGGCGTGGCTTCGCCGTCGTGGCGTCGGAAGTACGCGCCCTTGCACAGCGCTCATCGGAAGCCGCTCGCGAAATCGATACTCTGATCACCGCATCAAGTGAACAGGTCACGCGCGGAGTGGGGCTCGTTGGCGAAACTGGCCGCGCGCTCGAAGGCATACTCGGCGCAGTTGTCGACATTTCCGGGCGTGTCTCCGAAATTGCAGGTGGAGCGCGCGAACAGGCTCAGGGGCTCAAGGAGATCAACACCGCAGTCAATCAGCTTGACCAAGTCACGCAACAAAACGCCGCGATGTTCGAAGAAACCACCGCGGCCAGTCACGCTCTGACCACAAATGCGACCTCCCTGCGCGACATTACCGCTCAGTTCAAAGTCGGCAACGAAGTGATCGAGCCTCCCGCGTATGCATGCCCCACGTTACCACAAGGCCAAGAAGAGCCTTGGCCCCAAGAAGAGTCCGTCGAAGAGCTTCCCCGCGTGGTCGGGGAAACCGCATCGCGTAGCACCACATATCGCGCCGAAGATTGGGAAGAGTTTTGAAGTCGCACGAAGGAAACGCGATGCCGAAAGTGGTTCCGCCCCCCAAGAGCGTTCTCATCGTCGATGATTCCGCGACGATGCGTCAACTCATTCGAGCACGCATCACAAAGGAACCGCGCTTGGCTGTGATCGGAGAAGCGGCTGACGCGTTCGACGCGCGTGAAAAAATCAAATCGCTTTTGCCGGATGTAATTACGCTCGATGTCGAGATGCCGCGCATGAACGGGCTCGATTTCCTCGAACGTCTCATGCGGCTGAGGCCGATCCCCGTCGTTATGGTGTCGACCGAAACGCATAAGGGATCCCGCTCCGCAATCGAAGCGCTTGCCCTCGGCGCGATCGACTGCGTTGGAAAACCACGATTTGGTCAACTCGAAAAAAGTTTCGAGTCGCTCCCAGATATTCTACTCGCGGCCGCAAGTGCTCGACTGCCTCAGAAAGCGCGAGATCGAGCTTCGATCATGCCAGCACAAAACTTCCATTGGGGCGGTCAATTCGTACTCATCGGATCCTCGACAGGTGGTGTTGACGCTCTGGAAACGGTCTTGAAGGGCTTTCCCAGTAATTGCCCGCCCACGCTCATTGCACAACATATGCCTGAGCTACCCCCTGAAATTCGGACACTGACATAAGCTACGATTTGCAGTCTGCTGATCTTCGACGAGAAGGAGATCAGAGATGTCGAAACGCAAGCAGCACGCGCCCGAGTTCAAGGCAAAGGTCGCGCTGGAAGCCCTGAAGGGTGAAGAGACAGCGGCCGAACTGGCGAGCCGGTTCGGGGTGCATCCGACGATGATCCATCAATGGAAGCGGGCCCTGCTCGAAGGCGCGTCCGGCGTGTTCGAGCGCGGGGGCCGCAAGAAGCCCGAGATCGACGAGGAGCAGGTGAAGGAGCTCCACGCCAAGATCGGGGAGCTGGCGGTGGCCAACTCTTTTTTGGAACGAAAGCTGAAGCCCTGGGGCGGGAAGTGAGGCGCGGCATGATCGAGCCTCACCACCCGGACCTGTCGATCGGCCAGCAGTGCAAGCTGCTGTCGATCGCGCGCTCGTCTTTCTACTACACCCCCAAGGGCGAGACCGAACAGAACCTCGGCCTGATGCGACGGATCGACGAGCAGTTCCTGGAGACCCCGTTCTTCGGCGTCCGGCAAATGACCTGGCATCTGCGTAACGACGGACACTTGGTGAACGAGAAGCGGATACGGCGACTGATGCGCCTGATGGGGCTGATGCCGATTTACCAGAAGCCCAACACCAGCAGGCCCGCAAAGGGCCACAAGACCTATCCCTACCTGCTGCGAGGTCTGCGAGTGGATCGCCCGAACCAAGTCTGGTGCTCGGATATCACCTACCTGCCCATGAGGCGCGGATTTCTATACCTCGTTGCGATCATGGACTGGCACACGCGAAAGGTCTTGGCCTGGCGGATCTCGAACACGCTGGAGGCCGACTTCTGCGTCGAAGCGCTGAACGAAGCCGTCCACAAGTTCGGCCCGCCCGAGATCATGAATACCGATCAAGGGTCTCAGTTCACGTCCTTCGCCTGGACGGACACGCTGCGTCGATCCGGCGTGCGCATATCGATGGATGGGAAAGGCCGCTTCCTGGACAACATCTTCATCGAGAGGCTGTGGCGCACCCTGAAATACGAGTGCGTCTACCTGCACGCTTGGGAGACAGGATCGGAGACGAAGGCGGCCATCCGGAAATGGATGACCTTCTACAACCACCAGCGCCCTCACTCAGCCCTCGGCGGCAAGCCACCGGCGCTGGTGTATTGGCAGAGAAATGATATCAACCAACCCGGTCAGCAGGTGCAACGAGTAGCTTAATTTACGTCAGATCCTGTCCAAGAGATGGGGAGTAGCTCAGTGCGCGTTGGAGCGCAACAGACAAACGAGCGAGCGCTTCCAACTCACGCCCGACGCGCGCAGTGAGGTCTGAAATCGGAAGTCGGCGTCGTTGTTGATGCATTACAGACGTCCCACAACGGCTTCGATACAGGCTTTTAGTTCGGGCGGGGTAAACGGTTTTTTTATGAAGTTATTCATTCCGAGCCGTCGGCCGGTGTCGACGATTTCACGATCGGCGCGCCCGGTGATCAGGATAAAGCCTAAGCCTTTGGTGCGGGCATTTTTCCGCATGGCTTGAAGGAATTGTAATCCGTCCATTCCCGGCATGTTGTAGTCAGAGATGACAAGGTGGACTGGCTTGGCCTCTAGGCTTTGAAGCGCGCTCTGTCCATCAGTTGCATATCCGACTTGCCGGATGCCCATCGCGTCGAGCGCTTGCATAATAAGCCCCCGGCTCGTCGACATGTCGTCGACCACGAGGATACGCAATTGGTCTCTCAATGCCATGAAGTGAAATCCTGTCCGGTTAGATTGAGTTCAATTGATAAGTCGTGACGCCGGCGGTGCGGAGCTTCGTGTGTTTTCCGTCGGTTACGCGTTCAGAATGCCCGACAAACAGGAAACCACCCGGCGTGAGCTGCTCCTCGAACCGCTCCCATAGCCGGGCCTGTGCCTCAGGAGCGAAATAGATGACGACATTTCGGCAGAAGATAACGTCAAATTTTCCGCGCATCGGCCAGGGATCATGGAGATTGAGTTCACGAAATTGGACGAGATCGCGGAGTCCCGAGACGACTTGATATTGTTCACCCTGCAGCTCGAAATATCTCTGTCGCAAAATATCCGGCACCGACTCGAGTGCGGCTGCGGGATAGCGTCCCTTCGCACCGGCGGCGATCATGAGAGGATCGATGTCGGAAGCGAGAATGCGCAGATCCAGATTGGCGAAATCAGGTGCGCTTTCGGCAATCGTCATGGCGATCGAATAAGCTTCTTGACCATTCGACGATCCCGCAGACCAAAGTCGAACGCGACTGCCGCGCCGAGCAGCCTCCAGAAGGGAAGGAAGAACGTTTCTGCGCAGGGTTTCGAAGTGATGTTTCTCACGAAAAAAATGGGTCACGTTTGTGGTGAGCGCGGATATCATTTGACGGCGTTCATCGCCACCTGCGTCGGAATTCACCAGCGTGATATAGTCTTTGTACTGCGCGAGCCCCAGGGCCCGGAGTCGCTTTGCAAGGCGGCTTTGCACCATTGAGGTTTTGCCGGGTGCGAGCACGATTCCTGTCGTCTCGTACAAGAGCTGTGCGATCGCTCTGAACTCGGCATCGGTCGGCGTGACTTGCCCAAGGGTGGACGGGTGCGCGCTCATGCGGCCTCGATTGCCTCTTGCGGCAGTACGGACGTGAGGTCGAGTATGCGGATCATCCGGCCTTCGACGATCGTAAGCACAGAGATATAGCGTTGCGAGACGTCGGCATTGAGATCGGGCGGAGATTGCATCTCTGAGCGGGGCAGGGCGAGGATGTCGGAGACGGCATCAACGAGAAGCCCCGCGGTCTGGCCACCAACTTGGACGACAATAATGACGTTCCGGGCATCTCCCGCGACTGGTTCCATCCCGAGGCGGACCGAGAGGTCGACAACGGGCAGGACGGTGCCGCGCAGGTTGATTACGCCGCGGACGAAGGAGGGCGCGTGAGGCAGCGGTGTCGCGCGAGTCCAGCCGCGAATTTCGCGCACGGACATGATGTCCACGCTGTATTCTTCTTCGCCGAGGCGAAAGGAGAGAAGCTCGACTTCAGCGGCATCGTTTTGGGGTGTGGTGTCTTCGGTCATGGCTTATCCTGCGAGTGAAATATCTATGGCGCGGGTGTTGCCCGAGGCGGTTTGAACGAGATCGGCAGGGTCGAGAATAAGCGCGATCTGACCGTCGCCAAGAATCGTCGCGGCAGCGACTCCGGGAATATGGCCATAGGATTGCTGCAATCCCTTGATGACGACCTGGCGCTGCTCGAGAATTGAATCGACCACGAGGGCAGAGCGGGCACCATCTTCCTGAGCGGTGAGCAGAACGACGTCGCCGCTGTAGGATCGCTTCGGTCCGCGATATCCGAGTTCGGCACCGAGATCGAAAAGAGGGACGAAGGCGCCCCGCAGATGGATGACATTCGTCGATGGACCGAGCGCGCGGATGTCTTCGCTCGTGAGCGTCGCGGTTTCGAGGATCGAGGAGAGCGGGACCACGAGGGTTTCGCCAGCGACATTGACGACCATTCCGTCGAGCACGGCAAGAGTCAGCGGCAGGGAAATCGAGAAGCAGCTGCCCTTGCCGGGGTCCGAGGTGATCGAAATCCGACCGCCTAGAGATTGGATCGAGCTTTTCACGACATCCATGCCGACGCCGCGGCCCGAGAGCGCGGAAACCTGGTCTGCGGTAGAAAAACCGGGCAGGAAGAGAAGGTTGTCGATTTCGCTATCGGAAAGCTGGGCATCCGGAGCGATGAGCCCCTTTTCGATGGCTTTTTCAAAGACCTTCTTGCGGTCGATGCCACCACCGTCATCGCTGACTTCGATCACGACGCGGCCGGATCGGTGGTGGGCTGAGAGGGTGACGATTCCTTCGCGTGGTTTGCCAGCGGCTACGCGCATGTCGGGGGATTCGAGGCCATGATCGACGGCGTTGCGGATCATATGGGTGAGCGGGTCGGCGAGGCGCTCGATGACGGTCTTGTCGACCTCGGTGGTTTCACCTTCGGTTTTGAGCCGGACGTCCTTGCCGATCGCGGAAGAAGCTTCGCGCACGATGCGGGCCATCCGCTGGAACAGCGGTTTCACCGGCTGAGCACGGATCATCATCACGCTGTCCTGAATGTCACGGGTCAGCATCATGAAGGCTTCGAGCCCGGTATTCACGGCGGAGTTGGGCGGCAGACCGGCTTCGGCGACAGATTGGGCAAGCATGGCTTGGTTGATCACCAATTCGCCGACGAGGTTCACCAAGCGGTCGATGCGCTCGATATCGACGCGCACGGTGGCGCCGGGCTCTGCAGCGGGAGCGGTGTTGGATGCCGCAGGCTGAGCGGCGGAGGGCTTCGCGGCCTCTGCCTGTTGCTCGGCCGGGGCCGGGTCAGGCGTGCGCGCGGGAGCTTCGGTTGCGATCTTCGCTACATCATCGGCTGGAGGCGGCGCGGGATTGACGGAACCGGGGCCATCCACTGCCGCCGCGGGGTCAATTTTTTCATCTTCGTCAGGGTCACCGGACGGTTCGCTTTCTAATTCGGGCAGCTCCGGGAGGGGCGTTTCAGATGAATCAAGCATCGACGAAATATCGATCTGGCAGACGTCCTCGACGAATTCGAACACCTCCCGAATTTCGCCTTCCGTCACATCCCCCGTGATCTGGACGGTCCAGCAGAGATGGTTCTCCTCCGGGTCGAGCGTATCGAGGGGCGGGACCGCCGATGCATCGGTCGTGATCGAGATCTCCGCGATCTCGGCGAGGGCGCGGAGAAGCTGCAGCGGCTCGTTGCCCGAAGCATAGAGCGCGCCGTCCGGACGGAACTGCAGGGTGAAGCCGGTCGGGGACGCATTCTCTGGCGTGAAATCGAAGTCGAGATCGAGCGCGAGGCCCATCGGCTGGAAATCTGCCGTCTCCACCTCGTCTTCCGCATCAGCCGCATGTGCAGCCCCCCGATCCCCCAAAAGCGCCTCAAGCGCCTGAAGGCACTCCTCGGCGGTCTCGGGTTCGGGAGACCCTTCGCGCGCGGCACGGATTTCGTCTGCAAGCAGATCGGCCGCCTGGAAAAAGAGTTTGACCGCCTCAGGCGTCAGGTCGAGCCTGCCGGCGCGTAGCTCGTCCAGCACGGTTTCGAACCGATGCGCGAAAGCGACCAGCGCATCGAGGCCGAAGGCGCCTGCGCCGCCCTTGATCGAATGGACCGCCCGGAAGACGACATTGATCGTTTCGCCATCGTCAGCGCCCTCGTCGAGGTCGGAGAGCGCGTCTTGCAGGCTTTCGAGCAGTTCTTCACATTCGATGAAGAAGGACGCTTTGATTTCTGCCATCGGGTCGGACATGTCGCGCTCCTTATCCGGCAACCATGTTGAGCGCCTTGACCAGTTTGGTCGGGTCGAAGGGCTTCACGATCCAGCCGGTCGCCCCGGCGGCGCGGGCGCGGGCTTTCAGCTCGGCCGCGGATTCGGTGGTGAGGACGAGGATCGGGGTCGCGCGGTGGCGGTCCTGCCCGCGCACAGCCTCGATGAAGCCGAACCCGTCGAGGCGCGGCATGTTGATGTCGGAGATGATCGCGTCAGGCTCCAGCCCGTCGAGCACCTCCAGCCCGTGCACGCCGTCTTCGGCGAGGTACAGCTCCATCCCGGCATGTTCGAGGGTGAGCTTGAGCATGTCGCGAATGGTGCGACTGTCATCGACCGCGAGGACTTTCAGTGACATGGGGCCTCCGCATCCGGCAGGTGCTGGAGATCCTCACGCGAGAGGCCGAACCGGGTCAGGGCGCTGTCGAACGCCTCCGAACTCGACGCGATCTCGAGGCGGTGACCTGCGATGCGGGCAGTCTTCGCCGCAGAAAGCAGCAGTTGCAGCCCCAGCGCGCCGAAATGGGTCACGCTGGAGGCATCGAGGGCGACATCTTCTGTCGCCACGCATTGCAGCGACGCTTGCAGGGGGCGCACGGTCGCAAGGTCGATCCGGTCGGGCAGGGCAAGCGCGGTCATGGCGCCACCACAAAGTCACGAAGGCAGAGCGTACGCATCGGCAACCTCTTTCAAACACATCCGTGAAAGAGGTCTAAGCCCAAGCCGTTAAAATAGCCTTGACGGAAACGCGCCTATCGCATCATGCGCGAAGAAAGATAGGAGGCGCAGCCCTGAAGCGCTGCGTAGTCGTCCTCGACCACGCTGACCGGGAAGGCGCGCAGGAATTCCGAGAAGCGCCCCTTGGCCTGCATCGCCTCGGCGAAACCGAACTCGTCGAGCCACGGGACGACGCCGCGCGCAGCCCCGCCGATCAGGTAGATGCCGCCGAAGGGCAGGTGGGTCAGCGCCAGATCGCCCACGACCCGGCCCAGCATCTGCACGAAAAGCTGTCCGGCCGCGACGGCTGTCTCTTCGCCACGGGTGATCGCTTCGAGGATCTCCTGGCCCGACGTGGTCGCGTCGTCCTCGCCCCTGAGATAGGCGTAGAGCCGTTCCAGACCGCGCCCCGACACGACATGCTCGACGCTGGCGAAATCGTGTTTCGCATCGAGATAGGTCTTGAGCGCGAAATCAGCCTCGGTCTCGATCGGCAAGGTGGTGTGGCCTGCCTCGGAGGGCGGCACGACGCGCCCGCCGGGCCCCTCATGCACGGGAGCTGCGTTGAAGCCGGTGCCGATGCCGACCACCAGCCGCGCAGAACCCTCCTTCGCAGGCAGGCCGGGCAGGATCGGGTGCACGGCATCGTCGGCGAGGCTTCCCAGCGCATGACCCTGCGCCTGCAGATCGTTGAGCACGAAGACATGATCCGTCCCGGTCAGCCGCGCGATGTTATCGGCGCGGATCACCCAGGCGAGGTTGGTCATTTCGGCCACGTCGTCGCGCACCGGACCGGCAGCGGCCACGCAGGCGCCCGCGATCTCGCCGCAATCCTCGTCGCGGATATACTCCTCGAGAATGTCCTCCAGCGCGCCCCGCCCTTTGTTCGAGAAGCGGCGGATCGTGGCATGGATCAGCTTGCCGTCGCGGGCCATCGCCACGCGTGTATTGGTGCCGCCGATATCGGCCAGCAGGGTGATTTGATCGCTCATCCGCGGCTCCCCAATGCGTCTTTCCATGCCAGATAGGACGCTTTCGGGGTGCGCTGCAAGCTGTCGAAGTCCACATGGACGAGCCCGAAGCGCTTCTCGTATCCCAGGGCCCATTCGTAATTGTCCATCAGCGACCAGCCGATATAGCCCTTCACCGGGACACCCTCGGCAATCGCGCGCTGCACGGCGGCGAGGTGATCTCGGTAATAGGCGATGCGATGCGGGTCTTCGACCTTGCCATCCTCGACCACATCGGGCGCGGCCATGCCGTTCTCGGTAACGTAGAGCGGCAGATCGCCGGTGTAGTCGCGCGCGAGCCGGGTCAGGAACTGATAGAGGCCTTCGGGATAGATCTCCCAGCCCATCGCGGTCTTGGGCAGCGGGCCGTCGACCTCGTGATGCGCAGGCCACGGCCCCTCGGTAGGCGCGATGCGTTTGCAGGTGTAGTAATTGAGGCCGAGCCAGTCGAGTTTCTCGCCGATCAGCGCGAAGTCGTCTTCCCAGTTATGCGGCATGTGCGGGGCGAAGGCCTCCATAACCTCCTCCGGGTAGCGACCCTTGAAGATGCCCTCGACGAAGAAGCGGTTGTAATACGCATCATAGAGATTGGCGGCCGCCGCGGCCTCGGGCGTCTCGTCGGCGGGGATCGGGTATTCGAGATTGCACACCGCGCCGAGGTTCTTCATCCCATGGCCGCGCATCACCCGGATCGACTTGCCGTGGGCGAGCAGAACGTGATGCATCGCATGGGCGGTCGCGCGGATGTCGCGAAGGCCCGGCGCGTGATGGCCGAGGAAATGGCTGAGCCAGCCGACGCACCACGGCTCGTTAATGGGGGCGGCGGACCAGATGCGGTCGCCGAGCCGATCCGCGATCACATGCGTGAAATCGGCGAACCACGAGGCGATGTCGCGATTGCGCCAGCCGCCTTTGTCGGCGAGCGCGGCGGGCAGTTCCCAGTGATAGAGCGTGAGCGCCGGTTTCAACCCGCGCTCCAGCATCCCGTCGACCAGCCGGTCGTAGAAATCCAGCCCCTCACGGTTCACCGGGCCGCGGCCTTCCGGCATGACCCGCGCCCAGGAGGTCGAGAAGCGGTAGATGTCGAACCCCGCATTGGCGATCAGGTCGAGGTCTTCCTCCCAGCGGTGATAGTGGTCGCAGGCGACTGCACCGTTCTCGGCGCGCACGACATTGCCCGGCGTGGCGGCGAAAGTGTCCCAATGGGTCGGGCCCGCACCGCCGAAGGAATGGCCCTCGATCTGATAGGAGGAGGTGGCAACGCCGAACTGGAAATCGGCAGGAAAATCAGCGCGTTTCGGGAGCATCTTCATCCTGTATATAAAATTGGTTTCAACTCGGGCGCAGCGCGCCTCATTGGGTGGGGACCGGACCGGTGGACTGGCCGAGAACCAGAACCGCCTCCATCAATTCGTGGCGCGGGCTGCGGTCGCCGCTCTCGATCTGCTCGATCAGAAGCGCCGCGCAGCGCCGTCCCGCCTCGCGCACCGAGGAGCGCGTCGCGGTGAAGATCGGCTCTTCCGCCGTGCCGTTTTTCAAGTAACCCAGCTCGTCGTCATGGGTCACGATCGAGACGTCGCGTCCCATCACCAGACCTGCCTCTTCGATGCCGCGCCGCGCGCCCATCGCGGAGAGCAGCGAGGCGGTCAGGAAGGCCGTCGGTGGGTTGGGCCATTGCAGCATCTCGCGCGCCGCATCGTGGCCTTGCGCCTCGGTCATCTCGCCCTCGACGATCAGGGTTGGGTCGATGGCTATATCACGCGCCTTGAGCGCAGCCTCATAGCCACGCCGGCGCCTGCGGGCGAAATCCATTTCTCCGATGCCGTTGATCAGCGCGATCCGGCGATGCCCCAGATCGAGCAAGAAATTCGTGGCCCGCTCGAAGGCGCGCTTGTTGTTCACATCGACCCAGCTGAAGGGGGAGTTCGTTCCGCTGACCCGCCCGTGCAGCACATAGGGCAGCCCAAGTGCGTCGAGCATGGCGATGCGGTGATCCTCGACCTTGGGCGCGTGAATCAACACGCCATCCACATTCCCTTTCGAGCGCAGCTCGGCATAGGCGCGGGCCTCGGAATCGTCGGGCACGATGGTCATGACCATATCGTAGCCCGCACGCGCATAGACTTCACCGGCGCCCGCGATGAAATCCGCGAAAACCGGATTCACGATCTCGTGGCGGTCCGAGATCGGGATGATGTGGCCGATTGCCATCGCGCGGCCCGTCGCCAATCGTTTGGCCTGCGTGTTGGGACGATAATTGGCAGCCTCGGCCGCTTCGCACACCCGACGCCGCGTGGCCTCGGAGACTTCCGGGTAGCCGTTGAGCGCGCGACTCACAGTGGTGGGCGACAGCCCCAATTCGAGTGCCAATGTCTTGAGATTCATGAGCCAAACCGCTTTGGATTATCGAGAGACTAGGGTGCGCGTCTATCGGCGTCAATGATGCGGGTGCGGCGGGGCCGATGCTGCGCTGCGGCGTAGCTTTCTGCGTAAGTCATGAGGATATAAAGCGGAATTGATTTTGGCGTGAGCAGGCACAATTGACTTCTTTGCGAGGCTCTGAAACGGTCGGAGCTGTCCAAAGCGCTTTGGGCTGGCGAGTCGCCATGGGCCAAAAAGCGCGACACACCGGGAGGATTTCATGACCAAACATCTGATGCTTGGGATCGCGGCGCTCGCGCTGTCGGCGGGGCTCGCTCACGCGCAGGATCTCAAGTTCGCGCCGGGCAGCGATGCCGACAAGTTTGACTGGGCGAGCTATGACCAATTTAAGAACGACACCGATCTGAGCGGCGAAACGCTCACGATCACCGGCCCGTGGACGGGCAACGACAAGGCGCTTTTTGAGAGCGTTCTGGCCTATTTCGAGGCCGCGACCGGCGCCAAGGTGAACTACTCCGGTTCGGAAAGCTTCGAGCAGGATATCGTGATCGCCGCCAAGGCTGGCACGCCGCCGAACATCGCGGTCTTCCCGCAGCCGGGCCTTGCCTCCGACATGGCCAAGCAGGGCTACCTGACGGCGATGCCCGATGGCACGGGTGACTGGATCAAGAACAACTACGCCGCGGGTCAGTCCTGGGAGGATCTGTCGACCTACAAGGGCAAGGATGGCGAGAACCACACCTTCACCTTCCCGTTCAAGGCGGACCTGAAATCGCTCGTCTGGTATGTGCCGGAGAACTTCAAGGAAGCGGGCTACAAGGTTCCCGAGACGATGGAGGACCTCAAGGCGCTGACCGAGCAGATCAAGGCCGATGGCGGCACCCCGTGGTGCATCGGTCTGGGCTCCGGGGCTGCGACCGGCTGGCCCGCGACCGACTGGGTCGAGGATTTCATGCTGCGCACGCAGTCGCCCGAGACCTATGACGACTGGGTCACCAACAAGCTGAAGTTCAACGATCCTAAGGTCGTCGAGGCGATCAAGGATTACGGCTGGTTCGCCAAGACCCCCGGCTTCGCCGAAGGCGGCGAGCAGGCGGTGGCCACCACCGACTTCCGCGACAGCCCGAAAGGTCTCTTCGACTTCCCGCCGAAATGCTACATGCACAAGCAGGCGAGCTTCATCCCGACCTTCTTCCCCGACGGGACCAAGGTGGGCCAGGACGTGAACTTCTTCTACTTCCCGTCCTATGCCAGCAAGGATCTCGGCAAGCCGGTCCTCGGCGCGGGCACGATGTTCGGCATCACCAAGGATTCCAAGGCGGCCGAAGCCTTCGTGAAGTTCCTCGAGACGCCGATCGCCTCGGAAATCTGGATGGCGCAATCGGGCTTCCTGACGCCGAACAAGAACGTCAATCCGGCGGCCTTCGCCAATGACGTGCAGCGTCACATGAACTCGATCCTGCTGGACGCCACGACCTTCCGCTTCGACGGGTCGGACCAGATGCCGGGCGAGATCGGCACCGACGCGTTCTGGAAGGCGATGGTCGCCTACACCACCGGTGACGAGACCGCGCAAGAGGCCGCCGACGCGGTTCAGAAGCGCTGGGACAGCATCCAGAAGTAAGTAACGCCAGCGCCCCCGGAGCCGTTCTCCGGGGGCGTTCGCATCTTTTCACGCCGGTTCGGGGAGGGGCCAGATGTCACCGATCTTGCAGGGTCTGATTACGATCGCGCTTGGGGTGGGCGGCTGTGTCGCCTATTTCTACGCCGCGAATATCGTCCTCGACAAAGTCATCTTCCCGCCGAGCGGCAAAGACCCGGGGCGCAATATCAACCGCGCGAACATGGTCCGCCCTTGGCTGTTCCTGTTCCCGGCGATCTTCGCGCTCGGTCTGTATCTGGCCTATCCGGTGGTCGGTTCGTTCTGGCGCTCGCTGTTCAACCGCGACGGCGGCACTTTCGTGGGCCTTGGCAATTACGAACGGCTCGCGATGGATCCGAGCTTCCGTCAGGCCGTGTTCAACAACTTCCTCTGGGTGCTGGTGGTGCCCGCGCTCGCGACCTTCCTCGGTCTGCTGGCAGCGCAGCTCACCGACCGCATCAAATGGGGTAACATCGCGAAATCGCTGATCTTCATGCCGATGGCGATCTCCTTCGTGGGTGCCTCGCTGATCTGGAAATTCGTCTACGCCGTGAACCCCGATATCGGGATGATCAACGCGATCCGCGTGGCCTTCCACATGCAGCCGCTCGACCCGCTGCAGGTGCCGTTCTGGAACAACTTCTTCCTGATGGTGATCCTGATCTGGATCCAGACCGGCTTCGCGATGGTGATCCTCTCGGCCGCGCTGCGCGGCATCCCCGAGGAGACGATCGAGGCCGCGGTGCTCGACGGGGCCAACCCGTTCCAGCTGTTCTTCAAGATCAAGGTGCCGCAGATCATGCCGACGATCGTCGTGGTCTGGACCACGATCACGATCCTCGTGCTGAAGGTCTTCGATATCGTCTACGCAACGACGGGCGGGAATTTCGGCACGCAGATTCTGCCCAGCTACATGATGCAATACATGTTCCGCGATGACGGGCGCGCGACGGCCGTGGCCTTCGTCATCATGATCATCGTGCTGCCGGTGATGATCTGGAACATCATTCAAGCCCGTAGGGAGACGCGCTGATGGCCGCTATCGCAGGACAGAAATCGCGCCTGACATGGGCGGTGCAACTCTCGGTCGTCTTCATGGTGGTGCTTTGGCTGGTGCCGACGGTGGGGCTCTTGGTCAGCTCCTTCCGCACGACCGACCAGATCAGCCAGTCGGGCTGGTGGGACGCGGCCTTCTCCGTGGAGAAAGCCTTCCGCGACCGCATCCCGGCCGACGGCGAGAAACAGGTCGACGGGCTCTATGTGCTCGAGGGCGATCTGCTCAATAACGGGCAGAACGCGAATGACCTGAAAGCGGGCACGACGATCACCGCCTTCGGCACCTCGGGCATCAAGCCGGGCGCCTACAAGGCGGGGGAGACGGTCGATACCGGCGATGGCGGCACGCTGAGCGTGGCCAAGGACGGCACCTATAAGGCCACGTCGAAGACGAGCTTCGAGGGCTCGGGCCCGCGGGTCTATTTCGTGGCCGACATGCCGCCCGCTTTCACGCTGGCCAATTACCGCAACGTGCTGTTCTCGGACGGCATGGGGCAGGCCTTCATGAACACGCTGACGGTGACGATCCCGGCGACGATCATCCCGATCCTCGTGGCGGCCTTCGCGGCCTATGCGCTGGCCTGGATGGAGTTTCCGGGCCGGGGTCTGTTGATCGCGGCGGTTGTTGGCTTGCTGGTCGTGCCGTTGCAGCTCGCGCTGGTGCCGCTTTTGCGGCTCCATCAGGAGATCGGCATCGGGCAGAGCTTCCTCGGGATATGGCTGGCCCATACCGGGTTCGGCCTGCCGCTCGCGATCTACCTGTTGCGCAACTACATGGTCGGTCTTCCGCGCGATATCATCGAGAGCGCGAAGGTCGACGGGGCGACCGATTTCCAGATCTTCATGAAAATCGTGCTGCCTTTGTCATTCCCGGCGCTTGCTTCTTTTGCAATCTTCCAATTCCTCTGGGTCTGGAATGACCTACTTGTCGCGAAAGTCTTCCTTCCGGCGAACGACGCCTCGAAGGTGATGACTGTGAAGATCGCCGACGACCTTCTGGGGTCGCGCGGCGGCGACTGGGGCATTCTGGCGTCCGCCGCCTTCATCTCCATCGCCGTGCCGCTTCTGGTGTTCTTCGCTATGCAGAAATATCTCGTCCGCGGTCTGCTGGCGGGTTCGGTTAAAGGTGGTTGATGAAAACCCTTACTAAGAAAGAAGACTGGTGGCGCGGGGCCGTGATCTACCAGATTTATCCGCGCAGCTTTCAAGACAGCAATGGCGATGGCATCGGCGATCTTCTCGGGATCGTCCGCCGCCTGCCGCATGTCGCGAGCCTCGGGGCGGATGCGGTCTGGATTTCGCCCTTCTTCACCTCGCCGATGAAGGATTTCGGCTACGATGTCAGCGACTACTGCGACGTCGACCCGATGTTCGGCAACCTCGCCGATTTCGACCAGGTGATCGCAACGGCCCATGCGCTGGGTCTGAAGGTGATGATCGATCTGGTGCTGAGCCATACCTCCGATCAGCACCCCTGGTTCCAGGAAAGCCGGTCGAGCCGGGACAACCCGAAAGCCGATTGGTACGTCTGGGCCGATCCCAAGCCCGACGGCACGCCGCCCAATAACTGGCTGTCGATCTTCGGCGGCCCGGGCTGGCACTGGGACAGCCGGCGCGAGCAGTATTACATGCACAACTTCCTCGTGGAGCAGCCCGATCTGAACTTCCACAACCCGGAAGTGACGCAGGAACTGCTCAATGTCGCGCAGTTCTGGCTGGAGCGCGGCGTCGATGGATTCCGCCTCGATACGATCAACTTCTACATGCATGACGACGAGCTGCGCGATAACCCGCCGCTGCCGCCGGAAGAGCGTAACGACCAGACCGCGCCGAAGGTGAACCCCTACAATCACCAGCGCCACATCTACGACAAGAACAACCCCGAGAACCTGCGCTTCCTGCGCAAGCTCCGGACGCTGATGAACAATTACAACGCAGCGGCTGTGGGCGAAGTGGGCGACAGCCAGCGCGGGCTGGAGATTCTGGGCGAATACACCTCCGGCGCGGACAAGATGCAGATGTCCTACGCCTTCGAGCTGCTCTCCGGGCATGAACCGCTCAAGGCGAGCTATTTCAAATCCGTCTTCGACAAGGTCGATACGGTCGCCAAGGACGGTTGGGTCTGCTGGGCTTATTCGAACCACGATGTGGAGCGCCATATCTCGCGCTGGCAACTGACGCCGGCCTCGGCGCGGCTCTATACTTCGCTGATGATGTGCCTGCGCGGCTCGCTTTGCCTGTATCAGGGCGAGGAGCTGGGCCTGCACGAGGCGGAGCTGTCCTACGAAGACCTGCAAGACCCTTACGGCAAGGAATTCTGGCCGGAATTCAAGGGCCGCGATGGCTGCCGTACGCCGATGGTCTGGGAACGCGACGCCGCCTATGCGGGCTTCTCGCAGGCGCGCCCGTGGCTGCCGGTGCCCACCACGCACCAGAACATCGCGACCGATGTGGCCGAGCACGATCCGGCCTCGCTGCTGCACCATTACCGCCGCGCGATCGGCTTCCGTCGCAATCACGACGTGCTCCGGACCGGCGCGATGGAGGATATGTATTGCTCCGGCGACCTGCTGGTCTTCACGCGCAGGAACGAGGAGGAGACGATCCTGTGCTATTTCAACCTGTCCGATCATCCGGTGAACGCCACCGTTCCGCCGGGCAACTGGGTGACGGTCGGGGGCGAGCTGGGCTCGATCCGACCGATGCCCGATCACACTTTGCATCTCGGCCCATGGCAGCCGAGCATTCTGCGCCTCGACGAACACGAGGCCTGAGGGGGAGACTATGGCCGAACTCAAACTGGAAAACGTCGCGAAAAGCTATGGCGAGGTGTCGGTTCTCGAGAACATCAACCTCGACATCAAAGCGGGCGAGCTGATCGTCTTCGTGGGCCCCTCGGGCTGCGGGAAATCGACGCTTCTGCGGATGATCGCGGGTCTCGAGAGGATCACGGGCGGCACGCTCGAGATCGACGGGGTGCGGATGAACGATGTGCCGCCGTCGAACCGCGGCATCGCGATGGTCTTCCAGTCCTACGCGCTCTATCCGCACATGACGGTGCGCGACAACATGGCCTTCGCCCTGAAGATCGCGAAGATGAGCAAGGACGAGATCGATGCCGCCGTCGATAAGGCGGCCGATATGCTGCAACTGACCGACTACCTCGACCGTCTGCCCAAGGCGCTCTCGGGTGGTCAGCGGCAGCGGGTCGCCATCGGGCGCGCCATCGTGCGCGACCCGAAGGTCTATCTCTTCGACGAACCGCTCTCGAACCTCGATGCGGCGCTGCGCGTCGCGACCCGGATCGAGATCGCCCAGCTCAAAGAGGCGATGCCCGATCGCACGATGATCTACGTCACCCACGATCAGGTCGAGGCGATGACGCTCGCGACCCGGATCGTCGTGCTGGCGAATAAGGGGATCGCGCAGGTCGGCACGCCGCTGGAGCTCTATGAGCAGCCGCGCAACGAATTCGTCGCGCAGTTCATCGGCTCTCCCGCGATGAACCTGCTGACGGGCGAGATCACCGAGACGGGCGAGATGACCACGGTGAAACTCGATGGCGGCGGTATCGCACGCTCCACCATCCCGACGCGTCCCGAGGACCTGTCGCGCCGCGTGAAAATCGGGGTGCGCCCCGAGGATTTCGTGCCCACCGAGGATGCGGCGATCTACACCGGCCGGGTCGATATCGTCGAGGCTCTGGGCGAGGTGACGCTTCTGTATTTCGAGGCTGAGGGCGATCACGACCCGATCATCGCGAAGCTTCCCGGCATCCATCACGACCGCCGCTATAGCGAGATTTCTCTGGGGGCGGACCCGTCCAAGGTGCATATCTTCGCCGATGGTCAGTCGCTTCTTTACCGCTGACGGACGCAAACAGGCCATCGTGTCTCTGACCGCCCGCTAGGGTGAGGGGAGCATAACGGGCGGAGGCAATCATGGCCGAATCGGAATTGGGTGAACGTGTGGGGCGTCGCGCGCGCGGTGGTGGCGGGGCAGCCCGTCGGGCCGAACGCACGGCCGTGAAGGTGGAGTTCTCGCGCTTCATCACGCGCAACATTCCCGACATGGAAATCCTGAACGAGGAAGCCCTCGAGATCATCGAGCATAACGCGGAAACCGTGCTCGAAGAGATCGGCGTCAACTTCGTCGAGAACCCCGAAGCGCTGGAACGCTGGCGCGAGGCCGGGGCCTCGATCGAAGGCGAGCGCGTGCGCATTCCGCGCGGCCTTGCCCGCAAGCTGTGTGCGACCGCGCCGTCGCAATTCACCCAGCACGCCCGCAACCCCGAGCGCAATGTCGAGATCGGCGGGCGCAACCTCGTGCTCGCCCCGGTCTACGGCCCGCCCTTCGTGCGCGACGCTCAAGGCGGCCGCCGCTACGCGACGATCGAGGATTTCCGGAATTTCGTGAAGCTCGGCTACATGTCGAAATGGCTCCACCATTCGGGCGGCACCGTCTGCGAGCCGACCGACGTGGCGGTGAACAAGCGCCACCTCGACATGCTCCACGCGCATATGACGCTGTCGGACAAGCCCTATATGGGCTCGGTCACCGAACCCTCGCGCGCCGAGGACAGCGTCGAGATGTCGAAGATCCTCTTCGGGGACGAGTTCGTCGACAACAACCCGGTGATGACCTCGCTCATCAACATCAACTCGCCGCTGACCTTCGACAACACCATGATGGGCGCGCTGGAGATCTATGCGCGCAACAATCAGGCCTGCATCATCTCGCCCTTCATCGTGGGCGGCGCGATGGCGCCGGTTTCGGTCGCGGGCACGCTGACGCAGGTGCTGGCCGAAGTGCTGGCGGGCGTGGCCTATTCCCAGCTGATCCGTCCCGGCGCGCCGGTGATCTTCGGGGCGTTCGTGACCTCGATCGACATGAACTCGGGCGCGCCCACCTTCGGCACGCCCGAAGCCTCGCTGATCACGCTCGGCGCGGGGCAACTCGCGCGGCGTCTCGGGCTTCCGTATCGTTCGGCGGGCGGCTTCACCGGCTCCAAACTGCCCGACGCCCAGGCGGCTTACGAGAGCGCCAATACGCTCAATAACGGCCTCTATGCGGGCGTGAACTTCATGCTTCACTCCTGCGGCTGGCTGGAGGGCGGGCTGGTCTCGTCCTACGAGAAATTCGTGATGGATGCCGACCAGCTGGGCGTTCTGCATCGTCTGGCGCAAGGCGTCGACATCTCGGAGGACGCGCAGGCGATGGGCGCGATCCGCGAGGTCGGCCCCGGCGGTCACTATCTCGGCTGCGCCCATACCCAGGCCAATTTCAAGGATGCGTTCTGGCGCACGAAACTGCTCGATTACCGGCCTTTCGAGACCTGGGAAGAGCAGGGCGCGCCCGACACGATGGCGCTGGCGACGCAGCGGGTCGAGAAGATGCTCAGCGAGTATCAGCAGCCCGCGATGGACCCGAGCGTCGCCGAGGCGCTGGCGGCTTATGTCGCGCGCAAGAAGGCCGAAGTGCCCGACGCCTTCCTGTAACGGCTCAGTCTTCCTCGATCTGATACTCCCGCGCGATCCCCTGGGTCGCGCGGCCCCATTCCGAGGCCTTCGTCCGCGCCTGATGCGCCTCGAACGCGGCGCGGTCGGTGAAGCGTTCCGTGACGGTGAAGACCAGCGGATCGGCGCCTTGCCTGACTTCGAACATCTCACATCCCGGTTCCGCATGCGTCAGCGCGATATGCTCGGGCAGGTGAACGCGGACAATTCCGACCTCGGCGGCATCGGCGCAGATCAGGCGCCCGGTCAGGGTGAGAGGCATGTCAGTCAACTCCCGCGCTTCAAATACCAATCGTCGAATCTCGAGATATCCGTGTGAATCCGATCATACCCGTTTCGCGTTAGCAGCTCGAAGATTTTCGAGCGCTGATCCGAAAAGTTATGTTCGCAGGTGATCAAGCGGATATCGTAGGAGGCGAAGTCGAAGGCTTCCAATATGGAATATTCGCTTCCCTCGGTATCTATCGACAAGTAATCGATTTGGCGCGGAGCTTGATGCTGTTGAAGCAGATCGAAAAGCGAAACTGTCTCAACTGTATAGGTTTTCTTGTCTGTTCTTCGTTTCTTGTGGAAGTCCGAGGCTGCAAATTCGGAGATAGTAGATAATTCCGAATTGGCGATCTCGTCGAACTCAAGGTGTTGGCCGCTCGATTTCCAGACGCATCGTGTGTCGATGACTGCGGATCGATTACCCTTGAGCGCATTGTGCCAAGTTCTTGCAGGTTCCGCCAAGATACCCGTCCATCCGAATTGCTTTTCGAGGAGGTGGGTATTCGAAAGGCCCACTCCATCGGTGGCGCCGAACTCAACGAAAAATCCGTTCTCTCTGAAATCTGAATAGGTGAGCGCCAGCAGGTCCTGCCTTAGCTGGGCCTTGGATGCCTCCAAGTGGGTCAGGATCTGGGAGGCCTTATCTCGGGGCATCGCTTTGAGAAATTCGAAATCTTGCGCTTCGCTCGAGAGCTGTTTCAGAGCGTCATACTTCGAACGTTTTACAATTTTGTATTTCTTAAATAGCTTTTTCATAATTCGACGCCCTATTTATCGACAGACTATCACGAGGCGTACGCAGATTGCTTCCTTCCAATGGAAAGAAGCTGCGGCCCCGACCGGGGCCGCCATTGCTCACTCCCACTCGATCGTGCCGGGGGGCTTCGAGGTGATGTCGTAGGTCACCCGGTTAATGCCCTTCACCTCGTTGATGATCCGCGTCGCGGTCTCGCCGAGGAACTCGTGGCTGAACGGGTAGTAATCCGCGGTCATGCCATCGACGCTCGTCACCGCGCGCAGGGCGCAGGCGTAGTCATAAGTCCGCCCGTCGCCCATCACGCCGACGGTGCGCACCGGCAGGATCGCAACGAAGGCCTGCCAGATCTCGTCATAAAGCCCGTGCTTGCGGATCTGGTCGATATAGACCGCGTCGGCCTTGCGCAGGATCTCCAGCTTGTCGCGGGTGATCTCGCCGGGGCAGCGGATCGCGAGGCCGGGGCCGGGGAAGGGGTGACGGCCGATGAACGACGCCGGCAGACCCAGCTCGTGACCGAGCGCGCGGACCTCGTCTTTGAACAGCTCGCGCAGCGGCTCGACCAGTTTGAGGCCCATCTTCTCGGGCAGACCGCCCACATTGTGGTGCGACTTGATCGTGACCGAAGGACCGCCCGAGAAGCTCACCGATTCAATGACATCGGGATAGAGCGTGCCCTGCGCGAGGAAGCTCGCATCCTCGATCTCGCCCGCGTATTTCTGGAATACGTCGATGAAGAGGCGCCCGATCGTCTTGCGCTTGACCTCAGGGTCGGTGACGCCTTCCAACTCGCCGAGGAACAGTTCGCTCTCGTCGGCATGGATTAGTTTGATGTTGTAGTGATCGCGGAACATCGTGACCACTTCTTCGGCCTCGTTCATCCGCAGCAGGCCATGATCGACGAAGACACAGGTCAGCTGATCGCCGATCGCTTCGTGCAGCAGGATCGCGGTGACCGAGCTGTCGACGCCGCCGGACAGACCACAGATGACATGGCTGTCGCCCACTTGTTCGCGGATCTGGCGGATCGCCTCGTCGCGATAGGCATCCATGGTCCAGTCGCCGGTGAAGCCCGCGTCGCGCACGAAGTTCTCGTAGAGCGTCTTTCCGTTGGGCGTGTGATGCACCTCCGGGTGGAACTGCACCGCGTAGAAGCGACGGCTCAGATCGGCGGTGATCGCGTAAGGTGCGCCCGGCGAGGTGCCATAGACCTCGAAGCCCGGCGCGATGCGGCTGACATGGTCACCATGGCTCATCCAGACCTGCTCGCGGCCCGCGCCATCCATGAACCAGCCATTGAGCAGATCGATCCGCGTCTCGGTCGGCGTCACATAGGCGCGCCCGAATTCGGCGGAGCCGTGCTTGGCCTCCACCAGACCGCCCAGATCCTGCATCATCACCTGCTGGCCGTAGCAGATGCCGAGGATCGGCACGCCCAACTCATAGGCCGATTTTGGCGGCCGGGGAGAGCCCTCGCGCGTGACCGAATCTGGCCCGCCGGAGAAGATGATCGCTTTCGGGGCGAACTCTTTCAGGAAGGCGTCGGTGACGTTCTGATAGGGATGGATTTCGCAGTAAACGTTCAGCTCGCGAAGCCGCCGCGCAATCAGCTGCGTGACTTGAGAGCCGAAGTCGATGATGAGGAGGCGCTGATGGTCTGTCATGCCGTTGGCATTAGGGCGCGTTTTCGCGCTTGGCAAGAGGGCAGCTTGCATGACCCTTATTTATCGCGCGACTGATCCCTTCCTCTTGGCAGAAATATCCCGGGGGAGCGGCGCAGCCGCGGGGGCAGCGCCCCCTCCGACATCGCCTCTCAGCTCTCCGGATACCCGCCCGGGATCAACGGCCGGATCTTCAGCCGCGTGATCCGGTTGTCCTTGCGGCCTGCGACCTCGAAACGGAAGCCGTGGAAGGAGAAGACCTGACCCTCGGTCGGGATGGTCTGCGCCTCGTGGATCACCAGACCGGCGACGGTGTTGGCCTCTTCATCGGGCAGCGTCCAATCGGTCTCGCGGTTCAGGTCGCGGATCGTCATCGCGCCGTCGACGATGTAATCGCCGCTCTCGGTAGGCTTCAGACGCTTCTCGGCCTTGGGGTCGAACTCGTCGGTGATCTCGCCCACGATCTCTTCGAGGATGTCCTCCAGCGTCAGCAGACCGCGCAGATCGCCATATTCGTCCACCACCAGCGCGAAATGGGTGCGACGCTTCAGGAACTCCTGCATCTGCTCGTCGAGCGGCGTCGTCTCGGGGACGAAATAGGGCTTCATCATCACCTTGGCGATGTCGAGATCGGCCACGCTTTCCAACGTTCCGTCACCGCCACGCACGACCTTTTCCACCGCGCGCAGAAGGTCTTTCGAATGGATCACGCCCACCACGTTTTCGCGCTCGCCGCGATAGAGCGGCAGGCGAGTGTGCGGCGAGGACAGCACCGCCGTCAGGATCGTGTCGGGGTCTTCCTCGATATCGATCATCTCGATCTGGCTTCGGTGGAGCATGATCTCTTCGACCGTGCGATTGCCCAGATCGAGCGCGCCGAGCAGCCGGTCACGGTCTTCCTTGTCGACCGTGCCCTCGGATTGCCCCAGCGCCAGCGCACCCGCGATTTCCTCGTGGATCGAGAACATATGGGTGTCCTTGTCGGTCCGCATCCCGAAGGCATAGAGAATGCCGCGCACGATCATCCGCACGATAGCGACGATCGGCGCGAGAATGAGCGTCACGACGCGGATCGGCCCCGCGACCTTCGAGGCCACTTTCTCGGGCAGGGTGATCGCGTAGGTCTTGGGCAGCACCTCGGCGAAGATCAGCACCAGAAGCGTCATCACCAGCGTCGCCAGCGCCACGCCTGATTGCCCGAAGACCCGCGTCAGAAGCGCGGTCGCGAGCGAGGCGGACAGGATGTTGACGACGTTATTGCCCAGAAGGATCGCGCCGATCAGGCGCTCGCTATCCTCGGTGACCTCCAGCGCGGTCTTCGCGCCGCTTTCGCCCTTATCGGCCTGCGCGCGCAGCTTCGCACGGCTGGCCGCCGTCAGCGCGGTTTCCGAGCCCGAGAAGAAGGCCGAGAGCGCCAGCAGCAGAATGATCGAACCGGCGGTGATCCAGAAGGCAAAATCGAGAGTGTTTTCCATGGTGTCAGGTTATGGGGCGCGGGCAGGGCGCATTCAAGCGGTGCCGTCACTTTTGCCGCGCGGTTTCGCCAGCGGGTGATGCGTCAGCACCAGCTCCTTGAGCCGTTCGTCGAGGACATGGGTGTAGATTTCCGTGGTCGACAGGTCCGCGTGCCCCAGCAGCATCTGGATCGCACGCAGATCCGCGCCACCTTGCAGAAGATGCGTGGCGAAGGCGTGTCGCAACACGTGGGGCGTGACCTTGGCGGGGCTCACTCCGGCCTTCACCGCGATGTCCTTCAGCAGCTTGTGAAAGCCCTGACGCGTCAGGTGACCTTCCTTGCCGCCCGAGGGGAAGAGGAAACGCGAGGGCGGCGCGCGATGCTCGATGCGGGCCTGTTCCTCAGCTTCGTCGCGCGCGCTCAGCCAGTCGGCCAGCGCCTCGCGCGCCGGTGGCGAGAGCGGCACCATCCGCTCCTTGTCGCCCTTGCCGCGCACCAGCAGCATCCGCGGATCGCCGCGCGCGGAGGACACCGGCAGCGAGACCAGTTCGGAGACCCGCATCCCCGTGGCGTAAAGCAGCTCCATCAGGCAGCGATTGCGGATCTGATCCTTCTGTGACCGGCCCTGATCGCGGGCGGCCTCCAGCAGCGCCTCGACCTCCTCGAGGCTCAGCGTCTTCGGCAGGCGTTGCGCGCGGCCGGGACCTGCGATGCGGATCGCCGGATTGTCGGCGCGCCAGCCCTCCTCATAGGCGAAGCGGTAGAGTTGCCGGATCGCCGAGAGCCTGCGCGCGCGGGTCGATTTCGCCAGCCCCTCCGCCTCGCAGCGGATCAGATAGGTTTCGATATCGGCGCGCGTGAGCGTCGCGTAGCTCAGCCCCTTCGCCTGAAGAAACCCCGCGAAGTCATTGAGATCACGCCCGTAACTCAGGATCGTGTTGCGTGCGGCACCGGCTTCGGCGGATTGCGCGTCGAGAAAACTCGGCAACCATTGCGGATCGGGCGGCGCGTCTGATCCGGGTCCGGTCATCCGCGATCTCCCAGCACGATCAGCTCGATCGCGGCGCGCCGCGCGACGGTTTCCAATCCGGCCAGACGCAGCAGGCTCAGCCCGTCCTGCAGCCGCGGATAATCGCCTTTCGCGCCGTCGCCCACATCCCCGATCGCTTCGATCAGCGCGAGGCCAAGCTGGTCGGGCAGCAATCCCTTGTAGCGGTCGGGCGCGGCTCCCGGCGGCGCATCGAAGACCGCCTTCAGCGCCTGATCGCGCGCACCGCTTGCGGGGGGTGCGCTGGTATCGCCCGCGGCCAGCCCTTTGAGCAGCGCGGCCCGCGCCGAACTCTGCGTGCCTTTGCGGGCGTTTTCTTCGTAATTCGGGGTTAGCAGGCTCAGCTCGTAGGCGAGGCGGCCCGCGCGGCCCGGCAGGTCCATCCCCGCGAGCTGGTCGCCAAACAGCGCGCCCAGCACCGGTGCAAGATCTTCCGAGGCCATCACGTCATAGGCGGCGGGCAGGGCGGTCGCGACCTTGTCGGTATCGCCCGCCTCAAGCGCCTGATCGAGTGCGCTCACGGCTGACACGCGATCCCAGAGGGACCCCGACGCTGCCGCTTTACGCTCGGTATAAAGTCCAAGCAGCCGGTTCGGGTCGAGCACGCCCGCGCGGGCCAGACGCTCGGCGGCCTCCAATTGCGATTTCCAACCGTTATTCTCGGTCAGGTCGGCCTGTGCGAAAGCCAGAGGCAGCGTCGCCGTGGGCAGCGGCTGACCGATCGCCTCCATCATCTTGAACGCGAGCGGCGTCACCGGATCGGGCGGCGGCGTATCACCGGCCTCCTCGGCCAGGGCCGGGTCGAGGAATTGCTCCAGCAGGGAGCGATCCTCCTGCGGGATCTGCCCCAGCGCGGCGCCCGTGCCATAGGTCAACTCTGCGGTGTCCCATTGCCCATTGCGCGCAAGGCAGAACACCCGCGCGGCATAAGACGGCGCGATGCCGGGGGTGCGCTCGATGATCTTGCAGGCACGGTTTTCCTGCCCCAGCAGCAGCGCCACGTCGAAGCTGCGGCGGAAAATCTCGGGGCTCGCGGTGCCTGCCTGACCCAGAAGCGCATTGGCCTGTTCCAGCGCACCCATGTCCAGAAGCCGGTCGATCCGGGCAAGGAACAGCTGGTTGCGCTGCGACGGCGTCTCGATCTGCGGCGGGTTCAGCTCGGCGAGCAGCAATGTCAGGCTCAGCCCCCGCAGCGCGGGCAACTGATCGAGCGGCATCGCCCGCAAGGCCTGTGCCAGTTCCGGCTCAGGCGTATTCCCCCAGAGATCGCGCGGCAGCCCGGTGCGATCCGGCGTCAGAAGGCCCAACGTATCGGCGGAAGGCGCGTCGAGCGAGAGCACCGCGATATCTTCGATCCCGCCCGCCCCGCTGACCGGCGCGGTCGAGCCCGCCGGGCCATCGCGCGGTGCCGACTTCAGGGAATGCGACAGCCAGTCGATCGCCGACATCGGGCTCCCGGCCGTAGGGGTGGCCTCCACCGCGGCATTCGATTGCGCGGCGGCGGGTCCCGCCACCAGACCGCCAAGCGCGAAACCGCTCAGCCAGATCAGGCCAAGGGTCGCCGCGCGGCGATCAGTTGCCACTCGCAGTCTCGCTGTCGGTGCCCGTCTCGGTATCTGCATCGGAATTACTCGTGCCTGCCATGCCCGAGCCGTCGGGCAGCGTGACTTCGATACGCTGTTCCTGACTGTCGGGGCTCATGTCGCCCAAGTAAGCAAAGCCGATCACGCCGATCGCGCCAAGCACCAGAAGGATGACGATAAGCTTGAAGATGCGCCCCATAATCTCTCTTTTCTGCCGTCTGTCGCGGCCCGTCCCATATCGTGTCTCTCGGTGGGCGGGCCGTTCTTGGTTGCGGTTTCGCGTTGATCATATATGGCATTTCAGGGAAGTTCACGCCATTCAAGGGGTCCTGCGTCACGATTGTGCAAGGCTCCGCCGATGGCAAGCCTTGTCCGTCCCGCCGGGATTGACAGGGCAGGAATACCGCAGGCGACGCGAGGCAGGGGGCGCGCAGTGGAAGGCGAAACCGAGAAACTGGGGCATCTGACGCGCTCCGTCGTGCTCGTCGGCATGATGGGGTCGGGAAAGACCGCCGTTGGCACCGCCCTGTCCAAGATGCTCGATTCGCCGTTCCTCGACAGCGACCACGAAATCGAACGCGCCGCCCAGATGACCGTCGCCGAGATTTTCGCCCGCGATGGCGAGCCGTTCTTCCGCGCCCGCGAATCGGAAGTGCTGGAGCGGCTGTTGATAGGACCGCCCGGCGTGATCTCTACCGGCGGCGGGGCCTTCCTGTCCGAGAAGAACCGCGAGTTGATCAACCGGCTCGGCGTCTCGGTCTGGCTGAAGGCGGATCTGGAGATCCTGTGGAACCGGGTGCGCCACAAGAACACGCGGCCCTTGCTGCGCACGGCCGACCCGAAACGGACGCTGAGCGACCTTCTGGCCGCGCGCCTTCCGCATTACGAGAAAGCCCAGATCGTGGTCGAGGCCGAGCCGGGCCTCTCGGTGCAGGGCATGGCGCGCAAGGTGGTTTCGCATTTGCGCGAGGTGGATGGATTGATCGAAGAGGTGAAAGATGCGTGAGATCGTGCCGGTCGAGCTGGGCGAGCGTTCCTACGAGGTGCGCATCGGCACCGGGCTCTTGGAAAACGCAGGCACCGAGATCGCGCCCTTGCTGCGCCGTCCGCGCGTGGCGGTCGTCGCCGATCAGACGGTGGCCGATCTCCATCTCGCGACCCTGCGCCGCGGCCTTGGCGATATCGAGATGGTCTCGCTGGCCCTGCCGCCGGGCGAGGGCACGAAAAGCTGGCCGCAGTTCACCCGCACCGTGGAATGGCTGCTGGAGCAGAAAGTCGAGCGCAAGGATATCGTCATCGCTTTGGGCGGCGGCGTGATCGGCGATCTGGTGGGATTTGCGGCCGCCGTGCTGCGCCGGGGCGTGCGTTTCGTGCAGATCCCGACTTCGCTTCTCGCGCAGGTCGACAGCTCCGTGGGCGGCAAGACCGGGATCAACGCGCCGCAGGGCAAGAACCTGATCGGCGCCTTCCATCAGCCCTCGCTGGTGCTGGCCGATCTCGACGTGCTGGGTACGCTCGAGCCGCGCGACTTCCTAGCGGGCTATGGCGAGGTGGTGAAATACGGGCTTCTGGGCGATGCGAATTTCTTCGACTGGCTCGAGGCCAACGCGCCCACGATGGCGGCGGGCGATATGGAAAAGCGCCTGCATGCGGTCAAACGCTCGGTCGAGATGAAAGCCGAGATCGTGGCCCGCGACGAGACCGAAGAGGGCGACCGCGCGCTCCTCAACCTCGGTCACACCTTCTGCCACGCGCTGGAGGCCGCAACGGGCTATTCGGACCGGCTCCTGCATGGCGAGGGCGTGGCGATCGGCTGCGCCATGGCGTTCGAGCTGAGCCAGCGCCTCGGCCTGTGCTCGCAAGAAGCTCCGAGCCGCGTGCGCGCCCATCTGCGCGACATGGGAATGAAGACCGATCTGGCCGATATCGAGGGCGATCTGCCGGGCCGCGACGCGCTGATCGACCTGATGGCGCAGGACAAGAAAGTGCTCGACGGCAAGCTGCGCTTCATCCTCGCGCGCGGCATCGGCGAGGCTTTCGTGACCTCGGATGTACCGCGCGATGTGCTGGCAGGCGTGCTCGACGACGCGCTCGCCGCGCGGTAAGCCGATTTCCCAGTTGCGAGCCGCGCGCTCCTTCTTTATACGCCGCTTCAGGCACCCATAGCTCAGCTGGATAGAGCGCTGCCCTCCGAAGGCAGAGGCCGAAGGTTCGAATCCTTCTGGGTGCGCCATTTCCCCCAGTTTCCGAAATTTCAGCGCCTTGGGGGCGGCACAGACGCTATCGAGACGGCCCCGAGACAGACCCGATGAGAGATGCGATGACGACAGATGACGCCCTGATCCGCGCAGCGAAGCTCTCGGTCGCGCCGATGATGGACTGGACCGACCGCCATTGCCGCTACTTCCACCGTCAGATCAGCCGCAACGCGTTGCTGTATACCGAGATGGTGACCGCGCCTGCAGTGATTCACGGCGATCGCGAGCGGCTGCTGGGGTTCGATGAGGCCGAGCATCCGGTGGCGCTGCAGCTCGGCGGTTCGGACGCGAAGGAACTGGCCGAGGCAGCGCAGGTCGGCGCGGATTTCGGTTATGACGAGATCAACCTCAATTGCGGCTGCCCGTCCGATCGCGTGCAATCCGGGGCTTTCGGTGCGGTTTTGATGAAGTCGCCCGATCTGGTGGCCGAGTGCTGTGCCGCGATGATCGCCGCGCAACCGATTGAAGTCACGGTGAAATGCCGCATCGGGGTGGACGATCAGGACCCGCAAGAGGTGCTGCCCGAGTTCATCGAGAAAGTGGCCGCCGCCGGCGTGACCCGCATCACGATCCACGCCCGCAAGGCTTGGCTCCAGGGCCTCTCGCCCAAGGACAACCGCGAAATCCCGCCGCTCGATTACCCGCTCGTCCACGCGATGAAGGCGGCCTATCCGCAGCTGCATCTGTCGATCAATGGCGGCATTGCCGATCTCGCCGCAGCCGAGGCCGAACTCGCCCAAGGGCTCGACGGCGTCATGGTGGGCCGCGCGGCCTATCACCAGCCGATGGAGGTGCTTGGCGCCGCCGATCAGCGCATCTGGGGGCAGGGCGCGGCGCGCGATCCCTTCGACGTGGCTGAAGCGATGATCCCCTATATCGCGCGCCATCTCGAGCGCGGCGGCAGGCTGCACCAGATCACCCGCCACATGCTCGGCCTGTTCCACGGCAAGCCCGGCGCGCGCCGCTTCCGGCAGATCCTGTCGGAAGGCGCGACCCGCGACGGCGCCGGGGTTGAACTTTTCGAGAGTGCGTTGTCAGCCGTACGTGAACGGGTTAACTGAGCGGAACCCAAGGAGATTTCCCGACATGCCCGATTTCGCCACGCTCGCGCCGCTCGTCTTGATCCTGATGGCAGTGGGGGCGTTCGCAGGCGTTCTGGCGGGGCTTCTGGGGGTCGGCGGCGGGATCGTGCTCGTGCCCGCCTTCTTCTATCTTTTCAGCGGCTTGGGGTACGGATCAAGCGATCTGATGCAGGTCTGCGTCGCGACCTCGCTGGCCACGATCATCGTGACCTCGATCCGCTCGGTCATGGCCCATAACCGCAAGGGCGCGGTGGATTGGGATATCCTCAAGCAATGGATCGCCCCCATCGCCATCGGCGCGATCATCGGGGTGCTGGTGGTGCATCAGCTGCGCTCCTCGACCATGCAGATCATCTTCGCGGTGATGGTACTCCTGATCGCCTGCTACATGATGTTCGGCAAATCGAGCTGGCGGATCTCGGACGGGCTGCCAGGCGGGATCTTCCGCGCCTGGTTCGGCCCGCTGATGGGGTTCCTCTCGGTGCTGCTAGGCATCGGTGGTGGCTCGATCGGCACGCCGATGCAGACGCTCCACGGTATCCCGATCCACCGCGCGGTCGCGACCTCGGCAGGCTTCGGCGTGACTATCGCGCTGCCTTCGGCGATCGGCTTTCTGCTGACGCCGGTCGCCGACGCGCCGCCTTACTCGATCGGCGCGGTGAACATCCCAGCCTTCCTGATCGTCATCGCGATGACCACGATCACCGCCCCCTTGGGCGCGGCACTGGCCCACAAGCTCGACCCCAAGAAGCTCAAGCGCGTCTTCGCGGGCTTCCTGATGCTCGTCGCGCTGAACATGCTGCGCAAAGCGTTTCTCTGAACTTCCTCTTGGCGAAAATATCCCGGGGGGCGCGGTAGCGCGGGGGCAGAGCCCCCCACCGTCACTTGATCTTGCGCGCCTTCGCCTCGTTCCAAAGCGCATCCATCTCGGCCAGATCGCTGTCCTTCGGCGCCTTGCCGCGCGCTTCAAGTTCGCGCTCGATATGATTGAACCGGTTGGTGAATTTCAGATTGGCCGCGCGCAGGGACGCCTCCGGGTCCAGCCCCAGATGCCGCCCGAGATTGACCATCACAAACAGCAGGTCGCCATATTCCTCGGCCAGTTCTTCCGGGCCCAATTCGTCGCGCGCCTCTTCCAACTCACGCGCTTCCTCGACGATCTTATCCAAGACCTCATCGGTCGAAGGCCAGTCGAACCCCACCCGCGCCGCGCGGTTCTGCAGCTTGATCGCACGGGTCAGCGCGGGCAGGCCCAGAGCCACCCCGTCCAACACACCGACCCGCTCGGATTTACCCGCAGCCTTGCGCTCGGCCGCCTTGATCGCTTCCCAATCGGCGGTCTGCTGTTCGGCGGATTTCTCGCGGCTCTCGTCGCCGAAGACATGCGGATGACGTGCCACCATCTTCGCGTTGATCGCACGCAGCACGTCGGAGATATCGAAGCGCCCGTCCTCGGACGCCATTTGCGCGTGATAGACCACCTGCAGCGCCAGATCGCCCAGCTCGCCCGGCAATTCCGACCAGGCCTGCCGCGCGATCGCATCGGCGACCTCATGGGCTTCCTCGATCGTGTAGGGCGCGATGGAGGCGAAATCCTGCTCCAGATCCCACGGGCAACCGCTCTCCGGATCACGCAGGCATTCCATGATCGCGGTCAGCCGAGTGAACTGATGGGCCGCATCGCCCGTATCGTCGAAGATGAGTGCGTCGTCGGGTTTGGCCATTGCAGCTTGCCTCCTGCCATGCGAATGCCTCTGGCCTAACCAGCCCGCAAGGGGAAGTCCACTATGCCCGTTCTCAACCGTATCGCCGATCTCGGCCCGCAAATGACCGAATGGCGGCACTGGCTGCATCGCCATCCCGAGCTGCGTTTCGATCTGCACCAGACCTCGGGTTTTGTCGCCGCGAAGCTGCGCGAAATCGGGGTGGATGAGATCCATGAAGGGATCGCCCAGACCGGGATCGTGGCGCTGATCAAAGGGCAGGGCGAAGGCCCCACCATCGGCCTGCGCGCCGATATGGACGCGCTGCCGATCACGGAAGAAACCCATGCGGAATACGCCTCCGAGACGCCCGGCAAGATGCATGCCTGCGGCCATGACGGGCATACGGCAATGCTTCTGGGGGCGGCGGCCTATCTGGCCGAGACCCGGAAATTCGCAGGCACCGTGGCGCTGATCTTCCAGCCCGCCGAGGAAGACGGCGGCGGGGCCGAGGTGATGGTCGATGCGGGTGTGATGGAACGCTTCGGCATCTCGCGCGTCTTCGCGATCCACAACGCGCCGGGGCTGCCGTTCGGGCATTTCTACACCACACCCGGCCCCTATCTCGCCTCGGTCGACGAGGCGCGCGTGACGGTGACGGGGCGCGGCGGCCATGCGGCGACCCCGCAGGGCTGCATCGATCCGATCCCGGCACTCTCGGCGATGGTGACCTCATTGCAGACGGTGGTCTCGCGCAACGTGGGCGCGGGCGATGCGCTCGTCGTCTCGGTCACGCAGGTCCATGCGGGCACCGCGCTCAACATCATCCCCGAAAGCGGATTCCTCACCGCGACGATTCGCTGCTTCGAGCCGGAGGTCCGTGATCTGGCGGAAAAACGGCTGCGCGAGATCTGCGAAGGCATCGCGGCGGCGCATGGCGTCAGCGTCGAGATCGAATACGAACGCGGCTACCCGCCCACCGTGAACGACCCCGACGAGACCGGGTTCGCCGCCGAAGTCGCAAGCGAAATCGCAGGGCCCGAGCGCGTCGTGACCGACGCTCCGCGCGAAATGGGTGCCGAGGATTTCGCCTATATGCTGGCGGCCCGGCCCGGCGCCTATCTCTTCATGGGCACCGGCGAGGGCGCGGGGCTCCACCATCCGCGCTTCGATTTCAACGACGAGGCCGCGCCTGTGGGGGCCTCCTACCTCGCCCGTCTGGCCGAGCGCGCCTTGCCCTTGGGCTGAGACGCCTCCCTTCTTCTCGATCGAAATATCCCGGGGACGCTCCGCAGGAGCGGGGGCAGAGCCCCTTTTTCCTTGTCGATCACAGCCCTTCGGCGATAGGGCGCGCGCGCTCCGTTTCCCTTCGCCGCGTCACCGCGACGTGAGGTCGCCTTCACAGGGGCGGCTTCGCCTTGCCAAGCCTCAGGGCCACGGCTAGGGTGCGCGCCGACAACCGGGGCTTGCTGCCCCCAAGGCCCATGACAAAGGACCATAGATCATGTTCGTGACCCCCGCTTTCGCGCAGGCCGCCGGTGGCGCCAGTAACCCCGCCGCCGCGTTCGGCCAGTTCCTTCCCCTGATCCTGATCTTCGTGATCATGTATTTCCTGCTGATCCGTCCGCAGCAGAAAAAAGCCAAGGAGCACAAGGCGATGCTCGAGGCTCTGCGCCGCGGTGATCAGGTCGTGACCCAGGGCGGTATTCTCGGCAAAGTCACCCATATCAAGGAAGACGGCGAGGTCGAGGTCGAGATCGCGCAGGGCGTCAAAGTCCGCGTGGTGAAATCGACCATCGTGCAGGTTGTTTCGCGCACCGAACCCGCCAAGACCTCTGAATAAGCCATAAAAGGCCCGTCCCCCATGTTGCACATCTCGCTGTGGAAGCGCGTGCTGATCCTGATCATCGTTTTGATCGGGGTCGTCTTTGCCGCGCCGAACATCTTTTACAACCGGGTGGAGGGGCATAACGATGCCGTTGCCGCCGCCGCGAAGGGCGAGTCTCTGACGCCCGAGCAGCAGGCCGCGCAGGCTGGCTGGCCCGATTGGCTGCCCTCCGACATCGTCAATCTCGGCCTCGATCTGCGCGGTGGCGCGCAGCTTCTGGCCGAGGTCAATGTCGATGAGGTCTACAAGGCGCGTGTTGATGCGCTCTGGCCCGAGTTCCGCAAGGCGCTCGCCGCCGAGCGCGGCACGCTCGGCTCGATCCGTCGCCTGAACGCCGATCCGGGCGTCCTGCGGATCCAGATCGGCAATGCCGACCAGATCGCGGAAGCCCAGAAGATCGCCGAGACGCTGAACAACCCGGTCTCGTCGCTGACCGGCGTTGGGCAGAAGACGCTCGCGATCACCACTGAGGGCAACCAGCTGATCATCCAGCTCTCGGATGCCGAGAAGGCCGCGACAGACGACCGCACGATGCAGCAATCGCTGGAGATCGTGCGCCGCCGGATCGACGCCGCGGGCACCCGTGAACCCACGATCGTGCGCGAAGGCGCTGACCGCATCCTGATCCAGGTGCCGGGCGCAAGCTCCGCACAGGAGATCAAGCAGCTGATCGGCACCACGGCAAAACTGACCTTCAACTCGGTGATCGGCACCAGTTCGAACCCGAACGAGGCGGTGGGCTCGGATCAGGAAATCCTGCCCTCGGCCGATCAGAAAGGGCTCTACTACATCCTCGACAGCCTTCCGGTCGTGACCGGCGAAGACCTGACGGATGCGCGCCCCGATACCGATCAGAACGGCTATCCGGCGGTGGCCTTCCGCTTCAACGCGAGCGCGGCCCGCACTTTCGGCGATTACACGCAGAACAATATCGGCAAACCCTTTGCCATCGTGCTCGACAACAAGGTGATCTCGGCGCCGACGATCCAATCGCATATCGCGGGCGGCTCGGGCATCATCACCGGCCGGTTCACGGTGAAAGAGGCGACCGATCTGGCGCTGCTGCTGCGCGCCGGTGCGTTGCCCGCCTCGATGACCTTCCTCGAAGAGCGGACCATCGGCCCGGAGCTCGGCGCGGATTCGATCGCGGCCGGCAAGATGGCCGCGGCCGTCGGCGCGGTGCTCGTCGTGATCTTCATGATCGCGTCCTACGGCACCTTCGGCGTGTTCGCCTCGCTGGCGCTGGGGATCAACATCGCGCTGATCTTCGCGATCCTCTCGGTGATCGGCGGCACGCTGACGCTGCCCGGTATCGCCGGAATCGTGCTGACGATGGGTACGGCGGTCGACGCCAACGTGCTCGTGTTCGAGCGTATCCGCGAGGAGCTGCGCAATCAGCAGAAGGCGAAAGCCGCCCGCGCGATCGAGCTTGGCTATGAGCGCGCGATGTCCGCCATCGTCGACGCCAACGTGACCACCTTCCTCACGGCGGTGATCCTCTTCGTGCTGGGCGCAGGCCCGGTGCGCGGGTTCGCCGTCACCTTCCTGATCGGGATCATCACCTCGGTCTTCACCGCGATCTGGGTGACGCGGCTGTTCGTGAGCATCTGGTTCGCGCGCCGTCGTCCCCGCGAACTCGTACTGTAAGGGAGATCAAGACATGGCATTCCGTCTGAAACTGGTCCCCGAGAAGACCACCTTCGACTTTTTCCGTCATCAGAAGCTGACCTTCGGCTTCTCGGTCGTCATGGTGCTGGCCTCGCTGGTGCTGGTGCTGACGATGGGGCTGAACCTCGGAATCGACTTCCGCGGCGGCACCACGATCCGCACCGAGGCCGACCAGACCGAGCCGGTCGATATCGGCGCTTACCGTTCCGCCATCGCGCCGCTCGATCTGGGCGACGTGCTGATCACGCAGGTCTATGACCCGAACTTCCGCGCCGATCAGAAAGTCGTCACGATCCGCATCCAGGCGCAGGACGGTCAGGAGGCGATCAGCCCCGACACCCAGGCCAAGGTGCTGGAATCGCTCAAATCGGTGAACAAGGACATCAAGATCGTCGCGACCGAGTCGATCGGGCCCAAGGTCTCGGGCGAGCTGATCTGGACGGCGATCTGGTCCGTTCTGGCCGCCGTGGCCGCGATCCTGGTCTATATCTGGCTGCGTTTTGAGTGGCAGTTCTCGGTGGGCGCGGTCGCCGCGCTGATCCATGACGTGACCGTCACGGTCGGCATCTTCGCGCTGTTCCAGATCAAGTTCGACCTGTCGATCATCGCGGCGCTGCTGACGATCCTCGGCTATTCGATCAACGATACCGTCGTCGTCTTCGACCGTCTTCGCGAGAACCTCGTGAAATACAAGAAGATGCCGCTGCGCGAGGTGATGAACCTCTCGGTCAACGAGACGCTGTCGCGTACCGTGATGACCTCGGGCACCACGCTGCTGGCGCTGATCTCGCTGCTGGTTCTCGGCGGCGACGTGATCCGCAACTTCGTCTTCGCGATGACCTGGGGCGTGATCGTGGGCACCTATTCCTCGGTCTATGTCGCCAAGAACATCGTCCTGTTCATCGGGCTCGACCGCAACAAGGAGAAGAAGGACCCCTCGGAGAAGTTCTTCGACAAAACGGATGTCGCTACTGACTGAAGCCAATTTCGGGGCCTCGCTGCCGATCGACGGCTACGGGCCGGGATTTTTCCGCGTCGCCGGAGAGGTCACGCGCGGCTCGGTCTGGGTCGCGGGCGAGGAGATGGGCAGCTGGGGCGGTCTGGACGACCGCGCGCCGCTGCTCGCACTCGCAGGCAAGCTCGACGTGTTGTTCATCGGCACCGGCGAAGAGATCGCCCATCTGCCGAAGGACCTCGTGGCCGAGCTGGAGGCCGAGGGGCTGATGTGCGAAGGCATGGCCACGCCGTCCGCGGCTCGCACCTATAACGTGCTGCTGTCCGAAGGCCGCCGGGTCGGCTGCGCGCTGATCGCGATGCCGGAAAACCCTGCCACGCCCGAGACGCCTGAATGAGCATGTTGTCGGTCGAAGGGCTCGCGGTGTCGCGCGGTGGTCTCCCGGTTCTGGAAGACCTGAGCTTTTCGCTCGATGCAGGCCATGCGCTGGTGCTGCGCGGCCCCAACGGCGTCGGCAAGACGACGCTTCTGCGCACCTTGGCCGGGCTGCAACCGGCGCTGGCCGGGACGGTCTCGATGCCGCCCGAAAGCATGGCCTATGCCGCCCATTCCGACGGGCTGAAATCGACGCTGACGGTGCGCGAGAATCTCGGCTTCTGGGCGTCGATCTATGCGACCAGCGATATCGAACCGGCGCTTGAACGGATGAACCTTCAAAGCCTCGCGACGCGGCCCGCTCATAGCCTGTCTGCCGGGCAGAAGCGCCGCCTTGGCCTTGCGCGGCTTCTCGTGACCGGCCGCCCGATCTGGGTGCTGGACGAGCCGACCGTGTCGCTCGACACCGCCTCTGTCGCGCTTTTCGCCGAGGCCGTGCGCGGCCATCTGGCGAGCGGCGGGGCCGCGCTGATCGCGACCCATATCGATCTCGGGCTTAACGAGGCCTCCGTGCTCGACCTGACTCCCTTCAAGGCCAAGACGCCGGAAGAGGGCGGGATGCAGGGCGCTTTCGACGAGGCCTTCCTATGATCGCGCGGCGCGCTATCGGAGCGGCCGGGAGCCTCCGGCGGGGATATTTGGACCAAGGCGAAGGCAGCTGCGCGCTGTTTCGGCTTGGCCGAAATATCCCGGGGGATGAGCGGCGCAGCCGCGAAGGGGGCAGCGCCCCCTTGGCTGGCGCAGGAGGCCGGGCATGATCGCGCTTCTGCTCAGAGACCTGCGCCTCGCGGTGCGGGCGGGCGGCGGCTTCGGACTCGGGCTGGCCTTCTTCCTGATCGTGGTGACGCTGGTCCCGTTCGGGGTCGGCCCCGAGGGGAAAATCCTCGCACGGATCGCTCCGGGCATCCTGTGGGTCGGCGCGCTTCTGGCCTGCCTGCTCTCGCTCGACCGGATCTTCGCGCTCGATTACGAGGATGGCTCGCTCGATCTGCTGGTCACCGCGCCGGTGCCGCTCGAAGGGGTCGTCTCGATCAAGGCGCTCGCGCATTGGATCACCACGGGGCTACCGCTGGTTGTCGCGGCACCCGTGTTCGGGATCTTGCTTCATCTGCCGCAGGGCGCGCATTTCTGGATGGTGATCTCGCTTCTTCTGGGCACGCCGGCGCTGTCGGTTCTGGGCACGTTCGGGGCCGCGCTGACGGTCGGGCTGAAGCGCGGCGGACTTTTGTTGTCGCTGCTGGTCTTGCCATTCTATGTGCCGACCCTCATCTTCGGTGCGGAGCTCGTGCGCCGTGGCGCCGAGGGGATGAACACTGAGACACCGCTTCTGATGCTGGCCGGGATCACGGCCGCGACGGTCGCGCTGGTGCCCTTCGCCTCGGCCGCCGCGATCCGCGTCAATCTGCGCTAGCGCACCCCGCGCGCGCGCCGTGATAGGAAGAGCCGTGATACACAGAGCCAACCTGGCCAGAAGGTGAGCAGAACAACAAGATGTCGATCTGGGAATACGCCAACCCCGTCAAATTCATGAAGACCACGGACAAGATCCTGCCCTGGACGGTGGGAATTGCCGCGATCACGCTGATCGTCGGGCTGGTCTGGGGCTATTTCTTCGTCCCTGCCGCCGAGAATTTCGGCGGCTCGGTGAAGGTGATCTATGTCCATGTCCCCGCCGCGATGATGGCGATCAACATCTGGGTGATGATGGTCGTGACCTCGCTGATTTGGCTGGTTCGTCGCCACCATGTCTCGGCGCTGGCCGCCAAGGCTGCCGCGCCCATCGGCGCGGTGATGACGCTTATCGCGCTGATCACCGGCGCGGTCTGGGGCCAGCCGATGTGGGGCACCTGGTGGGAATGGGATCCGCGACTGACGTCGTTCCTGATCCTGTTCCTGTTCTACCTCGGCTATATCGCGCTTTGGGCGGCGGTCGAGAACCCCGATACGGCCGCCGATCTGACCGGCGTGCTCAGCCTCGTCGGCGGGGTGTTCGCGGTGCTCTCGCGCTATGCGGCGAATTTCTGGAACCAGGGGCTGCATCAGGGGGCGACGCTCTCGATGGATTCCGAGCAGCACATCGCCGATGTCTACTGGTTCCCGCTGCTTCTGTGCTTGGCCGGGTTCGTCTTCTTCTTCCTCGCGCTGGTGCTGATCCGCACCCGCACCGAGGTCCGCGCGCGCCGTCTGGGCGCCATCCAGCAACGTGAGCGCATGGCATGAGTGATACGACCGAGCAAAGCGGCACCGTCACCGAGGGCGGCGTCGTCCTCGTGGACCCGTCCACCAAATCCTACACCGAAACCGTCAATATCGCCTGGGCCTCGACGGTCGTGCTTCTGGTGCTGATCGTCGTCGTCTCGCTGATGCGCGGTGCGAAGGTGAAACGTCAATTGGCCGAGGCCGAGGCTCGCCGGAAAGGGGGCGCACATGGTTAAGCCGCTGATGCTGCTGCCGCCGCTGATCTTCGCGGGGCTTGCGGGCGTGTTCATCTGGGGGATGACGCGCGAGGACCCCACGCAGCTGCCGACCGCCTTTGCGGGCAAGCCCGCGCCGCCGGTGCAGCTTGAACCGCTGGGCGATTTCAAACCCTTCACCGATGCCGATCTGAAGGACGGCAAGGTCAAGCTGGTGAACTTCTGGGCCTCGTGGTGCGCGCCGTGCCGGGTCGAGCATCCCAATCTCGAAGCGCTCGCTGATGAGGGGATTCCGATCTACGGGGTCAACTACAAGGACAAGCCCGCCAAGGCGCAGGGTTTCCTGAGCGAGATGGGCAACCCGTTCGCCGAGCTCGGCGCCGATCCGAACGGCAAAATGGCGCTGAACTGGGGCGTCTACGGCGTGCCAGAGACCTTCGTGATCGATGGCACGGGCAAGGTGCTCTACCGCTTTGCCGGCCCGCTGACCGAACGCGTGATTGCCTCGGATCTGCGACCGCTTCTGAACGGCGAGACGGCCGCGCAATAAAGGGCAGGGCGCAAGCGCGTCACTTCCCCCGATCCAGATAGCTTCAAAAGCAAAGGCCCCCGAACCGGGGGCCTTTCTCGTCTCTAACTCAGAACGGAATCTCGTCGTCGAAATCCGAGCGGCCACCGCCGCCGCCGCCACCGGAGCCGCCCGAGGACGGGCCGCCATAGCCGCCGCCATCATCGTAGCCGCCGCCACCCGAGGACGGGCCGCCGTAGCCACCGCCACCGCCGCCTTGACCGCCACCCGAGCCGCCAGGCCCGTCGAGCATGGTCAGCTCGCTGCGATAGGGGCGCAGCACGACCTCGGTCGAGTAGCGGTCCTGACCGTTCTGGTCCTGCCATTTGCGGGTTTCGAGCTGGCCCTCGATATAGACCTTCGAGCCCTTGCGCAGATATTGCTCTGCCACCTTCGCCAGCGGCTCCGAGAAGATCGCGACCGAATGCCATTCGGTGCGCTCCTTGCGCTCGCCGGTATTGCGGTCGCGCCACGTCTCGGAGGTGGCGATGCGCAGGTTGCACACCTTGCCGCCGTTCGAGAAGGTCCGCACCTCCGGGTCGCGGCCCAGATTGCCGATCAGAATGACCTTGTTGACGCTGCCTGCCATATTGCCTCCGCCTGCGATTCTAGAATTGGTCCCAAAGGGTATAGAGCAGAGCCCCGCGAGAGCCTAGGGGCGAAGGTTCGCTCAACCGTGACGGAAAGCGGCGAAATCCCGCGTGCATCTTTGGTTTGAGAGCGATTTCGGCCCCGGATTTCCAACCTTGTGCCGATAGATGGCGCCGTGGGTTTGCCACAGGTCTGGACGAGCCGGACGGCACACGGGGACGAACCCCACCCGATCCGGTCGAGCAACCCCACATCCCATGAGGAGATACCCCATGAAATACCTGATGCTGATCGCCGCGAGCGCCACGATTGCCGCTGCCTCCACTCTCCCCGCACTCGCAGAAGGTGGCGAAGGCGCCGTGGCCCCGGCGAAAGAGCAGAAGCTCGCAGCCGAGCTGAAAAATCAGGGCTACGACGTGCGCCGGATGGAAATGGAAGACGGCTATATCGAAGTCTACGCGATGAAGGACGGCAAGCGCGCTCAGCTCTTCTTCAACTCCAAGCTTCAGCAGGTGAAGCGCTCGGACAGCAACTGATCCGATCCTCAAGGGGCGGGCCGGCACGAACCGGCCCGTCTTCCTCACGCCAGTCTTTCCCGAAGCAGCAGGAGGGCCCGATCATGGCCATCGAAGACGCGAGCTTTACCGATCTTCCGTCACACGAAACGTCTCACGCCGAACCGCCGCCCGTCGGTGCGCATAGCGTATGGGACCCGTTCGTCCGGGTGTTCCACTGGTCCATCGCGGGCCTCTTCACCGCCAATGCGTTCTTCACCTCCCCGAAGCACGATCTGCACCACTGGATCGGCTACACGGTCGCAGGGCTCGTGACGGCGCGCATCCTCTGGGGTCTGTTCGGCACCCGCCACGCGCGCTTCAAGGACTTCCCGCCATCGCCCACCGGCGCACTGACTCAGCTGCGCGATATGGCGACGGGGCGGCGGCACGCGCATCTGGGCCATTCGCCGCTCGGCGCGCTGATGATTTACAACCTTTTGATCACGCTTCTCGTCATCGCGGGAACGGGCTGGTTGATGACCACTGACGCCTATTGGGGCGTGAAATGGCCCGAGTCACTGCATGAACTCGCCGTCAACTGGGCCGAAGTCTCGATCGCCGCCCATATCGCTGCCGTCGTCTTCGAGAGCCGCCGGTTGCGCGTGAACCTTGCGCGCGCGATGATCACCGGTAAGAAGGTGTTCCGCGGCAACAGAGGGTAAGCGCCGATGGCGGTTTCGCGAGAGCGAGTCTCAATCTGGACGAAAGAGGGCGCATTGGTCGCCCTCATCATATTCCAAGCCGCCTGCACATCGCTCTTCGTGGCCGACGTGTTCGACGACTTCCGCGAGGCCGGGCGTTTCTCCCTGCATCTCAACATGGAGCTTTTCGCCAATCTCGGCCTGATCGCGGGGATCGTCGTCGAGGCGGCGGTGCTTTGGGCGCTGCTTAGGCGACAGGCCCGCGCGGATCGCACGATCGGCGCCGCGCAAGGTGCGATGGCCGAGATGATGGGCGCGCAGTTCGACCAATGGGGGCTGACCCCCGCAGAGGCCGATGTCGCGGGGTTCACCATCAAGGGCTTCTCGGTCTCGGAGACCGCCTCTTTCCGCGGGTCGAGCGAGGCCACGGTGAAATCCCATCTCAATTCCGTCTATCGCAAGGCGGGCGTGTCGGGCCGCTCGCAGCTCGTTTCGATCTTCGTGGAGGAGCTGTTTCACGGCCCCATCAGGGCCGATGCGAAAAAGCAACAGGCGCGCGCAATCTGACGCTACGGCAGCTTATCGGCGGGAGGTTGCCGAGGCGATTGGCGTTTTGCTTTAACTTTTGGCTGATTTCTCTATAGTTTGCCCCAGAATACGTGGACAGTGAGTGGTGGGGGCCGATGCGTAGAACGATCGGAAGTCTCGGATTCGTGGCGATTGCTGCGGCGACGGTGATGGCGGGCCCGATGAGCGCCCAGGCAGAGGGGCTGCGGCTTCAGGGAAGTTCTTCGAAATCCCGCGCGATGCTGTTCCGAAACCAGATCAACATTCTCGATACCCGCGCGGCCCAGCAATACGAGCATTCCTCGCGATTGACGCCGAAAGGCAAGCTGACCCAGACCGCCAGTGCCGAGAGCGTGCCGCGCTACAACGGCAAGTATCGCGGCCAATATATGAACACCGCGAAATCGGTGGCCTCGCGCCATGGCATCCCGGCCGATCTGTTCCTGCGCCTCGTGCAACAGGAGAGCGGCTGGAACCCGCAGGCGCGCTCGCATAAGGGCGCGATGGGGCTGGCGCAGCTGATGCCCGCCACCGCGCGCAAACTGGGCGTGAACCCGCGCGATCCGGCGCAGAACCTCGAAGGCGGCGCGCGCTACCTGAAGATGATGTATGACCGGTTCGGAAGCTGGCGGCTGGCGCTCGCGGCTTACAATGCCGGGCCGGAGGCTGTCGCGAAGCATAACGGCATTCCGCCCTATCGCGAGACCCGGAATTATGTGCGGATCATCCTCGGCGGGTGATCCTCACCAGGAAAAATCAAGAAAAGCCCCGCAAGATCAGAGATCTGCGGGGCTTTCTTTATGTCTTGGGTAAAGAGAGCCGCCAAAGCGGCTGATCTTACGGAATGATCCGGGTGTATTTCGTGCCCGCGAGCGTCGCGCCCGCCATCAGACCGGCCTGGCCGAAGACCAGCGCGATGATCGGCGCGGTCGAGGTCAGGGTGGAGGCCGAAATCGCGCCGCCCTGATCCGGCACCGCATAGCGCGCATCCGCGCCGAGCTGCCAGCCATCGCCGCGGCGGAAGCCGGCAAGCGCCTCGGGCGTCATGAAGAACAGGGCATGGGCATATTGCTGCGCCCCGATCTGCAGACCGAAGCTTGCCGCCGCTGCCGAGTAGTAATCCACGGTCACGTTGTTGATCCGCAGCGCGCCGCGCCCGAACGCGCCGCCGATACCGAAGCCCGCTTCGGTCATCAAAGGCATCCAAAGTACGCCCACCGATTTACTCTCGAGATCGCGGGTGCCGGGATATTTCGTCAGAAGGTAATTCCGGGTCGCATCGACCCGCGCATCCAGCTTGGCGCTGCCTGCACTGCCCACGCCGTTGCCGCAGGCTGCAAGGCCAAGCCCCGCACCGCCCATCGCCAGAAGGGTCCGTCTGGAAAGTTTCGTCATGTCTGTCGCTCCGCTCGATATGCCCGATCTCGCGCCGGGCTGACTGGTCTTATTACGACCGCATGGCACAATTAATAGAGGAGGGAACCCGTTTTGTCACTTCTTCTTGAGCCCATTCACAGCGAAGTGGCAAGACCCTGCTCAGCCGTTACCGAGCAGCTTCGCAGCCTCCGGCGCGAAATAGGTGAGCACGCCATCGCAGCCCGCGCGGCGGAAGCTCATCAGGCTTTCGAGCATGACCTTCTCGTGGTCGAGCCAGCCGTTCTGCACCGCCGCCATGATCATCGCGTATTCGCCGGACACCTGATAGGCGTAGGTCGGCACGCCGAACTGCTCTTTCACGCGGTGGCAGATGTCGAGATAGGGCATCCCCGGCTTCACCATGACCATATCCGCGCCCTCCGACAGATCGCGCGCAACCAGCCGGATCGCCTCGTCGGAATTGCCGGGATTCATCTGGTAGGACTTCTTGTCGCCCTTGAGCGCGCCGGTCGCACCCACCGCATCGCGGAACGGCCCGTAGAAACCGGAGGCATATTTCGCGGCATAGCTGAGGATCGTCACGTCCGAATGGCCCGCCGCTTCGAGCGCCGAGCGAAGCGCCGTGATCCGCCCGTCCATCATGTCCGAGGGCCCGAGGATATCCGCCCCGGCCTCGGCCTGCGCAATCCCCATTTTGACAAGACATTCAACGGTTTCGTCGTTGAGGATAACCCCGTCGCGCACCAGCCCGTCATGGCCGTTGGCGTTGTAGGGGTCGAGCGCGATATCGGTCATGATCGCGATCTCGGGCACCTCTGCCTTGATCGCGCGGATCACCCGGTTGGTGATGTTCTCGGGGTTCCAGGCCTCTTCGCAGGCCTCGGTCTTCACCGCCGGATCGGTATAGGGAAAGAGGCAGATCGCCGGGATGCCGAGCTTCGCGGCCTCTTCGGCGGCGCGCACCGCGCCCTCGAGCGTGCGGCGGACGACGCCCGGCATCGAGGGCACCTCGACATCCGCGCCCGGCACGTCGGTGATGAAGATCGGCCAGATCATGTCCTTCACGCTCAACCGGTGTTCCTGCGCAAGATCGCGAAGCGCGGCAGTGCGGCGCATCCGGCGCAGACGGGTATGCGGGAAGGGCGGAAGGATCGGGTTCATCGGCAGGCTCCTCTGGCTCGGCCAAAGGGGTGCCACGGATCGCTGCCACAGGCAAGCGCGGCCGATCCGCGCGGGGTTCCGCTCGGGCCGAGGCTGGTCTATGTCTCGACGAGAGGGGCCGCGACACGACGACCCGGAAGAACGAGGGCGAGGGGCTTGGAAGTTTTCGACACGATCGCGCGGCTGATCGACCTGCGCAGCTTTTCCAACTTGTGGTATTGGATCGCGCTGGCTGCGGTCTGGTCCTCGGCCTCGCATTGGGTGCTGGGCGTGCCGTGGGACATGGTGATCCGCGCGCGCCGCAAGGGCGGCGAGGCGGCCGAGGATCTCGCCGCGATGACGGCGCTGAGCGCGCGCAGGCTGAACCGGATCCGGCGCGATGCGGGGGTCTCGATGTCGATCACCATCCCGTTCATGCTGAGCTTCCTGCTGATCACCGGTTTCATCTATGGATCGGAAACCGCGCAGGCATTCGCGCTGCTGCTGGTGCCGATGATGGGGGTGTTCGGGCTGAGCCTGCGGCTCGCGCACAAGCTCGACGCGCAGCCATCGCTGGCGCATGATCCCACGCTTGCGATCAAGGCGCTCTCGCGCCACCGGGTGAACGTGCAGGCGATCGGCGTGGTCGCGATCATCGTGAGCGCGCTTTGGGGAATGTATCAGAACCTTCTCGCTTCGATGCTGGTTTAACGCGCGAAGCAACTTGACACCGGAGACAGGCCGGATACCTCGCTTGGCTATGGAGCATTTTCTTCTCTCGGGCGCCCCGGAAGGGTTCGACGCCGCCTTGCTGGCCAAAGAGCTCGCAAAGGGCAAATCGGTCATCCATGTCGCGCGCGACGATCGCCGTCTTGCGGCCATGCGCGGGGCACTCGCGTTCTTTGCGCCCGAGGCGACGGTGCTCGACTTCCCGGCCTGGGATTGTCTGCCCTATGACCGGGTCTCGCCCAATGCCGATATCTCGGCCACGCGGATGGCGACGCTGGCGGCGCTGGCCTCGGGCATGCCGGGGCCGTTCGTTCTGCTGACGACGCTCTCGGCTGCCATGCAGCGCGTGCCCGCGCGCGAGGTGCTGGCGGGGGCGAGCTTCACCGCGCAGGTCGGCAAACGGATCAACGAAAGCGCTTTGCGCGAATTCCTCGTGCGGATGGGCTTCTCGCAGGCCTCGACCGTCTCCGAGCCCGGCGATTACGCGATCCGCGGCGGCATCATCGACATCTTCCCGCCCGGCGAGGGCGGCCCGGTGCGGCTCGATCTATTCGGCGATGTGCTCGACGACGCGCGCCGCTTCGATCCGGTGAGCCAGCGCACGACAGAGAAGCTGAAAGGCGTGGAGCTTGCGCCGGTCTCCGAGGTCATTCTCGACGAGGCCGCGATCACACGCTTCCGGCAGAATTACCGGATCGAGTTCGGTTCGGGCGGCGCGGAAGACCCGCTTTACGAGGCCGTCTCGGCAGGGCGCAAACAGGCGGGGATGGAGCATTGGTTGGGCTTCTTCCATGAAAAGCTCGAGACCATCTTCGACTATCTGCCCGATGCGTCGGTGATGCTCGACGACCAGATCGCCGCGCAGCAGGAAAGCCGCTGGGAAGGGATCGCGGATCAGTACGACACGCGGCGCGAGGCGATGACCCGGCGTGACCGGCTGGACTCGGTCTACAAACCCGCGCCGCCGCAGCTTTTGTATTTGAACCCAGAGGGTTGGGAGGCGGTGTTGAAACCGCTTCGTGTGCTGCGCCTGCAAGTGATCCCGGCACCGCCCGGACCCGGAATTCTGAACGCGGGCGGGCGCGTGGGGCGCAATTTCGCGCCCGAACGCAAGGTCGAAAACGTCAGCCTGTTCAGCGCATTGAAGGATCATGTTCAAGCGCGTCTGGCCGATGGACCCGTGGTGATCGCCTCGTGGTCCGAAGGCGCGCGCGAACGTCTGCGTGGTTTGATGGAAGACGAAGGGCTGATCGGTGCCAAGCTGATCGGCTCTGCGCGTGAGATCGGGCCGGGGGTGAACCTCACGGTCTGGCCGCTCGACGAGGGGTTCGAAGCGCCGCGTGACGGTGGCGAAATGACCGTGATTTCCGAGCAGGACGTGCTCGGCGAGCGGCTCGTCTCGAAGCCGCGGCGCAAGCGCAAGGCCGAGAACTTCCTGACCGAGCACACGACCCTGTCGCCCGGCGATCTGGTGGTCCATGTCGATCACGGGGTGGGCCGCTACAAGGGGCTGGAGACGGTCACCGCCCTTGGTGCACCGCATGAATGCGTGCTCTTGGAATACGCGGGCGGGGACCGCCTCTATCTGCCGGTCGAGAATATCGAACTGCTCAGCCGATACGGCCATGAGGAAGGCTTGCTCGACAAGCTTGGCGGGGGCGCGTGGCAGGCCAAGAAGGCGAAGCTGAAAGAGCGCATCCGTCAGATCGCCGACAAGCTGATGCGGATCGCGGCCGAGCGTCACCTGCGCAACGCGCCAATTCTGGAAGCGCCGCATCACGAGTGGGAAAGCTTCGCCGCGCGCTTCCCCTATACCGAGACCGACGATCAGATGAGCGCGATCGAGGATGTCGTTGACGATCTGAAATCGGGCACGCCGATGGACCGTCTCGTCGTGGGCGATGTGGGTTTCGGCAAAACCGAGGTCGCGATGCGCGCGGCCTTCGTCGCTGCGCAATCGGGCATGCAGGTCGCGGTGATCGCGCCGACGACGCTGCTCGCGCGCCAGCATTACAAGACCTTCGCCGAACGCTTCCGGGGCACCGCGCTGAACGTGAAACCGCTCAGCCGTTTCGTCTCCGCCAAGGAGGCCACCAAGACCCGTGAGGGGCTGCGCGATGGCACGGTCGATATCGTGATCGGCACCCATGCGGTTCTGGCGAAATCGGTGAAATTCGCCAATCTTGGCCTGCTGGTCATCGACGAGGAGCAGCATTTCGGCGTGCAGCACAAAGAGCGCCTGAAACAGATGCGCTCGGAAATTCACGTGCTCACGCTGACCGCGACGCCGATCCCGCGCACGCTGCAACTCTCGCTGACCGGGGTGCGCGATCTGTCGATCATCGGAACGCCGCCCGTCGACCGTCTCGCGATCCGCACTTATGTCAGCGAATTCGACACCGTCACCGTGCGCGAGGCGCTGCTGCGCGAGCATTACCGCGGCGGGCAGAGCTTCTATGTCGTGCCGCGAATTTCCGATCTTCCCGAAATCGAGGAATTTCTGCAAACCCACGTGCCGGAGGTGAAATATCTCGTGGCGCACGGCCAGATGGCGGCGGGCGAACTCGATGACCGGATGAACGCGTTCTACGACGGCAAATACGACGTGTTGCTGGCGACCACGATCGTCGAAAGCGGCCTCGATATTCCGACCGCGAATACGATGGTGATCCACCGCGCCGATATGTTCGGCCTGAGCCAGCTTTACCAGATCCGGGGCCGGGTGGGCCGCGCCAAGACGCGGGCCTATTGCTACCTGACGACGAAGCCACGGATGCCGCTGACGCCGCAGGCGCAGAAACGGTTGAGGCTGCTGGGCTCGCTCGACAGTCTCGGGGCCGGGTTCAACCTCGCCAGTCAGGATCTGGACCTGCGCGGCGCGGGCAACCTTCTGGGCGAGGAGCAGTCGGGCCATATCCGTGAGGTCGGCTACGAGCTTTACCAGTCAATGCTGGAAGAGACGATCTCGAAGCTGAAATCGGGCGAGCTGACCGAGACGGCGGATGGCGACTGGTCGCCGCAGATCAATCTCGGCGTGCCGGTGATGATCCCCGACAGCTACATCCCCGATCTCGACGTCCGCCTCGGCCTTTACCGTCGCCTGTCGAGCCTGACCACCAAGGTCGAGCTGGAAGGCTTTGCCGCCGAGCTGATCGACCGCTTCGGGGAGCTGCCGAAAGAGGTCAACACGCTGCTGCTGGTCGTGCGGATCAAGGCGATGTGCAAACGCGCGATGATCGCCAAGCTCGATGCGGGTCCGAAAGGGGCCACGGTCCAGTTCCACAATGACAAATTCCCGAACCCGCAGGGCCTCGTGGAATTCCTCACCGCGCAGCGCGATCTGGCCAAGGTGAAGGACAACAAGCTGGTCATTCGCCGCGACTGGAAGAACGACAAGGACAAGATCAAGGGCGCCTTCGCGATTGCCCGCGATCTCGCCGAGAAGGTTATCGAGGCGAAGAAGGCGAAGGCCTGAGGGGCTCCGCGCGGAACATCACCTGTCCGCGCGGCAGCATCCGGTCGTCGCGACTGAGGCTCCAGCCTGACGCATCCGCCATCGCGTAGAGCGCGGTCTCCGAGAGGTGATAGGGCGCGCGGGCGGCATGGGTGACGACGCCGTCCTTCTGGCGGTGGCTGATTGCATCCTCCGGGGCGAGGAACACCGTCAGCAGCACGCATTCCAGTTGAGGAAAGCGTCGCAACCCATTGAGACAACGCGCAACAGCGTCGCTCTCCAGATGCGGAAAGACGCCGAAGGCGATGGCATGGGTGATCGTGTCGGTGACACCGGCGAAGGTGAAATCCGCGTCCTCCACCAGCTGCTCTGGGTCGAGCCGCTCGCGGGCGTCAAGCTCCGCCGCATAGCCCGCCAGCATCAGCGCACGCGAGGCATCCGTGCCCCAGTAATGACCGGGCTCCAGATAGGGCACCGCCTTGCAGCCAAGCCGCAACGCGCCCGCGCCGATATCGAGAAGCACGTGATCGGGCCGCAATCCGTGATCCAGAAGCGCCGCCATCTGCGCGCGGCCTGTCTCGTCCCAGCGACCGCCCACGATGTCGCGGTGGCGGCCCTTGGCGAGCGCCTCATCGTAGAACCCGGGGCGGGCATAGGGCGAGGACATCGGGAGCGACTCGGGATCGGGGAAAGATGCGCGGGTATGCGCCCTTTGCCCTCGCGCGTAAAGCCCCGTCAGTCGGTCTCCTGCGTCTTGCGGATCAGCCACCAGGCGAGGCTCGAACAGGTCAGCGTCGCGATCACCATCGGCAGCGCCGTGCCGTTGAAGGACAGACCCACGGGGGCTGCGATCACCACCGCGCCGACCGTCGAGATCGCGGCCACGATCGAGGCCGCCATGCCCGCGATATGGCCCATATGCTCCAGCGCCAGCGCGTTCAGGTTCCCGAAGGTCAGGCCCGCCATCGCGAAGACCGAGACCGAATAGAGGAAGATGAACGGGAAGCCGCTTGCGCCATCCGTCAGCCCCGAAAGCACCAGAACCAGCATCACGGCCGAAACGACGATCTGGACCAGATAAGTCCCTTTGACGATCTTGCGCATCCCCAGCCGCATCACGTAGCGCGCGTTGAAGATCGTGGCCGTGCCCGCCATCAGCGCGCCGATCGCGAACCACATCGGGAAAGTGTCGGTCACGCCATGGGCTGCGTAAAGCTGCTGCGCGGTCGACAGCAGGCCGAACATCTGCCCGAAGCCCAGCGTCATCGTCACGATATAGAGGCGCACATCGGCATGCGTGATCACCTCCGTCGCCGCAGCGCGCAGTTTTGAGACGCTCAGCGGCCGGCGATCTTCCGGCGCGAGCGTTTCGGGTTGCCGGATCAGCAGCCAGCTCACGCCGACGCAGCCGAAAACCATGAAGGCCCAGAACACGCCGCGCCAGCCCGCAAACGCGATCACCAGTTGGCCGATCGACGGGGCGACTGCGGGCACGAGGATGAAGATCATCATGATGAAGGAGGTGATCTTCGCCATTTCGCGCCCGGCAAACAGGTCGCGCACCAGCGCCATCACGGTGATCCGCGGGCCCGAGGCGCCGATCCCTTGCAGCACCCGCGCGGCCAGCAGCGCCTCGAGGCTCTGCGCATGGGCGGCGATGAACGCCCCGACCATGTAGATCGCGATGCCGCCCGCGATGGTCTTGCGCCGTCCCAGCGCATCCGAGATCGGCCCGGCAAACAGCGTGCCCACGCCCATGCCCAGAACGAAGGAGGTCAGCACGAGCTGCGCGCGGTTGACCGCATCCGGGCTCAGCTCGGCCGCGATCTGCGGCAGCGCCGGCAGCATCCCGTCGATCGAAAAGGCGATCGTCGCGATCAGCGAGGCGAGCATGACCGTCAGTTCGGGCAGCGAAAGAGGCGTGCGCGCCCGGGGCGCGTCAGAGATCTGGGACATTCTGGGGGACTTTCCGAAAGTCGGATTTATTCGAAGCGCGAGCATAGGGAGCTGCGCCGATTTGGCCAGAGGGCCGGGCGCGCAGCCCCCTGTGCGCTCACGCGATAGTGACGGCGGCTGCGAAGCCGGACAAAGCGGTCAGTGCTGTGTCGCGTCGGAGGGTGCGCCAGACAGCTCGTCGATCACCTGCAGCCACAGCTCGGTCGGTTGCGCGCCGCTCACCAGATGCGCATTGGCGACAACGACCGAGGGCACCGCGTTGATCCCACGCTCGCGCGCATGCGCTTCCTTCGCGACGATCGTGTCGATATCGGCATCCGAAGCCAGAAGGCGCTCCACCAGCCGCGGGTCCATCTGCGCGGCCTCGGCAACCTCGCACAGCACAGTCGCGTCGCCGATATTGCGCCCGTCGCGCCAATGCGCGGCCAGCAGCCCCTCCATCACGTCCTCCTGACGCTCTTCGAGCCCCGCCCAATGGAGCAGGCGATGCGCGTTGCGGGTATTGGGCTGATGGGTGACGCGTTCGGGGTGGAAATCGTAGCCCTCGGCCTCCGCGATCTCGAGGAGCTGCACATGTATTTTCGCGGCCCCGTCCTGACCGAATTTCGCCTGCAGGTAATCGGCGCGCGCCATCCCCTCGGGCGGCATCGTCGGGTTCAGCTCGAACGGTTGCCAGGCGCGCTGGAACGGGTGGCCGGGGCGTTGCGCAAAGGCCCGGTCCAGCCGCGCCTTGCCGATGAAGCACCACGGGCAAACGGGATCGGCGAAAATATCGAGCGTGATCATGAGGTGACCTCCTGTTGCAGCATGGCGCGGATCTCCGAGCGCAGCACCTTGCCGTTACGGTTGCGGGGCAGGGCGGCAATATGGGCGTAAAGGCGGGGCTGCTTGTAGCGTGCAAGCCGCGCCTCGGCATGGGTGCGCAGCGTGTCTTCTCCGGCCTCGCCGGTATAGGCCAGCGCGATGACGCTCGCATCGGCTTTCACCGCGATCTCGACCGCGGCCACATCGCCCGCGCCGGGGCAGTCGTGCATGACCTCTTCGACCTCGATCGGCGAGACCCGGAAGCCGCCCGCATTCATCATATCATAGCCGCGCCCGAGATAGGTGATCGCACCGTCTTCGCCCATCGCGACCGTGTCGCCGGTCACGAACCACGGGCCGACCCGGCGCGCCGCCGTCTCTTCGGGCGCGTTCCAATAGCCCAGATAGAGCCCCGGATCGCTCTCATGGATCGCAAGCTGACCCGGCTCGCCGCGCGGCACCGGTTGCCCATCCTCGCCCAGCACCGCGACATGGCGGCCCGCCTGCGGATAGCCGCAAGTTCCGGGCGGCGCGGGATGATCGGGACTGCCCGAGATGAAGGTCGAGCATTCCGACATGCCGAGCGCCTCATAGACCTTGGTGCCCGTCGCCGCATTCCAGGCCGCGCGCGTGGGGTCTGGCAGCGCCTCGCCCGCGCTCAGCCCGTGGCGCAGCTTCGGCAGCGACAGCGTCTCGTGATGCTTCAGGATTTGCCGATAGACCCCGGGGGCAGCAGCGAAGATCGTCGCGTCGAAGCGCTTGAGCAGCAGGGGCAGGCTGCGCGGCTCCACCCCGTCCGCCGGGATCAGCGCAGTGGCCCCCAGCGTCCACGGATCCATCAGCCCGGTCCCGAGCGTATAGGTCCAGTTGAAGGCGCCCGCATGCATCAGCCGGTCGTCAGACCCCATGCCATACCAGCCGCGATACATCATCTGCCGCGCCCAGATCGCACGATGCGCATGCATCACCGCCCGCGCGGAACCGCCGGTGCCGGAGGTGAAGATCATGTAGGCGAGGCGGTTCGGATCGCCCATCGCGTAGTCGCAGGGCGCGGCCTCCTCGGCCTTGCGCAGAATGTCGGCAGGGATCACGCGCGCCGGATGATCGGGCAGGGCGATCCCGTCGCCCGCCACGACAGCCGCCGGATCGAGATCGGCCGCGAGCTTGGTGATCTCGGCCTCCGTCAGCTGCGCCGAGGTCGGCACCGGCACCAGACCGGCGGCGATGGCGCCAAGGAACGCGATGGGAAATTCCGGCACGTTGCCCAGCCGCAGCATCACGCGGTCGCCGGGCGTCAGCCCCGCGTCGCGCAAAAGCGTCCCCGCACCGCGCACCGCCGCGATCAACCGCCCATAGGACCAGCGCTGCGCGCCCGAGGGCTTCACGATCTGCATCGCCAGCTTGTCGGGGGTCGCCGCGCTAGCCGCCAAAACATGCGCGGCCATGTTGAAGGCGCTTGGCGGGTCGGGGATCGGGTCTGTGCGGTAAACGGAATCCATGCAGCCTAGCTAGGACGCAGCGCGCGCCCGAGCAAGCCCGAACACGCCTCCATCACTCTGGCTTCGCCTTGGCGAAAATATCCCGGGGGGTGAGGCGGGACGAGCGGCCTTCCAGTGGAAGGACGCCCCGCCGAACGCCCGGAGCGCAAGCGAAGGGCGCGGAGCCGCGGGGGCAGAGCCCCCTGCAACCTAGGTCATGCGCGCTTCCGCGCGCGGGGGCAGAGCCCCATGCGACCGATCAACGGTGCGCGACGCTCACTCTTCGTCGTCGTCGCCGAAGCGGGCGTCGTCGTCATATTCGTCTTCGCCCTCGCCGACATACTTCGCCGACAGCGCAATCGAATGACCGTCATGGGTCGGGTCCATGACCACGTCAGAGGGCAATTCGCCCTGCATCCAGTCGCGGATTTCGTCGCGCGCGTCGGCGGGTTCCTGTTCGGTCAAATCGGCTACATAGCGGATGAAGGCCTTCTGATCGCCGTCGATCTCGTCAAGTTCGGCCTCGTCGGCTTCGGGCCACTTGTCCACGATCGCCTCGTAAAATGCCGCCCAGTTTTCCTCGATATGGTGCCATTTCATCGCTTTTGATCCTTTTCTTCGCGGCTCGTCTCACGGGCGGCCCTATTTCTGAGAAAGGGACGCCCGGGGGGCTTTGCAAGGCACAAGGCAAAGATACCTCGCGCGGTTCCATATCGTGATCAGTTCCGGGAGGTTACCTGAACCAGCCCTGCACCGAGCGCGCACCGCCAGAGATGTCGTCGCCCACACCGGCCACCGTGTTGCAGCCTGCCAATGCCGCAGCGACTGCTGCCAGAAGGATGAGTTTTTTCATTGTCCTGCCTCTTGATACCACCAGACATCGGGTTGGAAACCCGGCCATGCCCCGTATAGCGGGGTCTTCTCAGGGTAGTGAAGCTGCTTGATATGGGCGATGCGGTCAACCGGGGCATACCAGATCGGAATGACATAGCGACCTGCAGTCAACACTCGGTCGAGCGCATGGGTCGCGGCGACGAAATCCTCGTGGCTTTTTGCGTCCAGCATCGCGCGGACCATCGCCTCGGCGGCGGGGGAATTCATGCCCATCCAGTTGCGCGAGCCGGGCTGTTTCACGCCTTTCGAGCCCCAATAGAGGTTCTGCTCGTTGCCGGGCGACAGCGACAGCGCGCGCCAGTACCACGCCATGTCGAAATCATAGGCGTTGGTGCGCTGCGTATATTGCGCGTCATCGATCACGGTCACTTTCGGGAAGATGCCCAGCTTCTTGAGGGCTTCGGTGTAGATATCGACGATGCTTTGCGTCTCGGCCGCGCCCTGCTGCAACACGATCTCGAAAGTGAAGGGCTTGCCGTCCTTCTTGAGCACGCCATCGCTATCGACCTGCCAGCCCGCGTCGTCCAGCAGCTTCGCCGCGGCGCGCATGTTCTTGCGGTTGCGCACGCCACCATCCGAGCTCGGCAGCGTATAGCCGTCGATCGTGCCGGGCGGGAGCTGATCGGCGAAAGGCTCCAGCAGCGCTTTGACCTTACCCTCGGCGGGGCCGTGCTTCATCCCCAGCTCGGAATTCGAGAAATAGGAGGAAATCCGCGGCTCCGCGCCGCCATTGATGGTCTTGTTGATGAACTCGAAATTGAACGCGTCGATCATCGCCTGACGCACCCGCCAGTCGGCAAAAACCGGGTTGCGGGTGTTCATCACCAGCCCCTTGATGCCCGAAGGACGCCCGTTCGGGATCTCGGATTTCACCACGTCGCCCGATTGCACGGCGGGGAAGTCGTAATTGCGGCCCCAGTCGGCGGCGTTCCATTCGGTATAGCTGTCAGTCTCGCCGCCCTTGAAGGCCTCGAACACGACCCCGCCATCGCCGAAATAGTCGTAGCGGATCGTGTCGAAATTGTTCCGACCCTTGTTGAAGCCCAGATCCTTGCCCCAGTAATCGGGGTTGCGCTTGAGCTCGATGAATTTGCCGGGATCGACGCGGCCCACGACGTAAGGCCCGGACCCGATCGGGGCCATATTGGTGGTGGAGGCGAAGTTGTGCCCCTCCCATTGCGCTTTCTCCAGAACCGGGCGCATCCCCATGATCAGCGCCATTTCGCGGTCTTTTACCTCGGGCTTGAAGGTGATGCGGACCTTGCGCTCGCCGGTCTTCTCGATCTTCTCGACCTTCGACCAGGCGTTCTGGTAGCGCGGATGACCTTCGGTCCCGAGCGTCTTGTAGGACCAGATGACATCCGCGACCGTCACCGGATTGCCGTCGGAGAACTTGGCCTCTGGGCGCAGGGTGAATTCCACCCAAGTGCGGTCAGGATCGGTCTCGACCGATTCGGCGAGAAGGCCATACAGCGTGAAAGGCTCGTCCATCGAGCGGCCCATCAGCGATTCGGCGACATAGCGGCTGATTCCTTCCGCCGGACGCCCGTTCAAAATCCACGGGTTGAGCGAATCGAACATGCCGGCCACGCCAAATCTGATCTCGCCGCCCTTGGGCGCGTCGGGATTGGCATAGGGCAGGTGGGTAAAGCCGGCCGGAAGTGCAGGCTCTCCATACATTGCAATCGCAGGTTGTGGCTCCGCGGCAGCGATCCCTGTAAATACAGGGGCGAGCCCGAAAAGCGCCCCGCCGAGTAAATGGAAAAACACCGATCTCGTCATGTTAACAATCCCTACCTTGCCTGCATTTATTGGCGCCAAGCTAGCGAGACGTTTGAAACTGCGCAAACTTTTCCCTTGGAGAGCGGCGCAGGATTGCTTATAAGGGATGCACTGCTCGATAGGTTTCTTGCCTGTATGAAACCTGCCTCATGACTTGACGCCCGCCCTAGCGCGGGCGTCTTTTTTTACGTCATTCCCCATGAAAACAAGGTCCTCACCGCGATATCACGCGGTATTGCGCTTGCAGCATGGCGTTCGCAGGCGCGGCACGGCATGATCCCGGCGAATCCGTAACTTATCGCCACCGAAGGAGAGAACATGTCGCTTCAGGGAAAAACCGCCGTCATTACCGGGTCGAATTCCGGGATCGGTCTCGGGGTCGCGCGCGAGCTGGCGCGGGCCGGTGCCGATGTCGTCATCAACTCCTTCACCGATCGTGACGAGGACCATCAGCTCGCCGCCGATATCGCGAAGGAATTCGGCGTCACCGCACGCTACATCAAGGCCGATCTGTCGAAAGGCGCCGAGGCGCGCGCGCTGATCGAGCAGGCGGGCAAATGCGATATCCTCGTGAACAATGCGGGCATCCAGCACGTCTCGCCGATCGAGGAATTCCCGGTCGAGAAATGGGATGCGATCATCGCGATCATGCTGACCTCGGCTTTCCACACCACCGCCGTGGCGCTGCCGATGATGCGCAAGGCGGGCTGGGGCCGGGTGGTCAACATCGCCTCCGCGCATGGCCTGACCGCCTCGCCCTATAAATCGGCCTATGTCTCGGCCAAGCACGGCGTCGTGGGCCTGACCAAGGTCACCGCGCTCGAGACCGCGAAGGAAGACATCACCGTCAACGCGATCTGCCCGGGCTATGTGAAGACCCCGCTGGTCGAGGCGCAGATCCCCGACACGGCGAAGGAATACAACATGACCGAGGAAGAGGTGATCGAGAAGGTTATCCTCGCGCGGCAGCCCTCGAAGGATTTCGCGACGGTCGAGCAGATCGGCGGCACCGCCGTGTTCCTGTGCTCGGACGCCGCGGCACAGATCACCGGGACCACGATCTCGGTCGATGGCGGCTGGACCGCGCTGTAATCGCAAAAAAACCTCTGGCGGAGCGGCAACGCTCCGCCGGATCAATCGGGGTGCGGGCTGAGCGCGCTTAGCTGCCCGGCTTCGACCCGCTTTTCGGCACCAGATGAGTGATCCCCGTCGCCGCCGCACGCGCCAGCGCCGGATCGAGCGACATCGGGATATACTCGCCCGAGCGCCACAGCTCCGACAGGTCGTCATAGTGGCGGCTCAGCGGATGGCCCGATTGCCCGGTCGAGATGATGAAGACCGAACTGTCCGGATCGGCGAAATCGAGCACTTCGCGATAGCCCGCCGCATGGACATTGGCGAAGCGGTCGGGGCCGTCGCCGCCCTTGGTGCGCCCGCGCATCAGGGTGAAATCGCCGCCCGAGGTCGACTGCCGGATATTCACGAACCATTTCAGCCCCGGCACCTTGCCCAGCACCTGATTGTCCTGCTCGGCGATATGCGCATCGCCCCAGCGCCAGCTTTCGATATTCGGCCCGTATTTCTTCGACAGATCCAACAGCGCCGCGTCGAGCGACTGCCGCGCGATATCGCTGCAGGTCTCTTTCGGAGCGGACTGGATGATGTCGCACCAATGGCTCGCGCCTTGGGTGTTGCGGAAGACGCGCTCGATGAAGAGAGGCTCCAGATGGTCGAATTTCTTCGCCAGCGGCCCCAGCTCGTCGCGGATCAGCCGGTTTTGCAATTCGCGCATCCAGGCGGCGTAGATCAGCGGCTCGGGGAGGTGTTCGGACATCTCGCCGTCCCAGCTCGCCAGCATCTCCAGCGCCCGCTGACGCATCCGCTCGGGCGTGCCGGCGGGCGCAGGATCGCCGGTATACCACAGGTTCGCACCCACCAGCGGCAGCAGACCACGCGCGGCAGGCGACACGGTGTCGAGCTGCGCCGAGATGAAGCTGTCGCGCGAATGCACCTCACGCTCGCCCATCAGCTTCGACAGGCGCTGAATGCGCTGCGTGTCGCCCCAGTGGAACGAGACGTTATAGGGGAAGGGCCGGTCCACCGTCTTGTTGTTCGTGTTCACGACGATGCCGCTTTTCGGCTCGACGAATTGCGGGTTGTCCTTGAAGGGCAGGAAGCCTTTCCAGCGGTTCTCGGGCTTCCAGCCCGCGTTCGGCATCCGGCCCTGCGTGTCATTCGCCCGGTCGCGCAGCGGGATTTTCCCGGCGGTGACCAGCGCCACCCCGTCCTTGTCGGCCAGCGTGATGTTCTGCGCGGGCGCCACGATCTTTTTCGCGGCGTCGAGCGCCTGCGGGATCGAATGCGCCCGCATCAGGTCCATCGCGCCGGTCATCGTCGTGTCCTTCGGATCGAAGGCGGTCCAGCTGAGCGACATCACCGAATGCGGCGGCGTGACGGTCGCCAGATCGAAATGGCTCCCGGGCAGAACCGGGCCGTTATCGGTCCAGCGCAGGGTCAGCGTGACCGGCTTGGCATCCTTGACGTTGACGATCACGCGCTTCGTCTTGAAACGCTTCCAGCCGTCGGGCGTGCGGTATTTCGTCGGATCGTCGGGATCGATCTCTTCGATATGCAGGTCCTGATCGTCGACATAGGCCGTGGTCAGCCCCCAGCCCAGATCCTTGTTGCGGCCCGACAGCACCAGCGGCATCCCCGGGATCGTGCCGCCGATCACGCCGCCCGATTGCAGTTGCAGCCGCGCCAGATACCAGACCGAGGGCGCCGTCAGACCCAGATGTGGGTCATTGGCCAGAAGCGCGCCACCCGCAGCCGAGCGGTCAGGCCCCGCAGCCCATGCGTTCGACGCCCCGGCAGAGCCGCGAGCGGGGAAGGGAGAGAACGCCCCCGGCGCCCCGTTCTGCGCCGTCTGAATGCCCTTTTGCATGGTCGGGAACAGGCTCGCGTAATCGGGCAGGGCCGCGGTCGCCTGTTGCGGATCGTCGGGCATGATGTCGCGCACGAGGTCCTTGCCGACGAGCGACACACGGGCGCGCAGCACCTCGTCTTGCAGCTGGTTCGACAGCTGCACCGCCATCAGCTTCATGATCGCGAGCGAATCCGCGGGCGTCCAATAGGAGATCTTGCTGTCGAAGAGGAAGAATTCCGGCGCGCCGCGCCCCATCGCGCCCTCGTTGACGATTTCGATCCACTGGTTGACGCCACGCGCATAGGCCTCGAGCGCGGCCTTGGTGTAATCGTCCTGCGAGGACACCGAGTCGACCGCCGCCTGATACAGGCCCATCCGGCGCATCAGCTCGTCGGTTTTCAGCGTCTCCTGCCCGAACACTTCCGACAGCCGCCCCTGCACCGTGCGGCGCATCAGCGTCATCTGCCACAGCCGGTCCTGCGCATGGGCCAGACCCAGCGCGAAGAACGCGTCCGGGTCGTCCTTGCCGAAGATATGCGGCACGTCCTCGGTCGAGCGCACGATCTCGACCGGGGCGGTCAGCCCGGTGACCTTATAGGTCGCGTCGTAATCGGGAAGCGAGCGCGAGGCGAAGAAATAGATCAGCCCCCCGACGAGCACCACACCCACGATCGCGGCCATGATCAGCCGAACGCCCCATCGAAATGCCTTATACATCGAGCCCTCTGCGCGCCTCACCCGAAATCCCGCCTCCCGGCGCATGAGTTGACGCGCCCGGTTGGCGCGTTAGTAGTTGAGCCCGACGCTACAATCAACGCGCTCGCGTTTCACGGGGCGCGGTTTCGTATTCACGCAAGGGAGAGGTCGATGGCGAAAGTTGCATTTCTGGGGCTTGGGGTGATGGGCTATCCGATGGCGGGGCATCTCGCATCGGCGGGCCATGAGGTCACGGTCTATAACCGCACGGCCGCCAAGGCCGAGAAATGGGTCTCAGAGCATGGCGGGTCGGCCGAAGCGACGCCGCGCGAAGCCGCGAAAGGCGCGGATTTCGTGATGTCCTGTGTCGGAAATGACGACGATCTGCGCGAGGTCTGCCTCGGCAAGGATGGCGCATTTAAGGGCATGAAAACCGGCGCGGTCTTCGTCGATCACACCACGGTTTCGGCCGCTGTGACCCGCGAACTGGCGGGCGAAGCGGCGGGCCACGGCGTGGCCTTCATCGACGCCCCGATCTCGGGCGGGCAAGCGGGGGCCGAGAACGGTCAGCTGTCGGTCATGTGCGGCGGTGATGCGGCGGCCTATGACAAGGCCGAGCCGGTGATCGACGCCTATGCCAAGATCTGCCGCCGCCTCGGCGAAAGCGGCGCGGGGCAGGTGACCAAGATGTGCAACCAGATCGCGATTGCGGGTCTCGTGCAGGGCCTCGCCGAGAGCCTGAACTTCGCCGAGAAGGCCGATCTCGACATCGCCGCCGTGGTCGAGGTGATCTCGCAGGGCGCCGCTGGCTCGTGGCAGATGGCGAACCGCTACGAGACCATGGCGAAGGACGAATTCGAATTCGGCTTCGCGGTGGACTGGATGCGCAAGGATCTGGGGATTTGCCTGAAAACCGGCGACGAGATCGGGGCCTCGCTGCCCGTCACGGCGCTGGTCGATCAGTTCTACAAGGACGTCCAGGCGATGGGCGGCAGCCGCTGGGACACCTCTTCGCTGATCGCGCGCCTGCGCAAACTGGGCTGAACGGGCTGGGCGGCGGACCACGGAGGCCCGCTGCCCGCCCTTGCCGACGCCTTTGCCGCCCGCTCTTGCCGCTTCGGCGCTTGGCCCCTAAACCTGCGCCATGCGCATCCTCGAGAACATCATCAGCGAACGCGGCTCGAAATACGCGGTCTCGGGCGGACCTTGCGCCTCGGAAGAGGAGGCCAAGGCCTTCGTCAAGGAACTTTGCCGGAAGAAGAAATACGCCAAGGCCACGCATAACACCTGGGCGCTTCTGACGGCGGAGGCCCCGGTGAAAAACGAAGATGGCGAGGCAGGCGCGGGCATGGTGATCCTGCGGATGCTCGAGCGTGAAGAGCTCTACGACCACATCATCGTCGTCACCCGCTGGTTCGGCGGAAAGCATCTGGGCGGCGACCGTTTCCGCCATGTACAGGAAGCGGTGCGGATCTACCTCGAAGATCTGCGCGCGGGCTGAGACGCGCCGTTACCGCAGCTTTAGAACCGGAATATCCGACGCGGACCTGCCCGAGATCTGGCCCACAGGCTCGGCCACGCCGCCCTTCGTCAGCGCCCCCACGAGATCGGAGACGAGACCTTGCGCCCCCGACCCATCGCTTGGCTCCAGCCCGTCATCGCGGGTAAGCGCGCCGATCCAGAGCCGCGCGCCCGACGCATCGGTATAGCGCGTCTGCCACATCCGCAGCCGCGGTAACTGGAGGGTGGCGCCGCCATCGCTGGGACGCGTGAAGCCAAGTTCGCTCGGCTCGTTTCTCCAAAATAGAGGCGCAAGTGCTGCGCCGGGGCGCATCGTATCGCGCGCAGCTCCGAAGGCCGCGCCCGCCAGCGTCTTCAGCGTCGCCGCATCGGCGCGTTGCCAGCCGATCGAACCCAGCGCCGTGGCGATCTGGTCTGAATTCGTCGCCCACAGCGCGATCGACAGCGGAAATTGCCGATCCGCATCGAGCGTCTGCACCATCAGCGGCGCATCGCGCAGCGCCTGCGGCTCGGCCCCTTGCGAAATCACGATCAGCGGCTGCGCCACGGGCGGCGGATTCAGCGCCTTGGAATAATCGCGCACCCGCATCGCGGTAAAGCCCAACAGCGCCAGCGTCACGACGCCGATTACCCCCATCTGCCAGCGGGGCCGGGCGCGCGGCGCCCCGGCCCACCGCGGATAGAGCCACTCGGCCACCGCGATACCCACCAGCATGCACATCGCCCCGAGAAGCCAGCCGCCGAGCACGTCGCTCAGATAATGCTCGACCAGATAGAGGCGGCTCAACCCGATCAGCCCGGCAAAGAGCAGCGCCAGAAAGCTCGCACTCAGAGCCCCGAGCCGCGTCAGCCGCCAGAAGATAAAGACAAGCATCCCGAAAAACGCGACCGAAAGCGTCGCGTGGCCCGAGGGAAAGCTGCCCGAGGTCTCGTGGAAATAGCCCAGGATCGACCGCGGTCGTCCGAAGCCCGCTTTTAGGATAATCACCGAGATCAGGTCGAGCCCGAGCGAGACCGCGAGCCCCGCCGCCAGATCGAACCGGCGCAGCCACGCCAGCCAGACAAGCGCCAGAACCAGCAGTGCGGCCACGAGCTGCGTATCGCCGAGCGCGGTGATCCAGGTGAAAACCTGAATGAGACCCGGCGTCCAGAACAGCCGCATCAGCGCCGCCAGCCGCGCGTCGATCTGCACGATCGGGTCGCTTTGCAGGAAGTCGAGTGACAGCCCGACCAGCACCGAGGCGAGGTAGAGGAAGCCGAGTGCCAGAAGGCTCAGCGGCAGGCCGGAAAACTTGCTCCGATCGAGCCTGCGCGCGATCCACGCCGCCGCCTTCGGATGGCGCGCGCCCCAGTTATCCACGCGGGGGTGGCGGGCAACCTCGTCCATCAAACCGCCCGCCATTTCCAGCAGATGCAGCACCGCCCGGTCGAGCCGCCGCAGGGTCCAGATCACGACCGCCGTCGCCAGCAGAAGCCCCAACAGGAACAGCGTGTTACGCGTCATCAGCGGGCTGACCTTGGTCAGGGCGACACCCAAAACATAGCCCAGTCCGACAAAGACGATCGCATAGGGAAAGCCGCTTACGATGTTCCAGAGCCGAAAGCGCGTAGGGCTCAGTTTGCCAAGCGCTGCCGCGAAGGGCACATACCCCGCCAAGCGCCCCTCGAAGCGCCCGAGGACAAGCGCCACGCCGCCGCGCCGGTCGATCAGGCGCGCGGCCCGCAGGCAGCTCTCCGACCCTTCGACATTCCAGCGCCCCAGCCGACCGCGCCGCGCATGATGGCCGAGCCACCAGCTCGCCTCGCCGCCGAGGATCGAACCGATGACCGCAAGCCAGATCAGATCGGAAAGATCGAGGATGCCTTGCTGCACCAACACGCCGCCGAGGACGACGATCAACGTGCCCGGCAGGAAGAGCCCCGTGACCAGAAACGCCTCGAGCGCCGCCGCCACCGCAAAGACCCAATAGCCCGCCGATCCCAGCGCAGCGAGTGAGGGGAGCAGGTCGGGCAGGGCATCGGGCATTTCAGTCCTTTGACAGCAAATTGCGCGCGCCGCCGGAGATCAACAACGTGATTTCGGTAAGCGCGAGATAGGGGGAGGTGCCGGGCGGAAGCGCGACATAATGGGGCCGCCATTCGGGCCGGAATTTCTGTTTGAAACGGCGTAACCCCTCGAAGTTATAGAAACTTCCGCCATGACGATAGATCAGATTGCCAAGGCGGCTGGTCAGCCGCGCAGAGGCGCGATCCGGCAGCCCCGCGAGCGGTGCGAGGCCGAGGCTGAGCTCCGTCGCGCCGCGATCGCGCAGCGCCTCGATCAGGCCGACGAACAGGAATTGCATGACGCCGTCGGCCGCCTCCGGGCGATACCGCATCAGGTCGATCGCGAAATGCCGTGCGCCCGGCCCGCCCAGAAGGTTCGCGAAACCGAGTATCTCACCGCCGCGCCGGATCAGCGCGATCTCGCAATGGTTGAGGTAACGCGGATCGAAACGGCCGATGGAGAACCCTTTCTCGCGGCCTTTTTGGCCTGCCAGCCAGGCGTCGGAGACCTCCTGCAGCGTCGCGATCAGCTCGAGCGCGTGCGGCGGCGCGGCGATCTCGAGCGTGAAACCGTCGCGCAGGGCGCGGTTCTGCTCGGCCCGCATCGTTTTGAACTTCGGCCCCGAGAGGGAGAATTTCTGAAGATCGACCACGGCCTCTTCGCCGATCTTGTGCAGCGCATAGCCCATCTCGATCCAGAGCGGCAGGTTTGTCGTCGAGACCTCGTAGAAGACGGGGGTGAGCCCCTCGCTCACCGCGCGTTCGTGAAACTCCCACGCCAGTTGCCGCGCCGCCTCGGGCGGTCCGACGGGATCGCCGAGCACGACCCGCATCCCGCCGCGCTGCGCATACATCAGAAAGGCCGAGCGGTCGGGCGAGAACATCACGCATTTGTCGCCCGTCAGCGCGAACCAGCCCTGCGGCACGTCTTGGGCGGCAAGGATTTCGGCAACCGAGGCGTCCTGCTCGGGATCGGGGGAGAGCGCGAAGCGGCGCATCGGGCGCAGCGTCAGCCACAGAAGGAAGCCAAGGAGCAGCGCGCTGATCAGGAGCCCCGCCCGCAGCGCCCGCGGCGTCGGAGATTGGGCGGTGAAATCGAGCCAGAGCGCATTCGAATAGGGATGCGCCGCATAGGCGAGGAAGAAGAACACCGCTGCCGAGGCGACCATACCCGTGATCACCGCGAACCAGAGCGGCCCGTAGCCGCCTTCGGTGAGCGCCGCGCGGCGATGGAAGGCGCGGCGGAACGGCAGCAACACCACCGCGGCGAGCGACAGCACGACCGCGTTGTCGATGTCGAGATTGGCCGCCAGCACCGAGATCACACCCAGCATCAGACCGCCAAGCGCCAGCCAATAGGCGAGCCGCACCCGGCGCACCAAGCCATGCGAGAGCACGATCAGCAGGACACCGGTCAGCGCACAAAGCTGCGTGCCGCCCTCGGCCAGCATTGCCGTGATCAGCCCCGGCTCTCCGCCCTGACGGCCCAGCACCGGCATCAGCGCGACGATCACCATCCAGAAGCCGAGGCCCAGCACCGCGACCCCGGCGATCCGGGGGGCGAGCCCCTCGATGCCGCTGATCACCGGGCGCATCGGCTCTGATATTTCGCCGAAGACGCGGGTAGCCCAGCCGCCTGCGAGCCGCGCCTCGTTCAGCGAGACCACGACGAAGGCGATCACGAAGGGCAGCAGGAAATAGATCATGCGGAAGGCCAAAAGGCCGGCTGCCGCCTCGCCCAGGGGAACGCCCGCGGGCAGGGCGGCGATCACCACCGTCTCGAACACGCCGACGCCGCCGGGGACGTGGCTGAGGATGCCGACCATGCTCGCCGCGGCGTAGATCGCGACGAAACTTGCAAATGGCGGGGTGCCTGCGGGCATCAGCACCCAAAGCGCGCCCGCCGCCATGGTCGAGTCGAAGAGCGCCACACCGAGCTGGCCGATCAGGATGCGCGGCGCGGGCATCGCGATCTCGCGGTCGCGGATGCGCAGGGCGCGCCCGGTATAAGAGAGCCAGAAGGCCCCGCCCAGAAGCAGAGCCGTCGCCGCCAGCGCGCCCATACGGATCAGGGCCTCCGGCGCGGAGATGACGCCTGCGAGCGCTGCCGGATGCACGCAGAGCGCCAGCGCGCCCACCATCGTCAGCCCGAGCCCCATCGCCAGCGCGATATAGGACGACAGCGCCGCGACCTCGAAGGCGTTCAGACCGGCGGCGGAATAGATGCGGTAGCGCACGGCGCCGCCCGAGATCACGCTGATCCCGACCGTGTTGCCGAAGGCATAGCCCAGAAACCCGCCAAGCGCGACGGTGCGCAGCGGCAGCTGTTTGCCAAGGTAATGCAGCGCCCAGAAATCATAGCCCACCAGCGCCAGATAGCCCAAGGCGGTCGCGCCTACGGCCGCGCCGAGCGTGGGCCACGGCGTCGCCTTGATCTGCGCAATCACCTGATGGACGTCGATGCTCGCGAGAAGATGATGCAGCGCCCACAGCCCCATCAGGAACAGCACAAGTCCGAGCGCAATCGGCCAGAGAATCTTCACACGCGACTGGGGTGGGGCAGGTTGCGCCGGATCAGCGAGAGCCATCTTGTATTTCCACGTTTTTCCTATCTCTTGCGGGACAATCGCAGAAGGAATTTATGGCCTTGTTAAAATTCCGTGAGAAATCGTCCCGAACGCACCTTATCTGCCGAGACCGCGCGACTGGCCAGAGAGAGAACGCAGAAACACACGCGGCGCCGAGAGCAAACGCTCCCGACGCCGTCATGGGTCCGTGAGGCGGCGGCAGGTCCTGTTCTGGCCCTGTCCGCCGCGTTTTGGCGCGTCTTTCGGTCGTTAGAGCTTCACCCAGGCCGCGCCATTCGGGCCGAGCGACAGCGTGCCGTCTTCCAGCGTCGCGGCAAGGCAGGGCCCGACGAGCTCGCCATCAGCCTCGAGCGTCACCGGATCTGCGCCGAGATTGAAGTAGCAGGCGAATTTCACCGCGCCATCGTCGCGGATGAAGCCGAGTACCGGATCGGGCAGATCGAGGAAGGTGGACGTCCCCTCGCGCAGCACCGGGTTTTCCTTCCGGAAGGCCAGAACGCGGCGGTAATAGGCGAGAACCGAGCCCTCATCGGCCTCTTCCAGTGCAACGGCGCGCGCCGCTTGCGGCGGCTTCACCGGTAGCCACGGCTTGACCTTGGAGAAGCCCGCATGCGCGCTCTCGTCCCAGACCATCGGCGTGCGGCAACCGTCGCGCCCCTTGTTCTCGGGCCAGAAACGCAGACCGGGCGGGTCGGTCAGCTCGTGATATTCCATCTCGGTCTCGGTCTGGCCGAGTTCCTCGCCCTGATAGATCCCGATCGTGCCTTGGAAGGACGCGAGCATCGCGATGGCCAGCCGTGCGATGCTGTCCTCGGTGCCGTATTTCGCCCAGCGGGTGACATGGCGCTGCACGTCGTGGTTCGAGAAGGACCAGCTCGGCCAGCCGTCGGGCGCGCCCTTGTAGAAGCCCTCGATCTTGCCGCGGAAATGCGCGGGCGTGAATTTCGGGCCCAGCATATCGAAGCTGTAGGCCATGTGCAGACGATCGTCGCCGCGGGTGTATTCTTCCATGATGCCCAAGGCGCGGTGGGGCGCTTCGCCCACTTCGCCGATCAGCATGCGCGCCTCGTAGTCGTCCATCACCGCGCGCATCTTCTTGAGGAAGGGGATGTTCTCGGGGCGGTTCTTGTCGAACTCGTGGTCCTGCATGTCGTAGGTCGAGACCGGCGGCCAGCGCTCGGGATCGGGGTCCATCGCCGGGTTGTCGCGCAGCTCGGGGTCGTGGAAGTAGTAGTTCACCGTATCGAGGCGGAAGCCATCGACCCCGCGATCCAGCCAGAAGCGGAACACGTCGAGCAATTCTTCCTGCACCTCGGGATTGTGCAGGTTCAGGTCGGGCTGCTCGATCAGGAAGTTGTGCAGGTAATACTGGCCGCGCTCGGGGGCGTATTCCCACGACGAGCCGCCGAACACCGCCTGCCAGTTATTGGGCGGGCTGCCATCGGGCTTGGGATCGGCCCAGACATACCAGTCCTTCTTCGCACCGCCTTTCTTGGCGTCCTTGAACCACGGATGCTGATCGGAGCTGTGCGAGATCACCTGATCGATCACGACTTTCAGGCCCAGCTCATGGGCGCGCGCCACCAGCGCGTCGAAATCCTCCAGCGTGCCGAATTGCGGATCGATGCCGCGATAATCGGAGACGTCATAGCCCATATCCGCCATCGGCGAGGTGAAGATCGGCGACAGCCAGATCGCATCGACGCCCAGCGAGGCGACATGATCGAGCCTGCGCGTGATCCCCTTCAGATCGCCGATCCCGTCGCCCGAGTCGTCTTGAAAGCTACGCGGATAAATCTGGTAGATAACCGCCCCGCGCCACCAATCCTTTGCCATGAATCGCTCCTCTTTCAGTTTCCTGTTGCCCGTTATCGCGGCAAGGATAGAATTGTTAGCGCAAACGGCAACCGCCGCTCGGGCCGTTTCTGCGCCTTCGCTTGACCTTGAGCAGGGGGCGGCTCATCAATCAATTGCTATCTGACGAGTTCCGGAGACCTCCCCCTTGAAAGACACCCAATTGCCCAGTGCCGAGACAGTTCGCGAAGAAATTTTGCACCACATCACTTTTTCGATGGGCAAGGATCCCGACCACGCCTCGGTCTATGACTGGCGCATGGCGCTGTCTCTGGCGATCCGCGACCGGGTCGTGGCGCCGTGGTTCGCAGCGACCCGGCGAACATGGGAAGAGGGGCGCAAGCGGGTCTATTATCTCTCGATGGAATTCCTGATCGGGCGGATGCTGGAGGATGCCGCGATCAACCTCGGTCTGCGCGCCACCTGCCGCGAGGCGATGGAAGGCTTGGGGCAGGACTGGGAGGCCGTGGTCGAGAACGAACCCGATGCCGCGCTCGGCAACGGTGGGCTAGGGCGGTTGGCCGCGTGCTACATGGAGAGCATGGCGACGCTGGGCTGCCCGGGCTACGGCTACGGCATCCGCTATGAACACGGCCTCTTCAAGCAGCGCTTCGAGGGCGGGCGTCAGGTGGAGACGCCTGAGGACTGGCTCAAGCAGCGCCACCCGTGGGAATTCGAGCGGCCCGAAGCCGCCTATGAGATCGGCTTCAAGGGGCATATCGAGACCGTGGACGGCAAGCCGCATTGGGTGCCGGGCGAGACGGTTCTGGCCGAAGCTTATGACATGCCGATCATCGGCTGGGAGGGCAAATGGGCGAACACGCTGCGTCTGTGGTCGGCCAAGCCCACCGAGCAGTTCGACCTCGCGCGGTTCAATCATGGCGATTACGCCGCCGCCGCCGAACCCGAGGCGCTGGCGCGCACGCTATCCCGCGTCCTTTATCCCGACGACACGACCTATGCGGGCAAGGAATTGCGCCTCAAGCAGGAGTATTTCCTGACCTCCGCCGCGCTGCAGGACATCATGCGCCGCCATCTGGCCGCTGGTCACACCATCGAAGAGTTGCCAGAGTTCGTCGCGATCCAGATGAACGACACGCATCCGGCGATCGCGGGCCCGGAGCTTATCCGTATCCTCACCGATCTGCATGACATGGAGTTCGACGCCGCGCTCGACATCACGATGCAATGTCTGGGCTACACCAATCACACACTGCTGCCCGAGGCGCTGGAGCGTTGGGCGACCTATCTGATGGGGACGGTGCTGCCGCGCCATATGCAGATCATCGAGAAGATCGATAGCTGGCACCGCCGCAAATTCCCCAAACGCGCGCATTATGTGGGGATCGTGAAGCATCAGGAGGTGCGGATGGGCGAGCTGGCCTTCATCACCTCGCATAAGGTGAACGGAGTCTCGGCGCTCCATACCGAGCTGATCAAGCGCAACCTGTTTCCCGAACTCGATCGGCTGCATCCGGGGCGCATCATCAACCAGACCAACGGGATCACGCCGCGCCGCTGGCTGCGCATGGCCAATGGCGAGCTGTCGCATCTGATCATCGACACGATCGGCGATGGCTGGGAGGCCGATCTCGACAAGCTGCGCGGACTGGAGGCTTACGCCGAGGATGCGAGCTTCCGCGACGCTTTCATGGCCGCGAAACGGCGCAACAAGGTGCATCTGGCGGATTGGGTGCGCGACACGCAAGGGATCACCCTCGACCCCGATGCGATTTTCGACATTCAGGTCAAGCGCATCCACGAATACAAGCGTCAGCTTCTCAACATCCTGCAGACAATCGCCGAATGGCACGCGATCCGCGAGAACCCGCAGGCCGATTTCCAGCCGCGCGTGAAGATCTTCGGCGGCAAGGCGGCGCCGGGCTATCACACGGCCAAGCAGATCATCCGGCTGATCAATGACGTGGCCGAAGTGGTCAATAACGACCCGTACGTCGATGGCCGTCTCAAGATCGTCTATCCGCCGAACTACAACGTCTCCATGGCCGAGCGGCTGATCCCGGCGGCGGACCTGTCAGAGCAGATCTCGACCGCGGGCAAGGAAGCCTCCGGCACCGGCAACATGAAGTTCGCTTTGAACGGCGCGCTGACCATCGGCACGCTCGATGGCGCGAATGTGGAAATTCGTGAACAGGTGGGCGCGGAGAACTTCTTCCTCTTCGGCATGACCGCCGACGAGGTGATGGAGCGCCGCCGCGATCCCGAACATGCGCGCCACGCGATCCTTGCAAGCCAGCCTTTGCAGGACGTGCTGCAGATGATCGCCGAGGGACGTTTTTCTCCTGAGGAACCAGAACGCTATCACGATCTTGTTCACAATATGTGGCATAGCGATTATTTCCTCGTCGCTTCCGATTTCGAGGCCTACGCGGCGGCCCAGAAAGAGGTGGACACGGCCTTCGCCGATCGCGCAGGCTGGGCGAAGATGGCTGTTTTGAACACCGCGCGGATGGGGTTCTTCTCCTCCGACCGGGCGATCAAGGGCTACATGGACGAGATCTGGACCACGCAATCGGCCCTGTGAACCAAGGAGCGCTATGACACTTTCCCGCGACGAGGCCGAAGCGCTTATCCACGCGCAACATCCCGACCCGTTTCCCCTGCTGGGGCTGCATGACGGGAAAATCGTGGCGTTGGTGCCCGGCGCAGAAGAGGTCTGGGCGCTTGGCAAGACAGAGGTCGCGCTGGAACCCGTCGTGCCGGGGATATTCACCGGAAAATGGACCGAGGAAACCTACCGCCTGCGCGCGCGGCACGATCAGACGACATGGGATTTCGACGACCCTTACGGCTTCGCGCCGGTGCTGGGTGCGATCGACGAATACCTGATCGGGGAGGGGACGCATACGCGGCTCTGGGAGAAACTCGGCGCCCATGTGATCACCCATCAGGACGTCGAAGGCGTGCATTTCGCGGTCTGGGCGCCCAATGCGCGCCGCGTCTCGGTCGTGGGCGATTTCAACTTCTGGGACGGCCGCCGCCACCAGATGCGCCGGATCGGCGCGTCCGGCGTGTGGGAGATTTTCGTCCCCGGCATCCATGCAGGCGCGCTTTACAAATACGAGCTGCTCGACGCGGAGGGCACGGTGCTGCCGCTTAAGGCCGACCCGGTCGGTTTCGGTGCAGAGCACCCGCCCGCGCAGGCCTCGGTCGTGCGCAAGCTCGGGCGGCATCGCTTCGGCGACAGCGCATGGTGTCAGACCCGCGCCGAGGCGCAGGAACGCCACGCGCCGATCTCGGTCTACGAGGTGCATCTCGGGAGTTGGATGCGGGTCTGGGACGAGGGGGGCAGGCCGCTCTCCTATCACGAACTGGCCGAGAAACTGGTCGATTACGTCTGTGATATGGGCTTCACCCATATCGAGCTGCTTCCCATTACCGAGCACCCGTTCGACGGCTCCTGGGGCTACCAGCCGATCGGGCTTTACGCGCCCACGATCCGCCACGGCCGCCCCGAGGAATTCGCGGAATTCGTGGATGCGGCGCATCGGCGGGGCCTCGGTGTGATCCTCGACTGGGTGCCGGGGCATTTCCCGACCGACGATCACGGGCTGAGACATTTCGACGGCACGGCGCTTTACGAGCATGCCGACCCGAAAGAGGGCTTCCATCAGGACTGGAACACGCTGATCTACAATTACGGGCGGCGTGAGGTCTCGAATTACCTGCTGGCCAATGCGCTGTTCTGGCTGGAGGAATATCACCTCGACGGGCTGCGCGTGGATGCGGTGGCCTCGATGCTCTACCGCGACTATTCGCGCGCCGCGGGCGAATGGGTGCCCAACAAATATGGCGGGCGCGAAAACCTCGAAGCGATCGAGTTCCTGCAAAACATGAACGCGGCCTCTTACGGCGGGGCGGAGGGCATCATGACTGTGGCGGAGGAAAGCACTGCCTATCCCGGTGTCACGCGCCCCGTGCATGAGGATGGCTTGGGCTTCGGCTACAAGTGGAACATGGGCTGGATGAATGACAGCTTGCGCTATTTCGCGCGCGATCCGCTCTATCGGAAGTTCCACCATAACGAGCTGACCTTCGCGAGCTCCTACATTTACAGCGAGAATTTCATCCTGCCGATCAGCCATGACGAGGTGGTGCACGGCAAGGGCTCGATGCTGGGCAAGATGCCCGGCAACGACCCCGAGAAATACGCCAATCTGCGCGCCTTCTACGCGTTCCAATGGGCGCATCCGGGCAAGAAGCTTCTCTTCATGGGGCAGGAATTCGGCCAATGGTCGGAATGGAGCCATGAGCGCGAGCTGGACTGGTATCTGCTCGACGATCCGCGCCACGACGGGCTGCGCGCGCTGGTGCGCGACCTCAACCGGCTCTATCGCGAGACGCCCGCGCTGCATTGGGGCGATTGCGAGCCGGACGGGTTTGAATGGATCGCCGCCGACGATTCCGAGGCCTCGGTCTTCATCTTCGAGCGCCGCGCGCCCGATGCCGATCCGGTCGTGGTGGTCGCAAACCTGACCCCGGTCGAGCACAGCTACCGCATCGGCCTGCCGGAGGACGGCGAGTGGTGCGAGATACTCAACACGGATTCCGGTTTCTACGGCGGCGAGAACCGCGGCAATCTCGGTGCGATCCAAGCCGAAGACCACGCGCAGGGCCGCTGCGCCCAGAGCGCGGAGGTCTATCTGCCGCCGCTCTCAGTCGTGATGTTCACGCCCGCATAAGCGATGCCCAGAGGAGGGGGAGGATTATGAAACCACAGCCCAACACACGCCTCAGCGCACAGGCCATGGCCTTCGTTCTGGCGGGCGGCCGCGGCAGCCGCCTGAAGGAACTGACCGACCGGCGCGCGAAACCGGCCGTCTATTTCGGCGGCAAGACCCGGATCATCGACTTCGCCCTATCGAACGCGCTCAATTCCGGCATCCGCAAGATGGCGATCGCCACGCAATACAAGGCCCATTCGCTGATCCGGCACGTCCAGCGCGGCTGGAACTTCTTCCGCGCGGAGCGGAACGAATATCTCGACATCCTGCCTGCGAGCCAACGCGTGGCCGACAGCCGCTGGTATGCAGGCACCGCCGATGCGGTGGCGCAGAACATTGATATTATTGAAGATTACGGGGTGAAATACGTCATCATCCTTGCCGGCGACCACATCTACAAGATGGATTACGAGGTGATGCTGCGCCAGCATGTCGAGACCAAGGCCGATGTCACCATCGGCTGTCTGACCGTGCCGCGGATGGAAGCGACCGCCTTTGGCGTGATGGATATCGACAAGACCGGCCAGATCACCGATTTCCTCGAAAAACCCGCCGATCCGCCCGGGATGCCCGGCGATCCCGAGCACGCGCTGGCCTCGATGGGGATCTATGTCTTCGACTGGCAATTCCTGCGCGAATTGCTGATCCGCGACATGGAAGACCCGAATTCGAGCCATGATTTCGGCCATGACCTGATCCCGCAGATCGTCAAACACGGCAAGGCGATGGCGCATAAGTTCTCGGATAGCTGCGTGACGACGGGACTGGAAACCGAGCCGTACTGGCGCGACGTGGGCACGGTGGATGCCTTCTGGCAGGCCAATATCGACCTGACCGATTTCACGCCGAAGCTGGATCTCTATGACACCGAATGGCCGATCTGGACCTATGCCGAGATCGTGCCGCCCGCGAAATTCATCCATGACGAGGATGGTAGACGCGGCTCGGCAATCTCCTCGCTGGTCTCGGGCGATTGCATCGTCTCGGGCGCGGAGGTGCGCAACTCGCTGCTCTATACCGGCGTGCGCGCGCATAGTTTCGCGAGCCTGGAGGAGGCCGTCGTGCTGCCATACGTCGATATCGGGCGGCATGCGCGGCTGAGCCAATGCGTGATCGACCGCGGCGTGTATATTCCCGAAGGGCTCATCGTGGGCGAAGACCCGGAGGAGGACGAGAAGTGGTTCCGCCGGTCGGAAGGCGGCGTCGTGCTGATCACGCAGACGATGCTCGACAAACGCGCGGCGGCATTGGACTAACGGGGTCAGAGAGCGGGGCGCTGCCCCGCACCCCGGGATATTTGGAAAGAGCGAAGATATGAAACGCGTTCTCTCGGTGGCCTCGGAAGCGGTCCCACTGATCAAGACGGGCGGCCTCGCGGATGTGGCGGGCGCCTTGCCAGCCGCGCTCAAAAGGCAGGGCTGGGAGATGCGGGTGATGATCCCGGCCTATCGCGGGATTCTGAAAAAGCTGAAATCGCCGAAACCGGTATGGGAAAGCGAGAGCCTCTATGGCGGCCCGGCGCGGCTGGTGCTGGGCAAAGCGGGCGGCATGGAAGTGCTGGCGCTGCAGGCCGACCACCTGTTCGACCGCGACGGGGGCCCGTATTCGCAAGACGGGCGCGACTATGCCGACAATGCCGAACGCTTCGCCGCGCTCAGTTTCGTCGCCGCCGAGATCGCGCGCGAGGGCGCGGGCAAATGGCAGCCCGATCTGGTGCATTGCCACGATTGGCAGACCGGGCTCGTGCCTTGGTATCTGCGCGGCACTGGCATTCCGACCGTGATGACGATCCACAACATCGCGTTTCAGGGCCGGTTCGGCCGCGACAAGCTGGCGGCGCTCGGGCTGCAGACCTGGGACTTCACCCGCGAGGGTGTGGAATTCTGGGGCGATATCTCGACGCTGAAAGCCGGGCTGATCGCGGCGAGCGCAATCACCACGGTCAGCCCGCGCTATGCCGACGAGCTGATGCGGGGCGAGTTCGGCATGGGGTTGGAAGGTGTCATCCAGGCGCGTGCGGGTGATCTGCACGGAATTCTCAACGGCATCGATCTGGATGTCTGGAACCCCGAGACCGATCCGGAAGTGACGTCTTTCTCGGCGGCGAAACCCGGCGGAAAATCGAAGAACCGCAAAGCCTTGGAGGCCGAATTTGATCTCGATGTGCCGGGACCGCTGGCGATCCTGATCTCGCGGCTGACCCCGCAGAAGGGCATCGACCTGATCGCTCCGACGCTCGGGCCCTATCTGGAGGCGGGCGGCGGTCTTGCGGTGCTGGGATCGGGCGATGGCTGGGCGGAAGACGCGATGCGCGACCTTGCCGCGCGTCACCCCGGCCGGGTCGGCGTGAAGATCGGCTATGACGAGGCGCTGAGCCATCGGATGTATGCGGGCGGCGATGCGGTGCTGGTACCCTCGCGCTTCGAGCCCTGCGGACTGACCCAGCTCTACGGGCTGCGCTATGGGTGCCTGCCGGTGGTCTCCGCCGTGGGCGGCCTGGCCGACACGGTGGTGGGCGCGACGCCCGCGACCGAGGCCGCAGGCGCATCGACCGGGATCGTCTTCCATCCCGTCGACGATCTCGCGCTGCGGCAGGCGCTGATGAAGCTGATCGCGCTTTACGGTGACGCCAAGGGCTGGGCCGCGATGCAGCGCCGGGCGATGAAGACCGATTGGGGCTGGGACGGATCGGCAGCACGCTACGCCGCGCTCTATGACGCGCTTCTCGCCCGATGAAGATAAGCCCGGGCAAAGCGGACCCGCTGGGCGCCACGCCCTGCGAGGATGGCGTGAATTTCGCGCTGGCCTCGGCCTATGCCGAGCGGGTGGAACTGTGCCTGTTCACCAAGTCTGGCGAGCAGCGGATCGACCTGCCGGGGCGCACCGGGCCGACCTGGCATGGCTTTGTCGCGGGGCTCAAGCCCGGCGCGCGCTATGGCTACCGGGTGCATGGGCCCTGGGCGCCCGAAGCAGGCCATCGGTTCAACGCGGTGAAGCTGCTGATCGACCCGTATGCGCGCGAGATCGACTCGAAGATCAGCTGGCAAGCCCCCATGCAATATGGGAAATCCAAGCCGGACCGGCGCAATAGCGCGAGCGTCACGCCGAAATCCGTCGTGGCCGAGATCGCGCGGCCCGAATGGGATCGGCCGCAGCATAGCTGGTCGGAGACGGTCATTTACGAGGCCCATCCCAAAGGGCTGACGATGACCCATCCGGAGGTGCCCGAAGCCTTGCGCGGCACTTGGACGGGGCTCGCCTCCGATCCGATCCTGTCGCATCTCACCGATCTCGGGATCACCGCGATCGAACTGCTGCCCAGCTGCGCCTTTCTCGATGACCGCTTCCTCGTCGAGAAGGGCTTGAGCAACTACTGGGGCTACCAACCCATTGCCAATTTCGCGCCGGAGCCGCGCTATTCCGGTGCCGATCCGCGCGGCGAATTCCGCGAGATGGTGCGGCGCTTCCATAGCGCCGGGATCGAGGTGATCCTCGACGTCGTCTACAACCACACGGGCGAGGGCAACGCGATCGGTCCGATGCTGAGCCTGCGCGGGATCGACAATGCGAGCTATTACCGCCTGACGCCCGACGGCGCCTATATCGACGAAACCGGGACCGGCAATACGCTGGACCTGTCGAACCCGCTCTGTCTGCGGCTCGTGATGGATTGCCTGCGCCATTGGGTCGAGGAGATGGGCGTCGATGGCTTCCGCTTCGATCTGGCCGCGACACTGGCGCGCGGCACCTCGGGCGCCGTCGAGGCGCATGCGCAGTTCCTCACTGCGATCGAGCAGGATCCGGTGCTGCGGGGGGTGAAGCTGATCGCGGAGCCCTGGGATATCGGGCCGGGCGGTTATTTCCTGGGCGGCTTCCCGTATCCGTTCACCGAATGGAACGACCGTTTCCGCGACGATGCGCGCCGGTTCTGGCGCGGTGACCGGGGCATGGCGGGCGATCTGGCGCGGCGCGTGGCGGGCTCGGCGGAGATCTTCGACCAGATGGGACGGCCCGCGACGGCCTCGGTGAATTTCATCACCGCCCATGACGGTTTCACATTGCAAGACCTTGTTTCCTATGGCGAAAAGCAGAACCTCGCGAATGGCGAGGAAAACCGAGACGGCCATGACGCGAATTTTTCGGAGGCGCTGGAGAGCGTCGAGGCGCAGGCCCTGCGTAAACGCGCGCTGCTTGCGACATTGCTGATGAGCCAGGGCGTGCCGATGCTTCTGGCCGGCGACGAGATCGGCAATTCGCAGGGCGGCAACAACAACGCCTATGCGCAGGATAACGAGATCGGCTGGGTCGATTGGAGCGCGCCTGACGACACTTTAAAAACCTTCGTCAAGCATCTGATCCAGATACGAAAAGATCACCGCGTCCTGCGACAAAACCGCTATCTGCACTCGCTGATCCGCAAGCAGGACGGGATGCGCGATCTGATCTGGCGGCTTGCCTCCGGCGAGGAACCCGAGCCGCATGATTGGAACGACCCCGAGCTGCGCTGCATCGGCGTCGAAATCCGCGGCGCCGCCGAAGGTCCCGCGGGCGAGGCCGGCAGCGAAGCCGTCTACGTGATCCTCAACGCAGGACCAGAACAGCACATCACATTGCCGCCGGGGCGCTGGACGCGCACGCTCGATTCCGCCTTGCCCGGACGGGAAGCGGAACAAATCGACGGCCCCGAGGCTTGCCTTGCCGCACAATCCGTTCAAGTCTTTACCCGCGCCACAGTGCAGGAGAAATCATGACCCGCCACGCGACCCAGCCCATCGACGGCCAGAAACCCGGCACCTCGGGGCTGCGCAAGAAAACCCGCGTTTTCATGCAGCCAAGCTACCTCGAGAATTTCGTGCAATCGACCTTCGACGCGATCGGCGGCGTGCGCGGCAAGACCTTGGTTCTCGGTGGGGATGGACGGTATTTCGGACGCGAAGCGGCAAGCACGATCCTGAAAATGGCGGCCGCCAACGGGGCCGCGCGGGTGATCGTGGGGCAGGGTGCGTGGCTGTCCACGCCCGCCGCGTCGAACCTGATCCGGCAGCGTCAGGCGGATGGCGGGATCATCCTCTCGGCCAGTCACAATCCGGGCGGCCCGGACGAGGATTTCGGCGTCAAATACAACTCCGCGAATGGCGGGCCTGCGCCGGAATCGATCACCTCGGCGATCCACAAACGCACGCAGGAGATCCGTGAATATCATCTTCTGGATACAGCAGATCCCGATCTGGACAGCCTTGGCGAGACGCCGCTTGGAGAGATGACCGTCGAAGTCGTCGACCCGGTGAGCGCCTATGCCGACCTGATGGAAACGATATTCGATTTCAACGCGTTGCGGGATGTTTTTAAAGCGGGTTTCCGGATGCGGATGGACTCGATGTGCGCCATCACCGGACCTTACGCGGTGGAGATTTTCGAGAACCGCCTCGGCGCGCCGGCAGGGACCGTCACGCATGGCACGCCGCTGCCGGATTTCGGCGGCATGCATCCCGATCCGAACCCGACCTGGGCGCATGAGCTGATGGACGAGATGAAGGGCGAAAACGCCCCGGATCTCGGTGCGGCCTCGGATGGCGACGGCGACCGGAACATGATCCTGGGCGCGGGCACCTATGTCTCGCCGTCGGACAGCCTCGCGGTGCTGGCCGCGAACGCGCATCTCGTGCCGGGTTACAAGGACGGGCTGAAGGGCGTCGCGCGCTCGATGCCGACCTCGGCGGCGGCGGATCGGGTGGCCGAGGCGCTTGGTCTCGATTGCTACGAGACGCCGACGGGTTGGAAGTTCTTCGGCAATCTGATGGATGCGGGGCGCGTGTCGCTCTGTGGCGAGGAGAGCTTCGGCACGGGCTCCGACCATGTGCGCGAGAAGGACGGGCTCTGGGCGGTGCTCATGTGGCTCAACATCCTTGCCGTGCGCAAGATGTCGGTGGCCGAAATCATGGCCGATCACTTCGCGCGCTACGGTCGTAACTACTATTCGCGCCACGATTACGAGGCGCTGCCGACCGAGCAGGCAGAGGCGATGCTGGACGATCTCCGCGCTCGCCTCGGAGAGCTGAAAGGGACGCAGGTCGAAGGGCTTACGGTCGAAAGCTCAGACGAGTTTTCCTATGCCGATCCGGTCGATGGCTCGGTCGCGGAAGGTCAGGGTTTCCGTATTCTGTTCGAAGGCGGTTCGCGTGTCGTGCTGCGTCTGTCGGGCACGGGCACCGAGGGCGCGACGCTGCGCGTGTATCTCGAGCGCTATGCGCCGGGACCGGATGGGCTGGACCATGATCCGCAGGAGGCGCTGGCACCGATCATCCGGGCGACAGAGGCGCTGGTGGGCGTCCGCGAACGCACGGGGCGCGAGAAACCCGACGTCATCACCTGATCCCGTCAGGCGGTAAATCCAGCCGCAAAACAAAGCCGGGGGGCTGAAATCGCCCCCCGTTTTCACACCAGCGTTATACCGATAATCGGTATTTCTAAAAACGCGAGCAGCCACAGGTTTCCTGAATGTTCCCGACCGACACACCAAGTAGCTACCACACAACCGAGTGTGCCAGTCGGGATTTGGGCCGGGTGGTGACACGCTTTCGCGGAAATCCGACCTTTTGCCAGTTTGCCCCGATTCGGGGCCGTTTGAAATAGTGGTTTTCCCGGAGGAGTGGTGACCAAGGGGAAAGGGCGTGTCCATCGGTCGCGCCTGCAATGATCCAGCAGGGGCCTTTTGGCGTGTTTTCCCCCTGCTGGGCATTGCGAATTTCACCCTTCACCACGAGGGAAAACAGCCAATGCATAGCAAAATCGGAGAAATGCAGCGCCACAAGGCTCTGTCAGAAAAGCGCGCCCAGGTGATCTTTACCGGGCGCACGCTCGATCCGTCCATTCCTGAATTTGAAGTCGTGCGCGATCCGGTGCGTGCCCGCTGGTCTGTTCGCGATCCGCGCGGCCGAGTGATCGGACGGATGAACGATGCGGGATGCGACGACGCGGGCCGCGATCTGTTCAATCTGATCTATTGGCGCTCTGGCGTGCCGGTTCTTCTCGCCTGCGTGGAAATGCAGCCCGATCTTTTCGCGGTCCATCTGCGTGCTGAGGATCAAGCCTGTCTGCCGGGCGTCGTGACTGACCTGGGGGTGATGTGATGCCGACGTTTGAATATCGGTATTCCTTCACCAAAGAAGGATCGAGCGGCGGCGGCACGTCCAGGACGTTGCGCGAGGCAATCCGCGTGAGTTCGGTGGTTTGCAAAAAGGGGCTCATTTATGGCGGCGTCACCATCGAGGTAACGCGGATAGACGGGAGCGAGAGGCTCCTGGTCTATCGGTCGGAAACCTACGGCTTGCGGGAGGGCGAATAATGGCCCGGAAGTTCGGAAAAGTCACCGCCACGCTCGATCAGTCAAAGCGCTGGAAATCCCTACCCGATGATCGCTGCCGCCTGGCCTATACCTGGCTCCTCTGGTGCCGCCACGGCAACGGCATCGGGATTTTCCAAATGCCCGCCATGTATCTCGCCTTCGCGCTCTGTGAGGGCGATCTGGACGACGCAGAGCGCATCCTTGACGCGCTCGACCGGGCCGACCTGATCGACCGCGCGCCCGACGACGTGGTGCGCATCTGTCAGTGGTTCTCGAAAGAGCATAGCCCGCGCAACCCGTCCATCGCGATTGCGGTGCTCAAGCAGTTTCAGGATCGCGCGCAGATCGCGGACAGCGCGGCCCGCACGCGGTCCTTCCTGGACTTCGCCTATCAGGTGTTTGCCAAGGCGTCGGCCTGGGAAGACAGCCGGGTGTTTTCGGCGCTCATGCAGGACTTGCCGAAGGAAATGCAGCGCGAGTTCGACCGGGTGCCGCACCTGGTTGAAGATGCACTTACAAACCTCGGACTTAAAAGGGAAAATCCGGTTTGGAGCATGGTGTGGGACATGATGCCAGCACCATGCGAACAAGAAAGAGAACGAGAACGAGAACGAAAAGGAGAACCGAGAGGAGAGAACCCAGAACAAGAACACAGAACACAGAACCTAGAAGGAGAACCGAGAACCGAGAACGGAGAACCGAGAGCCGACCCGCAAGAGATCATCCGTCAGTTATCGGACAAGAAACGGGCGGAACAGGAACGCGGGGCCGCGCTAGCCGCGCGGCAACGGGGATAAAGCGCCCAGGATCGACCTGGGGAGAGAGCCCAGACCGGGCATTGCAGAGAAAATGGAGAGAGTGATGAACGACACCACCCAGACGACGACCGAGGCGCAGACCGCGACCGAGGCAGGGGAGACGACCGAGGAAATCAGGGACTGCACGTTTTTGGCGAAGACCCACGCCGAGAACGCAGAAACGATTGCCCAGAAGGTGCATGACGGGAAACTCCCGGCGCGGAGTGCTGCCGCAGCCCTGGCAACGACCGTGATTGAATTGTCGATTGCCGTTAGTGCGCTGGCCGAAGAACTGGAAGCGCGCGGCGAATGATCCTCGGGCGCGGCGGGGGATCGCTGCGCCTGTCCTATCGAAAGGTGAGAGAATGAAATCGAGCGACGATATCGGGGCGATGGATGCCCGCAAGACGATCCGCGAACAGGTGGCCGATGTGCGCGCCGATCTGCACGACATCGACAAGCTGCCCTGGCTGCAAAAGGCGTCTGCGCTGCCGAAGATCGCGGGGCGGCTGATCGACCTTCTGGAAGACATGGCCGCGCGGCTGGAAGATCAGGAAGGGGGAGCGAAATGAGCGGTCTTGAAATCGGCCAGACCCGTTGCCCTGGCTGCGGAATGCAGATCACGGTGCGCGAGGACAAGCATGGAAAGGGATATGCAACCTGCCCATTTTCCGATCAGGAGAGTTTAAAGCCCTGCTATACGAAGGTGTTTTTCGGCTATCCGGCGACCGAGAAAATCAAGGCGAAGACCGCGCGTGCGGCGGGCGATCCTCTTAAAAGGAAATCGACCGGCGACGACAGTGTGACCGGCTCGGACAAGGGGGGCGATGATGGCCTTATCTTCTAAGACAGAGCAGACGACCGAGGCCGATCCGGTCGAGGTTGACCAGGTGACGGATGCGCCCGAAGACCAGGGCGACGACTACGTGCCGAAGGCGGAAACCTGGGAACCGGCGGAAATCGAGATGGGATCGGCGGCGTCGGGGGTGCAGCGCATCCACCTGGAGCCGACCGACGAAGACCAGGAGGGCGAGGAGGGTGCGCCCGCAAAACAGCCTATTGGGCGCGACGAGTTCACCCAGCTTTTCCTCGGATCGTTCGGCGCGCCGAAACTGATGCTGGGGCCGGATTGGGAACCCTTCGACATTCAACCGGGCGAGCAGGACGCGGCGGTCACAACCGCGCATCTGACCTATGATTGGCTCGCGAAAATGGGCTGGCTGCCACGCGAGGGAATGCTGGGGATCGAGGCCGGGATCGCGCTGATGTTCGTCCTGGGCAAAGTCCAGATCGCGGGTGCGATCCTGGCAAAATCGAAAGCGGCCAAGCGCGCCCAGGGCGTGCAGCCAGTGACCGAATCGGAAACAGAGGGCGGCGGGGCCGGGGGCCTGGATTGGATGCCGACCGAAGGGGGGATGCAATGAGCGTCAAACATGTGCCGCGCGTCGGCGTCTGGGGCCGATCCGGCTCAGGCAAATCGTCTTTCGTCAAGCAGCAGGTCGCACCGAAAAAGCGTGTCCTGGTCTTCGATCCGCTGGGCGAATACGGGGCCGAAGGGATGCAGGAAATCCGCCATGTTGCGCCGCGCGATCTGGGCAAGGTGAAACGGGCGATGCTCGACAACTGGTCGGGGTTTCGCATCGCCTACGTGCCGCCTGCCGGGAAGGAAATCGAGGCGCTCGATAAACTGGCCTGGATGCTGGTGGAGCTGCAAGACGAAGTGCCGAAAGACAAACGCCGCTTGCTCACGCTGGTAGTCGAGGAAATGAATATCAGTTTCCCGCTCAATGGCGGGCCTGAGAAATGCCCAGGCTTTGCCGAATTGTGTTCGCGCGGGCGGCATCGGGCAATTTCCCTGGTGGGCGTCTCGCAGCGGATCGCGGAAGTCTCAACCCGGTTTCGCGGCAATAACAACATGACGGTGATTTTCGCCCAGCAGGGCAAGCGCGACCGCGAAACGGCGGCGTCGGAAATCGACGTTGACCTGGATAAAATCCAGGCGCTGAACGATCTGGATTACCTGGTCGAGAAAGACCGAAAGATCGCGGCGAAAAAAATCAAATTTTAGGCGGTGTCTTAAATAGATCAGTTTAAGAGCAGCGATGCGACAGGCCCCCCGTGGGCCTGTTTTTTTATGCCCATGAAACCGAAAGCCATTCTTCAACAAGTGGTCATTGGCATCGCCGTTGCGCTGATCGCAGAGGCGATCCGCGAACACTTGCGCAGGCCGGTTTCCTCTTCCCCCTCAAACCAAGGAACATGGGTATGAATAAATCGACGCTCAAAACCGGCCTGGTCGTCGTCACCTCGGTGATGATCGCGGGCTTCCTGATGAACCAGCTTCGCGGCAACGCGATGGTCGATCAGGCGCGCGGCGGCTTCAACAACTGATCGGGAGCCACACATGACGCGCAGTCTCAAGAAAATGCCGACCCCGCTGGGGATCGGCGCAGGCCAAACGGCAACGGTAAACCTGCCGCTGGGCCTGACCTATGAGCGGCTTTATATCCGCTGCAACGCACAGATTGGCGGGAGCGCAAAAGACCTCGCTGCCGCCGATTGGGATACCGTCTTTGGCGATATGCGGGTGATGGTCAACGGGGATGCCCAGATCACGGCCAGCGCCGCGCAACTGGTCGCGCTGAATCAGTATTACGGCCAGACCCTGCAAGCGGGCGCGTTGCCCATCTTCTTCTCGCGTCCCTGGATGCGCACGCCGGTGGGCGAGGATCAATCGGGCTATGGCACGGTTGGCATGGCGACCTTCTCGCTCGAAATGGACGTGAAAGCGGGCCAGACGATCAACTCGCTGGAAGTCTATGCCTCGCAATCAAAGGCGACCGCCTGGGGCTCGCATCTGCGTATCCAGCGCTACACGCGCCAGCAGGGCGTGACCGGCACCGCCGAGATTGCCGACATCGTGCGCGGCAATTACGCGATGTATGCGATGCATGTGGATACCGACCAGATCGGCACCGCCGAAATTCTGGCCGACAACCGCAAGATCATGGAAAGCGACAAGGCCATTCGCGCCGCGCATTATGCCGTGGTCGACCGCGCACCGCAGACCGGCTTTACCCATCTCGATTTCGTGGGCGAGGACCGGCTGGCCGAAGCGCTGCCGATGAACGTGCAGGATTTCCGGCTCAAGCTGGATTTCGCGGCCACCGGGAATTTCAACATTCTCGCGGAAAGCCTGGTAGGCGCGAACTGATCCTCCCCCTGGCGCGGCCTCTCGGGGCCGCGCCGCTCTGATCCATAGGAGTTCTCAAAATGCCCGATACCTGGGCCGTGCCTGGCTACGGCGTCCCGACGCAACAACATGCAAATGTGTCCTTCTCGGGCGTGGCTGATCCGCTCCCGGTGGGCGGTCACAACGTGCCCGTGTCCTATTCCAATCAACCTCCCGTTTCGGCATCGGATTTCTTCGGCCTGGGCCAGTTCGGCGGCGCGCTGTTTTCGCTCTCGGGCAAGCCGCAGGGCAGCAGCGGAGGCGGGGCAACCCCGCTCCTCCATCCCGGCCAACAGCTTGTGCCGACCTCGCAGGTCAACGGCCAGGCGGGATATGTGTCTTCGCAGCCCAACGCGCTGGCCTCCATTCTGGCGTGGATCGGGGCGAAGAACGACAATGCCGACCCGACCGTGCAAAAAGCCTCCTGGGGCAGCGCGCCGCAGCCCTCGGGCTTTGCGGCGATGATGCCCGCCCTGCTGATCGGCGGCGGCGTGCTGGTGGCCTATCTCGCCTTCAAGAAGTGAGGCGCGATCATGCCTGATACTCCCGGCCTTTCCATCCCGCTTTCGGTCTCCTCCGGCCCGGCTGTCTCTGGGGGTAATCCCCAAGCCGGTCCCGGCACGACGGGGGCCTTCAACGTCTATACCGGAGGCAACCGCTCGGCGCTGCAAAGCCTCGCGCCCTGGTTTCCGATCCTGGCACTGGGGGCGGCATGGCTGATCTGGAACCGGAAATGATGTTGGAGCCTGCCGCCTGGTCTTCGGACCTGGCGGCGATGCTCTCGCAGATCGGCGGGGCGCATCGCCACCTCGCCGCCTGGGAAACCATGATTGAGGACGGATCGGCGCAGGCGCTTTACCTGGTGCGATCACGCAAGCGCATCGGCGCGCTGATCTGGGCGCACCAGGAAGACGCAGACGGGCTGGCCCTGGTGATCCATGCGATCTGGGCCGCGCCACAGCGCGATTGCGACGTAACGGCGATCATTGACCAGGTGTTTGCCTTCCTGGGCGGCAATGCAGGCGCCAAGCGCCTGCGGTTCTGGACTGAGCGCGACGGGCTGGTACGCAAGGCGCAGGCCCTGGGCTATCGCCGGTCCTATGTGATGGAAAAGGATATCTGATGGGTTCGCATTCGTCTTCGGCACAGCAAACGACCAACAGCACAACCGACAAGCGCCAGGTGGCCGACAATGGCGGGATCACGGCGCAGGATGTTGGCACGCTCGACGCGGGCAAGACCGACCAGACCGTGAGCGCAAACGGCCTGGGCGTCTCGAACGGCTCGGGCGTCATCAATCTCGACGTTGTGCCGGGATCGGCTTTTGATCTGGCGGCGCACGCGCTCGACACGACCGCCGCAACGCTGGGCGAAGCGCTGAAAACCACGCAGGCCAATTCCGCGCAGGTGCTGGCGACGACCCAGGCCAATGCGCGCACCGACAGCAACCAGATCGCACAGCAGATCATCAAGATCGGCTTGCCGGTGGTCGCGCTCATGTTCGTGATGAAAGGGAAATGACGATGCAGACCCAATCCAACAGCGGCAACATTGCCGATTTCCTCGCCGCGATCGCGCAGGGCATGGGGGCCAATCTCGGCCCGCCGCAAATCCAGGGCCAGCAGGTCCAGACGCAGCCCATCATCATCACGCCGCAGTCGCAGAATACCAATCCTGCGCCGACGTCCGATCTGCAATCCATCGCCGTGCTGATGATCGGCGCGGTCCTTCTCGCGGGGGTGCTGAAATGAGCCGGATCAACTACGCGACGCTTGATTATACGATTGGCGCGGGCGAGACGATTTCGATCTATCGCCAGGCGGATTTCGTGGCCTGTCTCGCGGCCTCGGACAAGTTTCGGATTTCCTTCGATGACGGATCGGAAAGCGATTTCGAGGCCGGTCTGACCTATGAACCGGGCGAGGGGTTTTCGCGCCTGACGATGCGCAACCCGAATGCCAGCGCGATCACGGTGCAGCTTGGCATCGGCGCGGGCGCGATCCGCGACGGGCGGGTAACGATCAATGCGGGCGTCACGCTCCCGGTGCGCGAGGGCGCGCCGGATGTGTTACAAAAAATCTATAAGAATATTCCGCAAAATTCACCGATACTTTTTGCACCAGCAAATCCGTTGCGCAAAGAGATCATTGTGCAAAATGCATCTGGCGCGACGTGTTTTTTAAGCGGAGATAATGGAAATTTATCTGGAATTGTCTTGAAAACAGATTCTTCTATTACTCTGAACACCACAGCAGACATTTATGTGTCGCAAAGTTTGGCTCCCGGTGGGCTCAATGTTCGTGGCCTAGAAATCTCTTGGAGCGCGTAAGATGAGCTATATCACCCCTGCGCCCTACAAGCTGACCGACGCCGAAATTGCCTCGGTCCTGTCCAACAATACCGTCAGCGCGAACCTGACCGACGCGGGCATTGCCGCCGTTCTATCCTCGGCCACGGTCGGCGCGGCTGTTGCCGGTCTGGCCTTTGGCGATATCGGATCAACAGCCTTCCTGCGCTCCAATGCGACCACGCGCGAGCCGGGAACTGTCGTTGCCGGAAGTTCGCTTAAATTCGCGGGCTATCAGGGGGCCGCTGGAGGAGCAGGTTATTCGGCATTCTCTAGCACGAATATTCCCGCTGGGAGTTGGATGCTGATCGGCGCAAATGACAATTCCTATTCAAATAACCATTCCGTCTGGAGGCGCATCGCATAATGGCTTGGACAAATACCATCATCACTGACCCGTCCGGCTTTGCCGTGGCCGTCATTCCGTGGCAAAGCCCGGTATGGGCCGATCAGGCGCAAACTACGATCACGATCACCCGGCATCATCCGGTTTACGGGGCCATTCCGTTCACCGTGGACCCTGCCGATCAGGGCGCGGGCTTCGACACACAGCAGCTTTTCGATGCGATCAAGGCGGCGGATGCGGCGGGAACTGTCAGCATCGGCGCGTGGGTCGATCCGGGCGCGGTGTAAATGAGCGGGCGCGACCTCCTTGGCCTCGCGGCCCTGGGCGGCGCGGGGTTCGCCGCCTGGCGGCTCTGGAAAGCCCAGGGCGGGACCGGGGCGGGCCAGGGAATACCGCAGGTGGTCCCGGTGAGCTACATCGACACAGCAAAGCGAAATGCCCTCACAGCGCCGCAGAGCGGGCGGGGGGGCGCAAATGGAGGAATTGACGCCATGGGGGTCTTCTCAAGCCTTCTCGGCCTTCTGACGCGCGCACAGGGCGGCGCAGGCCAATCACAACCGGACCAGGGCGGGCTTTCCGCCCAGGCCGGGCCGCTCGGGACCAGTGCCGGGATCGGCGGCATGGGCGGGGCCAGCACCCAGCCCGGCAATCTCGGTTCGCTCCTGGACGTGATCGCCCAGGGCGAGGGGGCCGGTTACGATACGGTCTATGGCGGCTCGAAAGTGACGCCGCCGCGCCCGCTCTCGTCCATGACGGTCGCCCAGGTGATGGACTGGCAACGCCGCAGCGTGAAAGCGGGCAGCCGGTCGAGCGCCGCGGGGCGCTATCAGATCATCAACCCGACCCTGAAAACCCTGGTCGCCCAGGGCGTCGTGTCGCCCAATGATCGGTTTGACCAGGCAACCCAGGATCGCGCTGCCCAGGCGCTCCTGGATCAACGGGGCCTGCGGTCCTACCAGGCGGGCAACCTGTCTGCCGATGCGTTTGCGAATAATCTCGCGAAGGAATGGGCCTCGCTTCCGGTCGTCACCGGCGACAAGGCGGGCCTCAGCTACTACCACGGCGACGGGCTGAACAAGGCGCGCGTGAGCGTGGACACGATCAAGGGTGCGTTGCGCCAGGTTTAACGAAAGGGAACAGGACATGCCGATTGTGCCGATCTTGTGGATCATTGGCGGGGCCGTAGGGATCGGCGCGCTTTGGGAAGCGGGCGATGCCGCGCAGAAATCGCAAAAGCTGGTCAAGTGGGCGGTGATCGGGGGCGGGCTTTATGTCGGCTACCAGGTCGCGCGCAAGAACGGGCTGGCAAAATGACAGACATGATTTCGACCGCGTTTCAGTTCGTCCAGGTGAGCGTGCTCACTGGCATTTTCTTCCGCCTGGGATCGCTCACCGCCGCCCATAAGGGCTTTGCGGATCGCATCGAGCGGATCGAGCACCGGATTTTCGGGGGGGCAAGCTGATGTGGTGGGCTGATCTGGTGGGCATGATTATGCCCGCAATCGAGAAAGCGCTGCCCGACAAGGCGGCACAGGACAAGGCGAAAGCGGCGCTGACAGAGGCGCTGTTGACCAATGCCCAGCAGATCGAGCAGGCACGGGCGAAGATCGTCACCACGGAAGCGGCCAGCGGCGGCTGGCTTACGCGCTCCTGGCGCCCGATTGCGATGCTGAATTTCCTGGCGCTCCTGGATGCCTATTGGTTTGGCCTCGCGCCCGATTACCTGGTGCAATCGCCCGATCTGGTGGGCAAGCTGTTCACGCTCCTCACCGTCGGGATCGGCGGCTATATCGGTGGGCGCTCGGTCGAAAAAGCAAGCGGCCAGGTGGCCCGGCTTCTCGGCCAGGGCAAAGCCTAGGCCCGCAGCGCCTCAGCCACGATCCGGGTAATCGAGCGCTCCGACAGGCCAAACCGCTTGGCCAGTGCCGCATTGCTCCACCCGCGCCCGGCCAGGCGCAAAATCTCCCGATTGCGCGCCGCGCGATCCGCTTTGTCTGAGCGGTCGCGGGCGTGCTTTTGCCAGTGCATCACAGATTCGACGGGCAGGGCGCGCGCCTGGGCGATCCGGATCGCGGCCGTTTTCGGATCGATTCCATCGCGTTCCAGGCGCAATGCCGCCGTGCCGGCCTGGCGCAATTCCGAGATCCGAGACCGCGCCCGATGCTTGCGCACCTTGGCATCGACGGATTGCTGGATCTGACGCCGCAGGATCGCGGCGGCGCGCTCCAATTCCGCGATCGCCTGGCGCATCGCGCGCAGATCATCGCGATCTATATCTTGTGGTCGATCATCGGAACGTGACGGAAAGGGCGCAATTTCGGCTTCTTCTAGGGTAGACATTATTTTTTTCGCCGTGTTGGACAGATTCGACGCACGCATAGCGCATTTTTCCCTTGCAATAAGGGCGTGTCACGTCATTGTCAGCCTCACCACACAACCGATAATCGGTATTATGTAACTTATGAATGCGATTTGGTGCCCATTATGGGGTCAAAACCGTGCTCCCCACCGTTTTCCGGCCCTCCAGCGCCTCATGGGCTGCGGCGACATCCTCCAGAGAAAAGCTCTGCGGCACGTCGATCTTGATCTCGCCTTTCCCAATCATCTCAAAGAGTTCTGCGGCGGAGTTACGCAGCCACCCCGGCTGATCCGTGTGCTGGAACAAGGTCGGACGCGTCAGAAACAGCGAGTTGCGCGCCAGATCGTTGATCTTGAACTGATCCGCCGGCCCGGAGCTTTGCCCGAAGCACACCAGCGTGCCGAACCGCTTGAGCACATCGAGCGACGTCATCACCGTATCCGCGCCCACCGAGTCATAGACCGCTGCGACGCCCGCGCCATCGGTGAGCCGTTTCACCTCTGCGCCGAAATCCTCGGACCGGTAATCGATCACCGCGTCATAGCCGTGCTCGAGCGCCCGCGCGCATTTCTCAGGCCCGCCAGCCGTGCCGATCGCGCGCACGCCCTTGGCATTCAGCCATTGACCCGCGATCGAGCCGACGCCACCGGCAGCCGCATGGAAAAGCACGGTGTCGCCGGACTTTACGGGATATGAGTGATGGATCAGGTAATGCACGGTCAGACCTTTGAGCATCACCGCCGCCGCGACCTCATCGGAGATATCGTCCGGGATCGGCACGACGTTTTTCGCAGCCATCACCCGGTGGCTCGCGTAAGCGCCATTGGGCTGCGTATAGGCCACGCGCTGTCCGACCTGCAGATCGACGCCATCGCCGACCGCCTCGATGATGCCCGCCGCTTCGCCGCCGGTGATCAGATCGCTCTCCACGGGCCACGGGTAAAGCCCCGTTCGGAAGTAAACATCGATGAAATTCAATCCGATAGCGGTATGCCTTAAAGTGACTTCACCCGGGCCCGGATTGGGCGCCTCGATCTCGATCTTGTGGAACTGGTCGCGCCCGCCGGGGCGCGCGACTGCCATCGCATAAGCCATGATATCCTCCCTGTTGCCGCGCAAAGGTACTCCGCGCGGCCCCGGCGTCAATCCGGGATCGGGTGCGGCAGGAAAGCGCCGTTCATCTCGACGATCTCATCCCAGACGCGCAGCGCCAGTTCGCGCGGGCGTTCGCTCTCGCGGCGCACGAGGAACCAGTGGCGCATCAGCGGCAAACCCGGCGCCGGGATCAGCGCCAGGCGTCCGGTCTCCAGCTCGTCCGTCACCGTGTGCAGGCTGAGAAACGCGATGCCGAGACCCGCCATAACCGCTTGCTTGATCGTCTCGTTGCTGTCCATCTCCAGCGTGTCGTAGAGCCGCCCGTCGCCGACCCGGTCGAGCCAGCGCGACATCAGGATGCGGGTCCCCGACCCTTCCTCACGCGAGATGAAGGTCTCGCCGAAAAGCTGCTCCAGATCGTCGGCCTTGGCGATCAGCGGATGGCCCGGCGGTGCGACCAGCGCATGCGGATGCTGGCCGATCGGTTCCGCCACGACCGGCGGATGGCGCGGCGGACGGCCCATCACGGCGATGTCGAAACTGCCGCGCTCGATCCCCTCGATGATGGCCGAGCGGTTGCCCACGCGCAGAGCGACCTCGATCTCGGGATGGGCGTCTTGCAGCATCTTCACCAGTCGCGGCGCGAAATATTTGCCGGTCGAGACGACGCCTAGCGTGATACGGCCCACCTGCCCGCGCGCGATGGCGCTCAGCGTCGCCTCGGCCTGCGACAAGTTGTCCTCGATCCGCAGCGCGGTTTCGCGCAGCGCCTTGCCGGCCTCGGTCAGCTCGGATCCCGCACCGTCGACGGCGCGCTGGATCAGCTTCATCGCGATCGCATCCTCCAACCCCTTGATCTGCGTATGAATCGCAGGCGTCGTAAGGTTCAGGCTCTCCCCGGCAGCGGTCAGCGACCCGCCCCGCGCCACCGCATCAAGCGCGCGCAATTGCTTTAGCGTTACAGCGTTCATCCGCATCGGCATTCAATTTCCTTTAACGCACATTCCCTTTATTTAAATTTCATAAAATTACGATCCGGGCAATGGTCTGGCTCACAAGAACATCGACTTTGGAGGAGGAGAAGATGTCCGTGAGTTTCGACGGCCTCGGTATTTCTGCCGATCTTGCCGACACCATGACCCGCCTGACCAGCGTCGGCGCCCAGCTTGCCCGCATGATTGCGCGCAACGGGCTTGAGGGAAATCTGGCGGAAGCCGCAGGCACCAACGCGGGTGGCGACGGTCAGAAAGCGCTCGACGTGATCGCGGATGAGGCCTTCATGGATGCGCTGCGCGGTGGCGCGGTCCGCCATTACGCCTCGGAAGAACAAGACGAGGTGGTCGATTTCGGCGAGGGCACGCTCGCGCTTGCCATCGATCCGCTCGACGGATCCTCGAATATCGACGTGAATGTCTCGATCGGCACGATCTTCTCGATTTTCGAGGCCGCCGACGACATGGATGCCAGCTTCCTGCGCCCGGCCAATGAGCAGATCGCGGGCGGCTACATCATCTTCGGGCCGCAGACCGCGCTGGTCGTGACCTTCGGCAAGGGTGTGCAGCAATGGGTACTCGAGCCCGGCAGCGACATCTGGCGCCGCGTGGCCGATCCGAAGCCCCTGCCCTCCGAGACCTCGGAATACGCGATCAACGCGTCGAACTATCGCCACTGGCCGCAGCCGATCCGCGCCTTCATCGACGATCTCGTCGCCGGTGCCGAAGGTCCGCGCGGGCGCAATTTCAACATGCGCTGGATCGCCTCTCTGGTGGCCGAAACCCATCGCATCATCTCGCGCGGCGGCGTCTTCCTCTATCCGGGCGACGACCGCGACGGCTACGAGCGCGGCCGTCTGCGCCACATCTACGAATGCGCACCGATCGCGATACTGATCGAGCAGCTCGGCGGCGAGGCCACCGACGGCGCCGATCCCATCATGTCTGCGACGCCCGACCGGCTGCATGCTCGCACGCCCTTCGTATTCGGCTCGGCCAGCAAGGTCGCCCGCGTCGCCGCCTATCACGACTTGCCGCAGGATGAAGCCCACGCGCTCTTCAACACCCGCGGCCTCTTCCGGAGCTAATCCATGTCCAAGAAACACCCCATCATTTCCGTCGTCGGTTCCTCCGGTGCAGGCACCTCGACGGTGAAATCGACCTTCGATCAGATCTTCCGGCGCGAAGGGATTTCCGCGGTCTCGATCGAGGGGGACGCCTTCCACCGCTACAACCGCGCCGACATGAAGGAAGAGCTGCAAAAGCGCTATGACGCGGGCGATCAGGGCTTTTCGCATTTCTCCTATGAAGCCAATGAACTCAAAGAGTTGGAGCGCGTCTTTCGCGAATATGGCGAGACCGGCAAGGGCAAGACCCGCCATTACGTCCATGACGATGCCGAGGCCGAGAAATGGGGCACGCCGCCCGGTCACTTCACCGAATGGAGCGATTTCGAGGACGAGTCTGACCTGCTTTTCTACGAAGGCCTGCACGGCTGCGTGGTCAATGACGAGGTGAACCTCTCGGCGCTGGCGGACCTGAAGATCGGCGTGGTTCCGGTGATCAACCTCGAATGGATTCAGAAAATCCATCGCGACCGCGCCTCGCGTGGCTACACGACGGAAGCGGTCACCGACGTGATCCTGCGCCGCATGCATTCCTATGTGAACTGCATCACGCCGCAATTCACCGAGACGGATATCAACTTCCAGCGCGTGCCGGTCGTCGACACCTCGAACCCGTTCGTGGCGCGCTGGATCCCGACGGCGGATGAAAGCCTCGTAGTGATCCGCTTCAAGAACCCGCGCGGCATCGATTTCCCCTATCTCACCTCGATGATCAACGGCTCCTGGATGAGCCGCGCCAACTCGATCGTCATTCCCGGCAACCGTCAGGATCTGGCCATGCAGCTGATCCTCACCCCCCTCATCGAGCGCATCGTGCGTGAATCGAAGCGGGCTTGAGAAGGATGAACAAGGTGATGAAAGACATTCAAATCACTCAAGAAACGCGCATGGCCAATGCGATCCGTGCGCTTGCGATGGACGCGGTGCAAAAGGCCAATTCGGGCCATCCCGGAATGCCGATGGGCATGGCCGATGTGGCGACCGTTCTGTTCAACCGCTTCATGAATATCGATCCCACCGCGCCGAAATGGCCCGACCGCGATCGCTTCGTTCTGTCGGCGGGGCATGGCTCGATGCTGATCTACGCGATCAACCATCTGCTTGGCTATGAAGACATGGGCATGGACCAGATCAAGGCGTTCCGCCAGCTGGGTTCGCGCACCGCTGGCCACCCGGAATACGGCCATGCCGAGGGGATCGAAGTGACCACCGGGCCGCTCGGTCAGGGTATCGCCACTGCAGTCGGTATGGCGATTGCCGAGAAGATGAAGAACGCGCGCTATGGCGCTGATCTGGTGGATCATTTCACCTATGTCATCGCGGGCGACGGCTGCCTGATGGAAGGGATCAGCCACGAGGCGATCGACCTCGCGGGGCATCTCGAGCTCGGCAAGCTGATCGTGATGTGGGACGACAATTCGATCACCATCGACGGTGACACGGATCTGTCGACCTCGATGGATCAGAAGGCGCGTTTCGCGGCGGCTGGCTGGCACGTGCTCGAATGCGACGGCCATACGCCGACCGAGATCGCCGACGCGATCGAGGCTGCCCGTCAGGACCCGCGCCCCTCGATGATCGCCTGCCGCACCATCATCGGCTTCGGCGCACCGAACAAGCAAGGCGGCCACGATGTGCATGGCGCACCGCTGGGCGATGAAGAGATCGCCGCCGCGCGCAAGCAGCTGCATTGGGATCACCCGCCCTTCGAAATCCCTGCGGCGATTTACGACGAATGGGGCCGGATCGCGTCGCGAGGCGCGCGTGCGCGGGCGGAGTGGGAACAGCGGTTGAACACCGCAACCGCCCGCGCCGAATTCCTCGCCGCCGAAGAAGCGGACACCAGCCCTCTGACCGCCGCGATCGCCGCCTACAAGCGCAAGCTGTCGGAAGACAAACCCAAGGTCGCGACCCGCAAGGCGAGCCAGATGGCGCTGGAAGTGGTCAACGCCACCCTGCCCTTCACCGTGGGCGGCTCGGCCGATCTGACTGGCTCGAACCTCACGAAATCCTCGGGCATGAAATCGATCACGCCCACCGATTTCACCGGCGATTACATCCACTACGGCATTCGCGAGCACGGCATGGCCGCCGCGATGAACGGGATCGTGCTCCATGGCGGGCTGCGCCCCTATGGCGGCACCTTCATGGCCTTCGCCGATTACTGCCGCCCCGCTATTCGTTTGTCGGCGCTGATGGGCGTGCCGACCTGCTATGTCATGACCCATGACTCGATCGGCCTCGGCGAGGACGGTCCCACCCATCAGCCGGTAGAGCATCTGGCCTCGCTCCGGGCCATTCCTAACTTGCTCATCCTCCGTCCGGCTGATGCGGTGGAGACCGCCGAGGCCTGGGAAATCGCCATGACCTCGACGGCCACGCCGACGATGATCGTGGCCTCGCGTCAGGGTCTGCCGACGGTTCGCACCGAACATACGGACGAAAACCTCACCGCCCGCGGCGCCTATCTGCTGCGTGCGCCCGAGGCCCGCGACGTGACGCTGATCGCCACTGGGTCCGAGGTCGAGATCGCGATGGCGGCAGCCGACCAGCTGGCCGAGCAAGGGATCAAGGCGGCGGTCGTCTCCGCGCCGTGTTTCGAGCTCTTCGAGAAACAGGACGCGGCGTATCGCGCCGAGGTTCTAGGCGACGCCCCGCGCGTCGGCTGCGAAGCGGCGATCCGTCAGGGCTGGGATCTCTTCCTGCGCCCCGAGGACCGCTTCGTGGGCATGACCGGTTTCGGGGCCTCGGCCCCTGCCCCGGCGCTCTACAAACACTTCAACATCACGTCCGAAGCGATTGTTTCGGATGCAAAAGAACTGATCTGAGGGACTAACGAGAATGACGGTTAAAGTTGCCATCAACGGGTTTGGACGTATCGGCCGCAACGTGCTGCGCGGGATCATTGAATCGGGTCGCACCGATATCGAAGTGATCGCGATCAACGATCTGGGCCCGGTCGAAACCAACGCCCATCTGCTGCAATTCGACAGCGTCCACGGCCGCTTCCCGCAGGAGGTCACCACCGGCGAGGACTGGATCGACGCGGGCCGCGGCAAGATCAAGGTCACCGCGATCCGCGATCCCAAGGAGCTGCCCTGGGGCGACGTGGACATCGCGATGGAATGCACGGGCATCTTCACCGCGCGCGAAAAGGCAGCCTTCCACCTCGAGAACGGCTCGAAGCGCGTGCTGGTCTCCGCCCCGGCAGCCGGTGCCGACAAAACCATCGTGTTCGGCGTCAATGACGGTGCGCTGACCAAGGACGATCTGGTCGTCTCGAATGCGTCCTGCACCACGAACTGCCTCTCGCCGGTCGCCAAGGCGCTCAATGACGCCATCGGCATCTCGAAAGGTTTCATGACGACGATCCACAGCTATACCGGCGACCAGCCGACGCTCGATACGATGCATTCCGACATGTATCGCGCCCGCGCCGCCGCGCTGTCGATGATCCCGACCTCGACCGGGGCCGCGAAAGCCGTGGGTCTGGTGCTGCCGGAGCTCAATGGCAAGCTGGACGGTGTCGCGATCCGCGTGCCGACGCCGAATGTCTCGGTCGTCGATCTGGTCTTCGAGGCCGCGAAGGACACCACCGTGGAAGAGGTCAACGCGGCTATCCGCGCGGCGGCCGACGGCCCGATGAAAGGCATCCTCGGCTATACCGACAAACCCAATGTTTCCAGCGACTTCAACCACGATCCTCACTCCTCGGTCTTCCACATGGACCAGACCAAGGTGATGGACGGCCGGATGGTCCGCATCCTCAGCTGGTACGACAACGAATGGGGCTTCTCCAACCGCATGGCGGACACCGCCGTCGCGATGGGAAAGCTCCTCTAACCGCGGTTCGAACCGTTTGGCCCACAACGTAAGGAACACCTGATATGGCATTGATTACGCTCAGACAATTGCTCGATCACGCCGCGGAATACGGCTACGGCGTGCCGGCGTTCAACATCAACAACATGGAACAGGGTATCGCCATCATGAAGGCGGCGGCGAAATGCGACGCCCCCGTCATCATGCAGGCGTCGCGCGGCGCGCGCAGCTATGCCGGCGACATCATGCTGCGCCACATGATCCAGGCGCTGTCGGAGATGTATCCCGATATCCCGCTCTGCATGCATCAGGACCACGGCAATAACGAGGCCACCTGCCTCACCGCGATCCGCCACGGGTTCACCTCCGTGATGATGGACGGCTCGCTGAAGGAAGACATGAAGACCCCCGCCGATTGGGACTACAATGTCGCGATCACCAAGCGCGTGGCCGATATGGCCCATTGGGTCGGCGCGTCGGTCGAGGGTGAGCTGGGCGTGCTCGGAAATCTCGAGACCGGCGAAGCGGCAGAGGAAGACGGCTCGGGTGCGGTGGGCAAGCTGAGCCACGATCAGCTGCTGACCGATCCCGACGAGGCGCTCGACTTCGTGAAGCTGACCAAGGTCGACGCGCTGGCCATCGCCTGCGGCACCAGCCACGGCGCCTACAAGTTCTCGCGCAAGCCCACGGGCGACATCCTCGCGATCAGCCAGATCGAGAAGATCCACGCGAAGATCCCGAATGTTCACCTCGTGATGCACGGCTCGTCCAGCGTTCCGCAATATCTGCAGGACCTGATCAACGAATCCGGCGGCGAGATGCCCCAGACCTACGGCGTCCCGGTCGAAGAGATCGAGCGCGGCATCAAGTCGGGCGTGCGCAAGGTGAATATCGACACCGACAACCGCATGGCGCTGACGGCTCAGTTCCGAAAGGTCGCGCAAAGCAAGCCGACCGAATTCGATCCGCGCAAATTCATGATTCCCGCGATGGAAGAGATGGAAAAGCTCTGCCTCGACCGCTTCCAGCGCTTCGGCACCGCCGGGAATGCCAGCAAGATCAAGGTGATCGACCTCGACGACATGGCCAAGCGCTATGCCGACGGATCGCTCGATCCGGTGATTTCCGCGGCCAAGGCCGCCTGACACACCCGCGATCCCGGCAGTCGAGCGCCCGGGGCCGCAGATATCGGATTTAGGGAGACAAGGAGACCCCGATGAACCAGCATGCAAATCCCGGTAAATACAGCGCCGGCGTCAAGGAATACCGTGAAACCTACTGGGAGCCGAACTACACGCCGAAGGACAGCGACGTGCTCGCCGTCTTCAAGATCACACCGCAGGCCGGTGTCCCGCGTGAGGAAGCCGCAGCCGCAGTCGCCGCGGAATCCTCGACCGGCACCTGGACCACCGTCTGGACCGACCTGCTGACCGATCTCGACTACTACAAGGGTCGCGCCTATGCGATCGAGGACGTGCCGGGCGACGACGAGAGCTACTACGCGTTCATCGCCTACCCGATGGGCCTGTTCGAGGAAGGCTCGGTCGTAAACGTCTTCACCTCGCTCGTGGGCAACGTGTTCGGCTTCAAGGCCGTCCGTGCGCTGCGTCTGGAAGATGTGCGCTTCCCGCTGTGGTTCGTGACCACCTGCGACGGCCCGCCCCACGGCATCCAGGTCGAGCGCGACAAGCTCGACAAATACGGTCGCCCCTTCCTCGGCTGCACGATCAAGCCGAAGCTGGGTCTGTCGGCCAAGAACTACGGCCGAGCGGTCTATGAAGCGCTGCGTGGCGGTCTCGACTTCACCAAGGATGACGAGAACATCAACTCGCAGCCCTTCATGCGCTGGCGCGACCGTTTCGAGTTCTGTCAGGAAGCGATCGACAAGGCCGAGCGCGAAACCGGCGAGCGCAAGGGCCACTACCTGAACGTCACCGCGCCGAACATCGAAGAGATGTATAAGCGCGCCGAGTTCGCCAAGGAGATCGGCTCGCCGATCATCATGTCGGACTACCTGACGATGGGCTGGGCCGCGCAGGCCTCGCTGAGCCGCTGGTGCCGCGACAACGGCATGCTGCTGCACGTGCACCGCGCGATGCATGGCGTGATCGACCGCCACCCCAAGCACGGCATCAACTTCCGCGTTCTCGCGAAGATGCTGCGCCTCCTGGGCGGCGACCACCTGCACTCGGGCACCGTCGTCGGCAAGCTTGAAGGCGACCGCGAGGCGACGCTGGGCTGGATCGACCTGATGCGCGACAAATACGTCAAGGAAGACCGCTCGCGCGGCATCTTCTTCGATCAGGACTGGGGTCAGATGCCGGGCGTTCTCCCGGTGGCTTCGGGCGGCATCCACGTGTGGCACATGCCCGCGCTGGTCAACATCTTCGGCGATGACAGCTGCCTTCAGTTCGGCGGCGGCACGCTGGGCCACCCCTGGGGCAACGCAGCCGGCGCAGCGGCCAACCGCGTCGCGGTCGAGGCCTGCGTCAAGGCACGCAACGAGGGCCGCGATCTCGAGAAGGAGTCGAAAGACATCATGACCTCGGCCGCCAAGCACTCGCCCGAACTCAAGATCGCCATGGAGACGTGGAAAGAGATCAAGTTCGAGTTCGACACCGTGGACAAGCTGGACGTGGCGCACCGCTAAGGCGCGCCCCTCCCACCAACGCCTGAGAAAGGACTGACACCATGAGTGAAATGCAAGATTACGGCTCGCGTATTTCGGACCCGAACAGCCGCAAGATGGGCACCTTCTCCTATCTGCCCCAGCTCAACGATGACGAGCTGCGCAAGCAGGTGGAATACATCGTCTCGAAAGGCTGGAATCCGGCCATCGAGCATACCGAGCCCGAGAATATGCGCTCCAACTTCTGGTATATGTGGAAGCTGCCGATGTTCGGGGAAACCGATGTCGATGCGATCTTCCGCGAGATCGAGATGTGCAAGAAGGCGAACCCGGGCAACCATGTCCGCCTCGTGGGCTACGACAACTTCAAGCAGACGCAGGGCACCTCGATGGTGGTGCACCGCGCCGACATGTCGGCCTCTGCCTGATCTGACACGAGGGGCGGGCTGCCGATCGCGGCGGCCCGCCCTGCCCCATTTTTCCGGATTTTCCAGCGCGACGGAGAGCCACCCATGAGCGATATCGACCCTGACCAGTTCCGTGTGAAGACCGAGCCCTATTACCGGCCCGTCGGCAACGAGATCGAGCAATATGCTGCCGCCTATGACGTGCGCATGCCGGTGATGCTCAAGGGCCCCACGGGCTGCGGCAAGTCGCGCTTCGTCGAATATATGGCGTGGAAATTGCAGCGCCCGCTGATCACCGTGGCCTGTAACGAGGACATGACCGCCTCCGACCTGATCGGGCGGTTCCTGTTGGATATCAACGGCACGAAATGGCAGGACGGCCCGCTGACCGTCGCGGCGCGGATCGGCGCGATCTGCTATCTCGACGAGGTCGTCGAGGCCCGTCAGGACACCACCGTCGTCATTCACCCGCTGACCGACCACCGCCGCCAGCTGCCGCTGGAGAAGAAGGGCGAGCTGGTCGACGCGCATCCCGATTTTCAGGTCGTGATCTCGTATAACCCCGGCTACCAGTCGATGATGAAGGACCTCAAGCAATCGACCAAGCAGCGCTTCGGCGCGATGTCCTTCGATTACCCGCAGGCCGCGACCGAGGCCGAGATCGTCAGCCACGAGGCCGGGATCGACCTCAAGACCGCCGAACGCCTCGTGCAGGTGGCCGAACGCTCGCGCAACCTCAAGGGCCACGGGCTCGATGAGGGCATGTCCACGCGCCTTCTGGTCTATGCGGGCCAGCTGATCTCGCAGGACATTCCCGCGCCCGCCGCCTGCCAGATGGCGCTGGTGGAGCCGCTGACCGATGACGCCGATATGCGCGACACGTTGCAGGCGGCCGTCCAGACCTTCTTCCCCGAGATCACCGACAGTTCGAAGGTGGCGTAAGGAGCGCGTCCGATGAAGGTCGATCTCGACGATTACGCCGCCGATCTGATCAAATCCGCGCCGGAGCTGGAGGAAACCCTCGACGGGCTCTTCCACGAGGCGGCGCGGATGATGTCGCCCGCCGGTCTGAAGGATTACATGGACGGCGCGAAGGCCATGACCTCGCTCGGCAAGGGGCCGCGCCTGCTGATCTCCTATCTCGACGAGATGCCTCAGGTCGCCAAGGAATGCGGCGAGGACGTGATCCGCGATGTCGTGGGTGCGGTGCTGAAGCTGGCCTCGATGGTGTCGGGTGAGATCCTGGTGCTGATGCTCGACACGCTGCCCGGCGCCGCCAACCGCTTCGGCGACCCAGAGCTTCTGCGCGGCTATCTCGCGCTGCTGCATCGTTTGGCGGCCCGCGCGCCGCGCGGTCTGCGCCCGATGTTCGGCGTGCTCGAGGAACTCCTGAGCAAACTCACGCTCTCGGGCCTGCGCCGCTGGGTGGATTTCGGCGCCGAAGCCTATCGCCGCGACCTGCCGAAACAGGCGGATTACTTCGGTCTCGTCTCGGAAGATAGCCGCGCGGTGCTCAAACAGGAGCGCCGCGGCACGCTCTTCATCGACAGCCAGCGCCGGCTGAACTTCTACCTCCGCGCCTTCTGGGCCCGCGACTTCTTCCTGCGCCCCTCTGCCGCCGACTTCGAGGGGTTCCGCCCCTTCATCGAGGACGGCGCGCTGCATCTGCCCGATGCGGTGGACGGGATCAACGGCGCCTCCGGCCTCGATCTCTACCGCGCGATGAGCGCCCATATGGCGGCCCATATCGTCTATTCCGATCATGGGCTGGGGCAGGAAGCGCTCAACCCTGCGCAGATTTTCCTGATCGGCATGATCGAGGATGCCCGCGTCGAATATTGCGCGACGCAGGCCTTTCCGGGGCTGCGCGCGATGTTCGACCGGCTGATGCCGGACACGCCTCCCGGAGCTTACGAGCACGAGACGATGTATCTCCTGGAAAAAGTCGCCCGCGCGCTCAACACGCCCGGAACCCGCACCGGCGATCTGGAAATCGACAATCTTGTCGAGACCTTCCACGGCGAGATCGCAGGCAATGCGCGCGAGACGATGTTCTCGTGGTCGCTGGGGGTCGAGCTGTTCAACCTGCTGGCGCAGCGCCGCGCGGTGCCGTCCCTTCGCATTCTCGAATCTCTGAAAATTCCGTATCGCGACGACAACCGCTTCATCTGGTCGCTCTCGGATTACGACTGGTCGAACCAGAACGCCTACCAGCCCAACCAAGGCCAAGTGCGCAAGCGCGTCGGCCTGATGGAATTCGTCAACGAGGTCGATGTCGAGACCGCAGGCGACGATGCGCAGGAGGTCTGGGTGCTGTCGTCAGAGCTGTTCCCCTACGAGGATGAGGGCGTCAGCTATAACGAGATGGAGGGCAAGGCCCCGATCTCGGACCCGGTTCATTACGGCGAATGGGATTACAAGGTGCAGCTGATGCGCCCGTCGTGGTCGACCGTCTATGAACACCGTCCTCCGATGGGCGACCCGGACGAGATCGACACGATCCTGACCGCGCATCGCGGCATCCGGCATCGCATCAAGCAGATCGTGGACCGGCTGCGCCCGCAGGGCATCTCGCGCCAGCGGCGGCTGGAGGATGGCGACGAGCTGGATATCAACGCCGCCGTCGATGCGATGGTGATGCAGCGCATCGGCATGCAGCCCGACATGCGGATCACCATGCGCAACGTCATCAACCGGCGCGATCTGGCCGTTTGCATTCTGCTCGACCTGTCGGAGAGCACAAACGAGACCGTGCGCGGCTCGGACAAGACCGTGCTGGAGCTGACGCGCGAGGCCTCGGCGCTCGTGGCCTCGGCGATCTCGGGCATCGGCGACCCGTTCGCGATCCACGGCTTTTCCTCGGATGGCCGCCACGACGTGCAATATCAGCGGTTCAAGGATTTCGAGCAGAAGCTCGATTCCGAGGTCAAAGGCCGCCTTGCGGGCATGAAAGGCGGGCTCTCGACCCGGATGGGGGCTGCGATGCGCCATGCCGCCCATCACCTGAGCCTGCGCCCCGAGGCGCATAAGCTGTTGCTGATCGTCACCGATGGCGAACCGGCCGATATCGACGAGCGCGACCCGCAATATCTGCGCACGGATGCCAAGAAGGCGGTTGCGGAACTCCAGCAGATCGGCATTAACAGCTATTGTCTGACGCTGGACTCCGAGGCCGACGCCTATGTGTCGCGCATTTTCGGGGCCAACAACTTCACCGTGATCGATCAGGTCGAGCGCCTGCCCGAGAAACTGCCGACCCTGTTCGCGCAACTGACGAAATGATCCCCGGAGGACCCCATGAGCTTTGACCGTTCCATCAAGATCGCGCCCTCGATCCTGTCGGCCGATTTCGCCAATTTCGGCGCCGAGATCCGCGCCATCGAAGATCAGGGGGCCGATTGGGTCCATATCGACGTGATGGATGGGCATTTCGTGCCCAACCTCACCTTCGGCCCGCCCGCCGTGAAAGCGTTCCGACCGCATGTGAAGACCTTCATGGACGTCCACCTGATGATCGCGCCGGTCGACCCCTACATCGAGGCCTATGCCGAGGCTGGCGCCGATATGATCGTCGCGCATTGGGAGGCTGGCCCGCACCCGCACCGCACGCTGCAGGCGATCAAGGCGCAGGGCGTGAAATGCGGCATCTCGCTGAACCCCGGCACGCCCGCCAACGTGATCTCGGAACTGCTCGACCTCGTCGATATGGTTCTGGTGATGAGCGTGAACCCCGGCTTCGGCGGTCAGAAATTCATTCCCTCCAGCATCAACAAGGTGCGCCAAGTCCGCGAAATGATTGGTGATCGGGATATTCACATTCAGGTGGATGGCGGCGTCGATCCGACCACGGTCGGCCCGCTGGTCGAGGCCGGCGCGGATTGCTTCGTCGCTGGCTCGGCCGTCTTCAAGGGCGGTTCGGTCGACAAACCCGAGGTCTATGGCGCGAATATGCGCGCGATCCGCGAGGCGGCACAGGGCGCTCTCAAAGCGGCGCAATGATGGCCGGATCGGCGCAGGGCGACGCGGTCGCAAAACCGTGATCTGACCGCTTGCCCTGCGGCGACCTCTCAGTCATATTCGTGGAATTGAATACCAGTAAGGGAGGACTGGCATGACTTTCACGCGACGCACCATTCTGCGCGGAGGGCTGGCGATGGGCGCCATGACCGCCCTTCCCCGGCTCAGCTTCGCTGCCCAGACCCTCGAGATGGGGTCGGCCCGGCTCGACACGCTGTCTGATGGCAATCTCGTCCTGCCGCTCAGCTTCGTGAGCGACAACCCCGACGCCAAGCCGATCCTCGAGAGCTACGGCATCACCGGCGACGCGGTCGAGCCGCCCTGCAACGTCACGCTTTATCGCGACGGCACCAACACGGTGCTGTTCGACGTGGGCTCGGGCAATGACTTCATGCCGACCGCGGGCAAGCTGATGGAGGCGATGGATGCGCTCGAGGTCGCGCCCGATGACGTGACCCATATCGTCTTCACCCACGGCCACCCCGATCACCTCTGGGGCGTGCTCGACGATTTCGACGATCCGCTGTTCTACAATGCGCAGCACATGATGGGCAAAGCCGAGTTCGAGTACTGGCGCAATCCCGAGACGCTCGACACGATCGACGACGGTCGCAAGACCTTCGCGGCGGGCGCGCTGCGGCGCCTCGAAATCCTTGAAGATCAGATCGCAACCTTCGGAGATGGCGAGGAAATCCTGCCCGGCATCATGGCGCAGATGACCCCCGGCCATACGCCCGGTCACATGTCCTTCCACGTCAAGAACGGCAACACGCAGGCCTTCATCATCGGCGATGCGATCGTGAACCACTACCTCGCCTTCGCGGCGCCGGGCATGGAGGCGGGCTCGGATCAGAACCCGGAGCTGGGTGCAACGACGCGCGTGGCGCTGCTGGATCAGCTCGCGACCGACAATCTGCCGATCATCGGCTATCACCTGCCCGAAGGCGGTCTGGGCCGGGTCGAGCGCGACGGCGACGCCTATCGTTACGTCGCGGAGGTCTGAGTATGAAAAAACTCATCCTGACCAGCGCCTTGGCGGCGATTCTTCATGTGAGTCCCGCGCTCGCCTCGGAGGACGTGCCGGACATGTATCCCGGCTCCGTGCTCTATTCGAAGCCCTATGAGGTGATCCCCGGCGTCTGGACCTCGATCGGCGCGACCGCGCCGCCGACCTATGAGAATTCGGGCCATAACAACAATCTCAGCTTCATCGTTACCGGCGATGGCGTGGTCGTTGTGAATTCCGGCGCGTCCTATCAGCTCGCCAAGGCACTGCATGACGAGATCAAGGCGGTGACCGATCAACCGGTGAAACTGGTGATCAACGAGAACGGTCAGGGCCACGCGATGCTCGGCAATAATTACTGGATCGAACAGGGTGTGCCGGTGCTCGCCCATGTCGATGCGGCGGCCGAGTTCGAGCATGACGCGGGCGGCGCTTTCGAGGCGCTGAAAAATTACGGCAAGGAGACCGCCGAAGGCACCGATCCGAAACTGCCTACCGAGACCTTCGAGGACAAACGCGTCATCGAGATGGGCGACATGACCATCGAAGTGATGCATCTCGGCCCCGCGCACAGCCCCGGCGATACGCAGGTCTGGCTGCCCGAGCAGAAGTTCATGATCGCGGGCGATATCGCCTTTTCCGAACGGATGCCGCCGATCTTCTCGGGCACCTGCACGAGCTGCTGGATCGAGACCTTCGAGACCAAATTCGCGCCGCTGGAGCCTGCCTTCATCATCCCCGGCCACGGACACCCGACCAATCTCGACAAGGTCACGCGCGGCACGACGGGCTACCTGAAATATCTGCGCGGCAAGATCGGTGAGCATATCGACAATGGTGGCGATCTGACCGAGGCCTACTACGTGGATCAGAGCCCCTACAAAAACCTCGACACGTTCGAGGAACTGGCGACGAAAAACGCGGGCGTCGTCTACGAGGAAATGGAATTCGAATAGGAGGTCTCATGGCCGTCACACCCCCCGTCTGCGATTTCGGCTGGAAGGCTCCGGGCTTCACCCTGCCCGGCACCGATGGCAAGCAATACAGCTTTGACGACATCCGTGGCCCCAAGGGCACGCTCGTGATGTTCATCTGCAACCATTGCCCCTATGTCCAGTCGATCCTCGACCGCATCCTGCGCGATGCGGCGGAGTTGCAGAAGGCGGGGATCGGGGTCGTGGCGATCTCGGCCAACGATGTCGACGACTACCCCGAGGACAGTTTCGAGAACATGGCCAAGCTGGCCGAGGAGAAGGGCTTCCCCTTCCCCTATCTCTATGACGAAAGCCAGGCGGTGGCGAAGGCTTACGGCGCCGCCTGCACCCCCGATTTCTTCGGCTTCAACGCCGAGGACGGGCTGCAATATCGCGGGCGTCTCGATGCCTCGACCAAGCAGGCCGCTTCGGCAGATGCCAAGCGCGAGCTGTACGAGGGCATGATGATGGTCGTCGAAACCGGCGAGGGCCCGCGCGATCAGATCCCGTCGATGGGCTGCTCGATCAAGTGGAAAGCCGCATGAGCGACGCCCCTTCCGTCATCTTCGACCTCGACGGGACGCTGATCGACTCCGTGCCCGCGATCCATGCCGTCTCGAATGCCGTGCTGAGCGAGATGGGCTTCGGGCCGCTCTCGCTGCCGATGATCCGCAGCTTCGTCGGCAAGGGCGTGCCCAATCTCGTGCGCCAACTCCTCATCACCTCGGGCGAAGACCCGGACGGGCCGCTTTTCGCCCGCGTGGAGCACGCCCTGATCGCACGCTACGAGACGGACGTGGAGGGCAACGTGCCCTATCCGAACGTGATCGCCGCGCTCGACACGCTCCAGGAGATGGGCTGCCGGATGGCCGTGTGCACCAACAAGCCCTTCGCGCCCGCCGAGGCCGCTTTGCGCCATGTCGGCCTCTGGGAGTATTTCGAGCTGACGCTGGGCGGGGATTCCATGCCCACCCGCAAGCCCGAGCCGCAGATGCTGCACCATTGCCATCAGGCACTTGGCGGCGGCGCGATGATCTATGTCGGCGACTCGGAGGTCGATGCGGAGACGGCGGTGAACGCGCAGGCCCCCTTCGCGATCTATTCCGAGGGCTATCGCAAGACGCCGCTGACCGAAGTGCCCCATGACGTGGCCTTCTCGGATTGGGCGATGCTGCCCGGTCTGGTGGAGGGCTGGAAATGGTAGGCGCGCTGATCTTCGACGTCGACGGCACGCTGGCCGAGACCGAAGAAGCGCATCGCCGCGCCTTCAACGAGACCTTCGCGGCGCGTGGCGTCGACTGGAACTGGTCGCAGGAAACGTACCGCGAACTCCTGAAGACCACCGGCGGCAAGGAACGCATGGCGCGCCACCGCGAGGTCATGGGCTTCGGCCCCTCTGACGACGAAATCGCCGATCTGCACAAGATCAAGACCCGGCGTTATGTCGAGATCATCACTGACGGCGAGGTGCCGCTGCGCCCCGGCGTGGCGCGGCTGATCGCCAATGCGCGCGACGCGGGAATGAAGCTCGCCATCGCCACCACCACGAACCGGCCCAATGTCGATGCGCTGATCCGCGCGACGCTGGGCGCCGATCCCGATCACCTGTTCGACGCGATTGCAGCCGGAGACGAGGTGGAGACCAAGAAACCCGCGCCGGACGTGTTCGAGCTGGCGCTGAACCGGTTGCATCTGCCGCCCGAGACCTGCATCGCTTTCGAGGATAGCGAAATGGGGCTACAATCGGCGCAAGGGGCCGGGCTGCGCGTCTTGGTGACCCCTTCGGCCTATACCGACGGGGGCGATTTCTCGAGCGCGGAGTGGGTTCTTCCCGACCTCTCGCATCCCTTACCGCCCGAGATCACGAGAGGGCTGGGACAGAGTGCCGCAATTTCATAAGATTATCCCCGGCTATATCTGCTGGGCAGGTTAACGGAGGCCACCATGATCAAACCTGACGTTAAAGCGTTTTTCGACACCGCGACCTTCACCGTCTCTTACGTGGTGAAAGATCCGGGCAGCAAATCCTGCGCCATCGTCGATAGCGTGCTCGATTTCGACTATTCCTCGGGCCGGACGGATACCAAATCCGCCGACGAGGTCATCGCCTATGTGCAAGAGCACGGTCTTGAGGTGGAATGGATCCTCGAGAGCCACGTCCATGCCGACCACCTTTCCGCCGCGCCCTATATCCAGGAGCGCGTCGGCGGCAAGATCGGTATCGGCGACCGCATCCAGGTCGTGCAGGACACGTTCGGCAAGATCTTCAACGAAGGCACCGAATTCCAGCGCGACGGCTCGCAGTTCGACAAGCTCTTCAAGGAAGGCGACACGTTCACCGTGGGCGCGCTCGAGGGCCGCGTTCTGCACACGCCGGGCCACACGCCCGCTTGCCTCACCTACGTGATCGGCGATGCGGCCTTCGTGGGCGATACGCTCTTCATGCCCGATTTCGGCACGGCGCGCTGCGACTTCCCCGGGGGATCGGCGGAAACGCTCTATTCCTCGATCCAGAAGATCCTCACGCTGCCCGACGAGACCCGCATCTTCGTGGGCCACGACTACAAGGCCCCGGGCCGCGACGAATATGCGTGGGAAACCAGTGTCGCCGAGGAAAAGGCCCGCAACATCCATATCGGCGGCGGCAAGTCCGAGGCCGAATTCGTCAAGATGCGCACCGAGCGCGACGCGACGCTGGCGATGCCGAAGCTGATCATCCCCTCGCTGCAGGTGAACATGCGCGCAGGCCAGATGCCGCCCGCCGATGACGAGGGCAAGACCTATCTCAAGGTCCCGGTGAACGGGCTCTGAACAGACAAACCTAAAGGGGCGGGCTAGACCCGCCCTTCTCTCCCCTACAGGCAGGACAACAGGACCAATATGGAACCGCGCAAACTTTCCGACGATTTCTCCGTCTCCCCGCAGATCGAGCCCGAAGACGTCGCCAAGCTCGCCGAGATGGGCTTTCGCACGCTGATCACGAACCGCCCCGACGAAGAGGTCGAGGACGACAAATATCTGTCGACCAATATCGCGAAGCTCTGTGCGCAATACGGGCTGAACTATCATTACCTGCCCTATTACCCCGGCGAGATGACCTTCGATCTGGTCCACGATTACGAGGCGATCATGAACACCGCGCCGAAGCCCGCCTTCGGCTATTGCCGCTCGGGCACGCGCTCGTCGCATCTCTGGGGCATGAGCCAAGCGGGTCGGATGGATCTCGACAAGATCATCGAGGCTGCGGCCAATGCGGGCTATGACCATTCCTCGCTGATGCCGGTGCTGAAATTCTACGCCACGCGCCGCGGCAAGGTTTGATCCGCGCCTAATCCGAAGACCGAGATGCTCAAACGCTACCTGCCGATCCTCAGCTGGGGGCGCGACTACGATCGCCCGACCTTCGAGGCCGACCTGATCGCGGCTGTGATTGTGACGATCATGCTGATCCCGCAATCGCTGGCCTATTCGCTGCTCGCTGGCATGCCACCGGAATACGGGCTTTATGCCTCGGTGCTGCCGCTCTTGATCTACGCGGTCTTCGGCACCTCGCGACCTCTGGCCGTGGGGCCGGTCGCGGTGATCTCCTTGATGACGGCAGCCGCGGTGGGCAAGGTTGCGGCGCAAGGCACGCCCGAATATATCGCCGCCGCCGTGGCACTGGCCTTCCTGTCGGGCGTGATGCTGGTGATCATGGGCTTCCTGCGGATGGGCTTCATCACGGCCTTCCTCAGCCATCCGGTGCTCTCGGGCTTCACCTCCGCCGTCGGCATCCTGATCGCCGCGGGCCAGATGAAGCATTTCTTCGGCATCCAAGGCGAAAGCGGCGGGATCTTCGACATTCTCGGCGGCCTTTGGGCGCATCTCGGCCAGACCAACGCCTACACGGTCGTCATCTCGATCCTGTCGCTGGTCTTCCTGTTCTGGGCGCGGCGCGGGTTGAAACCGCGCCTGCTGAAAGCGGGACTGTCCGAGCGATTGGCGGCGATCCTGACCCGCGCGGCCCCCGTTTATGCCGTGGCGGCGACCATCCTAATCACCTGGCTCTTCGGGCTGGAGGGGCGCGGCGTCCGCGTCGTCGGCACCGTGCCGCTGGGCTTCCCGACGCCGAGCCTTCCGCCCGCCGATCTCGCGCTTTGGAAAGAGCTTTTCGTCCCCGCGCTGCTGATCGCGATCATCGGCTATGTCGAGACGATCTCCGTCGCCCAGACGCTGGCCGCGAAGAAACGCCAGCGCATCGATCCGGATCAGGAATTCATCGCCCTTGGCGGCGCCTCCATCGGCTCCGCGATCTCGGGCGCTTTCCCGGTCACGGGCGGCTTCGCGCGCTCCGTCGTGAGTTTCGAGGCCGGCGCCACAACGCCCGCCGCCGGGGCCTTCACCGCGATCGGCGTGGCGCTTGCGACCTTCACCCTGACCCCGGCCCTCTATTACCTGCCGCAAGCAACGCTCGCGGCCACGATCTTCGTCTCGGTGCTGACGCTGGTCGATACCAAAGCGCTCAAGCGCACGTTCAAATACGCACCTCGCGAAGGCGTCGGCATGGCGCTGACCGTGCTGGTCACGCTGATCTGGGGCGTCGAGGACGGCATCGCTTTCGGGGTCATCCTCTCGATCGCGCTGCGGTTGTGGGCCAGCTCGCGCCCGCATGTGGCCGAGCTGGGTCAGGTTCCCGGCACCGAGCATTTCCGCAACATCCAGCGCCACCGCGTCAGCTGCGCGCCGGGCGTCCTCAGCCTGCGCATCGACGAGAGCCTGTGGTTCCCGAATGCCCGCTTCGTCGAGGAGATGATCTACGACCGCATCGCCAGCGACGAGTCGATCAAGCATGTCGTGCTGAACTGCCCCGCGATCAACCACATCGACATGTCCGCGCTCGAGGCGCTGGAAGAGGTGAACGACCAGCTCAACGATGCGGGCGTGCGGCTGCACCTGTCCGAAGTGAAGGGCCCGGTGATGGACCGGCTCACGCGTTCGGACCTGATCACCCATCTGACCGGGCAGATCTACCTCACCCATTACGACGCGCTCGCGACGCTTGCCCCCGAGACCACTCAGGGCTGTGCGCATGAGACCCGCATCGAGACCCATCGCTAAGGAATTTCTGCACTCCACGCGGGTTGCCATGACGCCCGAAAAATAAGACATTCGGATAGATTTTCCGGCGCGGGGTAGTTGTGCGCCGGAATAGTAGTAACGAGCTACGCGACCTACCGAATTGTGAGGTGAAACGCGATGTTATCCTTTTGCGAGGCAGTCTTACGCGCGAAATCCGTTCAAGAGATCTGGACGCGTCATTGCCACGAAATGGAACGATTTGGGTTCGACCGTTTGATCTACGGATTCACGAGTTTCCGTAAGGGAAACAATTTTGGCCACGAAGACGATTTGTTGATCCTTTCGAACCACGCAAAGGAATATCTCGACATCTTCATCGGCGAGGCGAAATACCGCCACGCGCCGATGGTCCAATGGACTGCGGAGAATGACGGCGCGTGCTCGTGGCGCGTGGTCGCGGATCGCGCGATGCGGGGCGAGTTGACCCCGGGCGAGATCGAGGTGATCGAACTCAACCGCCGTTTCGGCATCATCGCGGGCTATTCGATCGGCTTCTCCGACCCGCTCTCCTACGCGCGCGGCGCGATTGGAATCGTGGGTCGACCGGGATTGAGCCAGGACGAGGTGGACCGGATCTGGCGCGAGAACGAACGAGAGCTGATGGCGATGAACAGCCTCGTGCATCTGCGCATCTCCACCATGCCCTATTCCACCGGGCGCCGTCCGCTGACGGATCGGCAGCGCGAAGTGCTCGAATGGGTGGCCGAGGGGAAGACGACCGCCGATATCGCGATCATCATGGGGCTGACGCCGTCGACGGTGGAAAAGCACCTTCGGCTCGCGCGCGAAGCGCTCGATGTCGACACCACCGCTCAGGCGGTGATGAAAGCCTCGGTTCAGAAGCAGATTTTCCTCAACGCCTCGCATGCCGCGGCCGCGCGTTAACGTCGCCGCGCAACAGCCTACCCGCAAAAGAAAAACGCCGCCCCGATCAGGGCGGCGTTTTCCGATTTCAAAGAAGAGGCGCGGGCTTAGTTGCCAGCTGCGGTCTTCGCCACTTCGGCGGCGAAATCTTCTTCTTTCTTCTCGATGCCTTCGCCGACTTCCATCCGGACGAAGCCGGTGATTTCGACGCCAGCTTCTTTCGCAGCCTGACCGACGGTGAGGTCGGGGTTGACGACGAATTGCTGGTTCAGCAGCGTGACTTCCGCGGTGAATTTCTTCATGCGGCCTTCGATCATCTTCTCGATCACCTGCTCGGGCTTGCCCGATTCACGTGCGATGTCGATCTGAACCTGCTTTTCCTTCTCGAGGACCGAGGGGTCGAGATCGGCTTCCGACAGCGCGGCCGGGTTGGTCGCGGCGATATGCATCGCGATCTGCTTGCCGATGCCGTTGTCGGCGCCGTTCAGCGCGACGAGCACACCGATCTTGCCCATGCCTTCGGCGGCGGCGTTGTGCACGTAATGCACCAGCGTGTCGCCTTCGAGGATGTGCATGCGGCGCAGGTTCATGTTCTCGCCGATACGCGCGATGGCATCGGTGATCACGTCTTCGACCTTCTTGCCGTTGAGATGGGCGGTCTTGACGACCTCGACATCTTCACCGGTTTCCAGCGCGACTTCCGCGATGTCGGAGACGAGCTTCTGGAAATCGGCGTTCTTCGCGACGAAGTCGGTTTCCGAGTTCATCTCGATCGCGACGCCCTTGCCGTTGTTCACGGCGACAGCGACGAGACCTTCAGCCGCGACGCGGCCGGATTTCTTCGCGGCTTTCGCGAGGCCCTTGGTGCGCAGCCAGTCAACGGCGGCGTCCATGTCGCCATCGGTCTCGGTCAGCGCTTTTTTCGCGTCCATCATGCCTGCGCCGGTTGCTTCGCGCAGTTCCTTCACCTGAGCGGCGGTAATCGCCATGGTCGGATCTCCTTCAAGAACTCTGCGAGGGCGGGATACCCCGCCCTCATGTCATCTGGGTGACGGTCGTGGCTTACTCGGCCTCGGCCTCGGCCAGCGCCTCTTCGACCGGGGTCTCGGTGAGGGCACCGACATCGACGCCCGCCGCGCCCATCTGGGCCGACATGCCGTCGAGAGCTGCGCGCGAAGCGAGGTCGCAATAGAGCGCGATGGCGCGCGCCGCGTCATCGTTGCCCGGGATCACGTAATCCACGCCGTTCGGCGGGCAGTTGGTGTCGACCACGGCCACGACCGGGATGCCGAGCTTCTTGGCTTCCGCGATGGCGAGGTCTTCCTTGTTCACGTCGATCACGAACAGGAGGTCCGGCAGACCGCCCATTTCGCGGATACCACCGAGCGACGCCTGAAGCTTCGCCTGGTCACGCTCCATGCCGAGACGCTCTTTCTTGGTCAGGCCTTCAGCGCCCTGCTCGAGCTTCTCGTCGATCTCGTTGAGACGTTTGATCGACTGGGAGACGGTCTTCCAGTTGGTCAGCGTGCCGCCGAGCCAGCGGTGGTTCATATAATACTGTGCGCATTTCTCAGCGGCTTCAGCGATCGGGCGAGCTGCCTGACGCTTGGTGCCGACGAAGAGAACGCGGCCGTTTTTCGCAACGGTGTCGCGGATGACCTGCAGAGCCTGGTCGAGCATCGGAACGGTCTGCGTCAGATCGATGATGTGGATGCCGTTACGCTCGCCATAGATGTACTGACCCATACGGGGGTTCCAACGCTGCGTCTGGTGGCCAAAGTGAACGCCAGCTTCCAAGAGCTGACGCAGGGAGAATTCAGGAAGCGCCATGTCCAATTCCTTTTCCGGTTTGCGCCTGAGCGGAGGGTCTCAGGGCAGATGCCCCAACCGGTGGACCTTTGAGGATGTCTCCCCCCATCGGCCCGCCTCCGCCTGTGAAGTGCGCGCGATATAGACCCATCGCGCGGGCTTGGCAACCCCTACCGGTCACGGGCGTCCCCGGGAAAACCAAGGCGCGCGCGCCAGCTTCGGCGTGGCAAAAATATCCCGGGGGTGAGGCGGACTCAGCGGCCTTCCTGTGGAAGGACGCCCGCCGAACGCCCGACGCGTAAGCGGAGGGCCGGCGAAGTCAGCGAAGAGGGGCAACGCCCCTGCCCCGGTCGACCCAGCCTACAGCGCCCGGAACCGGTTGCGCTGGCTGCCGGTCCATTCGACCTCGAAACTCCAACCCTCTTCGGTCTGGGTCTCGCCGCGGATCACGTTCTGCTCGTGCAGCCAGGCGCGCTTGCGCCCATCCGCAAAGCGGAGCGTGATTTCCTCGTGGTAGCGTTCTTCCGAGAGCTTCTCGTCGATCGCCGTCAGAAGCGCGTCGAGCCCGTCCCCGGTCAGCGCCGAGATCGCCTGCAGATCGGGCTCGCGCGCCTCCTGCACCATCAGCGCGCGGCGCTGATCGGGCGGGACGGCGTCCATCTTGTTCCAGACTTCGATCAGCGGCACTTCCTTGGCCACGCCGAGCTTGGCGAGAATGTCGTTCACATCCTCCGCCTGCTCTTCGGTCTCGGGATGCGAGATGTCGCGGACATGCAAGATCAGATCGGCTTCGAGCACCTCTTCCAGCGTCGCGCGGAAGGCCGCCACAAGCTGCGTCGGCAGGTCCGAGATGAAGCCCACCGTGTCGGACAGGATCACCTTGCGCCCGGTAGGCAGTTCCAGCCCGCGCATCGTCGGGTCGAGCGTGGCGAACAGCATATCTTTCGCCAGCACTTCCGCCCCGGTCACGCGGTTGAACAGCGTGGATTTCCCGGCGTTGGTATAGCCCACCAGCGCCACGATCGGGAACGGCACCTTGCGGCGCGCGGCGCGGTGCAGCTCGCGGGTCTTCACGACCTTCGCAAGCTGGCGGCGCAGGCGCACGATCTGCTCGTCGATGGCACGGCGGTCGGCCTCGATCTGGGTCTCGCCGGGGCCGCCGACGAAGCCGAGCCCGCCCCGCTGACGCTCGAGGTGGGTCCAGGCGCGCACCAGCCGCGTGCGCTGATAGCTGAGCGCGGCCAGCTCCACCTGCAACACACCTTCCCGGGTGCGTGCACGGTCGGCGAAGATCTCGAGGATCAGCCCGGTCCGGTCGAGGAGCTTCACCCCCCATTCCTTCTCGAGGTTACGCTGCTGCACGGGCGTCACCGGCCCGTCGATGAAGACGAGGTCGATCTCGTTCGCCTCCAGCCGCGCCTTGATCTCGGCGAGCTTGCCCTGACCGAACAGCTTGCCCGGCTCGGGCTTGCGCAGCTTCACGATCTCCTCGCCCACGACCTCCAGATGCGGCAGGGCGGCGGCCAGCGAGACCGCTTCGGACAGCGCGAATTGGGGCAAGTGCCGTTGGCCCTCTCGCGACGGAATGTCGGGATGGATCACGTAGGCCCGCGTGTCGGGCGTCTCGGTAGAGGTCGTTTCGCTCAAGATATGTATCGCTAAAGCCGCGTGCCGCGACGCTTATTCGTCGCCTTCGTAAAGCGAAATAGGCTGTCCCGGCATGATCGTCGAGATCGCGTGCTTGTAGACAAGCTGAGATTGCCCATCGCGGCGCAGAAGCACGCAGAAGTTGTCAAACCAAGTGATGACGCCTTGCAGCTTCACCCCGTTGATCAGGAATATCGTGACCGGAACCTTCGTTTTGCGAACGTGATTGAGGAATGCGTCCTGCAGGTTCTGTTTATCGCCAGCCATATTGTTCTTGCCCTTGTTCGTGTCTCGCGTCCGGGCGTCTGCGTCAAAGACACCCAGTTGAGTCAAGTATGCAGTGCACAGCGGGAGATTCCAGCCCAAAAAACAGTTTGTTAGGCCCTGAGCCAGAATTTGCGTATCAAATCCGGGTTTCAGGAGCGCCAGAACTCGGGGTTGAAGAGCGCGATAATGGCCAGCGTCTCGAGCCGCCCAAGCACCATGGCGAAGGCGAATATAGCCTTGATGGGCTCGCTCAAATGGGCCCAGCTCAGCGGCACATCCGCCGCGATCCCCGCCAGCGGACCGGTATTCGACAGCGCCGCGATCGTCAGGATCGTCGCCGGCTCAAAAGACAGGCCGAACAGCGAGACCGCCATCATCACCCCGCCGATCGAGATCGCGAACAGCATGAACACGATCCAGCTGATATAGGCGCCCTCCCGGCGCAACCTGCGCGCCATCATGCCGCCGCCCGCGATGGAATTGGGGTAGATCAGCTTGTCGAGTTCGCGCTCGCCGTGGCGCAAAAGCGCATAGACGCGCAGCAGCCGCACGCCACCTGCCGTCGTCGCGACGCCGCCGCCGATGATCGCAAGCCCCGCGAGGATCAGACCCGGCGTGCCCAGACCCGACCAGTCGCGCGCGTCATGCCACGCGGACGATTCGAAGCCGGTCGTGGTCAGGAAGGACAGCGAGGTGAAGAGCGAGCCCCAGATCGATTTGAAGATCGCGCCGAAATCGCCCGGCGTGCGCACTTCCAGCGCCGCGATCCAGTGACGGATGAAGAGAAACAGCGGCACGAGGATCACCAGCGCCGCGGCCAGACGCAGCTCGGGATCGTCGATCAGCTTCGGCGAGGCGCGCAGCTCGCCCCCGCCCGGCCAGAGCCTGCGCGACAGCGCGGGCAGGAAGAAGACGAAGATCACCATCTCGCCCGCCATTCCGGACCGCGCATTGGCCATCCCGCCCACCGGCGAAATCCCCGAGGTCGACAGTGTGGACATCGCATGGATCAGCGCCGTCAGCGACCGGTCCCCCGCCATCAGCAAGCAGACCCACAGCAGCACCGTCAGCCCGGTATAGATCGGCGCGAGCGACACCGCGTAATGGGCGATGCGCTCGGACATCTCCGCCCCGCCATCGGCTGCCGGGGCCGCGGCGGCCGGCGCGCCCGAGGGGCCGCCCGAGAAGAACACCTCGAAGCCGCCAAGCCGCATCGGCGCGAGAACCGCGATCGCCATCACGAGGATGAAGAACCCGCCCATCCACGCGACCAGCCCACGCCACAGATGGACCGACCCGACCAGCCGGGTGGGCTCGTAGAGCGTGCCGCCCGTGGTCGTGAAGGCCGAGACCATCTCCCACCAGCTGTTGAAGAACGAGGTGTCGCGCACCGCGATATAGAACGGCACCGCCAGCATCAACGGCAGCACCGTGAAGGCGGCAAGCATGATCAGAAGGCTCGCCCGCCCTGCCCGCGCAGGCCGCGGGTTCGACCCGTTGGCCAAGCCGATCAGCGCGGTCGCGAACAAAAACAGCGTGGCGGAGTAGAAAAACGCCCGCGCCGTGTGGTGATGATGGGTCAAAAGCGCATGGATCGCGGGCACATACATCGCCAGCGCCGAGACTCCCATCAGGAGGATCGGCAGCGGCAAGGCCTTGATCATGCGTTCCATGCGGACCGGCCCTTAGAAGAAGTCGATGGAGACCTGCAACAGGCGCTCCACTTCGGGCACATCGGAGGTCAGCGCGAACAGGACCACGATATCGCCTTCTTCGATGCGGGTATTGCCGGTGGGTTTGACGATCTTGTGGCCCTTGCGGATCGCGCCGATCAGCACGCCTTCGGGGAAATCGACATCGCGCACCGCCTTGCCCGACATCGGCGAGGTGCCCATGACCTGCGCCTCGATCGCCTCGCCCTCGGCATCCCCGATCGAGTAGATCGCGCGCACCCGGCCATGCCGGATATGGCGCAGGATCGAGGACACGGTGGTCGCGCGCGGGTTGATGTAGGCGTCGATATCGAGCGCACTCAGCAAGGGCGCGAGCGTGGGGTCGTTGATCAGACAGATCGCCATCCGGCAGCCCGCCTGCTTGGCGCGCACCGAGACGAGGATGTTGGTCTTGTCGTCATCGGTGATTGCCAGAACCGCATCGGCGGTGGCGATATTCGCCTCCTCCAGCAGTTCCGAGCTCATCCCGTCGCCGTTGAGCACGATGGTCCGGTCCAGCGCATCGGCGGCCTTCTCGGCCTGCCCGCGCGAGCGTTCGATGATCTTGGCGCGCACCCGCTCGGTCCGCGCCTCGAGCGCCTTGGCCACGCTGAGGCCCACATTCCCGCCGCCGATGATGACGATGCGTTCCTGCTTCTGGGTGGATTTGCCGAAGATATCGAGCGTCCGGTTCACGTCCTCGACATGGGCGAAAACATAGATCTGGTCCCCCGCGAACAGCTGATCGCCCGGCTCGGGCGCAAACAGCCGCCCCTCGCGGCGAATGCCGACCACGACCGCGCGCAGCGTCGAGAACAGATCGGTCAGCTGACGCAGCGGCGTGTCGAGCACCGGGCAATCGGCGTCCAGCTCGATCCCCAGAAGCTGCAGCTGCTCGTCGAGGAAGCTTTCCGTGTCGAAGGTCGAGGGTGCCGCCAAGCGGCGCAGAGCGGCCTCGGCCACCTCGCGCTCAGGCGAGATGATCACGTCGATCGGCAGGTGATCGCGACGGTAGAGATCGGAATATTGCGGCTGCAGATAGCTCTGCGCCCGGATGCGGGCGATCTTGCGCGTGATCCCGAAGACCGACATCGCGACCTGACAGGTCACCATGTTGACCTCGTCGGAATGGGTCGCGGCGATCATCAGATCGCAGTCGCGCGCCCCGGCCTGCTCGAGAATGTCCGGATGCGAGGCGAAGCCCACCACGCCCTGGACGTCGAGCGTGTCGGCCGCGCGCCGCACCAGTTCGGGATTGGAATCGACCACCGTGACGTCGTTGCGCTCGCCCGCCAGATGGCGCGCGATCTGCCAACCGACCTGACCCGCACCGCAGATGATGACCTTCATGGCAAATGCCTCCGCGCCTCGCTTGGCCCCTATCTAGGCTGCGTTGCAGGGGGTGGTCAAATAGCAAACGTGCAAGGCGCATGTCGCGGCCAAAACCTAAGCCCCTTCCTCTTGGGTAAAATATCCCGGGGGGCTCCCGCAGGGAGCGGGGGCAGCGCCCCCTCTTTCTCTATTTATTGTCGCCTTCCTGCGACGCCTTCGCCGCCCCCCTTTATCGACCAGACCGATCACCGAACGCTCACGCCGCCTCCCATCCGCGTGCATCCGCACGGGTCTCACCCAGTGGTGATGGCGCGTGAGCGGGACTGTCACCAAATTGCCAAACACCGTCCCTAGCGACAGGCCACGCGCCCCGTAGCTCTCGGGGAAGCTGCCATTTGAATGAGGGACTTTACATGACCGACACGCTCCGCCTCACCGGTGCCGTCAGCGCACTCGCGCTGGCTTGCGCCGCCGCGACCGCCCAAGCGGGCACCACCGCCGCCGCCGACACCCAGACCGCCACCCCGATCAAGCATCTCGTGGTAATCTTTCAGGAAAACGTCTCCTTCGACCATTACTTCGCAACCTACCCGAAGGCCGCGAACCCCAAGGGCGAGCCGCAATTCACCGCCGCGAAGAACACGCCCAAGGTCGATACGCTCGCAAGCGCCGGTCTGCTGAAGAACAACCCCAACAAGACCAATGCCGCCAATGGCGCGAATGCCGCCGCCCCGTTCCGCCTCGACCGGACGCAGGCCGCGACTGCGGACCAGAACCACGGCTACACCGCCGAGCAGGCCGCGTTCCACGGTGGCAAGATGGATGCCTTCCCGGCCAATACCGGCAAGGGCACCAAGGGCGGCACGGGCGCCTTCGGCACCAAGGGTCAGGTCATGGGCTATTATGACGGCAACACCGTCACCGCGTTGTGGAACTACGCGCAGGCCTACGCGATGAACGACAACGCCTTCTCGAGCACCTTCGGCCCCTCGACGCCCGGCGCGATCAACCTCGTCTCGGGTCAGACCAATGGCGCGGTGCTGCCCAAGGGCTACAAGCTCGCGGCCGATGGCACCTATGACAAGGGGCGCGTCGTGCCCGACGGCAATGGCGGCTGGACGATGATCGCGGATCTCGACCCGACCGGCGATGTCTGCTCGAACCCGAAATACCCGACGACGCTGATGGGCGGCAAGAATATCGGCGATCTGCTGAACGCGAAAAACGTCACCTGGGGCTGGTTCGAGGGCGGCTTCGATCTGACCGCGGTGAACGGGAACGGCACCACCGGATGCGACCGCTCGTCGCTCTCGCAGGTGACCGGCGAGACCTCGAAGGACTACATCCCCCACCACGAGCCCTTCCAGTATTACAAATCGACCCAGAATCTCGATCACACCCGGCCCTCCTCGGTCGATGCGATCGGCACCTCGGACGATGGCGGCGCGAACCACCAATATGACAGCAAGGATTTCTACGCCGCGCTGAAGAACGGCAACCTGCCAGCGGTGACGTTCCTGAAAGCGTCCGCCTATCAGGATGGCCATGCCGGCTATTCCGACCCGCTCGACGGGCAGGAATTCATCGTCAACGCGGTCAACGCGCTGCAGAAATCGAAGGACTGGAAGGACACGGCGATCGTCGTGACCTATGACGACTCCGACGGCTGGTATGACCACGCGATGGCTGTGGTGAACGGCTCGAACATCCCGGTCGCGGGCTATGACGTGCTCAATGGCGGCAAATGCGCCAGCGACAAGACGCTGCCCGGTCTCGACGGCAAGCCGGCGCAGGGCCGCTGCGGCTACGGTACCCGCATCCCGATGCTGGTGATCTCGCCCTATGCGAAGAAAAACGCTGTGGATCACACGCTGGTCGATCAATCCTCGGTCACCAAGTTCATCGAGGATAACTGGCTGAATGGGCAGCGCATCGGTCAGGGCTCCTTCGACGCGCAGGCTGGCAAGCTGAACGGCATGTTCGACTTCTCGAAAGCGGCCAATGGCAAGCTGATCCTCGACCCGGCCACCGGCACTCCGAAGGGCTGAGGCGATGAAATTGCCGAACCTACGATTGATCACTCCCAAGACGATCCGTTCGGCAGAGGGGGCCGCGAGCATCACGCTCGCGGCCTTCCTTTCGGCCGCCTCCGTCGGGGCCGCGACCGATCCCGCGCCGGGTGCGCCCCCTCAGGGCGATGCCGATCTGAGCGCCGTGGCCGCGATCGGCAAGGCGCTGTTTTCCGACCCCACGCTTTCGGCCAGTGGCCAGATGAGCTGCGCGAGCTGCCACGACCCGAAAAATCACTTCGCCCCGGCCAATGCCCGCGCGGTGCAGCTTGGCGGGCCGCATCTCGACCTGCCCGGGCTGCGCGCGGTGCCCTCGCTTACCTATAAGCGCCAGACGCCGCCCTTCACCTTCGGCATGCTCGACCCGACCTCAGAGGCAGGCGAGGCCGCGCCGCAGGCGGTCGCACAGCAAGGGGCAGGCGCGAAAGAGACCGCAGGGCCAAGCGCACCTACACAGCCCGCGCCGCGAAAAACCGCCGGTGCGCCCTCGGCCGCGAGCCCGGTGCCGCGCGGCGGTCTATTCTGGGACGGGCGCGCGGACACGCTGCAAGAGCAGGCGCTGGCCGTCCTCTTCACCCATTTCGAGATGGCAGAGCCCGACCGCGCAACCCTCGCCGCGACCCTGCGATCGCGCTACGGCGACCGCTTCGCGCAACTCTTCGGCGCTGCCGTGCGTGACGACGACAAGATGCTGATCGACGAGGCCGCCTTCGCGCTGTCGCGCTACCAGACCGAGGCAGTGGAGTTTCACCCCTATACAAGCAAATACGATGCCGTTCTCGCAGGCGAGGCGCAGCTGTCGCCCGCAGAGGCGCGCGGGCGTGCGCTTTTCGACGATCCGAAGAAGGGAAATTGCGCGGCCTGCCATCTCGACACGCGGTCCGCCGACGGTCGCCCGCCGCAATTCACGGATTACGAATACGAGGCGCTCGGCGTGCCGCGCAACCCGGCGATTCCGGCCAATGCCGATCCGCACTATGTCGATCTCGGCCTGTGCGGCCCGCTGCGCCACGATGCGATTTCGACGCAGCCCGGCAATTGCGGGATGTTCAAGACGCCGAGCCTGCGCAACGTCGCGACCCGGCACGTCTTCTTTCACAACGGCGTCTATACGAGCCTGAAACAGGTGCTGCGCTTTTACGCCAAGCGCGACAGCGACCCGCGCGCGATCTATCCCATACGCGACAGTCAGGTGAAGCGGTTCAACGATCTGCCCGCCCGCTATCAGGGAAATATCGACCGCACCGATGCGCCGTTCGGACGCGCGCCCGGGGACGGCGACGCGCTTACCGAGGCGGAACAGGCGGATATCGTCGCCTTCCTCCAAACCCTCACCGACGGCTACTCGCCTTCAGATGAGTGACTTAGGTCAAGGCTGATTGCCGTTTCGATCCGGCGACGGCAGTGGCGACAAATGTCGGCCTAGGCCCCCTGCCCGCTCACCGGAACAGAACCAGCGCCCCGGGCGACCATGCGACGCGGGTGCGGGTGCCAACTTCGAGAACGGGCCGCCCGAAGACGTTGCGCATCGAGATGCGGACCGGTTTTTCGGTGCCGTCGAGGCGCACGTCGTAATAGGTCATGTCGCCGTAATAGACGACCTCGTCGATCGTGCCGGGTGCTTCGCGATCCGAGGCCTGTTGACCTTCGTAAAGGAGCGTTAGGGTTTCCGGCCGGAAGCCCACCGCGGCCCCATCGCCTGCGGGCGCGCTCGAGATCTGGCTTTGTGCGACCTCCAGCCGGCCAAGACCCGCCACCTCTGCCGTGACCGCATCGCCCGGCCCGTCCGTCACTGTGGCGGGCAGGAAATTCATCACCCCGATGAAATCGGCCACGCGCCGCGAATTGGGGCTGCCATAGAGCACTTCGGGATCGGCAAGCTGGGCGATCTCGCCCTCGAACATCACCGCGATCCGGTCCGACATGACCAGCGCCTCTTCCTGATCGTGGGTCACGAGAACGAAGGTAATACCGACCTCGCGCTGCAGCTTGATCAGCTCGACCTGCATCTGCTCGCGGATCTTGCGGTCAAGCGCGGAGAGCGGCTCGTCGAGCAACAAAACCTTAGGCTTAAGGATCAGCGCGCGGGCCAGCGCCACGCGCTGGCGCTGGCCGCCCGAGAGCGCATGGGCCGCACGGGCGCCATAGCCCGAAAGCCCCACCATCTCGAGCGATTCCTCGACCAGCTTGGCCTTCTCCGATTTCGAGCGCGGGTCGCGGCGCAGGCCGAAGCCCACATTCTCGGCCACGCTCAGATGCGGGAAGATCGCGTAGGACTGGAACACCATATTAGTGGGTCGCTTGTTCGGCGGCACGCCCACCATCGTCTTGCCGTCGATCAGCACCGCGCCTTCCGAGATCTCCTCGAACCCCGCGATGGTGCGCAGAAGCGTGGTCTTGCCACAGCCCGACGGACCGAGCAGCGAGAAGAACTCGCCCGCGCGGATCTCGGCGGTGATGCCGCGCAGCGCGTGATAATCGCCGTAATATTTATGAACGTCCTGAAAGGCGATCATCGGTTTATCGGTCACAGGAAGCCTCCGGTATCCTTGGCGCCGGTCCGTTTGACCCCGCGCCGACGGAAGAATTCGGCCACGCTCAGAAGCAGGATCGAGGCCGCGACGAGGCAAGTGCCAAGCGCCATGATGACCGGGATCGCTGACGGGAAACGCAGCTGGGAAAAGATATAGGTGGGCAGCGTGGGCTGGTTGCCCGCGAGGAAGAAGGCCACGATGAATTCGTCGAGCGAGATCGTGAAGGAGATCAGGAAGGCCGAGATGATGCCGGGCATCACCAGCGGCAGAACGATCAGCCGGAAGGTGGACATGCGGGTTTCGCCCAGATCGACCGCCGCCTCTTCCAGAGACTGATCGAGCGTGGCGAAAGCCGTCTGCAGCACCGCAATCGCATAGGGCAGTGAGATGATCACATGGCCCAAGATCACCGTCGCGATCGACAGGTTCACCTTCAGCACTTCGAGCATAACCAGAAGCAGCGACATCCCCATCAGGATATCGGGCAGCACCATCGGCAGCAGGATCAGCCCCATGATCCCGCCCTTGCCCTTGAAACGGTAGCGCGTCGAGGCGCGGGCGGCAAAAACCGCGAGGATAGTGGCGCCGGCGGAAGAGGTCAGCGCTATGATCAGCGAATTCGACAGCGCGTGGCGCAGCGTGTCGTTCTCGGCCATCTTCGCGAACCAGTCGGTCGTGAAGCCCTTCAGCGGAAAGGCGATGATCGTGCCGTCATTGAAGGCAAACAGCGGCAGCAGGAAAATCGGCGCGTAGAGGAAGATCAGGTAAGCGATCGCGTAGATCTTGAGGGACGGGATTTTCATGCGCGGCTCACTTTCCGGCCTTCAGGAAACGGCGGTTGAGCCAGAGAAACACCAGCGACAGCGCGGCGACCACCAGAAGCGAACTGACCGCGATGGCCGAGCCCATGGGCCGGTTGTCCAGAGGCAGCATCTGCGCCTGAATGAGGTTCGCGACCATCGGCATTTTACCGCCCCCGATCAGCTCGGGCGTGACGTAATCGCCGACTGTCGGAATGAAGACGATCAGGGTCGCGGCCACCACGCCCGGCATCGCCAAGGGCAGCGTCACGCGCAGGAAGGTACGCCAGCGGCTCTCGCCCAGATCCTGGCCCGCCTCCAGCAACGAGCGGTCGATCTTCTCGAGGCTCACGAAGATCGGCAGGATCGCGAAAGGCGCATAGGCATGGGCCAGCGTCAGCGCGATCGCGCCCACGGAATTGAGCATCTGCAGCGGATCCGCGACCAACCCGTTCGGCCCGATGATCCCGATCCCCTCCAGCGCCGAGTTGATCACGCCGTTATAGCCAAGGATCACCTTCCACAGGAACACGCGGATCAGGTAGGAGGTCCAGAACGGAATGGTGATCAGAAAGATCCAGCGCGCCTTGCGGTTCGGCGCCAGACCGAAGCTCAGATAACAGGCAATCGGGAAGGCCAGCGCGACCGTGACCAGCGTCACCAGCCCCGCCACCAAGAGCGAGCGGACCAGAATCACGCGAAAGATCGGATCGGTCCATGTCGCGATGTAATTCTGCACGGTGAATTCATGCACCACCGTCAGATAGCCGTCCTGGAAGAAGGAATAGGCAAGGATCGTGACCAGCGGCGCGGCCAGTAAAAGAACGGCATAGAGGAAGGGCGGCGAGATCAGCGCATAGCCCTGCGCGGACTCGCTGCGCAGCCAGCTCTCCCCTTTACCCGCCATCCATCTCTCCCGATTTGCACCCGTCTCGGGCGTCGTTGGATGTCACGAAAGCACAAGGTCGCGGGCGTGAAAAGAGGGCAACCGCCCCCGCACGCGTAAGGGCAAGGCAGGTGCCGTAAATTTGTGCAGCGCGACCGGGTGCCGGGTCTGGCACCGAACGTCAGACCGGCAGATCGTCAGGCATCCGCTCCAGCAGACCCGTCAGCGTGCGCAGAGCCGAGCGGAAGCGCTCCTCCGGCACCGAGCCCGCCATCGCGATGCGCACCGCGTTGGGCGCCTGCCCGTCCTGCACGACATATTCGTCGGCCGAGCGCAGCAGCACGCCTTCCATCTCCGCCATGCGCGCGAAGGTGGAGCCGCGCCAGCCCATCGGCAATTTCAGCCAGAGGAAGCTCAGCCCCGGCAGCCAGTTGAAATCCTGACCCGCCAGCGATTGCACCGTCATCTGCAACCGCCGCCCCATCTCCTCCTGCGCGGCGTAACGCAGACGCATCGCCTCGCCGCTCTCGAACAGCAGCGCCACCATGTCGGTGATCGGACGCGCGAGGCCGAAGAAGCTGTGCTGGGCGGCCAGCCGCCCCACTTCGCCCATGCCCTCGGGCGCTGCGACAATGCCGAAACGCATGCCCGCCGAGATCGTCTTCGACAGCGAGGTGACATGCCAGCTGCGCTCCGGGGCGATGACGCGGAAACTCGGCAGGCCGGTCACCGGCGCGGTGTAGCAATCGTCCTCGATGATCTGCAGATCGTGGCGGCGCGCGACCTCGGCCAGCGCTTCGCGGCGCGCCGCGTCCATCCGCCCCGCCGTGGGGTTCTGCGCATCGGGCGTGATGCAGACGATCTGGCCGCCATGTTTGCGACAGGCCGCGTCGAGCGCATCGGGGATCATCCCCTGCGCGTCGATCGCGACAGGATGCACCTCGGCGCGGTTGAGCCGCGCCGCGTGCCGGAAGCCGGGATAAGCCAGCTCCTCGATATAGACGCCGGGGCGATCACCGCGGAGGCAGGTCTGCATCACGAGGTTGATCCCGTTCTGCCCGCCATGGGTCAGCACGAGGTCGTCGGCATTGAGCTCCGACGCGAGCGAGCAATCTTTTGGAAACCAGTCCATCACCGCCTCGCGGCAATAGGCGTCGCGGCGCAGGCCGGGATATTGCAGATAGGTCTTGCCGATGTCGCGGGCAGCTTCGGTCATCGCCCATTGTAACGCTTTTGTCTGGCCGACATCGGGCAATTGTGGCGATCTGAGATTGACCAGATCGTCCGGGGTGGCGTCGACATCCTCTCCGGTATGGCGATAGAGCGGCTCGCGGGGGCCGAGTCGCTGCGTTTGTGTCGATACAAAGGTGCCGCGCCCGACCTTGGCCTCCAGCAACCCCTCCTGCGTGGCGATCTGATACCCCCGTGCCACGGTGCCGGGCGTCACCCCCAAAGACCATGCCAAGTCCCTGACTGTAGGAAGTTTTGCGCCCGGCTTGAGGTCGCCGCGGCGGATGCCTTCGCGCAGCGCACGGACCAGCGCGAGATATTTCGGGCCGGAGATATGGGCGAGTTCGGGAGACCAGCTTGTATCAGTCACAATATTTCTCTGGTTGCCAAAAAGGAGTCATTGTATCCCTTCTATAGCAACAAAGATCACATTGTATCAATACAGAAAGGCATCGCAATGTTTACCCTGTCGCGGACCCGTCCCGTTCCCGCCCGTCATGGCCGTCTGGGCCTGATCGCGCGCGTTGCGCGCGTCCTCGAAACTCGCCGCACGCGGATGGCGCTGGGAAAACTCGATGACCATCTGCTCGAAGATATCGGAGTTAGCCGGGAGATTGCCCGGCAAGAAGGGCGCCGCTTCCTGTGACGCGAACGATCCGGGCAATTCCCCTGACCGGAATCGTCTTTTGGCCGGGCCTCAGCGCCCGGCTCTTTTTTGCCGTTTAATGGAAGCTCAATCGCTGGACTGGATCTCGGCCGGTGCGGCACCCGCATCGCGCCGTGACAGATCGGGGCGCAGAGAAAGCAACTCCGCCCGCTGCGCCGCATCGAAGCCCGCCAGCATGGCGGTCACGGGGCGGAAACTCTCGACCCACACGCCCTCGCAAAGCAGCATCTCCGGCGCGTCGAGCAGCAGCTGCAGATAGCGCACGCCGTCCTCACCCCTGTCGGCCTCGACCCCATCCAACCCGACAAGCTCTTGTGCCATCACCACATTTCCGCGCAGTGGCGCGAGCAACCGGTGATTGGGCGAGACGCGCAGATCCTGCGCGGGATGCCCCTCGCCAAGCGCGCCCGCGCGGATGCACACCGGGCGCAGCAGCGGATTGAGCGCGAGATCGGAGGCGGTAAAGACTCGCGATCCGACCCAGCGCAGCGCCTGAACGCCGGACTCCCGGGTCACGAGCCGCGCGCCGGGGCGCAGATCGCCCGCCGCGACGCCACCGGCCTCGGTCGCCACGCGCGTCTCGGGTGTCACGCAGGGAATGGCCGCGCGAAACGCCGCGATGGAGCCGGAAAACACCGTTTCGCCCGTCGCGTCATAGCCGCTGATATGGCCGTCGGTCTCGTCATGGCTGTCGAATTCCAGACGCAACGCCTCGGTGCGCGCCATCGCGGTGCATCGCAGCCCCTGGGCCGGCGATTGCGCCAAAATCTCCGCGATATCCTTTGCGCGCATGCTCCGCGTCATCCGATCCTGCTGCCTCCCAACAGACGAGATCCAGAATGACACGATAGCGGCAAAACCCTAAGGCGAAAACGTGTTTCACCACTTCTACGTGTGGGACAACGGAAACGCAGTGTTCGTTTCGCGGAAACAACACGAGAACGCCGCGCCCGGAGACACCCCGGACGCGGTCGCTATTTTTGCTCTGGCGCGGGCCCGATGGGGCGCGCGGGTCAGCTCATCAGCAGCACGTTCGCTTCGTGCTTCTTCAGCGTCTTGCGCGCCGCGTGATAGGAATCGCGGCCCTTCGCGGTCTGCAGGTCGGGGAAAATCTCGAAGATTTCCTGACGCTGCGAATTGCCCATGCCGCCCAGCGTCTGATCGCCGGGCTGGAAGCTCTCGGTCCAGGAGCCGTTCGCGAGCAGTACTTCGTGGCGGTCGAACATGAAGTGCAGGTAGCTGGTGCCCAGCGTCTCCACCGTGTCGACGCCCCGGTTGGCGACGAGATGCTTGGCCGCGACAAGAACCTCATGCTCTTCGAAATAGAGCGCGGTCTTGTCATTGGCGACGAGCATCCGGTGGTTCGGCGAAACCATCATGTCGCGCTCGGGCAAATCGTTGCCCAGCGAGCCCTTGCGGATCAGCACCGGCTTGAGATGCGGCGCGTGCTGCAGGCGCTCGCGGCTCATCTCGGCGCGGCCCGCCCAGCGGACTTCCTGAATGCCGTTGTCGCGGGTCAGGACCTTATCGCCTTCACGCAGCGTCTCGACCGGAACCTCGCCGCGCGGAGTCGCGATCAGCGTGCCCGGCGTGAAGCAGGGAATGATATCCTCCATATTGGAGAATTCGAGCGTCCCGGTGACATTGCCGTCGCCATCGAGGAAATCGACCGTCCCGGCATAGGTGCTGACACCCGAGACCGGATCGTAATCGGTGACCGTCGAGTGGACGCGCAGCGGGCCCGCGCCCTGCAGGTCGAGCGTGTCGTAATCGTCGCCGCCCTCGCCGCCATCCAGCGTGTCGCCGATCCCGTCCTCGGACGAGCCGACGATGAACAGGTCGCGATCGTCGCCGCCATAGACGCGGTCGGCCCCCGCGCCGCCTTCCAGCGTGTCATTGCCCTGCTGACCGTAGAGCACGTCGTCGCCCAGACCGCCCATGATGCTGTCATCGCCGGGCTCGCCCGGATCGTCTTGCACCGGGCAGGTGTCGTAGGTCATGTCGGTGATCGAGATCGCCTGATCCGTATCTCCACCATTCGAGTAGGCGATGGTCAGCTTCGCCGTCGGATCGTTGATGGTGACCTTGACCGAGCCGATCTGGTCGTCCTGATTCAGAGAGCCGGTATCCTGATCGCCGCCGGTGATCGTGTAGGTGCCGTCGCCATTGTCGGTGACGGTCTGGTTGCCCTCGGGATCGATCGTGATGTCGACCGGGTTGCCATCGGCATCCACCGCCGAAAGCGTCACGATATCGACATGGTCGTCATAGCTGTCGGAGCGGTCGAGATCGTTGATGCGGAAGCTCAGCCCCTGAACTTCGCCGGTGTAGTCGCTATTGTCCGACGAGAAGGTCAGAACGGTCGTCGAGGTCGGCGACACGCCGTCCCCGCAATCACCGCCCGCACCGTAGAGTTGCAGCGCCGAGCAGCTGTCGAAGTTTTCGCCCGCTTCGGTATATTGCGCCGACGTGGTCAGCGTCGCCTTCGCACCGAAATCCTGCGACTGGAAGTCGAAATGGACCTTGGTCTCGCCCAGATCGACGGTCTGATCCTTCACCTCGCCGCAATCGGTCTGGAAATGGCTCCAATCCACGGTCTCCGAGACCGGATCGCAGGCCGGGCCGCCCGCGGGATCGTTGTCGCCATAGATCGTGTCGTTGCCGTCACCGCCTTCGAGCGTGTCATTGCCACCCTCGCCAAAGATCAGGTCGTTGCCCTGGCCGCCCTCGACCGAGTCGTCGCCCTGACCGGCATAGACCGTGTCATTGCCGTCGCCCGCGATGATGTAATCGTCATTCGGCGCAGCCCCCGGAAGGATCGCGTCGTTATTGTCGACCATGTCGCCTTCGGGATCGCCAGTGTAGTGAGCGTCGATCAGATCGCTGCCGGAGGTGCCTTCAACGATGCCATCGGGCGCGCTCACGTCGATCGTGACGGTCGCGGTGTCGTAACCGCCCTGCCCGTCATAGATCTGATAGGTAAAGCTGTCGGTGCCGGAATAGTTGGGATCGGGCGTGTAGGTGATCGTGCCATCGGGATTCACCGTGACCGAGCCATGCGCCGGATCGCTCGCCCAGGTCACCTTGAGCGGATCGCTGTCGGGATCGCTGTCATTCGAGAGCACGGCAATCGTCTGCGCGGTGTTGTACTTCACGTTCGCGCTGTCGTTGACAGCGTTCGGATCGGAGTTCTTGTCGCAATCATCGTCGTCGTGATGATAGTAGAAAAAAGTCATCCCCAACTCTCCTTGGCGTCCGCTTGGCTCCGTGGCCCCGCGCCGTGTCTTCCCTTTGGCGCAAAGCGGCAGCGCCATGACGTGGCCGGACCCGAAGTCCGAACGTGAATGTCGAGAAGAATTGACCGGCGTCAGCGCACGCGGGCGCTGCCAGCAAAGTCGCCGCAGATCGCTCCGCGTCTCCTTTACCCTAAAGGTCGAGGCCGTTATGGATCGGTCCCCTTGGCAGCGCCGGGCGAGCTCTCTTTCGACAACTCTTCTCTACGGCCACCCCCATGGCCAAAAGCCCCCCAGCAGGGCTTGGCCTCAATTTGCCCTTCTGCTCGCCACAAAGAAAAGGGGAATTTGCCGTTTTCTTGCCTCATTTCGGGGGATTGCTTGAAAAACGAGCACCAATACTCCGAATCGCGAAGTGCCTGTTTTCAAACAGCGTTTCTATTTTGCAAAAGACGAGCTCCCTTTTTGTTCAGGAAACTTGCCAAAGTTTTGCCACTTTTAAACTCGCGGTTGTGTCGCTTTTGTAGGACCCGTCTTAAAAGGCGAAAAACTGTCTTCAATTTAGCGACAATACCGGATTTCATTTGTTTCCCGGAGCGACCCAAATCGCGACAATATTTCCCTCGCAAATATGTCCCAATTGTCTTCGGCCTCGCCGCAATGCGGCATCTGATGCCCGTTTGTTCTGAGAACGAAACGAGATTTCTCCGAATCATCTTTTGATAACCACGTTTCACGATGCCGCGTTCTGCGCCAATTTCGCCTGATTTGGACAAAGGCCCCGGGGCGCGGAAACACCCGCGCCGGACATGCGCAAAACGCGCCGGTGGGATCACCGTCGACGCATAGATCTGTCATTTTCGGAAGATCTGGTGCCCGAGGTCGGATTCGAACCGACACGCATTGCTGCGGCGGATTTTGAATCCGCTGCGTCTACCATTCCGCCACTCGGGCCCAGTTCGAATCCTCTAGCGCGCAGCCGCGCCCGAGGCAAGTACGCTTACAGGTTACGCGTTGAAAACGTGTCGCATTGCTTGAGATCGCCGCTGAGATAGCCCCGCTCGAACCAGCGTTGCCGTTGGGCGGAACTGCCATGGGTGAAGCTGTCGGGCATCGGCACCCTGCCCGCCTCGCGTTGCAGCGTATCGTCGCCGATTTGCGCGGCGGCGTTCATCGCCTCCGCGATGTCGCCCGGTTCGATCGCGCCGATCTGATCCTCGGCGCGGCGCGCCCAGATCCCCGAGAAACAATCGGCCTGCAACTCGATCCGCACCGAAAGCGCATTGGCCTGCGCCTCGGAGCTTTGCGCGCGCACCTCATTAACCTTACCGAGAACCCCAAGCTCATCCTGCACGTGATGGGCCACCTCATGCGCGACCACATAGGCCGCGGCGAAATCGCCCCGCGCGCCGAGCTGCTGGCTCAGCGTGTCGAAGAACGCGGTGTCGAGATAAATCTTCTGATCGCCCGGGCAGTAGAACGGCCCCGTCGCGCCGCTCGCATTGCCGCAGGGCGATTGCGTGACCCCACTATAGAGCACCAGCACCGCCGGATCGTATTGCCGTCCGAGATCGGATTGGAACACGCCCTGCCAAACCTCTTCGGTATCGGCCAGCGTCACTGAGACGAAATCGCCCATCGCCTTCTCGCGCTCGCTCAGCTCGCCCGATTGCGTGACCATCGGGCCCGAAACGCCCGCGCCGCCATTCAGAAGCGGCGTCAGATCGACCCCGAGGAAATAGGCCACGATGACGATCGCAACCACGCCGAGACCGCCGCCGCCCAGACGGCTCGCGCCGCCCCCTGCCCTGCGCTGGCCGCGCCGGTCCTCGATATTGCGGCTGCCGCGCCGCCCTCGCCATTGCATTCGCGAATGCTCCCTCGCTTTTATGTGAAGTCTAGCGTGAGGCCGGGAAAAGCAAAGGTGCAACGCGCGTGACTTGACCTTGCGGCCCGCGCAGGAGATGAAGCGAACCGAGCAGCAAGGAAAAGGATGCCGCCATGATCCGCCGCATCTACGACTGGACGATGGCCCGCGCGAGCCACCCGCATGCGATGTGGTATCTCGCCGCTGTCGCCTTCATCGAAGCCTCGGTTTTCCCGATCCCGCCCGACGTGCTGATGATCCCGATGATCCTCGCGCGGCCTTGGGCGGCATGGCGCATCGCGTTGGTGGCGACGCTGTCGTCGGTCGCGGGCGGCTGTCTGGGCTATCTGATCGGCTATGGGTTCATGGATGCGATCGGCAAGCCGGTGCTGGACTTCTACGGCAAGGCCGACGATTTCAACACGCTCGCGGCCCGGTTCAACGAGATGGGCGGATGGGCCGTGCTGATCGCGGGCGTCACGCCCTTCCCCTATAAGGTGATCACGATCTTCGCCGGCGCCACGAACCTGAGCCCGGTGCTCTTCCTCGGCGTCTCCTTCATTGCCCGCGCGCTGCGCTTCTTCGTGGTGGCGGGGCTCTTGTGGAAATTCGGCGAACCGATCAAAACCTTCATCGAGCGCTGGCTCGGCCCGCTCTTTACCATCTTCGTCATCCTGCTGATCGGCGGGTTCTATCTTCTGAAATATCTCTGAGGCCCCCGATGCAAGATCGCATGCAAACCCTGACCTCCTTCCGCAGCCTCGTGGGCTTCGCCGCCGCAGGCTCCGCCTTCGTGCTCGCCGGGGCCTTCGTCTTTCAGGCGTTCGGCTACGCGCCCTGCCATCTGTGCCTGTTGCAACGCTGGCCGCATCTGGCCGCCGCGATCATCGGGCTTGCGATCCTCGCCTTCCGCCTGCCCGGCTGGACCGCGCTTCTCGGCATGCTGGCCGCGCTGACCACCTCGGTCATCGGCTTCTATCACTCGGGCGTCGAGCGGAAGATTTTCGAGGGCCCCACCGATTGCACCTCGAGCGCCGTCGACACGACCGTCTCCGCCGCCGACCTGCTCAAGCAGATCAACGAGGCCCCGCTCGTGCGCTGCGACGAGATCCCGTGGGACATCTTCGGCATCACCATGGCGAACCTCAACGCGGTCGGCTCGCTCGTGCTGGCAGGCATCTGGCTCTGGGCCTTCCTGAAATCGCGCCGCCCGGCCCTGTGATCTGAGGGGATCGGCTAGGCCGCTGCGCGCGGCCAAGCCCCCTTGCTCCGCCCCGAAAACCGCGCCAAGAACCGCGCATGAGCGAATCCATACCTGATATTCTGTGCATCGGTTCGGTCCTGTGGGACATCATCGGCCGCGCCTCGGTGCATATGCATGAAGGCTCCGACGTGCCGGGGCGGATCGAACGGCTGCCCGGTGGCGTTGCGATGAATATCGCGATGACGCTGCGCCGCTATGGGCTGAAACCTGCGGTGCTGACCGCGCTGGGGCGCGACAGTCAGGGCAACGATCTGATCCAGTCCGCCGAGGTGCTGGGCGTCGATTGCAACTATCTCTACCGCTCCGACGATCTGCCGACCGACCGCTATATGGCGATCGAAGGCGCGAACGGGCTGATTGCCGCCATCGCGGATGCACATTCGCTGGAGGCTGCGGGCGAGAAAATCCTCGCGCCGCTCGCGGATGGGCGGCTCGGCACGGAAAACGAGCCGTGGACCGGGGCCATCGCGCTCGACGGCAATCTCACCGAGGCGCTTCTGAGCCAGATCGCGCATTCGCCGCTTTTCGCCAAGGCCGATCTGCGTGTGGCCCCGGCAAGCCCCGGCAAGGCGGAACGGCTGACGCCGCTGCTGACCCATCCGGCGGCGACGCTTTACGTCAATCTCGAAGAGGCGGGCATCCTGTGTCAGGGCAGCTTCGACAGCGCTGAACATGCCGCCGAGACCCTGCTGGAACGCGGGGCGCAACGCGTGCTGGTGACCGATGGCGGCAAGGCGGCCGCCGACGGCAGTGCGGCCGCAGGCAATGTGATCGCCTCCGCGCCGCCCCCTGTCCTCGTAACCCGCGTGACTGGCGCGGGCGATACTTTCATGGCCGCGCATCTCGTGGCCGAACAGCGCGGCGCGGACCGCATGGAGGCGCTCGAGAGCGCCCTGACCGCAGCCGCGCGCTATGTTTCCGGAGAACTCGCCACATGACCGCCCCCCTCACCTTCGCCGCCGAAGTCGCTGACGCGAAAGCCAAAAAACATCCCATCGTCGCGCTGGAATCGACGATCATCACCCACGGGATGCCCTATCCGCAGAACCTCGAGACCGCGCAGGCGGTCGAGGCCGAGATCCGCAAGGCGGGCGCGGTGCCGGCCACGATCGCGGTGATGGGCGGCAAGATCCATATTGGGCTGGAGCCGGAAGAACTCGAAGCGCTTGCCCAGACCAAGGACGCGATGAAAGTCAGCCGGGCCGATCTGGCGGTGTGCCTCGCGAAAGGCGCGACCGGTGCGACGACCGTCGCCGCGACCATGATCTGCGCAAACCTCGCGGGCATCGACGTCTTCGCCACCGGCGGAATCGGCGGCGTCCATCGCGGCGCCGAAGACAGCTTCGACATCTCTGCCGATCTTCTGGAACTGGCGCAGACTCCGGTCAGCGTAGTTGCGGCGGGCGCCAAGGCGATCCTCGACCTGCCGAAGACGCTCGAGGTGCTGGAAACCCACGGCGTGCCGGTCATCGCCTACGGGCAAGACGCCTTCCCCGCCTTCTGGTCGCGCAATTCCGGCCTGCCCGCGCCGCTGCGCGCAGACAACGCCGCCGAGATCGCCAAGTCGCAACTTGCACGCGCGTCGCTCGGTCTGCCGGGCGGTCAGCTGATCGCCAACCCGATCCCCGAGAGCGCCGAAATCGCCCGCGAGGAAATCGTGCCGGTCATCGAACAGGCGCTGCAAGAGGCCGAGGCGCAGGGCATCGCGGCCAAGGCGGTCACGCCCTTCCTGCTGTCGCGCATCTTCGAGCTGACCGAAGGCCGCTCGCTCGAAGCCAATATCGCCCTCGTTCTGAACAACGCGCGTCTGGCTGCCGCAATCGCGGGCGAAATCATCACAGCGCGCGCCGCCTGATACGCGGCCCATTGCCCATCGTGGCGGCGCTGCCTAGATAGCAGGCAACGCATCGCCACGAGAGGGCGCATCCAGATCATGACCAAAGACGACCCCCATCCGCGCCGCCGCTCGCGTTTCGCCGCGCTGCGCGCCTCCTTCTTCACCGGGTTGATCGTCGTCGCGCCGATCGGTCTGACGATTTGGCTCATGTGGACGATGGCCGGCTGGGTCGATGGCTGGGTGCTGCCTCTGGTGCCGCCCGAACTGCGCCCCGAACGCTATATCGGCGTCAATGTGCGCGGGCTCGGCGTCATCATCTTCCTCGTCTTCACCGTGATCGTCGGCTGGCTCGCCAAGGGCTTTTTCGGCCGCACGATGCTGCGCTTCGGCGAGAGCATCGTCGATCGGCTGCCCTTCGTGCGCACGGTCTATAACGGCCTCAAGCAGATCGCGGAAACGGTGCTGAGCCAATCTGAGGGCAAATTCGACCGCGCCTGCATGATCGAATATCCGCGCGAGGGGCTGAAAGCGATTGCCTTCGTGTCCTCGACTGCGAAGGGCGAAGTCGCGGCGCAGGCCGAAGACGGCGATCCGCTGATCTCGGTCTTCCTGCCGACGACGCCGAACCCGACCTCGGGGTTCTTGCTGTTCGTGCCGCAATCGCAGGTGACCTATCTCGACATGTCGGTCGAGGATGCGGCGAAGCTGATCATCTCGGCTGGGCTCGTCTATCCGCAGCCGAAAGAGGCGAAGCCTGCGAAGAAAACCAAGGTGAAACTTCAGTCGAACAAGGCCTGAAGATCGGTCGACGCCTCTTTGCCGATCTTGTCGGCATGGGCGTCGAGCCAGCGATCCGCCGCAGCCCGGCCCGCCAGTTTCAGCTTCGCGAGCATCCCCCATTCGGGCAGGATCTTCGATTTCGCGCTCAGCTCGCCCATCACGTCGTCATCGGCGATCATATGGATCAGCACGTCCTTCATCGCCCCTTCGGGCAGCCGGTCTTCGCGGATCAGACGATGCACGAAATTGATCGCCCGCAATTCGCGCAGCAGCGAGGAGTTGAAGCTGATTTCGTTGATCCGCTCGTCGATCTGCGCAGGGGTCTTCGGCACCTCGTCGCGGAAAAGCGGGTTGATCGAAATCACCACCACATCGCGCGGATAGGCCGGTTCGAACAGCGGGAAAAGCGGCGGATTGCCGGTGTAGCCGCCATCCCAATAGGCCTCGGTGCGACCCGTCTTCGGATCGTCGATCTCGACCGCCTGGAAAATCTCGGGCAGGCAAGCCGAGGCGAGAATGGCATCCGCGGTGATCTCGTCGCCGGTGAAAACGCGGATCTTGCCGGTGCGCACATTGGTGGCCGAGACATGCAGCCGCGGCCCCTCGCTCGCGCAGACGTCGCGATAGCGAAACCGCTCCACCACCGAACTCAGCGGATTGACGTAGAACGGCCCCGCATCATAGGGCGAGAAGACCCGCGACATGCCGTCGATGAAAGCCGCGGGCGTGAAGGCGTCGAACCATCGCGTCAACGCCTCAGTGCCGGGAAGTTGCGCAGGCATCAGCCGCTCGATGCGCAGATCGACGCTTTCTGCGACCTGACTCCAAAGCTCGTCCAGAGCCTCGCGTGCGCCCTGACGACCGCCCCGCGCATAGCCCGCCTTGAACGCAGCCCCGTTCAGCGCCCCGGCCGAGGTGCCCGAGATCGCCGCGTAGTCCAGCCACTCTTCATCCAGAAAACGGTCGAGAACGCCCCAGGTGAACGCGCCATGCGCGCCCCCACCTTGCAATGCGAGGTTAATGCTCTTGCGGTTCATCGGCTCGGGCCTTTCGCTGCCTGCCTCCCTGCCTCCCTGCCTCCCTGCCTCCCTGCCGCAAAGCTATGCTGCATCGCAGCAAAAGCAAGTCCCCGCGCCTCGCGACCCGCTCAGCCTAGCAGATCGTGGCAGAGTTCCAGCGCAGAAATCAGCGCATCGGCCTCTTCGCGGGTGTTGTACATCCCGAAAGACGCGCGCGCCGTCGCCGTGACCCCAAGCCATTCCATCAGCGGCCCGGTGCAATGCTGCCCCGCGCGCACCGCGACGCCCCGCTTGTCTAGGATGGTCGAGATGTCGTGCGGATGGGCCGGGCCGTTCAGCGTGAGCGAGAAGATCGCGCCCTTATCCGCCGCGGTGCCCTGCTGGTTGAGCCAGTTCAGCCCGCTCAGTTTCGCGGCAGTGTAGTCGCGCAGGTCGCGCTCATGCTCGGCGATATTCTCCATCCCGATCCCCATCAGGTAATCGAGCGCGACGCCCATGCCGATCTGCTGCACGATGCCGGGCGTGCCCGCCTCGAACTTCATCGGCGGCGTGTTGTAGATCACCGTATTGCGGGTCACGGTGTCGATCATGTCGCCGCCGCCAAGGAAGGGGCGCATCTCAAGCATCCGGTCGCGGTGGATGAAGAGTGCCCCGGAACCGCTTGGCCCATATAGCTTATGTCCGGTGATGACGTAGAAATCGCAGCCCAGATCGTCGACATCGACGGCGCCATGCACCGCCGCCTGCGAGCCATCGACCAGCGTCGCGATCCCGCGCGCGCGTGCGGCCTGCGCGATCGGTTTCACATCCACCCGGGTGCCGAGAACATTCGACATATGGGTGATCGCGATGAGTTTGGTGCGCGGCGTGATCGCCTCCAGCACCTTCTCGGGCGGCAGCGAACCATCGGCCTCGGGCTCCACCCAGACCAGCTTCACGCCCTGACGTTCGCGCAGGAAATGCCACGGCACGATATTGGCGTGGTGCTCCATCACCGACAGGATGATCTCGTCGCCCGGCTCGAGGTTCGGCGCGCCCCAGGCGTAGCTGACGAGGTTGATCCCCTCGGTCGAGCCGGTAGTGAACACGATCTGCTCTTCATCGGCGACATGCAGGAAGCGCGCGACGATCCCGCGCACGCTCTCGTATTTCTCGGTCGCGATATTCGACAGCGTATGGAGCCCGCGATGCACGTTGGAATAGTCGTGCTCATACATCTGCGTCATTGCGTCGATCACGACGCGCGGCTTTTGCGCTGAGGCCCCGTTATCGAGGTAAACCAAGGGCTTGCCATTCACTTCTCGCGTCAGGATCGGGAAATCCCCGCGGATTTTTTCGATATCATACATCGGGCACCTCAGAGTGACGCGGGGTCTGCGGGCATTTGCACGAGGCCGGTCGAGACCAGCACGATCCCCGCGATCATCGCCGAGCCCAGAAAGGTCAGGATAACCCCGAAGCCGGTCGCCACGGGATTTTCGAACCCGTGCAGAACCATCGTGAACTGCACCAGCAAGTAGAACATCAGCGCCACCAGCAGCACCGACATCAGCGTGGCCGAGATCGGGAAGAAGACCATCAGCACGACCTGGATCATCTGACCGATCATCAGAACGAATTCGATCCAGGTCAGAAGCAGCAGCGCATCCGGGAATTTCCCATGCCCGCCGAAGCGTTGGCCGACGAAAGACATGGCGAAAGCACCATAGACCAGAAGCGCGCCCTGCAGCCCCACCACGGTCAGCGGCGGCGTCACCGTGCCGATATCCACCTTGGTGATGAAGCTGAACACCAGCTGCGCGAGCGTACCGAGGATTGCGGTCATCACGACCACCAGCACCATCGCCATGAACCGCGCATTGGCGTTCAGATTCAGCCCGATCAAATCGCGCGCAACCGATTTCGGATCGGTGAAGCTACGGATAAGCCATTCTTTAAGATCGGGCTGCATCAGTTTGTTTTTCCTTCGAATTCTACCACGCGCAACGCTGCGCCCCATAGCAGGACGAAGGCCACGGTCACAAGCGCGGAAACGAGCGAAAGTTCCGCGCCGCGCCCGATGAACCCCGCCACGAGCCCTTGCAGCAGCATCAGCGGCGAGACCGCCAGAAGCGACCAGAACAGCGCGACGCGCGCACCATACCAGCTTCCCTGCCCGCCGAGGAGCCTCAGCACAAGGTGGCTCAGTGCCGCAATCGCGTAGAAGACGGGCACGGTCGCGAGCAGCGCCAGCACCGTGCCCATCATCAGCCCGACCATCGGCTGGTCGGGCATCTCATGCGCGATCCGCGACAGTCGCGGCCATTGCGCGATGAAGATCACGGTCAGCGCCGCAAGCAGGAAGACCAGCGCGCGCGGCTCGGAGGCCGGGCGCGCGAGATGCTCGCGCATCACCACGCGCGGACGCCGATAGCTGCGCCGGATATCGTCGGTGGCGGACATCGCTGCGCCTCAGCCGCGATGGCGTGCGAGCCACCCTTCCAACCGGGTCAGGATCGCATCGCGGAACCGCTCTTCCTCAATCTCTTCAATGGCATCGGCCACGAAGCTCAGAACCAGAAGCGCGGTGGCTTCCTCTTCCGGCACGCCGCGCGAACGCAGGTAGAAGAGCGCGGTCTCGTCGATCGCACCGGTGGTCGAGCCGTGCGAGCATTGCACGTCATCGGCGTAGATCTCGAGTTCCGGCTTGGCGAGGAACTGGCTGTTCTCGTCGAGCAGCAGTGACTGGCTGATCTGGTAGCCATCGGTTTTCTGCGCGCCCGGCTTCACGAGGATCTTACCCTGGAAGATGCCCTCGGCGCCGTTCTTCAGCACTTTCTTGAAGACCTGACGGCTCTCGCCGCGCTCGGCCCCGTGGGTGATGAAGACGGTGTCGTCGTGGTGGAACTTGCCGGTCTTGCCATCGCCAAGAGCCGCGCCCGCGACATGGGCATTCGCGTCGTCGCCCACGATGTCGATCACGCATTCATTGCGCGTCAGCACCCCGTTCGAGGTCAGCGTGAAGCTCTTGAACAGACCTTCTTCCGCGACGCGGGTGAAGATCGAGGTGATCGCCCGACGCTCATGGTCGCGGCCCTGCACGCGGATGTGTTGGAATTTCGCGCCCTTGGCGACGTCCACTTCCATCAGCTTGTTGAAGCGCGCGCCCGCCGGGCCGTTTTCCAGAACCGTGATCTCCGCGCCCTCTTCCAGCTTCACGAGGTGATGCAGGATCGGGTCGGAAGTCTCTGATTCATGGGTGTAAATCAGGCTCACGGGTTTCTCGGCGGCACCGGTCACGCGGATCAGCACACCATCGGTCGCGGACGCCGTGTTGAGCGCCGCGAAGGGACGCTTCACCGGGTCCTGACCGTTGGCTTCCAGCGTGCCATAGAGGCTGCTGGCCCAGTTCACGTCGGGCGCATCGGCCAGACGCAGGATCTCGACGCCGGACATCGCCAGATCGTCGGAGGCCTCAGCATCGAACACGCCGTCGCGGAACACGATCTTGAGCCGATCGATATCGCCGAAAATCTCCGGCTCGTCATCGCTGAACGGCGCCGCGGGCACCGGATCGGGCGCTATGAAATCGGTCGGGTTGGTCCAGCGCCAGTATTCGTCGCGACGGCCCGGCAGGCCCATCGCGGTCAGACGGTCCAGCGCGGCGCGGCGTTGCGGCCCGAACCCGTCGGGCAGAGAAACGCGCGCCAGCCGCGTCTCGGCGGGGGTCATTTTCTCGACTGCCGACATTACGCCATCACCTCCGAGATCCCGTGTTTCGCGAGCAGGTCGGCATAGCCGTTCTTCTCGACTTCGAGGGCCAGCTCCGGCCCGCCGGTTTCGATGATGCGGCCATCCGCCATGATGTGGACGACATCGGGTTTGATATGGTCGAGCAGGCGCTGGTAGTGGGTGATCACGAGGAAGGAACGGCCCTCGTCGCGCAGCGCGTTCACGCCTTCGGCCACCAGACGCATCGCGTCGACGTCGAGGCCGGAATCGGTCTCGTCGAGGATGCACATCTTCGGCTCGAGGATCGCCATCTGCAGGATTTCGTTACGCTTTTTCTCACCACCCGAGAAGCCGACATTGACCGGACGCTTGAGCATGTCGGCGTCGATCTTGAGCGATTTCGCCTTGCCGCGCACCAGTTTCAGGAAGTCGCCCGCCGAGATTTCCTCCTCGCCGCGCGCCTTGCGCTGTGCGTTGAGCGCGGTGCGCAGGAAGGTCATGTTGCCGACGCCGGGGATTTCCACCGGGTACTGGAACGCGAGGAACAGGCCTGCCGCCGCGCGCTCTTCGGGCTCGGCATCCAGCAGGTCGGTGTCGTTGAGATGCGCTTCGCCTTCGGTGACCTCGTAGCCATCGCGGCCCGAGAGCACATAGGACAGCGTCGACTTGCCCGACCCGTTCGGCCCCATGATCGCGTGGACCTTGCCGGACTCGACGCTCAGGTTGACGCCCTTGAGGATCTGCTTGTCCTCTTCTTCCAGTTTGACGTGCAGGTTCTTGATATCAAGCATGGTTCTTCCTCAGGATACGGTTACAGCGGTGCCGGAGGCCGACACCATAAGCATGGATTGGCCGACGACCTGGTAGTCGAGATCGACGCCGACAACGGCATTCGCGCCCAGCTCGCGGGCGCGGTCTTCAAGCTCGCCGAGCGCCGTGGCGCGCGCGTCTTGCAATTTGGATTCGTAAGCGCCGGAGCGGCCGCCGATGATATCGGTGACCTGCGCGAAGATATCGCGGACGACATTGGCGCCCATGATGGCTTCGCCCACGACGATGCCATGATAGGTCCCGATCGGGCGACCTTCGATGGTGGGGGTGGTGGTGACGATCATGCGCGCTCTCCCGTTTGGCGACCCATGCGGGCCGCGGCGGGCGCGCGAAGGGTCAGAAGCGGATGGTGGTCTCGGCGTAATGCAGGGTGCGCGGCTCGAAATGCGCGGTCTGCTGCTCCACCCAGTCGGGCGTGAAGGCGAGCGCCGCCATATCCGGTTCCCAGAAGGCGATATTGTGCAGCCCCACGAAGGCCAGCACGACGCCCAGCAATTGCACCGCCATCAGCTTCACCGAGGCGAGCCGCAGCACCATACCCAGCCCGCAGGCCGTCAGCACCGCCGCAACCACGAGGACCAGATCCGGGTTGGAGCCCACTTTCTCGGCGAGTTCCGGCGTCAGAAAGCGCATCTTGAGCGCCGTCACGATCACCATTCCCAAGACCCCGACCATCAGCGCCGGCACGACCTTCAGCACAGCGAACCGCGAGTGACGCGGCTTGGCCATGACCTGACGCAACATCTCGGCATCGTTCGCCACCCAGGCTTCCTGATCCCCGATATGCAGCTGAATCCGGCCCTTCGCCGATTTCCGCGTTTGCTCGATCCGCGCGAGGCGGTCGTTGAAACTGGCGCTCGATACCGTCATGGCCCTCACCTATCCATTTGGACAGGTTAAGACATGCATAAGGATTATGCCCGAAATGCGGCAGATCCTCGGCAATTTCGATATTTGCGCGCGTGAAGATCACCCGACGCTCCCCTCCAGCGAGATCGCCACAAGGCTTTGAGCTTCCATCGCGAATTCCATCGGCAGCGCCTGAAGGACTTCGCGGCAGAACCCGTTGACGACGAGCGCCACGGCCTCTTCCTCGTCCATCCCGCGGGCGCGGCAATAGAACAGCTGATCGTCATCGACCTTCGAGGTGGTGGCCTCGTGCTCGACCCGGCTCGAGTTGTTCTTCACCTCGATATAGGGAACCGTGTGCGCGCCGCATTTGTCGCCGATCAGCAGCGAGTCACATTGCGTGTAGTTGCGCGAGTCGGTCGCTTTCGGGTGCATCGAGACGAGACCGCGATAGGTGTTCTGCGCCTGACCGGCCGAGATCCCCTTCGACACGATCCGCGAGCGGGTGTCCTTGCCCAGATGGATCATCTTGGTGCCGGTATCGGCCTGCTGCCAGTTATTCGCGATGGCGATCGAGTAGAACTCGCCCTGGCTCTCATTGCCGCGCAGGATGCAGGACGGGTATTTCCACGTGATCGCGGAGCCGGTCTCGACCTGTGTCCACATAACCTTGGCGCGGTCGCCGCGGCAATCGGCACGCTTGGTGACGAAGTTGTAGATGCCGCCCTTGCCGTCTTCATCGCCCGGGAACCAGTTCTGCACCGTGGAATATTTCACCTCGGCGTCTTCCTCGACGATGATCTCGACCACGGCCGCGTGCAGCTGCGCGGTGTCGCGCTTGGGCGCGGTGCAGCCTTCGAGATAGGACACGTAGGAGCCCTTGTCGGCGATGATCAGGGTGCGCTCGAACTGCCCGGTATTCTCCGCGTTGATGCGGAAGTAGGTCGACAATTCCATCGGGCAGCGCACGCCCGGCGGCACGTAGACGAAGGAGCCGTCCGAGAACACGGCCGAGTTCAGCGCGGCGTAGAAGTTATCCGCCTGCGGCACGACCGAGCCGAGATATTTCTTCACCAGCTCCGGGTGTTCCTGGATCGCTTCCGAGATCGAGCAGAAGATCACGCCCGCCTCGGCCAGCTTGTCCTTGAAGGTGGTCCCGACGGAGACGGAGTCGAACACAGCGTCGACCGCGATCTGGCGATCTTCGAGGTTGATGTCTTCCGCGCCTTCGACGCCCGCGAGGATCATCTGTTCCTTCAGCGGAATGCCGAGCTTCTCATAGGTCGCGAGCAGCTTGGGATCGACCTCGTCGAGCGATTTCGGCTTCTCGACCATGCTCTTCGGGCGCGCGTAGTAATACTGGTCCTGAAAGTCGATTTCCGGGACGTTCAGCAGCGCCCAGTTCGGCTTGGGCATATCTTCCCAGCGCGAAAACGCCTGCAGACGCCATTCGGTCATCCACTCGGGCTCTTTGTTCTTGTCCGAGATGAGGCGGACGATATCCGTGTTCACGCCTTTCGGCGCGTATTCCATCTCGATATCGGTGTCCCAGCCGTATTTGTAGGTGCCCATATTCTGGACGGTCTCGACCGTCTCGCGATCGACGCCCTCACGTACTTCCACCTGATCAACGCCCGCCATATCCGGCTCTCCCATCTCTTACCCGCGCCGTGCGCGGTGTTTCGCTTCGCATTTCAGCCAGTGTTCGGCGAAACGCATGACATCTTCTTCGCGGCTCTGCGGCCCCAGCGAGACCCGCAAGGCCGATCCCGCCTCGGTCTCCGAAAAGCCCATCGCGACCAGCGCAGCAGAGCTTTTGACCTTCCCGCTCGAACAGGCGGAGCCTGCGGAAACCGCGAACCCGCCCAGGTCCATCTGCATCACCTGCGTCTCGCCCTTCCAGCCGGGCGTGATGAAGCAGGAGGTGTTCGGAAGCCTGTGCGATTCATTCCCGACAAAAATAGTCTCGCTTGCCCGATCCGCAATGGCGTTTTCTAGAATGTTTCTAAGTTTTTCGATCTCGCGCCAGATTCCGCCCTCAAGATCACGCGAGGCGGCTTCGGCTGCCGCACCGAAGCCCGCGATGCCGATCAGGTTCTCCGTGCCGGCCCGCCGACCCATCTCCTGACCGCCGCCTGTGAGCTGCGCCGCGATATCCGTACCGCGCTTCACGATCAGCGCGCCCACGCCCTTCGGCCCGCCCAGCTTATGCGCCGAGACGATGCCGCAGGTGGTGCCGAGCCAGTTGAACGCAAACGGGATCTTGCCGAAGCCTTGGGTGAGATCGCTCAGATACAGCCCCTCGGGCAGATCCTGCACCACGCCGGTCTCGGAATTGGCCAGTTGCAGGGCCGAATTTGCCGGATCTGAGACGGTGATCCGCCCTGCCCGATCGACGGGCAGATCCTCGACGCACCAGCTGCGGATCGCGTCATGCTCGACGCCCGCGCAATGCACCTCGCGCCCGCCAAGCGCCAGCGCCGCCGCCTCGGTCGCGCCGGAGGTGAAGATCACATCCTGCCCCTCGGCCCCCAAAGCCGCCGCGACCTGAGCCCGCGCGCGCTCCATCAGCGCCTTCGCGGCCCGGCCCTCGGAATGCACCGATGACGGGTTGCCCACCACATCCATCGCTTCGATCATCGCCGCGCGGGCCTCGGATCTCAGCGGGGTTGTCGCGTTCCAGTCGAGATAGCTGCGCGCCATGATACGCTCCGCTTGGTTAAATGTCGGATAGCTGCGGCGGGGATAGGGCAGCCGCGCCCCAGAAGAAAGGGCGCGCCTTCGACTTGGCAAAAATATCCCCCGCGGAGCGTCCGCGAAAGGCCATCACGCCCCGGCGGTGGGAGTTACTCGTCGACGACCGAAAACAGGCTCGGCACGGCCGGACAGGGTTTCATGCGGTTCTTCACCACATCTTCCAGCGTCGTCTGGTGCAAGAAGACGAAGACCTGCGCCGACAGGCTCTCCCAGAGGCGGTTCGCCATTGACTGCGCCCGCGAGCCCGAAATCGCGCCCGAGGCGCCAGCGCCCACATGCATCGCCGAGACGGTCTCGTCCACGGCTTCGAAAATCTCCGAGATGCGGATCTCCGACGGGCAACGCGCCAGCCGGTAGCCGCCGCCCGGGCCGCGCACCGAATTCACCAGCCCCGCCCGGCGCAGCCGCACGAAGAGCTGTTCCAGATAGGGCAGCGAGATATCCTGACGCTCGGACAGCGCCGCCAGAGAGGTCCGGCTGCCTTCGCCCGCCAGCGCCAGATCGACCAGCGCGACCATCGCGTAACGGCCTTTCGTCGACAGTTTCATGCACCCTCCTCGGCCCGAGACCCATCCGAACCCGTATTTAGCCGAAAATCGGCTCGAAAACACCGCCCGCGCAGGAGTGAATCATTGCTAAAGCATTGACGCAAGCGCGAGGGCCGATTACCTCCACCAATGCCCGATCTCCCGGCATGGCGCCGGGGGAGGCTTTCTCCTAGGCCAGCCGCGCCGACCCGTCAAGAAAGGCAGGAGCGCAGGCGCCCAAGGAACCCAGAGCTGGCGCAATAAAAACGAGAGACGATGCCCGAAGTCATTTTTCCCGGTCCCGAAGGTCGCCTCGAGGGGCGCTACCACCCGCAGCCCGCACCCGACGCGCCGATCGCGATCATTCTGCACCCCGACCCGCAATTCGGCGGCACGATGAACAACCGCGTCGTCTACAACCTGCATTACGCCTTCTTCAAAATGGGCTTCACCGTTCTGCGCTTCAACTTCCGGGGCGTGGGTCGCAGCCAAGGCGAATACGATCAGGGCGTGGGCGAATTGTCCGATGCCGCCTCGGCGCTGGACTACCTGCAGACGATGAACCCCAATTCGAAGCATTGCTGGGTCGCGGGCCATTCCTTCGGCGCGTGGATCGGCATGCAGCTTCTGATGCGCCGCCCCGAGATCACCGGCTTCATCTCCGTGGCCCCGCCCGGCCCCTCGTCGCCCGGCCCCGGCAATTACGACTATTCCTTCCTCGCGCCCTGCCCGTCCTCGGGTCTGATCATCAACGGCACGAACGACCGGATCGCGCAGCCCAAAGAGACCGAGCAACTGGTCTCCAAGCTGCAGGAGCAGAAGGGCATCACGATCACCCATGAGGTCATCGAAGGCGCGGATCACTTCTTCAAGAACGAAGAAGCCCATATGCAGCCGATGATCGACACGGTTCAGACCTATGTCCGCCGCCGCCTTACGGAGGGCACGCGCTAATGGCGCTGATCGACGAACTGGCCGAGAAGCTCGCCACCGACACGATGGAGGCGATGCGCAAATACGACGACGATCGCCTCTTCATGGAGGTGAGCAACTATATCGGCACGTCGTCGCCCTCGCTGCAGGAGGCCTATATCACGGCCTGTCGCCTGCATATGGCCGAGCAACGGGGCCGCGAATTCTTCGAGCGCAAGCTGGTGGAACTGGAAAAGCGGGCGCAGGCAGCGGCGAAGACACCGGACTCCGGGACCGGATCATGAGCCCGGGGGCCGCGCGCGTCGTTTTCGCAGCAGCCCTCTCCCTCGCCCTGTCGCTGATCATCGCGACAGCCTTTCATGCAAGCCACATGATTTGCGACGGAGAGTGGAGCGGCGCGTCCTCGCGTGGCGCGGCGCTGGTCATGGGCCTCGGCGAACTCCTCGCGAACCCGATGCATCTGATCCTCGTTGTGGCTCCGCTCTGGCTGGGCTGGACCGGGTTGTTGCTCGCGGCCGCGAACCGCGCGATCCCGCCGGTTCTGGGGATGGGCATCGTCGTCTTCTCGATTCTCGCCACGGTCCTGTTCTACGCCTTCGCGGCGCCGAACCTCGACTGTTCCGGCTATACCGACCGCGCGTTGAGCTGGCGCGCTGGCGGTCTCTTCGCCTTCGTGGCGCTGCTTCTGCTTCTACCCCGGCTCTGGAGACGCACATGACCCGGCTCGACCAGCAATTCGCCTTCCTCGCCGAGGCCGAGAAACTGAAATCGGTGACCCGCGCGACGCCGATCCATGACGCCTCGCGCCCCGAGAATTCGGGCGAGCATAGCTGGTCGCTCGCGCTCTATGCGATGACGCTGGCCGAGCAGGCGCCCGAAGGCGTCTCGATCGACCGGGTGATCCGCATGCTTTTGCTGCACGATCTGGTCGAGATCGACGTGGGCGATGTGCCGATCCATTCCAAGGGCGGCACGGCGCATGGCGCGGAAGACATCCAGAAAGCCGAAGCCGCCGCCGCCGAACGTATCTTCGGGCTGCTGCCCGAGGATCAGGGGGCACAGATGCTGGCGCTCTGGCTCGAATTCGAGGCCAACGAGAGCCCCGACGCGATCTTCGCCAAATCGCTCGACCGGGTGCAGCCGGTGCTGCTCAACCACCAGTCGGGCGGCGGGTCGTGGATCGAGTACGACGTGAGCTTTCCGCAACTCGAAGAGCGCATCGGCACCAAGATCGCCCGTGGCGCGCCTGCGGTATGGGACTGGGTGCGCGCCAAGGTCGAAGGCTGGTTCGCGGCGCGCAGCTGAAGACCGCGCCCGGCCCTCACCCCCTATTCCGCCGGGGTTCCTCGGGGATTTCGCGGAACCTCCGTATACAATCGCATACCGTCTAGCCAAGCGCATCTGAATCGGGTAAGAGGCAGCAAACCGAGGCTTCAACCGAAGAGGGCTGTGCCATGAGCGACAAGAACACTCCTGACATCATTTACACCAAGGTCGACGAGGCCCCGGAACTGGCGAGCGCATCTCTGCTGCCGATCATCCGCAAATTCGCGCAAGCGGCCGGGATTTCGGTCGGCACCAAGGATATCTCGCTCGCGGGCCGTATCCTCGCCACCTTCCCCGAAGCGCTCAGCGAAGAGCAGCGCCAGTCGGACGATCTGGCATGGCTCGGCGATTACGTGAAGACGGCGCAGGCCAACGTCATCAAGCTGCCGAACATCTCGGCCTCGGTGCCGCAGCTGGTCGCCGCCGTGCGCGAGCTGCAGGGTCAGGGCTACGCCCTGCCCGACTATCCCGAAGAGCCGAAGACGGATGAGGAAAAAGCCGTCCGCGCGAAGTACGACTCGATCAAGGGCTCGGCCGTGAACCCGGTGCTGCGCGAGGGCAACTCGGATCGCCGCGCCGCCGCCGCCGTGAAGAAATTCGCGCAGAACAACCCGCACCGCATGGGCGAGTGGACCGCCGACAGCAAGACCCGCGTGGCCACCATGTCGGAGGGCGATTTCTTCTCGAACGAAGTTTCGGCCACTCTGCCGAAGGCGTCCACCGCGAAGATCGTTCTGGAAGGCGCCGATGGCGAGACCGTTCTGAAGGACGGCGTGAGCTATCCCGAAGGCACCGTGGTTGATGCGACCTACATGTCGGCTGACAAGCTCGATGCCTTCCTCGCCGAGGAAATCAAGAAGACCAAGGACGAAGGCGTCCTGTTCTCGCTGCATATGAAAGCGACGATGATGAAGGTCTCCGACCCGATCATCTTCGGCCACGCGGTGAAGGAATGGCTCAAGCCGGTCTTCGAGAAATACGGCGACAAGATGAAGTCGCTCGGCGTCGATCCGGCCTCGGGCATGGGCGACCTGCTGGAGCGCGTCAAAGGCGAGCCGGAAATCCTCGCCGCGATCGAAGAGGTCCGCGATCAGCGCCCGCCGATGTATATGGTGAACTCGGACAAGGGCATCACCAATCTGCACGTGCCCTCCGACGTCATCATCGACGCCTCGATGCCCGCGCTGATCCGCGCTGGCGGCAAAGGCTGGGGTCCGGACAACAAGGAACACGACTGCGTCTGCGTGATCCCGGACAGCTCCTACGCGCCGGTCTACGATGCGACGATCGAGTATTTCAAAGCCAACGGCAAACTGAACCCCGCCACCGCGGGCACCGTTCAGAACATCGGCCTGATGGCGCAGAAAGCCGAGGAATACGGCTCGCACCCAACCACCTTCGAGATCCCCGCCGACGGCACCGTGAAGATGGTTCTGGACGACGGCACGGTTCTGCACTCGCATGACGTGAAGAAGGGCGACATCTGGCGTTCGGCTTCGGCCCGCAAAGCGCCGATCGAAGACTGGGTGAACCTCGCCATCGACCGTCAGAAAGCGACCGGCTACCGCGCGATCTTCTGGCTCGACGCAAGCCGCGCCCACGATGCGGAGCTGATCTCCTTCGTGAAGCCGATCCTGGAGGCCAAAGGCGTGGCCGACAAGTTCGAGATCATGGCCCCGCGTGAGGCGACCATCGCCTCGCTCGAGACCATCACCAAGGGCGAGAACACCATCGCGATCACCGGCAACGTGCTGCGCGACTACCTGACCGACCTGTTCCCGATCCTGGAGCTTGCCACCTCGGCCAAAATGCTCTCGATCGTGAAGCTGATGCAGGGCGGCGGTCTGTTCGAGACCGGCGCGGGCGGCTCGGCACCCAAGCACGTCCAGCAGCTGGTGGAAGAAAACCACCTGCGTTGGGACTCGCTTGGCGAATTCTGCGCCCTCGGCGAGAGCTTCAAGTTCTTCGCCGACCAGACCGACAACGCCAAGGCGCGCGTGCTGGGCGAAACCGTGGAGACCGCGACGCAGGGCATTCTCGACAATGACCGCTCGCCCTCGCGCAAGGTCGGCGAGCCCGACAACCGCGACAGCCACTACTGGTTCGCCCGCTACTGGGCCGACGCGCTGGCGGCGCAATCGAGCGATGCCGAGCTGGCCGCCGAATTCGCCCCCATCGCCAAGGCGCTGGCCGATGGCGAAGCGAAGATCGTGGCCGAACTGGCAGCCGCCCAAGGCAAGCCCGCCGATATCGGCGGCTACTACCACGCCGATCCGAAAAAGCTCGCCGCGGTGATGCGCCCGAGCGAAACGCTCAACGCCATCATCGGCTGAGAGCACTGAGACAGAAGGGGCGGCGCGGGCCGCCCCTTTCGATTCCCGGCTCCCCGGAACACGAACCCGTGAATTTGGCCCGTGGGTTTGGCCCGTGGGTTTGGCCCGCGACATCGGCCCAAAGCATATGGAAGGAACGCGCATGACCAAGATCAAGGTAGACAACCCCGTCGTCGAACTCGACGGCGACGAGATGACCCGTATCATCTGGGACTTCATCAAGCAGAAGCTGATCCTGCCCTATCTCGATATCGACCTGAAATATTACGACCTCGGCATCGAGAGCCGCGACGCGACCGACGACCAGATCACCGTCGATGCGGCCGAGGCGATCAAGCAATACGGCGTCGGCGTCAAATGCGCGACGATCACCCCCGACGAGGCGCGCATGGAGGAATTCAACCTCAAGCGCATGTATCGCTCGCCCAACGGCACGATCCGCAACATCCTCGGCGGCGTCATCTTCCGCGAGCCGATCATCTGCAAGAACGTCCCGCGCCTCGTTCCGGGCTGGACCAAGCCGATCGTCGTCGGCCGTCACGCCTATGGCGACCAGTACAAGGCCACCGATTTCCGCTTCCCCGGCAAGGGCACGATCACGCTGAAATTCGTGGGCGACGATGGCGAGGTGATCGAGAAGGAAGTGTTCAAGGCCCCCGACGCGGGCGTCGTGATGGGCATGTACAACCTCGACAAGTCGATCATCGACTTCGCGCGGGCCTCGCTGAACTACGGTCTGCTGAAGGGCTGGCCGGTCTACCTCTCGACCAAGAACACGATCCTCAAGGCCTATGACGGGCGCTTCAAGGATCTGTTCCAGCAGGTCTTCGAGGAAGAATTCGCCGAGAAGTTCAAGGAAGCGGGCATCTGGTACGAGCACCGCCTGATCGACGACATGGTGGCGTCGTCGCTGAAATGGTCGGGCGGCTATGTCTGGGCCTGCAAGAACTACGATGGCGACGTGCAGTCGGATACGGTCGCGCAGGGCTTCGGCTCGCTGGGCCTGATGACCTCCATCCTGATGACGCCCGATGGCAAGACGGTGGAAGCCGAGGCAGCCCACGGCACGGTGACGCGCCACTATCGCCAGCATCAGCAGGGCAAGGAGACCTCGACGAACTCCATCGCCTCGATCTTCGCCTGGACCGGTGGCCTGAAGCACCGCGCCAAGCTGGACGACAACGCACAGCTTCAGACTTTCGCGGAAACGCTCGAGAAGGTCTGCGTGCAGGCGGTCGAGGACGGTCACATGACCAAGGACCTCGCGCTGCTCGTCGGCCCCGATCAGAAATGGCTGACCACGATGGGCTTCCTCGAGAAGATCGACGAATACCTGAACAAGTCGCTGTCGCTGTAAAGCGCGCGAAACGGGTTGAGGAAGGCGGGGCTCTCCCCGCCTTTTTCATTTGGCGAGGCGGCTGCAGTCCAACTGGCACGGGGCGACCAGCCCCGGGCCGCGCCCGACCTCCCCCCGGGAGGGCGCATTGACGGCGTCTCCGCAGGCACGCATGTCATTCGGGCTTGCACGATAAAGCGCCAAACCACGAACGAGGCACAGCGCCCACCCGAGGTCGGGCGCGTCCCTCATCTCCTTGGATGGGCCGGGCGCATCACACGCCCGGCCCTTTCTCTTACCGCATCATGCTCCACGGCTCTGGCGGAGGCTCGGCGGGCCCGAGCCCGATATCTCTGCGCAAGTGGTCGCTGAGTTGCCCCGCATCGTGCGGGCGCGGTTTACCGCCACGCGCGATCAGCGCAAACAGCGCCGCACGGAGAACTTTGCCTGCGCCGAATTTGGCGATCGTGGCTTCGATGGTGAATGCGTCGCTCGGACGCTGGAGAGTCTGGATCATGTCATGTCCCGGCGCGGGACCCCGCCCGCAACCGGCCTTTCTTCTACTGATGTGAAAGAAGACCCGACGGGGACCGCGAGAGCGCGGCCAGGATGCGTCGCGACAGGGTCGGGACGCAGAAATCGGGTCAGTTTGCGGGAGTGGGGCCTAGGCCCCGGGGCGTATCGGGAGGGTCAGTCCTGGCGTCGTGCGACGCGAGTGGTGCCCGAAAAACCGATACGGGTTTCGCACTGCGATGCGAGGGCTTGGCGATATGACATCATGGCGGCCCTCCTCTTGTATTGGGCAATGCGAATGACGCCACATGGCCCGATCGCAGACAAGGCGGCAACTCACGCGACTGTGACTCGCAGGTATTTGGACACCTCTGTTGCCGATGCGCCTCAGTTCTTGCGCTTGGCGTTGCCGCGTGGCATCTGAGCGCCATGAGCGAGACCCGTATCCAAGACCCGCACCGCCACACCCTGCCCGAGGACACCCAGGGGCTTCTCACCGGCACCTTATTGGTGGCGCTGTCGGTGTCGTTGCTGCATGGCGCGGGGCTGTTCACCGGTCAAATCGCGGGGCTGTCGCTGGTGCTGTCTTACGTCACCGGATGGAGCTTCGGTGCGATCTTCTTCACGCTCAACCTGCCCTTCTACTGGCTGGCCTTCCGCCGGATGGGGAAGCGATTTACGGTGAAGACGGTGATCGCGGTCGCCATCCTGTCTGTATTTACCGAGATTCTTCCGAACCTTCTGAGCTTCGCCACCCTTCACCCCGGCGCGGCGGCTATCTTGGCGGGCGTCGTCTCGGGCGCGGGCCTTCTGGCGCTGTTCCGCCACGGCGCGAGCCTCGGCGGCGTGGGGATCGTGGCGCTCTATCTGCAGGACAAGACCGGTTTCAAAGCGGGCCGCACGCAAATCCTGTTCGATTGCGGCGTGTTCCTCTTCGCGCTCTTCGTGCTGCCGCTCGACAAGGTGCTGTGGTCCCTTCTGGGCGCAATGGTTCTGAACGTGATCATCCTAATCAACCACCGCCGCGACCGCTATATCGCCACCTGATCCGGGCGTGATCTGCGGGCAACGGGTCCGCGCACCCTGCCCCGACCCTTTCGCGCGATGCAAAGCCGACCTGCGCCCAGCGATTTGGTAGGTCAGCTATTATGTCCTATTAGTGGGTCATGACCACTGACGCACATATCACCGCCGACCAGATCGCAGCCAAAGAGGCGACCCGTCCGCATTACTCGAAGCTCGAGGATTTGCAGGGCCTCGTCGTGGCCGCAGCCCAAGCCGCGCTCGGGATCCACCTGCTGCGCGCCGCGGGCCTCGTGACCGGGGGCACCGCGGGCGCCGCGCTGATCCTGTCCTATATCACCGGGTTCAGCTTCGGGGGCGTGTTCTTCGTGATCAACATCCCCTTCTACGCCTTCGCCTATTATGCGCGCGGCGCAGGCTTCGCGCTGAAAAGCCTCGTGACCGTGACGCTCGTTTCGCTGATGGCCGAGGCGCTCAAGCCCGTGCTGCATGTCGCGGAAATTCACCCCGCCGTGGCCGCCGTGCTGTTCGGCATTTCGGCAGGCGTCGGCCTTCTCGGCCTCTTCCGCCACAAGGGCAGCCTTGGCGGTGTCTCCATCGTCGCCGTGATCCTGCAAGACAAGTTCGGCTTCCGCGCCGGCTGGACGCAGCTGATCCATGACCTGTGCCTGTTTGTCATCGCGAGCTTCATCCTCGCGCCGCCGCTGGTGCTCTACTCGCTTCTGGGCGCGCTGGTGCTGAACTTTATCGTTGCGATGAACCACCGTCGCGACTGGTATATCGCCGAGTGATCCGGCAAAGTGCCGGGCATGTTCAACACCTACCTCTTCCTGCTCATCGCGGTCGCCTTCGAGACCTTCGGCTCGGCCTGTCTGCAGGCGAGCCAGCAATTCACGCGTTTCTGGCCGACGGTGGGCGTGGCGGTGGGCTTCATCGGCGGGCTCTATTTCTTCACGCTGGTGCTGAAGGTACTGCCGCTCGGGATCACCTATGCGCTGTGGTCCGGGATCGGCATGGTTCTGATCGCGGGCGTGGGCTGGCTGATGTTCAATCAGCGGCTGGATTTGCCCGCCCTGATCGGGATCGCGCTGATTCTGATGGGGATCATCGTGATCAACCTGTTCTCGAAATCGCATTTCCACTGACGTGATGCCGCATCGCGGCGGGATTGCCGCGCTGGGGGCTAGCCGAGAGGCAATCTTTCCTTTATGGGCGGGGCAACTCAAGAACAGGACGACCTCCCATGGACCTTCGCAACATTGCGATCATCGCTCACGTGGACCACGGCAAGACGACGCTCGTGGACCAGCTTCTGCGCCAATCGGGCGCTTTCCGTGAAAACCAAGCCGTCGCCGAACGCGCGATGGACAGCAACGACATCGAACGCGAACGCGGCATCACCATTCTCGCCAAGGCCACCTCGGTCGAGTGGAAAGGCACCCGCATCAACATCGTCGACACCCCCGGCCACGCCGATTTCGGCGGCGAGGTGGAGCGTATCCTGTCGATGGTGGACGGTGTTGTGCTGCTGGTGGACGCGGCCGAAGGCCCGATGCCGCAGACCAAATTCGTGACCTCGAAGGCGCTCGCGCTCGGTCTGAAGCCGATCGTGGTGCTCAACAAGGTCGACAAGCCCGCCGCCGAGCCCGATCGCGCGCTCGACGAGGTGTTCGACCTCTTCGCGAACCTCGACGCCGATGAGCAGCAGCTCGACTTCCCGCATCTCTACGCTTCCGGCATCGGCGGCTGGTGCGACGAAGAACTCGACGGCCCGCGCGAGAACCTCGACGCGCTGTTCGATCTGATCCTGAAGCATGTCGAGCCGCCGAAGCAGGAATTCCGCGCCGACGAGCCCTTCCAGATGCTGGCCACCACGCTCTCGGCCGACCCGTTCATCGGGCGCATCCTCACGGGACGCATCGAGGCGGGCACGCTGAAAGTCGGCGATCAGCTCAAGGCGCTGTCGCGCAAGGGCGACCGCATCGAGGCCTTCCGCTGCACCAAGATCCTCGCTTTCCGTGGCCTGTCGCAGCAGCCGATCGACGAAGCCGTCGCAGGCGACATCGTCACCGTCGCAGGCATGACCAAGGCGACCGTGGCCGACACGCTCTGTGCGCCCGAAGTCGACACCCCGATCGACGCGCAGCCGATCGACCCGCCGACGATCTCGGTGACCTTCGGCATCAACGACTCGCCGCTCGCCGGCAAGGACGGCTCGAAGGTCCAGTCGCGCATCATTCGCGACCGCCTGATGAAAGAGGCCGAAACCAACGTCGCGATCCGCGTCGAGGACACCCCCGGCGGCGAGGCTTTCGTGGTCTCGGGCCGTGGCGAACTCCAGATGGGCGTTCTCATCGAGAACATGCGCCGCGAAGGGTTCGAACTGTCGATCTCGCGTCCCAAGGTGATCTTCCGCGAGGAAGACGGCCAGCGCATGGAGCCGATCGAGGAAGTCATCATCGACGTGGATGAGGAATATTCCGGCGTCGTGATCGAGAAACTGACCGGCTACCGCAAGGGCGAGCTGGCCGAGATGCGCCCCGCCGAGGGTGGCAAGACCCGCATCGTGGCCCATGTCCCCTCGCGCGGCATGATCGGCTATCAGGGCGAGTTCCTGACCGACACGCGCGGCTCGGGCGTGCTCAACCGCCTGTTCCATGGCTGGACCCCTTACAAGGGCCCGATCGACGGCCGCCGTCAGGGCGTGCTGATCTCGATGGAGAACGGCACCTCGGTCGCCTACGCGCTGTGGAACCTCGAAGAGCGCGGCAAGCTGTTCATCGGTGCGCAGGAGCAGGTCTACACCGGCATGATCATCGGCGAGCATTCGCGCGAAAACGATCTCGAAGTGAACCCGCTCAAGGGCAAGAAGCTGACCAACGTCCGCGCCTCGGGCACGGATGAAGCGGTCCGCCTGACCCCGCCGACGCGGATGTCGCTCGAGGAAGCCATCGCCTATATCAACGATGACGAACTCGTCGAGGTCACGCCGAAATCGATCCGCCTGCGCAAGCTGCACCTCGATCCGCACGAGCGTAAGCGCGCCGCGCGCGAAGCGTGATCGCTTGCGGCCCGCGCCGCACCGGATCACCGCTAGCTGACGTCACGAAGAAGGCCCCGCGCACCCGCCGGGGCCTTCTCCATGATTGCACCCGCCGCTTGCGGCCTTTATAAGGTTCCACAACAATATCTAGAATATCGAGGCGCGCGTGACCGACACTCCTGAACCGCCGGAAACCGAAGAAGAAGGCCCCGGGCGGCCCGCTTATCTCGGCCCCACTGTGTCCATCGCGGACGAGATGAAAACCGCCTATCTCGATTACGCGATGAGCGTGATCGTGAGCCGCGCTATCCCCGATCTGCGCGATGGTCTGAAGCCCGTTCATCGGCGCATTCTCTTCGCGATGCACGAGACCGGGAACACCTTCGACAAGCCCTATCGCAAATCGGCACGTCCGGTCGGCGACGTGATGGGTCAGTATCACCCGCATGGCGACGCCGCGATCTACGACGCGTTGGTGCGGATGGCGCAGCCCTTCTCGATGTCGCTGCCGCTTCTGGACGGTCAGGGCAACTTCGGCTCGATGGATGGCGATAACGCGGCTGCGATGCGCTACACCGAAGTGCGCATGGCGAAACCGGCCAATTACATTCTCGCCGATATCGAGAAAGACACAGTCGATTTCCAGGACAACTACGACGGCAAGCAGCAAGAGCCGACAGTGCTTCCGGCGCGCTTCCCGAACATGCTGGTCAACGGCGCGGGCGGCATCGCGGTCGGTATGGCGACCAACATCCCGCCGCATAACCTCGGCGAGGTCTGCGACGCCACGCTGGCGCTGATCGAGAACCCCGACATGTCGGACGAGGCGATCATGGAGATCGTCCCCGCCCCCGACTTCCCCACCGGCGGCCAGATCATGGGCCGCGGCGGCGCGCGCAAGGCCTACCTTGAAGGGCGCGGCTCGGTCATCATCCGGGCGAAGACCCGCGTGGAGGAAGTCCGCAAAGACCGCTTCGCGATCATCCTCGACGAGATTCCCTATCAGGTGAACAAGGCGGCGATGATCGAGAAGATCGCCGATCTGGTGCGCGAGAAGAAGCTCGAAGGCATCTCGAACATCGCCGACGAATCCGACCGCGTCGGCGTGCGCGTCGTGATCGAGCTGAAGCGCGACGCGACGCCGGATGTGGTGCTCAACCAGCTTTACCGGTTCACGCCGATGCAGACCTCGTTCGGCTGCAACATGCTGGCGCTGAACGGTGGCCGCCCCGAGCAGCTGACGCTGCGCCAATTCCTCAGCTATTTCATCAGCTTCCGCGAGGAAGTTGTCGCGCGCCGCACCGCGTTCGAACTGCGCAAGGCGCGCGAGCGCAGCCATGTCTTGTGTGGTCTGGCCGTCGCGGTGTCGAACGTGGACGAGGTCGTGGCGACCATCCGCTCCTCGGCAGATGCGGCAGAAGCCCGCGCGCGCCTGATGGAGCGCCGCTGGCCCGCGCATGACATCGTCGAATATCTCAAGCTGATCGACGATCCGCTGCATCCGGTCAACGATGACGGCACCTACAACCTGTCCGAGACGCAGGCCCGCGCGATCCTCGATCTGCGCCTGCAGCGTCTGACCCAGATCGGGGTGAAGGAAGTCACGGACGAACTCGCGCAACTGGCCGAGAAGATCCGCGAATACCTCGCCATCCTCGCCTCGCGCGAGCGGATCATGGCCATCATCGCCGACGAGCTGCGCGAAGTGCGCGAGCTGTTTGCCGTGCCGCGCCGCACCGAGATCATCGACTGGGCCGGCGACATGGCCGACGAAGACCTGATCGAGCGCGAAGACATGGTCGTGACCGTCACGCAGGGCGGCTACATCAAGCGCACGCCGCTGGCCGATTTCCGCTCGCAGAAGCGCGGCGGCAAGGGCCTTTCCGGCGGCGCGCTGAAGGATGACGACACGGTCACCACCCTGTTCGTCGCCAACACCCATACGCAGCTTCTGTTCTTCACGACCGGCGGCATGGTCTACAAAATGAAGTGCTGGCAGCTGCCGCTCGGCTCGCGCCAGTCCAAGGGCAAGGCGATCGTCAACATCCTGCCGATCCCCACCGGCGTCTCGATCGCGGCGATCACGCCGGTCGATCGCGACGAGGCGGAATGGGACGACCTGCAGATGGTCTTCGCGACCTCCAAGGGCACTGTGCGCCGCAACCGCCTGTCCGATTTCACCAACGTCATGCGCAACGGCAAGATCGCGATGAAATTCGAAGACGAGAACGAAGGCATGCGCCTGATCAATGCGCGCATCTGTTCCGAGGACGACGACGTGATGCTGGTCACCGCCAGCGGTCGCGCGATCCGCTTCCCCGTGCCGGAAGTGCGCGTGTTCAACTCGCGCAACTCGGTCGGCGTTCGTGGCATCAAGCTGAAGGGCGATGACGAGGTCGTCTCGATGTCGGTCATCCGCCACTTCGAGGCCACGTCGGAAGAGCGCGCGGCCTATCTCAAGCAACGTCGCCTGATGGCGGGCGTGACCGAGGACGAGGTCGAGCCCGACGAGGACGAGGAAGCCGTGGCCGAGGGGCCGCTGTCGATGGAACGCTATGCCGAAATGTCCGCCGCCGAGGATCTGATCCTGACGATCACCTCGAAAGGCTCGGGCAAGATCTCGTCGAGCCATGACTACCCGACCCGCGGTCGCGGCGGTCAGGGCGTGACGGCGATCGACAAGGCAATGCGGGGCGGTCCGCTGGTGGCCTCCTTCCCGGTCGAGATGAGCGATCAGATCATGCTCGCCACCTCGACGGGTCAGTCGATCCGTTGCCCGGTGGAAGACATCTCCTTCCGCTCGCGCTCTGCCGGTGGCGTGCGTGTGTTCAACACCGCCAAGGGCGAGGTCGTGGTCTCGGTCGCGCGGATCGCCGATCAGGGCGAGGACGACGATCTGGACGCCGACGCCGAAGGGTCGACCGATGCACCGGACGCGCCGGACACGTCGGGTGACGGCGGCACGCCGGATAGCGAAAGCTGATCCCGCGAAGGCTGTTCCCAATTCCGAACGGCTTCGCAAAAAGCAATGACATCAAGCCCCCGCTCCGCAAGGACGGGGGCTTTTTTCTTGTTTCAGCACAGGTTCGACGTCTGGAACTTCGGCCTGCGCATGGCGCTTGGCAAAGGCGCGAACAAGAAGCTGTTCCGCTCCCGACCCACCTCCTGATTGCAAACGCGATCCTATGTTGCGGCCGGACCACGCGCCGGGCCGTTTGCATTTTTCTTTCCTTCAACGCCCCATCTGCCCGGAACCACCCCTGAAGCCACCCGTTGCGGTTGCACTATTGGAAACAGGGAGAGTTTCATGAAAGCCTTTGCAGACAGGCTCGGTCTGAGAACCGACCCGACCATTTTCTTCGTATCGGCAGGCTTCACGATCCTCTTCGTGCTCGCGCTTGTCATCTTCCCCGGCCCGATTGGCGATGCGTTCGCCACGGGCCGTTCTTGGATCGTCGCCAAGCTCGGCTGGTTCTTCATTCTCGGCGTCAATGTCTGGCTGGGCTTCCTGATCTGGGCCGCGATCTCGCGCTACGGCCATATCCGGCTCGGGCCCAAGGACAGCCGCCCGGAATACGGCAACCTGTCATGGTTCACGATGCTTTTCGCAGGCGGCATCGGCACGGTGCTGATGTTCTGGGGCGTGGCCGAGCCGATCAGCCATTTCTCCAAGCCGCCGCTGCCGGGCGTAGCGCCCTATTCCGACGAGGCCGCGAAAGACGCGATCTCCATCGCGGTCTATCACCTCGGCCTGCATACTTGGACGATCTTCACGCTGCCCGGCCTGGGATTTGCTTATTTCATCAACCGCTACGACCCGCCGGTGCGGGTGTCGTCGGTGTTCTATCCGCTGCTGAAAGAAGGCATCAACGGGCCGATCGGCAAGGCGATCGACATCGCCTCGATCCTCGGCACGCTGTTCGGCGTGGCCGTCTCGCTCGGCCTCGGCTCCAGCCAGATCGCTGCCGGTCTGAACGCGCTTCTGGGCACGGGTGACGGGACCTTCGTCAAGATCGCGATCCTCACCGCGCTGACCGCCGTTGCGATCACCTCGATCGTGGCAGGGCTCGACAAGGGCGTGAAGCTGCTCTCGAACATCAATATCGGCATGGCCGTGGGGCTGATGGTCTTCGTGCTGATCTTCGGCTCGACGCTGTTCCTGCTGCGCGGGATCGTGCAGACCGTCGGCCTCTATCTCACCAACCTGCCGCATCTGGCCTTCTGGAATGACATGCTGGCCAATGAGAACCCCGACACGCCCGGCTGGGGCTGGCAAGGGTCGTGGACGGTGTTCTACTGGGCCTGGACGGTGACGTGGTCGCCCTTCATCGGGCTGTTCGTGGCCCGCATCTCGCGCGGGCGCACGGTGCGCGAATTCGTCTTCGGCGTGCTGCTGGCGCCGTCGCTGTTTACCCTGATCTGGTTCGCGATCTTCGGCTGGCAGGCGATGGAGTTCGACGGGATCGGTCAAGCCGCACGCGATGCGATGGGCGATCAGGCGGGGCAATTGTCGCAGGCCGTCTCGGATAGCGTGCCGCTCGCGATGTTCGCCTTCTTCGAGCATTTCCCCTTCGTCCATATCGTCCAGGGCATCGCCGTGATCGTGGTCGCGATCTTCTTCGCGACCTCCTCGGACTCGGCCTCGCTGGTGGTCGATATGCTCTGCACCGGCACGCCGACCCCCGGCCCGGTCCATCAGCGCGTCTTCTGGGGCGCGGCAGAGGGCCTCGTCGCGGCGATGCTGATCATGCTGGCGGGCGATGCGGGACTGACCGCGCTGCAGCAGGTCATCACAGTCGTGGGGCTGCCGATCTTCATCCTCGTGTCGATGATGATCCCCTCGATCATAAAGGGCTTCGCGCTGGAAGATATCGACCACGTCTCGATCGGCACACGGCCCAAGCTGGACGATTTCTGAGCGCGCGACCCCAAAGTCAGACCCTATCGAACGGCCCGGACTGGAAACACTCCGGGCCGTTAACCCATTAGAAAGTTTAAGCCTTCCTTAAGACCCGACCGCCTGTCACAAGAGATCGAAGCCGCAGCGGAGCATGAGCCCGAGGCGCAGCCGGCGAAGCTCGGCCCTGTTCAGTTACCGCGTCACGAGGTCCGATCATGCGCCACGCTCCTGTCTCTGCCCTGCGGGGCGCCGTTTTCTGTCTCGCCGCAGCCGTCAGCGCTGGCCCCGCGTTCGCCCAAAGCGCGCTCGGCTTCACCGGGGCCGAGCTGACGATCCAGAATACCACCGGCGACTTCGGAGCCGCCCGCGCCGATCTGAGCGCCGATTTCGCCCTGACCCCGGCGCATGGGCTGCAACTCGACCTCGGCGCAAATAATGCCGGTCCGCGCTGGCGCGGCGATCTGGCGGCGCATCTCTACTTGGCGCCCACGGAGCATGCAAAATATGGGCTCTTTGCCGCGGTCTCCGATACCAGCCACGCCAGCCAAACGGTCTATGCGACGGGCGCCGAAGCGATCTGGGCCCTGGGCGCGCGCGGCAGCGTCGCGGCGCGGGCCGGGCTCGGCACCGTCAAACCCGGCAGCAACGATTACGTCTTCGCAGGCCTCGCCGGACGGTGGGACGTCAGCCCGCGCACGGCGCTGACCGCAGATCTTTCCGTCGTGGACATCTCCGAGCTGGCCTTCAGCGCCCACGAGACCACCGCCGCGCTCGGGATACGCCACCGGCTGGGCGACGGCCCCGCGACGCTCTTCACCCGCATCGAGCGCGCCCATTTCACCGGCCGCCCCGACAGCCGCGACGAGACCCGTCTCGCCCTCGGCCTCACGTTGCGCTTCGGCCCTCGCGGCCACGGCGTGCGCAACCAGAGCTTCGCGCCGATCCGCCCGCTCGACGGCCTCTTTGCGCGCGGCACCTTCGCGCTGGACTGAGCCGCTGCGATCGGCCTTCCCTTTTGCCGCTTTGACCACTACATGAGCGGCCATGACAGAAGAACTCCATATCGTCGGCGGTGGCATGGCGGGCTCGGAAGCAGCCTGGCAGGCGGCGAATGCCGGCATCCGCGTGGTGCTGCACGAAATGCGGCCCAAGGTCGAAACCTTCGCCCACCAGACCGGCAACTACGCCGAGATGGTCTGCTCGAATTCGTTCCGCTCGGACGATCACGAGCGCAACGCCGTGGGCCAGCTCCATTGGGAGATGGGAGCAGCGAACGGGCTGATCATGGACACGGCGCGGCAGCATCGTCTGCCCGCAGGCGGTGCGCTGGCCGTTGACCGCGAGGCGTTTTCGCAATCCGTGACCGAGGCACTGCGCGCCCATGAGAATATTTCCTTTACCGAGGAAGAGGTTACGGAGCTTCCTTCAAGTGGAAAATGGATCTTCGCGACCGGCCCGCTGACCTCGGAATCCTTGGGCAAAGCGATCCTGAAAGCGACCGGCGAAGAGCGTCTGGCCTTCTTCGACGCCATCGCGCCCATCGTCTATGCCGACACGATCGACATGTCCGTCGCGTGGCGTCAGTCGCGCTACGACAAGGGCGAGACCGAGGAAGAGCGCACGGCCTATATCAACTGCCCGATGACGAAGGACGAATACGAAGCCTTCATCGACGCGCTGCTCGAGGCCGACAAGACCGAGTTCCACGAGGGCGAAACCGCGGGCTATTTCGACGGCTGCCTGCCGATCGAGGTGATGGCCGAACGCGGCCGCGAGACCCTGCGCCACGGGCCGATGAAGCCGGTCGGTCTGACCAATGAGCACGATCCGCAAACCAAGGCTTGGGCGGTGGTGCAGCTGCGCCGCGACAACGCGCTCGGCACGCTCTATAATATCGTGGGCTTCCAGACCAAGATGAAGTACGGCGCGCAAGCGGCTGTTTTCCGGATGATTCCGGGACTTCAGGACGCCAAGTTCGCGCGCCTCGGCGGCATCCACCGCAACACGTTCATCAACTCGCCGACGCTGCTCGATGCGCAGATGCGACTGAAATCGCACCCGAACCTGCGCTTCGCCGGCCAGATCACCGGCGTCGAGGGCTATGTCGAGAGCTCCGCGATGGGGCTGCTGGCGGGTCGTATGGCTGCTGCTGAACTTCAGGGCCGCGAACTGCCGCCGCCGGGACCCGAAACCGCGATGGGGGCGTTGATCACCCACATCACCGGCGGGGCCGAGGCGAAGACTTTCCAACCGATGAACGTCAATTTCGGGCTCTTCCCGCCGATCGACGCCAAGGGCGGGCGGCGTGGCCGCAAAGACCGCTACAAGGCCTATACCGATCGCGCCAAGACGGTCTTCGGCGATTGGCTGGCGCAGCAAGGAGAGACTGTATGAATTACGTTCTGGCCCTGTTTCTGCCGCCACTTTCGATCCTGCTGATCGGGCGCATCTTCCTTGCGATCCTCGTCTTCGTGATCTGGATTCCGGCGATCATCTTCTCGGGCGGTCTGACGCATCCGATGTTCATCCTGCTCGCCTGGATCCTGATCTATCAGGCGCATGCGGATCGCCGCGCGGGCGGCTGATTTGGCGGGGTGCGCGCGTCGATGATCACACGCTTCGCTCCCTCGCCAACGGGTCCGCTGCATCTGGGCCATGCCTATAGCGCGATCCTCGCGCATGACATGGCCCGCAAGGCCGGCGGCCCGTTCCTGCTGCGGATCGAAGATATCGACCAAAGCCGCGCGCGGCCGCACTGGGAAGAGCAGATCTACGACGATCTGCGCTGGCTTGGACTGACCTGGGACGGGCCGGTTCTGCGCCAATCGGACCGCTTGAACATCTATCGCGAAACCCTTGAAAGACTTTGGGAAAGAGACCTTCTCTTTGCCTGCACCTGCACGCGGCGCGACATCGAGGCGGCAGCCTCCGCACCGCAGGAAGGCGTGCAATACGGGCCCGACGGGTTGATCTATCCCGGCACCTGCCGCGCGCGTGGCGCGCACCGCCCCGGCGCGGCACTACCGGACAGCGCGCTACGCCTGAACATGACCCGCGCCGCCCGCGATATCCATTTCGAGGAAATCTGCGCGCTACACAAAGGCACGCATAACGTCTCCCGCGCCGATCTGATCGACAAGGTGGGCGATGTCGTGCTGGCGCGGCGCGATATGGGCACGTCCTATCACCTCGCCGTGGTGCTCGACGATGCCGCGCAGGGCATCACCCATGTCACCCGCGGCGCGGACCTGTTCAGCGCCACACAGATCCATGTTCTGCTTCAAACTCTACTTGAACTTCCGACGCCAACCTATTGCCATCACGACCTAATTCGTGACGAGAGCGGCAAACGCCTCGCCAAGCGCGACGATGCCCGCGCCATCGCGAAATACCGCGAAGATGGGGCCACCCCCGACGACATTCGCCGCATGGTTGGGCTGCCCGTTTTTCCTTGAGGAAAATACCCTCCCCGAAGGGCCGACCTCAGTCTTCCATCGGCTTGAGAATTTCGACCTCTTCGCCATCGCGGATCGCGGTGTAGAAGCACGACCGGCGATTGGTGTGGCAGGCCGGGCCTTCCTGCTCGACCAGCACCAGAAGCGCATCGCGGTCGCAATCCACCCGCATCTCGCGTAGGCGCTGCACATGGCCCGAGGTCTCGCCCTTTACCCAAAACGATTTCCGCGAGCGCGACCAATAGGTTACGCGCCCTGTTTCAAGTGTCTTTGCGACGCTTTCCGCGTTCATCCATGCCATCATCAGGATATCGCCCGAGAGCGCATCCTGCGCGATCGCGGGGATCAAACCGTTGGCGTCATAGGTCAAGCTGGCGGGATCGAATGGCATCGGCTCTTTCCTTCCTGTGGCTCAGGTCCTATCTACGCCGGACGGGCCGAAGGGGAAAGAGATGAGCGACACCGATCTGATCAAGCTCTATTCGCAGCGTATTCTGGCGCTCGCCGCCGATATGCCGGGCACCGATCCGCTGCCCGAGCCCGATGTGACCGTGCGCAAGCGCGCACCGCTTTGCGGCTCGACGGTCGAGGTTTCGCTGACCTGCGCGGACGGCCGCGTGACCGGCTATAGCCAGAACGTGCATGCCTGCGCGCTGGGTCAGGCCTCGGCTGCGATCTTCGGGACGCAGGCCGTGGGCCGCACGCGTGACGAGGTCGCAAAGCTGCGCGATCAGCTCGCCGAGATGCTCAAGGGCGGCCCCGTCCCCGAGGCGCCTTTCGGCGAGTACGAGGTTCTGCAAGCCGCGCGCGACTATCCCAACCGGCATGGCTCGATCCTGCTCGCCCCCGAGGCGACGCTCGAAGCGCTCGAACAGTGCTGAGCCGTTAACCCCTCTCTCCCTCGCGATAAAAAAAGCCGCCACTCGAAAGAGCGGCGGCTGAAGTTGCGCTTTACGGACAGGCGGGCCTGGGGGACAGGCGAAGCCGCAGGTTTGGGACAGGTGCGGCAGCCAAAAAGCGCGAGGCAGTAACGATGTGACAGGTCGGGCTTAGAGGAGCCCCGGCAGCCAAAGCGCCATGATGAAGCTTGCGCAAAGCGCGATGCCCCCCACGGCGTCGGCCAGCAGCGTGCTGTGATTGCGGTCGAGAAGTTCCTTGATTTCCTTGGCCATCTGGCACCTCCATTCCCTCTGTTGCCCCTTTGTTCTCACACCTGACGTCGCGTGTAAAGAACTTTTTAGGAACATTTGAGAACACTGGGGAGAACGTGAGTCGAACTGGGCTCAGCCGATGCCGATCAGTCGGATCGCACGGTCCTGTTCCATCAGCCATAGAAGCACCCGCGCCGCCTGTCCGCGCGGGCCGCTCAACTCGGGATCGTCGGACAGGAGCTTGCGCGCATCCGACTGCGCCACCGCCATCAGACCGGCTTGGCGTTCGAGGTCAGCCACGCGGAACCGCGGCAGGCCCGACTGCGCCGTGCCGATCACATCGCCCGCACCGCGCATGGCGAGGTCTTCCTCGGCGATGCGGAACCCGTCCTCGCTTTCGCGCAGGATCGACAGGCGTCGTTCCGCCGTCTCGCTCAAGGGCGTCTGGTAGATCATCAGGCAGGTCGAGGCCACAGCCCCGCGCCCGACCCGCCCGCGCAGCTGATGGAGCTGCGCAAGACCGAAGCTCTCGGCCCGCTCGATCACCATGATCGACGCGTTGGGCACGTTCACGCCCACCTCGATCACCGTCGTCGCGACCAGCACCCGGGTCTGCCCCTTCACGAAGGCCGCCATCGCGGCGTCTTTCTCGGCCGACGGCATCTGGCCATGCACCAGCCCCACGACATCGTCGCCAAGCGCCGCGCGCAGCGCCAGAAAACGGTCGGTCGCAGAGCTCAGATCGACGCGCTCGCTCTCTTCCACCAGCGGGCAGACCCAATAGGCCTGCCGCCCCTCGGCCACCGCCTTGCGCAGATGCTCGACCACCTCGCCCATCCGCTCCATCGCGACGAGCGCGGTCTTGACCGGCGTCCGGCCCGGCGGCTTCTCGTCGAGAAGGCTCACATCCATGTCGCCATATTGCGCCAGCGCGAGCGAGCGCGGGATCGGCGTCGCGGTCATCACCAGCACGTCAACCGCCTGCCCCTTGGCGCCCAGCTCCATCCGCTGCGCCACGCCGAAGCGATGCTGTTCGTCGATCACGGAAAGCCGCAAATCCTGAAATTCCACGTCTTTCTGAAAAACCGCATGGGTGCCGACGAGGATGCCGATCGCGCCCGAGGCCAGATCGGCGAGCTTGCGCGCCCGCTCCGCCCCCTTGTCGCGCCCGGTCAGGATCTCCAGCCGGACGCCCGCCGCCTCGGCCAGCGGCGCCAGACCTTCGAGATGCTGGCGCGCGAGAATCTCCGTGGGCGCCATCATCACACCCTGCCCGCCAGCCTCGACCGCCGTCAGCAGCGCCATGAAGGCGACCAGCGTCTTGCCCGCGCCGACATCGCCCTGCAGCAGCCGGTTCATCCGCCGCTCGGAGCCCAGATCGCCCGCGATCTCGGCAATCGCGCGGGTCTGTGCGCCGGTCGGCTTGTAAGGCAGGCTCGCCAGAACCTGCGCCGAGAGCTTGCCCGTGCCGCGCGTCACCCGGCCCTTCTTGCGCCGCGACTGGCGCCGCGCGAGCGCGAGCGTCATCTGGTGGGCGAAAAGCTCGTCATAGGCGAGACGCGCGCGCGCCGGCGCGGTGGCCGAAAGATCGTCAATCTTTTCAGGGTGATGCGCCGCTCGCACCGCATCCTGCCAATCCGGCCAAACCTCGCGGCGCTTGAGCGCATCGTCGATCCATTCCGGCAGGTCCGGCGCGCGCGCCAAAGCCCCCTCCGCCGCCTTCGCCATCAGCTTTTGCGTGACGCCCGCGGTGAGCGGATAGACCGGCTCGAACCGGGGCATCTCACCCGAATTTTCGGGCGGCAGAATGTAATCGGGATGCACGATCTGCGCTTGCCCGTCGTAAATCTCGAGCTTGCCCGAAATGATCCGCCGCGCCCCGTTGGGCATCTGTTTCGCGAGCCAGTCGCCGCGCGCGCGGAAGAACACCAGCGTGATATCGCCTTGCGCGTCATGGCACAGAACCCGATCCGGCGCGCCTTGCTTGCGCGCAGGACTATGGGCGCCGATGGTCACCTCGACGGTGACTGTGGTGCCCGCGGGCACGCCTTGCACGGTCGCGACGGGGCGGCGGTCGATCACCGAATAGGGCAAGGTGAACAGCACGTCGCGCGGACGGGTGATCCCCAACCCTTCGAAATGCTTGGCCGTTTTCGGGCCGACGCCCGCGAGACTGTCGAGCTCGGCGAAGAGCTCGAAAAGCTCTGCGGGCCGCGTGCTCATGCGCCCCCCGCGAGCGCGATCCATTCATCCTCGTCGATGACGCGGATGTTCAATTCGGCCGCTTTCTTGGCTTTCGAGCCCGCGCCAGGCCCTGCGACGAGCAGGTCGGTCTTGGCGCTGACCGAGCCCGAAACCTTGGCGCCAAGCGCCTCGGCCCGCGCCTTCGCCTCGGCCCGCGTCATCTTCTCCAGCGTGCCGGTGAAAACGACGGTGAGGCCCGAAACCGGACTGTCGGATTTCGGCTTCTCGGCCTCCTCGACACTCAGATGCGCGGTGAGACGGTCGATCGAGGCGCGCTCGGCCTCCTGCTGGAAGGTCATCACAACCGAGGTCGCGAGCGTCTCGCCCACCCCGTCGATCGAGATCAGATCGTCCCATTCCGGGCCCTGCCCGCACTCAGCCTGCGTCATCGCGGCTTCGAACGCCTCCCAGGTGCCGTAATGCGTGGCGAGCATCCCCGCGCTGGTCTCGCCGACATGGCGGATGCCGAGCGCGAAGATCAGGCGTTGAAGCGGAATCCTGCGTTTCTCGGCGATGGCGGCAAAGAGATTGCGCGCCGATTTTTCGCCCCAGCCCTCGCGGTTCTTGAGCTGCCGGAGGCCCTGACCGTAGCGCTCTTCGAGCGTGAAGATGTCGGCGGGCTCCTTGATCCAGCCATCCTCGTAGAATTGCTCGACCTGTTTCGCGCCCAGACCTTCGATGTCGAAAGCCGCGCGGGAGACGAAATGTTTCAGCTTTTCCACAGCTTGCGCGGGGCAGATCATACCGCCCGTGCAGCGGCGCACCGCGTCGCCCTCTTCGCGGATCGCCTCGGATCCGCAGCGGGGGCAATGGGTCGGGAAGTCGTAGGGCACCGCATCATCGGGACGGCGCGTGAGGTCGACATCGGCGATTTTCGGGATCACGTCGCCCGCGCGATAGACCTGCACCCAGTCGCCGATGCGGATATCCTTGCCGCCGCGGATTTCGACGCCCTTGGAGTCGCGCCCGGTGATGTAATCCTCGTTATGCAGCGTCGCGTTCGAGACAACGACGCCGCCCACGGTCACCGGGGTCAGCCGCGCGACCGGCGAGAGCGCCCCGGTGCGACCGACCTGAATGTCGATCCCTTCGAGCTGCGTCCAGGCAAGCTCGGCGGGGAATTTATGCGCGATCGCCCAACGCGGCGTGGTCGAGCGGAACCCCAGACGCCGCTGCAGCGCGAGATCGTTCACCTTGTAGACAACGCCGTCGATATCGTAGCCGAGCGTCGCGCGCCTGGCCTCGATCTCGCGGTAATGGCTAAGCATATCGTCGGGGCCGTCGCACAGCTCGGTCATCGGGTTGGTCTGGAAGCCGAGCGATTGCAGCTGCGCGATGGCGTCGATCTGCGTCTCGGCCAGCGGCGCGGAAAGCTCCCCCCAGGCATAGGCGAAGAATTTCAGCGGGCGCGCGGCGGTGACTTTCGGGTCGAGTTGACGCAGCGAACCGGCAGCGGCGTTGCGCGGATTGGCGAAACGCTTCTCGCCCGCGGCCTCGTTGCGGGTGTTGAGCGCCTCGAAATCGGCGTGGCTCATATAGACCTCGCCGCGCACTTCGAGCACGTCGGGCGCGTCCGTGATCGACGTCGGAATGTCGTCGATGGTGCGGGCATTCTCGGTGACGTTTTCGCCAACCGCGCCGTCGCCGCGCGTTGCGGCATGGATCAGCTTGCCGTGTTCGTAGCGGATCGACAGCGAAAGACCGTCGATCTTCGGCTCGGCTGTGTAGTTCAGCGGCGCGTCGGATTTCAGGCCGAGGAAGCTGCGGATGCTTTCGTCGAACTCGGTCACGTCCTCGTCGGAGAACGCGTTGGCGAGGCTCATCATGCGGATGGCATGGGTGATCTTCCCGAAGCCTTCGGCCAGCTGCCCGCCCACCTGTACGCTGGGCGATTTGTCCGATTTCAGTTCGGGGAATTTCGCTTCGATCGCCGCGAGGCGCTGCTTGAGCGCGTCATACTCCGCATCCGAAATCTCGGGCGCGTCATGGGTGTGATAGGCGGTATTCGCCGCCGCGATCTTCGCGATCAGCTCGGGCAGCTCGGCGCGAGCCTCGGCCTCGCTCAGCGCGTCGATCTCGGTGCGGCTTGGCTCGGACATAAAAAGACCCCCTCGTGCTGACCTTGGTTTAGGCAAGCACCGAGGGGGCGTAAAGAGCCGTGACGACGGAGATCATCGGCTTTCGGGACGTCAGGCACCCATCGCGATGCGCTGCTCCAACTCGGACGGGTCGGGATCGCGCAGCACATAGCCGCGGCCCCAGACGGTTTCGATGTAATTCTCACCCTCGGTGGCATCGGCGAGTTTCTTGCGCAGTTTGCAGATGAAGACGTCGATGATCTTCAATTCGGGCTCGTCCATGCCGCCATAGAGGTGGTTGAGGAACATCTCCTTCGTCAGGGTCGTGCCCTTCCGGAGGCTGAGCAGTTCGAGAATCTGGTATTCCTTGCCGGTCAGATGCACCGGCTTGCCATCGACCTCGACCGTCTTCGCATCGAGATTGACCGAGATCTTGCCGGTGCGGATGATCGATTGGGCATGGCCTTTGGATCGGCGGATGATCGCGTGAATGCGCGCCACCAGCTCCTGGCGATGAAACGGCTTCGTCATGTAGCCATCGGCGCCGAATCCGAATCCCTTGATCTTGTTCTCGGTGTCGTCAGCGCCGGTAAGAACAGGATCGGCGTGTCGATCTTGGCCAGACGCAATTGCCGCAGCACCTCGTGCCCGTTCATGTCGGGAAGATTGAGGTCAAGAAGGATCGGATCGTAATCGTAGAGCTTCGCGAGAACGATTCCCTCCTCCCCCAGATCGGTGCAGTAGACGTTGAGATTCGCGTGCGTCAGCATCAATTCGATACTGCGCGACGTCGTCGGGTCGTCTTCCACCAATAAAATCCGCATCCTGGGTTCTCCGCATTAATCCCTCGATCGGGGTCGAGACTTACACCAAATGGTTAACACCGGGTTACCTTGTCACGTTTCCGTTACGTTGCAATCTAAAGTTGTTTCAACTTTTGGATCGCGGTGGCTTTAAGGCCTTGAATCCCGTGCCTTTCGACGCCCTCGATCCAAAGATCCAATTCCTCGTCAGAGAGCGCGTAACGCTCCAGAACCTCATCACGGGCGATCAACCCATGCGCGACCGCCTGCACGATCACCGCTTTCCGGCTCGCCACCCATCGTCGGGTTTTCGGAGAGGGCAGATCCGCGCGCGTCAGGATCGTGCCGTCGGCGAGAGTCACCGCGCGCGGACCATCGACTTTCTTGAGATACATGGGCTCACCCCTTCAAGCTCTTCACGCCGGCCACACTGGCGCGCGGGCCCTTAACACTGGGTGAAACGCGGGGTTGAGAGTGGGTCGCATTTTCCTATATTGCTGCACGTCTCGTTAAAGGACGCTTCATCATGCCCAAGGATCTGCCGCTCAATTCGCTCGGTTTCGCCAAACCGCCCGCGGACACCCGCGTCGTCGTCGCCATGTCGGGCGGCGTCGATAGCTCGGTCGTGGCCGCCAAACTGGCCGAGGAAGGCTATGACGTCGTGGGCGTGACGCTGCAGCTTTACGACCACGGCGCGGCGCTGGCCAAGAAAGGCGCATGCTGCGCCGGGCAGGACATCCACGACGCGCGCCGCGTGGCCGAGGAGATGGGCTTTCCGCATTACGTGCTCGATTACGAGAACACCTTCCGCGAGGCAGTGATCGACGAATTCGCCGACGCCTATCTGGGCGGCGCGACGCCGGTGCCCTGCATCCGCTGCAACGAGCGCGTGAAGTTCAAGGACCTGCTGGAGACGGCAAAGGATCTCGACGCCGATTGCATGGCGACGGGCCATTACATCCAGCGCAAGGACGGTGCGGCCGGGCCCGAGCTGCATTGCGCTGCCGATGCGAACCGCGACCAGAGCTATTTCCTGTTCTCGACCACGCCCGAGCAGCTCGATTATCTGCGTTTCCCGCTGGGCCATCTGCCCTCGAAGGATGCGACGCGGGAGCTGGCGGCGAAATACGGGCTGGCGGTGGCCGACAAGCCCGACAGTCAGGATATCTGCTTCGTGCCGAACGGGAACTATGCGAGCGTCATCGAGAAGCTGCGCCCCGGTGCGGCCGATCCCGGCGATATCGTGGATATGGAGGGCAATGTGCTCGGCCAGCATCGCGGCGTGATCCATTACACGATCGGCCAGCGGCGCGGGCTTGGCATCGGCGGGCTCGAAGATCCGCTTTACGTGGTGAAGCTCGATCCGGACACCCGCCATGTGGTCGTCGGCCCGAAAGAGGCGCTCTCCACCCGCACCATCCCGGTGCGCGAGATCAACTGGCTGGGCGACGAGCCCTTCACCTCGCGCAAGGAATGGCACCTGAAGGTCAAGGTCCGCTCGACCCGCCCGCCGCGCGAAGCGATCATCCGACCGATCTCGGAGACCGAGGCCGAGGTCGAACTGGTCGTGCCGGAGGAAGGCGTCAGCCCCGGTCAGGCCTGCGTGTTCTACGCGCCCGAGGACAGCCGCATCTTCGGCGGCGGCTGGATCTACAAGAAGTAACGCCCGCAAACAGCCCCACAGACAGCACTGCGCGCGGCGAGCCCCTTTGGCTTGCCGCGCCTATCTATCTGTCGGATCGCTCAGACCGGCACGTCGCTGAGGCTCACCCCGTGCTTGCCGGCCCGAGTCGTCACTTTTTTCCGACCGCCTTGGCGAGCGCTTCGCCCTCTTCGGTGGCCGAGCGCACCGCGCGCTCCGCAATCCCCGTCATCGAGGTCGCGAGCTTCGTCATCTCGGCGGTGTAATCGCTCGCCGTGCGCTGCCAGAATTCGCCCCAGAGGCTCATCGCGCGCATCGGATCGGGCGTCTCCGCCAACTGGGTGACCATCTCCTGATCGCGCTCGAAGCGGGTCTTCAGAAACTCGAGCAACTCGATATTCTGCGCGATCATCGATTCCATCATCTTGAGCTGCGGTGCCATCACCGAGCTTACCGACCCCATGTCAGGCACTGGCATACAGCCAGCCATATTCATACCGGGTGCGGATTTCTTCTGTGCCATGTCAGCCTCCCTTGTGACTGGATGGCGCGAGCGTAGCATGGGTGCGGCGCTCAGCGTTTGATTTGGAACAATCGTAGCGCGAAAAGCTTGGCTCAGGGCAAATGCCGAAAGTTTGGGCCGAGATCGCGCGCCCGCGTATGCATTTCGAGCGTTAGCGTAAGTGAAGGACCCATGGCCGAGCCGCTTCTGATCCCGCGCCCCGAAGGGCTCTATTGCCCGAACGGCGATTTCTACATCGACCCGAGTCGCCCCGTGGCCCGTGCGCTGATCACGCATGGCCATGCCGATCACGCGCGCGCAGGCCACGGGCATGTGCTGGCCACGCGCCAGACGCTGGAGATCATGGCGATCCGCTATGGAGAAAATTTCGCCGGACAGCGACAGGCTTACGAGGGGCCGCTCTCCGTGGGCGGCGTGGATGTCAGCTTTCACCCGGCGGGGCATGTTCTGGGCTCGGCGCAGATCGCGATCACGCATCGCGGGCAGCGGATCGTGGCGTCGGGCGATTACGCCCGCGTGGCCAATCCCTCCTGCGCGCCCTTCGAGCCGGTGCCCTGCGATACGTTCATCACCGAGGCGACCTTCGCGCTCCCGGTCTTCAAGTATCCAGACCCGGCAGATGAAACGGCCAAGCTCATGGCCTCGATGCGGGCCGCCCCCGAGCGGCCGCATCTGGTGGGGGCCTATGCGCTGGGCAAGGCACAGCGGGTCATCATGCTCGCGCGCGCGGCAGGCTATGACGCGCCGATCTACATCCATGGCGCGCTGCAGCGGCTTTGCGACTATCACATCGAACAGGGCATCCCCTTGGGCGATCTGCGCCCCGCCACGATGGACAAGACAGAGGCCCGGGGCTTGCGCCAGGCGCTGGTCATCGCGCCGCCCTCCGCCTTTTCCAGCCCTTGGGTGCAGCGCTTCGCTGATCCGGTGATCTCTTTCGCCTCGGGCTGGATGCAGATCCGCGCCCGCGCCCGCCAGCGCGGCGTCGAGCTGCCGCTGGTGATCTCGGACCATATCGACTGGGTGGACCTGACGCGCACGGTGCGCGAGATCGACCCGTCCGAGCTATGGATCACCCACGGTCGCGAAGAGGCGCTGATGCGCTGGGCCGAACTGGAGGGGCGCGTGGCCCGTCCGCTGCACCTCGTGGGTTACGAGGAGGAGCCGGAATGAGAGCCTTCGCGGTCCTTCTCGAACGGCTCGCCTTCACGCCGGGGCGCAATGCCAAGCTCGACGTGCTGGCCGATTACCTACGCCATGCGCCCGACCCCGAGCGCGGCTATGCGCTGGCGGCCCTGACCGGAGAGCTGGAGCTGGGCCGCGCGCAGCCTGCGGTCCTGCGCGCCATGGTGGGCGAGCGGGTCGATCCCGAGCTTTTCGCGTTGTCCTATGACTACGTGGGCGATCTGGCCGAGACGATCGCACTGATCTGGCCGCAGGAGAACACGGCTCAGGACGTCGATCTCGCGGAAATCGTCGAGACCTTGCAGGACACGCCCAAGACCCGCGTCGGGCCGCTGATCGCGGGCTGGCTGGATCGGCTGGAACCCTCGGAACGCTATGCGCTCTTGAAGCTTGCGACCGGGGGGTTGCGCGTCGGCGTCTCGGCGCGGCTCGCGCGGGTGGCGCTGGCCTCGGTCGGCACGCCGAAGCTGGAGGAGATCGAGGAAATCTGGCATGGGCTTTCGCCGCCCTATCAGCCGCTTTTCGACTGGATCGAGGGCGGCGCGAAGCCCGAGCGCGCGGGCTTTGCGCCGTTCCGGCCGGTGATGCTCTCGACGCCGACCGATCTCGAGGCGCTGACCGATCTGCCGCCGGGAGACTTCGCCGCCGAATGGAAATGGGACGGCATCCGGGTGCAGGCCGTGGCCGAGGGCGGCGAGCGGCGGCTCTATTCGCGCACCGGCGAGGATATCTCCGGCGCCTTTCCCGATGTCGTTGCGCATATGGGTTTCGAGGGCGCGCTCGATGGCGAGTTGATCGTGCGGCGCGGCGATCGGGTCGCGCCCTTCGGCGATCTGCAAAAGCGGCTGGGGCGGAAATCTCCGGGCAAGGCGATGCTCGCCTCGCATCCGGCGGCGCTGCGGCTCTATGACATCCTGATCGAGGGCGAGGAAGACCTGCGCCCCCTGCCCTTCGAGACCCGCCGCACCCGGCTGGAGGCCTTCGTGGCCGGTCTGAACTCCGACCGCTTCGATGTCTCGGAACTGCTGCCCTTCGACACATGGGACGAGCTCGCCGACTTACGCGAAGCGCCGCCCGAAGTGGTGATCGAAGGCGTGATGCTCAAACGCCGCGACACGCCCTATATGGCGGGCCGCCCCAAGGGGCCGTGGTTCAAGTGGAAACGCGATCCGCGCATCATCGACGCGGTGATCCTGTATGCGCAACGCGGGCATGGCAAACGCTCGGGCTTCTATTCCGATTTCACCTTCGGCGTTTGGGACGGTGACCTCCTGGTGCCCGTGGGCAAGGCCTATTCCGGCTTCACCGACGAGGAACTGCGCCGGCTCGACCGTTTCGTGCGCAATCACACCGTAGAGCGCTTCGGCCCGGTGCGCTCCCTGTCGCCCGATCTGGTGGTGGAGGTGGCCTTCGAGGGGCTCAACCGCTCCACCCGGCACAAATCCGGCGTGGCGATGCGCTTCCCGCGCATCTCGCGCATCCGCTGGGACAAGCCCGCAGGCGAGGCCGACCGGATCGAGACCCTGCGTGCGATGCTGCCCGAGCTGGACCAGCCCTAACGGATCAGCACATAAGAACCCGGCGCATCGCAGAGCGGGCGATACTTGCGCCCCTTGCCCATGGGCGGCGGCGCGATCTCCTGCCCGTCGCCCGTCTTGCGCAGCCATTTCGCCCAAGGCTCCCACCACGACCCTTCGCGGGGCGCGCATTCCGCGGCCCAGTCCGACGCGGAAGGATGCAGCATGCCGGAGCGATGTTCCATCAAGCGGTAGCTCGCGCGCGGCGCGCCCGGCGGGCGCACGATCCCGGTATTGTGCCCGCCCGAGACCAGCGCGAAGGTGACGGCACCCGGCAGCGACCATGTCAGCTTGAAGACCGAATGCCACGGCGCGATGTGATCGGTCTGGGTCGCGACGGCGAAGACCGGCGTCTCGATATCTTGCAGGAAGACCGGCGTGCCGCGCGTATCCATTCTCCCCTCGGCCAGATCGTTGTCGAGGAACAACCGCCGCAGATATTGCGAATGCATCTTGTAGGGCATCCGCGTCGCGTCATGGCTCCACGAAGCCAGCGCGCCATCCGTCTCGCGCTCGCCCATCAGATAGGTATGGACCGCCTGCGACCAGATCAGGTCCTTCGATTTGAGCATGGTGAAGGTGCCCGCCATCGAGGTCTTGTCGAGATAGCCCTCCTCCCACATCATGTCTTCGATCAGGCTGAGTTGGTCTTCATTGGTGAACAGGCTCAATTCCCCGGCCTCGGTGAAATCGACCTGCGCCGCCAGCATCGTGAGCGAAGCCAGCCGGTCATCACCATCGCGCGCCATCGCCGCCGCCGCGACCGACAGAAGCGTACCGCCAAGGCAATAGCCCAGCCCGTGAACCTTCTCCGCGCCGGTGATCGCGCAGACCGCATCGAGCGCCGTCATCACGCCCTCTTCGCGGTAATCGTCGAAGCCCAGATCGCGGTCGCCCTCGTCGGGGTTCTTCCACGAGATCGCGAAGACGGTGAAACCCTGCCCCACGAGCCAGCGGATCAGCGAATTCGTCTCTTCCAGATCGAGGATGTAATATTTCATGATCCAGGCCGGAACGATCAGCAGCGGCACCGAATGCACCTTCGGCGTGCTGGGCTCGTATTGGAGCAATTCGATCAGATCGTTGCGCAGCACCACTTTGCCCGGCGTCAGCGCGACATCGGTTCCCGGGATCAGCGTGGGTTCCGGCTTGGTGTCGCCGGTCATCACCTTGACCGCATCCTCGCCCCAATAGCGCGCCCCGCGCATCAGGTTCACCCCGCCTTCCTTCAAGGTCCGCTCGATCACCAGCGGATTGGTCGCGATGAAATTCGTGGGCGACACCATGTCGAGCCATTGCCGCGCGTAGAACTGCATCATCTGCTCGTGGCGCGCCTCGACCCCGCGCACGTCCGTCGTCGCGTTGTGCCACCATTGCTGGGCGTGCAGGAAGCTCTGCGCATAGAGGGCATAGGGCAACTGCTGCCAGTCGGGCGCGGAGAAGCGGCGGTCCTGCGGCAACGGCTCGAGTGGCTGCGCCTCGGCATCGTCGCTCCGGTGCGGCGCAATCTCGCGCAACAGGTGCATCCATTTGCGCCCCGCTTTCCAGCCCAGCTCGGCCTGCTTGCCGGGGCTGAGCGCAAGATGGGTCGCCCAATCGGAAAACGCGAGCCCGAGCGAAATCGGAGACAGCCCGCCCTCGGCCCGTCCCCTCAACGCGTGGGACAACCGGTCGAGCCGCTCGAACGAGGCCAGCGCCGCGCTGTGCTCCTCGGCCTGAGGCGTGTCGGCCTTGGAAGATTTGCCCGCAGCTTTCCCGGCAGCCTTGCCCGCGCCCTTGCGCGGCGGCCCTTTGCGCGGCGGCGTCTTGTCCCCGGCCAGATCCTTCATCCCGCAGCCTCCTAGCGTTGCGATTCCGCGCCGACCCTAGCGCAAAACCGATGACAGTGGTTTGACCTGACGCAAGAGTTCGCGCCGCCGCAACTCCTCACGCAAAGAAGAGCCGATCTCACATGGGCGGGAGGCGGGTGAAATATCGGAACTGAGGCATTGCTGCATCGGTTCACCCTGCACATCTCGAGACGCAAGGGCATAGGCGAGATGGCAAACCGGGACACGCCACCCCCCGGGGAGCGCTGTCCACTGCCGATGCCTCGCGACATACGGAAAGGCCGGGTTTCTCTCTCCACCCCTCCCTGCCCGGGTTTCCGGCACGACCTGCTTCCGGGTTCTCCTGTCTCTCTTGCCCGGAAGCAGGCCCCTTCACTCCCAACTCCCCGCCCCTCTCGGGCGGGGTTTTCTTTGCCCGCCCCAGTTGCGCGATAGAGCACGCAAACCTGCGCGCGGCCGCGGGGTGACACCGGTCGCCCGCGTGCTAGCTATGCCCGGTCATGTTGAGCAGGCTTCGAGACAACATCATTCCGCTGACGGTAGCGCTGTCGCTCCTGATGGAGCTGATCGACGCGACCGTTCTGGCGACCGCGATCCCGGTGATCGCGCGGGACCTTTCGGTGCCCGTCCTATCGCTGAAGATGGCGATGGCGACCTATCTGATCGCGCTCGCGGCTTTCGTGCCGATCTCGGGCTGGATCGCGGACCGGATCGGGGCGCGGCGGACCTTCCTCGCTGCGATGGGCGTGTTTCTCGTGGCCTCGCTTCTCTGTGCGATCCAGACGAGCCTTACGGGTCTGGTGCTGGCCCGCGCGCTGCAGGGCATCGGGGCGGCGATGATGAGCCCCGTCGGTCGGTTGATCGTGCTCCGTCATACGTCCAAGGAGGAGATGACCCGCGCGATGGTCTATGTCACCCTGCCCGCGCTGATCGGCCCGGCGCTGGGCCCCTTCGTGGGGGCGACGGTGACGACCTTCCTCGGCTGGCGCGCGATCTTCCTGATGAACCTGCCGCTGGGCGCGCTGGCAATCTGGCTGACGCTGCGCCACATGCCCGCCGATGGCCCACCTGAGCCGAAACCGTTCGATTTCCCGGGCTTCCTGCTGTCCGCCGTGGGTCTGGCGGCGGTGATGACCGGGTTTTCCGCGCTGGGCGAGCATATTCTGCCATGGCAGGCAGCCGCGGGCCTCAGCGTCGCGGGCGTGGCGCTTCTGGTGCTCTACTGGCTGCGGGCGCGCAACACGGAGGAGCCGCTTCTCGATCTGCGGCTGTTCCGGCACCGCACTTTCGATGTCTCGATCACCGGCGGGCTGATCTTCCGGCTGTCGAACGGGGCGATCTCGCTGCTGCTGCCGCTGTTCTTCCAGCTGGGGCTTGGGGCCTCGGTGATGGTCTCGGGCGCGCTGACGGGTCTGAACGCGGTGGGCGCGGTCAGTCTGCGGACCTTCGTGCCGCGCATCCTCGACCGGTTCGGCTTCAAATGGGTGATGATCTGGGCGGCGGTGATCCGGGGGGTCACGATCTTCGGCTTCATGACCGTGACGAGCATCCATGACTGGCAGCTGATCCCGCTTCTGCTGATCGGGGGCGCTGCGCAATCGGTCGTCTTCACTGCGATCAACTCCATCGGGTTTGCCGATCTCGACACGCGCGAGATGAGCCCCGCCACCGCCTTCACCGCGATGAGCCGTCAGGTCTCGCTGGCGCTTGGCATCGCGCTGGCGGGCGTGGTGCTGGAGCTGACCGCCGGGGCTGCCGCGACCACCACCGGAGCCGAGATGATCCCGATCCACGCCTTCCTCTGGGGCTTTGCGATTGCGGGCGCGACGGGGCCGCTCTCGGCGCTCTATTTCCTGCGCCTGCGCCGGGGCGATGCCGACGGGTTGCGTCGCAAACGCCGGACCGTCGAGCCCTACGGGTCGGCCAAGGAACGCTTCCGCGCGCCGCAGTCCGAACAACGCGAACCCGCCGAGTGAGCCGGCGCGGGCTTGGCGCTAAAGATCGGGCCAAAAAATCGGGGATGCGCAGGGCGTTGAGCCGGTGTAGCGTGGCGCCATGATCAAGCTCGACCCCCGCGATATCGAAATTCTGCGCGTGCTGGCGCGCGAGGGCCGCATCACCAAGGCGGCGCTGGCCGAGAAGATCAACCTCTCGCCCACGCCCGCCTGGGACCGGCTGAAAAAGCTGGAGAAAGCGGGGCTGATCGCGGGCTATCGCGCGACCTTCAACCTCAAGAAACTCGGGCCGCATGTGACGCTGTTCGTGGCCGCCGAACTGGCCGACCACACGGCCGCCAGTTTCCAGACATTCGAGCGCTCGCTCGATCAGCACCCCGAGGTCGTGGGCTGCTGGGCTCTGGGCGGCGGCTTCGATTACCTGATGCAGATCGTCACCCGCGATATCGACGCCTATCAGCGGCTGATCGACTCGATGCTGGACGCCCGGATCGGCATCGCGCGCTACTTCACCTATATCGTCACGAAAGAGGTGAAGAACGCCGCCATGCCCCCCTTCGATCTCTTCGCAGACCAAATGGACTGACGGACGGCGCTATTTCAGCCCAAATCCGGGGCCCGCGCAGTCCATTCGGACTATTACCCTGTGAAATCGGGCGCAGAGTGATCTCAACCAAGGAGGTCTCTCATGCTCGATACCGCCATTTCCGCCCGCCCCGATATTGCCGACAAGCGCCTGCTGCGCAGCTTTTCCTATGTGAATGGCCGCTGGATCGCCGGCGAGACGGGCGAGGTCATCCCCGTCACCAACCCCGCCAACGCCGAACGTCTGGGCGATATCACCGCGCTCAACCGCAGCCAGTCGCGCGCGGCAGTCGATGCCGCCCAAGCCGCTTTTCTCGACTGGTCGATGACGCTGCCGCAGGAGCGCTCCGCCATCCTGCGCCGCTGGTTCGACCTGATCATCGCGGCGAAGGACGATCTGGCGCGGATCATGGTGCTCGAACAGGGCAAACCGCTGAGCGAAGCCCTGGGCGAGATCGACTACGCGGCGAGCTTCATCGAATATTACGCCGAAGAGGCCAAGCGTCCGAATATCGAGGGCGTCACCTCGCATCTGCATGACGCCGAGGTCGAGCTGTGGCTGGAACCCGTGGGCGTGGTGGGCCTCGTGACGCCGTGGAACTTCCCCGCCGCGATGCTGACCCGCAAGGCCGCCGCCGCCATCGCGGCTGGCTGCACCGTCGTCGCCCACCCCTCGCACGAGACGCCCTATTCCGCGCTGGCGCTGGCGGAACTGGCCGAGCGCGCGGGCCTTCCTGCAGGCGTGTTCAACGTGCTGACCGGCCACGCACCCGAGATCGTCGAGCCGTGGTGCGACGACACCCGTGTCCGCGCGCTCTCCTTCACCGGCTCGACCGAAGTGGGCCGCCTGCTCTATCGCCAATCGGCGGAAACCGTGAAGCGGCTGGTCCTTGAACTGGGCGGCCACGCGCCGGTCATCGTCTTCAAGGGCGCCGATCTGGATCAGGCCGTCGAAGAGGTCATCAAGGCGAAATTCGCGACCTCGGGCCAAGACTGCCTCGGCGCGAACCGGATCTATGTCGAGCGCCAAGTCTATGACGAGTTCTGCCGCCGCTTCACCGAGGCCACGCAGGCGCTCAGCGTGGGCATCGGCATGGACGATCCCGATATCGGCCCGCTGATGAACGAAAAGGCCGTGGCCAAACAGGAAGAGCATGTGGCCGATGCGCTGGCGAAAGGCGCGAAACTGGCCTGCGGCGGCAAGCGGCTCGATCGCGGTCCGCTGTTCTTCGCGCCGACCGTGCTGACCGACGTGCCCGACAACGCCAAGATTATGCATGAAGAGACCTTCGGCCCGGTCGCCCCGATCACCGTCTTCGACACGGAAGAAGAGGTCTTCGCCAAAGCCAACGCAACCGAATACGGGCTGGTCGCCTACGTCCACAGTCAGAACCCGAAACGCATCTACCGCGCCACCCGCGCGCTGCAATTCGGCATGGTCGCGGTCAACCGCACTAAGGTCACCGGCGCGCCGATCCCGTTCGGCGGCATGAAGCAATCCGGCCTCGGCCGCGAAGGCTCGCGCCGCGGAATGGAAGAGTTCATGGAAATCAAATACGTCTGTCGCGACTGGGGCTGATCGCCCCGCCCGCCCGGACGGCCCAAGACAAGAAGAAGGAGAGAAAATTGCTGACCAATGACCAACTCGACAAGTGGGATCGCGAAAGCTTCTTCCACCCCTCGACCCATCTCGCCCAGCACGCGCGCGGCGAGTCCCCCACCCGCATCGTCACCGGCGGTAAGGGCGTGTTCATCGAGGATCGCGACGGCAACAAGCTGCTCGACGCCTTTGCGGGCCTCTACTGCGTGAACGTGGGCTACGGGCGCACCGAGATCTCCGAGGCCATCGCCGAGCAGGCGAAGGAACTGGCCTATTACCACGCCTATGTCGGCCATGGCACCGAGGCCTCGATCACGCTGGCGCATATGGTCCTCGACCGTGCGCCCGATCACATGTCGAAGGTCTATTTCGGTCTGTCGGGCTCCGATGCGAACGAGACCAACATCAAGCTGGTCTGGTATTACAACAACATCCTGAACCGCCCCGAGAAGAAGAAGATCATCTCGCGCTGGCGCGGCTATCACGGCTCGGGTCTGATGACCGGCTCGCTGACGGGTCTGGAGCTGTTCCACAAGAAGTTCGACCTGCCGCTGAGCCAGGTGATCCACACCGAGGCGCCCTATTACTTCCGCCGCCCCGATGAGGCGATGTCGGAAGAGGCCTTCACCGCCTATTGCGCGTCCGAGCTGGAGCAGCTGATCGAACGCGAAGGCCCCGACACCATCGCCGCCTTCATCGGCGAGCCTGTTCTCGGCACGGGCGGCATCGTGCCCCCGCCCGCAGGCTATTGGGACGCGATCCAGAAGGTTCTGGACAAATACGACATCCTGCTGATCGCCGATGAGGTCGTGACCGGCTTCGGGCGTCTGGGCTCGATGTTCGGCTCGGATCACTACGGGATGAAGCCCGACCTGATCACCATCGCGAAGGGCCTGACCTCGGCCTATGCGCCGCTTTCGGGCACCATCGTTTCCGACAAGATGTGGAAAGTGCTGGAGCAAGGCACCGACGAGAACGGTCCGATCGGCCACGGCTGGACCTATTCGGCGCACCCGATCGGGGCGGCGGCCGGCGTCGCGAACCTCGAACTGATCGACAAGCTGGGCCTCGTCGAGAATGCGGGCTCGGTCGGCAAATACCTCAATGACCAGATGCGCGCCGCCATCGGCGAGCACGCGAATGTCGGCGATATCCGCGGCGAAGGGATGCTCTGCGCGGTGGAATTCATGGCCGATCGCGACAACCGCGGCTTCTTCGACGCCTCCGACAAGATCGGCGCGAAGATCGCAGGCGCGATGGTCGAGCGTGGCGTGATCGGGCGCGCGATGCCGCAGGGCGATATCCTTGGCCTTGCCCCGCCGCTGTGCCTCACCGAGGCGGAGGCCGACAAGATCGTCGAAGTCACCGCCGATGCCGTGAAATCGGTTCTGGGCTAAGGCCTCTCGGCAGGGGTCGTCTTACGAGGCGATCCCTGCCAGCCATTCGGCGATCGCCGCGCGGCTGTCTGCATCGGGTGAATGGTGACGCACCATGAAACCGTCGAACCAGTCGCGCCGCGCCTCGGGCGTTTGCATATCTGCGGCCCAGTCGATCTTAGCGACCATCCTGACCGCGTCGCGATGACAGCGTCCGCAGGATTGCGCGAAAAGCTGCGACGGATCGGTCTCGGCCAAGGCGGCCCCGGCCCAGATTGTCAGAAAAACAGTCAAAAAGACGCGCATCACGCCCTCCCGAGAAACTCCAGCACCGAACGCGCCGCGCGCAGACCGGGCGGCTCGCCGCCCTCGCCCAAACGGCGCATCACCTCTTCCATCGCGGCCATCTGCTCATCGCGGGCCGCGTCTTCTTCCAGCAATTCCAGCATCTTCGCGGATATGTCACGCGGTTTGCACTCGGGCCCGAGGAATTCCGGGATCACCCGCGTCTCGGAGACCAGATTGACCAGCGTCACCGTGTCGATCTTCAGCATCCGCGAGATCACGTGCCAGGTCAGGAAATTCGCGTCATAGGCGATCACCATCGGCACCCGGTTCGCCGCCAGCTCCAGACTGACCGTGCCCGAGGCCGCCAGCGCGATATCGGCGGCGGCAAAGGCCGCGCGCTTGTCGTCGGCATTCTCGACCACGATCGGTGCGACCGGCCAGCGCGCCGTCATCTCGCGCACCATCGGCGCGACGCCCCGCACCGTCGGCAGCACGACGCGCAGCCCCGGCTCGCGGTCGCGCAGCTGCATCAGCGCCTCGTCGAACCGCGCCCCGAGCCGCTTGACCTCGCCGCGCCGCGATCCCGGCAGACACAGCGCCAGCGGTTGATCTTCGCCGATCATATGGGTCTCGCGGAAGGCCGCCGCATCCGCCCCCGTCGCGCGCGGTTCGGCCACGACCGGATGGCCCACGAAATCGCAGCTCATCCCGGCGGCTTCCATATAGGGCGGCTCGAAAGGCAGCAGCGCGAGCACATGATCGACCACCTGCGCCATCTTCGCCGCGCGCCCCGGACGCCATGCCCAGACCGAGGGCGCGACATAGTGGATCACCTTGAGATCAGGGCGTTTTTCCTTCACCAGCCGCGCCACGCGCAGGCAGAAATCGGGGCTGTCGATGGTGATCAGCGCCTCGGCACCGCTTTCGATCACGTGATCCGCGGTCTCGGCAATGCGCCGTTTCAGATGGCGGTATTTCGGCAGGACCTCCATCAGCCCCATGACCGAAAGTTCTTCCATCGGGAAAAGGCTGGTCAGCCCCTGCGCGCCCATCTCCTCGCCACCGATGCCGGACCAGTCCACGCCCGGCGCAAGCCCGTTGATCCCCGCCATCAGGGCGCCGCCGAGCTTGTCGCCCGATGCCTCGCCCGCGATGACGTAGAGCCTCATGGCTCCCGCGCCCAGAGAAAGAGGCCCGCGGCGTCGGCGGCCTCGATGACCGCGTCGCGATCGAGAAGCATCACGCCCCCCGCCTCGAAGGCGATGCCCGAGAGGCCAGCGGCGGCGGCGTTCTTGACCGTGTCGACACCAATGGCAGGCAGATCGGCACGACGGTCCTGATCGGGTTTCGGCGCCTTGTAGAAGACACCCTTCACCGCTTTAAGATCGCCGCGCAAGCCTTTGTGGTGCTGCACGAATTCCAGCATCGCATCGGTGCCCGGTAGGGTCTCGACCGCAAGGCAAAGCCCGCGCCCGACGACCGCCCCCTGACCGATATCCGACGCCCCAAGCGCGGCCACAATCTCGGCTCCGCGTTCGGCATCTTCCTCGTCCACGACGGTCGGTTTGCCGCACAGCACCCCCGCCTCGGGCAGCAGCGCGGGCGCGATCTCATGCGCGCCGACAACCTCCAGATCGAACTCCTCGAAGACCTCGATCACCGCGCGCAGCGTCGCATCGTCGCCCGCCTGCATCGCCATCGCGAGCCGCGGCACCAACTGCGCCGAACGGGGATCGAACTGCTCGGGATCGATCGCCGGGCGCTGCATCGCGCCCGCGAACACCACCCGCTCGATCCCGCGATCGGCCAGCTCGTCGAGAAACGGCACCAGCCGCTCGATCCGGAAGCGCAGATGCTCGCCGTCCAGATCGCAAGGCGCGCCGATCATTTCGCAGACCAGAATATCCGGCGCGGCCTCGGTCAGGATCGCAGGCAGACGGCCAGCCCCGGCGATCAGCGCGGTATGCGTACCCCCGCTCATTTGCCGGGCGTCAGGAAGCTGCGGTCGGACGGGCCGAGGATGAAATCGAGCACTTCGCGCGCCAACTCGCCCTCGACGCCCTCTTCCGAGAGGGTTCGCGCGCTTTCGCGGAAGCTGCCCTGACCGAGTGCCTCGACGGTCTTGCGCAATGCAGAGATTTCCTCGCGCGACGTCCCGCGACGCTTCAGCCCCACGAGGTTCAGCCCTTCGAGCCCCGCGCGCGGTCCCGCGACCAAGGCATGCGGGATCACATCAGCTGTCACCATCGACAGCGCCCCGATGATCGCGCCGCGCCCGATGCGGACGAATTGGTGCACGCCGGACAGACCGCCGACGATGACGTCATCGCCCAGCACGCAATGCCCCGCGACCGCGACCGAATTCACCAGTATGACCCGGTCGCCCAGCTTGCAGTCATGCGCGACATGGCAGGACGACATGAACAGGCCATCATCGCCGATCTCGGTCAGCCCGCCGCCACCTTCGGTGCCGGTGTTCATCGTCACATATTCGCGGATGCGGTTGCGCTTGCCGATCTTCAGCCGCGTCTTCTCGCCGTTGAATTTCAGGTCCTGCGGAATCTGCCCGAGCGAGGCGAAGGGATAGACCTCCGTCTCGTCGCCGATCTCGGTCGCGCCCTGCAGCACGACATGACTTTGCAGCGACACGCCCCGGCCCAGCACGACCTCGGGGCCGACCACGCAGAACGGGCCGATCCGGCAGTCCGGACCGATCACCGCGCCGGCTTCGATCACCGAGGACGCGTGAATCTGCGCACTTGGGTCAATGCTCATGCATTCAGCCCTGAAGGTCCATCATGGCGGTGAACTCGGCCTCTGCGGCCAATTCACCATTCACCGTACCACGGCCTTCAAATTTCCAGATCTTGCCGCCGCCGCGCTTCACGGTGACATGCAGTTCGAGCACGTCGCCCGGCACGACCTTGCGGCGGAACTTGCACTTGTCGATGCCCATGAAATAGGTCAGCAGCGGCTTGTCGATCACGTCGAGCGAGATGCCCACCACCACGGCAGAGGTCTGCGCCATCGCCTCGACGATGGTGACGCCGGGCATGATCGGCTCTTCCGGGAAGTGGCCCTGGAAATGCGGCTCGTTCGCGGTGACGTTCTTGATGCCGACCGCGCCCTTGTTCGGGACGATGTCGCGCACCTTGTCGATCAGCAGGAACGGATAACGATGCGGAATGATGCGCTTGATGAGCGACAGATCGGCTTCGGTATAGGGGGCGGGTTCGGTCATGAGCTGTCCTCGTTCTTGGGCGCAATGCGCCTGCGGCGGTATCAGTTTGCCGCATCACGCGATCGTCGCTTTTGGATTGTTGCTAGCAATCGCGGCCCCGCTTGGCAAGCAGCGCGCGCCTGCTATTGCGCCGTCGTGGCGTCGCCTTGCGTGCCCTGAGTGCCATTCACGACCGGCAGGCCAAGCGGCAGACCGGGCGCGTCGCGGGTCGCCCCGTCGAGCGTCGAATTGCCGTCGCCCTTGGGCGCGGTATTCGGGGTCGTATCCACGAAAACGCCTGCTTCGCCGCTTTGATCCGTCGTCGCGTTATTTCCAGCCTGATCCGGAGCGGGCGGCGCCGGCGTCGTTTGCGCTGGCGGCGCAGGTGCGTCCGGTGCAGTGCCCGCCCCCGTCGACGCGTTGCCAGAGCCATCGTTCGACGTCGGCGGCACCAAGGGCGTCACGCGCCCGGCCCCGTCACCGATTTCCTTGTCGACCCGCGCGCCCAGTTCAGCCGTCACATCGGCCTGCGCGAGCCCGCGGATGATCGCGCGGGAATCGAGCACCACGACCGCACCGCGCGCCTTCAGCACCTCGTCGAGCAGCGGCACCACCGTCTGCACGAAGGTCTGGTGTTCCTGATTCAACTGACTCTGGATCGCATCGGCTTTGGCCTTCTGGGCCTTGCGAATATCGGTCGCCCGCTTGTCGAAGGCATCGGCGGCTTGCTGGAACTCATCCGAGGGCATCGTCAGCCGTTCCTCGGTGAGCTTGCGCTCCTCCGCCTCGAGCTGACTGGCGATCCGGTCGTTTTCCTTGCGCAGCGCGCTCGACGCGGCCTGAATCTCGGATTGCACCCGCTTGCCCCAGAGAGAGTTGTCGTAGAGCTTCTCCCAGTCGAGGGTGAGAACCGCGCTCGATTGCACGCGCGGCCCGGGCGCAGGCACTTGCGCATCGGAGGCCTGGCCCGCCGATTGCGCGACAGCCGCGCCGGGCCCGAAGGCCAGCGCGGCTGCGATAATGGATAGCGTGAAGCGGCTCAGACGCATCGCGCGCCCTTAGAACTGCGTGGAAAGCGACAGATCGAAGTTCTGGGTCTTGTCGTAGCTTTCTTTCTTGATCGCCCGCGAGAAGTTCAGACGCAGCGGACCGATCGCGGATTTCCAGAAGATCGAGACGCCGACCGCCGAGCGGATATGCATCGAGTCGTCGACCTCGTTGCCGCCGGTGCCGGTCGTGTCGTCCAGACCCCAGACCGAGCCCACATCCCAGAACACACCGCCGGTGATGCCGTATTCCTCGGGCAGACCGATCGGGAATTCCGCTTCGACCTTACCGACCCAGTAGTAGTTACCGCCGAGCGCGTCGGTGTTGCCCGCATTGAGATCACGCGGACCGATGCCGTAGCTCTCGAAGCCGCGGATCTGGCTGCCCGAGAAGCGTTGCAGGATCGTCGAGCCACCCGTGGCATCGACCGCGCCGCCTTCGAGCGAGGCGCGCAGCGTGGCTTCCTCGTTGAAAATCTTGCGTTCCCCGACGATTTTCGCGGTGGTCTGGCCGCCTTTCACGTCGCCGCCGACGCCCCAAAACTGCTGATCGACGTTGAAACGCCAGGTGAAGCGCGGATCGATCTGCTCGCGCGACGTGTCGTAGGTATATCGGATGCCCGGGCCGCTGTAGCGCTGCGTGCCCATGTCGGTCTCTTCACGCTGCAGGATCTCCGAGGAGGCGGTCGGCACGTTGTTCAGCGTGTCTTCGCCGATCTTGTAGCTCACCTCCAGCCGGCCCCGCTCGGAGACCGGGAATTCCAGCGCGGGTTCGATGCTGATGCGGCGCGTGTCGTAAGCGGTGTTCGAAGCCGAGCTCGACGTCGTGTAGGCCGCCGAGAACTTCAGCGCCACGTCGCGCCCGAGGAACGCCGGTTCGATGAACCGGAAGCTGGAGCTGTTATTGTCCTTGGTCGTGCCGAGCGACACGCCGAGATACTGCCCGCGGCCGAGGAAGTTCTTCTCTTCCAGCGAGGCGTTGAAGCCGATCCCGTCCGAATTCGAATAGGAGGCGCCGAAACCGAGCGAGCCTGTGGGCTGCTCTTCGACGTTCACATCCACCACGACCTGATCGGAGCTGCTGCCCGGCTTCGTGTTCACGTCGACCGACTTGAAGTAGCCGGTGCCGCGGATGCGGTCGGCGGCGTTCGAGATTTCACGCGGGTTGTAGGGGTCGCCTTCAACCGTCCGGAACTCGCGCCGGACCACCCGGTCGAGCGTCGCGGTGTTGCCCTCGATGTCGATGCGCTGCACGAAGACGCGCGGACCACGGACCAGCACGAAATCGACATTGACCGACTGGGTGCGCGGGTCTTCGGTGATGCGCGGATCGACGCGGGCGAATTGAATGCCCTTCTTGATCGCGAGCTGCTCCATCCGGGTCACGGCGAGCTCGATCGCCTTCGGCGAGAAGGTCTGACCCTGCCGGATTCGGGTGAGCGGCGCGAAATCGTCAGGCGCGACCCCGTCGATCTCGGAATTCGTGCTGATCGAGTTGAAGTGGTACTTCTGCCCTTCGATGATGTTGAAGGTCATGAAGAACGCGTCGCGCTGACGCGACATCTGCGAGGACACGCCGGTGACCTGCACGTTCTTGTAGCCGCGCGCCTGATAGAAATCGATCAGCTTCTGACGGTCGACCGGGATGCGGCCGGCGTTGAACGTGTCGTTCTTCACGAAGGTGCGGAAAATCCCCGCCTGTTTCGTCTCGAGCACCTGACGCAGACGACGGTCCGAATAGGAGCGGTTGCCGGTGAAGGTCAGGCGTTCGATCGAGGTGACCTTGCCTTCCTTGATCTCGAAGGCGACGTCGACGCGGTTATTGTCGCGGCGGATGACCTTCGGCACGACGCGGGCGGCCATGCGGCCATCCTCGGAATAGGCGCGCGCCAGACGCTGGGCGTCGGCTTCGATCTGAGCGGGATTGTAGACGCGGTTCGGCTTCGCCTGAATGATCGTGGCGAGCTGCTCGTCCTTGATGATCTTGTTGCCTTCGAAATTGATCACGCTGATCGTCGGGTACTCGGTCACGGCGATCTTGAGCGTGTTGCCCTGCGGCGTGATAGCAACCTTTTCGAACAGGCCGGAATTCGTCAGGCGCTGGTAAGCGGCGTTCAGATCGGCGTCGCTCACGGGCTGATTGCGCGCGATTCTGGCGAAGGACAGAATCGTGGCCGCGTCGACGCGCTCGTTGCCGGTGATCTGGACCTGCGAGAAACTGTATTGCTGCGCCTGAGCGATCACGGGAACCGCAAGGCAACTCATTGCAACTGCTGGAAATACTACGCTGGCCCGCAGTGCCTTTCGCGTTGCATGGAGTCTCAGCATAGTTTGCACGCTCATAGACATCGCCCTCTCCCGCCGGAAGTTCACTTTTTCCCTTTGATTAGGGTGGTAGCGAAGGGCGTACGCGATGTCAAAGCTGCGATGGCCGCTCAGACCCGAGATTTTGTGGAGCGCGCTCATCTTGCCACGAAAGAAAGGGCCGCGAAGGCGGCCCCGGGATCGATGATGTACGGTTTTTACGGGCGTTTCGCGCCCGTTTCGGTCCGGCTCAGATGCGCTGGAAGCTGGAAGCGTCGCCGCCGAGGATGTCGATCAATTGAATGCCGATCAGCGCCGCGCCGAACAGCGCGACCAGAACCGCCGCGATGAACAGCAGCCGGTCCCCGACGATCTCCACCAACGGGCGAAGTTCGCGATAGTGATGCGCGATGATCTCGGACATGAGTGGCCTCCTTCGCGCGAGTTGCGCTGAAGCCGTCCTACCCTGTCTTCATGACCGCATTGCGAGGCAATTATGGCGAAACCGCGGCAGCCACGCCCGTCACGTGCCCGTCACGCCCCCACTCAGCAGGTCAGATCGTTCCAGAGCCCGAAGACCATCAGCGTCAGCACCAGCGCCAGCCCGATCGACATGAAGACGTTCATCAGCTGATCGGAGGGCGGCTTGCCCGTGATCGCCTCGTAGAGGTGGAACATCAGATGCCCGCCATCGAGGACAGGGATCGGGAAGAGATTCAGGAAGCCCACCGCCGTCGACAGAACCGCGATGAACCAGATGAAATCGAGCACGCCCGATTTCGCCGCCGCCGCCGAGGTCTCGGCAATGCGCAGCGCGCCGGTCAGGTTACAGCTCGAAATCCGCTGCGCGATCATCGCCTGAATGCCCGAGACCGATTGCGTGATGATGCCCCAGGTCTGTCTTGCACCGCCCACCAGCGCATCCACCGGGCCCACCGATTGCGTCACCGGCTCGAACATGAACGAGCCCGTGGCCCCGATCAGGAAGCGCGTCTCGAACTGCCCGTCGCCCACCGGCAGATCGGTGCGGCGCGGCGCCAGCGTCACGGAGAACGTCTTGCCCGTATCGCCTTCGGGCCGCCAGATATCGAGCGAGACCGCTTTGCCCTCACCCGCCTTCACCGCGTCCTGCAGATCGACGAAACGATAGACCGGCTTGCCGTCGATCGCGGTGATCACGTCGCCCGCGCGCAGCCCGGCATCATAGGCGGCAGAGCCCGGCTGAACGCCGGCAAACCGCGCCGGGAAAAGCTGCGGCCCCGTCGCGTCGATTTTGCTGCCGTCGCGGGTCACGGTGTAATCGAGCGTCGGCCCTGCGGGCAGTTGATCGACCACATCGGAGAGCGCCTGATAATCCGGCGTAGGCTTGCCCGCCACCGCAACGATCACGTCGCCCTGTTGCAGATCGCCCGAGCCGCCGGGCAGCGCCACGACGGTCTGGATCGCGGGCGTCTCGGTCGCCTGCCCCGTCCAGAGGCTCAGCCCCGCGATCACGCAGATCGACAGGATGAAATTGAAGACCGGCCCGGCAGCCACGGTCGCGGCGCGTGCCCAAAGCGGCGCGCCATGCATCGTGTGGCGGCGTTCCTCGGGGCTCAGATGGGCCATTTCCTCGGAATCGACCCCGGCCGAGGCCGCGTTCGCATCGCCCAGAAACTTGACGTAGCCGCCAAGAGGCACTGCGGCGATCTGCCAGCGCGTGCCATGCTTGTCGACGCGGCTGATCAGCTTCGGCCCGAAGCCGAGCGAGAAGACCTCCGCCTTGATCCCGGAAATCCGCCCGATGATGTAATGGCCGTATTCATGCACCGCGACGATGATCGAGAGCGCGACGACGAAGGCCACAACGGTATAGAGAAGATTGCCGAATTGGGGCAGCAGGTCCAAAACTCAGATCCTTCCGTGTTCACAAATCGCCAGCGCGCGCGCCCGCGCTTCGGCGTCGCAGCTCAGAACCATATCGAGGTCTTTTGCGGCGATTCCAAGACCCTGGTCCCGCGACATCTCGCCCAGAACCTTCTCGACCAACGTGGCCATGTCGAGAAATCCGATCCGGCCCGCGATGAACAGATCGAGCGCGACTTCCTTGGCGGCGTTGAACACGGTGCCCGCCAGACCGCCCGTCTCCATCACCTCGCGCGCCAGACGCAGCGCGGGGAACCGCTCCAGATCCGGGGTGCGGAAATCGAGCTGTCCGATCTTCGCCAGATCGAGCTTCTCGACCGGCAGCGGTTTGCGCGCGGGCCAGTTGAGCGCATAGCCGATCGCGTGGCGCATATCGGGCACGCCCATATGCGCCATCAGCCCGCCATCGTGGAAACCGACCAGCGAATGGACGATGCTCTGCGGATGGACGAGGACTTCGATCTGCTCCGGCGCGAAACCGAAGAACTCTTTCGCCTCAATGACTTCCAGGGCCTTGTTAAACATCGACGCGGAGTCGATCGTGATCCGCTGGCCCATGTCCCAATTCGGATGCGCCGAGGCCTCGGCCACAGTGGCATGGGCGAGTTTCTCCATCGGCCAGTCGCGAAACGCGCCGCCCGAGGCGGTGATGATCACCCGCTCGACCGCGGCGATATCCTCGCCCACAAGCCCTTGGAAAATCGCCGAATGCTCGCTGTCGACCGGCAGGATCGTCGCGCCATGTGCGCGCGCCTCGGCCATCAGCAAGGGGCCCGCGGTCACCAGCGACTCCTTGTTGGCCAGTGCCAGCGTCGCGCCTTGCGAGAGCGCCGCAAAGCCGGGCGCAAGCCCCGCCGCGCCGACGATCCCCGACAGAACCCAATCCGCCGGACGATAGGCCGCCTCGATCAGCGCCTGCGGCCCGGCAGCGACTTCGATCCCGGTCCCGGCCAGCGCATCGCGCAGCGCAGGTAGACATTCGTCGAACGCGGTCACGGCCAGATCGGCCTTCAGCGCCACAGCCTGTTCGGCCAGCCGCGCGACATTGCGACCTGCGCTCAGCGCGACCACGTCGTAGGCTTCCGCCCCGCCCTGTGCCATCAGCAGATCAAAGCAGCTTTCGCCGATCGAGCCGGTCGCCCCGAAGACCGAAACATTCCGCATCGTTCAGCCTTCCGTGAGCGGCAGGGTCATCACCTGCGAGATCAGCATCAGGAACACGACCGCGCCGGTTAGCGCGTCGAAGCGGTCCAGCACACCGCCATGGCCCGGGATCAGCGAGGAGCTGTCCTTCACGCCGGTCGCGCGCTTGATCGCGCTTTCAGCGATGTCGCCCAGCTGGCCCGCGAAAGCCAGAAGCGGCGAAATCCAGATCATCGCGAGCCCGCCGCCCATCTGGGCGAAGAGAAAGCCCACGAGCGCCGCGCCGACCCAGCCGCCGACCGTGCCCGACCATGTCTTCTTCGGGCTGACCTTGGGCCAGAATTTCGGCCCGCCGACCGTGCGACCAACGAAATATCCCATGATATCAGAGACAACGACCACCGCGACGATCCATGTGATCGCGCCGAGCCCCGCCCCTTCGCGCAGTGCGACAAGCCCATAGCCCGTCAGCATGATCGCCAGCGCATAGCCCGCGCCAAGCCAGCGCCGCCCGGTGCAGATCACCGCCGCCATGATCGGCACGATCAGCAGATAAAGAAGGCCATAAGGCTCATGGATCGCCAAGACGAAAGTCAGCGCAGCCGCCGCGACCAGCCCCAGACCGACCGCCTTGCCGGGGCGTTCGGGGCGCAGCATCGCGGTAAGCTCCCAGATCATCAGACCCGTCACGAGCACCGAGAGCGCCGCGAAAACCGGACCGCCCCACCAGATCGCAGCGAGGCCGATCGCGACCATAGCAAGCCCGGAGGCGAGCCGCGGGACGAGATCGCCCCATTTGCCGGACCGCGGCGTCTCCGTCACGAGGCAACCCCGCCGAAGCGCCGCTCGCGCCCGGCAAACCGATCGAGAATGTCGGACAGCTCGTCCGGCGTGAAATCGGGCCAGAGCGTCGGTGTGAATTCATATTCCGAATAGGCCGCCTGCCACGGCAGGAAATTCGAGGTCCGCGTCTCGCCGGAGCTGCGGATCACCAGATCGGGGTCGGGCATGCCGGCGCTGTCGAGCCGCGACGAGATCATCGCGTCGTCGATATCCTCGGCCGCGAACTTGCCAGCGGCGACGTCGCGCGCGATCGACTGCGCTGCGCGTTTCAGCTCGTCGCGCCCGCCGTAATTGATCGCAACCGCGAGCGTCAGCTTGGAATTGCCCTTGGTGCGCGTCTCGATCGCGTCCATCGTCTCGCGCAGCAGCGGGTCGAGCGGCGTGCGATCGCCAATGAAGCGCAGCTCGACGCCCTGACGCGACAGCTCCGCCGCCTCGCGTTTGATCATCAGCCGGAACATCTTCATCAGGCCCAGAACTTCCTGCGTCGAGCGCTTCCAGTTCTCGGTCGAGAAGGCGTAGATCGTCATGTAGCGGATGCCGAGATCGGGCGCGGCCTGCACGACTTTCTTGATCTGCTCGGCCCCCTTGCGGTGACCGGCCAGACGCGGCCAGCCCCGCTGGGTGGCCCACCGCCCGTTGCCATCCATGATGATCGCGACATGCAGCGGCGCCGGGGCGCCCCCGTCATGCCCCTGCGGGGTCTGGGCGATATCGGGAATGCTAGGGGCCATCGGCAATGTGATCCTTTTCGCTCAAGACGCAGGGAGGCTGAGGCGATTGCCTCAGACCTGCATGATCTCGGCTTGCTTGTCTTCGAGCGCCTTGTCGACCTTGGCGATATGCGCGTCGGTCATGTCCTGAACTTCGCTCTCCCAGATCTTCACGTCGTCTTCGGACATGCCGTCGGCCTTGGCCTTCTTGATCTGGTCCATGCCGTCGCGGCGCACGTTGCGGATCGCGACGCGGGCGTGCTCGGCATATTGGGCGGCGACCTTGGTCAGCTCGCGGCGGCGTTCCTCGTTCAGCTCCGGGATCGGCAGCATGATGATCGTGCCATTGGTCTGCGGGTTGATGCCCAGACCGGATTCGCGGATCGCTTTCTCGACCTTGCCGACCATCGACTTGTCCCAGACGTTGATCGTGACCATCCGCGGCTCGGGCACGTTCACGGTGCCGACCTGGTTGATCGGGGTCATCTGGCCATAGGCTTCGACCTGAACCGGCTCCACCATCGAGGCCGAGGCGCGGCCCGTGCGCAGCGACGCGAATTCATGCTTGAGCGAGCTCATTGCGCCATCCATGCGGCGTGCAAGGTCATCGGTGTCGATCTCGAAATCGTCGGACATTGGGTATTTCCCCGTTCTTGTTGAGCCTCGGGCCGAGCTTTAGCGCAGCTCGCAGGCGAAAACTAGCATTTGTGACCGTCGCGCGGCGCTCAGCCCTGCACTTTCGTGTAGGTGCCCTCGCCTGCCAGAATGCCGCGGAAGCCACCCGGCTCGTCAAGCGAGAACACGATGATCGGCTTGTTATTGTCGCGTGCGAGCGCGATAGCCGAGGCATCCATCACGCCGAGGTTCTTTTGCAGAACTTCATCGTAGCTGACGGTGTCGTACCGCTTGGCGTCGTCGAATTTCTGCGGGTCCTTGTCATAGACCCCGTCGACCTTGGTGCCCTTGAAGATCGCCTCGCAGGACATCTCGTTGGCGCGCAGCGTGGCGGCGGTGTCGGTCGTGAAATAGGGGTTGCCGGTGCCGGCGGCGAAAATGCACACCCGCTTCTTCTCGAGGTGGCGCACCGCGCGGCGGCGGATATAGGGTTCGCAGACCTGATCCATCGGAATCGCCGAGATCACGCGGGTGAAGACGCCAAGGCCTTCCAGCGCGGATTGCATCGCCAGCGCGTTCATCACCGTCGCGAGCATCCCCATGTAGTCGGCCGTCGTGCGCTCCATCCCCTGAGCCGAGCCCGCAAGCCCGCGGAAGATGTTGCCGCCGCCGATCACCATGCAGATCTCGACGCCCAGATCGCGCACCGATTTCACTTCATGCGCTATACGCGAGACGGTCGGCGGATGCAGGCCGTAGCCTTGGTCGCCCATCAACGCCTCGCCCGAGATCTTCAGTAGCACGCGATTGTATTTGGCCGCGGGATGCGTCTCGGTGCTCATCTGATCCTCCGATGGGCTGTTGTCATTGGCGCGCAAAATGATCCAAATAGAGCCGGGGTTCAACCTCTTGCGAAAGCGTAGAGCCCCGAGCCCGCCAGAAAGCCTGCAAGAGCCACCAATGCCGCCTGCCCTGCCCGAAATATCGCCGCGAACGCCCGTGCTGATCGCGGGAGCGACGGCGAGCGGGAAATCGGCGCTGGCGCTGTCGATCGCCGAGGCCGAGGGCGGCGTGGTGATCAATGCCGACGCGTTGCAGGTCTGGTCGTGCTGGCGAGTGCTGAGCGCGCGCCCCTCGCCCGAGGAAGAGGCCCGCGCGCCGCATGCGCTCTACGGTCATCTCGATCCCGGCGCGAACTATTCGGTCGGCCATTGGCTGCGCGACGTCACCCCGTATCTGGAAGCGTTCCACGCAGGCGGGCCGCGCCCGATCATCGTGGGCGGCACCGGGCTCTATTTCACCGCTCTGACGCAAGGACTGGCGGAAATCCCTGAAACGCCACCGGAAATCCGTGCCGAGGCCGATCAGCGGCGGCTCTCGGAGGGCCATGCCGGGATGCTGGAAGAGCTGGACGACGCGACCCGCGCGAAGATCGACGCTCAGAACCCGATGCGGGTGCAGCGCGCGTGGGAGGTGCAGCGCGCCACCGGCGAGGGGCTTGCCACGTGGCAGGCCCGCACCCCGCCACCGCTCCTGCCGCTCGACACCGTGGCGCCGCTTCACCTCGATCCGGATCGCGACTGGCTGGCGGAGCGCATCGACCGCCGCTTCGATCTTATGCTCGAACAGGGCGCGCTCGACGAGGTCCGCGCGGTAGAGCCGATCTGGGATCCGAACGCGCTCTGGGCGAAGGCGATCGGGGCGCCGGAACTGATCGCGCATCTGCATGGCGAGCTCGATCTGAGCGAGGCGCGAGAGCGCGCACAAGCGGCAAGTCGCCAATATGCCAAGCGGCAACGCACTTGGTTTCGTGGCCGCATGAAGGCGTGGCACAAGATCGCGTAGACTGTGACCCTGCGGCAACTGCGCACCCGGACTTCTGTGGAAAACTCCTTGGTCCACGAGAGCGTTGCGGTCTATCCTCCCGCCGAAATCGCGTAGGATCAAAGCATCGTGAAGCTCTTCTCGACACCGCCCCTCTCCCAGATGTCGCAGGCCAAAACCGTGAAGCCCGGTACAAGCGGCACGCCCGGCCCGGCGCAGACCGCGACCGACTTGCCTGCTCCCCCGAGCGAGCCGCGGCTGGTGCAGATCGCGCATCTGGCAAAGGGTGGGCGCTGGCGGGTGGAGGCGATGCGCGCCCATTCCGAGCCCTGCCTGCTCTGGTTCTCGCGCGGGCAAGGCCGGATCACGCTGGGCGGCGTGACCCGCGGCTACGGCCCCAATAACGCGATCTTCATCCCGCCGGGCGTGATGCACGGTTTCGAGATTTCCAACCAGACCCACGGTCAGGCCCTGTTCTTCGGCCGCGACAGCGACATCGCCCTGCCGCCCGCCGCCCATCACCTGCGCATCCGCGAAGCGATCGCGCAGGGCGAAATCGGGTCGATCTTGGAGGCGATCCAGCGCGAGAGCGAGAGCACGCGCCCCGCCGCCGACCGTGCGCTGCGCAGCCATCTGGGCCTCTTGAGCGTCTGGCTTGAGCGGCAGATCGCGAGCAATGCAAACGAGGCGATCCGCCCGAGCGCCGCGCGCCGGCTGGTCACGCGCTACGCCGTTCTGGTCGAGCGCGAGTATCGCGCGGGAACGCCGGTCGCGGATATCGCGCGCGAACTGGGCGTCACGCCCACGCATCTGTCGCGCGCCTGCCGCGATGCCTGCGGGAAATCGGCGCTGGAACTGATGCAGGAGCGACGCCTCTACGAGGCGCGCCGCCTGCTGCGCGACACGCCCGTCCCGATCAAGGATATCGCACAGCTTCTGGGCTATCGCAGCCCGGGCTATTTCTCCCGCGCCTTCCAAGCGGGCACCGGCAGCACGCCTAACGCCTTCCGCCGCGCGAGCTGACCCGCGCCGCGATAGGCCGCCTGCCCGATCTTCCCCGACCCGGTGACACAAAAAAGGGCCGCGCCTTTGCAGACGCGGCCCGGGGGTTTGGGGAGGTAAACCCTATCAGAAGAACCCGAGCTTGTTCGGGTTGTAGCTGACCAGCATGTTCTTGGTCTGCTGGTAGTGATCGAGCATCATCTTGTGGGTCTCGCGCCCGATGCCCGACTGCTTATACCCGCCGAAGGCCGCATGGGCCGGATAGGCGTGGTAGTTGTTGACCCAGACACGCCCGGCCTCGATGCCGCGCCCGAAGCGATAGGCGCGCGAGCCGTCACGGGTCCAGACACCGGCGCCAAGGCCGTACATCGTGTCATTGGCGATCTCGAGCGCCTCGGCCTCGTCCTTGAAGGTCGTGACCGACACCACCGGCCCGAAGATTTCCTCCTGGAAGACCCGCATCTTGTTGTGGCCCTTCAGGATCGTCGGCTGGATGTAGAAGCCGTTCGCCAGATCGCCATTGAAGCGCGCGGCATCACCGCCGGTCAGCACCTCGGCCCCTTCTTCGCGACCGATGCTCAGATAGGACATGATCTTGTCATGCTGCTCCTGGCTGGCCTGCGCACCGACCATCGTCTCCATCGCGCGGGGATCGCCCTGCTTAATGGCTTCGACGCGGGCGATGCAGCGCTCCATGAACTTCTCGTAGATGTCTTCCTGAATGAGCGCGCGGCTCGGACAGGTGCAAACCTCGCCCTGGTTGAAGGCGAAGAGCACGAAGCCCTCGACCGCCTTGTCGAGGAAGGCGTCATCCTCGGCCATCACGTCCGAGAAGAAGATGTTCGGCGACTTGCCGCCCAGTTCCAGCGTGACCGGGATCAGGTTCTCGGTCGCGGCCTGCATGATCTTGCGACCCGTCGCGGTGGAGCCGGTAAACGCGATCTTGGCGATCCGCGAGGAGCTCGCGAGCGCCGCGCCGACTTCCGCGCCATAGCCGTTGACGATATTCAGCACGCCATCGGGCAGCAGGTCGGCGATGACTTCCATCACCACGAGGATCGCCGCCGGCGTCTGCTCGGCCGGTTTCAGCACGATGCAGTTACCCGCCGCCAGCGCCGGCGCCAGCTTCCACGCCGCCATCAGCACCGAGAAGTTCCACGGGATGATCTGGCCGACAACGCCCAGAGGCTCGTGGAAGTGATAGGCCACGGTATCGGCGTCGATTTCCGACATCGTGCCTTCCTGGCTGCGCAGAACCCCCGCGAAATAGCGGAAATGGTCGACGGCGAGCGGAATGTCGGCCGCCGTGGTCTCGCGGATCGGCTTGCCGTTGTCCCAGGTCTCGGCGGCGGCGATCAGGTCGAGATTTTCCTCGATCCGGTCGGCGATCTTGAGAAGCACGTTCGAGCGCTCGGCAGCCGAAGTCTTGCCCCACGCGTCTTTCGCGGCATGGGCTGCGTCGAGCGCGGCTTCGATATCCTCCGCCGACGAATGCGCGACTTCACAGACCTTGCCGCCGGTGATCGGCGTGATGTTGTCGAAATACTTGCCGTTTTTCGGGGGCACGAATTTGCCGCCGATGAAGTTGTCGTAACGGTCGCGGAACGGCGACACCGAAACGCCTTTGAACTCGGGCGTCATGTCGTTGGCCATTGGTCTTCCTCCCAGAATTGAACGCAGCCGACAGGGCTGCGCGCCATGGAGATCAGACTGCCCAACCGCGCGCCCTGCGCATAGCCGGTCTGCGCTGGTGGAATGTATCATCTGTCTCGCGCTTGAGACAGGTGCAGCCGCAGCATTGAAGATTTGCTGGGGTGGCGCCCTCGCCCGCGGCGGTCATTCCGACGGGCAGAGATGGCGAGATTTGAGAATGATCATGCCCGACGCCGCACCGTAATCACGAACACACGCAATTTCGTGAATACTTGCGAAAAGACAAATCCCGTGCAAACCTCGCATGTACAGGGAGAGGAAAGAGAGTTTCCGCTTTTGAGGAGAAGCCGGAAGCAGGTTAATCACGCCGCCTCACGGGTGCGCGATATTCTTGGAGGAGAGCCATCGCGTGTTTTCGACCTCTCTCTCACTTCGGCCCCGCATCTGTCGGGGTCGCAACCAAACGGGGAGGAACCATGAAAAATCTGACCACTCGCAGACATGCGTTGCGTACGCTCGCAGCGGCGGGCGCTGCCAGCCTTGCCGCGCCGCATATCGCCTCGGCCCAAGCCAATGGCACGACCTGGAAAATCCAGACGTCGTGGCCGGGCGGCGTCGGCCTTCAGACCTTCAAGGACTGGTGCGCCACGATTCAGGAAAAGACCGGCGGCGAGCTCGCCTTCCAGCCTTTCGGCGCGAATGACGTCGTGGGGGATTTCCAGCTTTACGACGCGGTGAAGAACGGCGTGCTCGACGCGGTCAACCCGTTCACCATCTACGTGCAGGGCATCATCCCGGCGGGTGTGTTCCTGACGTCCTATCCGCTCGGTCTGCGCAACCCGCATGAATTCGACGTGTTCTATTACGGCCTCGGCGGGCTGGAGATGGCGCGCGAGCTTTATGCGGCGCAGGGCATGTATTTCGTGGGCCCCGTCCATCACGGCCCGAACATCATCCACTCCAAGGTGCCGATCCGCTCGATCGACGACTTCCGGGGCCGCAAGATGCGCCTTCCGGGCGGCATGGTCGCCGATGTCTTTGGCGAGATCGGCGCGGAGACCACCGTGCTTCCGGGCTCGGAAATCTTCCCGGCGCTGGAAAAAGGCACGATCGACGTGGCCGACTATGTGGGCCCGGCGGTGAACTACGCGCTCGGCTTCAGCCAGGTGACCAGCTACATCTCGATGGGCCCGCCCGGCATGATGTCGCTCTACCAGCCGGTGGACATCATGGACATCACCGTCGGCATGGATGCCTGGAACAAGCTCAGCCCGCAGATGCAGCAATTCGTCGAGATGGAGACCCACGTCTATTCCGACATGCATCACGCGGCGATCCAGAAGGCCGACCAGGAGGCCTGGGCCAAGTTCGAAGCCGACGGCACCGAGGTCACGCGCCTGAGCCAGGACGATGTGGAGCTAATGACCGAAGTCGCCGTTCCGATCTGGTTCAAATACGCCAATCGCGACAAGGACAGCGCGCGGATCTTCAAGACGCAGCTCGATTACATGATGTCCGGCTCGCTGGGCTATGTGACGCCCGATCTGGTCGACGGTCTGGAACTGAAGCTCTGATTTGATCGCAAAGACAGTCTGACGGGCCCGCCCTTTGGCGCGGGCCCGGTTCAACTGATGGCCGGGCGCGTCCCGGCAACAGGGGGTGGGCAATGCCCAGTATCGACTTCACTCTACCGCATTGGGCCTATTGGGCGGGGCTGATCCTCTTCCCGATCATTGCGGCCACGCTGGCCAACCGGCCACGCAAGACGGAGCGGCGTTATTCGCTCTCCTTGGGCTATTTCATTCTCGTGACCGGGGGGATGCTGGGACTGCATCGCTTCTATGTGAAAAGCCTGCTGGGCTTTCTCTTCATCCCGGTCTTCATCGCCATTCTCTATGCGAATGCGCAAGGTCACGACGCGCGCGGCACAGTCTCGGACATGTCGAACGTGGTGCGCATGGCCGAGCGCTCGCTGGAGCGCGAACAGGAACGCGTCGACACTGCAAAGGCTGATCTGCCCAAGCTGCGCGAGGAACTCGCCGCCGCCGAAGAGGGCAGCTTTGCCGAGAAGCGCGCGCAGCGAAATGTCGATCGCGCCGAGAAGCGGATCACCGATGGCGAGGCCGTGATCGAACAGGCGCAGGCCGATCTCGTCGAGGCGCGCCCGAAGAGGGAGGCGGCTGCAGCCGTGCTCGCGAAATGGCGCAGCATCTCGAAATATGCCTTCTGGGTGCTGCTCGCAGGGATCGTCATCGATGCGCTCCTGCTTCCGATGCTGGTGCGGCGGGCGAATGCCACGCTGCCCGAGCATGAGGAGGAAAGCGAGATCGAGCGGCGCCTCGAAGCGCTCGAAGACGAGGAGATGAAAGACGACTCCCGTCACATCTCGCAAGGCTGGACGGGCTGGATCGACCGGCTGTCGCTCAAGGCGGGCGAATTCGTCAGCTATTGGGCGATCATCGCGGTCTTCGTCTATTATTTCGAGGTCATCAGCCGCTACGTCTTCAACAGCCCGACCAACTGGGCGCATGAGGCGATGTATCTGATGTTCGGGATGCAATACCTGATCTCGGGCGCCTATGCGATGTTGACCGAAAGCCATGTGCGCGTCGACATCTTCTACGCGCCGCTGTCGAAACCGCGCAAAGCGTGGGTCGACCTGCTGACCTCGGTCTTCTTCTTCATCTTCGCGGGCACGTTGCTCGTAACGTCGTGGATCTTCGCGATGGACGCGATCGCCGTGCCCACGGGCAACGGGCTCATCTCGCAATGGGCGCGCGGCGAAATTCCGACCGGCGAGATGCTGGCGAACTGGAACTTCGCACAGTGGACCGATGCGAATGTCCGCTGGGGCGAGATCAGCTTCAACGAATGGGAGGTGCCTCTGTGGCCGATGAAATGGGTCATGGTGATCGGCGCTCTGCTGCTTGTTCTGCAGGGCATTTCGAAATTCGCACAAGATCTGCGGATCGTAATGGGCAGGGGCTGATAAATGGGACTTGAGATTGGAATCGAGTGGCTGACACTCATCATGTTCGGCTCGCTGGTCGTCCTGCTGATGGCAGGGCTTCCACTGGCCTTCGTCACGGGCGGTCTGGCCTGTGTCTTCCTGTTCGTGCTGGGCGACGAACGTGCGCTCAACATCGTGCCGAGCCGCATCTTCCCGCTGATGACGAATTATCAGCTTTCGGCGATCCCCCTGTTCATCTTCATGGCGTCAATGCTGGAGAGGGCGGGGATCATCAACGAGATGTTCGACGTCATCTACAAGGTGCTGGGCGGGGTGCGCGGCGGTCTGGCTGCGGCCACGATCATCGCCTCGACCGTGCTCGCCGCAATGGTGGGCGTGATCGGGGCAGCCGTGGTCACGATGGGGATCATCGCGCTGCCGGCGATGCTCGATCGCGGATATAACGCGAAGATCGCGATGGGCTCGATCATGGCGGGCGGCACGCTCGGCATCCTGATCCCGCCGTCGATCCTCGCGATCATCTACGCGGTCGTGGCCGAGCAATCGGTGGGCGAGCTGTTCATCGGCGCGGTCATTCCCGGCCTTCTCCTGTCGGGCATGTATGTGGCCTATGTGCTGATCCGCTGCGCGATCAACCCCGAGATGGGCCCGCCCATCCCGATGGAAGAGCGCATCTCGGGACGCGAGAAAATCCGCCTGATGAGCAACATGTCCGCGCCGATCTCGCTGATCGTGATCGTGCTGGGCGTGATCTTCACCGGCGTCGCGACCCCGGTGGAAGCCGCAGGCATCGGTACGTTCGGCGCGATCATCGTGGCGGCGATTCACCGCAAGCTCGACTGGCAGACGATCCGCGAGGCCGCGGTCACGACGCTCAAGGCCTCGGCGATGGTCATCTGGATCATGTTCGGGGCGACGATCTTCGTCGGGCTCTACGTGCTCGAGGGCGGCCAGCAATTCGTGCAGAACGCGCTGCAGGCGACCGGGCTCGGGCCTTGGGGCATCCTGATCATCATGCAGCTCGTGCTGATCATTCTCGGGATGTTCCTCGACTGGGTCGGCATCCTGTTGCTCTGCGTGCCGATCTTCGTGCCGATCGTGAAGGCGCTCGGGGCCGAGGCCTTCGGGCTGAGCGATCCCGACGATCTCGTGCTGTGGTTCGGGGTGCTCTACCTCGTGAACATGCAGATGAGCTTCCTGTCGCCGCCTTTCGGCTATGCGCTGTTCTATCTGCGCGGGGTGGCGCCGCCGGAAATTCCGATGGGCGATATCTTCCGCTCGGCGCTGCCGTTCCTGGCGCTTCAGATCGTCGGCCTGCTGCTGTGCATGTTCTTCCCGGAGATCATCATCTGGCTGCCGAAACTGGTCTACGGTTGATCGCTCGACCTCAGTTGAGAACAAACGAAAAGCCCCGCGCCGTGTCGCGGGGCTTTTTCTATCTGCGTGACCTGCCGCGGAATTTTCGCATCACCAGCGATCAGAGCTCGATCGGCGAGGCTCAGGGGCGGCAACGTTCAGGATTTGCTCTCATCGGTTGCCCCGCCCACCTCGGGATCGTTGTAGTCGTTGGGATCGAAATCTTCAGGGTCGAACCCCTCTTCGGCGTCATCAATCCCGGTCACATAGGAGGTTCCCGTCTCCTCATCGAAGATCAGGCCGTAATTCGCCCGGCCCTGCGATTTGTAACGCAGGAACTCGTGGACGCCCGCGTAGATCGCGATGAACAGGAACGGCAACAGGATGAGGGCAGCAAGCATTTGCGCAGTGATGGCGGACCTCCTTCGGGCTTATCGGCAAAGGCGGACGATCTGTGGCTCCACGTCTCGTCACCTCGACGGCACGGTGACATCAATATCCGGGTTCGAGCCCTTCGACAAACAGTGTGACATGACCCTCTTGGATGAGGTGGTCTCGCGAAGGTCGACGTCAAGCGCGACAAAGGCCCCTGCCCGATTCACGTCTTATCTCAGACGCCGAGATTGAGCGCCTTGGCCTTGCGATAGAACGTCGCCCGCCCGATGCCGAGATCGCGCGCCGCCGCCGAGACATTGCCGCCGTTGCGGGCCAGCGCGCGGGCCATTTCGGAGCGTTGCGCCTCTTCCAGCCCGTTGCGGATGCCGTGTTCCAGCAGGTCCGACGCCGGAAGCTGGCCGATCTGCCCCGCCTCGATCCCGAGATGCCGCCGCGCGGCGCGGGTCGCGCCGACGACCAGATCGTCGCGGTCGAGCGCCAGGAGCATCACGCCCTGCGCCCCGGTCTCGCCCGAGCCGGTCGAGAGGATGCGCGCGCCGTCATAGGAGGCGCGGAACAGGTCCGCCTCGATCCGATGCGCCGCGTCCTGCACGGTCAGCGCCACGAGGCGCGCATAGCCCTCGGTCATGTCCGAGCGCGCGGAGCTGACGTCGATCACCCCCGCCAGATCGCCCTGCGCGCCGAAGATGGGCGAGCCCATGCAGGTCAGCACGGTGTTGCGGGTGCGGAAATGCTGATCGCGCCAGACGGTGACGGGGCGCGCCTCGGCCACGCAGGTGCCGATGCCGTTGGTGCCCTCGACCCCTTCGGACCAGTCCGAGCCGGGCGCTAGGTTCGAGGAATGGAAATCATCGACATCCGCGTCGCGCAGACGTTCATCGAGCACCAGCCCGCCCGCATCCGACAGAAGCACCGTGCAGCCCGCATCGCCTGCCGCGCGCGACAGCCGGTCGAGCACCGGCGAGGCGATCCGCATCATCAGACCCGCCCGCTCGCGCCGCTCGCGCATCTCGGCCTGGGTCAGGCGCTCGTTGCGCCCGCCGGTTTCGGGGTCGATACGGTGATGGATCATCGAGCGGCGCCAGCTGGCCGCGAACCCCGCCCGCGTGGCGGATTTCGGCGAAGAGACGACCTCGCGCACGATATCGGCATGTTGGCGCGGAACGCCTGTATGCAGTGACGGCATGCGAAAGCCTCCCTCTCTTGCGCAGCCTATGAAAGCTCAAGCAGGTTAGGCCGATTCGGACCTTACACAACGTAAATTCCCGCTGAGCGGGCCGACACCTGTCTCGGGGGTGAGACAGTCGCGGCTCAGTCCTCCTCGTGCCGCCGCCCGCGAAATCCCTGTGCGACCACGAATTTCTCCGAGCTGTCCGAGCGCGAGGCCGGCGGCTTCACATTCGCGACCTTGGTGAAGTTTTTCTTCAGGATCGTCATCAGCCCCTGCTCTGCGCCACCTGCGAGGACCTTGGCGACGAAAGTGCCGCCCTCTTCGAGCACGTCGAAGGCGAACTCCGCCGCCGCTTCGCACAGCGTGATGATGCGCAGGTGGTCGGTGTTCTGGTGCCCCGAGGAGGAGGCCGCCATATCCGACATCACCACATCCGCAGACCCGCCGAGCCATTCCTTGACCTTGTCGTCGGCGCCTTCTTCGAGGAAATCGAGCACGTGGATTTCGGCGCCCGCGATCGGATCGACCTCCTGCAGATCGACGCCGAGCACGGTGCCGACCTTCTTGCCCGATTTCTCGCCAAGAGCGTTCACGCGCTTGACCGCCACCTGACACCAGCCGCCGGGCGCGCAGCCCAGATCGACCACCCGCGCGCCGGGCACGAGGAAGCGATACTTGTCGTCCAGCTCGAGGATTTTGTAGGCCGCACGGCCGCGATAGCCCTCTTTCTTCGCGCGCTGCACGTAAGGGTCGTTCAGCTGCCGCTCCAGCCAGAGGGTCGAGGAGAGCTTGCGCCCCCTCGCCGTCTTCACACGCACGCGCAGGTCGCGCTGCCCACGTCCGGAAGTGTTCTTGCCGCTGGGTGTCTTCGCCATCATTTCATCTCTTCTAACACGCCGTCTCCGGCCATTTGCGCATAGAGGAGCCCCTCGCGCAGGCCACGGTCGGCAATGGACATCTGGTCGGTGGGCCAGACCCGCATCAGGGCCTGGAGAATTGCTGCGCCGGACATGATCAACGTGTGCCGGTCGCGCCCGATCCGCGGATCCGAGCGCCGCCCGGCAGGTCCGAGCTGCAGGAAGGAGCGGATCACCGCGTCGATCTCTCCCGAGGTCATCGTCAGCCCGTCCACCCGGTTGCGGTCGTAGCGCTTCAGGTTGAGGTGGCAGGCCGCGACCGTGGTCACCGTGCCCGAGGTGCCGATGATCTGGAAGCCATCCTGCGGGCTGCCCGCCGCATAGGGCGTGAAATCGGCGAGCTTTTCCTCGAAGAACCAGCTCATCAGGGCAAACCGCGCGGCATCGTCCTCGACATCGGCGAATTGATCCTTGAGCGTCGCGACCCCGAGCGGCACCGAAATCCAGTCCACCACCCGCGCTGCCGGATCGGGGCCGTCGGGCTGGTTGAACCCTTTCGAGAGCCGCATGATCGCGCGGGCGCGGTCGCCGGGCGGCACGTCCTCGAGGTCGATCCAGACCAGCTCTGTCGAGCCGCCGCCGATATCGACCACCAGCACCTGCTCGGAATTGGGCGACACCAGCGAGGCGCAGGAGATCACGGCCAGCCGCGCCTCTTCCTCGGGCGGGATGATCTCCAGCGGCAGGCCGGTCTCGCGGCGCACATAGCGGATGAAATCGCGCGCGTTCTTGGCGCGGCGGCAGGCCTCGGTCGCCACCAGCCGCATCCGGGTGACCCCGTGCGTTTCGATCTTGCGGCGGCAGATTTGCAAAGCCTGAACGGTGCGCGACATCGAGCTGCGCGACAAACGGCCATAGGTTTCAAGACCTTGGCCCAGCTGGACGGCTTTTGAGAAGCTATCCACCACCTGAAACTGAGAACCCCTTGGACGGGCAATCAGCATCCGGCAACTGTTGGTGCCAAGGTCGAGAGCGGCATATAGCCCCTCGCCGGACTTGGCGGATTTGGTCGCGGGGGACTCGACCTGAGCCGGTTTCACCGCCCGCGCGGGCGATGCAGCTGTCGGGAGCGCGCCCGCCGACCGGGGACGCTTGGGCGCCATGATTACGCCCTCCGATTTGAAGTTGCTCTAAAGCTATCGGTTTGCGCCTCCCGGTTCAAGGGAGCGCGACGCGGAAGTGATAGAAGCTCCGCGCTTTTCGCGGGCCGCAACCGGGTCGCGCCAGCGCGCCCTCAGACCGCAGGCAGGATCACCGTGAAGCAGCTGCCCTCGCCCTTCTTGCTGTCGACGCGGAACCGGCCACGGTGGCGCGCCACGATATGCTTGACGATGGCGAGCCCCAGCCCGGTGCCGCCCTTCTCGCGCGAGCGGTGGGTGTCGACACGGTAGAAGCGCTCGGTGATGCGAGGCAGATGCTGTTCGTCGATCCCCTCGCCGCGGTCGATCACATCGACGCGATAGGCTTTGCCGCGCAGCACCGGCTCATGCGCGATCGCCGAGACGCGCAGACGCACCTCGCCGCCCTGCCCGCCATATTTGATCGCGTTCTCCACGAGGTTCGAGAAGACCTGCGTGAGCTGATCGGGGTCGCCCTGCACCGGCAAGGCCCCGGTCTCGCCCTCGGAGATCAGCTTCACCTGTGCCGCCTCGGCGACGGGTTCGAGCGTCTGCGTGACCCCCTTGAGCACCAGCGCCAGATCGACCCTGCCGGTGGGCCGCATCCGCTCCTCGCCCTCGACGCGGCTCAGCGACAGAAGATCGCCCACCAGACGGTTCATCCGCGCGGCTTCGCGCTCCATGATCGACAGGAACCGATCCCGCGCCGCCGCATCGTCGCGCGCGCTCGAGCGCAGCGTCTCGATGAAGCCCATCAGCGCGGTCAGCGGCGTGCGCAGCTCGTGGCTGACATTGGCCACGAAATCGCGCCGCATCGCTTCGGCGGTCTCCAGCGCCGTGATGTCCTCGAAACTCGCCAGAACCGAATTCGTGGAAAGCGGGCCTTCGGGTGCGGGCGGCAGCGGCGAGAAATGCACCAGCGTGATCGTCTCGGCCTGACCCGTGGGATGCAGCCGCAGGCGCACCGGATCGGGCCGCGCGCCGCGAAGTGCCGCGCTCACCGCCGCACCGAAACCGGGCTGGCGCAGCACCGTCACATAGGGACGCCCCAGAAACTGCGTGCCGAAAAGCCGGTTGGCGGCGAGGTTGCCCTGCGCGATCCGCTCGTCGCGCCCGATCAGCAAAACCGCGCTCGGCAGCGCATCGAGAACCTGTCCGATCGCCCCTTGGCTCATTGCCATGCCTCCCAACCTGCCATCGCTGTCGCGGCAAGGTTTGAGCGAAGCGGCGCGAGCTGTAAAGCCTTGCCATGCCCAAAAAGTCCAAGCGCACAGTGGTTTTGCAACTCACGCTTCGCAGTTCGCAATCAATAGCTTGTGGAGAGGAGGGAAAAAAGTTAAACCTTGGCGTGTATTTCAAGGGTCCTTTCCGGGCCCAGTAACTTACACCGCGGGGGCGATGAGGTTTGCACTATTACTATGTCAAGGACCCCCCGTTCCCGTCTCGCTTTACAAGCCGTTCTCTTTCAATGCGTGAAGGCGTCTGAGACCAGCAACCTGCTGCTGGTCGACCCCGCGCGTGAGTTGCCGTCTTCGCTCAAAGAGATCTCCGGCCAGGCGATCCAGGTGCTGCAATACGACCAGATCACAGCTCAAAAGATGGTGAAGCTACGCCCCGAACTGGTGCTGGCCCCTCTTCTGTCGGAGAGGTTCGACATTCTCGATCTCGCAAACCGGCTCGACGCGTTCGGCTTCACCGGCAAGCTGCGGGCCTATTCCCGCCCGCTGCCGAATATCGCCGCGATCCGGCAGGAGGTGCGCGCCGCGCATCCCGAGATCGACTTCGACATATTCACCCTGCCGATAGATCAGTTTCGCGACAATTAGCCGATCGCTTTGAGCCCCTTCGAGAAGCGCGCGGCATTCTCGCGGTAATGCGCGGCCGAGCCCAGAAGCGCCTGCAGCGCCTTCTCGTCGAGCTGGCGCACCACCTTGCCCGGCGCGCCCATCACGAGGCTGCCATCGGGGATTTCCTTGCCTTCGGTGATCAGCGCGCCCGCGCCGATCAGGCAGCCCTTGCCGATCTTCGCGCCGTTGAGCACCGTCGCCCCCATGCCAATCAGCGAGCCGTCCCCGATCGTGCAGCCATGCAGCATCGCCTTGTGCCCGACCGTGCAATTCGCGCCGATCACCAGCGGAAAGCCCATATCGGTGTGGCAGACGACGTTCTCCTGCAGGTTCGAGCCCGCACCCACGCGGATTTCCTCGTTATCGCCGCGCAGAGTGGCGCCGAACCAGACCGAGGCCTCGGCCTCCAGCACTACCTTGCCGATCAGATTGGCGTCCGGCGCGACCCATGCGTCTTCGGCGATTTCGGGCGCGATCCCGTCCAGTTCGTAAATCATCTCGTCTCGAACTCCCTGTTCAGTTTTCGCACGAATTCATTCAGTCCGGTCTGACGGTCGCGGCGGCTGCGCTCGGCGGTCAGGATCGTGCGCAACTGCTCTTCGGCGCGGTCGAGATCGTCATTGACCAGAACATAGTCATATTCCGACCAATGGCTGATTTCGGCGAGCGATTTTTCCATCCGGCCGTTGATCACGGCATCGCTGTCCTGCGCGCGGCTGCGCAACCGCTCTTCCAGCGCCGCGATCGAGGGCGGCAGGATGAAGATCGAGACCACGTCCTTGCCCAGCGAGGAGTTGCGGATCTGCTGCCCGCCCTGCCAATCGACGTCGAACAGCGTATCGCGCCCCTCGCCCATCGCGGCCTCCACCGGGCCTTTCGGCGTGCCGTAGAAATTGCCGAAAACCTCGGCATGTTCCAGCATGTCGCCCTGATCGACCATCTTCTCGAACTCGGCGCGGGACTTGAAGAAATACTCGACCCCGTCGCTCTCGCCCGGGCGCGGATCGCGCGTCGTGGCCGAGACCGAGAAGCGCAGCGTCGGATCCCAGGTCATCAGCCGCTTGGCCAGCGTGGATTTGCCTGCGCCGGAGGGCGAAGAAAGGATGATGAGAAGGCCGCGGCGGCTGGTATCGGGCATCGGAATTACTCTACGTTCTGGATCTGCTCGCGCAGCTGGTCGATCGCGTATTTCAACGCCAGACCGATCCGCGTCAACTCCGCATCGCCCGATTTCGAGCACAGCGTATTGGCCTCGCGGACGAATTCCTGCGCGAGAAACTCGAACTTGCGGCCCACGGGCCCGGTCTCGGCGAGAAGCGCACGAGCCGCCTCGACATGGACGCGGAGCCGCTCAATCTCTTCGGTGACATCAGCCTTGATCGCGATCAGGGCAAGTTCCTGCGCGACCCGGTCGGGATCGGCCTCGGTGGCCTCCATCACCCGCGCAAGGGCGGCCTTCAATGTCTCTGCGGCTTTCGGGGCGCGCGCCGCGGCGGCATCAGCGGCCTCGTCGGTCAGCGTGGCGATCTCGTCGATGCGCGCGGCCAGCAAGGCGCCGGTCCGGGCGCCTTCTTCGCGGCGCATCAAGACGAAGCTCTCGAGGACAGGCTCGAAACTCTCCAGCAGCGCGGCCAGCAGCGCCGCGGGATCCTCGATCGTGCCGCCCGAGTGATCGACCACTCCGCGCATCGCCATCAGATCGCTCGGCTTGAGCGGCGCCAGCGCCACGCCCTTGCGCTCGGCGGCGCGCTCGACCTTGTCTACGGCGGCAAGGGCGGCATTGAGCACGTCGGGCTCGATCCGCATCGCGGCGCTGCCTGCGGCCTGCGTGAGCTTGAGGTTCAGCGTGACATTGCCCCGCGCGACCCGGTCGCCGACCGCCTTGCGCAGCGCGGGCTCCAGCCCCTCGATATCGGGCAGCCGCAGCCGCAGGTCGAACCCTTTTCCGTTGACCGAGCGCAGATCCCAGCTCCAGTCATGCCCCGCGCCGCTCCCCTGTCCGGCGGCAAATCCGGTCATCGAAACAGTCGCGGCGGCGGCGGGCGCCCCCTCCGGGCGCGGCTCTGGAGCGGGTTTAACCATTTAAGAGTTTCTTTCCCCATATGACGAAAAAATGGCCTAACTTGGCCCCGGTAAGAGTTCAGTAACGATTTCGCCCTGACGGTCAACCGCAACGCGGCATGTGCCGCCGGATCGCCGGGCGCGAGACAGCCACCCCGCGCCCGTGCCGCGCGGGACGAAGCAAGGGTGATTGAAATGGATCGCGAGACCGACAGCAACGCCGCATCCCCCGCCTCGGCCAAAGGTCGCCGGATCGGCAACGAGCTGCGCGCATATTGGGAGGCGCTGCTGGCCGGGCGCCCGATGCCCACGCGCGCCGATATCGATCCGCGCGGCATCGACCGCGCGCTGGAATTCGCCTTCATCCTCGAACGGGTCGCGCCGGGCATGGGGCGGTTTCGTCTCGCAGGGCAGCACATTTGCGACCTGATGGGGATGGAGGTGCGCGGAATGCCCCTGACCTCGCTTTTCGCACCCGACGGCCGCAAGCAGATCGCCGATCTGACCGAGGCCGTTTTCGCGCGCCCCGCCATCGCCGAGGCGCAGCTGGTCTCGGAGGCCGGGATCGGCAAGCCGGGGCTGGCGGGCCATCTGGTGATGCTGCCGCTGACGGATGATTTCGGGGCGGTGACGCGGGTGCTGGGATGTTTCGTGGCAGAGCCTCTGCGCAATACCGGCGAGGCGGAAGACATTCACGATGCAGGCCGCGCCCCGCGCCGTTTCACCGTCACGGGCGCCCGGATCAAGCCGCTGGAAATGCCGCCGCTGAACGAGCCCCAGCCCAAACCTGCCGGACGCGATTTCCGCGCCGCGCCCCAATTCGAGCAGCCCGCACCGATGCCCGCCAGCTCTGGCTTTGCGGAGGGTCAGACGCCGTACACGCCACGCCAGAAAACCCGCGCCGAGCATCTGGCGGAGATGACGCCGGACGAGCGCCGCGCGATGTTCAGGGTGGTGCGTCAGGAGGGGTAAGACGATCCGCGCAGGCTCTCAACATCGGCCTGCAACGCCATGTCTTGCTTGGATTATTCGCTGTAGGCGTCGACCTTGGACTTGGCGTTCTCGCCAAGTTCCGACGCCTCGTCATGCGACGCATCGCTTTCGCGGCGGCGCATCGCCTCTTTCTGGGCCATCATCGCCACGACCCCGAGATAGAGAATTTGCGACAGCAGGAGAGCGGCCAGAGCAAGCCCGAGAATCCACCAGACGCCAAGCCCGGCGAGATAAGCGAGAGCGCTTTGGAACGTCAGGTAGATGACAAGACCGACCAGGTAATTCGAAAAACGCATCCCGCCGACGAACTCTCGAAAGTTGAATAGGTATTTCAGAATATACGAATACCGTGAATGTGACAACAATGGCCTAGCGCGCCTCCGATCGCCCCGGCGCGGCCTGCATCCGGTCAGGACCGCCCGTAATAGGCTTCATAATCATTCGCATGGGCCTCGGTGTCGCTGTCGTCGACATAGGCTTTCAGCTGCGTCAAATCGACCTTGTTGAGCACGATCCCCAGTAGTTTCGCGCGGATCAGCGGGTCGGAGTCGATCAGATGTTCCAGCAGACCGCGGCTGATGCGGCCGAATTCCGAGACGATCACGAGCTGGTCGAGGTCTTTCAGGATCGAGCGCACATCGATCACCGGCGCCATCGGCGCGAGGTCGAGAATGACGTAATCATACTGATCCTTGAGCGCTTCGAGCATCTGGTGGAACGCGGCGCTGCCCATGATCTCGCTCGAATGCGGGAAATCCTTTGGCACGAGGCCGGGGATCAGATCGACCTGCGTATCGCCGATCCGCAGCAGCACGTCTTCCCAGGTGCAGCGGCCCGTCAGGATATCCAGCAAACCTTTCTCGGATTTCAGCCCAAGATGGCGGCTCAACCCGCTCAGATGCGGGTCGGCATCGACCAGCACCACCGAATTGCCCGTCGAGGCGATCACCGCGGCGAGATTGAGCGAAGTGATCGACTTCCCCTCGCCCGGCTTGGCCGAGGTCAGCCCCAACAGACAGCTGTCGTCGCGCGGCGCAGACAGACGGCTCGCCAGCCGGACATTGCGCAGCGTCTCTGTATATTTTGAGCGCATGTTGCTGAGCGAGTAGATCGTGGCCTCGGGGGCGTAGATCACCTTCGCGGCTTTCGTGTTGCTCTTGCCCTGCTGCGGCGGTTTGGTTTCGCGTTCGAGCCGCGCGGTCAGCGTGCGCACCGAAAACCGCGGCTTCTCGAACAGCTTCTCGATCCGCGGCAGGTAGCCGAGGAAATGCACGCCGAGATGTTCGGTCACATGCTCCGCCGTGCGCACGAAGCGATCGCTCCATTCGCGGGTCGCCGCGATCACCAGCCCGGTCAGAAGCCCCAGCACGATGCAGAGCATCAGGATCGTCTTGGTGCTGGGCCCCGAGGCATAAAGCGGCACTTCGGAGAGGTTGAGAATACGCACATTCGAGACCGGGAAGCTCTTTTGCTGATCGATCTCCTGAAACTTGCTCAGGAAGCTCTGATAGAGCGCCGAGAGCGTATCGGCGCGCTGCTCCAGCGCCCGCAGGCGGACCAGCGCGGGCCCGTTCTTGGCATCGTCGCCCACCGCCTTGTCGAGGCTCGATTGCAGCGCGTCGACCTTGGCGGAGGCCAGCGTCAGATCGCTGCGCGCCTGCCCCAGAAGCCGGCGCAGCGAGGCGAACAGAAGATCGCCGGTATTGTCGACACGCTTCTGACTGGCGGCAATCTGTGCGGCGTCGTCGCCATAGACCAGCTTGGCGCGGGTGAGGTTCGTCAGCGCCCCCATCATCGCAGTGCGCAGCTTGGTGAAATCGGGATCGTCGCTGGCAGGCAGGCCCACCAGCACGTCATCGACCACCAGCCCGTCGCGCCCGCCCTCGACGATCTTCTTCAGCGACGAGACCTGCGCCGCCGCGCGCGCCTGTTCGGCAATCGCCTCGGACAGATCGACATTGAGCGAACTGACCGCATCTTGCGAGATCGTGCTGTCGCGGGCCGAGACCAGCCCGTTGCGGGCGCGGAATTGCTCCGCCGCCTGACCGGCCGCGCGGGCGTCCTCTTCGAGCTGCGAGAGCCGCGCGCTCATCCATTCGGTCATCCGCTCGGTCGCGGCGTAATTGGCGTTCAGCACGTCCGAGACATAGACATCTGCGAACGCGTTGACGATTTCGGCGGCGACCTTCGGATCGGTCCAGCGGTAATTGATCGCGAAGGCCGAACTGCGCCCCACCCGATACACCACGATCGAGCGGCGCAGCGCGTCGATGGCGGCCTCGCGGTTCTGGGCCTCGACCGTCTTGGTCGGAGCGGGTGGCGCGGACTGCCCGTCCGCAGCGGTCGCGTCCGTATCCTGCATCCCCGGATCGAACAGATCGCGCAGCTTGCGGATCGGCGTCGCCACCGTGTCGATCGCGCCCCGGATCATCGTCCGCGTCAGCGGCTGCGGCGGGCTCATGAAGGCCGGATCGTTCTGCAGGTCGAGCCGGTCGACCACGCGCGAGATCACAGCATCCGAAGTGATGACCAGCCGCGCGCTTTCCATCGCACCGTCGGTGGTGCTCATGTCGCTGGTGGTGGAGACCTGCCGGATCGTGCGGTCGATATTGGCGTCGAGCAGCACCTGCGAGGAGGCATCGAAATAGCGCGGCGTCGTCGCGAGGTAGAACATCCCCAGACAGAGCCAGCCCGCCACCGAGAACGCGATCGAGCGCCGCCTGCGCCGCAGCGCGGCCAGCACCCGCGACAGGTTGATCGTTGCGGTTGGCGCGGAGATCGGGTCGCGCAACGGGTCCATGCCCGACTGGTATCGAAAACCTTCTCGCGTCATTCCGCCCTCCGGACTGCAGGAGCCGCCCCGCCATAATGTTCGGGGCGCTTGCCCCCAAGGCAACCGGCAACGACCCCGACATGCAGGCTCAGGCGCAGGATTGCCTTATTGCGCGCCGTTTCGGAGAAAATTCCGGCAAGCATGAGACCGAGGCAGGCTGCGCTCTTGGCCCCGGCCAGCCCCGCCTGTGCAAGCCGTCCCGACAGCGGGCGTCCGGCCGCGATCACCTCGCCATGGGTCAGCCCCATCCGGTAGCGCCGCCGCATCAGCCAGCGCATCGTCGCGCGCGCCTCGGGCACGATCTCATGCGCGACCGCATCGGGCGCGAAGGCGATCTCGCCGCCGCGCGCCTGATAGGCTGCGAAAAACGCCGTATCCTCGCCGCCGCTGCGCCCAAGCGCTTCATCGAAGCTCAAGCCGTCGAACGCAGGCGCGCGCAGATGGATCAGCATGTTGCAGGTGTAGCCGGTATGCGCATGCCCGCGCGCATCGACATCCGGCGTCGTGTCATGGATCGCCGAGCGGCGCATCCAGCCCGGCGCAGTCTCCAGATGCTTGGCGCGGACCGGGCCCACCACGGCGGAGGTCGCGGCCTCGTGCATCCGCCGCTCCATCCGCATCAGCCAGTCGGGCTCAACCCATTCGTCATCGTCGAGAAAGGCCAGCAGATCGGCGCATTGCGCCCGCGCCGCCTGCAAAATCGCGTTGCGCGCGACCGAGATATTGCGGGCCGGGGCGTGCAGATAGATCAGAGGATGCGGAAACCATTCGCCGATCGCATCGATAACCGGCCGCGCGGAGGGCGTGTCGTCATTATCCGCAACGATCACCTGAATCGTCAGATCGGGGCAGGAGGCGAGTGCCGCAAGCGAGGCCAGCGTGTCGCGCAGCTGAGCGCGGCGATAGGTGCAAACGCCGATGATGACGGTCCGGGGTGCCTTCATGCCTTGCCCTCCTTCGCAGTCCAGCGCTGCGCCTTGGCGCCCGCCGTCAGGCTTTGCGCCCAGACCCCTGCCGACCATGCCGCCTGCATCAGCCCGGCCAAGGGCCCGGCCAGAAATCCGGTCAGGCTGCGCGTCTCGCGGGCGAGCATCACGCCGACCGCGACACAGGCCAGCGCCCAGAGCAGCAGCGGCAGCGCGAAGACCCAATGCAGCGGCGACAGCACCGCCAGCGCCAGCCCGGGCAGCAGCGCCGCGACGATCATCTGCCGCTTCGCGGGCCGCATCCGGTGCTTGGCTAGGTTGCGCGCCCGGCCGCGCCCGAAGAGGTAATATTGCCGCATCAAGGCGCGCAGGTTCTGGCGCGGAAGGTAATCGATCCCGGTGCGCGCGCTCAGCCAGATCCGGTAGCCCGCCATCCGCAGCCGGTGATCGAGCTCCGCATCTTCGTTATGGGTGAAGCCCGGATCGTAGCCGCCCACCGCGCGGAACGCATCGCAGCGCATCAGCGCGTGATGACCGTGATCGACCCAAGCGCCCTCGCTCCGGTTGCGATGGGCCGAGCTGCCATTGCCGAAACGCGAATTCTGCGCCACCGCGATCGCTTTTTGCAGCAGCCCCTGCCCGACCGCGTTCATCGTGACCGTGACCGAGGCCGCCCCCGTCGCCTCGGCCTCCGCAATCAGCGTCTCGCAATAATCCCGCGGGTAGATCGAATGGGCGTCGATGCGGATCAGATAGTCGCACCCCGCCCCGAACGCCTCCACGGCGAGATTGATCGCAGCGCTTTGATATTTCAGCGGATTGTCGATCAGGCGCAGCCAGCCGGCCTGCGCCATCCGCTGCGTGACGATGCCCTGCGTGCCATCGTGCGAGCCGCCATCGACCACCACGACCAGCGCCTCGCCTGTCTTCGCGAAAGGGGTCAGCTGATCGAGCACCGCCCCGATATGGGCCGCCTCGTTCAGCGTGGGCACAATCACCAGAACTTTCGGATCGCTCATCGTCTTTCCTTTCGCTCAGGCCGCATGGGACTGGATCGGCGCGCGCAACGCCGCCAGCATCGCCGCCCCATCCGCCGCGCTCGCCAGCCAGCTTGCGCGCTCACGGGCCGCGAGCGCGGAGCGCAGCGCCTCGAGTTCCTTGGGGCCGATCGGGGCAAGCGCATCCTCGACCGCGCTGATCTCGGGCGCGCTGACCTGAACGCCGATCCCCTCCCGCGCCATCCGCCGCCCGATCTGGGTATGCGCCAGCCCGATCGGCGGCGCGCCGAACAGCCCGCCCTCGTAAAGGCGATTGGGCAGCAGCCAATCCGAATTTCCGCCCGGATCGAAGCGATCGAGCAGCCAAGCCAGATCGCAGGCGCCGTAAATCTCGGGCAGATCGTCGGGCCATGCGTAGCTGCCGCGAAACTCCAGCGCGTCATTGGCCTCGATCACCGCATGGAAATCGGGGATCACGTCGAGCGAGGGCCGCCCGCTGATCACCACCCGGTAGCGCCCCGGATTGCGCCGCGTCAGCCCGTCGAGCGTCTCCAGCGACCAGCGACAGCGCAGGATGCCGAACCAACCGATGGTGATCTGGCCCTGCGTGACCGGCGCAAGCCGCGCGCCCTGCGGGATCAGGCTCTCGGGAAGGAACGGCTTGTTCTCGACCAGATGCACCGGCACCGTATTGTGTTGATAAGGTTCGAGATATTGGCTCTCGAAGGCCTCAGAGGAGGTCACGATCAGATCGGTCTCGGCCAAGAGTCCCCGCTCGATCCGCCGCAACGCCCGCGACGCGGTGCCTTGACCCAGCATGATCCGGTGAATGTCGAGCAACTCGTAGACCAGTGCGGGCTTATCCGCGAAGGCCGCTCGGGCATGCCGCCCCAGCGCCAGCATTTCCAGATTGCGCGCGAGGATCACATCCACCCCGTCCGAGACCAGCGCCCGCACCCGCCTGCGGATCTGCGGATAGGCGCGCGCCACGCTCAGCGCCCGCGCCGCAAGTTTGCCATCCTGCGTCCAACCGAGGATTTCGGCGGGCCGCTGCGGCGCACCGGGCAGCCGCTTGAACCCCGCGATCACCACCTCGGCCCCTGCCGCTTCCAACATCTGCACCCGCCGCCAGATCGCGGCATCGTCCAGATCATGCGCCAGATAGAGAAGTTTCATCGCCCCACCTATCCCTCGTCACTTCAGATCGCACAGGATCGAGCCGTCGAAACTGCAGCCCGTGCCCAGCGGCGTGTAGCGGAAGCGTTTGACCACCATCTCGACCGGCTTGTCGGGCGTCTCATACCGCCCCATCCAGCGGTCGAGCGTCTCCGTCGCCCAGAGGCTGAAATAGACCTTCATCCGATGCGTCGGGATGTGATCGGTGGCCTCGCGCACCAGTTTTCCATCGACGAACCAGCGCAGCCGGTCGGGCTCCCAAATGATCGCGTAATCGTGGAACCCGTCCTGCGCGGGCGCCGTGATGTCGATGCCGCGCCCGCCCTCGTCTCCCTCGTCGCCAGAGACGTAACGATTGGTCCAGACGTAATCCGGCTGCTTGGTCAGGATCTCGAAATCGATCTCGTCATGGGGCTGATCGTGGACCGGCCCGGTATAGGTGAAGAAAGCGGCATTGAACCCCGCCCCCGCGCCGCTGCGGACGCGCGCCTCGAACGTGCCGTAGCTGAACCAGCCCTGCGTCTGGATCTCGCCGCAGAGATTGGGCATCGACCCGTTCGCGAGCGGCAGAAATTTCAGCGTGGCCCCGCCCTCCGGCGCAAGCCCGATGGCGCGCCGCGACCAGGTGCAGTTCTGATGATCACCATTGCTCCAGCCGTCTGAGATATACCAGCGCGCTGGCGCGACGCGGGCGAAGGTTTCCTCGAAGGGCGTGGTCACGAGGCCCTTTCTGTCCGCGTCCTCGGCCGAGGCGGCGCGTGTCGCCCCCATGGCCACAGCCAGCGCGCACCCGGCCACGAGGCCGCGCCTGATCATCCCACGAAACATGCAGATCCCCTTCATCAGCATCTGCTTCAAACGTGGCCCTCGGCCCCCCTCCAGCTAAGCACCTTCGGGCCCGCGCATCGCTTTTTCGCATGATTTTCACCATCCGCCCAAAAATAGAGCACCGAAAGGGGGCAATGCGCGAATGGCGATGCATTTTGCAGGCGCAGCATTCGACCTCACTTGGCGCGGCCCGACTCCGTTCCTAATGTCCAATCCATGACTGCTCCGTTGATCTCGATCGTGATGGCGAACTACCGGGGTGCGGCCTATCTGGATCGCGCCATCGCCTCCGTATTGGCACAGGATCATACGCATCTCGAACTGCTGCTGATCGACGATGCCTCGGGCGATGGCTCGGCCGAGATCGCCCGCGACTGGGCCGCCCGCGACGCGCGGCTGCGCTTTCACGAAATGCCGCGCAACGGAGGGGCGGCTGCGGCGCGCAATCAGGCGCTGGACATGGCGCGGGGCGAATGGGTCGCGATCGTCGACAGCGACGATCTGATCCATCCGCAGCGCCTCTCGCGACTGCTGGCGGCGGCGGCCCGGCTCGATGCGCAGATGGTCGCGGATGACATGGTGTTCTTTTCCCAGACGCCGAATGCCGCCGGGCGCACGCTGTTGCAGCCCTTGCAGCTGACCTGCCCGCGCGAGGTCACCGCACGCGACATGCTGGCCTCCGACGATCCGGCCAAGCCCTTGCCGCCACTGGGCTATCTCAAACCGCTTATCGCGCGGAAAACCATAGGAAATCTGCGCTACGACACCAGCCTCTCGATCTCCGAGGATCTGGATTTCTACCTGCGCCTGCTGATCGGCGGCGCGCGTCTCATGGCGCTGCCGGACCCGATGTATCTCTATCGCAGGCATTCGGCCTCGCTGTCTTACCGGCTGTCCTGCAAGGCGCTCGAAGCGATGCTGGTTGCGCAGGCGCGGCTGAGCCAGCGCTGCCCGCCGTCGCTCTCGGAAGCGCTCGAGACCCGCAGGCGGGCGTTGGAGCATATGCTGCGCTATCAGCGGCTGGTCGATGACCTGAAAGCGCATCGCTGGGGCCCGGCGACGATACGTCTGGCGCGGGCTCCGGGGCTGTTCGGCAATCTCGTGGAAAGCCTGCAGGCTCGGCGTCGCGCAAAGGCTCCGCAGGCCACGCCGCGAGATGCGCGGGACCTGAGCCTTGGCGTGACCGGAAAAGGCGCGCAACTGGTGGTGCCCGAACCGCCCCCCGCAGGCGCGTGCTGGCCCGCGCCTCCCGCCGATCCGGCCGCCGAGATATCGGCGCTGATGGCGCGTCACAAGCTGCACGTCGACCCGCAGGATGCTGCAGGTGCATGGTTCGGCTGGATCGCCTCCGGTCAGGACTGAGCCAGCCGTTCTGCACCTGCATTCTACGCAATTTCCACAAAATCGCCGCGTGGTTGGGCAGTTACCGCGCAAAACCGCGCCCGACCGGCCCTCCGGGGCGTTGCCGCTTGCAGGAATCGCCACCGCCCTCCCACGCTTTCCCAATACGAAACGGCGCAGCGACAGGAACGGGGAGACGCGGGATGCTGAAGGAACCGGTTGGCTTCATTACCATGGCCTTCGGCGCGCAGCGCTATCTCGATCAGGCCGATGCGCTGGCGCGGTCCCTCAGACGCCACATGCCGGGTCATCCGATCTGCCTCGTGACCGATCAGGTGCGCATGACCGACCTCTACGACACCCAGATCGGGATCGAGCGGCTCGATATGCCCGGCACGCTGCTCAAGACGATGCTCTACGATTACTCGCCCTATGCCGAGACCCTGTTCATCGATAGCGACTGCATCGCGGTGCGCCCGTTCCACGACCATATCTCGGCGATGCAGGACTGGGATTTCACGCCGGTCTGCGACACCTATCTCAAGCGCGGCGATCAGGATCTGTGGCTGGAAGATGTGGGGGCAGCCCTCGATAAGCTCGGCGGCGAGGTCTTTCCGAAATACAATGGCGGGGTCTATTTCTTCCGCAAGAGCCCCCATGCGGCAGAGGTCTTCTCGCGCGCGCGGCTGCTGCTGGAACGCCAGCGGGAACTGGGCATTCTCGATTTCGACAAGGCCGGTCCGGGCGAGGAGACGCTGATCGGGCTGGCACTGGTCGAGATGGGCGCGACCGATCTCTACAATGACGCGGCGGGGCTGATGCGCACGCCGCTGAACTCCACCGGCGAGATCGAGATCGACCCGATCCGTGGCCGGGCGCATTTCGTGAAGGAGGGCCGCGACGTCTCGCCCGCGATCGTCCATTTCTGCGGCGATTACGCGGCCCATCCGACCTACACGATCGCGCGCCGGATGCTGGAACGCGGCGCGCCGCTCAAGCCCCTGGAAGGCAAGGCGATCCATGCGGGCTGGAAGTTCGACAAGCTGCGGGCGCGGGTGCGCGGCAAGCTGCAGTCGATGGGACGGCCCGCCTTGTCCTGACCCTCAGGAGGAGGCCTGCGCCCAGCCCATCAGCTGCGCGCCTGCAAGGGCCGCCTCTGAAGGGATCTCGGTCGCCTGCGCCATCCGCGCGATCCGCGCCGGGTTGGTTGAGGAAAACAGCACCGCGCGCATCCCTTCGATCCCCGCTGCATGCGCCATCAGCCGTGCGCCCAGATCGGGCGCATCCGGGTCGATGCCAAGCGCGACGGCCTTCTCCCGCGCAGGGCCCGGCTGCGAAAGCCGCGCCTCGAGCGCCCCGACCCCGCGCCCGATGAGCGAATGGACGACCATCTGCGCGCCCGTCGGGCAGGCGAAATCACCGACCGGATTTTCCCAGCCTTGGGCGGGCATCTGATAAGTGCTGTAAGGCAAACCCGCCCCCTGCCCGGCAATCGCGCGGCTTGTCTCGAATTGCGTCGCGGTGCCGAGCTCGCGCACCTTCCCCGCCGTGACCAGCTCTTGCAAAACCTCCAGCACGGCAGAGTCATTGGCGACCTCAGACATGCATTCGTGCAAAGTCAGAAGATCGAGCCGGTCGGTCCGCAGCGCGCGCAGGCTCGCCTCGACGCTGGCGCGGATCTGCTCCGGGCCGAACCGCCCGAAACGCGGGCTGCGCGGTGCAGGCGGCGGCACGATCCGCGCGCCCCCGGGCACCCGTCCCGCCAGATGGGCGAGCTTGCCGTGAACGCGGAAGCCAAGTGTGATCCGCGACGGTGCGATACCCACCTTGCTCGACAAGAAGACCTGATCTCGCCGTCCCGCGATCGCCTCGCCCACGATCGCTTCCGCCGCGCCATGCCCGTAAAGCGGCGCGGTGTCGATCCAGGTGATCCCGGCCTCCAGCGCCGCCCGCAGCAGCGCGACCGCATCCTCGCGTCCTTTTCCTGCGTAAAGATGCGCTGTTCCGAAGCCGATCCTGCCCACCGATTACCTCGTTTGCGAAAACCCCCGGGCCTTTGCGCGCGATTGCTTGCGCGGAGGCCCGTCTGTTTCGAGACTTGCGAATGTGGGGAAGAAAACCAAGCAAAACGGGGGGCTCGGGATGCTTGATGCTGCAATTGCAAAAACAAACCTCGAAACTGTCGAACGACGCGGCGCTTTTGATGCGATTATAGTCGGCGCCGGGGCGGCGGGCGGTCTGGCGGCGGCGCTGCTCTGCGAAGCCGGGATGAAGGTTCTGGTGCTCGATGCGGGCTATCGTCCGTCGCTGGCGGAAGCGCCGATGCGCACGCTGGTCTCGGCGGCGATGCGGCGGATCGCGACCCCGCGCATGGCACGGTTGCTGCCCTACCGGGTGATGAAACGCGGCGAGGGGTTCCTGCGTGATCTGGGCCGCAGGCGGCAGCCGGTGCAGACGCAATGCTACGCCTGGCCCACCGCGCCCGATCTGTTCGTCGACGATCTGGACAACCCTTACGAGACCGCGCCCGATGCGCCCTTCAACTGGATCCGGGTGCGCGCGCTTGGCGGGCGGATGGTCGTGCCGGTGCATGGGCGGCAATACCTGCGCCACGGGCCCGCCGATTTCGCCCCGAGCGACGGGGCCTCGCCCAACTGGCCCTTCGCGCCCGATGCGCTGACGCCGTGGTATGAGATGGTCGAGCGGCGTTTGGGGCTCTCGGGCGGGCGCGAAAACACGCCTTTCGTGCCCGACAGCTTTCTGGCCGAGGAACGCCAGCCCGACGCGGCGGAGGCCGATGTGATGGCGCTTCTCGACGAGGCCTATCCCGGCGTGACGACGATGCTCGGGCGTTACGCGCCGCCGATGCCCGCGCTGGATCAGGCGGCGGCGACCGGCAACCTGTGGTGTCGCAGCGGCGCGGTGGTCAGCCATGTCAAGGTGGATGCCTCGGGCCGCGCCCGTTCGGTCAGTTTCTACGACCGCGACAGCCGCTCGCAGCAGACGATCAGCGCGCCGCATATCCTGCTCGCCGCCTCGACGGTGGAGAGCACGCGCATCCTGCTGGCCTCGCAGACCGAGAGACCCGGCGGGATCGGCGCGGCCTCGGGCGCGCTCGGGCGCTATCTGATGGATCACGTCTCGATCAAGGCGGAGGGGATCGGCCATGCCATCGGCCCGGGCGCACCTGCCGATATGGAAGTCGGGCGCTGCCTTTACCTGCCGCATTTCGAGCGGCGCGATGCCCCGGACAGCCCCCTCGATCGCGGCTATGGCGTGCGCCTCTACCGGACGCCCGGACACGGCGATATCTCCTATTTCACCGCCGTGTCGGATTCCGAGATGCTGCCGCGCCGCGAGAACCGGATCACCCTGTCGGAGCGCAAGGACGCCTATGGCTTCGCGATCCCCCGTATCGAGGTCACCCATTCCCCCGAGGAACTGGCCCGCGCCGCCGAGCAACGTCGCGCGGTTCTGGAACTCGCGGAAATCCTCGGCGTGCGTCTGACGAGCATATCGACGGGGCCGAGCGTACCCGGCGCTGCGATCCACGAATGCGGCTCCGCGCGGATGGGCACGGCACCGGAGAATTCCGTGCTCGACCCGTTCAACGAATGCTGGGATGCGCGGGGCCTGCATGTGATCGACGGCGCGGCCTTCCCCTCCGAGGGCAACCAGAACCCGACCCTGACGATCATGGCCCTGACCGCGCGGGCCTGCGCCCGGATCGCGGGCAACTCGTCGCCCGAGGCGGATATGCCTGCCGCCGAAACCGTCACCGCCTGAGCCCAAGGAGAGAGCGTTGAGCGCCGAAATTTGCGTCATCATCCCCGCCTATAACGCCGAGGCCACGATCGCGGACGCGGTGCGCTCGGCGCTCGCGCAGCCCGAAGTGGCCGAGCTTCGCGTGATCGACGACGCCTCCACCGACGCCACGGCGCAGACCGCGCAGGAGGCGGCAGCAGGCGATCCGCGCCTGACGGTGATCTCGCAAAGCCACAACATCGGCCCGGCGGCGGCGCGCAATATCGCCATTGCCGAGAGCACCGCGCCTTATCTGAGCGTCCTCGACGCCGACGACTACCTGATGCCGGGGCGTTTCGGGCGGCTCGATCTTACCTCGAAGGCCGATATCGTCGCCGACAATATCGTCTTCGTGCCCGAGGCGCGGCCCGATCTGCTGAGGCCAGAGGAGCTGCCCGCAGCGCCCAATCAGCCGCCGCGTGCCCTCGATCTGGCCGATTTCATTCGCGGCAACCTCTCGCTGCCCGGTCAGCCGCGCGGCGAGTTGGGCTTTTTGAAACCGGTTATCTCGCGCGCGTTCCTCGACCGGCACGGGCTGCGCTACAACGCGGCGCTGCGGCTCGGCGAGGATTGCGATCTGTATTTGCGGATGTTCCTCGATGGCGCGCGGTTCCGGCTGCAGCGCGATATCGGCTACGTCGCGCGGGTGCGCCGCGACAGTCTCAGCGGGCGCCACAGGGCCGAAGATCTGGGAAACCTGCTGAGCGCCGCCGAGCAACTGGCCCCGATGGTCGCACGCGATCCGAAAGCCGCGCCGCTGTTCCGCGCCTATCTGACGGAGATCCGGGCGCGCTATCTGCTGCGCGATTTCCTCGACGTGAAACGGCGTGCCGGGCTGGCGGCGGCGCTGCGTCATTCGGCGCGGCCCTTGTCGAACCTCGGTCCTGTGCTCGGCGGGGTCGCGCGCGACAAGCTGGCGGCCCTGCGCAAGAGGGAGGCGCCGCCCCTGCCCGATCAGCGCTATCTCCTGCCGCTGGAATAGGGAAAAGGCGGCCCGTGATGAGCCGCCTTTCGCGTTGGAATATCTTCGGTTTCTAGCCTTTGACCTGCGCCGGAAGCAGTTGGAACTCCACGATATCGCCGGGCATCAAGGGCGCATCCATCGCCAGCACCTCGGCGTCGCTTGCGCCCTTGCGATGGACCCGCACCTGAAGCGCATCCTCGGGCCGCTCGATCGCGGTCAGAAGCCCGACGATCCGCTCCTGCAAGACGCGCTTGCCGCGGATTTCGTCCAGATCGGCCTCGACCTGTCGCAAGGTTTCCAGCCGCGCCGCGGCCGCCCCTTCGACCGCATCCAGCCGGTCCGCTTCAGCGGACGCGATGTCCTGACGCGCCTGCAGGATTGCGCTGCGCACGTCGAGCGCCTGCGTCTCGACCGTCGCCGCGACCCGCTGCGCATCCAGAAGCCGCGCATTGGCGGCAAGCCCCCGGTCGGCCAGCGTATTCATCGCATCGGTCTGCTTCTGCGCCAGAGCCTGCTGCTCCTCGAGCGAGGCGGATTTCTTTTCGAGCGCCGCGATCTCGGAGTTCAGAAGCTCCAGCCGCCCGTCGATCAGGGTGATCCGACGCTTCGTCTCTTCGCGGTCGAGCTCGAAAATCTTGCGCTCGCGGTCGCGCAGCACCTCGCCGCTCGCATCGTTCTGCAGTGGCGGGAAGTCGATCGTCTCGGCCCCGTCGACCTCGGCGATCAGCCGGGCGCGACGTGCGCCGAGCGTATCTTCCTTCTGCCGCAGATCGCTGAGCAGCGTTTCCGCCTCCAGCCGCGCCCGCAGCGGATCGGTGTCGCTGAGGCCCGCCATCGGGATGCCGCCCGCCTGCGCCAAGGCCTCGCGCGCGGTCATCCCCTCGCGGAAATCGACCTTGCCGCCGGTGCGCACCAGCCCCGACACATAGACCGGCGGGCGCTGCGCAATCGCGACAGAGACGCCCGGCATATCGGTGATGCCGAGCTGCTGGATCAGCCGATTGGCGATCTCTTCCGACAGATCGGACGGGGTCGTGGTCTCGGCCTTCATCGGACCGAGAAAGGGCATCGTGAGAATACCTTGCTCGTCGACCGTATACTCGGTCGGCCAGCTATCCCATTCGCGCATCACCGCGCTGATCGGATCCCACGCCATCACGCGGATCGACAGCGCGTCGCCCGCGACGATGGTCTCGGAAAAGCCGGCGCTGGCGGGCAGAACCATGCCCAGTATCAGCGCCAGCCGGAGTTTCATGGAGCGCACCACCTCAGCGCGCACCTTTCGCAAAGAGCACCGCCGGGATCGTCATGAACAGCACCCAGATATCGAGCATCGGGCGCCAGTTGCTCACATAGAAGCGATCCAGCCGCACACGCTCGCGATAGGTCACATCGGATCGCCCGCTGACCTGCCACATTCCGGTCACGCCGGGGCGGCTTTGCAGGTAGTGAAACCGCGACTGGCCGTAGTTTTCCAGCTCGTCTTCGACCACCGGGCGCGGGCCGACGATGCTCATTTCGCCGGTCAGCACATTCATGATCTGCGGCAGCTCGTCGAGACTGAGCTTGCGCAGCACAGCGCCGATCGAGGTCACCCGCGGATCGTCGTCGAGCTTGCGCTGTTCTTGCCAGATCGCGCGCTGATCCGGGTTCAGCATGAGGTGACGTTCGAGCACCTCATCGCCATTGGTCACCATCGAACGGAACTTCCAGCAGCGGAATTCCCGCCCGCCGAAGCCGATCCGGCGATGGCCGTAGAACAGCGGTCCGCCGTCGGACAGCTTAATCATCAGGCAAAGCCCGAGGAACAGCGGCGCGAAAAACGGCGCAATCGCCAGGACGATAAGAAGGTCGAGAGCACGTTTCACGCGCCCGCCCACCGGGATCTCATAGCTACGCGGCGCTTTAGGTAGAGGCACCGACGGATTGATGACGACAGCATTGGCATCGAAGTTTCGTATCGAACTGAAGGACATTTCCCCACTCCATGTTTCAGTTTTCCCCCCTTAATGCCCGCCCTTCCTGTCTTGCCTCATGATCGCGTCTCGTTCTGAGATGTTCTTTACATTGGGTTAATGATGTTGACCGGACGATCACATTGGCCAACGTTTTTTTGATGAATGGAGGTTTTCTGCAGTCGCAAAATGCAGCTGCGGCGATGCAGGCGCAGAAAATAGGAGCTTGCCTTAGTTTTGACGCAATATTCAGCGGTCGAATAACGGATTTGACGGGGTCATCGGCGTCAAGTCCCGCGTATACTGGCTGAACGCTTCAGTTCAGCTGCGGAGAAAGAAGGACGCGATTCGCCACATTTGGGGCAAATTCCGCTCTCGCAGGGCACGGCGCAATTGCCAGACCATCGAGCGTTTGAGGATCGCGCGCATCCGTTTTCCGGTGGGACCGAGCCGCCCGAGCGAGCGCAGCTGCGCCTGCAGCGCCGGGTCCTCGATCAGTTCGGGCGCGCCCAGCGTCGAGAGCGTAAGACGTTGCAGCCGCGCGGTTTCCTCGGATGAGAGCGGCGCATCGCCCAGCTTGGCCGCAGCGTGCAGATGGGCCATCGCCTCGGGCCACATCCGCTGTCGGGCAAAGACCGTGGCTTTCGCGATCTCGATCAGCCGGGGCCGCTCCGCGTCGGGGATCTGCGCCCAGAGCGTCGGCCCGAACAGCTCGCGATCGGCCATACTGTCAAATATCTCGGTGAAAATGCGGCGATTGAACGCAGCCCAGCGTTCGGCATTCTGTTGCGCGGCGAATTCCTTGCCTGCCTCGCCCCGTGCGCCCTCATGTTCGCGGTGGTGAAACACGATCTGGTCCAGTTGCACCCCTGGAAGACGCCGCGACAGACGCAGGATCATCTCGTAATCCTGCGAGCGCATCAGGTCCTCGCGAAAGCCCCCCACCGCCTCGTAAGCGGCACGGCGCACCATCAGACCGGGCTGGAAGATATGGCAGCCTTCCAACAGATGCGGGAAAATTTCGTCGGGGGCGGAGTCGCGCATGTAACCGGCCGGGCGCAGCATATGCTCGCCCGTCTCGGGATCGCGCTCGAAATCGCAATGCCGCCCCGCGCAGAACATCGCGAGCGGGTCCGCTTCGAGCGCGCCGGCCAACGCCGCGCAGGCATGGGGCAGCAGAATATCGTCGTCATCGACGATCCAGATCAGATCGCCCGTGACCATTTTCAGCGCCCGATTGAGCGCCTTCGCCTTGCCGGAATTCTCCTGATGATGCACCCGCAGCATTTCGCCGTAACCGGCCAGAACCTGCTGTGTGTCATCACTCGACCCGTCATCGATCACGAGGATCTCGTCGGGCTTACGGTCTTGGGACAAAAGGCTTTCGATCGTCTCGCCGATCAGCGCGGCGCGGTTGAAGGTGGGGATGATGACACTGACCCTGGATCTCACCGCACCGTTCCGATCATCGAAAAAACCTAGACAATTCTGCACCTGCATAGTCAACATTGTCAAAGGCAATATCCCGCCCCGGATCGCGATGACCCGGGCCGCCGGTCATCTTGCCCCGAGAGGTATGCGCATGGGTCTGGCCCGAAGCTCTGCACGCGGAGCCGCGATCAACATGGTCGCGATCGTCATTCGAATGGGTCTGAACATTCTCGTCGTCACGCCGATCGTGGCGCGCATCCTCGGCCCCGAAAGTTTCGGCCTCGCGGCGATGGCGATGACGCTGTTCGGGTTTCTGCTGCTGTTCGGCGATGTCGGCCTCTCGGCAGCGCTGGTGCGCACGCGCGATCCCTCGAAGATGCTGTGGTCCACGGCGTTCTGGGCGACCGCGCTGCTCGGCACCGGGTTTCTTCTGATCGCCATTGGCACGGCCGGTCCGCTGAGCGCCTTTTATAACGAGCCCGCCGTCGCCCCCCTCGCCCGTGCCATCGGCATCGCGATGCTGTTTCAGGTGATGCTGTCGATCCCGGTCGCCTGGCTGCAACGCGAACATCGGCTGCACCATGTCGCCATCGCCGATATCCTCTCGGTCGCGGTGGCGGCGGTCGTGACCATCGGCGCGGCGCTTTTGGGCGCGGGCGTCTGGGCGCTGATCCTGCAGCAGATCGTGCTGGCGGTGACAAAATTCTTGACCATCCTCGTCTTCGCGAAACTGCCGCTGTCGCCGCGTTTCCACTGGGCAGAGATCGCGCCGCTGATGGGCTTCTCGACGCGGCTGACGATTTCCAGCCTCGTGTCCTATTTCAACACCCAGACCGACACGATCCTCGTCGGCAAATTCCTCGGCACCGACGCGGTCGGCCTCTACAGCCGCGCCTATCAGCTGATGCAGCTGCCCGTGCAGGTGATCGCGCGCGGCATGGCCTTTGCCGCCTACCCGGCGATGGCGCGGGTGACGCATGACCGGGAATGGCTCTCGGCGCTTTACCTGAAGCTGATCACCGCGGTGGGCTTCATGGTCTTTCCGATGACCTTCGGCCTCGCGGTCGCGGCCGAGCCGCTGATCCTCGTGCTGCTCGGTCCGAAATGGATCGAGATCGCCCCCACCTTCGCGGTGCTCACCTTCACCGGCATGACCCAGAGCTTCGTGGTGAACGGGACCGATCTGCTGATGGCCGACAACCGCACCGACCGCATCCTGCGTTGGGCGATCATCCGGCTGGTGGTGCTGGTGCCCGCTTTCGCATTGGGGGTCTATCTCGGCTCGGTGCTCTGGCTCGCGCTCTTCTTCAGCGTGGCGAGCATCGTGCTGCTGGTCCCCTTCCAGATGGAGATCAACCGCCGCGCAGGCCTTGGCCATCGCCAGATGCTCGCGCGCCTGCTGCCGAGCTTCATCACCGCTTTGGGCATGGCCGCGGGCGTCTATGTGCTGAAACTGTGGTTCGACGGTCTGGGTTTGCCCGCGCTGTTCACGCTGCCGGTATTGGTGCTGGCGGGAGGCGCGCTTTATCTCGGGCTGCTGCGGCTCGGCGCGCCCGTTTTCCTGCGCGACATCCTCGGCATGGCGGATCATTTCCGCAAAAGCCGCACAAGCTGACCGCGTTCAGCCAGCCGCGGCCCGCTCATACAGCCCATCCCAATAGGCCGCCGCATCCTCGGGATCGAACAGCGCCCGCGCCTGCGCATGGGCGGCGCGGCGCATCGCACGGTAGGCTTCGGGATCGGCGAACATCTCTTCGAGCCGCGCGATCCCCTCCTGCGCCATCCGCTCGGTCTCGGCCACGAACATCGCCTCGCATTCGACAGTGCCGCGCTGCGACCATTCGGGCCGCCATTCGTCATCGCCCGGCGTACGCGGACGCCCGACCAGCGCCCCCGAGACGCCATCCTCGATGAATTCGGGAAGCGCGCGCTGATCGGTCGCCAGAACCGGCGTGCCGTGGATCATCGCCTCCACCGCCGAGAAGCCGAACGTGTCCGAGAAGGTCAGCAGCGCCGCCGCGTGACTATTGCGCAAAAGCTCGACCACCTGAGCGTTCGGCATCCGCGCGTGATGCGTGACATTGGGCAGGTTGAGCAGATCGAGATAGGGCTGAAACACCTCCTGCCGCTCCGGATCGCTCCAGATCGACCCGCCGCAGGTGAGGCTGGAAATCACGTTGAAATGGAACGGCAATCCGCGTTTCAGGGCCAGTTCCGCCATTCGCGCGACAGAACATCCCCCTTTGCGCGCGAAATGCCCGCCGACGAAGGTGATCTGGTAGGGCGGCTCCAGCGCGATCTCCTCATGCGCGTCCTTGCCCGGGTGCAGCGACGGGTAGCGACATTCCAGCTTGTCCAGAAGCCGTGCCTGATCGGTGGGCGACAGCCGGGATTTCGCGACCGTCTGCCGGAAGCTCTCGCAGGCGAATTGCGAGATCGCGACGATCGCGCGGCAGCGATCCGACAGCAAAATCCGATACAACATCGCCTCGTAGCCCGAGCCCTCGCGCCCGAAGACCCGCGGCAGGTCGGATTCGAAGCCGATCACGAAGGGTTTGCGCCCGAGCGGGATACGGTTGAAGGCGTGGATCAGGTCGCAACGATGCGCCGAGACCGGATCGAACAGCGTCACCCCGTCATATTCCGAACGTATCCGGTTGAACGGCACAAAAATCTTGCGCTCGATCCGGTGACGCGACTGGCGCGGCCCGCTGAAATCCCACGGATAGCCCACCGGCGCGAGCACCTTGAGCGGCCTCGATTCTGTCTTGATAGTCATGACGCCCCCATCGACTCGTCACGGCACATTGCGCGGCCTTTGACACCCCTCGCGGGCCGCAGGGTTCAAGCTAGGACCGCCCAAGCCCCGCCAGCAAAGAAAAACCGCCCGCTTTCTGCATCGCAGCACCCGCGCGCCTGTTTCTTACGCGCTGTTGTGCGGTTTCGGGCCGATGCGCGCATCAATCGGGCTTTCACGACTGCCCGCGAGATCATCACCTCGTCATGAAACCCGCCGATAGTTTCGCCACTCGGGGCAAGGGCCGCCCGGGAGCCGGCAAAGCTCTGGCCCGCCCTGCCGGGTCGCGCGAGGATCGGGGAAAGGGGTGCCGCTCGCGCCCGCTCAGAGGTGTTTCGACGCAAGATGATCTCCCGCCGCGACACGATCACGTTCTCGCCCGAGGCGCTCGCATTCGCGATCGGCCTGATCGCGCTGAACTGGATTCCGTTGATGGGATCCAAGGCGGCGCTGATCTATCTGGCGGCGATGGCGGCGCTGGTCTTCTGGCAGCCGCAGCGCATCCTCGACGAAGGCTACGCCACCGCCGCGATCTGGGTGATGATCGGCTGGTGCCTGCTGTCTTTCCTGTGGTCGAACTACCCCTCGCAGACGATCCGGCACGGGCTGCAACTGGCCCTGACGGCGAGCATGGCGGTCGCGGCGGGCTTGCGGCTCTCGACGACGACGGTGCTGCGGGTGCTGCTGGTGACGGGGCTGATCCTGGCGGTCTGCCAGTTCGGGATCGGCCGGATCAGCGGCTCGGGCGCGTGGCTCGGCCTCTACAATTCCAAGAACCAACTGGCGCAATTCGCGATGATCCCGATGCTCGTCGGTCTGGCGATCACGCTCGACCGGCGCGGGCGGCGCTACCTGCTGCCCGGCGTGGTGGCGCTGGTGGCTGGGACATTCCTGCTGATCGTGGCCGATTCCGTGGGCGCGATCCTCGCCGCGATGGGCGCCTGCACGGCGATGGTGGCGATCAAGTTCCTCAACCGGCTCGGGCCGTGGCAGAGGCTACTGGTCGCGGGCAGTTCGGTCCTGCTGATCGCGCTGATCGCGATCGCGGTTTCCGGCTTCTTCGACGAGCTTTCGCAGCTGATGGTCCGGCTGACCGGCAAGGATCTGACCCTGACGGGGCGCACCACGCTCTGGCAATCCGCCTTCGACGAGATCGCGAAACATCCGCTGCTGGGCGAAGGGTTTCGCGGCGTCTGGGTGGTCGGCAACCCGCTGGCCGAGCGGCTCTGGGCGGAGTTCGGGATCGCCGACAAGGTGGGCTTCCATTTCCACAACACCTTCATCTCGAACACGGTGGAGATCGGGCTGATCGGCGGCGCGATGCAGCTGGGCCTGTTCCTCTACACGCTTTATTTTCTGGTGCTCTGGGCGATCCGCTCGCCCAGCTTCGAGTCGCTGTTCTGGGCGGGCTACATGGTGCGCGAGGTGATCCTCGTGAACAGCGAGGTGATGTTCTTCGCCGAATTCGCCGCCGATACGGTGCTGATGTTCATGGCGATCGTGGTGGCGCGGCGCTACCAGCTGTCGCTGCGCGCGCCCGCGCCCCGTTCGGGAGTTGCTCGAACCATCACGGGCCCTGCCCGTTTCTCCGATCGATTTGCCCGATGAGCGCCCGTACTGTCGACATCACGCTGGTCATGGACCCGCGTTTCACCGGCGGCACGGCGCAGGCTTTCCGCACCGATGTGCTCGCCTGCCATGCGCGCGGCATGCGCGTCGGCATCGAGTTCTTCGAGGCCGGTGCCTTCTACCTGCCGACCGAAGTCCCCAATCCAACCCTGCTGGAGCTGGCCGATCTCGACGATGTGGTGCTGAGCCCCGATCGCAGCGCGATGACCTTCCTGCACAATCCGCAGATTTTCGGGCGGGCACAGCTGGGCCGCGCACCGCGCCCGCCGCGTCTGCCGAAAAGCGAGCGGATCTTCGTCGTCGCCCATCACCCGCCCTTCCTGGGCGATGGCGCGCTGGCCTATGACCCGCTCGGCACCGATCAGGCGATTGCGCGGCTGCTGCCCGAGCCGAAGACCGTCGAATGGCTGCCGGTCTCGGGACTGGTGCGGGCGCAGTTGCGCAGTTTCCAGCCCTTCCTCGCGCTCCATGCGCAGGATTGGCCCAACAGTTTCGACACCGGCCAATGGCAGCCCAAGCGCGAGAAACTCCAGCCGGGCCTGTGGACCATCGGGCGGCACGGGCGCGCGCATGAGGATAAATGGCCCGATGCGGCGGAGGATATCGCAGCCTCCCTGCCCGCGCGTCGCGATCTGCATCCGCGCGTGCTCGGCGCAGAGGTGGAGTTCTTCGCCAGCCGCGGGGTCGATGTGTCGGGCTGGGACATCCTGCCCTTCGGCACCGAGGATGTGGCGGGGTACCTCGACGGGCTCGACCTGTTTTCCTATTTCCACTCCGCGCGCTGGCGCGAAGCCTTCGGGCGCACCGTGGCCGAGGCGATGATGATGGGGCTGCGCTGCGTGCTCGATCCGGCGCTGCGCCCGACCTTCGGGCCGCACGCGCTTTATTGCCACCCGCGGGAGGTCGCGCAGGTGGTGGCCCGCATCCGCGAGGCTCCGAACGGGCACCGTCTGGCGGCGATGCAAGCAGGCGCGTGGTGCCGCGCGGAGTTCGACATAGCCCAGATCGGTGCGCGGCTGGATGCGCTGGCGGCGACGCCCGCGCGCCGGTTGAGCCGCGGCATGCGGACCGCCTCGCCGCTGGTCACGACGCGCAAACTGGTGGGGTTTCGGCGCCGCGCGGCGGCAAGGGAAGCCGCGCAGTCCTAGGCGCGACCGCCGCCCGCGTTCAGGCGATCTTCGCCGCGCGCAGCTCTTCCGGTTCTACCATGTCCGGCAAGCGCATATCCGGCCCGAACCCAGCGATCCGCCCGCAGACCCGCGCGGCCAGCGCCATGATCGTGAGCGTCGGGTTCTGGTTGCCTTCGGAGGGGAAAACCGAGCCGTCGATGACATAGAGCCCGCGCGTCTCCCAGACCCGGCCTTGCGGGTCGACGACGGAATTCTCGGGCGCCGTTCCCATCCGCGCCGTGCCACATTCATGGATCGAGGCGCCCGGAATCCCCGGCCCCTCGGAGAGCCGCGTGACATCGACCTCCAAGGCCGCCGCCAAGTCCCGCAAGGCCGCGATCTGGCGTTCGGCCATGCTGCGTTCCTCGGGGCTGTGCTCGATCGAGACATGCGGCACCGCGATCCCGAAAGCATCCTTTTGCGCACTCAGCGTGACCCGGTTCTCGCGACGCGGCAGCATCTCGGAGTCCGAGACGGCGGTGAAATGCGACTCCCCGGTGGTTTTCGGCACCCGGTAGATGCGCACGCCGAAGCCGCGCTCGGGCGTGTTCTGCGCGCCGTGGCGCTGCTCGAAATGCGGCAGATAAAGACAGCGCCAGACCTCGGGCACCGCCTGATCGCCCACCAGCCCCGCGCCATTGCCCTCGATCTGCACCGTCACATGATCCATCAGATTGCGCCCCAGCGCGTCCGAAGCCCGCCCCAGCGCGCCGGGTTGCCCGCCGCGCTCGGAGGCCAGCAAAATCCGCGTCGTCTCGATGGTGGAGGCCGCGAGCAGCACCTTGGGCGCAACGGCGCGCCGGATGCTCGCGCTTTCGCGGTCGTAAAAGCAGACCGCGCCGATCTCGCCATCGGCGCCGATTTCGACATGATCGACCACCGCGCCCTGCCGACAGCTCAGCCGCCCCGTGCCCGCGGCGATCTCCAGCGCAGGCAGCGGCGCGGCGTATTGGCCCAGCATCGGCTCGGCTCCGGGAAACGCCGCCCCGATCGTCGCGATCAACTGCGCCTCGGCCGGATCGGGGCTGCGGATCTCTGACAGCAGGCTCGGCGGGATCCAGCGCGAGCCTGTCGCGCCCCCCGACAGCCCCAGATGCCGCTCGACCATCTCGTACCACGGGTCGATCTCGTCGCTGCCGAACGGCCATGCGGGCGAGCGCCCGTCGCGCGGCGCGAAATCGTCCGGCCCGAGGCGCAGATATTGCCGCCCATGCGTCGGCACCACCATCCGCCCGCCAAGCGCATGCACGCGAAACCAGTGGAACGGCTTGTCGGGATCGGTGGCGTAGGGATTGTCGAGATCATCCACGAAGAGATCGGGCGCGGTCGGCCAAGCGTGGCATTGGGTCTGGATCGGCTGGCGCTGCCCGCCCGCCTTGCGCACCATCCGCTCGCCCCGACGCACGACGGCGCGCGGCAACATCCGGATCAGCCCGGGCCGCGCGACCTTGCGCAGCCCGAAGGATACCAGATTTTTCATCGGCGCCCGCATTGCCGGCGCGGCGAACCCGGCATCCAGCAACAGCACATCCAGCCCCGCCGCACATAACAGCGCCGCCGCCAATCCGCCTGCCGCCCCCGCGCCCACGATGATCGCATCATAGCGCGTCGGGTCCTCGCTCTGCGCGAGGTCGGTCTGGGCGAGTTGGACTGCCATGCGGGGGACCTCCGGGATATGCGGCTCGGCTCAGGGCAGGACGAGATCGACGCGTTTCGTCATCTGAGCCGTGATTGTCGGGAATTGCGCCATGACCGCGGCCACCACCAACCGCGCGCCGGTCAGGCTGAGATGATCGTCGTCGTGGTAATAGACCTTGCCGCCGGTCGCATTGGTGCAGCGCGTCGCGTCGCAGAAGATGTCCTGCGGGCGCACATGGAAGAGATGCGGGTCGTCGATCGCGTCGAGCACCGCCTGCGCCCGGCCCGCACGCGCCTCGTAGGACGCGCGGCTCACCGTCACCGTGGGCCAGCCGCCGCCAGCGAGGAAGCTTTGCTTCGCGGCGATCTCGGGCACGTTCCAGCCCGCCTCGGGCACCGGATGGACATAGAGGACATAGGCCCCGGTCGAGAGGAACGCTTCGACGCCCTTATGCAGCGCGGCCTCGGCCAGCGCGGGCCCGGTGATCGACGGATCGACCCCGATCTCGGAGGCCACCAGCACCTGTTTCGGACGCCGCCACGGATATTCGTGCCCGCCCTCGCCATTGTCGAAGAAATCGTCGCTGAACAGGTTCTGCAGCCGCCCCGAGGCGATGATCAGATCGGGGCGGACCTCGCGCAGATAGGCCATGTTCTTGTTGAAGACGTCGTTGCAGTCCTGCGCGCCGCGATGGACGCCCGGCGCGGTGCCGCAATAGGCCGTCGTGACCTGCGCAAAGCGCCAGCCCCGCCCCTCGAGCGCCGCGCGCAGCGGCTCGGCCAGTGCATCGGCATGGCTGTCGCCCACCAGCACCGCGAGCGGCCCGCCGGGGTTCACGTCGCTCACGCAGACCGGGTCGGGCGGCAGGTTATATTCGGCGGGCGTCTCGGCCCAGGGCAGGCATTGATCGCGCAGCGGGTTGATGTCGTCCTTCGCGGCCAGCAGCGTCGCCACCTGCGGCGGCACGCGCCACGGCGCGCCCCGGATCAGATGCAGCGTCGCTCCCACCCCGATCAGCGCGACAAGCGCCGCTGCCGAGGCCGAAAGCAGCACCGAACGGCGCGGCAGCAGCGGCACAACGCCTTTGCGATGGCTGCGGAACGGCTGCTCGACGTAGCGCCAGCTGAGATAGGCGAGCCCGAGGCTCAGCACCGACAGAGCCAGCATCAGCGACAGGCTCGGATCGGCGAGCGAGCGCATCCGCGCGAAGGCGAAGACCGGCTGGTGCCAGAGATAGGCGGAATAGCTCATCAGGCCGATCCCCACGACCGGGCGCAGGCTCAGCACCCGTGCCACCGCCGTGCCCTGCCGCGCGAAGACGAGGATCATCAGCGTGCCCACCACGGGCAGCAGCGTCATGAAGGATGGGTGCGGGGTTTCCGCGTCGAAGAGAAAGTAGGATGCGAAGAGCATCAAAGCTCCCGCGCCCCCCAGCCAGCCATTCGCACGCGGCGCGCGCCACAGCATCCAGAAGGCCCCGAGACCGCCGACCATCAGCTCCCATGCGCGGCTCGGCAGCAGGAAGAACCCGGCATCGGGCGACGTGAAGGACCAGTATTGCGCAATCGCGAGCGACAGCACTCCGATCGCGAGGACGATCCCGAAGATCATCTTGCGCCCGAAATGCCAGCCAAGCGCCAGAAGCGGCGGGAAGAGGATGTAATATTGCTCCTCGATCGCCAGCGACCAAGTGTGCATCAAGGGCTTCATCTCGGAGCCGAGCGAGAAATACCCGCTCTCCTTCCAGAACAGGATGTTGGAGACGAACAGCGCCGCCCCCACGATGCTCTGACCGAAATCGCGCAGCTGATCGGCGAACATCCAGGCCCATGCAAATGGCAGACAGGCGAGGATCACCACGAGAAGCGCAGGCAGAATGCGGCGCGCCCGGCGCTCGTAGAAGGTCAGGATGGAATAGCGGTCGCTCTGAAGATCCTGCACGAGGATCGTGGTGATCAGGAAGCCCGAGATCACGAAGAAGATATCGACCCCGATAAAGCCCGCCTGCGCCCCCGGCACGCCGGCGTGAAACAGGATCGCCGAGATCACGGCGACGGCGCGCAGCCCGTCGATTTCTGAACGGTATTTCATAACACCCCCTGACAACGCATCACGGAGAGACTTGCCGCCCCGTCGAGCGACCCGTCGCGCAGTCCCCGCGCACGCCTGCTAATTCCCTTCAAATTCGCGCCGGTCTTGCTGCCGCTTGCGCCCTATTGGCGAGGGTCAGCCCGTTACCCACGAAAGGCTGCACCCCGCTGCCGCGCCCGGGTCGGACGCGCCCCACATCGTCAAGTAACGACCCGTCGATCAGGCCTGTCCACGGTTTTTCAAACCGGACTTGCCATGCGGGTCCTTTTCCCGAGGGGGCGTTTAAAATTCATGCAACAGGCAAATGCTCAGCCCGCAAAATGGGTGGTTTCTGCATCGCGGCGCGCCCGAAACGCAGATGAAAAAGGCCCGGACACAAGGGTCCGGGCCAATCAATCCGTTGAAACGTGCCGCAGCGCGGCGCGCGCTTATTGCGACGCGGCTTTCGCGAGCTTGCGGCGGTCCTGCAGTTCCTCGGCGACGAGGAAGGCCAGTTCCAGCGACTGGCTCGCATTCAGACGCGGGTCGCAGGCGGTGTGGTAGCGCGAGGACAGATCGCCATCGGTCACGGCGCGCACGCCGCCGGTGCATTCGGTCACGTCCTTGCCGGTCATCTCGAAATGCACGCCGCCGGGGATCGTGCCCTCGGCTTTGTGGATCGCGAAGAATTCCTTCACCTCGCGCAGCACGGAATCGAAGGGCCGGGTCTTGAAGCCCGAGGCCGATTTGATCGTGTTGCCGTGCATCGGATCGCAGGACCAGACGACATTCGCGCCCTCGGCCTCGACCGTGCGGATCAGGCGCGGCAGGTGATCGCCGACATTGCCCGCGCCGAAGCGCGCGATCAGGGTCAGACGGCCCGCCTCGTTTTCCGGGTTCAGCTTCTCCATCAGCACCTTGAGGTCGTCCTCGGTGGTGGTGGGGCCGCATTTCAGGCCGATCGGGTTCTGCACGCCGCGGCAGAATTCGACATGCGCGCCGTCGGGCTGACGGGTGCGGTCGCCGATCCAGATCATGTGGCCGGTGCCCGCAACCGGCAGGCCGGTGGTGGAATCGATGCGGCAGAGCGCCTCTTCATATTCCAGCAGCAGCGCCTCATGCGAGGTGTAGAAATCGACCGAGCCCAGCTCATGCGCGGTTTCCGAGGTCACGCCCGCGGCCCGCATGAAGTCCATCGCCTCCGAAATCTGATCGGCGACCTGACGGTATTTCTCGGCCTCGTCAGCATCGGTGAAGCCCGCGATCCAGCTTTGAACGCGGTGGATATCGGCGAAACCACCCGTCGAGAAGGCGCGCAGCAGGTTCAGCGAGGCCGCCGCCTGCGTGTAGGCCTGCAGCATCCGGTTCGGATCGGGCAGACGCGCCTCCGAGGTGAACTCGAAACCGTTGATGATGTCGCCGCGGTAGCTCGGCAGCTCGGTGCCCTCGATGGTCTCGGTCGGCGCCGAACGCGGCTTGGCGAACTGACCCGCCATACGCCCGACCTTGATGACCGGAACCTTCGCGCCCCAGGTCAGCACGACCGCCATCTGCAGCATCACCTTGAAGGTGTCGCGAATGTTATCTGCCGAGAATTCCCCGAAGGCTTCGGCGCAATCGCCGCCCTGCAGCAGGAACGCCTCGCCGCGCGCGGCTTTCGCCAGCTCCGCCTTCAGCGTGCGCACCTCGCCCGCGAAGACCAGCGGCGGCATCCGCGACAGCTGTGCCTCGACAGCGTTCAGCGCCCCCTGATCGGGATAGTCGGGCATCTGAACCCGCGGTTTCGCGCGCCAGTCCGATTTGCTCCAACCCTTGCCCATCTGATCCTCCAAAAGCGTGGTCGTTTCATTCGGCGCCGCTTATAGACGGCGCGGGTCAGGGAAACAAACCCGAAATTGCATTTCCGCACGCCTGCGGGGCCCTCCGTAAGTTCCCCCTCTTGCGGCGGGCACCAATTTGCTGTTTCGGTGTTTCACCACAGATGACGGATTGACGACATGCCTGATCCCCGCCCCACCCGTCGCCCAGCCCCTTCGCAGGGGATGATCCGGATCGCCCCGGACGCGCGCCAGCGTTCGGTCGTTTTCATGCTTCTCGACCGGTTCACGATGATGGCCTTCGCCAGCGCGATCGAGCCGCTGCGCCTCGCCAATCAGGTTTCGGGACGCACGCTCTACACCTGGAAACTGGCCTCGGAATCGGGCGCAGACGTCACCTGTTCGAACGGCACGACCTTCCGCACCGATATCGGGCTGGAGGAACTGGGCCGCGATACGATGGTGCTGGTCTGCGGCGGCATCGACGTGGCCGAGGCGGTCACCAAACCGCTTTTGAACTGGCTCCGGCGCGAGGCACGGCGTGGCGCGACTATCGGGGGCCTGTGCACCGGCTCCTATGCGCTGGCCCGTGCAGGGCTGCTCGACGGCAAACGCGCAACGATCCACTGGGAGAATGTCGACGCCTTCGCCGAGGATTTCCCCGATATCGAACTGACCAAGGGCGTCTTCGTGATCGACGGCAACCGGGTGACGACGGCGGGCGGCACCGCCTCGATCGACCTGATGCTGCGGCTGATCGCCCGCGATCACGGCGAAGAACTGGCCAATACCGTCGCAGATCAGCTGATCCATTCCTCGATCCGTTCGGATCGCGACACGCAGCGGCTGTCGATTCCCACCCGGATCGGCGTGCGCCACCCCAAGCTCGCGCAGGTGATCGGCCGGATGGAGCGCAATATCGAAGACCCGATCAGCCCCGCGACGCTCGCGACCGAAGTGGGCATGTCCGCGCGCCAGCTGGAGCGTCTGTTCCGTCGCTATCTCAACCGCTCGCCGAAGCGCTACTACATGGAATTGCGGCTGCAAAAGGCGCGTAACCTGTTGATGCAAACGGAAATGAGCGTGATCAACGTGGCCATGGCCTGCGGCTTTGCGAGCCCGTCGCATTTCTCGAAATGCTACCGCGCGCATTACCAGACCACACCTTACCGTGAACGCGGCGCGAGCGCTGCGGGCGAAAAGGAAGCCCCCGGCTCTACCGTCGATTTAGGGCCTGAAGGCGCGCTCGACTGAAAATTGCGCAATCACCGCCTTCGCCTTTCACGAATTTGCACATAACCCCAAATTGCCGTTACGTCGCGTTGCGCGAGCCTTGACCTTCCGGTTGGTTTTTCGCGTCATCGCGCCACTCGCGGTTCTTCACATTTGACGAACCGCGCACTAACCTCGCGCAAGAACGCGAGTTCCAACACGGGAGTGAACACATGAAAAAACTGCTTCTGGCTTCGGCTGCGATCGCGCTTGGCGCGACTGGCGCATATGCCGATGACGTGAAGATGGGCGTCCTGCTGGGCTTTACCGGTCCGCTTGAATCGCTCGCCCCGCCGATGGCGCAGGGTGCCGAGATGGCGATCAAGGAAGTCTCCGATTCCGGCAAGCTGCTGGGTGGCGACACCGTGACCGCAGTCCGCGGCGACTCGACCTGCGTCGACGCAGCAGCCGCGACCGCGGCAGGCGAAACGCTGGTCACCACCGACAAGGTCGCTGGCATCATGGGCGCAATGTGCTCGGGCGCGACCACCGCTGTCCTGCAGAACGTCGCCATGCCGAACGGCGTCGTGATGATCTCGCCCTCGGCGACCTCGCCGGCACTTTCGACGCTCGAGGATGATGGCCTGTTCTTCCGCACCGCTCCGTCGGATGCGCGTCAGGGCGAAGTCATGGCCGACGAGATCCTCGAGAAGGGCATCAAGAACGTCGCCGTGACCTACACCAACAACGACTACGGCAAGGGTCTCGCTGACAGCTTCGAGAAAGCCTACAAGGCCAAGGGCGGCACCGTGACCATCTCGGCCGCGCACGAAGACGGCAAGGGCGACTACTCCGCTGAAGTCGCATCGCTCGCTTCCGCAGGTGGCGACGCGCTCGTCATCGTCGGCTATATCGACCAGGGCGGCTCGGGCATCCTGCGCGGCGCGCTCGACACCGGCGCCTTCGAGAAGTTCGTCTTCCCCGACGGCATGGTCAGCCAGACGCTCGAGGACAATTTCGGCTCGGAAATCAACGGCTCCTTCGGCCAGCTTCCCGACTCGGCGGGCGACGGCATGAAGACCTATCTCGGCATGGCCGAGAAAGCCGGCTTCGACGGCTCGTCGGCCTATTCGGGCGGCGCCTATGACGCGGCGGCTCTGATGCTGCTGGCGATGCAGGCGGCGGATTCCACCGACCCGAAAGTCTACAAGGACAAGGTCATGGAAGTCGCGAACGGCCCCGGCGAGAAGATCTATCCCGGCGAGCTGGGCAAGGCGCTCGACCTGATCAAGGAAGGCAAGCCGGTCGACTATGAAGGCGCGACCGCCGTCAACCTGATCGGCAATGGCGAAGCCGCGGGCACCTTCCGCGAAATCACGATCAAGGATGACAAGATCGAGACGGTGAAATACCGCTAATCGGTCATCAGAGCTGAGGCAGCCCGGAGCGATCCGGGCTGTTTTAAATTATAAAACAACAAGATGTGGCGTGAAGCTAACACGCCTACAACTCAGGGGACCCTATGATCCGGGTTGAAAACCTAGTCAAATCCTTCGGCGGATTCCGCGCGGTCGATGGCGCGAGCCTCGAAATCGCGACCGGCTCGATCACCGGGCTGATCGGCCCGAACGGCGCCGGCAAATCCACGCTCTTCAACGTCATCGCAGGCGTGCACGAACCCACCGCGGGCCGTGTCACGATGGATGGCGAGGACATCACCGGGCTTGCGCCCCATGAGCTGTTCCACAAGGGACTGCTGCGCACCTTCCAGATCGCGCATGAGTTTCCCTCGCTCACGGTGCGCGAGAACCTGATGATGGTGCCCACCGGACAGGCGGGCGAGACGCTCTGGAACACATGGTTCGGGCGAAAACACATCCGCGACGAGGAAGCGGCACTTCTGAAGAAGGCCGATGAAGTCCTTGATTTCCTGACGATTTCGCATCTCAAGGACGAGAAAGCAGGCAACCTCTCGGGCGGTCAGAAGAAGCTTCTGGAGCTGGGCCGCACGATGATGGTCGAAGCCAAGATCGTCTTCCTCGACGAGGTCGGCGCGGGCGTGAACCGGACGCTTCTGAACACGATCGGCGACGCCATCGTGCGCCTCAACAAAGAGCGCGGCTACACCTTCTGCGTGATCGAACACGACATGGATTTCATCGGCCGCCTCTGCGACCCGGTCATCGTGATGGCCGAGGGCAAGGTGCTGGCTCAGGGGTCTGCCGATCACATCATGGAAAACGAGGCCGTTATCGAGGCCTATCTGGGCACCGGGCTGAAGAACAAGGTCAAGGCCGAGGAAACCGCCGAGACCGCCGCCCATGAAGATCACGGCGCGCAGCCCGGTCTGGGCGATGAAGCCGGCAAAGGGGGTGCCCAATGAGCTATCTCAACGCCTCCAACATGACCGGCGGCTACGGCAAGGCCGACATCCTGCACGACTGCACGCTGACCGTCGAAAAGGGCGAGATCGCCGTGATCGTCGGCCCCAACGGCGCGGGCAAATCCACCGCGATGAAGGCCGTGTTCGGCATGCTCGGTCTGCGCGAAGGCAAGGTCACGCTCGACGGGCAGGACATTACCGGCCTCTCGCCGCAGGACCGCGTTAAGAAAGGTATGGGCTTCGTTCCGCAGGTGAACAACGTCTTCCCGACCATGACGGTCGAGGAAAACCTCGAGATGGGCGCCTTCATCCGCGACGACGATTTCCGGGGCACGATGGATCAGGTCTTCGACCTGTTCCCGATCCTGAAGGAAAAGCGTCGCCAGAACGCGGGCGAGCTGTCGGGCGGGCAGCGTCAGCAGGTGGCCGTGGGCCGCGCGCTGATGACCCAGCCGAAGCTCCTGATGCTCGACGAGCCCACCGCGGGCGTCTCGCCCATCGTGATGGACGAGCTTTTCGATCGCATCATCGAGGTCGCCCGCAGCGGCATCTCGATCCTGATGGTCGAGCAGAACGCCCGCCAAGCCCTTGAGATCGCGGATAAAGGCTATGTCCTCGTGCAAGGCGCGAATAAATACACCGACACTGGAGAGGCCCTTCTGGCCGACCCGGAAGTCCGCCGCACCTTCCTGGGGGGCTGAGCAATGGAACTCATCAACGCGCTTGTCGCGGTCACCAATTACGTCATCATCCCTGCCACCGCCTATGGTGCGCAGCTTGCGCTCGGCGCGCTCGGGGTCACGCTGATCTACTCGATCCTGCGGTTTTCCAACTTCGCCCATGGCGACACGATGGCCTTCGGCACCGGGGTCGTGATCCTGATCACCTGGGGCTTTCAGGCGATGGGGATCAGCTTCGGCCCGCTGCCGACCGCCCTTCTCGCCCTGCCCTTCGGCATCGCGGTCACCGCGGCGCTGATGCTCGGCACGGACAAGGTCGTTTACCAATATTACCGAAAAGTCAGGGCTGCGCCCGTGGTCATGGTCATGGTCTCGGTCGGCGTGATGTTCGTGATGAACGCGCTCACGCGCTTCCTGATCGGCGTCGATCAGATCAATTTCGACGACGGCACCCGCTTCGTCATCAACGCCCGGCAATGGCGCGAGATGACGGGGCTGCACGAGCCGCTGACGCTGCGCTCGACGCAGGTGATCACCGTCGTCACCGCGATCATCACCGTGGCCGCCCTGTTCTGGTTCCTCGGCAAGACGCGCACCGGTAAATCCATGCGCGCGTTTTCCGATAACGAGGATCTGGCGCTGCTGTCGGGCATCGACCCGAACAAGGTCGTGGCGGTCACCTGGATCATCACCGGCGCGCTCGCGACCATCGCAGGCACGCTCTACGGGCTCGACAAGTCGTTCAAACCCTTCACCTATTTCCAGCTTCTGCTACCGATCTTCGCCTCGGCCATCGTCGGCGGCATCGGCAACCCGGTGGGCGCGATCGCGGGCGGCTTCGTGATCTCCTTCTCGGAAGTGGGCCTCACCTACGCATGGAAGAAGGTCGCGACCTATCTGGTCCCGAGCTGGGAGCCGGACGGGCTCGTTCAGCTTCTCTCCACCGATTACAAATACGCAGTCAGCTTCACGATCCTGATCCTCGTCCTGATCTTCAAGCCGACCGGCCTCTTCAAGGGGAAAATCGTATGAGCAGCAATCGTCAGGCTGGCGAGACCAGCCGCATCCGTGCGCCCCTCTTCTTCGCCATCATGGCAGCGCTCATCCTGCTCGAGGGCTTCACCTCGGGCTGGAACTCGGCGCTCGGCATTCTCAACATGGGGCTTCTGTCGGCGATCATGGCGCTCGGCGTGAACATTCAATGGGGCTATGCGGGCCTGTTCAACGCGGGCGCGATGGGCTTCCTCGCGCTTGGCGGCCTCGCCCCGGTGCTGATCTCCATGCCGCCCACCCCCGGCGCCTTCTCGGGCGGCGGTCCGGGCATCATGGCGGCCTTCTTCGTGGCCATCGTCGCGGTGCTCGCGGCGGTCTGGATCTGGCGCAATCTGCGCGGCAAGACGCGCGGCCTCGCCGTGACCGCCGTGCTGGTCGTCGGCTTCTTCACCTATCGCTGGCTGTTCGATCCGGCGGTCGAGGTGATCGAGGCGATCAACCCCTCGGCGCAGGGCAACCTCGGCGGGCTGGGCCTGCCGACGCTGATCTCCTGGCCCGTGGGCGCGGTTCTGGCCGCAGGCGCGGCCTGGCTGGTCGGCAAGACCGCCCTCGGCCTGCGCTCGGATTACCTCGCGATCGCGACGCTCGGCATCGCGGAGATCATCGTCGCGATCCTGAAAAACGAGCAATGGCTCGACCGGGGCGTGCTGAACGTCAACGGCATCCCGCGCCCGTGGCCGGTGCCCTACGAGATCGACCTGCAGAACTCGCCCGATTTCGTCGCGCAGATGCAAAGCTGGGGCCTCGATCCGCAGCTGGGCTCCACCATCGCGGTGAAGCTGGCCTTCCTCGTCCTGTTCGTGATCGTCATCCTCGCGCTGATCTGGCTGACCGAGATGTCGCTGAAATCGCCCTGGGGCCGGATGATGCGCGCGATCCGCGACAACGAGATCTCGGCGGCCGCAATGGGCAAGAACGTCACCCGCCGCCACCTGCAGATCTTCGTGCTGGGCTCGGCGGTGATCGGGCTTGCGGGCGCGATGATGATCTCGCTCGACGGGCAGATGACGCCGACCTCCTACAACCCGCTGCGCTACACCTTCCTGATCCTCGTGATGGTGATCGTGGGCGGCTCGGGCCACAACTGGGGCTCGATCCTGGGTGGCGTGCTGATCTGGTATGTCTGGGTCAAGGCAGGCGACTGGGGCCCGGATATCATGGGCGCGCTGGCCGCACCCTTCCCCGATGGCGGCTTCAAGGATCACCTAATCCAGTCGGCCCCGCATATGCGGATGCTGGTGATGGGGATCATCCTGCTGATGGTGCTGCGCTTCAGCCCGCGCGGGCTCTTGCCGGAGAAATAAAAACAAGGGGCTCTGCCCCTCGCCCGTTCCGGGCTCACCCCGGGATATTTCTTCCAAAACGAAGACAAGACGCGCGCCCCGAACGGAGGCGCGCGTTTTTCGTTATTCCTCGCCGCCGTCGAATTGGGCGACGCGGGCGCCGGCCTTGTTCGTGGTCACGACGCCGAGCGATTTGAGTTTGCGATGCAGTGCCGAGCGCTCCATGCCGACGAAATTCGCGGTGCGCGAGATGTTGCCCCCGAAACGGTTGATCTGGGTGAGCAGGTATTCGCGCTCGAACAGCTCGCGCGCCTCGCGCAAAGGCAGCGTGGCGAGCGCGCCGCCCAGAACGATGCGCCCCTCATCCGCCGGGCCTTCCTGACCGGGCAGCTCGCGCGCCTCGATCGCGCCCGAGCCTTCGCCGAGGATCAGCACCCGCTCGATCACGTTGCGCAGCTGGCGGACATTGCCCGGCCAGTCCATCGTCTGCATCAGCGCCGCGGCCTCTTCAGAGATTTCACGCAGCGGCAGGCCCTGGGTCTCGTTGAAGCCGCGCAGGAAATGATCGGCCAGAAGCGGCACGTCCTCGCGCCGCTCCGAGAGCGGCGGCACCTCGATCGGCACGACGTTCAGCCGGTCGTAGAGCTCCTGCCGGAAATGCCCCTCGCGGATCTGCGTCATCAGATCGCGGGTCGTCGACGAGATCACCCGCAGATCGACGCGGACCTTGTCGGCCCCGCCCACGCGCAGGAATTGCTGCTCGGTCAGAACCCGCAGGATCTTCGACTGCGTGCCGAGCGGCATCTCGGCCACCTCGTCGAAATAGATCACGCCGCCATGGGCCTGCTCCAAGAGGCCCTTCTCGACGCCGCGCTCGGGGGTTTCGCGCCCGAAGAGGACCTCTTCCATCCGGTCGGGTTCGATCGAGGCGGAATTCACGGTGATGAACGGCCCCGCCGCGCGGGTCGAGAACTGGTGGATATAGCGCGCGGCCATCTCCTTGCCCGAACCCGGCTCGCCCGTCAGCATCACCCGGCCATTGGACTTGGTCACCTTGTCGAGCTGATCCTTCAGCCGCCGGTACGCCGCCGAGTCGCCGATCATCTCGCCCGAGGACATGTCGCGGCGCTTCAGCGTCGAGTTCTCGCGTCGCAGCCGCGCCGTCTCCATCGCGCGGGAGATCACCACCATCAGCTGGTCGATGTTGAAGGGCTTCTCGATAAAGTCGTAAGCACCCTGCTTGATCGCAGCCACCGCGATCTCGATATTGCCGTGGCCCGAGATGATGATGACCGGCACGTCAGGATTGTCGCGCTTGACCGTCTTGAGGATGTCGATCCCGTCCATCTTGCTGTCCTTCAGCCAGATATCGAGGATCATCAGCGCCGGTTCCTGCGCGTTGATCTCGTCCATGCACTCGTTGGAATTCGCCGCGAGCCGTGTCTTGTAGCCTTCGTCGCGCAGGATGTCGGCGATCAGCTCGCGGATGTCTTTCTCGTCGTCGACGATCAGAATGTCGCTCATGTCACTTCCCCGGGGGCTTCGCCCCTCTCCTTGATGGCTCTGAGCGCTGCTCGGGCGCGTGGGAGCCTGATTTCGGCGAGCGCCCCGCGATGGGCGCCCTCTGCAAAGGCGGGCGCGTCGCTCAGGGTCAGCGTTCCACCATGTTCCTCAATGATCTTCTTGACGATGGGAAGGCCCAGCCCAGTGCCTTTCTCGCGCGTCGTAACGTAAGGCTCGAACAGCCGCGAGCGGTCCGGCGGCAGGCCGATCCCGTTATCCGCGATGTGGATCGTCACATGCTCGGGCGCGACCTGCAAATCGAGGCGAACCTCGGGCACGAAACCCTCTTCTACGTCACCTTTTTCCGTATAGGATTCAATTGCTTCGCCTGCATTCTTCACAAGGTTCGTCACCGCTTGCGAAATCATGGTGGCGTCCAGTTCGACGATTACCGGCTCGGTCGGGACATCCGTCACCAGCTTCGCGCCATGCAGGCTGTCTTGCTGCAGAGTCGCGGCGTCGCGCACGAGCTGCGCCAGATCGTGATCGGCGCGGTCGGGTTCCGGCATCCGGGCGAAGCGCGAGAATTCATCAACAATGCGCCGCAAGTCATTGGTTTGCCGTACAATCACGCCGGTGAGCTGATTGAGCGTCTCGAGATCTTCGCCCTCGGTCATCTTGCCGAATTTGCGCTTGATCCGCTCGGCCGAAAGCTGGATTGGCGTCAACGGGTTCTTGATCTCATGCGCGATGCGCCGCGCCACATCGCCCCATGCCGCCATTCGCTGCGCCGAGACCAGATCGGTCACATCCTCGAAGGCCACCACATAGCCCTCGGGCGTGCCCAGATCATTGCGCCGCACCGCCATGCGCACCAGCAGGCTTTCCAGCCGCCCGCCCCGCGAGACCCGGATTTCCTCTTGCGCGACCTCGTTAAGACCGTCCTGCAAGCGATTGTAAAGCCCGACGAATTCCGGAACGGCGGTCGAGAGGTCGCGGGCATTGTCGCGCGCGCTATCGAGCGCCAGCAAGGTCATCGCGGCCCGGTTCACGAAGTCAATCCGCCCGTCCGCATCCAGCCCGATCACCCCCGAGGTCACCGAGGACAGCACGGAATCGAACATTCGCCGGCGTTCCTCGGTCTCGCGGTGGTTCTCGATCAGAGCCATGCGCTGGCCCTTCAACTGCCCGGTCATCCGGTTGAACGCCTCGCCCAAGGTCGCGATCTCGTCGTCGCCCTCGGCCTCGATCACCCGCGCATCCAGATCGCCCGACCCGACGCGCTCCGCCGCGGCGGCAAGCCGCCCGATGGGACGCGACAGGCGCTCTGCGAACCACAGCCCCATCCACACCGCGGCGAGGATCAGGATCAGCGCGAAGCCGAAATAGACGAGCCCGAATTCGAAGATCACCCGGCCGCGCGCGCTTTCCAGTTGCTGATAGAGCGTCACCGTCTCGCGCGTCTTGTCGAGCAGCGCGAGGATCTGCCCATCCACCTTGCGCGAGATATAGAGATAGCGGTCCACGAAGGCATCGAGCCGGATCAGCGCGCGCAGTTCCGAGTTCGGCCAATCCTCGATCAGCACCGTCTCGCCCTTCTGCGCCTCGACGATATCGCGCGGAGAAGGTTCTTCGTAATCAAAGAGATAGGAGCGATCACCCCGCGCGACGATCCGGCCCGTGCCGTCGATCACATAGGCCTCTTTCACGCCGCGCTGGATGCCCGCCTGCCCGGTGATCAGCAATTCGCGCAGTTCGCCATCGGACATGAAAGTCGAGGCCTGCCGCCGCAGATTGAGGAAATTCGCGAGCGCCCGGCTGTCCTGCACCAGATCGCGCTTATGCTCGGACTGATAGGCCTCGGCGGCCTGAAGCGACGTGCCCACGACCGAGCGCACGCGATCCGAGAACCAGCCCTCGAGACCGATATTCACCGTGAGGAACGCGAAGACCGCAACGAGGATCGTCGGCACCAGCGCGATGCCCGCGAAAACGCCCGTCAGGCGCAGGGTCAGTCGCGACCCGGCGGAATGCGCGCGGCGCGCGGCGATGATCTGCACCAGCCGCATCAGGATCAGGCCGGCGAGCAGCAGGAAATAGACGAAATCGGCGAGCAGGATCAGGCGCAGCGCGGTGCTGTCCGCCCCCTGTCCCAAGGGCCCGAGGACTATAAAGGTCGCAATCGCGAGCGCCGGGCCCAGCACGACCAAACCGAAGGTGAACAGGTTGCGCACCCGCTTCTGGCGGCGAAAGCGCGCCAAACGGTCCCAGCCTGAGCGATATGCCGTGCTGCCCTGCACAAATGCCCCCTCATTCCAGACCGTGGCTCGCGAATCCGTGTGAACGGAAAGCCACAGGCCCCTGTTGCGGGTTTACATCAGTTTGCGACGGCGTGTCACCTGAATATCCAGATCGGTGATCTTTTTACGCAACGTATTGCGGTTGATGCCGAGCAGATCGGCACATCTGGCCTGATTGCCACCGGTCGCATCGAGCGCGATTTCGATCAGCGGCGCCTCCATTTCCTTCAAAATCCGGTCGTAAAGGCCCGGAGGCGGCAGCGTCCCGCCGTGAAGGTCGAAATAGCGCCGCAGGTGGCGCGCGATGGAGGCGGAGAGCTTCTCGCCCTCGCCGCCTTGGCGCAGCGGCTCGATCGCGGGCTGGTTGCCCAGCACGAATTCCGCCTCGGCGCGGGTGATCTCTTCCTCGGGCGAAGTCACCGCGAGACGGCGGATCGTGTTCTCCAGCTGGCGCACGTTGCCGGGCCAGGAATAGGCGCGCACGAGTTGCAGCGCCTCGGGCGTGAAGCGGCGCAGACCCAGCCCGTCGCGTTCGGCCCGGGCGAGGAAATGCTCGGCCAGAAGCGGGATATCCTCGACCCGCTCGCGCAAGGACGGCACGTTCAGCGTCACGCCGCCCAGCCGGTAGAACAGGTCCTGACGGAACTTGCCCGCCTCCATCAGCCCCGCGAGGTCGATCTGCGTCGTCGCCATAATCCGCGGCGCGGGATCGGGCAGCGCGTCGAGCATCCGCACGATCCGCGCCTGCGTGTCATCGTCGTAATCGCCAACCTCGTCAAAGACGAGCGAGCCGCCCTTCGCTTTCGCCACCAGCGCCGCCGGGCCGTCCGCGCCCTGCAGATCGCCCGCCTGCGCCACTACGAAGGGCAACGTCCGGCGGTCGGAGAAGTCGTGAATAGCCTTCGCGATCAGGGACTTGCCAGTGCCGCTCTCACCCGCGATCAGCACCGCGAGATCGGCATTCATCACCCGTGCGACAAGCCGATAAAGCTCCTGCATCGCCGGCGTCCGCCCGACCAGAGGCAGATCGCCCGCATCGCCGCCGCCTTCGATCTCGCGCGGGGCGGTCGGGCTGCGACGCTTCTGTTCCAGCGCCTTTTGCGCGCGCTTCATCAGGTCCGGCAGATCGAACGGCTTGGGCAGATAGTCGTACGCCTCGGCCTCGGCCGCCTGGATCGCGGTCATGATCGTGTTCTGCGCCGAGATCACGATGACCGGCAGGCCGGGGCGTTCCTCGGAGATCTTCGGCAGCGCCTCGAGCCCGTTTCCGTCGGGCATGATCACATCCGAGATCACCAGATCGCCTTTGCCCTCTTCGACCCAGCGCATCAGCGTCACGAGCGAGGCAGTGGCATGAACCTTGCAGCCCGCACGGGTCAGGGCCTGGGTCAGAACGGTGCGGATTGTGCGATCGTCATCCGCGACAAGTACGGTGCCGTCCATGGATCAGGCCTCCTTTGGCGCAACGGGAAGTGAAATGCGAAACCGGGTCTTGCCCGGGACCGAGTCGAGCGTGACCCAGCCGTCGTGATCATTGATGATCTTCGAGACGAGCGCGAGGCCAAGCCCCGTGCCGTTCTCGCGGCCCGAAACGAAGGGCTCGAAGATCTCGTTGGAGATTTCCGGCGGGATGCCGGGGCCGTCGTCGATGATCTCGATCTGCAGCGGCAGAGGCTGCCCCGATCCATCGGCGCGACGCAGACGCAGGCTATGCTCGTAGAAGGTGCGGATCTTGATATTACCATTCCCTTCAGAGGCTTCTGCGGCATTCTTCAACAGGTTCAGGAAGACTTGAGTCAATTGATCCGCATCGCCCAGCGTCGGCGGCAGCGAGGGATCGTAATCCTCCTTGATCGTCATATGCGCACCGAAGCCGACGCCTGCGGATTTGCGCGCGCGGTCGAGCACGTCATGGATATTGACCGGCTTCTTCTCGGGCGCGCGGACGTTGCCGAACTGTTCGACCTGTTCGAGCAGCTTCACGATTCGGCGCGTCTCGTCGACGATTAGGTCTGTTAATTCAAGGTCTTCGCCGGACAAGTTCATGCTCAGGAGCTGGGCCGCCCCGGCGATCCCGGCGAGCGGGTTCTTGATCTCATGGGCCAGCATCTCCGCCATCCCGATGGCCGAGCGCGCCGCCGATTTCACGAGGCTCGCGCGCCCCAACCGATCAGCCAGCTCGCGCGGCTCGATCAGCAGCAGCACCCGGTCGGGGTCTTCGCCGACGGGGGCGGCTTGCAGATTGCATTGCACCGGGGCTTTCTCGCCCGTCGTCAGCTCGACATCGTTAACGAAGAGCGAGGCGCGGTTCTTCCGGACCCGGTAGAAGATTTCCTCCAAAGGAGCGGAAATCGCGAGCCTTTCGCCGATCGCCTTCCCCCGCAGCGCCTTGGCGGAGAGGTTAAGGAACAGTTCGGCGGCCGGGTTCACTTCGTCGACGAAATCGTCGCCGTCGATCAGCAAAGCCGGGGTCGGAAGCGAGGTCCAGATAATGCCGGGGGCCGGAAGGTTCATGCGGCGCACCTTTCCCCGAAAGCGCGCTCGATCAGCGACAAGGTCGCCTCCGGCGTCTGACTGACCATCATCTCGGCGCGCAGCGGCGCATTCGCCGCCTCGCAATACCAGCCCAGATGCTTGCGCGCGAGACGCAGCCCGAGATCACGTCCGTAGAAACTCAAGATCGCCTCGTAATGCTCTGAAATATAATCGCAAAGCGCATTCCCATAAGGAACCTGCGGCTTCGGCGATCCAAAGATTTCGTGCCCGATTTCAGCCAGCCGCCACGGCGCACCCTGTGCCCCGCGACCGACCATCACACCCGCCGCGCCCGATTGTGCAAGCGCCGCGCGTGCGGAATTCGCATCGACCACGTCGCCATTGGCGATCACCGGGATCGAGACCGCGTCGACCGTCTCGGCGATCGCTTCCCAATCGGCGCTGTCTTTGTAGAACTGCATCCGCGTGCGCCCATGCACGACGATCATCTTCACGCCCGCGGCCTCGGCCCGGCGCGCGATCTCGGCCGCGTTATGCGTATCGTCACACCAACCCAGCCGCATCTTCAGCGTCACCGGCAGGTCGACCGCGCCCACCGTCGCCTCGATCAGCCGCAGCGCATGATCGGGATCGCGCATCAGCGCCGAGCCCGACGCCCCGCCCGTCACCTTCTTGGCCGGGCAGCCCATATTGATGTCGATGATCCGCGCGCCCATGTCGGCGACCATCTTCGCGGCCTCCGCCATCGGTTCGGGCTCGCGCCCGGCGAGCTGCACCGAGGTCGGCAGCTCCAGCCCCATTTCGACCCGCGCTTTCGCGCGCACCGAGGGTTTCGCGGTCAGCATCTCTCCCGAGGCCACCATCTCGGACACGACAAGACCCGCGCCGAAACGCGCCACCATCCGCCGGAACGGAAGGTCGGTGATCCCGGCCATGGGCGCGAGAAAGACCGGTGGGGTCAATGTGATGTCGTCGAGAACCAAAATCTGCGGCACGGAGGTGTCCTGTCACTCGTCTTCCTTCGAATTAGGCGTTTGACCAAAGAATCACAATTGCGTCCACCCCTTTTTAGGTGGGAAAATCAGCACTCGCCTAATTTTTAATCACTTAACTGTGGCCAGTTGTCACATCCCGCAGCGTATCGCGTCCGGCGGCACCGATTGCGCAGAGCCGCGTCTTCGCCTAAGCCCTTGGGCGATCAGGGAGCCGCCATGAGCAACGCCATCATCATCGTCGCCGCCGGGCGTGGCACCCGCGCTGGCGGAGAAACCCCGAAGCAATGGCAGAGCCTCGCGGGGCAGCCGGTGCTGGCCCATACCGTTGCCGCTTTCAAAGGCATCGGGCGGATCGTGGTCGTTCTGCATCCCGAGGACATGACGCGCGGCATCGCGCAGTTTCAGGGCGAGGTCGCGCTTTGTGCGGGCGGTGCGAGCCGCGATGTCTCGGTGCGCAATGCGCTGGAGATGCTGGAAGGCTCGGGCGTCGAGAAGGTGCTGATCCATGACGGCGCGCGCCCGCTGGTGAGCCGCGCAGTGATCGACGGGGTGCTCGAGGCGCTGGATAGCGCACAGGCGGCAGCGCCCGCCCTGCCCGTGTCGGACGCGCTCTGGACCGGCGAAAACGGTCAGGTCACCGGCACGCAGGATCGCCACGGGCTCTACCGCGCGCAGACCCCGCAGGGCTTCGATTTCGACGCGATCCTCAGCGCCCATCGGGCCCATCCGGGCGGGGCTGCCGATGACGTGGAAGTGGCCCGCGCGGCCGGTCTTTCGGTTGCGATCACGCGCGGCTCGGAAGACAATCTGAAGATCACCTACCCGGAGGATTTCGCCCGGGCCGAGAGACTGTTGGGAGACAAGATGGATATCCGTTTGGGCCATGGCTACGACGTGCACGCGTTCGAGCCGGGCGATCATGTGACGCTCTGCGGGGTCGCGGTGCCGCATGACAAGAAGCTCAAGGGCCATTCCGATGCCGATGTGGGCATGCACGCGCTGACCGATGCGATCTATGGCGCGCTTGCCGAGGGCGATATCGGGCGGCATTTCCCGCCATCTGACCCGCAATGGAAAGGCGCCGCGTCGGAGATTTTCCTCGATCACGCGGTGAAACTGGCCGAGACGCGGGGCTTTCGTCTGGGCAATGCCGATGTCACGCTGATCTGCGAGCGCCCCAAGATCGGCCCGCATGCCGCTGAAATGGCGCAGGCTCTCGCCCGCATCATCGGGATCGAGCCGGGCCGGATCTCGGTCAAGGCCACCACCTCCGAGCGTCTGGGCTTCACCGGGCGCGAGGAAGGCATCGCCGCCATCGCCACTGCCACATTGATCAAGGAGTAATCCCATGCTGCGCGCCATCAACACGGTCGGATTTGTCGGCTTGCTGAAACCCGCGCCGGGCACCTGGGGCTCGCTGGTCGCCGTTCTGGTCGGCTGGGCGATCGAGCATTACCTGGGCTTCATCCCGCTGGTGATCGCCACCATCGCGGTCACCGCGCTTGGCTTCTGGTCGGTGCGCGCGCAGCTGGGCGACAGCACCGACGACCCCTCCGAGATCGTCATCGACGAGGTGGCGGGCCAATGGGTGGCGCTCCTGTTCCCCGCTTTCGGCTTCTGGCAGCGCGGCCTCTCCATGGGCGTCGATCTGCACATGGTCTGGCCCGGCCCGGTCGCGGCGTTCCTGCTGTTTAGGCTGTTCGACATCTGGAAGCCGTGGCTCGTGGGCCGCGCCGATCGCCGCCATGACGCGACGGGCGTAATGCTGGACGATATCTGGGCCGGGGTCTTCGCCGGGATCGTGTCGATCATCCTCGCAGGCCTCTACCACATCGTCTTTCTGGGCATGATGGGATGAGCCGCGCGTCGGACGTTCTCGACGCCTGCAAGGCGCGCGGCCTGATGGTCGCGACCGCCGAGAGCTGCACCGGCGGGATGGTCGCCGCAGCCCTCACCGATATTCCGGGCTCGTCGGCGGTCGTGGAGCGCGGCTTCGTCACCTACACCAATGACGCCAAACGCGAGATGCTGGGCGTCAGCGCGGAAAGCCTCGACACCTACGGCGCGGTCTCCGAGCCGGTCGCGCGCGAAATGGCCGAGGGCGCGCTGAGCCACTCCCACGCCCAGATCGCCGTCGCGATCACCGGCATCGCGGGACCGGGCGGGTCGGAGTTCAAACCCGAGGGCCGCGTCTGTTTCGGCGTAGCCCGCGAGGGCACCGAAAGCCGGGTCGAGACGGTCGAATTCGGTGCGCTCGGCCGCGACAAGGTGCGCGAAGCGGCCCGCGATCACGCGCTCGCCCTGCTGTTGTCCGCGGCGCAAACCTGACTCTATTCCGCCCACAGATCAGGCACACCCGCCCCGCATCGCTTATTTTTCGCGCAGTTGCAAAAGTGACGCGCGAATAGGCGGGTTTTGCACCAAATGTCTCTTTATTGCGCGCCGCGCTTATGGCCCCTGCCCTCGAGAGGGAATTTCGAGGAGGATTTGTCCAGATGGAAGCGGGGATGAACGCGGCCGATACCGCGTGGATCATGGTGGCGACGGCGCTGGTTTTGCTGATGACGCTGCCGGGGCTGGCGCTGTTTTACGGCGGGCTCGTGCGGGCGCGCAACGTGCTGTCGATCTTCATGCAGTGTTTCTCGATCGCGGCGCTGATGAGCGTGCTGTGGCTGCTGTTCGGCTATTCGATCGCCTTCGGGGACGCCAATGGCTACTGGGGCGGCTTGGGTAAATTCGCGCTGCTGGGCATCACGCCCGATACGCTGTCGGGCTCGATCCCCGAGATCGTCTTCTTCGGCTTCCAGATGACCTTCGCGATCATCACCCCCGCGCTGATCGTCGGCGCTTTCGTGGAGCGGATCAACTACGGCTTCGTGATGGTTTTCACCGGGCTCTGGATGCTGCTGATCTACGCGCCCGTCGCGCATTGGATCTGGGGCGGTGGCATCATGTCCGATGGCGGTATCTGGGGTGCGGTCGGCACCAAGGATTTCGCGGGCGGCATCGTGGTGCACGAAACCGCAGGCCTCGCGGCCCTCGTGCTGGCGCTGATGATCGGCCCGCGCGCGAAGCGCACCACGCCGCCGCATAACCCCGGCATGGTCGCGATGGGCGCTGGCCTTCTGTGGGTCGGCTGGTTCGGCTTCAACGGCGGCTCTGAACTGGCAGCCGATGGCGTGGCCGGCATGGCGATCACCGTCACCCATATCTCCGCCGCCGCCGCCTCGCTCAGCTGGGCGCTGTGGGAGCGTATCAAATTCGGCCGCGCCTCGATGGTGGGCCTCGTGACCGGCACGATCGCGGGTCTGGCCTCGATCACCCCGGCCTCGGGCTTCGTGGGTCCGATCGAAGCGCTGGTGATCGGCTTCGCCGCCGGGATCATCTGTCAGGAATTCGTCGTGCTGATCCGCGAGAAGCTGCATGTCGACGACAGCCTCGACGTCTTCGCAGTCCACGGCGTGGGCGGCATCTTCGGCACGATCATGATCGCGGTCTTCGGCCATGGCAGCTTCGTCGCGCAGCTCGGCGCGCTGGCCCTGGTCGGTATCTTCACCGTCGCGGGCAGCTGGGTGCTGGCGATGCTGGTGCGTCTGGTCTTCCCGCTGCGCGTGAGCGACGAGCACGAGACCAACGGGCTGGACCTGTCCACCCATGGCGAGCGCGCCTATGACATGAACTCCTGAGCGCAAGGGATTGACCCGAAATGGAAAAGGCCGCCCCTGTGGGCGGCCTTTTTCGTGACACCTGAGGCGAGATGCCCTCAGCCCTTCGGCCCGTACAATTCCTCGGCGCGTTTCTCGAAGGCGCGCACGATCCGCTGCATCGCCTCGTTGAAGACGACCCCGATCACGCCCTGCAGGATCGCGTTCTTGAACTCGAAATCGACATGGAAATCGACCTCGCAGGAGCCGTCGTCGCGATCGCTCATCCGCCAATGGCTGTGCATGTATTTGAACGGCCCGTCGAGATATTCGGTCTCGATATGGTGTTCGTCGGGATGCAGCACCACGCGCGAGCCGAACTTCTCGCGGAACACTTTGAACGAGATCACCAGATCGGCCAGCATCAGGATCGAGCCGTCCGGGCGTTCCTCGCGCGAGCGCACGCGGGCTGCCGAATTCCACGGCAGGAATTTCGGATAACTCCCCACATCGGCCACCAGATCGTAGATCTGTTGCGCGCTATAGGGCATGACCCGGTTCTCGTGATGCTTAGGCATGTCTCTCCCGTTTTCTTGCGCCTCTTGATGCGCTAAAGCTAAGCCCGAGTTCAAGCCCTACAACCCGTTTCGAGGCCCGACATCATGACGCAGCGCCCCTATGTGATCGACCAGATGATTTCGGCCAAGCAGATCGCGGCCCGGGTCGAGGAATTGGCCGCCGAGATCACCCGGACATTCAAGGGCACCGACAAGCTGGTCGTGGTGGGGCTCTTGCGCGGCTCCTTCGTGTTCATCGCCGATCTGGTGCGCGAGATCGACCTGCCGGTGGAGGTCGATTTTCTTGAGGCTTCGAGCTACGGCGACGCGATGACCAGCTCGCGCGAGGTGCGCATCCTCAAGGACCTGCGCGCAGGCATCGAGGGCCGCGACGTGCTCGTGGTCGAGGATATCGTCGATACCGGCTTCACGCTGCACCACGTCATGGGGATGCTGCGCGCCCGCAAACCGGGCCGTGTCGAATGCTGCGCCCTGCTCGACAAGCCCTCGCGGCGCGAGGTCGATGTGCGCGCGACCTGGACCGGTTTCGAAATCCCCGATGAATTCGTCGTGGGCTACGGCATCGACTTCGCGCAGCGCAATCGCAACCTGCCCTTCATCGGCAAGGTGCGCTTCACCGAGGATGCTTCGTGAATTACACGTGGCTGCTGCGCATGGCGCGGTGGGCACGCCGCCCGCCGTCGATGACGCAGGTGAAGATCGTCGCCGTCGTGGCGCTTGCCGTGATTGCGATCGTTATCATTGAAAAGCTGGGATACTGGCCGGACTGGGCGACGGTGAACCCGCGCGCCTTGCGCGCGCCCAGACCCTGAGCCCCCTCTTCCTCTTGGCGTAAGTATCCCGGGGGGTGAGGCGGGAAAGGCGGCCTTCCAGTGGAAGGACGCCCCGCCGAACGCCCGACGCGCAAGCGGCGGGCCGTGACGCGCGGGGGCAGAGCCCCCGCCACGCCAGTTTTTACAGCGACGAAATGCGCAGCAGACGCGCGATCTCGCCGACGATGCCGCGGCGGAACAGCAGCACGCAGGCGATGAAGGTGCCGCCGATCACGACCTGCACCCACGAGCCGATGCCCGACAGGAAGTGCTGCAGCGTGACCACGATGAACGCGCCCACGACCGGGCCGAAGATCGTGCCCATGCCGCCCAGAAGCGTCATCAGGATCACCTCGCCCGACATCTGCCAATGCGCATCCGTCAGCGAGGCGAACTGGAACACCAGCGCCTTGGTCGAACCCGCAAGCCCTGCCAGACCCGCCGAGAGCACGAAGGCCAGCAACTTGAACCGGTCGACGTTATAGCCCAGCGACAGCGCGCGCGGCTCGTTCTCGCGGATCGCCTGCAGCACCTGGCCGAAGGGCGAATGCACGATGCGGTAGATCGCGAGGAAGCCGACGATGAAGACGGCCGCCACGAAGTAATACATCGTGATCGGATCGCTGAGGTTGAAGATGCCCAGCAGGTTGCCGCGCGGGATGCCTTGCAGGCCGTCCTCGCCGCCCGTGAAGGGCATTTGCAGCGCGAAGAAATACACGATCTGCGCGAGCGCCAGCGTGATCATCGCGAAGTAGATACCCTGCCGGCGGATCGCGAGCGAGCCCACGACCCAGCCCATCGCAGCGGCCGCGAGCGTGCCCGCGATGATGCCGAGGATCGGCGGAAAGCCCCAGACCTTCAGCACATGGCCCGCCACATAGGCCGCACCGCCGAAGAAGGCGGCATGGCCGAAGCTGAGAAGGCCGGTGAAGCCGATCAGCAGGTTGAAGGCCGCCGCGAACAGCGCAAAGCACAGCAGCTGCATCACGAAGACCGGGTAGAGGAAGAACGGGGCGACTGCGAGGAAGCCCAGCAGCAGCACCCAGAACACCGCCTGCACCATGCGGCCGCGCTTATGGGTCTCGGGGCTGACGTCTTCCTGTTCGAATTCGCCGATGTCGCTTGTCGTATTGCTCATATCTTCACCCTCACCCTTGACGTCCGAAGAGGCCCGACGGGCGCACAAGAAGCACGATCACCATCAGCAGGAAGATCACCGTATTCGCGGCGGGCGCATAGAAGACCTTGGTCACGCCCTCGATCAGCCCCAGAGAGAAGCCGGTAATCACCGCCCCCGCAATCGAGCCCATGCCGCCGATCACGACGACCGCGAAGATCACGATGATCAGGTTCGCGCCCATCAGCGGGCTGACCGAGTAGATCGGCGCCGCCAGCACGCCTGCGAGACCCGCAAGACCGGTGCCGAAGCCGAAGGTCAGCATCACCATCAGCGGCACGTTGATCCCGAAGGCTTTCACCAGCTCGGGGTTCTCGGTGCCCGCGCGCAGCCGTGCGCCGATCCGGGTCCGCTCGATCACGAACCAGGTCACGAAACACACCACGATCGAGAAGACGATCACGAAGAGTCGGTATTTCGGGAACATCATGAAGCCGAGATTGGTCACGCCCTTCATGCTCTCCGGCATCCCCGGATAGGGCGTGCCCGACGCGTTGAAGAAGTTGATGAACAGGCCCTGCAGCACCAGCGTGATCCCGAAGGTCAGCAGCAGCGAGTAGATCGGGTCGAGCTTGTAGAGCCTGCGCAGCAGGAAGCGCTCGATCAACATCCCGAAACAGGCCACCAGGATCGGCGCGAGGATCAGCGCCGGCCAGAAGCCGATATGCAGGTCCGCCATGCCGATCCACTGACCGACATAGGAATACAGGATCAGCGCGAGGAACGCGCCGAGCATATAGAGCGCGCCATGCGCGAAATTGACCACGTTCAAGAGGCCGAAGATAACCGCGAGCCCGAGGCTCAGCATCGCGTAGAACACGCCGTTGTTTAGGCCCAGCATCCCCTGGGCAAGAATAAGTCGGATCATCGGATCCATCGGGGTTGTCCTCCCTGTCGGGTCTCGGGCGCCTGAGCCCGGCCCGGTTTCTCGTTACACGCTCAGGTAATGGTTCAGCCGGTCCATCGAGGCTTCGACCTGATCGGCTTCGATCACGTCGATCACCTCGCCATGTTCGATGACGTAATGACGGTCGGCGAGCGGGGCGGCGAAGCGGAAGTTCTGCTCCACCAGAACGATCGTATAGCCGCGCGATTTCAGGTCGCGGATCACGCGGCCCAGCGTTTTCACGATCACGGGCGCAAGACCCTCGGTGATCTCGTCGAGCAGCAGCAGCCGCGAGCCGGTGCGCAGGATGCGCGCGATGGCCAGCATCTGCTGTTCGCCGCCCGAAAGCCGCGTACCCATCCGCTTGCGGACATTGGCGAGGTTCGGGAACATCTCGAAGAGTTCCTCCACCGACATGCCGCCCTCGCCCACATTCGGCGGAAGCATCAGGTTCTCTTCCACGTTGAGCGAGGCGAAGATGCCGCGCTCCTCGGGGCAATAGCCGATCCGCGCATCGGGCGAGATCTTGTGCGTGGGTTTGTTGAGATATTCCTCGCCATTGATCTTGATCGAGCCTTCGCGGCGATCGACCATGCCCATGATCGAGCGCAGCGTGGTCGACCGGCCCGCGCCGTTGCGGCCCAGAAGGGTGATCAGCTGCCCCTCGCCCAGTTCGAGATTGATGCCGTGCAGCACGTGGCTCTCGCCATACCATGCATGCAGGTTCTCGATCTTGAGCATCGGTTTGGTCATCGTTTCGGTGCTCATGCGACCTCCTCCTGCTCGTCGGCGGAGACACCCATATAGGCCTCCATGACAGCCGGGTTCTTCGACACTTCGGAATAGGGCCCTTCGGCCAGCACTTCGCCGCGCGCCAGCACGGTGATCGTGTCGGCCAGTTCGGCCACGACGCCGAGGTTATGCTCCACCATGACGATGGTGCGCCCCTCGCGGACACGACCGATCAGCTCGGTCACGGCGCCCACGTCCTCGGTGCCCATGCCTTGGGTCGGCTCGTCGAGCAGCATGAGTTCCGGCTCCAGACCCAGCGTCGTCGCGATCTCCAGCGCGCGCTTGCGCCCGTAGGGCAGCTCCACCGCCTTGAGATGGGCGAACTCCTTCAGGCCCACCTGATCGAGCGCCGCGATGGCTTTCGCGTCGAGATCGTGCAGCACCGATTTGGAGCGCCAGAACTGGTAGCTCACGCCGAGCGAGCGCTGTAGCGCGAGGCGCACGTTCTCCAGCGCGGTCAGGTGCGGGAACACGGCGGAAATCTGGAACGACCGCACGATGCCCATATTGGCGATCTCGGCGGGTTTGCGATTGGTGATATCGCGGTCGTTGAAGAGGATCTTGCCCGAAGTGGGCGTGATGAATTTCGTCAGCAGGTTGAACATCGTCGTCTTACCCGCGCCGTTCGGGCCGATGATCGCGTGGATCGCGCCGCGCTTGATGCGCAGGTTCACGTCATTGACGGCCACGAAGCCGCCGAAACTCTTGGTCAGGTTCTTGGCCTCGAGAATGATATCGTCGCTCATGGTCTCGCTTTCGGACTGATACGCAGGCGCAGGGCGGTCGCAATGCCGCCCTGCGCCAAGGGTTTGTTCAGATCACTTGTTGACCAGCTTGCAGCCGCCCGCTTCGAGCGAGGCATAGGCCTCTTTGCCCGGAATGGTGCGCGCAACATCAGCCACGTCCCACGGATCTTCGCCGCCGTCCTTCACCTTGAGCAGATACATGTCATGCTCGAGCAGGCCGTCGGGACGGATGGTGCCGCCCTTGGCGAAGAAATCGTCGATCTTCATCTTGCCAAGCTGCTCACGCACCTTGTCTGCGTCGTCGGTGCCAGCCGCCTTGATCGCCTCGAGATAGGCCATGGTCAGCGAGTAGTCGGCCGCGTGCACGAAGGTCGGCGCTTCGCCGCCCGAGAACTTTTCGTACTCCGCTTTCCACTTCCGGCTCTCGTCATCCATGTTCCAGTACCAACCGCTGGTGAACTGGAGCCCCTTGGCGACGTCGGTGCCGAGCGACTTCACGTCCGAGATCAGCACGAGCATACCAGCGAGCTGCTGGCCGCCTGCGACGATGCCGAATTCATGCGCCTGCTTGATGGCGTTGACGGTGTCCTGACCCGCATTCGCGAGACCGATCACCTTCGCGCCCGAGCTTTGCGCCTGCAGCAGGTAGGAGGAGAAGTCGGTGGTTGCCAGCGGCACGTCCGAGCTGCCCACGACCGAGCCGCCCAGATCTTCCACGACCGAGGACGTGTTGTCCTGCAGCGCGTGACCGAAAGCGTAGTCGGCGGTGATGAAGTACCAGCTGTCGCCGCCATTCTTCACGACGGCCGTTGCGGTGCCGACCGGCAGCGCGTGGGTGTCGTAGCCGTAGTGGATACCGTATTTCGAGCAGTTCTCGCCGGTCAGGGCCGCGGTGGCAGCGCCGGTGGCGAAGGTGATGGTCTTCTTCTCGGAGGCGAGCTGCTGCACGGCAAGCGCCACGGCCGAGTTGGTCAGGTCGGCGATCATGTCGACATGTTCCTGGTCGATCCACTCGCGGGCGGTGGCCGAGCCGACATCTGCCTTGTTCTGGTGGTCAGCCGAGATCACTTCGATCGGCTTGCCGAGAACTTCGCCGCCGAAGTCGCGCACGGCCATCTTGACCGCGTCGACCGCGCCCTTGCCCGAGAAACCGGTCGAATAGACGCCGGACATATCGCCCAGCACACCGATTTTCACGGAGCCGTTCGAGATCGCGTCCTGCGCCATCGCGCCGCCTGCGGCCAAGCTCAGCGCTGCGGCGCTCACACCTGCGTAAATAGCTGATTTCATCAACATTCCTCCCATTGGTTGATAGATTTGGCTCCCCGGCGCGCGGCGCCATGAGAGCACACCGACGGGACGCCTTTTCGGTCCCTGCCGGAATAAGATCTTGTGTTTCTCCTCGTGCGGCCGTCCCTGCTCCTCAACGCGGCCGCCAGTGAATTCAGCGTGGAAACGGACGGACATTCAAGTGCTTGCGCCGCCGCGGTTCCCGTTGGCTGGATAAACTTCCCGTCAGTGCACGCACCTTAGGCAGAAACCGGCCATGTGCAAAAGGCTAGGTGGGAAAATGCACGCGACCATGCCACGTATTGCCAAACGCATGTGCGAAAATGCCCATATCTCCCGTTTTTCCGACGCGAGAGCGCAAAAAGGACCGTCAATGAGCTTCGATTGGGACGATCTTCGATTCTTTCTCTCGGTGGCCCGGGCCGGTCGCCTGACTGTCGCCGCCCGCGCGATGGGCACCGATCATGCCACGGTATCACGCCGGGTCAAATCTCTGGAGACCCAGCTTGGCGCGCAATTGTTCGAGCGCAGCCCGCGCGGCTATGCGCTCTCGGAACATGGCGAGCGGCTTCTGGCGAAGGCCGAGCAGATCGAGAATGTCGCGGCCCGCGTGCAGGACGAATTGTCGGGCACGCTCTACGCGCTGTCCGGCACAGTGCGGATCGGCGCGCCCGATGCGTTCGGGGCGTTCTTCCTCGCGCCGCGTCTGGCGGAATTCATCAAGGCCAATCCTGAACTGGAGGCGCAGCTGGTCGCCACGCCGCGGCTGTTCTCGCTATCCAAGCGCGAGGCCGATATCGCGATCACCCTGTCGCGGCCCGAAAAGGGGCGGCTCGTGTCCCGCAAGCTCACCGAATACACGCTGCATTTCTACGCCTCCCCGGATTATCTCGCGCGCAACTCAGCGATCAACCGCAAGGAGGATCTGCTGAAGCACCCGCTGGTCGGCTATATCCCCGAGCTGATCTACACGCCGGAGCTGGATTACCTCTCGGTCACGCTGGGCGATCACACGCCGCGCCTGTCCTCGACCAACCTCTTCGCGCATAAGCATGTCGCCGAGGCCGGGCGCGGGATCGCAGTGCTGCCCGATTTCCTCGCCCGCCACTCGACCAAGCTGGTGCCGATCCTGCCCGACGAGATCGAGATCCGCCGCACCTTCTGGCTGGTGACCCATGAAGACCTGCACGAGATCGCCCGCGTCCGCGCCGCGATGCGCTTCATCGCCGAGGAGGTCGCGAAGAACCGCGCAGAGTTCCTGCCCCAGGTCACCGCGCCCTCCGATTGAACGGGGCCGATTGGCGCCGCGGATTGACGCCACTGACTGAGCCGCACCTATTGAGCGGCGCTCATGATCTTGGCGCGGATTATTCCGATGCGCAGAGGTGGCCCAGCCCCCTGCCCGGCTGCTATCACCTGCCCCACAGTCACCGGCACGTCGCTCAGCCGCGACGGAATGTCGAAAATCCACCGCGCCCGGCGTCGCATTCGGGCAATTCTGTCACCACGAGGAGAGATTCGCATGGCACAGATCACCTTGGTCTATTGGCGCGACATCCCGGCCCAGATCATTGCGGGCAAGGGACGGCGTGGCGTCAAGAAACCGCTGCCCGAACGGTTCGAGCAGGCGATCGACCGCGCGGCCATGAAGATCGGCGCCCGCGACAGCGACGCCTATCTGGCCGAGTGGCGCAAGGTGGCGACGGGTGAGGAGCCCGGCGACGATGCCGAGGCGGCCGAGGCCGTGCTGGCGCGTATTCTCTCTGACTATGACGACGCGCGGTTGCGTGCGTTGATTGCCAATGACGGCTGGAACACCCAGCCCGACGCGTAAGGGAGAATAGGCGCATGGCTCTTGTGAATTTCCGCCGCGAGGCCAAGACCACGGCCCGTCCGCCGGTCAACGGCAAGATGACGGCTCTGCTGGAGGGCGCCTCGGTCGAGGTGATGCCCCGCACCGCCGCCAAGGTGGAAAGCTTCGCGCCTTTGTTCGCGAAGGGCTCCCGCGTCTATATCGCTCATATCGACGGCACCCCGATCGAGGAGATGCTCGCCACCGCCAAGCGTCTGCGCGAAGAGGGTTTCGAGCCGATGCCGCACTTCCCCGCGCGCATCATCCGCGACGAGGCGCAGCTCAATGATTGGGTCGCGCGCTACCGTGGCGAAGCAGGCGTCGAGCAGGCGCTGCTGCTGGGTGGCGGCGTGGCCGAGCCGAAGGGCGACTTCCACTGCGCGATGCAGATGATCGAAACCGGCGCGTTCGACGGCTTTGCCCGTCTGCATGTCGCCGGCCACCCCGAGGGCAACCGCGACATCGACCCCAATGGCGGCGAGGCCGAGGTGATGGCCGCGCTGAAGCTCAAGCAGGATTTCGCGAACCGCACCGATGCGGATATGGCGATCGCCACGCAATTCGCCTTCGAGGCCGGTCCGATCCGCGACTGGGCCAAGCGTCTGGAAGCCAACGGCATCGAGATGCCGGTTCATCTGGGCATCGCAGGTCCCGCGAAACTGCAGACGCTCCTGAAATTCGCCATCGCCTGCGGCGTCGGCCCCTCGCTGAAAGTGCTGCAAAAGCGCGCCCGCGACGTGACCAAGCTGCTCATGCCCTTCGAGCCGACCGAATTGCTGGCCGATCTGGCCGCCGATTGCCCGTCGAATATCGAAGCCGTGCATTTCTTCCCGCTGGGCGGTATCACCGCCACAGCCAATTGGATCGCCGAACAGAGAGGCCATGAATGACCCGCACCGTCCTTGAGTCCAAAACCAAAACCGTCGTGATCGGCTTTGACGAGCCCTTCTGCGTCATCGGGGAGCGGATCAACCCCACGGGCCGCAAGAAGCTGGCCGCCGAACTCGAGCAAGGCGATTTCTCGACCGTCGAGAAAGACGCGCTCGAGCAGGTCGCCTGCGGCGCCACGGTTCTGGACATCAACTCGGGCGCGGTGTTCTCGAACAAGATGGCCGAAGACCCGCGCTATGCGGATAACAACTTCGTCGAGCCCTCGCTGATGCGCGACCTGATCAACTGCGTGCAGGGCGTGATCGACGTGCCGCTGTGCATCGACAGCTCGGTCCCGGCGGCGCTCGAGGCGGGTCTGGAAGCCGCCGAAGGCCGCCCGCTGCTGAACTCGGTCACCGGCGAGGAAGAGCGTCTGGAACTCGTTCTGCCGCTCGTGAAGAAATACAACGTGCCGGTCGTCGCGATCTCGAACGACGACACGGGGATTTCCGAAGACCCGGACGTGCGTTTCGCCGTGGCCAAGAAGATCGTCGAGCGCGCCGCCGATTTCGGCATCCCCGCGCATGACATCGTCGTCGATCCGCTGGTGATGCCGGTGGGCGCGATGGCCTCTGCGGGCCGTCAGGTCTTCACGCTGGTCAACCGCCTGCGCGACGAGCTGGGCGTGAACACCACCTGCGGCGCGTCGAACATCTCCTTCGGCCTGCCGAACCGCCACGGGATCAACGGGGCCTATCTGCCGATGGCGATCGGCGCGGGCATGACCTCGGCGATCATGAACCCGGTGCGCAATCAGGAGATGGAGGCGATCCGCGCCGCCAACCTGCTGATGAACCACGACCCGAACGGGATGGAGTGGATCCGCCTGTCGAAGACGCTCGACGCGATGAAAGAGTCCGGCATCAGCTTCGCCGAAGCCTCTGCCGCAGCGGCCACCTCCTCCGCCGGTGGGCGTCGTGGCGGGCGCCGTCGCCGCGCCTGACCCGACCCACGAAGACAGTCGAACGCCCGGGGCTTGCTCCGGGCGTTTCGCATTTTGCGCATCGCGTTTCTTCCAGCCCGGATTTGTGACCCTTACAGTGGCGATTGATGCGAAAACGGGAACAAAACATCCTTGGATCCGCAACAATGGCGATGATCACGGCGCGATTCGCGGATCCGTGATCAATCCGAGCACCCACGCACAGAAACCGTCTCGTTCAGCGCTTTGCAGCCTCAGCTGTGCAGCAAACCGGCGGGATGTCGCCGCTTCAGGGCGCGCAGGCTCAAAATTCCGATTATAAGGCAAAGATTTACTGGTCGGGCTTAAACCCGTATGTGTACCTTTGCGGCAACGAACAGGGATCACACGCTGCCATGCGCTTAGCATTCAAACCGCTCAGCGCGGCCGCTCCGGCGCCAACGCGCCTCGGGACGGCACCGCGCTCAGGCCTGCTGAAGGGCGCGTCCGCCGGACGTGTTGCGGCACGGGCGGGCACGCTTGCCGCGCTGACGATCGCGGGCGCACTTGCCGCCTGTTCGACCAACGGCCCCGAAGTGACGACGACCCGCGGCACGGCCCAGCTTCTCGACCTCTCCGCGCCCGATTTGGCGCCGGGGCTGAAAAACGCCCCCCCGTCTGAGCGGCTCCCCGATAACAGCCATCTGGGCGCCGACTTCATGGAGCTCAGCTTCTTCCTCGAATCCGGGCGCGCCCTGCCGCGTTTCACCCGGTTCGAAGGCCCGGTCTCGATCACGCTGGCGGGCAACGCGCCGCCCGTGGCGCAGACCGAGCTTGGTCATCTGGTCCACCGGCTGCAGCGCGAGGCGGGGCTGAACGTCTCGACCGAGCCGGGCAATGCCAACACGATCTCGGTGCAATTCGTACCCAAACGGCAGATGCGCCGCGAGGTTCCCAATGTCGCCTGTTTCGTGGTGCCGAATGTCGAAAGCTGGACGGATTACCGCAACTCGCATGCCGACGAGGCCAGCGACTGGGCCAAGCTGACGCAGCGCCATTCCGCCACCGTGTTCATCCCCGCCGACTCCACCCCGCAGGAAATCCGCGACTGCCTGCATGAGGAGGTGAGCCAGGCGCTCGGGCCGGTGAACGATCTCTACCGCCTGCCCGACACGGTCTGGAACGACGACAATTTCCACACCGTGCTGACCAAGTTCGACATGACGATCCTGCGCGCCTATTACGACCCGGCGTTGCACACCGGCATGAGCCCCGCCGAAGTGCGCGCGGCCCTGCCCGCGATCCTGTCGAAGATCCACCCGTCGGGCGGTTCGATGCACGCCCTGCCCGCCGATCCGACGCCGCGCGCCTATGTGAAAGCGATCACCACCGCGCTCGGCCACGGGGCGAGCGACAAGCGCCGCCGTGCCGCCGCCGAACGCGCGACGAAGATCGCGACGAGCCGGGGCTGGCATGACAGCCGCGCCGCCTTCGCATGGTTCGCGGTCGGGCGGCTGACGATGAAGACCGACCCCGAGAAAGCGGTCGCGGCCTACAAGAAAGCGGGCCGGATCTATCGCGCGACGCCGGGCGCGGAAATTCAGGCCGCCCATATCGATATGCAGCTGGCAGCCTACGCGCTTGGCACAGGCCGCGCGCAGGAGGCGGTGACGCTGGTGAACCGCGCGCTGGCTTCCGATGTCTCGACCGAGAACGCCTCGCTGATGGCCACGCTTTACATGATCCGCGCCGAGGCCTATGGCCAACTGGGTGACGCTGCGCAGGAACATCAGGCCCGTCTCGACATGCAGCAATGGGCGCGCTATGGCTTTGGCTCTGACGCGGCGGTGAAACGCCGCGCGGATGAGGTGGCGGCCCTCGCCAATGCGGGCGCTCGCGTGAACTGACCGCAAAAGGCGGACCGGGCGCGCCCGGACCAAGACCGTAAGGGGGCGCAGCATGTATGTTCTGGCAGGTGTCGTGATCGGGCTGATCTGGGGCGACTGGAAGGCCCGCAAACGCGGCGGCAACAAGCTCGACCGGGCGCAATATGCCGCCGTCCATGCGATCGGGCTGGCGCTGGTGGGCTTCTTCGTCACCGTGATCATCAACCGCATCTGGGCATGACTGTCTGGGCGTGATTAGGGGGCGGCGATGTTCCTGCCATTCTTCGATGCTCTGCGGCGCGGCGGTGTCCCCGTCTCTCTGCGCGAATATCTGAGCTTCCTCGAAGGGCTGGCTGCGGGGCTTTGCACCTACGATATCGACGGTTTCTACTACTTCGCCCGCGCCGCGATGGTGAAGGACGAACGTTTCCTCGACCGGTTCGACCGGGCGTTTTCCGAGGCCTTCTCGGGGTTGGAGGCAATCACGCCGGACGATGTGCTCAACGCCGTCGATCTGCCCGAGGAGTGGCTGCGTAAACAGCTGGAGAAACACCTCACCGACGAGGAAAAAGCGCAGATCGAGGCGCTTGGCGGGTTCGACAACCTGATGGAGACGCTGAAAAAGCGGCTCGAGGAACAGAAAGGCCGCCATCAGGGCGGCAATAAATGGATCGGAACGGGTGGCACCTCGCCCTTCGGCGCTTACGGCTACAATCCCGAAGGCGTTCGGATCGGCCAGAAGGAAAGCCGCCACCAGCGCGCCGTGAAAGTCTGGGACAAGCGCGAGTTTCGCGATTTCGACGACACGGTGGAACTGGGCACCCGCAACATCAAGGTGGCGCTGAAACGCCTGCGCCAATGGGCGCGGCACGGCGCAAACGAGGAACTGGACCTGCCCGGCACGATCCGCGCCTCGGCCGAGGCGGGCTATATCGACGTCAAAACCCGGCCCGAGCGGCACAATGCGGTGAAGGTGGTTCTCTTCCTAGATGTGGGCGGCTCGATGGACGCCCATGTGCAGCTGGTGGAAGAGCTGTTCTCCGCCGCAAAATCCGAGTTCAAGCATCTCGAGCACTGGTATTTCCACAATTGCCTCTATGAGGGCGTCTGGAAATCGAACAAGCGCCGCTGGAACGAGGCGACGCCGACCTGGGACGTGCTCCACCGCTATGGCCCCGATTACAAATGCATTTTCGTGGGCGACGCGTCGATGTCCCCCTATGAAATCACCCATCGCGGCGGCGCGAACGAGCATTGGAACGACGAGGCGGGCCATGTCTGGCTCACCCGCGCGCGCGAGCAATGGCCCGATCACACCTGGCTCAACCCGATCCCGGAGCGCGGCTGGGGCTACACGCAGTCGATCCAGATCATCCGCGAGATATTCGAGAACCGGATGCATCCGCTGACCCTCGAAGGGATCACAGCGGCAATGAAGGAACTCGGATGAACCGGCTGCGCTACCTCTGGGGGCATCACAAGATCGCCTCGCTGGGCTTCGTCCTCGCGGTCGCGCTGTCGCTGTTCTTCGGCGCAAGGTTCGTCTCGCGCGCGATCTACTGGTCCGACCCCGCCCATTTGCATCAAAGCCCCGAGGAATGGATGACGCCGGGCTATATCGCGCGCAGCTGGCATCTCGAGATCGAGGAGGTCGACGCGATCCTCGGCATCGAGGACGGGCACGCTTTGGTCGGCAACGGACGCCCAACGCTGGAACGCATCGCCAAGGCCAAGGGCGAGCCGCTGCAGGACCTGATCCGCAAACTCTCGCTGGGCCTGCCCAAGACCGTCGCCGACAAAGAGGCGCAGCCACAGCAATGAGCTTCTCCGACCTCTCAGATTGGCTGCTCGCGCAGGTGCCGCTCTACGGGCCGTGGCTCTTGGGCCTCACGACCTTCCTGAGCTGCCTCGCGATCCCGGCCCCCTCCTCGCTGATGATGATCGCAAGCGGCGCCTTCGTGGCCTCGGGCGATCTGGACCTCGCGACGGTCGGCGGCGCGGCCTTCGCCGGCGCGGTGATCGGCGATCAGGTGGGCTTCCAGCTGGGCCGCCGGGCCGAGCGCTTCCTGCCCCATCCCGACACCAAACGCGGCGCGCTGGTCGCGAAAGCGATGGCCGCCCTGCGCAAACGCGGCGCGGTCACCGTCTTCTTCACCCGCTGGATGTTCTCCGCGCTCGGGCCTTGGGTGAACCTCGCAGCCGGCGCGTCCGGCTTCGCGCATCGGCGCTTCACCCTCGCGGATCTCGCGGGCGAAGCGGTCTGGGTCACCACCTATGTGGGCCTCGGCATCACCTTCGGAGCCAATCTGGACGCCGCGGCCGAGCTTGCGGGCAACGCGCTGGGGCTGCTGGGCGCGGGTGCTGCCGCCTTCGCCTTCGGCTGGTGGCTGTGGCACGCGGCCAAGCGCGCCCCGAAAGCCCCCCAATCCGACGCTTGATCACGGGCCTGCGAGCCGCCATATCCATCCCATGTTGTTCCGCCTTCTCCCGATCCTGCTGCTGGTCCTCTACGGCTTCGCCATGTGGCATTTCTCGACCTGGCAACTCAAACGCCAGCTGAACGGGAATTCCCGCCGGTTGCGCGACAGCAAGCTGGAGCCCTATCTCGACCGGCTCGCCGCCGCGCTGGAAGTCTCGGAAATCCCCGTCCATGTCTACCAGATCGAGCCGGTGAACGGCCTTGCCGCCCCCGATGGCCGCGTCTTCATCACCGAAGGCTTCATGCGCAAATATCGCGCGGGCGAAGTGTCCTCGGAGGAACTGGCCTCGGTGATCGCGCATGAGCTGGGCCATGTCGCCTTGGGCCATTCGCGCCGCCGGATGATCGACTTCTCGGGCCAAAACGCCCTGCGCGCCGTGCTGATGACGGTGCTTGGCCGCTTCATCCCCTTCATCGGCCCGTGGATCGCCAACCTGATCACCGCAGCCCTCGCCGCCCGCCTCAGCCAGCGCGACGAGTTCGAGGCCGATGAATTCGCCTCCGCGCTGATGATCAAGGCGGGCTTCGGCACCGAGCCGCAGGTCACGCTGTTCCACAAGCTCGACGCGCTGACCAAGAACGCGGGCCAGACCACGCCCGCCTGGTTGCTGACCCACCCCAAGACCGAAAAGCGCATCGCCGCGATCGAGGCGAACCAGCTGCGCTGGTCGCGTGCAGAGCACTGATTTTCCTTACTTTCGCCGCGCAGGGCCGCTAATCTGCCCGCGAGGAAGGGCAGTGAATGACAAGCGGGTCGACAGCGCGGGTGCATAGGCGCCGGGTGTTCTACATCCCCGGCTACGACCCGATTCATCCCCGCCGCTACCGCGAGCTATACCGCAAGGAAGGCGCAGACCAGGCCCGTATCTCGGGTTACGAGATCGCGCTGGCCCCGAAACGCGCAGGCGGCCCCTATGGCTGGCATGTCACCTCCACCCAGGACGGCGCCGACGTCGAGGCCGATGTCGAGGTGCTGGTCTGGTCCGATATCGTGCGCTCGTCGATGGGCAAATCGATCCCCGCGACCTATGCGCAACTGGTCCGCACGGCCTGGGCCTATATCGCCTCCGGCGCGCTGTTCCGACTGATGCGGCTGCGCAAAGGCCCGGTGATCGCAGCACTCTACCCGATCGTGGCGCTGATCGTGCAGGCGCTGTTCGGGATCGGCCTTGGCTGGGCTGCGGCGGCACTCGCATTGGCGCTCCTGCCCGGCTTCCCGCTCGATTGGCTCGCAGGCCTCACCCTCGGCGCCGCGATCCTCACCCTGACCCTACGCTGGTTCCGGGCCAAGGACGGCAAGCTCTTCGCCTATTACCTGATGCATGACTACGCGTTTACCGCGCGCTGGGGCGGCGCGAACCCGCCCGAGCTGGAGGCTCGCATGGCCGAATTCGCCGCCCGCATCGAAGAGGCGATGCGCGAGGACTGGGACGAGGTGCTGATCGTCGGCCATTCCTCGGGCGCCCATCTCGCCGTCTCGATCCTCGCCGACCTGATCCGCGAGAACTGCCTCCCCCCTTCCTCTTGGCAAAAATATCCTCGGGGGGAGGCCGTCAGGCCGGGGGGCAGACAGCCCCCAGCGCTCTCCTTTCTCTCCCTCGGTCAGGTCGTCCCGATGGTCAGCTACCTGCCCCGCGCCACACGGCTGCGCGCCGATCTCGCCTACCTCTCCACCCGGCCCGAGCTGTTCTGGCTCGACGTCACCGCGCCGGGTGACGGCTGCGCCTTCGCGCTCTGCGATCCGGTCGCGGTCTCGGGCGTGGCACCGGAGGGCCAGATCCACCCGCTGGTGATCTCCGCCGCTTTCACCCAGACGCTCAGCCCCGAGCGCTGGCGCACCCTCCGCTGGCGCTTCTTCCGGCTGCATTTCCAATATCTCTGCGCCTTCGACCGGCCCGGAGATTACGACTATTTCCGCGTCACCGCCGGGCCGCTGACACTGGCCGAGCGCTTCCACGGTCGCGCCCCGTCGAAAAGCCGGATCACGACTCCCGCGAACCGGTTCACGAGCGTCACATGAGCCAGCCGTCCCGCCTGCCCCCGAAACCGACCCCGCGCCCGGATCGCGTCTCGCTCTGGCGCTATTTCCGGCTGTTCAAATCCGACATCCTCTCGGCTCAGCCCGCGCGTCTCTACCGCGCATGGATGGCGGAGTTCCGCACGCCGTTCTTCCGCTCCTATATGTGCAACGACCCCGATCTGGTCGATCTGGTGCTCAACAAACGCCCGATGGACTTCCCGAAATCCGACCGCGTGCGCGAGGGGCTGAAACCGCTTCTGCGCGAGAGCGTCTTCATCACCAATGGCGCGCAGTGGCAGCGCCAGCGCCGGATCATCGACCCCGCCTTCGAGGGCGGAAAGCTGCGCGAGACCTTCCCGGCAATGTGGGCGGCGGGCGAGGCTTGCGTCGAGCGTATGAAGGTGAAGATCGACGCCGAACCGATTGATATTGAAGCGGAAACCTCTCACGTCGCCGCCGACATCATCTTCCGAACCCTGTTCTCGATCCCGATCGAGGATGAGACCGCCAGCGCCGTGTTCGCCGCCTTCAAGCGTCATCAACGCGCCTCTCCGGTGGTCAATCTCGGTGCGCTGCTGCCGCTGCCGCGCTGGTTTCCGCGCTTTCATTCCCGCGAGACGAAGCGCACCGCGGCCCATATCCGCGCGCTGATCGAACGGCTGACAACAGAGCGCGCCGCCCGGATCGCCGCCGGCACCGCGCCCGACGATCTGGCGACCAAGATCATGACCACCGCCGATCCCGAAACCGGCGAGACCTTCGATACCGCCGAGATGGTCGATCAGGTCGCGATCTTCTTTCTCGCGGGCCACGAGACCTCCGCCTCGGCGCTGGCATGGTCGCTCTATCTGCTGGCGACGCATCCCGAATGGCAGGATCGGCTGGCCAAAGAGGCCGAGACCGCGCTGGCGGAAAGCTCCGACTTTTCCGTGCTTTCCAAGCTGAAGTTGAACCGCGCGACCTTCCGCGAGGCGATGCGACTTTACCCGCCCGTGCCGATGTTCGTGCGCGAGACGACCTGCCCGGAGCGTTTCCGCAAGCGCGCGGTCAAACCGGGCAGTCAGGTGGTGATCTCACCTTGGCACCTGCATCGCCACGAGCGGCTCTGGGACAATCCCGACGGGTTCGACCCGAGCCGCTGGGAGACCGAGAACGGCAAGGCCTGCCAGCGCCGCGCCTATATCCCGTTCTCCTCCGGCGCGCGGGTCTGTCCCGGCGCGGGGTTCGCCATGGCGGAGGGGCCGCTTGTGCTTGCAATGCTGCTGCGGGCGTTTCGGTTCGAGGCTGTCGAGGGCCGCGAACCGGTCCCTGTCGCGCATCTGACAGTGCGCGGCAAGGATGGGATTTACCTCAGTATTTCAAAGCGTTGAGGCACGAAACTCAGTCACGCACGACCAGATCGGCGGCGCGGCTCTCGCGCGTGATGGTCCGGCCATTGGGCAGGTCGTTTTCCTCGACGCGGCGGCGCGTCTCGGCCAGATCGCAGCCCTGATCGCGCCAGCGTTGAGTCAGCCGCTCGCGCAGCACTTCTTCGGGCAAATCGATGCGGATCGTGAGATCGAAGAGCGGGTAGAGATCGCTCCAACCGGGCCGCGTCAGCAGCAGATAATTGCCTTCGACGATCAAATATTTCGCCGAGCCCGGCACGCTTGCGCCGCCCGGAACGGTGGCGTCCAGATCGCGGTCGAAGGTCGGCACCGGCTCGTCCTGCCGGCTCGATTTCAGGCGAGAAAGAAGCTGCGAAAACCCTTCTGTGTCAAAGGTTTCAGGCGCGCCCTTCACGTTGCGCAAGCCGCGCGCGTCGAGCCAGTCATTATCGCGGTGAAAGCCGTCCATCGCGACGATGGCCGATTGCTCGCCGAGCGCCTCAGCCAGCTCATGCGCAAGATGCGACTTGCCCGCACCGGGGCCGCCGACCAACCCGATCAGCAGCCGCTCGCCCGGAAGCTGGCGGATATGCGAGGCCAGATCGGCGCGCGGCACCTGCAGCTCGCTCTCCATGAAGGCCCCGTGATCGCCCATCGGGCCGTCGCTATCGCCGAGCCAATCCGGCATCACGACATCGCCTTGATGAACCGTCCCAGAGCTGCGGCCGGGTCGTCCTCGCGCCAGACCTCGTCGCCGAAGGCGAACCAGTCGGTGACGGGGGCGAATTTCGTGACCAATTCTTCGGTCAGCGCACCCTCGGCCACCACCGGCACTTCGATCACTTCCGACCACCAGGCGAACAGCTCGTGCTCGGCGGGTTCGGCCGTTCCCAGATTGGTCTCGCCGATCGGGCCGAAGCAGACATAGTCGGCCCCCGCCTCGCCCGCGTTCATCCCCTCATGGCGGGAATTGCCGCAGAAGCTGCCGACGATCGCATCGTCACCCAGCTCCTTGCGACCGTAGCGGATCTGTTTCGCGCCATCGATGAAATGCACCCCGTCGAGCCCGTGGCGTTCCACCAGAGCGACATGGGATTCGATGACCAGCGCCACGTCGCGGGCATGGGCCACTTCGCGCATCGCATCGGCGATCCGGCCGATCTCGTATTCGTCGCGACTGGCCAGCGACAGGCGGATGCAGGCGATGTCGTGCGCATCGAGCACCGAGGCCAGTTTCGGCGCGAATTCCTCGGCGTCGAAAGCGGGCGGCGTGATCAGGTAAATCTGCGGGCGGTCTTCGGCCATGGGCAGGCTCCTTTGCGGGTCTTGGCCGCCTATTAACGCAAGCGGCGCGGCCTTGCCAGTGCCAGCTTGCGCGACTAGGAGAGGCGCGAAAGGACCGCCCATGCCCAATACGCCCGAAATTCCCGATCCCGCCCAGCCCGCCTTCATCCTCGTGCGTCCGCAGATGGGCGAGAATATCGGAGCGGCGGCGCGCGCGATGCTGAACTTCTCGCTGCGCAAGATGCGGCTGGTGGAGCCGCGCGACGGCTGGCCCAACCCCAAAGCGGTGGCGATGGCCTCGGGCGCGGCCGGTCAGGTGCTCGACTTCGCGGGCGTCTATGACAGCGTGGCGGAGGCGGTGGCCGATTGTGATTACGTCTTCGCCACCACCGCGCGGGGCCGTGAATTGCCCAAACCGATCTACACGCCCGAGGCGGCGATGGAGGAGGCGCGCAAACGCATCGTCGCGGGCCAGAAGGTCGGCGTTCTGTTCGGGCCCGAGCGGACGGGGCTGGAGAATGACGACATCCTGCGCGCCAACGCGATCATCACCGTGCCGGTGAACCCGGAATTCTTCTCGCTCAACCTCGCGCAGGCGGTGCTGCTGTCGGCCTATGAATATTCGCGCCACACGCTCGACTCGGTTCCGGTCGATCCCGGTCTTGCGGGCCATGATCCGGCGAGCGCGGTCGAGGTCGAGAAGCTGGGCGATCACTTCGAGCAGCGGCTCGAGGAGGCGGGCTTCTTCCACCCGCCCGCGAAGGCGCCGATAATGAAGCGCAACCTGCGCAACATGTGGACGCGTTTCGCGATGACGCGCTCGGAGGTGCAGACGCTGCACGGCGCTCTGCGACAAATTCTCCGCCCGCGCGACTGACGCTTGGTCAAAGACGCCGCTTGCGCCATCTTGAGAGCATGTGGCGCGTCATCCGGGTCTCAGCATTGGCAGTTCTGGCGGGTGGGCTCTTGGGTCTGCTCGCGCTGTTGTGGTTCTACCCGGTGCTGGCGGCGGGGCTGTGCCCGCGCTGTTTCGGGATGGACCGGGCCGCGCCGGGCATTTTCGTCGAACATGAGATGAGCCGCGCAGAGCGGCGCGATCTGGTCGAGACGGTCGATGCGGCGCGCGATACGGTCGCCCAATTCTATCCCACGCGCGAAGCCCATACCCGCATTCTCGCCTGCACGAGCGACGGCTGCGACCGCCGCCTTGGCGGACGGGGTGCGGCGGCGGTGACCTATTCGCTCGGGGCTTGGGCGGTGGTGCGCGTGGCCCCGCGCGGGCTGACCGAGACGATCCTCGCCCATGAGCTGACCCATACCGAGACCCATGCCCGGCTGGGGGTGTTGGGTCAGGTGCGCGGTCGCATGCCCGCGTGGTTCGACGAGGGGCTCTCGGTGCTGGTCTCGAAGGATCCGCGCTATCTGGGGCCGGGCTCGGGCATCGAGCGCTGTCAGGCGCTGCCACGCGCCGATCTGCCCACATCGCCTTTCGACTGGGCGCCGCAGGCCGGGCGCGACAACGGGCTTTATGCCGAGGCCGCCTGCGCCGTGCTGATCTGGGAGGCGCATCAGGGCGGGCCGGAGGCCATCCTCGCGCGGCTGGAAGACGGGCGCAGCTTTCCCTGAAACGCAGCCATGCGCGCGGCTTGCGCGGATTGCCCTTGACCTGAGGCCGTGTGCGCAGAAAAAGGGGCCATGGCACAGGCAAATCTTCATATCGACCTCGACGCAGTGGTCAGCAATTGGCGCGCTCTCGATGCGCAATCGGGCGCGGCGACGCGCACGGCGGCGGTGGTGAAAGCCGACAGCTACGGCTTGGGCGCAGGGCGCGTGGCTCCGGCTTTGTATCAGGCGGGTGCGCGGGACTTCTTCGTCGCGCTGGCGGAGGAAGGCGCAAGGCTGCGCCCGCATCTGGGCGAGGACGCGCGGATCTTCATCCTCGGCGGTCATATGGCGGGCGATGCGGGTTTCCTGCGCGACGCGCGGCTGATCCCGATGCTCAACTCCGCCGAACAGGCGCAGCGGCATCTGCAGGCGATCCCCGAAAGCCCCGTGGGCGTGCAGCTCGACACCGGGATGAACCGCCTCGGGATGGAGGCAGCCGAGTGGCAGGCCACCGCCCCGCAACTGATGGAGCGCGGGATCGAGCTGGTGATGAGCCACCTCGCCTGCTCCGACGAGCCCGATCACCCGATGAACGCCAAGCAGCTGGCCGAGTTCAAACGGATGACCGACGGCATGGGGCTGAGCCGCTCGCTCGCGGCGACGGGCGGCATCCTGTTGGGCCCGGACTATCATTTCGACGTGACGCGGCCCGGCATTGGCCTCTATGGCGGACGCCCCTTTGACGACGCGCGCCACGTGGCGACCCTGTCGCTGCCGGTGATCCAGACCCGCATGGTCCAGCGCGGCGAAACCGTGGGTTACGGCAACACCTGGACCGCAGAGCGCGAGACCAAGATCGCGACGCTCTCGGCGGGCTATGCCGACGGGATCCACCGCGTGCTGTCGAACATCACCCATCTTTACGCAGGCGACACGCCATGTCCGCTGCGGGGCCGCGTCTCGATGGACCTGCTGACGGTCGATGTGACCGATCTCGATACGGTGCCCGACACGCTCGATCTGCTCGGGCCGCATCAGGGCGTCGATACGCTGGCCGATCTGGCGGGCACGATCGGCTATGAAATCCTGACCTCGCTCGGTCCCCGCTATGCCCGGAATTACGCGGAGCCCACCGCATGAATGCAGCGGCGCTCAGCCGACCGCTGGCCGCGCTGGGGCGGGCCACGCTCGCGCTGATGGCGGCGACGGGGCGTCTGTCGCTCTTTGTGGGCGAGACGCTGAGCCACCTGCTCCGCCCGCCCTTCTACCTGCGGGAATTCTGGCTTGCATGCCTCAATATCGGCTGGCTGTCGCTGCCGGTCGTGGGAATGACCGCGCTGTTCACCGGCGCCGCGCTGGCGCTGCAGATCTACGCGGGCGGCGCGCGCTTCTCGGCCGAACAGGTCGTGCCCTCGATCACCGCGATCGGCATGGTGCGCGAGCTGGGCCCGGTCCTGGGCGGCTTGATGGTGGCGGCGCGCGTCGCGTCGAGTATCGCCGCCGAGATCGGCACGATGAAAGTGACCGAGCAGATCGACGCGCTCACCACGCTCTCGACCAATCCGATGAAATATCTCACCGTGCCGCGCGTGCTTGCCGCGACGCTTTGCGTGCCGATGCTCGTCGGCGTGGGCGACGTGATCGGGATCATGGGCGGCTGGATGGTCGGCGTGAACCGCCTCGGCTTCAACTCGGCCACCTACCTCAAGAACACATGGGACTTCCTTGAATTCTGGGACGTGGGATCGGGCCTCGTGAAAGGCGCGGCCTTCGGCTTCATCGTGGCCACGATGGGCTGCTATCACGGGATGAATTCGGGCCGCGGCGCGCAGGGCGTGGGCCGGGCCACGAAATCGGCAGTGGTCGCCGCCTCGGTCGCGATCCTCGCGGCAAATTACGTGCTGACGGAGGCCTTCTTCTCGGCATGATCACCCTCGACGCCATAACCCGCAGTTTCGGATCGAAACACGTCCTGCGCGGCGTCGATCTGGTGGTGCCGACGGGCCAATCCACCGTCATCATCGGCGGCTCGGGCACCGGTAAATCGGTGCTTCTGAAATGCATCCTCGGGCTGATCGAGCCCGATGGCGGCAAGATCACACTCGACGGGGTCGATGTGCATGAGGGAGAGCGCGATGCGTTTCTCGCCCGCTTCGGGATGCTGTTTCAGGGCGGCGCGCTGTTCGACAGTTTCTCTGTCTGGGAGAACGTGGCCTTCCGGCTGCTGCGCGGCGCGCTGAAGCGGCCCAAGGCGGAGGCGCGCGAGATCGCGGTGGAGAAGCTGCGCCGCGTGGGGCTATCGCCCGATGTGGCGGACCTGTTCCCGGCGGAACTGTCGGGCGGGATGCAGAAGCGCGTGGGGCTTGCCCGCGCCATCGCCGCAGAACCCGAGATCATCTTCTTCGACGAACCCACGACCGGGCTCGACCCGATCATGGCGGGTGTCATCAACGAGCTGATCCGCGAAATCGTCACCGAGATGGGCGCGACCGCGATGACGATCACCCATGACATGACCTCGGTCCGGGCGATTGCCGACCGGGTCGCGATGCTTCACGCGGGCAAAATTCGCTGGGAAGGCCCGATCGCGGAAATGGACGCAACTTCCGACCCTTACGTCCAACAGTTCATCCACGGACGCGCCGAAGGGCCGATCGAAACGCTGCGCTGAAAATTGGCGACTTTGCAGGGGCTTTCGGCTAGACCGGAGGGATATCCGTCGCGCGAGGCCCCATGCTGAAATTCGCCAATCTGGCGCTCTTGCTGCTCTTCCCCCTCGCCTGGGCCGCGCCGCTTTTGCGCGCGGGGCTTCTGCCCTTCTTCGGGCTAGAAGAAATCTCGGTGCTCAGCGGATTGCAGACGCTGTGGCGGACGGATGTGTTCCTCGCCCTGCTCGTCAGCTTCCTTGCCCTGTTTGCCCCCTATCTGAAGGTAATCGGGATCGCGCTGATTCAGTTCGATCTCGCTTCGCCGAAACTGACACCCGCGCTCAATATCCTCGGCAAACTCGCGATGGCCGATATTTTCTTGATCGCGATCTATATCGTGGTGGCGAAAGGCGTGGGCGTCGGGCGCCTCGAAACCGCCTGGGGGCTTTACCTGTTCACCGGATGCGTCGCGGCCTCTTTCGCGATCTCCCATCTGGAAATGAAAAAGGCGCCGCGAGGGTGATCCCCCGGGCGCCTTTCGCGTCCTTTCAGCCGATCAATGGACCGAGACCGGGTCCAGATCGTTCTGCCGGGCGAGCGAGAAGGCCAGCTTGCGGTCCTTCACCAGCGCGAGCCTCTCGCCATCGCTGTCATGCACCGCATAGAGGTGATCGACATCGTCCAGCTCGGCCCGGATTTCCTCGGGCAGATCAACGACCGCGACTTCGCGGACATAGACGATGGGATGCTCGGCATTGTCGCCGAAATCATATTCCGTATTCATTGCGCGTTTCCTTTCCTGCCTGTTCATTTCCGCTCGATCGGGATGGTCTGCACGATCGTCTCGGGCGGGGCCCGGTTCAGATCGACATGCAGAAGACCGTTCTCGATCGTGGCGGCTGCGACCTCGACCCCTTCTGCGAGCACGAAGCTGCGCTGAAAGGCCCGTGCGGCGATCCCGCGATGTAGGAACAGGCGTTCGCTGTCCTCTTCGCTCTGACGGCCGCGGATCACGAGTGCCCGGTCTTCGAGCGTGATCGCGAGGTCTTCCTCGCGGAAGCCTGCCACTGCGAGCGTGATGCGGAACGCATCCTCGCCACGTTGTTCGATGTTATACGGCGGATAGGCATCCGATCCCTTGGCGGTGCGTTCCACCAACCGTTCCAGCTGGTCGAAGCCCAGCAGGTAGGGATGTGCGCCAAAACTCAGTTTCGTCATTCGGCAAGCCCTTGATGAAGCGACGTTGCAAGTTCGGGCCCCGATCTTCGGCAGCCCACTACTCAAATATGGGCGGCGTGGAAGCCCCCTGCAAGACCCCGCCGACCATTTACGCTGACGGCAAATTTTCTCCTAACCCGTTCGAAACCTGTTATATTGACCCTCCCACCTGACGGCCCTAGCCGAGTCGGGTAGAAGATATTTCGCGCAACCAGAACCGGACGATACGGATATGAACGCCCATCTCGAGATGGATCATGAAGAAGTGCTGCGGGTGAAACTGGAAGTGCTGCGCCGCGAACACCGCGATCTTGACGAGGCGATCCTGGCGCTCACGCAGGCGGTGCATTCCGATCAGCTGCGCCTTGTGCGGCTGAAAAAGCAAAAGCTGGCCCTGAAAGACGAGATCGCGCGGATCGAAGACCAGCTTACCCCCGACATCATCGCCTGAACCCGACCTCCGACCAATCGGATTGGCGCCTGCGCGCCTCCGGGGCTTGCCGCGACGGCACAGATTCCTATAGTGCGCGCTCCATCTGAAAAGGGGGCGTCATGAGCGTGAAAGTGGGAATCATCATGGGCAGCCAGTCCGACTGGTCCACGATGAAAGAGGCGGCGGAAATTCTCGACGAACTCGGTGTGGAATACGAGGCGAAGATCGTCTCGGCCCATCGCACTCCCGACAGGCTCTGGTCCTATGGCAAGACGGCTGTGGAGCGTGGGCTGCACGTCATCATCGCAGGCGCTGGCGGTGCAGCGCACCTGCCGGGCATGATGGCGTCAAAAACCCGCGTGCCGGTGATCGGCGTGCCGGTGCAGACCCGGGCGCTCTCGGGCGTCGACAGCCTTTATTCCATCGTGCAGATGCCGAAAGGCTTCCCGGTCGCGACCATGGCGATCGGCGCGGCTGGGGCCGCCAATGCCGGTCTGATGGCGGCGGGTATCTTGGCCGTGTCGGATGCGGATCTGGCGAAGCGGCTCGACGACTGGCGCGAGAAGCTCTCGGCCTCGATCAAGGAGGAGCCGGAAGATGAGTGAGCCCCTGCCCTATGGATCGGTGATCGGCATCCTCGGCGGCGGTCAGCTGGGCCGGATGCTCTCGGTCGCGGCCTCGCGTCTGGGCTACAAGACCCATATCTTCGAGCCGGGCGCGAACCCACCCGCGGGCGACGTGGCCCATGCGGTGACCACCGCGCCCTATGAGGACGAGGCCGCGCTGCGCGCCTTCGCCGAGGCCGTGGACGTCATCACCTATGAGTTCGAGAACGTGCCGACCTCGGCGCTCGATCTCTTGGAAAGCCTCAAGCCGATCCGCCCGAACCGCAAGGCGCTCGCGGTCAGTCAGGACCGTCTCGTCGAGAAAGCCTTCCTCAACGATCTGGGCCTTGCCACCGCGCCTTTCGCCGCCGTGGACGATATCGAGGATCTGCAGGAGGCAATCGCCGAGATCGGCTGCCCCGCGATCCTGAAAACCCGTCGTTTCGGCTATGACGGCAAGGGTCAGGTGGTGATCAACGCGCCCGAAGAGGCCGCCGCCGCGCTGGAGGATATGAAGGGTGCGCCCGCGATCCTCGAAGGCTTCGTGGAGTTCTTCAAGGAGATTTCCGTGATCGGCGCGCGCGCCGAGGATGGCGCGATCTCCTGCTACGATCCGGGCCAGAACAAGCATGAGGGCGGCATCCTGCGCACCACGCTGGTGCCCGCTGCGATCACCGACAACCAGCGCACCGATGCGGTTCTTCTGGCGGCCAAGATCCTGAACAAGCTCGATTATGTCGGCGTGATGGGGGTGGAGCTCTTCGTCACCCGCGACGCGCTGATCGTGAACGAGATCGCCCCGCGCGTGCATAATTCGGGCCACTGGACCCAGGCGGGCAGCGCGGTCGATCAGTTCGAGCAGCATATCCGCGCCGTGACCGGCTGGCCGCTGGGCGACGGCTCGCGCCATTGCGATGTCGAGATGGAGAACCTGATCGGCGACGATATGGACCGGGTGCCGGGGCTGGCGAAGCTCGCGCGGTATCAGGTGCATCTCTACGGCAAGGCCGAGGTGAAGCCGGGCCGCAAGATGGGCCATGTGAACCACATCCTGTAAGTGAAAAAGGCGCCCATCGCGGGCGCCTTTTTCTTTTGCCGTCGTCGCACGCCTGCCCGTGGGGTGGCGCTCGGACGCTTCGAGCGGCAGCGCTTAATGCCAGCCAAACCCCTCCGAAGCGGGAGCGTTACGCGCGGGTGACGATGCGCCAGCCCGCCGGAACGGGCAGGCGCACGCCCTGCGGCTTCGCCGCGTACCGGGCGAAATTCACTTCAGCCCACCCGGCACCTCGTCAGCTCTCGATCACTTCGCGGACCATGTGAAGCGCGTGCCCCACGGGTCGGCCACGCTGTCGCCATACGCCTCACGGAAAGCGGCGATAGGTTCGGCGTCCGCCTTCAGCCCCACCTCGACCAGACCGGTCGCGGGCTGGTGACGTTCCTTGGCGCCGCGGCTGTTCCAGATATTGGTCGCGAGGTGGTGGTGATAACCGCCCCAGCCGTGGAAATTCGCCCCCGGATAGCGGGCCATCACATCCGCACCGAGCGTCTCGGCATAGAACGGCTCCGCCGGATCGAGCGCGCCGACCTGCAGGTGAACGTGGCCGATCACCGTGCCTTTCGGCGCACCGCGCCACGGGCCACGGGCCTCTGCCATCACGTCGCGCAGATCGATCGGATCGGTCACCATCGCGATCATCCCGTCCTTGCGCGGCCAGTCTTCGCGGGCACGGTCACGGTAGATCTCGATGCCGTTGCCCTCGGGGTCGTGCAGGTAGACCGCCTCGCTCACGAGGTGATCGGACGCCCCGTCGAGCCGGATGCCGGTCTCCGCGGCGTGGGTCAGCCACGCGCCCAGATCGGCCCGCTCGGGCAGCAGGAAGGCGGTGTGAAAGAGCCCCGCCTCCGACCGGCTCGATTTGCGCGCCGATGCGTCGGCCTTGAGGATCACGAGCACCTTGCCATCGACGCCGTAGCGCGCCTCGGTTGCGTCGCCCGCGATCCGCTCCAGCCCGAGCACGCTCTCGTAGAACGCGCCCACCGCCGGGAGGTCATGAACCACGAGGGTCACATGGCCGATTTCGACATTTGCATCACTGGTCGCCATCGTCTCCTCCTGTCATTTCAGCTTGGTCGGGCGGAGCGCATAGAGGCCGTCACCCAGAGCCGCGAGCGCGAATTGCACGACGGCCCACATCACCGGATATTCCCAGCCGCCGCCCTGGTTCGAGAAGCTGAAGCCGTTGCCCCAATGCGCCGTGAAGGCCGCGCCGAGCAGGATGAACCCGAGCCCGAAGGATACGATCCGCGCATAGATGCCGGTAATCAAGGCGATACCGCCGAGGATTTCCGCCGCCATCGTCACGATGCCGAGCCAGCCGGGCAGGCCCAGCGATTCAAAGAAGCCCATCGTGCCGGCCGGGGTAAAGACGAACAGCTTCGTCAGCCCGTGGACGAGGAACAGAGCGCCGGTCAGAAGGCGCAAAACGAAGATGCCGTAAGGGGCGAGTTTGGTGTCGATCATGGTCTGTCTCCTGTAACCGCAAGCTCTGTGCGGTGTGTTCGCGTTACAGCGAGGAAATTAGCCATTCCGTTCGCGAATAAAATGGATATTATCAGGAATGACTTTTACCGTTTTGTTCTGAATAGCGATGGATATCACCGAACAACTCCGCGCCTTCGTCGCCACCGCCCGCGCGGGCTCTTTCACCGCGGGCGCAGAGCAGCTGGGCATCTCCAATCGGCTCGCTTCGAAATACGTGGCCGAGCTGGAGGACCGCCTTGGCACGCGCCTTCTGCAACGCACGACGCGGCGGATCGGGCTGACGCCCGCGGGCGAGCGTCTGCTGGCCGAGGCGCCAAGCGTACTCGACGGGCTCGACGATCTTCTGGGCGCGGTGTCAGAGCAATCGCGCGGGTTTTCGGGCGTGTTGCGGATTTCCGCGCCGGTCACTTTCGGCGAGGTCTATCTGGCGGAGATGCTCGCGCGCTTCGCCGCCCCCCACCCCGATCTGGTGATCGACCTGACGCTCTCGGATGCGGCGACCGATCTGGCTGCCGAGGGGATCGACCTCGCCTTCCGGATCGGACAGCTGCGCGATCAGGCGCTGCGGGCGCGCAAGCTGGGCGAGATCGGGATGCGCGTCGTCGCCGCGCCCGCCTATCTCGAACGCGCGGGCCGCCCGGCCCAGATCGCCGATCTGACCGACCACCGCTGCATCCACGACACCAATCACAGCGCGATCCAGCATTGGCGCTATCGCGAGGGCGGAGAGATCGCCGCCCTGCCCGTTCCGGCGCAGATCCGCGTCAATAGCGGACGCGCCGCCTGCGAATTGGCGCTGGCGGGGCATGGCATCACCTATGGGCCGGAATTCGTGCTGGAGCCGGAGATCGCGGCGGGGCGGCTGGTTTCGCTTTTCCCGCCCGAGACGCTGCTGCGCATCCCGCTTCATGCGGTCTATCTCGACGGGCCGCGCCTGCCGCGCAAGCTGCGCGCGCTGATCGATTTCGCCTATGAGGATACGCGCTCGCTCCGGGCCTGAGCGCTCAGCCCTTGGCCACCGCCGTCACGCCGCGCTTCGTCGCCGTGTCTTCGCGCTGCGCCACCTCAGCGCGCTGGTCCATCATGTCCTCGACGAAAAGGCTCAAAAGCGCGCCGCGCCCGTTCACCCCCGCCTTGCGGTAGATCGCGGCGCTTTGTGCCTTGGCGGTGCCCTCGGAGGTCTCGCGGAGCGCCGCGATCTCCGCCGTGCTCAGCCCCTTGATCGCAAAAAGCGCGACCTCGCGCTCAGCCCCGGTGAGGCCCCAGTCGGAGAAACGCTCTTCCAGCAGATCCTCGAAGGCCGAGGTCGCCCGGCGCAAACGCGCCTTCGCCCATGCGCCCTCGCGCAGCGCGCTTGCCAGGGCCAAGGCCCCGAGCGCGAGCCCCAGAACGAGGCCGAGCGCCGCCCCGAGTTCGAGGATTTCACGGTTCTGCCAGCTGATCGGCGCGGGATAGAGGCCGAAGACAGACAGCAGGATATCGGAGATGAAGAAAAGCGCGCAGACCGCCTGGAAAAGCAAGATTGCCCCCACAAACACCGCCCGGCGCAGACGCGAGTTCATTGCGCCCCTCCCGGCCGCCAGCGCAAGGCGTCAATCATCGCCGCTGTCCCCGCCATCGTCGCTGCCACCGCTATCGCCGCTGTCGCTGCTATCACTGCTGTCGCTGCTGCCGCTGTCGCTGCTGTCATCGCTTCCGCCGTCATCGCCGCTCGACGCGCTGCTGCTATCGTCCGAGGCGTCGTCGGAGGAGTCGTGGTCGGAGGAGTCGTCATCGGATGTCGTCGTGGTGCGGTCGGAGGTGGACGTCTCGGTAGAGGTCCCCGAGGCGCTGCCGCTCAGCGGGGTGTCGCTCAGGATCGGCCTGCGGCTGGAGCGCGACAGGTCGCGCAGGATCTCGCCGCTGCGCGGATCGATGACGATTTCGCGCTCGACGCCCTTGCGGGTGCCGGTGATGCGCACGCGGCCCAGCAGGGTGCGGTGCACATCGATGTTCTGATAGCCGTAGGATTTGAGTTGCCGGGTGACCGCTTCGCTCGCGGTCTCGGCACGGGCAAGCCCGGGCGCAACGGGCACGCTCAGCGCGCCGATCAGCGCGGCTATCGCCAGATCTCTGCGCAGTCTCATCGGCAAAACTCCCCCCGCGCGCGAACGCGGCTTTTCAGAGGATTATGCCCGGCGCACAAGGCACCGGGCAAGTCCGTTCGGATCAGTCGTCGTCGCCGCCGTCCGAGCCGCCGCTATCATGCGAACCGCTATCATGCGAGCCGCCATCGTCGGAACCGCTGTCATGCGAGCCACTGTCGTCCGAGCCGCTGTCGTCCGAGCTGTGATCGGAATCAGACGTGGTGTGATCGTCGTCGCTGCTGTCATCCATGCTGTGATCGTCGCTGCCCGAATGGTCGTCGCCTTGATCGTCCATATGGTCGTCTTCGCCAGCGCTCATGAAATCTTCCGACTGCTCGCGGACGCTCACGCCCTGCGTCATGTCTTCGCCCGCGCGCGTCCGGGAGGTTTCCTGCTTCTGGATCTTGCCGGTGGTGCGATCGTAGATGACTTCGATCTTGGTGCCGTCGGGATTGTAACCCTCGGCCTTCACCTGGGTCGGGCCGACCTTGATCTCGATATTGGTGAAGCCGTTGGCCTGAAGATTGTCCGCGATGCCTTGGGTCGACACTTCCGCCTGGGCCATATGGGCCGAGACCGCGAGAGCCGCGAACACGGCGAGGGTGGGTTTCATTTTCATCTATTTATCTCCTCCGGAACAATTGTCCGCCGCGGGCTGCGACGTCGGAGCAAAGGGTCGGCGGACAGCGCCCGCCGGTCCATTGCCAATTGGGTTATGGAGGCCCAATAAACCTCAGGTTGTATGTCGTAAACCTGAGTTTATGCGTCCATGTCGAAGCCGAGATGCTTCGCCACAGCAAAAATGTCTTTATCACCGCGCCCGCACATGTTCATCACGATGATATGATCTTTCGGCAGGTCGGGTGCGATCTTCATCACATGAGCCAGCGCGTGGCTGGGCTCCAGCGCGGGGATGATCCCTTCGAGACGGCAGGAGAACTGAAACGCCTCCAGCGCCTCCTTGTCGGTGATGTTCACATATTCCGCGCGGCCGGTGTCGTGCAGCCAGCTATGCTCGGGACCGATGCCCGGATAGTCGAGCCCGGCCGAGATCGAATGCCCTTCGAGGATCTGCCCGTCCTCGTCCTGCAGCAGATAGGTGCGGTTGCCATGCAGCACGCCCGGACGCCCGCCGGTGAGCGAGGCGCAATGCTCCATCTTCTCGTCGACGCCATGACCGCCGGCTTCGACGCCGATGATGCGCACCGATTTGTCGTCGAGGAACGGATAGAACAGGCCCATCGCGTTCGAGCCCCCGCCGATCGCCGCGATCACGGTGTCGGGCAGACGGCCCTCGCCTTCCTGTTCCTCAAGCTGCCAGCGCACTTCCTTGCCGATCACCGACTGGAAGTCGCGGACCATCGCCGGATAGGGATGCGGACCGGCGACCGTGCCGATGCAGTAGAACGTGTCGCGCACATTGGTCACCCAGTCGCGCAGCGCATCGTTCATCGCATCTTTCAACGTGCCACGACCCGATTTAACCGGCACGACCTCGGCGCCCAGAAGGCGCATCCGGAAGACGTTCGGCGCCTGACGCTCGACATCCGTGGCGCCCATATAGACCACGCATTTGAGGCCGAATTTCGCACAGACGGTCGCGGTGGCCACGCCATGCTGGCCCGCGCCGGTCTCGGCGATGATCCGGGTCTTGCCCATGCGCCGCGCCAGCAGGATCTGCCCCAGCACGTTGTTGATCTTATGCGCGCCGGTGTGGTTCAGCTCGTCGCGCTTGAGATAGATTTTCGCGCCGCCCAGCTCTTCGGTGATGCGGGGCGCGAAATACAGAGGCGACGGACGGCCGACATAGTGCTTCCACAGATCGTCCATCTCCGCCCAGAAATCGGGATCGGTCTTGGCCTTCTCGTATTCCTCTTCGAGCGCGAGGATCAGCGGCATCAGCGTCTCGGACACGAAGCGGCCGCCGAAAATGCCGAAGCGCCCGTTTTCATCGGGCACATTCATGAAGGAATTGATCAGATCGTCAGCCATGGCACACCTCGCGCTTGTCGTGAGGATCGGTCTAGCGTCAAAGCGCGGCGAGATAAATCCCCGCCCCTGCATCTGGCCAAAAATACTCGCGTCTTAGCGGGGTCCGGCGCCGCTCAGGCCGCGCCCTGACGGGCCGCCTGGATGAAAGCGCGGATTTTCTCGGGGTCTTTGACGCCCGGCGCGCTTTCCACGCCCGAGGAGACATCGACCTGCCGCGCACCGGTCAGCAGGATCGCTTCCGCCACATTGTCCGGCGTCAGCCCGCCGGCCAGCATCCACGGCTTTTCCCAGGTGCGCCCGGCGATCAGCCGCCAGTCGAAGGACAGCCCGTTGCCGCCCGGAAGCTCCGCCTCTTTCGGCGGCTTGGCGTCGAGCAGGATCTGATCGGCCACCGCCTCATACTCCGCGATCTTCGGCAGATCGGCGGCATCGGCCACGCCCACGGCTTTCATCACCGGCAGACCGAACTTGGCGCGGATTTCCGTCACGCGCTCAGGCGTCTCCGAACCGTGAAGCTGGATCATGTCGAGCGGCACGGCATCCGTGATCTCGGTGAGAAGCTCGTCGCTCGGGTTCACCACCAGACCGACCTTAGCGATGCCCGGCTCGACCTCTTGGGCCAGCTTGCGCGCCTCGGCGATCTCCAGATGGCGCGGGGATTTGGCGAAGAAGACGAAGCCCACATAGCGCGCGCCCGCCTCGACGGCGGCGGCGATATCCTCGGCCTTGCGCAGCCCGCAGATCTTCACGCGGGCGAGACCCTGCGCGTTGCGGTCTATGGCGACGGTGGGCATCTCAGCGCGAGGGCTGTTCGAGCAGCGCCAGCACGTCGTCCTTCGGGCCGGTCTTGTCGTGGCGCAGGGTCTGCACCTCTGCTTCGAGCTTGCGCGCCTTACGGTCCGACTGGCGGGCATTGCGGCGCAGACGCGACTCGCGCGCCCATTCCCAGACGAAGCCGATCAGAAGGCCCAGCAGGACGCCCGCGAGGATCACGAGGAACAGCGGCACCTGAATCGCCCAGTCCCAGCCCAGGAAGCTGCCCGCCTCGAGCGGCAGCACCCGCAGCGTGACGATTTGACGATTGGCCAGCGCCAGCCCGATCAGGACCACGGCGAGCAGACCGAGAAACAGCAGCCGAAGCGCTCGAATCATTAGCTCTTATTCCTCTTTCCCGTTCAGCCGGTCGCGCAGCAGCTTACCGGTCTTGAAGAAGGGTACGTGTTTTTCCTCGACCTCAACCGCCTCGCCGGTGCGCGGGTTCCGACCGGTGCGCGCGTCGCGCTTCTTGACGGAAAAGGCCCCGAACCCACGAAGCTCGACGCGGTCGCCCGAGGCCAGCGCCTCGGTGATCTCGTCGAAGATCGTATTTACGATTTTTTCGACATCCCGCTGGTAGAGATGCGGATTCTCCTCGGCAATCTTGGTGATCAACTCAGAGCGGATCATCTTGTTATCTCCCCCCACGGGCTTGGCCGGGTGTCCCCCCGGCTCTCACATGCGTCATTTCCCAATTATAGGACCAATCGTTGCAACGCGGAACAGCAAAGACCCGGAAAATCCACGTAAAATCGAGCCCCTAGCGGTCTGCCGCCGACGGAACCGCCTTCGCAAACGCAGAAATTCGGCGCTTCGCCCGCCCACGCGTCACCCGTTAAGCGAATCGTCGTTGCGGATCGCCAAGGCTTTGCGGAACGAAAAAGGCCCCGCCAATCGGCGGGGCCTCTCGTTGAGCCAAGCGGCTCGATCTCTTATTGGTCGCCCTTGAGCGCGGCACCCAGGATGTCGCCCAGCGACGCACCCGAGTCCGACGAACCGTACTGTTCCACGGCTTCTTTCTCTTCAGCGATCTCACGCGCCTTGATCGACACACCCAGCTTGCGGGTCTTGGAGTCGACGTTGGTCACGCGGACATCGACGTGATCGCCAACCTGGAAGCGCTCGGGGCGCTGGTCGGCACGATCGCGGGCGAGGTCCGAACGGCGGATGAACGACTTCATGCCGTTGTATTCCACCTCGACGCCACCGTCTTCGATCGCGGTCACGGTCACGGTCACGATCGAACCACGCTTCACGCCGTCAACGGCATCGGAGAACGTGTCGGCGTCGAGCGCCTTGATCGAGAGCGAGATACGCTCCTTGTCGGTGTCCACTTCGGTGACAGCGGCCTTGACCATGTCGCCTTTGCGGTAGTCCTGGATCGCATCCTCGCCACGCTGTTCCCAGCTGAGGTCCGAGAGGTGCACCATGCCGTCGATGTCGTTCTCGAGGCCAACGAACAGACCGAATTCGGTGATGTTCTTGACTTCGCCTTCGATGACGGTGCCGACCGGGTGGGTCTCTGCGAAGACTTCCCACGGGTTGCGCATGGTCTGCTTGAGGCCAAGCGAGACGCGGCGCTTCGCGGTGTCGATCTCGAGGACCATGACGTCGACTTCCTGGCTCGTCGAAACGATCTTGCCGGGGTGGACGTTCTTTTTGGTCCAGGACATCTCGGACACGTGCACGAGACCTTCGACACCCGGCTCCAGCTCGACGAACGCGCCGTAGTCGGTGATGTTGGTCACGCGGCCGGTGTGCACCGAACCCAGAGCGTACTTCGATTCCACCGAGTCCCACGGATCCGACTGCAGCTGCTTCATGCCGAGCGAGATGCGGTGGGTTTCCTTGTTGATCTTGACGACCTGGACCTTGACGGTCTCGCCGATCGACAGGATCTCGGACGGGTGGTTCACGCGGCGCCATGCCATGTCGGTGACGTGCAGCAGACCGTCGACGCCGCCCAGATCAACGAACGCACCGTATTCGGTGATGTTCTTGACCACACCATCGACGACCTGACCTTCGGAGAGGTTCGCGATGACTTCGGCGCGCTGTTCGGCGCGGCTCTCTTCGAGGATCGCACGACGCGAGACAACGATGTTGCCACGACGACGGTCCATCTTGAGGATTTGGAACGGCTGCTTGAGACCCATGAGCGGGCCAGCGTCGCGCACCGGGCGCACGTCCACTTGCGAGCCGGGCAGGAACGCGACAGCGCCGCCCAGATCGACGGTGAAGCCGCCTTTGACGCGACCGAAGATAGCGCCTTCGACGCGCTCTTCTTTGGCGTAAGCTGCTTCGAGACGATCCCATGCCTCTTCGCGGCGGGCTTTCTCACGCGAGATAACGGCTTCGCCGCGAGCGTTCTCGACACGGTCGAGATACACTTCGACTTCGTCGCCGACTTCGATCTGCGGAGCCTCGCCGGGGTTGGCGAATTCTTTGAGTTCGACGCGGCCTTCCATTTTGTAGCCGACATCGATGATGGCCTGGCCCGCCTCGATGGCGATGACCTTGCCTTTAACAACCGAACCTTCGTTCGGGGTGTCGATTTCGAGGCTCTCGTTCAGAAGGGCTTCGAATTCGTCCATGGTTGCATTTTGCGACATGCGTTCAGATTTTCCTTTTCATCTTCGGTTTTCTGGCCTTGCGGTTGGCTCCGCCGGTCTTTCGTTGGAATGTCCGTGCTGCAATAGCATACGGGTCGGGTGAGTCCCAACCTGTCTCAGACCGCGCCCATATAGGCGCGATCGGCCAGTATCGCAAGCATTTATTGCGTCATAGACAGGCTGCGCGGCCTCTCGCTCAGCCTCGGCTCGCGGTGGCGAGAGCGGCTTTGACGTCGCCCAGCATCCAGGCCGAAAGGGGCTCGGCGCTGGCGGGATAGGTCGCGATCACCGAGCCGTCGCGGCCCAGTAGCACCTTGTTGAAGTTCCAGCTCGGCTCGAACCCCTCGGTTTCGCGCATCCAGCGATAGAACGGATGCGCCTGCGGCCCCTTCACCTTGGCGAGCTGCGCCATCGGCAATTCGGCCCCGAAGGTCAGCGCGCAATAGCGCTTGGCTTCCTCGGCACTGGAGAGTTCCTGCCGGAAATCGTTCGACGGCACGGTGAGGATCACCAGACCCTCGCGGCCATAGGTCTCCGACATCTGCTGCAGTTCGGTGAATTGCGGGGCGAAGCCGCATTTCGAGGCGGTGTTGACCACGAGGACGACCTTGCCACGGAAATCGGCGAGCGAGACCGTCTCGCCCTCCACCAGATCGAAGGACAAGTCCCCCGGCACCGGCATCGACGAGTGAGCCTTCACCGCGATCGGTTCGGGCGTCGCCGCCGGGCCGTCGGCGCGTGCCGGAGCGGTCGCAAAGGACACGCATGACAGCATGCAGGCCAAAATCAGGGACAAGCGCATCGGTCCACCCTCGAAATACATTCACCAATACCCAACGCGAGAGTCGGGAAAAAAGTTCACCACTTCGTGAAGATATATTTCAAGCGTCCCTTTACATCAATCGCAAATGCGGTCGACGCGGCGGTATTTCGGCTCCGGGAACTCAGGTATTTCCATTGGGTCACGGGGCTTTACGCCGGGTCGCACCGCCTCCGGCGCGGTGTTCACGCTGTCGAAATCGAGCGCGAGGCGCTGACAGATTCCAAGGCTTTTCTGGCCGATATCGCCGAGATCGCGCAGATCGATCAGATGCCCGCCCTTCCGCGCGTAGCCCGTGACCCCGAAATCGAGCGGCGGGTCGAGGCGTAGCCTTTCCGTCTCGGGGCCGAACAGCGCAGCACCGCCCTCCCAGTCCTCCGCAGGCCCGAGCGCCACCTGCACTTCGAACCGGCCCGGCGGCACCAGCAGGCGAAAGAACTCACCGCCCTGCGCATAGGCGCCCATCACGTCCTGCCCGGTCTTGGCATCGCGCAGCACGATATAGAGATCGCGATCCGGGGCGGATTTGATCTGCAGCGGCATGGTGCGCGGCAGGTCGGTCTCGCTCCACAGCAGACCCTGCGGGCGCCCCTCGGCGGTGGCCTGCGAGGCAAGAACCAGCGAGAGGAGAACCCAGCGCAGCATCCCCGCCCCCTAGTCCAGATCGCCCGCGCGGCGGGCCTCGATCTGATCGGCGGCGCGGGCGACCGCCTCGTCGATGCTGAGGTCAGAAGTGTCGATCACCAGCGCATCCACCGCCGGACGCAACGGGCTGTCGGCGCGACCCATGTCACGGGCGTCGCGCTCGCGCACCTGCTCCAGCACGTCGGCCTCGTCACCGCCCAGCTCAAGCCAGCGCCGATGCGCGCGCACCTCCGGCGAGGCGGTCACGAACAGCTTCACCTCCGCCTGCGGGCAGATCACCGTGCCGATATCGCGCCCGTCGAGCACCGCACCGCCGTCGCGCGCCGCGAAGTCGCGCTGAAACGCCACCAGCGCCGCGCGCACCTCGGGGATCGCGGCGACGATCGAGGCCGCCTGCCCCGCCTCCATCGTGCGCAGGTCGTCACGCTCCAGATCTTCGGGGCAAAGCGCTTTGGCCGCCGCGATGGGCTCCAGCCCCTCGGTCTCGGATTTCATGCCCACCGCGCGATAGAGCGCACCGGTGTCGAGATGCGCCAGCCCGAACCGTTCGGCCACGGCTCGGCTGATCGTACCTTTGCCCGCAGCGGCGGGGCCATCGATGGCGACTGTGAATTTCATCGTTTCATCCGCAAATAAACTGCCCGCAGGATCAATAGCGTCAGGGCCGTCAGGCTCAAAGTGACTGCGACGCTCTTCAGAAGCGTCCATCTGCTCGCAAAGGCGATCATGTCATCCGTGACCGTGCCGGACCGCAACAATGCGGCAACGGCATGGTTTTCGAGATAGTCAAACACAGCACCAAGAGCCGCTACGATCGACAACACCACGGCAAGCCAGCCCTTTGCAAGGGCACGGAAGGCGACAATCAGCGTCACCGCCTCCAAGGCCGGAAAGACAAGATCGAGACGCTGCTGAACCGAGAGGTAATACTGTCGCGCCGGTGCGTCCAGGGCATCGAGGAGCGCGCGGGCCTGCGCAGCACTGTAGCCACCCGGACGCAAATCGAACGGCGCCAGACCGCCCGCCGCATCCCGAAGATGCGGCAAGGTAACGAGCGTCATCGCAAGATAGACCGCCCCCGTCAGGGCCGCGAGCAGGACAAAGGCGACCTGCGCCCGGCTCACCGGTCCGCCCGGACGATCTCCGCGCCAAGCCCGGCCATCAGGTCCTCGAAGATCGGGAAAGATGTGGCAATGGGCGAGCCGTCATCGACCGAGACCGGCTGTTGCGCGGCCATGCCCAGCACCATGAAGCTCATCGCGATGCGGTGGTCGAGATGGGTCACGGCGGTGCCGCCGCCCGGCACGCCCTCGGGGCCGCAGCCATGCACGATCAGCGTATCCTCGTCTTCCTCGATCTTGATGCCATTGGCTTCCAGCCCACGCGCCATCGCGTCGATCCGGTCGCTTTCCTTCACGCGCAGTTCATGTACGCCGGGCATCCGGGTCACGCCCTCGGCATAGGCCGCGACGACCGAGAGGACGGGATATTCGTCGATCTGGGCCGAGGCGCGCTCGGCGGGCACGTCGATCCCGTGCAGCTTGGAATAGCGCACGCGCAGATCGGCCACGGGCTCGCCGCCCTCTTCGCGCTCGTTCTCGAAGGTCAGATCGGCCCCCATCTCGCGCAGCGTGATGAAGATCCCGTTGCGGGTGGGGTTCTGGCTGACGCCCGGCACGACGATCTCCGAGCCCGGCACGATCAGCGCCGCGCAGACCGGGAAAGCGGCCGAAGACGGATCGCGCGGCACGGCGACCTCTTGGGCTTTCAACTCGGGCTGGCCCTGCAACGTGATGACATGGCCCTGCTCGGTCTCTTCGGTGGTGATCTCGGCACCGAAGCCGCGCAGCATCCGCTCGGTATGATCGCGGGTCGGGGTCTTCTCGATCACGACGGTCTGACCCGGCGCGTTCAGACCCGCCAGCAGCACCGCCGATTTCACCTGCGCGGAGGCCATCGGCGTCGCGTAGCGCACGGGTGCGGGGCTCGGCGCACCGAGGATGGTCATCGGCAGACGCCCGCCATGACGCCCGAAAGCCTGCGCCCCGAACAGCCGGATCGGGTCGGTCACGCGGCCCATCGGGCGTTTGCGCAAAGAGCCGTCACCGGTGAAGGTCGCCACGATCGGCGAGGTCGCCATCGCGCCCATGATCAGGCGCACGCCGGTGCCGGAATTGCCGCAATCGATCACGTCCTCGGGCTCGGCGAAGCCGCCCACGCCCACGCCATGCACCGACCAGCTGCCGGGACCGTGCTGCGTGACCTCGGCGCCGAAGGCGCGCATCGCCTTGGCCGTGTCGAGCACGTCTTCGCCTTCGAGCAGGCCGGTGATCTTCGTCTCGCCCACCGAGAGCGCGCCAAGGATCAGCGCGCGGTGGCTGATCGACTTGTCGCCGGGAACCTCCGCCGTGCCCTTGAGGGGCCCGCATTTGCGCGAAGTCATCTTGATCGGAGTGCCGTGGCCGGACATAGTGCCTCCCTTTTTTCAACGCGCCCCTGTTAGCGCGATCTGGCGGGAGGCGGAAGGGCTCAGATCCGCCGATAGGTCAGGTAATGCGGCTTGCGGCCTTCGCGCAGCGCTTTCTGTTCGTAGCGCGTCGAGAGCCAGTCCTCCCACGGCGTATCCCAATCGCCCGAAACCGGTTGCGGATCGTCGAAATCGAAGGCGGCGGGCACCTCGAACAGAGGCTCGAAGCCTGCCTGCGGCACTTCCTCGACAGTCTGGCGGACATAGTCGGGGATGTCGGTCGCCACGCGGAATTCCGATCCCGGTTTCAGCGCGCGATGCAGCGGCTCGAGATGCTCCTGCGTCACGAAACGCCTGCGGTGGTGTTTCGATTTCGGCCACGGGTCGGGATAGAGCAGAAACGCCTTCGAGATCGAGCCCGCGGGCAGCACGTCCATCAGGTCGCGCGCATCGCCGGGATGGACCGCGACGTTCGGGATCTTCTCGCGGCGCAGCTTGCCCAGCAGCATCGCGACGCCGTTCACGAAAGGCTCGCAGCCGATGAACTCCACCTCCGGATAGGTCTGCGCCATATGCGCCAGATGCTCACCCCCGCCGAAGCCCACTTCGAGCCAGACCGGCTTGCCCTTGAACCGCGTCGCCATGTCGAGCGGCTCGCGGTCGGGGTTCACGTCCCAACCGACGGGACCGGGCAAACGGCCCGGCAGGTCCTCGCGCAGATAGTCCTTCTGCGCCTTGTTCAGCGTCTTGCCGTGGCGGCGACCGTAGAAGTTGCGCCAGGGCTGTTCGGGGGTGTCATTCTCGCTCATGGGAGGGGCCTCTAGCCGCGTCGCACGAAAGGTTCAAGCCTTCTGAATGAGGAACAGCCCGAGGCACATGAAGCCGATCCCCGCCCCGCGCATCAAGGTGATGGGCCGCACGAGCGCCCCAAACAGGCCGAACTGGTCGATCGCAGCGGCCGAGATCATCTGCCCCAGCAGCACGAAGAACACCGCATTGCCGACCCCGAAGCGCGGCGCGATGAAGGTGATCGAGAGCACGTAGAAGGCGATCAGCACGCCTGCGAGAAAGAGGTATTTCGGCTGATCGGGAATGCGCGCGAAGCCCGAGGGCCCCGTCGTGACCGCGACGGCCAGCACCGCCCCCAAAAGCGCCACGGAGAACAGCACCACCGCCGCCACCGCGGGCGAGCCGATGCGGCTGCCAAGCTGGGCGTTGAGCGCGGCGAGGACCGGAATGCCGATCCCGGCAGCAAGCATGATCGCGGCATAGCGCAGGGCGTCGGGCATGGTCTCTCTCCTCCGGTTTTCGGCGGAGAGTGGCGCGGACCGTCGGAGGGCGCAAGGTGGCTGTATTCGTTAACACGCCCGGGGCGACCAGCCCCGGGCCGCGCCCGACCCTCCCCATGGGAGGGCGCATTGGCGATGTCGTCGCGGGCTCGCACGTCGTTCGGGGCTGCCGAGATAAAGCGCCAAGCCACAAGCGGAGGGAAGCGCCCACCCAAGGGTCGGGCGCGCCCCTCATTATCGAACGCGGCAAAAACGAACGGGCAGAGGTTTCCCCCTGCCCGTCGCTAATTTCACTCAAGCGCAGCTTACACCGCTTTCTTCAGCGCCTCGACCAAATCGGTCTTCTCCCAAGAGAAGCCGCCATCGGCCTCGGGCGCGCGGCCGAAATGGCCGTACGCCGCGGTGCGCTCGTAGATCGGCTTGCACAGGTCGAGCGTGTCGCGGATGCCTTTCGGCGTCAGGTCCATCACCTGCCCCACGGCCTTTTCGATCACCTCGTCAGGCACTTCGCCGGTGCCGAACGTGTCGACATAGATCGACAGCGGTTTCGCCACGCCGATCGCGTAGGACACCTGAATCACGCATTTGCGCGCCATGCCGGCCGCCACCACGTTCTTCGCCAGATAGCGCGCCGCATAAGCCGCCGAGCGGTCCACCTTGGTCGGATCCTTGCCCGAGAACGCGCCGCCGCCATGCGGGGCCGAGCCGCCATAAGTGTCCACGATGATCTTGCGCCCGGTGAGACCCGCATCGCCGTCCGGGCCGCCGATCACGAAGGTCCCGGTCGGGTTCACCCACCATTCGGTTTCCGGCGTGATCCAGCCTTCGGGCAGGGTCTCGCGGATGTAAGGCTCGACGATCGCGCGGATATCGTCCGAGGTCTGATGCTCATGCGCGTGCTGGGTCGAAAGCACGATCTGGCTCACGCCAACGGGGCGGCCATTCTCGTAGCGCACAGACAGCTGCGATTTCGCATCGGGGCGCAGCTCGGGCTCGGCGCCGGATTTGCGCGCCTCGGCCAGACGGCGCAGGATCGCGTGCGAGTAATGGATCGGAGCGGGCATCAGTTCGGGCGTCTCATCCGAGGCGAAGCCGAACATGATCCCCTGATCGCCGGCCCCGTCCTTGTCGACGCCCTGAGAGATATGGGCCGATTGCGGGTGCAGGAAATTCGCGACTTTCAGCGTCGCCCAGTGAAACTCGTCCTGCTCGTAGCCGATATCCTTGACGCATTCGCGCACGATCTTGTCGATGCCTTCGAGATATTCGGCGAGCTTGGTTTTGTCGGCCAGACCGACCTCGCCGCCGACCACGACCTGATTGGTCGTCGCGAAGGTCTCGCAGGCCACCCGCGCGTTGGGCTCTGCAGCCAGGAAAGTATCGAGAACGGCATCCGAAATCCGGTCACAGACCTTATCGGGATGCCCCTCCGAAACGGATTCGGAGGTGAAGACGTAATTCGCGCGTGCCATGAAGGGGTGCTCCGTTGTTGATATCCCCACCCCGTCAGGAAGCCGTTGGGGTGGTTCGGCCTTCTAGCTAGGAGCGCCTGCCGGTCGGGTCAATCGAAATACGCGCAAAGATTGAAAGAAGCGCTAAGGCTGCAACAATCAGCGCGATGAACGGTGCGTCACCCAGCTTCGAATAGAGCGTCGGCGGCAGGCTCGGGGGCAATTCGACGTCCAACTTGCCCATCTTGTCCAGCCCGAGGCTCGCCGTGATCCGCCCCTTCGCGTCGATCATCGCGGTGACCCCGGTATTGGCATCGCGCGCAAGCGGCAGGCCCTGTTCGATCGCGCGAAGCCGCGCCTGCGCGAAATGCTGATAGGGTCCGCTGAGCGTGCCGAACCACGCGTCATTGGTGACCTGCAAGATCCAGTCGGGGCGCTGCGAGAAGCCGCGCAGGTCCTGCGGGAAGATCGCCTCGTAGCAAATGAGCGGCGCGACATGGCCGAGCTTGCCCAAGTTCAGCAGCTTCTCCCCCGGCCCCGCCGAATAGCCATTGCCGACCTGCGCCGCGAATGCAGTGATTCCGATCTTCGCCAGCGTATCGCCGAAGGGCATGTATTCGCCGAAGGGCACGAGGTGGGATTTGTCGTAAAGCGCCTCGATTTGGTCATCGGGGCTGATGACGGCCAGCGAGTTGAAATAGCGGCTGCCTTGGCTGCGCTGCACCCCCATCGCGAGCGGAATGCCACCCGCCGCCTCGGTCGACATCTCGAGCCCGCCCTGCGGATGGTCGAGCAGGAACGGCACCGCCGTTTCCGGCCAGACGATCAGGTCCGGCTTGCGCTGACCGGGCGCGGGATCGGCTTTCGTCAGGTCCAGAAGCCGCTGGAAGAATTTCATCCGGTATTGCGGCAGCCATTTGAGGTCCTGCGGCGCGTTGGGCTGCACCAGACGGAGGGTGATCGGCTCGGGCCTCGGGGCCACCGGCGCGTTGAGCCGCGCCACCCCGCCGAGCCACAGCCCGACCAGAACCACCAGCGCCGCGCCCACGATCCCGAGCGCTGCGGGCATCCGCATCCGGCGCGTCATCGCCGGTGCCGCCGCGATCAGCAGGGTGATCAGGCTGAGCCCGAGCGGCCCTACAAAGGCAGCCGCCTGAGCGATCGGCGAGTCGATCCAGATATGGCCGACCAGCACCCACGGAAACCCGGTGAAGACGTAAGAGCGCAGAGCATCCGAGGCCGCCATGCCGAGCGCTATTCCCAATGCGCGCGAGCGCGGCCCCTGCCCCGCATAGGCCCCGAGCCCGTAGCCGATCGCCCAGAACGCGCCCATGCCCGCAGCCATTAAGACGAGCGCGAAGGGCGCCATCCAGCCATAGACATCGGCCTCGACCATGAAGGGCTCGACGATCCAGAACATCGCAGCCAGCGCATAGCCGAAGCCGGTGGCAAACCCGATCCAGATCACGGAAGCCCGCCAGCGTTCGGCGGAGGCGAACCAGATCGAGGCCGCCAAAGCGGGCAGCGCGATCCACCACAGACCCAACGGCGCTTGGCCCAGAGCGAACAGCGCACCGAAGAGCGCCGCCAGAGCCAAGCTCTGCCAGCGCGGGCGCAAGGGGGCACGGAAGCCGTCTCGGAGGGTCGCGATCATGGGCGCGTCATAGCCCGCTCACTCGGCGGGCGCCACTCCTGGCAGACGCACGCGCAGACGTTTGATCCGGCGCGGATCGGCATCGACCACCTCGTATTCGACGCCGTTCTCGGTCACCACGACCTCGCCACGCGCAGGCACCCGGCCAAGCTGCATGAAGACCAGACCGCCCATCGAATCGATCTCGTCATCGGCCTCCTCGTCAGACAGCCGCATCCCGATCTGCGCTTCGAACTCGTTGACCGGCGCGCGGGCCAGCACGACCCATTGGCCGGGCTTTTCCTCGCGCCAATAGGCGTCGTCGGCCTCGTCATGCTCGTCCTCGATCTCGCCGATCACCTGTTCGATCAGATCCTCGAGCGTGAGCAACCCGTCGACCCCGCCATATTCGTCGATCACCAGCGCCATATGGGTGCGCTGCACCTGCATCTTCTGCAAGAGCACGCCGATCGGCATCGAGGGCGGAACGTAGAGGAGCGGGCGGATCAGTTTGCGCAGCGAGAACCGGCCATTGCCCGATCCGAACCCGTATTCCAGCGCCAAGTCCTTCAGGTGGACAAGGCCCAGCGGCGTATCGAGCGTTTCCTTGAAGACCGGCAGTCGCGAATAGCCGTGCTGGCGGAACTTCTCCACCAACTCGTCGCGGCTGATGGAGACCGGAACGGCCTCGATCTCGACTTTGGGAATGGCGACGTCGCCCACCCGCATCTTGCGCAGGTTTCCCAGCCCCAGCGGCGCTGGCGCGGGTTTGGGCGGCATTTCTACCTGTGGGGCCTCTTCTTCCATGGGGCGTTGCCCGAAAAAGCGGCTGAGCAACCCGCGCGAAGCGGGCTCCGAAGACTGACCGGGTTCCGAATTCTCCGAACTACCGGCATTGGCGGAGGTAACTCCGTCGGCGACCTGTCCCATTGTTCCTTTCCGAAAGATGACGCGGAATGCGCCTAGTCTTACACATATGGGTTACGAATTCCTACGCTTTCAAGAAGCCGGATTTCGATTTGTTCCATTACTTGCGCATCTTCGTCGCGAATATGGTCATAACCCAGCAGATGCAGCACCGCGTGGATGAGCAAATGCAGCGTGTGATCGGAAAGCGTTTTGCCTTGTTCTTCGGCCTCGCGGGCGCAGGTTTCATAGGCGATCGCGAGGTCGCCGAGCTCTATTTCGCCGAAGACATCGGGCGCGGGCGGTTCGGGATGCGCGCCGGGGTCTTCCGCGCCGCGCTCCTCGGCGGGCCAGCTGAGCACATTGGTGGGCTTCGCCTTGTCGCGATATTCGCCGTTCAGCTCGGCGATGCGGGCATCATCGCAGGCGAGAACCGAGAGGCGGCACAGCTCCGCCTCGATCCCGCGATCCTCCAGCACCAGCGTCGCGGCGCGGGTTATCAGCTCTTCCAGCCCGACCGTCTCCCAGCGGGCGTCTTCGATCTCGAGGTCAATTTCCATCGGAATTCCCGCCCTCAGCCCCAAGCGTCAGGTCGCCGACGTTCTGCCCGGCCTTGTCATAGACCAGCACCTGCCCCCCATCGGTCACCACGACCGTATAGCTGCGCGCAAAGGTCACGGCCTCGGCCTGCGCGCCTTCGGGCAGCGTGATCGCGGCGGGCAGTTGCGGCAACGGATTGGGTTGCTGCAAGCGGATGACAAGCAGCGCCACGATCGCTACAAGCCCGACGATCATCACCGCCGCAAGCGTGGTCACCAGTATCTTGAGAAAGCGAAGATCGGGTGGCAGCGTGGTGGCAGGCTCTTCGTCAGGCAGGTCGGACATGAATAAGGAAATCCTCAGCATCGAGATCGGACCCGGCATGGGTCCCCGCCTTGATAAGGCCTTGGCGGCGGCTGTGCCAGAGGAAGCGGCCCTCTCGCGCTCGCGTCTGGCGAAACTGATCGCGGAGGGCTCGGTCAGCCGCGAGGGCGTGGCCGTGACCGATCAGAAAACCAAGGTCGCCGAGGGCGAGGTCTATCAGATCGCGCTGGAGCCTCCGAAAGAGGTCGAGACGGTGGCGCAGGACATTCCGCTCGAAGTGCTGTGGGAGGACGACGACCTGATCGTGGTGAACAAGCCTGCTGGCATGGTTACGCACCCCGCGCCGGGCACGCCCGAAGGCACGCTCGTGAACGCGCTCTTGCACCATTTCGGCGGCAACCTCTCGGGCATCGGCGGCGAGGCGCGCCCCGGCATCGTGCACCGCATCGACAAGGACACGTCCGGACTGCTGGTCGTCGCGAAATCGGATCGCGCGCATCACGGGCTGGCGGCGCAATTCGAGGCGCATACGGTGCATCGCCATTACCGCGCGCTCTGCCATGGCGTGCCGCAGGCCTCCGATCCGCGTCTGCGCGGGCTGAACGGCGTCAGCTTCGAGCAAGGCGGCGTGCTAAAGATCGTCACCCAGCTCGCGCGCCACAAAACCGACCGGCAGAAACAAGCCGTGGTCGCCAATGGCGGCCGTCACGCCGTCACCCGCGCCCGCACGATCGAGGATTTCAACGGCACGGCGGCGCTGATCGATTGCTGGCTGGAAACCGGCCGCACCCATCAGATTCGCGTCCATATGGCCTATGCGGGCCACGGGCTGATCGGCGACCAGACCTATGGCGGCAAGCGCAAGATCTCGGAAAAAGCGGTCGGACCCGCGGCGGCAGAAGCCGTGCGCGCCTTCCCGCGTCAGGCGCTTCATGCGGCGATTTTGGGCTTCATCCATCCGGTCACCGAAGAGGAGCTGTCCTTCGAGGCACCCCTGCCCGAGGATATGACCGCGTTGATCGACGCATTGCGCGCCGCCTCCACGCCCCCAACCGGCGGCACGGGCCCGTGAACGTCTGGTGGGCCGAGCTTCTGACGCTGCTGATTCACTTCGGCTCTCAGGTGCTCGCGCTGTTGCGGGTGCTCACCCGGCCCGACAAACCGCCTGCGGTGCGCGCAAGCTGGACGGTGCTGATCCTCTCGGTGCCGTTTCTGGGCGTCATCCTCTACATCCTGATCGGCGAGACGCGGCTCAACCAGCGCATCGCGCGCAAGCTGCAGGCGACGGTGGATGCCCTGCCCGCGCCCGATCCGGTCGAGCCTGAAGACCTCGAGGCCGTCACGCCGGAATATCGCGCCGCTTTCGCCCGGGCCGCCGCCATCAACGGCTATGCGCCCAGCACCGGCGATGCGATCGCCTTCCTGCCCGACCCGGCCGATCAGTTGGAGCCGCTGATCGCCGATATCGACGCCGCCACCCAGAGCGTCCACCTGATCACCTATATCTGGCTGAGCGATCTGACCGGCATCGCCATGGCCGAAGCGCTGACCCGCGCGGCGGAGCGCGGGGTGCAGGTGCGCATCCTCGTCGACGGGCTTGGCGCGCGCGGCTTCATCAAGTCGCGCCACTGGCGGGCGATGAAAAAGGCCGGCGTGAAGACCGCGATCGCCTTTTCCTTCCGCTGGCCGCTCTTCAAGCTCGCGACGATGCGGATCGACCTGCGCAATCACCGCAAGCTCGCCGTGATCGACGGGCATGTGGCCTATACCGGCTCGCGCAACCTCGCCGACCCCGAATTCCGCATCAAGGCGCGGTTCGCGCCCTGGACCGATGTGATGCTGCGGATCGAGGGGCCGCTCGCCGCCCAGCATCAGCATATCTTCGCGACCGACTGGGTGACCCATAGCCACGAGGAAATCTCGGACCTCGTGCTCCCGACCCCCGCCGCGCCGACCGCGCGTCCGGGCACGGCGGTCGCCTTCGCGACGGGGCCGATGCTGGACACGCGCGGGGTGCCGGATGTGTTCCTTGCGGTGATCGGGGCCGCGCGCGAGACGCTGACGCTCTCCACCCCCTATTTCGTGCCGGGCGAGGAGATCGCCTCCGCGCTGCGCGCCGCCAAACGCCGGGGCGTGCGGGTGCAGGTGATCGTGCCAAGGCGCAACGACTCGCGCTTCGTCGCCCATGCCGCGCGCAGCTTCTACCCGGTGCTGGCCGAGGCGGGCGTCGAGATCTGGGAGCACGGGCCGGGCCTGCTCCACGCCAAGACGCTGTTGGCCGATGGCCGCGTGGCGATCCTCGGCTCGGCCAATCTCGACCGCCGCAGCTTCGAGCTGAATTACGAGAATTGCGTGCTGATCGAGGATCACGAACTCGGGCTCGCGCTCGGCGAACGCCAGCGCCACTGGATCGCGCAGGCCCGCCGGATCGACCCGGAGCGCATCGCCGAATGGCCTTTGCACTGGAAAATCATCAACAATCTGATGTCGGTCCTCGCCCCGATCTTGTGAGGCGTCAGATGTTTTTTTACACATCTGCGACGGAAATCCCGTTACGATACGTTGATCTTTCTATGCGACTGCGTCAGGGCGGATTTCGGTGAACCAATCGCCACTGCCCTGCGTTTCTTGAAAGATCGGGGGGCGATCCCCATATTGAGCAGCCGCCAAAAGGGAGACATGGGAGACGATGACGAGCTACACGAACCTTCCGGCCCCGAGTCCTGAACAGGGGCTGAACCGCTATCTTCAGGAAATCCGGAAGTTCCCGCTTCTGGAGCCGGAACAGGAATATATGCTGGCCAAGAGCTGGGCCGACCACCAGGACACGGAGGCCGCGCACCAGCTGGTGACCTCGCACCTGCGTCTCGCCGCGAAGATCGCGATGGGCTATCGCGGCTATGGCTTGCCGCAGGCCGAGGTGATCTCGGAGGCCAATGTCGGTCTGATGCAGGCCGTGAAGCGCTTCGATCCCGAGAAGGGGTTCCGCCTCGCGACCTACGCGATGTGGTGGATCCGCGCCGCGATTCAGGAATACATCCTGCGCTCGTGGAGCCTCGTGAAACTGGGCACCACCTCGGCGCAGAAGAAGCTGTTCTTCAACCTGCGCAAGGCGAAATCCAAAATCGGCGCTTATGAGGACGGCGATATGCGCCCCGAGAACGTCAAGCAGATCGCGACCGATCTGAACGTGACCGAGGAAGAAGTGATCTCGATGAACCGGCGGATGTCGGGTTCGGACGCATCGCTGAATGCGCAGATTGGTGCCGGTGACGAAGGCGGGGCCGCGCAGTGGCAGGATTGGCTCGAAGACGAGGATGCCGATCAGGCCGAGGCCTATGCCGAGTCCGAAGAGATGGAAGCCCGCCGCGAGATGCTGATGGCCTCGATGGACGTCCTCAACGATCGCGAAAAGGACATCCTGATGCAGCGCCGCCTGCGCGACGACCCGGTCACGCTCGAGGAGCTTTCGGGCGTCTATGACGTCTCGCGCGAGCGCATCCGCCAGATCGAGGTGCGCGCCTTCGAGAAGCTGCAAAAGCGCATGACCGAATTGGCACGGGAAAAAGGGATGAACGTGCCCAGCTGACGCGCGAACGTTAACGAGTGTTGTTGTATGTCGCCGTTCCCGTCCGGGGGCGGCGATTTTCTTTGCGCCGCTCGCTATCGCCGCGCCCGCGTCATGTGCCGCACCTGGTACAGGAAAGCGGCGAAGGCTGCGCAGGCGAGCGCCAGCCAGACCGCGCCGGATTGCGCATTATAGACCACGCCCTCCTCCGGATCGAAGCAGCGCCCCATTTCATTGAAGCAGCCCCGCCAGCGGAAATATTGCGCGTAATAGGCATAGCCGAAGGCAAGCGTCAGCCCGAGGCTGAGAAGCATCGTCATCACGCGCATCATCGGCGGCCCTTCTGTTTCGACCCAGCCTAGCGATGCGCCCTCCTCCGTCAACGCGCCCCCGTTGCACCTCATCCTGATTGCGCTACCATCGCCTCGCCAAAAGGAGGGTAGTCTATGACCGTTTTGAACTGGGGCATTCTGGGAGCTGCGAAATTCGCGCGCGAGCATATGGGCCGGGCGATCCACGCGGCTGAGGGCGCGCGGCTGGCAGCGCTCGCGACGTCGAGCCCCGAAAAAGCCGATCCGTTCAAGGCCTTCGCGCCCGATCTTAAGGTCCATGACAGCTATGACGCGCTGCTCGCCGACCCCGAGATCGACGTGGTCTATATCCCGCTGCCCAACACGCTCCATGTCGAATGGACGAAGAAGGCGCTGGCGGCAGGCAAGCATGTGCTGACGGAAAAGCCGATCGCGATGAAGGCCGAGGAGATCGACGGGCTGATAGACGCGCGCGACGCCGCCGGTAAATTCGCGACCGAAGCCTATATGATCGTGCATCACCCGCAATGGCAGCAGGTGCGCGACTGGCTCGATGCGGGCGCGATCGGCGAGCTGCGTCACGCCGATGTGGCCTTCACCTTCAACAACCCCGACCCCACCAATATCCGCAACAAGCCGGAGATGGGCGGCGGCTCGATCCCCGATATCGGCGTCTATGCCTATTCCTGCGTGCGCTTCGCCGCGCGGGCCGAACCGGGCGATCTGCGCGCTGTCATCCATCGCGAGAATGATGTCGACACATTCGTACAGGTGACCGGCGAGATGATCTCGGACAAGGGCCGTTTCACCTATGGCGCGATGACCTCGACCCGGCTGCACCCGCGTCAGGAAGCGGTGTTCCAAGGCTCCGAAGGTGTGATCCGCCTCACCTGCCCGTTCAACGCGAATGTCTTCGATCAGGCCGAAGTCACCCTGATCCGCAAGGGCAAACCGGACGAGGTGATCCGCTATCCGGGCGTCAATCAATACGTCATCCAGGTGGAGGCCTTCGTGCGTCATGTCACCGAGGGCGCCCCCTATATGTGGACGCTTGAGGACGCCCGCGGCACGCAGGCGATGATCGACAAGGTGTTCGCCAGCGAACAGGGATGATGCGGTCGCGGCTCGGGAACAAAGAACGCCTGGCGGTGTTCTCGATTTATGAAATCACATGGTTCCCAGAGTAACGATCAAAACCAGTCCGACGACGAGGGCGCGAAAGCCTCGAATGCCGTGCGCGAAAGGCATGAAAAGCGCTCGGTGATGCAGGCCTCGCGCCTTTCGGCGCGGCTGATCTATGCCGTGATCCGCCATGACGGCGACGAAGAGCTGAACCGCCCGCTGATCTCGCTCGTGTGGTCGGGTCTCGCGGCGGGCATCCTCATCAGCCTCTCGGTCATCGCGCAGGCGAGCCTGCATGCCCGTCTGCCCGATGAGGATTGGCGGATACTGGTCGAGTCGCTTGGCTATTCGGCCGGGTTCATGGTGGTGATCTTCGGGCGGATGCAGCTGTTTACCGAGAACACGATCACGACCGTGCTGCCGGTGGTGGCGGACCGCTCGCTGACCTGCCTGCTGAAGATGCTGCGGCTCTGGGCGATCGTGCTGGCCTCCAACGTGCTGGGCTGCGCGATCGCCTCGGGCTTTCTGAGCATCCCGCATGTCATCCCCGACGAGATGACCGACAGTCTGCTTGCGGTGGCGCGTCACGCGACCGATGGGGATATGGGGCAGAACTTCTACCGCGCGATGCCTGCGGGGATCATCATCGCCGCCGTTGTGTGGATCATGCCCGCCGCGCAGGGCAGCTCTTTCCTCGTGATCCTCGCGATGACATGGCTGCTCGCCGCCTCGGGCTCGGCCCACGTCATCGCGGGCTCGGTCGAGGCGGGGCTGCTGGTCTGGGCGGGCCAGATAAGTCTTGCCGAAGCGTTCAGCCGGTTCTTCCTGCCGGTGCTGGCGGGCAATGTCGCGGGCGGCACGGCGGTCTTCACGCTGCTCACATGGGGTCAGGTGAAGAACGAGGTGACGGGCGAGCCCGACGAGGCCGCCCCGGCATCCGACCGATAAGCGAGCGCCGCCGGGCGCGCCTTAGCGCAGCTTCGGCGGCTTGCTCGGGTCCATGCCGGGGGCGGAACCGGGGACGATCTCCTGCACCTCTTCCTCTTCCGGCTCGGGCACATGCAGCACGAGGCCTTTGTCCAGCAGAATCTGCGCGGCCTTTTCCTCGGGCTCGAGGAAGGTCACGTCCAGCTCGCCCGCGTCCAGCCCGGAGAAGGTCAGCGCCTCGCCCATCGCCTTGGCGATCCCGGCGCGGAAATGCTCATGCGCGCCGATCACCGCGAGCACATGGCCCCGGTGGCCGTCCTCATAGGTCACGCCGCCCAGCACCGCGGCCTGCGCGATGCCTGCCAGCTGATGCAGCTTCGCCTCGAAGGCGGGCAGCAGCAGCGCGATCACCGCAGGCGACAGGTCGGGTGCGGTGAACTCCACCGGACGACCCTGCGCTTCCGACGGCGTATGCGCGAGCGTTTCGGTCAGCCAGTCGAGCGCCTCGGGCGGCAGAAGCATCGCCGAGTCCGCCACCGCGAGATTGACGCCCAGCCCGATATTCTCGCCCACCAGATGCTGCGCGATCACCCGGCCCGGCAGCGCCGCATAGGGCTGCGGGCCGTCGGCGAATTCGCCCAGACGATCCTCGGTATCGAAGACGAGGACGAAATCGCCCTCTTCGGTGGAGAACACCTGCGGCTTGATGTTTTCGTCCTCGGGCTCTTCCTCCAGCAGAAGGAAAAGCTCGGCATCGGCGAGACGGTCGAACACGGCGAGGCGCTTGGCCTCATTGTCGGGCTCAGATTCCATCGCGGCATGGGCGCGGTCATAGGGGGTCATTTCAGCTCCTTCACCCGGGCGCGCAGGACCGGCAGCAGGTCGGCCTCGAACCACGGGTTTTTCTTCAGCCATCCCGTATTGCGCCAGGACGGATGAGGCAAGGGGAAGAGGCGCGGCGCGTGGTCTCGCCACCCCATCACGGTCTGCGTCACGTTGCGGCTGCCCAGATGCCAGCGCTGCGCGGCGCCGCCCACCAGAAGCGTCAGATCGACCGGGCCGATCTCGGCCATGACGCGCTCGCGCCATGTCTCGGCGCAGATCAAAGGCGGCGGCAGGTCCGAGCCCTTCGCGTCATAGCCCGGAAAGCAGAACGCCATCGGCGCGATCGCGATGCGGGCCGTGTCGTAGAAGGTCTCGCGGTCCACACCCATCCAGTCGCGCAGACGGTCCCCCGAGCGGTCATTGAACGGCACGCCCGTCTCATGCACCCGCAGCCCCGGCGCCTGCCCCACGACCAGAATGCGCGCCCCCGCGCCGAACCAAGCGACAGGACGTGGAGAATGCCCCGTGGCCGTCGCCCGGAACCGCGCCGCGCAGATGCGACAGGCCCGGATTTCCTCTTGCACGGGGCGGGTCATAGTTTCCTCTCTGGTGTCAATGTGTTCCTCGTTGCATAACCCTCCTCCAAGTGAACATAATCCTGCCCAAATCCAAGGTTAGGTGGGTTCTCAGCCTGCGCCCCCCGTGGTTTAGTGGCGAGGCGCGTATAATTGGAGCCCCGGACCGAGAGCTTATGATCGTATTCGAGAACGTCTCCAAATCCTTCTGGACCGGTAAGCAGCGCAAGGTGATCCTCGAAGGCGCCAGCTTCCGTGTGGAATTGGGCCATAGCCTCGGCATTCTCGCGCCCAACGGCACCGGCAAGACCACGATCATCAACATGATGGCGGGGCTGGAAAAACCCGACGAGGGCGAGATTCGCCGCTCCAGCCGCGTATCCTTCCCGCTGGGCTTCATGGGCGGCGTCGTCTCGAAACACTCGGCGCGCGAAAACGCCCGGTTCATCGCGCGGCTCTACGGGCTCGACCCCGATTACGTCGAGGCCTTCTCGCGCTGGCTGACCGGCATCGCGGAATATTTCGACCAGCCCGTGGGCACTTACAGCTCGGGGATGCGCGCGCGGTTCACGTTTTCCCTGCTTCTGGCGCTGGAATTCGACATTTACCTGATCGACGAGGGGATGCCCTCGACCACCGATGTGGAGTTCAACCGCAAGGCAGGTTCGATCCTGCGCGACCGGCTGCGCGATTCCACCGTGGTCGTAGTCTCGCACCAGCCCGCCACGATCGAGAAATTCTGCAATCGCGCGGCGGTGCTGCGCGACGGGCAACTTTATCAGTTCGACACTCTGGAAGAAGCGAAGCGGTTGTATGACTACCAGTCCTAAGGCCCCGAAATTCCGTATCCGCCGCGATGGTCCGGTGATCACGGGGAGCGATGGCTCGCTGCAACTGGGCGCCATGCCGCTGCAATCGGGCGCGGGCTACCCTGCCTCCGAGCCTGCAACGCCGCGCGCTTCGAACGCCTCCGCCGCCTCCGCTGCGCAAAGCGCGCCCTCCGCGGAGGCGCCGCAGCCGCAACGACAGCGCAAGCCGCACCCGCAGCGCCAGCCGGACGATCCGTCCAACCTGTTCGAGCCGCAGGATGACGGGTTCGGCGATCAGAAATTCCCGACCGCAGGCCAGTCCGGCGCAGATGTGATCGACGCGGGCCAGCGCACCCCCGAGGAAGAAATCGACGCGATCCGCGCCGAAGGGCTGACCGGTCGCCAGTTGCGGCTCGCGCGTCGCATGGCCCAGAAGCACGGCGTTCAGGCCAGTTCCGATTTCGAGGCCGTGCTGCTTCTGCGCCGCCGCGGGATCGACCCGTTCGACCGCTCGAATATCGTGGCGCTGGTGAAACCCGGCGAGGCGGAAGCGACCTCGCGGGCGCTGGCGCGCACCGACGGGCCGGGCGCCGATACCCGCGTGAACCTGCCGCAGACGATCAAGCAGGGTCAGGTCCCCTCCACCGAGGTGATGAACGCGGACCGCCGCGCCGCCGAGATTCTGCGCATCCAGCGCGACATCGCCAAACGCCGCCGCCGCAAGCTGATGCTGCTGGGCGCGCGGCTGGGCTTCTTCGTGGTGCTGCCGACGCTGATGGCCGCCTATTACTACTTCGCGATGGCCACGCCGATGTATGCGACGAAATCGGCCTTCGTGATCCAGAAAGCCGAAGGGATGGGCAATTCCGGGCTGGGATCGCTGTTCTCGGGCACGCAGCTCGCCACCAATCAGGACTCGGTCACGGTGCAGTCCTATCTGCAATCGCGCGACGCGATGCAGCGGCTCGACCGCGATCAGGGGTTCAAGCAGACCTTCGAGGATCAGAGCATCGACCCGCTGCAGCGACTGCCGGAAAACGCGACCGACGAGCAGGCCTACCGGCTCTATTCCAAGATGGTGCAGATCGGCTACGACCCCTCCGAGGGCATCGTGAAGATGGAAGTGATCGCGCCCGATCCGGTCAAATCGCAGAAATTCTCCGAGTCGCTGATCTCCTATGCAGAGGCGCAGGTGGACCAGCTCACCTCGCGGCTGCGCGACGACCAGATGAAGGGCGCGCGCGAAAGCTATGAGGATGCAGAGGCCAAGGTCTTCGCGGCGCAATCCAAGGTGCAGCAGCTGCAGGAAAAGGTCGGCGTGCTCGATCCCGTCAGCGAGAATTCGATGGTGATGGGTCAGGTCGCCAATCTCGAAAACCAGTTGCAGCAGAAGCGTCTCGAACTGGGGCAGCTGCTCGACAATCCGCGGCCCAATCAGGCGCGGGTCGCGGGCGTGCAGGGCGATATCAAGCGCATTCAGGCGCTTCTCGACACCACGCGCGGCCAACTGACGACCGCGCGGCAGGCCACGGGGGGCGAGTCGCTTGCCGCCGTCACCGGCCAGCTGCAGATCGCTCAGGGCGAGTTGCAGACCCGGCAGATGCTGCTGTCGGCGGCCGCCCAGCAGATGGAAACCGCCCGGATCGAGGCCAACAAGCAGGTGCGCTATCTGGAGATGGGCGTGCGCCCCGTCGCCCCGGACGAGCCCACCTATCCGCGCGCTTTCGAGAACACGCTGTTGGCTTTCCTGATCTTCTCGGGCATCTATCTGATGCTGTCGCTCACAGCTTCGGTCCTGCGCGAGCAGGTCTCGAGCTGACCCCTGAGCGGCCCGTCACGAGGCTGCGGAGAAAGAAATGAAAGACGTGAAAATCGGCGGGCTGACCGTCTCGAACGACCGCCCGCTGACGGTGATCGCGGGACCCTGCCAGCTGGAAAGCCGCGACCATGCGATGATGATCGCGAAGGAAATGGCCCGCGCCTGCGATCAGGCCGGCGCACAGTTCATCTTCAAGGCCAGCTACGACAAGGCCAACCGCACCAGCCTCAAGGGCAAGCGCGGCCTCGGCATCGACGCGGGTCTGAAGATCCTCGAAGAGGTGCGCGCCGAGATCGGCTGCCCGGTGCTGACCGACATCCACGACGCCGAGCAGGCCCGCATCGCGGGCGCGGTGGTCGACGTGATCCAGATCCCGGCCTTCCTGTGCCGTCAGACAGATCTGCTGCTCGCCGCGGGCGAGACCGGCTGCGTCGTGAACATCAAGAAGGGCCAGTTCCTCGCGCCGTGGGACATGCCGAACGTGGCCGACAAGGTCGCCTCGACGGGCAACGAGAATATCCTGCTGACCGAGCGCGGCACGTCGTTTGGCTACAACACGCTGGTCGCCGATATGCGCGGCCTGCCCGAGATGGCGAAGACCGGCTATCCGGTGATCATGGACGCCACCCACTCGGTGCAACAGCCCGGCGGTCAGGGCGGCTCCTCGGGCGGTCAGCGCGAATTCGCGCCGGTGATGGCGCGCGCCGCCGTCAGCCTCGGGATTGCGGGCGTGTTCATCGAGACCCATGAAGCGCCCGACACCGCGCCCTCGGACGGGCCGAACATGATCCCGCTGAACCAGATGCCGAAGCTGGTGCAGACGCTGATGGAGTTCGACCGGATCGCCAAGGACGACCCGATCCGGCTGTAAGCGCCCATGAAAAAGGGCGCGCGAGAGACCCGCGCGCCCTGCCCTGTTTTCTGACAGCGCCCTCAGGCGTCAGCCACGACCTCGGCGCGCTGCTTGCCCAGACCTTCGATCTCCAGCTCCACCACGTCGCCCGGACGCAGGAAGCGCGGGGTCTCCATCCCCATCGCGACGCCCGGAGGGGTGCCGGTCGAGATCACGTCGCCCGGATGTAGCGTCATGAACTGCGACAGATAGCTGACCAGCGTCTTCACACCGAAAACCATCGTCTCGGTCGAGCCGTTCTGCATCACCTCGCCATTCACGCTCAGCTTCATCGCCAGCTTCTGCGGATCGGCCACCGCGTCGCGCGTCACCAGATACGGGCCGAGCGGGCCGAAGCTGTCGCAGCTCTTGCCCTTGGTCCACTGGCCCGCGCGATCCTTTTGATAGCTGCGCTCGGAGACGTCATTGGCGAGCACGAACCCCGCGACGAACTCCATCGCATCCTCTTCCGAGACATATTTCGCGGGCTTGCCGATCACGATGCCCAGCTCGACCTCCCAGTCGGTCTGCTCGGAGCCGCGCGGCAGCACGATCGGATCGTTCGGCCCTTGGATCGCGGAGGTGGCCTTCATGAAGATCAGCGGCTCGGGCGGCACCTGCGCCCCGGATTCCGCGGCGTGATCGGCATAGTTCAACCCGATGCAGATCATCTTGCCGATCCCGGCCACCGGCGCGCCCAGACGCGTGCCTTCCGGCACGACTGGCAGCTCCGACGCATCAAGCGAGCCGATCGCGGCCAGACCGTCATCCGAGAGCACCGCGCCCCCGATATCGGCCACCTGCCCCGACAGGTCGCGGATCACGCCCTGATCGTCCATCAGCCCCGGCTTCTCAGCCCCGATCAGCCCATGACGCAGAAGTTTCATGTGATGTCCTCCTTCATTTTGGCGGCATCAAGCCCGTGCCGCGGCGAAGATGCAAGGGCGTCAGCGGACATGCAGGATGAAAATCCCGAGCAGAACCATGAGCGCGATCACCAGCGCGAAGAGCAGCAGATCGGGCCAGTTGGTGCCTTTTTCGTCCGGCGGTTCCTCGGAGTCGATCAGGGCGCGCAGCATCCGCATCCGCACGAAGGCGAGGATCACCACCACCCCGCCGCTCAGCACCATCGCGAGATCGGACCAGCCGGGAATATCCGCCCGGGTCAGCTTTGCGGCGGTCAGCCCGACGCCGACGATCGCGATGGCCGTGCGCAGCCAGGCCAGAAAGGTCCGTTCATTCGCGGCGTGATCCTTGAAATTCTTCTGCGCGGCCACTGTCGTCCCTGCCTTTCAATTGCATCGTTCGCGGCGCGTCGCAGGCATCCCCGAGAAGCTACCCGCCTCGCCGTTCCCGCACCAGAATCGCGCTGAGGCCCCGCCCGGTTCCCCGCTCGGGTCTTCGGCTCCGAAATCGGCGCACCGACCGGCCCTCTTGGAACTTTGCCCCACGCTTCAACCCGTCTCACGGCAAACGTGAGGTGCGGATCACGCGATCGTTGCCGCGATCAGCCCGCCGGGAGCGCCTCGCGAGCATCTCACGATGCCATTTTCGCTAGAAAAACAAGCCGTGCCCGGCGCGCGCGCTTTCCGCACAGGAAGGCGCGATGCGGGGTCCGTTCAACCAAATTCATCATCGCGTGAGGTGAGGTGGTCGCGCCCCCGTGACTGCACCATCCTTAGCGTTCGCGAACATAAGGCCCCGCGCCACATGGTCGTGATCGTCCCTGAGCGGGGGTCGGAGCGCCCGACATCTGCACATATCTGAATGTTTGGGAACCGGTCACTCCGCCGTGCATTGTTCGTGAAAGAGATGTGAAAGCAAACCGACCAACCGGGCTAAAGGGAGAATGGAACAGTGACGAGCATCCACGCGTCGCACCGGCTCGGCCCGGGTCAAGTCTGACACCGGAGCCAGCCTATGCAAATCACCGAAACGCTCGGCCTGCTGCTCGCGCTCAGCTTCGTCATCTCGCTTCTGGCGTTGACGATCCTGATCTGGGCGATCGCGAACAAGCAGGTCCATACGCCAGACGCCGATGACGCGCGGACCATTTTCGAGCCCGGCGAGGGCGCGGATATCGACTATCCCGACAAGCCCCACCATTTCGACACCGCCCGCAGCGGCATCGACGCGAACTCGTCCAGCGTCGTGATGTGGCTCATCGCGGCGGCGGTGTTCTGGCTGATCTACGGCTCGCTGCACGGGCTGGCCGCCTCGCTCGAACTCCACCTGCCCGACCTGATGTCGGGGACCGCGCAGATGACCTTCGGGCGGATGCGCACCGTTCACCTCAACTCGGTCGCCTATGGCTGGGCGAGCCAGGGCGGTCTTGCGGCCGTGTGCTGGATCATCCCGCGCATCTTCCGCACCAACCTGCGCATGACGGGCCTTCTGAAGCTCGGGATCGTGCTGTGGAATATCGGCGTCGCGGCGGGCGTTCTGGCCATCGCGAACGGCTGGACCGACGGTCTCGAATGGCTCGAGATCCCGTGGCAGATCGACATCATCCTCGCCGCAGGTGCGGCGTGCTTCGTGGCCCCGCTGATCGCGACCGCGAAAAACCGCAACGTTCATCACATCTATGTCTCGGGCTGGTATTTCCTCGCGGGCGTGCTGTGGTTCCCGGTGCTCTTCATCGTCGCCAACATCCCCGGCGTCCATCACGGCGTCGAGCAGGCCACGATGAACTGGTGGTATGCGCATAACGTGCTGGGCCTGTGGCTGACGCCGCTGGGCGTGGGCACGGCCTATTACTTCATCCCGAAAATCATCGGCAAACCGGTCTATTCCTACGCGCTGTCGCTGGTGGGCTTCTGGGCGCTGGCGCTGTTCTACAGCCAAGTCGGCATCCACCACCTGATCGGCGGCCCCGTCCCCACCTGGCTGGTGACGCTTTCGGTCGTGCATTCGGTGATGATGTTCGTCCCCGTCATCGCGGTGGCGATCAACCAGCACGTCACGGTGGCGAGCAACCTCTGGGCGCTCAAGGACTCGATGCCGCTGCGCTTCATCTCCTTCGGGGCGGTGATGTATACGCTGGCCTCGTTCCAGGGCTCGATCGAGGCGCTGCGCTCGGTCAACACGATCACCCACTTCACCCATTACACGGTGGCGCACGCGCATCTGGGCGCCTATGCCTTCGTGTCGCTGGTGCTGATGGGCGCGATCTATCAGATCGTGCCGCGCGCAACGGGCAAATACTGGCCCTTCCCGCGCATGATCGCATGGCATTTCTGGCTGAACGTGATCGGCTTTGCCGTCTACTTCTTCTCGCTGACCATCGGCGGCATCCTGCAGGGCCTCGCCCAGCTCGATGCAACCAAGCCCTTCGCCGACAGCGTGATCCTGCTCAAGCCCTATCTCGAAGGCCGCTCGCTCGGCGGTGGGCTGATGACGCTGGGCCACGTGCTGCTGGCGATCAACCTCATCGCGATCGGCTTCGCCAAGAAGACCCGTGAGACCGAAACCGAAAACATGGTGGCTGCAGAATGAACCGCTATCTTCCTCTCGCAATCACGGCGCTGGCGATCCTTGCGCTCGCGACCCTGTTCCTGGTGATCGCGCCGGGCATGCAGATCAGCGCGCAAGGCCCGTCGCAGGGGCTCAAACCCTACACCGAGGCCGAGGCGCGCGGACGTGCCGTCTATGTCTCGATGGGCTGCCTCTACTGCCACTCGCAGCAGTCGCGCTCGCTGGCGCAGGCCCCCGATGCGGAACGTGGCTGGGGCCGCGCCTCGGTCGCGGGCGATTATGCCTATGACGACCCCCACCAGCTGGGCACGATGCGCACCGGGCCGGACCTGATGGATATCGGCGACCGGATGCCCTCGCAGGCCTGGCAGCTGACCCACCTCTACCAGCCCCGCGCCATCGCGAGCTGGTCGATCATGCCCGCCTATCCCTACCTCTTCGAGCATAAGGACAAGGCCGGGCCCGACGATGTGGTGGTCAAGCTGCCCGCGCAATACGCGCCGAAATCCGGTGTGATCGTGGCCAAGCAGGATGCGCTCGACCTCGTGACCTATCTGCAGGGCATGAAGCGCCAATACGCCCCGCCGAAGGACGGCCTGCGCGACAACGGCTACGCACTGATCGCCGAGAAACAACGCGACGCGACCGATGCCACCACGGCCTCGAACTGAGACCAGGGAGACAAGAATGACCGATAAGAAACCCGATCCCCGGCGTCCCGACGAAACCTTCGAGCCGTTCGAGGAAACCCGCCGCATCCCGTGGCCCGTCTATTCGATCGCGATCGCCCTCGCGATCTGGGGGGTGATCATGCTGGTCCAGACCAGCACCGCCGTTCAGGTTGCCGACAAGACGCAAGAAGAGGTGGCCAAGGAGGATGGCACCAAGCTCGTTCAGGCCGCCGCACCCGATCTGGACGCGGGCAAGACGCTGTTTGCCGACAATTGCGCCACCTGCCACGGCGATGCGGGCGAAGGCGTGGCCGGCGCCTTCCCTCCGCTGCACGGCTCGGATGTCGTGAAGCTGGGCGGCGCGAAAGCCGTCACCCATATCGTGATGCGCGGCATCGGCGGCAAGCTCAACGTCAATGGCGACGGCTATGAGGGCCAGATGCCCGCCTTCGGCTCGGTACTCAGCGACACCGAAATCTCCGAAATCGCGTCTTATGTCGCGACCGGGCTCAATGACGACGCCAAGACGATCAGCGCCCCCGAGGTCGCCGATATCCGCAAGGTCGCAGGCGACAAGGACCCGTTCGATGGCGGGGCCGGGCTTGCCGGGCTGATCAACGACCTGCCCGCGCAGCCGAACTCCGAAGCGGCCGATCAGAGCGCCGATTCCGAGCGTGTCGCCCAGCTCGTGGGCCAGGGCACCGACACCGTCTGGGCCTGCGCAAGCTGTCACGGCGACAAGGGCGAAGGCATCGAGACCGTGCCGCGTCTGGCGGGCCTTCCGGCACCCTATCTGGCCAAGCAGCTGCATGACTTCCAGAGAGGCACCCGGTTCAACGACTCGATGGCCTATGTCGCCAAGGGGCTCAGCGATCGCGAGATCGGCGAGCTGGCCAATTACTACGCGAGCATGAGCAGCCCCTCGGGCGCGAAACCTTCGCTGCAGGGCGATCTCAAGCGCGGCGCGCAGCTCGCCAAACAGGGCGACTGGTCGATCGGCGTTCCGGCCTGCTTCACCTGTCACGGGCCCTCGGGCGTCGGCGTCGCGCCGAACTTCCCCGGGATCGCCGCGCAACAGCCCAGCTACGTCGCGCATCAGCTCGCGATGTGGGCGGGCGGTTCGCGCCATAACTCGCCGCTCGGCCTGATGGCGGGGATCGGCAAGGCCCTGAACGACGCGGATCGCCGTGCCGTGGCCGACTACCTCGCCTCGCTCGCGCCGATGCCGGCGATGGACAAAACCGAACTGGCCGCGATGGAGAGCAACATCCCGGTCCGTGAAGGAGTGGATCAATGAGTAACAAGCACCCGTCCGATATCCCTCCGCGCGGAGAGACCAAATCCTCCCGCGGGCAAACCGTGCTGCGGGCGATCCTCGCAGTGGGCGGCGGCCTCGTGCTGGTCGTGCTGGGCTCGCTCCTCGTCGATTTCGGCCTTGCCCCCAGCTGGCTGACCGGCGCCACCCGCGATCAGAGCGAAGCCGAGACCGCCGCGGTGCAAGGCGGCAGCGACGGCAAGCAGGCCGCGCTGTTCCAGCCGCCTGCGGAAAGCACCATCCCCGATGACGATTTCGGCAAATCGGTGCGCCGCGGCATGGCTATCTTCAACGATACCGGCACCAACGCGCATGACTTCGTGGGCAACGACCTGTCCTGTTCGAACTGCCACCTCGATGCGGGCCGTCAGGCCTATTCCGCGCCGATGTGGGCCGCCTACCCGGTCTATCCGAAATATCGCGGCAAGAACAAAATGGTGAATACCATGGAGGACCGCATCAAGGGTTGCTTCACCTATTCGATGAACGCGCAAGGCTCGCCCTCGGGCGGCCCGCCGCCCTATGGCTCGGATGTCTATCGCGACCTGCAGGCCTATTTCTTCTGGATGTCCAAGGGCCTGCCCACGGGCGAGAAACCGGAAGGCGCAGGCTTCGGCAAGATCGACAAACCCGCGCAAGACCCCTCGCGCCAGCGCGGTGAAGAGGTCTTCGCCGAGAACTGCGCGGTCTGCCACGGCGCCGACGGTCAGGGCCAGAAGGACATCAACGGCAAGGTCGTCTTCCCGCCGCTCTGGGGACCGCACAGCTTCAACTGGGGGGCGGGCATGCACAAGGTCGACGCCGCCGCCGCCTTCATCAAGCACAACATGCCGCTGTCGGAGCCGAACAAGCTCAGCGTGCAGGAAGCCTGGGACGTGGCCGCCTTCGTCGACAGCCATCCGCGCCCGAACGACCCGCGCCAGATCGGCGACGTGACGGTGAAGGACGCTTTCGACAAATGGCACCACAAGCATCAGGGCTACTACGGCAAGGAAGTCGATGGTGAGCTGATGGGTCCCGGCTACCCGTCCGGCGATCAGGCCTCCGTGCCCGCGCAAAACGAAAACTCGGGCGGCTAAGCCTTTCCCTTAGACGACCCGAACGGGCCGGCGCAGCGATGCGTCGGCCCTTTTTTGCACCCCTTTGAACCCTCCGCGCGCTTGCCTTTGGCGGTCTGCGCTGCAATATGTCTGATGGAACATATCGAAGGAGGCCCCATGTCCCTGCCCCGCATCCTCGCCCTCGCGCTGATCCCGGCGAGCCTCGCGCTGCCCGCCCACGCCGAGGACGTCACGATCTTTGCCGCTGCCTCGATGAAGACCGCGCTCGATCAAGTGGCGAAAGCATGGGAGAAGAAGACCGGCGATGTGGCGCATATCTCCTACGCGGGTTCGGGCGCGCTGGCCCGTCAGATCGCCGCCGGAGCGCCTGCCGATATCTACATCTCCGCCAATCCGGGCTGGATGGAGACGGTCGCGAAGACGGGCCGCATCGAGACGCAAGAGGACCTGCTGGCCAACCATCTCGTGCTGATCGCCCATGACCCGAAGGCCACGCCGGTGACGATCTCGCCGGATCTGGACCTCAATGCGCTCCTGCAGGGCGGCAAGCTCGCGATGTCGCTGGTGAACGCTGTGCCCGCCGGGCAATACGGCAAGGCGGCGCTCGAGCATTACGGGCTCTGGACCAAGGTGGCGCCCGAAGTCGCGCAGGCCGATAACGTGCGCGCGACGCTGGCGATGGTGGCGCTTGGCGCCGCCCCCTACGGCATCACCTACGCGACCGACGCCGTGGCCGAGCCGCGCGTGCATGTCGTGGCGACCTTTCCCGCGGACAGCCACCCGCCGATCCGCTACGCCGCCGCCCGCCTCACCGATAAAGACGCGGCCAAAAGCTTCTATGCCGAGCTGAAATCCGACGCGGCTGCGAAAATCTTCCACGACCAAGGCTTCGAGACGCTGAAATGAGCTGGCTGTCGCCCTCCGACTGGCAAGCGGTTGTTCTGTCGCTGAAAGTGGCGGGCTGGGCGACGGCTCTCTCGCTGCCGCCGGGGCTGTTCGTGGCCTATGCGCTGGCGCGCTGGCGCTTTCCCGGGCGCAGCCTCGTCAACGGGCTGGTGCATCTGCCGCTGATCCTGCCGCCCGTCGTCACCGGCTACCTGCTGCTGATCGGCTTCGCGCCGAACGGGGTGCTCGGGGCGGCCCTGGCGAAAATCGGGATCACGGTCGCCTTTTCGTGGCGCGGGGCGGCGCTGGCCGCCGGGATCATGGCCTTTCCGCTGATGGTGCGCGCGATCCGGCTCGCGATCGAGGCGGTCGACCCGAAGCTGGAACAGGCGGCTTCCACCCTCGGGGCCTCGCGCCTCGCCAGTTTCGCAACGATCACCCTGCCCCTGATCCTGCCCGGCATCCTCGCCGGTAGCATCACCGCCTTCGCCAAGGCGATGGGCGAATTCGGCGCGACGATCACCTTCGTGTCGAACATTCCCGGCCAGACCCAGACCCTGCCGCTCGCGATTTATTCGCAATTGCAGGTGCCGGGCGGAGAGGCGGATGCCGCGCGGCTGGTGGTGATCTCGGTCACGCTGGCGCTTGGTGCGCTGTTGATCTCGGAATGGCTGGCGCGGCGGATCGCGGCGCGGATCGCGGGGCATAACTGATGCTGGAAATCTCGCTCAGCCATCGCTTGCCAGCGCTCGATCTCGACGTCGATTTCACCGCGCCCGAGGGCGTCACCGCGCTGTTCGGCCCCTCCGGCGCAGGCAAGACGACGGTGGTGAACGCGGTCGCAGGGCTGCTACGTCCCGACCGGGGGCGGATCGTGGTGAATGGCGAGGTGCTGCTGGATACGGACGCCGGGATCTGCCTGCCGCCCCACAAACGCCGCATCGGCTATGTGTTTCAAGACGCCCGGCTTTTCCCGCATCTGAGCGTCAAATCGAACCTGCTTTACGGCCAGCGCTTCAACGCAACCAAGACCGCGCCGGAGTTCGACCGCATCATCGACATGCTCGGCCTCGGCGCGCTGCTCGACCGTCGTCCCGCCGCGCTCTCGGGCGGCGAGAAAAGCCGCGTCGCCTTGGGACGCGCGATCCTGTCAAACCCGCGCATGCTGCTGATGGACGAGCCGCTGGCCGCGCTGGACGCCGCGCGGAAGTCCGAAATTCTGTCGTATATCGAGAGGTTACGGGACGAAGTTAAACTACCGATTCTCTATGTCAGCCACGCCCCCGCCGAGGTCGCGCGGCTTGCGACCTCGATCGCGCTGATCGAGACCGGACGCCTGCGCGGCTTCGGCCCGGCGCGCGAAATCCTGTCCGATCCGACACTCGCCCCGGCGCTCGGGCAGCGCGAAGCAGGCGCGGTGATCTCGGGCCGGGTTCAGGCGCAGGAGGCCGATGGGCTGGCCCGGATCGAGACTGCCGGCGGGCCGGTGCTGCTGCCCTATCCGGCGGGTCAGCCCGGCCAGTCGCTGCGGCTGCGTATTCATGCGGGCGACGTGACACTGGCGGTGGGCCGCCCCGAGGGGCTGTCCGCGCTCAACATCCTGCCCGTCACCGTCGCGGAGCTGCGTCCCGCAGGTCCCCCCAGCGTCTATGTGCGCCTGAAGATGGGCGAAGACCACCTGCTGGCCCGGCTCACCACCCGCTCGGTCGAGGCACTTCGCCTGACCGAGGGGATGGCGTGCCACGCGATCATCAAGGCGATGTCGGTGGCCTCCGAGGATGTGGGCTAGCGGGGTCTACCCCGCCAGCAGCGCCGCGTTGCCGCCCGCCGCCGTGGTGTCGACGCACAGATGCCGCTCGTGGAGGACATCGGCCGTCTGCACCGCACCGGTGGTCAGCGTCAGGATCGGGCCTTCACGCTTCGCCAGTGCTTTCACGAGGGCCCGCGTATCGTGGCCCCACCAGATGGCGCCCGCGATATTCTCTAGCGTTTCAAGCACTTCCGGGGCGATCTTGCCATCGGCCCCGACGGCCACGCCGCCCAGCTTCTCGACCGCCTTGATCTGCGCGACCTGCGCAGCCTCACCCGGCCCGAGGCACAGGATCGGCCCGCGCGGATAGCGGCGCAGCGTGTTCGCCTCGCCTGTCGGTCCCGGCAGTTCGAGCGCTTCGAGCGGCTCGCTCGCCTCGGCCTTCGCCGCCGCTTTCGCCAGCTTCTTGCGCAGCGCATCGAGATCGGCCTTGTGGCCCCATTCGCCATTCTTCGAAGACGCCTCGGGCGCCATCGCGAAGCGCGTCAGATACAGCGGCCCGCCCGCTTTCGGACCCGTGCCCGACAGCCCCTCGCCGCCGAAGGGCTGCGAGCCCACGACCGCGCCGATCTGGTTGCGGTTGACGTAGAGGTTGCCGACATGCAGCGCGTCCGAGACCTCCTGCACGCGGTTGTCGATCCGGCTGTGCAAGCCCGCCGTCAGCCCGTAGCCGGTGGCGTTGATCGCGGCGAACACCTTCTCGATATCCTCGGCGCGATAGGTCGCAATATGCAGAACCGGACCGAAGACCTCACGCTCCAGCGCCTCGATGCCGGAGACTTTCACCAGCGTCGGCGCGATGAAATGCCCCTTCGACGGCGCGTCGAGCTTGTGCAGCACGCGGCCCTCTTTCTCGGCAGTCGCGATATAGGCGGCGATATCGGCCTGCGCCTCGTCGTCGATCACCGGGCCCACATCGGTCGACAGATACCACGGATCACCCAGCGACAGCTCGTCCATCGCGCCCTTGATCATCGAGATCAGCCCGTCAGCCACGTCTTCCTGCACATAGAGGCAGCGCAGCGCCGAGCAGCGTTGACCCGCCGACTGGAAGGCCGAGGCGATGATGTCGCGCGTGGCCTGTTCGGGCAGAGCGGTGGAGTCCACGATCATCGCGTTCAGACCGCCGGTTTCCGCGATCAGCGGTGCGGTCGGGTCGAGATTGTCGGCCATCGCGCGGCGGATCATCTTCGCCGTCTCGGTCGAGCCGGTGAAGGCGATGCCCGCGATCTTCGGGTTGGACGACAGGGCCGCGCCCACCGTCTCACCCTGACCGGGCAGCAGTTGCAGCACGTCGCGCGGCACGCCCGCCTCATGCATCAGGCGCACGGCGATCGCGGCGACGAGCGGGGTCTGCTCGGCCGGTTTCGCGATCACGCCATTGCCCGCAGCCAGCGCGGCCGAGATCTGCCCGGTGAAGATCGCCAGCGGGAAGTTCCACGGGCTGATCGCCGCGAAGATGCCGCGCGCGGTCGGGTCGCTCTCTTCGGCCTGCGCCGAATAGTAATGCAGGAAATCGACCGCCTCGCGCAATTCGCCCACGGCGTCGAGCTGGCTCTTGCCCGCCTCTTTCGCGAGCACCGCGAAGAAGGGCCCGAAGTTCTCCTCGTAAAGCTCGGCCACGCGACGCAGTACGGCGGCGCGCTCGGAGACCGGGGCCTGCCAGGGGCGCGCGGCGTCGATGGCGGCCGCGACGCAGGCCTCGTCGGCCTCGGTGACGCGGGCCACTTCTTCACCGGTCGAGGGGTTGATGACGGCCACGGCGTCGCCCGTCGCTTCGCCTGCCACCAGCGGGCCCGCATCCGGGATCGCGACATTGCGGGCGGCGTCGATACGCGCCAGCGTGCCCTCGTCGGTCAGATCGAAGCCCATGGAATTCTCGCGGGACTCGGCGAACACCTCCGAGGGAAGCTTGAGCATCACCGAGCGTTCGGCGCTCTCGAGCTGCACGAACGAGTCTTCCGCGATGGTTTCGGGGGCCACGTCCTCATCGACGATCTGGTGCACGAAGGAAGAGTTCGCGCCGTTCTCCAGCAGGCGGCGCACCAGATAGGCCAGCAGGTCGCGATGCGCGCCGACGGGAGCGTAAATGCGGCAGCGGGTGCCTTCCTCGCGGTGGACGATCTCGTGCAGACGCTCGCCCATGCCATGCAGGCGCTGGAACTCGTAGGGACGGCCCTCGGCCATCTCGAGGATCGCGGCGACCGAATGGGCGTTATGGGTCGCGAATTGCGGATAGATGCGGTCGGTATAGCTGAACAGCTTGCGCGCATTGGCAAGGTAGCTGACATCGGTCGCCGCCTTCGTGGTGAACAGCGGGAAATCCGGCAGGCCTTCGACCTGCGCCAGCTTCATCTCGGTGTCCCAATAGGCGCCCTTCACCAGACGCACCATGATCTTGCGGTCGAGTTTTTCGGCCAAAGCGCCCAGCCAGTCGATCACGAGGCTCGCACGCTTGCCATAAGCCTGCACGACGACGCCGAACCCGTCCCAGCCGGCCAGCTCGGGGTCCGACAGAACCTCCTTGATGATCTTGAGCGAGATCACCAGACGGTCTTGTTCCTCGGCGTCGATATTGAGGCCCATATTCCCGGCCTTGGCGGCCTTCGCCAGATCCTTGAGCACCGGCACGATCTCGGCCATGGCGCGCTCCTCCTTGGCGACCTCGTAGCGCGGATGCAGCGCCGAGAGCTTCACCGAGATGCCGGGGTTTTCGGCCACGGGGCGGTCCTTGCAGACCTTCGCGATGGCGGCGATCGCGTCGGCGTAATCCTTCGCGTAGCGCTTGGCGTCGCGCGCGGTGCGCGCGGCCTCGCCCAGCATGTCGTAGCTGTAGGTATAACCGCGATCTTCGAGCTTCTTGGCACGGCTCAGCGCGTCCTTGATCGTCTCGCCGAGGACGAACTGGCGGCCCATCTCCTTCATCGCGCGGCTGACTGCGGCACGGATCACCGGCTCGCCCAGACGGCGCACGGCCCCGCGCAGCACGCCCGCCATGCCGGGCTTTTCGTCTTCGAGCACGCGGCCCGTCAGCATCAGCGCCCAGGTCGAGGCGTTGACCATCGAGGACGACGCGGTGCCCATATGCTTGCCCCAGTCGGACGGTGCGATCTTGTCTTCGATCAGCGCGTCGATCGTCTCGGCATCGGGCACGCGCAGCATCGCCTCGGCGAGGCACATCAGCGCCACGCCTTCCTGCGTGGACAGGCCGTATTCCGCGAGGAAATGCTCCATCAGCGTCGGCTTGGCTTCGGTCCGGATGCGACGCACGAGCTTCGCCGCGCGGGCAGAGATCTGCGTGCGATCACTCTCGCTCAGTTCGGCTTGGCCTTTCAGGCGCTCGAGAACTGCGGCTTCATCGGCGAATTTCGCCTGCGTCGTGAACTGATCGAACGTGTCGCCCATGCGATCCTCCCTAAATCTGATTGGCTGATGCTATTCGATTTCCTCTAGGCGATTGGCTCAAAGATTTGCTAAGCGATGGTCTCTACGACTTATTTTAGGAGACTACGCAGCCCATGAGTGAAGAGATCGATGCGATCGACAGGCGAATCCTCAACGAGCTTATCGCCGATGCACGCCTCCCCGTGGCTGAGATAGCGCGCAGGGTCGGCTTGTCGAAGACGCCGGTGGCCGCGCGCATCCGTCAGATGGAGGAAACCGGCCTCATCAAGGGCTACCGGGCGATGATCTCGCCGATCAAGCTGGGCCTGACCCACGTCACCTATATCGAGCTGAAATTGAGCGATACGCGCGAGACCGCGCTGAAGGCGTTCAACGCCGCGGTGCGCGCGATCCCCGAGGTCGAAGAGTGCTACATGATCGCGGGCGGCTTCGATTATCTGGTGAAGATCCGCGCCCGCGACATGGCCGATTACCGGCGGATCATGTCGGAGGATCTGTCCACCCTGCCCCATGTCCATTCCTCGTCGAGCTATGTCGCGATGGAGACCGTGGTTGAGGCGAGCGCGCCGCCGCTGGAGTGAGGGCAACGCAGGGCCGCGCCCGATCGCCGGGCGGGCGTCCCTCGCCATGTGGTCTGCACTTTATTGCGGCCAAATCCGGATGACCTCGATCCGCGCGCTTAGCCCCCAAGCGCCCGCCCGAGGCTCGGGCGCGTCCCTCAGCGCAATGAAAAAGGCGGCAGGTTGCCCCGCCGCCTCTCGATCCGATCAGGCCGAACTCACTCGCCCTGTTTCTTGATCCGACCGTCGAGCTTGGGCGCAACCGTGCCCTTGCCCTTGATATAGGTCATCACGTCATTGGCCATCAGATTGCCGTTGCCCGCATTCACGATGATCTTGCCACCGCCAAGCGCGGTATAACCGTCGCCGCCGCCCAGCATGTAATCGTTGGTCGCGACCTTGTAGACCTTGTCCTTGTCGAGCGGCTGACCGCCCACCTCGACCGAGACCACGCGCGAGCCCGCAGGCGCGCTCGGATCATAGACCACGCTCATGCCCGAGACTTGCGGGAAGCGGCCCGCCCCCTTCTCGACCTGGCTGAAGCCGTTCTCCAGCGCGCTCAGGATCTGCGAGCCGGGGATCTCGGTGACCACCGTCTTGTTGCCGAAGGGCAGCTCGGTCAGCACGTCCTTGCGGGTGATCTTGTGGCCCGCGTCATAGGTCGTATCGCCCCGGATGCCGCCGCCATTGATCAGCGTGACATCGGCCTTCGTCGCATCGCGCAGCGCATCGGCGATCAGATCGCCCATCGTGCTCTCCTGCGAGCGGACCACGTTGCGCCGCGAGTCCATTTCGGTCTCCGACGTACCGATCTGCTGACCCAGATTGTCGTCGAGCTGCTTTTTGAACCCGTTGACCAGCTTCATCGATTCCGGGTCCGGCGTGACGTTCGCGGTGTCGATCCAGCGGAAATTCGGGGTCCAGCTGATCTTGCGCTTGCCGTCCTTCTCGGAGATGTCGACGGTCAGATCGAGCGGCTGCAGGTAGCGCGCGTCGATCGAGGTCTCCACGTAAGCCGTAATCCCGTCATAGAACATCGCATTGAGGTGGTCGTCGCCCGACATGATCACGTCGAAATCCTGGCTCGCGATCAGCTTGCGGTCGTTCGACTGGTCGGTCTGCACGACGCCGATCACCAGATCCGCGCCGTCCTCGCGGGCTTTCTTGGCAGCTGCGATTGCCGTGTCGACGGTGGGCTGGAATTTCAGATCGCCCGAATTGGCGACCTCGGGCGTGGTGTCCTGGGCCACCGGCACCAGCGCGACCTTGAGCCCAGCGATCTCCTTCATCATCACGCCGCCAAGGCCCTGAATGGGCGAGCCGTCGGCCTGGGTGATGTTGATCGCGGCCCAGGGGTATTTCGAGCCTTCCATCTTCTTCTCGAAATTCGCCGGCCCGAAATCGAACTCATGGTTGCCCGGCACCGCGATGTCGAAGGGCACGATATTGGTCAGGTCGATCGTGTTCTGACCTTCGTCGATCCCCGACAGAAGCGAGGGCGAGAGCATGTCGCCATCGAAGACATAGAGCGTGTTGGGATTGTCCGCGCGCTCCTTCTTGGCGACCGCGTTGAGCCGCGCGAAACCGCCACGCTCACCATCGCCGTCGAAATTGTAAATATCGCCGACCCCGAGGATCGTGAGCTTCACCGTCTCGGCCTGAATAGGCCCGGCGGCCAGAAGCCCGGTCGAGGCGGCGCCCAGCATGAGGGCAGCCAGACGGCGCTTGAAATCGGACATTTCGGTCTCCCTGCGGAATAAACTTTTCATAAACCCGAGCGGCCGCAGTCACCGGCGCGCAGGGGCGTGAGAGAAAGATTAGCCGCACTCCGCCACGGCGCAAACCGATAGTCGGATGACCTTGCGTTCTCGTGAAAGGCGGTGCCAGTTTTCGCGTCACTTCGCGGGCGGCGGAAGATCGCGGTGGCGACCTGCCGCCGCCGTCAGACCAAGCCCCGTCAGACCAAGATGCCCGCCATGCGGGCAAACAACGCATGCGCCTCTGCCTCGTCGATCAGGTCGACCGTGAATTGCGCGAAGGTCAGGCCGGTCTCGGGCGCGCTTGCGAACATGATGCGCACATCGTCGCCCGCCTCCGTGATCGAGTCTAGCTGGCCGCCGAACACGGTGGTGTAATTTCTGGCGAACCCGGCCATCAAATTCTCCAGCGCCTTGGCGCAGGCCACGATCTCGTCCGAGGACCCTTTGACGGGCCGCAAGATCCGATCACTGGGGCCGATCCGCCCGGCAAGCTGCAACCCTTCGGGCAGCTCGATACCGAGCCTGAGCCGCGTCGTGGCCAGAAGGAGCGCGCTCTCCTGCTTGGTCTCGATCTCGGCTTCGGTTTCGGGCATTTCGGACCCGGTGACATTCAGCCCCGGCTCACGACCGGGTTCACGCTCCGCGTCACGGCCCGGCTTGGACGAACGCGTGACCCGTCGCGGCGACACTTCGGGCGTGCGGTCGACGGGATGCGGGTCCGGCCGGAACTCGGGCTCGGCCCCGGGGGGCGCGACGGGCGCGCCGGAATTTGCAGGTTGCGCCGCGCGCTTGCGGACGCTGCGCGCGCGGAACGGCAGTACCGCGCCCCCATGTTCGGAGAGCAGCGGCGAGGGCGCGTCATGGGTGCCGATCGCCAGATCCGCCTCGGTCTCGGGATCGAGCGTATCGAGCCCCACCACCGCGCGCCCCGTCATCGCCCCGAGCGCCGCGATCAGCGCCGCACCACCGCTGCGCTGGAAGGCCTCATCGGATGTCTCTGCCTCACGCAGAAGATCGCGCGCCCCGTGCAGGAAGGCGACCCGCGAGAAATAGGCCGCCGACTCGCGCTGAACCCGCGCTTTCAGCTTCGCCCGGTCGGTATCGTTGCGCAGCTTGTCGCCGCGCGAGATCGCGAGCAGACAGTCCGACGGGCGCGCCGGCCCCAGCCGCTCGATCATCGTCTTTTCGGTCAGCCGCCATGCCTGCGAGGCGATGGTCACCCAGATCATCACGTCGCAGGTCGCAATCAGGCCGATCTGCTCTTCGTTCACGTCTTCGGGGCGGCTCAGCGGCACTTCGACGAATTCGAACCCCTGCAGATGCGGCTGCGCGGAATAGACGTAAATCTCGGAGGGCACGGCCCAGCCTTCTTCGACCTCCGCCGCGTCGATCTCGCGCCCCGTCGCGTCGCGCATCACCACGCCCGGCGTCGCGCGGTAGCGTGCGACGACCGTCGGACGCTCGGTCCGGCCCAGATTGTCGCCGATGCTGCGCGCGCGCAAAATCGCGTTGAGCACGGTCGACTTGCCGGAATTGACCTCGCCGCAGATCGCCACCCGCAGGGGCGCGCGATGCGGATCGGGCGGCGCGTCCTCGCGGCTGATCTCTTGCTTGAACATCATTGGCCCCTTCGCCCTCACGCGGCGCGCGTCGCGGGTTTGCGCCGCGGCACCATGGTGCTGCTGACGGCGCTCTCGATCGCCCCGAGATTGATCAGACGCCGTTCGAGCACTTCCAGCTTGCTCTGGATCCGGGACGCCAGTCGGCTTTGCATCTGCGGATCACGGGCCAGCCGTTCCAACTCGGCCCGCTCCTGCTTGAGCTGCAAGGTCCGCTCGCGCACGATCATCTCCATCATCCGCACCATCACCCGCAGCCGCGACCCGCCTGCGCTGGCGCGTTCCACCAGCGCCTCACCATAGGCCTGCAGGATCTTCTCGACCGCCGGGCGCAGTTCTTCCGCCGCCACGATCCGCAACCCGTCGAGGGTCTTCTCGATATTCACGGTCGGACCGCGCCAGAAGGCCCAGCCCCGCTCCAGCGCGAAGTTGATGCGCAGCGCGCGCCGGGTCAGCGTCAGCGTCGAGGTGAATGTGTCATGCGGCATATCCGACAGGTCGATCTCTTCGCTGGGATCGTCGAACCGGTCCGCGACCGTGGTGCGGCAGGCATGGATCGCATTGTCGAGCAGCACGTCGATCGCCGCACGCGAGCGGGCGTAGCTTTTCGTCACCTCGCGTTCGAGCGCGATCTGCAGCGCGGTCGTATCGGTCTCGAAGCTGCGCGGCGGACGGCCGTCGCGGATCCGGTTGGTGCGCAGGACATCCTCGAACCGGTCGCGCTGGCTCAGGACGAAATCCTCGATGCTCTTGTTGAGCCGCGTCTCCAGCGCCGACCAGCCGCGGTTGAGTACCGCTTCGATCTGATGCTCGGCGCTCTCGACATGGTTTTCGAGCGCGCCGCGCAGCGATTCCGTTGCCGCGATCTCGCCGCTCATTTCCTCGATCGCGGCCTCCGCCACGTCCGAGCGGATGCTCTCGATCTGCATCTGCAGCGTGTCGCGTTCGCGGCGGGCGACGAATTGCATCCCCGACAGCTCCGCGCGCAGATCGCCGCGCAGCTGGGCGAGCTGCTGACGCCCCACCCCGCCGTCGATCACGGCAGAGAGCACATGTTTGACCTCTTCGACGCCCGAGGCCAGCAGCAGCCGGTCGATCGGATCCTCGGGCACCCGGCCAAAGCGCGAATACAGGTATTGCGCCAGCTCCATCGAATCCATCTCGGCACGCGCCCAGGCGGCTTCCTCGTCGGAGCGCTGCGTCAGATCGGCGAGATAGGCGCTGCCCGCGACGATCTTGAAGTCGATATCGGGGATCGCCGCGCGCAGACGGCGCGACACATCGGCGATGACGCGGGGCACTTCGACCGCGTAATCGTCCAGCTCGTCGATCCGGTTGAGGAAGATCAGCACATCCTTGTCGTCCTGCTTGGCGAGAATGCGGATCAAGGCGAGGTCCACGTCGGTCAGCGGCTGATGCGCCGAGAGCACCATGATGAACACGTCCGAGCGGTCGAGCGAGCGACAGGTGAACTCGTCGCGCACGAGGAACGGGTCGTTCACGCCGGGCGTGTCGGTGATGATCGTGGGCACCTGAAATTCGGGCAAGCGCATGTAAATATTGGCGCTTTTCGTGAGCGCGGCATAGCGACCAAGCGCCTCGCGCTCCAACCCGTCATCCGCGCCGGGCCCTGCGCAGACATAGCGTTGCAGCAGATCGGGTGCGAGGAAGTCGTAATCGTGATGTTGACCCAGCAGCATCTGGTAATGCTTGCCGAGACGTCTTTGCGCGCGGCGGCGCATCTGCTCGGACTGCTCGCGCAGGATGTCGGTGTCGAACCCCGGCAGCAGCTCTTCGGTCAGCTTGCGGATGCGGGTGCCGCCATTGATGATCTCGTCCCAATCGGCCTCCGAGAAGAACTCGAACCGCGCGCCCGTCACCGGGTCTTCGGGCAGGTTGATGCGCATATTGGTCACGACCGAGGTCCACGGATTCACGTCCGAGGGCAGGAAGTCATGCTGGTGCAGGAAGGCGTTGAGGAAGGTCGACTTGCCCGCCTTCACCTGCCCGATCACCGCCACGCGCGCGGCCCAGTCATGCAGCCGCAAGCGCAGATCGCGGATCCGCGGACGGGCGCTGCGTTCGACGGAGGCCTCGATCCGGTCGAGAGCGCCGTTGAGAAAGTCGAGTTCCTTACGCAGTTGCGGGGCAATCTTCATGGCTTGGTCCTCTTGCTCGCGTAGGCTGGCTCGGAATCGGTCGGGGTTTCGGCATCCAGCCGATCAAGCAGATGTTCGACATGGGCGAGGACATCCGCGGCATCCGTGAACGCGCGGCCCGCCGTAAGTTCCTCCCACAGCGCGCGAGCCGAGCCCGACGCTGGTGTGCGCTCGAGGGGCGGGTATTCCGGCAGCGGCGAGTCGAGGATCAGCGGCTCGGCATCCGTCACCTCCGGCAGCTCCGCGCTTTCCGCCTTCACCAGACGCGCCGAGCGCAGACGGCGCGGCTTGACCGGCGTGCGCGGTTTCGGGAAGGCGATCACGTCGCGCTCGCCCACGAATTTCGCGACCGTCTCGTTCGCGGCCCCCGAAGGCTTGTCGATCTGCCCGACAAGCCGCTCGATCTCGCGCGCGATCTGCGCCACGTCCGAAGGCTCAGTCAGCGCGGCCAGACGGATCGTCGGGAAGACCTCCCCCGCCTCGCGCTCGACCCGGCGCATCAGTCGCGCGCGGGTGCGTTCATCAGCCAGACGGTCGCCATGCGTCACCACCAGCATCGGCTGCGCCAGCAGCGCCTCGGGCATCTCGTCCCAGACCGCCTTCTCGCTTTGCCGCCACGCCTGCGTCGCGTTGGTGCACCAGATCACCAGATCGGCGTAGCGCAGCATCCGCTGCCAGCTTTCCATCGGCATGTTCGGGTCCGACGAACCGGGCGTGTCGATGATGTCGATCCGATCGAGGATCGGCGCGTTATGGGCGATCACGCAATAGCGCGCCTTCTCCAGATTGAGCTGCGCCAGATCGGCGAGCGGGCGCGCGACATCTTCCTTGTCGATCCAAAGCTGCGCCCGGTCCCCGCCGCGCACCAGCCAGATCGGCGGCAGCGCGGTCGCGGTGACATGCGAGGGCAGCACTTTCTCGCCCAACAACCCGTTGATGAGACTGGTCTTCCCGGCCGAAAATTCGCCCGCGACCAGAACCCGCAGCTTGCGCGGTTTCGCGGCGGCCTGCGGGGCTTGCGCTTTCGACAGGTCAGGCAAGTCGGGGCGTTCACGTTTGCGCAGCGAGTTCATGCCGAGAGCCTTTCCTTATCGTGACCGGACGCGCCCGACAGGCAGCGCTCGCGCACCGCCTTGCAGAACTGACCCTGATCGAAGGCGAAGCGCTCCACGATCTCGCGGCTGCGCGCGATGGCGGGGTCGAAATACTCGGTCATCAGATCTTCGATCAGAGGCGTGGTTTCCGCGATGATCACCTCGCGATAGCGCGCCTGCGCCGCCCCCTTGCGATTGAAGCGCCAATAACGGCGCCACCACGCGCCCTGCATATCCAGCGTGATCATCCGCGCCAGTACGGTCGGCGCGCGATGTTGCGGCTGTTCGGGGAAGCGGCTGACATCGGCCTCGCGGATTACGCCGAACTCGGCGGCGAGGAAGCTGTCGATCCCGTCGCTCACCATATCGAGCGCCGATTCCCCCTTGCGCCGCAGCCGCGCGCAATTCGACGCGAAGGCCGTCTTCATCGCCATGCGCAGCGCGGTCGGGTCATGGGTCCACGCGCCGATCTCGCCATAGGTGTCGATATGCGATTGCAGCGCCTCCAGCGCCGAGGCCACGAATTGCTCCTGCGCCCGGTCGAGCCGCTCGCGCAGTTCGGCCCGCAGACCCGCCGCCTCGTTATTGAAGGCAGAGACCGCCTCTTCCTCGATCTCGGCGAGGCGGAGCATCAGTTTGGATTCGCTGAGAATGGTGGACGGATCGGCCACGCGGGCGACGCTATCGACGGTCTCGGCGCGCTCGATGATGCGCTCCAGCTCGTCCTGCACATCGCCCAGCACAGCCTGCCCCGGCCCGTCGACGATGCGGGTGACGACGGCCTGCATCAGCGCGCCGATCCCGGATGCTTCCATCGCGCGTTGGCGCAGCTCGGTCTCGCTGCTGGGCGTGGTGCCGGTCATCTTCTCGAGCGCGGCGCGGCTGGCGGGTGCCATCTCGTTCACATCGCCCATCGCGCAATTGGCCCAGTAGCCCGAGCCGAACAGGATCTCGATTTCCTCGCCCAGCCCCATCCGGCCCAGCGTCTTGCGGATCGAGTTGCGGATCGCGGCCTGCGCCCCGCGCGGATCTTCCAACTCGTCGATGCGGTTGACGAAAATCACCACTTCACGCGCGTCGATGGCGCAGATGATGCGCAGAAGCGCCAGATCCATCGTGGTCAGCGCCTGATGCGCCGAGAGCACGACGATACAGGCCCGGCTGTCGCCGATCGCGTTCAGCGTGATCTGCTCGCGCATCATGAACGTGTCGTTGACGCCCGGCGTGTCGCGCAGGCACAGGCCTCGCGGCAGATGCGGCAGATCGAGATAGAGATCGGCGGATTTCGTCAGATCGGCGTAGGTGCCCTCGATGGCCCCCTCGGCCAGATCGTCGGGATCGCCGTAGCAGATATATTGATCCAGCACCGCCTTATCGAGCGTCGGGAACGCGCGGCTGGTGCCCAGAAGGTCCTCGAACTGTTCGCCCAAGCGCGCCTCGGTCGCATCGCGCATCGCGGTGACCTGTTTGCGCACGCTTTCGGCCTCGGTCTCGAAGCCCGCGCGGTTGGCCATCTCGCCCAGACGCCCGCCGGTTGCCACAAGCCGATCCCATTCGTGGCGGTCGAAGAAGCGAAAAAGCGCGCGCGTGTCCATCGGGCGGTGGCGCGCGTTCAGATGCAGCGCCGTGATCACCGAGGTCCACGGGTTCACATCCGAGGGCAGCATCCCCGGCTTGCCGATCAACGCATTGAGAAGGGTGCTTTTTCCCGCTTTGACCTGGCCGATGACGCTGACGGTCGGCTCGAACGCGTCGATCGTCTCCAGAACGCTGTCGAGCTGATCTTCGACGAAGCCGAGATCGGCGTCCGAGACGTCCTTTACGGCCTGTTCGAGCTGATCGAGCGTCTCCCAGTAAGAATTGAGCGCCTCGAAACCACGGCGATGCCAATCAAAGATGGAATTCGCTTCATACACGAGGGAGCTCTCCTTTTCCGCAGGGGCGATGCGGTTTTTTGGGTGACACACGGTCCGGCACGCCCATGCCGACCGAGACCACCAATGTTACAGGGACGGCGCGCGCCCCCTTCTTGGCGACGCACCGGCTGGGTCGGTTCGTGCTTAAAGTTCTCTTGCCCAGTCATGTCCGAAATGCGGCAGAAATTATGGCAGACCGACCATAATTGCCGTTTTCGGTGCAGTTTGCCCTCCCGGATGCGATGCGAAAATGCGTTTGTTCTCTTTGCTTTGCTGAGGATTCTGCAATTGCATGACGCTGGGGAAGTCTCGTTTCGGCCCTATTTCCTTGGCTCTTCACGAATTTGTGAGTGTTTCCGACTGCGTTGATATCACGGGCGTCTTGGTTGGATTGTTTACAACTAACGCGTGTAAAGCGCCCTGTCATCAAAGCTTCACTTGATCCGACTCTCTTATTTCGTAACACCTCGAAATATGGATCAGATGACACCTCAGCGGCTCACCGTGCTGGGCCATGCGCAACGCCTTGCGATCTTCCGGCTCTTGATGCGCCGCTATCCCGACCGGCTGCCCGCCGGCGAGATCGGCGCGGCGCTGGCGCTGAAACCCTCGACGCTCTCGGCCTATCTCGCGGCACTCAGCGAGGTCGGGCTGATCGGTCAGACGCGGGCGGGCACCTCGCTACGCTACGGGATCGAGATGGAGACCGTGCGCAGCCTCTTCGACGCGCTGCTGATCGACTGCTGTCAGGGCCGCCCCGATATCTGCTCCCCTCTCGCGCAGCCCGATCCAAGCGGAGACCCTGCGATGACCCGATCTGCGGCGGGCCGGAAATTCAACGTGCTGTTCATCTGCACCGGCAATTCGGCGCGCTCCATCCTTGCCGAGACGATCCTGCGAGACCGCGCGGGCGACCGGTTCAACGCCTATTCCGCCGGAACCAAACCCTATTCCGAGCTGAACCCTTTCGCGGTGCAGGTGCTGCGCGACAAGGGCCATGACGTGACGCCACTGCGGGCCAAGACCATCGCGGAGTTTCAGGGAGAGGACGCGCCCCCGCTCGATTTTGTCTTCACCGTCTGCGATCTGGCGGCGAACGAGGAATGCCCGCCCTGGCCGGGCCAGCCGATCAGCGGCCATTGGGGGATGGCGGACCCGGTGAAGGCCACCGGCACCGAGGCCGAGCGCGCGCTGGCCTTCCAGCAGGCCTATGGCGCGCTTCACCGCCGGATCGAGGCCTTCACCGCCCTGCCTCTGACAACGCTCGACCGCATCGCGCTGCAATCCGCCGTCGATGACATCGGCCGCAACTGAAGGACTGACCATGACCACCTACGCCCTCAATGGCCTCGGCCGCATCGGGAAACTCGCCTTGAAGCCGCTTCTGGCACGCGGCGCGAAGATCGCATGGATCAACGACGCGGTGGGCGATGCGGCGATGCAGGCGCATCTGCTGGAATTCGACTCCGTTCATGGCCGCTGGGACGCGGAGTTCGCGAGCGACGAGAGCAGCGTCACCATCGACGGCACCCGCCTGCCCTTTATCGGCACGCGCAACATCGAAGACCTGCCGCTCGACGGGGTCGACGTGGTGATCGACTGCACCGGCGTGTTCAAATCCGAGGCAGCACTCGCCCCCTATTTCGCCGCTGGCGTGAAGAAGGTCGTTGTCTCGGCCCCGGTGAAAGACGGCCCGACCGCGAATATCGTCTATGGCGTGAACAATGACGCCTACGATCCGGCTTCGCATAGCATCGTGACGGCGGCCAGCTGCACCACGAATTGCCTCGCCCCGGTGGTAAAGGTGATCCACGAAAACCTGCGGATCAAACACGGGTCGATCACGACGATCCATGACGTGACCAACACCCAGACCATCGTGGACCGCCCCGCAAAAGACCTGCGCCGGGCGCGCTCGGCGCTTAATTCGCTGATCCCGACCACGACCGGCTCGGCCACCGCGATCACGCTGATCTATCCCGAACTGAAGGGGCGCCTGAACGGCCATGCCGTGCGCGTGCCGCTGCTGAACGCCTCGCTGACCGATTGCGTCTTCGAGGTGGAGCGCGAAACCAGTGCCGAAGAGGTCAACGCGCTGTTCAAATCTGCTTCCGAAGGCGATCTGAATGGCATCCTCGGCTACGAGACGCGCCCTCTCGTATCCTCGGATTACACCAACGACATCCGCTCCTCGATAATCGACGCGCCCTCGACGATGGTGGTGAACGGCACGCAGGTGAAGGTCTATGCGTGGTATGACAACGAGATGGGCTATGCCTACCGACTGGCCGATGTCGCGCTGATGGTGGGGGCGTCCCTGTGAGCGAGAGCCCCGCCAGCCGCCCCGAGGGCTTCTCCGCCTATATCGCGGTGACGGCGGCCTATTGGGCCTTCATGCTCACCGATGGCGCGCTCCGGATGCTGGTGCTGCTGCATTTCCACACGCTGGGCTTCTCACCGGTGCAGCTGGCTTACCTGTTCATCCTGTATGAAGTCGCGGGGATGGTGACGAACCTCTCGGCGGGCTGGATCGCGGCGCGGTTCGGACTGGTCTCGACGCTTTATGCGGGGCTGTCGCTGCAGGTCGTGGCCCTGATCGCGCTGGCGCAGCTGAACCCGTCCTGGGCGATCGGGGCCTCGGTGGCCTATGTGATGGTGGTGCAGGGCCTCAGCGGGGTCGCCAAAGACCTTGCGAAGATGTCCTCGAAATCAGCGGTGAAGCTGCTGGCGCCGACCGGCAAGGGCGGGCTCTTCAAATGGGTCGCGGTGCTGACCGGGTCGAAGAATGCGGTGAAGGGCGTGGGCTTCCTGCTGGGAGCGGCACTTCTCGCGGCGCTCGGCTTCGATTACGCCGTGGTCGCGATGGCGGTGGTGCTGGCGCTGATCCTCGCCGCGATCGTCGTGGCGATGCCACCGGGCCTGCCGCGCGGGCGCAAGGGCGCGAAATTCTCTGAAGTCTTTTCGAAATCGGCCAATGTGAACTGGCTGTCGGCGGCGCGGGTCTTCCTGTTCGGCGCGCGCGACGTCTGGTTCGTCGTCGGCATCCCGATCTATTTCTACGCGGTGCTGTCGGACGGCACACACGCGGGCGACCGCGCGGCCTTCTTCCTCGTGGGCACCTTCATGGCGCTCTGGATCATCCTTTACGGCGCGGTGCAGGCCGCCGCCCCGCGCATCCTGAAGGCCAAGTCCCGCCCCGAGGGCGCGCTGATCGGGGCCGCGCGGCACTGGGCGCTGGCGCTGCTTGCGGTGCCTGCGCTGCTCAGCGCCGCCGTGCTGATCGACCCGACGCCATCGCTGTGGCTCAGCACCGTGCTGGTGGCGGGCCTGCTGACCTTCGGCGCGATCTTCGCGGTGAATTCCTCGCTCCACTCCTATCTCATCCTCGCCTTCACGCAGGCCGAGCGGGTGACGATGGATGTGGGCTTCTACTACATGGCCAATGCGGGCGGACGGCTGATCGGCACGCTGCTGTCGGGGCTGAGCTACCAGATGGGCGGGCTGCCCGCCGTGATGATCACCGCGACTGTGATGGTGGGATTGAGCGCGCTGGCGGCGGGGCGGCTTGCGCCCGAGGCACCCCTCACGAGCCCGTGAGCAGAGATGGACATTCCGCCCCGTCCACGCTTTGTTAGCGCGCGGAGGAGAGCGGCCCCCGCGCCGCTTGCAAAATGGGAGGAAAGCCGGTGCTGTCACGCGGCAAGGATTACGCGGCCACGCGGGCTGCGTTTCGATGGGACATACCCGAACGCTACAATATCGGCGTCGACACCTGCGACAAATGGGCCGCGCGCGAGCCCGACCGCGTCGCGCTGATCGAGGTCGAAGAGGACGGCTACGGCGCGGTGCGCGAGACCACATTCGGCGCCTTGCGCGCGGCGTCCAACCGCTTCGCCAATGTGCTGGCCGGGCTGGGCGTGGGCGGCGATGGGCGCGAGACCGGCGACCGGGTGGCGATCTTGCTGCCGCAACGCCGCGAGACCGCCATCGCCCATATCGCAGCCTTCAAGGCGGGCTGCGTCTCGCTGCCGCTGTTTACCTTGTTCGGCCCCGAGGCGCTGCTCCACCGGCTGCGCGACAGCGGCGCGCGGGTGCTGGTGACCGACCCGGCGAGCTACGAGGTGATCGCCGCGATCCGCTCCGAATTGCCCGATCTGCAGACCGTCTTCGTCACCGATGACGGCGGGACCGGCGCGGAAGGCGTGGCCGATTTCAACGCGACCCTCGCCGCGGCCACGCCCGAATTCACCCCCGTCGATACCAGCGCCGAGACCCCTGGCGTGCTGATCTACACCTCGGGCACCACGGGCAATCCGAAGGGCGCGCTTCATGCCCACCGGGTGCTGCTGGGCCACCTGCCCGGCGTCGAGATGAGCCATGATTTCCTTCCGCAGGAGGGCGACCGGATCTGGACGCCCGCCGATTGGGCCTGGATTGGCGGGCTCTTGGACGTGCTGCTGCCCGCGCTGCATCACGGCGTGCCGGTCGTGGCCTGCCGTTTCCGCAAGTTCTCGGCGCAGGCCGCCGCCGATCTGATCCGGCGGCTGAGCGTGCGCAATGCCTTCCTGCCGCCAACCGCGCTGAAGATGATGAAGGCCGATCCCGAGAGCCTGTCGTGGAGCCTCGATATGCGCTCGGTCGCCTCGGGGGGCGAGCCTCTGGGCGCGCAGCTCCTCGACTGGGGGCGCAAGGCGCTTGGGGTCACGATCAACGAATTCTACGGCCAGACGGAGTGCAACATGGTGGTGTCGTCCGCCGCGAGCCTCGACGCGCCCGAACCCGGCGCGATGGGCTGGCCGGTGCCGGGCCATGAGGTCGCGATCGTCGACAGCCAGACAGGTCAGGTTCTGCCCGATGGCCAAGAAGGCGCGATTGCGGTGCGCGCGCCCGACCCGGTGATGTTTCTGGGCTATTTCAACCAACCCGACGCGACCGAGGCGAAATTCGTGACCGGCCTCGACGGGCGCTGGCTGCTGACCGGCGACCGGGGCGTCAGCGGCGACGGTGGGCGGCTGCGCTTCAAGGGGCGCGACGACGACATCATCTCGACCGGCGGCTACCGCGTCGGCCCCGCCGAGATCGAGGATTGCCTGATCTCGCATCCGGCGGTGCAGATGGCGGGCGTCGTGGGCCAGCCCGATCCGCTGCGCGGCGAGATCGTCGCGGCTTTCGTCACGCTCTGCCCCGGCCACACCGACACCGAAGCCTTGCGCGACGACCTTGCCGCCCATGTCCGCGCGCGGCTTGCGAAATACGAATATCCCCGCGCGATCTACGTGATCGACGACATGCCCGTGACCACCACCGGCAAGATCATCCGCAACGCGCTACGCGCCCGCCTACCCAAGGAGCCCGCCCTATGAGCCCCGTCCTCTTCGAGACCCGCGGCAATATCGCGATCATCACTCTCAACCGCCCCGAGCGGCGCAACGCGATCAATGCCGAGGCCGGCCACGCCCTGGCCGAGGCGGTGGCCCGTCTGGAAGCGGATGACGCGCTGCAGATCGGCATCCTGCGCGGCGAAGGCGCAGTGTTCTGCGCAGGGATGGACCTCGCCGCTTTCACCGAAGGTAAGGTCGAGGAGTTACTATTTGCTGAAGGCGGTTTCGGCGGCCTGACGGAATCCCACCGCAGCAAGCCGATCATCGCCGCCTGCCACGGCGCCGCGCTCGCAGGCGGATTCGAACTCGCCCTGGGCTGCGACATGATCGTGGCCGAAGACGGCTGCCGCTTCGGCCTGCCCGAAGTGCTGCGCGGGCTGGTGGCGGGCGCGGGCGGCGCGCTGCGGCTCGCGAGCCTCATCCCCCCGGCCCGGGCGCGCGAATTGCTGCTGACGGGGCGGCTGTTCGACACCGCCGAGGCATGGGATCTGGGCCTGATCGCCCGCCGCGCCGAGGCCGGGCAGGCGTTCGAAGCCGCGCTCGCACTGGCCGAGGAAGTCGCGAAGAACGCGCCCTTCGCCCTGCGCGAGACCCTGCGCCTGTCGCGCGAGATCGAGCGCCGCGCGGTCGACCCGCTTTGGGAGGAGAACGCGCGGACCTTGAAAGCCGTGATGGCGAGCGAGGACGCAGCCGAAGGCGCGCGGGCTTTCCTGGAGAAGCGCGCGCCTGAGTGGACCGGGAGATAAGGGACGCGCCCGAGCCTTGGGTGGGCGCGTTGATGCGCTTGTGGCTGGGCGGTTTATCTCGCAAGCCCGGACGACGCGTGGGCCCGCGACGACATCGCCAATGCGCCCTCCCGGGGGGAGGCTCGGGCGCGGCCCGGGCTGGTCGCCCGCGCCAAGGTGTGAGCAGCAAAACCTTCACAAAACGAAAAGGCCCGAGGCGCATCGCCCCGGGCCTTTTCCTAACTAGCAAGTGCCCGCAAGGGGCCCTGCCCTCAGCTCTCCGCAGCCAAGAACGCCTTGCGGCGCTCGACCCGCTCCCGGATTTTCTCGACATCGGCGATCGGCGTCGCCGCCAGCAGCGTCTTGGTATATTCGTGCTGCGGATTGGCGAAGATCTGATCGCGCGAGGCGTATTCCACCACCTCGCCCGCATTCATCACCATCACCTCATCCGCGAAATAGCGCACGACCGAGAGGTCGTGGCTCACGAAGATATAGGACAGGTCGAACTCGTCCTGCAGGTCTTTGAGCAGGTTCAGCACCTGCGCCTGCACCGACAGATCGAGCGCCGAGACCGGCTCGTCCAGCACGAGGATCTGCGGGTTCAGCATCAGCGCGCGCGCAATTGCGATCCGCTGGCGCTGACCGCCCGAGAACATGTGCGGGTAGCGGTTGTAGTGCTGGCGCTCGAGGCCGACCTTCTCCAGCATCTCCTCGGCGCGCTTGCGGCGCTCCTTGGCGGGGATGTCGGTGTTGATGATCAGCGGCTCGGTCAGAACCTCGCCCACCTTCTGGCGCGGGTTGAGCGACGAATAGGGGTTCTGGAAGACGATTTGCACCTTGGCGCGCAAGGCGGACGTCACCTTGGTTTCCTTGATGTCGATCTTCTCGTCCTGAATATACAGATCGCCCGAATTGGCCGGGTCGATCAGCGTCAGGATGCGCGCCAGCGTGGACTTGCCGCAGCCGGATTCGCCGACGATGGCCAGCGTCTTGCCCTTCTCGAGCGAGAACGAGATGCCGTGCAGCGCCCGGATCGTCTTCGCCCCGCGCAGGAACCCGCCCGAGACGATGTAGTCGCGCGTGATGTCGCGCCCTTCGAGGATCACAGTCATTGCACGCCCTCCCAGCCATCGGCGACGGTCAGCAGACGGTCCCCGGTCGCGTTCTCCGGCAGCGCGGCCAGAAGCGCGCGCGTATAGGGATGCTGCGGGTTCTCGAAGAGTGAGAGCACGTCGGCTTCCTCCAGTTTGCGGCCCTTGAACTGGACCGAGACGCGGTCGGCGGTCTCGGCCACGACGCCCATGTCATGGGTGATCATGATCAGCCCCATGCCATATTCCTCCTGCAGGCTCATCAGCAGATCGAGGATCTGCTTCTGGATCGTCACGTCGAGCGCGGTGGTCGGCTCGTCGGCGATCAGCAGGCGCGGCTTGCAGGCGATGGCCATCGCGATCATCACGCGCTGACACTGCCCACCCGAAAGCTGGTGCGGATAGCTGTTGAGCCGCCGCTCGGGTTCGGGAATGCCCACCTGCTCGAACAGCTCCAGCGCGCGTTTGCGGGCATCCTTGCCCTTCAGGCCAAGGTGACGCGTCAGCACTTCCTCGACCTGGAAACCGCAGGTGAAGGAGGGGTTGAGCGAAGAGATCGGCTCCTGGAAGATCATCGAGATTTCTTTCCCGATGATCCGGCGACGTTCGCGGCCCGACATTTTCAGCATGTCGCGCCCGTCATAGGTGATCTCGTCGGCGGTGATCGTCGCGGTGGGCGGCAAGAGCCCCATCACCGCGAGCATCGAGACCGATTTGCCCGAGCCGGATTCGCCCACGATGGCGAGCACTTCGCGGCCCGAGACTTCGACATCGATCCCGTCCACGGCGCGGAACGCGCCTTGGGCGGTGTCGAATTCGACGGTGAGATTGCGGATTTTCAGCAAGGACATTGGCTTAGCTCCGCTTCAGTTTCGGATCGAGCGCGTCGCGAAGGCCGTCGCCCATCAGGTTGATCGCCAGCACGGTCACGAGGATCGCGAGACCCGGGAAGGTCACGACCCACCAGGCGCGCAGGATGAACTCGCGCGCTTCCGACAGCATCGTGCCCCATTCCGGGGTCGGCGGCTGTGCGCCCATGCCGAGGAAGCCAAGCGCCGCCACGTCGAGGATCGCGTTCGAGAAGCTCAGCGTGCCCTGCACGATCAGCGGCGCGAGGCAGTTCGGCAGCACCGTGCGGAACATCAGGCGCATATGGCCCGCGCCCGCGACCTGAGCGGCCATGACGTAATCGCGGTTCTTCTCCGACAGCACCGCGGCGCGGGTCAGACGCGCGAAATGCGGCTGATAGACGATGGCGATGGCGATCATCGCGTTGATCAGCCCCGGGCCCAGCACCGCCACGAAGACAAGCGCGAGCAGCAGCGACGGGAAGGCGAGGATGATATCCATCACCCGCATGATCACGGTGTCGACCCAGCCGCCGAACCAACCGGCGAGCAGGCCGAGGATCACCCCCACGGAGAGCGCGAGCAGCACGACCATCACGCCGATGAACAGCGAGAAGCGCGCGCCGAACAGCAGGCGCGAGAGGATATCGCGCCCGACCGCATCGGTGCCGATCAGGAAGGTGCCGTTGGCATCATGCGTCAGCGGCGTCGCCAGAAGCGCGTCGCGGAACTGCGTGTCGGGATCGAAGGGCGCGATCAGCGGCGCCGCGATCGCGGCCAGCGCGATCAACGCGAACACCACCAGACCGATCACGGCCCCACGGTTTTCTTTGAAATAGAACCAGAACTCGGCGAATTGCGCGCGGCGCGTGCCGGCCGGGATATCGGTTTCGGTCACTTCGGACATGTCACTCACCTATGCCGGATACGCGGGTTAATCAGACCGTAGAGCAGGTCCACGATCAGGTTCACGAACATCACGATCAGCGCGATCATCAACAGCCCGCCCTGCACGGAGGGGTAGTCGCGCCGCGAGATCGAATCGACCATCCATTTGCCGATGCCCGGCCAGGAGAAGATCGTCTCGGTCAGGATCGCGCCCGCCATCAGCATGCCGACCTGCAGGCCGATCGTGGTGATAACCGGGATCATCGCATTGCGCAGCGCGTGGACGCCCACGACGCGGCGCGGCGGCATCCCCTTGGCGCGCGCGGTGCGCACGTAATCCTCGCCCAGCACTTCGAGCATCGCCGAACGGGTCTGGCGCGCGATCACCGCGAGCGGGATCGTGGCGAGCACGACCGCAGGCAGGATCAGGTGGCTCAGCGCCGAGGTCAGCGCGCCGGATTGCCCCGACATCAGCGCGTCCCAGATCATGAAGCCGGTGCCGTTGGGGAAGTAATACATCAGCGAGATGCGCCCCGAGACCGGCGTCCATTGCAGGATGCCCGAGAACAGGATGATCAGCAGCAGGCCCCACCAGAAGATCGGCATCGAATAGCCCACGAGCGCCGTACCCATCGTCGCCTGATCGAACCACGAGCCGCGCTTGATCGCGGCCAGCACGCCGATCGGAACGCCGATCACGACGGCGAGGAACATCGCGCAGATGCCCAGTTCAAGCGTGGCCGGGAAGAGCGCGAAGAACTCGCCCAGCACCGGCTTGTGGGTGACGAGGCTGTCGCCGAGATTGCCGTGCGCGAGTTGCCAGATGAAATCGAGATATTGCTGCCAGAGCGGGCGGTCGAAGCCGAGCTGATGCGCCAGCTCGGCATGGCGTTCGGGGCTCAGCCCGCGCTCGCCTGCCATCAGCAGCACCGGGTCCCCGGGCAGCACCCGAACGAAGCCGAAGGCCACGATCGTGATGCCGATCAGCGTGGGGATCAGCCAGAGGATCTTGCCGATTATGAAACGTAACATGTCACCGGTCCTGTTTGCGGTTCTTCAGGATACCTTTCGCGGCAGCCCCTGACCGCCGCGCTCCGTGGCGCTCGCGGTCATTTGGCCCCCGATTTTCGGCCCCTGAATGTATTGCGAGGCGCCCAGTTTCCCGGGCGCCTCTGTCATGCAGGTAGTCTCAGGATCACTCCGAGATGTCCACCCCGTAGAAGTCGTGACCGCCCAGCGGGTTCATCACATAACCGGTGACCTTGTTGGACATCGGCATGAACACGGTCGAGTGGGCGATGGTGTCCCACGGCGCCTGTTTCTTGAACTCAACCTGCGCCTCCTCATAGAGCTTGGTGCGCTCGGCCTGATCGCTCGATTGACGCGCCTTGGTGATCAGATCGTCGAATTTCTGATCGCACCAGAAGGCACGGTTCGAACCGCTTTCAGCCGCCGAGCAGCCCAGCAGAACCGCGAGGAAGTTGTCCGGGTCGCCGTTGTCGCCGGTCCAGCCGAGGATCACCGCACCGTCACGGTTCGGATCTTTCGACTTCTTGAGGTATTCGCCCCACTCGTAGGAGACGATGTTCGCGGTCACGCCGACCTTGGCGAGATCCGACTGCATCAGCTCCGCGGTGCGGCGTGCGTTGGGCATGTAGGGCCGCTGCACGGGCATCGCCCAGATGTTCATCGTGAGGTCTTTCACGCCAGCATCCTCAAGCATTTTCTTTGCTTTTTCCGGATCGTAGGCGTCGTCCTTGATGTCCTTGTTATAGGACCACATGGTCGGCGGGATCGGGTTCTTGGCAACCTGGCCCGCGCCCTGGAAGACCGCGTCGATGATCGCGTCCTTGTTGATCGCCATATTCAGCGCCTTGCGGACTTCGACCTTGTCGAACGGAGCCTGCGTGGTGTTGTAGGCGAGGTAAGCCACGTTCAGACCGGGCTGCTCGTCGACCTTGATGTTCGAGTCGTCCTTGAGCGCCTGAATGTCGGCCGGCGACGGGTACGGCATGATCTGGCACTCGCCCGCCTGCAGCTTCTGCATGCGCACCGCCGGATCGGGGGTGATCGCGAAGATCAGATCGTCGATCGCCGCCTTGCCCTTGAAGTAGTCCGGGTTCGCCTTGTAGCGGATCACGGCGTCCTTCTGGTAGGCGACGAATTCGAACGGGCCGGTGCCGACGGGCACGTTGTTGATGTCGGCCTTGCGATCTTCGCTGGCCAGCTTGTCGGCATATTCCTTCGACATGATCGACGCGAAGTCCATCGCGAGGTCGGCGAGGAACGGCGCGTTCGGCTCGGACAGGTGGAACTTCACCGTGTAATCGTCGACTTTCTCGATCGATTTGATGATCGTCGGCATGTCCATGCCGGCATAGTATTCATAGGAAACGCCCGGCGCGTAAGAATAATAGGGGTTGTCCTTGTTGCCCTGACGGTCGAACGAGAAAATCACGTCATCGGCGTTGAAATCACGGCTCGGGGTGAAGCCCTCGACCGAGTGGAATTTCACGCCCTTGCGCAGGTTGAACGTATAGGTCAGCCCGTCATCGGACACGTTCCAGCTTTCTGCGAGGCCCGGTTCGATTTCGGTCGTGCCCGGCTTGAATTCGACGAGCTGGTCATAGACCGGCTTCGAGGAGGCATCGAACGTCGTGCCCGAGGTATAGGGCGCGGGATCGAAGCCTTCCGGCGACGCTTCCGAACAATAAACGAGCGTCTTGGCGCCGGCCCCGCCTGCGGTCATCATCACCGCGGCAGCCCCCGCCAAAAGCATCGAGCGAATGGTCATGGTCTGTCCTTCCTGTTGGTTGGTCTTTTCGTGAGTGCTGCCGCCCCCTCCCGGCCGCGCGAGCGCGACATCGTGGGACGGTTCAAACACAAACTGGTGAGGAGTAAATCGTGCTTTGATCGAGTGGTCAATGAATGCCGCGACGTCGCGGGTCACGAGCCAGTGAGACTTTCGTGTGCCTCGGGCGTGTGTCTCGGGCGCAGCGCCGCACGGTCGCGCGCCGGGTCTCGCAGCCTCAATCGAGCGGGATCACATCCACCGCCTGCGCGCTTTGCTGACCGCCCGCGCCGCGCATCGCCCCGCGCAGAGGCGGCACGTCGTCGTAGTCGCGCCCGTAGCCGACGGTGATGTAATCCTCGCCCGCATATTGATTGTTGGTCGGATCGAACTCGACCCAGCCGGTCTCGGCCCCCGCCCAGGCGCGCACCCAGGCATGCATCGCATCCGCGCCTTCCAGACGGGGCTGGCCGGGCGGCGGATAGGTACGCAGGAAGCCAGAGACATAGCCCGCAGGGATCCCCACCCCGCGCAGGCAGGAAATCATGATATGGCTGAAATCCTGACAGACCCCGTGGCGGTTCGCGAAGGCTTCGGCGGCGGGCGTGTTCACATCGGTCGCGCCCGCATCGAAGCGCATCTCGCGATGCAGCGCGCGGCCCACGGCCTCGATCGCGCCGCGCGCGGTCTGGCCCGGCTGCAACTGTGCCTGAGCGAACGCCGTCATCTCTTTCGTCGGCGCCGCACGGCGCGAGGCCGCGAGGAAATGATGCGGCGCATTGGGCGCGAGGCTGCGGAATTGGGCGATCTCCTGCGCCAGCTCCTCACGTGGCGAGGACAGGTCCAGCCCCGGCTCCGCGAGCCCGCGGTCAATCTTGGCGGCGAGGGTCACGCCGATCTCCGCGATCGGCGCGTGCCAGACCGCCGAAGTCATCGCATTGCCGAAGAAATCGCGCGAGTCGTGACGCTCATCGGGGGGCGGATCGAAGCTGAGCGCGCGCGACGTGACCGTCTGCAGCCCCGCAATGTCCGAGGGCAGCACCCGAAGCACGGTCCGCGCGTGATCGGAGGGCGCGTTATACCGGTAGCTCAGCTTTAACTTCACCTCGTAACGCATAGGATTACCTCAGATATTTCTGCGAAACGAGATCGGAGAGACGGAACAGGTCCGACCGGATCTGCTGCAACATCTGGGGCGTGACCTCTTCGGGCTCCATCACCGAGAGCTGCGTGCGCAGAGGCATCAGCGCGCGCAGCAGATCGCCCGGACGCCCGGCCACCTCGGCCTCGGGCAACTCATCAAGAAGACCCTTCAAGCGATTGAGATGAAACAAAATTGCCCGCGGGTTGGCGGCGTCGAGCACCAGCAGGTCCAGCACCGTCTCGCGATTGGTGCGCACCCGGTAGCGGCGCTGGTGGGTGATGACGCTGTCGGCCACCTCCACCGCCAGATCGAGCGCGCCTTCCGGCGCATCCTCGGCGGTGAAGCGGATCAGCAGCGCGGCCAGCCCGTCGGCGCGTTCCAGCGCCCGCCCGATCGACAGGAAACGCCAGCCCTCGAAGCGGTACATGTTCTCGTGCACGAGACCGGAGAACCCGGTGATCTTGCGCAAGAGCACCCCCATCGCGCGCGCCGTATCGTCGCCGGGGCGCGCGGTGCTCACCATCCCGCGGGCGGTCTTCGACAGGTCCTTCAGCGCCAGCCAGCCATCGGTCGAGAACCGGTCGCGCAGTTTCGACGCGCAGGCCTGCGCCGCATCGAGCCGCTGCAACAGCGCATCGGGCACGGGTTGCGAGATGTCGAAGCCATGCGCGCCGAGGAACTGCGCCAAACGGGCCAGCCGCGCGTCTTCCGGACTGCCGGTCGCGGCGAGGCGCAGGTGATAGGCACGGATCACCCGGATCGAGTCTTCGCAGCGCTCGATATAGCGGCCGAGCCAATAGAGGTTGTCGGCGGCGCGCGCAGGCAGCGTGCCGGGGATCTTGCGCCGGAAAGTGCCGGTCTGGCGCGGCGCCATGCTCGCCGAGGGCACCGGCTTTTCCGAGACGATCCAGACATCGGCCACGGCCCCGCCCTGCTGCATCGACAGCGCGGTCGCATCGCCCTCCGGTCCGATCCGGGCATAGCCGCCTTTCATGAACTGCCAGCCCTGCGGCGTGCGCGCCGCAAACACCCGCACCGTCATCGGACAGGGCCGGACCGAGCCGCCGCCCTGCCCGTCGTCATGCCATGCGGGGGTCGTGGACAGCGTCACCGCCTCCTGACCCACCAGATGCTGGCCCTCGGCCTCCAGCCAATCCGCGATGGACGCCTCCGCACCCGAACGGAAATGTCCGCCCAGCGCGGTCGCGGCATCCAGATCGAAGGGCAGGTTCACCGCCATCGCGGGGCCGATCATCATGGTCTCGGCATTGGCGCGGACATGGGCGCGCTCTGACGCGCCGCCGCACCACCATGTCGCGATATTGGGCATCGCAAGCGGCTGCCCCGTCAGCACCCGCGAAATCTTCGGCAGGAAGGCCATCAGCGCGCGGGTCTCCAGCACGCCCGCGCCCAGCGCATTGACCATCGCGAGATTGCCTTCGCGCACCGCCTCCATCAGACCCGGCGTGCCGATCTGCGTGTCGGGGTCCATCTCCAGCGGATCGACGAAGCCCGCATCCATCCGCCGCCAGAGCGCGCCCAAGGGTTGCGGCCCCTCGATCGTGCGCACCATCGCCTCGCCATTCTGCACCAGCAGATCCTCGCCTTCGAGAAGCGACAGGCCAAGGTAGCGCGCGATATAGGTATGCTCATAGTAGCTGTCATTGGCCGGGCCCGGCGTCAGGATCGCGGCGCGGCGCATATCGCCATCGACCCGCCCCGCGAGTGTCTCCAGCGCGGCGCGGAAATCGCCGAAGAAGGTGGCGAGCTTGTGGATATGATCGCGCGGGAAGCTCTCGGGGAAGATCCGCCCCGTGGCCATCCGGTTCTCCAGCGCGAAGCCTGCCCCCGAGGGCGCCTGCGTCCGGTCCCCCAGCACGAACCACGACCCGTCCGGCGAGCGCCCGATCTCGAAGGCGAGGAAATGCAGGTAATTCCCCCCCTTGGGCTCCACCCCCACCATCGGGCGCATCCAGTGCTTGTTGCGTGCGATCAGTTCCGGCGGCAGATGCCCGTTCGCGACGAGACTTCCCGGCCCGTAGAGGTCGGCCATCACCGCCTCCAGCAGATCGGCGCGCTGTGCCAGCCCCTCGCAGATGCCGGACCACTCGCTTTCATGCAAGATCACGGGGATATGGCTCAGCGGCCATTCGCGTTCGGCCAGCACGTCGTTGGAATATTGCCGGTAATAGACGCCCGCATCGCGCAGGTATTGGTTGGCGCGCTCGAAGCGCTGCGGGATTTCCCCGGGTTCGAGCTGCAGGAACTTCTCCACGAAGGGCCGCCAGACGCGCCGCATCGCACCGGAGCGTTCGAACAGCTCGTCGGCCACGCCCGGCACGGGCGCATAGCCCGCCAGAAGCGGGTGCTGTTCGAGCGGGCTCGCAGCGTCGGGCGTATCGGGGCTTTGCATCGGGTCTCCGTTAGGCTCGGATCAACTCAGCCCGACAGGACGTCGCAGGTCAAGCGTCAGAGGAAACTCCGGATGGGGGGTCTCCGGTTCCGGACGATAAGCCCCCGGGGTATGACCATGCCCCTCGAACCGCGCCAGTCGGCGGGCTTCCGCCTCGTTGCCGTTCACCGGGAAGGTGTCGTAGTTGCGCCCCCCCGGATGGGCCACGTGATAGACACAGCCCCCGATCGCCCTGCCCGTCCAGTCGTCATAGATGTCGAACGTCAGCGGCGCATTGACCGGCAGCGTCGGATGCAGCGCCTCGGCGGGTTGCCACGCCTTGAACCGCACCCCCGCGACAGAGACCCCGCTCTCCTGCGTGCGCGCCAGCGGCACGGGACGACGGTTGCACATCACCTTGTAGCGGTCCTGATGGAGCGAGGTCATCTTCACCTGCAAACGCTCGACCGAGCTGTCGGTGTAGCGCACCGTGCCACCGATGGCGCCGGTCTCTCCCAGCACATGCCAAGGCTCCAGTGCCTGACGGATCTCGAGATGCACGCCTTCCGCCTCGATCTGACCGCAGAAGGGGAAGCGGAACTCCGATTGCGCCTCGAACCATTGCGGATCGAGATCGAAACCGTGGCGGCGCAGATCGGCGAGAAGATCGGTGAAATCCTCCCACAGGTAATGCGGCAGCATGAAGCGGTCATGCAGCACCGTCCCCCAGCGCACCGGGCGACCCTCCACGGGCGCATTCCAGCACCGCGCGATGATGGCGCGCAGCAGCAGTTGTTGCGCGAGCGACATGCGCGGGTCCGGCGGCATCTCGAAACCGCGGAACTCGACGAGGCCAAGGCGACCGGTCGGCCCGTCGGGCGAATACATCTTGTCGATGCAGATTTCCGCCCGGTGGGTATTGCCCGTCACGTCCGTGAGCATGTTGCGCAGCAGCCGGTCCACCAGCCACGGCGGCGGGACGTTGCCAGCCTCGGGCGGGTGGATCTGGCTCAGCGCGATTTCCAACTCGTAGAGCGTATCGTGCCGCGCCTCATCGATCCGGGGCGCCTGCGAGGTCGGGCCGATGAAGAGGCCAGAGAACAGGTAGCTGAGCGAGGGATGCCGCTGCCAGATCAGGATGAGCGATTTCAGCAGATCGGGGCGGCGCAGGAAGGGGCTGTCGAGGAGCGTCTCCCCGCCCACGACGACATGGTTGCCACCCCCCGTGCCGGTATGACGCCCGTCGATCATGAACTTGTCGGCGCCCAGCCGCGACTGACGGGCCTCCTCGTAGATCGCCTCGGTGGTGGCGACGCAATCCTCCCAGCTATGGGCGGGATGGATATTCACCTCGATCACACCGGGATCGGGCGCGACCCGGATCACGTTGAGGCGCGGATCATGCGGCGGCGCGTAGCCCTCGATATGGATCGGCAGGCCCATCGCCTTGGCGCTTTCCTCGGCGGCAGCGATCAGTTCGAGGTAATCCTCCAGATCCTCGGTCGGCGGCATGAAGACGCATAGCCGCCCGTCGCGGGGTTCGACCGAGATCGCGGTGCGCACGACATCGCCCACCGTATCCAGATCCTGCTCCACGATGGTCTGGCCCGGCTCGGCCGATTGCGCCTCGGAGACGGGCTGGCTGTGTTCCTCCGTGGGTTTGTCGACCAAGCCTTTCTCGGCGGCGGCCTCCATCTCGGCATGGAAATCGGGCAGATCGCTTTTCGGCAGCGAGGTATCGGTGACGTAGTGATAGGGATATTGCGCGGGCGGCACATAGGGCAGCGCGCCCAGCGGCAGACGGAACCCCGCGGGGCTGTCGCCCGGGATCAGGAACAGCTTGCCGCGCCGGGTCTTCCACTTCTCCGAGCGCCAGCGATGGCCGGGCTTCGCCTTGGCCTGCCAGCGCTGCACCGGCAGGATGTAACCCGTGGGCGTCTCCAGCCCCCGATTGAAGACCCGCGCGAAACGCGCGCGATCCTCGGGGTTCTTCAGCTTGCTGTCTTCGGGCGTGACATTGGCGGGCAGATTGCCCTCTTTCAGCATCCATTCGGCCGGGTCTTCATAGGCGGGCTGGGCGTGATCGGGCTCGATCCCCAGATGCTCCGCGATCCCGCGCATCAGCGTGCCGGCCTCTTCCGGCCCCGCGCCGGTCTTGTCGCCCTCCTTGGCGATCAGATCCTCGTCGCGCCAGATCGGCTTGCCGTCGCGCCGCCAGTAAAGCGAGAAGGTCCAGCGCGGCAGACTCTCACCCGGATACCACTTCCCCTGCCCGTAATGCAGGAAGCCCCCCGGCGCGAAGCGATCGCGCAGCCGCCGGATCAGCTCATCGGCCAGCGCACGCTTTTGCGGGCCGACGGCGGCGGTGTTCCATTCGTCGCTCTCGAAGTCGTCGATGGAGACGAAGGTCGGCTCGCCCCCCATGGTCAGGCGCACATCGCCCGCTTTAAGGCTCTCATCCACCTTGCGCCCCAGCGCATTGAGCCGGTCCCACGCCACGTCGGAAAACGGCTTGGTGATGCGCGGATGTTCGGCCACCCGGTCCACCGTCATGTCGAAGGCGAAACTCACCTCCGGGCTGCCGACCGAGGAAAAGCCCCCCGAGATCGGCGCGGCATTGCGGAAATGCGGCGTGGCCGCCAGCGGGATATGGCTCTCGCCGGTCAGCAACCCGGACGTCGGGTCCAGACCGATCCAGCCCGCGCCGGGGATGAAGACTTCGCACCATGCATGCAGGTCGGTGAAGTCGTGATCGGTGCCAGACGGCCCGTCGAGCGCCTCCAGATCGGGTTTCAGCTGGATCAGGTAGCCCGAGACGAACCGCGCCGCGAAGCCGAGATGCCGCAGCACCTGCACCAAGAGCCACGAGCTGTCCCGGCAAGAACCCGAGCGTTTCGCCAAAGTCTCCTCGGGCGTCTGCACGCCGGGGTCCATGCGGATGGTGTAATCCACGACCTTCGAGAGATGCGCATTCAGCGCGACGAGGAAATTGACCGTCCCTTTGATCGTATAGTCGATCTCGCCGATGAACTGCGCCAGCAGCGGGCCTTCCGGCTCGGGGGTGCGGTAGATCGACAGGTCGTCACGCAGCTCCTCGGGATAGTCGAAGGGCCATTCCTCGGCGAATTCCTCGGTGAAGAAGTCGAACGGGTTGTAGACGGTCATGTCCGCCGTCAGGTCCACTTCGATCTTCAGCTCGGTCACCGGCTCGGGAAAGACGAAGCGCGCGAGCCAGTTGCCATAGGGATCCTGCTGGTGATTCACGAAATGCCCACCGGGCGAGACCTTAAGCGAATGCGAGATCACCCGGGTGCGCGAATGCGGCGCGGGACGCAGGCGGATGATCTGCGGGCCGAGCGTCACCGGACGGTCATAGGTGTAATGGGTCAGGTGATAAATGCTGGCATGGATCGCCATAAGTCTCGCTCCCGCAATAGGTCTTCGCCAGATCACGATGACGGAGCAAGGGCTTCGGTAAAAGCGACAATTTCGAAAAATGCGCCCCGCCCCTGCCTGTCGGGAAATCGAACGCCCAAAAAGCGGGCAGGAAGCGGGCGGCAAATTATTTCCGATTGTTTCACTCAGGCATTGACGCGTTCGTGAACGGCAGCTACCTCTTCGCTCACGAAAACGCGAATGGAGACTTCAATGACCCGGACCCTCGCCCTCGCCCTGATGGGCACGGCCCTCGCCACGCCGACGCTTGCGGATGTGAACATCTACTCCCACCGTCAGCCCGAACTGATCCAGCCCGTGCTCGACGCTTTCACCGAAGAGACCGGGATCGCGGTGAACATCGCCTATGTCGAGAAAGGCATGGTCGAGCGCCTGAAAGCCGAGGGCGACCGCTCCCCCGCCGATCTGGTGCTGACCGTCGACATCGCGCGGCTGAGCGAAGTGGTGAATGCGGACGTGACGCAAGCGGTCGAGGACCCGGCGCTGCAAGACGCGATCCCCGCCGAATTCCGCGACCCGCAGAACCACTGGTTCGGCCTGACCTCGCGCGCCCGCATCGTCTATGCCTCGAAAGAGCGCGTGGCCGATGATGAGGTGACGACCTATGAAGACCTCGCGAGCGATAAATGGAAGGGCCGCATCTGCACCCGCTCCTTCACCTCGGATTACAATGTCGCGCTGACCTCGGCCTATCTCGCCCATCACGGCGAAGAGGCGACCAAGGAATGGCTCGAAGGGCTGAAGGCGAACCTCGCCAAGACGCCCGAAGGCAATGACCGCAGCCAGGTGAAATCGATCTGGGCGGGCGAATGCGACATCTCGCTGGGCAACACCTATTACATGGGCCAGATGCTCGCCGATCCCGAGCAGGCGCAATGGGCCAATTCCGTGCGCATCACCTTCCCGGTCTTCGAGGAAGGCGGCACCCATATGAACGTCTCGGGCATGGCGATGACCAAATCCGCGCCGAACCGCGACGATGCGCTCAAGCTGATGGAATTCCTCGTCTCGGATGAGGCGCAGGAAATCTACGCCCAGACCAACCACGAATTCCCGATCAAGCCGGGCGTTGCGCGCTCCGAACTGGTGCAAAGCTGGGGCGAGTTCACGCCCGACACGCTCGATCTCGCGACGCTGGCAGAGCTTCGCCCGACCGCGCTGAAGCTGATCGACGAGGTCGATCTCGACGGCTGATCGCGATCAGACCCGAAACAAAGAAAGCGGCGTCCAGCGGGCGCCGCTTTTTTCATTGTCCGGAATTGGAGCGCAACCGTAGCGGTTACTGGGCCGCGATCTGCAGCGCCTCGTCGGGGCCGATGCGCACACCGTCGATGGCGGCCATCTGTTCCAGATCCTGCTCGTAGCGGCGCTGCAGCGAGGCCCGGTCGAGCGGATCGAACTCGGCGATCGGCGTGCCTTGCGGCTGCTGGTGATGGAACCGCGCCAGACGGCGCTTCTGTTTCGGCCCGATCACGACGCCCGAATGGTGCAGGCGCTGCATCATCGCGATCACCGTATCGGCATGCGCAGTCTCGGCATCGGGCGCGGGATCGAGCGACGCGCCCGGCACCAGCGCGGCCATCGCCTCGCCGATCTTCGAGCCATGCGGCAGCACGATGATTTCGCGCGGGTTGAGCCCCGCTTTCAGATCGCGCACCACGTTCACCCAGCGGCGCGGACGCGCCATCAGGCGCGGCGTCAGCTCGGCGAAAGGCTTGAGCGGGCGGCGCGCGGCGAGATCACGCCAGAGCGCCGGGTAATAATCTTCATAGCTCGGCGCGTAGAGCACCACGCGCCCGACCGAACCGCTCAGCGCCTCGCGGAAGCGCTCGGCCCGTTCCTGCGCCCGGGCGAAGAGGTGATAGAGCCCCGCCGCCGCATCGCCGATCAGTTGCGAATCGAGGTGGACACGCCCGCCAGCCGCAGCCCCGATCACCGCCGGACCGTAGCCTGCGCGGGCTAAAGCGTCCTGCCCACAGCCAAGCGTGCGTGCCATCTGGCCACTCATTCCACCCGAAGCGGGCGCTGCGATGAAGATGTGATGCTGGTTCATGTCTGGGTGTCCTTCCCTGCAGTTAGTGGTCTAAATACCGAATGTGGCCAAATGTGGCCGACCGCAGGAAAGCTTCGCGGCGAACACACGCATAGGTAATGTCCATTTGGTGTGCCCGAGGGTCATGCGCACCCATATCTGGACATCGCCGCGACACCACGCCAAGGTCGCGCCGGACCCGCGAAGGAGGCGAAAATGGCGCGCAAGATCATCATCGACACCGATCCCGGACAGGATGACGCGGTGGCGATCCTGCTGGCGCTGGCCAGCCCCGACCTCGAAGTTCTGGGCATCACCTGTGTCGCCGGGAACGTGCCGCTGCCGCTGACGTCGAAGAACGCGCGCGTGGTCTGCGAACTGGCCGGGCGGACGGATGTGCCGGTCTATGCAGGCTGCGACCGGCCGCTCGCGCGCGAACTGGTCACGGCGGAATATGTCCATGGCAAGACCGGGCTCGACGGGATCGACCTGCCCGAGCCTCAGATGCCGCTCCAGGACCAGCACGCGGTCGACTTCCTGATCGAGACGCTGCGCGCCCATCCCGCCGGCAGCGTCACGCTCTGCCCTCTGGGCCCGCTCACCAATATCGCGACCGCCTTGCGCCGCGCCCCCGATATCGCCGAGAAGATCGCCGAGATCGTGCTGATGGGCGGCGCCTATTTCGAGGTGGGCAACACCACGCCCGCCGCCGAATTCAATATCCATGTCGACCCGCAGGCCGCCGAGATCGTGTTCAAATCCGGCGTGCCGCTGGTGGTGATGCCGCTCGACGTGACGCATAAGGCGCTCACCACCCGCGCCCGGGTCGAGGCGTTCCGCAATCTCGGCACCCGCGTCGGCCATGCGGTCGCGAGCTGGACCGACTTCTTCGAGCGCTTCGACATGGCGAAATACGGCTCCGAGGGCGCGCCACTGCACGATCCCTGCGTGATCGCCTATCTGCTCAAGCCCGACCTGTTCTCGGGGCGGCATATCAACGTGGAAATCGAGACCACTTCGGAGCTGACCATGGGCATGACCGTCGCCGACTGGTGGCGCGTGACCGACCGGGCGCCGAACGCGATGTTCATGGGCGATCTGGATGCCGAAGGGTTCTACACGCTCCTGACCGAGCGGATCGCGCGGCTGTAACGCGCGGAGGGGTTCTGCCCCCCGTCGCCGTAGGGCGACAAACTTAAGGGACAGGGGGCCTAGCCCGACCGATAGTTGTCAGCGAGATAGCCTGGCTTTCCATAACTGACTAGCGGTATTCGCTTGAGCTTGCCCGTTTCCGTCTTTGGCTACTTGTTGCGCAGCCCGTGACAAAGAGAAAAGGGCGCGGAATACACCGCGCCCTTTCTGTTCGTCTTGGATGATTTAAGCCCCGTTAGCCTTCGCTGGCGTTGTCCGGCTTCCCGAGCGCAGCGCGTGCAACGCCTTCGTGGCTACGGGCGGCACCAGCCTTCTCGATCCGCTGCGCGATTTCGTCGCGCACGTCGTCCGGGCAGTCGGGATGATTTGCGATTCGTTTGGCGTTGGCGAGCGTTGCTGTTTCGCTGAACAGGCGGAAGAACTCGACTGCTTTGGGCGTACCTGCAAGTTGTGCCAAGACGCTCTCGAGGCTTGCGAAAAGGGCTTTATTCGCGCGGTCATGTTCGCGGTGCTGATCAAGAGCGATCTGCGCCGTGAGGTTTTCCGCCCGCGCTTTCATTTGCCGTTGGCGGTCGGTCATGCGGTTCCAGTCGATGACGGGATGTCGGTTTTTCTGTGCCATGTGGTCCAATCCTTTCGTGGCGGTCATTGCAGCGTCCGCCTCGCGCCTGTCGCGAAGCTTCTTGGCCGCTGATGATGAGGTGGGTTCATCGCGCTGAGCGCGGAAATCGAATTCGCGAACTTTTTCAGGTTTTCTCGGTAGGGCCTCGATCGGTGTCGTCCGAGTGGGCGTGCGACAAGCGGCGGCGAAGTGCATTAAGCGGCAACGAAAGCGATCTGCGCGCTTGTGCGAGACGCTCCCGGGCTTTGTCGGGCAGCGTTTTCGCGATCTCGAGGAGCGCTGCGTCTGCCGCCTTGATCTGGGTGAACTCATCATCGAGTTCGGTGCGTGCTTCTTTGCGCGCTCGTTGTCGGAGGACCTCGAGCGCGCGCCCAAACATGGTCTGCACCGGCAATCCCGTATCGGCTTGAGCATCCTGTCGCGCCGTCTCGTCTGTTTCGGAGACAATATCCACGCGGCCTTCAGCCACGGCAGCAGCGACATCGAGCACGGACTGAGCCTCTCGCTGCCGCTGCGTGACGGTACGCTCTTGATCTGCGAGCGCCGATTTTTCCGCAGCGAGGGTTTCCTCGACCTCCTTCACCACCTTGTCGCGAGTGGCGAGTTCAATCTCCTGGCTCTCGCGCCATTTCCGTGGGCTGACGTGTTCGCGATGTTCTGGCAGCGCGATCTCGGTTCCAGGATCGGCCGCTCCATTCGCACGCGCTTCGCGGACTTTCTTGTTGTGCTTGAGCGCCTCCCTCAGGGCTTGCTTGCGACGCTCGCCGCGCTGGAGGCCGATCTCTGCGAACCATGCGCCGACGCTATCTTGCGCTTTCTCATAGCTACGGATCAGCGGATGGACTGCCGGCTGCAGCATACGCCGACCATCGGTTGTTACTGCGCGAGGAATGATCACCGCATGGATATGATATGCTGTTTCGTCGAGATCGGCGCGTGCATGAACGCAGTCATCGCCGAAGTTCGTCACGAGCCACTCCTTGGCTCGAGTCTCGAATTGCATTTCTCGCGTCGGGCCGCTCTCGCCGAGAAACTCGGTGAGGTCTTTGTCGAACCATTCTTTGTTTACCGTCAGAATGATTTCGCGCAGCGGACCGTGCCGGGTTGCGCGCCAAGGGTCGCGCGGCCCCCGGAAAAGCGCATTCTTAAGCTCCGTCTTCCGACGCCGGCGGCGCAGTTGCTCCAATTCGAGGAGATGGTTTGCATGGCGCATGTCTTGGATCTCGTCCCAAGCATCTTGCGCCCAACTCTCGGAGCCGATGAGGCGCCGGTTTTGCGCCATGAGAGTGCGTTCGCAATGGCCGTGGTCGCCCCCACGGCGCATCCGGTGCTTCTCGTAACCCGCTAGATTACGGGGGTGCATGCCTTGCATGCGCATGACGATTGGGTAGTAGGTTTTAGGTGCTGATGACATAGTCGATCTCCGTGCTTGTGAGATCGAGATGGGTTCATGTCATTTGGCGCGGAAATCGCTGTGAATTTCCCCCGATATCTACCCGGAAGGTACTTGTTTGGCGCATGGTGGGGGCAAGCGGCTAGATGAGGCACGGCGCCAAAGGATAATTCCCAACCTTGCGGCCGTGTGCATTTGATGCCGACAAATACTTAGACCGCTCCGCTTCCGAGCTTGGGTCTTTCGAAGATTGTTTGCAAACGGCTTCGTCTCCGATGCTGACCCTCTCAACCAGATTCTGAACAACCCTATCGGGAATCTGACCTCGTTTCAGACAAATACGGAAACGCTCTAGGAGCACATTACGCGGCTCAGTCGACTGGAGTTTGCTGATGTGAAGTGCGTAGCCAGCGGCCCGTATCGTTCAAGTAGGTGGAGGCGCAAAGTGCTTCATAGATGGGCAGATCGGGTTTCTCAGCGGAGGCATGGTAGCTGAGAATGACAACATCGCCACATTGCGTTGCTCGACGCTCAGCCATCACCACGGACCGCCAGCCGGTTCTCCGCTTAAGGCCATGCCAGATCTGATCACCTTGAAGGATACCTGGCGGATAGGGAAAGATCATGACTGCGTTATCTGCGGTTGTGGCGCGCGCGTTCTCGGAGCCACTGGTCCAGAAGCGCTCTTCCATTTCCCAGAGAATTTCCTGATCCGGTGGAGATGCCCTGCCAATATTATTTGCAGCATGGTCGCGAGTCGTCCTTCGCGGTACGGAGAGGGTCATTCGGCTGTCTCCCATGTGCCGGAAAGGAAAACCTGGATCAGGATCCCGATCACGACCGCTGCTGCCAGGATCGTTCCCGGCGAGAACACGATCCCCTTACTCATCGCATCGCTGAAACTCGCAGCGGCCGGTGCGGGAACCGGGAGAAGAGGGGCGAGGGTGCGTGCCACCTCCCCATTCTCTGTCGCAAGTGCGGGCACGTCTCGGCAGCGTGACAGCAGCGTACTCAAGCGCGAGACAGCAGCCTCACGACCCGAAGACACGAGCTCGGCGGTCACTTCCCAAGGATCGAGGTCTAGCCTCGCAAGCGCAGAGAGCACAGTCACGATGGAGCCGTTTCGGTCTTCGCCGACCGAGGCGTAGAGAAACCGTTCCATTGCGGGGTCATGGGGGGTGAGGATACCGGCCGCAGACATTGTTTTTTCCCTATTCTATGTAGTTCCGGATCGCAGCAGGTTTGGAGGCAGTATGGCTTGGTTCGCCAAGACCAGCTGAAGATCCATCGAATTGCTTCGATCCTGCCCGTATTCGGCCTTATGCGTGCTGACGTAGATCAGTCTGCCGCCAAGCCCTCGCCCCTGACTGCCATACCTGGCCCGGTCTTGTCTGGAAGCTCACCATTGGGAGCGAGGCTAACATGAGTCAGTGCATGACTTCCTGTCGCCGAGTAGAGTTATCGATATCAGTAACCTAAGCCGTCTCCCCGAAACCATGGCGTGTGCGTGGACTTGGTGCTGCCCCCCTGGAGACAGAACGGAGACCAGGTATGGCCATCCGCTCGACCAATTCGACCGTGACAGAAGACACCCGTTTATCTTCTCCCGTTGTGGTTACGCGGATGAATTGCCCGCCGACGACTACGACGTGGTCGTTGAGGAAGAGTTTTTCGGAAGGCCTCAGCTTCGCGGTCTACCGACGGACGACCACGCATCTCATCGTCCGCGCAAAAGGGACGAATGGAGAGACAGGTCGAACTGCGATCGACCAGCGAGCACGATCTGGAAACGGCACTTGAATCGGACAGAAGGTCCGTGAAGCAAAATAGCGAGACGGCGCTTTCCCCGTCGGAGGACTTGAAATGAACACTCCTGAATGGCTCAATCCTGGCATCTATGGAGCTGCAATCGGCGCGGTCATTGTTGGCATTGTTGGATTTACCTGGGGCGGTTGGGTGACCGGCGGAACTGCGAGCGACAGGGCCATGACCATGGCTCATGACGATGTTGTCGCGGCCATGGTCCCCGTTTGCGTGGAAATGGCCCGGACCGACCCGGAGCGGGATGCAAAGCTGGAAACAATTCGCGCTGCCTCAACCTACCAGAAGCGCGCTGTCCTGATGGAGGCCGGATGGGCGACCGTACCCGGAACCGACGCTCCGGACCGCGACATCGCGCAAGCTTGTCTCGCGAAGCTCGAACTCTAACGCGTCCAAATGGAACGGCCCCCGGACACCGGCAGCGAAAAGATAAGGATCGAGCACATCAAACAGATGAGCATCCACGTAGCAGGTCCTTTGGGACCTTATTGTGAAGCTGACTGCCGTGGCCACCTCTCTCGCGTTTCCCGTTCTTGCTCAGGACGGCACTAGAACGATCCCGGAGAGCGCGAAGGCACGCAGTTATAGCGGAGGCTGAAACTCTGCCATGTGGGCCACCGGGTAGATGGTGCTAAGAGCGTCGCCACCGAAATCGCGGCGAATGCCTTTGTAGCGCATCGTTTCTACGGAGCGGGATGGGAATGCCGCGGTGGATACGAAAAGGTGGGTGGGGCACCCTGCGACCCGATCCCCGCACCGGCAAACGCCTTTCTGCAATATTCCGGTAACGACTGGCTGTGCGGACACGAATATCTGCAAGACCGCGCAACCGCGTGCAGATCGTCCGGCCGGATCACGCATTTCTCACCGAAGGTCCCGGAGGCAACGGCTGAACGTACGATCGCCGCGCCTTGGCCGCAAGCAGACACTTCGGTTCCCTCTCTCATCAGACCTGGCCACGCCAGAAAAAGAGGAAAACAGCATGCCGGATCATGATGACGGCCCGGACGATCGAGGGCCTTGGGGCACGAAACAGAACCGTGCACCACCAGAGATTGAGGCCATTCTCCGCCAAGGTCGCGAACGTTTGGGGGGGCTACTGCCCGGTGGTCTGCCGCCTGCCAGGAGCATCGCGGTGTTGGGGGCGGCCGCCTTCTTCGCGGTTGTCGCCTGGTCGTCCTACTACACGGTTCCAAGCGACTCAGTCGCAGTCGTTCAGCGATTTGGGAAATACACTGCAGAGGTTCCGCCGGGGCTCCACTTCAAGTTTCCGCTTGGCATTGATGCGGCGACTCTAGTCCCCGTGAAACGTCAGCTGAAACAAGAATTCGGCTTTACAACACCGGGTGCGGGTGATCCGTTTCAAAGCCCGGTCGACGGGCGCCGCGAAACCGAGATGGTAACCGGAGATCTGAATGCCGCTCTCGTTGAATGGGTGGTGCAATACCGCATTTCGGAGCCTCTGAAATTCCTCTTCGAGGTGCGTCAGCCGGGCGCGACGCTTCGCTATGTTTCCGAGTCCGTGATGCGCGAGGTTGTCGGCGACCGCACGGTCGACGAAGTCATCACCATAGGCCGGCAGGAGATCGAGAGCGAAGCGCTCCTGAAGATGCAGGCGCTGACCACGAAGTATGCGATGGGAATCAGCATCGACCAGGTGCAGCTGAAGAACATCAATCCGCCCGAACCTGTTCAAGCCTCTTTCAATGAGGTCAATCAGGCGCAGCAGGAGAAGGAGCGCCTAATCAACGAAGCGCGCCGCGAATACAACAAAGTCATTCCGCTGGCCGAGGGCGAGAAAGACCAGCGCATCCGTGAAGCGGACGGCTACCGCCTGAGGCGGATCAACGAGGCCGAAGGCGACGCCGCACGGTTCACCGCGCTTCTGGCCGAATACGTGAAGGCGCCCGAAGTTACGCGGCGGCGTATCTACATCGAAACGCTGCAGGACGTGCTGCCAGAAATCGGTTCGAAGATTATCGTCGACGGCTCGACCGCGAGCATTCTTCCGCTTCTGACGCTTGATCGGGCCCGTGAGGATAAGCCATGAAAATGAAATTTGGAATTCTTGCAGGACTCGCAATGGCGGTTGTCGTGACCGCTCCGGGAGCCTTTTATACGGTCGGCGAGGTCGAGCAGGCCATCATTACGCAATTTGGCAAACCCATTGGGAAGCCGGTTACGACAGCTGGCCTAAAGTTGAAACTTCCCTTCATTCAGGAGGTCAATCGGATTGACCGCCGGGTTCTCGAGTGGGACGGCAACCCTTCGGACATGCCAACCAAGGATAAGCTCTATATATCCGTGGACTTGTTTGCCCGTTGGAAAATTACTGATCCGTTGCAGTATTTTCTTCGGTTGCGCGACGAGCGCAGCGCGCAATCGCGGCTCGACGACATTCTTGGCAGTGAGACCCGCAATGCCGTCGCCAAGCACGAGCTGATCGAAATCATTCGGACAACGAAAGACCGAGTGCCGCTACGGGACACGCTGCTGACAGATGAAGAACGCGCGCAAGACATCGGCGCGCTGGTCCCCATACAAAAGGGCCGGGCAATGGTGGAGCAGGAGATATTCGCGGCCGCCGCAGAGAAGGTCCGCGTCTTCGGGATAGACCTCCTCGACATTCGCTTCAAGCGGATCAACTACAACGAAAGCGTGCGGCCGAAAATCTACGATCGCATGATCTCGGAGCGACGTCAGATCGCCGAGCGTTTCCTGTCCGAAGGCAATGGCGAAGCTGCGCGTATCCGCGGCAATCGTGTGCGGGACTTAAATAAGATACAATCCGAAGCTTATCGGGACGTGGAAGAAATCCGGGGTCTGGCAGATGCTTCTGCAGCGGACATCTACGCACGAGCCTACAATATCAATCCCGAGGCTGCTGAATTCTATGCGTTTACTCGGACCATGCAGGCCTACAAGGATATGATATCGGGAGAAACGACACTCGTTCTCACGACTGACAGCGAGCTCTTCGGATACCTAAGGGCAATGGAAGCAGGAACGTCGAGCGTAGACCTATTGCCTCCCGCCGCAGGACCCGAAAATGTGGTCGAACGCTGATGCAAGGGAGAAAACGGCGATGACGGACGACCCGGTTGACCTCGATACAAGGCGCAGCGCCGAAGGCAGAATCGCGACCGATATCCGGCGGCATTCCCTGAAGGATTTCGAAGCCGACCAGAGAGCGCTCCGCTTGCGGCAGGAGGAACTTGAAGTGCAGCTCCTCGCCCAACCTGCCGCCAACTGGCACGAGGCAGCGCTCAAGGCGCAGTATCTGATACGGCGCTACTCCGAAACCGGTGAAGCCCGCGATGGCAGGAGACAGGAACTCATCGAGCGCGCGCTTGCTGATCTGGCACGGTTGATCGAAGAGGATGGTGCGGGTCGATGAACGAACTCGTAGATTAAATTCACCGGCATGTGTGAGCACTCAACGATGTAACGCAAGAGCGTCTCTGTCTCCGTTTCCGAGCGAAGGCTTCGGGGAGTGGTTTTTCCGACGGTGCAAAGTGTCGCGCTCATGGCAAGGGGCGGTGCGGCCAACGCTCTCGTCAAGTCGCCGATCGGAGATGGATTGCCGCGCCTCGGCTCAAATCCCAAATCCTGGACACTCTAAGGTCGCCGTCCGGGAGCTCCGTCTTGCATTGCTTCTCATTCCCGCGTCGTGAGTCGCGTCAATTGAAGCAGTATCAGAGTGCCCAGTATGGCAGCGATGGCCGACCCTGATAGAATCCCCAGTTTCGCAGCGTTAAGCATCGTCGCATCGAAGGCCAGGCTCGCGATAAATAGTGACATCGTGAACCCAATTCCCGCGAGAAACGAGCCGGCCACGACGAAGGGCCAGGACAGGCCCGGCGCAAGAGCCGCAAAGCCGGAACGAACTGCAAGCCAGCTGAAACCGAGAACGCCGATCGGTTTTCCCAATACCAGTCCGGCAATGATCGCCAAAGAGACCGTTTGTCGCAAATCGGCACTCTGAAACGTGATGCCAGCATTCGCCAGCGCGAAGATCGGCATGATTGCAAAGCCGACCCAAGGGTGCAGAATCATCTCGAGACGCTCGACTGGAGAGACAGATTCCGTAACGGCTATCCTGGCCTGGAGTAGATCATCGCGTTCTGCGGTGTCGCCGCTCCAATACTCGCCTGCAGGATGGGCCAGCAAACGTCCCAGGATTCCTCGTAGACGTGCATCGCTGACCCAGATGCGGGTGGGGGTCATGAGGCCTAGAATGACGCCAGCGATGGTCGGATGGACGCCGGATGCGTCAAAACACAGCCAGATTCCCACTCCCATCACTGAATAGACCGGGAAACTTCTGATACCGAGCCGCGAGGCGCTTGCAACGACTCCAATGCCCAACAGACCTAACCCGACTGCAGACCAGTTCAGGGCGCCTCCGTATCCGAGCGCGACCACAAGGATTGCGCCGACATCATCGAATATCGCCAGCGAGAGCAAGAAAAGACGCAGGATAGGTGGAACCCGGTTTCCGAAAAGCGCCAGACACCCGATCACGAATGCCGTATCGGTTGCCATCACGGTTCCCCAACCATGCATTCCGGGTTCCTCGGACATCAGCGCCAAATACACTGCGACTGGAACCACCATGCCGCCCACGGCCCCCGCTAAAGGTAGGGCGGCTTGTCTTGGGTTTCTCAATTCGCCCAGAACGATTTCTCTCTTGAGCTCGAGCGAGAGCACAAAGAAGAAGAGTGTCATCAGCCCGTCGTTGACCCAGTGGCGCAGGGAGCGGGTGAAATCCCATGAACCGAGTGTCAGACCGATACGAGTTTCCCAAAAATCCAGGAAGACGTGGTGCCAAGGCGAGTTCGCCAGTGCCAAAGCCAGTAGCAACGCCAAGAGAAGAAGGACACCGGCTGCCGCTTCGATTTTCAGAAAGCGTGCAAAGGGTCGCGCGAGCTTGTCGGCGGCTTCACGTGGCAGAGTTGTAAGGTTGTCGATCATTGGACCGATTTGCCTTTTTCCATCCTGAGTGGCGCTGCGCGCGCAACCGGGGTTTGTTTCTGTGTCCTTCAGCCAAATCGCACAGCCTTAGGCCGAAAGTGCCCGGGCCTTCGCGAACGACAAGAGTCTGTGGCGCTGCTCATCCCAGAGGAGGAGGCGCGCGCAGTCGAAGCTTTCCCAAAGTGTTATGCGCTTAGTCTGCGCCAGGACGTCGTGGTTCCGGATAACCTCGTCCAGGCGGTAGAAGGGAATGCGACTGGCCAGATGATGCACATGGTGAACTCCGATGTTTGCGCTGATCCAGCGCAGGATACCGAGCTACGCATAGTGTGAACTTCCTTGCAGGGCTGCGTCCTGAATGTTCCAGTCGCCTTCCATTGGCTAGGCTGTTGTGGCTGTTTGTTGCCTGTGTAGGACGAAAACCTCATGGGTGGTGCATCTCCGCTGCGATTTGATGCATCATGCTGGTGGTCTCCGCACTGAATTGCCCCCCGCGATGATTTGGTTGATGAGGGCCGCCACTACCCGGTGGATTTCGGCGTCAGGCTCAGCGTCTATGGTGTTCTCGTGGGTGGCTGCAGCGTCGCGCAGCACACCAACTATCTCGCTCTCCGGCAGCAGCCCGCGATCATTCATTGCAAGTAGAAGCGACTCGCATATCGAAAGGGCAGCCAGTCCTGCAGCGTCGTTCGACGTAGACATCCGGTGTAGTCCTTTCATCGTATCACGTCTGGCCGTGAAGCCGGTCGATGCGATCCCCCTTCTTGCACGAAATGCTCTATGTTGAACTGATCGAGAGCAGTCCCTGTACTAATCTCGGCAGATCCTTCGCAACCGAAAGGAACGGCTCACGATACCGGCCACGGCAAGCCCGCTCGCCCGAAAGCTATCGGCATTCGTCGCTTTGTCAGAGGTCGAACTTGCCGTGCTGGCGCGTCTGCACGGACGTCGGCGGTCCTTTGTCACAGGGCGAGATATAGCGCATCAAGGGCAATCGGATCAGGCCGCCTACATCCTGTCCGCGGGCTGGGTCTGCTCCTACAAGATACAGCCGGATGGGACGCGACAGATCGTCGATTTCCAGGTGCCAGGCGATTTTCTGGGATTGCGAAGCGTACTTTTGCGCACCTCGGACCACAGTTTCGAGCCAGTCGTGGACATACAGGCAGCCGAAGTCTTGACGGGCGATCTCCTCGATGCGTTCGCGCAGACACCGCGGCTCGCAACGGCTATCCTTTGGGCGGCGTCGCGGGATGAGGCGATGGTGGTTGAACATCTCGTCGGGATTGGGCGGCGGGACGCGGGTGCGCGTATGGCGCATTTCCTGCTGGAACTGGGATCGCGACTGGCTCTGGTGGGCATGGGGAGCAAGGCAGGATACGACTGCCCGCTCACGCAATATCATCTTGCCGATGCGCTTGGGTTGAGCGCGGTACATGTGAACCGCGTGTTGCGGCAATTGCGCGAAAGCTGCCTGGTGACCTTCCGGGACAGCCACGTGACGTTTCACGACTACAGCCGGTTGGTGGATTTCGCCGGGTTTGATCCGGCGTATCTGGATCAGACCGGGCCGCTTCTGAAATGACCGGTCGCCCCCTCAGCCCTCGGCACGCTTCTGAGGCGTGTCGCGATAGACACTGGAATGTCAACCAAGCGCGCGTTTGGCGGCGTCGAGTTCCACGTTCGTCTCAGCCTCGCTCATTTCCTTTTGAGCTTTTTTGGCTACAAGGAGGGGCTGTGGCGCCGCGTCTTTCTTCGAACCTTCGGGCGCGTCATCGCACGCGGATTAGCCTGTGGCTCGGCGCAGTTTGATCTGGTCCGCGATTAGGTGCCGTTCAACTGAACACGATCCAAATCGGCTCCCAGCACTGCAGTATTGATCTGGCGGTGTGGAGGCCATGCACATATCGTGATCACACTTTGCCAGCCAAGGAGCTTTCGAGGCCGCTCTTTCATCGGCTGACTTAGAAGGGAAAAAACACTGGAATTGCCAGGACTGCGGCGACACCCACGATAATGTTCATCGGCAGGCCGATCTTGATGAAGTCCGTGAATTTGTAGTTGCCGGCTCCATAGACCAGCGTATTGGTCTGATAGCCGATCGGGGTCGCGAAGCTCGCGCTCGCTCCAAACATGACTGCGACAACAAAGGGGCGCGGATCAACTCCAATCTGGACTGCCAGCCCGATCGCCAGAGGTGTCACGACAACCGCGACGGCGCTGTTGGTGACCGCCTCGGTCAAGATTGAAGCAAGCAAATAGACCGCTGCCAAGGCGACGATCGGGGGCATGTCCACGAGTAGAGGCGCAACGGCGCCGACGATCAGGGTAATCGCACCCGAGTGCTGCAGTCCCGCGCCGACTACGAGCATAGAGAAGATCAGGACGAGCACTCCCGCGTCGATAGAGCTCCATGCCTCGTCGTTGTCGATGCAGCGTAGGACGAGGATGAAGGCCACGGCAACAAGGGAAACAAGGCTGATGTCCGCCACACCCATTGCAGCCAGGGCCACAACCGCAGTCAGCGCCATGAGCGCGAGCGGGGCCTTGCCACGTCGAAACGGACGCCCACCGGCCCTCGTGACGCCAGCCAAGTCCCCGGCCTCTATCAAACGGCCGTAGCTTTCGTCCGTTCCCTCCAGTAGCAATTTGTCCGCAGGTCTGAGGCGCATGGTCGAGAGGTCGGGTCCGAGGCTTTCCCCATGGCGATGTGCGCCTAGAACACGCATGCCATACCTGAACCCGATGGTGAGCTGCGCGATACGTACACCGCGGCTGCGATGCGATAGTGTGACGATCGCCTCTGCGACTGTAGTTTCTGTGTTTTCTCCGGTCGCCGGTCCCTGACGTAGTCCGACATCCCATCCTTCCCTGGTTCTCAATGTCAGAAGTTCGGACGTTCGGATAACCGCGATCAGCCGATCACCAGCGGCTAGGACGTGATCGAGCACATTGTGACGTCTAACTTCTGCACCGGAACGTACTCCGACCACCGTCACTCCCGGACGTATCAGATCGTCGATATCCCCCAATCGGCGACCGAGACCCCAGAAATCATCTCTGGGTCGCAGCTCGGTCAGGAAATCCGCTTCACCTGCTGCACCCAAATCCGTCTGATCCTTGCGGTTAGGAAGCAGAAACGGCCCGAGAAGCAGCAAGGCAAGTCCGCCTGCAGTCACGGCCACCAGCCCGACGGGTGTAATTTCCAGTATCGAGAAGGGCGTCAGCCCGATATCTCTCGCAACACCATCCACCAGCAGATTTGTCGAGGTTCCGATCATCGTGCAGGTTCCGCCGAGCACCGCTACGTAAGAGAGCGGGATCAACAGGCGCGTCGCCGCCAGCCCAAGGCTTTGGGCTAGTCGTATGGCAACCGGGATGAGCACCAGCACGACAGGTGTGTTGTTCATGAGAGCCGAAGCCACGAGAATTGAAGCCAGAAACACGCTTGTTGCCGCGATGGGACGATGACCAGCGGCGGCGACGACCCAGTTTGCCAACGCATCAAGTAACCCGGTGCGTACCAGGGCGCCGCTGAGAACAAACATTGCGGCAATGGTAATAGGCGCGGGATTCGAAAAGACCGATAGAACAGCGTCTTCCGGCACCAAGCCAAAAACGACGAACAACGCCGCGACGGCAGCGGCCGTCACCTCAGGGGCGTACCGCTCGTATAGGAAACCGGCGAAGAGAACCAAGAGGAGTATGAGCGCAAGATAAGGTTCGTAGGGCGGCAGGTGTGTCATTCGGGGGGCTCCAGTGCGACCTTCGCCATGAACTCGGGCGCGTGCTGCTTGCGTTTCCATATCTCTGATCTTCTTCTCGTCGAAGATAAGCAGACTGCAAATCGTAGCTTGTGTCAGTGTCTGAATTTCGGGGGCAGCTAACTTTTAGCTCTCTTATGGACTTTGCAGCGTTAACGGCAGCTATCAAAACCTATCACCACGAATAGCCTTGGCTCGCAAATTTGGCGTTACATTGGCCAGCCACCTCTCCCCCGCATACGACGCAATTGATGAACTGCGTTGACAGGAGACCGGAGATGCACTTGGGAATCGACAGTGGAACCGCCCCAGCAGGCGAGCTGGCGGACATGATCGAATGCCATGCCCTCATTCTCTTCACCGGACGCTACCACGAGTGCGTGGAATGAATTCCGTCCGCAGACGGTGGCATCCAGGCTCAGTCAGCTCAAATCGGCAGACTGGAACCGACAAAGGGGACAGGTTTCACAAGGAAATAACGTTGCGCGGCATACCTAAGCTGACCTTGTCTTCCAGAAAGCAAGTCCTGAAGGACCTCTTCTCGACGCTTGCAAACGATATCAAGAGATTTGATCCGACCAGACCTCAAAGCCCTCAAGGGTATTCATTCCAAAGGAATGGATCAGCGGAACATCGGCAGCGTCGCGCCCTTGTGCCACAAGGATGCGCCCGATCCGCGGGGTGTTATTGCGTGGATCGAAGACCCACCACTGACCGTCCAGCCAGGCCTCCATCCAAGCGGCGAAATCGCCAGGCGCGTAGGGCGGCGGCTGTCCAATGTCGCCGAGATAGCCAGTGCAATAACGCGCTGGGATATTCATGCATCGACAGAAAGTGATCGCGAGATGAGTGTAGTCACGACACACGCCTTGCGCCTCGGCATAAGCCTGTGCGGCGCTTCGCGTGGGACGTGCGGCGAGATAGTCGAACTGGATGTGGGCGTGTACGAAATCGCAGATCGCCTGCACGCGCTCTCGGCCCGGTTTCGTGCACTCAAAAAGGCGCCAAGCCGTCTCGGACAAGACGTCGGTCTCGCAGTAGCGGCTACCCAGAAGATAGACGAGTACTTCGCCCGGCAACGTTTCTATTCGGTCTGTCCCTGACTCAGGCGGCATTGGATCGACAAGACCATTGTCTGCAATGATGGTGTCGGTGCCTATGCTGAACAGGCCTTCGGGAGCGACAAGACGTGTGCACCAATTGCCGAACCCGTCGCGATAGGCACTGAGCGGGACCTTTGGCGTGGTGATAACGTGGTCAGGATATTCCAGATCACCAGCGCGCGAGAAATGCACATTGAGCAGAGCTATCATCGGGGTCGGCTGGGTCAGTCGGAGATCAAACCGGCAGCCGATCTTGATACGCAATTTGTTGTCTGCGTCCTCGGACGTCGACGGATTGGACGGGGGCGGCGATGCCATGTTGCTTTTTCCTCGATGTGTATGCGGTCGGGCGCCCACCTATCCAGATCGGGCGCGTGGTTCGGGCCTCTTATTCGCAGAAAATCAGGAGATCGGCAGAAGTAGTCTTGCGAACTCGGCGAACTCGCATCAGCGGTCCCAAACCTGGGCAGGTATTGATCTCAATATGGGGGCGGCGCGTGTGATTGCGAGCTCTGTCTTTCTCGATCGCGCTCCCGATGATCTATCCTAATATGAAATCCCGCTTCTCGGAAAACGATGTTATTTCTTTCACAACCACTCTGTAACGGCCACGCAAAGCGTGTTGGAGCCAAACTTCACGTTTGTTGATTAAATGGGAGATTTGTCGGCTGAGCGAACGTCCGACAACTGAAATTGCTGCGCTTGGCAGTCAATTTCAGGTAAGGGGAACCGTGGCGCGGCGAACGGAATCACAGTCAATGGCAGTTGTGGGCCGATTGCGGAAGGCTGATGCAGATGAATTTCTCCGTTGGCTGTCCCTTTCCAAGACTGGTCCGCCCGCCCGCGCTTCGAACGCAGCTGCCCCACGCACTCCCTCGTTCGACACGCCTTTTCCTCACCGGTGCGCAGGGGCCTCTACTCACTAGACAGGCCGCGCAATCGTCCTTCGGCCGATAGCGCGTCCCGTGCGTTCGCTGGGGCACAGCCCCAGACCCGGCGCCGCTGCGCGCCGCATGGGGGAAGCTCCACATCCCCCAAACCCCCAGGGCAGGGATCGTTCGCCACTTTCCCTGCACCCTAAGGCGCCCATCCGGCGGACCGGGGGAGACTTTCGCCAATCTCCCCGGACCCTCTCGGCGTCCTTCCGACGGATCGAAGAGGCGCGCGCCACCCTCTCCGAACTCTCCCGGCGCCCCCGGCGGGTCGAGAGGGATGTCACCCCTCTCGACGCTCTCCCCGGCACCCGCGTGATCTGCCCGCAGACGGGCGATCAATGGGTCGCGGGAGGGCAGGCCACGGCGCATGTCTTGCTTGCGTGCAGCGTCTTTGACGCACGCAATCAAGCCAAGCCCCGAGGCCGCGTATCGGGGTTCGTTGGTGAGGTTCCGCGCGTCGTTTTCCTTTTCAACGACACGAGGCACTCATGCTCCACGATCGATACCTTCGGCTGCTCCCCGGTGGACAGCTCAAACCCGGCGATATCTTCCTCATGCGCTTCCCTTATGGCTCCGACCGCAAACGTGATGGCGAGTTCGACATCCCGCCCGGCACGCGCCCTTGCTTGCTCCTCTCGCGCGGGCTGATCGGAGATACACCGATGAACATCGTCGCGCCCGGAGTTAGCCCCGAGGGCCGGCTGCTGCGCGAAGACGACATCGTCATTGCTGGCGACGATCAAGCCGCCGCTTGCGGGCTCTATCGCCCCACGATGTTTCGCGCATCGCATCGGCTCTTCATCGCGACCGGGTCCGACTTGTTCGAGCGCAATTCTCGTATCGGGCGCCTCGGCCCGGCACAGCGCGAACAATTCGAAGCGGTCGAGACGCTGCTCGCAACCGCACCGCGCGAGGTTCGATCACGGCTTAGGCCGCGTGTCGCGATCTACCGCCCGAAACCTCTCATCCAACCTTAGAGCGCGCCGCCGATCGGGGCTGCAGCGTTCGTCCGCCTTCTCACCGAGGCGGACGGATCTTGCAGCTCTGCTTCGTCTCCTGACCCCCAAATTTTCGAAAGATCACACATGACCCACGATAAACATCCCTCCGAACTCACCGCTGCCGAGCTCCGCGAAGAACGCAGCGTGCTCGCAAACGTCGTCCATGGAGCGACCGCGACGCCGTCCCCGAAAGACCTCGAGAACGCGCCGCTTCTCGAAGACTGGATGCTTTTCACTGGCTTCGAAGACATCTCGCTCTTTGGCCGCCTGACGGAAGCCAGCGGTCGGACCCGAAAGCTGATCACGCGAGCTCTCATCGCGCTCGATGACGATCTCGAGTGGGTCTATCTCGAAGACGGATACATGCGCCTCGGACCGCGGTTCTCCGTCGAAGAGTCCCCGCCGCATCTCGCGATGCGAGCCGTCGCGACAGATCTGAGAGGGATCCGCACGCAACTCGAGGGACAAGCATATTGGGCGCAGAAGGCGCTCGATGCGCTCGGCGAGATGCGCTGCGATGCGTGATCGCGAATTTGCGAGAAATGATCCTGACGGGATCGGCTGAACCGCAACCGCTGCGGCCCCTCGACGAGGGCCGCAGCGCCCGCAGTTCAGCTTTGAAAGGATGTCAGATGTTTCAGCAACCGAACCTGATTGACGATGTAAAAGCGATGGCACGCGTGGCAATCGACGCTCTCGATGCGCTGCCGGCTGACGCTTGTCGGGGAGCAGAGAGCGATCGCGATTTTTGCGAACGACTTGTGACTAAGGGCGACGTCTTTGGCGAGGATTTCCGGGAGGCGGGTGCGGAGATTCTGCGCCACCTCGCGCGGATCGAACCCGAAGAACGATTTGCACGCGAACTCGACAGCGCGATGCGTCGACTGCGGGACGCAATCAACGGGTCGCATCGCATTGTCGCGGATCTCGGTGCCGAGTGCACGACCAGCATCCAGCGAGCCGCATGATGAAGATATGACGCCGAACGGCATCGAAGAGATAGCGGTGGTAATCCGCCTGGGCGCGCCAACAAATCCTTTCCGCATATGCTCCAAACTCAACCGGAACCGGCGCGCCCAAAGTTTCTTGAACCCAAGCTGTTCTGCGCTCAGGACATGCAGCGTTGCGGTGCTTGAGCTGTAATAGGCTCTTTATCGACGAATTTAACTCGCGCGGCCCTGTTGACCGAGACGTCGATGTCTGCCTTGAGCTGATATTGACTATGATCCTGATCACTGCGGTGCAGGTGACCTGCCGTTGGCTACCAAGCGCAGCAATTTCAGTTAGGTGAAGTTCGGATTCTACCCGATTTGCACGGCCGCAACGGATTGATTGTGAAAGATATAACGCCGGTGTTAGCGATGAGTGATCGCGGCTTTCTCACGGAGGGCGAGGCGCGTCTGGTTCTTGCCGCGGCAGAGCAGATCCGCAGAATCATCGCAGGCGGGATTTTCGTGCGTCGGCTGTGACTGGGAGCGTCCGGCAGATGGCGGAGTGCCCCTGCATGTTCGCTCACCAACAAGTCTGACTTAGACAAAAATTGGCGAATGGCTCGAACCCTAACTCGCATCGACGAGATGTTTGGAGGTCCGCAGATGCCGATCGACCATTTCTGTCGCTGATGTCGAAGCGAGCGAGATTATCCGCGGTCCCCAGACGCAGCTGCAATACGGGACTTCAATCTTTATCTCGTTGCCGACCATTCGCAACGACAATTGTTTCTGGGGGTACGCTTCGTGTCATCGATCGTGCCCCGCGCGTGATCACCCAGGAAGCCGAGAAGCTGTTCGAAGCTCTTGCCCGGCTGATCTCGCAACGCTCACTGTTCCGGATCAGGATCTTTTGCCCCAAATGATCAGATGAGCGGCAAACTTTTCGAGATAGGCAATCGTATCGCACGTTGAGTTTGAGAGGTCTCGGTCGACATGTGGTGAGGCGGAATACCTGATTTCGCGGTGACGAGCTGTCATTCCACCTCCGAAACTGATCCATGTGAGCGCGCCAAGCGAAGAATTCCGCATATATTGTTGGCAAGGCGCTTGGTTCCGCCTCCTTTGGGTCGCGACGGGTTTCATTGTCCTTACACAGCCCAAAACAGGACAGCGCATTGCGCGCCATACCTCGGATCTTCTGGCTGGAGACCTATCATGTCACTCATCAACCTGGCCATCACGCTGGTCGTCGTCGGCATCGCCCTCTGGGCAGTGAACACTTACATCCCGATGGATCAAAAGATAAAGACGATCCTGAACGGGTTTGTCGTGATCGTCGTCGTGCTTTGGCTGTCTAGCAGCTTCGGCCTGCTGGAAGGGCTCGGAGCAATGAGAACCTATGACTGAGGGCACACATGGCTGACGCGGTGCCGTCCTCGGTGCTGGCCCTCTCAGGGTCGGTGACGCTTGACACGCTTGATGAGGTGCGTGCCCTACTTTGCGGCGCCGAAACCGTGTCCCATGTCGATCTCTCGGCGGTTACGGCTCTCGACACTGCCGGGGCCTGGTTGCTGCTCGGTCATCAAGGGATGCGCATCGAGGCAGCAGCCCCCGCGCAGGACCTTCTGTTGCGCAGGGTTGAGGCCGCAATGCCGCCCCCGCGCAAGTCTGAACAGCGAGAGGCGCGGCTCCAGCCAGGCGACGTGCTGGCGGACGTCGGCGCGAGGGTCGCCGGTTTCATTTTAACGAGCGCGCAAGGCATCGGCTTCACCGGGTTGATCGTAGCCCGGCTGGCGATGACGCTGGTGCGTCCGCGCCGGCTGCGGCTGACCGCGCTTGTCCATCACATGCAGGACGTCGGGCTGAACGCCGTGCCGATCGTGGCGCTGATGGGGTTTCTCATCGGCGTCGTGCTGGCGTTCCAGGGAGCCACGCAGCTACGCCAGTTCGGGGCGGAGGTTTTTGTCGTGGACCTCATCGCGGTGTCGATCCTGCGAGAGCTTGGTATCCTTCTGACCGCGATCATCGTCGCGGGGCGTTCAGCCTCGGCCTTTACTGCCGCAATCGGGTCGATGAAAATGCGCGAGGAGATCGACGCCATGCGTGTGCTGGGCCTTGATCCGATCGAATTGCTGGTGCTGCCTCGCCTTCTGGCGCTGGTGATCCTGCTGCCGGTCCTGGGCTTCGTCGCCAATCTCGCCGGACTGGTTGGTGGTGGGCTCATGGCCTGGTTCGAGCTTGGTATCTCGCCCAGCCAATTCCGGACACAACTCCTGGCGAATGTCGGCGCAAGCCAGGCGATGGTGGGCCTATCCAAGGCCCCGGTCTTTGCGGTGATCATCGCACTGGTCGGCTGCCAGCAGGGTTTCCTGGTCAAGGGCGATGCAGAGTCTCTGGGCATGCGGACCTCGCGTTCCGTGGTCATCGCGGTCTTCCTGGTGATCGTGGTGGATGCGCTCTTTTCAGTCTTTTTCGGTCTCTCGGGGGTGTGATGGAAGGCGAGGCCGTCATCACGATCCGCGGGCTGACCAACCGGTTCGGCACCACCGTCGTCCACGAGAACCTGTCGCTCGACGTGATGCAGGGTGAAGTGCTGGGGGTCGTCGGCGCCTCGGGCAGTGGCAAATCGGTGCTTCTGCGCAGTATTGTGGGGCTACAGACGCCAAGTGCTGGTCAGATCAACTTGCTTGGCACGGATGTGCTTGGAGCGGACCCGGCCGACCGGGCGAGGGTAAGCACGCGCACCGGCGTGATGTTTCAAGACGGTGCGCTATTCTCGGCGCTTACCGTGCGCGAGAATGTCGAGGCGCCGATGCGCGAGCGGTTGGCGATCGACCCCGACACCCGCGCGGCATTGGCCGATCTTAGAATCGCGATGGTTGGCCTGCCGCCAGAGGCGGGCGACCTCTATCCGGCCGAGTTGTCGGGCGGGATGCGAAAGCGTGCGGGTTTGGCACGTGCCCTGTCTCTAGATCCGAAGATTCTGTTTCTGGACGAGCCAACGGCGGGCCTCGATCCGATCGGCGCCTCCGCCTTCGATGGGCTCCTGAATTCGTTGAGTGAAGCCTTGGGCCTAACGGTGTTTCGTAACCATCCGGCGTGGACCGCACATGGGAGCAATTCTCAGGTCGTGCCCTTGGGGGCTTTGGGTTTGCGGGCCCGCGGGGCCCATTTCTTGGCAAGCCGGTTGAAGCGTTCAAGGATGCTGTCGATCCCGGCATCTTCGGCGTCGAAGTCCCCACCGGACCAGTGGAGCATGTCCTCGTGTTGCTCGTGATCGGGATCGGCGAGGGCTTCGAGGAACTCCTCGTAGCCCCAGGCACCGCCGACGTCCTCGGGTGGACAGGCACCGGTCGCCTTGAGAAGCCGTGGGTAGATCATGCCGGGGATGGCCTCGTAGACCCGCTCGATACGGATGCTGTGGTCCCAGTCATCGCCGAAGTCATAGATATACTGGATCGTCCTGGCACCGGTGTCCTCGAGCACCTTTTCCAACGTCGTCTTCTTCGCGTCCATGGGGCCGTCGTAGAACCCGTCCGGGTCGGGCACGCCCCAACCGGCATCACCGGCGCGGAACTCGTAGAGGTGGGTATCTGTCCAGCCCATGGCAGCCTGTATGACCGCATGCAGCCGGTCGAGCCTGATCTTCAGCGGCACCTCGATATGGCGCATCGGCTGCGGGTCGACGTCGTTCAGGATGATCCGGAGGCGGGCGATCAGGGTCATGCGGCTATCCTTTGCTCAGCCCGGGCCCAGTTCCAGGGCAATAGATCCGGCACCCGGGAGGCGGTCGTGCCAGGCAACCGGACGAGGACATCGGCGAGCCAGGCCTGAGGGTCGACATCGTTCATCTTGGCGGTGACGATCAGGGAATACATGAAGGCGGCGCGGTCCCCGCCGCGCTCGGAGCCGGCGAAGAGCCAGGACTTGCGGCCAAGGGCGATGCCGCGCAGCGCCCGCTCCGCGGCATTGTTCGTCAGGCAGATCCTGCCGTCCTCGAGGAACCCGGTAAAGGCTGGCCAGCGCTCCGCCTTGAACATGTAGTCGATCGCCTTGGCGACCGGGTTGTGCTTCGACAGCCGGTCGCGCTCGGCACGCAGCCAGTCATGAAGCTCCTCGACCAGAGGCCGGGACAGCTGGTGCCTGGCCGCCTGCCGTTTTGCAGCCGTCAGCCCGTTGATTCCGCGCTCGATGCCGAAGATCGCGTCGATACGGGCCACGGCCTCCAGCGCGACGGGGGAGATGTCATGGGCCGGCTTGCCCTTCCGGGCGTTCCCCTTGATATCGGCGAGCTCGAAGAACTTGCGCCGGGCGTGGCTCCAGCATAGCGCAGACTCGACCGGCCCCGGGTCACGGTCGGCGCGGTAGAGGTCGTTGTAGCCCCCATAGGCATCGGCTTGCAGGATACCCTGCCATCCGGCGAGATGCCGGTTCGGGTTGGTCATTCCTCGGTCGCGGGAGAACTGGAACAGCGCGGCAGGTGGAGCCCCGCCGCCGAAGGGTCGGTCATCCCTGACATAGGTCCAGAGCCGGGCGGTTTTTGTCCCGCCCTTCGCCAACAGCGGCACTGTCGTATCGTCGCCATGCAAGCGGTCGCCATCCAGAACATGGGCACCGATCAACGCATGGATCGGCTCCAGCGCGGCGGCGCAGGCGCCAACCTGGTCGGCGAGCGTCGACAGGCTGAGATCGACGCCTTCCCGGGCATAGCGTTCGGCCTGGCGATTGAGCGGCTGATGCTGTCCGAACTTCTCAAAGAGGATCGTCGCCAGCAGGTTCGGGCCAGCCCATCCGCGCGGCGTGGCGTGGAAGGGCGCCGGCGGTTGGCTGATCTTCTCGCAGGTCCGGCAGGTGAACTTCTCGCGGACGGTCTGGATCACCTTCCACTGCCGCGGGATCACCTCCAACGTCTCGGTGACGTCTTCCCCCATCTTCACGATGCGATCCGAGCCGCAGCAGGAACAGGCCGTGGGCGCCGCGATCACCACGCGCTCGCGCGGCAGATGCTCCGGGAAAGGCTTGCGCGCCGGGCGGCGACGTTTGAGCCCCGCGACGATCGTGGTCTTCGCCAGCTTCTCGGCGGCAATCTCGTCTTCGGTGGCCGCGGCTTCGAGTTCCTCGAGCTGCAATTCCATCTGGTCGATCAGTCGGGCGCGGCGTTCCGAGCTGTGGCCGTATTGCTCGCGTCGGAGCTTGGCGATCTCGAGCCGGAGATGCTTGATCATCGCCTCGGAGGTCGAGACCACCGCCCGGGTCTGCGCTAGCTCGCTCTCGGCGGCCTCGGCACGGGCCTCGGAGGCCGCGAGCGCGGCGCGCAATCTGGCAATCTCGGAAGCGTTGTTCGACATGGCCAAGACCTACCATGCCGGCATCGGAAAGCCCATGCAAATAGGGTCGATGAGGCCAATTTATCCCGCCTTTGCAGGGCGTTGGGTCCAGCGTGGATTGCGCCAGTCGATCCCCTCCAGAAGATAACCGAGCTGGGCCGCGGAGATCTGCACCGCCTCGCCGCTTCCACTGGTCGGCCAGATGAACTTCCCCGCCTCCAGCCGCTTGGTATAGAGCGACATGCCCACCCCGTCGTGCCAGAGAAGCTTGACCAGGTCGCCCTTGCGCCCGCGAAAGCAGAAGATCTCGCCGGCATGCGGATCGCGCCCCAGACCCTGCTGCACCGTCAACGCCAAGGTGTTCATACCGCGCCGCATGTCAGTCACTCCGCCCGCGATCCAGACGCGCACCCCCGCCGGGAACGCGATCATGACGGATCCAGGGCTTGCACGAGGCGCGCCAGCACCATCGGGTCAATCGTGGCCGCCACAGACAGGCGACGGCCATTCGCGAGGGTAATATCTGCCATCAGGACCTCGGCTGTCTCTGGCGTCGGAACCGGTGCAAACGGTCCGCCTTGATCCTCAGCTCCCTCAGGAGCGGCGATGGCCAACGGTGTGAACTGCGGTCGTGCATCGCCGCTCGTCAGCCTGCCTTCGCGGTATTGGCGACGCCAGCGCACCAGCAGGGTGCGGCCAATATCATGACGTCGGGCTGTCTCGGCGACACGCCCTCTACCGCCAAAGCTTTCTTCAACGATGCGCACCTTCTCTTCATCCGTCCAACGCCGACGGCGCCCGGTATCGGTGACAGAAAGGATCTCAATTTCGGGTCTGTATCTATGGTCGGACATAGCTCCGGACCTACGCCGCCTGCCTCAAGTCCGAAAGACGGTCCTCCCCGGAGCCTTACGGTGTTTCTGGTGACCCACGACCTCGACACCTTGCAGGCCACCTGCGACCGGATCGCGGTGCTGGCGCAGCGACGGGTGCTGGTGACTGGCACTCTCGCTGAGATGCGGGACTTCGACGATTCTTGGGTCCATTCCTATTTTCACGGGTCGCGCGCCCATGTGCCGTTAGGGTTGGAGGAAGACTGATGGAAACTCGTGCGCGCTTCATTCTGATCGGTCTGTTCACCATCTTTGGATTTCTTTCTGCGCTCGGGTTCATGCTGTGGCTGGCCAAGGTCGATCTCGACCGGACCTATGCGCAATACGACGTCCTCTTCGGCACCGTCACGGGACTGAACCAGACAGCTACCGTGCGCTACAATGGCGTCGATGTCGGAAGGGTTTTGACCATTGCTCTCGATCGCGACGATCCCGCGCTGGTGAGGGTGCGCATCGAGATCCTCGCGAACACGCCGGTGCGCACCGACACCATCGCTACTCTTGCCTCCCAAGGGGTTACAGGGGTCGCCTTCGTTGCGCTGGAAGGCGGCAGCGCCACGGCGGCGCGCTTGGCGGTGGAGCCTCCGGCAGAGGTCCCGGTGATCCGGTCGGAGAAATCGGTCGTGCAGGACCTGATGACCAGCGGCCCCGAGCTGCTGGCCGAGGCGACCGCGCTTATTTCTCAGATTCGGAGTTTTGCCACGCCCGAGAACCGCGATGCGATCGCGGGAATCCTCGCCAACCTGCAGAACGCCACCGGGCGGGTAGATGCGCTCGCCACCCGAGCCGAGACAACGCTCCTCCAACTCGATACGGCGCTGGACGCAGTCGAGACGATCCTTGCTTCCGGTGATGACCTGCTGGAGCGTGACATACCCGCGCTGGTCGCGGGCCTGCAATTAGCTGTCGACAGTACGGCGGGGGCCATGGATGGCCTGCGAGGCGCGACCCGAAATGACCTGCCGCGCCTTTCGATGCAGATCAGCGGCCTGATCGCGGACGCACGTGCGGTGATCGCGCGGTTTGACGCTCTCGCTCGCCAGATCGGCAGCGATCCGGGGCGTTTTCTTCTCGGCAACAAGACACCGGACTACAGGAGAGCCCAATGACCCTTTCGCGTCGCAACCTTCTATCGCTTTCTGCCATGGCTGGCCTCGCGGGATGCAGCGCCGTGTCTGCGGTCTCGAGGGCGAGCGAACCGCTTGACACCTATACGCTCTCGCCGCTCGCTCCGACACAGACGCGGCCCGGAGGCTCGCACCACTTGGTCGTCGAGATGCCGACGGTCGGTGGCGAGCTCGCCACCGACCGTGTCCTGATCAAGGTGTCTCCACTTCAGGCCGAGTATCTGCCCGATGCTCGTTGGTCCGAGCCAACTCCGGCCATGGTGCAGACGCTTCTCGTTAACTCGTTTCTCAATCGAGGCGGGTTCCGGCTGGTCAGCAGGGTGGGGGCAGGGCTTATGCCTGATTTCACGCTGATGTGCGAGATACAGGCGTTCCAAGCCGAACTGATCGGCCCCGACCCGACCTCGGCCCAGGTCCATCTCGCCTTGCAGATGACCCTAATCGGCGAAGCTGACCGCCAGATTATTGGAACGCGATGCTTCGACACCACGAGGTCTGTAGCGTCGGACACTACGGTCGTCCTGATCGCAGGTATCGATGCGGTCATGCAATCGGTGCTCGGCAATGCCGTCGGTTGGGTGCAGGCTTCGGTTTGATATGGCATCTTCGATACAGCAGGTTGGGCGTCAACGCGCCAGCCACGTCTTCGATGATGGGTCGATGTGGATCGTGTCTAGAAGGTCGCAGGATTTTTTTTGGCGGAGAGCTCGCGGCAGGTGAAATTGGCTCCGTTCAGGCACTCTAACGCGTTGGTGGTCCTTGCCGATTTTCATTGCGAAGCGTCAAGGCGGGTGAAGTTGAAGAGTTGGTCTCCGGTCTCCTCGAGAATGTGACCGACAGCGCAGCACTTGAGCTTCCAGTTTCGCGAGAAGACCTTGCGGCCGCGATTGGCTTGTTCTGTGTCAATTATCGCGACGAAAATCTTTGGTAAAATGCAAAAAAGGAGAGGTGATATGCAGTTTCAAATGAACACAGGTTCCGACATTCATGGCGATCGACATTTGGTTGATGACGCCGAGAAGATTGTCACTGCCGCGCTAGGACACTTGGCTCATCGTCTGTCCCGGCTTGAGGTGCACTTGGCCGATGTAAATGGTGCAAAAGGCGGGGCCGACGACATTCGTTGCACCATTGAGGCGCGCCCCGAGGGGATGAAGCCGCTGGCCGTCACCCATAGCGATGCGAATGCCAAAGCTGCCATGCACGGTGCAGCGAAAAAGCTCCGGACCCTTTTGGATAGCGAATTCGGAAAGCTAGCACGCCGCTGACCCGCCACGGGATTTTTCGGTCACCATCGATTAGGCCAGACCCAACTTGCACTGCCTTCGCTTTTGGACCGCGTTACAGCGCGGACTTTTTCGGAACGGTGAGAACAGAACCGGACGTCGCGGCTCGCCGCAGCGAGTGTACCGGATCTTCCCCAACTGAGCGCGAGTCCGCTCCTGAGGCGAACGCTAGGGCGGGCTCGTTCGCCATGAACTTGAGCTTCATGCCAACCTTTTCCCATCGCGAGTTTCAGTTTCTTCGTGATCGCGTTTCCGCGCTCTGACAGATGAACCCAGCTTCCTTAGTAGGACACCGACACTAAGGAGCTTTTCATGCCATCCGCCCATATCACCGCCGCCAACGATACACTTGGTGAATCGACGACAGTGCCACCAGCCTGCAGCGCAATCGCACGGTTGCTGGCGCGCGCTGTTGTCCGGGATCTCGCGAATACGATCCCCGCCAACAGCCCTACCGCGCCTCGAAAGGACGAAGCACAATGACGAAACGTGTCGCGATCTATGCTCGCTACAGCTCAGGTCTCCAGAAGCAGACTTCGATCGACGATCAGATCGCGATGGCGGAGCGTTTCGCGGCCGAGCACGGATGGGTGGTGACACATCGTTTCACGGATTATGAGAAATCGGGCCGCAACACGCGCCGCGAGGGACTTCAGGCGCTGTGTGCTGCTGTCAACGCGCGGCAGGTCGATGCGATCGTCATCGAAGCCGTGGATCGTCTGACACGCAAGATCGCCGACGCGCTCAATCACTACGAGCTGTTCCAGTTCCAGCAGGCCGAGCTCTATTCGGTTGCCGAGGGTCAGCAAGACTTCTTCAAAGTTCTGATCAATGCGCTCGGCGCGCAGCTTTACGCGCAGATGATCGGCGAACACACGCGCCGTGGCATGGTGCAGGGGCTCACCCGGAAACGGCTTCACACGAGCGCATACGGCTACCGCAAGCGTGACGGTGACGAAGGGCTAAACCGCGAGATCGATCCCGAGGAAGCAGAGATCGTGCGCCGCATCTTTCGTGAGTTTGCCGACGGGCATTCGACGCAGGCGATCGTAAAGCGGCTGAACCAAGACGGTATTCCGGCGCCGCGCGGTGGCACCTGGGACATCAGCACAATCCGTGGCAACCCGGCACGGTTCGAAGGCATGCTGCGCAATCGTCTTTACATCGGCATTGCAAGCGTCGCGAAGACGTCACGCCGCTATCATCCCGAAACCGGCAGCAAAGAAGTCTACGAAACCCCGAGCGCGGCCGCGGAGATCGAGATTCCGGCCCTCCGGATCATCGATCAAGAACTGTGGGAGCGAGTGGAGGGGCAGCTTGCGATCCAAGCCTCGAAGACCCGAAGCAAAGGCAACCCCGTCGGGGCCCGGCGCAGCAAGCACCTGTTGAGCGGTTTGTTGGTCTGCGGCTGCTGCGGCGCGACCTATGTGAAAGTCGGCCGAACCCATTTCGGCTGCCGCGAAGCCCGCAAGGGGGCGTGCAAAAACAAGACGACCATCCACCGCGACCGGATTGAGACGCGTGTCTTCGCGAAGCTTCGGGGCACCTTTCTGACGCCGGAACTGGCCGCGAGCTTCGACGCCGCGCTTAAGGCTGAGTACAAGGCGCTGGCGAGCGCCCAGGGCGCAGATACCGCAACGCGGCTCGAGCGTCGTCTTAAGAAAGCGCGTACGAGCCGCCAGCGGATCTTCGATGCCATCGAGCAAGGCGCGCCCTACAGTGCTTACAAGACGCGCGCGGAAGAGCTCGAACGTGAGATCTCCGATCTTGAAGCCGAGCTGGATCAGCATCAAAAGACCCGCGCAGTTCTGCCGCAACTTCCGACCGACAGTGCCGCGCTCTTTGCGCGCGCCGTGCAGGAACTCGAGACACTGCTCGCCGACCCAGAGCTCGTTCACCAGGCCAACGAACATTTGCGAGAACTCATAAGGCTGGTCGAGTTGAGACCCGACCCTGATGCACCCGATGCGCTTGCCGCCGAGATCGTTTCTGATCTCGGCGCTTTGCTTTCTGCGGGGGGCGTTACGCCGAGCATCGTCGATATTTTCAGTGCCAAGCGGCAACTATCGGTCAGGCACGGGGCGCTGCCCCCGCTTCGCTGACGCGAAGCCCCCCGGGATATTTGGGCCAAGCCGAAAGAGGCAGCCAGCGCAAGAGAAAGGGGGCCGAAGCCCCCTTGCCCGGTTTACTTGTCTTCCACCGTCGCCTTGACGATGTAATCGGGGTCCTCGACCACGCCGTTGCGCGCCGCGTCGCCCTTCTTGATCTTGTCGACCACATCCATGCCACTCACGACATGGCCCACGACGGTATATTGCCCGTCGAGATGGGGCGCGGGGGCGAACATGATGAAGAACTGCGAATTGGCCGAGTTCGGATCGGCGGAGCGGGCCATGCCCACGATGCCGCGCTGGAAGGAGATGTTCGAGAACTCCGCCGGAAGGTCGGGCAGATCGGAGCCGCCCATACCGGCCATCGACGTATCTCCGCCCTTCTTGCCGAATTGCACATCGCCCGTCTGGGCCATGAAGCCGTCGATCACGCGGTGGAAGACGACATCGTCGTATTTGCCTTCCTTGGCGAGCGTCATCAGCCGTTCGGCGGATTTCGGGGCCTTGTCGGTGAGCAGGTCGATCACGACCTTGCCCTCGGTCTGACCGCCGATCTGCAGGACGAGCTTCGGCCCGCCGGTATCGGCCACGCCCGAGCTGTCTTGTGCGAAGGCAGCGGGTGCTGCGACGACGAGGCTTGCGGCGGCGGCGAGAACGGTGCGGCGCAGGATATTACGCATCGGCGGCCACCTTCACCGAGATCATCCGGTCGGGGTTCGCCGGCGGCTCGCCGCGCGCGATTTTGTCGACATTGTCCATCCCGGAGATCACGCGGCCATAGACCGTGTATTGACCGTTCAAGAAATGGTTGTCCTTGAAGTTGATGAAAAACTGCGAATTGGCCGAGTTCGGGTTTTGCGAGCGCGCAGCGCCCAGCGTCCCGCGATCATGCGGCAGCTTCGAGAATTCCGCCGGAAGATCGGGATATTGCGACCCGCCCGTGCCCGCGCGGCCCGGATTGTAGTCCTTTTCCATATTCGCGTTCGCGACATCGCCGGTCTGGGCCATGAAGCCCTCGATCACGCGGTGGAAGGCCACGTTGTCATAGGCGCCGTCGCGGGCGAGTTGCTTCATGCGCTCGGCATGTTTCGGGGCGACGTCGCTGAGCAGCTCGATCACGACCGGCCCGTCCTTGAGCTCGATGATGATCGTGTTCTCGGGATCCTTGATATCGGCCATTGGGTCCTCCATTGAAATTTGGCCCGACCATAGGAGCGAGGCCCCTGCGCGGCAAGGACAAAGCGCCGCAGTTGGGCCGCGCCCGTTGACGCGACCCATCGCCGCAGGCATGAAGAACGCAAGCCGCGGGAGCGGGCCACATTCACGATGGTCCCCTGCGCCGATAGGGAGAGTGATTTCATGGCTTGGAAAACCCTCGACGAGGTCGATCTGGACGGCAAGGTCGTGCTGGTGCGCGTCGATATCAACGTGCCCGTGGAGAACGGAAAAGTGACCGACGCGACGCGGATCGAGAAGATCGTGCCGACCGTGACCGACATTCTCTCGAAGGGCGGAAAGCCGGTGCTGCTGGCGCATTTCGGTCGCCCCAAGGGTCAGGTCGTGCCCGAGATGAGCCTCGAGCCGCTGGTTCCCGCACTGGAGAAGGCTCTGGGCTTCCCGGTGAAATTCGCCAAGGACTGCGTCGGCGGTCCCGCGAAGGAAGCCGTGGGCGCGTTGCAGAAAGGCGAAGTTCTGCTGCTGGAGAACACCCGTTTCCACGCCGGCGAAGAGAAGAACGACCCGATGCTGGCCGCCGAGATGGGCGCGCTTGGCGAGGTCTATGTCAATGACGCCTTTTCGGCCGCGCACCGCGCGCACGCTTCGACCGAAGGCATCGCGAAGATCCTGCCCGCAGCCGCCGGTCGCCTGATGGAAGCCGAGCTGAAAGCGCTCGACGCGGCCCTTGGCGATCCCGAGCGCCCGGTGACGGCGGTCGTGGGCGGCGCGAAGGTCTCGACCAAGCTCGACCTGCTGGGCAATCTGGTGGCCAAGGTCGATCACCTGATCATCGGCGGCGGCATGGCGAACACTTTCCTCGTGGCGCAGGGCATCGATGTCGGCAAATCGCTGGCCGAGCGCGACATGGCGGGCACCGCGCAAGAGATCATGGAGAAGGCCAAACACGCTGGCTGCAAGATCCACCTGCCCGTCGACGTGGTCGTGGCGCGCGAGTTCAAGGTGGGCGCCGAGAACGAGACCGTCGCCAATGACGCCTGCCCGGCGGATGCGATGATCCTCGACGCCGGTCCGAAATCGGTCGAGGAGATCGGATCGGTCTTCGAGAACTCGCGCACGCTGATCTGGAACGGCCCGCTCGGTGCGTTCGAGATCGCGCCCTTCGATGCGGCGACCAATGCGGCGGCGGCGAAAGCGGCCGAACTGACCCGCGACGAGAAGCTGATCTCGGTCGCAGGCGGCGGCGATACGGTCGCGGCGCTCAACAAGGCCGATGCGGCGAAGGACTTCTCCTATATCTCGACCGCAGGCGGCGCTTTCCTCGAATGGATGGAAGGCAAGGTCCTGCCGGGCGTGGCTGCGCTCGACCAGAAAAGCTGAGCCTCACGCCCTGTGACAGGGCGGCGAGACGGATCGGGCCGGGGCTGCGAGAGCGCCCCGGCCCTTCTCATTTGCGCGTCTTTTCGCGGCGCAGGACCGCGCGCGGCGGCGAGGTCACGCCAAAATTCACGCCATTTCGCGATGTTAGCGTCACCAGCGTTGCATCGATCCGGCGCGGAAACTATCCCTTCTGGCAACACCATATCCCGCAGGAGGAATTTCCATGTCCAACGCCAAGCAGACCGAGCAGATGCGCGAGGGCAACGGCTTCATCGCAGCCCTCGACCAATCGGGCGGTTCCACCCCCAAGGCGCTGCGGCTCTACGGGATCGAGGAAGACGCCTATAACGGCGAAGAGGAAATGTTCGATCTGATCCACCAGATGCGCGCACGGATCATCAAATCCCCCGCCTTCACCGGCGAGAAAGTGGTCGGCGCGATCCTGTTCGAGCAGACGATGGATCGCGAGATCGACGGCACGCCCACCGCCACCTATCTTTGGGAAAAGCGTGGCGTCGTGCCCTTCCTCAAAATCGACAAGGGGTTGGAGGCCGAAGAGAACGGCGTGCAGCTGATGAAGCCAATCCCGGGCCTCGACGATCTGCTGTCGCGGGCGGCCAAGGCGGGCATCTTCGGCACCAAGGAGCGTTCGGTGATCTCGGCGGCCAATGTCGGCGGCATCAAGGCGATCGTCGATCAGCAGTTCGAGCTGGGCATGCAGGTGCTGAGCCACGGGCTCGTGCCGATCCTCGAGCCGGAAGTGACGATCTCGATCTCCGACAAGGACGAGGCCGAGCAGATGCTGCTGGCCGAGATTCTGAGCCATCTCGACGCGGTGCCCGAGGGCAAGCAGGTGATGCTGAAGCTCTCGCTGCCGACCGAGCCGAACCGCTACAAGCCGCTGGTCGATCACCCGAAGGTGCTGAAGGTCGTGGCGCTCTCGGGCGGCTATTCGCGCGACGAGGCGAATGAGAAGCTGGCCAAGAACACCGGCATGATCGCGTCCTTCTCGCGCGCGCTGACCGAGGGCCTCTCGGCCCAGCAGTCGGACGAGGCGTTCAACGCGATGCTGGAAGAGGCGATCACCTCGATCCATGCGGCCTCGGTGGCGGGGTAAAAGATCGGTAAACCGATCAGGGGGCGCTGCCCCCACTCCCTGCGGGAGCTCCCCCGGGACATTTGAACCAAGCCGAAGCGGGGCGTCGGGAGGCGGCCCGCTTTTTCGATTGTGGCGTTTTCTTTATTTGAAGTGCAGGAGTTCGAGGACTGAAGGCTCCACTCCATCGCTCTCCAAGACTAGGGTCAGAACCCATTGATTTCAGCAGAAGGGCATGATTCACCGCACGAAAACAGAGCGGTGACATGTCTGATCTATTCTGGCTGAGCGATGCGCAGATGGCGCGTCTGGAGCCCTACTTTCCGAAGTCCCATGGTAAGCCGCGCGTCGATGATCGGCGCGTCCTGAGCGGTATTATCTTCATCAATCGTAATGGGTTGCGATGGCGAGATGCGCCGAAGGAGTATGGCCCCCACAAGACGCTCTATAACCGTTGGAAGCGTTGGAGCGACAAAGGCATCTTCGCGAAGATGATGGCCGGACTGGCTGCCGGGCATGGCGAGAAGAAGACCGTGATGATTGACGCCACTTACCTGAAGGCCCACCGCACGGCGTCCAGTCTGGGCGTCAAAAAGGGGGGCGCGGCCGCCTGATCGGACGGACCAAGGGCGGCATGAACACGAAACTGCATGCCATCTGCGACAGCCAGGGACGCCCTCTCAACCTGTTCGTAACGGCAGGACAGGTCAGCGATTACATCGGTGCCCGGGCGCTTTGCGACAGTCTTCCGGATGTCGACTGGCTGCTCGGGGATCGCGGTTACGACGCCGACTGGTTCCGCGAAGCGTTGAAAGACAAGGGGATACGCGCCTGCATCCCGGGCCGTAAGCAGCGGAAGACACCGGTGAAGTATGACAAGCGCCGCTATAAACGCCGCAACCGGATCGAGATTATGTTCGGCAGACTCAAGGACTGGCGGCGGGTAGCCACGCGATACGATAGGTGCCCGAAGGTCTTCCTCTCGGCCATCGCTCTCGCCGCCACGGTCATCTACTGGCTATGAGTCCTGAGCCTAGCTTCCTTAGGGTCAGGACCCATTGATTTCAGCAGAAGGGCATGATTCACCGCACGAAAACAGAGCGGTGACATGTCTGATCTATTCTGGCTGAGCGATGCGCAGATGGCGCGTCTGGAGCCCTACTTTCCGAAGTCCCATGGTAAGCCGCGCGTCGATGATCGGCGCGTCCTGAGCGGTATTATCTTCATCAATCGTAATGGGTTGCGATGGCGAGATGCGCCGAAGGAGTATGGCCCCCACAAGACGCTCTATAACCGTTGGAAGCGTTGGAGCGACAAAGGCATCTTCGCGAAGATGATGGCCGGACTGGCTGCCGGGCATGGCGAGAAGAAGACCGTGATGATTGACGCCACTTACCTGAAGGCCCACCGCACGGCGTCCAGTCTGGGCGTCAAAAAGGGGGGCGCGGCCGCCTGATCGGACGGACCAAGGGCGGCATGAACACGAAACTGCATGCCATCTGCGACAGCCAGGGACGCCCTCTCAACCTGTTCGTAACGGCAGGACAGGTCAGCGATTACATCGGTGCCCGGGCGCTTTGCGACAGTCTTCCGGATGTCGACTGGCTGCTCGGGGATCGCGGTTACGACGCCGACTGGTTCCGCGAAGCGTTGAAAGACAAGGGGATACGCGCCTGCATCCCGGGCCGTAAGCAGCGGAAGACACCGGTGAAGTATGACAAGCGCCGCTATAAACGCCGCAACCGGATCGAGATTATGTTCGGCAGACTCAAGGACTGGCGGCGGGTAGCCACGCGATACGATAGGTGCCCGAAGGTCTTCCTCTCGGCCATCGCTCTCGCCGCCACGGTCATCTACTGGCTATGAGTCCTGAGCCTAGAAAGAAATGGCTCAAAAGAAAGCGTCGTAGGCATGAGAAATCTCTTTAAAAACAAGGGACTCAAGAGAGTTGAGAGAAAGTATTTTCAGAACACATCTCGAAGCAACTTCAGTATCTGAATTCTTTTTTTCGTCCGGAATCCCGCACAATTTTACCCGAAACGTGCGGGGTTAAATCCTCTTCGACATACTGCCCGTGCATGACCTCTCGGGTGTAATTCATTCTTTCATGATCGAGGCCAGGTGCCGTCCATTGCGAGGAACAAAACCCCTCCCACGTCTCTACAAATCGCAGTGACGCAACTGTCGGCTGAAACGCAATACAAACGGCCGCTTTCTTATTGATCTCGGACTCCCGGTTATTCGAGAGCGTCGCGATATCCCATTTGGAATCTGGCAACGAAAATTCACCTTCGAGCGACGCATCCGCGTCGAGCCAGATGACCGGCCGATTAAGCGTAAGTAACTTGAACTTAATGAAGCTGGGCTTGAACAGACACGCATTTATGCGCCCGCAGGGCGGGATCGTCTCGATCGAGTGTGCGACGCCGTGTGCGTCACAGGATTTCTGAAGCGTCTCGCAGAAGCGATCGTAAAACCCGTCGCGCGTCCCGAAGGAGATCACGCAAGGTGCGGCAGTCAACGCATCCCGGTCCGAGCCATATTCAGAAAGATCGATCGTAAGCCCGGGTGTCGGCGCGATAAGGAAATGCCGCCCCAAGGCTCTCGATTTCTTACGCAGTCGCCTAGCATCGTAAGAACGTCGGATTTTTTCGAGTATCACCGGTATCACCTTCCGCCTACATTAGCGATCTTCCCCGGGAGGCAAACTACTCCGCTTAGCCCTCGCGTACACCCTCAAAATATGCCACCGCCTTGCGATCCTCGACCGGTGCGCGTTCGATCTCGGAGACTTTCGCCAGCACGCGTTTGCGATAGCCCTCGGCGCCGCCGAAATTGATCGGGCCGCGCGCGAGTTTGGTCTCCAGCTCGGCTTTCGACAGCAGGTAGTAGTGGTTCAGCTGCAGCGGGCTCGAGGTGAAGAAACTCTCCTGCTTGCGCGCGTGGTTCGACACCACCTGCCCCGCCGCGTTGGCGGTGCGCTCGCCCATGTCCACGGTCTCGAAGCTATGCACGCCCACTGCCGAGACGCGGGCCGGATCAACGATGCATTTGAAGCGCAGCAGATCGCTGTCGCGGGCGTAGGGAACCGGTGCGCGGTCGGTGAAGGCGCGCGTCACCCAGCCATCGGGGCGCGTCTCGTGGCCCGCATGGCCGAACATGTGCCAGGGCAGCGAGATGTTGGAGTGATCGCCATGCTGCGTGATCGCCTCCATCAGGCTCAGCCCGGGATCGGGGACGAGGAATTCGTCGATATCGATGAAGGCCATGCGCTCGAAATCGGCGCCGAAGGTCGTCACCGCATGGGCATAGGCCCCGACCTGCTGCGAGATGCGGCGCTCCGTGACCGGATCGTAACCCGCCATACGCCAGGGGGTCACGGTGACGGACGCCGCGAAGGGCGACGCGGCGATCTTGGCCAGCGTGTCGTCAGTGCAGCCATTGTCATAGAGAAAGACGTGGCGCGCCCCGGCCGCCGTGTGGAATTCCAGCCATTCGAGAATGTAGTCGCCCACGTTCTTCACGATGGCGACGAGGGCCAGCCCCTCGCGCCCTTCGGCTGCGCGCGGCGCGGTGATGCCGAAGAGCCGCATCTTCTTCGACCCGATCGCCTTGATGAACCCAGAGATGCTCACATGCGCGCCTTTCCTGCTGCGAAACCTGCCTAGCCAGATGCGCGTGCCGGGGCAAGTCTGTGCGCCTCCCGGGGCTGCGCGTGAGAGGCGGGCCGCCCATGGGGCAATCCTGCGCGCAACTCTCCGCGCAAACCAGTGCGCAAACCAGCGCGCAACGTCGTGCGAAATCTTTGCAGAATTGATCATCCGGGGGATTCCAATGACGAATCACATGTGACATGATTCGAGACACAGGGCCCGTCAGAGGCCGTGGCGCGGGTCTGGGGGACAGGCACGCGACCAGCGAAGAAGCGAGGCAGGACAATGGTGATGAGACGCCCCACGATCGGGCCTCTGATTTTCGTGACCGTGGCAGTGGTGCTGGGCGCCTATTTCGCCTTTGCCGCCGTGCAGGGGCGTTACGGCATTCTCAGCCGCGTGCAGATCGAAGCGGAGATCGATGCCAAGCGCGCCGAGCGCGATGCGCTGCGCGCCAAGGTCGACCGGATGGCCAACCTGACCCATCGCCTCTCCGACGATTACCTCGATCTGGACCTTCTCGACAGCCGGGCGCGCGAAGTTCTGGGCGCGATGCGCTCGGACGAGATCGTGATCCGCTGAGAGGCTTCCCGGTCTGCCCATTTTCGCGGCATAAACATCGCTCGAAAACCGCCCCTCCGGCCCTAGTTGGAAAGTGAACGCCATTCCTGCCCTGCGATACCGTGGGGTCATTGCCTTCGGCCCGGCATTACTGTAAGGAATGGTTTAACGCTAAACTATTCCGGCCAAGGGAGGTCTGACCAATGGCAGCACGGAAAGGCTCGGCGAGCGGCGCCAAAGCGGGCGCGAATGTCTCGGCCGAGGAACTCAAGCAATATTACCATGACATGCTGCTGATCCGGCGCTTCGAAGAGAAGGCGGGTCAGCTTTACGGCATGGGTCTGATCGGCGGCTTCTGCCACCTCTATATCGGGCAGGAAGCGGTGGTCGTCGGCCTCGAGGCTGCGGCGAAGGAAGGCGACAAGCGCGTCACCTCCTATCGCGACCACGGGCACATGCTCGCCTGCGGGATGGACCCGAAAGGCGTGATGGCCGAGCTCACGGGCCGCGATGGCGGCTATTCGAAGGGCAAGGGCGGCTCGATGCACATGTTCTCGAAAGAGAAGCATTTCTACGGCGGCCACGGCATCGTCGCGGCGCAGGTGCCGATCGGTGCGGGCCTCGCCTTCGCAGACAAGTACAAGGGCAACGACAACGTCACCTTCACCTATTTCGGCGACGGTGCGGCGAACCAGGGACAGGTCGCAGAGACCTACAACATGGCGCAGCTCTGGGATCTCCCGGTCGTCTTCGTGATCGAGAACAACCAATATGCGATGGGCACCAGCGTGAAGCGCGCGACCAAGTCGCCCGACTTCTACGAGCGCGGCATCGCCTATGGCATCGCGGGCGAAGAGGTCGACGGGATGGACGTGCTGGCGGTGAAGCAGGCCGGCGAGAAGGCCGTTGCGCACTGCCGCTCGGGCAAGGGCCCCTACATCCTCGAGATCAAGACCTATCGCTATCGCGGCCACTCGATGTCGGACCCGGCGAAATACCGGACCCGCGAAGAGGTGCAGAAGATGCGCGAAGAGCGCGACGCGATCGAGCATATCCGCCAACTTCTGCTGACCGGCAAGCACGCGACCGAGGACGAGCTCAAGCAGGTCGACAAGGATATCAAGGCGATCGTCAACGGCGCCGCCGATTTCGCCAAGGAGAGCCCCGAGCCCTCCGCGGATGAACTTTACACCGACATCTATACCGATGTCGCGCCGCAGAACGCCTGAGGGGGGAAAGACAGATGGCAACCAAGATTCTGATGCCCGCGCTCTCGCCCACGATGGAAGAGGGCACGCTGGCGAAATGGCTCAAGAAAGAGGGCGACGAGATTTCGGCCGGTGACATCATCGCCGAGATCGAGACCGACAAGGCCACGATGGAATTCGAAGCGGTCGACGAAGGCACGCTGGGCAAGATCCTCGTCGCGGAAGGCACCTCCGGCGTGAAGGTCAACGACCCGATCGCGGTGATGCTGGAAGAAGGCGAAGACGCCTCCGCCGCCGAAGAGGCCGAAGCGCCGAACACCGGCTCGGATGCGGCTGAAAGCGACGAGAGCGACGAACCCGCGAAGGCTCCCGCTCAGGCGAAATCGTCGGACGACGACATGCCCAAGCCCGACACCACGCCGGATTGGCCCGAAGGCACGCCGATGAAGACGCAGACCGTCCGCGAGGCGCTGCGTGATGCGATGGCCGAAGAGATGCGCTCCGACGACAGCGTGTTCGTGATGGGCGAGGAAGTCGCCGAATACCAAGGCGCCTACAAGGTCACGCAAGGCCTCTTGGACGAGTTCGGCGACCGCCGCGTGATCGACACGCCCATCACCGAGCATGGTTTTGCCGGTCTCGGCGTCGGTGCGGCCTTCGGTGGCCTGCGCCCGATCGTCGAATTCATGACCTTCAACTTCGCCATGCAGGCGATGGACCAGATCATCAACTCGGCGGCGAAGACGCTGTATATGTCGGGCGGCCAGATGGGCGCGCCTATGGTGTTCCGCGGCCCGAACGGCGCGGCAGCCCGCGTGGCGGCCCAGCACAGCCAGGATTACGGCGCATGGTATGCCCATGTTCCGGGTCTGAAAGTGGTGCAGCCCTATTCGGCAGCCGATGCGAAAGGCCTGCTGAAATCGGCGATCCGCGATCCGAACCCGGTGATCTTCCTCGAAAACGAGATCCTTTACGGGCGTTCGTTCGAGGTTCCGGATCTGGAGGACTTCACCATTCCCTTCGGCAAGGCGAAAATCTGGCGCGAAGGCGCGGATGTCACCATCGTCAGCTGGGGCATCGGCATGAGCCACGCTCTGGAGGCCGCCGACAAGCTCGAGAAAGACGGCATCGACGCCGAAGTGATCGACCTGCGCACCCTGCGCCCGGTGGATTACGACACGGTGCTCGCCTCGGTGCGCAAGACCAACCGCTGCGTGACCGTCGAGGAAGGCTTCCCCGTGGCAAGCTTCGGCAACCACCTGTCGGCCGTGATCATGGAGCGCGCCTTCGACTGGCTCGACGCGCCGGTGATCAACTGCACCGGCAAGGACGTGCCCATGCCCTACGCGGCGAACCTTGAGAAAATGGCACTCGTGACCTCGGACGAGGTCGTCGATGCGGTCAAAAAAGTCACCTACCGGTAAGGGGATAGCGCAATGGCAACCCAGATTTTGATGCCCGCCCTGTCGCCGACGATGGAGGAAGGCACACTCGCGAAATGGCTCGTGAAAGAGGGTGACGAAGTCTCCTCTGGCGACATCATCGCGGAGATCGAGACCGACAAGGCCACGATGGAATTCGAGGCCGTGGATGAAGGCGTGATCGGCAAGATCCTCGTCTCGGAAGGCACCTCGGGCGTGAAGGTCAACGACCCGATCGCCGTGCTGCTGGAAGAGGGCGAGGATGCAAGCGCCGTGGACGAGGCCGAGAGCCCCGTTCCCGGGGAAGCACAAGCCGAAGCCGCTGAGGATGCGAAAGAGACCAAGGACGCCGACAACGCGCCCGCCGAAAAGAGCGGCGCGAAGTCGGCCCCGAGCGCCGCGCCGAAGACCGAGAAAGCGCCCGCCGCCCCGCAGGATGCGGATGGCAAGCGCGTCTTCGCCTCGCCGCTCGCACGCCGCATCGCCGCCGACAAGGGTGTCGATCTGGCAGCCCTCAAGGGGTCGGGTCCGAAAGGTCGTATCGTGAAGGCCGATGTCGAAGCCGCTGAAGGTGGCAAGGCAGCCCCGGCCAAGGCGGACGCACCGAAAGCGGAGGCCGCGGCCCCTGCCCCGGCAGCACCGACCGTCTCTTCCTCGGCCATCGCCAAGATGTATGAGGGGCGCGACTACGAGGAGATCGAGCTTAACGGGATGCGCAAGACCATCGCCGCGCGTCTCACCGAGGCCAAGCAGACGATCCCGCATTTCTACCTGCGCCGCTCCGTCAAACTCGACGCGCTGATGAAATTCCGTTCGCAGCTCAACAAGCAGCTCGAGGGGCGCGGCGTGAAGCTGTCGGTCAACGACTTCATCATCAAGGCCTGCGCGCTGGCGCTGCAATCGGTGCCGGATGCGAATGCGGTCTGGGCCGGCGACAAGGTGTTCAAGCTGAAGCCCTCAGACGTGGCCGTCGCGGTCGCGATCGAAGGCGGGCTGTTCACGCCGGTGCTGAAGGATGCGGAGATGAAGTCGCTCTCGACGCTGTCGGCGGAGATGAAAGACCTCGCGACCCGTGCCCGAGACCGCAAGCTCGCGCCACATGAATATCAGGGCGGCAGCTTCGCGATCTCCAATCTCGGCATGTTCGGGATCGAGAATTTCGACGCGGTCATCAACCCGCCCCACGGCGCGATCCTCGCCGTCGGCGCGGGCATCAAGCAGCCGGTCGTGAATGACGAGGGCGAGATCGAAGTGGCGACCGTCATGTCCATGACGCTCTCGGTCGATCACCGCGTGATCGACGGCGCACTCGGCGCGGAGCTTATGAAGGCGATCTGCGAGAACCTCGAGAACCCGATGCTGATGCTGGCCTGAGGTCACATCATCCCTAGACATGACAAAAGGCCCGGACCGCTTGGTCCGGGCCTTCGCTTATCTTCGAGGGATCAGTCGGCTCGCATCTCGCGCTGGCGCATCGGCATCGCGTCGATGGTGGCGAACAGCGTCTCAACCGGGATCGGCTCGGCGCGGTCCATCTTCACACCGCCATCCTTGCCGATCAGCAGCATCCGGAATCCGTCGACCCCGAGCTTGTCGCGCAACGCGCCGCCCGCGTTCGGCGCGGTATCGGCCAGCACGGTGATGTCGCGCTCGGCGACACCATCCGCTTGCGCGGTCACCATCTTGCGCGCCGTGCGAAACTGCGGATCGGCCTCCGAATTGGCAAATATCAGCACCACGCGGCGATCCCAGCGATAAGGCGCGAGATCGCTCTGATCGGCTGGCAGCGTCTGCAGTTCGTTGCTCGCGCTGGCGCTGGCGCGGGGAAGCCCCATCGGCGCCCAAACGAGAAGGGCCGCAAGCCCGTTCATCCAAATCGGTTTCATGTCGCTCTCCTGTGATCAGTCAGTAGAGCTACGCCCCGAGCCCCTGCCCGGGTTCACTTTGGCGAAAGCCAGTCATGAAAAAAGCGGGGCCGAAGCCCCGCCTGTCTATTCCATGTGAGATGCGCTCACTTGCTGTGCAAAAGCTGATCCATCTCGCGCGCGGGACGGTCGCAGCCCGCCTCGCCCACGATCTTCGCGGGCACGCCGGCCACCGTCGTGCAGCGCGGCACGTCGGAGAGAACGACCGAGCCCGCCGCGATCCGGCTGTAATCGCCGACATGGATATTGCCGAGCACCTTCGCACCCGCCCCGATCAGCACGCCATTGCCGATCTTCGGGTGACGCTCTTCGTCTTCCTTGCCGGTCCCGCCAAGCGTCACCGAATGCAGCATCGAGACATTGTCGCCCACCACAGCCGTTTCCCCGATCACGATCGAATGGGCATGGTCCATCATGATGCCGCGCCCGATCTTCGCGCCGGGATGGATATCCACACCGAACAGCTCGGAGGTGCGCATCTGCACGAAATAGGCCATGTCGCGGCGACCGTTCGTGAACAGCCAATGCGCGATCCGGTAGCTTTGCAGTGCCTGAAACCCTTTGAAGAACAACAGCGGCTGGATCAGCCGGTGGCAGGCCGGGTCGCGCTCATGCACGGCCACCAGATCGGCCCGCGCCGCCTGCCCCAAGGCGGGATCGGCAGCGAAAGCTTCCTCGGCGATCTCACGCAGAAGCTGCTCGCTCATCTCCGCCGAGGCGAGTTTCATCGAGAAACGATAGGCCAGCGCCCGTTCGAGCGTCGGGTGATGCAAGAGGCCCGCATGGATCAAGGACCCCAGAAGCGGCTCGTCACGCACCGCAGCCCGCGCCTCGTCACAAATCTGCGTCCAGACCGGATCGACGGTGGTAACCTTGGCCATCTGCTTGTTCATCGGATTACTCCCTCTTCGCGCGCAAGAACTTAACACATAGGCTTTCCGGCGAATAGAGTAAGGGGCGTTTCGTCATTTCGCTTAAGGGGCTGTCGCGTCAAGCGCCACATGGCCATCCCCACACAGACACAGCCCAGCGCGTGCAGATAACGCGGATCGCCCGGCCCGGCCTTCGCCCGCGGCAGGCCCAGCGCCATGTTCAGGACCGAGCCGTTCCCCCAGTACGGATGCGCACGGCGGAATCGCTTGCAATAGAGGTCCGCCGCATGAACCCGGTCGAGGAGTCGGTGAAGTCGGTCCATGCGCCGCGCATCGGGCCAGAGCATCACCACCCGCGCGAGCGCCATCAGATCGCCGTCCAGCACCGCGCGCATCTCACCCGGTCCAGGTCATCCGCGCCGGCAGCCCCGGGCCGAAGACATCCGAGACCTGCGCCACCTCGAAGCTCGGCGCGCCGATCATCCCGTCTTCCGCGCGCTCTGCCGCGCCATAGGTCCAATCCGGCGCGCTCACGATCACCTCGCGCCGGATCACCTGCCCCTCAAACACCCGCACCCGGTAGCGCTCCGACACCTCACTCAGGTGCACGTCCAGCGCCTCCCAGTCATCGCCCCCGATCCGCGTCCGCCGCACCCAACTCAGCCGCAGATCGCCGCCCAGCGCCTGCGCGCGCAAATGACAAGGCGACAAGGGCCGCAGCCCGATCCCCGCAAAGGCTTGAACCGTATGAATATAGGAGGGGTCATCATAGCCACTACCGGCAGGCCCCACCCGGTAGTGACGCGCCTGATTTCGCGCCGAGGGCGGCACCTCGATCTGGCGCGGCGTCCCGTCGAGCAGCACGACCACCGAGCCTTCCGGCCAGGCATCGTGCATCATCAGCGCATCGCTCCCCGCCTGCCCACGCAAGCGCATCGAGACATCCCAGACGCCCGGCTCCACCGGCTCGGCGGTCCGGAACTGGAACACCTCCCAGCGATCCGACGAGCCATCCCCGATCGCCATCGCGTTCAGTCCCGCCAGCACACCCTCTTCGCTCGCGCTTTCCAAGGTCCCCGACAGCATCTTCACGCGCAGGCTCGGCCCGCGATCCCAGAGCCCGCTCTGTGCATGCGGCAAGATCGTCTGTGTCACCCCGATCGCGGCTTGCGTCTCGATCCTGGTATTCAGCGCATAGCCCGCATCCTCGAGCGCGGAATACAAAGCTGCCGTCCCCGGCCAAGGGCTCGCCGTCACCGCCAGATGCGGCGCATACGGGTCTTCCGCGCCTGTCAGCAACGGCAAATCAAGGAATACCGGTGTGACCGGCACAGGCGGCGTGAAGCTCTCGATCCGCGCAACTTCGTCGGTCTCTTCCGAGGCCTCATAGATCCCCGGCTCGACCCGGACCGCCTCCACACGGATCGCCTCGGCGCGCTCCATCCGGTCGATCCGGTAGCGCCGCGCGCCCTCCTCGGTCTGCAGCACCACGACATCCCCCGGCCCGAGCCACCCCATCGAGGGCGGTAGCGTGAACTGCGCCATATCGCGCGCCACCCGCGCCTCCGAGAGCCAGCGGTTCACGACGCGCATTCCCTCCGCCCGCGTCAGCGCCAGGGGCGTCTCGCTCGCAGAGGCGGGGCCGTTCTCCTCGTCGGGGAAGATCGCTTCCACGGCGCGGGTCTCGAAACTGCCATCGGCCTCGACATAGGCCAGTCGCACGCGTCCCGCGATCTCCGCCTCCGGCGCACGGCGCGTCTCCAGACTCTGATCGTCGCCATCCAGCGCAAGCAGCGGTGGCACCACCTCCGCATCGACCGACGCATCGCGCATCCGGAACACCAATTCCCCGTCGCGCTCCACCGCATCGAAGCCGTAGATCACGCTCAGCGACTGCAACGCGCCGCGCGGCGTGATCCCCCCGGGCATCGCATATCCGCGCACCACCCCGTGCAGCGCGCTCACATCGAACATCTCGCCCCCTGCGAGCGCACAAATCTCGCCCACGACATGCGCCAGAGGTTGCGCCGTCGCCCGCCCCGAAATCCAATGCCCCCGCGCATAATTCGCCGCGTCGTCCCATACCTCCGGGAGACCGGGAAATTGCGGATAGGGCCGCACATCCCACGCCCAGACATGGGCGCGCGCCATATCCACCATCGGACCGCCATAGAACTCCGACACCGGGTTCCGCGCGGCATCCCCCCAATAGGACGTCATCGCCCGCAGATATTGCATCTGGATGTAGTCATCGCGCCGCCCATCCGAGTAATGCGGCAGCGCGCTTTCCGAGCTTTTCGGATCGAGGAACTTGTTCGGCTCGTTCGTGCCCTTGTCGATCGCCGCACAGCCCAACTCATCGACCCAGGCCGCGTCGAATTGCGGCCCCCGCAGCGCCTCGGGCTCATAGGCCGAGAAGGCCTGCGCCGTGGCCCCGTTCGGCCAGACGAGCCGCCGTCTTCCCGCTTCCCAGTCGGGCCTGCGGTCGGGCGGAGAGCAGGCAAGGATCCCGCTCTCCCCCATCACCATCACATCACGCACCTGATCAAAGGTCTCGCCGACCAGCGCCACGCGCCGCGCCCTTCCGGGGTCGAGCGGGCGTGCGCCTTCCACCTGCGCACGCACCCACTCGGCCCCGGCCCGCGTCTTGCCCGCGCCGCGTCCGCCCATGATCACCCAGCTTTTCCAATCCCCTTCGGGCGGAAGCTGATGATCGAGCGCCCAGAACTCGAAGATCCAGGGCAGCGCGAGCAATGCATTGTCGTCGAGCCCGTCGAGAAACGCCTCGACGCTCTCAGGCGTCGCGGAGGCGAGCCAGGCGGCGCCCGATTTCAGCTCTGGCGGCATCGAAGTCGAGCGCGCCATCGCGTCCGGCGGCGACACCTGCCAGCTGTCTGCGGAGTTTCTCGACACGCGTTCGTTCCTCCATCACCAAATGAAAAGCGGTGCGGAGGTCCTTGACCGCCTGCACCGCCGCTTTCGCCTCGGATATGTCGCCGCGCCGCACCCCCTGCAACGCCTGCGCCAGCTCCTCGGCCACGTCCCGATAGAGCGCTTCGGTCTGATCCAGAAGATCGACCGGCGCCCCCGCCTCGTTCATCTTGTTGTCTTGCATCACTTACGAACCCACCCGTTCCAAGTTGGTCCGTTCGAGAGACATGAAAAAACGCCGTCGGCTTTCCCCGCAGCGCTTGCCCACTTCTCCTAGCATGTCAAATCTCTACCCGAGAGCGTTCGCAAAGTCAAGCTCTAAATTCTGGGTTGTGCGATCCGGCCAAGAAAAAACCCCGGCGCAAACCGGGGTTCTTTCTGCTTTATCAGTTGCTTGACGCATCTTCCTGACGCTGTTTCTCGATCTCGCGCCACTTCGCCACGTTCCGATTATGCTCCTCGATCGTGCTCGAGAACGCATGCCCACCGGAGCCATCGGCCACGAAGAACAGGTAGTCGGTCGAATCGGGATGCAGCGCCGCCTCGATGGCCGCCTTGCCCGGATTCGCGATCGGTCCGGGCGGCAGCCCGTCGATGACATAGGTGTTGTAGGGCGTCGCCTTGCGCAGCTCGGACTGGCGCAGACCGCGGCCCAGCACGCCCTTGCCTTCGGTCACGCCGTAGATCACCGTCGGGTCGGTCTGCAGACGCATCCCCTTCTCGAGACGGTTGATGAAGACGCTCGCCACTTCCGGGCGCTCTTGCGGCACACCGGTTTCCTTCTCGACGATCGACGCCATGGTCAGCGCCTGCTGCGGATTGTCATAGGGCAGCCCCTCGGCACGTCCGTCCCAGGCGGCCGCGAGGATCTTCGACTGGCGATCGGCCATCAGATCGATCAGCGCCTGCCGGTCGGCGCCGCGCGTCACCTCGTAGCTGTCAGGTGCGAGCGTGCCTTCACCCGGCACCCCGTCGATCTTGCCCGACAGGAAGCTCGCTTCCTGAAGCCCCTGCACGATCTGCCAGCTGGTCACGCCGTCGACCACCGTCACGCGGGTGCGGACATCGACGCGGTCGGCCTTGTCCTCGAACCCTTCGGGCGGTTTCTCGCTCTCGGGATTGTATTCCGCGACCTTCTGATAATCGCCCGTGGTCGGGTCCAGCTCGCGCAGCAGCACCTCGTTGCCGTTCACCCCGATCCGGAACACCAGTTCCGAGCCGCAGGTCGACGGACCACCCGCAGTGATCTGCCCGACGATGGACTGCATCGAGGCGTTGGGCTCGATCAGGTAGGAGCCGAATTTCAGCTTGTCGGCCTTTTCCTCATACTGGGCGCCCGTGCGGAACAGATAGGAGGACGAGATCGCCCCCTTGTCTTTCAGAGTAGACGACACGCCCTGCAGGCTTTCGCCCGGCGCGACGCGCAGGCACATCGCCTCGGCCAGCGGGCCCGGCTCGACATATTGGTTCTTCGCCCAGGCTACCAACCCGCCAAGCGCGACGAGAATGACGATCAGCAGCGTCAGGAAATTCGAGACGATGTTACGCCACATCAGCTATCCACCTTGCCCATCACGAGGCTCGCATTGGTGCCGCCGAAGCCGAAGCTGTTGGACAGCGCGACGTCGATCTTGCGCTTGACCGCGGCTTTCGGCGCGAGGTCGATCACGGCCTCTTCCGGCGGATTTTCCAGGTTCAGCGTCGGCGGTGCGATCTGGTCGCGGATCGCGAGGATCGAGAAGATCGCCTCCACCGCACCGGCAGCGCCCAGCAGGTGGCCGACCGAGGACTTGGTCGAGCTCATCGTGGCCTTGCTCGCCGCATCGCCCAGCAGGCGCTGCACGGCGCCCAGTTCGATCACGTCGGCCATGGTCGAGGTGCCATGCGCGTTGATGTAATCCACCTGATCGGGGTTCAGATCGGCCCGCTCCAGCGCGGCTTTCATCGCGCGGAAGCCACCATCGCCATCCTCGGACGGCGCGGTGATGTGATAGGCGTCGCCCGACAGGCCATAGCCCAGCACTTCGGCATAGATCTTCGCGCCGCGCGCCTTGGCGTGCTCGTATTCCTCCAGCACGACGCAGCCCGCGCCCTCGCCCATCACGAACCCGTCGCGATCGGCATCCCACGGACGGCTCGCAGCCTCCGGCTCGTTGCCGCGCTTCGTCGACAGCGCCTTACAGGCGTTGAACCCCGCGATGCCGATCTCCGAGATCGGGCTTTCCGCGCCGCCCGCGACCATCACATCGGCATCGCCGAGCATGATCAGACGCGCGGCATCGCCGATGGCATGCGCGCCGGTCGAACAGGCGGTGACGACCGCATGGTTCGGGCCCTTGAAGCCGAAGCGGATCGAGACCTGCCCCGAGACGAGGTTGATCAGCGCGCCCGGAATGAAGAACGGGCTGACGCGGCGGACGCCCTTTTCCTTGATCAGAACGGCCGTATCCGCGATCGAGCTGAGACCACCGATGCCCGAGCCGATCATCACGCCGGTGCGCAGACGGCTTTCTTCGTCCTGCGGCTCCCAGCCCGCATCCTTCACCGCCTGCGTCGCCGCCGTCATTCCGTAGAGGATGAAATCGTCGACCTTGCGCTGCTCTTTCGGCTCCATCCAGTCATCGGCATTGAACGTGCCGTCGGACCCGTCGCCCAGCGGAATCTCGCAGGCGTATTTCGTGGTCACATTGGACGCATCGAAGCGCGAGATCGTCCCCGCCCCCGACTGACCCGCGATGAGCCGCGACCAGGTCTCTTCGACCCCGCAAGCCAGCGGCGTGACCATCCCCAGACCCGTGACTACTACCCGACGCATGCCCGACCTCTTTCTCAGCCAAATATCTTGGCAGACCTGATACACGGGGGCGCGCAAAGGCGCAATCATAACCCATTGCGACAGGCGGGTTACCGTTCAGGACGGACGGCGCGTGAGGGGCCTAGCGTTGCGGGGCGCGAACCGGTTCAGTCTGCCGTGCCGGGAGCGTCGGCACAGCCGTAGGCGCCCGCCCGGTGCTCAGGGGCGGCAGCGTCAGCGCGGTGCAGCGCATCTGAGTGGTGGGCGGCGCCAGCAACACCCGGTCGCGCCCGCCATTCTTCGCCGCGTAGAGCGCCCCGTCGGCGCGCGCATAGAGGCTCCGCAGCTCCTCCCCGCGCTCCCATTCGGCCACCCCGATCGAGACGGTGACCTGCAGCACCGCGCCGTTCTGCTCCTCGAAACGCAGCCCCGCCACACAGGCGCGCAACCGCTCCGCCACTTCGAGCGCCTCGACCAGCCCCGCCCCCGGCAGGATCACGGCGAATTCCTCGCCACCGACCCGCGCCATCGTATCCTCCAGCCGCAGCTGCGCCCGCATCGCCCGCGCCGTGCGGCGCAGAACCCGATCGCCCAGAGAATGCCCGCCCAGATCGTTGATCTGCTTGAAATGGTCGAGATCGATCATCAGCGCCGTGAAAGGCACCTGCTCGCGCATACCTTGCGCGAAATACTGCGCGAAACGCCGCCCGAGCATCTCCCGGTTGAACAGCCCCGTCAGCCCGTCGCGCATCGCCCGGTTCACCAGCTCCCGCTCGGCCTTGCGCCGCGCATGATCCACCCGCTCCAGCGAGACCGCCATCAGGATGATCAGCCCGATATTCACCCCCACGATGGTCGCGACCAGCAACAGCAGCTCCGCGCGCACCTGACTCCCCTCATCGCTGAGCAGGTAGAACGTGCCCAGCAGGAAGGGCGCGACGACCCCCAGAAGCATCTGCGCCCGTGCCTGCCGCCCCGAGGCATGCTCGTTGAGCAATACCCGCATCACCCCACGATCGCTGCGGCAGATGAGCCCCGCATAGGCGAGACACATGATCGCCAGCGCCGCCCCGATCGACACGCCCTCCGCCAGCCGACTGGTCGCGATACTGTGCGACAGCAGGTACATCAAAGCCCCGCCGAACACCGTCAGATAGGCAATCGTTCCAAACAGATAGGCGCCCGCCTCCAGCGCGAAGAACCCCGCCGCGGTGATCCCCAGTAACGCGGCCGCGCCTCCCCCGATCGCCCCCGCGCCGCTCAGGTCATAGACCTTCGCTACGCTCGAAAACAGGCACAGGAGCAGCGTTCCCGCCGCCAGCCCGCGCGCCACATTCGGCGCTTCGCGCCGGAACGCGATCGCCCCCGCCATCGCCAGAATGGCCAGCGCCGTCCATGCGCCCATCGCGTTCCACGAAGTGAGCGCGCGAACGACCATATCCTCGCCCGACAGCGCGGTGGCCACATGCGCCAACAGGGCCAACCCCGCAAGCGCGGCGGCGAAAACCAAAAGAGGACGAATGAGGACCCGCGCCCGGCGAAACACAGACATGACGAAACCTTCTCTGCGCGGGCAAAAGAACGCTTATCATGAGACACCCGCGTCCTCTTCAGAAGGACGCCTAATTCCTTAATGAAGGGTTAACATTCACGCGGACGCGATTGCACTTTCGGTCAAGTATTTGCGAATTGCACAAATTTTTCACTCGGATAGCGCATCAACACCTCATGGCGTGGCGGCCCGTGTCCCAGCGTGGACTGGACCAACGCCACCTGCTCGGGCGCGAAGGCGGGCAGCTTCACAGCGCCTTGCGCCGCCATGAAACGCCCCAGCCGCAGCAACTCCCCCGGGTTCGCGCGCTTGCCGAACCGCGCCAGCGTCACATGCGGACGAAACCGGCGCCGCGGCAGGTCGATCTCCGCCAGACGCGCAGCCCCCATCACCGCGCGATGCCAGCGTGCAAGGTTGGGTTCGGCCTGCACGCCCAGTACCAGCGCCTCCGGACGCGCAGCACTGCCGAAAATCTCCAGCCCCGCCAGAACCACCTCCGGCCCGGGCGCCCAGTCGACCGCCCGCAGCCCCTCGTCCAGCGCCTCGAGTTGGGCTGCGTCGATCTCGTCGAGAAAGGCCAGCGTCAGATGCAGGTTCTCGGGCTGCACAATCCGGCCCGCGCCCAGAGCCTGCTGCAACCGCTCGATGGCCTCGACATGCGCCTCGGGCAGCTCGATCGCGACGAAACTCCGCATCTTCCCTCCCCCGAACGCAGGCGCGCGCTTTGCACAAAAGAAAAGCGGCGCTCCGGTTCCCCGAAGCGCCGCCCTTAACTCTCTCTCAGCGTCAGCCGTAAAAGGCTTACTGCGCTTCCGAGATGAATTTCACCGCATCGCCGACGGTCTGAATGTTCTCGGCGGCGTCATCGGGGATCTCGATGCCGAACTCTTCTTCGAAGGCCATGACCAGCTCGACCGTGTCGAGGCTGTCCGCACCGAGGTCGTCGATGAACGAGGCGCTCTCAGTGACCTTGTCCTCTTCCACGCCGAGATGCTCCACGACGATCTTCTTCACGCGATCAGCGATGTCGCTCATGTCAATTCCTCAAAGTTTATAGGGCGTAGCCCGTTCATGCTTGCTCGATTACGAGCGTCTCAACCCGCGCGCCCCGGGTCAACCCGAAGACCGCAATTCAGAGCTGTGGCGACCCGCCAAGCTCATCTGCTGCGCTCTTAGCGATTGCGATGCGCCATGGCAAGACGTTTCTCTAGCCTAGCAAACGCCTTAGTGCCGTTGGGTCACAAAGCTGTGTCACGCCAGCCGCAGTCAGAATTTAACCGGCATTGCGCTCAGGCCATCGTCCCGCCGCCATTGACGTGCAGCACCGCACCGGTGACGTAGCCCGCCTCGGGACTCGCGATGTAGCGCACCGCAGCCGCGATCTCTTCGGGCGTGCCCATGCGCCCGGCCGGGATACCGGACAGGATCGCGTCTTTCTGAGCATCGGTGAGCTTTTCCGTCATCGGCGTCTCGATGAAGCCCGGCGCCACGCAGTTCACCGTCACACCGCGCGTCGCGACTTCCTGCGCGAGCGATTTCGACGCGCCGACGAGCCCCGCCTTGGCGGCCGCATAGTTCACCTGACCGGGATTGCCGGTCTGACCGACAACGGAGGTGATGTTGATGATCCGGCCCCAGCGCGATTTCATCATCGGGCGAAGAACCGCGCGCATCAGGCGGAACGCCGCCGTCAGGTTCACGTCGATCACCGATTGCCAATCTTCGTCCGACATCCGCATCGTCAGCTGATCCCGCGTGATGCCAGCATTGTTCACGAGGATGTCGAGACCACCCATCGCCGCGATCGCCGCTTTCGGCAGCGCCTCGACCGAGTCCGGATCGCTCAGATTCGCGGGGCAGACATAGGCGCCCTCGCCCAGCTCGGCAGCCAGTGCCTCGAGCGGCTCGACCCGCGTGCCCGACAGTGCCACCGACGCACCGCCCGCATGGAGGGCTCGCGCAATCTCGGCGCCGATTCCGCCCGAAGCCCCGGTGACAAGCGCGCGTTTGCCTTTCAAATCGAACATCATGCTACCTCATATCTAAGTTGGCGCTCTCTTAGCAGCGAATGCGCCGTTAGGGAACTCTAAGTGCCACACGCCATGGTTGCGCTGCCCGTGGGAGCCGCGCATCGCGATCACAAACGCATGAAAAAGCCGACCAATTCGATTTCGAACCGGTCGGCCTGCGCTTCTTCTTGACGGAAATGTCCCAGGGGGTCCGGGGGAGGATCCCCCGGCGCAGCCCTCAGCCCTTCAGCGCGGCGATATCCTCCGGCGTGCCGACCGCGCGGCAGGTCACCTCTTTCGCGATCCGGCGGATCATGCCCGACAGCGCCTTGCCCGCGCCGATTTCCCAGATCTCGTCGACGCCCTGACCGGCCATCCACGCCACGCTCTCGCGCCAGCGCACCGAGCCCGTGACCTGCTCGACCAGCAGCTCGCGGATCAGAGCCGGGTCGCTCACCGCCTCGGCGCGGACATTGGCGACCAGCGGCACGACCGGCGCCTTGATCTCGACGCCCGCCAGCGCGGCATCCATCGCATCCGCGGCAGGCTGCATCAGCGCGCAGTGGAACGGGGCGGAGACCGGCAGCATCACGGCGCGCTTCGCGCCCGCTTCCTTGGCGAGCACGGTGGCGCGCTCGACCGCCGCCTTGTCGCCCGAGATCACGACCTGGCTCGGATCGTTATCGTTCGCCGCCTGACACACCTCGCCCTGCGCCGCCTCGGCTGCGACTTTCGACGCGGCCTCAAAATCGAGCCCGAGGATCGCGGCCATCGCGCCCACGCCCACCGGCACGGCCGATTGCATCGCATCGCCGCGCACGCGCAGCAGGCGCGCGGTATCGGCCAGGCTCAGCGAGCCCGCCGCGCAAAGCGCCGAATATTCGCCCAGCGAGTGCCCCGCGACATAGGCCGCGTCCGTCACCGCATAGCCTTCGGCCTCCAGCGCCCGCAGCGCCGCGATCGAAGTCGCCATCAGCGCGGGCTGGGCGTTGGCGGTCAGCGTCAGCTCGTCCTGCTCGCCTTCCCAGATGAGCGTGCTCAGCTTTTGCCCGAGCGCGTCATCGACCTCTTCGAACACCGCTTTCGACGCGGGATAGGCGTCGGCCAATGCCTTGCCCATGCCGATGACCTGTGCGCCCTGACCGGGGAATACGAATGCGCGGCTCATGCCTGATCCTCCTGATTGATCTTTGGTTTCCCTTAGCGAGAAGGGCGCGGCGGGGCAAGTTTCGCTAGTGCTGCCCGAGGATCCGCGCCGGATTTCCCGCGACCGTGGCGCCCGCAGGCACGTCGCGCGTCACCACCGCACCCGCGCCGATGATCGCGCCATCGCCCACCGTGACACCGGGCAGGATGATCGCGCCGCCGCCGATCCAGACATCTTCGCCGATCCGCACGGGCCGCCCGAATTCCAGCCCCGTCCGGCGGGCCTCCGGATCGCGCGGATGATCGGCGGTCAGGATCTGCACCTTCGGCCCGATCTGCGTCCGATCGCCGATCGTAACCGCGACCACATCGAGAATGACACAGTCGTAATTCAGGAAAACCCCGGCCCCGAGCCGGATATTGCTGCCGTAATCGCAGTGAAATGGCGGGCGGATACGCGCGCCCTGCCCGACTTCGGCGAACAACTCCGACAGCAGCGCATGGCAGTCCTCGGCGCAATGCGCCACGGTGGCGTTGAACCGGTCCATCCACGCCGCGGCCCGCGCCACATCGGCTTCGATCTCCGGCCCTTCGGCGCGATACAACTCGCCCGCCAGCATCTTGTCCTTCTCAGAGCGCATGATCCCTCCCCGTCCCATCGCCGGACGATCCTGCCCCAGCCGCGCGCAAAGAAAAAGGGGCGCTCGATGCGCCCCTTCTCCTCAGTCCAGTTCGAGATGCGCGACCCCGTCAGAGCGCCGCCCGATCGAGCGCCCATCAGCGCCGATGGTCGCGCGCACGCGCCGCCGCATCGAGGAAAAGGCCGGGCTTTCAACCACATCGACCGGCTCGTCCAGCGCGATCTCGATGTCGTAATGGGTCGCGCCCTTGCGGCGCAGCGCATGGACGCGCCCGCTCACCGGATGGCCCAAATAGCGTCCGCTCACCGTATCGCCTAGGGCATAGCCCGGCGACTGCACCGCGGGTTCGGCGCGCTTGAGCGCCGCCACCATCGTGTTCCAATCGGCATGACCCGCCGCCTGCGCGGTCAGCTCATAGGCTTTCGACAGCGCAACGGGATTGCCCGCGCGTGCCATCGCATCGGCCAGACGGCGCGCCTGCGCCTTCACGTCTTTCACTGTGTTCACAGTCATCGTCTCGTCTCCACGGGGATGATCCACCGCCTCGGGGCCCGCATTGCCGAAGAGCCCCCGAAAGAATGGAGAGCGATCGTGAACCGGATTTCACCATGGGTCACACCCCGCGGGCGGCAGGCATCCGGCAGCCAAGGCCCGACAGATGGGCGGCGCGGGTGAGTCTGTCAAGTGGCGGGGCCCGGACGCCTGTCTGCCTGTAGCGCGGCCGCCCCTGCGCTTGACAGTCCCCGCCAATTCCCGATCTGTCAGGCATGACCCTTCGCAGAGCCACGATTTCCGACGCCTCGAGCCTCGCCGCCATCTCGATCGAAGTTTGGATCGGCACCTATCTCAAGCGCGGCGTGACCGCCTTCTTCGCCGATTACGCCCTCTCCGCCTTCACACCGGCGAAATTCGAGACCCTGATCCGCGATCCCGGTGAATTCATTCTGGTCTCGGAAAATATCGAAGGGATCGACGGGTTCATCCGCGTCTCTTCCGCCAGCACGCCCCCGGTGGAGGGCTGCTCCGACATGGAAATCGCAACCTTCTACGTGCAGCCGCGCCACCACGGAAAAGGGATCGGCAAGCGACTGCTGCAAGCCGCCCTACAGCACTGTCGCGACTGTGCGGCCCCTCCGTCTGGCTCACCACGAATGCCGAGAACACGCCGGCCATCGCCTTCTACCTCTCGCAGGGGTTCGAGCAGGTCGGCGAAACCCATTTCCGCATCGGCGACGAGGGTTACCTCAACAACGTCTATTCGCTGCGGCTGTCCTGACCGGCCCAAAGCGAAAGGGGCGCCCGACCGGACGCCCCTTCCTATCACTGTCCCTCTCCCGTTTAGCAGGAGTAGTAGTATTTGTATTCCACCGGGTGGGGGGTGTGCTCGAACGCGTACACTTCTTCCCACTTCAGTGCGATGTAGCCCTCGATCTGGTCCTTGGTGAACACGTCACCGGCCAGAAGGAAGTCGTGATCGGCTTCGAGCGATTCCAGCGCTTCACGCAGCGAGGCGCAAACGGTCGGGATCGCGGCCAGTTCTTCCGGCGGCAGATCGTAGAGGTCCTTGTCCGAAGACGGGCCCGGGTCGATCTTGTTCTTGATGCCGTCGAGGCCAGCCATCAGCAGAGCCGAGAAGCACAGGTAGGGGTTCGCCGACGGATCGGGGAAACGAGCTTCGACGCGCTTTGCCTTGGGGGATTCAGCCCACGGAATACGGACACAGCCCGAACGGTTACGTGCCGAATACGCGCGCAGAACCGGAGCCTCGAAGCCCGGGATCAGACGCTTGTAGGAGTTGGTCGACGGGTTGGTGAAGGCGTTGAGCGTCTTCGCGTGCTTCAGGATACCGCCGATGAAGTACAGCGCTTCCTGCGACAGGTCGGCGTATTTGTCGCCTGCGAAGAGCGGCTTGCCGTCTTTCCAGATCGACATGTTCACGTGCATGCCGGTGCCGTTGTCGCCCGCGATCGGCTTCGGCATGAAGGTCGCCGATTTGCCATAGGCGTGCGCCACGTTGTGGATCACGTATTTGTACTTCTGGATGTCGTCGGCCTGCTTGGTCAGCGTCCCGAAGATCAGACCCAGCTCGTGCTGGCACGAAGCCACTTCGTGGTGGTGCTTGTCGACCTTCATGCCCATGCGCTTCATGGTCGAGAGCATTTCCGAACGCAGGTCCTGCGCGTCATCCACCGGGTTGACCGGGAAGTAGCCGCCCTTGACGCCCGGACGATGGCCCATGTTGCCCATCTCGTAATCGGTGTCGGTGTTCCAGGCCGCGTCGAGCGCGTCGACCTCGTAGGAGACCTTGTTCATCGAGACCGAGAACTTCACGTCGTCGAAGAGGAAGAATTCCGCTTCCGGACCGAAGAAAGCCGAGTCACCGATGCCCGAGGCGACGAGATAGGCTTCGGCCTTCTCGGCGGTGCCGCGCGGGTCGCGGGCATAGGGTTCGCCGGTGTCGGGCTCGACCACGGTGCAGTGCACGCACATGGTTTTCTCGGCGTAGAAGGGGTCGATATAGACCGAGGACGCGTCCGGGATCAGTTTCATGTCGGACTGATCGATCGACTTCCAGCCCGCGATCGAGGAGCCGTCGAACATGAAGCCTTCTTCGAAGAAATCTTCGTCGACCTCGGTATGCATCAGCGTCACGTGCTGCAGCTTGCCGCGCGGATCGGTGAAGCGAACGTCGACGTATTCGACGTCTTCGTCCTTCATCAGTTTAAGAGCGTCCTTGATGCTCATGTCACATTACCCTTTCGTTGAGCTTGGGTTATCCCCGGACCCGCAACGGGGCCCGTCGGGAATGGCGGAAGTTACAGCGCGTCGTCGCCCGACTCGCCGGTGCGGATACGGATCGCCTGCTCCATCGGAGAGACGAAGATCTTGCCGTCGCCGATCTTCTCGGTGCGCGCGGCGTTCGTGATCGCTTCGATGGCGGCATCGACGAGGTCGTCGGGCAGCACCATCTCGATCTTCACCTTGGGCAGGAAATCCACGACATATTCGGCGCCGCGATAAAGCTCGGTATGGCCCTTCTGGCGTCCGAACCCTTTCACCTCGATCACCGAAAGGCCCTGAATACCAACTTCCTGAAGCGCTTCTTTCACTTCATCGAGTTTGAAGGGCTTGATGATCGCCTCCACCTTTTTCATGCCGCCGACTCCTCCGTCAGGTCTTCGTTCCGACCCCCTCAGACCACTTTCCCAAAGCCCCCGCAATCGGCTAGGCTGGACGGGAGCGGAATGGGGATCGGAATTCCGAAAGCCGCGCCCGCAATTCGTGCAAGTAGCACAAAAAAGCAGCAGTTTGAAAACGATTCCTTTGAAGACCCGAGGACCATGCCCGAAATCCTGACCGCGAGCCAAATGCGCCAATGTGAACGCGCCGAGATCGAGAGCGGCGCGGTGACGGGCCTTGAACTGATGGAGCGCGCCGGGGAAAGCGTCGTCACGGCGATCTTCTCGCGCTGGCCCGATCCGGGGCCCTCGCAGGCGGTGGTGCTGTGCGGTCCGGGCAATAATGGCGGCGACGGCTATGTGATCGCGCGGCTTCTGGCCGAGCGCGGCTGGACCATCGCCTGTTACGCCTACGGCGACCCGACCCGCCTGCCCCCCGATGCGCAGAGCAATCACGACCGCTGGGCGCAGATCGGCGCGGTCCTGCCTTGGGACGATGCCGCGATCGAGGATCGGATCGACGCGATGGAGGGCGGGCTGGTGATCGACGCGCTGTTCGGCACCGGCCTGACCCGTCCCATGCCCGAGGACACGGCGAAGACATGGCGCACGATTTCTCCGCGCCTGTTCTCCAACCCGCCGGAGCAGCGCCCGCGCTTTGTCGCGGTCGATATTCCCAGCGGGATTTCCTCCGATAGCGGGCGCAACCTCGGCGGCGCTTTCCCCGCCGATCTGACCGTCAGCTTCCACCGCGCGAAATGCGGCCATTACCTCGACCCCTCGGACGGGCCCGACGCGCCCGGCGGCGGCGCGTCGATGCGCGGCCACCTGGTCGTCACCGATATCGGCCTGCCGCAGGATGCGATCCCCGGGGCCGCATGGCTGATCGACCGCCCCTCGCATTTCCTGATGAAGCGGACGGGGCACAAATACAGCCACGGTCATGCGCTGGTCCTGTCGGGCGGCGCGGGCAAAGGCGGCGCTGCGCGGATGGCGGCGCGGGCGGCTCTGCGGATCGGCGCGGGGCTGGTGACGCTCGCCTGCCCCCCCAAGGCGCTGGCCGAGAATGCCGCCCATCTCGACGCGATCATGCTGAGCGCCCTGCCCGACGCCTATTCCTTGCGCGGGATGCTGGGCGACGAGCGTCTCAACGCGCTCTGCCTCGGCCCCGGTCTGGGCATGGCTCGCGCGCAGGAGATGGTGCCCGCCGCGCTTTGGGGCCAACGCGCGACGGTGCTCGATGCCGATGCGCTCAGCGCCTTTGCCGACGATCCGAGCGTGCTCTTCGGCCAGCTTCACGCGACCTGTGTGCTGACCCCGCATCCGGGCGAGTTCAAACGGCTCTTCCCCGATCTGGCCGAGAAGCTGTCAGGCGACGACCCGACCTATTCCAAGCTGGACGCAACCCGCGACGCCGCGGCGCGCGCGGGCTGTACGGTGCTGCTCAAAGGGGCGGACACCGCGATTGCGGACCCCGATGGGCGCGTCGCGCTGCATTCGGCAACGCAGGACCGCGCGGCCCCGTGGCTTGCGACCGCAGGCGCGGGCGATGTGCTGGCCGGGCTGATCGCGGGGCTGCTTGCGCGCAGCTTCCCCCCCTTCGACGCCGCGACCTCCGCCGCCTGGCTCCATGTCGAGGCCGCGCGCCTCTTCGGCCCCGGCCTGATTGCCGAGGACCTGCCCGAAGCGGTCCCGCAGGTGCTGCGCGCACTGACGGCGCAGGGCTGACGCCACCCGCGCGCCCGGCTCCGCGCTTCGCTTTTTTCGACCTGCCTCGCGCAAAATTGACATCAATCAATGATACCCCTCACCGCGTCGTGAAAATGAACACGGGAAACGCAACTTTTGGGGTATTGGCGTGGGACTTTCTTCTTCGGGCGCGCGGTCGGAAATGCGGCGCGCTTTTTCCGGGAGCCGGGGTCTGATCGGCTCGGCTATTCTGTTCAGCTTTTTTACCAATCTTTTGCTGCTGACCGGGCCGCTTTTCATGCTGCAGGTCTATGACCGGGTGATCGGTTCGCGCTCGGAAGAGACGCTGGTCGCGCTGTTCGGCCTCGTGGTGTTCCTCTACCTGTTCTACACCATTCTGGAATTCGTCCGCGCCCGCGTGATGGCGCGGGTCGGCGCACGGCTTCATGCCAATCTCTCCGACCGGGTCTTCCGCGCCTCGCTGGAGCGCGCAGCACTGGGGCGCACCGACAAGGGCGCGAGCGCGTTGCAGGACCTCGATGCGGTGAAAACCGTCTTCGCGTCGCCGGTGCTGCTGTCGCTCTTGGACATCCCGTGGACGCCGGTCTTCGCCGCCGCGATCTTCATCTTCCACCCGCTTCTGGGCTGGCTGGCGCTGGCGGGCGGTGCGCTTTTGGTCGTGACCTCGCTGCTCAACCACTGGATCACCCAGACCCGCCTGACCGAGGCGCAGGGCACCTCTTTCGCGGGCAACCAGATCGCGCGGCAGGTCGAGGACGGGGCCGATTACCTCTGGGCGCAAGGCATGGGAGAGACCATGCGCGCGCGCTGGCAGGACACCCAGACCGAGGGCCAGCGCAAGATGCTGCGCGCGGCCGACTGGACCGGCGCGTTCGGCGCGTTCTCCAAGGGCTTCCGGATGCTGCTGCAATCGGCGGTGCTGGCGGTGGGCGCGTGGCTGGTGCTCAATCACGAAATGACGGCCGGCGCGATCATCGCGGGCTCGGTCCTGCTGGGCCGTGCGCTGGCCCCGGTCGAGCAGGTGCTGGGCCAATGGACGCTGCTGCACCGCGCGCGCAACGGCTGGGCCTCGCTGCGGGCGTTTCTGGGCTCGGTGCCCGAACCGCGCCAGCCGACCGAACTGCCCGCCCCGACCGGCAATCTCTCGGTGCGCGGCGTCTCGGTCTCGCGCAAGCGCGGCGAGCGTCCGATCCTGTTCAATGTCAGCTTCGATGTCGCGCCGGGCGAAGCCATCGGCGTGATCGGCAAGAGCGGCTCGGGCAAGACGACACTGGCGCGGGCGCTGGTCGGTCTCGTCTCCCCCACCGCGGGCGAAGTGCGCCTCGCCGCCGCCAAGCTGGACCAGTACAGCCCCGAGCGGCTGGGCCAGTTCATCGGCTACCTGCCGCAGGTGGTGAAGACCTTCGACGGCACCATCGCCGAGAACATCGCACAGATGGCGCAATCGCCGGATGCCGAGCGGGTCGTGGCCGCCGCAAAGAAAGCGCATATCCACGAGATCATCCTGCAACTGCCCAAGGGCTATGACACCCAGATCAGCGCGCGCGACGCGCAGCTCTCGGGCGGCCAGCGCCAGCGGCTGGGTCTGGCCCGTGCGCTCTACAACGATCCGGTGCTTCTGGTGCTCGACGAGCCGAACTCGGCGCTCGATTCCGAGGGCTCCGAGGCGCTGAACGCCGTGGTGAAAGCGATGACCGAGGAAGGCAAATCGGTCGTGCTGATGACCCACCGCACCAATGCGATCAAAGCCTGCTCGCGCCTCGTGATCCTCGAGAGCGGCCAGATCACCGCGCAGGGGCCGCGCGACGAGGTCATCCAGTCGATGATCAAGAACGCGCAGGACGTGCAACGCATTCTGACGATGAGGGCCGAGAAATGAGCAAATCCTCCGATTTCGCAAATAGCCGACTTCTGCTCGCCGCAGGCTTCGGCGCGATCACCCTCCTCGTCGGCGGCATGGGCGCCTGGAGCGTCGGTGCGAAGATCAACGGCGCGGTCGTGTCCCGCGGCGTGGTCAAGGTCGAGAGCGAACGGCAGGTGATCCAGCACCCCGACGGCGGCGTCGTGGGCGAAATCCTCGCCCATAACGGCGATCAGGTGCATGCGGGCGACGTGCTGCTGCGCCTCGACGGGACTTTCCTGCGCTCGGAGCTTGCGATCGTGCAGGCGCAGCTTCTGGAGATCGCGGTGCGCAAGGCGCGGCTGGCCGCCGAACGCGACGATCTGGCAAAGGTCGATTTCACGGTCCTGCCCGACTTCCCGATGCTCGATCCCGAGCAGGTCGCCCAGCAACGCGAGGGCCAGAGCAACCTCTTTGCCGCGCGTCAGGCGACGATGGCCAAGAAGATCAACCAGCTGCGCGAACAACAGCAGCAGATCGAAAAACAGATCGAAGGCGTCGAGGCGCAGCGCGTCTCGCTGATGGAGCAGCTCGACCTCGTGTCGCAGGAGATGGAGGACAAGCAGAGCCTTTACGAGCGCAAGCTGATGGAAGCCTCGCGCGTGCTCGCCACCCAGCGCGAACACGCCAAGCTGACCGGCGAGATCGGGCGGCTGAACTCGGTCATCGCGGAGGCCCGCGTGCGGATCTCCTCGCTCGAGATCGAAGTCGTCGGCCTGTCCGAAGATCGCCGCGAAGCCGCGATCACCCAGCTGCGCGACCTGCAATATAACGAGATCTCGCTGGTCGAGCGCGAGACCACCCTGCGCGAGAAGCTCGCGCGGCTCGACGTGCGCGCGCCGGTCGATGGCGTGGTGTTCGGCTCGCAGGTCTTCGCGCTGCAGTCGGTCATCCAGCCGGCTCAGCCGATGATGTTCCTCGTGCCGAGCGATCAGCCGCTTTATGTCTCGGTCCGCGTCGACCCGACGAGCATCGATCAGGTCTATTCCGGCCAGCAGGTCTCGCTGCAATTCTCGACCTTCAATCGCCGCACCACGCCCGCGATCCCGGCCGAGGTGTTGCGGGTCTCGCCCGACGTGCAGACCGACGAGGCGAACCGCGAGACCTATTACGAGGCGACGGTGGAGCCCGACCCGGAAGCGCTGGCCGCCCTGCCCGAGGTCAAGCTGATGCCCGGCATGCCGGTCGAAGCCTTCCTCAAGACCGATGCGCGCACGCCGCTCTCCTACCTGACCCAGCCGCTGACGATCTATTTCAACCGCGCCTTCCGGGGGGAATGAGGGGGGCAAGGGTCCCGCTTCAGGCAGCGTCACTAACGATCAAGATGAACGGCCCGGCGAACACCTCGCCGGGCCGTTTTTTGACCTCGTCACAGGTCAGGCTGCTGCGTCATACTGCAAGCAAGAGAAAGGCCCGACGGATCACTCCGCCGGGCCTTTCTTGTACCACTGATGAAAGTGGGGGCGATGCTTAGGGCTGCTGGGTCGCGATAAAGGTGCCGTTGGACAAATCTGTTGCCCCCGTACCGGTTGCACTTCCACCAACTGACAGCGGAACAGTATTAGTGTCATCTGTCCCACCGTAGAAGTCACCATAAAGCACGATCGATGATGCTTGGCCGTCCACCGTGCCTTCCATGGTCAACGCCACTTTACTTCCAGCAAACGTGAAAGGACTGCTCGTATCAACGAGCCCGGTGAGCACTTGATTACCTTCAGTTACGAAGCTGTCCGCCTTAGCATAGTCGATTGCGGCGTTGCCGAAATTAGCAGTCAGTGTCAAATCGCCAATCAGCCCCGCGCTACCTACGTCGCCACGGACATATCCTTTGTAGTCGGCCGTTCCGGAAGTCGGCAACTGCGTGCGGGCTGGGATCGCTTGGGAGTTGCTGTCGAAGTAAGCATCCGCTTCCATGGCATCAGCATTTGCCATTAACGTTGCATAATCGGGCGTCGGCTCCACGGATGCTCCTCCTCCGCCACCGCATCCGGAGAGGATAAGACCGAGCACAACAACAGCACAGGTTTTGGTTTCAAGTTTCATGGGACGTTTTCCTTATTTTGTCCGGTGTCGCTCAAGCGTTCAAGAATACGAAATCATCGGACGTGATCTGACCGGCATCGACATCGACCAGAAGTAGACGGTCGGTACCGAAAGAAATCTCGGTATCTGTGCTGTTGAACGTGGAGATCGACAAATCGTCGAAAGTCATACCGGAAAGAGAGATTTTGTCGGCTCCGTCTTCAAAATCGAACACGACATCAAGCGTTGTGTTTTCGGCGAACACGAAAACGTCGTCGCCCAAACCGCCATAAAGAAGATCGACACCAGCCCCGCCATCGAGAGTGTCATTCCCGGAAAGACCATAGAGGACATCATTGCCCGCGAGACCGAGGATCGTATCGTCCCCGAGCGTCCCCGTTAGATGATCGTTGCCGCTGGTGCCTTCGATCGGCACCTCGGAGACCGGCGCATCGCCCGCACCCGGGTTGGCCAGAAGGAAGTCTTCCTCCATGACGAGCCCCTGGCTCGGCCCTAGATCGCCCGCCACGTCGGTCAGCGTTGCGATCAGAACCGGGTCGGCGCCGGGTTCAGCCCCATCCGTATCGAGGTAGATTTCAAGATCGGTCCCGTTCACCGCTTGCGAGATGTTATCGGCGAAATTCGTGTCCGAGACGCCCAGACCGATCAGGCCGATCGCATCGGTGCCGACTTCGAAATCGCTGATCGTGCTCGCGGTCAGCGGCACGCCCTCAACCGAGGCCCCGTAGCTGAGCACGAAGAGATCGGTGCCCGCGCCGCCCGTGAAGGCGTTCGAGCCGATCCCGACGAGGAAGTCATCCCCTTCCGTGCCGGTGATCGCGGCGCCCTCCGCGTAAAGGGGAATCCGCTCATAATCCATCAGCAGCTCGGCGCTATAGATCGTCGCGGGTTTGATATCGCCCTTGATATAGACCGCCATATCGAAGCCGTCGGAATAGTTCATCCCGTTGATCGAGACATCGCCGGGCTTGTCCTGCCAGCCTGCGCTGACCGAAAGCGGCTGGGCGGGATAGCCCCAGTCGAGCAGGTTGAGAACCGTCTGGGTCTCTGCGCCGACTTCGTATTTCACCTCGTCATTGGTGGGCGGCGGCTGGTCGCTCGGATCGTCGGGAATGACCACCGAGGGCAGATCCTGGCCGTATTTGTCGGGCTGCAGACGCCAGCGCGGGCCGCTATCGGCATATTCCGTGCCATCCTCGTTCAGCACCGGCTCGAAGGGCTCGCGGTCCATCGTGGTGTACCACGCATTGGTGAAGCCCTCGGCCCCATCTTCCGCGCCAATCGCCGCCAGATCGCTCGCATCCCATTGATCGGCGAGATACTGATCGCGCAGGATCGTGCCCGCCTCGTAAAGCGTGCCGTCGCCTGCGTAATAGTCATCCGTCGTCACCCAGACTTCGCGCGGGCCCAGACCGTCGACATTGTAATCGGAGATGATCGTATAGGTCGGGAGCGTGCCGATCGCGGCCTCGTTCTCGAAATCTTCGGGGCGCACCTGATCGTTGGGGTTGTTGGTGATCGTGTGGTGCACGACCAGCTCAGCCTCGGTCACGTGGTAGATGTTGCGCAGCGAGGTGTAGGGGTTGTAGTCGCTCCACTCGTCCGGCAGGTCCATCGTCGCTTCAAGGCGCACATCGTTGGGCTTCTTGATCGTGTTGCCCCAGCGATAGAGCAGCTTGCCGTCATCCTTCACCGTCACCGAGTAATCGCTGCTAACCGCGATATTTTCGGTGATCTCGGTCTCGTTGGGCGCGAGAACATCCTTGATATCGATGACACCATCGCCGTTTTTGTCGCCCTCCATGTTAGGGAGATCTCTAAGTTCAGTGATCACATCGGCGACCAGTCTGCCGTTCAGCGCCTCATCGCTGCTGACAACCCGAAGCGCGTCATCGAGCTTGTAGATCGCGTCGGGATCCCCGGGAAATTTCTGATCCGAGAGGATGTTCTGCATCACGACGTAATGCTCGGTCGAGGCCTTCACCGTGTTACCGCCGAGACCCGCGAGCCACGTACCGTAGAGCGCCGGCGTCTTGAACGTGTCGGTCGGCGCGTCGGAGATCACGAGACCAAGCTGATTGCCCTCGCCATCGTAGACATCGCCTGCCCAGCCTTCGGCATAGTCAGGATTTTCGGGATCGATGACCTTTTGGGTCGCGTCTTGGAAATCGGCGACGTTATAACCGAACTCGCTCTCGATCGGATAGAGCGTCACTCCTTCCTTGGTTTCCTTCGTACCATTCGTTCCGGTTGTATCGAAGACCGCCTGCGGGTCTTCGGAGTGAGCTACTCCCCATCTCTTGGACAGGATCTGACGTAAATTAAGCTACTCGTTGCACCTGCTGACCGGGTTGGTTGATATCATTTCTCTGCCAATACACCAGCGCCGGTGGCTTGCCGCCGAGGGCTGAGTGAGGGCGCTGGTGGTTGTAGAAGGTCATCCATTTCCGGATGGCCGCCTTCGTCTCCGATCCTGTCTCCCAAGCGTGCAGGTAGACGCACTCGTATTTCAGGGTGCGCCACAGCCTCTCGATGAAGATGTTGTCCAGGAAGCGGCCTTTCCCATCCATCGATATGCGCACGCCGGATCGACGCAGCGTGTCCGTCCAGGCGAAGGACGTGAACTGAGACCCTTGATCGGTATTCATGATCTCGGGCGGGCCGAACTTGTGGACGGCTTCGTTCAGCGCTTCGACGCAGAAGTCGGCCTCCAGCGTGTTCGAGATCCGCCAGGCCAAGACCTTTCGCGTGTGCCAGTCCATGATCGCAACGAGGTATAGAAATCCGCGCCTCATGGGCAGGTAGGTGATATCCGAGCACCAGACTTGGTTCGGGCGATCCACTCGCAGACCTCGCAGCAGGTAGGGATAGGTCTTGTGGCCCTTTGCGGGCCTGCTGGTGTTGGGCTTCTGGTAAATCGGCATCAGCCCCATCAGGCGCATCAGTCGCCGTATCCGCTTCTCGTTCACCAAGTGTCCGTCGTTACGCAGATGCCAGGTCATTTGCCGGACGCCGAAGAACGGGGTCTCCAGGAACTGCTCGTCGATCCGTCGCATCAGGCCGAGGTTCTGTTCGGTCTCGCCCTTGGGGGTGTAGTAGAAAGACGAGCGCGCGATCGACAGCAGCTTGCACTGCTGGCCGATCGACAGGTCCGGGTGGTGAGGCTCGATCATGCCGCGCCTCACTTCCCGCCCCAGGGCTTCAGCTTTCGTTCCAAAAAAGAGTTGGCCACCGCCAGCTCCCCGATCTTGGCGTGGAGCTCCTTCACCTGCTCCTCGTCGATCTCGGGCTTCTTGCGGCCCCCGCGCTCGAACACGCCGGACGCGCCTTCGAGCAGGGCCCGCTTCCATTGATGGATCATCGTCGGATGCACCCCGAACCGGCTCGCCAGTTCGGCCGCTGTCTCTTCACCCTTCAGGGCTTCCAGCGCGACCTTTGCCTTGAACTCGGGCGCGTGCTGCTTGCGTTTCGACATCTCTGATCTCCTTCTCGTCGAAGATCAGCAGACTGCAAATCGTAGCTTATGTCAGTGTCCGAATTTCAGGGGGTAGCTCAGAGTTCCCGACCGTCATCCCGTCGAAAGTCACCGTAATATCCGCCGTGCTGAAAACATGCGACGAGCGAAACATCGGATCTGTGTTCAGCGGCTCGTCCCAGTCGTCGACATTGCTTGGGTCAATCTGTGTCGCCATGTCTGCGTCCCCTTTTTGCATATGAGCGAACCGACGAACCCTCAGGCACTTGCCTGCCTCTCATCCGTCACGGCCCCGCGTTCAGTGGCGTCCGGTCAGAAAAATGAGGCCTATCGACCTGATTTCGCTGCGAAAATACCGTTCACCGCGAGTCACATTCATGTGAATGCCTCGTGATTCGCATTGATATGTGTCAATGAAACCCTAAGCAGTCCGGCGACGTGATTTCTCGGTCGCAGACGTGGCATCTTTGCAGGGGGAAAAGACCTCTCGCGCCGGTGCGAAAGGTCAGAAATTCGACCGCAGCCCAAGCCGGAGCTTCACCTGCGAGCTGTCGTAGAAATCGACATTGGAGCGGGTCTCTTCCCCCTCCAGTCGCAGCGTCGGAGAGATGCCGTAGAATTCGAGCTTCGGGAACCCGAATTGCAGCGCCAGCCGCCCGCGCACATCGTGACGCGCCCCCGGCCCGTAGAGCGTCGCATCATAGTCGCGCCGCTCCAGTTCCAGCGCCGCGCCGACCGTGACGGTGCCGGCCAGCCGTTTGGAGAAATCGTAGAACACGCCCGCCAGCACCGCCTGATGATCGATCTCGACCGCCTCGGAGGTGGCATCGCGCAGGGCGAAGGACAGGCCCAGCCGATCGCCCGACCGGAGCTGCCGCTGATGGCTCAGGCTCGTGGTGAGGATCGTCGCCGAATTGCGGAAACTGTCGAGGCGCAGCTGCCGCTCGCCCGAAAGCGTCACCTGCGTGAGCGCGCGGCGCGGATCGCCCCACTGCGCGCTCCCCGAAAGCCGCAGATAATTGCTCAGATCGTCGCCGCCATACCAGTTCTTGCCCGCGAGAAGATCCAAGCGATAGCGCAGCGGCGCATCGGCCGGGCTGAGCGCCTGCCCCAGCGTCGTCTCGATCGCGCTGAACGCGTAATCCGAGCCGCGCGCATCGGGCACGCTGTCCGTCGCATCGCCCGACAGGATCACCTGCTTGGTATAGACCTGCGCGCCGAAGCTCGCGGGCAGCTCCCCCAGACCCGCGAATTTGTAGCGTGCCTTCAACGACAGCGAAATCTCGTAGCCCGACAGCGCCTTGGCATCGGGATTGAGCGTGAAATCGATGCCGCCGATATCGACCGTATCCGCGAGACTGCCATTGTTGACATTGCTCGACGCGCCCGCGTCGAAATTCACCGAGAAGCTCCACGGGCTGGCCGCGGAAAGCGCGCGATAATCCCGCACGCTCGAGGCGCGCACGGCGTCGTTCGGCGCCATTTCGATTGCGCGGCGTTGCCAAAGCTGGGCTGCGAGCGGATGACCGAGATCGTAATTCGCCGCCGCCATCTCGACCGCGCTGACGTATTTTTCCTGCTGTGTCCGGGCCTGCGCATTGGCGCGGGAGGCCGCCGCCTTCGCCCCCGCCGGGTCGCCCTGCGCACGAAGCGCCCGCGCCAGCACGACGAGCGCGGCCACATCGTCGGGATTGCGCGCCAGACGTGCGCGCGCCGCAGCCTCCGCGGCGTTCCAATCGCCCGAACGCAGAACCTGCAACAGCGCCGCGTCCGTCATCGCATCGACGACCGGAACCTCTGCGGCCACGGGACCGGATCCGAAAACGCAAAGCAGCAGAGCAATCGCTCCGCCACGCAGAATACGCCGTGCGCGTTGCAACCTGCGCCCGCCGGTATCGAATTCGGTCATCGTCACCCCTTTGACGCCAAGCGACCAGACGAAACGGGCGGCAAGAGGCCAAGGCCCCTCACCGCCCATATCAGGTTACTGCGACGCTTGATCGCGCGAGCGGTCCTGGTCTTGCGTATGGGTGCCCGAGGTCGTGTCCGTCGAGGTGCCAGCCGGAGCCATCATCGCTTCGTCGTTCATGTCGGTCGCTGCCGGACCGGTCATCGTTTCGCAGCCAGCCAGAGCCGCAGTCACGCCAAGAATGATAAGCAGGTTTTTCATCTGTCTCTCCTTTGTTGCAGGTTATTTTACCGTGACTATTCAGCGTGATTCTTTGATGCCGATCAACGTGCTAACTGCGCATCACGTTTTTTCCTGCGAAATCTTGCGACAGGGCGATGAAAAGACCGGCGAAAACGCGGCTTTTCGGGCTCCACCCCTCGCATCCCCCTCCGAGCGTGATTAGACTCTTTCACGCGACAGGGAGGCGAAACGCGATGAACGAGCACTCGAAAGCCGGGGAGCCGATAGAGCTTGAGGGCGCCTTGGCGCAGGGCAAATTGCAACGCCTTCTCAATGCGTTGCCGCCCGATCTTCGCACCGAGATGTTACCCCTTTGGCAAATCATCCGCTTCTCGCCGGGCGATGTGCTGATCGAGGACGGCGAGGTTGCGGACCGGATCGGCTTCGTCACCGACGGCTTTCTCGCCATGTCGAAAACGCTGCAGGACCGGCATCGCCACATCATCGGGCTGATCACGCCATCGGATATGTTCGGACGCGCCTTCAACGGGCCCTCCGGCTACCGGATCGAAGCGCTCAGCGGTGGCGCGGTTCTGACCTGCGACCGGCAGAAATTCGAAGCGATCATCAGCCGCTCGCATGAGGCGGAACGGCTGCTTCTGCTGAGCATCCTCGACGAACTTGATGCCGCGCGCGAATGGGTCATGGTGCTGGGCAGCTCGAAAGTCGTCGAGCGGCTGGCCTCGCTCCTGATCATCCTGAGCCGGCACAAATACCGCACGCCCGAAGGCACCGCGCATGAGCCTGTCCAGCTGCGCCTGCATATCCATATCAAGCGGGTCGATATCGCCCATCTGCTGGGCACCTCGCCGGAATCACTGAGCCGGGCATTCCATCAGCTCGAGCGCAGGGGCGCGATCCGTCTCGTCACCCCTTACGATATCGAGCTTGCGGATCTCGCGGCGCTGATCGACATCTCGGGCAATTCGCTGGAGATGCGCGACGACTGAGCGCGCTCAGCCTTCGAGAAACTCTTCCAGCCCCTCGGCCAAGGCGTCGAGATCGTTCAGCCGGAACTGTCGGGAATTCAGGATGTCGATCAGCCCGCCCTTCTGGAACTGATGCAACGACCGGCTGACCGTCTCCTGCGTCGTGGCGATCAGATCGGCGATATCCTGACGCGGCAGCAACATCGTCAACATGCCGCCCCCTTTGGGCAGGGTTTGCCACGGCATGATATTGCGCGAGAGCAGAAGCAGCACGCGCAGCCGGTCGGTCGGCCCGCAGGCCCCAAGAAGCCAACTCAGCCGCCGCGCCTTGTGGATCCAGCTTTCCGCCTGATGACACAGCGCCCGACGCAATTCGGGCTCCTGATCGATCAGCTGCGTGAAACGCGCCGTCTCGAACAGACAAAGTTCCGTGTCGATCACGGCCTCGATCGCGGAGTCGCGCGTTCCGTTGATAATCTGCCCGACGCTGTCGCCCGGCACGACGAGACCGGTGATCTTGCGTCGCCCCGAGAGCGAATGGCTCTGCATCCGCAACATGCCACGCTGAACCAGCGCGATATGGTTGCAAGTTACATCTTCGTCGCAAAGCCGCTCATTGGCCGCGCAGGTAATCGTGCGCGCCTGCTCCACGACCCGAGCCAAGGCTCGATCCGAGAGGGACCCGCACACGCCTTGGTTGCGCCCGTTGCAACCTGCGCAATGCAAGATCGCCTCTGCATTTCGCAAAGGTGCCGTCATCACAGCCTCCGAACAGGTTTACCCACACGTCTCGCAGCAAAACTGCGTACTCGTCCCCTAGTGCGTAATAAGACTATGCAAATGACATATCAGACTGTCAACACATCCGCGTGATTAGGTGCGTTTATGTCAAATCACTATCGCAGATGTGACGAGAAGATACCTCGCAACCCCCTGAGACTTATGGAAATTGTCGAGAATTCCGCGTGGATCAGGCGTCGACGCTTGCCACTGCGGCGGCCATTTCCACACCGTCGACATAGATCACTTCGGGCGTCTCGAATTCCAGCACGAAGAGCCGCGCGCGGCCTTGGCCCAGCGTGACGTAGTGCCCGTCGACGACCGACTGCGCGGGCAGGAGCGCCTCGCGCTTGCCGTAGATCACCTGCACCCGCCAGTCGCGCATCATCAGCTGCGCGCCCTTTGCAACCAGAAGCGGAGCCCCGGGTCGGTCATGGCCAAGCGCGCCCGGCGAGATGCGGATCAGCGCGCCCACATAATCGCCCGCCCGCAACGCCTTGAGCTTGCATGTCCCGCTACGGGTCACGATCCGGTCGCCGGGTTCGAGAAACTCGATCGGGATGGCCCCGTCCAGCGTGTAGACCCGCGCCCCGGCGGCGATCCCCGCGCTGAGATCCGGCTTCGGCCTGCGCGCCTCGGGCGGCGATGCGCGCTCTGTCACGACCGGGCCGGCCGGGCCCGGCAATGCGTGGCGTGGATTGGATTCGATTATCTGGCGGAGCATGGCCATGCCATCCCCCCGCCCTGGTGCCTGTCCCATGGCGATACCTGCTCTTGCCTACTCGTAACTTCGGCGTCTGACGCGCCTTTGGATAAAGGCTAACCCTCACCATCGCGTTAAGACGAGCAAAATCGAATCTTCCTCTTTCCGAGCCCTCAGGCTGTTGCTATTACGCCCCTGATGCGGGTGTGGCGGAACTGGTAGACGCACCAGATTTAGGTTCTGGCGCCTTTGGCGTGGGGGTTCGAGTCCCTTCACCCGCACCACTCCCCACTTGCGGAATATCACAAGATACCCTCGCCTTATCACGCGAGCGTGCTAATTTCGGATGGCTGCGCGGGCCTGCTACGCCCCCGCTTTGGTGACCGAAAGCGTGGGAGGCGTGATGGTCGAAGGCCCGCAAATGCCGCCCCGGCGGCCTGTCGAGAACGCGCCGGAGTCCGGCTCGCGCTCCCCCAATTCCAGCCACGCGCTCAGCCGCGACGCGATCGCCACCGATCCGAAATTCTTCGCCGCGCAGAAAGTGGTGGCGACGATGCTGCTCGACGTGCAGGCGCAGACGCCGCGGATCGCGCGGCACATGGCCTCGCATCGGCGCTGGCTCGTCAGCCAGACCAGTTTCGCGCTGGCGATGCAGGCGAAGACGGGGCCGGACGCGCCGGAGCTGACACCGGGCCGGCTTCTTGCGGCGCTGACGCCCCATGTGGAGATCAACCGCAAGACGCTGAGCCAGTATCTGGGCGAGATGGAGGTGCATGGCCTGCTCGCCCCGCCCTCCGAGCCCAAGGGCGACCGGCGGCTGCGACCCGTCACCACCACGCTCATGGCCGAACAGGGGATGCGGCGCTGGTGCGAGGGACATCTGCATTGCCTCGATATGCTCGACGGCGGCGCGCGGTTGGCAGCGGCGCGGGGCGATCCCGATCTTCCCTTCGCGATGCAGCGGCACATGGTCGAGATCATCCGCGCCGATCCGGAATGGCGCGCGCCGCCGCCTTCGATGGCGCATTTCCTCGGCTCCGACACCGGCGGCATCCTGCTCCATGCGCTGATCCGCATGCTCACCGACCTGCGCGAGACAGACGGGCGCATCTATCTCGAACCGGTCAGCATCGCCGCGCTGGCGGAGCAGTTCCTGATTTCGGTCTCGAAGATCAAGCGAATGATCCAGAAGGCCGAAGAGGCGGGCCACCTTGGGTGGGAATTGCCGCGCAGGCGGGGTCGGCTCTGGCTCTCGCCCGGGTTCGTGCGCGACCATTTCCGCAGGCAGGCGGTGAAGTTCGAATGCGTCGAGCGTGGCTGGCACGCTGTCGCCTGAGGACGAGAGAGCGGTTTTCCGAGCGCGACACGGGGCGCAACACGGGCCGCAAAGACTCGATCTGTCCGAAAATGACCGCTGAGTTTCAAACACTTCCGGCTTAGAGTGGTCCTTCAGGGAGATCGTGACGTCTTCGCTTGGGTTCCGCAAACAAGGGGGCGGATCCGCCGAAGCGGCGAGAGATCACGACGACGCGCCCGTTCGGCGCAATCCCGGATTCGCGGCCGGGGCGACCATTGTGGGGTGGTGCGTCCCGGCTGCAACTTCCCTCCCGATCCGCCGCAGCCGCGCCCCGCGCCTTGCGCCGCTTTGTCAGCGCCCGCCCTGCCCGCTCTCGATCCTGTGTTCCCGGCATCTCCTCGCACGCGCCCGCCCGCGCGCGTATTTCACCGCCCGGAGGCCGCCCCGCAGCCCCTTTTCGCCTTGCCACCATGGCTGAGGCTCAATAGAAGGACGCCTGAAATTCGAGAACCGGCCGCGATCCGCGCGGCGCCCAGAGACAAAGGACAAACCATGCAGGTCACCGAGACCCAGAACGACGGCCTCAAGCGCGGCTACGAGATCACCATCACCGCCAAGGAACTCGACGAGAAGGTCACCGCGAAGCTTTCCGAAGCGCAGCCCGAGATCGAGATGAAGGGCTTCCGCAAGGGTAAGGTTCCGATGGCGATGCTGCGCAAGCAATTCGGCCCGCGCATCCTCGGCGAAGCGATGCAGGAATCGGTCGACGGCGCGATGAGCGAGCATTTCGAGAAGACCGGCGACCGCCCCGCGATGCAGCCGAAGATCGAGATGAAGGACGGCGAGAACTGGAAAGAGGGTGACGACGTGATCGTGACCGTCGAGTACGAAGCGCTGCCGGACATCCCGGACGTCGATCTGTCGGGCGTCAAGCTCGAGCGTCTGGTCGTGAAGGCCAACGAAGGCGAAGTGAACGAAGCGCTGGAAAGCCTCGCCGCCACCGCCAAGAACTTCGAGACCAAAGAAGGCAAGGCCGAGAACGGCGATCAGGTCGTGATCGACTTCGAAGGCTTCGTCGACGGTGAAGCGTTCGAAGGCGGCAAGGGCGAAGGCTACCCGCTGGAAATCGGTTCGGGTTCGTTCATCCCGGGCTTCGAAGAGCAGCTGACCGGTGCGAGCGCCGGTGACGACGTCGAAGTGACCGTGACCTTCCCGACCGAATACGGCGCGGAGCATCTCGCGGGCAAGGAAGCGCTGTTCAAGTGCACGGTCCACGAAGTGAAGGCGCCGAAGGCTGCCGAGATCGACGACGAGATGGCCAAGCAGTTCGGCGCCGAAGACCTCGCCGCGCTGAAAGCGCAGGTCGCAGAGCGTCTGGAAGCCGAATACCAGGGCGCAGCGCGTCAGGTGATGAAGCGCGGCCTGCTCGACCAGCTCGACGATCAGGTGAAGTTCGACCTGCCCCCCTCGCTCGTGGAAGCCGAGGCCAAGCAGATCGCGCACCAGCTCTATCACGAAGAGAACCCCGACGATCACGGCCATGACCACGGCGAGATCGAGACCACCGACGAGCACAACACCCTCGCCGAGCGCCGCGTGCGTCTTGGCCTGCTGCTCGCCGAAATCGGCCGCAAGCAGGAGATCGAGGTCTCCGACGCCGAGATGACCCAGGCGATTATGAACCAGGCACGTCAGTACCCGGGTCAGGAGCGCGCCTTCTTCGAATTCGTGCAGCAGAACCCGCAGATGCAGCAGCAGCTGCGCGCGCCGCTCTTCGAAGACAAGGTTGTCGACTACATCGCTGGCGAAGCCAATGTGGACGACAAGGAAGTCTCCAAGGAAGACCTGCAGAAAGAGATCGAGAAGCTCGACGAGCTGTGATCTTCGGGCGCTCAGCCCAGCACTAGCGAAGGCCGCCTCTCGGGGCGGCCTTTTGCGTTCGTGGATTGGAGGTGGCGCGGGTCGCGCCCGCCGCTACTCTCTTCGCGCCTCACTCCGCAGTCGGCACTTTCAGGAATTTCGCATTCGGGATCAGCGAGGGAAGATCGGTCGCGGTCGCGACCTCACGCAGCTTCTGGGCCGCGCGATCCACATGCAGGGACGCGGTGCGATCCGCCGCGGGATTACCGGGCTCGATCCGGTCATAGATCGCCGTGCGCAGCACCTCGCCCGCCGATGCGAGCCGGTCGCGCGCGCCTTCGGGATCGTGCAGGTACAAAAGCCCGCCCGTCACGAGGATCGTGTGGGTCAGCGCGAAGTGCAGGATCGAAAACAGCCGCATGGCAGGGCCTCGTCAGGGTTGCTTGCCCGGACAGGATTTCCTGTAAAAACGGCGATTTTGAGGCTCGTTTCGCGCGCCCCTCCGCGCTCAGCCCTTGCGCGCGGGGGCTGGCGCCACCGCATCGGCGACCACGGCATTGCGGCCACCCAAGGGACGCGGCGCGCCGACGGTGCTGTCCTGCGCGGTCTGATGTTCGGCCTCGGAGTTGATCTCCGCCCCCAGAAGCACCGCCGTCATCGAGAGCCAGATCCACATCATCAGCACCACCACCGCGCCGATCGAGCCATAGGTGCTCGAGTAATTCGCGAAGTTCGAAGTGTAGAAGGAGAACCCCGCCGAGACGATCAGCAGCAGGATCGACGCCACGATCGCCCCCGGCATCACCCAGACCCAGCGCGGCGCGTTGCGTGCGGGCGCGAAGCGATAGAGCAGCATCAGCATCCCCATCAGCACCAGCGCCATCACCGGCCAGCGCCCCCAGCGCAGCACCGCATCCAGCGCCCCGCCCATCGGAATGTAATCGAGCAGCACGGGCAGCACCGCCGCCACGAGGATCAACGCGCAGACCATGACAATCCCGGTGATCGTCATGCCCAGCCCGAAGGCATTGAGCCGCACGAAGCTGCGCCGCTCCTTCTCGCCATAGGCCACGTTGAGCGCGCCGATCATCGCCTTCGCGCCGCCATTGGCCGACCAGAGCGCCAGAAGGACGCCGAAGATCGAAGCGAGGCCGAGCGCGTTCGAACTGGACCCGATCAGCTGCTCCAGTTGGTTGCGGATCAGGCTCAGCGCCTCGGGCGGGATGACGTTCTTGAGCGCATCGAGGTCTTGCAGCATGGTCTGGCGGTCCGCGAAAATGCCGTAGATCGAGACGGTTGCGGTCAACGCGGGAAAGAGCGCGAGCAATGCGTAGAAGGTCACGCCGGCAGCGACGGCCAGAACCCGGTCGTCGTCGATCTGGCCGTAAGCGCGTTTGGCGATGGCCTTCCAGCCCGCGCGGGGGATCTCGAACGGGCTTTCCGCCTGACGTCCCAGTGCGCGGTCGGCGGGCCGGTCGTAGCGGTCGGTGCGGGTCGCGGGAACATCGCGAGCGCTGCGGCCTTCCGTGGGCCCGTGGAGCGCGGCCTGTCGATCGTCCTGATAGCGCCGCCACATGAGATAGACGCCGAAACCCAGAAGCCCCGCCTGCACAAGCCGGTCGCGTCGGCTCGATGCGTCGTCGCGTGGGCCCTGCCCCGATCGTTTCGTCATGCATGTCCCCTGTTTTCAAAGCCCTGAGGGCTATTTAGGGGCCAACGCCGGATTGCGGCACGCGGTTCCGGGGTCCGCGCCGCGCGCCGGGCACCCACTATGTCATTAGACATATTTCGACAGAAGCGCCCCAACAGGCAAGCATGAAAAAACCGCGCCCCGAAAGGCGCGGTTCACTATCTTTCCGGCTGAAGAACCGACGTGGCCGATCAGGCCTTGTCTTCTTCTTCGGCTGCCGCCTCGGGGGTGGCAACGGGGCCGCCATCGTCGTCGTCGGAGGTCGCGCCGCCGATATCGTCGAACAGTTCGGCGATCTCGAATTCGGCTGCAGCCTCTTCCTCGGCCGCCACGTCCTGGATCGACTTGCCCGACGCTTGCAGTTCGGCCTCTTCGGGCGAACGTGCGACGTTGAGCTGGATCTCGGCGACGACTTCGGGGTGCAGGTGCACTTCGACGTCATGCAGGCCGAGAACCTTGATCGGCTGGCGGATGATGACCTGCTTGCGGTCGACCGTGAACCCCTGCTCGGAGGCGATGTTCGCCGCGTCGCGGGTGGTGACCGAACCGTAGAGGTTGCCGCCGTCCGAAGCCGAACGGATCACGACGAAGGTCTCGCCGTCGAGCTTCGACGCCAGAGCTTCGGCTTCTTTCTTGGTTTCGAGGTTGCGGGCCTCGAGCTGCGCTTTGCGCTCTTCGAAGCTCTTGATGTTGGATTCGTTGGCGCGCAGCGCCTTGCCCTGCGGCAGCAGGTAGTTACGGCCGAAGCCGTCTTTGACGGTGACGACGTCACCCATCTGGCCGAGCTTGGCCACGCGTTCGAGAAGGATCACTTCCATCGGTCGGTCTCCTTATTTCACGGCGTAGGGGAGCAGGGCGAGGAAGCGGGCGCGCTTGATCGCGCGGGCCAGTTCACGCTGCTTCTTCGCCGAAACGGCGGTGATGCGGGCGGGGACGATCTTGCCGCGCTCAGAGATGTAGCGCTGCAGAAGACGGGTGTCCTTGTAGTCGATCTTCGGCGCGTTCTCACCCGAGAACGGGCAGACCTTACGACGGCGGAAAAACGGTTTTGCCATGGTGTCTACTCCTGTCTACCGATCAACGGCGCTCGCGACGGTTGTCGCGTTCGTCACGTTTCTGCATCTGGACCGAGGGGCCCTCTTCGTGGGCGTCGACCTTGATGGTCAGGACGCGCATCACGTCGTCATGCAGACGGGCCAGACGCTCCATTTCCTGCACGGCCGCCGACGGGGAGTCGGTGCGCAGGTAGGCGTAGTGGCCCTTGCGGTTCTTGTTGATCTTGTAGGCCATGGTCTTCACGCCCCAGTATTCGGAATCGACGACTTTGCCGCCGTTGTCCGACAGGACCGTGGAGAAATGTTCGACAAGGCCTTCGGCCTGCGCGTTGGACAGATCCTGACGCGCGATGAGGACATGCTCGTAAAGCGGCATGCGAACTCCTGTATTTCGAGGCGGCTTCAAAGTTGGGCGTCTGACACTTCCGCAACCCAACACGAGAGGCTCCGCCGGTTCATAGCAAACGCGGAAGATGCGGCCTTATACGGGATGCGCATCTGGATGCAAGGAAAAATCAGGGTGCCGAAGGGGCGATTGCGCCCTGCCCTCAAAGGCTCGGCGCAGTTCGACCCGGCCCGGTCAGTCGAGATGACCTGCGGCGAGGATCGGACCGGGCAGCGGGCCGTGTTCGCTCGGGCGGGTCTCCTGCACGAGCACCACGGCGGGCGCGTCCCCGTCGAGATCGACCGAGAGCGTCACCGGCGCGCGCCCGTCCCATTCGGCGATGCCGGTCAGGCTGGTGACGATGTTCTTGTAGGTCACCGTGCGCCCGGCATTCTCGCCGCGCAGGATGTCGACCGTGGCGGAGGGCTTGTAGCGCACGAGCTGCACCATCGCGGGCGTCTCCAGCTTATCGACCGGGCTCAGCGCGATCTCGTAATGATCGCCCTTCCCCGTGACCTTCAGATCGACCTCGGGATGGGCGTCGCTCTCGCGTGCGATGGCGGCATCGAGCGCCGCTTCCCGCGGCCCGATCAGGGCCTCGCGGCCCGCGATGATCATCTGCGGGGTGTAGACCGTGCGCTCGCCCGCGGCGATCGCGTAGGATTTCTGCCGGGCGGAAAACTCAGGCTTTCCAAAGGGATCCTTCCAGCCGAGATAGTCCCAGTAATCGACATGCAGCGCCAGCGCGATCACATCGTCCCGATCCGTGAGCTCCTTCAAGAGCGCATCCGCCGGCGGGCAGGACGAGCAGCCTTGCGAGGTATAAAGCTCGACCACGACCGGGTCGTGCTCGCCTTCGGTGTCGGGATCGGGCGCCACGGGGTTCGGCTTCGCGGGCGTGTCGGATTTCTCGGAGGCCATCTGGTCGAGAAGCGCCTCGGAAGCGTTGAGACGCATCCCGGGCGGCGCGTCGGCTGCCCCTTGGGCAGACGCAAATTCCGCAAAGCTTACCAGCCCTGCGGCGAAAGCAGCTCCCATCGCGGTCAAACGTCCTGCGCGCACTCGAAAAACACTCCTCACTTCGCCGTCTTTATACCTAGCGTTTCTGCTCTGACCATGCCTAATCAATGTTTTGAGAGATTTCTTTCTGTCCGGGCGCGCGAAACGATATATGTCCAACGTATAAGGCCCAAGCGCGGTTCAAACTGACGCAGGGTCGCTCCAGTCGCGCGTTTTTGTGTGCAATGGTATACTAAAAATGCCCCGACCCTCTTGAACGGATCGCGCGCTTGGGGCAAACACACGCCAGCGACACCCTTAGGACCCTTGAAGGGAGGCCATTCTCATGCCCATCGTTACCGGTAAGGATACCGCGAAGACCCGCCGCGAACTCAGCGTCGGCTCGAAGACCTATGCTTATTACTCGATCCCCGCCGCCACCGAGGCTGGCCTGGGTGATTTCTCGAAGCTGCCCGCCTCGCTGAAGGTGGTTCTGGAGAACCTTCTGCGGTTCGAGGATAACGGCTTCACGATCTCGACCGACGACATCAAAGCCTTCGGCGAATGGGCCGAGCAAGGCGGCAAGAACCCGCGCGAGATCGCCTACCGCCCCGCCCGCGTGCTGATGCAGGACTTCACCGGCGTTCCGGCCGTGGTCGACCTCGCCGCGATGCGTGACGGCATCAAGGGTCTTGGCGGCGACGCACAGAAGATCAACCCGCTCGTGCCCGTCGACCTCGTGATCGACCACTCGGTGATGATCGACGAATTCGGCAACCCGCGCGCGTTCCAGATGAACGTCGACCGCGAATACGAGCGCAACATCGAGCGCTACAAGTTCCTCAAGTGGGGCCAGACCGCGTTCGAGAACTTCCGCGTGGTTCCGCCGGGCACCGGCATCTGCCACCAGGTGAACCTCGAATATCTCGCCCAGACCGTCTGGACCGACAAGGATCAGGATGGCACGGAAGTCGCTTACCCCGACACGCTCGTGGGCACCGACAGCCACACCACCATGGTCAACGGCGCGGCCGTTCTCGGCTGGGGCGTGGGCGGTATCGAAGCTGAAGCCGGCATGCTCGGCCAGCCGATTTCGATGCTGATCCCGGAAGTCGTGGGCTTCAAGCTGACCGGCTCCATGGTCGAAGGCACCACCGGCACCGACCTCGTGCTGAAAGTCGTCGAAATGCTCCGCGCCCACGGCGTGGTCGGCAAGTTCGTCGAATTCTACGGCGACGGCCTCGACAACCTGCCGCTGGCTCAGCGCGCGACCATCGCCAACATGGCGCCCGAATACGGTGCGACCTGTGGCTTCTTCCCGGTCGATGACGAGACCCTGCGCTATCTCGAGCAGACGGGCCGCGACAAGGACCGCATCGCGCTGGTCGAAGCCTATGCCAAGGAAAACGGCATGTGGCGCGACGCGGATTACGCGCCGGTCTACTCCTCGACGCTCGAACTGGACATGAACACCATCGTTCCGGCGATCTCGGGCCCGAAGCGTCCGCAGGACTATGTCGCTCTGACCCAAGCCGCCGACGCCTTCGAGAACGTCGTGGCCGACTATCGCGGCATCGACATCTCGTCGGATGCCAAGAACATGGCCGACGAAGGCCCGATCGCGACCAAATCGGTGACGATCGGCAAAACCGCCAAGGTCGAAGGTGAAGATTACGAGCTGCGCGACGGCTCGGTGGTGATCGCCTCGATCACGTCCTGCACCAACACCTCGAACCCCTACGTGCTGATCGGCGCGGGTCTCGTGGCGCGCAAGGCGCGTGAACTGGGCCTGAACCGCAAGCCCTGGGTGAAGACCTCGCTGGCCCCTGGCTCGCAGGTCGTGTCGGAATATCTTGAAGCCGCTGGCCTTCAGGAAGATCTCGACGCGGTGGGCTTCAACCTCGTGGGCTACGGCTGCACCACCTGTATCGGTAACTCGGGTCCGCTCCAGCCGGAAATCTCGAAGGCGATCAACGACAACGACCTGATCGCGACCTCGGTGCTCTCGGGCAACCGGAACTTCGAAGGCCGGATCTCGCCCGACGTGCGCGCCAACTACCTCGCGTCCCCGCCCCTCGTGGTGGCCTACGCGCTGGCCGGCGACATGAACATCGACCTGTCGAGCGACCCGATCGCGCAGACGCCGGACGGCAAGGACGTCTACCTGAAAGACATCTGGCCCTCCGACAAGGAGATCGCCGATCTCGTCGAGAAGGTCGTCACCCGCGAGAAGTTCATCGAGAAATACGCCGATGTCTTCAAAGGCGACGAGAAGTGGCAGGGCGTGGAAGTCGAAGGCGGCGAAACCTATGACTGGCCGCCGCAGTCGACCTACATCCAGAACCCGCCCTACTTCAAAGGCATGTCGCCGGAAGCTGGCACGATCTCGAACATCAAGGACGCGGGTATCCTCGCCGTGCTGGGCGACTTCGTGACCACCGACCACATCTCGCCGGCGGGTTCGTTCAAGCCCGACACCCCGGCCGGGAAATACCTGGTCGAGCGTCAGGTCGCGCCGAAGGACTTCAACAGCTACGGTTCGCGCCGTGGTAACCACGAAGTCATGATGCGCGGCACCTTCGCCAACATCCGCATCAAGAACGAGATGCTGGACGGCGTCGAGGGCGGCTTCACCAAGGGCCCCGATGGCGAGCAGACCTCGATCTTCGACGCGGCGATGGCCTATGAGAAAGCCGGCAAGCCGCTGGTGATCTTCGGTGGTGAGCAATACGGCGCAGGCTCCTCGCGCGACTGGGCGGCGAAGGGCACCAACCTGCTCGGCGTCAAGGCCGTGATCGCAGAGAGCTTCGAGCGTATCCACCGCTCGAACCTCGTCGGCTTCGGCGTGATCCCCTTCGAGTTCACCGAAGGCCAGACCCGCAAGGATCTGAACCTGACCGGTGAGGAAGAGGTCTCGATCGAAGGTCTGGAAGGCGAAATCAAGCCGCAGTCGATCGTGCCCTGCACCATCACCTACAAGGACGGCACCACCAAGGAGATCAAGCTCAAGAGCCGGATCGATACCGCGGTGGAGATCGAATACCTCAAGAACGGCGGCGTGCTGCACTACGTGCTGCGCAACCTCGCCAAAGCCTGAGGCTGACGGTCACGAGATTGGAGAAGGCCCCGCGAGCGCGGGGCCTTTTTCGTTTGGAATGTCCGCAATGCGTGCCGGTCTACTCAGCGGATAAATGTTACCCTGAAAACAAGAGCGCCTTGGGATAGGGAAGCGCAAGATTTGGCATGTCAGCTGCCGAAAAGTATCGAAGCTCCTCGGTCTCTGAATCAATGCAGGGAGAATCCGTCGGTGCCACTGCGCATTTGAAGACGATCACCGTATATTCCACCAAGTGCCCGTTGGGGTATCGGTAACGAAATGCTTCTCCGCCCAAAACTGATACGACGTCAGCCTTGAGGACTTTCGCGCCAGTTTCTTCGAGCACTTCGCGCCGAAGGGCATCGTTCGGAGTTTCGCCAGGCTCAATACCTCCGGCCGGAAGGCTCCAACCTTCCGGGCCAGCTTTTCTTTGAAGAAGCAGCCGTCCGTGCCGATCGTGAATGAGCGCCGCCACACTCGGAATCAAGAGAAGATCGTTGCCAATCTTTGATCTCAACGTTGAAATGTAAGAACTTGCAGTCATTCGTCTAACTAACTCCCGTGAGCACGCCCTGATAGGCGGAATGGACGTCGACAAAGGCCATCGCCGGCATCTTTCTATGAAACTCGTTTCACGTCATCTGGCAATGCGCCCGCCAACCTCAGCTCCAGCCAACGGATGTAGCCGTTGAGGTTCTCCGAAACCGGTCCGCAGAAAGGCGTGATGAACCTCCTGTTGCGGGCATGGAGCGAGCCAACACGTCTTGCGGCCAGCCCATTTTCGTTACGGGTCGGCCTGCTCAACGCCCGGGCGACCAGCCCCGGGCCGCGCCCGACCTCCCCCCGGGAGGGCGCATTGGCGACGTCATCGCGGGCACAACCTACATTCGGACTTGCGAGATAAAGGGCCCGGTCACATGCGGAGCGAAGCGCCCACCCGAGGTCGGGCGCGGCCCTCGGCGCGGAATTCCCGCCATTCGCCCGGCCTGTGCTATACTCGGCCTCTCAAGAAGGGAGGACGACGCGATGAACAGACGCGAGATGTTGGCCCTGACAGTCGGGGCGATGACGGCGGGAGGTGCGTTGGGAGGCGCGCGGCCCGTGCAGGCCGAGGCGGTGATGGGCGATGGCGGGCTCTATCAGCAGCCCTTCTTCCACGAGGGCTTTCTCGATCTGGGAGAGGACCTTCAGGAGGCCGCCGATCAGGGCAAGGGGCTTCTGGTGCTCTTCGAGCAGCGCGGCTGCCCCTATTGCCGCGAGATGCATCTGGTGAATTTCGAGCGGCCCGAGATCACCGGGCTGATCGAGAAGAGCTACATGGTCGTGCAGCTCGATCTCTGGGGTGCGCGCGAGGTCACCGATTTCGACGGCGAGGCGCTGGAAGAGCGCGCGCTGGCGCAGAAATGGGCGGTGAACTTCACGCCGACGCAGGTGCTGATCCCGGCGGCGAGCGCAGGCGCGCAATCCGTGCGCGAGGCCGAAGCCTTCAGAATGCCGGGCTATTTCAAGCCCTTCCACCATCTGTCGGGGCTCGAATACGTGGCCAGCGGCGCTTATGCCGATCAGCCGTTCCAGCGCTTCCTGCAGGACAAGTTCTCGGAACTCAGCGCGAAGGGCATCGACCCGGACGTCTGGTAAGGCCCAAATTAAAACGGCCCGCGCGATTGCACGGGCCGTCTCATACCGTCACACGGGCTCAGCTTACGCGAGCGCGAGGTTACCTGCCGACTGGCGGCCGTCACGGCCGGTTTCCAGATCGTAGGTCACTTTCTGACCGTCATCGAGACGCTGGATGCCAGCGCGCTCAACGGCGGAGATGTGAAGGAAGATGTCTTTGCCGCCATCGTTCGGTGCGATGAAGCCATAACCCTTGGTGCTATTGAACCATTTCACGGTGCCTTCGGCCATCGTGAGTCTCCTATTAAATTATGCTGCCTGCGAAATGCGTCAGCTCGGCGTAGTCAGTTCTTGAAAGCAAACTGAAGCCGTAAGGAGACAGTGCATCTGGGAATCAAACGTAGCGAGAGAAGACATAAGGCGAAAGGGCCCTAATTGCAATGATCAAAGCATCTGAGGGGGTTGCACGGCACTGCGATCGGCGCAATTCGGCGCCCTCCCGCCGGGCTGTGAAAACATGCAAAAAATATATGAGATTTCGGACCTTTGCCCGCCTCGCCCGCGTTACCTCCAATGAACAGGCGAGATCTTCGACCACTGAAGACGCAGGAGGACCCCCATGACAGCAGCCCCGCTCGGCCCCGGCCAGCTCAACGCAATCGACCATGGCGGCTCGGGTCGGCCCGTGGTCCTGATCCACGGCTGGCCGCTCTCGGGCAAGGCGTGGGAGAAACAAGTCCCCGCCCTGATCGCTGCCGGTCACCGCGTCATCACCTATGACCGTCGCGGCTTCGGTCTCGCGGAAAAACCCACCGAAGGATTCGATTACGACACGCTCGCCGCCGATCTCGATGCGATCCTCACCGCGATGGATCTGCATGACGTGACGCTGGTGGGCTTCTCGATGGGCGGCGGCGAAGTCGCGCGCTACATCCGCAACCACGGCGAGGACAGGCTGCGCGCTGCCGTCTTCGCCTCCGCCGTGACGCCCTGCCTGATGCAGGGCGAGAGCAATCCCGACGGCCCGCTGACCAAGGAGGCCGCAGCCGAGATGGAACAGGGGCTGCGCGACGGGCGCGAGGCGTTCTTCCCGCAATTCGTCAAGGCTTTCTACAGCGTCGACGGCGATCTCAAGGCCTCTGCCGAGGACTGCGAACAGGCGGTGACGCTGTGCCACCAGTCCGACCAGAGCGCAGCACTTGGCTGCATGGAGGCGTTCGGCACCACCGATTTCCGCGAGGATCTGGAGGCAGTGCGCGTGCCCGTTCTGGTGATCCACGGCGACAGCGACGCGATCGTGCCGCTCGAAGGCTCCGGCGCGCTGACTTACAAGGCGATCCCCGACAGCCAGCTTTTCATCATCAAGGGCGCACCGCATGGCTGCAACGTGACCCATTCGGATGAGTTCAACATCGCGCTGCTTGAGTTCCTGAAGTAACGCCACCCGCTGTCCCGGCCTGCGATCCCTTGCGGGCCGGGTGTTTTTTGCCTAGCGTGTTCATGTTTTGTTTCCACTTGACCCGCTGCCGCACCGATGACCACGCCCCACCCGTTTCCCCTGCGCGAAGGCCGCACCCATGAGGTCTGCGGCATCGGCGCCACGAGCTTCGCCTGCGCGGTCTGCGCCAGCACCACGGGGCCGATCCTCTGGGTGAACGAACGCCATCGCCGCGAGGGACTCAATCCGCGCGGGCTGGTGAGCTTCTTCAACCCGGCGCGGCTTCTGCTGGCGCGCGGCAAGGATCAGACCGACACGCTCGCGGTGATGGAAGAGGCGCTGCGCGACGGCTCGGTGCCGCTGGTGATCGGGGAATTGCCGCGCGAGATCGGGCTGACGGCCGGGCGGCGGCTGCAACTGGCCGCCAAGGAGGGCCGCGCGACGGGGCTGTGCCTGATCCTGCCCGATGGCGGCTCGAACGCGGCGGAGACGCGCTGGCACGCGATGCCCGTCTACGACAAGCTGCTGCGCGAGGGGGTGGACTCGCCCCGGCTGCGCTGGCGGCAGCTGAAGAACAAATCCGGCCCCTGCCGCGCCTGGGAGGTGGAGTGGAACGCGAAGACCCGCGCGCCCGAGATCCTCTCGGTCAATGACTGCGCACCCTCGAGCGTGCCGGTGTAGACCCGCGGCTCAGAGGTCGAGCTTATCCTCGATCGCGCCGATCTGAGCGACGGGATCGACGGGCCACTGGCTGATATTCTGCAAGCCGCGATCCTCAAGCACCTCGCTGCCCGGATGATCCGCCAGCCACGCCTCGATCTGCGCATCCCGCGCGCGCAGAAGGGCCGCGAATTGCGGACGGTAGAGCGTGACCATTCCGCTCAGCCACAGGTTCACCGCCCAGTTCGGATGCGCCAGTTCGATCGCGAAATGATCGAGCAGCCGGATCATGTCCTCGGCGCGGTAGAGGCATTCATCCGTGACCCAGCGATTGGTGGTAAAAATGCGGATCGCCCGGCCCTTCGCATCCACGCTGATCGCGCCGATATGGACGAAGCGCGCAGCCGTATCCTCGGGGATCTTCGCACCGGGCAGGTCCCACGGCTCCAGCCCCGGAATGATCCCTTCGGGGCGCATGAACAGGTGGAAATGCCCGTTCTCCCCCTCGGCCATCTCGCGCGCGTCATGGGCGTGGTAGAAATAGTGGCAATGCGTCTCGGTATCGAAGACATCGCCCTGCGGATAGCGCGACCAAACAAGGAAATCCCCCTGCCCGCGCAGCACTTCCGAGACGACGCTCATCCCCGATTTCGCCAGCACCGTCTCGCATTCGAGCACGGTCTCGGCCGCGTCATGCATCTCTTCGAGGCGCGCACGCGGCAGCCCCTCGATCCCGGGATTGGCGATGCGCAGCGTGGGCGCGGGCGTCGCCGGGTTGGCGCTGTCGGGTGACATCTCGGAGGGCGTTTCGGGTCGGGTCATCGGTCTCTCCTCATGCGAACGGGGCCAGCCTAGGCGCTGACCCCGTCCTTGTCATCGCGACATCTGCGCTCAGAGCGGCTCCATGCCGAGCATTTCACGCACAGCCGGTTCGCGCGAGGTCTTCAGACCGACCTGACGGCCTTCCTCAATGGCGATCTCGTTCGGCACGCCTTTCGACGCGCGATAGAGCGCCCACATCGCGCCCACCCGGTTCGAGCTCTCGCAATGCAGCAGGATCGGATAGTTCGCCGGGTCTTCGACGATCTTCGCGAATTCGGCGACCTGCGCCTCGGTCGGCGCCTTGGTCGGCACGGAGATCTGGATGTAGTTCATCCCGGCCTTCTGCACGAGATCGCCCTCGTTCGGCGCGCCCTCGTCGGGCTTGAGCAGGCTCACGACGGTCTTGAAGCCGAGCATCTTGAGCATCGGAATGCCCGTCGGGTCGATGAAGCCACCGGTGCCGACATAGGGCGTCGCGCGCAGGTAGTTGTCGACGATCGGGGGCATCTTGTCGCCATAGGGCGCCTGCGTTGCCTTGACCGTGGTGTCATAGGGCCCGCTGGCCATCGGCGCCGCGTCGCTGCCCGCATCCGCAGCCTTCGCCGCCGAGGGCGCACAGGGGTTCGCCGCAGCCGGTGCGCAAGGGTTGGCGGCCGCCGGGGCGCAGGGGTTGGCCGGCGCACAGGGGTTCGTCACAGCCGGAGCGCAGGGGTTGGTCGCCTGCGCGCTGGAGGTGGCGGGAACGGCGGCGCTCATCGCGACCGCAGTCACCGGCACCATCGCGGCGCGCAGCAGGCTCTTGCGTTTCTTATGCAGTTTCATGGACTTTTTCCTCCCTAGAATTTCGTCCGTATTACAAACCGTTACCCGCGCGCATCTGCCGATGCGGACGTCAGGGCGAACTCGTCGGCCTCGTCATCCGGGGCGCAGACCTCTTCGGCGGTGAACGGACCGCCGCGCGACCGCTCGAGGATCGTGCCGAGGCGGAAGCCCACGGCGGCGATGATGATCAGCGCCAGCAGGATCACCCATTCCGGCAGCCCGAAGAGCTGCGGTAGGGTCTGTGCCGTCGGCCCCTGACCTGCGAGGTAGAAATCCTTGATCGGGTCGAAGACCCAGGCGAAGACCGAGGTGCCGAGCACCATGCCGATCACGAAGACCACCGCGTCGATCCGGCCCGAGGCCACACCGACGACGGACGTGCCCGGGCAATAGCCGCCCACGGCAAAGCCCGCGCCGATGAAGACGCCGCCCAGCAGGATCGCCCAGAAGAAGAGCGTCGGGATGAAGACCGCGGCCGGGCCCATCCAGCCCATCGTCCGCAGCACGTAAAGCCCCACGGCGCAGACGATCACGGCGGTGAACATCACCTTGAAGACCGAGAAGTCGCGCAGGGTGAACTGCCCCGTCAGCTTGCGCGGAGAACCGAAGCCCGCCGCCTCCAGCGCGTAGCCGAAGAGAATGCCCGACAGGAGGCCCGAGGCTATGCCGCTATCGTAAAGAGGGATGCTCATTGCCAGATCCTCCGCATCATCATGGAGACGGCGAAGCCCGCCGCGAAGAAGCCGATCAGGAAGACGAAGCCCGCCACGGCGAGCGTAGCACTACCCGACAGGCCCAGACCCGAGGTGCAGCCGCGCGCCAGACGCGCGCCGAAGCCGACGAGCGCGCCGCCCAGCAGCGCATAAACGAGGCGATTGCCGCTCGTGGTGCGCGGGCCGCGCTCCACCTTGACCGAAATCCGGCCCGCGCCTTTCGCGCCGAGCCACGCCCCGATCAGGACGCCGACCACTTCCCAGGTGATCCAGCTCAGAAGCGGGCTACCCGCCGCCATGAAGGGGCCGAAATAGGAATTGTCTGCGGTCGCCTGCGGGGCGACCCAGTCATTGGCCTGTGCCGCGAAGCGGGTCACGAAGCCGGATGCGCCGAGCCCATGCCCGGTCACGACGAAGGTCAACAGCAACGCCAAGCCGAGCGCGGTGCCGGCGGCGAGCGGTGACCAAAATGCTTTGGGTGCGTCTCTCATGAAAGCCTCCCTTCCTCCCATGATCATATTCATAGGTGATGATACAAATCGCCAAAGCCGTTTCAACTTTTTTCAGCGCCGCGATGCGGCAAATGACATAAACTCGGGAAGCGCCCTGCCCGCTCCACCGGGAAAATTATGTAAAGACAAAGCCTTGCCCCAACCCGCCACCGCCTTCACCGCGACGATTGACCGCGACACTCGCTGCCAAACGGCGCAGGAAGGCGCGCCCCTCTTCCCCTATTGGAGCTTCACCAAGCCGGTCATCGCCGCGCTCGCGCTGATCCTCGAGGCCGAGGGGCGGCTCGAATTAGACACGCCGCTCGATCTGCCGGAGCTGCCCGAAGGCTGCACGCTCGCCCATCTGCTCGATCACAGCGCGGGCCTGCCCGATTACGGCTCCCTGCCCGCCTATCACGCGGATGTCGCGGCGGGACGCGCGCCGTGGCCGCGCGATCTGCTGGTGACGCGGGTGCTGGCACAGCGTGCGCCATTTCCGCCGGGCGATGGATGGAATTACTCCAATCTCGGCTACATGCTCGCCCGCGAGGTGATCGAAGGCGCGGCGGCGATGGGCCTTGCGGAACTGGTGCAAGAGCGGATCGCGGGGCCTCTGGAGCTGGAGAGTGTCCGGCTCGCCCAAACGCCCGCCGATTTTGCCGCACTTCACTGGCCCGAGGCGCGCGACTACCACCCCGGCTGGGTCTATCACCGCACGCTGATCGGCACGGCGGGCGATGCCGCGCGGCTGTTGCACGGGCTGGGCGGGCTGCTGCCCAAAGCCTCATTCGCGCGCATGACCGCCTGCCGCGAGTTGGGAGGCGCACTGTCCAACCGCCCCTGGACACGGCATGGGTACGGGCTGGGGCTGATGTGCGGCGACTGGGGCGATATGCGTGTCTTCGGCCATTCCGGCGCAGGGCCGTTCAGCTCCAACGCCGTCTATCACTCCCGAGAGACCGGCCGCACCGCCGCCGCCTTCACGCATGGCCCCTTCGAGGGACCGGCGGAACAGACCGTGGCAAAAGCCCTGCTCGCGGAGTGAGTGAGACCTGCCCGGTGTGACCAACACCGGGCAGCGCCCGACCTCCCCCCGGGAGGGCGCTTTTGCAGCCAGACTGCGCGCATCAGCGTCGGAGGTGTGAGGCGCGATAAAGCGAAGACCACCGAGACCGTGCCTGCGCCCACCCGAGGTCGGGCGCTCCCCTCATCGCCAAAAAGAAAGGCGGCAACCACCGTCGCCGCCTCTCCCACGATACCGTGAAATCCGATCTCACACGCCGCTGTCGAAGGGCTCGAACGCCTCGGCGCGGGCACGCTTCCAGCGCTTGAGATAGCCGAAGCGGTCGTCATCCTCGCGCAGGAGGAACCCTTCGGGCATATAGTGATAGATCTCGTCGCCCACTTTGAAATCGCGCTCGCGGTCGCGCACCAGCAGGTGATGCGGCAGGAACTGCCCCGGATGGGTGAGCCCCGCGGCCCCCGTCATCTCGGCCAGCGCCTTCATCGTGTTGCGGTGGAAATTGGCCACGCGCTGCGACTTCTCAGGCACCACCAGCGCGCGCTGACGGATCGGGTCCTGCGTGGTCACCCCGGTCGGGCATTTATTCGTGTGGCACGACTGCGCCTGAATGCAGCCGATCGAGAACATGAAGCCGCGCGCCGAGTTCGCCCAATCCGCCCCGATCGCCAGAACCTTGGCGATATGGAAAGCGGTGACGACCTTGCCCGAGGCCCCGATCTTCACCTGATCGCGCAGCCCCGCCCCGCGCAGCGTGTTGTGCACGAAGCTGAGACCTTCGACGAGCGGGAAGCCCATGTGATTGGCGAATTCCAGAGGGGCCGCGCCGGTGCCGCCCTCCTTGCCGTCGACCACGATGAAATCGGGGGTAATGCCGGTCTCCAGCATCGCCTTGACGATGCACATGAATTCGCGGCGGTGACCGACGCAGAGCTTGAAGCCCACCGGCTTGCCGCCCGACAGCTCGCGCAGCTGGCCGATGAATTCCATCATCTCCAGCGGGGTCGAGAAAGCGGAATGCGAGGCGGGCGAGATGCAGTCGCGATCCATCGGAATGTCGCGCGCCTCGGCGATCTCGGGGGTGATCTTGGCCGCGGGCAACATGCCGCCATGGCCCGGCTTCGCGCCCTGGCTCAGCTTCAGCTCGATCATCTTGACCTGAGGGTCCTGCGCGCGCTTGGCGAATTTCTCAGGATTGAAGCTGCCATCATGGTTGCGGCAGCCGAAATAGCCCGAGCCGACCTCGTAGATCAGATCGCCGCCCTCACGGTGATAGCGCGAGATACCTCCCTCGCCCGTGTCATGCGCGAACCCGCCCATCTTCGCGCCCTTGTTGAGCGCCGTGATCGCATTGGCCGACAGCGCCCCGAAGGACATGGCCGAGATATTGTAGATCGACGCCTTGTAGGGCTGCTTGCACGCCTCCCCGCCGATCTCGACGCGGAAATCGCTATCCTCGATATGGCGCGGCTTCACCGAATGGGTGATCCACTGATAGCCCGATTCCGAGACGCGGATACGGGTGCCGAAGGGTTTGGCATCCTCGATATCCTTGGCGCGCTGATAGACAATCGTGCGCGTCGCGCGGGAGAACGGAATGTCTTCGTCGTCCCCCTCAATCAGATATTGGCGGATCTCGGGGCGGATTTCCTCGAAGAAGAACCGCAGATGGCCGAGGATCGGATAGTTCCGGGTGATCGCGTGCTTGGTCTGGATCAGATCGTGGATCCCGACCAGCGTCAGGAAACCGAAGAGGATCGCGGCGACCAGAAACCAATCCGTGAGGATCAAGCCGGAAAGCGCGCCGAGGGTCAGCAGCGCTGACAGGACGAGCGGAGAAAACCGAATAAAACGCGTGAACATGCCCCCTCCCGCGGGGTTTTTTTATCGTGTGTTCTTATGCACGCCCACTCTAGCGCGCGCGGGTTCTATGTCGAAGAACAATTACGCCCGCAACCCCGGATCGGGCCCGGATCGGACCAGATCGCGGCCTCCAGCGCGTCGAGCCCGTCGGTCAGCGCGGCAGGCCCGGGTTGGAGGATCAGGGTCGATTTGACCTCGTGCAGCCGGTTTCGCGCAACAGCCGGAACGTCCTGCCAGCCTGGCCTTGCGGAAACTTTCTCGGGGCGGAACTTCTTGCCGCACCACGACCCCACGATGACCTCGGGCGCGGCGTTGATCACTTGTTCGGGAGTGACGATGCGATGCTTGGCTTTGCCCTCTTTCGCCAGGTCGGCGAAGACGTCGCGCCCGCCCGCGATCTCGATCAGCTCCGACACCCAGCCCACGGCAGAGATCAGCGGTTCGTCCCATTCCTCGAACCAGACGCGCGGACGGCTCGGGCGCGGCTTCGCGGCGATCTCCGCCAGACGCGTCTCGTAACCCGCGGCGAGCAGCTCCGCCCGCTCGGTGCAGCCCACCAGCGCGCCCACCGTGCAGATCATGTCGAGGATACCCGCGACCGAGCGTTGGTTGAACGCATGAACCGCCACACCCTCGCGCACCAGCCCCGCGACGATATCGGCCTGAAGGTCGGAGAAGGTCAGAACGAGGTCCGGCTTCAGCGCGAGAATCTTCGGCAGATCGGCGGAGATGAAGGCCGAGACGCGCGGCTTTTCCTGACGCACCCGTTTTGGCCGCACCGCGTAGCCCGAGACGCCGACGATGCGCGCGTCCTCACCCAGAAGATAGAGCGTTTCGATCGTCTCCTCGGTCAGGCAGACGATGCGCTCGGCCGGAAATGCCATCAGCCCCCCAAGGTGGAAAGCGGTTGAAAAACGGGACCTTCCGGCGTGACCTTAAAGTGTGCGCGGATGTGGAAGACCTCGGCCAGAAGCGTCTCGGTCAGCACCTCGCCGGGCGCACCGTCCGCGACCAGCCGCCCGCGATCCATCACCCAAAGCCGGGTGCAATGGCGCGCGGCCAGCCCCAGATCATGCAGCGAGGTGACCACCGCGCCGCCCGCCTGCGCATGGGCTGTGAAGACCTGCATCGTCGCGATCTGCGCCGCCGGATCGAGCCCTGCAATGGGTTCGTCGGCGAGGATCAGCGGGCTTTCCTGCGCGAGCGCCCGCGCGATCAGCACCCGCGCCTGCTCGCCGCCCGAGAGCTGCGTGGCGGCACGATCGCGGTAAGTGTCGAGCCCCATCCGGCGCAGCGCCTCCTCCACCGCAGCCGCCCCGCGCGTCGCCTGATCGCGGCCATGCGGCAGCCGCCCCAGCGCCACCAGATCGGCGACCGACAGCCCCCAGGCGATCTCGCGCGCCTGCGGCAGCCACGCCGCCGCCCGCGCCCGCGCCATCGGGTCGAGCGCAGAAAGCGAGCTGTCCCCGCGATGCGACAAGAGCCCCATCGCGCCCCGCAGCAGCGAGGTCTTGCCCGCACCATTGGGCCCGATCAGCCCGATCACCTCGCCCGGCCCGACCTGCGCCGAGACGCGATCGACCACCGGACATTCGCCGCGCAGAACGGTGAGGTTTTCCAGCTTCAGCATCAGCCCTCGCGCCCCATTTTGCGGATCATCGACAGGAAGAACGGCGCGCCGACCAGCGCGGTCAACACGCCCAGTTTCAGGTCGCGCTCGGGTGCGATCACCCGCGTCGCGATATCGGCCAGCGTCAGCATCGCCGCGCCGCCAAGCGCCGAAGCCGGCAACAGCCGCGACGGCCGCGCGCCCACGGATTTGCGCAACAGATGCGGCACGACGAGGCCGACGAAGCCGATCGCCCCTGCGACAGCCGTGGCCGCACCGACCATCAGCGCCGTGCCGAAGACGATCTGAAGCCGCAGCCTTTTCAAGGAGATACCCATCGAAGCTGCAGCATCTTCCCCAAGGCTCAGCGCATCCAGCCCGGCGCCCGCGCGCAGCAGGATCAGCGCGCCCACGATCAGGAACGGCAGCGCCAGCGCCACATGGGTCATCGAGCGATCGGCGAGCGAGCCCATCATCCAGAACACGATCTCGGCCGCGGCATAGGGCGACGGCGCGAGGTTCAGCACCAGCGCGGTCGCCGCCGCCGCCAGCGCCGAGACCGCGATCCCCGCGAGGATCAGCACCAGCGCCCGGCCCTCGCGTCCCGCAAGGATCAGGATCAGCGCGACGGCCACGCCAGCTCCGGCCAGTGCGGCCAGCGGCAGGGCCAGCGCGAAGAGCGCGTAAAGCCCGGTCTGGATCGCGATCACCGCGCCAAGCGCCGCCCCTGCAGAGGTGCCGATCAGCCCCGGCTCGGCCAGCGGATTGCGCAGGAAGCCCTGCATCGCGGCGCCCGACAGCCCCAGCGCGGCACCGACGCCGATCCCGAGGATCGCGCGCGGCAGGCGCAACTCGCGCATCACCAGCCCTGCGGCACCATCGCCGGAAATCAGCGCGGAGAGGCCGTGAAGCGGCGAGATGCCTGACGGCCCGATCAGCAGCGAGGCTGCGAACAGCACCGCACAAAGGATAGAGAGAAGGATGAGGATCGTGCGATAACTCATTGCGTCAGCTTCTCTTTCTCGATTTTACGTCCGAGCTTTGCCAGCGTCTCCACCGCATTCAGCATCGCGGGCGCGCCGCAGGTCCAGCTTGCATCGCGCAGGCCCCGCACGACCGGCAGATCGCGCAGCACCGGATGCGCCAGCACCTCCTGCGCGCGGCTCGTACCGGTGCGGCCTTGCGAGCCGCCGACGACGACCAGATCGGGGCGATCCATCACCAGATCTTCCAGCGGCAACCGCCCGCCCCAGTCGAGCCCCGGCCCGCTGACGACATTCTGAAACCCTGCCATTTCAAGGATTTGCCCTTCAAGGGTCCGCGGCCCGTAGCCATAGCCCGAGGGCCCGATGATCGCAGCTTTCAGCCCCGGCGCGGGTGTCTTGATCGCCGCCAGCCGCGCATCGAAATCCGCGAGCATTTTCGCCGCGCGATCGGGGTGGCCGAGCAGCTTGCCCATCGTCTCGATCCGGCCGCGGATCTCGGGCAGCGAGGTACCGGGCGGCAGTTGCTCGACCCGAATCCCGAGCGTGCGCAACATGCGGATCGTGTCCGGGTTCGACCATGTGTCGGCCAGAACGAGATCGGGGTGCAGAATCGAAATGTCCTCGGCACGACCGTGGTTTACGGGTAGTTCTTCAGCCTGCTTCCAATGCACAGACATCGACGGATCGGTCGCGAAATGACTGACCGAGACGATCTGCGACGGATCGGCTAGCGCCAGCGCCAACTGATCCGTGCAAAGGTTCATGGACACGACCCGCGCAGGCTCCTCCGCCCATGCGGAGGAGGTCGCCGCCAAGGCGGCGAAAAGGGCGACGCAAACCGCCCCTTTCAGATCAGAACCGCGCACGCAGCCCCACATAGGCGGCGCGACCCGAGGTGCCGTAGCCCGGCCAGAGCTGGTAATCGGTGTCGGTCAGGTTCTCGATGCGCAGATAGGCCTCTTTGTCATTGCCCAGATCGTAAGTCATCTGCGCATTCAGCAGGCCGTAATCGGGCTGGCTCTGACGATCGGTGACCACGCGCATATCGGCGGCGAGCGTGAGCCTGTCAGTCACCTGCGCGTCGATCCCGGCGGTCAGCGTATGCCGCCCGAAGGCCGAGTTCCACGTCGAGCCGGCAGAGAGACCGTCGGGGTTCTTCGAGTCCAGATAGGTATAGCCGAGGCTGTAATTGACCTTGTTGGAGATCGGCCCCTTCAGGCCCAGCTCCAGACCCTGCCGTTTGGCGGTGCCCGAGGTCTGGTAATAGCTGTAGGTCGCGTTGCTGTAGTCGATCAGGTCCTTCACCTCGATATGGAACAGCGTCGCGGTCAGCTTATGCGCACCGAAATCACGCTCGACGCCCAGATCGTAGCTCAGCGATTTCTCGGGCTTGAGATCGGGATTGCCCGCATAGCCGTCATAAAGCTCGTAGCCCGACGGCGCGCGGAACCCGTTGCCCACCGAAGCGCGGACGAGGGTCGCGGCATCGGCCTGCCAGGTGACGCCCAGACGGCCCGTGGTGTTGCCGCCGAAATCCGAGTGATCGTCATGGCGCGCCGAGGCGATCACGTTCACCCCGTCCATCGGCGAGAAGGCATATTCGCCGAAGACGCCCGTATCCGCGGTCAGGACATCGCCCGTGACATAGGTGCCGGTATAGGTTTCCAGCGTGCGATCCGCCCCGAAGGTCAGCCGCCCCGGCCCGAGATCGGTCGAGGCTTTCCAGACGAGTTTGCGGCGCTTGCCCTCGTAGCCATAGTCATAGACCGGATACCAGCGCGAGGTCGTGTAATAGGTCAGGCCAAGCTCGTGATCAAGCGGACCGGTCGTGAATTCGGCGAAGAGACGCCCGCCCCGCTCCTTGTGGATCGTGTATTCGTTGCTGTCCGTGGGCGGCGAGCTGAAGCCGTTATCGAACTCGCCCCGGTCGTTCTGCGCAAACCCGTTGAAGCCGATCAGCAGGTTGTCGGAGATGCGCTTTTGCGCGCGCAGGCTCACGCGGTCAGCGCGGTAGCCGTCTTTCTCGGTATTGCCGTTTTTCTTGTCGGCCGCCGAGAAGCCTGCGGTGTAGACTTTCGACAGCTGGATCGCGAGCTCGTCATCGCCCTTCTTCCAGCCGAAGTTATAGGCCGCATTCGCGGTCTGGTAGGAGCCGAGCTCAACCTTGACGCTTTGGCTCACGCCATCCTCGGTCGGGCGCGGCGTGTCGAGGTTGATCACACCGGCGACCGCCTGCCCGCCATAGACCGCCGATTGCGAGCCGCGCATGATCTCGACCCGGTCGTAGTTGAACGTGTTGAACCGGCCCAGATCGGGCAGCACCTGCGTCGCGGAGGGATCGGAGACGTCGATGCCATCCACCAGAACCTTCACGTAGTTCTGCGACACGCCGCGAATGGTGAAGCCGGTCTGCGCGCCCATTGGGCCGCGCGACAGGATGCCGACGCCCGGCGATTGCGCGATCAGATTGGCAAGGCGCGTCTCGCCCGAACGCTCCATATCCTTGCGCGAGAGCACAGTGACCGCCTGTCCGGTCTTGTCCGCAGATTGCGGCTCGAGCGCGCCGTAATAGATCACGATCTCATCGAGTTGGTAAGGTTGGCTGTCTTGCGCAAGCGCGGGGCCTGCCAGCGCGGTGGTGAGCATCAGGCCCATGGTCAAACGGGTGCGGATCATATCCAATTCCCTCGTATCGCGACTCTGCGGTCGCGTGAACTTCGTATCGTAAGTCTTTGGAAATTAGGAATTTCCGCCGACGGTGAGAATGTCACCACTGACGGAAGACCGCCTCCGCTGCGCGCCCCGCACAGGCAGAAAGGATGAGCGCCTCGGCAGGTCTCCTGGCTCGCGGGTCTTGGTTTCGGCTGGCCTTCCCGGGTTTCCCCAGTGGCTCAGTCAGCCGTCACTCGCCGCTCACAGTTGCGGGGGCAGCCCCGGAATGAATGCACGCATCGCACCGGGTTCCCTTTTCATCCGCCAAGGCGGAACCGAAGTGCCCCTGCTGTGCCGCGCGCGCCGCAGTCTGTCAAGAAAATTTCAACTCTCGACGGCGGCTCTGCTGCGCCGGTTGAACCGGATCGAGGACAGCAGCGCCAGCCCGATCAGCCCCGCCCCGATCAGCCCGGTAATCACCTCGGGCACTTCCACCAGCGTCTGCGCGAACATGACGACCGAGAGGATCAGGATCGACCAGAAGGCGCCGTTCTCGAGATAGCGGAATTCGCTCAGCGTGTTGCGCTCCACCAGCATCAGCGTCATCGAGCGCACATACATCGCGCCGATCCCCAGACCGATCGCGATCAGGAACAGGTTCTGGGTCAGTGCGAAGGCCCCGATCACCCCGTCGAAACTGAAGGACGCGTCGAGCACTTCGAGATAGAGGAACGCACCGAGGCCCGCCTTCGCCGTCTCGGCGGCGATATTCGTCCGGTCGAGCACGTGGCTCAGGACTTCGACACCCAGGAAGGTCGCAAGCCCGCAGATGGAGGCGAACATGAAATCGTCCTCGCGCCCTTCCGGCAAGATCCAGGTGAAGACCAGAATGACGAGCAGCACGAGGCCGATCTCGAGCCCGCGGATCGAGGCGAGCGAGCGCAACCGGCATTCGAGCGTGCGGATCCAGTCGACCTCCTTGCCCTCATCGATGAAATAGGTGAGCGCGACCATCATCAGGAAGGCCCCGCCGAAGCCCGCGATCGACAGATGCGCGTCCTCGATGATCTCGGCATATTCGGCCGGGTGTTTCGCGGCCAGTTGAACCGCTTCCCACGGCCCGATGCCGGCGGCGACCACGACGATCAGCAGCGGGAACAGGATACGCATCCCGAAGACCGCGATCAGGATACCCCAGGTCAGGAAGCGACGCTGCCATTTCGGCGTCATCTGGTGCAGCTTGTTGGCGTTGACGATGGCGTTGTCGAAGCTCAGCGAGATTTCCAGCACGGCGAGTACCGCCGTGATCATCAGGAAAGAGACCGCGCCGCCAAGCCCGCCGGTCTGGGTGAACCCCAGCGCGAAAGACCCGACCAGCCCCGCAACGGTGACGGCGATGGCCCAGGAGAAATAACGATACATGATGGTCATGCTGGCTCCGGCTGCATGGGGCCTCACTTAGGCTCCGCCCCCTCTCTTCGCAAGGGAGCGCGCCGTCAGAGTTGATCGCTGTGACCCGGCGAGCGCGGATCAAGGCGGCGGGATACGCGCCGCGAGACGCGGAAGCCGCGCCTCGGATCAAGCCCGCTACAGCCCTGCCTCGTCGAGCCAGCCCATGATCCGGGCCTTGTTCACCCCGAGATCGGATCTGCCGTAGACGAGATGACCGCGGATTTGCAGCGTGTTGCCCTCGACCCAAAGCGTGGTGACGTCGGGAAAGCCCCAGAAGGCAGAGCGGGTGACATAGGCCGCATGCCCCTCATCGACGCTGCCCGCGACGTGCTTGGTGCGCGCGGTGGCGCGGATGATCTTGTCGAGCGCGGCCATCTGCGCCAGCGGGTCGGCCACCTCGCGCGCGGCCTGAAACCCGCCCGTCTCGGGGTGATCGCCGGGCGCTTTCGCCAAACCTTCGATCTTGTAGCGCGCAGGGTCGATCGAGGCGAAGCGCACCCAGCCATCGGCCACGGCCACCACGGCCAGCCCGAGCGCGAGGATCGTCACGGCCCGGCTCATTCCGCGCCCTCCCGCAGCCCCCAACCGGCCAGCGCGATCAGCTCGGTCGCGACATGCGCGCCCGCGATGGCCGTCACGCCGGTCGGATCGTAGGGCGGAGAGACCTCGACCACATCGCCGCCGATCAGTTTGATACCCTTCAGCCCGCGCAACAGCTCTGCCGCCTGCCAGCTGGCCAGACCGCCCCAGACCGGCGTGCCGGTACCGGGCGCGAAAGCCGGGTCCAGACCGTCGATATCGAAGGTGACGTAGCAGGGCCGCTCGCCCACCACCGCGCGAATGCGCTCCAGCGTGGCCGCTACACCCTCGCGATGCACCGAAGGCGCATCAACGATCGTCACGCCCAGCGTATCGGGATTGTCGGTGCGGATACCGACCGAGACCGTGTTCTCGGCCTTCACCACGCCCGACTTGATCGCCTTATACAGGAACGTGCCGTGGTCGATCCGGTCCATATCGTCATCGGCCCAGGTGTCGGAATGGGCGTCGAACTGAATGAGCGCGATCTCCCCATGGGCGGCAGCCGCCGCGCGCAGGATCGGCAGGGTGATGAAGTGATCGCCGCCCAGCGTGATCGGCACGACGCCCGCCCCGAAGATCGCGCCCAGATGCGCCTCGATCCGGCCCGGCACTTCCGGCACATTGGCATAGTCGAAGGGCATGTCACCGTAATCGACGATGGCGAGTTCAGAGAACGGGTCATAGCCCCAGCCATAGGGCGCGTCGAACGCCTGCAGCGTCGAGGCCTCGCGGATCGCACGCGGCCCGAAGCGCGTGCCGGGACGGTTCGTCACCGCCTGATCGAAGGGGATGCCGGTCACGGCGATCTGCGCACCCGCGAGATCTTTGGTGTAACGCCGCCGCAGGAAGCTGGTGGCCCCGCCGAAGGTGTTCTCGAAGCTCAGGCCACGTGCCTCTGCCCGCGTAAAAGCCTGATCCACTTGGGTTTTCGCATCTTCCAGAGCCATGACCGCCCCTCCTTTTCGCCCGCGAAATCTGCGCCAGCCCTCGCGGGAGGTCAAGCTGCCGTGCATCTATGTGGAGAGGGCCGCGCCCGACCTCGGGTGGGCGCTGGACGCGCTCTGTGGCTTGTCGCTTTATCTCGCAAGCCCGAATGACGCGTGGGCCCGCGCTGACATCGCCAACGCGCCCTCCCGGGGGGAGGGTCGGGCGCGGCCCGGGGCTGGTCGCCCCGGGCGATCTCAGACCTGAACGCCGCCCCCCTCACTCCGGCTGGCAAATCTCTCCGCGCAGGATCGCAAGCCCCGTGCGCCAGACGAGCCCCACGATCACCACGGCAAGGATCGCGAGGAACGCCACCGCCATGCGCAGATGCGGGTCGGAATGGGCGTATTCGGCATGCAGGAAGGTCGCGATGGTCAGCGCCGCGATGGGGAAGCTCAGCGCCCAGAAGCTCATCGCGAAGGGCAGCCGCAGGATGCGCGGCAGCTGCACCGCAACGAGCGCCGCGAAGACATAGGCCAGCGACAGCAGGATATGCGCGAAAGGATCGACGCCCTGCCCGACCCCGGCCCCGGGCACGATCTGCTCGCCGGTCAGGCGCAGCCACGCGATGAAGGCCACCGCGGGCGGCGCGATCAGGATCACCAGCGTCGGCTGCAGCTTGCTCGGCAGGGGGTCGTGGAAGATCAACCGGTTGAACACCAGCGTCAGCAGCACGAGCCAGAACAGCATCCCGGCCGAGAAGAACAGCCAGCTGATCTCGATGAAACCGAGCTGCGCGCCCGCCACCGGCACGATCACATTGCCCACCGCCGGGATGAACCATGCCGGGTTCAGCTGCCCGTGTTTGAAACTGCGCGTCCCGATCCAGTTGGTCACGACCGCGAGCGTCATGATTCCCTGCAGGGTCGTGCCCGCCAGCCACAGCAGGAGGGCAAGCGAGGTCGAGACCGTCAGCGCCCCGGTTGCCAGCAGCAGCAGCGAAATCGCGACGGTCGGGAAGAAGGCCAGCCGGATCGGGTGATGCCATTCCGCACTCACGCCCTGCGGGTGCTTCAGCGCCTTGGCGAGATAGAAGACCGAGATCAGCACGAAGACCACGACAGTCACCGCGAAACTCACCTGATAGGGCAACGGCCCGAGCCCGAGCGGCTTGGACGCCGCGCGCAGCGCCAGCGTGAAGCCCCCGAGCCCCATCGTCGTCGCATAGAAGGTGATCGGAAAATGCTCGAGCCGGCTATGCGCGGCACTCGATTCAGCCAGACTGCTCATCTTGCCCTCCCCGTGGGAATCGCCGCCCACGCCCGAAATGGCCGCTCCGCGACGGATCAGATCGCCCGCGCAGCGCCGGATCGGCCGGACCGAATGACACGACGGGCAACATCTCTCATTTACTCACGCGCCCGTGTTTGAGGAGTCTGACAAATGGACGCATTCGCCGCGCCGGGTGCCGCGCGTGGCTCCGTCCAGCGGATATTGCCCCCCGGCAGATCCCCGCTGGAGCCCGCCTCTCTGTGTGACGAAAATTTTCGAGGAACGTGACATAGGTCAAACCTGCGACGTAAACTTACCTATATCACCGCTTCGTGAGCTGGAGGAGTTACGATGCGTCTGACCACACGAACCAATCTCGCGATGCGCGTGCTGATGTTCTGCGCGGTCAATCCGCATCGAACCGTGCGCAAACACGAGATCGCGGAGGCCTGTAACGCGTCCGAGAACCATCTCGCGCAGGTCATCAACACACTCGCGCGCGAGAATTTCATCACCACCCTGCGCGGCCGCGCCGGCGGGATGCAGCTTGCCCGCCCGCCCGAAGAGATCGGCGTGGGCAAGGTTCTGCGCGCCTTCGAGGCCGCCCTGCCCTTCGCCGAATGTTTCGACACCGAGACCAACACCTGCCCGCTGCGCGATGCATGCCTGTTCCGCGATGCGCTGCGCGAGGCGCTCGAGGCTTTCTACGGGACGCTCGACCGCAAGACCCTCGCCGATCTGGTCGACAACAACACCGCGCTGGAAGCGATGCTCAGCCTTCAGGGCCTGCAGTCGCTCTCGATCTGCGCCACGGCACGCGCCGCGGAATAACCGCCGCATAGAGGCCGCGCCGATTGGTCCACATTTCTGACGCATTCCCGTGCACAGCGGTGTTTCCGTTGCGGCAACGTCACAGTTTTATGACACCCGATCACGGCAAAGCGACCAGAATTCAGTTTCGCTTGACCCCCCCTTTCGCCAGCGAGAGCCTGTGGCTACTTGTCGCAGTAACGGGACACTCCCGGCAAAACACGACTCATCACAAGGCTTAGGTCATGCAACAGCAATCGGGCACTCAATCCGGCCAGCAACAGCAAGGCGGCACGAACCGTCCTGGCCAGCAGCAAGGTCAAACGGGTAACACCACCCAACAGAACGGCACCGTATTCGACGATTGGGCGTCGATCTGACGCTCTTTCTCGCGCCGCGATAACAGCGGCGCGCGCAGGCCCCGCGGCCGCAACCCGGCGCGCGCTGCCTGCGAACCGACATCTCCTTCGCGCTGCTCTTGCGTGGCGCGAAGCCCGCTCTCAAACTGCGATGATCCGCCAAGCCGTCGCGCTGCAAACGCGTCGCGCCCCGAAGGACCGTCCGGCACGATGAGCACCTCTCTCACATCCATCAAGGGGATCGGCCCCGCCACCGCCGAGGGCTTTATCCGCGCCGGGATCACCTCGGCCGAGGAGCTGCGCGAGATCGGCGCGGACGCCGCCTATGCCGCCTGGATCGAGGTCGGGAACCCCGCCCATTTCATCGGCTATTACGCGCTGCACATGGCGCTGCAAGGTCGCCCGTGGAACGACTGCCGTGGCGCGGAGAAGACCGAATTCCGCAAGAAATTCGATGCACTTAAGGCGCGGATCGCGTCGGACGACAGCAGCACCCAATCCGCAAAAGAGAAAGGCCGCGCCCGGCTGGACGCGGCCCTCTCGGAAATTGGTCTGATCGCGAAACGCTAGATCAGCCGACGATCTCGAGACCCGAGAAGAAGAACGAGATTTCTTCCGCAGCGGTTTCCGGAGCGTCGGAGCCGTGCACCGAGTTCTCACCCACGGAGAGCGCGTATTCCTTGCGGATGGTGCCCTCGTCGGCTTCCGCCGGGTTGGTCGCGCCCATCACTTCGCGGTTCTTGGCGATCGCGCCTTCACCCTCGAGCACCTGAACGACGACCGGCTCGGACGCCATGAACTCGCACAGTTCGCCGTAGAAGGGGCGCTCTTTGTGGACTTCGTAGAACTTGCCGGCCTGATCCATGGTCAGCTGGATGCGCTTTTGCGCGACGATGCGCAGCCCCGCTTCCTCGAACTTGGCGTTGATCTTGCCGGTGAGGTTGCGCTTGGTCGCGTCGGGTTTGATGATGCTCAGCGTGCGTTCGATGGCCATGTGTGACCCTTTCCTTGTGGTTCGTGGCCGGTATCCGGTCCGAAATATCTGCCGCGCCTGCTATCATGCAGGGGAAGCCTTGAAAAGCCCTCATGGGCGGGCTTGCGGCGACACTAGCGTGGTTTTGTGACCGTTTGGTCAAGGCCGATCGACAGGCCGCCGCGCGGGTTTGCGCCCGCAGATGCCTCCGGCGGGGATATTTTTGCCAAGCCGAAAGGGCCGCGGCGCGCGGCAGCGATTGACTGTTGCCCGCCCCTGCGCCAAGTCAGGCCCCATGTTGCGCATCTCCGATATCTCCTTTTCGATCGAAGGCCGTCCGCTCTTTGCGAACGCCTCCGCCACCATCCCCGAAGGCCACAAGGTCGGCCTCGTCGGCCCCAACGGCGCGGGCAAGACGACACTGTTCCGGCTGATCCGGGGCGAGCTGACGCTGGATGGCGGCGAGATCGGCCTGCCCTCGCGCGCCCGCGTCGGCGGCGTGGCGCAGGAAGTGCCGTCCTCTTCGACCTCGCTTCTCGATACGGTGCTGGCCGCCGACGAGGAACGCGCGAGCCTTCTGGCCGAGGCCGAGACGGCGACCGACGCGCATCGCATCGCCGAGGTGCAGACGCGGCTGGTCGATATCGACGCGTGGTCCGGCGAGGCGCGGGCGAGCGCCATTCTGAAGGGCCTCGGCTTCGACATGGAGGCGCAAAAGCGCCCCTGTTCGGATTTCTCCGGCGGCTGGCGGATGCGCGTGGCGCTGGCGGGCGTGCTGTTCGCGCAGCCCGATCTGCTGCTTCTGGACGAACCGACGAACTATCTCGATCTCGAAGGCGCGCTCTGGCTGGAAAGCTATCTGATGCGCTACCCGCATACGGTGATCGTGATCTCCCACGACCGCGATCTGCTCAACCGCGCGGTGGGCTCGATCCTGCATCTCGAGGATCGGCAACTCACGCTTTATCAAGGCGGCTACGACACCTTCGCACGCACCCGCAGGCTGCGCCGCGAGGCGCAGGCCGCCCAAGCCAAGAAGCAGGAGGCGCGCCGCGCCCATCTGCAGGGCTTCGTGGATCGCTTCCGCGCGCAGGCCACCAAGGCCAAGCAGGCGCAGGCGCGCGTCAAGATGCTCGAGAAGATGGAGCCGATCACCGCCCCGGAAGAAGCGGCGAAACAGGTCTTCACCTTCCCCGCGCCGGAACAGCTCTCCCCGCCGATCATCGCGATGGAAGGTGCCGCCGTGGGCTATGGCGGGCCCGCGATCCTCAAGCAGCTCAACCTGCGCATCGATCAGGACGACCGGATCGCGCTGCTGGGCCGGAACGGTGAGGGGAAATCCACGCTTTCCAAGCTCTTGGCGGACAAACTTCAGGTGATGGACGGCAAGATCACGCGCTCGTCCAAGCTGCGGATCGGCTATTTCGCGCAGCATCAGGTCGACGAGCTGGACCTGAAAGAGACGCCGCTCACCCATCTCAAGCGCGAGCGTCCCGACGAGCATCCCGCCAAGCTGCGCGCGCGGCTTGCGGGCTTCGGCCTCGGCGCGGATCAGGCGGAGACGGCGGTGGGCAAGCTCTCGGGCGGGCAGAAGGCGCGGCTGTCGCTGCTACTGGCGACGCTCGATGCGCCGCATCTCTTGATCCTCGACGAGCCGACCAACCACCTCGACATCGAGAGCCGCGAGGCGCTGGTGACGGCGCTCACCGAATATTCCGGCGCGGTGATCCTTGTGAGCCACGACATGCACCTGCTGGGGCTGGTGGCCGACCGGCTCTGGCTGGTCAAGGGCGGCGCGGTCGCGCCCTATCAGGGCGATCTGGAAAGCTACCGCGCGGAGCTTCTGGCGCCGCCGCCCGAGGACAAGCCCGCGAAATCGGCCGCGCCGAAAGCCGCAAAACCGTCGCGCTGTGCGATGACCACCATGAAGCGCGAGGTCCGCGACTGCGAAGCCCGGGTCGAGAAGCTGAGCGACATGCTCGAGAAGCTCGACGCGAAACTCGCCGATCCCACGCTTTACGAGCCTGAAAAAGCCCGAGATCTCGCGATCTGGCAGGCCAAGCATACCGAGGCGACCAAGGCGATGGAAAAGGCCGAGGCGCTCTGGATGGCGGCGCTGGAGAAACTCGAGACCGCCGAGCAGGACTGAGATCGATGAAGGGGCCGCGCGCCCCTTCTTCTCGATCCAAATATCCCCGCCGGAGGCGCCTGCCCCCTCAACCAGCGCGGCGCATCACAGCTTGTAGATGCCCTCGAATTTCCGCGTCAGATAAGCCAGCAGCGGCGTCTCGGTCGGCTCGAACCCGCAGGCGTTCTGGATCGTCTCGCGCGGGGTGCGCAACCCGCCGTGGACGCGCAGGTTCTCGTCGAGCCATTGCTTGGCGGGGCTCGCATCGCCCTCGGCCAATGCCGCGTCGATACCCGGCGTGACCGCGCGCATCGCCTCGTCGAGACAGCCCGCATAGACATTGCCCAGCGCATAGGTCGGGAAGTAGCCGAACAGCCCCACCGACCAATGCACATCCTGCAGGAAGCCCTGGCTGGGCTTGGTGACCTTCACGCCGAAATCCTGTTCGAAACGGGTATTCCACGCCTCTTCGAGATCCGCGACCTCCAGCTTGCCCGAGATCAGATCGCGCTCCAGATCGAAGCGCAGCATGATGTGGAGGTTGTAGTTCAGCTCGTCCGATTCCGTGCGGATGAAGCCCATATCGACGCGGTTGACCAGCGCGTGGAAGGTCTCCGCATCCATGCCGAGATCGCCGAACGCATCGGTCATGCGCTGATGCAGCCAGCCGGTGAACGGGGCCGAGCGGCCAAGCTGGTTCTCATAGATCCGGCTCTGGCTTTCATGCACGCCCATCGAGACGCCGTGGCCCAGCGGCGTGAAGCGATAGGCCGGGTTGATCGCCTGCTCGTAGGTGGCGTGCCCGACCTCGTGGATCGTCGAGTAGATATTGCCGAACGGGTCGCTCTCGGAGATGCGCGTCGTGATGCGCGCATCGTCGCCGCCGCCCGAGGAGAACGGGTGAACCGACATATCGAGCCGCCCGCGAGTCCAGTCATAGCCGAAGGCGGAGGCGCATTTGCGCGCCAGCCGCAGCTGGGCGTTCTCGGGGAAGACCTTGTCGAAGGGCTGCGGCGAGACCTCGGAGCCCAGCACCCGGTCGCGCAGCTCCACCAGCGGGCCACGCATCCGGTCGAAGACGGTGGCGATTTCCTTCGACGTCGCGCCCGGCTCGAAATCGTCGAGCAGCGCATCGTAGAGATTGCCCTCGGACAGGCATTCCGCCTCTTCGCGCTTGAGGCGCACGACCTCTTCCAGCGTCGGCAGGAAGGCGGAGGCATCTTCATTGGCGCGGGCCTCGGCCCAGATGCCTTGCGACAGCGAGGTCAGACGCGCCATCTCGGTCGCGAGGCGCGCCGGGATGCGGGTCGCGCGGTTGTAGCTGCGCCCCACCAGATCGAGCACGCGCGCGCTGACCGCATCATCGGCCTCGGCGCGGGCCAGCCAGTCCTCGATGCGCGGATCGGTGCGGCGCGCATGCAGCACCGATTCCAGCGCGGCGGATTCCTCGGCGCGCTGATCGGCGGCGCCGCGCGGCATCATCACCTCCTGATCCCAGCTCAGGAGCCCGGCGATATTGCCCAGCGCTTCGGTTTCGCGCTGATGCGCGAGCAGGTCCTGATAGGCGCTCATACGCGGCCCTCCCGGATGGAACGAACAAGGGGGAAGCGCGCCATGTGACGCGCGCGGATCACGAGGACCCAGGTGATAATAGCACCGAATTGGTGGATGAGGCCCAGCCACCAGTAATTCACCAGCTCAAGCGCGGTGGTGATGCCCAGCACCATCTGGAAGAAGATCATCGCCGCCATCAGCGCGAAGGCCTCCTTGGTGCGCGGATGGGCCGAGCTGCGCGCGCGCCATGCGGCGTAAAGACCCGAGGCGAAGACGAGATAGCCGACCATGCGGTGCATGAATTGCACAAGCGCCGGGTTCTCGAAGAAGTTGCGCCAGATCGGCGTGTAGTCGAAGCTCTCCGACGGCAGGAACTGCCCGTTCATCGAGGGCCATGTCGGGAAGGCGAGCCCTGCGTCGATCCCCGCCGTCAGCGCGCCGAGGATGATCTGCACGAAGACCAGCCCAATCAGCACCGAGCCGATCCGGCTCAGGCGCGGCTCGGCCAGACGGCGGGCCTGCAGCAGCGCCGATTCCGGGCGCGAGAGCTGCAGCGCGAACCAGGAGATCAGACCGAGGATGATGAAGGCGAGGCCGAGGTGCGTGGCCAGCCTGTAGGACGCGACCGATGTCATCCGCCCCACAAGGCCCGAGGACACCATCCACCAGCCGATCGCGCCTTGCAGACCACCCAAGACCCCGAGGCTGAACAGCCGTCCGGTCCATCCCGTCGGGATTTTCTTGGTCAGCCAGAAGCCGACGAAGCCGATGAACCAGACCATGCCGATCAGGCGGCCCAGCTGACGGTGGCCCCATTCCCACCAGAAGATGCCCTTGAATTCGGACACGGTCATGTTGGGGTTCATGTATTTGAACTGCGGGCTCTCTTTGTAATGGGTGAATTCCGCCTGCCAGTCCGCATCGCTCATCGGCGGGATCGCCCCCGAGATCGGATCCCAGCGCGTGATCGACAGCCCGCTATCGGTGAGGCGCGTGGCCCCGCCCACGGCGATCATCGCCACGACCAGCGTGAACAGCACGAAGAGCCACATCCGGATCGCGCGGCGCGCGCCGCGCGGCTTGGCGTCGATCATGCCACCCTTGGGCTCGGCCCGTGTCGTGGCGCCGTCAGAGCCGACTTCCTCGAAGATGCTACGTTTCTCGCTCATGCGTGCGGGCCCCCGGCTTTGTCTGTCGCCTGTTCTTGGCAGAAATTTGCGCGAGGGCAAACTAGGCCGCCCCCTCACCGGGGGCAAGGGGGCGGGAAGGCGCAGGGCGCGCTGTCTCAGGGCACTTAGACGTGATCGGACAGCCTCAGTCGAAATCCTCGCGGATGATGCGATCTTCCGCCACTCCGAGGTCTTTCAACGTGGCTTCGATCTCGTCGACCATCTTGTCGGGACCGCAGACGTAGAACTTGCCGCTCTCCTTCTCGACGAAGGGCGCGAGGAAGCCGCGATCGACATGCATCGAAATGACTCCCTTGCCGGGATCGCTCTGACCGGTGACGGTCCAGACGGTCTCCAGCCCCTCCATCGCCTCGAACTCGTCGCGCAGGATGATGTCGGCTTCCGTCTTGTTCGAGAAGATCAGGCGGCAGCCCTCCAGCGTACCTTCGCGGGCCAGACGCGCGCGCAGGATCGAGATAAAGGGCGTCACCCCTGCCCCGCCTGCGATGAAGGTGCCGGGGCCCTCGTCCTTGATCGCACCCCACGGATCGGAGACTTCCACCGCCTCGCCGGGGGTGAGCGTCGCGATCTGCTCGGTCACGCCGTCATGGTCGGGATAGGATTTGATGACGAATTCCAGCGTGTCGCCATCCACCGGGTTGGTGAAGGTGAAGGGGCGCTGCTCGTCGGCCCACCCTTCGCGGGTCAGGTTCAGATCGACCGTCTGACCGGGCGCGAAGTCGAACCCCTCGGGGCGCGGGAAGACGAGGTGATGCGTGTCATGGGTGACGGGCGTGATGCTTTGCAATTCGAGACGGGTGCTCATGGCGGGCTCCTTTCGTTGAAGAGCGAACGCGAGGTGTTGCGCAGGCGTTCCCACCCCGCCCGCCGAATGGGTAAAGAAAAGGGCCGCGCGAGGGGATTTCGCGCGGCCCTTCGGTGTCATCGGATGTGGCGGCAGGTGGGGCTTAGAAGCCCAGCGCCGCACGAACCTGATCGACCACGCCTTCGACGAGCTGCGGATTGTCGCGTGCGCTCTGCACCGCCGTGCGCAACTGCGCCTTCGTGGCCTCGGGCAGCTCGGACGTGTCGACGATATCCATCACGCGGTCCGCGTCGAACCCTTCCACGGTCAGCGCCTTCGCCGCAGCCATCACACCCTGCGCGGGCACCGATGCCTGCGTGTCGCCGCCGCTCGCGGTAGCTGCCGGGGTAGCCGTCTGCGCGGCATTGGTCGCGGCGGCTGCGGCGTCGGCCGCGGCATTTGCGGCTTCGCTGGCGGCCTCGGCTGCGGCTTTCGCTGCCGTGCTCGCGCCTTCGACCGCGCTATCGGTCGCATCCTCTTGAGCGCCGCTGGCCGCCGAGGCGGCCGCATTCGCAGCCTTCGCGGCAGCTTCCGCCGCCGCCGTTGCGGCATCAGCGGCATCGGTGGCCGCCGCGCTGGCCGCATCGCTTGCGGAATTCATCGTGGCTGTCGCGGCCTCGCTCGCAGCCGAGGCGGCATCCTTGGCCGCATCGCTCGCGTCGCCGGCCGCCTGCTGCGCGGTCTCGGTCGCTTTCGAGACGGTGTCGGCCGCACTTTGGGCGGCGTCGGAGGCGGCGCTTTGCGCCTGATCGGCCCCGCTCTGCGCCGCCTCTTTCGCGGCATCGGCAGCATCCGCCGCCGCGTTTGCGCCCGCATCCATCGCGCCCGAGGCTTTTTCCTTCACGCTATCGGCGGCGTCGGACGCCGCCTGGCTCGCCTTGTCGGCGGCGGCCTTCACCGACTCGCCCGCGGACTTCACCGCATCGCTGGCCTTCTCGGCCACGCTCTTGTCGGCGTTCTCAGCGCCCGTAGTCGCGTTCGTGGTCGCATCGGACGTCTCGGGTCCGTCCGCGATATCGGTATTGAGGATGATCAGTCCGGCGGCCACCGCCAGCACCAAGATCGCCGCTGCCACAAGCTTGTTCATCGCGCTATTTCCCTTGATTGTCTCTCTTTGCGGGCACTCTACGCCCTGCCTCGACCACTGGGCTCAGCCACCCGCGCGGCCTGCGATTGCACCGCGATCACCTTGGCCCCGCCCGGCAGAAGACAACGCGAATCCTCCCCGCTCGGTTCCCGCGCCTTTGCGGTTGAATACGGCGGCGCGCAGGACTATCTTTTCGGCCGAATTACTTAATGGCTACAGAAGGATTCCCACCATAGCCCGCAGACCCCATAACGCCCCGCCGACCCGTGACACCGGCCCCCGAGTGAACGGCCGTATCCGCGCGAACGAGATTCGACTCATTGGCGCGGAAGGCGAGAATGTCGGCGTGGTTACCCCGCGCGAAGCGATGTCCATGGCCGAAGAGGCCGGGCTCGATCTCGTCGAGATCTCGCCCAACGCCAATCCGCCCGTCTGCAAGATCATGGATTTCGGCAAGTTCAAATACGAACAGCAAAAGCGCGAAGCCGAAGCCCGCAAGAAGCAGAAGACGATCGAAATCAAGGAAGTCAAATTCCGCCCGGGCACCGATGTGCACGATTACGACGTCAAGATGCGCAACGTGGTGAAGTTCCTTGAGAACGGCGACAAGGTGAAGGTCACCCTGCGCTTCCGTGGTCGCGAAATGGCGCACCAGGATCTGGGTCTCGAGCTGCTCAACCGCGTCCGCACCGATGTGGGCGAACTGGGCAAGGTCGAGAACATGCCCAAGCTCGAAGGCCGCCAGATGGTGATGATGATCGCCCCGGCGAAATAAGCGCCCGAGCATCGCGAGATGGTTTGAACCCTCCCCTCACCGGGAGGGTTTTTTCATGGCCCGTCGCGGGCGGTTCGCGCATTTCGGGGGATGAAGAGATCAACCGATTGGCGTACTCGGCAGCACGCGCGACCCGGACCCGCGCCAATAGGCGGGCCCGGGTCTTGGCGCATCAGGCGCGATCAGCCATGGCCGGCGAGGATCGCGATCCGGACAGCCTCGGCATCGGCCGCGAGCGACTCGGCCGCAGCCCCCGTCACCGGCACCCCGAGGATTTGCGTGACGGCGATCACCGTATCGGTCGAGATCGGAACGGTCTTGTCCGACGCCGCCCCAAGGAAGATCGCGGCGAGCGTGTCAGCATCATTCGTCACGCCATCGCTCGAAAGCGGCGTCTTCCCATCAAGCGTCGCCTGCAGCAGCGCGAGGTTCTGCAGCGGGGAGTCGATGAAGGTCACGTTGTCCCAGTTCAGGGAAAGCTCCTCGATCGCGCTGTCGAGCGAGAGGTTGTAGAACGAAACCATCTCGGGCGAGATCGACGCGAGCGCCTCTTCATAGGCCTGATCGAGCACATGTCCCGGCGACCGCGCGACGTTCAGACGCCCCAGTTCGACCTCCGGAATACCTTCCTGCGACCAGGTCGGCTTGCCGCCACCCGACGAAGAAGGCGCCCCGGCTTGCGGCCCCTTGCCCTCGGCATCGCCGCCGGGTCCGCCCTGACCTTGGCCTTGAGACTGCCCGCTCTGCGAGCCCCCGCTGCCCTGACCTTGACCGCCTTGGCTTCCGCTTCCGCTGCCGCTCCCTTGGCCGCCGGATCCTTGGGCATAGGCCGCGGAACTGAACGGACCGTTGATCGGTGCCTGCCATGCGACGGCAAGCCCCAGTGCCGCTGCAATAGCGACGAGAGAGGTGCGGGATTTACTCGTGAAAATTGAATTGCGCATTTCCATTTCCTCCTAATTCACGACGCCTTGGCGTCGGCGCTAGGAGAACATGCGAGGCCGCGGCCTGCGTTGATTGTAGTCAATAAGATGTATGTTTTTCCGGAGCCCGCGTCCCGCCCCGACAGGTCGCATCCTCCCCATCGGGACGCATTGGCACAGGGAACGGCACTCGCGCGTGCCGCGAGTTTCGCACAGCGCGCATAGCGGACCAAAACGCTTCGCGGACACCCCAAAAAATTAAAGCGCCGCGGGAGGGAGACCCGCGGCGCATTTTGGGGAAAAGACGAGGGAGAACGTCTGTTCCTCGGGTCGGGTTCTGTGCGGTTTGGGCCGCGTCAGGGAGATCAAGAACCCGATGCACTTGTGATATGGGAGTATCCGTGTGCTGAACTTGACTTAGGTCAAAACTCATCCGGTTTGAACTGCGACAAACTGTTCCAATGGTCACGTTTCTGACAGGGTCGGTGAGCCGCGTGTGAGGAAAACCTTACCAGAAGCCCGACGCCCCGCCTTCGGACCTGTCTTTTCGGGCTCTCAAGACACACGGCGCGATCACGCGAGCGAGTCGCCCCGACCGAACTTTCAGTGCCTTTTTCTTCCCGTCCCATCCGGTCTTGCGTGCGTGCCCCCGCGATTGCCCCGGTTTCGCCATTCCCACCGCGCGAAATCGCCCCGTTCGGAGGCGAAATCGAAACCCGAACAGGCGCGGCCCGGAATCGGGTTACCGGCAATTGCGCGCTCTTTATCGCGTCGCCCCCTGCGTGCTAGTTGGAACGAGAGGCAGTTTCGAGATCGACATGGGCAAGCAACGAGTGATCCGGCGCAGGATGCAGGCGCAAACGGGCAAGCCCGCGCTGCTCGACGCGGTGGGCTGGACCGAGGACACCGATCTCGGGCCCCGTCACCATCTGCGGGCCTTCTTCGCCGCCCCCGCGCAGGCCGAGGATCTCAGCTTCGACGCCGTGCCCGGAGCTGCCCATCTGGCCGAGGGGCGCAATGTCGCGGGCGCGGTGATGGCGATTTACGAGCCGACCGCGCCGGGCCCGATCCAGGCCGCGATGACCGGGCCGGACGGCCCTACCCTGCGCGAGATCCCCCCCGCCGCCCCCGATTGGGATATGTTCGAAGGCCGCAACTGCCTGTTCGGGCTGCGGCTGGAGGAGAGCGTCGAGACGGTGCTCGATTGGCTGAGCTGGCATCACGACCATCACGGCGCGACGGGCGCGGTGATCGTGAACCGCGCGCCCGAGGAAAGCCCCGCAGGCACCGGCGAGAGTTTCGCCGATGCGCTTGAGGCGGGCATGGCGCTGCGCGAGCTGGACCTGCCGGTCGCGATCCTCGAAAGCCCGCTGCCGCTGGGCAAGCCGGGAATGGGGCCGGAGAACCATGTCTTCCTCGCGCCCGACGCGCCCGGCAAGGACCGGATGGAGCCGCCTACCCCCGATCCGCAGCGCAGCCCGCTCGGACAGGCGCTGATCTTCGAGATCGCGAAATGGCGCTTCTTCGCGAAGGCGGCCTCGGTGCTGGTGCTCGACGTGACCGATCTGCTGGCCGCGCGCGAGCCGGGCCAGCCCTCGGCGTTCGAGGCCACGCAAGAGGCCGAAAACGGCGTGATCCTTCTGGTGGGCCGCCGCATCTACCCTTGGCGCGTGCGCAACGATCAGCCCGCGCGCTTCCCCGACCATATCTGCCGCCAGTTCGACGCGCGGCGCGGTATCGCCCGCTGGGGCTGCGCGCCCGGCAAGGCGGGGCTCGAGAATACGTGGCGACTGCTGCGTGTCAGCTATTGCCGCCCCGATCCGGGGCTGATCTACGGCTTCTGGCGCGCGATGGCGCTGCGGGTCCCGGGGACCTCGCCTGCGGAACTCGCCCCCAAGACCTCGCTGATCGAGGACGAACGGCTGCTGCATCTGTCGCGCGACATCTGGGGGTTCAAGCCGGTGCGCCCGCCGGTCTCCAAGGTGAAGGACGCGCCCGCGCAGGCCGTCGAGGCAGGCCGCACCGCCATCGTCACCACGATGAAGAACGAGGGTCCCTTCATCCTCGAATGGATCGCCTATCACCGCGCGATCGGCGTGGATGATTTCCTCGTCTATACCAACGACTGCACCGACGGCACCGATACGATGCTCGACCTGCTGCAGGCCAAGGGCTACGTCCAACACCGCGAGAACCCGTTCCGCACGATGGTCGACATGAAGCCGCAGCACGCGGCGCTGGCGGCGGCGGAGACCGAACCGGTCATCACCAAGGCGGGCTGGTCGATCTGCATGGATGTGGACGAGTTCATCAACGTGAAGATCGGCGACGGCACGCTGAAATCGCTCTACGAGGCGATGGGCGAGGCGAACATGATCGCGCTGACCTGGCGACTGTTCGGCAATGCGGATGTCCATGAATTCAAGGACAGCTTCATCACCGGGCAATTCACCCGCTGCGCCCCCGAGATCGTGCGCAAGCCGCATCAGGCCTGGGGTTTCAAGACGCTGTTTCGCAATATCGCGCTCTACAAGAAGCTGGGCGTCCATCGTCCCAAGGGGCTGAACCCGGACCTCTGGGATCAGGTGAACTGGCTCAACGGCTCGGGCCAGCCGATGCCGCGCGAGATGTTCCGCAATGGCTGGCGCTCGACGCTCGACACCTATGGCTATGACTGGGTGCAGCTGAACCATTACGCGGTGCGCTCGGCCGAGAGCTTCCTCGTGAAGCGCGACCGGGGCCGGGTGAACCATGTCGATCGCGATCAGGGGCTGAACTACTGGTTCCGGATGAACCATAACGCGGTCGAGGATCGCTCGATCCAGCGGATGCTGCCCGCCGCGCGCGCCGAGTTCGACCGCATGATGGCCGATCCCGAGATCGCCGCCGCGCATCACCATTCCGTCGCCTGCCACCGCGCGAAGATCGAGGAACTGATGGCGCGCCCCGATCAGCGCGAGTTCTACGAAACCCTGACCTCGGAGCGCTTCGAGGCGCTCTCGCGGATGCTGCATGTCTTCGGCTCGGCCGTGTTCAACACCGGCCCGCATGTGATCCCCGACGATCTGCATGCCCGCGATCTGCCCGACGACTTCTTCTTCACCGTCGAGGCGCCAGACGAGGCGACGCACTGAGTCTCAGCCCTTTGCGTTTGTGGCACATGCGGGAGCCTCCGGCGGGAGTATTTTTCGCCAGATGAAGGGGCAATCTTAACGCGACAGTAAACGCGAACTGGCAGCGTTGATCTCGCGGAACAGGCTGGAGAGCCGATGGCCGCGCCAGGTGAAGCGCCCTCCGCCGGCTGCTGCAAACAGGCCCCGTGCGGAGGGCGTGAACGCCCTCTCATCTGGCCCGAAATACTCCCGCCGGAGGCTCCCGCGCGTCGTGCATGCATGCCTTCGCCGTTTCGCTGCCACCCTTTGGTCCTTGCGGGCATGACTGCGGGCGGGCACACTCCGCCCATGCGTGCGCTCGCGATCACATCCGTCAAGAACGAAGGCCCGTTTCTGCTGGAATGGCTGGCCCATCACCGCGCCATTGGCTTCACGGATTTCCTTGTCTTTTCAAATGACTGCGACGACGGCACCGATGCGATGCTGGATCGGCTGCAGGAGATCGGCTGGCTGACCCATGTGCCCAATCCCGGCCCGTGGAAGGAAGGCCCGCAATGGGCGGCGCTGAAACAGGCCGATGCGCATCCGCTGGTGGCTCAGGCCGACTGGATCGCGGTGATCGACGTTGACGAATTCGTCACCATAAAGACCGGCGACGGCACGCTGGACGCGCTGATCGAAGCCGTCCCGCAGGCCACCGCTTTCGCGATGACATGGCGGCTGTTCGGCAATTGCGGCGTGGTCGGCTTCGAGGATCGCCCCGTCACGCAGCAATTCCCCCGCTGCGCGCCGCCGGACATGCTCTGGCCGTGGCGCGCGTCGATGTTCAAGACGCTGTTTGCCAATACGGGCGCCTATGCCAAGCTCGGTGTCCATCGCCCCCGCGCGCCGCAGGACGACAAGCTGGCGGGCACGCTCTGGGTCGACGGATCGGGACGCAAACTGCCGCCGCAATATCAGCGCCAGAAGCTGTTCACCCCGCCCGGCAGCGCGCCTTACGACCTTGTTCAGCTCAACCATTACCCGCTTGGGTCGATGGAGGGCTACCTCGTGAAATGCGACCGCGGCCGCTCGAACCGGCAGGCAGGCGCCTTCGACATGTCCTACTGGGTGGAGCGGAATTTCTCGGACGTGGAGGACGATTCGATCCGTCGCCACGATGCGGGCACGCAAGCGCGGCTCGCCGAGCTGACCGCCGATCCCGACCTGCCCCGACTGCACAATGCGGCGGTTACGTGGCGCAAGGCGAAGGCCCGCACGCTTCTGCGCGAGGAGCCTTACCGCGCGCTTTTCGGACGGCTCTTGCTCTGCCCGCCAAGCCGTCCGCTCTCGCCGCAAGCCGCTAAACTCATGGTTCGCCTCGCAAAAGCGGCGATTTCCGAGCAATCGTGAACAAACGCCACTAAATGCGCCAATTGTTGCCTGTTAAGAAATGTGGCGGCAGATTCCTCGCTTGGCTCCTATTTGTGCCCCTTTCTTGCGGTGATACGTTGGTTGAGCAGAACCGGCGGTGTCCCGCCCGCGCCCGCAGCACGCGAAGCGCGCACGAAAGCTGAAAAGAGGCGAAGGTGAACAAGGCAGACACGGACTGGCGTGCACGGCTGGAAAAGATCGCGGACGAGACCGGCTATTACGAGCCGCTCGGGGCCGATCACGAAGTGCTGTTCCACGACGACTCGCCCGTCCTGATCGTCAGCTTCGAGACCCGACCGCAGATCGAGGCCGATCCCGAAGAGGCCCTGCCCTTCGGCTACAAGATCGCCCGCGATGAGGGCTGGTCCGCGCTCAGCGTGATCGCTTCGGACGAGAGCTGGTTCCGCGACCCGGCCATCTATGCCTATTTCGACCGGCTGGTGGATGAAGCCTTCTTTGAAGATTTCGACCGTGTTGTGTTCTTCGGCGCCGGTCCCTGCGGCTATGCGGCGGCCGCGTTTTCGGTCGCGGCACCCGGCGCCACGGTGATCGCGCTCGCACCGCAGGCGACGCTCGATCCGACACTCGCGGGCTGGGATGACCGGTTCCCGCAGACCCGCCGGATGTCCTTCACCGATCGCTACGGCTTCGCGCCCGAAATGCTCGACGGTGCGGAGCGGGCCTTCGTCTTCTATGACCCGTTCGAGCGGCTCGACGCGATGCACGCGGCGCTGTTCGCGCGGCCTTGCGTGTCGCTGATGCCGTGCCGGCATATCGGCCCGGACCCGGCGGCGGGGCTGCTCGATATGGATATTCTCGACGAGGTTCTGATCGCTGCGGGCGCGGGCAAGCTGACCCCGTCCCTGTTCTGGACCTTCTTCCGCGCCCGGCGACTTTCGAAACGCTACGTGGTCCGGCTGGTCGACCACCTGCGCCGCGCGCGCCGCCCGGTGCTGGAAGCGATCCTGTGCCGCGCCGTCGGGACGAGCCAGAACCGTCCGAAATTCCGCAACCGCTATGAGGCGCTCGCCCAGAAGCTCGCCGAGCAGGGAATCGAGTTGCCGGAGCCACAAGAACGGGCTGGCGCGGCCTGAGCCCCGATTGAGAGACTGAGACATAAAAAGGGCGCGCCCCGGCTGGGGCACGCCCTTTTTCAATGTGAGACGCCCGGGCGCCCCGGACCGCGATCAGATATAGAAGCGGTCGCGGAACACGTGGCGCACGATGCCGTCACGGGTCAGACCCATCTCGGCCAGCTCGGCGTCGCTTTTCGCGTCGAGCGCACGGATCTGCTCCTGGCGCGACTGGCGCTGCATATAGGCGACGAGGCCTTGTGCGATTGCGTGGCCCATGCGGGCGAAGATCGATTGTCCGCCATGGGCGGTGGTAACGAATGCCATTGGAAACCTCCTGAGGTTCAGCGTTCAGGTCGTTTTCTCCCTTGGCACTGAATTTAGGTCAGGCTTGCTGCCAGTGGTACCGCCATCTCCGCATCCCCGCCATGCAAATGCTGCAGTGCGGCATGCGCGCTCCCTCTGGATTTGCACGCAGCCTCGGGCTAAGGACTTTTCTCATGAGCACGATCACCCTTCCCCGCCCCGACGATTGGCACCTGCATCTGCGCGATGGCGCGATGCTGGAAGGTGTCGCCCCCGAAACCGCCCGTGATTTCGCCCGCGCGATCATCATGCCGAACCTCGTGCCCCCCGTGGTGCGCGGTGACGATGCGGCCGTCTATCGCGAGCGCATCCTGAAGGCGCTGCCCGAGGAGAGCGATTTCGAGCCACTGATGACGCTCTACCTGACCGAAAAGACCGATCCGCAGGATGTGGCGCAGGCCGCCGCCTCCGGTCTGGTCAAGGCGGTGAAGCTCTATCCCGCGGGCGCCACGACGAACTCGGATTCGGGCGTGCGCGATTTCGACAAGGTGCGCGGCGTGCTGGAGAAGATGGCCGAGATCGGCCTGCCGCTTTGCGTGCATGGCGAGGTGACCCGCCCCGAAGTCGATATCTTCGACCGCGAGGCCGTCTTCATCGAGACCGTGCTGGACCCGATCCGGCGCAAGACCCCCGGCCTGCGCGTGGTGATGGAGCATATCACCACGAAAGACGGCGTGGATTACGTGGCCGCGCAGGGCGACGACATGGGCGGGACGATCACCACGCATCACCTGATCATCAACCGCAACCATATCCTCGTGGGCGGGATCAAACCGCATTACTACTGCCTGCCGGTGGCCAAGCGTGAGACGCATCGGCTGGCGCTGGTCGAGGCCGCGACCTCGGGCAATCCGCATTTCTTCCTCGGCACCGACTCTGCGCCGCATGTGGACGCCGCCAAGGAAACCGCCTGCGGCTGCGCGGGCTGCTTCACTGCCACCCATACGATGCCGCTTCTGGCGCATGTATTCGAAGCCGAGGGCGCGCTCGACAAGCTCGAAGGCTTTGCCTCGCGCAACGGCCCCGCCTTCTACCGCCTGCCGGTCAACGAGGCGACGCTGACGCTCGAGAAGACCGACCAGCCCAACAGCTGGCCCGCCAAGATCGAGACCGGCGCCGGCCCCGTCACCCTCTTCGATCCGGGTTTCCCGGTCCATTGGCATGTAAAACGCTGATTTCCAACTGCTCGAAATATCCCCGCCGGAGGCTCCCGGGCCTGCCGACGGACGCTCCGCGGGGGATATTTAGACCAAGCCGAAACCAGCCTTGATAAGGACGAGATGATGATCCCCAGCTCCTTCCCCAGCAAAGAAGAAATCGCCCGCCTGACCGCGCGGATGCTTCTGGAAATCGAAGCGGTGCATTTCAATGCCGACGAGCCCTTCACGCTCGCCTCCGGTCTGCCCTCGCCGACCTATATCGATTGCCGCAAGCTGATCTCCTTCCCGCGTATCCGCTCGACCCTGATGGATTTCCTCGCCGTGACGGTGATGCGCGAGGCGGGCTTCGAGGCCTTCGACAATATCGCAGGCGGCGAGACGGCGGGCATTCCCTTCGCCGCGATGGTGGCCGAGCGTCTGGCCCTGCCGATGACCTATGTGCGCAAGAAACCCAAGGGCTACGGGCGCAACGCGCGCATCGAGGGCGCGATGACCGAAGGCCAGCGCGTTCTGCTGGTCGAGGACCTGACCACCGATGGCGGCTCCAAACTGAGCTTCGTCGACGCGATCCGCGACACCGGCGCGAGCTGCGGCCATACCGCGGTGATTTTCTACTACGGGATTTTCCCCGAGACGGTCCCGAACCTGCGCGAACATGGCGTCGAGCTGCATCACCTGTGCACCTGGTGGGATGTGCTGGCCGAAGCGCGCGCACAGGGCAGCTTCTCGAAGGAAACGCTTGACGAGGTCGAAGCCTTCCTGAGCGATCCGCGCCCGTGGCAGGACGCGCGCAAGGGCTGAAACAGCCCGGAGATTCCTGTGGATGATCCTGTGGATGCTCTGGGGAGCGTTTTGGCGGCGAATCTCGCGCTTCGAAAATGATCGCGAGATGTGGTAGGCTTCCTACGGGCAAACACCATAAATTCCGAAAACTCCGCTGAAACAGCGGGGTTTTCCCCAATCTTATCCAGATTCCCTTTTCCCCCGACTGCGGCTAGAAGACCGCGCAGAGGGACGGGGACACCAAGGCAGGTACATGAACGATCAGGCACAACGACCCGATGAGGGACAGCCCGGAAATTTGCCCGCAGAGGGCACCGCACTGCCCCATAATATCGAAGCGGAACAACAGCTTCTGGGCGCGATCCTCACCAATAACGACATCTTCGACCGGATCGCCTCCGTCATCAAACCGGAGCATTTCTACGAGCCGGTGCACCAGCGCATCTACGAGGTCGCGGCAGCGAAGATCCAGAAGAACGCGCTCGCCTCGCCGGTGACGCTGAAAGCCTATCTCGAAGACGATGAGGGGCTTCAGGAACTGGGCGGGCCGGCCTATCTGGCGCGTCTGGCGGGGGCGGCGATTTCGGCCTATGCGGCGCGTGACTACGCGCTGATGATCTACGAGATGGCGGTGCGGCGCGGGCTGATCGAATTGGGTCAGGATATCTCGTCGCGCGCGGGCAAGCCGCAGATCGACGACGACCCGAAGGAGCAGATCGCCTCCGCCGAGCAGCGGCTTTATAATCTTGCCGAAGAGGGTCAGGCGCAGAAGGGCTGGACCTCGTTCCTGTCGGCTGTGACCGAGGCCGTGCAATCGGCCAACGCCGCCTATCAGCGCGACGGCGGGCTTGCCGGCGTCTCGACCGGGCTGGTCGATCTCGACAAGAAGCTCGGCGGCTTCCACCCGTCGGATTTGCTGATCCTCGCAGGGCGTCCCTCGATGGGGAAAACCTCGCTTGCGACCAACATCGCCTTCAATATCGGCAAGGCCTACAAGAAGGGCATGCGCCATGACGGGGTCGAGGGCGCGATCGAAGGCGGCGTGGTCGGGTTCTTCTCGCTCGAGATGAGCGCCGAACAGCTGGCCGCGCGTATCCTTTCCGAAGCCTCGGAAGTGCCCTCGGAGCGTATCCGCCGCGGCGACATGACGGAGAGCGAATTCCGCCGCTTCGTCGAGGCCGCGAAGGCGCTGGAGAAATGCCCGCTCTATATCGACGACACGCCCGCCCTGCCGATCGGTCAGGTCGCCGCGCGGTGTCGCCGCCTGAAGCGGACGCATGGGCTCGACGTGGTGATCGTCGACTACCTGCAGCTGCTGCGCGGCTCGGGTCGCGGCGACAACCGCGTGCAGGAGATCGGTGAGATCTCGATGGGCCTGAAGGCCATCGCGAAGGAATTGAACATCCCCGTGGTCGCGCTGTCGCAGCTGTCGCGGACGGTGGAAAGCCGCGAGGACAAGCGCCCGCAGCTCTCCGACCTTCGCGAATCCGGCTCGATCGAACAGGATGCCGACGTGGTTATGTTCGTCTATCGCGACGAATATTATCACGAGCGTCTCAAGCCGCCGGAAGACGACCCGAAATTCGCCGAATGGATGCAGAAGGCCGAGCGCGTGCACGGCAAGGCCGAGGTGATCCTCGGCAAGCAGCGTCACGGGCCGATCGGCACGGTGGAATTGGCCTTCGAGAGCCAGTTCACGCGCTTCTCGGATCTGGCCAAGCCGTGGCAGGGCGACGGCAACGAAGGGTTCTGAGCGGGGCTTGGGGGCGCGGCCCCCGGCGCCGGAGGGCTCTGGCATGTATAATCGAGCAGAAACGGAAAAAGGGGGGCCAACGCCCCCCTTTTTTAGTGTCTGTCGGTTGTGACGCGCGGCGCGCTCAGTAGAGGCCGCCTGCCGAGAGCGAGCCGAAATCGGCCTTCTTCTTCGGGATGACCTTCTGCTGGCCGGTCGAGGTGGTGACCGTGGTGGAACCCGCATCGTCACGCTCGCCCTGCGCAAAGAGCGGCAGGTTCGAGCCCATCGCGAAGCCGCCATCGACGACCAGCGAGCCGAGGCCCGACATGTCCTGACCGGGGCGCAGATATTCCGCCTGCACGAATTCGCCGGTGGCGCTGTCGTCCAGACGCTCGCCGGTATAGCGGTTGAACTTCGCCCAGGTACCGCCCGGCGGAACCTTGAATTTCGAGCCGCCGAATTCCTTGATCGCCTCGCGCATGAACTCGTTGAACACGGGCACACAGAGCGTGCCGCCATAGGCGTGACGGCCCAAGCTACGCGGGTTGTCGTAGCCCATGTAGCACGAGGCCACGATGTTCGAGCTGAAGCCGGTGAACCACACGTCCTTCGCGTCGTTGGTGGTGCCGGTCTTGCCCGCGATCGGAACCGGCAGGTCGACGCCGTAGCCGGAGCCGCGCTTCACCACGCCCTCCATCAGCGAGATCATCTGATAGGCGGTGATCGGGTCGATGATCTGGTCGCGGTGGCTGACGATCTTCGGCCCCTGCCCCTCGGGCAGGTTCGGATCCTCGCAATTGGCGCAGCTGCGCTGATCGTGGCGGTAGATCGTGCGGCCATAGCGGTCCTGCACGCGGTCGACCAGCGTCGGCTCCACCCGCTCGCCGCCATTGGCGAACATCGCATAGGCCGAGATCAGGCGGAACATCGTCGTTTCCTGCGCGCCGAGCGCATTGGCGAGGAACTGGCGCATATGGTCGTAGACGCCGAATTTCTCGGCATAGGCCGCGACCGTCTCCATGCCGATTTCCTGCGCGATCCGGATCGTCATCAGGTTCCGCGAGTGTTCAAGCCCGGTGCGCATCGGCGTCGGGCCGTAATATTTGTTCGACGCGTTCTTCGGGCGCCACATGCCTTGGGGCGTGTTGATCTCGATCGGTGCGTCGACCACGATCGTCTCGGGCGAGAAGCCGGAATCCAGCGCCGCCGCATAGACGAAGGGTTTGAAGTTCGAACCCGGCTGGCGCATCGCCTGCGTGGCGCGGTTATAGACCGAGGACTGATAGGAGAAGCCGCCCTGCATCGCGAGCACGCGGCCGGTATTCACGTCCATCGCCATGAAGGCGCCTTCGACCTTCGGCACCTGACGCAGCGTCCAGCGGATGAAGGAGCCATCGCTATCCTTCGTCATCGCGCGGACCTCGACGACGTCGCCGGTCTCCAGCAGGTCCTGCGCCCGTTTCGCGCGCGGACCGAGCTTGCCGTCGTCTTTCAGCTTGCGCGCCCAGGTCACGTCCTCGGGCGGAATCCAGTGGCCGTCTTTGTCTTCCTCGATCCCCTCGATGCCGATCCGGGCCGAGCCGCCCTCGAAGCCCAGCACCACCGCCGGGTGCCAGCCGTCGATGTCGCGCGGGGCTTTCGCGGTCGAGACATCGGAGAGCGCGGCGCGCCAGTCGGCCTCCTTGCCGAGCTTATCCTCGGCGATCTTCGCCCCGGTGCCGCGCCAGACGCCCTGCTCGCGGTCGTATTTCTCCAGCGCATGCTGCAGCGCCTTCGTCGCATGGGATTGCAGATCGGGGTTCACGGTCGCGCGGATCGTGAGGCCGCCACCGAAGAATTCCTCTTCGCCGAAGCTCTTCGACAGCTGGCGGCGGATTTCGTCGGTGAAATAGTCGCGCGGCGGAAGCTGCGCACGGAACGGGGCGTAATCGCCGTTCTGCACCGATTTCAGCGGCTTGTTCTGCTCCGCCTCCATCGTGGCGCGGTCGATCCGGCCATCCTCATACATCCGGCGCAGCACGTAGTTGCGGCGATCCACGGCGGTCTTGTAGTCGCGCACGGGATGCAGATCGGCGGGTTTCTTCGGCAGCGCCGCGAGATAGGCGGCCTCGCCCACCGTCAGATCGGCGAGCGGCTTGTTGAAATAGGTCTGCGCGGCAGCGGCGACCCCGTAGGAGTTCTGGCCGAGATAGATCTCGTTGAGATAGAGCTCGAGAATGCGGTCCTTGCTGAGCACATGCTCGATGCGCGAGGACAGGATCAGTTCCTTGATCTTGCGCTCCACCGAGCGGTCCGAGGACAGAAGCAGGTTCTTCGTCACCTGCTGGGTGATCGTCGAGGCGCCGCGCACGTCGCGCCCGCCCGACTTCACGGCCGTGAACATCGCCGCCGCGATCCCGCGCGGGTCGAAACCGGGGTGGATGTAGAAATTCTTGTCCTCGGCCGAGACGAAGGCGCCCTTCACCCGGTCGGGAATGTCGCGGATCGGCACGAAGAGGCGGCGCTGCTCGGCGAATTCGTCGATCAGACGACCGTCGCCGTTATAGATACGCGAGATGGTCTTGGGGCGGTATTGCGCAAGCTGGTCATAGCTCGGCAGATCGCGCGAATAGATCCAGAAGATCGCCCCGATGGTGAGCGCGGCAAAGAACAGCCCGGTCACAACCCAGGAAAACACGCCGCCGATCGAGCCGAGAATGAAACGGATCACTGATACACCCCTTGCCTCGGGGCAGATCACCCCATCGCGCCAGCCTATACATCGCGCCTTCGTGACGGTCAAAGTAATGTGCGCTCACGCTTCCGAGAAGACTCCGCGTGGTCACAATCCCGCCCAATGGGCGGATGACCGCGCGTCAGACCGGGAACAAAACGCGATTATTGGCGCAAAAGCTTGGCCTCGGCCGCATCGCCCTGCGCCCATGTCTCGACGCCCTTGGTGAGCGCCGCGGCCATCCGTGCGCGCCAGTCGGGGTCCTTGAGCCGCGCGCGATCGGCGGGCGAGGACAGGAAGCCCAGCTCCACGAGGACCGAAGGAATATCGGGCGATTTCAGCACCGAGAAATTCGCGCCCTGCACCGGGTGTTTGTGCATATGCAGCCCCGCCCCCTTGATCGCGCCCGCCAGCACCTGCGACAGCCGGACCGAGCGCGGCTGCGTATCGCGCCGCGCCAGATCGACGAGAATATGGGTGATCGCATCGCCCTGCCCCTTCAGATCGACACCTGCGAGGATATCGTCGCGGTCGTGGCGCTGCACCAGCTTGCGGGTCGCCTCGGTTTCGGCGTGATCGGCGAGCCGGTAGATCGTGGAGCCGGTCGCCCGACCTTCGGCGATGGAATCCGCGTGGAGCGAGATGAAGAGATCCGCCCCCGCCGCGCGCGCCACCGTCACACGGGTCTCGAGCGGCACGAACACGTCCTGATCGCGGGTCATCACCACCTGCATCCCCGCCCGGCGCATCGCGTCGCGCAGCTGGCGGGCAAAGCCCAGCACGATATCGGCCTCATGCCCGCCGCCATCCTCCGCCCCCGGATCGATGCCGCCATGGCCGGGATCGAGCACCACCTTCAGCGGCCGCGTCCCGTCCTGACGGCGATGCGGGGCGGCGGTCGGCGCGGGTTGCGGCAGATCCCACAGGGCGGAATCGGCGGCCCCCTTGCGCGGGCTGAACTTCACCGCGGGCACCTGCGCCAGCGTCAGCGCGATCTCGGGGTCGCCCTTGGTGCGCTCCTCCGAGGTGACGAGGCGCATCGGATGGGCCAGCTCGGCCACCATCCGCGACCAGCCGGGACGGAACTTGCCCCAGCGCAGACCTTTGATCGCATCGCTGCCCTTGAGCAGGTTTTCGGGCGGGTTGGCGCCGAAATTCACCTCGCGGAAGTCGATGACGAGCCTGTAGGGATCGGCCAGCAGAAAGGCGCGATACGGCACGGGCTGACTGATGCCGAGCGTGATCGCGACCTTATCGCCGCTTTGCGCGATCTGGCTGCGGTCGGGCACATATTGCGCCAAGGCCGACAGGTCCTGCGCCCGCGCAGGCAGAGCCAGCGCGAGAGACATCGCGAGAAGTAGAATGAACCGCCCGATCATACGCGCCCCGTTTTTATGCGCTTTCGTTTTGCGGGCACTATAGCGGCCGGGGTCGCGCGGAGCAAAGGGCGAATGGGGCTGACTCGGCGCGGGCGACCAGCCCGGGCCGCGCCCGTCTGGCCCTTCGCTTGCGCTACGGGCGTTCGCCGGACGTCCTTCCACAGGAAGGCCGTTTGACCCGGCTCACCCCTCATCGCAACCTCAGCGGTTCTCCATAAAGCTCCGCAGCCGCTTGATCCCCTCGGCGACCCGCTCGGGGCTTTGCGCATAGGAAAACCGGATCGTCTGCGCGCCGCGATGGGGGTCGAAATCCATCCCCGGCGTGACCGCCACTCCGACGCTCTCGAGGATTTCCGCAGCGAAAGCCGCGCTATCCTCGGTCAGCTCCGACACGTCGGCATAGAGGTAGAACGCCCCATCGGGCGGCGCGATCCGGGTGAAGCCCATCTTCGGCAGCTCTTCGAGCAGCATCTGGCGGCTTTCGCCATAGCGCGCGACATTCTCGGCCATCTCGTCGAGGCTCTCCAGTGCGCCCAGAGCCGCCACCTGGCTCGCATGGGGGGCGCAGATGAACATGTGCTGCGCGAGGCGTTCGACCGTGCGCAGATGGCTTTCCGGCACCACCATCCAGCCCACGCGCCAGCCCGTCATCGAGAAATATTTCGAGAAGGAATTGATCACGAAGACGTCGTCGGAAATCTCCAGCGCCGAGACCGCACGGCCCTCATATTGCAGCCCGTGATAGATCTCATCCGAGATGAAGGCGATGTCGCGGGCCTGACAATGCTCGATAAGCGCCTGCAGCTCCGGCTTGCCCAGCATCGTGCCCGACGGGTTGCCCGGCGAGGCCACGATCAGCCCGGCCAGATCGTCCGGGATTTCCTCGGGCGTCGGCTGGTAGCGGTTCTGCGCCTCGGTCGGAATGCCCACCGGCTCGATCGAGAGCGCCTTGAGGATCTGGCGGTAGCTCGGATAGCCCGGCTCGCCCAGCCCCACCTTGTCGCCCACATCGAACAGCGCCGTGAAGGCCAGCTGGAACGCCCCGGACGACCCCGAAGTGATGACCACGCGCGCGGGATCCAGATCGATGTCGTACCAACGCTTGTAGAGCTTCGCGATCCCCTCGCGCAGATAGGGCAGCCCCAGCGCGACCGTGTAGCCCATCGGCTGGGTCTCCAGCGCCTCGGCCAGACGGCGCTTGGCGGCCTTTGGCGCGGAGGTGCCCGGCTGGCCCACTTCCATATGCACGATGTCGCGGCCCGCGGCCTCCGCCTCTGCCGCCATGCGCAGCACATCCATCGCGATGAACGGTTCCACCTGCCCGCGTTTCGACTGCCGCATCCTGCCAACTCCTTGCCGCTTGAGATTTCGCCCAAGGGGTTAGGCCGAAGCCGTCCGAGCGTCAATGCGGCGTCACTGCACACATCTGCCGCCGCGCGCCTCGCGATGAAGCCGCGCCCTGCGCGCTAACGCCCTCTTGATCCCGCGCGCCCGAGCGGTCAGGTTGCTTGCGAACCAACAGGACCCGATCCAAAGGATACGCCCATGCTCCGCACGCTTCTGGCCGCGACCGCCTTCGCCGCGCTCGCCACGGCCGCCCCGCTCACCCCGGCAGCCGCACAGGATTTCGACTTCGCCAACATGTCCGACAGCCAGAAATCCGCCTTCGGCGACGCCGTGCGCGAGTATCTGATGGCCAATCCGCAGGTTCTGGTCGAGGCGATCAACGAGCTGGAAGCCAAGCAACAGGCGCAGCAGGCCGATAACGACAAGCAGCTGATCAAGACCAATGCGAAGGATATCTTCGAGGACGGTTACAGCTGGGTCGGCGGCAATCCCGATGGCGACATCACCGTCGTCGAGTTCATGGATTACAAATGCACCTACTGCAAAAAAGCCTATGACGAGGTCTCGGACCTGATCTCGAAAGACGGTAATATCCGCTTCATCGTCAAGGAGTTCCCGATCCTCGGCCAGCAGTCGGAACTGGCGGCGCGCTTCGCGGTCGCGACGAAGCAGATCGACGGCGACGACGCCTATGCGAAGATGCACGACACGCTGATGAAGGCGCGCGGCAATCTCACCGTCGAGAGCCTGAGCCAGATCGCAAAGGACCAGGGCCTCGATCCCGCTCCGATCCTCAAGCAGATGAACGACGACAAGGTGACCGAGGTGCTGCGTCAGAACTACCAGCTGGCACAGCGCATGGCGATTTCGGGCACCCCGGCCTTCGTGATCGGCGGGCAGCTGCTGCGCGGCTACGCGCCGGAAGCGGCGATGGCGAAAATGGTCGCAGAAGAGCGCAACGCCGAGTGATCCGCATCTGAAGAACGCCGCACAAAGCCTTCTTCGGATTGAGTTTTTCAAAGCTGCCAGCGCCGTCCGGGTCCATCGCGATCCGGGCGGCGTTTTCATGTCGTTTACCGTGAGAGTCCGAAGTTTTCACGTCTTAGGGGGCCGTTAATGGATCGGGCGTAGCCTGCCCTCGAAAAGGACTGTGATGCGACTCGAATTACTGCTTATGACCCTCTCGGTGCTCTGCGCACCGATCGCCGCCCTCGGCATGCTGCCAGAGGACCGACCGGGGCTTTACCTCGTCGTGGTCCCGCCCTGGCGCGCCGCCGATCAGGTGATCGCCGCCGCAGGGGCGCATCCCGTGGGACCGGTGCGCGCGCCCTTGGGGGAATTCGCGGCAGCAGATGCGCCGGGCACGCTCGCCCGGCTGCGGGCGGCGGGCGCATGGGTCGTTCTCGACGCCAAGAAGATGGCCTGGCTCTGCGGGGCGGCCGAGATTTGAGGGACCTCTGATGATTGACGGGAACACCGCTGGGCCGACCACTGTGCAAGCGCCACAGAAAGACGCGCATATGCGCCAGGTGCGGAAATTGCTGGCCTTCGGGACAGTCGCCATGGCCGCGATCGTCACGGCAGCCGCCTATCTGGTGGGCACGGCCTTCCTCGTGGCCAGCGTGACCGCCTGGGTCTTCGCCTCTGCCGCTCTGCTCGGGTGGCGAATGCGCGATCGGCAGCGCGGCAACACCATCCTCGCGCAAGGGGTGATCGGTCAGGCCGTTGCCCTCACCGCCGCGCTCTCCGGGCATCCCTGGCAAATCGACGCTCACCTTTCCTTTTTCGCGCTGATGGCCGTGCTGATCGTGATGGTCGACACCCGCGCGATCTTCTTCGCCGCCGCAACTGTGGTGGTGCATCACCTTGCGCTTTCTGTCTTGACGCCCAGCCTGATCTATCCCAGCGCGGATATCTGGGTAAATGTCTCGCGCTCGCTTTTCCACGGCGCGACCGTCGCCATCGAAACGGCGGTGCTCGTCTATGCCGTGCTCAACCGCCGCCGCATGGAGAGCTCGATGGAAGAGCGTATGGCAGAGGCGATCGACGCCACTGCCCAAGCCGACGAAGCCCGTCGCCAAGCGGAGGGAGAGACCACACGCGCCCAGCAGATGCAGGACGCCGCCAGCGAGGCAGCGCAGAAGGCAGAGGCGCTGCGCATCGATGCTGAACGCAATGCGCGCGAGGTCGAAGAAGCGACCCGCCTCGCCCGCCTGGCCGAAGAAGATCTCGCCCAGGAACGCGCCGAAACCACAGCACGCCAGACCCGCGTCGTCGAGGCGCTCGAAATCGCGCTGCAACAGCTCTCGCGCAAGGACCTCAAAGCCCGGCTCGGCGGGGTCGATGCGGACTATGCGGGGCTCGCCGTCAACTTCAACACGGCGATCGAGCAACTCGAAGGCGCCATCGCCCTCGTCACCGGCCACAGCGTCGACATCCGCCAACAAATCGGCGAGATCAGCGCTGCCTCGGCCGCGCTCTCCACCCGGGCCGAGAAGCAATCGGGCACCCTTGCCGATGCGGCCGCCTCGCTCAACGAATTGACCTCCTCGGTGCAATCGGGTGCGAAAATGGCAGCCGAGGCCGCGAGTGCCGCCAGCAATGCGGAAACCGTCGCCAAGGAAAGCGCTGCGGTGGTCAGCGAGTCGATCCGTGCAATGAACGAAATCGAAACCAGTTCGAAACAGATCGAGCGCATCACCTCGGTTATCGACGATATCGCCTTCCAGACCAACCTGCTCGCCCTCAATGCCGGTGTGGAAGCCGCTCGCGCAGGTGAGGCCGGTCGCGGCTTCGCCGTCGTCGCCTCTGAAGTGCGCGACCTCGCGCAGCGCTCCTCCGCCTCCGCAAAAGAGATCACCGCGCTGATCGAAGCCTCGGGCCAACAGGTCAGCACCGGCGTCGAACTGGTCAGCAAGACCGTCGCCTCGCTCGAAGGCATCGTGAAATCGGTCGAAGAGATTTCGCAGCGCGTCGCCCAGATGGCGCGTTCGTCCGAGGAACAGTCCCGCACCCTCGCGGCGATCAACGGCTCGGTCGAACAGCTCGACCACGCCACCCGCCAGAATGTCGCGATGTTCGAAGAAACCACCGCGGCGAGCAGAATGCTCGACGACCTCGCCGAGGCGCTCCGCGAAGCCGTGACGCAATTCTCGACCTCGCCCGCTGTGATGGAGGACCGAGCAGCGCTTGCGCGGGCGAGCTAACGACTGCACCGGTTCAATAGCCGGAACGCAGCAACCTGCCAGCGGCGAGGACCATGCCGCTTCCCGAGGCACACGACGCGGCAAGTCGATCACGATCGGCTGCGAACCGGATAGGACTGCGTGCGAACTGCCTACGGCGATAAAAAAGCCAGCGCGGTGAGGCGCCGGCTTTCTTGGTGATCTTTGTCATCGAACCTTACGAGGCCGGCACGACGTAGACGATCGCGCGGCTATCAGGGTTCACGAAGACCGTGTTGTCGTTGATATTGCCATAGGCATAGGTGCTGTCCGGCACCGGTGTCAGCGTTACCACGTCCGGAATGACCTTGCCGGTCTCGACGTCACCCTCGAGATAAACCGGCGCGACAGGGTGCTTCTCGACCCAGGTGATCGTGGTGGGCTCGGGCTTGGCCGCAGCGCCCACCCCGGCGGAGCCGATCAGAGCGCCGACCACGGCGCCCACGGGACCACCCACGGCCGCACCGGCTGCGCCACCAGCAGCAGCACCGGTCAGCGCCGCAGCGCCCTGGCCATCCTTATTGGCGTTATCGCCCGGAACCTGGATCTGGTTCACGGTGACCGATTGCGGGCCGGTCGACAAAAGCGCCATCTGGCCGTCGACCATCACACCCAGCTGGCCTGCAGGCGCATAGCCATTCATACCATCGAAAGTCACCTGACAGATCGTGCCATCGGGCAGACAGCCTTCCACCGGGACGATGGTGCCGTCGGCGACGGTGGCGATCGTTTTCGACGAGGCCTCGACCCCGGCGTGGATATCGAACTCGCCTTGCGCGGTGGCCATCAGCGGCGGGCTGGTCTCGGCAAAAGCGGTACCGGCGATCATCGTGGTGCTGGCGGCAGCAGCGAGGATAGTTGCGAACTTGCGGGTCATTGGACTTACCTCCTTCATTACCCTGACCGCCACGAGGGACGGCCTCTCTCCGTTGTGGGGAGGGAAATGTGGAGGGGCGCCAATTCGTTCCCCCGGACCCCTATCACGGCAGCGTGATAGGGGCCGATTTCGGGGGCGCTGCGGCGCTTTTCCGCTTATTCGGCGGCGGCTTTCTCCGCTTCGATCTCGGCCGATTTTTTCTCAACCAATTCAACGATATGGTCGATCATATCCGCGTTGGACTGCTTGTGATCCTGCTTCCCGGCCATATAAACCATGCCCGATCCGGCACCGCCGCCGGTAAAGCCGATATCGGTCATCAGCGCCTCGCCGGGACCGTTCACGACGCAGCCGATGATCGACAGGGAGATCGGCGTTTTGATGTGTTCGAGCCGCTCTTCCAGCTCCGCCACCGTCGCGATCACGTCGAAGCCCTGCCGCGCGCAGGACGGGCAGGAAATGATCTGCACGCCGCGGGTGCGCAGGCCCAGAGATTTCAGGATCTCGAAACCGACCTTCACCTCTTCGACCGGATCGGCCGAGAGCGAGACGCGCAGCGTGTCGCCAATACCCATCCACAGGAGGTTGCCTAGACCGATCGCGGATTTCACCGTGCCCGAGGTCAGGCCACCCGCCTCGGTGATACCAAGATGGATCGGCGCGTCGGTCGCCTCGGCGATGCCCTGATAGGCAGCGGCGGCGAGGAACACGTCCGACGCCTTCACCGAAATCTTGTATTCGCGGAAATCGTGATCCTCGAGAATGCGGATATGGTCCATCGCGCTCTCGACCATCGCTTCGGGGCACGGCTCGCCGTATTTCTCCAGCAGGTGCCGCTCGAGCGAGCCTGCGTTCACGCCGATCCGGATCGAACAGCCGTGATCCTTGGCCGCGCGCACGACCTCGGCCACGCGCTTCTCATCGCCGATATTGCCGGGGTTGATACGCAGGCAGGCCGCCCCCGCCTCCGCCGCCTCGATCGCGCGTTTGTAGTGGAAATGGATGTCCGCCACGATCGGCACCGGGCTTTCGCGGCAAATCTCGCGCAGGGCGCGCGTGCTGGACTCGTCCGGGGTCGAGACGCGGACGATATCCGCGCCGACATCGGCCGCGCGGATCACCTGATCGAGCGTCGCGCGCACGTCCGAGCTGTCGGTATTGGTCATCGTCTGCACCGAGATCGGCGCATCGCCCCCCACGGGGACATTGCCGACCATGATCTGGCGAGACTTGCGGCGGTAGATATTGCGCCACGGACGGACCGGGTTGAGAGACATGCAAACGCTCCTTCGAGACCTCGGCTCCTGATACGCCAAGGCCCGCTGCGGTGCAACGGGCCGCGGCGGATCGTGATCTGCGGTTTATTGCTGGTCGGTCGCGGCCTGCGTCGCGGCATCGCCCGCATCGGCCACCGCGATCATCTTCGCGAGGTCCTTGTCCTGCGCGAGATTGGCGACCGGATAGTCCTCGTCGAGTGCAGCCGAGGACAGCTTGATGTTCTTCGTGACCTGACCGCGCTTGCCGACCGGGCCATGCGTCACGCCGTTGACCGCGAAATAGATCGCGCCGGATTCACCCGTGCGCATCGTCGGCGGCTCTTCGAGCTTGGGCAGCACGTAACGCTCGCCCGCATCCATGACCTTCTCGAACAGCGTCGCGCCATCGGCGGATTTGATCCGCACCCAGGACGGGCGCACGGCCAGAACGACGACATCGGGCTGATCCGCTTCGAGCGCCTTGGCGACGGCGGATTGGATATTCGACTCGTTGCCCGATGCAGCGGCGAGCTGCGTGCCCTGCGGCGTGTTCGGGGAGGTGCTCGGCTGGGCCAGACCGATGAGATTGGGCGTCAGGCCCGGAGCGGCCGCGCCCACGCCCTGCCCGGCCAGCGCGCCGGTCGCATTGGGGTCGATCGATGCGATCGGCCCGTCGCGCGACACCAGAACCGGCGCGTCGAGGGCCGCCGGACGGTAGATGCGCGCGGAACGCTCGGGTTGGTTGACCTCGGGCAGCGTGTCGTCGGCCTGCGCCATCTCGGGCCCGTCCTTGACCGAGTCGAGCGGATCGAGATCGGCCATCACGCCGGGCGCCTGATCCACGGGCGTCAGCTGCACGCGCTGCACTTCCTGCAGCACCGTCCAGCCGCCATAGCCGATACCGCCACCGATCAGCGCCAGAACAAAGAGCGCACCCACGGCGCGCGGCTCGATCTTGGTCCAGAGCGATTCCTTGCGCGGAATGAAGGCGGGATTGGCGAGCGCCTCGGCCATGTCCTTCGGGTCGCGCTGCGGCTTCGGGCCGGAGGCGGCTTCGGACATGCCATGGGCGGGCGAATAGCCAGCCTCGTTGCAGAAGCGCTGGAACGACCATTCCGGGTCGAGACCGAGATAGCGCGCGTAGGAACGCACATAGCCCGCGATGAAGGAGGGCGTGTCGAAAGCTTCCACGTCGCAGGCTTCGATGGCCGCGATATAGGCTGCTTTGATCCGCAATTCGCGTTGGACATCTAGGAGCGATTTGGCGAGCGTCGCCCGCTCGCCGCGCATCACATCGCCAAGACGAAGTTCGAAATCGTCGAACCCTTTAGGTTTGACTCCGTCCTCCGTCGAAGGTTTCGCCCTTCGCCCGATCATGCTGCCTGTCCCTGCCGTTTTCCCGCCTGCGTCGATTCGGAGCCAATAGCCCCTTCGATTAACAAAGGCTTATCACAAGCAAGCGAGCCGCGCACGCGCCTATGTGGCTTACGCGCTGGCTTCGGCGCGATTCAGCTCACAGCGCGCCCAAAGCGCATCCATGCCCTTGACCAGACCGTCGATCATACCGGTGTCGTGCACCGGCGAGGGCGTGAAGCGCAGACGCTCGGTGCCGCGCGGCACGGTCGGGAAGTTGATCGGCTGGACATAGACCCCGAACTCGTCGAGCAGCATGTCCGACAAGGCCTTGGTATGTTTGGGATCTCCGATGATCACGGGCACGATATGCGAGCCGTGGTCGATGATCGGCATACCCATGCCCTTCAGGCGCATCTTGAGAATCTTCGCGTGTAGCTGCTGCTTGTCGCGCAGCTCCTGACCGCCCTCGCCTTTCAGGAAGGCGATCGACGCGGCAGCGCCAGCGGCCACCGCCGGCGGGATCGAGGTGGTGAAGATGAAGCCCGGCGCATAGGAGCGCACCGCATCGACCATCTTCGCCGAAGCCGCGATATAGCCGCCGAACACGCCGAAGGCTTTGCCCAGCGTGCCGTTGAAGATGTCGATCCGGTCCATCTCGCCCAGCTTCTCGGCGATACCGGCGCCGCGCGGGCCATACATGCCCACCGCGTGCACCTCGTCGAGATAGGTCATCGCGCCGAATTCCTCGGCCAGATCGCATATCTCGGAGATCGGGCCGAAATCGCCATCCATCGAATAGACCGACTCGAAGGCGATCAGCTTCGGCGCGGCCGGATCGTCGGCGGCCAGCAGCTCGCGCAGATGCGCGACGTCATTGTGACGGAAGACACGCTTGGCGCCGCCGTTGCGGCGGATGCCCTCGATCATCGAGGCGTGGTTCAGCTCGTCGGAATAGATGATGAGACCGGGGAACAGCTTGGGCAGCGTGCTCAGCGTCGCGTCATTCGCGATATAGGCCGAGGAGAAGACCAGCGCGGCCTCTTTGCCGTGCAGATCGGCGATCTCATGCTCCAGCCGCTTGTGATAGACCGTCGTGCCCGAGATGTTGCGCGTGCCGCCCGAACCTGCGCCGGTGGCGTCCAGCGCCTCGTGCATCGCGGCCAGCACGACCGGATGCTGGCCCATGCCAAGATAGTCGTTGCCGCACCAGATGGTGATGTCCTGCTTCGACCCGTCCGGCTTGGTCCAGACGGCATGGGGAAAATTACCCTTCTCGCGCTCGATGTCGATGAAGACGCGATAGCGGCCTTCCTCGTGCAGCTTGTCAATCGCCTGATCGAGTGCGCGGTCGTAATCCATCTCGTGCTTCCCTTGCATGACTGTTCGCTGGGTCTGCCCTACCGGGCACCACAAAGCGCGACATTGATAAATGTCAAATTCCTCTCCCTGAAGGGCAAAAATGTCGCAAATAGTCATGAAAAGCAAACATTCAATTTTCGCAATTTGTCGCGCCCTCGCGTCACCCCCTCTGGACAGTCCCGCGCGCAGCCCTAGGCTGAGGCCAAAATAAAGGAGGCCTGCATGGCACTGAACGAGGTTCTCACCGAAATCGATAGCGGCCTGGATGCCGCGATGGACCGTCTTTTCGAGCTGCTGAAAATCCGCTCGATCTCGACCGATCCGGCCTATCGCGAAGAGACCCACGAAGCTGCGGAATGGCTCGTCAAGGAATTGAAATCGCTTGGCTTCGACGCCGAACTGCGCCCGACCACGGGTCATCCGATGGTGGTTGCGCATTCCAAGGGCGAGGGCCCGCGCCTGCTGTTCTACGGCCACTACGACGTGCAGCCGGTCGATCCGCTGGAGCTGTGGAACACGCCCCCCTTCGAGCCGCAGATCGAGGATACCGAGAACGGTCGCGTCATCCGTGGTCGCGGCGCGTCCGACGACAAGGGCCAGCTGATGACCTTCATCGAGGCCTGCCGCGCCTATAAGGCCGTGAACGGCGAGTTGCCTGGCAATCTTGTGATCTTTCTTGAAGGTGAGGAAGAATCGGGCTCGCCCTCGCTCGTGCCCTTCCTCGAGAACAACCGCGAGGAGCTGACCTCCGATCTGGCGCTGATCTGCGACACCTCGATGGTCTCGCCCGGCGTGCCCTCGATCGCGGGCAGCCTGCGCGGGATGCTGAAGGAGGAATTCACCCTCCACGGGCCGCGCATCGATCTGCATTCGGGCCATTACGGCGGCCCTGCCCTGAACCCGCTGCGCGAGATTTCCAAGATCATCGCGAGCTTTCATGACGATCAGGGCCGCGTTGCGGTCGAAGGCTTCTACGAGGGCGTCCACGAAGTCCCGGCCGAGCAGCTGGAAGCGTGGAAGACCTGCGGCTTCGACGAGAAGGAATACCTTCAGCACGCGGGCATGACCGTGCCGCATGGCGAAGAAGGCTATTCGGCGCTGGAGCAGCAATGGGCACGCCCGACGCTGGAGATCAACGGTCTCTGGGGCGGCTATCAGGGCGCGGGCTCGAAGACCGTGATCCCGGCCGAGGCGCATTGCAAGATCACCTGCCGTCTGGTGGGCGACATGGACCCGGCCCACGTCCGCAAGGCGCTCCGCGCCCATGTCGAGGCACGCCTGCCGGTCGATGCACGCATCACCTGGGACGGTGACCTCGACGGCGCACCGGCCTCCGTGATGGACACCTCGCGCCCCGAATTCGAAGCCGCGCGTCAGGCGCTCTCAGACGAATGGAACCGCGAGGCGGTCATCGTCGGCATGGGCGGCTCGATCCCGATCGGCTACTACTTCAAGTCGATCCTCGGCATGGACGCGATGCTGATCGGCTTCGCCAACGATGACGACGCGATCCACTCGCCGAACGAGAAATACGACGTGAAAAGCTTCCACAAGGGCATCCGCTCCTGGGCGCGGATCCTCGACCGGATCGCGAAATAAGCACGCAGCCGGGGGCTTCGCGCCCCTCGCATAGCGACGCTCTTGTCACCGGCCATTCGCATGCTCGCGAATGGCCGGTCTCATTTCTGGCTTTCGTCGCGCGCCGATTGCACCGCCTGCATCCGCTTGGGCCAGGTCGATCGGATGAAGCCGAGGATATCGAGGATCTGCGCGTCACTCAGCGCTCCACCGAAACCGGGCATCCCGCTTGGGAAATCGACGACCCCGCGCGCGGCCAGCGCCGCCGCACCGCCCTGCTTGACGTAATCGAACAGCAAGGCGGTCTCGTGGTGCCATGTGTGGCCGGTTTCGTCATGCGGCGGGGCGGGCAGGACGCCATCGGGCCCCGCCTCGCGCCAGTCCGGCTGACCTTCGAGCTGCGCGCCATGGCAGCTCGCGCAGTTCTGCGCATAAAGAGCCTCGCCCGCCGCGACATCCCGCCCGTCGAGCAGACTGGCGGCTTGCGCGCCCCCTGCCCCGAGCGCGATCACGACAGCCAGACCTATCGCCTCAATCCGCATCGCCGCTTACTCCCGATACTCGTCATGGCACTCCTTGCAGGTCACCCCGAGCTTGACGAGAGCAGGTCCAAGCGCCTGCCGGGACTCGATCGGCTTCGAGAGCGAGTTGGCCGCTTCCTCCAGCGCCTGAGCCTGACCGCGGAAGTCATGGAATTCGTCCCAGATCGACGGATGGGCTTCGGATTTCGGGTCCTGCGCCTCGGGCTCGAAGAGCACCGGAATCTGTCCGGCCTCGGCTTCGATCCGGGTGATCGCGCGACGGACCTTCTCGGCTTCGAAGTCTCTCTCCCCCTTCGCCATCGTGCTCAGAAGCTTCATCTCGGTCCCGAGCCGCTTCATGCCTTCCATCCGAGCGAGAACCTGCGGATCCTCCACCCCGCCATGCGCGAACGCCATCGGCGCCCAGCCGAGCAGGAACAGGGTCGTCATCAGGGACTGTCTCATCTTCACTCCTTTCATCGGAAACTCAGGTCACGTCGATCCAGGACGACATGCCTGCCGCCGCATGGGCGAGCATGTGGCAGTGCAAAAGCCATTTGCCCGGATTGTCGGCCGTGAACGCGACCTCGTGGCTGCGTCCGGCAAAGGTCAGCACCGTGTCGCGCATCGGGCCGAGGCTTCCATCTTCAAGCACCTCGCGGAAATGCATCCCGTGCAGGTGCATCGCATGCGGGAAGGCGGTGTCGTTGACGAAGCGCAGCCGCACCGGCTCGCCCCGCGACAGCCGCGCAAACGGCGCATCCCCCGGCCCGGCCTTGCCGCCGAGCGTCCAGAAATTGCCGCTCTGCATCAGCCCCTGCATCTGGCTGCGTGACATCCGCCCCATCGCGCCGCCTTCGATCTTCATCTCCAGCGGGCGGGCCTGCGTCAGATCGGTCGGGGCCATGTTCGGATTGGGCGGCAGTGGCGCCGGCGCGTCGCGCCGCGACCGGCTTGCATCGCCCGCAATTTCGAACGCGATCTGGCTGTGCCATTGGTCGTCATTGCCTAACCGCTCGATCGCCGCCTGAGCCCCGTCGCCGGTCACATCGACGATCAGATCGACGCGTTGCGCGGGTGCGAGGACCAGTTCTTCGGGAACGGGCTCCGGCGCGGGCAGCGGCATCCCGTCGAGCGCCACCTGCCAGCCCGAAAGCCCGGTCAGCCGCAGCACGAAAATCCGCGCATTGGCGGCGTTGATCAGGCGCAGCCGCAAGCGCTCGTGGCGTTTCGCCTTCAGAGTCAGGGCGTAATGCCCGTTGGTCCCGACCAGATTGCCGAAGCGCCCACCGTGGCTGAGGTCCATCGGATGGGTAAAATCCGGCTCCAGCTGCGCGGTGTCGGGATCGAGCAGCCAATCGTCGAGCAGCAGAACCTCGTCGCGATCGACATCCGGCGCGTCCGGCTCCTCGATGATCAGCGCACCGGAGAGGCCGCGCGCGACCTGCTCCATCGAGTTCGTATGCGCGTGATACCAGTAGGTGCCCGCGTCCGGCACAACGAAATCATAATCAAAAGTCTGGCCGGGCGGCACAGCGTCCTGCGTCAGCCCCGCCACGCCATCCATCGCGTTATCGATGCGGATGCCGTGCCAATGCACCGAGCTTGGCACGTCGAGCTTGTTGACGAAGCGCCGTTGCAGGCGTGCGCCCTGCGGCACCCGCAGCTGCGGCCCCGGCAGCGTGCCGTCATAGGACCAGACCTCGGTCTGCGGATAGCCCTCGGGGGCGATCTGGGCCATGGCGCGCTGCGCGGTCAGCGGCACCGGGGCGGTCTGTGCGCTGCCCATGCGCGCGGTCAGCGCCGTGGCCCCCATTCCGGCAAGGACCGCGCGGCGGGTCAGTTGGAAATTCTGCATCTCAGTCGATCCCGTTCGCGCGCTGCAATTCGCGCACGTAAGTGACGATATTGGCGACATCGCCACGGGTCAGACCCTCCTGCGGGGGCATGTTGCCGAACTTCCAGTGATGCGCGCGCACGCCCGCCTGAACGGCGGCCTGGAAGGCCATGTCCCCGTGATGGGACGGCTCGTAGATCTTGTGCACGAGGGGCGGGCCGAAGCCCATCTTGCCGCTGCCGTTCGCGCCGTGACAGGCCGCACAGGTCGCGTCAAAAGCGCGTTTGCCCATCTGGGCCTGTTCGGTCAGGGAGGTCGGCAAGGTGACGGCGACGAGCGGATCGCCTTTGGCAGGCGTGGCCGCCTCGGCCTCGCTCGCGGTGTCGGGCTGCATCACGAGCCAACCGCCCGCAGCGAGGGCCGCGACGACGGCGGCAGAAAGAATATAGCGTTTCATGGAGTATCCTGTTCGATCATGCGCCCGGATTGCGGACGCGACAGACGAGCCCCCTCAGGGGCCAGCGACGGTGTGATCGATCAGATACGCGGTGGCGGAAGGTCGAGCTGGGGCTCATGCGCCAATGGCGCGGGCGTCTCCGCAGGCAGAAGCGTCACGGACAGGTCCGCCCGGCTCAGCGAGAATTCCGGCGCAAAGTCCAGCGTGGCCGAGACCATCATCTGCGCATGGGGGCAGGTCTTGTCCTGCATCGGCCCCGCATCGTGATGGCTGTCGGGACAGGCGGCACAATCGCTGACGGTGATTGCGTCCATCGCATCCATCGCACGCGCATGGGTCATCGCGGCAGCGGGCGCGCCCAACTGCGAAAGACCGATCAAACAGACCAGCCCGATGATGACGATATGCAGCGCTTTGCGCATGGCTCTCCCGGTTTCTCCCTGCCCTCTATCTGGTGGGCTCTGGCGCGGCTGTCAATTCCCGCGCTGCCCCATCAGGTCGTCGAGGATCGCACAATCGGGGGCATCGTCGCCATGACATTGCGCGATCAGACGTTGGAGTTGCGCCTCCAATGCACCGAGAGAGGCGATCTTCTCGCGCACCGCTTCGAGGTTTTGCTGCGCGAGCGCGCGCACATCGCGGCTGGCCCGCCCCTCATCGGCGCTCAAGCTGAGCAGGCGACGGCATTCCTCGAGCGAGAACCCCAGATGGCGCGCCTGCGCCAGAATCCGCAACTGCTCTACGCAAGCCTCGGAGAAATCGCGATAGCCATTCGCGCGCCTGTCCGGCGTGACGAGGCCGATCTCCTCGTAATAGCGGATTGTCTTGACCGGCAGCCCGGTCTGCGTCGCGGCGGTTCCGATATTCATCTGCATAGGCCTCCTGTGCCTAATATAAACCTTCCAGCAGCTGGAGGCAAAAGTCACGCTCGCGTGAAGGGCGTGGGAACATAGGGGCGCGGTGCGGGGTTGAAGAAAAGATCAGCAAATCTCTTGACCCTCCATCTACTGGAAGCCCTATCTGGTCGAGCGAAGTTGCCGAAAGGATGAACGGATGACATCGCAACACGCCCACAACGAGACCCACGACACGCAGGAGACGGCGGACGCGATCACGCGTGACCCGGTCTGCGGAATGACGGTCGACCCGAATGCCGACAAGCCCAGTGCCGAGCATGACGGCTATCGCTACCACTTCTGCTCGCAAGGCTGCCACGACAAGTTCGTGGCCAAGCCCGATGACTACATCAAGGCGACCGATCCGGTCTGCGGGATGTCGGTCGAGCGCGCGACCGCGAAATATATGGCCAAGCTCGATGGCGAGCGGTTCTATTTCTGCTCCGAAGCTTGCCAGCACAAGTTCGAAGCCCGGCCCGAGGATTATCTAGGCGTTCGCCCTGCCGCCAAGGCAATGCCCGAAGGCACGCAATATACCTGTCCGATGCATCCCGAGATCGTCGAGGACAAGCCCGGCGATTGCCCGAAATGCGGCATGGCGCTGGAGCCGATGAGCCCCAGTGCCGATAGCGGCCCGAACCCCGAGCTGGTCGATTTCCGGCGCAGGCTGTGGATCATGGGGCCGCTGGCGGCGGCGGTCTTCGTGCTGGAGATGGGCGCACATATCGGGCTGCCCGTCGCGGACTGGATCGGGCCGAAAGCCTTCCTCTGGCTGCAATTCGCGCTGGCGACCCCGGTTCTGTGGTTCGCACGGCCCTTCTTCGTGCGCGGCTGGAAATCGGTGGTGAATGTCTCGCCCAATATGTGGACGCTGATCGCTTTGGGTACGCTCGCGGCCTATCTGTTCTCGCTCGCGGGGCTTCTGGTGCCGGGGATCTTCCCCGCCGAGATGCTCAATGAGCACGGCCTGCCGCCGGTCTATTTCGAGGCCTCAGCGGTGATCCTCGTGCTGGTTCTGGTCGGGCAGATCATGGAGCTGACGGCACGCGAGAAGACCGGTGACGCTATCCGCGCGCTGATGGACCTCGCCCCGAAAACCGCGCGCCGCGTGGGCGAAAATGGCGAGGAAGACGTCCCCCTCGATCAGGTGCAGACGGGCGACAAGCTGCGCGTGCGCCCGGGCGAGACGGTACCGGTCGACGGCGTGGTCACGGAAGGTTCCTCTGCCATCGACGAGAGCATGATCACCGGCGAGCCGGTCCCGGTCGAGAAAACCCAGGGCGAGCCGGTCACTGGCGGCACGCTGAATAAGCAGGGCAGCTTCGTGATGGAGGCGCAGGCCGTGGGGTCGGAAACCACCCTTTCGCGCATCGTCGAGATGGTCGGCAAGGCGCAGCGTTCGCGCGCGCCGATCCAGGGGCTGGCCGACCGTGTGTCGCTTTACTTCGTGCCCGCGGTGGTGATCTGCGCCATCCTCGCCTTCATCGCATGGCTGGCCTTCGGCCCCTCGCCCGCTCTGGGCTATGCGACCGTGGCCGCTGTCTCCGTCCTCATCATCGCCTGCCCCTGCGCGCTGGGTCTCGCCACGCCAATGTCGGTGATGGTCGGCACCGGACGCGGCGCAAGCGCAGGCGTGCTGATCCGCGACGCCGAGGCGCTGGAACGCTTCGCCAAGGTCGACACGCTTATCGTCGACAAGACCGGCACGCTGACCGAGGGCAAGCCCGCGCTGACGGATGTGATCGCGGACGGGGCCTCCGAGGACGAGGTCAAATCCCTCGCCGCCGCGCTGGAACGCGGATCGGAACACCCGCTGGCGGAGGCCATCGTGCAAGGGTCGGAAGATGCGCCCAAACTCGAGGCGAAAGACTTCGAGGCGGTGACCGGCAAGGGTGTCACGGGGCACGTCGACGGTGCGCAGATCGCGCTCGGCAACGCGGCGCTGATGGAGCAGATCGGCGCGGATACCTCCGCTCAATCCGAGACGGTCGAGCGTCTGCAATCGGACGGCAAAACCGCGATGTATCTCGCCCGCGACGGCAAGGTGATCGGGGTGATCGCGGTGGCCGACCGGATCAAGGAAACCACGGCGGACGCAATCCGCGCGCTCCACGAGGAAGGCCTGCGGATCGTCATGGCCACCGGCGACAGCGAAGGCACCGCGCGGGCCGTCGCGCGTGAGCTGGGCATCGACGAGGTCCATGCCGGGGTCTCGCCCGAAGACAAGGCCGCGCTGGTCGAGAAACTGCGCAAGGACGGCGCCTCCATCGCGATGGCGGGCGACGGGGTAAACGACGCACCTGCGCTGGCCGCTGCCGATGTCGGCATCGCCATGGGCACCGGCGCGGATGTCGCGGTGGAAAGCGCCGGGCTCACGCTGGTCAAGGGCGACCTGACCGGCATCGTCCGCGCGCGCCGTCTGGCCGAGGGCGTGATGCGCAACATTCGCCAGAACCTGTTCTTCGCCTTCGCCTACAACACGGCAGGCGTGCCGATCGCGGCGGGCGTGCTCTACCCGGTCTTCGGCGTGCTGCTCTCGCCGGTGATCGCGGCGCTCGCGATGAGCTTCTCGTCGGTGTCGGTGATCGGCAACGCGTTGCGGCTGCGGAGGCTGAAGCTGTGACATCCCCGATGAAAGATGGCAGGGTAACGCAAAACTCCGGAGGACCCATGACTCGTTTTCTCACTATTCTCGCCCTCGTGGCGTTGCCCACGCTCGGTCACGCCCAGATGATGGACGACCATGCGGATGGAAGCGCGCATGACATGATGTCGGGCGATCACATGATGGACGATGAAGATATGGGCGATCACGGCGACATGGCGTCCCATGACGATCACATGATGTCCGACGACGCCCATGCCGACGGGCAGATGCCGATGACCTCGACCGCGCAGATGCCCGGCATGCAATCCGGTGACACGGGCGCGATCACCGAGCCGGGCCAGTCCGCCTTCGCGGCCATTCAGGAGATCGTCGCCTATCTGCTCGCCGATCCCGACACGGATTGGAACCGCGTCAATATCGAGGGCCTGCGCCAGCATCTGATCGACATGAACAACGTCACCCTGCGCGCCAAGGTCAAAGAGGACGACATCGAAGGTGGTGCACGCTTCGAGGCGACCTCGGACGACCCCGAGGTCACCGCCTCGATCCGTGCGATGGTGCCGGCCCATGTCGCGACGATGAACGGGGTCGAGGGCTGGGAGATGAGCGCCGAGGAAATCCCCGGCGGCAGCGCCCTCACCGTGACCGGCGCGGATGTGCAGAAGATCCGCGCGCTCGGCTTCATCGGCATCCTCACCGTCGGCGCGCATCATCAGCCGCACCATCTGGCGATGGCGAAGGGTGAAATGATGATGGGGCATTGAGCCCGGTCGCCACGTTGAGGGCGCCCATTCGACAAGCGACAAGGCTGCCGGGACCAAACCCGGCAGCCTTTTTCAGTTGTCACATCAGCGCGTTGTCGGGCGTCATTCCGCCGCCTGCAGCGCGCTGCCGCGCGCGCGACGCCCGCTCAGCCGGGTCAGCGCCAGACCGCCCAGCACGACTACCGCGCCGAGGAAGGGCGTGACCGACAGGCCGAGCTGGCCGACCGCGAGACCGCCGACCCACGCCCCGCCCGCGATGCCGAGGTTGAAGGCGCCGATATTGAGGCCCGAGGCCACGTCGACCGCCCCCGGCGCCACCGACCGCGCGATATCGACCACATAGGCCTGCAGCGGCGGCACGTTACCAAAGGCGAACCCGCCCCAAAACAGGACCACCGCAATCGCGGCCCATGGCGTCGCGAGGCTCAGCCCCAGCAGCGCGAGTGACCCGGCCAGCCCCGCGAAGATCAGCGTGAGCGCCGGCACCGGCCCGATCCGGTCCGACAGCTTGCCGCCGGCGATATTCCCCACCGCGACCGAGATTCCGTAGAGCAGGATCACAAGGCTCACCGATCCGGCGCTCAGCCCCGTCACATCGGTCAGCATCGGCGCGAGATAGGTGAAGGCGATGAAGTTGCCGCCGTAGCCCACCGCCGTGATCAGATAGACCAGCAAAAGCCGCGGCGACGTCAGAACGCTCAGCTGTTGCTTCAGCGAGGGCGACGCTCCGCGCGGCAGGTTCGACGGCACCAGCAGAGCCGAGGCGATGAAGCCGATCACGCCCAGCCCGACCACGCCGAGGAAGGTCGCGTGCCAGCCGAAATGCGCCCCGATCCATGTGCCGAAGGGCACGCCGGTCACCAGCGCAACGGTCAGGCCCATGAAGACCATGGCGATCGCGCTCGATTCCTTTTCGCGCGGCACGAGGCTCGTCGCGATGGTCGAGGCGATGGCGAAGAATACCCCATGCGCGAGGCCGGTGATGAAGCGCGCCGCGATCAATACGCCATAGCTGAGGGCGACCGCCGCGAAGGCGTTGCCGCCGATGAACAGCGCCAGCAGCGCCAAGAGCAGCGTCTTGCGCGGCAGCCGGTCGGCAAGCGCGGTCAGCACCGGCGCACCGATGGTCACGCCAAGCGCATAGAGGCTTACGAGAAGCCCCGCCGAGGGCAGCGGCACGCCCAGAGACTGGGCGATGGTGGGGATGAGGCCGACGATCACGAACTCGGTCGTGCCGACGGCAAAGGCGCTGATCGTGAGCGCCCAGAGAGCAAGAGGCATGTCGATCTCCCTTTGGTTGGATTGGATATCGACATCCCATCTGTCATGGGTCAGGCTTTGCGTGAACAGAAAGCTCTGGAAAGGATCATTGCGCAAAATGCACGAATTGCCGCAAACCCGCGATCTGGCGACCTTCGTGGGTGTCGTAGAGGCGGGCGGTTTCGCCGAAGCTGCGCGGCGCTGGGGCGTGGCGCCCTCGACGCTGAGCCGCGCGGTGAGCCGGTTAGAGGAGCAGCTTTCGGTGGTCCTTCTGCGCCGCACGACGCGGGCGTTGGAACTGACCCCGGAAGGGCGCGATCTACTGGAGGCCGCGCGCGAGATCGTCGACCGGACCGAGGCACTGGCCGATCTCGCGGCGCAAGGGGGCACGCCGCGCGGGCCGCTTCGGATCAACGCGCCGGTGCCCTGGGTGCTGCATGTGCTGGCCCCCGCCCTGCCCGATTTCACCGCGCGCTATCCCGAAATCGAGATCAGCATCGAGATGACCGACAGCGTCGTCGACCTGATCGGCGCGCAGGCCGATGTCGCGATCCGGATGGGCACGCTGGGCAACAGCGAGTTGCTGCGCCGTCCCCTGGGCCATGCGGTGTGGCGGCTCGTGGCCGCGCCGGATTATCTCGCGCGCATGGGCAGGCCCGAAACACCGCACGATCTGACCCGGCTGCGGCAGGTGCGGTTTCAGAGCCCCGCGCATATCAACGAGCTGCGCTTCGATGACGACCCCGAACCGATCACGCCCGCGCCTTCGGTCACCGCCGGGAATGGCGAGGCGGCCCGCGCGCTCGTCTGCGCCGGTCTCGGGATCGCGCGGTTTTCCGATTTCATGGTGGCGCGCGACATTGCCGAGGGGCGGCTGGTCGAGCTGTTTCCGGGCAGGCTCAGCGTCGAGCCGCTGCCGGTTCAGGCCGTCTACATGACCCGCGCGGCCGGGCTGCGGCGACTCGGCGCGTTTCTCGACTGGCTGACGGAGATCAGCTGACCGATGCCTCAGCGCTCGGTCAGCTTCAACTCGATCCGGCGGTTCTGGGCGCGCGCTTCGGGCGTGTCGGCGGTGTTCACCGGGTCGAACTGCGCGAAACCGGCAGCAGCAAGGCGCTCCGGCGGGAAGCCAAGGCTGTCCACCATGTATTTCACCACCGACAGCGCGCGGGCCTGGCTCAGCTCCCAGTTATCCTTGAACTCGCCCAGCCCCGACAGCGGCGTGTCGTCGGTATGGCCGTCGACGCGAATGATCCACGGGATGTCGCCCGGGATTTCCCCGCGCAGCTGGTCGAGCAGCGCGGTCACCTGCTTGATCTGCGCGCGGCCCGCATCCGACAGGGTCGCGGAAGCCGGCGCGAACAGCACCTCGGAGGAGAAGACGAAACGGTCGCCTTCCACCTTCACGCCCTGCTTGCCTTTCAGAAGCTGCGACAGCTTGCCGAAGAATTCCGAGCGGTAATTCTGCAGGTCCTTCGCCTTGGCCTCGGCCTCCTTGCGCATCTGCTCTTCGAGATCGGCGCGTTTCTTTTCCTCGGAGGCCGCACGGGCCAGCGCCGCGTTCAGCTGCTGGCCGAGATTGTCGAGCTGCACCTTGGCTGCGGCATCCTTCTGCTGCGCCTCGTCGAGCACGTTTTGCAGCTGCGCGAGCTGGCTGCGTAGAGCCGCGACCTGCTGATTGAGCAGCGCCACTTTCTTCTGCGCGCCTTCCGAGATCGCCTGCTGGTCGGCCAGCGCCTTCTGCGCGGTGGCTTTCAGCGCGGCCTGCTTCTCGGCCTCGGACAGCTGCTTGCCGAGCTGCTTTTCCAGATCGTCCTTCGCGGTCTGCGCGGCGGCGAGCTTGGTCAGCGTGTCCTCGGCCTGTTTGCGCGCCTCTTCGAGTTGCAGCGTCATCGCCGCAACCTCATCGCCCGATTTCGTCAGCTTGTCGCGCAGATCGGCGATGGTTTCCTTGCTCAGCCGGATTTCGTCGGCCTTGGCGCTCGCATCCTGCTGGGCGGCGTTGCGCTCGCCCACCAACTGCGCGACGCGGGCCTCGAATTCGGTGATCTTCTGCTTGGCATCGGCCAGCGCGGCCTTGCGGTCATCGAGCTGCGAGGTCAGCGTCGCGATCAGCGAGTCCTGCTGGTCAGCCTTGTCCTTGGCATTCTCCAACTCGCCGGTCAGCTGCTGCGTCTTGGTCTGTTGCAGCGACAGCGCCTTGGCGAGGTTCGACACCTGCTCGTTGAGCTGGACCAGCTCGCCTTCCTTGGTGCTCAGCGTGTCGCGCAGCACCGATTGCACGATCATGAAGATCGACAGGACGAACATCAGAACTAGAAGAAGCGCCGTCATCGCATCGACGAAACCCGGCCAGATATTGGTCGAGAACCGATTGCCACCGCGCCGTGCCAGAGCCATGAATTAATCCTCGCGATGCGGTTTGTAGCCGAGGATCGCGCGCGTCAGCCCCGCGAAATCGTGGCGCAGTTCGGCCATGCTTTCCTGCCGTCCGGCGCTGATTTCCTCGAGCATCCGCATCATCTGCTGATCGATCGAGCGCAGCCGCATCCGGGTCTCCATCAGCGCCTCCGCCTCGGGAGCGCCTTCGGCCGTGCGTTGCGCGAGGTGATCGAGCGCGCCGATCAGCCGCTCCTGCCCCTCGGCCATCTGTTGCAGCGCGCCTTGCTGGCGGCTCCGCGCATCCATCTCCGCCGAGAGCCGTTCCGACAGGTCGTGAATGGCGTTCGACAGATGCGCGATCCGCGCCTCGGTCTGCACGCGTCCGGCATCGGAGCGTACGAACAGCGTCTGGATCTGGTCCATCTGCTCGGACATGTGATCGAGCACGCCCGCCACCATCGAGCTTTCGCCATCACCGCCTTCGAGCGCGGTGAAGCTGAGCCGCGTGATCGAGGAAATCCATTCCTCCAGCTCGCGGTAGAACCGGTTCTGACCGTGGCTTGCGAACAGCTCCAGCAAGCCCACAACCAGCGAGCCCGCAAGACCCAGGAGCGACGAGGAGAACGCCGTGCCCATTCCGCCCAGCTGCGCCTCGAGCCCGGTCATCAGGTTGTCGAAGACCCCCATCGCGCTTTCGCCCTCTTTCGGCGCAAGGGCGCGGATCGTCTCGACCACCGCAGGCACGGTGGTAGCGAGACCGTAGAACGTCCCGAGCAGGCCGAGGAAGATCAGCAGACTCGCGATATAGCGGGTGATGTCGCGCGCCTCGTCGATCCGGGTCGCGACGGATTCGAGGATCGAGCGCCCCGAAGAGGACGACACCGCGCGGCGCGCCTCGCGCGAGCCCAGAAGGGACGCGAGCGGCGCCAGCATCGACGGCGGGCGCACTTGCGGACGGCCGGGACGGTCAGCGGCGAAGCTTTCGATCCAGTTCACCGCCTTCACCAGCTGCACCACCTGCCAGAAACAGGCGAGGATGCCGAAGACGAAGACCGCGAGGATCACCCCGTTCAGCCAGGGATTGGCGAGGAAAATCGGGAAGATGCGCGAATAGGCGAAGTAGCCCCCCGCAGCGACCAAGCCGAGCACCAGAAGCATCAGGATCACCTGACGCACGGGTTGTGAGAATTGCGGCTCCAGCCGGATCGGCTCTTCCATTATTGCCCCTCTTGCCTGTTTGCGCAGAGCCTAGCGAGGGCGCAGCCCTTCGCCAAGGCCTATCACGACAAGTGGTGCAGCCGTGCCACCAATGCATCAAGATGGGGATCGGGGATGCCCAATTCGTGCAGATGCTGGGCAGTATTGAACAGATAATCGCGGTTCGGACCACGCCCGCCGGTGGCGCTGGCGATGATCCGGGCCTGCTCGTCATCGGAGAGACCGCCGCAATACTGGTCGTGATGGCGGTCGATCACATAGGTCACCGCGCGCAGGCGCCGCCCGTCATCGAGCTCCACATCAATTTCACGTTCCAGATAGGCCGAGGTCACCAGCTCGCGCTCGCGCAGATAGGCCATGACCTCGTCTTCCTGACCGGGCTTCACCGCGAAGGCGAGCCCCGCGCAGGCGCCCTCCCCCTCGTCGAGCGCCAGCACCAGCCCCGGCGCTTCGGGCGTGCCGCGATGCACCAGCGAGCGCAGGCAGAAGCTGCGCTCCCAACCCGGCGCACGGGCGAGCATCCGCTCGTCAAAATCGAAGCCGGGGTTCCAGATCAGCGAGCCGTAGCCGAAGACCCAGATCCTATTGTCATCGCACTGGTCCTGCATGGGCTCAGGGCTTACATGGGGTTCACCCGATTTGCAAAGAGGCGAAGATGCGCAAACTGATCATTCTGGTGCTGGTCGCGACGCTGGCCTATTGCGGCTACTGGTTCTTCGGTGCGCACAAGATCGAAAACGGCGCACGCGACATGCTCGCGCAGGCCCGGCAGGAAGGCTGGGGCGATGCGCAATCGGTCTCGCTCGCGGGCTTCCCCTCGCGCTTCGATCTGACCTTCGACAAGCCCGAACTGAAGGATCAGGGCGGCCTGTGGCACTGGAGCGCGCCCTTCGCGCAGCTCTTCGCTCTGGGATACGAACCCAATAAAGTGATCGCCTATCTGCCCTCGGGCCAGTCGCTGCAACTGGGCGATCAAAGCTACAAGCTGACGCAAGAGGACATGCGCGCCTCGCTGACGGTGGGCTATTCGACCGCGCTGCCGCTGGAGCGGGCGATTGCAGTGATCTCCGCGCCGGTGCTGACGCCCGCGGGCGAGACGGCCCCCGCGGTTTCGGCCGATCAGCTGCGCCTCGCGATCGAGCGCAAGGACAAGGCGCAGGGCGCGATCGGGGCCTCGGCTCAGGCCGCCGATCTGGTAATGCCCGCCGCCGCCTATCGTCTGGGTGCGGAGGCGAAATCGCTGAAACTCCCGGGCGATCTGCTGGAGCGGATCGACCCGAAGGGCGAGCTGCCCGACACCGTTACCCGGGTTCATTTCGACGCGCTGATCGGCACCCGCGAGCCTATCGACCAGACCGCGCTGGAGGCAGGCATGCCGGGGCTGATGACCGTCGCGATCTCGGACCTGTCGCTGAGCTGGGGCGGCAACGATGTCTCGGTCGAGGGCAACCTGACGGTCGATCCCTCGGGCTATCCCGACGGCACGCTGACGATCCGCTCCGCCTCTTGGCGCAACTGGGTCGGCATCGCGCAAAGCGTGGGGCTGATCAGCAAGGACGAGGTGAAGCTCGTGACCGGGATCGGTGCGATGCTGGCCGCGAAGAACCCCGATGGTGCGCTGGACGTGCCGCTTATCTTCAAGGACGGGCAGATGAGCGTCGGCCCGGTGCCGCTGGGCCCCGCGCCGCAACTGGTCGCCCAGCGTCAATAAAGGTCAGCGGCAGTAAGTGCCATTTCGATAGCGGGCCACATCGACATGGATGTGGTCCTGATGGAAGCGATCCGATCTTGGGCCAAGCACGGTACCGAACGGGCCGCAGGCCGATTTGTGCATCCGCTTGATCACCCGACCCCGGCGCCAGTCCTCCAGCACGCTCAGCGTCGCGCCGTTGCGCAGGATCACGCCCGAGACGTCGATGGCGTTGCCCTTGGCATGCTCGGACAGCTTCGCGCCGGGCTGCGAATTGCGGCTCCGGCAGGAATAGGAGGCCGCGATGCGGATCGCCTCGATCCCGCCGCCGCGCCGCCCCACCGCCGGTTTGATCCCGCGATCGACCCAGCGCTTGAAGGATTTTGCCGCCGTGCAATTCACCCGCACCGGCGAGGTCAGACGGATGCCCGAGACTGCGGTGATCTGCACCGGATCGGCAATGCCACAGCGCCCCGGCCCGTCGATCGGCGCGATATGCGCGCCTTCCAGCCCGGCAATGCCGCAAAGCTCGCCCGAGGAGGAATAGCGCGCCGAGCGCCGGTCGTCGCCGCGCCCGCAGGAGCCCACCGCAACCACAGCCGCCAAGGCGATCAGCGCGACCGCCTTGCTGCGACCCGTGGCGCTCATGTGTCTTTCTTCGGAGCACCGCGCCCGAAATCGGGCGCATCCGTATCCTGCCCGGCCTCGATGATGCCGCGGCGGATCGCGCGGGTGCGCGTGAAATAGTCATGCAGCATGTCGCCATCGCCCATGCGGATCGCGCGTTGCAGCATGAACAGCTCCTCGGTGAAGCGGCCCAGAATGTCGAGCGTCGCTTCCTTGTTGGTCAGGAAGACGTCGCGCCACATCGTCGGGTCCGAGGCCGCGATCCGAGTGAAATCGCGGAAACCCGTAGCGGAATATTTGATGACTTCCTCGTGGGTTACACGACGAAGATGATCCGCCACGCCGACCATCGTATAGGCGATCAGGTGCGGCGTATGCGACACGACCGAGAGCACGAGATCATGGTGATCGGGCGCCATCTCGTCGGTATTCGCGCCCATTGCCTCGACCAGAGATTTCAGCCGGGTCAGCGCCTCGGGATCCGTGCCCTCGATGGGCGTGAACAGCCACCAGCGATTGGCAAAGAGCGTCGCAAAGCCCGAGCGCGGGCCGGACTGCTCCGTCCCCGCCAGCGGGTGGCCGGGGATGAAATGCACGCCTTCAGGCACATGCGGGCCGACCGCGTCGATCACCGAGCGTTTGACCGAGCCGACATCGGTGATCGTAGCGCCGGGCGCCAGATGCGGAGCGATCTCTTCGGCGATCTTCGCCATCGCGCCGACCGGCACACAGAGCACCACCAGATCCGCGCCCGCGACCGCCTCGGCGGCGGTCTCGTAGACGGCATCGACCAGCCCGATCTCCAGCGCGGTGTCGCGCGTCTCGGCGGAGCGCGCATGACCGACGATCTCGCCCGCCAGCCCCTTCTCGCGCATCGCATGGGCCATCGACGAGGCGATCAGGCCGAGCCCGATCAGCGCGACCCGCTGGTAGAGCTGGCTCATCTGGGCACCTCGATCCCGCCTGCCTTGAAGACGCCGATCAGATGCGCGACGCGGCGGCACGAGGGCTCGTCGCCCACGGTGATGCGCAGGCAGTTGGGCAGGTTATAGCCCGCCACCCGGCGCACGATGATGCCTTCGGATTTCAGATAGGTATCGCAATCGGCCGCCTCCTGCTCGGACGCCAGACGTGCGAGGATGAAGTTCGCCGTGGAAGTGTCTGACGGCACGCCCTTTTCTGCCAGCGCTTCGGCCAGCCAGGCGCGCAGACGGGTGTTGTCATCGCGGCATTTCGTGACCCAGTCCTGATCGCGCACGGCGGCCTCTGCGGTCTCCTGCTGCGCGGTCGAGAGGTTGAAAGGCCCACGGATGCGGTTGAGCACGTCGATCACTTCGCGCGAGCCGTAGCCCCAGCCGACGCGCAGCCCGCCGAGACCGTAGATCTTCGAGAAGGTCCGCGTCATGAAGACATTGGGCAGACGCGTGGCCAGCTCCGCCCCGCCGTCATAGCCTTCGACATATTCCGCATAGGCCGCATCGATCACCAGCAGCGCGCCTTTCGGCAGCCCCGCCGCCAACCGCTCCAGTTCCGCCAGCTGGATCATCGTGCCGGTCGGGTTGTTCGGATTGGCGAGGAAGACGAGCTTGGTCTTCTTGGTGCAGGCGCTCAGGATCGCATCGACATCCGTCGTGCGGTCGCGCTCCTTGACCTCGATCGGGGTGCCGCCCGCGGCCATGGTCGAGATGCGATACATCAGGAAACCGTGCTCGGTGAACACCACCTCGTCGCGCGCGCCGACATAGGCCTGGCACAGGAAGTGGATGATCTCGTCCGAGCCCACGCCGCAGATGATCCGGTCGGGGTCGAGCTTATGCACCTCGCCGATCGCCGTGCGCAGCTTGGCATGGTCGGTCGGGGGGTAGCGATGCATCGAATGGGCGCATTTCGCGAACGCGTCCTTGGCCTTGTCAGAGGGGCCGAACGGGTTCTCGTTCGAGCTGAGTTTGACGGCATCGGTGCGCCCCGCCACATGGGAGGCGCCGCCCTGATAGAGCTCGATGTCCATAATACCGGGCTGGGGGCGAATATGCGTGGTCATTGTGCACTCCTGAATCGTGGCCCGAGTTCTATCCGCCATGGCGCGACAGGGCTAGTGAGAAGATCACCCGCATAGCAGACGCGGCAGGGATGCAACGGATGTCATAGCACGTCGATGAGAGATGTATTGCCCAAGGGTGCCGCAGGGCAGCGCCAGACCGCCGGGTGGGCGCGCCTCGCTGCGTGGTCGATGCTTTATCTCGCAAAATCCGAATACGCTTGCCGCGCGCGGTGAGGCCGAAAAGCGCCCGCCCGAGGGGGCGGTCGGGCGCTGCCCGGGCCGCTGCGCGGCTGATCCGGGCAAAGACGCAACCCCAAAGAAAAAGGCCGCGCCCCGGGGGCACGGCCTTTCCGAATGATCGGCGAAGACTGAGAGATCAGTTCTTCGCGTAGAATTCGACCACGAGGTTCGGTTCCATCTGAACCGCGAAGGGCACGTCGGACAGGGCCGGGGTGCGCACGAATTTCGCGGTCAGTTTGTTGTGGTCGGCTTCGATGTAATCCGGAACGTCACGCTCGGGCGACTGAACGGCTTCGAGAACCAGAGCCATCTGCTTGGACTTCTCGCGGACTTCCACCACGTCGCCTTCTTTCAGGCGGTAGGAGGGGATGTTCACTTTCTTGCCGTTCACGAGCACGTGGCCGTGGTTCACGAACTGGCGCGCTGCGAAGACGGTCGGGACGAACTTGGCGCGGTAGACCAGCGCGTCGAGGCGGCGCTCGAGCAGACCGATCAGGTTTTCACCGGTGTCGCCCTTCACACGCTCGGCTTCGGCGTAGATGCGGCGGAACTGCTTCTCGGTCAGGTCGCCGTAATGGCCCTTCAGCTTCTGCTTGGCGCGGAGCTGGATACCGAAGTCGGACAGCTTGCCCTTGCGGCGCTGACCGTGCTGGCCAGGGCCGTATTCACGACGGTTGACGGGCGACTTGGCGCGGCCCCAGATGTTCTCGCCCATGCGGCGGTCGATTTTGTACTTGGCAGACGTGCGTTTGGTCACGGCTGATCTCCTTCATTATAGTTTCGAAGGGCGTTGTCCTCCTCCGGGCCTTGCGGCGACCGGCGACAGGTTTCCTCTTGCGAGGTCCACCAACACCAATGAATAATCCCGGCAACTCGCGTTACCGGAATGGCGGGCTTATACAGCGGCGCGCGCGGGTGTCAACCACTCGGGGCGCCACATCGGTGCCGCGCGAAGTCAGCCGCCCGTTCCCCCTCCTCTTCTTGGTTGCCCCGGAACGCCACGGCCTCGCAGTTTCGTGAGTGTTTTGTGTTCGTCACCCCCCTGTTCAGAGCAACATTTCAAGCCATGATTGCGCTAACGGGACGCGTACCGGATGCGCGTCACGGCGCTGTCCTGTCCGTAACCGGCACAGGCGGCGCGCTGGGGCAAGGCGATGCCACCCCACGGGAGGAACCCATCCGGCCTTAGGAGGATTATAATGAAAGACATTCGTCGCTCGACGTGCGGAACCGCCGCGCGTCTCGCTGGAACCAGCGTTCTCGCGCTTGGCCTGATTGCAGGTGCCGCGCAAGCCCAAGGCGTCACCGCCGACAGCTTCGGTGCTGATTTCGCCGCCATGGGTCAGCTCAAGGACATCGCCGCCAAGGGCAAAGGCAAGGTCGGCGTTCTGCTGCCCGACACCGCAAGCTCGGCGCGCTACACCTCGTTCGACGAGCCCTACCTGAAGAAAGCCTTCAAGGAGGCGGGCCTGTCCGCGGACGATCTGATCATCACCAACGCGCAAGGCTCGGAAGCCGACCAGCTCACGCAGGCGCAGACCGATATCAGCCAGGGCGCGACCGTTCTGCTGATCGACCCGATCTCCTCGGGCGGCGGTGCGGCTGTCGAGAAATACGCGAAAGAGCACGGCGTCGCGGTCATCGACTATGACCGGATCACGCTTGGCGGCTCGCGCGACTACTATATCAGCTTCGACAACGAATATGTCGGCGAGCTGATCGGCAAGGGCATGGAACAGTGCCTCAGCGACTGGAACATCGAGAAGCCGAACATCCTCGTGATGGCGGGCTCGCCCGATGACAACAACGCCACGCTGTTCAAGCAGGGCTACATGAGCGTGTTGAAGCCGAAATTCGACGACGGCAGCTACACCAATGCGGGCGAGCCTGCAGGCACCTGGGATCCGTCGGTCGCACGGACCACCTTCGAGCAGCAGTTCACCGCGCATCAGGACATGAACGCCGTCGTCACCCCGAATGACGACAACGCCAACGCGGTCATCTCCTATCTCAAGACGCTGAAAGTGCCGCCGAAAGCCTTCCCGACCACCGGTCAGGACGCGACGGTCACCGGCCTGCAGAACGTGCTCACCGGCTACCAGTGCGGCACCGTCTACAAGCCGATCTATCTCGAAGCTCAGGCGGCAGCGGCGCTCGCGCTCTACATGCGTGCAGGCGACAACCCGCCCGAAGGCCTCGTCAACGGCAAGGTCAATGACAGCCAGGGCGGCATGGACGTGCCCTCGATCCTGCTCAAGCCGATCTGGGTCACCCCGGAGAACATGGCCGACACCGTCGTGAAAGACGGCTTCGTCGACACCTCCAAGCTCTGTGCGGGCGGCGCGGCCGACGCGTGCAAGGCCGCAGGCATCGGGAACTGATAGCCAATGATGGACACGGGTAACGGTACCGGGTCCCTGACGGAGGATCGCGACGCGATCCTCCGTATTCGGGGTCTCGAAAAGAGCTTCGGTGCAGTGCAGGCGCTCAGCGGGGTCGATTTCGACGTCCGCCCCGGCGAGGTGACGGCACTGGTCGGTGACAATGGCGCGGGCAAATCCGTGCTGACCAAAACCATCGCCGGCATCCATGAAGCCGATGGCGGCGTGATCGAATGGGAAGGCAACGACGTCCGCGTCCGCTCGCCACGCGACAGTGCGGAGCTGGGCATCGAGGTCGTCTATCAGGACCTTGCGCTGTGCGACAATCTCGACGTCGTGCAGAACATGTTCCTCGGACGCGAAATCCTGACCAACGGGATGCTCGACGAGGACGCGATGGAGCGCGCCGCGGCAGAGACGCTCAAAGGGCTGCGTGTGACCACGCTGCGCTCGATCCGCGCGCCGGTCTCGGCGCTCTCGGGCGGTCAGCGGCAATCGATCGCGGTCGCTAAGGCCGTGATGTGGAATTCCAAACTGGTGATCCTCGACGAGCCCACGGCGGCGCTCGGCGTGGCCCAGACCGGTCAGGTGCTGCAACTGGTGCGCCGCCTCGCCGATCAGGGTCTCGCGGTGGTGATGATCTCGCACAACCTCAACGACGTCTTCGCGGTCTCCGACAGGATCGCGATCCTGCGTCTGGGCGAGATGGTCAGCCAGGGCCCGATCGACGAATACGACACCCAGCGCGTGGTCGAACTGATGACCACGGGCAAATCCGACCATGTGGTCGAGCCGGGCGCGATGCGCGCCGCCGCCTCGATCGCCGCCGAAAACGCCAAGGAGGTCGCGGCCCAACGCGAGGTCTCGGGCGAAAGCGGCCCCTCCGCCGTGGTGGGCGCCACGACCGAGGATCAGAGCTTTGCAAGCTACCTCTCGCGCACATGGGCGAAGATCAAGGCGGGCGAAAGCGGCGTGCTGCCGGTGCTTCTGGGCTTCGTGCTGATCTCGCTGATCTTCCAGCTGCAGAACCCGAAATTCCTCTCGCCGGGGAATGTCGTGAACCTGCTCGTTCAGGGCTCGGTCTTCATGATGATCGGGATGGGACAGGTCTTCGTGCTCTTGCTGGGCGAGATCGACCTGTCGCTCGGCTTCGTGGCCGGGATCGGCGCGACGGTGGCGACGCTGCTGGTGGCGCCGGGCACCGACTGGCCCTGGTGGGCGGCTGTCGCGGCAGGTCTGGCCGTGCCGGCGGTGCTGGGCATCTTCCAGGGCTCGCTGATCACGCGGCTCAAACTGCCCTCTTTCGTCGTCACGCTGGCGGGCCTTCTGGGCTTCAACGGGTTGATGATCCAACTGCTCGGCGCCGGGGGGACGATCCCTGTCGCGAGTGACACGATCAACAATTTCGCCAATGGCACGCTGACGCCCCTGATGGGGTGGCTGATGACCGGAGCGGTGGTTCTGGTCTTCGCGATCATGACCTTCCACAAGGATGCGAAACGCCGCCAGAGCGGCCTCGTCGCGCCGCCGATGGGCCTCACCATCGCGAAGATCGCGGCCGCCGTGGTCGCGGGTATCGTGCTGGTGACGATCTCCAACATGAACCGCGGCGTCGCACGCTTCCCGCTCTCGGGGATGCCGTGGGTAATCCCGATCGTCTTCGCGGTGCTGCTGGCATGGTCCTTCCTGCTGGGACGGCTGAAATTCGGCCGCTATGTCCTCGCGATCGGCGGCAATGCCGAGGCCGCGCGCCGGGCCGGCATCAACCTGCGCCTGATCCGGACCGCAGCCTTCACGCTGGCCGCGACGACGGCGGGTCTGGGCGGCATCATCTACGCCTCGCGCCTGCGCTCGATCTCCACCAGCTTCGATGGCGGCACGATCGTGCTCTACGTCGTCGCGACCGCGGTGATCGGCGGCACCTCGCTGTTCGGCGGGCGCGGTCATCCGATCCACGCGATCCTCGGTGGCGTCGTGATCGCGGCCATCGTCAACGGCATGGCGCTTCTGGGCCTGCCGGCGGCGGTGCAGCTGATGGCGACGGCGGCGGTGCTGCTTGCATCGATCACGGTCGACGTGGTGGTGCGCCGGCGCGGCGAGACCACCCGCTAAGCCAAGCGAAACCCCTTGAAAACGAAACGCGCGCGAGACACCTCGCGCGCGTTTTTCTTTGCGCCCGGCGCCCCTGCCCCATGCCGCCCCGCGCCCCTGCCTGCGTCTCCGCCGCCCCACGCCAGGGAAATCGCAAACCACCCGAAATTCCGCCGAAAAACCGCTTGTCTCCCCCCGAGACGATCCCTATACGGGTCCGCGGAGACGTGGCCGAGTGGTCGAAGGCGCTCCCCTGCTAAGGGAGTAGGCCCGGAAGGGTCTCGAGGGTTCGAATCCCTTCGTCTCCGCCATTACGCCTTGATTTAATTGAATTATTTTCAATTACTCAGGCGCCACCCACCGAAAAGCCCACCAAAGAAAAAACGCTTGGGATTCGCTGCCCTACGCATCGCGCGACCCTCGATTGGTAAGGGGGTGGCCCAATCTCTGGGCGAGGCAAACGGCAAACCAGGGCGTTCGCTCGACGCGCACATCCGCAATTGAGGAAATCGCCCCCTACCCCGGCTTAGCGCTGAGCATATTGCAAACGCACCGGGAGCGCGGGTTTCCGGTCGCAGGCTTCCCAACCTTTCGCCGCCCCCCAAGCTCAACATTTTCCAACATCGCACGAGCACGCCCAGCGCCGCCTCTGCGCCTCTCGGATGCGCTCGATCCCCTCGGCTGTTTTCGGCCCGGTCGATAGCCCACCGTGAAACTTGCATCGCCGCTTGCCGGGAAGGCTGAGCGCTTTGCACGGATGGCCCTTGCGGGTCTTGGCTCCGCAGCGCACACGGCGCTTGGCCTGTCTCGCTCGCTCGCGAGCAAGGGCTGCGGCCAGTTGTGCCTTGATCCATGCCGTTTCCGAAGCGTCCAAGCTAACACCCCACCCCATGCGCGCGCGTATTGGTTTCGGAAACCCCGCTTTCGGATAGCTATTCATACTGCCTCTCAAGACCAAGATGTGCAGAGAAAACTGCTGCCCACGTTACGGGACTCCTGTGGTAACGTTGTTCTCAATTTCATAATTCGAGATTTGTATGTGGCTTGAAACAATTGCAGCACTCCTTTTTCTGGGTGGTCTCTGGCCTCTATGGCTCATCGCTGCCGTTCTTTGGGGTATGCTAAAGGCGATGCTCATTCTCGTGGTCGGATTCCTCGCGCTGTCTCAGTCCGACACGATTACCGTTGAGAGCATCCTAGCAATCCCGCTCCGAGCGGTGGTCGAGGGTGCGATTGCCGCTTGGAGTATCCCGACATGGGCATGGGATTGGGCAAAGTTCTCACACCCTATAATCGCCAGCCTTCTCGGCTTGGTCGGTCTTGGCCTCATGAACTCATCAAAGGACGGTTGAAGGATGCGATGGAAGAACGGACTCTTTCGTCTATGGCTAGTTTTGTCGGTGATTTGGCTTCTCACGCTCGGAATCGCTCTCAGACCCGAAAGAGCTTTCTTTGACTATCGGGAGGACTACCAAGCCGCACGACAACTCGCAGCGCACCTCAGAGACGTGCGGGATAGCAGCCACCAAGACGCCGCGACGAAAGCCGACTTTACCGATGGCCTCGCGCGCCTCACCGCGTTGGATAATCAGATCGAGGACGCAAAGAACAGAACGGAGATGTTCGCAATTCTTGGCCCGTCCGCGTCGTTTGCTCTCCTTGTTGTCGGTCTGATGAGTGCCGGGGAAGGCTCCTTCGTGGCGCTCGTGGACCGTCTCGATCCGCACGCCATGTTCCTTGAGTTTGTGGACATAGGCCGACCAACGCGGGCCGGGATGGTCAATCGGGGTACATCCCTTCACCCCGCCTCGGATCGCCTTCGCGCGCCACATCCGCGCATCTGCCCGCGAAGGTCGCCAGTTTTCAATCGCTTCCGCCCCGTTTCCAGACCCATGCGAAACCCTGCCCGGCGACAGCGACCTCTTGTTGCGGGCAAGCCCTCGCCCCGATGCGCGCGGGCTGAATGCGAAACGGAGGGCGATTGCGCCCCCCGTTTCGTCTCATCCGCTTGTCTGAGGTGGCTCAGCCGCCCAGCACCCGCGGCAGCCACAGCGTCAGCGCCGGGAAGCCCAGCAGGAGCGCGACGCGCACCAGCTCGGACAGGAAGAACGGGAAGACACCGCGGAAGGTGGTGCCCATCGGCACGTTCTTCGCCAGCGCCGAGATCACGAAGACATTCATCCCCACCGGCGGCGTGATCAGCCCCAACTCCACGACGACAAGCGCGAGGATACCGAACCAGACCTTCAGCTCGTCGGTCGAGAGGCCGAAGCCAGAGCCGTCCGCCATCTGGTAAAGCCCGCCGTTGATCTCGACCAGCACCGGCCAGAAGAAGGGCAGCACCAGCAGGATCATCGACATCGAGTCCATCAGGCAGCCCAGCACGATCAGCGCGATCAGCAGGATCGCCATCACCATCATCGGCGGCAGGCCGGAATTCACCGCCATATCGGCAGCGGCCTGCGGCACCCCTGCCCGCGACATGAAGATCTTCAGAAGCTCGGCGCCCAGCAGGATCAGGTAGATCATGCCCGTGGTGCCCGCGGTCTCGAGAATGGACGAGCGCATCGCCTCGCGCGACATCAGCCCGCGGAAGAGCCCGTAGACGAAGACCGCGAAGACACCGATCGCAGCGGCAGGCGTGGGGTTGTAGAAGCCCGCATAGATGCCGCCGATCACCACGCCGAAGATGCCCAGCACCGGCAGCACGCCGCGCGTGGCCGCCCAGAACTCTTCCTTGTCCGACACGCCCTGCGCGGGGCCCGCGCTCGGCACGAGGCGGACATAGATCGCGATGGTCATCAGGAACAGCACGACGGCGATCAGACCGGGGATCAGCGCGGCCATGAACATGGTGACGATATTGGCCTCCACGATCACCGCGTAGATCACGAGGATCACCGAGGGCGGGATCAGGATGCCCAGCACGCCGCCCGCCGCGACCGAGCCGGTCGCGAGCGCCGGCGAATAGTTGTAGCGCTCCAGCTCCGGCAGAGCGACTTTGCCCATCGTCGAGGCCGTGGCGAGCGAAGACCCGCAGACCGCGCCGAAGCCCGCGCAGGCGGCGATCGAGGCCATCGCGGTGCCGCCGCGCATCCAGCCGAACCACGCGTTCGCGGCGCGGAACATGTCGCGCGAGAGGCCCGTCTTGGTCGCCAGCGCCCCCATCAGGACGAACATCGGCACGACCGAGAGGTCATAGATCGAGAACTGGCCATAAGCGAGCGTCTTGAGCTGGCTCAGCAGGATCGCCGGGCCGTTGATGATCGCGGTGCCGCCAGCGCCCACGAGGATCATCGCGTAGGCGATGGGCACACGCATCACGATGAGCCCCACGAGAATGGCGAGGCCCAGCAGGCCGAGAGTAATCGGGTCCATCAGGCACGCCCCGTCCAGTTGTCCCGCAGGCTCAGCGCTGCGGCGATGAAAAGTAGCGCCAGCGAAGCAAGCGCGGGAAGGTAGGCCCACCAGACCGGGATCTGCAGGATCGTGGTCGCGAGCGAATAGGATTTCTGGTCGAGCATCCCGAAATACATCCGCCACAGAAGGAGCGCCGCGAAGCCCAGCGCCAGCACCGAGCCGATCGACGAGAAGCGGCGCTGCACGGCGGCGCTCAGTTTCGAGGTGAAGATATCCGCCGTCACGTTCTGATCGGCGAGTTGGCAGTAAGGCAGGAACATGAAGGCCGCGATGGCGACCCCCATCTCCGTCAGTTCGAAGTCTCCCGCGAAGGGCAGCCCGATAAAGCCGCCCACCACGGTCCAGACGTTTACGGCGACGATCGCTGCAAGCACCCCGCCTCCGGCGAGGGCCCAGGCATAGATCGCCTTGCGCAAGAAAGTCTCAGTTGCAGAATGCATGATCGTCGCCGCTCCGTTGGTTACTGGCTCGCCAGGTTCTTTTCTTCTTCAGCGGTCAGCTCGCGGGCTTCTTTCACCAGCGCCGGACCGTCGATGCCTTGGCCTTTCACCTCGTCTTCCCAACGGGTGACGACCGGCTGCATCGCATCCTTGAAGGCTTGGGTCTCATCGGCCGAGAGCGTGATCAGCTCGTTGCCATCCGCTTCGGCGGCCTTGATCCCGTTATTGTCGCTGGTGCGCCAGATATCACCGACCTGCTTCAGCCACTCCTCGTCGGAGGCTTTGCGGAACGCCGCTTTGACGTCATCGGGCAGGCTGTCCCATTTCGCCTTGTTCATCGACACCTGGAAGATCGAGGTGCCCAGACGCCAATGGTCCTGCCCTTCGACCTGATACTCGGTCTGCTGCTGCAGCTTCAGCGCGGGGATGATTTCCCACGGGATCAGCGCGCCGTCCACGACCTTCTTCGAGAGCGCCTGCGGCAGTTCCGGCACCGGCATCGCGACCGGCTGCGCGTTCAGCGCCTCGATCACCCAGGCGCCCGTGCGCGACGGCGTGCGCAGCTTCATGCCCTTCACGTCGGCGGGGCTGTGAACCGGGGTATCCACGGTGTGGATGCCGTTACCCGCATGGGCGTGCAGGAACATCACTTCGAGGCCCTTATCCTCGTATTCCTGCTTCAACTCCTTGTCGAACATGTCGCGCATCGCGAGGTTGGTCGCGGCCGGGTCGTTGTTGAAGACGGTCGGCAGTTCGAACACTTCGGTGCGCGGGAAGAGACCCGGCGTATAGCCGTTGAGCGTCCAGACCAGATCGACCACGCCGTCACGCGCCTGCTGCACCAGCTCGGGCGGGCGACCGCCCAGCGTCATCGCCGGGTAGATGTCGATCTTGACCTTGCCGTTCGACAGCTCTTCGACGCGCTTGGCCCAGGGCTCCAGCATCTGCGTCTGCACCGGCGCCTTGGCGCCAAGGAAATGGTGCAGCTTGAGGGTGATCTCCTGTGCGAAGCTCCCGCTTGCCCAAAGCATGGCCGCGGCGCTCAGGCCCAGCAGTTTCGTAAATTTCATCGTTATTTCCTCCCTTTATGCCCCGCGCGCGGGGGCGGTTCGGCCCGTCAGTAAGGCAGGCCCACGTAGTTTTCAGCAAAGCTCTTGCGTGCGGTCTCCGACATCTGGAGATACTCGAACTCCGCGCGCTGCATCCGGCGCTCGAACGCACCCGTTTCCGGGAAATCGTGCAGCATCGAGGTCATCCACCACGAGAAGCGCTCGCATTTCCAGACCCGCGACAGCGCCGTCTCGGAATAGGCGTCGAGCCCTGCGGGCGTGCCGTGGTTGTAGAACCGGTCGAAGGCGCGGTGCAAATAATAGACATCCGAGGCCGCGAGGTTCAGGCCCTTCGCGCCGGTCGGCGGCACGATATGGGCGCTGTCGCCCGCAAGGAACAGACGCCCGTGGCGCATCGGCTCGGAGACGAAGCTGCGCAGCGGCGCGATCGACATCTCCAGCGGCTCGCCGGTGACCAGCGTCTCGGCCACATCGGCCGGGATGCGGGTGCGCAGCTCGTCCCAGAACCGCTCGGCGGGCCAGTCTTCCAGCTTCTCGCTCAGCGGCACCTGCACGTAATAGCGGCTCAGCGTGGGCGAGCGCATCGAACACAGCGCAAAGCCCCGATCATGGGCCGCGTAGATCAGCTCGGGCGCGGCGGGCGGCGTCTCGGACAGAAGGCCGAGCCAGCCGAACGGATAGGCACGCTCGAATTCCTGACGATGGCTTTCCGGGATCGCTTTGCGCGAAGGCCCGTGGAAGCCGTCGCAGCCCGCGACGAAATCGGCGGTCAGGGTCTTCGCCTCGCCCTCATGGGTGAAATGCACGGTGACGCCGTCGCCTTCGATCCCCTCGATCGCGGTCACCTCGGCCTCGTGCAACACGGTGCCGCCGCGCGCATCGCGGGCGGTATACAGGTCCTGCGTCACCTCGGTCTGGCCATAGACCATCACGCCGCGGCCCGTCAGGTCCTTGATGTCGATATTGAGCCGCTCGTCATGCCACGAGATCTCGACGCCGTCATGGATTTCGCCCTGACGGTCCATCCGCGCGCCCACTTCAGCGGCGCGCAGCAGATCGACGGTGCCCTGTTCGAGCACCCCGGCCCGGATCCGCGACAGAACATAGTCGCGCGAGCGCCGTTCCAGCACGACGCTCTCGATCCCATGCAGGTCGAGCAATTGCGACAGCAGCAGCCCGGCCGGGCCCCCGCCGATGATCGCGACTTGGGTCTTCATGCGTCTCCTCCGCAAAGGTCATTGCAGCGCTGCGCGAAAGCGCGCGCCTGCGCCGGGGCCTGCCCTGCCGCGAGAAGCGGATCGGTCAGGGTGTCCCCGTCGAGTTCGGGATGGGCGGCCAGCAGAGCCGCCGCCGGATCGGGTGCGGCCATCGCCTCTTGCACCGCTGTCTTCGCCGCGTTGCGCGGCAGCGTCTTGGCCAGCGTGAAAATCGCGCGCTCGGCATAGGGGCCGAAGCCCGCCGCTTCGAGATTGGCGCGCATCCGGGGCGCGTCGGCCTCGAGCCCGTCCAGCATCTCTCCGGCAAGGCGCAGCGCCGCGCCGCAGGCCACGAGGATCGGGCGCAGGCTCATCCATTCCAGCGCCCAGGCGGCACCGTCGCGGAACTGACCATGCAGCGCGGATTCGAAGAGGCTTACCTGCAGATACGCCGCGTGCCGCGCCAGCGCCACCAGCGCCTCGGCGGCCACGGGGTTCGATTTATGCGGCATGGTCGAGGAGCCCCCGCCCGCGATCCGCACCTCGTTGATGCCCGATTGCGCGAGCGTCACGACATCCGTGCCGATCTTGCCCAGAGAACCGGTCAACAGCACCGCCTGCGCCCCGGTCGCGGCCATCGCGTCGCGGCGGCTGTGCCACGGCTGATCCTCGGCCTGCAGGCCCAGCGCCGCAGCCATGCGATTGCGCACGGCCTGCGCCTTGTCGCCCAGCGCCGCATCGGTCCCGACCGCGCCATGCAGCGAGATCCGGCCCGCGCCTTGCATCACCGCCATACGCGCCGCCGCGTCGATCAGCGGCTGGCCCCAGGACGCCACCAGCGCGCCGAAGGTCACCGGCAGACCGATCTGGCTACGGGTGCGCCCGGCCATCACCGTCTCCGCCTCGCGCCCGGCCAGCACACCGGTTGCGCGGATCACGCGCCGCAGCCGCGCCGCGATCACGGCGAGCGCCTGCGTCATCACAAGTGCCGTTGCACTGTCGATAATGTCCTGCGAGGTCGCCCCCCAATGGAGCGCCTGCCCCGCCTCTTCCGACAGCTTACCGCGCAGATCGCCCAGCAGCGCCGGAACCGGCACGCCATCGCGCGCTGCTCCTGCGGCCAGTGCCGTCGGATCGGGTTGATAGCCGGTCAACTGCTGCGCGATCTCGGCAGCCGCGCTCTCGGACACGATCCTCTCGGCCGCGCAGGCCTCGGCCAGCGCCACTTCCACCCGCACCATTGCAGCCAACAGCGCAGCATCGCCAAGCATCGCACCCAGTTCCGGATCGCCGTAGAGACCGGACCAGAGCGGGCTGTCGAGGGGCGACAGGCTCATGCGGCCCCCTTCATCGGCAGCGCGAGGATCTCGCGCGCCTGCTGCCATGTGGCAACCGGACGGCCCGCCTTTTCGCACAGATCGACCGTGCGCTGCACCAGCGCCGCATTCGACGGCGCGAGCGTTTCGCGATCGAGCCGGATGTTGTCCTCCAGCCCGGTGCGGCAATGCCCGCCGGTCTCGATGCACCATTGATTGACGATCGCCTGCCCCGGCCCGACGCCCGCCGCGCACCATGTCGCCTCGGGCAGAACGCGCGCACGGGTCTCACGCATGAAATCAAACGCCGCGCGGTCGACCGGCATCGCGTTCTTCACGCCCATCACGAATTGCACATGGACATTCGCGGGCAGCCGCCCGTCGCCGACCAGCTTCGCGGCCTGAAAGATGTGACTGAGATCGAAGCACTCGATCTCGGGGCGCACATCGTAGGTCTTCATCTCGGAGGCCAGCCAATCGACCAGATCCGGCGGGTTCTCATAGACCCGCGTCGGGAAGTTGTTCGACCCGACCGAGAGCGAGGCCATGTCGGGCCGCAAAGGCAGCATCCCGCCCCGCGTCTTGCCCGCGCCGGACCGGCCGCCGGTGGAGAGCTGCACGATCATGCCAGGGCAATGCTGGTGCAGCCCCTCCATCAGCCGCGCGAAGCGGTCGGGGTCGGAGCTGGGCGAGCCGTCCTCGTTGCGCACATGGCAATGCGCGATGGTCGCGCCCGCCTCGAACGCGGCCTGCGTCGACTCGATCTGCTCGGAGATCGTGATCGGCACGGCGGGGTTGTCGGATTGCTGCGGTACGGAGCCGGTGATCGCGACACAGATGATGCAAGGGTCCTGGGTCATGGCTCAGATATCGAAGCTGACGGTTGCGCGCGGGATCAGGTTGAATGTCATTGGCCCATCTCCTTCAGCGTTTCCTTGATGATCTTGATCGCGTGATTGGCGCGCGGCACGCCCGCATAGACCGCGACATGCAGCATCGCTTCGCGCAGGTCCTCGGGGGAGGCGCCCGTGTTGGCGGTGGCGCGGGTATGCATCGCGATCTCCTCGTGATTGCCCTGCGCCGCCAGAAGCGCGATCGTCACGATGGAACGTTCGCGCGGCGTCAGATCGGGCCGCGACCAGACCGAGCCCCAGGCGCCTTCGGTGATGAATTCCTGAAACGGCGCATCGAACTCGGTCTTGCCCGCATCGGCGCGGTCGACATGGGCGTCGCCCAACACGCGACGGCGCGTTTCCATCCCTGCTTCATATCGCTCAGACACGCTCGTGCTCCTTCAGAAATTCAGTGATGAGGCGCGCCACCTGCTCGGGCGCCTCGATTGCGGGAATATGCCCCGCGCCTTCAATCAATTCGGCCCGCGCGCCGGGAATGGCTGCGGCCATCTCCATGACCTGCTCGGGCGGGGTCGCGCCGTCATGGCTGCCCGCGATTACCAGCGTCGGGGCGGTAATCTTGGGCAGAGCGTCGCGCAGATCGGCCCGGGCGAGCGCCGCGCAGCAATTCGCATAGCCTTTGGCATCGGTGCGCGCGACCTCCGTCACCCAGAGCGCGCAATCGGGATGGGCGCGGAAGGTGGGGCCGAACCAGCGCGCGATCACGCCTTGCGCCATCGCGGGCAGGCCCTGGCTTTCCACGGTGGCGATCCGCTCGGCCCAGCTTTCTTCCGTGCCGATCTTGGCCGCCGTGTTGCTCAGCACCAGCGCACGCACGCGTTCAGGGGCGATCCGCGCGATCTCCTGCGCGATCATGCCGCCGATCGAACAGCCGACGAAAACCGCCCGCTCGATGCCCAGATGATCGGCCACCGCCAGCGCATCGCGCGCCAGATCGGTGATCGTGGGGGCAGCGTCAGAGGTCGCGCTCAGCCCGTGGCCGCGCTTGTCCATGCGCACCAGACGATAGCCGGAGAGCGGGGCGACAAGCCCATCCCACATCCGCAGATCGGTGCCCAGCGAGTTCAGACATATAACCGGAACGCCCTGTGCCACACCGTCTTCGCGGTAATGGATATGCCCCCAGTCGCAAATAAGTGCGTGCATCCTCGTCCTCCCACCATAATCTTTTCTGAAGTTTTCGCTTGAGCCAAATATAAAATGCACGTTAATCCATAACCCCATGGCTATGCATAAAGGTCTCAAGCTGCGGCACATCCGCGCCTTTCTCGACACGATCGAGGCAGGCGGCGTGTCGGCTGCGGCGCGCAAACAGGGGATTTCACAGCCTGCCTTGTCGAAAACCCTCTCCGAGATGGAGGCGATGCTGGGCGGCGCGCTTCTGGAGCGGCGCGGACGGCGGTTGACCGTGACGCCCGCGGGCGAGGCGTTTCGCCGCCATGCGATACAGGCGCTGCAGGAACTGGAAGCCGGGGCGGCCGCGCTGAGCGGCGACGGGATCGGCGACGTGATCAATGTGGGCGCGCTGCCGACCGTGGCGGGCTCGATCTTTCCGGGCGTCGCGCTCGACTTCAGCCGCGCCCATCCGGGCACGCGGCTCTCGATCAGCACCGGGCCGAACCTGTATCTGCTCGACCGGATCCGCTCCGGCGCGCTGGATCTGATGATCGGGCGGATGCCGGCGGCGGGGGACATGCCGGGGCTGCGCTTCGATTTCCTCTATGAGGAAGAGGTCATCCTCGCGGCGCGCGCGGGCCATCCTTTCGCGAACAGCCCCGCCCCCGAGGCACTGCGCCAATGCGACGTGATCCTGCCCACGCGCGGCGCGATCATCCGGCGCATCGTCGACGATTATCTGGGCGCGCAGGGCATCACCGAGCCGCGCTGCCCGATCGAGACCGTGTCGCTCGCGACCGGGCTCGGGCTGCTGGAAGGGTCGGATATGCTGTGGTTCATCTCGCGCGGCGTGGTGGCGCGCGAACTGGCCTCGGGGCTTCTGGTGAGCCTGCCGCTGGGCGCACAGTTCATGTCGGGCGCGGTCGGGCTGACGATGAAGCACGAGATGACCGAACGCCCCGAAGTCGCCCGGCTGACCGCGATGATGCACGAGGCCGCCCGGGTACGCGAGGCGACGTCCGGCTGAGACGCAGGCAAGCCGCCCTACCCCGGCGTATCACACCTCAAAAGGCGTTATGACCCGGGCGAGGTCGTCGCGGCGCGCGCCTGTCTTTGCGCTTGCCTACGCGCCTTGAAAGCCGCGACCAGACGCGGGATGCGATGCTCCTTGCCGCGACTGGCGAGATGGTCTTCCATCACCTTGCGATAAAGGTAGATGTCCTTGCGGCCTCGGGTCGACTGATAATACCAGGCCTCGCTCAGCTCGCCCGTGACCGCGCGCGCAAGGACCGCCTTCAGAAGCTCCATCCGGCGCAGCACCAGCGCCGTCTTGTGCCCCTGCCCGAACGCCTTGAGCAGCGTGACGTTATCGCGCGGCAGACGCCCGAACTGACGCATATCCTCTTGCAGAAACGGATCGCAGATCACCCAGACCTTGGCCGCAGCACCACTATGTTCAGCCGCATCCGAGCGCGGCAGTGACCAGTCCTGATCGCGCCCACGGGCGAAGCGCCGCTCCCACGGGACAAGCGCCCGCGCGAGCGTCGTCTGCGGGCTGAAGGCCACCACCTCGCAGCCCGGCGCGAGATCGGCGAAGGCCAGTGCGCCGAAGCCGCCCATCGAGGTGCCCGCCATCACGACCCGCGCGTATCCTTCGAAAAAGCCCTGATCGCGCAAAGCCTCCATCCGGGCGATCAGCCGTGCGTCGCGAAACCAAGTCGGCCCCTGCGCGACCACGCCAAGATGGCTCCAGCCATTGTCGCGGATGAATTTCTCGGCCCAGGGCCGGATGTCATAGCCCGGATAGCCCGCATCCGAGAGGTTGTCGAACGTCACGACCAGCGTGGCCGGATCGCGCGCGACATGGATCAGCGCGTGTTCGCCCAGCTTTTCAAAGAACCCGTCGCAGGGACCTGCGGGGAAAATCTCGCGATACCAATCGGGCAGCTTCTCCTCGAGCCCGGTTTCGCCACCTGCGGTGTCGTCTTCGAAATCATCGGCCATCGAGATCGCTTTTTCCTGCTCGGGATCGGTTGAGGTCTGACATTTTTTCTTGCGCCGATCAATTACATACGGATGTTTTAATGCTATCGTCACGGCGAGGGCGACATAAGAAAAACTAAAGAGATCGGGCACATTTATGGCAACAGTGGAGCGGAGCGCAGAACGTGGCCTGAGCCGCAGAATGCGGAGTGGGTCGAACCCGTCATATTGTGAACGCTATTTTGTGCAGTCTCGCCCGCGTTGCACGCTCGACACCTCCACCGGACATACCGGACACCGCCCTCCCGCAGCCTGACCGCCGCGAAAGACCTTCCCAATCAGGAGCCTACCCTTGTCCCAACTGCCGACGATCGCGACCCTGTGGATCGGAGACCGCCTGTCCTGGCTCGAACAGCTGAGCCTGAAATCCTTCGTCGATGCGGGCCATGACACGCTGCTCTATTGCTACAACCTGATCCCGAACGCCCCGCCCGGGGTGACGCTGCGCGATGCGCGCGACATCTTTCCGGGCGACGAGATCATCCGCCACAAGCGCACCGGTAGCCCTGCGATCCATGCCGATCTGTGGCGTCTGCACCTGATGGAGAAGACCGATTACATCTGGGTCGATGCCGATGTGCTTTGCGTGAAGCCCTTCGATTTCAAAGATGATTACGTCTTCGGGCTGGAGAAGTCGCACCTGATCTGCAACGCGGTGATGCGCCTGCCCGCGGAATCGCAGACGCTGCGCGGGCTGCTCGATTTCGTGGCCGATCCCTATGCGATCGGGCCGTGGCTGAAGGAAGAGCAGCAAGAGGAATTGCGCGCGGCCCGCGATCGCGGCGCACCGGTGCATTTCTCCGAGCAGGAATGGGGACTGACCGGCCCTGCCGCGTTGAGCCACTTCCTGCGCGAGACTGGCGAATGGGACCATGCGCTCTCGCAACAGGCCTTCTATCCGATCTCGTTCAAGGACCGGAACAAGATGATCATGTCGCGCTTCGACGTCGAGAAGGATTTCCTGACCGACGACACCTATGCAGTGCATATGTGGGCGCGCCGGATGAAGCCCCGTCTGGAAGAGGCCGAGAACAACCGGCCCCGGCGCGGCAGCTACATGCACAAGGCGCTGCTCAAACACGGCATCACCCCGTCCGAGGCCCCGATCCCGCCCAAGGTGAAACCTGTCGACGCCTGAAGCGGGCGGCGGTCCTCGCCGCTCAGGCCGAGTTCAGAGATACGAAGCTTAATCGAGCCTTAGTCGCGCAGCACACCGGCGGCGACCAGCGCGTTGCGGTCCGGGCGCCAGATATCGCGGTGTGGCGTCGCGAAGGCGCGTGTGGCGAAGCTGGCCGTTACGCCCCGATCACGCAGGAAGGCGCGGTCGATCGCTTCCTCTTTCGCGACGTCGATCGGCAGCGGATAGGCTTCCAGGCTATAGCCGTGAAAGCCCAGCCTGCCCTCCGGGCCAAGATCGCGATGCGCGCCCGCCATGAAGATCAACGTGCAGGCGGAATAGCAGCGTCTCGTCACCTGCGTGTTCAGCCCCCGCGCCAGCACGCGTTGCGCCAGCGCCCGCGCGGCGAAGACCTGCCCGCCGGCACTGTCGAGCTCGACCGCCGAGACGCCCGTCGCCGGGGTTGCCTCGAACCGCGCCAGAAGATCGTAGCCGATATCGCCGGTCAGATAAGCGACGCCGTTGCGCACCTCCAGCGGCTGCGGCCCGGCATAGGCGGCCGGCACCAAGGCCGCTGTCTGTCGCGCGGCCTGATCGAGCGCATGGGTCACCGTCACCACCGCGACCGCCACCACCGCCACGCGTCCGGCGAGCAGCACATGGCCCCGCGCCTGCGCGTCGATCCAATGCGACAGGCTGCGCCACGCGCCCACCAGCTGCCACAGCGCCAGTGTCATGTCTGCGAGGAAGAGCAACGCGAAAAGCGGCATCGAGAGCGGCGACGACATGGCTTGCCACAACTCGGCGACCGCCAACCGCCCACCGATCAGCACCACCACGAGCGCGATCCAAGGCGGGCAGTCGCCCTGCCAGTAGCTGCCGAGCCCCCAGTGCGAGGCGGGCTGAATTATCCGGGTGGCTCTGGCCATTTACGCCGTCCTTTCGAGCACCATCGAGTCTCAGCCTAGCACAGCTGGCCGCGAAAATGGGAATTTGCCGAAAGTGACGGCACTGTGAGACAGTGCTGAATACGCAGGCCTTCTGCCACGGCGACGGCCTCTGCTATACTGAGAAGACGGGAGGTCCCTTCGCATGATCACGCTTACGATCAACGGACGGCACGTCGAAGTCGACGAGGGCACCAGCTTGCTGGATGCGGCGAAGCAGGCGGGCATCCATATCCCGACGCTGTGCTATTACCCCGGCCTGCCCGCCCATGCCGTGTGCCGCATGTGCCTCGTGGAGATCGAGGGCACCCAGAATCCGCAACCGGCCTGCCGCACTCTGGCGAAGGAGGGCGACGTCGTGGCGACGGACACCGAGGCGCTGGCAGCCTTTCGGAAAGCCGATGCCCAATGGTTGCTAGCGCGCCACCCCAATGACTGCATGCGCTGCGAGGTGAACGGGGCGTGCCAGCTGCAGCGTCTCGTCCATGAGAACCAGTGGGAGGAGCGTTGGCCGAAGATGCCCGCCGGGGCGCCTGCCGCCTCGGAAGATCTCGCGACCGATCACACCTCTCCCAGCATCTGGCGCGATCTGTCGAAATGCATCGAATGCGGGTTGTGTGCGGAGGTTTGCGGCGACGCCGTCCAGAACCAGAATGTCATCGGCTTCGCCAATCGCGGATTTGACCGCCGCCCTGTCACGGTCTTCGACGTGCCGCTGTCGCAGACCAATTGCATCTCCTGTGGCCAGTGCACGCTTGTCTGCCCGGTTGGCGCGCTGATCGAGGCGCCGCATTGGCACGCGGTGCTGCAAACGCTCGATGCCCATCGGCGCGTCTCCGTGGTTCAGGTGGCCCCGGCGACCCGCATCGCCATCAGCGAGGAATTCGGGTTGGAGCCGGGCACCGTCAGCACGGGGCGCCTGATCAATGCGCTGCGGCTTCTGGGGTTCGATTACGTGTTCGACACCAATTTCGCCGCCGATCTGACGATCATGGAGGAAGGCACCGAACTGCTGTCGCGGCTCGAGGCCGGGACGGAGCTTCCGCTGTTCACCTCCTGCTGTCCGGGTTGGGTGAATTGGGTCGAGCTGAACCGCCCCGATCTTCTGCCGCATCTGAGCACGACCAAATCCCCCCAGCAGATGCATGGCGCGATTGCGAAACGGGGCCGCTTTGCACGGTCTCTGGGGCCCGATTTCGCAGACGGCAAAGCCGAGCCCTATGTCGTGAGCGTGATGCCCTGCACCGCCAAGAAGGACGAAGCCCAGCGCCCCGGCGTCTCTGGCGATGTGGATCATGTGCTCACCACCCGAGAGCTGGCGCGGATGATCCGGTCGCGCGGGATCCCGTTCGGGGCGCTCTCCGAGGACGGGCAATTCGACAGCCCGCTGGGCGAGAGCACCGGGGCCGCCCAGATATTCGGCGCCTCCGGCGGGGTCATGGAGGCGATGGTCCGCACGGCTGCGCATTTCAAAGGGGTCGAGCACGATCTGCCGCTGGAATGGGAGGCGCTGCGCGGCGTCCGTGAGGGCGTGAAGACCGCGACCATTCCCGGCGTCGGCACGGTGGCCGTGTGCAACGGGATCGCGTCGGCCCAGCGCATGCTCGAAGACGAGGCATGGCGCGACGACTATGTCGCGATCGAAGTCATGGCCTGCGTCGGCGGCTGCCTCGGCGGCGGCGGCGAGCCGAAATCCATGGACCCGCATATTCTGCAAAAACGCGCCAAGGCGATCTACAGTGTGGATGCGAAGGCGCCGCGCCGCCGCTCCTATGAGAATGCGGATGTGCAGGCGCTCTATGCCTCGGAACTGGGCGCGCCGAATTCCCCGACCGCGCATCGCCTGCTTCACACCCATTACGCCGCCAGACATTCCGAGCGCTCGCTGCTGATGCGCTTTCTGGATTGCGTGGACCGGCGCGACGGTGCGGCGGCCGCAAAGCTGTTTCACCCCGACGGGGTTTGGTCGACCGCCTCTCCCTTCGGCGTGCTGACTGGCGCGGACGAGATCGCGGGGCTCATCAACTCGAAGCTGCCGCCGAACCTGCGCGGCGCGAAATATGCGCGTCACCAGATGGAGCGCGCCTCGGATATCGACGATCTCACGGTCCTCGCCCCCGACGGGAGCCGCAGCCGCTTCGATCTGGAGGTGAGCACCGTGGAAGCTGACGGCTGTTCTCAAACGGTGATCCAGACCCTCACACGCACCGTCCTTTGACACTCTCCTGCGCAGGCTTTCCGCGTCGAGGGCGAAGACAGGTCACAAATTCATCATTCCGACGATCACAAGCGCGTTTCTTTTTCCTTTCTTGTTCTAGAGCAAAGCCATAGCGGGCGACGGGGTTCATGCTCCGGCACGTAGTAAACCTGCCCTGCCCTGCGGGAAGAGACACCGGAACGGAAGACCTATGCCAAGCCAGAGCCGCGACGAAATCGAACAAATGCTGTCCACTGCGAAGAGCGGACGCCCCTGGCGACTCTGGGCTTTCGGCGCGGGTGCCGTCGTGATCGCGATCGGCGCGTGGCTCTGGCTTGCGCCCTCCGGCGACACCACCGGCACGAGCTATGTGACGCAAGCCGTCACGCGCGGCGATCTGACCGTCACGGTCACCGCGACCGGCACGGTGCAGCCCACGACAGAGGTTGAGGTCTCCTCGGAGCTGTCGGGCACGCTCGATAGCATCGACGTCGATTACAACGACGAGGTCAAAGTGGGTCAGGTGCTCGCGCGGCTCGACGACACGAAATTCAAGGCGCAGGTCGCCAATGCCGAAGCCGCGCTTGCGGCCGCCAAGGCGCAGCTCGCACAGGCCGAGGCCACGCAGAAAGAAGCGACGGCGCTTTATGAGACACAAGCCGAGCTGGACCGGCGCGGCGTCTCAACCCATAGCACCTTCGTCACCTATATCGCGCAGCGCGATCGCGCCGTGGCCGCTGTTCAAGCCGCGAAAGCGTCGCTGACTTTGGCCGAGGCGAACCTTGCCCTGGAGAAGGACGATCTGGAGAAATCGGTGATCCGCTCCCCGATCAATGGCGTCGTTCTGGACCGCAATGTCTCGGCCGGTCAGATCGTGGCCGCCTCGCTGTCCGCGCCCACCCTGTTCACGCTGGCCGAGGACCTGCGCCGGATGCAGTTGCTGGTCGATATCGACGAGGCGGATATCGGGCAGGTCGCGGTCGGCAATGACGCGACATTCACCGTCGACGCCTATTCCGGGCGCTCATTCCCGGCGACGATCACGCAGGTGCGCTACGCCCCCGAGACCACCGACGATGTCGTGACCTACAAGGGCGTGCTGGCGGTCGACAACTCCGATCTTCTCCTGCGCCCCGGCATGACCGCGACGGCGACGATCACCGTGGACGAGGCCAAGGACGCGCTTCTGATCCCGAATGCGGCGCTGCGCTACGCGCCCCCGCAAGAGGTCGAAGATGCGGGCAATGGCGCGAGCGGGCTCATCGGGCTCGTGATACCGAGCCGACCGAGTTCGGAGAGCGGCACCGCGAGCGGGAAATCCGTCTGGGTTCTTCGCGACGGCACCCCCGTCGAAGTGGCGGTCACGCCGGGGGCGACCAATGGCAAGTTCACGATCGTCACCGCGGGCGATCTGGCCGTCGGCGATCAGGTCATCACCGATCAGCGGGACATGGCGCGATGAGTGAGCCGCTTCTCGAGCTGCGCGGGATCGAGCGCCACTATGGCCACGACGAAACCCTCGTGCGCGCCCTCGACGGCGTCGATCTTCGCGTCGAACCGGGGGAATTCCTTGCTATCATGGGGCCCTCGGGGTCGGGAAAATCGACCGCGATGAACATCATCGGCTGTCTCGACCGGCCGACCGCGGGGAATTACCTGTTCAACGGCGTCGAGGTCGCGACCCTGAACCGCGATCAACGCGCGCTTCTGCGCCGGCACTACCTCGGCTTCGTCTTTCAGGGCTACAACCTTTTGCCGCGCACCACCGCGCTGGAAAATGTCGAACTTCCCCTGATCTACAAGGGGATGCGCAAGGCCGAACGCGTGGCGCGGGCCCGTCAGGCTCTGGCGCGGGTCGGGCTCGAGGGGCGCGAGGATCACACGCCGTCGCAGCTCTCGGGCGGTCAGCAGCAACGCGTCGCCATCGCGCGGGCGCTGGCGGGTGAGCCGATGGTGATGCTCGCCGACGAGCCCACCGGCAACCTCGACACCAAACGCAGCGTCGAGATCATGAACCTGATGCAGGACCTCAACCGCGAGTCCGGGTTGACCATCGTCATGGTCACCCACGAGGAGGACATGGCCGCCTATGCCTCCCGTCTGGTCGTCTTCACCGACGGTCGCGTCGTGCGCGACGAGAAGATGCACGAAGGAGCCCTGTGATGCTCTGGGAAACCATCCGCCTCGCGCTGACAGCGATCATCCGCAACGCGCTTCGGTCCTTTCTCACCGTGCTGGGCGTCGTGATCGGGGTCGCCGCCGTCATCGCGATGGTGACCGTCGGGCAAGGCTCCTCCGAACAGGTCTCGGCCAATGTGGAGTCGCTCGGGACGAATGTGCTGGTCCTGCGCTCGGGGGCGCGGATGATGGGGCCCGGATCGCGCGATACAGCGCCTCCCTTCAAGCTATCGGATGCAGAAGCGCTGGAGGACCTCAGCAGCCTCTCGGCCGTCGCACCTGTCGTCTCGACCGGGGCGACCGTGGTCTTCGGCAACAACAACCGCACGACATCGATCACCGGCACGACGTCACCCTATCTCGAGATCGGAGGCTGGACGATCGCGCTCGGACGCAGCTTCACCCCGGCGGAGGATCGCAGCGGCGCCAATCTCTGCATCATCGGCGAGACCGTGCGGACAACCCTGTTCGGCGCGACCGACCCGACCGGCGAGAAGATCCGCATCAAGTCGATCTCCTGCGAGGTGATCGGCGTGCTGAAATCCAAGGGCGCCGGGTCCTTCGGGCAGGATCAGGACGACCTCGTGCTGATGCCGGTCCGAACGGTCCAAAGGCGGCTGATGGGCAGTCAGGACGTCGCCTCGATTTCGCTTCAGGTGGCCCGGACGGCCTCCGTGGAGCGGGCGACCTCCGATATCGAGGCCCTGATGCGCGAGCGTCGCCGCATCGCGATCGGCGAAGACGACGATTTCTCGGTCTTCGATATGGCCGAACTGAGTTCGATGCTCAATTCGGTCAACTCGGTTCTTACCGGCCTGCTCTCCTCCGTCGCGGCGGTCAGCCTGCTCGTGGGCGGCATCGGCATCATGAACATCATGCTCGTCTCGGTGACCGAGCGGACCCGCGAGATCGGCATCCGCCTCTCGGTCGGCGCGCAGGCGCATCAGGTCCTGATGCAGTTTCTGGTCGAGGCGGTGGTGCTGTCGGTTCTGGGCGGGATCATCGGGATCCTCTTCGGCCTCGGCCTCGCCTATGTCGCGGCGCAGATCATGGCGATCCCCTTCTCGCCCAGCCTGGACGTCATCGCCCTCGCCTTCGGCTTCTCCGCCGTGGTGGGGATGGTCTTCGGCTACTTTCCGGCACGTCGGGCGGCCCGGCTCGATCCGATTGACGCCCTGCATTATCAGTAGAGGGTCTTCCGCCTGACGGGGGCGAGTTCTTGCGCCCCCGGCACCGGGCGGCACGAATGGCCTTTGTGGCGCGCGCGGGCCACGCGCCGCTTACACGGCGCGCCGCTCCTCCAGATCAAGCCGCATCGTGGCCATGCCCTGACGACGCGACAGCTCCTCGTAGCCCGCCGAGAGATAGGCGTTGAGGGCGGGCGCGTTGTCGAGCTCCACCTTCAAGGTCAGGGTCAGCGCACCAAGGTCCCGCGCCGCCTGCTCCACATGTTCCGTCAGCTCCGCGCCAGCGCCCCCGCGCGCCTCTTCGACGAGATAGACATAGGTGAGGTGGCGCACTTCCGGCCCGACACCCTCGCGCAGGGCGAAAAACCCCACATCCCGTCCCGCAGCATCCTGAAGGTAGAAGGAGACATCCTCATGCTCTCCAAGCCATTTGCGATGCCATTCCATCTCATCGAAGGGAACTTTCGCATTGGGATTGAGCAAGGGGATTTCCGCGTCCGGCAGCATCGCTGCCAAGGGGGTCAGGTCGCGCTCGCGGTTGCGACGGAGGGTGAGTGCCATATGTCCTTCCTTCGGCTGGGCCCGGCACAGGCGCGCCGAGGTGCATCATGAAAGGTCGCGTGCCTGACACGGAAGACCCATCCGGGTCAACCGGGGGGCTTTCAGTGTTGGATGGCCGCCAGCCCGACGCGGGCGTTGCGGGTCAGCCGCCCTCCCCCTTGGCGCTCTGCGCGACGAGCCAGTCGCGGAATTTCTTCGCCTTCGCGGACGCTCGACGGTGGGTCTTGATGTAGAAGCACTGGGGCGAAACGACGCTTTCCGTGCCAAGCGTGACCAGTTCCCCAGCTTCGATAATGTGCCCCACAAGGCCGTCCCAGCCAAGCAAGGCCCCCATACCCTCTTTGGCCATTTGAAGCCCGATCATGTAATTGTTGACCGTAACCCGTTTGCCTGTCGGTTGCGGACAGGCAAGTTCGGATAGCCAATCGGGCCATTCAGTCCAGGGATGACGCTCACGCGTGACATGGATCAGCGGGACACGGTGCAGATCCCGCGCGGAGCGTATTGCATGATGCTCGGCAAAACCCGGAGAGCTGACCGCGCAAATGCGATCCTGAAAGAGCTGCGCACAGCTTTGGTCGCCCTCGGGCAACACGCCATAGTGAAGGCTCAGATCGACGATCGCGTCGAGGTCGGCGGCGTCGCTCACGATCTGCGAGACGTTGATGTCGGGATGATGCAGCCAGAATTCTGACAATCTGGGCGTGAGCCACAAAGAACTGACCGCGGTCGAGGCGAGCACCATCACGTCATCCTCCGCGGCAGGGCCCCGCATATCCCGAACCACGTCGGATATGGCTTCAAAACTGCGCTGCACGGCGTTGAAGAGATAGGCCCCGGCCTCCGTCAGTTCGACGCCGCGGTGCTGGCGCCGGAACAGATCTTGGCCCAGCTCGGTCTCCAGCGCCCGAATCTGATGGCTGACGGCGGTCGGGGTCACGTTCAACTCCGACCCGGCCGCCTTGAAGCTTAATTTTCGGGCAGCCGCCTCAAAACAATTCAGCGAGGTGAGCGAGGGCAGATCATAAGGACGTTGCATGATGTCGGTTTCGAACCATTCTGCGTCGAAATATTACCAAGATGAACTGAATTCATCCATGATGAGTTTTTATGCCATTGAGTGGCATAGAAAAGCAAATTTGAAATGAGGTGAAATCACGCTTGGATAGGAAAGGCCGCGTCCGTGACACCTCCTCTTGCCGATCTGCTCGCACATCGCAAACCCGGATATTCGCTCGACCGGGCCTTCTATACCGACCCTGGCATCTTCGACACGGATCTCGAGCATATCTACTACCGCGAGTGGCTTTATGCGATTCCGGCCTGCCAGCTGGTCAAGACCGGCGACTATGCGCGCCTGAAGATCGGGGCCTATGACGTCATTCTGGTCAAGGGCAGCGACGGCGAGATCCGGGGCTTTCACAACACCTGCCGCCACCGCGGCTCGATCCTGTGCAAGGCGTCTGCGGGCCGTGTGGCCAAGCTCGTCTGCCCCTATCACCAATGGACCTACGATCTCGATGGCAGCCTGCTCTGGGCGCGCGAGATGGGGCCGGAATTCGACCCGAAAGAGCATCGCCTGCATGCCGTTCAGACCCGCGATCTCTGCGGTCTGATCTATATCTGTCTGGCCGATGACGCCCCGGATTTCGAAGCCTTCGCCGCGATGGCGCGCCCCTATCTGGAGGTCCACGACCTGCACCGGGGCAAGGTCGCCTTCACCTCGTCGATCATCGAAGAAGGCAACTGGAAGCTGGTCTGGGAAAACAACCGCGAGTGCTATCACTGCTCGAGCAACCACCCCGAGCTGTGCAACTCCTTCCCGCTCGACCCGGAAGTCGCGGGCGTCTCCGCCGATGGTTCGATCTCGGCCCGGCTTCAGGGGCATTTCGACCGCTGCGAGGCATCCGGCGCGCCGGCGCAATTCCGTCTGGGTGGCGACGGCCAATACCGTCTGGCGCGGATGCCGCTGCAGGACAATGCCGTCAGCTACACGATGGACGGTCAGGCGGCAGTGCGACGTCCCCTCGGTCGTGTTGCCCTGCCCGATGCCGGATCGCTTCTCAAATTCCACTACCCGTCGACCTGGAACCACTTCCTGCCCGACATCACGCTGACCTTCCGGGTCATGCCGATCAGCCCGACGCAAACCGAGGTGACGACCTGCTGGATCGTGGATCGCGATGCGGTCGAAGGCGTGGATTACGATCTGGATCGCCTCACCGAAGTCTGGATCGCCACCAACGATCAGGATCGCGAGATCGTCGAGGACAACCAGCGCGGCATCAATTCTCCGGCCTATACGCCGGGGCCCTACAGCCCGGACTGGGAGTCCGGCGTGATCCAGTTCGTCGACTGGTATGCCGACACCATGACCCGCGCGATTGCCCCGCGCAGCGTCGCGGCGGAGTAGGCTCATGGCTGCAACTGCTCAACCGCTCCTTCAGTTCTGGACCGATGACGAACCGCTGGAATGCGTCAACTTCCTGCCCGAAGCCCCGAATACGGCGAGCTTCACCTTTCGCCCGCCCTCGGGGGCGCTGTTCCACTTCAATGCCGGGCAGTTCGTGACGCTGGAATTGCCGGTGGCGGGCGGCCCGCTGCACCGGACCTTCACGATCTCCTCCTCGCCGTCGCGCCCCACCTCGCTCACCGTCACGGTGAAGGCGCAGCCGGACTCGCTCGGCACGCGCTGGATGCTCGACAATCTGCGCCCCGGCATGCGGATCAAGGCCTTGGGACCGGCGGGGATGTTCTCGAACGTCGTTCATCCGGCGTCGAAATACCTGTTCATCTCGGCAGGCTCCGGCATCACCCCGATGATGTCGATGACGACGCAGCTCTATGACGCGGGCAGCGACCCGGACATCGTTTTCATCAACTGCGCCCGTCGACCGTCGGAGATCATCTTCCGCGAGCGGCTGGAGCATATGGCCTCGCGCCTGCCGGGGATCGCGCTGACCTGGGTGGTCGAGGAACAGGACCGCTACGCGCCCTGGACGGGGATCAAGGGGCAGCTGAACCAGCTGATCCTCGGCCTCGCGGCCCCCGATTATCTCGAGCGCGAGGTGTTCTGCTGCGGCCCCGAGCCTTTCATGCGCGCGGTGCGCGAGGCGCTGACCGGGTTGGGTTTCGACATGGACCACTACCATCAGGAGAGCTTCAACGCCCCGATCGCCGATCGCCCGGTCGAGCCCGAAGACGACGTGACCCCCGACGAGGATGCTGCCGTCGAGGTAACCTTCGCCAAATCCGGCAAGACCGCGAAGATCAAGGAGACCGAGACCCTGCTCGCCGCCGCGAAAGCTGCGGGCGTGCCGCTGCCTTCGGGCTGCACCTTCGGGGTCTGCGGCACCTGCAAGATCAAGACCAAAGGCGGTCAGGTCCACATGGTCCACAATGGCGGCATCACCGATGACGAGATCGAGGAAGGCTACGTTCTCGCCTGCTGCTCGAACCCGATCGGCGACGTCTCGATCGACGCCTGACGCCTGACGCCCCTACCCTCAAGACCCGACCTCAAGGAGTCCGCCCATGTCCAGTGATCCGCTTCTGCAGCCCTATCAGCTCAAGCATCTGACGCTGAAGAACCGCCTGATGATCACGAGCCACGAGCCCGCCTACCCCGAGGACGGGATGCCCAAGGATCGCTACCGCGCCTATCATGTCGAGCGCGCGCGCGCGGGCGTGGCGCTGACGATGACCGCGGGGTCTGCCTCCGTCGCCCGCGACAGCCCGCCGGTCTTCAACAACATCCTCGCGTGGAAAGACGAGGTCGTCGGCTGGATGAAAGAGCTGACGGATGCCTGCCACGAGCACGACTGCGCGGTGATGATCCAGCTGACCCATCTCGGGCGCCGCACCCGCTGGGACAAGGCCGACTGGCTTCCGGTCGTCTCGCCCAGCCACGAACGCGAGGCCTCGCACAAGGCCTTCCCGAAGAAGGCCGAGGATTGGGACATCGCGCGCATCATCGAGGACTATGCCGACGCCGCCGAACGGATGAAAGCGGCAGGGCTCGACGGGATCGAGCTGCAAGCCTATGGCCACCTGATGGATCAGTTCTGGTCGCCCCTGACCAACGATCTGGACGGTCCCTATGGCGGCAGCCTCGAGAACCGCCTGCGCTTCACCTTCGACACGCTCAAAGCGATCCGCGCGCGGGTGGGCGAGGAGTTCATCGTGGGCGTGCGCTACACCGGCGACGAGGACCTGCCCGGCGGCATCACCCGCGAAGAGGGGCTGGAAATCTCGCAGCGTCTGAAAGACAGCGGCATGGTCGATTTCCTCAACGTGGTGAAGGGCCATATCGACACCGATGCGGGCCTGACCGACGTAATCCCGGTGCAGGGCATGCGCAGCGCGCCGCATCTCGATTTCGCCGGAGAGATCCGCGCCGCCACCCAGTTCCCGACCTTCCACGCCGCCAAGATTCAGGATGTCGCCACCGCGCGGCACGCGATCGCGGAGGGCAAGCTCGACATGGTCGGCATGACCCGCGCCCATATGGCCGACCCGCATATCGTCGCCAAGATCATGCGCGGCGAGGAAGAGCGCATCCGCCCCTGCGTCGGCGCGAATTACTGCCTCGACCGGATTTATCAGGGCGGCATGGCGCTGTGCCTGCACAACCCCTCGACCGGGCGCGAGTTGGAAGTCCCCCATGAGATCGCCAAGGCCGATGCGCCGCGCCGCGTGGTCATCGTCGGGGCCGGTCCGGCGGGGCTCGAGGCCGCCCGGGTGGCAGCGGAACGCGGCCATGAGGTCATCGTGCACGAGGCCGCCAACGATCCCGGCGGACAGGTGCGCCTGACCGCGCAATCCAAGCGCCGCCATGAGATGATCCAGCTGATCCAGTGGCGTTTCGCGGAATGCGAGCGACTCGGCGTGAGTTTCCGGTTCAACAGCTATGCCGACGCGGACACCATCCGCGCAGAACAGCCCGATGTCGTCGTGATCGCGACCGGCGGCCTGCCGCATACCGAAGTTCTGGATGCAGGCGACGATCTTGTCGTCTCGTCCTGGGACATCCTCTCGGGTGACGCCCGCCCCGGCAGCAACGTGCTGATCTATGACGACGCCGGAGACTACGCCGCCCTGCAGGCCGCCGAGACCCTCGCCGCCAGCGGCGCGAAGGTTGAGATCATGACGCGCGACCGCAATTTCTCCTCCGAGGTCATGGCTATGTCGCTGACCCCGTCTTTGCGCGAATTGCAGGCCCGGGACGTGACTTTCACCGTGCTTTGGAAACTGACGGGCGTGGCGAAGGACGGCAACGGTTTGGTCGCGAGCGTCGGCAGCGATTATGGCGCCTTCACCCGCGAGCGGCATGTCGATCAGGTCGTCGTCAATCACGGCACCCGACCGCTGGACGACATCTATTTCGACCTGCGCGAAGACGCGATCAATCAGGGCGAAGTCGATTACGAAGCCCTGATCGCCGGCCAGCCGCAAACGGTCACGCGAAATCCGAACGGCGCCTATCAGCTCTTCCGCATCGGCGACGCCGTGGCCGCGCGCAACACCCATGCGGCAATCTACGATGCCCTGCGGCTGATGCGTACGGTCTGATCGCGGTTTCAGGCGAGCGGCGGGGCAACGGCCTTCCTCGACACGGGAGCCTGGGGCATACTGCGCAGGCTGCGGCCAGTGCAGGGGTGAGGTTTGCAGCAAGGCAATTCACCCCATAGAGAGGTCAGGTGGGAGTAGGGGTTGAATGTCGACGAATTGCAGCTGCACCAGCGGAACGGTAGTTCATGCCTCCGCCATGATGGACTTGGAAAGGCTGAAGCCTACTCCGCCCAAATTCTGCAATGCATGCCAGCAGCTATGCGGCTCAACAGAGCCTGAACGGGATCGACGTGCATCCTAATAGCATGTAATTTACGAGAATTAGAGGCATCTTGAAGCAAGCGAGCAAACTCCGAATGGCAGAAAAGCTCCCCCCGGTCAGGACTTTTTACCGGAGCAATATCTCAACTGACATCATCACTGCACAGGCGCGTGTCTTTGAACATCTCGGCATCGAGTTGATTCAAACTCTGGACGATAGCCAGACGCATGCCCAATGGCTGGACAAGACATTCGGAGAAACCGAAGACTTGATCGTCGTCTGCGATGTCGATGCCTTCCCCCTCAATCGACCCGCATTCGTCGCATTTGTCGAACGAATCCGGGCCGGTTCGATCGTGGGGCTAGAGCAAGTGTGCAACCATTTTGGAAGGAACGATTCCTATGCTGGACCAATGTTCCTCGGCTGCACATCGGAAGTATATGCGGCCATAGGGCAACCGTCACTGGCTGACACAGAGGATATGGACGTTGGCCAACCGCTAACCCATGTGGCACAGGAAAACGGTCTCACCGTCGAAATGATCGCCCCGCGGTTCGCAATCCAGCCGAAGTGGCCGTTAGGCAATCGAGGGATCTTTGGCATTGGAACATTTTATGGTGAGCTCGACTTTTTCCACCTCTTTGAATCCCGCCACGCCTCGTCGCTCACCCTGTTCAAAGAGGTGGCGGACGGAGTCATCCGGGGCGAGCATGACTTCGGTCAGTACCTTGCCGCCCTGAGGCCACCCGCCCCAAAGAAAAAGCGCAAATTCGGTATATTCTGAGGTTCCTTTCAGAAGGGCCTCTTGTTGAGGCCGCGTTTGGCCCACATGGGCGCGATTGCCTCAAGAGACGTTTTTCGTCGTCTTCTTGCGCCATCGAATGCGTCAATAGACTACAAAAAGGAACCGAGATGCAGGCATCGTCTTGAGGCGTCTCCTGAGCACTTCCGATGGATTTTCATGCACTTGGCGCTTCCAGTTTGCCTGCATGGTTAGGTCTGCCGTTCGACGAACGAACGCAAGACATCGCCCCTTAGGGCGCCATCACATTGTAATTCATATGTATATTTTGGTTGCGGGAGCTCGCATTGGCCTTGACCGAACAAGCACTTGTTTCACGTAGGAAGATAAGAGCGTCAACCTGATCTTATCAACGCCAATTGGGCTCCGGTCGCGGCTGGATGAAACTTCAGTGGCAGGTCACTTGCGACAGTGTGGAATACTTTAGTCCGAGCCTCTCCTGCTCGAAGTAAAAGAGAGTGGCTTTTCGGCACTTGGCTCACGCTTCTTTTTGCGACCCCCAAAGAAATCCGCCGCCGCGATATGATCTCCGGCCTTAGCCGCGTCGCCAAAGCGCTTGGCCGTCCGCCTCAGGACGTCCCCTGCTTCGGACGCTGGCTGCAACCCCGGCTCGCAAAGATCACCCCGGCGTCCCTCAACCTCACCTCCAAGAGCTGGCAGAATGCCGTGAGTGACGCGCGCGCCGCGATGGCGCATGTCGGTATCTTGGAACGCCGTTCTAGCCGCATCTACGATTTGACCGGAGAATGGCAACACCTGTGGCAGATCGTGCTTGAAGCCAAGGATCCCACCCTGCCGCTGGCACTTCGCCGCTTCGTGTTTTTCCTGAGCAACCGGGGCACCCTCCCTGCGGACGTATCCGGCGAGGACGCGGACGCCTATCTTGAGGCGCTGATCCACAACGAGATCAGCAAGAACCCCGAAGTTCCTTACCGCGCGGCTGTGAACGGTTGGAACCTGGCGGTCAAACGCATCCCCGAGTGGCCCCGCATCATCTTGTCTCTCCCCTCGCGCCAGAACGTCATCAAGCTTGATGAAGCGGCCCTGCCCCAGAGCTTCATCACGGATCTCGACGCACTTATGGCGCGGCTAGCAACGCCTGACCCTCTAGCAGAGGACGGGCGCACACGGGCCCTGCGCCCGGTCACGCTCAAGCAATACCGCCGCCAACTCATCCGCTTTGCCTCCGAGCTCGTGCATTCCGGCGTTTCGCCTGAGACGCTGACCAGCCTCGACGTCCTTCTCGACCCGACGATGGCGGAACGTGGGTTGCGCCAAATGCTATCACGCACGGAGAACTCGATAACGAAGATGATTAGCGAAGTTGCCGCCCTTCTGCGCAATCTGGGCAACATTACCGGCCAATCAGAGGATGTGAAGAAGCGCCTCAAAGGCCTCGCGGGCAAGGTGGCAACCAGCCCGCAGCGGGGGATCACACGGAAGAACCGGGACCGTCTGCGCGTGCTTCAGGATGAACGCTGGGCGCAACGTCTCCTCAACCTTCCCGAACACCTATTCAACCAGTCGCCGCGCACGGGAGCGCGTCTCTATCAGCGCGCATTGGCCCGCGAGGATGCCCTCGCGATCGCGATCCTTCTTTACTGCCCGATCCGGATCCGGAACCTGGCGGGGATCCATCTCGAGCAGCACCTGCAACGTCCCGGCGATGGCCGCGTATTTCTAGTGTTGACCGAGGACGAGGTGAAGAACGGCCAACCACTCGAGTTCGAGCTCCCGTGCGAGGTCGTCCGCATGATCGAGAAGCATCTCGCAAGCCGTGCGCCGGAGTTGTGCCCCAAAGGTACGCCGTGGCTTTTCCCCCGCCGCGACGGCTCCAACTCCGTCGACCCGAACCAACTTTCAGAGCGGATTAAAAAGCGGATCCGCAAGGAGACGGGCTTAGAGATGAATGCGCATCTCTTCCGCCATTTCGCGGTCATGAACTGGCTCGATGCCAGCCCCGGATCCTATGAGGCCGCCCGCCGCCTCCTTGGCCATTCCGAGGTGAGCCATACCATCAACATGTATTCCGGCCTTGAGAACAAGGCAGCGACAAAGGCCTTCGCCGAACTCGTCGACCGCAAGAAAGGCGCTCGCAAATGAGCCTCGTTCTTCCCATCGAAGACTGGCCCGAAGCAGATCGGGCCATGTGGACCACGCTGCGCGCGCAAGGCGGGCCTCTCGACGATCCTGGCGCACTCGCGCATCTGCGCGCGAGTACCCTTGAGACATTGGGCATAAGATATGGCCGCTGGCTGGGGTGGCTCTCGTGCACAGAACGCGATGCCTTGGGTCTGCCGCCTGCAGAACGTGCCTCCCTGCCGCGCCTTCAAGCCTGGCTCGTGGATTTGGCACATACTGCGCCAATGACCCGGTTGATGTTTGTCGACGGAGTCATTCGTGTCCTCAGCGCCGCTGCACCAGATGCGGACTGGGTCATGCATCGCCGCTTACGCGGGGCTCTGAAGCTTGACGCGGGTCGCGGCGAACCCGCGCGCAAGCGTGGCCGCATCGTCTCCACAAAAGTGCTGCTTGAGGCAGGCCTGCACCACGCGGGGCCGCACGCCGACGCAGCGGAGACTCCGCTCGAGGCGATGAAGCGGCGTCGCGATGGAACGATGATCGCGCTGCTGGCCCTGATGCCGATGCGCCGTCGGTCCTTCTGTGAGCTCACGCTCGGGCAATCGGTTCTCGTCATGAATGACGAGATCACCATTTCGCTTTCCGAGGAGATGACCAAAACGGGCGTAGCTTGGGAAGCCTCCGTCCCATCGCAGGTCGAGCCCGTCCTGCGTCGCTATATCGAAGATGTCCGCCCCTACCTGATGGCGCGCGGCAATCAGGACCATGCCCGACTCTGGGTGGGCAAGAAGGGTGAAATTCCGAAGGAGAACTATCTGGGATCCCGTATTGGCGATCTTACCATGCGGCTCACCGGCAAACGGATCCCGCCGCATTTCTTCCGCGATGCCGCGGCGACGACGCTGGCGCGGCTCTCGCCTGATGCAGCGCGTCTGATCCGCCCGGTCTTGGCGCATTCAGGGTTCAAGACGGCAAAACGCCATTACATTCATGCCCAGACTATAGAGGCCGGCCGCGATTACGCGGCACTCGTCAAAAGCCTGAAGGGAGGTAAATCATGACCCGGGTAGCTATCTACGCCCGCTTCTCAACCCAATTGCAGCGCGAAGCGTCGATCGAAGATCAGGTTCGTCTCTGCCAGGAACGCGCCACGCGCGACGACTGGACGGTGAGCGAGGTATTTTCCGATATGGCGCTTTCGGGCGCGACAATCCTGCGCCCGGGGCTGCAAAGCCTCTTCGAGCAAGCGGGCCGCGGGGCCTTCGACATCGTGCTCGCCGAAGCCCTCGATCGCCTCAGCCGCGACCAGGCCGATGTCGCGACGCTCTACAAAAGGCTCACGTTTCATGGGGTGAAGATCGTGACGCTTGCCGAGGGCGAAGTCACCGAGCTGCATGTGGGCCTCAAGGGCACGATGAACCAGCTCTTCCTGAAGGATCTTGCAGCCAAAACCCGCCGCGGCCTGCGCGGCCGTGTTGAAAGCGGGCATTCCGGTGGCGGCAATAGCTATGGCTATGACGTGGTGCGCCGCCTCGGGCCAGACGGCCTGCCGGTTACGGGAGAGAGAACGATCAACCCCACTGAGGCCGAGATAATCAGGCGCATTTTCAAAGAGTTCAACGAAGGCCTTTCGCCCAAAGCCATCGCCAAGCGCCTGAACGCGGACCATGTCCCCGGCCCGCGTGGCGCGCTCTGGCGTGATACCGCGATCCGTGGCCATCGGATCCGGGGCACGGGGCTTCTCAATAACGAGCTCTATATCGGGCGCCTCGTCTGGAACAGGTTGCGCTACATGAAAGATCCCGAGACCGGCAAACGCGTCTCGCGGCGCAATCCGCCGGAGGAATGGATCATCAAGGAGGTCCCGGATCTGCGGATTATCGACGACAACCTCTGGGAAGCGGTGAAGCGTCGGCAGGGCGAGATCGATGCCGAGCCCCGAGTACAGGCGATCCGAGCATCAAGGTTCTGGGAGAAGAAGCGCAAGGTCCATTTGCTGACGGGTCTTCTGCGCTGCGGCTGCTGCGGGGGTGGCTTTGCGGCCGTGGGCAAGGATTACCTCGCCTGCTCGGCGGCACGCAAGCTCGGCACCTGCACGCAGCGCCGCTCGTTCAAGCGCGGAGAGCTTGAGGCCCTTGTTCTCGACCTGCTCCGCGAGCGCTTGATGCAGCCCAGAGCGGTCGCCGCTTTCATTGCCGCCTACGGAGAAGAGGTGAATGCTGGGCGCGCGGAGGAAACCGCCAAACGGGCGCGCCTTTAGGCTGAACTCGCACAGCTCACTCGTAGGTTGGAAGGCCTCTACGAAGCCATTGCTGACGGACTGCGCACGGCCGGGCTCATGGCAAAGCTCGAGGACCTGGAAGCGCGCAAGATCTCCGTCGAGGCAGAACTGGCAGCGCCCCAACCTTCTCCGGTGCGTCTTCACCCGGGGCTGAGCGAGATTTATAGACGCAAGGTTACGGACCTCGCACAGACGCTTTCCGACCCAGAAATCCGCACGGCGGCGCTGGAGACCATCCGAGGTCTCATCAGTTCGGTGACAATACATGTCGATGGAGAGAAGGTGACAGTCGAACTCGAGGGCGCCATCACGGCGCTCATTGGACTTGCCCAGCCTGAAGCTGCGCAGCGTCTTGATCCAAGTTCAGAAGATTTGGTTGCGGGAGCTGGATTTGGTCTTTGGCGAACGATTTTGCAGTTAAAACGGTGACCTCCACCCCCGCGCGTTGTCTGCGCGCGGGGCGACATCATTACGCGTGTCTTTCGGTGGCGTCGGGCTTTGGTTGAACGTCCTCGGTCACGGCCGCCTTGGCTGCTTCTTCCTCAGCCTTCCACTGATCAACTTGGTTCTGCGCACGTTCCGCGACGCCTTCGGGCGCCTTCGCGTGCTTGAACATCCGGCGGCGGTTGGTTGCGCTCGCGAAGCAGCCGAGCTCGAAAAAGGTTTCCTCAATCCGCTCGGGTGCGGCTTCCGCCAGCCAGTCGAGCCAGGCGTCGAAGGTCTCGGCGATAGCCATTCGGGCCTCGCGCTGGATTTTGTCGTTCTTGCGGGCCTGCTGGTCCGCGATATTGCCGATCGAGACCATCGCCTTATGCATGCGAGCCTGCATAGCGGGGCTCATCTCGAACTGCGATGCGCGGGGCTTTCGGACGGGTTTCTGGGACAGCGATTTCTTCATATGGGATACTCCAATTGTTCGGTTTCGATGTCACCGGAGCCTTGGGGTTGTCGCCCGCCGCATCCGGCTAAAAAACATATCGGAACGCAAACTTCTGGACTTCAGCAAACCGAAGGAAAAAATTCGAGTGCACGACACAAACACTTGAAAAACGAAGAAGAAAATTTGCGATTTCATATGAAAGTCACCTTAAGAGACGCGCCTATCTCGGGTCTCCGGGGCCCGGCCGCAACGCGTCCGGACGACCTTTCGTCCGCGGATCGAGCGCCATGATTTTCGCTGTCAAAGTGCGCCGGATAAGTGCGATCCGATTTCGCTGGTCTTGCGAGAACGAGCGGGCGATCTCGAGGATGATTTCATCCGCTGCGCGGATCTCTGCGACCTCGGACGCAATGCGTTCCTGGGCCTCACGACGAGCCTTCTCTTCTGCTCTCGCACCAAGCCGTTTTGCGACGGCCCGGAAAGCGTTGCGCGCAGTGGCAAAACCGAAAGTTGCCGCTGCGAGAGGTGGGTGCTTTTGCGGGTTTTGGTTCGCATTGGTGCTTTTCGCCGGACGTCCGTTGGTGTCGATCTCGCCCTCGGACACCGCCTCCGCAAAAGCCAGGACAGTTGCTGCGTTTTCTTCGCGCTCTACAACGTCCCGTTCGCGGATCTCGAGTTCAGCAGTTTTTTCGGCGAGGCGCTTTTCCTCTTTCGCGCGCCACTCCGCGGGACGGACATGCCGTGGATTGAACGGCGGTTCCCGCCCGTCATTCAACGCGTCACGGATTGCCTGCTTGCGACGCTCCCCACGCGCGAGGCCAATCTCGCTGAACCACTCGCCGACACTGTCTTGCGCGGCTTCATAGTCCTTAATGAGTGGATGGATCGATGGCTGCAAAACCCTGCACTCGACCCCATACTTCTTGACGGTCGCGCGCGGCATGATGACAGCGTGGATGTGGTAGGCCTGTTCGTCGAGATCGGCGCGGGCATGGATGACATCGTCGCCGAAGTTCTCGCGCAACCAGGCGACTGCTCGCTCTTCGAAGAGCTCTTGCCGAGAAGTGCTGAACTCCACGTCGCTGCTCTCGGTCTGTTCGAACCAGTCCTTGTTGGCAGTCAGGAGGAGCTCGCGCATCGGGCCATGGCGCGAAGCTCGCCAAGGCTCCCGAGGTCCTTCGATTCGCCGCCTTTCGAGATCTTTGCGCCGGTTCCGCCGGTCGAGAGCCACGAGTTCCGCTGAGAAAGTCTCGACCCTCATAAGCTCGATCTCGGCACGGGCCTCCTCGGCCCACGTCGCAGTCCCGAGAAGGCGGCGGGGCTTCGGCTTGTTGCGATCGATGTGTCCGAGGTCGCCGCCCTTGCGATAGCGGTGCGCCTCGTAGCCACCGATATCGCTCGGGTCCATTCCCTCGAGCCGCAGGACCACCGGATGTTTCTTGCTTGCCATGTCTGACCTCCAAACGTTGAGGTCAGGAAATGGGTTGATGTTTCTTGGCACCGGAGAAATCAGGCATAGGGGATCGTGAACGGATGTGTGGGGTCATTAGTCATTACTCACTAAACAGCCCGCACTTCGGCACCTTCGGTGCCTGCGTTCGGTCTGTCGTTCGGCGGGGGCTCTGCCCCGGCCCCCCGCCCTCCGGGGGCGCCTATGCGGCGGGCACTCCTACGCGGAGGGCGGCAAGGAGTCGTTCCGCACTCTCCTTGCAACCGCTGCTCCCGGGGGAGCGTCGTTCCGCACTCCTCCCCCGAACCCCCGCCTGCTCGCAGGGGCAGTTCGCCACGCCCCTGCACCCCAAGACTTTGAGCGATGAGTCCGAACCAATGCGCTCGGATTGCCCAACGCAATCCATTGGTGTAACTGAAAGGTGAGGGAATCCGGAGGCGTGTTTATTGTTTGGAATCGAGCTGTTCTCCGGTGCTGGCGGCCTTTCACTCGGAGCGCAATGGGCAGGCGTACAAGTCACCCACGCGGTGGATTTTAGCGAGCCAGCAGCGAAGACTTTTTCCCACAATCACCCTTCAACGAACGTTCTCGTGGAGGACATACGAAAAGTCTCTGGTGCGGACTTCGTCGTATCAGGCCGACCGCTGATACTTTTTGGCGGGCCACCTTGCCAAGGCTTCTCAACGTCAAACCAGAAGAATAGAAATCTAAACAATCCAAACAACTGGCTATTTTCGGAATTTGTGAGAATTGCTCGCGAGACACAACCTGACGTAGTCGTTTTTGAGAATGTCTCTGGAATTACTCATACCGCGGGCGGTTTTTTTGAACGCTCACTTAAATCTGAACTTCAAGCGATTGGCTACCAAGTTGAATCAATCCTCGCTGAAGGAACAGATTTAGGATTGCCTCAAAGGCGGGTTCGCTATTTTTGCGTCGCAGCAAAGCAAAAAAAAATTATGCTTTCGCAAATTTCAAAGACCGCAGAGATAGTAACAGTTCACGATGCGATAGCTGATCTTCCACATCTAGATGTTGGGAATACTGAAGACATTAAACCATACAACGGAGAACCAATATCCGGTTACGCCAGGACCCTACGCGGAGACCTAAGCGCTTCTACTGGCCATATCGTCACAAAAAATGCACCACATATTGTGGAGAGATATAAATACGTCCCTCAGGGTGGAAACTGGAGTAATATCCCGCCGAGATTGATGGGAAGCTATAAAGATGCAAGTCGCTGCCACACAGGAATCTACCGTCGGCTGAGCGCGACCGAGCCGTCGGTTGTCCTTGGAAACTTCCGGAAGAATATGCTTATACACCCGACACAAGACAGAGGCCTTTCGGTCCGTGAAGCTGCCAGACTACAGAGCTTTCCAGACTCTTATGAGTTCATGGGAACAATAGGCCAGCAGCAGCAGCAGGTCGGCAATGCAGTACCACCAATTATGGCCGAAAAGGTATTTCGGTGCATTTTTGATCAATTAAATTGAGGCAAATGGTCATGCCAAACGGATATGATGTCAATTTCGATAGCAGTCTCGAACGAGCGTTGGAAGCCCGAGCCTCGTCGAACAACGATCCCTCCGACTTCCCTCCGATTGGAGTTAATAGATTTGATCTCTATAAAAAAATAAAGTCTAGTTTAAACGACAAATACTATCGCGATATTGGGAGCGCGCTAACCGCCGATTCTCAGGGAGCAGCATTCACGCGACACGATTTAGGTCATGTTGACGATGTAATTCGAAGGGCAGGAGAGCTGCTTGGAAGCGGATCAGATGCTGACACTCCGGCAATATCGCAGCTAAAATCATTCGAAATTTTTGTTCTGCTGGTGGCGTGCTTGATCCACGATTCCGGAAACATCAGTGGTAGATCAGGACACGAACAACGCGGGCGCAAGGCATTGAGCGATGTTGCCCCGGAACTGCCACAAAAAGAGCGAAGCTTGATCGCGCGCATAGCGCGAGCTCACGGTGGTAAAGCGCGCAATGGCAGTAAAGACACCATAGGTGAGCTTCCAATTGAAGATGGAGTAGAGAGCTCAAAGGTTTACCCTCAACGCCTTGCCGCAATCCTTCGTTATGCAGATGAACTCGCGGAAAATAGCAGACGATCCAACTATCGCGAGAATGATGATTCGGATTATCCTAACCGCTATTGTCAGTGCATATCCATTAGGATCGACTACGACAGCAGGCGAGTTTCGCTAGATTTCACAGTCTCTGACAAAGATTGCGAACTTTATTCAGCTGACGAAACAGGTACGAAAATGTACTTTGTTGACTACATCATAAAGCGAGTCAAGAAAGCTGAACTTGAAAGACGGTATTGTGACCGGTTTATCCGGGGGTTTGCGACTTTCCACGAAACTCGTGTAAATATTGAGTTTCTGAAAGAGCATATCGATTTCCACAATGAACATTTCGAACTGAAGGAAAGCGGATATCCCCAGCTTGATGATGATCTCGACCTGGGAAACGAACAATTCTCCGGCGAAAAAATTGCCGAAATGTACCGCAAAATAGAACAGGTTGAATGAAGTCATGACAGATCCATTCATCGTACACACGCCAGAGCAGCTTACTCCGGAAAGTATCGCACAAAATTTCGTCGAGATGTATACTGACTTTCCAAAGCTCAAAGAGCCGGTAAACATGTTTATCCACGGCGCGCGCGGCGCGGGTAAGAGCATAATGCTCCGAAGCTTAGAATTACCCGTTCAACGTCTTCTCCAACCGGAAAACAAGGGAGAGCTTCCGTTCTTCGCCATTCACGTCCCAATTAAGAGATCATTCTTTTCTAATCCTGAGTATCTCAGAATTAGGGATTGGAAAGGCACAGCGCTTGGAGAACACCTGCTATGCGTTTACGTTCTGCAATATATTTTTTTTGCCATTCAAGAACTCAAGAACGCACCCTCAACTTCATTTACTGAGGCATTTTCGGAAATTTGGGAAGATTGCGGTGGCGAAGAACAAGTTGACGAGATCCTTTCACTAAGTTCATTCGACAAATTTGCGCGCTTTTGTGCTCGAGAGAACGGCCGTGTGCGCCAATACTATGTGAGGCTACCCCCAACCGGTGACGCACCCATATATTCTGGTGCGCTCGCTAGTTTTTCCGACTGCCTACTTCCCATAATTCAGCTTGTTCAAAAAGACATATTTACGAACAGCCCTCTCCCTCTTTGCCTTATGATTGATGATGCTGACAATCTTTCAGAAATATTGCAGCGGGTGCTAAATAGCTGGATATCGACAAGAGCAGCACAACATGTTTGCTTCAAGGTAACTACACAGCTCGGCTACAAGACATACAAGACAATCGACAATAGGATCATCGAGAGCCCCCACGACTTCTCAGAAGTTAATATTGGAAGCGTCTACACATCCAGCAAGGCGAGTTTTGCTCGAAGAATACGCGCGATTGTTGATAAGAGGCTTAAAAACGCCGGAATCAGCACTTCTCCAGAAGATTTTTTTCCTTCGGATGCAGCGCAAGATCTAAGAAAACAAGAAATTTGGGACGACTTATCAGAAAACAAAACAGAGGGCTATCTTTCGCTTCGTGGAACTGGTCCTGCGCGCAGTAGGGACTATGCGCAAAGATATGCCATTCCTGCTTTAATGAGGGAGCTCAACTCGGGAAAGTCTGCCCACACCTTTAGTTACGCAGGACTGCAGTCCCTCACTGATTTGTCCTCCGGTGTAGTTCGTTGGTTTCTTGAACCGGCCGGACAGATGTATAACGAAGTAGCTAGTATGCGCTCGACAGGAAAACCTGAAAATATTCCTGTTGGCGTCCAGGACTCGGAAATACTCAAATGGTCTAAGTCGTTTCGAGAAAAGTTGACAGTCGACCCTGGCAACGATGAGTTTGATGATGCTGAAGCGTCTCTCCATACGGCAGGTCACAATAAGGAAACCTATGAGGAACTTGGCAACCTTTTAGACGCGATTGGCCTACTGTGTCGTGAAAAACTGCTCGATCCTTCTGCAAGTGAACAAAGGGTTTTCTCGTTTGCTCTATCAGATCTCCCGACCACTCATCTACAGAACATTCTTCATCTCGGCGTTCGATTGGGTTATTTACAAAAATCGGATTTAGCGTCGAAGTCGATCGCAGGCGGAAGGCGTCCTCGCTATATTCTGTCTCGACGCCTTGGGCCATATTATCGGCTCGACGTGTCAGGTTATGCTGCGCATCTATCCGTAAAAAGCGCTGACTTACTCTTAGCTCTAAGAGACCCCAGGGCGTTTGTTAAAGCACGTCTTAGATCGGAGGGGAACGCAAGTCCACAGAAATCACTAGATTTTGGAGACGATACATGAGCACGCCGTTGGCATACCCCTATTCCGAGCTTTCTAAAGCGCTGGATAATTCGAGCGTTTTCTTTTTGGGGCGAGTGAGCTTTGAAAACCGATCCGTTGCGATTTACAACGCTCTCTTAGGGAGCCTACCAATCGAGGCGATTTTCTTTGCGTCGGAAAATGAAACAGAGAAGGCGAAAAATTTCCGCCTGGATTTGGACGGTCCCAAAATTAGTTTCTCTTTTTTAGAGACCGACAACCCGATCCAATGCCAATGTTGCATCTCAGATGCCATCAAAAAAGTTCGAGGCGCTAACTTTGAGAGGCTAGTAGTTGATATTACGACATTTCGTCGCGAAGAACTACTTATTCTATTGAATGAGCTCCGACAACTTGACGGATCGGTTCTGCATAGGACGGTGTTTTTGTACGGCAAAGCCGGCTCTATGGCAAATTGGCTTTCCGGGAGCGTCCGCGAGGTTCGGTCAGTTATTGGATATGCAGGCGAGATTGACAGCCTTAAAAAAAACCATCTAATTCTTATGTCCGGTATAGAACTCAACAGGGCAAAGGCGATAATTGAGGCTTACGAGCCATTTAGCGTTTCTCTTGGCATGGTCCCAGAGAGTGAGTCAGTGCTTCCGCAACTGTACGAAAAGAATCTGGAGCTACGAAACTTTCTGACTCTTCACTTCGACCAGATACGAACGGAGTTTGATTTTTCGGCAACGAGCCCATCCTCTGTAAAAGAAATTTTAACTAAGTTGCTGGGGAATCTTAGCGACTACAATATAATTTTGGCGCCACTCAACACGAAAATCTCCACTCTCGCCGCTGGCGTTGTAGCCCAGCGGAATCCTAAGATTCAACTCTGCTATGCCGAAGTTGAGGTCTATAATGTTGAGAGCTATTCGACGGTGGGCAAAGACGTCGTGATCCTCGAATATGACGACTTGTATTAAAGTTACTTTCGACTTTGATTTCCATTGGAAATAAATTCACCTGAAGTGCGCCTCTTCAGGATTTGCGCCCCGACCAATTTCGTGCGGTTGATTGACGCACGAAATTGGTCGGGGCCCGAATAGAAAGCCTCTCCCAGTGAGCGTCGTTTTTCACGCCATAGGAGGCCTCTATGTACCATAGTTCCCAACCGTTCGCTTCGGCGCGCACCACGAACCAACTACAGCGCGGCGACATCGTGCTCTTCCGCTTTCCGCTCGCGGAGGAAGACGCCGAACCGGGCGCACTCAAGCGACGGCCCTGTCTGGTGCTCGACACCCTGAGCATCGGCGGTTCCCCGTTCTTCGAGATCGCCTACGGCACTTCGGCGGATACGCCTGCCAATCGCGGCTACGAGGTAATCGTCAAACGCCCGTGCGCGCGTGCGACAGCGGGACTCACGAAGCCCACGCGGTTCGTCTGCGCCCGACGCATCATCGTGCATGCCAACCACAGCGGCTTCGACGGCCGGACCAAAGGCCCGCAGATCGTCGGTCGGCTGGACGCGCCGCTCATGGAGCGGATGAATGCGGTTCGGGCACGCATCCGGGCCGAAGCCGACATTGCGGCCTACTACCGCGAAGAACGGCAGCGGGAAGAGCAGGCGCGCGGAGAGTGCGGTTTCCAATAGGGAACCGCGCTCTCGCCGCTGCTCCTCCCCTCTATCAACACAAGGAACTGATCAATGAACATGCCACTCAAATCCCTCGACGAGATCACCGCCATAGCCGCCTCGTGCTTCCCGCTGGCACGGGTTGCGGCGACCGCGATCGAAGAGGACGTGCTCGATCTCGTCGCACCGAAGCCCAAGCAGGAGGCCAAGAAGCTGGCCGCGCTCCTGAATGCTGGCAAGATCTTCGACAACGGCACTCTTGCGATGCTGCATGAGCTCTTAGGCGTTCTCGACGCGGAGATCGCCGAGGGGACCCACATCGAGACCCACTACGATCACAGCCCGGAGAATGTCTCCAACTGCAAAACCTGGGGTCAGGAACGCCTCACCCCGGAGGCTGATCGGCTGTCGAACGCCCTGGCGGTGCTGATTGAGCTCTACGCCTCCCTCTCGACGGTGCACGACATCCTGCGCGCCGAGAAGGCGCTGGAGGGGCTGCGCTCCGCAGCCTGATGAGACGCGCGGGACTGAACACCCGCGGCAGGGCGCGCCGACGCCCCTTCTGCTGCTACAGATGTCGGCGCGCCAGCAAAAAAGCCCGTGCGGGTCATCCCCGCACGGGCTCGACGATCACACGCGAGAGCTCGGGTCTCGTCGGTCTGTCGGTCTTCGCTGTCCACAGCCGAAGGAGATACCGATGGCCCTCGCAAACCTGATCGACCTCATCGCCGAAGTTGCCGCCAAGCGGGCTGCCCGGGAGGGCAACACGAAGGCGGACACTCCGGACGCGGTCCGATCTCTCTGGGCATTGAATAGGGCAACAAAATGGCGCTGGCGTCATATTTTGCTCCCAGGATCCGTGGTTTGGTAGCGGCTGGACAAGGCCGCTGGAATGCACCAGCTTTCGCAGCTCTGCTCCAAATTTTTTTTGAAAGCACCAAATGATTCAATCCGTTCAGCCTCTTCGCGTCGCCATCTACGCTCGCTATTCGACCGACCTCCAAAACCCGACGTCGATCGAAGACCAGGTACGTCTGTGCCGTCAGCATGCAGATCAACAGAACGGCTGGACGGTGGTGAAGGTATTCGACGACGTGGCCATCAGCGGGGCAACACGAGACCGTCCCGGTTTCGACGCCTTGCAGGCTTTCGTCGCGGAGGGCGGCTGCGACATCGTCCTGTTTGAGCACCTTGACCGGCTTGCGCGTGACCTTGAGCTGTTGATGTTGTTCTACAAGAAGGCACGCTACGCCGATGTCGAGATGCACCAGCTTCATCGCGGGAAGCTCGGGATCTTCGATATCGGAATCCTCGGGACCTTTGCACAGCTGTTCCTGGAGGAACTCTCTCACAAGACTCGTCGCGGCCTCGTCGGCCGTATCGAGTCCGGCAAAAACACCGGCGGACGGGCCTACGGATATCGTTCGAAGCAGCTCCCCCAAAGAGGCGGGAAGTCGGACGGAAGCGTCATGGAGATCGAGCCGGACGAAGCCGATATCGTTCACCGCATCTTCACGGAATACGCTGCGGGCAAGTCCCCCCGACAGATCGCTGCGGACCTCAATGCGGCTGCGGTCCCTGCCCCGCGCGGACGCGGCGCTGGCAGCGGTCATTGGAAGGCCAACACGATCTACGGGCACCGCGCACGCGGCACCGGCATCCTCAACAACGAACTCTACATCGGGCGCCACGTCTGGAACCGTCAAAGCTATTCTAAACATCCGGAGACCGGTCGCCGGGTCTCGAAGCCGAACCGACCGGAAGACTGGCTCACCGCCGAGAAGCCAGAGCTGAGGATCATTGACGAGGCGCTATGGGACAAGGTCAAGGCGCGGCAGGATGGGATCGACAGTCAGCGCACCCGCGCAGAGGCCAATGGCCGGTCTGGCGCTGGTGCTGCGCAAAGCGCACGCAGACGGAAGTATCTGCTCTCAGGGCTACTGAGCTGCGGCCAATGCGGCGGCAATCTCACTGTCGCCGGGAAAGGCGACAGGCGCAGGTACTATTGCGCGAATGCCAAGGAAAAGGGTGCCGCCGTCTGCGCCGGGATGCCCGGGCTTGCAGAAAAGGATGCGGCGGAGACGATCCTCGGCGGCCTGCGTTCCGGACTTATGCAAGACGCCGCTTATGAGGGTTTCCGGAAGAAATTCGTCGAGAAGATGCGCGCTCAGGAGCGTGAGTCTGGCGAGGCCCTGCGCCGACATGATGACCGGATTCGCGAGACGGTGAAGACCCATGCTAACCTGCTGCGCGCCGTGGAAAGCGGTACCTTCTCGGATGCATTGATCAAACGACTGAATGCGGTCGATCTCGAACTCGCGACGTTGCGAGCCGAGCGCGAAAAGCTCGTCCCCTCCCCCGTTGAGCTGCCGGATGATCTGCCGGCGCTCTATAGAACGTATGTCGGGGATCTGGTGGGCACGCTCAGCGACGAGGCGGTAGCAGGTCCCGCAGCTGACGAGCTGCACAGGCTAGTCGATACGGTTGTTGTCGCCTGGAACGAAGACTCGCGCGTTCACACCCTCGAACTTCAAGGCAAGCTGTTGGAACTGTTGAGCTTTGCGGACAGCAAAAAAGCCGCGACCCTTTCGGGTGCGGCTTGTTCGCTAAAACTGGTTGCGGGAGTAGGATTTGAACCTACGACCTTCAGGTTATGAGCCTGACGAGCTACCGGGCTGCTCCATCCCGCGTCCGTTGAGCGTTTGCCTTTTTTGTCAGGTTATGAGCCTGACGAGGCGATCGCGTTTTTCAAACTCTTTCGGAGAGTTTGTAGCGATTGCGGGGTGCTCGATCCCGCGTTTGTTTCCCGAGGGCTTTATGTTTTTGCGATCGGGATTTTGTTTGTCATCGTTGTTTGAGAGATGATTTTTCATCGCTTCTTTCTAGGTTTGGCGGTGACCTACTCTCCCACGTCTTAAGACGCAGTACCATTGGCGCGACGGCACTTAACGGCCGGGTTCGGAATGGAGCCGGGTGTTTTGCTCGTGCTATGACCACCAAACCGAGGAAGAAGCGATGATTTCAAGTCAAGTTGCTATGCAGCTTTTGATTATGATCGGAGCCAGAGGTCTGGCTTCTACCGGATCAAATCAAGCCAATCGGGCAATTAGTACTGGTCAACTGAACGCGTTGCCGCGCTTACATCTCCAGCCTATCGACGTGGTGGTCTTCCACGGCCCTCAAGGGATACCTAGTTTTGAAGGGGGCTTCCCGCTTAGATGCTTTCAGCGGTTATCCTGTCCGGACATAGCTACCCAGCACTACCGTTGGCACGATAACTGGTCCACCAGTGGTCCGTTCACCCCGGTCCTCTCGTACTAGGGGCAACTCTTCTCAAGTATCCTACACCCACGGCAGATAGGGACCGAACTGTCTCACGACGTTCTAAACCCAGCTCACGTACCTCTTTAAACGGCGAACAGCCGTACCCTTGGGACCTGCTCCAGCCCCAGGATGAGATGAGCCGACATCGAGGTGCCAAACGATGCCGTCGATATGGACTCTTGGGCATCATCAGCCTGTTATCCCCAGAGTACCTTTTATCCGTTG